>NZ_RDBE01000001.1:0-85 GCF_003674065.1 Nocardioides mangrovicus
GCAAGCGATCTCAGATGTCACAGATCCGTGCAGCAGCCCCACCCGCCCGCATCGGTCTCGGCTCGCTCGTCACGGCCTCGCAGGC
>NZ_RDBE01000001.1:280-15100 GCF_003674065.1 Nocardioides mangrovicus
GCCGTGGGGCTCGCTCAACCTCCCGTCGTGACGCCCGCGCGTTCGTTCCTCACGCTCGGGGTACGAGATGGAACTGCGGCTTCGAGAGCTGCGGCACGACGACCACCCGCGGCTCGCGGCCCAGCAGCGCTGCCGCCTCGCGCAGGGCCTCCTCGACCGTCGCGGTGGTGCGGTGGCCCATTACCCGCGCCTGGTCCGGACGCCGGGCTCCGGCGACGAAGGTGGCCAGCGTCTGCTCGCGGGCGACGCCGCCCATGTAGACCATCGAGAAGGCGTGGAAGGGGTGGTAGCCCTGGTGGTGGCGGTAGAGCTCGACCCAGTGCGGGTCGGTGGCCAGCAGCTCCTCGTGCTGCTTCATGTCGGCCGGGTGCTGGCAGGTGGCGAGCACGTCGTAGACCGCCTCGTAGGGCGGGAACTCCTTGAGGTTGAACCAGCCGTCGCAGACCGCGGCCGCGATCACCACCGGCTTGTCGACCAGGGCCTTCTTGGCCCGGATGACGCTGGCGCCGATGGCCTGGGTGAGCAGGATCGGGTTGGAGCCCATGCCGGGGCCGTAGTGGAAGGTGCGCGGGACGCCGATGAGCAGCACGTCGGCCGGCTGGTGATCGGGTCCGCCCACGTCCAGGTCGGTGCGCTGCGCGGCCAGCGGCCAGGTGGCCTGCTCGACGTCGGTGATGAGGCCGGCGGCGACGCCGAGCTGGCGGTTGGCCGAGTCGAGCACCGCGTCGACCGAGAAGAACGGCTGCGGGAGCGCCTCCTCGATGCGCTGGCCGATGGCGCGCAGCTGGTCGCGGAAGTGGCTGTGCGGCGAGACCGGCACGAAGTCGTCGCGGTAGAGGCTGCGCGGGGTGTGGTGGGAGGCGATGGAGCGCCAGGTGGTGAGCCCGGTGCTGGGCATCTTGTAGCCGCCGCTGAACCCGCCGTACGGGTTGCCGGCCGCGTGGCCGATGAGGATCGAGAGGTCGGACTCCACGACGTGCCGGTTCACCGCCACCGGGTCGCCCAGGGAGGAGGTGCCGAGGTCGACGATGCCGTCGGGGTCCTCGGCGTCGTGGTTGACGACGTTCTGAGCTGGTACGCGGTGGACGGCGTCGCCGAGGTAGCCCTCGATCTCGTCGGGACGGTTCTTGCGGTGCAGCCCGATCGCGCAGACCAGCCGGACGTCCTCGGGCCGCACGCCGGCGGCGAACAGGTCGTCGAGCAGCAGCGGCAGCACCGTGCGCCGGTGGGCGGTCTCGTGGGCGCCGCCCTTGACGCGGTCGGGGAAGGCGATGGTCACCGTGGACCCGGGCCCGACCAGGCCCTTGACCGGCTCGCTGCCCAGCGGCTGGTCGAGCGCCGCACGGGTGGCGCCGACCGGGTCGGCCAGCGGCGTCGGCTCCGAGGCTTGCGCGGCGTCGACGACGACGCTCGTGTCGGGCACCTCGACGTCGATCAGGTCGTCGCCGTACTCCAGGCTCACGTGCACCGAGAAAGGCCCCCGCTCTGAGAGAGTGTCGGGATTGCAGGTTACATGCAGTGTTCGGCATGATGCACCGAGTCAGTTGACTTTATCGGGAAAGGATCGACTGGAGTGACCCGCCCCCTGCGCCGGACTCCCCTGCGCTGGACACTGCCCCTGCTGGGCGTGGTGCTGGCGGTCGTGGCCTGGTGGTTGGTCTCGCTCGTCATGACCGGCGCGAAGCAGGTGCCCTCGCCGGCGGCGACGCTGCACGCCGCCGTGGTCGGCTTCACCGAGCACGACCTGTTGCTGGACCTGCGCCTCTCGGTGCTGCGGGTGCTCATCGGGGTCGCGATCGGCTGCGCTGTGGCGGTCCCGGTGGGATTCGTGCTGGCCTGGTACCGGCCGCTGCGGCTGATGTTCGAGCCGCTGGTCAGCTTCTTCCGCGCGCTCCCGCCGATCGCGCTGATCCCACTGGTCATCGTCTACCTCGGCATCGGCGAGCAGGCCCGGCTCTCGGTGCTCAGCTACGCCGCGTTCTTCGCCGCCGTGGTCGTCATCTACGAGAGCGTCGCGGCCGTCGACGACATCTACGTCCGCGCCGGCCGGGCGATGGGGGCCTCCGGGCTCGAGCTCTTCGCCCGCATCGTCGTGCCCTACACCGTGCCCCAGGTGTTCGTGGCCGTCCGCGTGGCGCTCGGCATCGCCTGGGCGACCCTGGTGGCTGCCGAGCTCACCGTCGCCCAGCGCGGGCTCGGCACCTACATCCAGGACGCCGCGAACTTCAGCCGCAAGCCCGACCTCTTCGCGGGCATCGTGCTGATCGGCCTCAGCGCCGTGGTGATGGACCGGGTCCTGGTCGCCGTCATGCGGGTCTCGGTGCGCTGGCAGGACCGGGTGGCGCGATGACCACGATGATCGGGTTCGACGACGTCCGTCTCGGCTTCGGCGGCGTCGAGGTGCTCGACGGCGTCGGCTTCGGGGTCGGCGAGGGCGAGTTCGTCAGCGTGCTCGGCCCCAGCGGCTGCGGCAAGTCGACGCTGCTCAACATCGCGGCCGGCTTCCTGCGCCCCGACTCCGGCGAGGCCACCGTCGCGGGCGAGCCGGTCACCGGGCCCGACCACCGGCGCGGCGTGGTCTTCCAGCAGTACGCGATCTTCCCGTGGCTCACGGTGGAGAAGAACATCGGCTTCGGGCTGACGCTGCGCGCGAACCGCCGCTCGCGCGAGGAGCGACGCGCCCAGGTCGCGCGCTACGTCGAGCTGATGGGGCTGCAGGGCTTCGAGAAGTCGCTGCCCAAGACGCTCTCGGGCGGGATGCGCCAGCGCGTGGCCCTGGCGAGGGCGTACGCCACCGAGCCGCAGGTGCTGCTGATGGACGAGCCGTTCGCCGCGCTCGACGCGCAGACCCGGGAGTACCTGCAGGAGCTCCTCGTCGAGACCACGCAGACCGAGCGGCGCACCACGATGCTCATCACGCACTCGGTGGAGGAGGCGATCTTCCTCAGCCACCGCGTGGTGGTGCTCGGCAACCGGCCTACCCGGGTGCGCGAGGTCGTCGACGTGCCGGTGCCCTTCCCCCGCACGCCGGAGTCCCGGCTGCAGCCGGAGTTCCTCGCGGTGCGTCGTCACCTCGAGGACCTGATGCGTTCTGAGTCCACCACCTCAGCGAGGAGCTGAACCATGAGAAGACTGATCACCGCGCTCGTCGCCATCGTGATGGCGGTGGCCCTCGCCGCCTGTGGCGCGCTGGACGAGGGGAGCGGCGACACCAAGGGCACCGTCAAGGCCAAGAAGGGCTCGACGGTCGTCAAGGTCGGCTACCTGCACACCATCGCCGTCGACGACAAGCTCTGGCTCGGTCAGGTGGCCGGCTACTGGGCCAAGCAGGGCCTCGACCTCAAGCTCACCAAGTTCGACACCGGCATCGCCGAGGCGCAGGCGCTCAACGCCGGGAGCATCGACGTCGCGATCATGGGTGGCGTCACCTCGAACTTCCCCGCGCAGGGGCAGGGCAAGGTCTTCATGCTCAACTCGATCGAGAACGCGACCGCTCAGATCTGGGTGCAGCCGGGCTCGGAGATCACGAACGTCAAGCAGCTCAAGGGCAAGAAGGTCGTCACCACCACGGGCACCACCGCCGACATCCTGCTGCTGCGCGCGCTCACGAAGGCGGGGGTGAGCCGCAGCGACGTCACGGTGGTCAACGCCGCGATGCCCGACGCCGTTCAGGCGTTCAACTCCGGCTCGGTGGACGCCATCGTGCTGTGGGTGCCCTTCGACCTGCGGGTCAAGGAGGCCGACCCCGGCGCGAGCATGATCGCCTCGGCCGGCGACTACCCCGACGCCGCCGTCGGCGACGGCTGGGTGGCCAACAACGCCTGGTACGCCAAGCACCAGGCCACCGTGAAGAAGATCGTGGCGGGCTGGCTGCAGAGCAACGCCGCCTTCCGCAAGGACCCGTCGGGCTCGCTGCAGAAGGTGTGGAAGGTGGCCTACTCCCAGGACGCGAAGCTCTCCGACCTCCAGCACCAGGTGAAGTACCAGACCGACTACACCAACGCCGAGTGGCTGCAGCGCTACGAGAACGGCCAGGTGCTCGACGTCGTCGGCACCGCCGAGAAGGCGTTCGTGGCGCTGGGCGGGCTGCCCTCGTTCGTGGAGCCGAAGACGTTCTTCGACACCTCGCTGTTCGTCGACGTCGCGAAGCAGGCCTCGTGAGCGACCCGGCATGAGGGTCGGCTGCGTCGGCGTCGGCACCATGGGCGGGCCCATCGCCGCCGCCCTGGCCGGCGCCGGCTTCGACGTGGCGGTGCACGACCCCTCGCCGACGGCGGTCGCCCGCACCGGACTGCCCCAGGCGACGCCGGCCGAGCTGGCCGAGCGCGACGTCGTGGTGCTCTCACTGCCCACCCCCGAGGTGGTGCTCGACGTCGTCCCGGCGCTGGTGGGCACCACCGTGCTCGACACCTCCACCGTCGGCCCCGACACCTCCCTCGCCGCCGCCGAGGTGCTCGAGGGCCGCTACGCCGACTGCCCGGTGCTGGGCCGGCCGGCGGCGGTCGGCCGCTGGACGATCCCGGTGGGCGGCTCCCAGGAGCTGGTGGATCTGGCCGCCCAGGTGCTCGCCCCGGTGGCTGCGCGCGTGGTCGGCGTCGGCCCCACCGGCTCCGCGGCGACGCTGAAGGTGCTCAACAACCTGATGCTCGGCGTCGTCAACGCCGCCACCGCCGAGGTGCTGGCGCTGGCCGAGGCCTCGGGCCTGGACCCGGCCGTGTTCGTCGACACCCTGGTCGACTCCGGGGCGGCGTCGGTGAGCGGGCTGTTCCGCGAGGTGGCGCCTCGCGCCGTCCGCCGCGACTACACGCCCACCTTCTCGGTGGCCCTGCTCCACAAGGACAACGCGATCGCGCTCGACCTGGCGCGGCGTCACGGCGTCGAGCTGCCGGTGGCACAGGCGGCCCAGGAGCTCAACGGGCAGGCGCTGGCGCACGGGCGTGGCGACCTGGACTCGATCGCGGTCCTCGAGGAGCTCCTCGGGTGAGCGCCAGCGGGGAGTACATCCGACCGGTGCGGCTGGCCGACCAGGCCTACGAGGCGATCCGCCTGCGCATCGTCGACCGCCGGCTCGGCCCCGGTGAGCACCTCAGCGTGCCGGCGCTGGCCGAGGAGCTCGGACTCTCGCGCAGCCCGGTCCGCGAGGCCGTGCAGCGGCTGGTGGCCGAGGGGCTGGGCATCGAGCAGCCGCACCGCGGGGCGGTGGTGGTCGGGTTCACCGGCACGGAGCTCGCCCAGGCCTACGCCGTCCGCGAGGTGCTCGAGGGGCTCTCCGCACGGCTGGCCGCGCGTGCCGTCGCGGGCGGCGACAGCCGGCTGGTCGAGGACCTGCGGCGGCTGGTCGACCAGCACGAGGCGGCCGTGCGCAGCGGCGTCGCCGACGACGTCATCCGCGCCGACCTGCGCTTCCACGGCCGGCTGCTCCAGGGCGCCGACAACCTCTCGCTCACCAAGGCGCTGGACCCGCTGCTGAGCCGCGTCAGCGTCGCGATGCGGGCCGGCGACCTGTCCACCTGGCCGGCCAGCGCCGTGCGCGAGCACCGGCGCATCCTCACCGCCGTCACGGCGGGCGATGAGGACCTGGCCGAGGAGCGGGCCCGCGAGCACATCCGGCTGGTCCGCGACCGGTTGGTCCGGCGCCTCGCCTAACCTGCCCTGCGTGAGCGACCAGACCTGGACGGAGCCCGGGGCCTATCAGGTGGCCGATGGCGTCCACCGGGTGCCGCTGCCGCTGCCGATGGACGGCTTGCGGGCGGTCAACGTCTACGTCATCGAGACCGGCGACGGCCTGACGCTCATCGACGGTGGCTGGGCGATCCCTGAGTCCCGGCCGCTGCTGGAGCAGGCGCTGGGCGAGATCGGCTACGCGCTGCGCGACATCCGGCGGTTCCTGGTCACCCATGTGCACCGCGATCACTACACCCAGGCGGTGGCGGTACGCCGCGAGGTCGGCTCGCACGTGTCGCTGGGCATCGGCGACAAGCCGGCCCTCGACCTGGTCGCCGGCCCCCGGACCACCGACCCGTTCGAGGAGCGGTTCACCCTCGCCGGCGCCTACTCCCTCTACGGGGCGTGGCGCGACCTGGTCACCGAGCCCCCCGACCGGCGGGACTGGGAGCAGCCCGACGGCTGGCTCGAGGGAGACGTGCGCGTCGAGCTCGACGGCCGGGCCCTCGACGCCGTCGCCACCCCCGGCCACACCCAGGGCCACTACGTGTTCGCCGACCGCGAGGCCGGGCTGCTCTTCGCCGGCGACCACGTCCTGCCCACCATCACGCCCTCGATCGGCTTCGAGGCGGTCTACACGCGCCAACCGCTGCGCGACTTCCTGGCCTCGCTGGCCAAGGTGCGCGCCCTGCCGGATCTGCGGCTGCTGCCCGCCCACGGTGCGGTCACCGAGTCCTCCCACACCCGGATCGACGAGCTGGTCGGCTTCCACGACGCCCGGCTGGCCGCCTCGCTGGCCGCCGTCGCCGACGGGGCGCACACGGCGTGGGAGGCGGCGCAGCTGCTGCCGTGGACCAAGCGGGAGCGCCGGGCCAGCGAGCTCGACGCCTTCGACGCGGCCCTGGCGGCCTTCGAGACCCTGCACCACCTCGAGCTGCTCGCCCTGCGCGGCGACCTGGTACGCACCGAGCTCGACGGCACCGTCCGCTTCTCGATGCCCTGACCCAGCGGAGCGGCCGTCGCGCAGAGGGCTAGGGTGAGCCCACACGACAGGGGAGCGACGAGCGTCGCTGAGAGTGCGCCACCCGGGCGCAGACCCTTGAACCTGCTCCGGTTAGCACCGGCGAAGGGAGTCGAGATGCGACGCATCCTGCTGCTGCTCGTCCCACTGGCGGCCCTCTCGGGCTGTGCCTTCAGCGGGGGCGGTGAGGACGCCCCGAAGACGGTCACGCTGGTCACCCACGACTCGTGGGCGATGGACAAGGGCGTCATCGCCGCCTTTGAGAAGAAGACCGGCTACCGGGTGCGGACGGTGGCCAGCGGCGACGCCGGCGCGCTGGTGAACAAGCTGGTGCTCACCAAGTCCGATCCGATCGGCGACGCGGTCTACGGCATCGACAACACCTTCGCCAGCCGCGCCGTCGACGCCGGTGTGCTCGCCGACCACACCGCCTCGCTGCCGACGTCGGCCGAGGCGTTCCGGCCGAGCGGCGAGGCGGCTCAGCAGCTGACGCCGATCGACTACGGCGACGTCTGCATGAACGTCGACAACGCCTGGTACACCGCCCACCACCAGACGCCGCCGGCCACCCTCGACGACCTCACCAAGCCCGCGTACAAGGACCAGCTGGTCGTGCCGGGACCGCCGACGTCGTCGCCGGGGCTGGCGTTCCTGCTCACCACGATCGCGGCGAAGGGTGACGCCTGGCCCACGTACTGGAAGGCGCTGCTGGCCAACGGCCTGAAGGTCGACAGCGGCTGGACCGAGGCCTACGAGACCGACTTCACCGCCGGCGGCGGCAAGGGCGACCGGCCGATCGTGCTCTCCTACGCCTCCTCCATTCCCGACACCATCGCGAAGGGCGGCACGACGCCGACCACCTCCGCACTGCTGGACACCTGCTTCCGGCAGGTGGAGTACGCCGGCGTGCTCAAGGGCGCCGAGCACCCGAAGATCGCGGCCGAGCTGGTCGACTTCATGCTCACCAACGCCTTCCAGAAGCAGCTGCCCTCGCAGATGTACGTCTACCCGGCGGTCACCACCACCGCGCTCCCGACCGAGTGGGCGCGCTGGGCGAAGGTGGCGACGAAGCCGTACGCGATCCCCGCCGAGGAGATCGCTCAGGAGCGCACCACCTGGCTGCGCCAGTGGCGTGACCTGGCGACGCAGTAGCACGGCGCTGCTGGCGGCCGTCCCGGTCGCCGTGCTGGCCGTCTTCTTCGTCTACCCGGTGGTGGGCATGGTGGGCCGCGGCTTCGTCGTCGACGGCCGGTTCGCCCCCGACGACGTGCTAGCGGTGCTCGCGCGCCCTCGCACGCTGCGGGTGCTGTGGTTCACCGTCTGGTCGGCGGGGCTGGCGACGCTGGTGTGCGTGCTGGCCGGAGTCCCGCTGGCGTGGGCGCTGCACCGGTTGTCCTTCCCAGGTCGCCGGCTGCTGCGGGGCCTGGTGCTGGTGCCGTTCGTGCTGCCGACGGTGGTGGTGGGGGTGGCGTTCGGGCAGCTGCTCGCACCCGCGGGCTGGCTCGGCTTCCTGCACCTGCAGGGCACTGCGGTGGCGATCGTGCTGGCGCTGGCCTTCTTCAACGTCTCGGTCGTGGTGCGCACGGTCGGCAGCTTCTGGGAGGACCTCGACGTCCGCCGCGAGGAGGCCGCCGCTGCGCTCGGCGCCACCCCGTGGCAGGTGCTGCGGACGGTGACGCTGCCCACGCTGCTGCCCGGCGTCGTCGGCGCGGCCACGGTGGTGTTCTTGTTCTGCTCGACCTCCTTCGGGGTCGTGCTGACGATGGGCGGCCTGCGCTACGCCAACGTCGAGACCGAGATCTACCTGCTCACCACCCAGGAGCTCGACCTGCGCGGGGCCGCGGCGCTATCGGTGCTGCAGCTGCTCGTCCTCACCGCGTTGCTAGCCCTGGCCCACCTCACCGGCCGCGCCGTCCCGGTCGACCGCGTGCGGGCGCGTCCGCGGCGTCCGCGGCGCGGCGACCTCCTGGCGCTGGGCTGGTCGGCACTGGTGGTGGCCGCGCTGCTGCTGCCGATGCTGGCGCTGGTGGTCCGCTCGCTCGCCACGGCCGGCGGCGGCTGGACGCTCGAGCACTACCGCGCCCTGGGACACGTCAGTGCCGCGCTGCCGGCCTCGGCGCTCACCGGGCTGTCGAACTCCGCGCAGATCGCGCTGGTGGCCACCGCCCTGTCGATGCTGCTCGGGGTGGCCGTGGCCGGCCTGGTCACCCGTCCCGGCGGCGGTCGTTGGCGCAGCGTCCTCGACGGCGCCTTCATGCTCCCGCTGGGCGTCTCGGCGGTGACGCTCGGCTTCGGTTTCCTGGTCACCTTGGACCACCCGCCGCTGGACCTGCGCGCCTCGCCGTGGCTGGTGCCGATCGCCCAGGCCATGGTGGCGCTGCCGCTGGTGGTGCGTACGGTCGCTCCCGTGCTGCGCGCCGTCGACGACCGGCAGCGCCAGGCGGCCGCGTCGCTGGGTGCCGGACCGCTGCGGGTGCTGCTCACCGTCGACCTCGCCGTCGCCTGGCGGCCGCTGCTGGCCGCCGCCGGCTTCGCCTTCGCGGTCTCGCTCGGGGAGTTCGGTGCCACCAGCTTCGTCGTGCGCGAGACCACGCCGACGCTCCCGGTGCTGATCTACCGGCTGATCTCGCGGCCCGACGCCGGCGACGTCGGCACCGCGCTCGCCGCCTCGGTCGTGCTGGCGGTGGCCACCGCCCTGGTCATGCTCTGCGTGGAGCGGGTGCGCCCGTGACGCTGCAGGTGGTCGACCTCTCGGTCCGCTTCGGCGACACCCTCGCCGTCGACGACGTCGACCTCGAGGTGGCCGACGGCCAGGTGCTGGCCGTGCTCGGCCCCTCGGGCTGCGGCAAGTCGACCCTGCTGCGCGCGGTGGCCGGCCTCGAGCAGCCGGCGACGGGCACCGTGTCCTGGGACGGCGCCGACCTGGCCCGGGTGCCGGTGCACCGCCGCGGGTTCGCCCTGATGTTCCAGGACGGTCAGCTGTTCGCGGGGCAGTCGGTGGCCCGCAACGTCGGCTACCCGCTGCGGATCCGTCACCGGCCCCGGGCCGAGACCGCCCGCACGGTGACCGAGCTGCTGGAGCTGGTGGGCCTGCCCGGCTACGGCGACCGGCTGCCCACGACCCTGTCCGGCGGGGAGCGGCAGCGGGTCGCGCTGGCCCGGGCGCTGGCGGTGCGCCCCCGGCTGCTGCTGCTCGACGAGCCGCTCAGCTCCCTCGACGTCGGGTTGCGTGAGCGGTTGGCCGGCGACCTGCGCGAGATCCTGCGCGCGGCCGGCACCACCGCCCTCTACGTCACCCACGACCACGAGGAGGCCTTCACCGTCGCCGACACCATGGCCGTCATGCGCGCGGGCCGGCTGGTGCAGGCCGGCACGCTGGCCGACGTCTGGCGCCACCCCGCCGACGCCGACACCGCCCGGTTCCTGGGCTACGCCACCGTGCTCGACGCCGGCGCCGCGGCGCTGCTCGGCGTACCGGGCACCGTCGCGCTGCGACGCTCGGCGCTGCGCCTCGAGGACGACGGCGACCTGACCGGGGTCGTCGTGTCGACCCGTTCGACGCCCGAGCAGCAGCGGCTGGTCGTCGACCTCGACGAGGTCGGCCGGCTCGAGGCCGTGGCCGCGCGCGACCGCGCCGTCGCGGTGGGGGAGCGGGTGCGGCTGCGCCTGGACACCTCGCGGGTGGCGGTCGTCACCGGCCCCTAGAATCGCCGCGTGAAGCGGCGCGCCTGGGTACTCCTCGTGGCCAACGCCGTGGTGATGGCGGTGCTGGCCGTCGTGACGTCGCTGTCGCTGGACCTGCCGCTGCGCGACCCGGACGGCTTCTTGGGCCCGGCGTACCTGCGGCTGCCGATCCTGGTCGGTGGGGCGTTCTTCGCCGACCTGATCCCGCGGACGATCTGGCGCTCGCACTTCGACCCGCGCCAGTTCAAGCGGCAGGCGCGGCTCATCGTGCGCGAGCACTGGACCCGCGAGCGGATCCAGCTGGTGCTGATCGGGCTGCTCAGCTTCTACGCGACCTACGTCTCCTACCGGAACCTGAAGAACTTCCTGCCGTTCCTGCGGGTCAAGCCCAACGGCGACCCGATCACCTACGACAACTTCATGCTCCGCCTCGACCACCGGCTGCTGCTGGGCCACGACCCGGCCACGGTGCTGCACCACCTGCTCGGCACCGGGGTCTCGGCCTACGTCTTGTCGTGGGTGTACCTGATCTTCCTGCCGATGGTGCCGATTGCGGTCATCGCCTGGGTGGTGTGGTCGCGCAACGTCAGCTTCGGCTACTGGTTCGTGACCGCCGACTGCATGGCCTGGAGCCTGGGCACGCTCAGCTACTACCTGATCCCCACCCTGGGCCCGAACTTCCAGGCGCCCTACCTCTACAAGGACCTCCCCGACACCGGGGTCGCGTCGTTGCAGGACAGCCTGATCAGCGGCCGCCACGAGCTGAGGTTCGACCCGTTCATCAACGCGGTGCAGTCGGTGGCGGGCTTCGCGTCGCTGCACGTCGGCATCACGCTGATGATGGCCCTGGTCGCGCAGTACACGGTGCGCAACCGGCTCATCAAGATCGTGCTGTGGACCGACGTGGTACTGGTGACGATCTCGACCACCTACTTCGGCTGGCACTACATCGCCGACGACATCGCGGGCGCGTTCATCGCCGTCTTCTCCTTCTGGATCGGCGCCGTGGCCACCGGCCAGCGCTTCGACCGAAGAGGGCGCAGCTCGCATCCGACGACCACCACCTCCCGGGTGCCGGTCGACGTCGAGGACTAGGGCCCGGGGGGCTACGGGTCGGGGCGTCGGGTCGGGTCTCGGGTCGGGGTCTCCGGGGTTTTGCCGGGCACCCGGCGAATCTTGAGGCGGGTGTGACGGCTGGGGATGTCAGCGGCGCAACCCTCGCAAGTAGGACTCCGGCCTACCGAAACTCGTCGAATCGACTGATTCTGAGGCCGAATTCTCGGGGTTTTGCCGGGTGCCCGGCAAAACCCCCGCCGGGACACGCACGGCGGTTCCGTAAATAACAACCTTGTAGTTCGTCAAGCCGACACGCCGCGAAATCTGAGAACTTTTGTGAAAGGTGTTCCCAATGTGACTCGTGAGCTCTAGCGTGGCGGAAGTCCCGAGCCGTGGGGAAGCGGCTCGGGCCCCCGATCAGAGGAGCTTGACGTGCGCACGACGGCCCGCGGGTTGACCGCGACCGCAACGACGCTGGTGGTCTCCGGAGCGCTGTGCCTGGCGACCGGACTGACCGGAGGGTCCGCCGTCGCGGACCCCGGAACCGGTGACCCGAGCACCCCGTCCGCCCCGAGCCAGGCGCAGGTCGACGCGGCCAGGGCCGCCGCCGACGCGAAGGCCGGCGACGTGGCCTCGATGCGCCGCAGCCTGGTCGCCGCCAACGCGCGGCTCGACTCGGCCTCCACCCGGGCCGAGATCGCGACCGAGAAGTACGACGCCGCCCGCTGGCACCTCCAGCAGGCGCAGACCCAGCTTCACGCCGCGCAGGCCCAGGCCACCTCGGCCGAGCAGCAGGTCTCCAGCCAGCGCAGCGCGGTCGCGTCCCTGGTCAACGACAACTTCCGCGGCAGCGCGCAGCTCGACCAGCTCAGCGTCATCGTGCAGGCCAGCGGTCCGCAGAGTGTGCTGGAGCGGCTCGGGCTGCTGCAGTCGGCGACGTCGAGCATGAACGCCACCTACGACCGCTACCGGGCCGCCCTGAGCCAGGCCCGGGTGGCCCGGGCCAAGGCGAAGACCGCCGAGAAGGCCGCCGCCTCGCTGGCCAAGCAGGCTTCCGCCACCCGCGCCACTGCCGCGGCCGCACAGGCCGACGCCGAGCAGGACGCCTCGGCCCTCAGCACCCAGCGCGACCGGCTGGTCAAGCAGCTGGCCGCGGCGCGCGGGATCTCCGTGGCGCTGGCCAAGAAGCGCCAGGACGCCCTCGAGCAGGCGGCGCAGGTCAAGGCCCAGCAGGAGGCGGCCGCCGCGGCTGCCGCCCAGCAGGCGGCTCAGGAGCAGGCGGCCCAGGAGGCCGCCCAGCAGCAGGCCCAGCAGCAGGCCAGCGCCAGCCCCACGCCCTCGAGCACCCCCAGCGCGTCGAGCAGCCCCTCCAGCACCCCCTCCAGCAGCCCGTCCAGCAGCTCGTCCAGCAGTGCCTCGAGCACGCCGACGAGCAGCCCGACCAGCGACCCGACCGACGGCTCGACGCCCACGCCCGCGCCGACCGGCAACGCCGCGCAGGCGATCGCGTACGCCAAGGCCCAGATCGGCAAGCCCTACAAGTGGGCGGCCGCCGGCCCGAGCTCGTTCGACTGCTCCGGGCTGACCATGCGGGCCTGGGAGGCGGCAGGCGTCTCGCTGCCGCACTACTCCGCCGGCCAGTACGCGGCGACCACGCACATCACCCGCAGCCAGCTGCAGCCCGGCGACCTGATCTTCTGGGGCAGCAGCCCCGGCTCGATCCACCACGTCGCCATGTACCTCGGCGACGGCATGATGATCCATGCCCCCCGCACCGGCCAGGACGTGATGATCGCCAGCATCGACTACTGGATCGCGCCGAACTACTTCAGCCGCCCCTGAAGCTGCACTACCCCGGCGGGGCGGGTACGGGTGTACGCCGAGGTGGCAGCATGGCGCCATGCCAGAGACGCCAGCGTTCGACCCGGCTGCGCTGCAGCGGGTGCTCGACGGTCGCTACGCCGACATCCGTGACCTGACGCGCAAGCACCTGGTCGAGCACGCCGACCTGCTCACCGCGCAGGTCGAGCAGGACCTGCCCACGTTCCGGACCTCGGTGATGGACGCGATCCGCGAGATGGCCGCCACCGGGATGCTGGGGATGGGCTTCCCGCAGGCCTACGGCGGGGGCGGCGACATCGGCGCCTCGGTGGCTGGCTTCGAGACGATGGCCATGGGCGACCTCTCCGCGCTGGTCAAGGTGGGCGTGCAGTACGGCCTGTTCGGCGGCGCGATCCTCCACCTCGGCACCCAGACCCACCACGAGCGGTACCTGGCCGACCTCATCGCCGGCGACCTGCTCGGCTGCTTCGCGATGACCGAGTACGGGCACGGCTCGAACGTCCAGCACCTCGGCACGGTCGCGGTCTACGACCACGAGTCCGGCGACTTCGTGCTCACCACGCCCGACGAGATGTCGCGCAAGGACTACATCGGGGGCGCGGCGAAGGACGCGACGCTCGCCGCCGTGTTCGCCCAGCTGGAGATCGACGGCCGCTCGGAGGGCGTGCACTGCTTCGTGGTGCCGATCCGCGACGAGGACGGCGACCCGCTGCCCGGCGTCCGCACCGGCGACGACGGCCACAAGATGGGGCTCAAGGGCGTCGACAACGGCCGGCTGTGGTTCGACGGCGTGCGCGTGCCGCGGGAGAACCTGCTCAACCGCTACGCCGACGTCACCGAGGACGGCGAGTACGTCTCCTCCATCGAGAACCCTTCGCGCCGCTTCTTCACCACTCTGGGGACCTTGGTGCAGGGCCGGGTCTGCGTCGGTGGCGGCGGGATCAACGCGGCCAAGGTCGCGCTCGTCATCGCCACGAAGTACGCGCTGCTGCGCCGCCAGTTCGGTGAGCCGGACAACGACGAGGAGCTGCTGCTCGACTACGGCCTGCACCAGCGACGGCTCTTCCCGCGCATCGCCCGCACCTACGCGCTGCACTTCGCCCAGGAGGTGCTGGCGAACGAGCTGCACGAGATCTTCTCCGCCGCCGGCGGCCAGGAGGAGGCCCCCGACGACTCCGGGGAGGCCGAGAAGCGCCGCCGCGCGCTGGAGTCGCGCGCCGCCGGGACCAAGGCGCTGGGCACCTGGCTGGCCACCGACGTCATCCAGGAGAGCCGCGAGGCCTGCGGCGGTGCCGGCTACCTCGCCGAGAACCGCTTCGCCGCGCTCAAGGCCGACACCGACGTCTTCACCACCTTCGAGGGCGACAACCACGTCCTGCTGCAGCTGGTGGCCAAGGGACTGCTCACCGACTACGGCTCCTCCTTCGAGGACCTCGACCAGCTCGGCATGGTCCGCTTCATCGCCGACCTGGCCGTCGAGACCGTCATCGAGCGCACCGCCGCCCACAAGCTGCTCGAGCGGGTGCGCGACCTCATCCCCGGGCTCGACGGAG
>NZ_RDBE01000001.1:15110-92547 GCF_003674065.1 Nocardioides mangrovicus
ATGCTCGGCAGCGTCGCGCGCCGGCTCAAGCGCGGCATCGACAACAAGTTCGACCCGGTGGTGGTGTTCAGCCGCTGCCAGGACCACGTCATCCACCTGGCCCGCGCCCACGTCGAGCGGCTGGTGCTCGAGGCGTTCACCGCCAAGGTCGACTCACTCGAGGACGGCGGCGAGAAGGAAGCGCTGGTGCTGCTGCGCGACCTCTACGCGCTGGAGACCATCGAGGCCGACCGGGCCTGGTTCATGGAGCACGGCCGACTCTCCAGCCAGCGCTCCAAGGCGGTCAGCCACGAGGTCGGTCGGATCTGTCGCCGGGTGCGCCCGGTGGCCGAGGCTTACGTCGACGCCTTCGGGGTGCCGGTCGAGCTCTACGACGTCCCGCTGCTCCACCCGGGCGACTGAACGCCGGACAGCTCGAGCTCGGGTCTCGGCGCCGAGCCGGTCGCTGCGCGACCTCCTCAACCACCGCCACGGCGGCGGTCGAGGAGGTGCGCTAGCGCCGTCGCGAAACCCGCCCGCCCTACTTCGTCTTCTTGGCCAGGTCGGCGATCGAGGACAGCCCGTACTTCTGCGCGGTCTGCTTGGTGACCACGACGGCGTCGGAGTCCTGGGCCTCGGCCTTGTCCAGCGCCACGAGGTTCGCCGGCAGCGCCTTGGTCAGGGCGGTGTAGACGTCGTCGGGGCTGGTGGCGCTGGCGTTCTTGTCGATGTACTGCAGGATCGTGCCGGTGTACTCGGGGAAGAGGTCCAGCGATCCGCCAGCCAGCGCCGGGTAGTACTTCTCGCGGCTGCCGATGTTGAGCTTCTTGGTGACCGTGGCGCCCTGGGCGGTGAGGGCGTCGGCGTAGATGTCGGCCAGCACGACGTTCTCGGGGAAGTTGGCCGAGCCGACCGTGAGCGTGACGCCCTTGGCCGAGGTGCCGGTGGTGCCGAGGCTGTTGCTCGAGAGCCACTCCTTCGCCACGGCGTCGGGGTCCTGCTTCTTGTTCTGGATCTTGTCCAGCAGCTCGCCCAGGCCCTCGGTGGTGAGCTTGGCCTGGATGCCGTTGAGCACCTGCTTCACGCCGTCGGTGGCCTTGGTCTTGTTGATGATCGGCACGATGTTCTGCGCCGCGAAGTTCGACTTGGGGTCCTTGAGGATCACGAACCCGTTGGCCTCGATCGAGGGATCGGTGGTGAACAGGTCGGCCGCGTCGATCTGGCCCCGCTTGAGCGCGCCCACGGTGACCGGGCCACCGGTGTCGGTGACCTTGTACTTGCCGAACTCCACGCCGTAGTTCTTCTTCAGGCCCGGGATGCCGTCGGTGCGGGTCTTGAACTCCGGCGGGCCGCCGAAGATGAAGCCGCCCGCGACGGTGCCGTTGGTCGACGAGCCGGAGTCCGAGCTCGACCCGCAGGCCGTGAGACCCCCGAGGGCGAGCGCGGCGGTGGCCGCGGCGACGATGAGCTTGTTGGTTCTCATTCTCGATCTCATTTCGTGAGGGTGGGGATCAGACGTTCTCTTCGACCAGGGCGGCAACCCTGCTGTCGACGGAAGTGTTCCGGTGGAAGCGGCCGCTGACGCCGCGCGAGACGACGTAGCGCTGGACCACGGCGACCAGCAGGTCGGCCACCAGGGCGAGGGCGGCGACCAGGACGCCGCCGCCGATCATCTGCGGGTAGTCCTTCTGCGCCAGGCCGTCGTAGATGAAGCGGCCCAGCCCGCCGAGGGTGACGTAGGAGGCGATGGTGGCGGTGGCGATGACCTGCAACATCGCCGAGCGGAACCCGGAGAAGATCAGCGGCAGCGCGTTGGGCAGCTCGACGCGGCCGAGCACCTGGCGGTCGGTCATGCCCATGCCGAACGCCGCGTCGCGCACCGCCGGGGAGACGTTCTGCACGCCGGCGTAGGTGTTGGACAGGATCGGGGGGATCGCCAGCACCACCAGCACGATCTCGGTGGGGATCAAGAAGCCGGCGTTGGTACGCCCGTAGAAGTGCGGGCTGATGATGACCACGAGCAGCACCAGGGCGCCGATGGTGGGCAGTGCGCGCACGGCGTTGGCGACGCTGACGACCCACGTGGCGCGTCCGGTGTGCCCGATCGCCAGGCCGGCCGGGAGCGCGATGACCAGCGCGATGACCAGCGCGATGACGCTGAACCCGACGTGGGCGCCGAGCTGGCCGAGGATGCCGGTGTCGAACGGGGTGCTGCGCCAGTGGCCGGGGTCGGTGAGCCAGCCCAGGGTCTTGAAGATCATCGGCTGCGCACCGCCCGCCGCCACGGGGTCAGTGCTCGGTCGACCAGGAGCACGATCGCGTCGAGCACCAGCGCCAGCAGCACGCACATGACGATGCCGAGCACGATCGGCGGGTAGTAGGGCTCGGTGACCGAGAGCGTGTAGCCCTGGTCGAAGAGCCGCCCGAGGTTGTCGAGGCCGATGGTGCCGGCCACCGCGACGATGCTGACGTTGGCGACGACGGCCACCCGCAGCCCGGCGGTGATGACCGGCACGGCGATCGGCAGCTCGACGCGGAAGAACCGGGCCAGCGGCCGGTAGCCCAGCGCCGTCGCGGCCTGCACGGTCTCGGTGGGCACCGCGCCCAGGCCGTCGGCGACCACCCGCACCAGCAGCGAGGTGGAGTAGATCGACAGCGCGATCGGCACCTGCAGCGGCGTCAGCGGGTCGAGCCCGAGCAGCGGCGGGATAAGCACGAAGAGCGCGATGGAGGGGATCGTGTAGAGCAGGCCGGTGATCGACATCATCGGGGGATACGCCCAGGAGTAGCGGCGTGCCAGCCAGCCCAGCGGCAGCGCGAGCAGCAGCCCGACCACGACCGGCACCACCGAGAGCCAGGTGTGGTCCCACAGCCAGCCCAGGTCGGTGGCGCGGTGGTCGAGGAAGTACCCGAAGAAGTACCAGGGCGAGGAGCTCGCGGAGTCGAGGAGGGTGAGCATCAGCCGCGCTTCTCGATCAGGTCCAGCACCTCGCGGGCGGTGACCGAGCCGACCAGCCGGCCGGAGTCGTCGACCACCACGCCGCGGCCCGACGGCGAGGACAGGCACGCGTCCAGCACCGCGCGCAGCGAGCCGCCCTGGGCGGCCAGGGTGCCGCCGCGGTAGAGCATCGCATCGGTGACGACGTCGCCCCGCTGCTCCTCGCCGGTGGGCAGCCAGCCCTGCGGCTTGCCGTCGGCGTCGACGGCGAGGATCCAGCCGTCGATCCCCGCACCGTGGCCGGGGTAGGCCGCACCGACGGCGACGCTGGGCTCCTGGTGGGTGTCGATGGTGCCGGCTCCGGTGAAGCCGAGCGCCCGGTAGCCGCGGTCGCGACCGACGAACCCGGCGACGAAGGCGTCGACCGGTCTAGCCAGCAGGTCGGCGGGGGCGGCGAGCTGGGCCAGCTTGCCGCCGACGCGCAGCACGGCGACCTGGTCGCCGAGCTTGATGGCCTCGTCGATGTCGTGGGTGACGAAGACGATGGTCTTGCCCAGGTCGTTCTGCAGCCGCAGGAACTCCTCCTGCAGCTGCTCGCGCACTACCGGGTCGACGGCCGAGAACGGCTCGTCCATCAGCATCACGGGCGGGTCGGCGGCCAGGGCCCGGGCCACGCCGACGCGCTGCTGCTGGCCGCCGGAGAGCTGCGCGGGGTAGCGCTTGGCGAAGGCCGGGTCGAGGCCGACCCGCTCGATGAGCTCCATCGCCCGGGCGCGGGCCTTCGTCTTGTCCTCGCCCAGCAGCAGCGGCACCGTGGCGACGTTGTCGACGATGGTGCGGTGGGGGAAGAGGCCGGCGTTCTGGATGACGTAGCCGATCTGGCGACGCAGCTCGTGCGCGGGCAGGCTCGCGGTGTCGGTGTCGTCGAGCCAGATGGTGCCGGAGGTGGGCTCGATCATCCGGTTGATCATCCGCAGCGAGGTGGTCTTGCCGCAGCCCGAGGGCCCGACCAGGACCGTGATCTGTCCCGAGGGCGCCTCCAGGCTCAGCTCGTCGACGGCGACGGTGCCGTCCGGGTAGCGCTTCGTGGCGCCGTCGAAGCGGATCATCGAGCCTCCTGGCGGCACGGGTGTGCCCTGTCTGCACTGAGCACGAGATCCTTGCACCCGGCTCCGACACTCGGAACCCTTTCTCGTGTAACGAACTAGACAACTACCTCTGAGGAGGGGACCGGTTGCCCGAGCTCGACGGCTCCCATCTGAGCCTGGACGACGTCCTCGCCGTGGCCCGCCGCCGCGAGCCCGTGCGGCTCTCGCGCGAGGCCCGCGACCGGATCGCCGCCTCGCACGCCTTCGCCGCCGACGTCGCGGCCTCGCGCCCGATCTACGGCCGTTCCACCGGCGTCGGCGCCAACCGCGACCTGGTGCTGCCCGACCCCGACTCCCAGGCGCTGCTGCTGCTGCGCTCGCACGCGACGTCGTCGGGACCGCTGCGCTCGGCCGAGCGGGTGCGGGCGATGCTCACGGTGCGGCTGAACCAGCTGGCCGCCGACGGCAACGGTGTCGATCCGGCGATCGTCGACGCGCTGGTGGAGATGACCGCCTCCGACGACCTGCCACCCGTGCGTGAGGGCGGCAGCATCGGGACCGCCGACCTGGCCGCGCTGGCCACCACCGCCCTGGTGCTGGCCGGCGAGACCGGCACGGCGCAGCACCCGGTGCGGTTCGGGGCGGGCGACGCGCTCACCTTCATGTCCAGCAACGCCGCGGTGCTCGGCGACTCCGTCCTGGCCATCGCGGACCTGACCCGGCTCGCGACCGCGGTGCCCGTGGTCGCGGCGATGGGGTTCGCCGCCGTGCGCGGCAACCCCGAGGCGTTCTCACCCGCCGTGGAGGCGGCCTCGCCCTTCCCCGGCGTCGCGCAGGTGTGCCGGGCGATGCGCGGCCTCCTCGACGACCACGAGCGCCCCGCCCGCATCCAGGACCCGTTCGGGCTGCGCACGCTGCCCCAGGTGCACGGCGCGCTGGTCGACGCCCTCGACCGCGCCGCCTCGGTGACGCTGGCGATGGCCGGGGCGCCCTCGGAGAACCCGATCGTCTCCGCGCGGCTGGGCGTCGCCCACCATGGCGGCTTCCACGCCGCCTACCTGGTGCAGGCCCTCGACGCGCTGGTGCTCGCACTGGCACAGTCCGCGCAGCTATCGCTGGCACGGGTGACGATGCTCGCCGAGCCCTCCTACACCGGGCTGCATCCCTTCCTCGGCGACGGCACCCCGGCGGCCAGCGGCATGATGATCGTGGAGTACAGCGCCGCCTCGGCCCTGGCCGAGCTGCGCGCGATGGCCACCCCGGCGGGGATGCAGGTCGTCACGCTCTCGCGCGGCGTCGAGGAGGACGCCTCGTTCGCCACCCTGGCCGCCCACCAGGCGCTCGAGGCCGTCGAGCGCTACCGGGCGGTGCTCGCCGCCGAGCTCGTCACCGCGCTGCGGTGCCTGCGGATGCAGGGCCGCCGCCCGGCGCGGTTGGAGCAGGTGCTGGCGGTGCTCGACGAGGCCGACGGTGGGGTCGTCGACGTCGAGGACCGCGACCTCACCAACGACCTGTTGCTGGCCGAGGGGTCGGTATGGCGGTTGGGGGAGGTCGCAGCGGGTGGCAGGGGTTTTGCCGGGCACCCGGCAAAACCCCGGGAAAACGGCGTCAATTCCGGTCGCTGAGACGAGTTTCGTGCAGACGCCGCCCGAACCGTCCGTTTAGTCCAGCGGCGCCGGGGGCTGCTTGCCCTCGCGCTCGAAGGACGCCGCGATCTCGGCCTCGGCCTCGGTCCGGCCGACCCAGTCCGAGCCCTCGACCGACTTGGCGGGCTCGAGGTCCTTGTAGACCTCGAAGAAGTGCTGGATCTCCAGCCGGTCGAACTTGGAGACGTGGCTGATGTCGCGCAGGTGCTCTTGGCGCGGGTCGGTGAGCGGGACGCAGAGGACCTTGTCGTCGGGGCCCTTCTCGTCGGTCATCCGGTACATCCCGATCGCGCGGCAGCGGATGAGGCAGCCGGGGAACGTCGGCTCCAGCAGCAGCACCAGCGCGTCGAGCGGGTCGCCGTCCTGTCCGAGGGTGTCCTCGATGTAGCCGTAGTCGGCCGGGTACTGGGTCGAGGTGAACAGGGTGCGGTCCAGGCGCAGCCGCCCGGTGTGGTGGTCCACCTCGTACTTGTTGCGCTGACCCTTGGGGATCTCCACCAGGACGTCGAACTCCACCGCGCCACCCTCCTTCGCCGGAACTGTCCGCAGTCTCCCTCACAATGGTCCGGACCCGACAATCAGCAAGGAGGACCGTGACCCGGATCACCCGTCGTCGCCGACGCGTCTGGCCGGGGCTGCTGCTCGACTCCCTGGTCGTGGGGCTGCTGGCCTTCGCGCTGGTCGCCTGGCACTTCGACCTCGGCACCCGGTGGGGCATCGCGCCCGACCCCCGCACCGAGCCGGCCGAGGTCGCCGCACCCGCCGGGCTGAGCCTGCCCGAGGTCCGGCCCGCGGCCGCCGTGGCGAAGCCTCAGACCGGCAGCAGCGCCTCGCCGGCGAAGGTCCGCGCGGCGGTCGACTCGCTGCTGGCCGACGCCAAGCTCGGCACGCACGTACGTGCCCTGGTCACCGATCTCGACTCCGGCACGACGCTGCTCGACCACGGCACCGGCGACGTCACCCCGGCCTCGACCAACAAGCTGCTCACCGCCGCCGCGGCGCTTCACTCGCTGGGCCCCTCCACCCGGTTCGAGACGACGGTCGTACGGGTGCCGGGCACGCGCCGCGTCGTGCTGGTCGGGGGCGGCGACCCGTTCCTCGCCTCCACCTCGGGCGGCAAGGACTCCTACCCCAAGCGCGCCAGCGTCAAGGCACTCGCGCACCGCACCGCCGACGCGCTCAAGGCGGCCGGCGTGACGCAGGTCCGGCTCGGCTATGACGACAGCCTGTTCTCCGGGCCGGCGTTCAACCCCCACTGGCCCTCCGACTACTTCCCGACCGTCGTGCCGTCGATCACCTCGCTGTGGGTCGACGAAGCCATGCCGAAGGGGCAGTACACCTACGTCAGCGACCCCAGCCTCAACGCCGCCCAGATCTTCGCCACCGACCTCGCCGGCTTCGGCGTCCGCACCATCGGCACGCCGGTGCACGGCAAGGCGCCGTCGGGGGCGCAGCAGGTGGCCGCGGTCTCCTCGGCGCCACTGGGGCAGATCGTCGCCCGGCTGCTGCTGGTCAGCGACAACAACGCCGCGGAGGTCGTCGCCCGCCACGTCGGCATCAAGGAGGGTGACGGCGGCAGTTTCACCGGCGCGGTCAAGGGCGTCCACACCGTCCTCGGGCAGCTGGGCATCGGTCTCGACGGGGCCGTCCTCTACGACGGCAGCGGCCTCTCTCGCGAGGACCGGCTGCGACCGGAGACGCTGATGGCCGTGGTCCGCACGATCTCCAGTGCCCAGCATCCCGAGCTGCGCGAGGCGCTGACCGGGTTGCCGGTGGCCGGGTTCAGCGGCTCGCTGCTGTGGCGCTTCGACCACGACCCCCCGGCGGCGCGGGGCCGGGTCTACGCCAAGACCGGCACCTTGACCGGCGTCCACGCCCTGGCCGGTGTCGCCACCGATCTCGACGGCGACGTCCTCGGCTTCGTGCTCGTGGTCGACAAGGTCGCCGCGGCGAACGAGGGCTACGCCCAGGCCAAGCTCGACGCCGTCGCCGCCGCGCTGGGGTCCTGCCAGTGCCGCTCCTAGGCCGCCTGGAGGCCCGCTCGCGGCCCGCTGCTGCAGCGGTCGAGGGGGCGCCGGTCTGGTCGCCGGTGCGTAGGGTCGAGGCATGACCGACTCCGGCTCCTCACCTGGGCGCTCGTCGATGATCGACTGGGACCTGGCGGTCAACGTCGGGGCCAAGATGGCCGGCGACGGTCCGTCGGTCTCCTGGGAGGAGGCGGCCGACGTCGTCGGCGAGCTGCGTGGCGGTGCCGAGCGGTCGAGCCCGCTGGTGCGGGAGTACACCGGGCTGGTCGCCCAGGAGCGCACCGCTCCGGTGCTCGTGGTGGACCGTCGCGGCTGGCTGCAGGCCAATGTCGACGGCTTCGGTCAGGTGATCAGCCCGCTCATCGACAAGCTGCAGGAGAAGAAGGGCCCGCCCTCGGCGATGGCGCAGGCGGTCGGCTCGCGCGTGACCGGCGCCGAGCTCGGGTTCATGCTCGGCTTCCTCTCCAGCAAGGTGCTCGGCCAGTTCGACCCGTTCTACGACGCCGACGGCGCCACCGGGCGGTTGCTGCTGGTGGCGCCCAACATCGTGCAGGTCGAGCGCGAGCTCGACGTCGACGCGCACGACTTCCGGCTGTGGGTGTGCCTGCACGAGGAGACCCACCGGGTGCAGTTCACCGCCGTGCCGTGGATGCGCGACCACCTGTGGAGTCAGATGCGGCTGATTGTCGGGGAGATCGAGTCCGACCCGGCGAAGGTGCTCGGTGATGCGCTGAAGAAGGTCGGCGACGTGCTCTCCGGCCGCGCCGAGGGCTCCTTGATCGAGGTGTTCTCCTCCCCGGCCCAGCGGGAGGTCATCGACCGCATCACCGGCGTGATGAGCCTGCTCGAGGGTCACGCCGACGTCGTGATGGACGGCGTCGGCCCCGAGGTCATCCCCAGCGTGGAGCGGATCCGGGCGCGGTTCAACGACCGCCGCAAGGGTGCCGGCGCGCTCGACCGGCTGGTGCGGCGGCTGCTCGGCCTGGAGCAGAAGATGGCCCAGTACCGCGACGGCGCCGTCTTCGTCCGCGAGGTCGTCGACAAGGTCGGGATGAGCGGCTTCAACGCCGTCTGGCAGGGCCCGGAGAACCTGCCGTCCAAGACCGAGATCCACGAACCCGCCGCCTGGCTCGCCCGCGTGCACGGCTGAGCCGATGGCCGGCCCGCACCCGAGCGTCGCCGCCGTGCGCCTCGGCGTACGCCGGGTGCTGGCCCAGGTGCCCGACGGGGCGACCGTCCTCGTCGCCTGCTCGGGCGGCGCCGACTCGCTGGCCCTGCTGGCCGCGGCGATCTTCGAGCGCCGCGCCCGCGCCCAGCGGGTCGTCGGCGTCACCGTCGACCACGGCCTGCAGCCCGGCTCGCGCGAGCGTGCCGAGCACGTCGTGCAGCAGATGGCGGCGCTGGGCGCCGACGAGACGGCCAGCGCGTCGGTCACCGTCGACGCCGCGGGGCTCGGCCCGGAGGCGGCCGCCCGCCAGGCGCGCTACGACGTGCTGCAGCAGCTCGCCCAGCACTTCGAGGCCGATCTCGTGCTTCTCGGCCACACGCTCGACGACCAGGCCGAGACGGTGCTGCTGGGACTGACCCGCGGCTCGGGCGGTCGTTCGCTGGCGGGCATGCGTCGCGGCTTCGACCGGTTCCGGCGGCCACTGCTCGACGTCGGCCGGGCCGACACCGAGACCGCCTGCCAGGTCGAGGGCATCGAGTTCTGGTCCGACCCGCACAACACCGACGACCGCTTCACCCGCTCGAGGGTGCGATCCCGGGTGATGCCGGTGCTCGAGGACGAGCTGGGTCCAGGCGTCGCGGCCACTCTCGCCCGTACGGCCGACCAACTGCGGGCCGACACCGAGTACCTCGACGAGCAGGCTGAGCGGCTGCTTCACGACATCGGCCGCGGTCAGGGGCCCCAGGGTCTGCCGGTGGAGATGCTGCGTCGCGAGCACGACGCCATCCGGCGGCGCGTGATCCGGTTGGCGGCGCTGGCCGCCGGCAGCCCGGCCTCGGAGCTCTTCCACGAGCATGTGGTCGGCATCGACGCGCTGGTCACCGACTGGCATGGGCAGCGCGGTGTCGACCTGCCGGGTCACCTGCGCGCGGTCCGCGAGGACGACCACCTCCGCTTCGTCGACCGTCGTGCCTGAGCCGGCCGATCACCTGGCCGAGCGCCTGGCCGAGCAGCGACGTCGCATCGCCGACCTGGAACGGTCCCTGGCCGCGGTGCACGCCGCGTCGGAGTCCTCCAACGCCGACGACGAGCACGACCCCGAGGGCGCGACCATCGCCTTCGAGCGCCAGCAGCTGGTCGCCCTGCTCGAGACCGCCCGCCGGACGGCGGCCGCTCTGGAGGCGGCGGCGACCCGCACCGGCCCGGTGCTCTGCGAGCGGTGCGGCCGGCCGATCGACCCGGCCCGGCTGGAGGTGCGGCCGCAGGCGACGACGTGTGTGGGGTGCGCGAGCTGAGGTGCGCCAACTGCGCACCTGGCGCGCGGTATCCGGCGGATCAGCGGTGCCGAGCTCGCAAGTGCGCAGTCGGCGCACCCACCGGTGGGGTCGGGCAGGGTCGTGTCGGTTCAGGCCAGGGCAGGGGTCGACGACCAGGGGAAGTCGATCCATGCGTCGGTCGTGCGCCAGGCGTAGTCGGGCCGGACGATGGTGGTGGGCTTCTCGTAGACCACGGCCACACGCGTCTCGGCGACGTGACCGGCGAAGAAGTCGCGGACCAGCTCGATGGTGCGACCAGTGTCGGCGACGTCGTCGGCGATGAGCACGTTGAGCCCCGCGAGGTCGACGGCGGCCGGGGTCGGCGGCAGCATCACCGGCATGTCGAGGCGCTCGTCGACGCCGGTGTAGAACTCGACGTTGACGGTGGAGAGGTTCTTGACGCCGAGTGCGTAGCCCAGGCCCATCGCGAGCCCGAGACCGCCGCGAGCGATGCCGAGGACGACGTCGGGCCGGAAGCCGGAGTCGGCCACCTGTCGGGCGATCTGGTCGACCGCCGTACCGAACTGCTCGTAGCTGAGGACCTCGCGCTCGGGTTCCGCCTCCATCTGCATGGAGCAGTCTGACCACAGCCGTGTGTCGGACGTGTGAACCAGATCGGACCAATCGGGCGGTGTAGGCATGGAACTCCCCCGATCGAGCGCCTAAGGGGCCGAATTTCCCGGGGTTTTGCCGGGTGCCCGGCAAAACCCCCCGGCAAACCCCCCGGGCCCGGGCCCGCCCCCCAGCCCTAGGCCGCGACCCGACCCGGTCGCAGCTTGACGAAGCTGTAGACCACCATCGCCAGCGCGGCGAGCCCGGAGACGATCAGCGACAAGCCCGTGCCCCAGCCGCCGGGAAGCCACCAGCGCTCGTGCAGCGGCCACCAGTCGGGGGCGCCGGGGGAGACGACCCACAGCACGCCGAACCCGACCAGCCAGGCGACGCCGAGCAGCGAGAGCGCGATCCGCCCCGGGGTGGCGACGCTGTCGCGAGCCGTCTTCATGGCGGCGCGCTTGACCGGCTCGACGCGGCGCTCGGCCCATTCGTACTGCTGCGAGAGCAGCGCCAGGCCGGCGAAGAGGGCCAGCAGTCCCGGGCCGGGCAGGAAGATGGCGGCGAGGCCGAAGATCACCAGCGCCCACCCGAGCACCTGGATGGCGATGCTGCGTACGAGACCGGGCACGGTCCCCATCCTCTCAGCCGTGTGGGAGGCTGGCGTGCGTGGACGAGGCCGACGTCGCGGGGGATCTGGTCGAGGTGCTCTTCACCGAGGAGCAGATCCTGGCCAGGCTGGCCGAGATGGCGAAGGCCATCGAGGCCGACTACGAGGGCGAGGACCTGCTCGTGGTCGGCGTGCTGCGCGGCGCTGTCATGGTGATGGCCGACCTCTCGCGCGCGCTGGACCGGCACCTGGAGATGGACTGGATGGCGGTCTCCTCCTACGGGTCGGGCACCAAGTCCTCGGGCGTGGTGCGGATCCTCAAGGACCTCGACACCGACATCTCCGGTCGCCACGTCCTGATCGTCGACGAGATCGTCGACACCGGGCTCACGCTGAGCTGGCTCGTCTCGAACCTCGCCAGCCGCCACCCGGCCTCGGTGCGCATCGCGACGCTGCTGCGCAAGCCGGAGGCCGTGAAGGTCGACCTGGACGTGGCCTACGTCGGCTGGGACATCCCCAACGAGTTCGTCGTGGGCTACGGCCTGGACTACAACGAGCGCTACCGCAACCTGCGTTGCATCGGCACCCTGGCCCCCCACGTGTACGCCTGAGGCGAACACGGCAGTCCGGGGGAACCGGCAGGGAACCTGCAGCGCCCGCATGGTCGTTGAGCAGGTCAGGTACCGTTTATCACTGGCGAAGGCTCGATGTGACCGCACAGATGGCAACCGGGCAGGCAATGGCCGAGGGGCCGGAGTAGGTGCACGTGAAGCGTATTTTCAAGGGTCCGTGGGTGTGGATCGCCATTGCGGTGGTCGGCGTCCTGCTGGTGCTCCAGTGGGTCTCCCACAACGGCGGGTACTCCGACGTCACCACGGCGAAGATGTCGAGCTACATCACCAGCGGTGACGTCAAGGACGTCACCTTCGTCGACGGCGACCAGCAGATCCGCGCCACCCTCGACGACGGCCGGAAGGTCTCGGCCATCTGGGTCGAGGGCACCCAGGAGAGCCTGTACTCGGCCGCGGAGAAGCAGTACAAGGCCGGCACCATCGACTCGCTCAACGGCGATCTGGCCAAGGCGAGCCTGCTCGGATCGCTGATCTACACGCTGCTGCCGATCGCACTCGTGCTGTTCCTGGTGCTGTTCTTGATGAACAACATGCAGGGCGGCGGGGGCCGGGTCATGCAGTTCGCCAAGTCGAAGGCGAAGCTGATCAGCAAGGACATGCCGAAGACCACCTTCGCCGACGTCGCCGGCTGCGAGGAGGCGATCGAGGAGCTCGGCGAGATCAAGGAGTTCCTGCAGGAGCCGGCCAAGTTCCAGGCGGTCGGCGCCAAGATCCCCAAGGGCGTGCTGCTCTACGGCCAGCCCGGCACGGGCAAGACGCTGCTGGCGCGCGCCGTGGCCGGCGAGGCGGGCGTGCCGTTCTACTCCATCTCCGGCTCGGACTTCGTAGAGATGTTCGTCGGTGTGGGTGCCTCCCGCGTGCGCGACCTGTTCGAGCAGGCCAAGGAGAACGCGCCGGCCATCGTCTTCATCGACGAGATCGACGCCGTCGGCCGCCACCGCGGCGCCGGCATGGGCGGTGGTCACGACGAGCGCGAGCAGACGCTGAACCAGCTGCTGGTGGAGATGGACGGGTTCGACGTCCGCGGCGGCGTCATCCTCATCGCGGCCACCAACCGCCCCGACATCCTCGACCCCGCGCTGCTGCGCCCGGGTCGCTTCGACCGCCAGATCTCCGTCGACGCCCCCGACCTGGCCGGCCGCGAGAAGATCCTGGGCGTCCACGCCCGCGGCAAGCCGATGGCGGCCGACGTCGACCTGACCAGCGTCGCGCGGCGCACCCCCGGGTTTACCGGCGCCGACCTGGCCAACGTGCTCAACGAGGCCGCGCTGCTCACCGCGCGCTCCAACGCCAAGCAGATCGACAACCAGTCGCTGGACGAGGCGATCGACCGCGTGATCGCCGGACCCCAGAAGCGCACCCGCCTGATGAGCGAGAAGGAGAAGCTCATCACCGCCTACCACGAGGGCGGCCACGCCCTGGTCGCCGCGGCGCTCCCGGGCAACGACCCGGTGCACAAGATCACGATCCTGCCGCGGGGACGGGCGCTGGGTTACACGATGGTGCTGCCCGATGAGGACAAGTACTCCCAGACCCGCTCGCAGATGCTCGACCAGCTGGCCTACATGCTCGGTGGGCGTGCGGCGGAGGAGATGGTCTTCCACGACCCCACCACCGGGGCTGGCAACGACATCGAGAAGGCCACGAACCTCGCGCGGGCGATGGTCACCCAGTACGGCATGACCGAGAGCCTGGGCGCCATCAAGCTCGGCGACTCCAACTCCGAGCCGTTCCTGGGCCGCGACATGGGCCACAGCCGCGACTACTCCGAGGACGTCGCCGCGGTGGTCGACGAGGAGACCAAGCGGTTCTTGGCCACCGCCCACCAGGAGGCCTTCGACATCCTCGAGGACAACCGGCAGGTGCTCGACGCGCTCGTCTTGGAGCTGATCGAGAAGGAGACGCTCGACAAGGAGCAGATCAAGCAGATCTTCGCGCCGCTGCACCTGCGTGAGCGTCGTCCGGCCTGGACCGGTTCGCCGAACCGGGTGCCCTCGACGATCCCGCCGGTCGAGATCCCCGAGGGGGTGCTGAAGGCCGCGGCCAACGGCACCAAGCCCGACGACGCCGAGGAGGGCGCGGTCGTGCTGACCCCGCCCGGTGCCGGGGGCGACACCCACGGGGGCGCGCCGACCGGCGGCACCGACCAGCCGCAGCCGCCCGGACCCGCGTCTGCATGAGCAGCATCGGCCCGGTCAGCGACCCGGGTGTCACCGCGCAGCCGTTCGACGCTCCCCGCGCTGAGGCCGCCGTCCGCGAGCTGCTGGCCGCGATCGGTGAAGACCCCGACCGCGAGGGCCTGCGCGACACCCCGGCCCGGGTCGCGCGGGCGTACGCCGAGCTCACCGCCGGCCTGCGCCAGCGCGCCGAGGACGTGCTGACGACCACCTTCGACCTCGGTCACGACGAGATGGTGCTGGTGCGCGACATCGAGCTGTGGTCGATGTGCGAGCACCACCTGGTGCCCTTCACCGGTGTCGCCCACGTGGGCTACATCCCCAGCGAGACCGGCAAGATCACCGGCCTGTCGAAGCTGGCGCGGCTGGTCGACGTCTACGCCAAGCGACCCCAGGTCCAAGAGCGGCTGACCACCCAGGTCGCCGATGCGCTGGTGGAGATCCTGGCGGCACGCGGCGTCGTCGTCGTCGTCGAGGCCGAGCACCTGTGCATGACCATGCGGGGGGTGAAGAAGGCCGGCGCCCGCACCATCACCTCCGCCGTGCGCGGCCAGATGCGCGATCCGGCCACCCGCGCGGAGGCCATGGCCCTGATCCACTCCTCGCGATGACCGGCCCGCGATGAACGTCCCTCCGCTCACCCGCCGCCACGTCGTGGGGCTGCCGGTGCTGGACCGCCCGGTGGTGATGGGGGTCGTCAACGTCACGCCGGACTCGTTCTCCGACGGTGGCCGCTGGGTCGACGCCGACCGCGCGGTCGCGCATGGGCTCTCGCTGCGGGCCGACGGCGCCGACCTGCTCGACATCGGCGGGGAGTCCACGCGGCCCGGTGCCACCCGACCGCTGGTGGCCGAGGAGATCGACCGGGTGCTGCCCGTCATCAAGCAGCTCGCCGCCGAGGGTGCCTGGGTGTCGGTCGACACCATGCGCGCCGAGGTGGCCGAGGCGGCGCTGGCGGCCGGAGCGGTGCTGGTCAACGACGTCAGCGGCGGGCTCGCCGACCCGCGGATCCTCCGCGTGGTGGCCGACGCCGGCGCGGCGTACGTGGCGATGCACTGGCGGGCGCACTCCAACGTCATGCAGCAGCACGCCGCCTACGACGACGTTGTGGCCGAGGTGACCGCCGAGCTCGGGCAGCGGGTGGCGGCGGCGCTGGCCGCCGGGGTCGCCGCCGACCGGATCGCGGTGGACCCCGGGCTGGGGTTCGCCAAGACCGCCGACCACAACTGGCGGCTGCTGCGCCACCTCGACGCGCTGGACGCCCTCGGGCTGCCGGTGCTGGTCGGCTCGAGCCGCAAGTCCTTCCTCGGCACGCTGCTGGCCGACGAAGCCGGTCCGCGGCCCGTGGAGGATCGCGAGGACGCGAACACCGCCCTCACCGCGATGGCCGCGCTCGCGGGGGTCTGGGGGGTCCGGGTGCACGACGCGAGGAAGTCGATCGACGCGATCAAGGTGGTCAGCCGGTGGTCACGCGATGACTGACACGCTCCGGGTCAGCGGCATCGAGGTGTTCGCCCACCACGGCGTCTTCGCCCACGAGCGCCGTGACGGCCAGCGCTTCGTCATCGATCTGGCGATCGGGACGGACACCCGGTCCGCGGCGGCGAGCGACGACTTGAAAGACACCGTCGACTACGGGAGTGTCGTGGCGCAGGTGGTCGAGGCTGCCACCTCCGAGCCGGTCGACCTGATCGAGACATTGGCCACGAGACTGGCGGACGTCGTGCTGCGTCAGGCGCGCGTGGAGTGGGTAGAAGTGACCCTGCACAAGCCGGAGGCACCCATCGACGCGACGTTCCAGGACGTGGCCCTGACCATCACGAGGAGCCGGGCGTGACCGAGAGCCCCAACCCGAACATCATCGACACCGACACCCTGACCGGGGAGATGCACCCGATCCGGCGAGCGGTGGTGTCGCTGGGCTCGAACCTGGGGGACCGGTTGGCCAGCCTGCAGGGCGCGGTCGACTCGCTCAAGGACACCCCGGAGGTCTGGGTCACCGACGTCTCGCCGGTCTATGAGACCGAGCCGGTCGACTCACCCGAGGACGCCGAGCCCTACCTGAACGCGGTGGTCCTCTTCGACACCACCCTCTCGGTGCACCGGCTGCTCGACCGGGGCCAGGCCATCGAGGCCGCCTTCGGCCGCGAGCGGCCCGAGGGCCAGCCCAACGCGCCGCGCACCCTGGACGTCGACCTCATCGTGTGCGGCGACCGGCGCGCCGACGACGACCTGCTGACCCTGCCGCACCCCCGTGCGCACGAGCGGGCCTTCGTGCTCGCGCCCTGGGCCGACGTCGAGCCCGACGCCGAGATCCCCGGCGTCGGCGCGGTGGCGACGCTGCTCGAGCAGGTCGGCCGCGACGGGGTGACCCGGCGCGACGACCTCGACCTGGACGGCACCAGCTGACCAGCCGCCACGACCCGGACCCAGACCGCCGCGAGGACGACGGCGACCCGGAGAGCGGGCCCGGGCGGCGACCCGAGCCGTCGCCGGGCAACGTCCGGCCCACGGCGCCCGGTCCGCTGGTCGGGCTGGGGGCTCTGGCGGCGGTCGTCGGTTGGTCGGTCCGGCCGCTGTGCGTCCGCTTCGACCTGGCCGAGCCGGTCATCTCGGTGTGGAGCGTGGTGGTGATCTGGCTGCTGGCGGTGGCCGTCGGCTGGGTGGCGCTGCGCACGTGGCGCACCCTGCAACGGTCTCGGGGGCGACGGCCCGACCAGCAGGGACTGCAGGGTCAGCAGCTGGAGGCCTACCAGGCGGTCAACCGGCTGGTGCTGGGCAAGGCGGCGGCGCTGGCCGGGGCGGTGGTGCTCGGCGGCTACGCCGGCTTCGCGATCGGCCATCTCGGCATCGAGCCGACCCAGCTCTCGGGCCAGCGGCTGCTGCGCAGCAGCATCGCTGCCGTCGGGGGACTGGTGTTACTGGTGATGGGATTGTTGCTGGAGAGAGCGTGTCGTGTCCGTTCTGACCCGCCCTGATCGGTCAGGATCATGGACATGGGTATCCCCGCCGCCCGCCGCCAGGCGCGCAGTGCGCGGATCACCGCTGCGGTCGGCCTGCTGGCGGTGGCCAGCATCGCGCTGGGTGCCTCGCTGGCCACCGGCGAGCAGTTCCTGGTCGGCGCCGCCGGTGTCTTCGCGCTGGCGATGGGCTGGACCGCGCTGCGCCTGGCGTGGACCGGCCTGGTGCAGGACCGCTACAGCCACGCCGTCGACCGCACCGAGCTGGCCCAGGCCTACCGCGAGCTGTTCGCCGCGCGCGCGGTCGAGCACGCAGGCTTCGTGGCCAGCCTCGCCGAGCGGCTGGCCCACCGTGACCGGATGATCGAGGAGCTGGAGGGTGCGATGGCCGGCGTCGAGATGCGCGCCGTCGAGGCCGAGGCGTCGGCGCTGACCTACCGTCACCGGCTCGGCGACGCCATCGACCAGATCGGGGCGATGGAGAGCCTGATCTCCCGCAACCTGCGCGAGCAGGGCCTGCGTCAGCAGGCCGCCGCCGCTCAGGCGCAGTCGGGAGAACAGCAGGAGCAGGGCGCCGCTGCGGCGCCGACCCCGCTGCGTCACGCGGTCGTGCCGGAGTGGGCCGACCTGGAGACCGACCCGGTCACCGCACTGATGGCCTGGGAGGAGCACGCGGCCGACGTCGCGCAGACGACCGGTCGCCACGCCGACTGGGGCGAGGACTCTCGGGCCGAGAACGCCTAATCTGCGGGGGTGTCCTCGTTCCTGGGGCGCGTCGGTCGGCTGCTGCGACCTTCCTCACCCGGTTCGCCGCGGGTGGGCGTGGTCCTCAGCTGTGCGTTCGCCGACGCGCCACTGCTCGACCCCGCCCTGACGGCTCTGCTCGCGCGTGCCGCCGAGGACGAGCTCCACGTCGAGGTCGTGGTGGCCCCGTGGGGGCCGGGCAATCCCGATGCGCTGGCCGCGAGCGTCGCCGCCCGGCAGGCCCGCCACGACGTCCGGCTGGCCGAGCTGAGCGCCAGCGGCAACACCGCCCGCAACGCCGGTGCCGGACTGGTCGGCAGCGAGTTCCTGCTCTTCCTCGACCCGCGTGACCGGTTGCGGCCCCACGCCCTGGCCCGGCTGACCGGCTGCGCCGCCGAGCACGGCTCCCGGGTGGTGCGCGCCGCGGGCCGCGGCAACCCGTTTCACCCCGCGCGTTACCTGTTCGCGACCGACCACTGGCGCGACTCCGCGCTGTCGTTCGACCCCACCCACGGCGACCTGCCCGACGCCACCTGCGCCCGGGCTCTCATCGCCCGCCCCGACCGCATCGACGACGAGGTCGTCGACCGGCTGCGTCACGAGGACGACCCGCTGGCCGGCGAGCGTCGTGCGTCCTGGCCCGAGCAGCTGGACGGCTGGCTGCGGATGGTGCCGCTGGTGCGCCAGACCGTCACGGGTCCGGTGAAGGCGGCCTGGATCCGCGACCTGCTGACGACCGCGCTGCCCGACCTGCTGGGTCAGGTGCACCGGCTGGACTACCAGCGGCTGCCGGAGCTGGCCGACACCGTCGGCGCGGTGGTGGCGGCGCTGCCGCCCAACGACCTGGCGCGGGTGCCGGTGCAGGTGCGGGCCGCGGCCTGGTTGGCCGGTCAGGCGCACTGGGCCGAGCTGGCCGAGCTCCTGGCCGATGACCTCGACGGCCAGTTCCCGACGCGGGTGGACCAGACCCGCATCCACGCCGAGCTGCCGGGCGTCGACCCCCAGGCACTGCACGTGCCCGACCCGGTGCTCGAGGTGGGCCTGGAGGAGAGCCCGCTGCGGGCCTCCGTACGACGGGTCCGCTGGCTCACCGGCGACGACGGCGACGTGTCCGGCGGCCCCGTGCTGGCTGTCGACGTGCTCGCGCACGTGCGTCACCTCTCGCTGGCGTCGCCGGTGGTCCAGGCGAGGTGGGTGGGCGGCCAGCGGGCGGTCGCCGCGGTGGTCCGCCGGCGTCCGGACCCCTACGCCGAGCCGGTCGCCGCCCAGCGCCACCAGGACAGCGCCGAGGCGGCGGTCACGGTGCTGGTCACCCTGGCCGGACTGCCCGAGGGCACCTGGCGGCTCGAGCTCGCCGTCAGCCAGGGCCAGGTGGTGCGCACCACCCGCCCCCGCCACCGCGACCTCGGCGGTTCGGCCGGTGCGCTCGTGCCGGCGCCCGACGGAACCGCCCAGCCGTTCTGGGACAACGAGGGCCTCGGTGTCGTGGTGGGCCGCGACCAGCCCTTCGAGCGCGCTCCGGGCGTGGGGCTGCGGGTGCTGCGAGCGCGGCGCGAGGACGAGTTCGTGGCCTTCGATCTCTCCGGGCCGGTGCGGGGCACGCCCGTGCTCGACTCCGGTGAGGCCGTCGTGACCGGTCACGTCGACGGCGACATCGTGCGGTTCCGGCTGCGCAGCGACCGCTTCGGCGTCGGCGACCTCCCCGCCCCGCCGGGCGGCTACCGGCTGCTGCTGGAGGGTCGCCCGGTGCGCTGGCACGAGACCGCGCTCGGCCCGCTCGGCTGGGACACGGTCACCGCCGAGCATCGCGTGGGGCTGCGCCGGAGCCCCCAGGACACGGTGGTGGTCGTCCTCGGCCCGCCGCTGCGCGACGACGAGCTGGGGCTGCGGCACCAGCAGCTGCTGCGCGAGTCCTACGACGTCCGCGCGCCTTTGGAACCGCACGTGCTGCTGGAGTCCGAGCGCGGCGGGCGCTGCGCCGGCAACCCGCTCGGCCTCGACCGCGAGCTCGCGCGCTCGCGACCGGAGATCTCGCGGGTCTGGGTGGTGGCCGACCACTCCGTGCCGGTGCCGCCGGGCGCCGACGTGGTGCTGCGCCACAGCCGGGAGTGGTTCGAGGCGCTGGCCACCTCGCGCTGGCTGGTCACCGACGGGCCGCTGCCCGACGTCTTCGAGCGACGCGACGGTCAGTACGTGCTGCAGACGCTGCCCGGCCACCCGACCCGCGAGCTGGGGGAGCCGGCGTGGGCCCAGCAGCACCTCGCCCCGGCCCGGGTCTCGCGGCTGGTAGCGCGGACCGCGGGCCAGTGGTCGGCGTTGCTCTCACCCGGCCCAGAGCTCGACGAGGCGCTGCGCGAGGCCTACGACTGGGACGGCCCGCTGCTGACCACCGGGATGCCGCGCGGTGACCTGCTGCTGGGCGCCGACGCCGCCGAGCGGCGCGCGCGGACGCGTAGCGCTCTCGGGCTCGAGGACGGCCAGTCGGTGGTGCTCCACGCGCCCGACCCGGGAGCGCGGCCGCCGCGGAGCAACCGGATGCGTGCGCTGCTCGACGTCCACGAGCTGTGCGAGGGCCTGGGCGAGGAGTGGACGGTGCTGCACCTCGGCGACCGGTCGCTGCGCCGCTCGACCGCCGACGGCGCCCGGCTGGTCGACGTCACCGGCCACCCGCGTCCCGACGACCTCGTGCTCGCCTGCGACGCCTTGGTCACCGACTACTCCGTGCTGCGCTTCGACGCCGCCCTGGTGGGCCGGCCGATGGTCTTCTGCGTGCCCGACCCGGCCGTCGTGCGCGGCGACGTGCGCGGCTTCGTCGTGCCCTACCTGGCCACTGCTCCCGGCCCGGTGGTCGGCGACGTCGCCGCGGTGGTGGAGCGGCTGCGCGACCTGGACGCCCTCGAGCGCCACCACGGTGCCGCCATGGCCCGGTTCAACGCCGCCTACCAGCCCTTCGCCGACGGCCACAGCGCCGCCCGGGTGATCGAGGCCGTCTTCGGGCCGAGGTTCGGGCTCGCCGCCGTCTAGGCCGCGGTGAGGGGTTCACCACGGCACCGTGGTGAACCCCTCACCGACCCACCGGAGCTCCGGTGGGGAAGCACGGGTCCAGGTGGGGGAGTGGATACCGTCGCCCCGTGTCACGCTCACTGCTGCGCCGTTCGCTGGGTCGCGCCGTCGCCCGGGTACGCCGGCCGCGGGTGGGCGTCGTCGCGCTGTTGAGCGGGGAGCCGGCGGCCGGACGCCGGCTGCTCGAGGCCGTCGCCGCGCAACGCGACGTCGACGTCGAGCTGGTGACGATCGGGTCGCCCGGCGAGCGTCGCGAGGCTGTGGCCGGGCTGCGCAGCAAGGCCGTCGTCGTGCTCACCGACGACGTCACCCTGGGCCCCGACGCGCTGCGCCTGCTGGCTGCGGCCGGTCCCACCGCCGTCGTGCGGATGGCGCCCTACGCCCCGCCGCTCCTGGCGCGCATGCTGGTCGACCGCGAGGCGCTGCTGGCGGCACTGCGCGACGACGACGACCGCGACGGCGTCCTCACCGCCCTGCGGCTGCTGCGTGCCGAGCACCGCGAGGTGCACGCCGCGCTGAGCATCGTGCCGCGAGGGGGTGAGCGGGCGCTCTGGCTCGGCGACCCGTGGGCCGACCTCGACGAGCGGCTGCGGGTCCACGCCGAAGGGCGCGAGCTGGCCGTCGATCCGGCCGCCTTCGACCGAGGCTGGCTCTGGCGCGACGCGTTCGACCTGGTCGAGACCGGCGAGAGGGCCGGCGTCGACCAGTGGGAGCGGTTCGTCGCGGCACTCGAAGGGCTGGAACTCTCGGGGCTGCCGGTGGAGCGCAGGGCCGCGCTGTGGGTCGCCGCCAACCTCTCGCGGGAGGAGACGACGCGCTTCGTCTCCTCGCGACGGTTCGCCAAGGGCTTCGCCACCCGCGTGGTCGACGGGCGGGTCGTGGCCGAGCTGCCGCCGCTGCCGGCCGAGCACGCGGTCCTGACCGAGGACGATGCACGGCTGGCGGCCCTGATCACCCGGGCTCGACGGGTCGGCGACGACGTGCGCCTCGAGCTCTTCGCCGGCATCCGCCACGTCGAGCAGTCCGACCCGAGCGAGGTCAGCGCCACCCTGCTGCTCGGCGACGCGACGTTCCCGGCCGAGGTCGGAACCGACCCCGGCGTCAGCCGGTGGCTGGGCGATCGCGAGCAGGGCCACGACGCCGGTCGTCTCGTGGCCACCGTGCCGGCGACCGACGACCCGCTTCGGCTGCGGGTGCGTGTGGGCGACGTCGTGCGCGAGGGAGCGGTCGGTGCCGTCGACGAGCTCGGCTCGGCCAGCCGGCTCGAGGGTCGTCCCGACGGCGTCGTGATGAGCCGGTGGGCCGAGACCACCGGCCCGGTGACCGATGTCCGGGTCGAGGCCGGCTCGGTCGTCGTCACCGGCGTCTCCGGTGGCCTGACCCTGGCGTCCGACGACGTCAGCCTGCCCGGCGACGAGGAGGAGCCAGGGACCTGGCGGTTCCGGCTGGCCGCCGACCGCTGGGGCCTGGGAGAGCGGCCCGCGCCGTCGGGCCGCTACGAGCTGCGTGTGGACGGCGAGCCGGTGGCACCGTCGTCGGCCCTGCTCGACCGGCTCCCCGAGGAGACCCAGACCCCGCAGGCCCGGATCACGGTGCGGGTGCGCGGCGGGCACGTGGTGGTCCGGCTCGACCCGCCGTTGAGCGACGACGAGGCCGGGCCGCGGCGGCAGGCGCTGCTGCAACGGGCGTACGCGCAGGTCACCGAGCCGCTCGACCCGGGTCTCGTCTACGTCCAGAGCTTCACCGGCCAGGCCGCGAACGACCACCCGCTGGCGATCCAGCAGGAGCTGGCGCGGCGCCGACCGGATCTCGACGTCCGCTGGCTCGTGGCCGACTCCCACCCCGCCGCGCCGCCGGGCTCGTGCGCGGTGCAGCACCGCAGCCGCGAGTGGTACGACGTGCTGGCGCGGGCGGGTCACATCGTCACCAACATCGACCTCGAGCGGTGGTTCCGGCGCCGCGAGGGCCAGCAGGTGCTGCAGACCTACCACGGCTACCCCAGCAAGCGGATGGGCCTGGACCAGTGGCGAGCACGCGGCTTCCCGCCGTCACGGATCGCCCAGGACCTGGCCCGCTCCAGCGGCACCTGGACCGCGCTGCTCACCCCGCAGCCCGATGCCGACCGCTACTACCGCGAGCAGTACGCCTACGACGGCACGATCCTGAACCTCGGCTACCCGCGCGACGACGTGCTCGTCGGCCCCGACGCCGAGCGGATCCGGGCGCAGGTGCGCACGCGGCTGGGCGTCGGCGAGCGACGGGCGCTGCTCTACGCCCCCACCTGGCGCGACGACCTGGCCACCGACTTCCGCCGCGCCGAGGCCGAGCACCACCTCGAGCTGCAGACGCTCCTGGACGGCCTGGGCGAGGAGTGGGTGGTGCTCTTCCGCGGTCACCGCTTCCACGGCGTCGGCCAGGGCACCGACCGCGTGCTCGAGCTGACCGCCTACCCCGACGTCAACGACCTGATCCTGGCCGCCGACGCCGCCGTGCTCGACTACTCCTCGCTGCGCTTCGACTTCGCGCTCACCGGCCGGCCCGCGGTGTACCTGGTGCCCGACCTCGCCCGCTACACCGGCACTGTCCGCGGCTTCCTGCAGGACTACCCGACCACGGCGCCGGGCCCGCTGGTCTCCTCCACCGCCGAGGTCGTCACGCAGCTGCGCGACTACGACCACCTGGTCGCCTCGACCCGCGACCGGATCGACTCCTTCAACCAGCGCTTCAACTCCCTGGTCGACGGCCACGCCGCCGAGCGGGTGGTGGCGGCGTTCTTCGCGGCGCTGCTGTAGCCGTGCGTCAGAGCGGCAGGCGGCGCCGCGCCCGCCGGGCGAGCTCGCGGGCCAGGGAACCTGCCGAGGCAGTCGCCAGCGGGTCGGCGGCCCGGGCTGCGCGCCGCCGCTCGCGGATCTTCCGCTTGGTCAGGCCCTGGCCGCCGACGACGAGACCCTCGACGACCGAGCCGAGGAGCTCGAGGGAGACCTCGGCGATCGGCGGTTGCGAGCTCACCGGCTCCAGCAGCCCGCGGGTGCGCAGCCGCTCGGGGTCGCCGACGAGGTGCGCACCGCTGCCGGTCAGCGCGGCGACCTGCTCGTCGGCTAGCGCGTCCACCCGCGCGGCCTGGTCGGCGGTGTAGCCGACCATCCGGGCGGCGTCGGGGGGCAGCGGCGCGTTCTTCAGCGACTCGGCGACCCCGGCCTGCACGAGGCGCCAGTACTGCTCGGGGCTCCAGCCCTGCTCGGCGAAGACGTGGTTGACCCGCCGAATCGCCTCGGCCTCGGCGTAGGTCAGCGAGCGGTTCTGCCCCGACGTCGGCGCGGCCAGCACCCCGGCCGGCACACCGAGCAGCTCCTCGAAGGAGCGCGGCAGCAGCCCCGGGTCGTCCTCGTCGGCCACGACGACGGTGATCTGCTCCACCGGGATCTGCGCCGACCAGCGCTCGACGACCTCGCCCACCAGCTGGGGCCGCCACATCATCCGCCACTCGAAGTCGGCGCGGTCGGGCTCGCCCAGCATCAGGTCCAGGAACTGCGGGTAGCTCCACAGCAGCCGCGACTTCACCCGCTCCTGCCAGTGCGAGGGCAGCAGCCGGTCGAGGCGCCGCGCGACGTAGACCAGCCGCACGTTCTCCCCGCCGCCCAGGCCGGCGACGATGCGCTCCACTGCCGCCTCGTCGGACATGGCCAGGGCCTCGCTCGACAGGCAGGTCAGCCGCAGGGTGTGGGAGCCGATGTCGTCCAGCAGCTCGTGCCAGGCCGCGATGTCGGGCGCGGGTCGCCCGACTGCGGAGCCGGTGCCCATCACCGCCCAGCTGGCCTGGGTGCGCATCCGGTACCACGGGCCGGGGTAGTAGACGCCGTGCTCGGCCAATGCCTCGCGCGAGGCGTCCATCGAGCGCTGGATGGCCGTCGAGCCGGTCTTCTGGGGACCGATGTGGAGCAGGACGGGGCTCATCGGGAGCGTCGCCCGATCCGCCGGCGTACGCGGCCGCCGAGCTCGCGGGCCAGGTCGCGACCCGCGACGCCGTCGAGCCCCGGCGCGGGGCGACGTCGCCGCTTGAGCTCACGGCGCTGCAGGTCCAGCGCGCCGCGCACGGCGCCGGTGACGACGTGGGCGAACAGCTCCATCGACACCTGTTCGACGTCCACCGGATCGGTCTCGGGCTGCACCCGGCCCCGGGTGCGCAGCGAGTCGGGTTCGCCGACGACGTGGACGCCGGCCGCCTCGATCGCGGCCGCCTGGGCCTCGGAGCGCTCGTCGACCACGGCGAGCACGTCGGCCGGCAGCCCCGGCGGGCGGGCGACGTCGGCCGTGCGCTCGGAGGCCTTGAGCACGCCCGCGATGCCGGCCTGGACGATGCGCCAGTACTGCTCGCCGGTCCAGCCGTTGTCGGCGAAGACCTGGTTGACGCGCCGCACCGCCTCGGCCTCGGCGTAGGTCAGCGAGCGGTTGTTCTTGTCCGCGGGCGCCTGCAGGGTGCCCTCGGGCAGTCCGAGCATCGAGGTGAAGGTGCGCGGGATGAGGTCGTGGTCGGCCTCGTCGGAGACGACGACGGTGATCTGCTCGCGCGGCACGTACGCCGACCAGCGATCCAGGACGGTGGCGACGTCGTGGGCGGCCCACATCATCGACCACTCCCAGTGGCCCTCGTCGGGGGCGGCCATCCGGGCCAGGAAGTCGGGGTAGCTCCACGTCATGCGCGACTTGACCCGCTCCTGCCAGTGCGAGGGCAGCAGCTTGTCGAGCCGTCGCGCGACGTAGACCAGGTGGATCCGGTCGGCCCCCAGGTCGGCGGTGATCCGGGCCGCCGCCTCGGGGGTGGCGCGGGCGAAGTCCTCGTCGCTGACGCAGATGCGGGGCAGGTCGGTGGCCCGGACGTCGGCCACCAGCTGCTCCCACAGCTCGATGCGCGGCGGCGGGCGACCGACGGCCGAGCCGATCCCCATCGCCGCCCAGCCCGCCTCGGCCGGCCGGAAGGACGGCCCGGGGTAGAACACGCCGAGCCCGGCGAGCCGCTCGCGGGAGAGGTGCATCGCGCGCTGGATCGCCGTCGAGCCGGTCTTCTGCGGGCCAAGGTGCAGCAGCAGCGACCCGTCGGCCAGGGTCGGGGCCAGGGTCGGGGTCAGGGTCGGGGGGAGGCTCACTGGGACCCGGCCCAGTCGAGGACGCGGTCGGTGGCGGTGCCGTCGTTGTGCGCGTTGAAGCGGGCGTTGAAGGCGGCGATGTCGCCGGCGAAGCGCGAGCGCAGGGCCGGCAGGTCGGCCAGGGCCTCGGCGACGTCGGCGGTGGTGCGCGCCCACGGCCCCGGAGCCGTGCCCTCGTAGGGGAACAGCGGCTCGCGCTGGTCGAAGTACTCCTCCAGGTCGGGCACGAAGAACACCATCGGCTTGCCGGTCAGCGCCCAGTCGAAGCGCAGCGAGGAGTAGTCGAGCACGGCGACGTCGGCGGCCAGGGTGAGCTCGTTGACGTCGGGCCAGTCGGTCACGTCGACGACGCGGGCGACGCCGGTGACCCGGTCGAGCTCGCGCTGGTTGTTGTTGTGACCGCGCAGCATCACGACGTGGTCCTCGCCCAGGCTGCGCGCGAGCTGGTCCAGGTCGAGCTCGTCGAACCGCTGGGCAGCGAACATGCGGGTGGTGAGCTTGTCGCGGTAGGTGGGCGCGTAGAGCACCACCGTCTTGTCCAGCGGCACCCCGAGCCGCCCGAGCACCCGGGCGCGGACCTCGTCGGCCTCGACCCACCGGTTGCCGGGCACCAGCACGTCGCAGCGCGGGTAGCCGGCCACCAGGATGTCGGTGTCCTCGAGGGCGTACTGCTCGCGGTACCAGTTGGCCGCCTCCTCGCTGGGCACGAGGATGGTGTCCCACTCGCGCTTGGCCTTGAACACCGCGCGCGCGATCTTCTCGTCGGTGAGGCCCTTGCTGCGCCAGAACCCGATGCCCATCGACTTGAACGGGTAGCCGTGGAAGGTCTGCAGGTAGCGCTGGTGCGGCCGCTGTGTGAAGTAGGCGCCGAAGTCGATGTTGTGGCTGACGAAGCGCGCCGAGGCCAGCGCGCGGTACCACTCCTCGCTGTCGAGCAGCAGCGGCACGGCGCCCTCGGGCACCTCGGTGGACCAGTCGCGCACGCCCCAGTAGCGCACCACCTCGGGGTAGCGGTCGGCCAGGCCGCGGTCGATCGCGAGCTGGCTGTCGGTGCAGAACTCACCGCGGTAGCAGGTGAGCGCCGCGGCGTTCTCCGGCTCGACGTCCATCGTCTTGTAGGCGTCGCGCAGCCGGCGCTTGCCCGACGCGCCCCGGGTCAAGGGTGGCAATGGCGCTTCGACCGCGAGTGTCACCGCATGCTCAGGAGTCACTCCAACGTCCAGGTTCACCAGGGCACCGTGGTGAAACGTCGGCAGCGTGCCCGCGAAGCCCGCCTCTGCCGTCGCGCTCACGCCACCGGCCGTGACGCCGTAGCGGGCGGTGGGCACCACCTTGCGGGCGCCGGTGATGGTCTCGTGGAAGAGCGAGAACGTGTGCCGGTCGCCCTCGCGGGCGACCAGCGGCAGCTGCACCCGCGGGTTGCCCACCGACACCTCGGCGTCGCTGACGACGGTGAGCGTCTCCTCGCCCAGCTCGACGCCGCGCACCTCCACCGGCGAGCGGCGCGGCGTCCAGGGCCTCTTCGGCGCGTGCACGACGTCGAGGGTGAAGCCGTGGCCGGCGTCCCAGCGGCCGACGGCCTTGCCGGCGGCGGTGGTGGTGCCCGAGGCGTGGGCCACCGGGGAGAACCGCATCCGGTTGGTCAGCGTGCCCTCCGACCTCACCCCGGCGTACGTCGTCGCCACGTGCAGGTGCCAGGTGCCGGCCGGGAGCGCGTCGAGGTCGACACCCACCTCGAAGCCGCCGAGGTCGTACGGCGCGAACCGCTGCTCGCCCCACAGGTTGGCCTCGGGCAGCTGCACCGGTCGCACGTCGACCTCGCTGCGCTCACCCGACGGCGACTCCAGCCAGGCCTCCAGCGCCGGCGTCTCGCGCACCGCCAGCGCACGACGGACAGCCCAGCCGGTGACCGTGCAGCGCGAGGGGGTGAAGGCCGCCCGCGAGAGCACGCCCTCGAAGTGGCACTCCAGCGGCGAGAGGCGCGCACACGCCTCGGGCAGGTCGCGCCAGAAACCCAACGTGGGTTGGGGATCGGCCACCACGGTGCCGTCGGAGGCGTGAGCCGGCGGTACCAGCCCGACGTCGTCGAACCAGGTGTCGGCCTCCTGGATCTCGGCCCACCGTTCCTGAGCCGCGAGGTGGCCGCGCACCTTCTGGCGCACCGTCACCAGGTCCAGCGCCCGCTCGGAGGCACGCTCGAGGTAGGTGCGGTAGGTGGCGGCCAGCAGGTTGCGGTAGCTGTCGGGACCGCTCAGCGCGTGCTGGATGAACGGCGGGAAGTCCACCTCGAGCGTGCGGCCGACCCAGACGTCGTAGACAAAGTCCGAGGCCTCGGCCCGCAGCAGCTCGTGCGCCTCCTCCTTGACCGCGATCCGGTCGAGCAGGTTCTCCAGTCGTGCCTTCTGCTGACCGGTGGAGGTCTTGTTCTCCCGGATCCGCCAGTTGTAGGTGACGTGGTTGAGCACGTCGAACCGCTTGGCCCGCACGTACGCCGTCAGCATCGGCACGTGGTCCTCGTAGGCGATGTGCCCGCGGAAGTCGCCCACCTGTTCGCGCCAGAAGGACGTCTTGAACATCCGGTTGCACGCGATGATGTCCTGCATCGCGTTGGGGAACTCCTCCAGCGTCACGCCGATCCGGTCGCGCGCGTGCACGGTGCGCGCCCACACCGTGCGGATAAACTCGTTGTTGCGCAGCCGCCGCACGCTGCCCACCGAGAAGTCCGAGCCCGACTCGCGCAGCCGCCGCACCATGTACTCGAAGGCCTCGGGCGGCACCGTGTCGTCGGAGTCGACGAAGGTGAGGAACTCCCCGCGGGCCAGCGCCACCGCACGGTTGCGGGCCGGCCCCTGCCCGGAGTTGGGCTGGGTCAGCACCCGCACCCGCGGGTCGCGACGCTCGTAGTCGCGCAGGATGTCCAGGCAGCCGTCGGTCGAGGAGTCGTCGACGGCGATCACCTCGAGGTTGCGCAGCGTCTGCCCCAGCACCGAGTCCAGGGCCGCCGGCAGGTACTCGGCCACGTTGTAGACCGGCATCACCACGCTCAGCTCCGGACGCAGCCCACGTCGCTCGTAGGCCACCAGCGGCCGACCGACCGTCCGCCGGGCCGCCGCCTTCACCCGGGGAGAGGCCACCCGCCGCGCCACGCCGAGCGCGCGCTGACGAAGGGGCTGGTCCGGCACGGCGGTCAGTCTAGGAGGGCGGACCCCGGTGCCTGAGCAGGTCGGGGTGCGCCTCGGTGTCGGGTCCCGCCCGCCCGCCACAGCCGGCCCACAGACGCGCGCACGACGACAGCCAGGTCGGCGGGTCAGAATCTGGGCATGAGCGCCAGCACCCTGCAGCCGACGCGCGTGGTGATCCCGGCGCCGGCCACGACGCGGCGCGGGGGCGCTGCCGCCCTGGTCGGCACCGTCGCCCTCCTGGGCCTGCTCTACGCGTTGGTGGTGCTCTGGCCCCTGGGGCGCTGGGTCGACGAACGGGTGACCGTCCGCGTCGCCCAGGCGGCCGGGCGGGAGGCCCACACCGCCGAGACGCTGCTGGCGCTCGAGTCCGCGGCCACGGTGGCCGCGGTGCTGGTGGCGGTGCTCGTGGTGGGCGTGGTGCGCAGCCGCGTCCCCGACGCGATCGCCGCCGTGGCGGCCGCCGGCCTGGCCGCGCTGGCTACGGAGACCCTCAAGCTGGCCGTGCTGAGCCGGCCGGAGACGAGCGGGTTCTCGCTGCTCCCGGGCACGGGCTCCTTCCCCAGCGGGCACGTCACGATCGCCGTCGCCACCGCGGTGGCCGTGGTCCGGGTGGCCCCGCCGCGCGCTCGCGCCGTGACCGGGGTCGTGGCGGCGACGCTGAGCGGGCTGGTCGGGGCCGCGGTGGTGGTGGCCGGCTGGCACCGGCCGGGCGACGTCGCGGCCGGCGTGCTGGTGGCGGTCATCGCCCACCAGGCGACGGCCCTGGCCGCCGCACGCCTCAGCCGATCGGGTCGTCGCGCCGGATGTCGATGACCATCCCGGTCTCGCCGCTGATGAGGACGTCCAGCGAGCGGCGCGCCACCTCGGCCGACTCCAGCAGCGAGCCGGGGGGCTCGTCGCCGAACGCCTTCGTCCGCATCGGGGTGCCGGTGCGCTCGGGATTGATGCAGTTGACCCGGACCCCGTCGACCGACCACTCGTCGGCCAGCGCCTGGGTCAGGTTCACCACGCCGGCCTTGGCCGAGGAGTACAGCGCGTAGCCGCTGCGGCCGCGGGTGTAGGAGCTGGAGGTGAAGTTCAGCATCGACCCGCGGCTGGCCCGCAGCGGCTCGTGGAACTCCTGGGCCACCAGGATCGGGGCCAGGTAGTTGACCTCGGTGGCGTGGTAGACCGTCTCCTCGGAGGTCTCGGCCAGCTCGCCGCGGTGCAGCACCGCCGCGGCGTTCACCACGAAGTCGACCCGGCCGGCCTCGGCCATCACCTGCTCCCGCGCCGCGCGGACGTCCTCGCGCCGCTCCACGTGGGTGCGGGTGGTCGACCGGCTGAAGGTGAACACCCGGGCCCCGTGGCTCGCCGCCAGCTCGGCCAGGTCGGCGCCGATGCCGTAGCTGCCGCCGAACACCGCCAGCACCTTGCCGGCCAGCGCCTCGCGGTAGCCGGCGTCGTCGCGCTGCGCGGGCAGGTTGTCGGTGGAGAGCTGGAAGAGCTTGTCGGCCAGGTAGACGTCGATCGGGGCGGTCACCTTCATGTTGCGCTCCTCCCCGTCGACCACCCAGATGGGGACGTCGGGGGTGTAGCGCAGCACCACGGCGCAGTCGTCGGTGGCCTGGAAGTCGGGGTCCTGCATCGCGTGGGCGTACGCCGTGCGGATGGCGCCGGCGCGGAAGGCCTGCGGCGTCTGGCCGCGCCGGAACTGCCCGCGCGGCGGGATGTCGCGGATGACGTTGTCGTCGTCGACGACGATGATCGTGTCGGCCGAGGGGATCGCCACGTCGACGGCGTCGTAGCGCTCCAAGGCCTCGAAGCAGTCGGTGACGATGCGGTGGGAGAGCAGGGGCCGCACGGCGTCGTGGTAGAGCACCATGGTGTCGTCGGCGCCGACGACGTCCAGCGCGCGCAGCGAGGTCTCGTTGCGGGTGGCGCCGCCCTCGATGACGTGGGCGACCTTCTCGTAGCCGCCGGAGCGGACGATCGCGTGCACCGCGTCAAGGTGGCCCGGCGCCATCGTCACCACGATCTCGTCGACCATCGGGTGCCGGTCGAGCAGCGCGATGGTGTGCTCGAGGATCGTGTGGCCGGCGATCTTGATCAGCTGCTTGGGGATGTCCAGGCCCACCCGCAGCCCGACCCCGCCACCCAGGACGACGGCGACGCGGCGGCTCGTGCTGGCGGTGGTCACGGTCGGCGAGCCTTCCGTATCCGCTGGCCGAGCGCGAACTTGGCCGCGCGGGCCACGCCGAGCGACTCCAGCTCCTCGATGCGCGCCTGCTTCTCCTCGACCTCCAGCGCGAGGGCGGCGGCCCGCACCTCGCCGTGCTCGCGCGAGGCGTCCTGCACCGCCAGCAGCCGGGCCCAGGTGTCGTCGTCGACCCCGCGGCGCCGCAGGTCGATCTTGAGCAGCTCGGCGAGGAAGCGGTGGTAGTAGTCCATCGTGTAGTGCACGTAGAACGAGCCCCACGGGTGCTCGGCGAACGAGGTGTAGCGCTCGTCGCGCAGGTCGATCTGCTCCCAGCCGTAGGTGTCGAGGCAGTAGTCGTCCATCTCGGCCCACAGCGCGTTGGCGCGGGCGACGTCGAGCGGGTGCGTCGGCTTGTGCTCGGCCAGCGGGATCGGCAGGCGTCGGTCGGGCACCTTCACCGTGCCCACGTTGAGCCCGCGGTGCACCACCACCGTCGAGTCCGGGGTGTGCTCGGCCAGGTAGCCCGCGAACCGGTCCAGCGCCTCGCGCCACAACGGGAGGTACTCCTCGGTGTGCCGGAAGATCCCGACCTTGGTCAGCTGCCCGGCCTCCTTGTGGTCGCGGTAGAAGTCGGTGCGACGGGTCTTCCAGCGGTTGTCGGTGAAGTACCGCCCGTCGGGCAGCCGGCAGACGCCGAAGTGGATGTCGCCGAAGAAGTCGAGGATGACGTAGTCGGGCCGCTCCGCTGCGAGCTTGGGGAGCACGCCACGGGTGAGGTCGTCGCGGATGTTCCAGACGTTGTAGTCGCTCACCGCGCCGCGGTAGATCTCGAAGTCGGTCTCGATCGGCGGTGACATGAGGGCGATCATCGAGCCCTGGTTGCTGGCCACGTCGCAGGTGAACCAGCGCTTGTAGTCGGGGTTGAAGCGGGAGTTGAAGTTGTCGCGCGTCGGGCAGCTGCCGACCACCGCGACGGTGGCGGGCATCGGCGTCGAGCCGCTCACGGCATCACCGGGGTGGGCACGGGGGCACCGTAGTGGCGGGTGGTGGACCGGATGTGCTGCACCACGCGCTCGCTGCAGCCGCCGTCGCGCACCGGGAAGGTGGTCGCCACCCGCGCGCGGTACTCCGGGGTGAGGCCGTGGCGCAACGCCTCGCCGGTGGCCTTGACGGCGGCCGCGGCGGACGTCTCCACCGGCCCGAACCCGTCGCGCCGGTAGTCGAAGTAGCCGCGCCGGCCGACGTGACCGCCTTCGAGCACCACGTCCTCGTCGAACTGGAAGTACACGACCGGTCGTTCCAGATAGGCGGCGTTGAAGGCGATCGAGGAGAAGTCCGTGACGATCGCGCGCGAGCGGGCGAAGTACTCCTGCACGTCGTGGCCCTCGTAGGTCAGCGGCTCCACGTGCCCGGGGAGGTCGAGGTGCGGCAGCAGCGACTGCAGGTTGGGGTGGGGCAGGAAGCCGACCCGGACGCCGGCCGAGACGCAGGCCTCGGCCAGGGCGTCGTCGCACAGGAAGGACCGCCACTGCTGCCAGAACTCCGAGCCGAGCACGGCCAGGTCGGCCTCGCGGCGCTGGTTGTCCATCGCGGCCTTCGGTATGAGCCCGTTGCGCCAGGTCGGGGCCACCAGCAGCAGGTCGCGCGGGGACTGCTCGGCGATGCGCAGCAGCCGGTCGAAGCGCGGCATGCCGGTGTTGACGACCTCGCGCGTGGTGAACACGTACGGCGTGTCGTCGCCGGCGATCGAGGCCAGCTCCTGGGCGCTGCTGGTGACGAAGGTGGCCAGGTCCTTGGCGTTGAGCCAGGCGGAGATGTCGTCCTTGATGACGCCGTGCTGCAGGAAGTGGTTGAGCCACTGCGGGTGGGTGAACTCGGTGATGGCGGGCGGGTGCACCACCGACTCGTCGGCGTGGGAGGAGATCAGGTGCAGCGCGTTGGCCATCAGCAGTCGCCACTGCAGCGAGCCGTGCGCCACGAGCCGGTCGGTGTCGCCCTCGGCACTGAAGCGACGCCACTCCGGCGTCCCCTTCTCCAGCACGAACCAGGCGTTGACGTCCGGGTGCTCGCGGCGCAGGTGGCGGAAGAGCACCTCGGCGCTGTCGCCCGCGGCGTGGATGCGGTCCATCAGCACCCAGGCGTCGCGGTAGCGCTCGCGCACCTTGTCCTCGTGCATCCGCTGCTGCGCCTTGCGGCCCTCGCGGCTGGTCGGCGTCGGCGCCACCACCTCCTGGACCTGGTCCATCACCCGCGAGGAGCGCGGGTTGAGCTGCCAGCGCATCCAGCCCGGCAGGCCGCGGTGCAGCGGCAGCGGCGGCCGCCGGAACACCAGGTCGGACGGCGCCCCGTCGCGCCACACCTCGATCGCCCGGTCGGCGGGCAGCCACACGATGCGCTGGCGCAGCAGGGTGCGACCGCAGAAGTCGTAGGCCCGGGTCTTGGCGTGCAGCGGCTCGATCTGCTCGCCGTCGGCCCAGAAGGTCTCGACGGGCGCCTCGCCGGTGAAGAACCAGCTCGCCCGCACCAGCTGCCGGCGCTGGTCGAGCGGCGAGAGCAGCACCGCCTCCTCCTGCCACGGCCGCTCCCGGTAGGCGTGCTGCAGCAGGATGCGCGGAGTACGCATCACCGGCGCCGCGCAGTACGGCACCGCGACGTCACGGTGGAGGTGGCCCAGGATCTCCGCCATCAGCCGGTGCATCGTCTCGGCCACCGGGCCCGAGGTGGGCGTGCCGGCCGGAGCCTGGGAGTCGGTGAGGGTGAAGTACCCCGAGAGCTCGAAGACCAGCTGGCTCTGCAGCCAGCGCGGCACCGAGCCGTGCTGCGCGACGGCCCGCTTCACCACGTCGAGGTAGCCGTGCTCGAGCACCGCGGTGTAGCGGCCGACGTCGGTGCGCGCGGTGCGCAGCGTCGAGGTCTCCCGCACCCGGTAGTGGTACTTCGCGGAGTCCAGGAAGCCGACCATCGGACGCTCGCGGCCCAGCAGGTAGCGCACGATGAAGTGGCCGTCCTCGAAGATCGGCCGCACCCGCTCGTCGAAGGCGAGGTCGGCCTCGCGGAGCCGGTCGAGCGGGAAGAACGCCGAGGCCGCCGGGCCGTGGAAGTGCTGGCCGTCGGCCACCAGGTCGACGTAGGGATCGCCGCGGAACATGAAGCGCAGCGGGTGGGTGTTGCTCGGCGCCTCTCCCTGCGGCCACATCAGCCGCTTGGTGGCGACCAGGTCGGCGTCGGGGTGCTCGGTCACGAACGCCTCGACCGCGGCCAGGTAGCCCGGCGCCAGGGTGTCGTCGGCGTCGGGGAAGGAGATCCACTCCCCGGTGGCGACGACCATGCCGGCGTTGCGGGCCGCGCCCTGGCCGGCGTTGGGCTGGCTCAGCACCCGCACCAGGTCGGGGCGGCGCGCGGCCCAGGCCTCCAGCAGCGCGCGTGAACCGTCGGTGGAGCCGTCGTCGACCATGATGATCTCGACGTCGTCCAGCGGGCGGGTCTGCGCCTCGAGCGAGGCGATCAGGTCGGGCAGGTACGCCTCGACGTCGTGGACGGCACTGACCAGCGAGAACCGCGGACGTGTCGCACTACTCATGGCCGCCTCATCGTGTCACAGCCGGCCACGCGTCCCGGGCTCGCTGCGGTGCGGCGCCGCGGGTTCGCGACACGCCGAAAGCTGCGATCTTCGCGACATTCCCGGACACGGGGACCCCGGGGATGTGAGGATCTCCCCCCGTGACGAGAAGGCGCTGGCTGGCGGTCCTGCTGCTGGCGGTCCCGCCCCTGCTGTGCGCCGTGCTGGTGCCCGCCGCGCCGGCGGCGCTGGCCGCACCCCGTGCGGTCTCGGCGCCCCTGTCGTTGTCAGGGACCGCCGACCCGGATCCGGGACCGGACCTGTTGATCGGCGACAGCATCGCCCATCGCGTCGCCGGCCGGTTCGTGAAGCGTCACCCCGGTTTCATCGTCGACGCCGTGCCCGGCCGTCGCGTGGTGAGCCTGCCGCCGCGGCTGAGCAAGGACATCGCCGCCTACGGCGTTCCGAAGCGGCTGGTGATCGAGATGGGCACCAACACCGCGGCGTCGTGGACCAAGGCCGACTTCGAGGCCGTCATCGACTCGCTGCCCAGCACCACCCGCATCGTCATGGTCACCCCCTACGTGCGCCCCAACCGGCTCTCCTCGAAGCTGCCGCGCGGTGCGCAGGCCGCCGCCCGCACCCGGCTCTACGCCCAGTGGGAGTACGAGATGGCCGTGGAGTTCCCCAACGTCTGCATCGACCCGTGGCGCGCCACCGTCGAGCGGCGCCCGGGCCTGCTCACCGCCGCCGGCGTCCACCCCGACGACCGGGGCAAGCGGGTCTTCCTCCGGCTGCTCGACACCACCCTGGCCCGCTGCTCAGCCACGCAGTAGCCGCTGCATCGCCACGTCGAGGTAGGGCGCGAGGGTGCGGGCGTAGGTGGCGGTCAGGTGCGAGCCGTCGAAGTAGGTGATGACGCCGCCGGTGACGGCGCGGCACACGGTGGCCGAGCAGATGTGGTCGTCGAGGTCGGCGGAGCGCACGCGCGGGCTTGCGACGTCGCGGACGGCGTCGGTGACGGGATCGTCGGGGATCCAGTCCGACGGCTTGCCGTCGCAGGCGGAGGTGTCGTCACTGTGGGTGGCCACGCAGTCGGGGATCTGCTGGCCGGGCGCGGGGGTGTCGTGCAGTGCGAGCACGCGCAGCCCGGCGTCGGCCCACGCCTTCATCACCTGGGCGTAGCCCTGCCGGTACGCCGCTCCCGAGTCGCTCAACGTGTGCCCGGCCGCGGGCACGGAGATCCGGTTCGTCATCACCACCAGGTCCGGCTTCGCCGCGGTCACCGCGGCCACGGTGCGGCGCACCCACGACTCGCAGGCCGAGGAGTGCTGGTCGGTGTCGAGCACCTGACGCACGTCGGCGCTGGCGCAGCGCGAGGCCAGGAACGTGTCGATGCGCCAGTGGTGGGCCTTCGCCAGCGCCTGGAGGGCGGGCAGCCACTGCCCGGCGTGGGAGTTGCCCACCAGCGCGATCCGCGTCGTGGCGTCCGCGTCGCCGAAGACGCAGTGCTGCTCGGGGAACGTCGGGGTGTAGGCCCAGCAGTTCTTGCCGCCGACGTCGGCGTAGGCGTCGGACTTGTCGTCGGGGGCGTCGGCGGGGGCGGGGACGATGTGGTCGTAGGTGGTGGTGGGGCAGGTGCGGCCGGGGGTGAGGGCGGCGGCGCCGAAGCAGGGCCCGGCTGTGGCCAGGGCGGCGGCAAGTTGTTGTTGGGCGAGGTGTTGGCGGTGGTCGACCTCGAGGCTCTGGGCGCTGGCCAGGAGCACCACGAGTGCCATGAGGGTGGCGCCGAGGAGGTAGGGGCGGCGTAGGGGTCGTGCCCAGCCGGGGCGGCGGAAGGGGTCTTCGACGAAGCGTTTGGTCAGTGCGGCCAGTACGAGGGTGGTCACGATGATCACGAGCCGGTCGAGGTTTCCCAGGGTGCCGCCGCTGAGGTAGGGGAGCAGGACGACCAGCGGCCAGTGCCACAGGTAGACGGAGTACGACACGTCGCCGAGCCACTGCACCGGGCGCAGCGCGAGCAGCCGACCGAGCGGGTCGGTGCCGGTGCCGGTGCGGGTGCTGGTGGAGGTGCGGGTGGGGTGGGCGGCGATGACGGCGGCGGTGCCGAGCACGGGTAGCAGGGCCTGCCAGCCGGGGAAGGGGGTGGATCCGGAGTAGGTGACGACGCTGAGCGCGATCGCGGCGATCCCGGCCCAGCCCAGGGCGAGTGCGATGGGTCGTGGTGGGGTCCGCACGGCGTCGGGCCGGCCGAGCACGCGGGGGGCGCAGGCCAGGGCGACCAGGCCGCCGATGCCGAGCTCCCAGATCCGGGTGGGGGTGATGAAGTAAGCCGCGGCGGGGTCGGTGGCGGTCTCGACGATCGAGTAGGTCAGGGAGGCGGCGACGACCACGCCCAGTCCGGTGGTCACCAGCAGCATCGGTGGGAGTCGGGTGCGGCGGGCGGCGGCGACCAGCAGCAGGATCAGGATCGGCCAGACGGCGTAGAACTGTTCCTCGACCGAGAGTGACCAGAAGTGCTGCACGGGGGTGGGTTTGTTCTCCGCGGCGAGGTAGTCCACGGCGTCGTGGGCCAGGAGCCAGTTGACGACGTAGAGGCCGGCGGCGCGGGCCTGGCGGGCGGTGTTGTCCCAGGCGGTGTCGGGGGCGATCAGGCGTGAGGCGACCAGGGTGGTGGCCAAGACCAGGACCGATGCCGGCAGCAGGCGTCGGATGCGGCGTGACCAGAAGGTGGCCAGGTCGCGTCCGGTCGCGGGTGGGTGGGCCAGCAGGTGGCTGGTGATCAAGAACCCCGAGATCACGAAGAACGCATCGACGCCCACGAAACCGCCCGGCAGCAGCGAGGGCGCCACGTGGTAGACGAGCACCACACCCACCGCGACCGCCCGCAGCCCCTGAATGTCCGCACGCACACCCTCGGACCGTTCCATCGCAGGGTGATCGTACGGAACTACCCTGACCGACGTGGACGACCTCTTCGCCCCGCCCGACGCGACCTGGGTCCGCGTGCAGCCGGCCCTGGCCCGGATGCTGCGCGTGCAGCTCGCGGCGGCGACGGCGGTGCTGGTGCTGGTCCTGGTCGTACTGGGCCTGGTCTGGTCGGCGCTGCAACCGTGGACCTGGCTGGCGCTGGTGGTCGTCGTGCTGCTGGCCGGCTGGGGCTGGTGGCTGGCCGGCCGCTACACCGCCAACTGGGGGTACGCCGAGCGCGCGGAGGACCTCTGGATCACCCGTGGCGCCGTGCTGCACCGCCTGGTGGTGGTGCCCTACGGGCGGATGCAGCTCGTCGACGTCACCGTCGGCCCGGTCGAGCGGCTCTTCCACCTTGCCGCCGTGCAGCTGCACACCGCGTCCCCGGCCACCGACGCCCGCATCCCCGGCCTCTCACCCGATGAGGCCGCCCGGCTGCGCGACCGGCTCACCCAGCTGGGCGAGGCGGAGCAGTCGGGGCTGTGAGCACGCCCGACCCGCACGAGCCGGCCCCCGACGTCGGCTTCCGCCGGCTCTCGCCGCTCACCCCGATCGCGCGCTCGGGCATCTTCTTGGTCGTCGCGGCCTACGCCGGCGGCCGCGAGGTGCTCCAGGAGGGCAAGCTCGTCGGCCTGGCGATCGCGGTGGTGGCCGTGGTCGTCGCCGGCGCCGTCTTCGGGTTCGCCTCCTGGTACCGCACGTTCTTCCGGATCACCGCCGACGAGCTGCGCATCGATACCGGCGTGCTCAGCCGCCGCTCGCGCCGGGTGCGCCTGGACCGGGTGCTCGAGGTCGGCGTGAACCAGCCGTTCGTCGCCCGGCTGCTCGGGCTGGCCGAGCTCAAGATCGAGACCGGCACCACCGAGTCGGAGGTGTCGCTGGCCTACCTCCCGCTCGCCGAGGCCCACGAGGTGCGACGGATCCTGCTCGACCACGGCAGCGCCGCCCGCGTCGCCGAGGGCGGCGAGGCGGTCGCGCACCCCACGGCCGAGCCGACGCCGATCCTCGACGTCCCCGTGCGCTGGCAGCTCATCGGGCTGGCGGCCAGCGGGGAGGCCCTCGGCCTGGCGGTGATGGTCGTGGTGGTGGTCGTGCTGCTGATCCTGGGCGTGCCGTTCGGCGCCTTCGGCGTCGGCTTCGCGACGTTCCTCGGCGCGGCCGCGTCGCTGGCCCGCAAGGTTGTGGGCTGGTGGGGCTGGCGCGTCTCGGCGACGCCGACCGGCGTGCAGGTGCGGCACGGCATGGTCAGCGTCAGCACCCGCACCTTCGACGTCCGGCGGCTGCAGGGGATCCGCATCACCGAGCCGGTGCTGCAGCGGCCGTTCGGGCTCGCCCGGCTCGACCTGTCCATCGCCGGCGGCGGCATCAAGGACGGCCGCGAGGACGGCAGCGACGGCGTGGCCGTGCCGGTCGCGCCGCGCGAGCTGGTGTGGCGCCTGGCCGCCGACCTGCTCGGCGCCGACCCCGCCGCCGTCGTCGTCACCAAGCCCCCCGGCCGGGCGCACTGGTTCAGCCCCGCCGGCGCCACCTGGCTGCGCTTCGGGATGGACGAGCGGCTCGTGGTGGCCCGCACCGGCTGGTTCGGCCGCCGCACCGACGTCGTGCCGCTGGCCCGCGTCCAGTCCTTCCGGGTCCACCAGGGTCCGCTGGCCCGGCTGCTGCGGGTCGCGACCGTGCACGCCGACTCCCCGGTCGGACTGGTCGACGCCCGCGCGCACTACCGCGATCCCGCCGACGCGCGGCAGCTGGTGGTCACCGGCGTCGAGCGGGCCCGCGAGGCGCGGATGCCGCGCGGCCGCGTCACGGACCCGAGCGCCGATGTGACCCAGGCCACCGCCGGACCGGTGTCCGGTCCCGTCACACCCGCGTAACCTCGATCTCGTCAAGGACGTCTGGTACCCGCCCGGGACTGGAACGAAGGGGACATGCGAGATGACCCGTATCGGGGTTGTCGGCGCCGGCCGAGTCGGCGCCGTACTGGCTGCGGCGCTCCGCGTGCGCGGCCACGAGATCGTCGCCGCCGCCGGTGAGTCCACCGCCTCGCGCGACCGCATGGCCGCACTGCTGCCGGGCGTGCCGCGTCGCAAGCCGACCGCTGTCGCCCGTGCTTGCGACCTGCTGCTGCTCACCGTGCCCGACGACATGCTCGGCAACGTCGTCACCACCCTCGCCGACGCCGGCGCGCTGCGGCCGGGCCAGGTCGTCGTGCACACCTCCGGGCGCCACGGCCTGGCGGTGCTCGAGCCTGCGCGGCGCGTGGGCGCGCTGGTGGCCGCGATGCACCCGGCCATGACCTTCACCGGTACCGAGGTCGACCTGCCGCGCCTGGCCGGCTGCGTCTTCGGCCTCACCGCCGAACGACCGGCGCGCGAGCTGGCCGAGTCGCTGGTGGCCGACCTCGGCGGCGTGCCGATGCTGGTCCCCGAGGACAAGCGCGCGCTCTACCACGCGGGGCTCGCCCACGGCGCCAACCACCTGGTCACGCTGGTGGCCGAGGCGATGGAGATCCTCGGGGCAGCCGGCGCGGACGACCCGGCCGCCACCCTGCGCCCGCTGCTGACGGCCGCGCTGGACAACGCCCTCGACAGCGGCGACGCCGCCCTGACCGGCCCGATCGTGCGCGGTGACGTGCAGACGGTCGCCGCCCACCTCGAGCACCTGGCCACCTACGCGCCGGCCACGCTGCCCAGCTACGTCGCCCTGGCCCGGGCCACGGCCGACCGCGCCGTCGTCGACGGCCGGCTCCTGCCGATCCGGCGGGCGTCCCTGATGGCCCTCCTCGACCGGGCCGAAGAACTCGTCCCGTGACGCTGCTGGCGTCCACCCGCGACGAGCTCGTCGCGGCGGTCAAGGACGACGTCGGCCTCGTGCCCACCATGGGCGCGCTCCACGAGGGGCACGCCCAGCTGGTGCGCGCCGCGGCCGCCGCCAGCGGGCAGGTCGTGGTCTCGGTCTTCGTCAACCCCACGCAGTTCGCGCCCGGTGAGGACCTCGACCGCTATCCCCGCACCCTCGACGCCGACGTCGAGCTGGCCGCCGCGGCCGGTGCCGACGTTGTGTTCGCGCCGTCGGCCGACGAGGTCTACCCCGGCGGCCTCCCGCAGGTGACCGTGCACCCGGGACCGCTCGGTGCCGTGCTGGAGGGCGCGTCGCGCCCGACCCACTTCGCCGGCGTGCTCACCGTGGTGGCCAAGCTGTTCGGGCTGACGCGGCCCAGCCGCGCCTACTTCGGCGAGAAGGACTACCAGCAGCTGGTGCTGGTGCGCCGGATGGCGGCCGACCTCTGCCTGGGCGTCGACGTCGTCGGCGTCCCGACGATACGGGAGACCGACGGGCTGGCGCTGTCCTCCCGCAACCGCTTCCTCGACGTCGAGGCGCGCGCAGCGGCCCTGGCGCTGTCGCGCTCGCTCTTCGCGGCCCGCGACCACCAGGGCGAGGGGGCGCAGGCCGCGCTCGCCGCCGCCCGGGCCGAGCTGGACGGCATCGATGTCGACTACCTCGCACTCACCGACCCCCACCTCGGGCCCGCCCCCGAGGCCGGCGAGGCGCGGCTGCTCGTCGCGGCTCGCGTCGGGGGAACCCGTCTCATCGACAACCTCGCGCTGTCGCTGCGATGAGCCTGCGATGACGCTGCTCTGCGCGGACATCGGCAACTCCCATACCTCCCTGGGTCTCCTCGACGGCGACCAGGTGCAGGCGTCGTGGCGCGTGTCGACCGAGACCCGCCGCACGGCTGATGAGTGGGCGGTGCTGCTGCGCGGGCTCCTCGACGGCGCCCGCCCCGACGGCATCGCCGTCTGCGCCACCGTGCCGGCGGTGCTGCACGAGTGGCGCGACATGCTCGCGCGCCACTTCGCCGACGTCACTGCCGTCATCGTGGAGCCGGGCACCCGCACCGGCGTGCCGGTGCACATGGACAACCCCAAGGAGGTCGGCGCCGACCGCATCGTCAACGCGCTCGCCGCCGCCACCCTCTACGACGGCCCGTGCATCGTCGTCGACTTCGGCACCGCCACCACCTTCGACGTCGTCAGCGCCAAGGGCGAGTACGTCGGCGGCGCGATCGCCCCCGGCATCGACATCTCCCTCGAGGCCCTGGGCGTCCGCGGCGCTCAGCTGCGCAAGGTCGAGCTGCTGCGCCCGCGCTCGGTCGTCGCCAAGAACACGGTGGAGGCGCTGCAGTCCGGCATGGTCTTCGGCTTCGCCGGCCAGGTCGAGGGCATCGTCGACCGGATGGTGTCCGAGCTCGCCCTGGATCCAGCGTCGGTCAACGTCATCGCCACCGGCGGCCTGGCCCCGGTCGTGGTCGAGGAGTGCCGCAGCTTCACCGACCACGAGCCCTTCCTCACCCTGCTCGGTCTGGGATTGGTCTTCGCGAAGAACGCCGGCTGAGCAGGAGTCGGCTGAGCGAGCCCTGCGAGCGAAGCCGACACGTCGCTTCCCTACTGGTCGGCTCCCGCGCGAAGCGCGCTTCCCGGCGCCTCGAGACGCAACGTCTCGGCGAGACCGACGCGGCGCGTGAGGTGGCAGCGGGCGGGCGGTAGGAGGGGGTTGGTCTGAAGCGGGGGGACGGGACCGCAGGAGCGCGCGAGAAGCCGGCGGACCGGCGGGAGGAGCGGGTTGGTCTGAAGCGGGGGACGCGAGCCCAGGCGCAGCGAGGCCCGCATCCGCTCTCTACCCTCGACCCATGAGTGACGACCAGCCCGCACCCGACCTCCCCGAGCAGATCGGCGTGCGTCGCGAGAAGCGGCAGCGGCTGATCGACGCCGGCGAGGCGGCCTACCCCCTGAACGTCCCGCGGACGCACACGCTCAGCGAGGTCCGCGCGAGCTACGACGACTCCGGCCTCGAACCTGACACCCGCACCGGCGAGGTCGTCTCGGTGGCGGGCCGGGTGATCCACCAGCGCAACACCGGCAAGCTCTGCTTCGCCCGGCTGCGCGAGGGCGACGGCACCGAGCTGCAGGTGATGCTCTCGCTGGCCGACGTCGGTGAGGAGCGGCTGGCCGACTACAAGGCCCTGGTCGACATCGGCGACCTGATCTCGGTCACCGGCGAGGTCATCACCTCCCGCCGCGGCGAGCTCTCGGTGCAGGCGACGGCGTGGACCATGGCGGCGAAGGCGCTGCGGCCCCTGCCCAACGAGCACACGCCGCTCTCCGACGAGGCGCGGGTCCGGCTGCGCTACGTCGACATGATCGTCAGCCCCGACGCGCGGCAGATGGTGCGCACGAAGGCCGCCGTGCTGCGCTCGCTGCGCGCCACCCTCGACGCGCAGGGCTACGTCGAGGTCGAGACGCCGGTGCTGCAGCTGACCAACGGCGGCGCGGCGGCTCGGCCCTTCCGTACGCACCTCAACGCCTTCGACCAGCAGATGCTGCTACGGATCGCACTCGAGCTGGACCTGAAGAAGGCGATGATCGGCGGCGTCGACCGGGTTTATGAGATCGGGCGCACCTTCCGCAACGAGGGCATCGACTCCACGCACTCCGCGGAGTTCTCGATGCTCGAGGCCTACCAGGCCTACGGCGACTACGACACGATGAAGCAGCTGCTGCGCGACCTGGTCATCAACGCCGCCCGCGCCGTCGGGCGCACCGTCGTGCCGGCCCGCGACGGCACCGAGATCGACCTGGAGGCACCGTGGCGGACGGCGCCGATCTTCGACCTGGTCGGCGAGGCGACCGGGGTCGCCCTGAATGCACAAACCCCGGCCGCGGAACTGGCCGCGCTGGCCGAGAAACACGACGTCGCGCTGCAGCCGCAGTGGGACGCTCCCGAAATCATCGTGGAGCTCTACGAACAGCTGGTCGAGGATTCTCTGATCCAGCCCACGTTCGTCACCGACTACCCCGCCGCGGTGAAACCGCTGGCCAAGGCGCACCGCTCGGCGCCGGGTCTCAACGAGGCCTTCGACCTGATCATCAACGGCGTCGAGCTGGCCCCGGCCTATTCGGAGCTCAACGACCCCGTGATCCAGCGCGAGCGGCTCGAGGCCCAGTCCCTGCTGGCCGCCGCTGGCGATCCGGAGGCGATGGAGCTCGACGAGGTTTTCCTGCGGGCGATGGAGTACGGAATGCCGCCGGCCGGTGGCATGGGAATGGGCGTCGACCGATTGGTGATGCTGCTCACCGGCGCCGGAATCCGCGAAACGATCCTCTTTCCGTTGCTGCGACCCGAATAGCCGACCTCGCACATCGCGCCGTCGGTTTCCGCGACCGACGAAAGTGCGCTACTTTTATTTCTGCCCGAATAGTGTGACTTGTGGGAGGGAAATAGCATGGCGCAGAAGGTCAACATCGTCCTCGTCGACGATATCGACGCCTCCGAGGCCGACGAGACCGTCGCCTTCGCCCTGGACGGCAAGGACTACCTGATCGACCTCAACACCAAGAACGCCGATGCCCTACGCGATGCACTGGCGCTCTACGTGGGCCACGCCCGCAGCGCGGGCAGCAAGCGGGCGGGGGGCGGACGTCGCAGTGCGGCGGCGGCGCGCACCTCGGCCGGCGACGCCGGCGAGATCCGCGAGTGGGCGCGCGCCCAGGGCTACGAGGTCTCCGAGCGCGGCCGGATCTCCTCGGAGGTCCGCGACGCCTACGCGTCGGCTCACTGAGCGCCCGACTCCTCGTCGCACACCCCCGGCCGGGGGAGCAGGATCCCCGGCGCGGGGGTGTCGTCGTGTCCGGGGTCGGCATCAGGCTGGGGCCGTGATCGATCCTGCTCGCTCGCGCACCTACCAGTACGTCGCCGGGGGTGGCGCCGTCTTCCTGCTGCTGCTGGGCCTGGGGTCGGTCTGGGGCACCGGGCTGCTCCGGGTCTACCCCGACGGCTCGGGCATGTACGTCTACCAGTCCAGCGATGCGCCGGCATTCTTCTGCCTCATCGCCGCCGTGGTGACCGCGGCCGTTCCTCTTATGGCCCTGCGCGCGCCGAGGACGGCGTTCGCGGTGGGGCTGCTGCTTCCCGTGTGGCTCGTCTGGGCCTTCTCGGTGTGGTCGTTCACCTCGTTCGCCGGCTTGCTCGTGGTGGCGGTGCTGACGATGCCCCGCTCCCGGCAGGAGGGGGTGGCCATGGGCGTCGTCTCGATGCTCTTCCCGCTCACCCTGCTCGCCAAGGTGACGATGACGATGCCCGACCGCAACCAGATCTACCTCCATTTCGGCGGCGCAGGCACCGGTGGCCGGCTGGTGGTGATCGGGCTCTACGGCGTGCTCGTGGCGCTGGTGCTGGTGGCGGCCGAGATGCTGCGCCGCTACGTCGCCTCGCACGCTGAGGTGGCCGAGCAGGCGGCGACCTTGTCCGAACGCTCCCGGCTGGCCCGCGACCTGCACGACGTCGTCGCCCACCACGTGTCGCTGATCGCGGTCCGGGCCGAGACCGCGCCGTACACCGTGCCGAGCCTGCAGCCCGAGGCACGGGTGGCGCTCGCCGACATCGCCGACCACTCCCGGCAGGCGCTCGACGAGCTGCGCGGTGTGCTGGGGGTGCTGCGGCGCGGGGAGGAGGCGGACGGCCTGGCTCCGCAGCCCTCGGGGGCCGACGTCGCGCAGCTGGTCGCGAGGGCGGCCGAGGTGGGACCGGTCGACCTCGACGGTGCCGAGGCGCTGGCGGCGCTGGACGCCACCCGGGGGTACGTCGCCTACCGCGTCGTGCAGGAGGCGCTCACCAACGCCCGGCGGCACGCGCCGGGATCGGCCGTCGCGATCACGGCCAGGCTCGACGGCGAGCTGCTGCTCCGGGTGACCAACCGCGCCGACGGGGTGGACGCGGTGGTGCCCGGTCGCGGGCTGACCGGGATGCGCGAGCGGGTGGCGGCGCTGGGCGGCACGCTGGTCGTCGAGCCGCGGGGCGGCGACGTCGTGGTGGAGGTGCGGCTGCCGTGAAGGTCGTGGTGGCCGACGACCAGCCCGTCATCCGCGACGGGTTCGCGGCCCTGCTCGAGGCCCAGCCCGACCTGTGGGTGGTGGGCAAGGCCGCGAACGGCCGCGAGCTGGTGGAGCAGGTGGCGGTGGCCGAGCCGGAGGTGGCGCTGGTCGACGTCCGGATGCCGGTGATGGACGGCATCGAGGCCACCCGGCGGATCACGGCGTCCGGTGACACCCGGGTGCTGATCCTGACCACCTTCGGCCTCGACGAGTACGTCTTCGACGCGATCCGCGCCGGGGCCAGCGGCTTCCTGCTCAAGGACGTCACCGCCGAGCGGCTGGTCGAGGCGGTGCGGCTGGTCGGCGAGGGGTCGATGCTGCTCGGCCCGGGGGTCACCCGCCGGCTGGTGGAGGACTTCGGGGTCCAGCGGGCCGCGGGCGAGGAGGTCCTGCGGCTGACCCCGCGGGAGACCGAGGTGCTGCTCCTGCTCGGCCAGGGCTGGTCCAACGCCGAGATCGCCGCGTCGCTCGTGGTGGGGGCCGAGACGGTGAAGTCCCACGTCAGCGAGGTGCTGCGCAAGCTCGGCCTGCGCGACCGGGTGCAGGCGGTGGTCTTCTGCTACGAGCGGGGCCTGGTCACTCCCGGTGTTCGCTGAGCGCGAAGTCGGCCGGCGGGGACCGGGGAACACCTAGACTGAGAACCAGCGTTGTCACTCGTGGACGCTGACGTTCACGTCGACGCCGAGAACTTCTGAGGAGCGATGCCCATGTTCGAGCGGTTCACCGACCGGGCGCGTCGGGTGGTCGTGCTGGCCCAGGAAGAGGCCCGCATGCTCTCCCACAACTACATCGGCACCGAGCACATCCTGCTCGGTCTCATCCACGAGGGCGACGGGATCGCCGCCAAGGCCCTGGAGAGCCTGTCGATCTCCCTGGAGGCGGTGCGCGCCCAGGTCGAGGAGATCATCGGCCAGGGCCAGCAGGCCCCCAGCGGCCACATCCCCTTCACTCCGCGCGCCAAGAAGGTGCTCGAGCTCTCGCTGCGCGAGGCGCTGCAGCTGGGCCACAACTACATCGGCACCGAGCACATCCTTCTCGGCCTGATCCGCGAGGGCGAGGGCGTCGCCGCCCAGGTGCTGCAGAAGCTCGGCGCCGATCTCAACCGGGTCCGCCAACAGGTCATCCAGCTGCTGTCGGGCTACCAGGGCAAGGAGACGCAGACCGCGGGCACGGCGCCCGAGGCCGCGCCGTCGTCCTCGCTGGTGCTCGACCAGTTCGGCCGCAACCTCACCCAGGCCGCCAAGGAGGGCAAGCTCGACCCGGTCATCGGGCGCGAGAAGGAGATCGAGCGGGTCATGCAGATCCTCTCGCGGCGCACGAAGAACAACCCGGTGCTGATCGGTGAGCCCGGCGTCGGCAAGACCACGATCGTGGAGGGGCTGGCCCAGGACATCGTCCGGGGCGACGTCCCCGAGACGCTCAAGGACAAGCAGATCTACACCCTCGACCTCGGCGCCCTGGTGGCCGGCTCGCGCTACCGCGGTGACTTCGAGGAGCGGCTGAAGAAGGTCCTCAAGGAGATCCGCACCCGCGGCGACATCGTGCTGTTCATCGACGAGATCCACACCCTCGTCGGCGCCGGCGCGGCCGAGGGCGCCATCGACGCCGCCAGCATCCTCAAGCCGATGCTGGCTCGCGGTGAGCTCCAGACCATCGGCGCCACCACCCTCGACGAGTACCGCAAGTACGTCGAGAAGGACGCCGCCCTCGAGCGCCGCTTCCAGCCCATCCAGGTGCAGGAGCCCTCGATCGCGCACACCATCGAGATGCTCAAGGGCCTGCGCGACCGCTACGAGGCGCACCACCGGGTCACCATCACCGACGAGGCCCTGGTCGCCGCGGCCACCATGTCCGACCGCTACATCTCCGACCGCTACCTGCCCGACAAGGCCATCGACCTGGTCGACGAGGCCGGCTCGCGGCTGCGGATCCGTCGTATGACCGCACCGCCGGACCTGCGCGAGTTCGACGAGAAGATCGCCGACGTCCGCCGCCGCAAGGAGGGCGCCATCGACGGCCAGGACTTCGAGGCCGCCGCTCGCCTGCGCGATGAGGAGAAGCAGCTCATCTTGGCCAAGGCCGAGCGTGAGAAGCAGTGGCGCGCCGGTGACATGGACGCCGTCGCCGAGGTCGACGACGAGCTCATCGCCGAGGTGCTGGCGGTGGCCACGGGCATCCCGATCGTGAAGCTGAGCGAGAAGGAGTCCACCCGGCTGCTGCAGATGGAGGACGAGCTCCACAAGCGCGTCATCGGCCAGGACGAGGCCGTCAAGGCGCTCTCGCGAGCGATCCGTCGTACGCGGGCGGGCCTGAAGGACCCCAAGCGCCCCGGTGGCTCGTTCATCTTCGCCGGCCCCTCGGGTGTCGGTAAGACGTGGCTGTCCAAGACGCTGGCGGAGTTCCTCTTCGGCGACGAGAGCGCGCTGATCCAGCTCGACATGAGCGAGTTCTCCGAGAAGCACACCGTCTCGCGGCTGTTCGGCTCGCCTCCTGGCTACGTCGGCTACGAGGAGGGCGGCCAGCTGACCGAGAAGGTGCGCCGCAAGCCGTTCTCCGTCGTGCTGTTCGACGAGGTGGAGAAGGCCCACCCGGACATCTTCAACTCGCTCCTGCAGATCCTGGAGGAGGGTCGGCTCACCGACTCCCAGGGTCGGGTGGTCGACTTCAAGAACACCGTCATCATCATGACCACCAACCTCGGTACGCGTGACATCGCCAAGGGCGTGAACCTCGGGTTCGCGCAGGTCGGCGACGCCGCGGGCTCCTACGAGCGGATGAAGGCGAAGGTCAACGAGGAGCTCAAGCAGCACTTCCGGCCCGAGTTCCTCAACCGTGTGGACGAGATGATCGTGTTCCCGCCGCTCTCGCAGGAGCAGATCATCAAGATGGTCGACAACATGATCGGCTCGGTCGAGCTGCGCATGAAGGACCGCGACATGTCCATCGAGCTCACCACCGCGGCCAAGGAGCTGCTCGCGGTCCGCGGCTTCGACCCGGTGCTCGGTGCTCGCCCGCTGCGGCGCACCGTGCAGCGCGAGATCGAGGACGTGCTGGCCGAGAAGATGCTCTACGGCGAGGTCGGCCCCGGCCAGATCGTGCTGGTCGGCGTCGAGGGCGAGGGTCCGGAGGCGAAGTTCACCTTCAAGGGCGAGCAGCGCAGCGAGGTGCCCGACACCCCGCCGCTGGAGCCCGCCGGCGCCATCGACCCCGTCGACCTCGACGACGGTCGCGACGCGGAGGGCCCCACGGACCTGCCGCGAGCCGAGGGCGGCACCGCGGACTGAGACCCGCACGACGTCATACGAGGTGGTTGCTACGGCGACCACCTCGTATGACGTTCTGGGCAGTTCAGGGCCCAGCTCAGGGCAGGGCAGGGCTCAGGGTAGGGCGAACCGGTCGTCGCTCCTGACCACGAGTCCGTCGGCGATGAGCGAGGCCAGGCAGCGCTCCCGCTGCGCGGCGTCGGGCCAGGCGGCGTCCAGCTGGGCCTGCCCGACGCTGCCGGGCGCCTCGCGCAGCACCGCCATCAGTCGTCCGCGGCACTGCCGGTCGGTGCCGTCCCAGGCCTGACCGCGGCGCGGTGGGCCGTCGTACGCGGGCCGGCCGGAGGCCAGCCAGACGCACCGGTCGGCCACCGGGCACGCCTCGCACCGCGGATCGCGGGCCGTGCACACCAGCGCGCCCAGCTCCATCACCGCCACCGCCCAGGTGGCCGCCGTGGCGGGTTCGTCGGGCAGCAGCGCCTCGGCGCGGTCGCGCTCGGCCCGGGTGACGGCCTGCGCCGGCCACTCGACGCCGCCCACCAGGCGCGCGAGCACCCGCCGCACGTTGGTGTCGAGCACCGCGTGGCGCCGGCCGTAGGCGAAGCTGGCCACGGCCGCCGCCGTGTAGTCGCCTACTCCGGGCAGTGCCAGCAGGGTCGCGTAGTCGCTCGGCACCTGCCCGCCGTGCTGGTCGCGCACGGCGGTGGCGGCGGCGTGCAGCCGCAGCGCGCGGCGCGGGTAGCCCAGCCGGCCCCAGGCGCGGACCGCCTCGCCCGCGGGCTCGGCGGCCAGCGCGGCCGGCGACGGCCACCGCTCCAACCAGGCCTGCCAGACCGGCAGCACCCGCGCCACCGGCGTCTGCTGCAGCATCAGCTCACTGACCAGCACGCCCCACGGGGTCGCCTCGGGCCGCCGCCAGGGCAGGTCGCGCGCGTGGTGGTCGTACCAGTCCAGCACCGGTGCGTGGAGGGGCGAGGCGGGCATCGCGGCGAGCCTAACCAGCCCGCGCGCCGCGATTTCCTAGCGTGGGGCGCATGCCTGCCGGTCGCCTGCCCGCACGGGTCTACTGGACCCGGCGTACGGCGGTGCTGGTGACCGTCCTCGCGCTGGCCTTCGCGGTGGGTCGGCTCTTCGTCGACCACGGCGACGGCACCCGCGCGGTCTCGGCGACCACCTCACCCAGCCCGACCGTGAACCTCGCGCCGCCGGTCAGCACCGGGACCACCTCGCCGACCCCCTCGGCCGCGCCCGGCTCGACGTCGTCGGCCGGCTCGGCCTCGGCGACTCCGACGCCCACCGCCCTGGCCGCTCCTACCTCGGTGCCCACCGGGGCGTGCTCCGACGACGAGATCACCGTGACCCCCGCCGTTACCTCGGTGACCGGGGGCGGCGACGTCGCGCTGGCGATGAACCTGACCACGACCACGAGCAGCGCGTGCACCTGGAAGGTCTCGGCCAACGCGATGGTGGTGGCCATCAGCAAGGGCCAGACCCGGCTGTGGTCCACGCAGGACTGCTCGAGCGCGGTGCCCACCCAGGACGTCATCGTGCGGCCCTCGGACGAGCAGCCGACGCAGGTGCAGCTCACCTGGGGCGGCCGACGCTCCACCACCGGCTGCGCGTCCGGCCAGGCCTGGGTCGACCCGGGCCGCTACACGATCACCGCGGCCAGCCTCGGCGGCGAGCCCGAGCGGGCCTCGTTCGAGGTGACGGCCCCGGCGCGACCGACCATCACCAAGACGGCCAAACCCAAGCAGCAGAAGAGCCCGACCGGCCCGACCACCACCCCGCCGGGGTAATCCGGGGCTGGTGTGGAGACGGTCGCGGAGCGACCTCCTCCACCGACGTCTCGTGCCGCTCGCGAGCCCGAGCTCAGACGTAGCGGTCGAGGAAGCTGGACTCGGCCAGCCGGGAGAGGCCCTCGCGAATGCTGTTGGCGCGCAGCTCGCCGACGCCGTCGACGAGCTGCAAATCCTCGGCGGTGGCCGAGAGCAGCTTCTGCAGCGAGCCGAAGTGGTCGACCAGCCGGTCAGCGACCAGACCGGGCAGGCGGGGCACCCGGGCCAGCAGCCGGTGGCCGCGTGGGCTCAACGAGGCGTCCAGCGGCTCGCTGGAGGGCAGCCCCATCGCGGCGGCGACGGCGGAGACGTCGACCAGCTCGGTGGGGGAAAGGGCGGCGAGCGCCTCGAGCACGTCCTCGGTCGAGCGGCGCCGACGCAGCCGCGGCCGGTAGTCGCGCACGACGAGCACCCGGTCGGACTCCACGCCGGTGACCAGCTCCTCCAGCTGCAGCGAGAGCAGCCGGCCGTCGCTGCCGAGCTCGAGGACGTAGTCGTCGATCTCGCGCGCGATCCGGACCACCATCTCCAGCCGCTGGGCCACCACGGCGACGTCGCGGACGGTGACCAGGTCCTCGATCTCCAGGGCCGAGAGGGTGCTGGAGACCTCGTCGAGACGGGTCTTGTAGCGCTCGAGCGTGGCCAGCGCCTGGTTGGCGCGGGAGAGGATGGAGGCCGAGTCCTCAAGCACGTAGCGCGTTTCGCCGACGTAGACGGCGATGATCTGCATCGACTGCGACACCGAGACCACCGGGTGGCCGGTCTGGCGGGCGACCCGGTCGGCGGTGCGGTGTCGGGTGCCGGTCTCGACGCTCGGGATGCTGGAGTCGGGCATCAGGTGCACGGCGGCGCGGATGATGCGGCTGGCGTCGCGGTCGAGCACGAGCGCACCGTCCATCTTGGCCAGCTCACGCAGTCCCGTGGCGGTGAAGGGGACGTCGAGCAGGAAGCCTCCGGTGGAGATCTCCTGCACCTGGCGGTCGTCGCCGAGCACGATGAGGGCGCCGGTGCGGCCGCGGAGCACGCGTTCCAGGCCGTCGCGCATCGCGGTGCCCGGCGCAATGGCGGCCAGCGTGGCACGCAGGCGTGCAAGGTCGCGGGACTGGTCACTCACCGATCGTCCACTCCCCGTGGTCGGCCTTCATGTGGATCCCCCCGAGCCCCCGCCGTGGCAGGAGTCTACGGGGAAGTCGACCGAGCGGGCCGCCGGTTATCGAAGCGTGACTCAGTGCCCGCCCCGGGATGGGGCCGACCGGCGACCACGCGCAGCGACTGCTCGCCGTCCGGCTCGTGCGAGGAACGGCCGCGGCGCTCACGGATCTCGCCGTTGATGCCGGAGACCTCCATCAGCTCGCCGACGTGGCCGACCTCGTGCACGACCAGGTCGCCGAACCGCGCCGGCAGCCCCGCGTGGCCGGGCACCAGGGCGTGGCGGAAGCCCAGCCGGGCGGCCTCGGCCACGCGCTGGGAGAGGTCGGGCACGCGCCGCAGCTCCCCGGACAGGCCGAGCTCGCCGACCGCGACGACGTCGGTGCCCAGCGCGTGGTGGGCGTGGGCCGAGGCGACCGCGAGTGCGACGGCGGCGTCGCTCGCGCTGCCGGCCAGCCGCGCCCCGCCCACGGTGGAGACGAAGACGTCCTGGGAGTGCAGCCGGATCCCGGCGTGCTGCTGCAGGACCGCCAGGATCATCGCCAGCCGGTTGTTGTCGACCCCCGAGGTGGTCCGGCGGGGCCGCTCAGCCGGACTGGTGGCCACCAGGGCCTGGACCTCGGCCAGCAGCGGTCGGCGGCCCTCCATCGCCACCGAGACGCAGGTGCCGGGGATGGCGCCGTGGTGGGGGTCCATGAACAGGCCGGTGGGGTCGGCGATGGCGACGATGCCCTCGGCCGAGAGGTCGAAGCAGCCCACCTCGTCGACCGGGCCGAAGCGGTTCTTGACCGCCCGGACCAGCCGCAGCCGGGAGTTGCGCTCGCCCTCGAACTGCAGCACGACGTCGACCAGGTGCTCGAGCACGCGGGGCCCGGCGATGGTGCCGTCCTTGGTGACGTGACCGACCAGCACGGTGGTGATGTTGCGCAGCTTGGCCATCCGCACCAGCGCCGCGGCCACCTCCTTGACCTGGCTGACGCCACCGGGGACGCCGTCGACGTCGGCAGCGGCGACGGTCTGCACCGAGTCGATGACCAGCAGCGTCGGGCGCACGGCCTCGATGTGCCCGAGCACGGCCCCGAGGTCGGTCTCAGCGGCCAGGAACAGCTCGTCGTGGACTCCTCCGGTGCGGTCGGCGCGCATGCGGACCTGCGAGGCCGACTCCTCGCCGGTGACGTAGAGGGTCCGGGCGCCAGTGCGCGCGGTCTGCGCGGCGACCTCCAGCAGCAGCGTCGACTTGCCGACGCCGGGCTCGCCGGCCAGCAAGATGGCGGCGCCGGGCACCAGTCCGCCGCCGAGCACGCGGTCGAGCTCGGGCACACCGCTGGCGCGGGCGTGGGAGTCCTCGGCGGGCACGCGGCCGATGGGCAGCGCAGGTGCGCTGACCGGGCCGGCCTGGACGCGCGAGGCGGGCGCGCCGGCCTCCGCGAGGGTGCCCCAGGCCTGGCACTCCCCGCAGCGCCCGACCCACTTGCCGGTGGTCCAGCCGCACTCGGCGCAGCGGAAGCTCGCCTTCACCTTCGAACCTGTGTTCGCCATGTCGCCAACCTAGAGCAGCGCTCCGACAGGTGTGGCCAGACACTCCCCGCGATAGTGTTGGAACGTTCCAGACATCGGAGGTGGGGCGATGACGACGACCGGTCGCTCCGGCCTGCCCACGGGATCGCCCGCAGGCCCCCCCACGCTGACCACCGTCGCCGAGCTCGCCGGGGTCTCCCGCCAGACCGTCTCCAACGCGCTGAACAACCCCGAGCTGCTGCGTCCGGACACCCTCGAGCGGGTGCTGCAGGTGATCGCCGACGTCGGCTACACGCCCAACCGCGCCGCGCGCCAGCTGCGCAGCGGGTCCTCCCACCTGATCGGGCTGCGGTTCGAGCCGGCGCAGGAGGGCACCACCAACGCGCTGATGGACCGGTTCCTCCACACCCTGGTGGAGACCACCCGGCAGACCGGCCACCACGTGCTGCTCTTCTCCGGCGACCCCGACGACCCGCTCGACGGCTACGACGACCTGCTGCGCTCCACCGCCGTCGACGCCTTCGTCATCACCGACACCTACTCCGGCACGCCGCAGGCGGCCTGGCTGCAGGAGCGCGAGGCGCCGTTCGTGGCCTTCGGCCGCCCCTGGGACGACCCGCACGCGAGCCACGCGTGGGTCGACGTCGACGGCTCGGCCGGCACGCGGCTGGCCACCCAGCACCTGCTCGAGCAGGGCTACGACCGCGTGGCCTGGCTGGGGTGGGAGAAGTCCTCCCGTATCGGCGAGGACCGGCGGACGGGGTGGAAGGCCGCGATGAACCGCGCTGGCCTGGACACCAGCGGCCTCGGCCTCCGGATCACCGACAACCTCGACGCCGCGCGCCTGGCCGCCCACGAGCTGCTCGACCGCCGCGTGGTCGCCTTCGTCTGCGCCAGCGACACCCAGGGCATGGGCGTGCTGCGCGCGTTCGTCGAGCGCGGCATGCGCTCGGGTGTCGACGCCGCCGTCGTCGGCTTCGACGACTCCCTCGCCGCCCAGGTCACCGGCCTCTCCTCCGTGCGCCAGCCGCTGGAGCAGGTCGCGGTCGAGGTGGTGGGCCTGCTGCGCGCGACGCTGGCCGGAGCACCCGCGCCCGAGCGGGGCCTGGTGCTCACCCCGAGCCTGGTGGTGCGCACGTCCTCCCAGCGACCCGACTAGGCGACCGCACGCTTCCTCACAGGTCCGAGAGGCGGGCGATAGTGGCCGCCGCGCGCCGCCGGTGGCGTACGGGTGCGTCGGGGTGCAGGTCGTCGAGGAACCCGTAGCGCCGGCGCAGCGAGGCGGTGTAGGAGCCGGTGTCGGTGGCGGCCTTCGTCGCCGCCCACCAGTCCAGGACGTCGCCCAGCCCAGGCGCGGCCAGCGAGCCGCCGAACTGCTCGACGGCCAGCGCCGAGCACAGCGAGGCGAACGCCAGCCGCTGCTCGAGCGGCCAGCCCTCCAGGGTGCCCAGCACCAGGCCGGTGGCGAAGACGTCGCCGGCGCCGGTGGCGTCGATCGCCTGCACGCGCAGCGCCGGGACCTGGGCCTCCTCGCCGGTGGTGGAGTCGATGGCCATGGCGCCGTTGGTGCCCGCCGTGACCACGGCCAGCGGCACGAGGTCGGCGAGCGCGTAGAGCGCGTCGCGGGCGGTGTCGGTGCGCGTGTAGGCCATCGCCTCGGTGGCGTTGGGCAAGAACGCGTCGCAGTCCGCGAGCTCGCCCAGCGTCGCCTCGGACCAGACGCCGGTGTCGTCCCAGCCGACGTCGGCGAAGACCAGCGCGCCGTCGTCGCGCGCGAGCCGGACCCACTCCGGCGTGGTGCCCGCGCGCTCGGGGTCGGTCTCCAGGTCGGTGACCACGGCCCGGCTGCGCGGCGGACGGCCGATCAGCTCGGCGCCGCTCATCGGCGCCGCGTGGCCGTGGGTGACCATGCTGCGGTCGCCGCCCGTGGCGATGGAGACCGTGACCGGTGAGTGCCAGTGCTCGAAGCGGCGAGAGCGGATGAGGTCGATGCCCTCCTGGTCGGCCAGCGTCGACCAGCAGAACTCCCCGTACGCGTCGTCGCTGAAGGCCGCGGCCAGCGAGGTCCGCAGCCCGAGCCGGCTGGCGGCCGTGGCCAGGTTCGCGATCCCGCCCGGGCACGACCCCATGCCGGTGGCCCACACCTCCTTGCCCGGCGTCGGCGGCGTGGCCAGCCCGGTGAAGATGATGTCGAGGAAGACCATGCCGGACAAGAAGACGTCGAAGTCCGCGTCGTCGGTCATGGCGTCGAGCCTAGGTGGAGCCGGCCGCCCGGGTAGTCCAGACCAAGTAGCACCAGTTGTGGCCGCTCAGATGGTGCTATTCGATCTGGACTACCCCGGCATGGGCGGCGGGTCGTTTCGCGTCCACAGCCGGCGATCCAGCACCCGTTCTCCACAGGCTCCGCGGAGGGGATTCCGGGAGCTGCTCGCAGCGCCGAGGGTCGCCTCGTGTTCTGGCCGAGGTGTGAGCGTCCGCGTGGTCTGGTGGCGCCTGCGCGCCTCGACCCGTCGGGTGAGCGAGGGCCCAGCCGGGGGCAGGTGAAGAACCACGGCTGGCGACGATCGTCCTACGGGCTCTACGTCCCGGCGGCCGTCGACGGCGGCGTGGTCGAGCAGCGGATCCTTGAGCAGGGCTCCCGGGTGCGGGGCGGCGGTGCCGTGACCGCGTGGGCGTCGCTGCGCTGGCGGGGCGCCGCGTACTTCGACGGCACCGGGCCGAGCGGCGAGCAGCTCGCGGTACCGCTGGTCGTGGGTCGGGACAAGATCCGGGAGGGCCCTGGGATCACGGTCTGTCAGGAACAGATCGCCCCGTCCGAGCGTGAGCTGGTCGACGGGCTCTGGGTGACGACCGTGCAGCGGGCGCTCTTCGACGAGGTCCGTCGCCTCGGGGCCCTGCGCCCGGGCGTGGCGGCGGTCGACATGACGGCCGCCGCCGAGCTCATCTCCGTCTGGTTGTTCGCCAGCTACGTGTGGCACCGCCATGCCTGGACCGGTGTCCCGTTGGTGCGGGAGGTGCTCCCGTGGGCCATCGACGAGAGCCGGTCGCCGATGGAGACCCTGCTCCGGCTGTGCTGGGAGATCGACGCCGGTCTGCCGCGGCCGTTGTGCAACGTCCCGGTCTTCGACGCCATGGACGGCAGGTTGCTGGGTGTCCCCGACCTTTTCGATCCGGTCGCCGGCGTGGTCGGCGAGTACGACGGTGCGCATCACAAGGACGCCGACCAGCATCGCGCCGACGTCGTTCGCGAGGGCGGCTTCCGCGACCACGGCTTGGAGTACTTCGCGGTCGTCGAGGGCCAGCTCCGGCAGCGCCGGGCGGTGGCCGAGCGCGCCCGACGGACCCGCGAGCGGGCCAAGTTCCTGCCACCGGAGTCGTGCGCCTGGACGCTGACCCCTCCGCCCTGGTGGACGCCCACCCCCACCCTCGACGAACGGCTCGAGCGGGCCGGCATGGTCGAGCGGCTCACCCACCGCTGACGCCGGCGTAGTCCAGATCAAGTCGCACCGGTTCGCCGCTGACATTGGTGCGTCTTGGTCTGGACTACCCGGTCAGAAGTGGCGCCACCACAGGTTGACCGCGTAGTCGACGCCCGTGCCTTGGTGGTGGGCGAGGATCCAGGCGGCGGTGGTGGGGTCGAACTCGATGCCGACGACGGCCTCCAGGTCGGCGCGGGAGTCGAACTCCCACCGGATGGTCAGCCGTTCGCGCTGCCAGCCGCGGGAGAGCCAGAACGGCTCGACGACGTCGGGGTCGATGTCGGGGTAGCCGCGGCGGAACCAGGTGCCGAAGGTCGAGCGCGTGGGGTCGTTGTCGACGACGAAGGCCGTGCCGCCGCGGCGGACCACCCGGTCGAGCTCGCGCAGGCCGGGCTCGCAGCCGGGGCCGAAGAAGTACGCCCACCGCACGTGCACGACGTCGACCGAGGCCGGCGCGAGCGGCAGCGCGGTGGCGCTGCCCTGCACCACCGTGACCGCGGACAGGGCACGGACGCGTCGCCGCGCGATCGCGACCAGACCCGCGTGCGGTTCGACGCCGACGACGCTGCGGGCCGCGCCGTGGCCGGACTCCGCCCAGCGCGGCAGGTGGAACCCGGTGCCGCAGCCCAGGTCGAGCAGGTCTCGCCCGTCCCAGGGTGCGATGGCGGCCATCGCGGCCTCGATGAGCCCGTCGGGATCGGCGGCGCGGTTCTCGATCTCGTAGGTGGCGGGGTGCTCCCAGATGTTCGGGGAGCGCACCGCGCCCTTCGAGACGCTCAGATCCGGACCAGGCCCGAGCGGGTCTGGAACTGCACGGCCAGGATGCCCGGGGTGCCGTGGGGGGCCACCCAGTCGACCTTGACGTCCTCGAGCGGCTTCTCCACCGGCTGGCCGAGCCACTCGCTCACCCGGCCGGGGTCGCCCGCGATCTCCAGTGAGGCGAACGAGACGTCGCCGGTCGCGCCGCTGCTGGGGTGGAGCTCGGCGTCGCTCTCCCACTGGATGAAGAACGGCAGCTGCGGGTCGGACTGCAGGCCCTTGACGCCCAGCTGCTTCCAGCGCAGCTCTGTGCCGTCGGGACGGTGCCGGTTGCCGTTGGCGGCCTCTCGGCCGAGCCGCTGCTCGTGGGGGCCGATGTCGTCGACCGCGACGACCCAGCCCAGCCAGCCGCCGCCGTTCTCGCTGCGAGCGCGGACGGCCTGCCCGAAGGGCGCCTTGTCCGACGCCGGGTGGTCGAGCACCTCGACGACCTCGAGGTAGGTGCGATCACGCAGCGGCAGGACCTTGTTGCGGGTGCCGAACCGTGGGTGCACGCCACCGTCGCGGAAGGGCGTCCCGAGCTGTTCCGAGATGCGCGCCACGGTGCCGTCGAGGCCTCCGGGGCCCGCAGCGAACGAGATGTGGTCCAGTCGCATGCAGATGATTGTGCGGTGTGCGGTGTGCCACCTTGACACCGGGGTTGCGGCCCGGGTCGCAAGCGGGGAGGGACGCGGAGGTCACAGCCCCGGGTCGGCGGGGTGCGGGGCCACCCGCGAGCGCGAGGCCACGTGCTCCTCGCACGCGGCGGCCAGCACGTCGTACGCCGGCTGACCCATCAGCTCGACCAGTTCGGTGGCGCTGGAGACGTAGACCGGCTCGACGCCGACGTGGGCCTCGGTGTTGCCCGTGCAGTACCAGTCCAGGTCGTGGCCACCCGGGCCCCAGCCGCGACGGTCGTACTCGCCGATGCTGACCTCGGTGTAGCTGGTCTCGTCCTGCCGGGTCACCTCGCGGAAGGTGCGCCGCACCGGCAGCTGCCAGCACACGTCGGGCTTGGTGGCCACGAAGTGCACGCCCTCGCGCCCGGCCAGGTGGTGCAGTGCGCAGCCGTAGCCGCCGGCGAAGCCGGGGGAGTTGTGGAAGATGCAGGCGCCGTCGACCACGCGCGTCTTGCGCTCGCCGTCCTCGAGCTCGACCCAGCCCTTGCGACGCACGCTGCCCTTGCTGGACAGGGCTTCGGGCCTGCGCTCCCAGGTGGAGTCGTCGAGCTTCTCGACCCACTGCGCCACGCGCTCCTCGTCGTCGCGGTCGCTGAAGTGCGCGCCGAGGGTGCAGCAGCCCGCCTCTGGGGAGGTGGCGTAGATGCCGGGGCAGCCGCCGCCGAAGATGCAGGTCCAGCTCGACGTCAGCCAGGTCAGGTCGCAGCGGAACACCTGGTCGCCGTCGGCGGGGTCGGTGAACTCGTACCACGCACGCGGGAACGCCAGGTCGACCTCAGGCACCCGCCCACGCTATCCGGCCTCGTTAGTGTGGCCCCATGCGCCTCGGCGTCCTGGACATCGGTTCCAACACCGGCCACCTGCTCGTGGTCGACGCCCACCGCGGCGCAGCGCCGACGCCCGCCTTCAAGCACAAGCGTCCGCTGCGCCTGGCCGAGCACCTCGACGCCGCCGGCGCCGTCACCCAACAGGGCATCGACGCGCTCTCCGACTTCGTGTCGCGGTCGCTGGAGGTGGCCGAGGACAAGGGCTGCGAGGAGATCCTCGGCTTCGCCACGTCGGCGGTGCGCGACGCCAGCAACTCCGACGACGTGCTGGCCCACGTGCTCGAGCGCACCGGTGTCGACATCGACGTGCTGCCCGGCGAGGACGAGGCGCGGCTGACCTTCCTGGCCGTGCGGCGCTGGTTCGGCTGGTCCTCGGGCCGGCTGGCCGTCTTCGACATCGGCGGCGGCTCGTTGGAGATCGCCGGCGGCGGCGACGAGGGCCCCGACGTCGCCTGGTCGCTGCCGCTCGGCGCGGCCCGGCTGACCCGCGACCACCTGCGCGAGGGCCGTACTCCCGAGTCGGTCCGCGAGCTGCGCAAGGCCGTCCGGGCCCAGATCGCCCACGACGCCGGCAAGCTGCTGCGCGGCGGCGCCCCCGACCACGCGGTGGCGACGTCGAAGACGTTCCGCTCGCTCGCGCGCATCTGCGGAGCGGCGCCGTCCAGCGACGGCATCTACGTCAGCCGCACGCTCACCTCGCAGGCGCTGGCCGAGTGGCTGCCGAAGCTGGCCGACATGGACGACGCGGAGATCCGCGAGCTGCCGGGCGTCTCGGCCGACCGGGCCCACCAGATGGTGGCCGGGGCGCTCGTGGCCGAGGCGGTGCTCGACATCTTCGACGTGCCGGAGCTGGAGATCTGCCCCTGGGCGCTGCGCGAGGGCGTCATCCTCGAGCGCCTGGACCAGATCAGCCAACGCGATGGCTGAGCCGGGCGGACCGCTCTTCGCGCTCTCGACGGCCTCGGTCTACCCCGAGTCGGTGGACGAGGCGTTCGGGTACGCCGCACGGCTGGGCTACGACGCCGTCGAGGTCATGGTCAGCATCGACGAGCGCAGCCAGTCCACCGAGCACGTGGCGCACCTGGCCGAGTACCACCAGATGCCGGTATGCGCGGTGCACGCGCCCTGCCTGCTCATCACCCAGCGGGTGTGGGGCACCGAACCGTGGGGGAAGCTGGAGCGCTCGGCCGAGATGGCGCACGCGCTGGGCGCCGACGTCGTCGTGGTGCACCCGCCGTTCCGCTGGCAGCGCGACTACGCCACCGGCTTCGTCGAGGGCATCGCCGACCTCGAGCAGCGCACGGGGCTGGCCTTCGCGGTGGAGAACATGTACCCGTGGCGGGCCACCGCCAAGCGCGAGATGGAGGTCTACGCCCCCGGCTGGGACCCCTCGCAGGAGTCCTACGCCCACGCCACCGTCGACCTCTCGCACTCGGCCACCGCGCAGACCGACCCGGTGGAGATGGCCAAGCGCCTCGGTCCGCGGCTGCGGCACCTGCACCTGGCCGACGGGTCGGGTTCGGCCAAGGACGAGCACCTGATCCCCGGCCGCGGTTCCCAGCCGTGCGGGGAGATGCTCGAGCACCTGGCCGCGGTCGGGTTCAGCGGCCACGTCGTGGCCGAGGTCAACACCCGCAAGGCGCGCGACCGCGACGACCGCGAGCGCGACCTGGCCGAGGCGCTCGCGTTCGCCCGCCTCTACTTCTCCAGCCCAAGGTCCGCGGGCCGGTCGGGACCCACCGCGCAGTAGCCTGCGAAGGGTGCTGCGACAGACGATCCTGTGGATGGCGCGCAACCAGCGCGTGAAGCACCTGGTCGAGACAATGCCGGTCAGCAGCGGCATCGTCCGGCGCTACGTTCCCGGGGAGGACACCCAGGCCGCGGTGGTGGCCGCGCGCGGGCTGGTCGACGACGGCCTGCACGTCACCCTCGACCACCTCGGCGAGGACACCCTCGACCCCGAGCAGGCCGACGCCACGGTCAAGGCGTACCTCGACCTGCTCGAGCAGCTCTCGGCCGCCGGGCTGGCCCGCAACGCCGAGGTGTCGGTCAAGCTCTCGGCCGTGGGCCAGGCGCTGCCCGAGGTGGGCGCCAAGCTCTCGTTGGAGAACGCCCGGACGATCTGCCGCGCCGCACGCAACGTCGGCACCACGGTCACCTTGGACATGGAGGACCACACCACCACCGACCAGACGCTGGCCACGCTGCGCGAGCTGCGCAAGGACTTCCCCGAGACCGGGGCCGTGCTGCAGGCGATGCTGCGGCGCACCGAGGCCGACTGCCGTGCGCTGGCCTACGAGGGCTCGCGCGTCCGGCTGTGCAAGGGCGCCTACCTCGAACCGGAGTCGGCCGCCTTCGAGGACGGCGTGGAGGTCGACCGCTCCTACGTGCGCTGCCTGAAGGTGCTCATGGCCGGCCAGGGCTACCCGATGGTCGCCACGCACGACCCGCGCATGATCGCCATCGCGGGTGCTCTCGCCACGCGGCACGGGCGGGCGCCGGGAAGCCACGAGTACCAGATGCTGTTCGGCATCCGGCCCGAGGAGCAGAAGCGGCTGGCCGGGCAGGGCGAGAAGGTGCGCGTGTACGTGCCCTACGGCCAGGAGTGGTACGGCTACCTGATGCGACGGCTGGCGGAGCGACCGTCCAACCTGACATTCTTCGCCCGCTCGCTGATCTCCAAGAGTTAGGTACTGCCATGACGGTGGCCATCATCGGTGTCGGCGTCATGGGCGAGGCGCTGCTCTCGGGCCTGGTGCGCGGCGGGACGCCGAGCGACGAGCTCCTGGTCGGGGAGAAGCGCGCCGACCGCGCCGCCGAGCTGCGCGAGCGCTACGGGGTGTCGGTGGTGGGCAACCTCGAGGCCGTCCGCGCGGCCGACACCGTGCTGCTGGTGGTCAAGCCGCAGGACATGCCCACGGTGCTGGCCGAGATCTCGCCCGCCCTGGACTCCGGCACGCTGCTGGTCTCGCTGGCCGCCGGCATCACGACCTCCTTCATCGAGCGGCAGGTGCCCGACGGCGTGGCCGTCGTCCGCGTCATGCCCAACACCCCGGCCCTGGTCGACGAGGGCATGGCCGCGATCTCGCCCGGCACCCACTGCGACGCCGAGCACCTCGACGAGGCGCAGCGGCTGCTCTCGGCCACCGGCCGCGTGGTGCAGGTGCCCGAGGACCAGCAGGACGCGATCACCGCCATCAGCGGCTCCGGTCCGGCCTACATCTTCTTCGTCGTCGAGGCGATGATCGAGGCGGGCGTGCACCTGGGCCTGCCGCGCGCGACCGCCAGCGAGCTGGTGCTGCAGACGGTGGTGGGCTCGGCCAAGCTGCTGCGCGAGACCGGCGAGCACCCCACGGTGCTGCGCGAACGCGTCACGTCGCCGGGCGGGACGACGGCCGCTGCCGTCCGCGAGCTGGAGGACCACCGGGTCCGGGCGGCGTTCATGACCGCCATGGAGGCCGCTCGGGATCGGTCGCGGGCGTTGGCGGGGGAGTAGCGGTCCTGGGCGGGGGTTTTGCCGGGCACCCGGCAAAACCCCCCGATATACAGTGCGAAATGCACCACATGTGAAGAGTTTTGCCGGGCACCCGGCAAAACCCCGGCCGCTGAGAGCGGCCCAGAGCCGCCCCGACCAGCCCCTCAGACCAGCCGCACCTGCAGCTGCCCGTTGTCGATGGTCCGGGTCTCGACCGCGTCGGCCCGGCTCTCAACGAAGGCCCGGAAGGAGCTGAACCCCAGCGCCTTCTCCTTGAAGCCGGAGTCCATGCGCTGCATCTGGCTCTTCACACCGCCCGAGTAGAGCCACTCGTCGTCGCTGTTCTGCAGGCCGACCCGGATCGCGCGCACCAGGAGGTTCGTGGCGTCGTCTTGGGCATTGGTCTTGCGGGTACGGCGCGAGGGCGTCTTCTTGGCCGGCTCGGGCTTCTTCGGCGGCACGACGCCGGGCAGGGCGTCGTAGTCGCTGAACTCGTCGCAGGCAGCGATGAGGGCGCGACTGGTGGCGCCGGTGACGCCGATGCCGACGACGAAGCGGCCCAGTCGCTTGCAGCGCTGCGCCAGTGGGATGTAGTCGGAGTCGCCGGCCACGACCACCACGTGGGTCAGGTCGTCGTGCTGGAAGAGGTCGTCGACGGCGTCGACGGAGAGGCGGATGTCGGCACCGTTCTTGGTGCCGGAGGTGGCGAAGAGCTGCACCAGGTCGACGGCGCGGTCGACCAGCTGGCCCCGGTAGGCGGCGTTGGCCGGGGAGGACCAGTCGGCGTAGGCGCGGGTCAGCGCCACGGTGCCGAAGCTGGAGGCGTAGTCGAGGATCGCGCCGACGTCGACCTCGGCCTCGGCGAGCCGGCGGTCGGTCTCCTCAGCGGAGGAGGCGTCGGCGCCGTGGTGGCGCGCGTCGTCCTTGCGCCAGCGTCCGTCGCCGAACACCGCGTCGTAGCGCGAGATCACGACGTTGTCGAAGTCCAGGTACACAGCGACCCGAGAGCCTTGAGGTCCAGCCACGCTTCTTAATCTAGGGGGAGGCTAAGGTCGCGCCCATGTCCGGCTGCTCCGCGTGCGTCGTCTTCGACGACTCGCTCACGCAGTACGACTTCGGTCCCAGCCACCCGATGAACCCGGTGCGCGTCGACCTCACCATGAGGCTGGCCGACCGTCTCGGCGTCGTCGGCAGCCGGCTCCCGCTCGAGCCCGCGCCGCACGCGAGCGACGAGGACCTGCTGACCGTCCACACGCCGCAGATGATCGAGGCGGTGCGTCGCGCGAGCCTCGACCCCGACGACGCCGATCTCGCCTTCGGGCTCGGTAACGACGACAACCCCACCTTCGCCGGGATGCACGAGGCCTCGCGGCACGTGGTCGGCGCCTCGATCGAGGCTGCGCGGCTGGTGTGGGAGGGCGGCTACGACCACGCGGCCAACGTCGCCGGTGGGCTCCACCACGCGATGCCCGACCGGGCCAGCGGCTTCTGCGTCTACAACGACATCGCCGTCGCCATTCGCTGGCTGCAGCGCCAGGGGGCGAAGCGGATCGCCTACGTCGACCTCGACGTCCACCACGGCGACGGCGTGGAGAAGGTGTTCTGGGACGACCCGAGCGTGCTGACCGTCTCGTTGCACGAGACCGGGCAGATGCTGTTCCCGGGCACGGGCTTCGCCCACGACGTCGGCGGCCGTGGCGCCGAGGGCAGCGCGGTGAACGTCGCGCTCCCGCCGGGGACGGCCGACGCCGGCTGGCTGCGCGCCTTCCACGCGGTCGTGCCGCCGCTGCTGCGCGAGTTCGCCCCCGACGTGCTGGTCACCCAGCACGGCTGCGACTCCCACCGCGCCGACCCGCTGGCCCACCTCATGCTCAGCATCGACGGCCAGCGCGCGGCCTACGCGACGCTGCACGACCTCGCCCACGAGGTGTCGGGCGGCAAGTGGGTCGCGGTCGGCGGTGGCGGCTACGCGGTGGTCGAGGTCGTGCCGCGGGCCTGGACCCATCTGCTCGGCGTGGTGGGCGACCGGCCGGTCGACCCGGCCACCGAGACCCCGCAGGACTGGCGCGACCACATCGCCTCGCTCGGTGGCGGCGCGGCGCCCGCGGCCATGACCGATGGACGCGACGCCGCCTACGTCGACTGGTCGCAGGGCTTCGATCCCGACACCTGGCTAGACCGGTCGGTGCAGGCGACCCGGACCGCCGCGTTCCCCCTCAACGGGCTCGACCCGCTGGGGTGAACCCGCAGGTCAGCGTGCCTGGAATATCCGATTCGCTGGTCTGACGGCGACCGACACGCCGGGTGCGGGGGGTGTGGGCACATCGGTTTGGACGATTCCTTCCACACCAGTCACTCAAGGCCCTATCCTCATCACCAAGACGCGTGACGTACCCGGTGGGGAAGCCGGGGCACGCTCGGCGAAGTCGAAAGTGGTGCGTAGATGACCAACCTCAGCGGGGACATCTCCGAGGTGAAGTTCCTGACGGTGGCCGAGGTGGCCGCGGTCATGCGCGTCTCGAAGATGACCGTCTACCGCCTGGTGCACAACGGCGAGCTGCCGGCGGTGCGCGTGGGTCGCTCCTTCCGGGTGAGCGAGACCGACGTCAACGAGTACCTCAAGGGCTCCTTCTTCCAGACCGGCTGAGCCGTCGGGTCGCGACCGGTGCCGAGCACAGCGCCGCATCCGGTCCCTGGAGGCTGATTCGGCTGCGCACGCCGCGCCGGTTAGGCTGACCCTTCGGCGCCGTTGATTTCTCCTGCGCCTACGCGCGTCGAGAAGGGTCAGTGGATCTGTGGGTTCGGTAGTCAAGAAGCGCCGTAAGCGGATGGCGAAGAAGAAGCACCGCAAGCTGCTGAAGAAGACGCGCGTGCAGCGCCGCCGTCTGGGCAAGTAAGGACGCACCGGCGTGGGTCGGGTCGTGCTGGTCACCGGGGTCTCGATGGATCTCGGCCGACGGTTCGCGCGCCAGCTGACCCACCTCGACGACGTCGACCGCGTCATCGGCGTCGACGTGCTGCCGCCGCGGGGCGACGCCGGCGCCGTGCAGTTCGTGCGCGCCGACATCCGCAACCCGGTCATCGGCAAGGTGATCGCGCGCGAGCAGGTCGACACCGTGGTGCACATGAGCGTCATCGCCAGCCCCGGCCCCGCCGGGAGCCGGACGTCGATGAAGGAGCTCAACGTCATCGGCACTATGCAGCTGCTCGCTGCGGTGCAGCAGTCGCCGAACGTCGAGCGGCTGGTGGTGAAGTCGAGCACCGCCTACTACGGCGCGTCGAGCCGTGATCCGGCGATGTTCACCGAGGACATGGGGCCCAAGCGCGAGGCCCGCTCGGGCTACGGCAAGGACGTCGCCGAGGTCGAGGGCTACGTCCGCGGCTTCTCGCGGCGCCGGCCCGACGTCAGCGTCACGATGCTGCGCGCGGCCAACGTCATCGGCCCGCTGGTGGTCTCCCCGATCAGCTCCTACTTCCGGATGCCCGTGGTGCCGACCGTCCTCGGCTACGACGCGCGCCTGCAGTTCCTCCACGAGCACGACCTGCTCGGCGTCTTGCAGCAGGTGACGCTCGACCCGGTGCACGGCACGTTCAACGTCGCCGGCGACGGCATCATGATGCTCTCCCAGGCGCTGCGCCGGCTGGGCAAGCCGACGCTGAAGGTGCCCTCCTTCGCGATGCCCCAGGTCGGCTCGCTGGTGCGGCAGGCACGGCTGGCGGACTTCCTGCCCGACCAGATCGGCTTCCTCTCCTACGGCCGCGGTGTCGACACCACGCGCATGCGCACGGTCCTGGGCTTCACGCCGCGCTACACCACGCCCGAGGCGTTCGCCGACTTTGCGACGTCGGTGGCGCCCGGGGCCCTCTCGGCCTCGCGCGTCGAGGCCGCCGAGCAGCTGGTGCGCGGCACGCTGAGCGGCCGGGGGTCCGCAGGTGCCTGACGCCGAGATCATCCCGCTGGGCGCGATCGGCACCAGCGGCCGCCCGGGCCGCGGCTCGGGGCGCTCGAACCCGTCCTCCTCCTCGCGCAGCCTCGCCCCGAAGCAGCGCTCGCAGCGGCGATCGGCCGCCGCCACGCCGCCCGAGCCGGAGTCGACGGTCGAGTCGGGGGCCGAGCCGGTCGAGACGGCACCGCCTCCCCTCACGCCGCTGCGTCCGCCCGCCGCCACCGAGGAGCGCCATTCCGGCGGTGGTCCGGGCGTGCCGCTCACCGAGCTGATCGCCGCGGCCACGGGCGCCGCGAAGGAGATCTTCGGCGACTCCTGGGAGCCCAGGCTGGCCGCCTTCCTGGCCTTCTGCCGGCGTCGCCTCACCGGGGACTACGAGGTCGACGAGTACGGCTTCGACCCCGAGATCACCGAGCGGTTCCTCATCGCCGCCCTGCGCCCGATCGCGCAGAAGTGGTTCCGCATCGAGGTGCGCGGCCTCGAGAACATCCCGCTCGAGGGCGGCGCGCTAGTGGTCTCCAACCACTCCGGCACGCTGCCGCTCGACGGCCTGATGACCGCCGTGACGCTCTTCGACGAGACCGGGCGCCACCTGCGTCCCCTCGGGGCCGACCTGGTGTTCCGGATGCCCGTGGTCAGCGAGCTGGCCCGCAAGGGCGGCGCGACGCTGGCCTGCAACGACGACGCCGAGCGGATGCTGCGCGGCGGCGAGCTCGTCGGCGTCTGGCCGGAGGGCTTCAAGGGCATCGGCAAGCCGTTCTCCGAGCGCTACAAGCTGCAGCGGTTCGGCCGGGGCGGGTTCGTCTCGGCGGCGATGCGCACCGGTGTGCCGATCATCCCCTGCTCGGTGGTGGGCGCCGAGGAGATCTACCCGCTCATCGGCAACGTCCCCTCGCTGGCGCGGCTGCTCGGCGTGCCCTACCTGCCGGTGACCCCGCTGTTTCCCTGGCTCGGTCCGCTGGGCCTGGTGCCGCTGCCCTCGAAGTGGCTCATCGAGTTCGGGGAGCCGGTGCGCACCGACTCCTATGACGCCGGCGCCGCGGACGACCCGATGCTGGTCTTCAACGTCACCGATCAGGTGCGCGAGACGATCCAGCAGACGCTGTACTCGCTGCTGATGCAGCGCGGTCCGGTCTTCGGGAGCTGAGCTTCGGGGTCTGAGCCCGGTGACGCAGCCGCGGCGTTGTCCCGGTCAGGGATTCGGCGTGGCGCTCCCGCCCAGTGATCCCGTCACACCGTTCACGACGCCGTCGACCGCGCCGCCGACCGTGCCCACCGCGGCGTCGACCACGCCGGCCACTGCCGTGGTCACCTGGTTGGTGGTGCCGGTGACCGCCGAGCCGACCGAGCCCGGCAGCGAGCTCGCCTTCGTCGTGACCTTGCCCTTGGTGGCCGAGGCGCTCGGCACGGCAGGCGTCGAGGGCACCGCGGGTGCGCCGCTGGGCGCGAGGGTCTGCGGTCCACCCGACACGGCGGCGGCGGGGCCGTCGCCCTGGGGTCGGGCGGCGTGGACCAGGGCCTGGGCCAGCGCCGACTGGGCGGCGGTCCCGATGTCGTCGTCCAGGGGAGCCGGGGCCGCGCTCAGGTCGCTCGGCACCTGGAGCGGCTCGAGCGACCCGCACTGGGCGCAGAGCACCTGGGCCTCCTGGTCGATGTGGCTGAGCAGCGTCGCCGCGTCGTCCAGCGACGAGCGGTCACCGGCCGGCAGCTGGGCGGCGAGCGAGGAGAGCTGGGCCATGGCCGCGTGGGTGAAGTCGCGCACGGCGGTGACGTCGCCCTGGTCACCGTCGGCCTGGTAAGCGGTGAAGAGGTGGTCCGACCCCGCGCCGGCACTGTGGGTGAAGGCGCGCAGGCTCGACGCGACCGAGGCGTCGCGGTCGCCCTGCAGCAGCGCCGAGGCCTCCTCGAGCCGGGTGGTGGCCTGGTGCAGCTCGGCCCGGCCGGTGCCTGCCTCGTGGAGCTGCAGCGTGCGGCTGGCGGCCTCCAGGCCCTGCTTGACGGTGTACAGCGGCTGGCCGGGCAGGCTGTGCTCGGCGGCGACGGCCACACCGGCCGAGCCGCCGGCGATGACGAGCGCGACGGCCGCCGCAGCCAACCGGGCCGGGCGGCGATGGTGGTGCGAGCGGTTCGGGGCGCGGTCGAGGATGAGGCGCTCCTCGGTGGGCACCAGGGCCGACTCGGCCTCGATCAGCAGCCGGGAGCGCAGGTCGGCCACGAACTCCGGGCGTGCCTGCGGCGCCGAGGCGGCGACGGTGCGCAGCGCCCCGACGGTCCCCAGCAACCCGACGAGGGTCTCGTCGGCGCCGTCGCCAGTGGGCCTCTCCGCGCCCAGCGGCGTCGGCTCGTCGAGCATCGCGGCGAACCGTTCCGCTCGGCGGGTCCCCCAGCCGTTCATCGCAGGACCTGCATCATTCTCGTCCCGTCCTCGTGTGATCGCGGACGCCCCCGGTGCCCCGCTGCAGCCACAACGAGTCTGATGGTCTAGAGGTTACGCACGAGTTGGACACGGCGCCCCGGGTTGTCAACGGACGTCCTCGGGCAGCAGCGAGGCCAGGTGCCGCACGGCTCGCAGCTGGAGCTGCTTGATCGCCCCGCTGCTGCGCTCCATGGCCTCCGCGGTCTCGGCCAGCGACAGGCCCTGCAGGAACCGCATCACCAGGCAGTCCTGCTGGTCCTGGGGGAGACGGTGGAGCGCGTCGAGCAGCGCCTCGTTGGTGAGCTGGGCCAGCACCATGCCCTCGGGCCCCTCGTCGGCGGCGTCCAGGGTGCGCTCGTCGTCGGTGACCAGCTCCAGCCGGGCGCGACCGGACTTGAAGTGGTCGGTGGCCAGGTTGCGGGCGATGGTCATCAGCCACGCCCCGAAGTCGCGGCCCTGCCACCGGAAGCCGTTCATGCGTCGCAGCGCGCGGAAGAACGTCTCGGCGGTGAGGTCCTCGGCCAGCTGCACGCTGCCCACCCGGTAGTAGAGGAACCGGTGCACCGAGGGCTGGTAGTGGTCGTAGAGCTGCCCGAAGGCCTCCTTGTCGCCGCCGCGCGCGAGCTCGACGAGGGCGATGAGCCGCTGCCGCTCCGCGGCGTCCTCGGCCGAGGACGCGGCCAGGTCGCGGTCGGAGGCCGGGTCGGGGCCGGCGCCCGAAGCGCCTGGGTGACCGGCGCTGCCCGTGCTGGGGGCGGCCTGCGAGAGCAGCCAGCCGGGTGCCGCGACCGGGGCGGGAGAGGGGACGAGGGAGGTCGCGAGCACCTGCGCCAGGGCGCGTCGCAGCTCGCGCAGGCCGTCGGACGGTTGGGTGAGCTGGGTCACGGGTTTCCCTCCCCGTGGCCTTCCTACCCCGAGATCGGCGGTTTCACACCCCCCGTGGGGTCCGAACCGGCGACGGCCGAAAACGCCTGGTCAGCCCGGCCGCCCGGCTAGTGCAGGCGTCGTCGCAGCACCGAGCCCGCGGCGACGCCGGTGCCGGCCGCCGTGGCGAGGACCGCGCCCAGCAGGCCGACCCGGGCCGCCTTGCGGCCGGTGCGGTAGTCGCGCACCGGCCAGCCGTGCTCGCGAGCGTGCTCGCGCAGCCGGGAATCGGGGTTGACGGCGCAGGGGTGGCCGACGAGCTGCAGCATCGGCAGGTCGTTGGAGGAGTCGGAGTAGGCGAAGCAGAGCGCGAGGTCCAGGCCCTCGTGGCGGGCGAGCTCGGTGACGGCGTCGGCCTTGGCCTGGCCGTGGAGCATGTCGCCGACCAGCCGTCCGGTGTAGATGCCGTCACGGTGCTCGGCGACGGTGCCCATCGCGCCGGTCAGCCCCAGCCGGCGGGCGATCACGCGGGCGATCTCCACCGGCGCCGCCGTCACCAGCCACACGCGCTGCCCCTCGTCGAGGTGCAGCTGGGCCAGGGCGCGGGTGCCGGGCCAGATCCGGTGGGCCATGCCCTCGTCGAAGATCTCATCGGAGAGCGACTCCAGCTCCGCGACGCCGTGGCCGGCGATGAAACCCAGCGCCGAGACGCGGGCCTCCTCGATGTGCTCGGGATCCTCCGAGCCGACCACGCGGAACCAGGTCTGCCGCCAGGCCGCGCTCAGCAGGTCGCGGGTGGTGAAGAACTCGCGCCGGTGCAGCCCGCGGGCGAGATGGAAGATGGAGGCGCCCTGCATGACGGTGTTGTCGACATCGAAGAACGCGGCCACCTGCGGGTCGGGCGGCACCGCCAGCGCGTCCTCGATCTCGGCGTCGGCCGCGGCCGCCTCGCCCGCGAGCACGGAGCGGCGCGTCAGGTTCGGCGGTCGCTGCGGTGGGCGGGGCTTCGCTGCCACGGGATCAGGGTAGAGACTGATCCGATGGCTGGCGCGAGGGTCACGCTGTTCACCCGCCCCGGATGCCATCTGTGCGACGACGCACGGACCGTCGTGGACCGGGTCTGCGCCGACCTGGGGGAGCGCTACGAGGAGGTCGACATCACCACCTCGCCCAACCTTCAGGCCGCGTACGGCGAGGAGATCCCGGTGACCCTCGTCGACGGGCAGCGCCACGACTTCTGGCGCGTCGAGGAGAGCCGGCTGCGGCGCGCCCTGGCCTAACCGCCGGTCGAGGAGGTGGCCCCGTGACCTTGTCGAAACCGAGGCCCTGTGCGTGACGTCGAACACGTACTCACCAGGCTTCGAGCCAGGGATTTTGTTCGCACGTTCACAAACTCCTACAGTGGCCAGACAGCGCCGCCCTCACTCAGGGTCCATCGAGCTCCCGGGGGGCAGGCAACGGCTGGAGTTGTTGTCGGCAGTGAGCAAGTTGAGTGGCGGGGCAGCGGCGTCTCGCATCCCCGAGGCCACGGTGGCTCGGCTCCCGGTGTACCTACGGGCGCTGAACTCCCTCGCCGACGCCGGCACCACCACGTGCTCCAGCGAGCACCTCGCCGGTGCCGCGGGCGTCAACTCCGCGAAGCTGCGCAAGGACCTCTCCCACCTCGGCTCCTACGGCACGCGGGGCGTCGGCTACGACGTGGAGTACCTGCGCTACCAGATCGCGCGTGAGATCGGGCAGACCCACGACTGGCCCGTGGTGATCGTCGGCATCGGCAACCTGGGCCACGCCCTGGCCAACTACTCCGGCTTCAGCTCGCGTGGCTTCCGCACCGTCGCGCTGCTCGACGCCGACCCCGCGCGCACCGGCCAGGTGGTCGCGGGCACCGAGATCCGGCCCTTCGGCGACCTGGCCGGCATCGTGAGCGAGCACGGCGTCGCGATCGGCGTCATCGCCGCGCCCGCCTCGGCGGCGCAGGACGTCGCCGACGCGATGGTCGCCGCCGGCATCCGCAGCATCCTCAACTTCGCACCGGCGGTGCTCGCCGTGCCCGAGGAGGTCGACGTGCGCAAGGTCGACCTCTCGATCGAGTTGCAGATCCTCGCCTACCACGAGCAGCGCAAGTCCGGTCTCGACGGAGCGGAGGCGATATGAGCGTCCTGATCGTCGGCATCTCCCACCGCAGCGCTCCGGTCGCCGTGCTCGAGCGGCTCGCCCTGGACGCCGACGCGGCGGCCAAGCTGGCCCACGACGTGCAGGACCAGGAGCACGTCAGCGAGGCCACGGTGCTCGCCACCTGCAACCGGGTGGAGATCTACGCCGACGTCACGCGGTTCCACGGCAGCGTCGAGGCGGTCTCCCGGCTGCTGTGCGAGCGCGCCGGCGGCGAGACCGAGGAGTTCGTGCCGCACCTCTACGTCCACTACGACGACGGCGCCGTGGCCCACCTCTTCAACGTGGCCTCGGGCCTGGACTCGATGGTCGTCGGCGAGAGCCAGGTGCTCGGCCAGGTGCGCGACGCGCTGCGCTCGGGCCAGGAGGGCGGCACGCTGGGCAGCTCGCTCAACCTGCTGTTCCAGCAGGCGCTGCGAGTCGGTAAGCGCTCGCACGCCGAGACCGACATCGACCGCTTCGCGCCGTCGCTGGTCAGCGCCTCGCTCTCGCGCGCGGCCCGGCTGATCGGCGACGTCGCCGGCAAGCGGGTGCTCGTCGTGGGCGCCGGCTCGATGTCCGCGCTGGCCGTCTCGACGGCCGCCCGTGCCGGTGCCGTGGTCACCGTGGCCAACCGCACCGCCGCGCACGGCGACCGGCTCGCGCTGCAGCACGGCGTCCGCGCGGTGGGGCTGAGCGACCTGGCCGTCGAGCTCACCTCGGCCGACGTGGTCGTCTCCTGCACCGCCGCGTCCGGGCGGGTGCTCACCACCGACCAGGTGCGCACCGCCCGCGAGGGCGTCGAGACGCCGTTGATGGTGCTCGACCTGGCGCTGCCCCACGACGTGGAGGCCGGCGTCGGTGCGCTGCCCGGAGTCAGCCTGATCAACCTCGCGACGCTGGCCGACGAGCTGGCCGACGACGAGGGCGAGACCGCGGTGGCCGACGTCCGCGGCATCGTGACCGAGGAGCTGGCCGCCTTCCTCTCCGCGCGGCACGCCGCGTCGGTGACCCCGACCGTGGTCGCGCTGCGTGGCATGGCCACCGGCGTCGTCGAGACCGAGATGACGCGGCTGGACCACCGGCTCCCGAACCTCGACCCCGCGGTGCGCGACGAGGTGCTGCACACGCTGCGGCGGGTCACCGACAAGTTGCTCCACCAGCCCACGGTGCGCGTGAAGCAGCTGGCCAACAGCGAGGGCGCCGTGTCCTACGCGGCCGCGCTGGCCGAGCTGTTCGCGCTCGACCCCGAGGCCGTCGACGCCGTCACCCGCCCCGACGGGATCGCGCCATGACCTCCCCGGCCACCTCTCCTGCGACGGTCCGCTTCGGCACCCGTCGCTCCGCGCTCGCCCGCGCCCAGTCGGGCCGGGTCGCAGCCGACTTCGCCGCGGCCACCGGTCACGACGTCGAGCTGGTGGAGATCACCACCGAGGGCGACGTCTCCCAGGCGGCGCTGGCCCAGATCGGCGGCACCGGCGTGTTCGTCGGCGCGCTGCGCGAGGCGCTGCTCGACGGTCGTGTCGACGTCGCCGTCCACTCGTTGAAGGACCTGCCGACCGCGCCGGCCGAGGGCGTCGCGCTGGCGGCCGTACCGCCCCGCGAGGACCCGCGCGACGTCCTGGTCGCCCGCGACGGGCTCACCCTCGGCGAGCTGCCGGTGGGGGCGCGGGTGGGCACCGGCTCGCCGCGGCGGGTGGCGCAGATCCAGGCCCTGGGCCTGGGCTTGGACCTGGTCGGCGTCCGCGGCAACGTCGACACCCGGATCGCCAAGGTCGCCTCCGGCGAGCTCGACGCCGTCGTCCTCGCGCGCGCGGGCCTGGCGCGGCTGGACCGGGTGGCCGACGCGACCGAGGTGCTCGACCCGATCCAGGTGCTTCCCGCCCCCGGGCAGGGCGCCCTTGCGGTGGAGTCCCGGGCCGGCGACCCGCTCGAGACCGAGCTCCGCGAGGCGCTGGACGACCCCCGCAGCCGAGCCGCCGTGACCTGTGAACGTGCAGTGCTGGCCACTCTTGAGGCAGGATGCTCGGCTCCGGTCGGTGCCCTGGCCGAGGTGGTCGAGGGCGACGACGGGGACGAGCTGTGGGTCCGGGCGGTGGCGCTGAGCCCCGACGGCGCGCTCGACGTACGAAGGTCCGCCAGCGGCTCGGTCACCGCGGCGGAGGAGGTGGGCCGGACCCTGGCCGGCGAGATGCTCGCCGACGGGGCCGCCGACCTGATGCACCAGACAACAGCAGCAAGCGTCACGACCACGACAACGACAGGGCAGCAACAGTGACCACCAAGAAGGCAGTCAAGCGTCCCGGCTGGGTCTCGTTCGTCGGGAGCGGTCCCGGCGACCCGGACCTGCTCACCGTGCGGGCCGTCGACCTCATCCGCAGTGCCGACGTCGTCGTGACCGAGATACCCGGCCACGAGGCGCTGGTGCGCTCGCTCCTGACCGACGACGCCGGGATCGACCTGGTCGACGGCAGCTTCGGTGAGGACGGCACCCCGCTGACCACCGCCGCGCGCGCCAAGGTCGTCGTCCGCGAGGCCAAGGCCGGCCGGCGCGTCGTGCGGCTCGTGGCCGGCGACCCGTTCGTCAACGCCTCGGGCCCCGAGGAGGCGCAGGCGGTCGTCAAGGCCGGCATCGGCTTCGAGGTCGTGCCCGGTGTCTCCTCGGCCACCGCGGTGCCCGCGTACGCCGGCATCCCGGTGACCAGCAAGGACCACCGCGAGTTCGGCGTCGTGTCGGCGGTCGACCCCAAGGTCGACTGGAAGGCCAACGCCCACCACGACACCCTCGTCGTGCTCAACGCCGGCGACCGGCTCGACGTCGTCTCCCGCGAGCTCATCGACGCCGGCCGCGCGCCGGAGACCCCGGTGGCCGTCACCCACGCGGGCACCACCACCGGCCAGGAGACGCTGGTCTCGACGCTGGCCGAGGTGGTCCGCGACGCCAAGGCCGCCCGCATCGCCTCGCCCGTCGTCACGGTCGTCGGCGAGGTCGTCGACCTGCGCTCGACGCTGTCGTGGTTCGAGACCAAGCCGCTGTTCGGCTGGCGCGTGCTGGTGCCGCGCACCAAGGAGCAGGCGGGCTCGCTCTCGGCGCGGCTGCGCGGCTTCGGCGCCGTGCCCGAGGAGGTGCCGACCATCTCGGTGGAGCCGCCGCGCAACCCGCAGCAGATGGACAAGGCCATCCGCGGCCTCGTCGAGGGCCGCTACGAGTGGATCGCCTTCACCTCGGTCAACGCGGTCAAGGCCGTGCGTGAGAAGTTCGAGGACTACGGCCTCGACGCCCGCGCCTTCTCCGGCCTGAAGATCGCCGCCGTCGGCGACAAGACCGCCGAGGCCATCGCGGCCTGGGGCCTGGTGGCCGACCTCGTGCCCAGCGGCGAGCAGAGCGCCCGGGGGCTGCTGGAGGACTGGCCGCCCTACGACGACGTCCTCGACCCGATCAACCGAGTGTTCCTGCCGCGCGCCGACATCGCCACCGAGAACCTGGTGGCCGGCCTGGTCGACCTCGGCTGGGAGGTCGACGACGTCACGGCCTACCGCACGGTCCGCGCCGCCCCGCCGGCCGCGCCGGTGCGCGAGGCGATCAAGACCGGCAAGTTCGACGCGGTCGTGTTCACCTCCTCCTCCACGGTGCGCAACCTGGTCGGCATCGCCGGCAAGCCGCACACCTCGACGATCATCGCGGTGATCGGCCCGGCGACGGCCAAGACCGCCGAGGAGCACGGGCTGCGCGTGGACGTCCTCGCGCCGAACCCGTCGGTCGAGGAGCTGGTCGACGCGCTCGCCGACTTCGGCAGCGCGCGACGGGCCGAGCTGCTCGAGGCGGGGCTGCCGGTCACCCGGCCCTCGGAGAAGCGCGCGACCACGCGGAGGAAGGCCACCTCCTGATGGCCGGCTTCCCGGCGGTGCGTCCGCGGCGGCTGCGGCGCACGCCGGCCCTGCGGCGCAGCGTCGCGGAGACCCACGTGCGCGCCTCGCAGCTGGTGCTGCCGGTGTTCGTGCGCGAGGGGGCCACCGAGCCCACGCCGATCTCCTCCATGCCGGGCGTCGTGCAGCACACCCGCGACTCGCTGCGGAAGGTGGCCGCGGAGTCGGCGGCCGCCGGCCTCGGCGGGATCATGCTGTTCGGGGTGCCCGAGCACAAGGACGCCCAGGGCTCCGGTGCGCTGGACCCCGACGGCATCCTCAATGTCGCCATCGCCGACGTCGCCTCGGAGGTCGGCGACGCGCTGACGGTGATGAGCGACCTCTGCCTCGACGAGTTCACCGACCACGGCCACTGCGGGGTGCTCGACGCCTCCGGCGCGGTCGACAACGACGCCACGCTGGAGATCTACGCCCAGATGGCGCTGGCGCACGCGGCCGCGGGCGTCGACATGGTCGGCCCGAGCGGGATGATGGACGGCCAGGTCGGTGTCGTCCGCGACGCGCTCGAGGGCGCCGGGTACCACGACGTCGCGGTGCTGGCCTACTCGACGAAGTACGCCTCGGCCTTCTTCGGACCCTTCCGCGAGGCGGTCGACTCCGCGCTGCAGGGCGACCGGCGCACGTACCAGCAGGACCCGGCCAACGGCCGCGAGGGCGTCCGCGAGGCGCTGCTCGACGTCGCCGAGGGCGCCGACCTGGTGATGGTCAAGCCCGCGATGGGCTACCTCGACGTCCTCGCCGCGGTGCGCGCCGCCGTCGACGTGCCGGTGGCCGCCTACAACATCTCCGGTGAGTACGCGATGCTCGAGGCCGCCGCCGCCCACGGCTGGATCGACCGCGACGCCGCGATCTCCGAGACGTTGACCTCGATCCGCCGCGCCGGCGCCGACATCGTGCTCACGTACTGGGCGCTGGAGGCGGCGCAGCGAAACTTGGTCGGCTGAGGTAATCCGGCCCAGGCCTGACTGGCGCGCAGCGAGCCCTGCGAGCGAGCGCCAGAGGAGCCGAGACGACTGGCGCGCAGCGAGCTCTGCGAGCGAGTGCCAGAGGAGCCGAGACGTCGGACACCCTCGGCCGGTGCGTCCGGGCGAAGCCCGCGCCGCTGGCCGAGGGTTTGCGACGTCTCGGCGAGACAACAGCGCTCAGCAAGGATCCAGGCAACCGAGGCAGGCGCGGGTTGGTCTGAGACGCCGGGCACGGGAACGCGACGCCTCAGCGGCCCGGACGCGCGGGGACGCGACGC
>NZ_RDBE01000001.1:92566-368878 GCF_003674065.1 Nocardioides mangrovicus
GGCCGTCAGAGCCCGGGAATCGAGATGCCCAGGAGCGCGAGCAACGACTTCGGTGACAGGCTGCTGGCCAGGTTGCTCGCGGCCGACTGCGTCATGCCGCCGAACTTGTTGGTGCAGGCCGACATCGCCCCGGGCAGGTCCTTGTACTGGCCGAGTGCCGAGCTGCAGAACGCGGCGGTCTGGCCGAGCTGGTTGAGCGTCTTGACCACGGGCGTCACGACCGGGGCCGGGTCGGGAGTGGAGACGTGCACCGGGGGACTCGAGACCGGGGCCTTCGGCGTCGAGGAGGAGCCCGACCCACTGCCGCTGTGGCTGTTGTTGCCGCTGCTGCCGTTCTGGTTCCCGCTCGAGCCGGTCGGGGCGGCGCTGGGCGCCGCGACGTGGACGCTGGCCTTGCTCGGCTTGGGCTTGGCCAGCTTCGCCTTCGGCGTGGCCTGTCCGCCGCCGGAGCCGGACTCGGGGTAGCTGAAGGTCTGGCCGCCGGAGATGCCGTTGGGCACCGCGGTGTAGTCGCCGGCCTGGTAGGCCTCCATGATCCGCAGCACGAGGTCGACGTAGGCGTCGGAGTGGTTGTAGCGGTAGACCGCCGCCTTCTGGCCGGTGGTCTTGGCCAGGTCCTCGGTGCCGGAGCAGAGGTACACGCCGGTGGCCAGGGAGGCGTCGTCGATGTCCTGGGGGTTGCGCTGGCCGTCGCCGTCGGCGTCGACCTTCACCACCTGCCAGGTGCTCGGGATGAACTGCATCGGGCCCACGGCGCGGTCCCAGGTGGTGTCCTGGTCGAGCTCGCCGCCGTCGGTGTCCTTGATGGCCTGGGTGCCGTCCTGGCCGTCGAGCACAGGCCCGAGGACGCCGGGCTTGGAGACGCCGTTGGACTCCAGCACGTTGCCGCCGTAGCGACCGTGGTCGGACTCCACACGCCCGATCGCGGCGATCAACTCCCAGGGCACGTGGCAGGAGGTGTCGGCGGCGTCGATGATCTGGGCGGCGCGCTGGTAGGCCGACAGCGCGGCCGAGGGGATGCCGCTGGTGGAGGCGCCGTTGGCGACCGCGTCGGCGTCGCCGTCGGGTACGCCCGGGGCGATCTGGCCGCTGACCGGCAGGTTGGCCGGGGCCTGGATGGCCTTGCTCGGGACGGTGGTGCCGTCGGGCAGCGTGCCGTCGTGGCGCGCCTTCCCGGCGGCGTCGGCCGAGCCGAAGCCGGCCATGCTCACGGTCCAGCCGCCGCAGAGCAGCGCGATCGGGACCAGGACCGCGGCCTTCTGCCGACGGTTCAGCTCATGCGTAGCCATGCGGACGAACATCTCCCTCTGACGACCACCTCGACGAGGTGGTGGCCGTCCCCTGGTGCTGCTCCTACCCGTGACGCGAGTCACTGAAACCACGAAAGGTACGACTGTATTACTCACAGGTAACGTTGGCTAGGGGGCCAGGTACCCAGCGCTTGTCGCAGCGCGGGAGAATGCCGGTGTGTCACCAGTCGATCCGCCGCAGTCCGCCGCCTGGATGCAGCGGGCCCGCCGCGTCATCCCGGGCGGGGTGAACTCGCCGGTCCGCGCCTTCCACGCCGTCGGCGGCACGCCGCGGTTCATGGCGTCGGCCAGCGGCGCCCGCCTCACCGACGTCGACGGCATCGAGTACGTCGACCTGGTCGGCTCGTGGGGTCCGATGTTGCTGGGTCACGCGCACCCCGAGGTGGTGGCGGCAGCGCAGGCCGCGGCGGCGCGCGGCACGTCGTTCGGCACGCCGAGCGCCACCGAGGTGGAGCTGGCCGAGGAGATCGTCGAGCGGACACCGACCGAGCAGGTGCGGCTGGTCTCCTCGGGCACCGAGGCGACGATGTCGGCCATCCGGCTGGCCCGCGGGTTCACCGGCCGCGACCTGGTGGTGAAGTTCGCCGGCTGCTACCACGGCCACGTCGACTCGCTGCTGGCCTCGGCCGGCTCGGGCCTGGCCACCTTCGGCATCCCCGGGACGCCCGGAGTGCCCGCCGCCGCCACCGAGGCGACGCTGGTGCTGCCCTACAACGACCCGGTGGCGGTGGAGAAGGTATTCGCCGAGCACGGCGACCGGATCGCCTGCCTGGTCACCGAGGCGGCCCCCGGCAACATGGGCGTCGTGCCGCCGGAGGCGGGCTTCAACGAGCTGCTCGCGCGCACCTGCCGCGAGCACGGTGCGCTGTTCGTCAGCGACGAGGTCATGACCGGCTTCCGCGCCTCGCGCGAGGGCATGTGGGGCCTCGACGGCAAGGTGGAGGGCTGGGCGCCCGACCTGATGACGTTCGGCAAGGTGATGGGCGGCGGCTTCCCGGCCGCTGCGTTCGGCGGCCGCGCCGACGTCATGGCGATGCTCTCTCCGGAGGGGCCGGTCTACCAGGCGGGCACGCTCTCGGGGAACCCCGTCGCCACCGCGGCCGGGCTCACCACGCTGCGGCTGGCCACCGAGGAGGTCTACGACCGCGTGGGCCACGCCTCCGACGTCGTCGCGGCGGCCACCACCGAGGCGTTGACCCGCGCGGGGGTGCCGCACGTGGTGCAGCGGGTGGGCACCATGTTCAGCGTGTTCTTCACCGACGCCGAGCAGGTGCGCGACTTCGACGGCGCCGGGGCCCAGGACACCCGTGCCTACGCCGCGTTCTTCCACGCGATGCTCGACGCCGGGGTCTACCTGCCGCCGTCGGCCTACGAGGTGTGGTTCACCTCCGCCGCCCACACCGAGGAGGACCTCGACCGGATCGTGAGCGCCCTGCCCGCCGCTGCGGATGCGGCTGCGGCATGACCAGGACGATCGTGCACCTGCTGCGGCACGGCGAGGTGGAGAACCCCGAGGGCATCCTGTACGGCCGGCTGCCCGGCTACCGCCTCTCCGCCCTGGGCGAGCGGATGGCCGAGCGCGTGGCCGAGCGCATCGGCCAGCGCGACATCACCGCCGTCGTCGCCTCGCCGCTGGAGCGGGCCCAGCAGACTGCCACGCCGCTGGCGACCGTGCGCGCGCTCGAGCTCGGCACCGACGAGCGGCTCATCGAGTCCGGCAACGTCTTCGAGGGCAAGCCGTTCGCGCTCGGCGACGGCGTGCTGCTCAACCCGCCCGCCTGGCGCTACCTGTGGAACCCCTTCAAGCCCTCGTGGGGCGAGCCCTACCGCGAGGTCGCCCACCGCATGTGGGCCGCCGTGCTCGACGCGCGCGCGGCCAACGAGGGACACGAGGCGGTGCTGGTCTCCCACCAGCTGCCGGTGTGGATCACCCGGCTCCTGGCCGAGGGACGTCGCTTCGTGCACAACCCGCGCACACGGCAGTGCACCCTGGCCTCGCTCACCTCGCTCACCTTCGACGGCGAGCACCTGGTCAGCGTCGGCTACTCCGAGCCGGCCGGCGACCTGATCCCGGCCAAGGACCGCAAGCAGAACTTCTCCTCCGGCGGCAAGCGGTGAGGTACCTGCTCGGCGTGGTGGCGCTGCTGCTGGTGGCCGGCTGCGGCACCGACGCCAGCACCGGCGACAAGGGCTACGTCTCCGGCGAGGGCACCGTCTCCACCTACAAGGCCGCCGAACGCAAGAAGGCGCCGGCCATCTCCGGCACCACGCTGCAGGGCAAGAAGGTCTCGGTGGACACGCTCGCGGCCGGCCGGCCCACCGTGGTGAACATCTGGGCGTCGTGGTGCGGCCCGTGCCGCCAGGAGGCCAGCACCTTGATCAAGGCGTCGCAGAAGCTGGGGTCGACGGCCAGCTTCGTCGGCATCAACGTGCGCAACCCCGAGGGCCGGGCCAGCGGGCTCGCCTACGAGCGCCGCTTCGACGTGACGTACCCGAGCATCTACGACCCCGAGGGTCGCACCCTGCTCGGCATGCCCAAGGGCATCACGGTCTACGCGATCCCCAGCACCATCGTCCTCGACGGGCAGGGGCGCATCGCAGCGACGATCGTCGGCGCCGTGCCGAGCGCGCTGACGGTTGAAGAGCTCGTGAAGAGCGCGGCATGACCGGCTACCCGATCCTGCTCGACGTTGGCTCGTCCTTCGCCCAGACCGCCTCGTCCGGCTCGTTGCTGCTGGCCGTGCCGGTGGCCCTGGTCGCCGGCCTGGTCTCGTTCTTCTCCCCGTGCGTGGTGCCGCTGCTGCCGGGCTACCTCTCCTACGCCACGGGCCTGTCGGGGTCCGACCTGGAGAACGCACGCCGGGGCCGGATGGCGCTGGGCAGCCTGCTGTTCATCCTCGGCTTCTCGGCGGTGTTCGTCTCCTACGGCGTGCTGTTCGGCGCGGTGGGGCAGTGGCTGGTGGAGTACTCCCGGCCCATCACCGTGGTGCTCGGCGTCATCACCGTGCTGGTCGGGCTGGCCTTCCTCGGGCTGGTGCCGTGGCTGCAGCGCGACGTGCGCGTGCACCGGGTGCCCGCCGTCGGGCTGGTGGCCGCACCGCTGCTGGGCGTGCTGTTCGGTCTGGGGTGGACCCCCTGCATCGGGCCCACGCTGGCCGCGGTGCTCTCGCTGTCGACCCAGGAGGCCTCGGCCGGGCGGGGTGCGTTCCTCACCTTCGTCTACTGCTTAGGGCTCGGCGTGCCGTTCCTGGTGGCGGGCCTGGCCTACCGACGGATGCTCGGCGCGGTGCGATGGGTGCGTCGCCACCAGGCGTGGGTGACGCGCGTGGGCGGGCTGATGCTGGTGGCGGTCGGCGTGCTGCTGCTCACCGGCTGGTGGGACGTGCTCGTGGCCGACCTGCGTGACGTGTTCTTCCCCGGCTTCACTCCCGGCGTATGACGCTCACCTCGACGCGTCCCGAGACGCCGCCCTCCGAGCCGCCGGACCTGCGTCCGCGCGAGCTGCTGCGCTGGGCCTGGCGGCAGCTGACGTCGATGCGCACGGCGTTGATCCTGCTGTTCCTGCTCGCGCTGGCGGCCATCCCGGGCTCGGTGGTGCCGCAGAACGGGGTGGACTCGCTGCGGGCCTCGCAGTGGCGCGAGCAGCACAAGACGCTCGCACCGATCTACGAGCGCCTCGGCCTCTTCGACGTCTACGGCTCGCCCTGGTTCGCCGCGATCTACCTGCTGCTGGTGGTCTCGCTGGTGGGCTGCATCCTGCCGCGCACGATGGTCTACTGGCGCGCCGCCCGAGCGACGCCGCCGCCCGCGCCGCGCCGCCTCACCCGGCTGCCCGAGCACCGCACGTTCACCACCACGGTCTCGCCCGAGGACGTCCTGGACCGAGCGCGCCGCCAGCTGCGACGACGTCGCTACCGGCTGGCGCCGCAGGAGGAGGGGACGGTGGCGGCAGAGCGCGGCTACCTGCGCGAGGCCGGCAACCTGCTCTTCCACGTGGCGGTGCTGGTGGTGATCATCGGCTTCGGGCTCGGCTCGCTGCTCGGCTTCAAGGGCGGCGTCATCGTCGTCACCGGCGACGGCTTCAGCAACCAGCTCAGCCAGTACGACGACTTCACCCCGGGCACGATCTTCAAGCCCAGCCAGCTCGAGCCGTTCAGCTTCACGGTGCACGACTTCCACGTCGACTTCATCAAGACCGGACGCTCGGCGGGCGCAGCGCACAAGTTCTACGCCGACCTCGACGTCCGCAAGTCCTCGGGATCCTCGAGCACCCGGGAGCGGATCTCGGTGAACCACCCGCTCACCGTCGACGGCACCAAGGTCTTCCTCATCGGGCACGGTTACGCCCCCCACATCACGGTGCGCGACGCGGAGGGCAACGTTGCCGCGTCCGGGCCGGCGGTCTTCCTGCCCGAGAACGAGAGCTTCACCTCCTTCGGCGTGGTGAAGGCCTTCGACGCCCAGCCGACGGCGATCGGGCTGGAGGGCGAGTTCTACCCGACCTACGCCTTCTCGAACACGACCGGCCCGTTCTCGGCGTTCCCCGACGACGAGGACCCCGCCCTGTCGATGCTGGTGTGGCGCGGGAAGACCGGCACGGATCCCGGGAGCAACCAGTCGTCGGTGTACGCGCTCGACAAGGGTGACCTGACGCCGCTGAAGACGTCCAAGGGCGTGCAGCAGCGCATCGACCTCAAGCGCGGGCAGACCGTGCAGCTCGCCGACGGCGCCGGATCGGTGACCTTCGACGGCGTCAGCCGCTTCGTGCGGCTGCAGGTCAGCGACCGTCCCGGCAGCGGCACCGCACTGGTCGGCACCGTGCTCGCGCTGCTCGGCCTGCTGGGCTCGCTGTTCGTGCGGCCGCGGCGGGTCTGGGTGCGCGTCAGCGATGCGGGGGACGGTCGTACGCTCGTCGAGGCGGCAGGGCTCGACCGGTCGAGCGGCGGTGACCTGTCCGGTGAGCTGGACGACGTCGTGACAGGGATGCAGGAGAGCACGTGAGCCACGAGCAGTTCGAGATCCTCAGCAACCAGGCCGTCGCCGCCTGCGCGATCCTCTACTTCCTGGTGTTCTTGGCCCAGGTGGCGGCCTGGGTGACCCGGCCGCGCGTCGCGGCGGAGTCCACGAGCGTCGAGGCGCAGGGCCAGGGCGGCGTGGCCGTCGCGGCCCCGCCGGCCACGGGCGGACCAGTCTCCGACCGCTCCGACTACTGGTCGCGGATCGCGCTCACGCTGACGGTATTCGCGGCGCTGGTGCACTTCGTCGCGCTGGTCTCGCGCGGGCTCGCGGCCGACCCGGTGCGGGTGCCGTGGGGCAACATGTACGAGTTCACCCTCACCGGCACCTTCGTGGTGGTGGCGCTCTACCTGGCGATGTACAAGCGGTTCTCGCTGGCCTGGATGGCGCCGGTCGTGTCGCTGTTCGTGCTCACCGTGCTGATGCTCGACGTGCTGGTGCTCTACGAACCGGTCACCCCGCTGCGCGACGCGCTGCAGTCGCCGTGGCTGGTGATCCACGTGGTCGCCGCGATCCTGGCGACGGGTGCGTTCACCATCGGCGGGATGTGCTCGGTGCTCTACCTGGTCAAGGAGCGCGCCCTGGCCCGCGGCCGCGGCACCACCGGCTACCTGGCCTCGGTGCCCGAGCTGCGCTCGCTGGACCGGCTGGCCTACCGCTGGCACGCCTTCGCGTTCCCGGTCTGGACCTTCGCGGCGCTGATCGCCGGCCCGATCTGGGCCGAGCACGCCTGGGGCAGCTACTGGAACTGGGACCCCAAGGAGGTCTGGGCGTTCATCACCTGGGTCGTCTACGCCGGGTACCTGCACGCCCGCGCCACCGCCGGCTGGAAGGGCTCCCGCGCCTGCTGGGTCGCCCTGATCGGCCTGGCGACGCTGTGGTTCAACTTCGTCGGGATCAACTTCTTCTTCGGGTCCGGGTCGCAGCACTCCTACGCCGTCGAGGTCGTGAGTCGGGTCGTCGGGGGCTGAGGTCCCGGGTGTGCGCGTGGGGGCTGTCCGTCGCGGGCGGGTTGTGGCGGGGGTTTTGCCGGGCACCCGGCAAAACCCTGGGAAATCGGCCTCAGTTTCAGTCGATCTGACGAGTTTCGGTAGCTCGCCGTCCGACATGCGAGGGTTGCGCAGCTGACATCCCAGCCGTCACATCTGCCTCAAGATTCACCGGGCACCCGGCAAAACCCCCCGCCGTCGGGCCCGCCGCCTCACTCCTCCGGCCGGTGCTTGCGCTTGCGATCGAGCTCGCGCAGGAAGTCCTCGTCGTCGTCGGGGCCGAGGGGGCCGCGGGGGCGCGGGTCGGGCGCCGATGACTGGGAGCCCGGGTCGGCGTTGCGCCGGTTGATGCTCCAGAAGACCGCGTAGATCACCGCGGCGATGATCAGCAGGTACAGCAGGACCCGGAGCACGTGGCCAAGGGTAGAGGCGCCCGGCAACCGGCGGCTCCGTAGGCTGCTCCTGTGCGCGACTTCTGGGTCTACAACGTGCTGCGGATCGCGCTGTTCCTGGCCACCGCCGCCGTGGTCTGGGGGATCTTCGCGCTGTTCGCCGACGAGACCATCAACCTGGTCCTGGTCGCCGCCATCGCCGCCGTCGTCTCCGCGGTGCTCTCGTGGCGGCTGCTGGCCGGTCCGCGCGAGCGCGCGGCCTCGGCGATCTCGGGCCGGGCGTCGCGGATGACCGAGGCGTTCGAGGAGCGGCGCGCGCGGGAGGACGCCGAGTCGGCCTCAGGCGAGGAGCGGTAGCCGCGAGGCGAGCTCGGCGCCGGGCTCGGCCGTCGCCACGGCCTGCACCACGTGGCGCGTGTGCGTCAGGGACGCTTGCGAGGGGCCGGGCAGGTCCAGGTGGGCCACCAGGTCGAGGTGGTGCACGGTGGCCTCGACGACCAGCGTGCTGAGCAGGTCGGCCACCCGCAGCGCGTGGCCCTGGGTGGCCACGACCGCCTCGGGGTCGGCCTGCGACGCCGCGTGCGCGGCCGCTCGCGTGGTCTCGGCGTAGAGCCCCCGCAGCTGCTGCCAGCGGCTGAACATGCTGGCCGAGACACGCGCGAACCGGCGGCCGCTGTCGTCGCCCACCGGGTCGTCGCCCCAGTCCTGCCAGTAGCCGACGGCGTCGCGGTCGGGGGCGGTGTCGGTGGGGGTGTGGAGCGCGACGAGCGCTCGCTGGGCGTCCATCGCGCAGTGGAACACCAGGTCGCGCACCGCCCAGCCGACGCAGCCGGTGGGGGCGTAGCTGGTGTCGTCGTCGATCCGGTCGAGGACGGCGGCGACGTCCTCGTAGGCGTCCAGGCTCACGCCACGAGCATGCCCACGAAGATGCCGATCGCGCACACCAGCTCGCCCAGGCCGGTGCTCTGCAGGACCGGCACGAGGTCGCGTCCGGTGGCGCCGGACTGCACCGCGCGGGTGCCCGGGTTGGCCACGCCGAGCCCGATCAGCCCGAGCAGGGCCCACCAGCTGGTAAGCGCGGCCAGCACCACGACGGCGACCAGGGCCAGCAGCAGGAGCAGTACGTAGAACGTCCGGGTGCGTCGGTCGCCCAGGCGTACGGCGAGGGTGCGCTTGCCGGCCAGCTCGTCGGTGGGGATGTCGCGCAGGTTGTTGGCCACCAGCAGCGCGCACGCCAGGCAGCCGATCGCGACGGCGGTGGGCACCGCGTCGAGCACCGGTCGCCCGAACCGGCCGGCCTGCACGTACGTCGTGCCCACCACGGCCACGAGCCCGAAGAACACGAACACCATGACCTCGCCGAGCCCGGCGTAGCCGTAGGGCCGCTTGCCGCCGGTGTAGTACCAGGCGGCCAGCACCGCGAGCGCGCCGACGGCGACCAGCCACCAGGCGGTGGCCGCGGCGAGCACGAGCCCGGCCACGGCGGCGAGGCCGAAGGCCGCGAAGGCGGCGGCCTTCACCTGCCCGGGCGCGGCGGCGCCCGAGCCGACGAGGCGCAGCGGGCCGACGCGGTCGGCGTCGGTGCCGCGGATGCCGTCGGAGTAGTCGTTGGCGTAGTTGACGCCCACCTGCAGCGCCAGCGCGACCACCAGGGCCAGCGCGGCGCGCCACCAGACCTCGACCCCGGCGTAGGCCGCGACTCCGGTGCCGGCGAGCACCGGCGAGACCGCGGCAGGCAGGGTGCGCGGTCGAGCCCCCTCGAGCCACTGCGCCGCGGTCGCCACGAAGGGGGAGACTAGCCCGGTGGCAGGTCTGCGCCCGGTGTCGGGTTCTCGCGACGAGGTGGTCGCGCTGCTGGAGGAGTGGCTCGCCGTCCCCGATCCGGCGCCGCTGAGCGTGGAGACCTCCGGGTCGACCGGCCGGCCCAAGCGCGTGCTCCTCTCGCGCCGAGCGGTGCTCGCCTCGGCCACCGCCACCCACGACCGGCTCGGTGGGCCCGGGGAGTGGACGCTGCTGCTCCCGGTCACCTACGTCGCCGGACTGCAGGTGGCGGTCCGCTCGCTGCTGGCGGGCACGCCGCCGAACGACACGCTGGGCGAGGGCCGCTACGTCTCGGTCGTGCCCACCCAGCTGCATCGGATGCTGGCCGAGCCGGACCAGCGCGCCGCGCTCGCGGCGTACGAGGCGGTGCTGGTCGGCGGCGCGTCGCTGGACCCGGCGCTGCGCGCGGCCGCCGAGCAGGCGGGCGTGCGCGTGGTGGCCACGTACGGCATGAGCGAGACGGCCGGCGGCTGCGTCTACGACGGCCTCGCGCTGCCGGGGGTGGGCGTCCGGATCGGCGACGACGGACTGGTGCGGCTCGGCGGCCCCACGCTGTTCGACGGCTATGACGGCGATCCCGAGCTCACCGCGAGCGTGCTCGACGACGGCTGGTTCGTCACCAGTGATCTCGGCGAGCTGGTCGAGGGCCGGCTGCGGGTGCTCGGCCGCGCCGACGACGTGGTCAACTCCGGGGGCGTGAAGGTGCCGGCGACGGCGGTGGCGCGTCGGCTGCGCGAGCACCCCGGCGTCGAGCACGCCGAGGTGGTCGGCGTCGAGGACGAGGAGTGGGGGCAGCGCGTGGTGGCCGTGGTGGTGGGCAGCGCCGGCCTGGAGGACCTGCGTGAGTGGGTGGCGCAGGTGCACCCGCGCAGCTGGGCGCCGCGCGAGCTGCGGGTGGTGGAGGAGATCCCGCTGCTGGGCAACGGCAAGGTCGACCGCATGGCGCTGCTGGCATGACGCGCACGAGGGTCTGGTCGGTGCCGATGCGCACCCGCTTCCGCGGCGTCGACGTCCGCGAGGGCGTGCTCCTCGAGGGCGAGGCCGGCTGGGGGGAGTTCAGCCCCTTCCTCGAGTACGACGACCCGGTGGCGGCGCCCTGGCTGGCCGCGGCGCGCGAGGCGGCCGACGTCGGCTGGCCCGAGCCGCTGCGCGAGTCGGTGTCGGTGAACGTGACCGTGCCCGCCACCGGTGCCGAGCGCGCGGCGCGGATCGTGCGCGAGGGCGGCTGCACGACGGCGAAGGTGAAGGTGGCCGAGCCCGGGCAGAGCCTGGGCGACGACCTGGCCCGGGTGGAGGCGGTGCGCGACGCGCTGGGCCCCGGCGGCCGGGTGCGCGTCGACGCCAACGGCGGCTGGGACGTCGATGCGGCGGTGGAGGCGATCCGGGCCCTGGACCGGGCCGCCGGCGGCCTGGAGTACGTGGAGCAGCCCTGCGCCGAGGTCGAGGAGCTCGCGGCCGTGCGCCGTGCGGTGGACGTGCCGATCGCCGCCGACGAGTCGATCCGCCGGGCGGCCGACCCCTACCGGGTGCGCGACCTCCGGGCCGCGGACATCGCCGTGCTCAAGGTGCAGCCGCTCGGGGGTGTGCGCGCCTGCCTGCGCATCGCCGAGGACATCGGGCTGCCGGTGGTGGTCTCCAGCGCGCTGGAGTCCAGCGTCGGCATCGCGGCCGGCGTGGCGCTCGCCGCGGCGCTGCCGGAGCTGCCGTACGCCTGCGGACTGGGCACGGTGCAGCTCTTCGCCGACGACGTCAGCGAGCCCCCGCTGCTGCCGGTCGACGGCGCGCTGCCGGTGATGCGCGCGACCCCCTCGTCGGAGGCCCTCGACCGGCTGGAGGCCGCCCCGGAGCGGGTGGCCTGGTGGGAGCGACGGCTGGGCCGGGTGGGTGACCTCGCGTGAGCTCGGCCGATCTCGCCCGCGCGGTGCTGGACCTGCTGGTGCGCAACGGCGCCGAGCACGCCGTGCTCTCGCCCGGCTCCCGCAGCGCGCCGCTGGCCTTCGCGCTCGAGGAGTACGAGCGAGCCGGGATCCTCACGCTGCACACGCGCATCGACGAGCGCACGGCCGGGTTCCTGGCGCTGGGCCTGGCTCGCGGCAGCCGCCGTCCGGTACCGGTCGTATGCACCAGCGGCACCGCCGCCGCCAACCTGCACCCGGCGATGCTCGAGGCCGCTCACGGCGGGCTGCCCCTGGTGGCGGTGACGGCCGACCGGCCGGCGTCGCTGCGCGGCACGAGTGCGAACCAGACCACCGACCAGGTGGCCCTCTTCGGCGACGCCGTGGCCTCCTGGGACCTCGCGACGCCCGAGGAGCTGGCCGGCGTCGTGGTGGGCGACGGTCCGGTCCAGCTCAACGTGCAGTTCACCGAACCTCTGGTGCCCAGCGCCACAACGGCCCCACCCGTCAGTCGTTCACCAGGGTGCCATGGTGAACGAGCGACGGACGGGGCACCGCGGCGCCGGTGGGCCGAGGCCCCCGACGCCGTCCGGCTGCCACCTGGCCCGCGCACGGTCGTGGTCGCCGGCGACGGCGCCGGACCCGCCGCCCGCGGCCTGGCCGAGCGCGCGGGCTGGCCGCTGCTGGCCGAGCCGAGCAGCGGGTCGCGCACCGGCGCCAACCCGATCCGCACCTACCGGCTGCTGCTGGCCGGCGAGCTGGGGCGGCAGGTCGAGCGGGTGGTGGTGTTCGGGCACCCGACCCTCTCCCGTCCGGTCAGCCGGCTGCTGGCCGAGGCCCCCGAGGTCTATGCCGTCCCGCCCCACGGCCGCTGGCCCGACCTGCCCACCCCGGTCACCGGCACGGCCCCCGGCTATGCCGCCGAGGCCGACGACCCGGCCTGGCTCGAGGCCTGGCGGGCCGCTGACCGCGCACTCAGTCAGCTCCTCGACGGCCTCGTCGAGGAGCAGGGGCTGGGACCGCACGCCGTCGCCCGCGAGGTCAGCGCGGCCGTACCGCCCGGCGGCAGCCTGTTCGTCGGCGCCTCCAACCCGGTGCGCGACCTGGACCTGATGGCCACCACCTACCCGGTCGGCGAGCGGCGCCGGGTGCTGGCCAACCGCGGCCTGGCCGGCATCGACGGCACGGTCTCCTCGGCCATCGGCGCTGCCCTCACCCGACCGGGCCAGCGCCATCTGGCGCTGCTGGGCGACGTCACGTTCCTCCACGACGCGACCGGGCTGGTGATCGGGCCGGCAGAGCCGCGTCCGGACCTCACGATCGTCGTGGTCAACGACGACGGCGGCTCCATCTTCGCCACCCTCGAGCAGGGGGCTCCCGCCTTCGCCGACCGCTTCGAGCGGCTCTTCGGCACGCCCCACGGCGTCGACCTGGCCGCCCTGTGCGCCGCGACGCGCACCCCGCACTGGCGGGTGGGGTCGGTGCCCGAGCTGCGGCAGGCGCTGAGCACCCCCAACGGGGGCGTCGAGGTGGTCGAGGCGCGGGTGCGGCGCGACGACCGTCGCGACGTGGACGAGCGGATCCGGGGACTGGTCGGATAGGTTCGAGGGGTGGGGTGGTTCGGACGGCGACACTCCCGCGACGGGTCGACCGAACCCGTCGCGGCGCAGCCCGACCCTGGACTGCCGATGTTCCCCGACGGTGCGCGAGCCGCTCGGTTCGCGTCGCTGGCGATGCGGGTCTTCGCCGAGCACGGCATCGAGTGCAGCTACGACGACGGCTTCCTGCGCGGCAGCGACGGGCGCAGCTACGGGCTGACCAACGTCGCGCTGGTGGCGGCGGCAGGCACGGACCGGCACTGGCGCGAGCTGCTGGAGCAGCACGTCGGCGGCATCGTCGCAGCGCACGCAACGCCGCGGCAGCGCGACCTGGAGGCGGTCGGCGACCGGCTCTACCTCCGGCTGTGGGCCGCGGCCGACCTGCCCCATCGCCCCGATGGGGTCAACGGCTTCGGCGAGCCGCTGGGCGAGGGGCTGGTGGGGCTGGCCGCGATCGACCACCCCGAGCACGTCGAGACGCTGACCGGCGGCCACGACATCGGGCTGCTCGGCGGCTGGGACGTGGTGCGCCGCACGGCCCTGGCGAACCTCGCCGCGCTGCGCGCCGACGACGTCGTCCCCCTCGGCGACGACCCGCACTCCCAGGTGCAGCTGAGCATCGGCGGCTTCTTCAACGCCAGCCGCGTCTTCACCATGGAGCGGTTGCTGCGGGAGGACTTCTTGCTGGAGGAGCCCTCGCACGGCGTGCTGCTCGTCGTCCCCAACCGGCACCTGGTGGCGGTGCACCCGCTGCGCTCGGCGGGCATGGTGGAGGCCGTCCACACCCTGACCCGGCTGGCCCGCGCCGAGTCCGAGGTGCCCGGCGGCATCAGCCCGCACGTCTGGTTCTGGCGCGACGGCTGGGTCGAGCAGGTCACCCGGTCTGCGGAGGAGCCCGACACCGTCGAGCTGCACGTGGCGGGCCTGCTGGAGGTCGCGATGCGCGAGCTGGACCTGGTGGAGGACCCGGGAGACTCCGGCACCTAGGAGAATGGCGCCGTGGACATCGCTGTCGGTCTGGTCGGGCTCGCCACGACCGTGCTCCTCGTCACCGGTCTGTGCAAGCGCTTCAACCTGGCCTCGCCGCTGGTGCTCATCGTGGTGGGAATCGTCGTCAGCTACATCCCGCAGATCCCCGACGTCGAGCTCAAGCCCGAGGTGGTGCTCTTCGGACTGCTGCCGCCACTGCTCTACTCGGCGTCGCTGACCACCTCGCTGGTCGACTTCAAGGCCAACCGCCGCGTCATCGGGCTGCTCTCGGTCGGCCTGGTGGTGTTCACGACCGCCGGGGTCGCCGTCGTCGCGCACTGGCTGGTGCCCGACCTGCCCTGGGGTGCGGCGTTCGCCATCGGAGCGGTGGTGGCGCCGCCGGACGCGGTGGCCGCCACCTCGATCGGCCGCCGGATCGGGCTGCCGCGGCGCATCGTCACGATCCTCGAGGGCGAGTCGCTGCTCAACGACGCGACCGCCCTGGTCGCGCTGCGGACGGCCATCGCGGCCACTGTCGCGGCCGGCACCGTCGCCCGAGACTTCCTCCTCGCGGCCGGCGGCGGGCTGCTGGTCGGGCTGGTCGTCTACTGGGTCGTCGCGCGCGTGCGCCGCCACGTCACCGACCCCCTGCTGGACTCCGGGCTCTCGTTCGTCGTGCCGTTCGGGGCCTACGTCGGCGCGGAGTCGATCCACATCGGCGAGGCGCACGGCAGCGGGGTGCTGGCGGTGGTCGTGGCCGGCCTGCTGCTGGGTCACAACGCGCCGGTGCTGCAGACCGCGCAGTCGCGGATCCAGGAGCGGATGAACTGGAGCAGCATCGCCTACCTGCTGGAGAGCACGGTCTTCCTGCTGATCGGGCTGCAGGCCGCGCGGATCATCAGCGACGCGCGGGCCGAGGGACTCAGCGGCGGCCGGGTGGTGCTGATCTGCGTCTCCGTGCTCGTCGCGGTGATCGTGCTGCGGCTGGTCTGGATGTTCGCGACCCGGCTCCTCCTCACCGGCCAGGAGGGTGGCGACCGCCGGCGCCCGCCGCCGAAGTACGCGCTGCTGCTGGGCTGGGCCGGCATGCGCGGCGTCGTCACCTTGGCCGCGGCCTTCGTCATCCCGGTCGGCACCGAGCACCGCGACGTGCTGCTGCTGGTGGCCTTCGCGGTGGTGGCGGGCACGCTGTTCATCCAGGGGCTCACGCTGCCCTGGCTGGCGCGGCGGCTCGACGTGCCCTCGCCCGACCCCGGCGCCGACGCGCTGGCCCGCGCGAACCTGCTGCAGCAGGCCTCGCAGGCCGGTATGAGCTACCTCAAGGAGCTCAAGCAGGACGACCCGTACGGCGTCGTCGCCCAGATCAAGGAGCGGCTGGAGCGCCGCAACTTCGCGGCGTGGGAGTCGGTCGGTGCCCGCGACGAGGAGACGCCCACCGAGGTCTACACCCGGGTTCGGCGGGAGATGATCGACGCCGAGCGCGGTTACGTCTTGGAGGCCCGCGACGAGGGGCACATCCCCAACGAGGTCATCACGCGGGTGCTGACCCAGCTCGACGTCGAGGAGTCGATGCTGGAGAACTCCGAGCGCGAGCGAGCCCGGGTGCGCGACGCCGTGCGGTCCGTGGCGATCGACGGCGGGTGCGACCACCTGCGCGAGGAGCGCCCGCCGGTCGAGCCGACCAGCCCCGGCGAGTGCGCCGCGTGCGTCGAGGAGGGCCTGGCCTGGGTGCACCTGCGCATGTGCCTGACCTGCGGCACCGTCGGCTGCTGCGACTCCTCCATCGGCCGCCACGCCAGCCGTCACTTCCACGAGACCAAGCACCCCGTCATGCGCTCGGTCGAGCCGGGCGACGACTGGCGGTGGTGCTTCGTCGACCGGATCACGGGCTAGGCGACGAAGGTCGGCTCGTCGTGGAAGTAGCGTGACGGCCATGCGGATCACCAAGTTCGGCCATGCCTGCGTCCGGATCGAGCACGACGGCCAGGTGGTGGTGGTCGACCCGGGCGCCTTCACCGAGCCCGAGGCCGTCGACGGGGCGACGGCGGTGCTGCTCACCCACGTGCACGCCGACCACCTGCACCCTGCCAACCTGCGGGCCACCGACGCCCCGGTGTGGACGATCGCCGAGGTCGCCGAGGGCGTCCGCGATCAGGCACCCGACGTCGCCGAGCGGACGACGGTGATCGCACCCGGCGACCGGTTCGACATCGGCGTGCCGGTCACCGCGGTCGGCGAGCGTCACGCGGTCATCCACCCCTCGATGCCCGGCGTCGCCAACTCCGGCTACCGGATGGAGGTCGACGGGCAGACGCTCTTCCACCCCGGCGACAGCTTCGACCACCCCGAGCAGGGCGTCGACCTGCTCTTCCTGCCGGTCAGCGCACCGTGGTGCAAGCTGGCCGAGGTCATGGACTACGCGAAGGCCGTCGGCGCGCCGCGATCGCTGGCCGTGCACGACCGGATCCTCTCCGAGGTCGGGCTGAGCCTCCTCGACGAGCGGGTCACCGCCTACCTCGAGGGCATCGGCGACTACACCCGGATCGCCGACGGTTCGGACCTGCACGCCTAGTCCAGATCAAGTAGCACCGCTCGACCCCGCGACACCGGTGTCACTCGGTCTGGACTACCCGGATCAGTCGCGGGCGGCCAGGGCGTCGCGGACCGGGACGAACTTCGCGGTGGCCTCGGCGAGCTCGGCGGCGGGGTCGGAGTCGGCGACGATGCCGCAGCCGGCGAAGAGGCGCACGGTGCTGCCTTCGAGGTGGGCCGAGCGCAGGGCGATGCCGAACTCGCCGTCGCCGGTGGCGTCGATCCAGCCCACCGGTCCGGCGTAGCGGCCGCGGTCCATGCCCTCGATCTCGCTGATCAGCCGGACGGCGGTCTTGGTGGGCGTGCCGCCGACCGCGGCGGAGGGGTGCAGGGCGGCGGCGAGCTCGAGGGCGTTGGCGCCCGAGGAGTCGTGGACGACCGCGGTGACGTCGGTGGCCAGGTGCATCACGTTGGGCAGGTGCAGCACGAACGGCGCGTCGGGCACGTTCATCGAGTCGCAGTAGGGCCCCAGCGCGTCGGCCACGGAGCGCACGGCGTACTCGTGTTCCTCCAGGTCCTTCGAGGAGCGGGCCAGGGTGGCCGCGAGGGTGAGGTCGTGGGCGTCGTCGCCGGTGCGCCGGATGGTGCCAGCCAGCACCCGGGAGGTGACCAGCCCGCGCTCGCGGCGCACCAGCATCTCGGGGGTGGCGCCGAACCAGCCGTCGACGTGGAAGGTCCAGCACATCGGGTAGCCGCGGGCCAGTCGCCGCAGCGGCCGGCGTACGTCGATGGGCGCGCGGGTCTCGGCCAGCAGGTCGCGGGCCAGGACGACCTTCTCCAGGTCGCCGGCCTGGATGCGCCGGACGGCGTCGGCGACGACCGACTCCCACTGCGCACCGGAGAGCGCGCCGTCGGCGAACCGGACCGTGTCGCCGATCTCGCTGGTCGGCGAGCCCACCAGGTGGGGGGTGGGCAGGGGCTCGGCGGCGTCGCCGACCACGGTCAGCCAGGCCATCCCGCGGCGCCGGCCCACCACCACCTGCGGCACCACGAGTGCGGAGTCGCCGGGCTCGTCGGCGAACCCGAACCCGCCGAAGGCCACCAGACCGCTGCCCGGCGCCGCCACGTCGTCCTCGACGTCGGCGTGCTCGACCAGGTCGCGCCACCAGTCCGAGGCGCGCAGGAACCGGTCGGCGCCCGAGGTGTCCAGGCGCGCGGCCTCGCCCCAGCCGACCAGTCCCTCGCCGCGGCGCAGCCAGGCGAACGTGTGCGAGTCGGGCAGCAGCTCCAGCAGCGCGCCGGGGTCGGCGATCTCGACGGTGCGAGCACGAAGCCTCACGACGGTCGAGCCTACGACCGGTAGACGACCACCTTGTCGCCGACCTGCACCTGGCCGAACAGCCAGCGCACTCCGTCGTAGTCGCGCACGTTGACGCAGCCGTGCGAGGCGCCGGCGTAGCCGCGGGCGGCGAAGTCGCTGGAGTAGTGCACCGCCTGGCCGCCGGAGAAGAACATCGCGAACGGCATCGAGGAGTCGTAGAGCTTGGAGACGTGGTGCTCGGACTTCCACCCCACGTGGAACAGCCCCTCGCGCGTGGGCGAGTAGGAGGCGCCGAACCGCACGGCCATCGTCGCCTTCACGCGCCCGTCGACCACCCACCGCAGCGTCTGGCTGGTCTTGTCGACGCAGATCGCGCGGCCGGTGGTGCACCGGGCGTCGAGCCGGGCCTTCGTGGACGCGCTCTGGCCGACGACGTTGTGCTTCTGCCCGTAGGTCGGGGTGTCGGTCATCGTCTTCAGCCGCGCCAGCGTGGCGGCGTCGACGATGCCGCTGGCCCGGATGCCCCGCTTGGCCTGGAAGCCCTTCACGGCCGCGCCGGTGGTGGCGTCGTAGCGGCCGGTGACGTCGGGGGAGTACCAGGCCAGCTGCTTCAGGCGCACCTGCAGGTCGCGCACGGCGTCGTTGCTGTCGCCGGGGCCGAGCACCTTGACGACGGGGCCCGGGGTGGCCGACGCGGTGGCCGAAGCCGTGGGGGTGGCCGTCGGCGTCGGCGTCGGGGTGGGTGTGGCCGACGGCGTGGGGGTCGGGCTCGCGGTGGGGGTGGGGGTCGCGGTCACCGTGACCGTGGCCGTCGGTGCCCCGACGCGGGCCGCCGGCCGGTCGAGGCCTCCCGTGGCGCGCTGCACGCCGTAGCCGAGCCCGCCGAAGCCGGCCAGCAGCAACACCGTCACCAGTAACTTGCGTCCCACGCGTCACATGGTCGCCGATCGGAGGTCACCGCGGCGGATGCCACACCGGGCGGCCTCCCGACACGTCCTAGGCTTCCCCGGTGACCCGCGCCGACCTGGACAAGAAGCCCGCCGAGGTGCAGGCCATGTTCGACGCCGTGGCCCGCCGCTACGACCTGACCAACGACGTGCTCTCGCTGGGCCAGGACCGGCGCTGGCGGCGCGAGGTGGTCGAGGCGGTCGACCCGCGCCCGGGTGAGCGCGTGCTCGACCTGGCCGCCGGCACCGGCACGTCGTCGCTCCCCTTCCGCGAGCGCGGGGCCTTCGTCGTCTCCGGCGACTTCTCGGTCGGCATGCTCGTCCAGGGCCGCAGGCAGCACCCCGGGCTGCCGTTCACCGCCGCCGACGCCACCCGGCTGCCCTTCGCCGACGCCACCTTCGACGCCGTCACCATCTCCTTCGGGCTGCGCAACGTCGTCGACCCCGACGCCGGCCTGGCCGAGCTGCGCCGGGTGACCAAGCCCGGCGGCCGACTGGTGGTGTGCGAGTTCAGCTCGCCCACGTGGGCCCCGTTCCGCACCGTCTACCTGGAGTACCTGATGCGGGCGCTGCCCCCGGTGGCGCGCGCGGTCAGCTCCAGCCCCGACGCCTACGTCTACCTGGCCGAGTCGATCCGCGCCTGGCCGGACCAGCCCGCGCTGGCGGCCCGCATCGGCGCCGCCGGCTGGTCGGACGTCCGCTGGCGCAACCTGAGCGGCGGGATCGTCGCGCTGCACCACGCCACCGCTCGGTCCTAGCGCCGGGTCACGGTCGTCGCGCTCGAGGACGCTGCGTGGCGGCGTCGACGACCCGTGCCGCACGGTGGGACGCGCGGATGCCTTTTCGCAACGTCGACATGCCCTAAATATCCAGGTCAGGGGTGGTGTTGACCGGCGCTGGAGCAGTCGTAGAGTGTGATCTGCGTCGTACGTGAAGGACTTCACAAAGTCACCTGCACGGCGCTGTCGACTAGGAGGGACCGTGCACCTCTACGCCCCGGTCATGGCGTTGTTCATCCTCGCCGCCGGCTTCGCGATCTTCTCCGTCGTCGTCTCCACGCTGACGGGTCCCAAGCGCTACAACCGGGCCAAGGTCGACTCCTACGAGTGCGGCATCGAGCCCACCCCGCAGCCGGTCGGCGGCGGCAAGTTCCCGGTGCGCTACTACATCACCGCGATGCTCTTCATCGTCTTCGACATCGAGATCGTCTTCCTCTACCCGATCGCCGTCGCCTTCGATGCGATGAAGCTCTTCGGCTTCGTGGAGATGGTCCTGTTCATCGTCCCCGTCTTCGTCGCCTACACCTACGTCTGGCGACGCGGCGGCCTGGACTGGGACTGAGGCCCGCGATGTACGCACCCTGCCCACGTTGTCGTCGGTCGACGACCGCTCCGCTTCGCTTCGCACCGAGGTCGCCTTCCCTCCTCCGCCTCGGCGTGGCACGCACCTCACGAGCCTCAGAGATGGGAGGACCCAGGAATGGGTCTTGAAGAAAAGCTCCCCAGCGGCGTCCTGCTCACCACCGTCGAGGGCGTCGCCGGCTACATGCGCAAGGCGTCGTTCTGGCCGGCCACCTTCGGCCTGGCCTGCTGTGCCATCGAGATGATGACCTCCGGTGGCCCCAAGTACGACCTCGCGCGGTTCGGCATGGAGGTGTTCCGGGCCAGCCCGCGCCAGGCCGACCTCATGATCGTCGCCGGCCGGGTCAGCCAGAAGATGGCTCCGGTGCTGCGTCAGATCTACGACCAGATGGCCAACCCCAAGTGGGTGCTGGCGATGGGCGTGTGCGCGAGCTCGGGCGGCATGTTCAACAACTACGCGATCGTGCAGGGCGTCGACCACGTCGTCCCGGTCGACATGTACCTGCCCGGCTGCCCGCCGCGGCCGGAGATGCTGATCGACGCGATCCTCAAGCTCCACGACCAGGTGCAGCACACCAAGCTCGGCGCCAACCGCCTCGCGCAGATCACCGAGCTGGAGACCGAGGCCCTCAGCGCGCTGCCCACCTCCGACCAGCCCGGGCTGCTGCGATGAATCACCCCACGACGTTCTTCTCCCCCGCTTCGCTCCTCCAAACAACGCCGAGGGGACCCCGATGACCCAGGGCGGACCCAAGGGCCCCGACGCCCCCGACGACAAGGGCCTGGAGCACACCGGCACCCAGGACCCGTCCGGGGACTCGGTACGCGAGACGGGCGGCGAGGTCGTCGGCACCCGGCAGGGCATGTTCGGCGTGCGCGGCACCGGCGATACCTCGGGCTACGGCGGGCTGACCCGCCAGGTCACGATGCCCGGCTCCAGCACCCCGCCCTTCGGTGGCTGGTTCGACGAGGTCGCCCAGGCGCTGCAGCAGGCCACCGCCGACGCCGGCTTCGACGACGCCGTCGAGGGCGTGGTCGTCCACGTCGGCGAGATCACCTTCCACGTCAAGCGCGAGCGGCTGGCCGAGGTGGCCCGACTGCTGCGCGACTCCGAGTCGCTGCGGTTCGAGGTGCTGGCCAGCCTCTCGGGCGTGCACTACCCCGACGAGACCAACCGCGAGCTGCACGTGGTGCTCCACCTGCTCTCGATGACCCACAACCGGCGCATCCGGGTCGAGGTCGCCGCGCCCGACGCCGACCCGCACGTGCCCAGCGTCGTGGCCACCTACCCGACCGCGGACTGGCACGAGCGCGAGACCTTCGACTTCTTCGGCGTCGTCTTCGACGGCCACCCGGGCCTCACGCGCATCGAGATGCCCGACGACTGGCCCGGCCACCCGCAGCGCAAGGACTACCCCCTCGGCGGCATCCCCGTCGAGTACAAGGGGGCCACCGTGCCCCCGCCGGACGAGAGAAGGTCATACAACTGATGACCGCAGATCCCTACGCAGCAACCGAGTCCGAGACCACCGAGGGCCGCGTCTTCACCGTCACCGGTCAGGACTGGGACTCCCTGGTCTCCGGTGTCGCCGAGGAGGGCGAGGACCGGGTCGTGGTCAACATGGGCCCGCAGCACCCCTCCACCCACGGCGTGCTCCGGCTCATCCTCGAGCTCGAGGGCGAGACCGTCACCGAGGCCCGGTGCGGCATCGGCTACCTGCACACCGGCATCGAGAAGAACATGGAGTACCGCTCCTGGGTGCAGGGCGTCACCTTCTGCACCCGGATGGACTACCTGAGCCCGTTCTACAACGAGGCCGCCTACGTCTTCTCCGTCGAGCGGCTGCTCGGCATCGAGGACGACATCACCGAGAAGGCCCGGGTGATGCGGGTGCTGATGATGGAGCTCAACCGCATCTCCTCCCACCTGGTGTGCATCGCCACCGGCGGCATGGAGATCGGTGCCCTCACGGTGATGACGATCGGCTTCCGCGAGCGCGAGCTCGTGCTCGACCTGTTCGAGACCATCACCGGGCTGCGCATGAACCACGCGTTCATCCGCCCCGGCGGCGTCGCGCAGGACCTGCCCGCCGGCGCCCTGGACGACATCACCAGCTTCATCGCGCTGATGAAGAAGCGGCTGCCCGAGTACGCCGCGCTGTGCAACGCCAACCCGATCTTCAAGGCCCGCCTCGACGGCGTCGGCCACCTCGACCTCTCCGGCTGCCTGGCGCTGGGCATGACCGGCCCCGTGCTCCGCTCCACCGGCTACCCCTGGGACCTGCGCCGCGCGCAGCCCTACGCCGGCTACGACGAGTTCGACTTCGACGTCTGCACCTGGGACACCGCCGACGCCTACGGCCGGTTCCGGGTGCGCCTGGACGAGATGTGGGAGTCGCTGCGCATCGTCGAGCAGTGCGTCACCCGACTCGCCGACCTCGAGGGCGCGCCGGTCATGGTCGAGGACAAGAAGATCGCCTGGCCCAGCCAGCTGGCCATCGGCCAGGACGGCATGGGCAACTCCTTGGACCACATCCGCCACATCATGGGTGAGTCCATGGAGGCGCTGATCCACCACTTCAAGCTGGTCACCGAGGGCTTCCGGGTGCCGGCCGGCCAGGCCTACGTGCCGATCGAGTCGCCCCGCGGCGAGCTCGGCGCCCACGTGGTCTCCGACGGCGGCACGCGTCCGTTCCGGGCCCACTTCCGCGACCCGTCGTTCACCAATCTGCAGGCCACCTCGGTGATGAGCGAGGGCGGTCAGGTGGCCGACGTCATCGTCGCCATCGCCTCCATCGACCCCGTGATGGGAGGTGTCGATCGATGACGCTCACCGCCGAGACCTACACCGAGCTCGAGCAGATCGCGGCCCGCTACCCGCAGCCGCGCTCGGGCCTTCTGCCGATGCTGCACCTGGTGCAGTCGGCCGAGGGCATGGTGACGTCCGAGGGCATCGAGGCGTGCGCGGAGATCCTCGGCATCAGCGCCGCCGACGTCAGCGGCGTCGCGACGTTCTACACGATGTACAAGCGCCGCCCCGTCGGCGACTACCACGTCGGCGTGTGCACCAACACGCTGTGCGCGGTGATGGGCGGCGACCTGATCTTCGAGCGGCTCAAGGACCACCTCGACGTCGGCAACGACGAGACCACCGAGGACGGGCGCATCACGCTGGAGCACCTGGAGTGCAACGCGGCCTGCGACTACGCCCCGGTGATGATGGTCAACTGGGAGTTCATGGACAACATGACCCCGCAGAGCGCGACACAGCTGGTCGACGACCTGCGTGCCGGCGAGGAGGTCACCTCCACCCGTGGCGCGCGGCTGTGCACCTGGCGCGAGGCCGAGCGGGTGCTGGCCGGGTTCCCCGACGGCCGTGCCGACGAGGGTCCGGGCGCCGGCAAGGCGTCGCTGGTCGGGCTGCAGATCGCCCGCGGCCAGGGCTGGACCGCGCCCCCCGCCGACGCGACCGACGACACCGCGAGCGCCGAGAGCAAGGAGGGTGCGGCCGAGGAGGCCGACACCTCCCGCGCCGAGTCGGAGACGAAGGTCGAGACCTCGCCCGCCGACACCGAGCACGAAGACAGCGAGGACAAGAAGCAGTGACCGTGTTTCGACGCGCGGTGGACGCGACGCCGGCTTCGCCGAGGCGGCGTGGTGCGCTGCTCAACAACCGGATGAGGACACTTCGTGGCTGACACCTTGACCCCGGTCCTGACCGACACCTGGGACGCCGAGAAGTCCTGGACGCTGAAGGCCTACCGCGGCCGCGGCGGCTACCGCGCGCTGGACAAGGCGCTGGCCCAGGAGCCCGACGCCATCGTCGAGTCGGTCAAGGCCTCCGGCCTGCGCGGGCGCGGCGGCGCCGGCTTCCCGACCGGCATGAAGTGGGGCTTCCTCCCGCCGCTGGAGCCGGGCAAGCCGCGCTACCTGGTGGTCAACGCCGACGAGTCCGAGCCGGGCACCTGCAAGGACATCCCGCTGATGATGGCCAGCCCGCACACGCTGGTCGAGGGCGTCATCATCAGCTCCTACGCGATCAAGGCCAACACCGCGTTCATCTACATCCGTGGCGAGGTGCTCCACGTCGTCCGCCGGGTGCAGGCCGCCGTGCGCGAGGCGTACGAGGCCGGGCACCTGGGCCGCGACATCCACGGCTCGGGCTACGACCTGGAGATCATCGTCCACACCGGCGCGGGCGCCTACATCTGCGGTGAGGAGACGGCGCTGCTCGAGGGCCTGGAGGGCCGGCGCGGACAACCGCGGCTGCGCCCGCCGTTCCCCGCCGTGGCCGGCCTGTACGCCAGCCCCACGGTCATCAACAACGTCGAGTCGATCGCCTCGGTGCCCAGCATCGTCGACAACGGCGGCGACTGGTTCGCCTCGATGGGCACCGAGAAGTCCAAGGGCTTCGGCATCTTCTCCCTCTCGGGTCACGTCACCCGGCCGGGCCAGTACGAGGCGCCGCTGGGCATCACGCTGCGCAAGCTCATCGAGCTGGCCGGCGGCGTCCGCAAGGGCCACGAGCTCAAGTTCTGGACCCCGGGCGGCTCCTCGACTCCGCTGCTGACCGCCGAGCACCTCGACGTACCGCTGGACTTCGAGGGCGTCGCCGGCGTCGGCTCGATGCTGGGCACCCGGGCGCTGCAGATCTTCGACGAGACCACCTGCGTGGTCCGCGCGGTGCTGCGGTGGACCGAGTTCTACAAGCACGAGTCGTGCGGCAAGTGCACCCCGTGCCGCGAGGGCACCTGGTGGCTGGTGCAGACGCTGGCCAACCTCGAGCACGGTCGCGGCTCGGAGTCCGACCTCGACCAGCTCGACGACGTCTGCGACAACATCCTGGGCCGCTCGTTCTGCGCGCTCGGCGACGGCGCGGTCAGCCCGATCACCAGCTCCATCAAGTACTTCAAGGACGAGTACCTCGCGCACCTGCGCGAGGGTGGCTGCCCGTTCGACCCGATGAAGTCGACCCTCTTCGAAGGTGCGCTGGCATGACGGTCACCGCAGACGGCAGCAAGACCGTCGAGCAGAGCGACCTGGTCACCCTCACCATCGACGGCATCGAGGTGAGCGTGCCCAAGGGCACGCTGGTCATCCGCGCCGCCGAGCAGGTGGGCGTGCAGATCCCGCGCTTCTGCGACCACCCGCTGCTCGACCCGGTGGGCGCCTGCCGCCAGTGCCTGGTCGACATCCCCGACGGCGGCAACGGCCGCCCGATCCCCAAGCCGCAGGCCTCGTGCACGATCACGGTCGCGCCGGGCATGGTCGTCAACACCCAGGCCACGAGCCCGGTGGCCGACAAGGCGCAGCACGGCGTCATGGAGCTGCTGCTGATCAACCACCCGCTGGACTGCCCGGTGTGCGACAAGGGCGGCGAGTGCCCGCTGCAGAACCAGGCGATGAGCAACGGCCGCGGCGAGACCCGCTTCGAGGTCACCAAGCGCACGTTCCCCAAGCCGATCAACATCTCCGCGCAGATCCTGCTCGACCGCGAGCGCTGCGTGCTGTGCGCGCGCTGCACCCGGTTCTCCGAGCAGGTCGCGGGCGACCCGTTCATCTCGCTGCTCGAGCGCGGCGCGCTCCAGCAGGTGGGCATCTACGAGCAGGAGCCCTTCGAGAGCTACTTCTCCGGCAACACCATCCAGATCTGCCCGGTCGGTGCGCTGACCTCGGCGGCCTACCGCTTCCGCTCGCGCCCCTTCGACCTGGTGTCCACGCCCAGCATCGCCGAGCTCGACGCCTGCGGCTCGGCCGTGCGCGTCGACCACCGCCGCGGCAAGGTGATGCGCCGCCTGGCCGGCAACGACCCCGAGGTCAACGAGGAGTGGATCACCGACAAGGACCGGTTCTCCTTCCTCTACGCGCGCCAGAGCGATCGGCTCACGGTGCCGCTGGTGCGTGAGGACGGTGAGCTCCGGCCGGCCAGCTGGCCCGAGGCGTTCGCGGTCGCCGCGCGGGGGTTGCAGCAGGCCGGTGCCGTCGGCGTCCTGACGGGTGGCCGGCTCACCGCCGAGGACTCCTACGCCTACGCCAAGTTCGCGCGCGTGGTGCTCGGCACCAACGACGTCGACTTCCGTGCCCGCCCGCACTCGGCCGAGGAGGCGGCGTTCCTGGCCTCCGACGTCGTGCTCGGTCGCACCGTGGAGTTCGAGGACCTCGAGCGGGCCTCGGCGGTCGTGCTCGTCGGCCTGGAGCCCGAGGACGAGGCCGGCGCGATCTTCCTGCGGCTGCGCAAGGCCGCCCGCAAGTCGGGCACGAAGGTCTACGGCCTCGGCCCGTTCACCACGCGCGGGCTGCAGAAGATGAAGGGCACCTTGGTGCCGACGGCGCCGGGCGCCGAGGCCGAGGTGCTCGCGAACCTGGCCGACGTGCCCGTCGACGCCGCGACGGTCATCTTGGTGGGGGAGCGGCTGGCCACGGTGCCGGGCGCGCTCTCCGCGGCCTCGGCCCTGGCCCGGTCCACCGGCGCCAAGCTGGCCTGGGTGCCGCGCCGCGCCGGCGACCGTGGCGCCGTCGAGACCGGTGCGCTGCCGAACCTGCTGCCCGGTGGCCGTCCGGTCGCCGACGCCGCGGCACGCGTCGACCTGGCCGCGGCCTGGGGCGTGGACTCGCTGCCCGACGCCGAGGGCCGCGACACCGACGCGATCCTGGCCGCCGCTGCGAGCGGTGAGCTGGGCGGCCTGGTCGTGGCCGGCGTCGACCCCGCCGACCTCGCCGACCCCATCGCCGGTCGGGCCGCCATCGAGGCGGCGGCCTTCGTGGTGGCGCTGGAGCTGCGCGAGTCGGAGGTGACCGCGGCGGCCGACGTCGTGTTCCCCGTCGCGCCGGTCAGCGACAAGAGCGGGTCCTTCGTCAACTGGGAGGGCCGGTTGCGACGCTTCGAGCAGGTGATGCACGTGCCGACCTCGCTGCCCGACCTGCGGGTGCTGGCCGGAATCGCGGCCGAGATGGGCGCCGACCTCGGCTTCCAGGCCCCCGACAAGGCCTTCGCCGAGATGGCCGCGGTCGGACCGTGGGACGGGGAGCTGTCCGCGCCGCCGACGGTCGAGGAGGCCTCGCAGGGTCCCGCCACCGCGGGGAGCTACGTGCTCGCCTCCTGGAAGCAGTCGCTGGACGACGGCCGGATGCAGGACGGCGACGAGAACCTGCGCGCCACTGCGCGCCGGCCGGTGGTCGCGGTGAGCCCGCGGACGCTGGAGGACCTCGGGGTCGAGGAGGGCGGCATCGTGACGCTGAGCGGCCCGCTGGGCTCTGTCGACCTGCCGGTCGGGGTGGCCGACCTCGCCGACGGCGTCGTGTGGGCGCCCGCCAGCGCACCCGGCGCCAGCGTGCGCCACCTGGTCGGGCCCGCCGGGTCCGAGGTCAGCCTGAGCGCGGGAGGGGCCCGATGACGCTGCTCGACACCGCCACCGGACTCTCGCAGTTCGGCAGCGACAAGGTCTGGGTGATCATCCTCAAGGCCGTGCTGATCTTCCTGGTCCTGGTGCTGCTGACGCTGTTCAACATCTGGTGGGAGCGCCGCGTGGTCGCGCGGATGCAGCACCGGATCGGCCCGAACGTGCACGGTCCCTTCGGACTCCTGCAGAGCCTGGCCGACGGCGTGAAGCTGGCGCTGAAGGAGGACATCATCCCCAAGGCCGCCGACAAGGTGGTCTTCGTCATCGCGCCGGTGCTCTCCACCATCCCGGCCTTCCTCACCTTCTCCGTGGTGCCCTTCGGTCCCGAGGTGCGCATCCCGTGGACCGACATCCGCACCCCGCTGCAGCTGACCGACATGCCGGTCGCGATCCCCTTCGTGCTGGCCATCGCCTCGGTCGGGATCTACGGCATCGTGCTGGCCGGCTGGTCCAGCGGGTCGACGTACTCGCTGCTCGGAGGGCTGCGCTCGAGCGCCCAGATGATCTCCTACGAGGTGGCGATGGGCCTGGCCTTCGTCGCGGTGTTCCTCTACGCCGGCTCGATGTCGACCAGCGAGATCGTGGCCGCGCAGGACAAGCTGTGGTTCGGCGTCTCGCTGCTGCCCAGCTTCATCATCTACGTCATCGCGATGGTCGGTGAGACCAACCGCGCGCCCTTCGACCTCCCCGAGGCCGAGGGCGAGCTGGTCGGCGGCTTCCACACCGAGTACAGCTCGCTGAAGTTCGCGCTGTTCTTCCTCGCCGAGTACATCAACATGGCCACCGTCTCGGCGCTGGCCACCACCATGTTCCTCGGCGGCTGGCACGCGCCGTGGCCGATCAACCTGTGGGACGGCGCCAACCACGGCTACTGGCCGGTGCTGTGGTTCCTGGGCAAGGTGCTGTTCTTCATCTTCATCTTCATCTGGCTCCGCGGCAGCCTGCCGCGGCTGCGCTACGACCAGTTCATGCACTTCGGCTGGAAGCGGCTGATCCCGATCTCGCTGGTGTGGACGGTGCTGGTGGCCGGCATCCGCGCGGTGAACAACACCGGCGGCTTCAACCGCAACTGGCTGATCGTGGCCGCCGTCGTCCTGGCCGTGCTGCTGGTGGCCACGTTCTTGATCCCGGAGAAGCAGGACGAGCCGTCCGAGGAGGAGGTCGACTTCGACGCCTTCGCCGGCGGCTACCCCGTACCCCCCGTTCCCGAGGCCGCGGCGAGCTGGGGCATCCGCGGCCCGCAGGGCCGACTGACCTCACCCCCGCATGAGAAGAGCTGAGTGATGGGCACCCTCAAGGAGACCTACTGGGACCCGGTCGCCGGGTTCGGCGTGACCTTCCGGACGATGTTCCGCAAGGTCGTCACCGAGCAGTACCCGTACGTCAAGGAGAAGACCGCTCCCCGCTTCCACGGCCGGCACCAGCTCAACCGCTGGCCCGACGGGCTGGAGAAGTGCGTGGGCTGCGAGCTGTGCGCGTGGGCCTGCCCGGCCGACGCCATCTACGTCGAAGGTGCCTCCAACACCGACGACGAGCGCTTCTCCCCGGGCGAGCGCTACGGCCGCGTCTACCAGATCAACTACCTGCGCTGCATCCTGTGCGGGCTGTGCATCGAGGCCTGCCCCACCCGGGCGCTCACGATGACCAACGAGTACGAGCTGGCCGACGACAACCGCGCCGACCTGATCTACGAGAAGTCCGACCTGCTCGCCCCGCTGCTGCCCGGCATGGAGCAGCCGCCGCACCCGATGCGGCTCGGCGACGACGAGGGCGACTACTACCGCGGCACCCTGTCGGTCGGACGCCAGTCGGCGGGGGAGGGTCAGTAGTGGTCGCCTTCTGGATCCTCGCGCCCGTCATGGTGATCTGCGCCCTAGGCATCCTGTTCACCCGCAAGGCCGTGCACTGCGCCCTGCTGCTGGCCATCGTCATGGTCTCGCTGGCGGTGCTCTACGCGGTGCAGGACGCCCCGTTCCTGTTCGCGGTGCAGATCATCGTCTACACCGGCGCGATCTTGATGCTGTTCCTGTTCGTGCTGATGCTGGTCGGCGTCGACGCCTCGGACTCCCTGGTGGAGACCATCCGCGGCCAGCGGGTGATCGCGAGCCTGGTCGGGCTCGCGTTCGCGCTGCTGCTCGTGCTCGGCGTCGCGCAGGTGGGCTTCAGCTCCGTGGCCGGGCTGGACTCGGCCAACGCGGAGGGCAACGTGCCGGCGATCGCCAAGATCCTCTTCACCCGCTATGTCTTCGCCTTCGAGGTCACCTCGGCGCTGCTGATCACCGCGGCGTTGGGCGCGATGGTGCTCGCCCACCGCGAGCGGCTGACGCCCAAGCTCGGCCAGGCCGACGCCGCCGCGCAGCGGCTGCGCGACTTCGCCGACCACGGCAAGCACCTGGGCCCGCTGCCTCCTCCCGGCACCTTCGCGCGGCACAACGCCGTCGACACCCCGGCGCTGCGGCCCGACGGCACGCCCGAGCCGACGTCGGTGCCGGCCGTGCTCACCGCCCGCGGCACCGTGCGCACGGCACCGGCGTACGAGGTGCAGCGCTCCAGCGAGGAGCTGCCGGACCCGGCCACCGAGCCGGTCGGCGGCAGCAAGGACGGTGTCTGATGCCGGTCACGCCGTTCATCGTGCTGAGCGCGCTGCTGTTCTCGATCGGCGCCGTCGGCGTCCTCGTGCGCCGCAACGCCATCGTGATCTTCATGTGCGTGGAGCTGATGCTCAACGCCAGCAACCTGGCCCTGGTGACCTTCGCCCGGGTCAACGGCAACCTCGACGGCCAGATCGCGGCGTTCTTCGTCATGGTCGTCGCCGCCGCCGAGGTGGTCGTGGGGCTCGCGATCATCATGACCATCTTCCGCACGCGTCGCTCGGCCTCCGTCGACGACGCCAGCCTGCTGAAGTACTAGGTAGGGATCTGTGACACTGCACGCCCTGGCGGCCGGACCGGTCGTCGACCCGACATCCGCGAGCGGGGTGTTCTCCCTGCTCTGGCTGGTGATCGCGCTGCCTGCCGCCGGCGCGCTGGTGCTGCTGCTCGGCGGCAAGCGCACCGACCGCTGGGGCCACTGGCTCGGCGTCGGCACCGTCGCGGTCTCGTTCGTGATCAGCCTGGTGCTCTTCTTCTCGCTCCTGGGCCGCGACGAGAGCGACCGCTCGATCGGCCAGCACCTGTGGACCTGGTTCTCGGCCGGTGACTACAAGGTCGGCCTCGACCTGCTCTACGACCCGCTCTCGGCGCTGTTCCTCATGCTCATCACCGGCGTCGGCGGGCTGATCCACGTCTACTCGGTCGGCTACATGGAGCACGACCCGCGCCGTCGCCGGTTCTTCGGCTACCTCAACCTGTTCGTCGCCGCGATGCTGACGCTGGTGCTCGGCGGCGACTACGTCGTGGTGTTCCTCGGCTGGGAGGGCGTCGGTCTGGCCTCCTACCTGCTGATCGGCTTCTGGCAGTACAAGGACTCCGCGGCCTTCGCGGCCAAGAAGGCCTTCGTGGTGAACCGCGTCGGCGACATCGGCATGGCGCTGGGCGTCGGGCTGCTGTTCGCGACGTTCGGCACCACCTCGTTCGCCGGCGTCTCCAAGCTCGCGCCGCAGGCCTCGGGCGCGACGCTGACCGCGATCGGCTTCCTGCTGTTGCTGGCCGCCTGCGGCAAGTCCGCGCAGTTCCCGCTTCACACCTGGCTGCTCGACGCCATGGAGGGCCCGACCCCGGTCTCGGCCCTCATCCACGCCGCGACGATGGTGACCGCGGGCGTCTACCTCATCACCCGGTCGAACTTCATCTTCGAGCTCGCCCCGCACGCGCGTACGGGAGTCGCGGTCATCGGCTGCATCACCCTGCTGCTCGGCGCCATCATCGGGTGCGCGAAGGACGACATCAAGAAGACCCTCGCCGGCTCCACCATGAGCCAGATCGGCTACATGATCCTGGCCTCCGGGCTGGGCGTGGCCGGCTACGCGTTCGCGATCTTCCACCTGCTCACGCACGGCTTCTTCAAGGCCAACATGTTCCTCGGCGCCGGCTCGGTCATGCACGGCATGGAGGACGACGTCGACATGCGGCACTACGGCGCGCTGCGCAAGGCCATGCCGGTGACCTTCCTGACCTTCGCGATGGGCTACCTGGCGATCATCGGGTTCCCGGGCTTCTCCGGCTTCTGGTCGAAGGACAAGATCATCGAGACCGCCTTCGAGAACAACACGATCGTCGGGCTCTGCGCGCTCATCGGCGCCGGCATCACCGGCTTCTACATGACCCGGCTGATGCTGATGACCTGGTTCACCGACAAGCGGTGGCGCGAGAACGTGCACCCGCACGAGTCACCCGCCGTCATGACCGGCCCGCTGGTCGTGCTGGCCGCGCTGTCGGTGCTCGGCGGGCTGCTGCTGCTCGGCGACTGGATCGTCGACTGGCTCTCGCCCGTCGTGGGCGAGCACCCCGAGGGCCACCTGGCCATCCCGGGCATCGTGCTCTCGCTGATCGTGCTGGTGGTCGTCGCCGTCGGCATCGCCACCGCCTGGTTCTTCGTCGGCCGCAACGAGGTGCCCGACGTCGCGCCGCAGCGGGTCTCGCCGGTCACCCGCGCGGCCCGCGCCGAGCTCTACGGCGACGCCTTCTACGACGCGGTGCTGGTGCGGCCGGGGGAGCGGGGGGCCGGCCACATGGTCACCTTCGACCACTCGGTCGTCGACGGTGCCGCCGAGGGACTGGGCCGTTCGTTCAACGGTCTGTCCGGCGGCCTTCGCCTGCTGCAGAACGGCTACGTCCGCTCCTACGCCCTGTCCCTGCTCGGCGGCGCGGCCCTGGTCGTCGCGGCCCTCCTGGTGGTGAACATCTGATGCTCACTGCAATGATCCTGGTGCCCTTCATCGGAGGGCTCGTCGTCGCCTTCGCGCCGACCAAGAAGAACCCCACGCTCACCAAGCAGCTCGCCCTCGGCGTCTCGCTGGTCACGCTGGTGCTCGCGATCGTGCTCGCGGTGCAGTACCAGACCGACGGCGGCACGCAGTTCGTCGAGGACACGATGTGGATCCGCGCGTTCGGCGCCCACTACGCGCTCGGCGTCGACGGTCTGGGCCTCACCCTGGTGGTGCTCACCGCGATCCTCACGCCCGTGGTGGTGCTGGCCTCGTGGAACGACGGCGACGAGGGCCGCTGGTCCACCGCCGCCTTCTTCGGCTTCATGCTGGCGCTCGAGGCGCTGGCGATCGGTGTCTTCGCCGCCACCGACGTGTTCCTCTTCTACGTCTTCTTCGAGGCGACGCTGATCCCGACGTACTTCCTCATCGGCGGCTGGGGCGGCCCGAACCGCGCCCGCGCAGCGGTGAAGTTCCTGGTCTTCTCGCTCGCCGGCGGTCTGGTGATGCTGGCGGCCGTGGTGGGCCTCTACGTCGAGTCGGCCAAGGCCGGCACGCCGTCCTACCTGGTGGCCGACCTGGCCAAGCTCGACATGGGCACCGCCACCGGCCGGCTGCTGTTCGTCGGCTTCTTCATCGCCTTCGCCATCAAGGCGCCGATGTTCCCGGTGCACACCTGGCTGCCCGACACCACCGAGCAGGCCACGCCGGGCACCTCGGTGCTGCTGGTCAGCATCTTGGACAAGATCGGCACCTTCGGGATGGTGCGGTTCTGCCTGGGCATCTTCCCCGAGGCCTCGCGCTGGGCCACGCCCGTGGTGATCGTGCTGGCCATCATCAGCATCCTCTACGGCGCGGTGCTCGCCATCGGCCAGGACAACATCTCCCGGCTCATCGGGTTCACCAGCGTCTCGCACTTCGGCTTCATCGTGCTGGGCATCTTCGTGATGAACAGCCAGGGCCAGAACGGCGCGAACCTCTACATGTTCAACCACGGCCTCTCGACCGCGGCGCTGTTCCTGGTCTCCGGCTTCCTCATCAAGCGGCACGGCTCGGCGAGCATCCGCACGTTGGGCGGGGTGGAGAAGGTCGCGCCGGTGCTGGCCGGCTTCCTGCTCGTGGCCGGCCTGTCGTCGCTCTCGCTGCCCGGCCTCGCGCCGTTCGTCTCCGAGCTGCTGGTACTGGTGGGCGCGTTCGTCCACTCGCCGTGGACCGCCGCGTTCGCCGTGCTCGGCATCGTGCTCGCCGCGATGTACATCCTGATCATGTACCAGCGCGTCTTCACCGGACCCGAGCGGCCGGTGACGGCTGGCATCAGCGACCTCGGCGTGCGCGAGGTCGTCGCCGTGGCGCCGCTGCTGCTGCTCATCGTGGTGCTCGGCTTCTACCCCAAGCCGGTGCTCTCGGTGCTCAACCCGACCGTGAAGGACACCCTCGCCCACGTCGGGGTCTCCGACCCGACGCCGGCCGTGGCCGAAGGGAGCGGCAAGTGACGACCTTCAACGCTCCGCACCTGGAGTACGCCACCCTGCTGCCGCTGCTGATCGTGCTCGGCGGGGCCGTGGTCGGCGTACTGGTGGAGGCCTTCGTGCCCCGCGAGCGCCGCTACGTCGTGCAGTCCGCGCTGGCCGGCGTCGTCGTGCTCGCGGCCGGCGTCGACACCGCGGTGGTCACCCGCAACCTCGGGCTGTTCCACGACAAGCCCGGCAAGGTGGTGGCCGAGGGCGCGATCGCCGTCGACGGCCCGACCTTGTTCATCTGGGGCCTCGTGCTGGCCCTGTCGTTCCTGGGCGTGCTGATGTTCGCCGAGCGCAAGCTGGAGTCCGGCGTGCTCTCCTTCGCCGGCCAAGCCGCGGCGCTGCCGGGCACCGAGGCCGAGCGACAGGCCTCCACCCGCGGCCTCGAGCACACCGAGGTCTTCCCGCTGCTGCTCTTCGCGGTCTCGGGGATGATGCTCTTCCCGGCCGCGAACGACCTGCTCACGCTGTTCGTCGCGCTCGAGGTGCTCTCGCTGCCGCTGTACCTGCTCTGCGGCCTGGCGCGTCGGCGTCGGCTGCTGAGCCAGGAGGCGGCGATGAAGTACTTCCTGCTGGGCGCCTTCAGCTCCGCGTTCTTCGTCTACGGCATCGCGCTGGTCTACGGCTACGCCGGCTCCATGGGCTTCGCGCAGATCGCCAACGCCGTCGCCGGCCGCACCGATGGTCACGTGCTGCTGCTGGGCGGCATGGGCCTGATGGCGGTGGGGCTGCTGTTCAAGGTCAGCGCCGCGCCCTTCCACGCCTGGACCCCCGACGTCTACCAGGGTGCGCCCACCGCGGTCACCGGGTTCATGGCCGCCGGCACGAAGGTGGCGGCGTTCGGTGCGCTGCTGCGCCTGTTCTACGTCGCTTTCGGCGGCGCGCGCTGGGACTGGGAGCCGCTGTTCTGGGCGATCGCCATCCTCACGATGGTGGTCGGCTCGGTGCTGGCACTGGCCCAGACCGACATGAAGCGGCTGCTGGCCTACTCCTCGATCGCCCACGCCGGCTTCATGCTCACCGGCTTCCTCGGCGCCCGCTCGCTCGGCGTCGTCAAGGCCGGCGACATCAGCGCCGTCCAGGCCATCTTGTTCTACCTCCTCACCTACGGCTTCATGACGATGGCCGCCTTCGCCATCGTCACCGTCGTGCGCGACGCCGGCGGCGAGGCCACCGGGATGGCCCGCTGGGCGGGCCTGGGCAAGGAGTCGCCGCTGCTGGCCGGGGTGTTCGCGTTCCTGCTGCTGGCCATGGCCGGCATCCCGCTGACCAGCGGCTTCACCGGCAAGTGGGCGGTCTTCGCGGCCGCCGTCAGCGCCGGGGCGTGGCCGGTGGTGCTAGTGGCGGTGCTGCTCTCGGCGGTGACGGCGTTCTTCTACGTGCGCGTCATCGTGGTGATGTTCTTCTCCGAGCCGGTGGGCGAGGGGCCCAGCGTCGCGGTGCCGTCGGTGCTGACGATGCTGGTCATCGCGGTGGGCACGGCCGTCACCCTGGTGCTGGGCGTGGTGCCCGGTCCGGTCCTCGACCGGCTGGGTGACGTGGCACAGTTCATCAGGTGAACGCACTGGCACTCCCCGTCGTCGACGAGGAGCTGGCGGCCCGGCTGCAGGCGGGGATGGCGCAGGTCGAGGAGCTGCTCGACTCCTACGCCGCGAGCGAGGCGCCGTTCGTCACCGACGCCGCGCGCCACCTGCTGCGCGCCGGCGGCAAGCGGGTGCGTCCGCTGCTGGTGCTGCTGGCCGCCGAGGCCGGGCGCGAGCAGGTCGGTGCGAACGTCGGTGCCTACTCCGAGGACGTCCTCACCGCCGGTTGCGTCGTGGAGCTGACCCACCTGGCCTCGCTCTACCACGACGACGTCATGGACGAGGCGGCGCTGCGCCGCGGGGCCGAGTCGGCCAACGCCCGCTGGGACAACCACGTCGCGATCCTCACCGGCGACTTCCTCTTCTCCCGCTCCTCCGAGCTCACCGCCCGGCTGGGCGCCGACGCCGTGCGCATCCAGGCCGAGACCTTCACCCGGCTGGTGGAGGGTCAGATCCTCGAGACGCTCGGACCGCAGCGCGGCGACGACCCGCTCGAGCACTACCTGCGCGTGGTCGACGGCAAGACCGGCTCGCTCATCGCCACCAGCGCCCGCTACGGCGCGCGGTTCGGCGATGCGCCGACGGACGTGGAGGAGGCGCTGACCGCGTACGCCGCCAAGGTGGGCGTCGCGTTCCAGCTCTCCGACGACATCCTCGACATCGCCTCGGAGTCCGAGGACTCCGGCAAGACGCCGGGCACCGACCTGCGCGAGGGCGTGCCCACGCTGCCGACGCTGCTGGCCCAGCGCGCCGGCGACGACGCACGGCTGGTCGAGCTGCTGGCCGGGCCGGTGGCCGAGGCCGACGTCGAGGAGGCGCTGGGCCTGCTGCGCGCTCACCCGGCGATGCAGCAGGCGCGTGACCACGTCATCGGGCTGGCCACCGAGGCCGTCGAGCTGCTCAAGGTGCTGCCCGAGGGGCCGGTGCGCCAGGCCCTGGCCGACTTCGCCGAGCTCATCGCCGTCAGATCGGCCTAGATTCCTCTCGTCCCCTGTCGATCTCGCCGTGTGCCGTTCGTCGGGACTGGTGAGGCCCGACCGACGGGTCGTCGAGAGGAGCCAGCGATGTCGCAGTACCTGATCCTGATCTACGAGACCGAGGCCGACTACGCCGCCGCCACGCCGGAGACGTTCGGGCAGGTGAGCCAGGCGCACACCGAGTTCATGGAGAAGCACCAGGACGCGCTCGTCGGCGGCAACGCGCTGCAGCCGACGCAGACCGCCACCACCGTCGTCGCCGGTGCCGTCACCGACGGGCCGTTCGCGGAAACCAAGGAGGCGCTCGGCGGCTACTACCTGATCGAGGCGCCCGACCTCGACGCGGCGCTGGCGATCGCGAAGGAGTGCCCGGCGCGCTTCGGCGGGGTCGAGCTGCGTCCGGTCATGGTGTTCGACTGAGCGACGCCGAGGCGGCCGCGGCCGTCGCCGACGCGCACCGTCGTGAGTGGGGCCTCGTGCTCGCCGCGACGGTGCGCGTCACGCGCGACCTCGACCTGGCCGAGGAGTGCGTGCAGGACGCCTACGCCCGCGCGCTGACGGTGTGGGCCGACGGTGTGCCGCGCAACCCCGCCGCCTGGCTCACCACCGCCGCGCGGAACCGCGCGATCGACCTGCTGCGCCGCCAGGACCGGTTGCGGCGGCTGCTGCCCGAGCTCGTCGTCGACGACGTCGATCCCGCCTACGAGCGCGGCGGTATCCCCGACGACCGGCTCCGGCTGATCTGCACCTGCTGCCACCCGGCGCTGGCGCAGCCGGCCCAGGTGGCGCTCACGTTGAGGCTGCTGTGCGGGCTCACCACCGCGGAGGTGGCGCGGGCGTTCCTGGTGCCCGAGCCGACCATGGCGGCACGCCTCACCCGGGCCAAGAAGAAGATCGCCGGCGCCGGCATCCCCTACCGCGAGCCCGACGCCGCGGAGCTGCCCGAGCGGCTGGCCGGCGTGCTGGAGGTGGTGCACCTGCTCTTCACCACCGGGCACACCGCGAGCACCGGCGCCGACCTGGTGCGAGCGGACCTGGTGGAGCGCGCGCTGCAGCTGGGCCGGATGCTGCGGACGCTGTGCCCCGGCTCCGGCGACGTCGCCGGACTGCTGGCGCTGATGCTGCTCACCGACGCCCGTCGCGACACCCGCGTCGACGCCGAGGGCCGGTTGGTGCTGCTCGCCGACCAGGACCGCGACCGCTGGGACGGTGAGGAGATCGCCGACGGCGTCGCGCTGGTGCGCGACGCGCTGCGGCTGGGTGGTCCGGGCCGGTACGCGCTGCAGGCGGCCATCGCCGCCGTGCACGCCGAGGCGCCGAGCTGGGAGCACACCGACTGGCGCGAGATCGTCGGCCTGTACGACGTGCTCGGCACGATCTGGCCCTCGCCGGTGGTCGCGCTCAACCGGGCGGTGGCGGTGGGGTTCGCCGACGGCCCGGACGCGGGTCTGGCGGCGCTCGACGCCCTGGCCGGCGAGCCGCAGCTGGCGGGCTACGGCTACCTCGCGGCGTCGCGGGCGGACCTCCTGCGGCGGTTGGACCGCGGCGCCGAGGCCGCCCTGGCCTACGAGGAGGCGCTCCACCTCACCGGGAACGAGGTGGAGCGCGCGTTCCTCGCCGCTCGGCTGGCCGAGGTCAGGCCCGCGCCTGGCGGATGACCTCGGCGTACTGCTCCACGCTGACCGCGCCCGGCACCCCGAGCCGCTCGTCGAGCACGACGAACGGCACCCCGGTGATGCCGAGCCGGGCGGCGGTGCGCTGGTCGGCCTCGATCACCTCGGCGTAGCGGTCGCCGTCGAGCACCTCGCGGATCTCCGCCTCGGCCAGCCCGAGGCCGACCCCGATGCGCACCAGCTCGTCGGCGCGGAACACCTCGAGGTTGCCGGCGAACAGCTCGGCCTGGATGGCCCGCAGGTAGTCCCAGCCGACGCCGTGCTCCTGGCCCAGCTGCACGACGCGATGCATGCCGGCGGTGTTGGCCACCGCGTGGTCGGCGGCGTAGGGGAGACCGTCGGCGGCGGCGCGCTCGGCCATCTGCCCCTCCATCGCCACGGCCTGCTCGTGCGGCAGACCGTGATGGCTGCCGAGGTACTCCACCGCGGTGCCCACCTCGGTCGGGCTGCTCGGGTCGAGCTGGAAGGCGTGCACGCGCACCTCCACCGGCTCGCCCGCGCTCTCGATCGCCTGCTGCAGCCGGTGCTCTCCGAGGTAGCACCAGGGGCAGATGACGTCGGCCCAGACGTCGACGACCAGCGCCGCGTCTGCCACGGTCACAGCAGGGCCTTCAGCGGCGTAGGCGCGCGACCGGTGAGGCGCTCGACGACGTCGCTCACGTGGTCGGCGTAGCCCTCGCGGGCGGACTGCGGGAAGCTGGCCAGCAGCTCGGCCACCGGCTGCGGCAGCCCGGCCCCAACCAGGCCCTCGATGTAGGCGGCGTCGTCGACCTGGACGATCTCCACGCCGCCGGCCAGGGCGGCGAGTTCGGCGGCGCCGACGGCCTCGGGGCCGGTGACGTCGTAGGCCTGGTTCTCGTGGCCGTCGGTGCTCAGCACGGCGGCGGCCACGGCGGCGCAGTCGGCGCGGGTGACGTAGGCGGTGGCGCCGTCTCCGAGGTTCGTGACCAGCCGGCCGGCGGCCTCGGCCTGCTCGACGGTGGCCACCTGCATGTCGGCGTAGATGTTGTTGCGCAGCATCGTCCACGCCAGCCCGGAGGCGCGGAGGGCCTCCTCTGTGGCGTGGTGGTCGGGCACCACGGCGGCCGGGTTGGCCTCGACCGGCTCGGGGATCGAGGTGTAGGCGATGTGCCGGACGCCGGCCGCGACGGCGGCGTCGATGGCGGCCTGGTGACCGGCGACGCGCTGGCCGACGGCGTCGGTGGAGATCAGCAGCAGCTTCTCCACCCCGGCGAACGCCCCGGGCAGCGAGGCCGGGTCGTCGAAGTCGGCGCGGCGGGTGACGGCGCCTCGCTCGGCGTACTCCGCGAGCTTCGAGGGGTCGCGGCTGAGCAGCACGACCTCGCCGGGCTCGACGGTCTCGAGCAGGCGGTCGGCGACGAGGCGGCCGAGCTGGCCGGAGGCTCCGGTGACGGCGATGGACATGGCAGGCTCCCTTGATCCGTAGTCTTGGTGACGACGATTAACTGTAGTCAGGTCGATGACGATATGACAAGATGGGGTCATGGCCGCGCCCACGAACACCCGCTTCGCGGTGGCGGTGCACGCGCTGACCTACCTGGCGGGTCTCGGGGCGCAGCGCGCGATCAGCTCCGATGAGATCGCCGGCAGCGCCAACGTGAACCCGGTGCACATCCGCACCGTGATGGGTCCGCTGCGCGAGGCCGGCATCGTCGTCTCGCGCGCGGGCGCCCGCGGCGGCTGGCAGCTCACGCGCGACCCGGCGAGCATCTCGCTGGCCGAGGTGTGGGACGTGCTGCAGGGCGACGACCCCGTGCTCGGCCTGCACGGACCGAGCCCGGAGTGTCCGGTCGGCGTCGGCGTCCAGGCGGCGCTGGTCGACCTGGACCGCGAGGTGGCCGAGGCCGTCCGCGCCCGGCTGCGGACCTCGTCGGTGGCCGGCATGCTCGGCGACCTCGAGCTCGACCCGGCCACCTGGACCTCGCAGCTAGCGGCTCGCTGACGCCGCGGCCGCGAGCTGATCGCGCGCCGTGAGCGGCTCGCGTTCCAGCAAGGTGCCCAGCAGCGGGTCGACGCCGGCGAAGAAGCCCTGCTCCGCGGCCTGGTACATCCCGAGGACGAACCGTGCCATCTGCTCGTCCTGGCCCGCCGCGACCTGCCGGGCCAGCCACTCGTCCTCCTCCAGCACGACCGAGGTCACCTCGCGTCCCGTCAGCTCCGAGGCGGTGGCGGCGAGGTCGGCGAAGGTCGGGGCGGCGTTCGCGGTGATGGTCGTCGGTCCGTCGTAGCCGCCGTCGGAGGCCAGCACGATCGCCGCCGCCCGCGCCGCGTCCTCCCGCGCGGTCCAGGACACCGGGCCGTCGGCGGGCACGGCCACCACGCCAGTCTCCTGCCAGGGCCCCATGAGCCAGGCCAGGCTGTGGGCGTAGAAGCCGTTGCGCAGCGACGTCCACGCGACGCCGGAGCCGGCCAGGAGCTCCTCGGTGGCGAGGTGGATGCGCGCAGGGACGAACGGCGAGGTAGCCGCCGCGCCCTGGTGGCTGGTGTAGAGGATCCGCCCGACGCCCGCGCTGACCGCAGCGTCGATGGCCTGCCGGTGCAGGGCCACCGCATCGGCACCCGGGTCGTTGGAGGAGACGAGCAGCAGCTGGTCGGCGCCGGCGAAGGCCGTCGGGAGCGAGTCGGCGTCGGCGTAGTCGCCGCCGGAACGCACCTCCACGCCGCGCTCGGCGAACCGCGCCGCCTTGGCGACGTCGCGCACGGCCACCGCGACCTCGGTGGCCGGGACGAGCTCGAGCAGGTGGTCGACGGTGGCGCCGTTGAGGGCGCCGGTCGCTCCGGTCACGACGATCATGCGAGCCTCCTGGGTATCGGTGGAATACTCATCACGCTATCACCGATAACACAGGCGATAGCAGTGATTCGTTACCGTTGCTACGTGAGCGAGACGGTCGATCGGCGGGCCGGCACCCGGCAGCGCATCGTCGAGGCGGCGGCACAGGTGCTGCGCGAGCAAGGTCCGGCGGCGGTCACCACCCGTGGCGTGGCTGACGCCGCCGGCGTACAGGCGCCCACCCTCTACCGGCTCTTCGGCGACAAGGAAGGCCTCCTCGACGCGGTGGCCGAGCACGTCATGGCCGGTTACGTGAGCGACAAGGCGGCGACGGTCGACGCCGCGTCGGCGGACGGCGTCGACCCCCTGGACGACCTGCGCGCCGGCTGGGACACCCAGATCGAGTTCGGGCTGGCCAACCCGGCGATCTTCCGGATGCTCAGCGACCCCGACCGGGTGCGGCACTCGCCGGCGGCGGTGTCGGGCCGGCAGGTGCTGGCCGCGCGGGTGCGCCGGGTGGCGGTGGCCGGTCGGCTACGCGTCAGCGAGGAGCGAGCGGTCGACCTCATCGCGGCCGCGGGGGTGGGTGCCATCTCGGTGCTGCTGTCGACCCCCGAGCCGGAGCGCGACCGCGGCCTGGCCGACGCGATGTACGAGGCCGTCCTCGCCCAGGTGCTGGACGGGACGCCGGACGGCGTACCCGAGCGCGCCGAGGCGGGACCGATGGCGGCGACCGTCGCCTTCCGCGCGATCGCGCCCGAGCTGCATGTGCTGAGCGGGAGCGAGCGCCGGCTGCTCTCGGACTGGCTGGACCGCGTGGTGGCGGACCTCGGCGCGGGGGCCCGGGTCACGTCGGACTGACCGGCGTCAGACGGCGGCGGCCTCGGCGCTCTCGCGCAGCGGCCGGCGACGGTGCCGCAGCGCGTCGGCGGTGAAGACCACCAGCGCCACCCAGACCAGCACGAAGCCCACCCAGCGCATCGACGTCATCTCCTCGTGCACCACGGCGACGCCGATGACGAACTGCAGGATGGGCGCGATGTACTGCAGCAGCCCGAGCGTCGTCATCGGCACCCGGATCGCGGCCGCGCCGAAGCACAGGAGGGGGATCGCGGTGACCAGCCCGGTGGTGGCCAGCAGCACGACGTGCCCGGGCCCGTGCCCGAGGAAGTGCCCGCGGCCGGCCAGCCCGAGCCAGACCAGGTAGGCGAGCGCCACCGGCGCGATCACCATGGTCTCGAAGGTGAGGCTCTCGATGGCGTCCGCGCCGGCGCGCTTCTTGAGCAGTCCGTAGGTGCCGAAGCTGAACGCCAGCAGCAGCGAGATCCACGGCGGCCGCCCGTACTCCACGGCCAGCCCGACCACCGCCACCACCGCGATCCCGATGGCCGCCCACTGCCACGGCCGCAGCGTCTCCTTGAGCAGCACGACGCCCATCAGCACGGTGACCAGCGGGTTGATGAAGTATCCCAGCGAGGTCTCCACCACGAGCCCGTGCGCCACGCCGTAGATGAACCCGCCCCAGTTGACGGTGACGACCACGGCCGCCGCCGCGAGCAGCCTCCGCCTGCGCCGGTCGCGGACGATCGACCGCAGCTGCGCCGTCCGGCGGGTGAGCACGACCAGCGCCCCCATGACGACCAGCGACCACACCACCCGGTGCGCCAGCACCTCCACCGGCGACGACGGCTCCAGCAGCGGCCAGTACAGCGGGAACAGCCCCCACATCGCATATGCCGCGACGCCCAGGAGGAAGCCCTGGCTCTGCTGGTCCCGCCCCGGCGACGACGGTGCTGTCATCGGCGTCTGGCGGGCCGTCTCGCTCACCTGGTGAGGCTAAACCTGGGGAGCAGCTCATCTGTCGAGGGGTGATGCCCTGTCTGCCCCGGGCGCGTCACTTCGCCCACATTGACGCAGCCATGCTCTATTCGGCCTGCACTGCCTTCGGAGCCAATGCTGCATCTTTAGACGGCCGGGCACGGCATTAAGCAACGCGCAAGTGGCTCCAGCTGGTCAGCTCTCCGAGGTGATCGGCATTGATGCCAAGTTCGCGAGCCGCGGCCTCGGTACCGCCGTTCTCGGTGACGAGCCGGGTCATCAACTCGCCATGCACTGGCGCGAAGTACGCCGGCTCGGTACGCCGCCACTTCGACATCTGAATCTGAAGCGCGCGGTAGCGCTTGTCGTCGATGTACTCGAGGTCGTGGGCTCGATAGATCAGCGCAGCTGCTGAGACGCCCCAGGAGGACTTGAGGTTCACGAAGTCCCTGAGTTGGGGGTTGGCAGGCACCATGTCGTCGAACTCGGCCTGGGGGAAAAGGAGGTTCGAGGCGAACCGGTTCGCCTCGGCCTCGGTAGTCGAGGTCGATCGTCGGTGCAGGAGTAGGTGCGCAAGCTCGTGGCCGAGCGTTAGGCGAAGCCGATCACCGGCGACGTTTGGCGCGAGACCAATGACCGGGACCTTTCCCACCCAGGCCGAGATGCCATCGACGCCGAGCCCGACGATCGGCACCAGACAGACGCCGGCGCGTTCAACCAGCGAGGTGAGGTTGCGGATGGGACCGTGCTCCTCGTGGCGCAGTGAGTACCGGAGATCGGTCGCGAGGTCATCGAGCTCGTCCATGCTGGTCGGTGAGTCCCCGGGGCTAAGAGCGAGTTTTGGGGCGCCTGCGGTTGTCTCCTGGAGCTCACCGAATACCTCGCCGGCGAGCCGCAGAAGTTCCTTTGCACGTTTCCTGGTTGCGACCTTGGTTGAAGCGCGCTGACGGTGCAGAGGCTCAGACATGTCAGGAATCTCGAACCGGTCGTTCGAATAGCCGATCGGCGCCAGATCACCAGTGAAGCTGCGCGTCCCCTTTTCGATCGCGGAGATCATCTGCGCCGACAGGCCGAGGCGATCACCAAGCTTGTCCTGGGCTATGCCCTCAATGTCCCTGTAAGCCAGCAGGCGATTCACTGCCCGGCCTCTTCGTCCTCTTCGAGGGTTCCGACGTCGCCGAACGGGTCGCGGCTGCCCTGATCAAACGGCACATCGTCGCTGCCGCCGTCGTCGAAGTATGGCCAAAAGCCGGCGAAGATGGGCTCGCCCTTCACGTACACACGGGTACTGGCCGCACGCTTGGCACCGGCAGCGATGGACAGTGTTAGACCAGCCGCGTCGAACTCGTAGACCAGAACACGGATGTCGACGGGCTTCAGAAGCGAGCCGACGCCGAACAGGGCTCCTTGGCCTCTATCGTCCCAACGCTTCTGGATGGCGACGGCAGTAGCGCTGCGCAGGAGAATTCGCTCTTCGGTCTGCCGCTCAACAAACTCGACACGACCGAAGTCGACGTAGGAAGGGGACAGGTCGTACGCATCGTCGTGGATGATGCGAGCCTGCATCAGAGAACGGTGGTGGTGGACGCGGGCCATGTTGGACGGGGGTACGTCGTGGTTGTCGTCCTTGAACTGGCGACTGTAGGCACCGGTGTCGAGGTAGCTGCCGATGAGGTGCGCGGCAATCGGGTCCAGATGGTCCTTCTCCATGGCCGGCAGGTTACTACAATCGTTGTGGAATCTACACAACGAATGTAGGCGGCGCGTCGCTCCGGTCGAGCGGACGGATGCTTGATGACCCAGCCAAGAAACGGCGCCCTGACGATGAGGGGTCACTGCCGGCCGCGAGACACGGCCCCTGATCGTGTCTCAAGGTCCGATAAGCGCGTGACTCCGCCGCCAATGCCTCGGTCGAACTTGAACCGGGGGCTATTCGTCAGCTGATCAACGGCGGCTTGAACGGCTTTCACATATCTGAGCAACACGACGGCGTCGCTCACCAAGGCACCACCCGCCGGTCCTCCCACAACACCCCGGTCTGAGCGTCCTCGGCCGGGCGGCTGGCCAGCCAGACCGCGGTCTCGGCTCCCTGCTCGGCCGAGCGGGGGGCGTCCGGTCCGCCCATGTCGGTGCGGCAGTGGCCCGGGCAGGTGGCGTCGACCAGCACGCCGCGGCGGCCCAGGTTCTGCTCGTGGGCGAGGTTGCGGACGAGGGCGTTGACCCCGGCCTTGGCCACTCGGTAGGGCGCCAGGCCGCCGGCGTTGCCGGGGCCGCTCATGCGGCCCAGGCAGGCGCTCACCGCGATGACGCGGCCGTGGCGGCGCTCGATCATGCCCGGCACGAAGCGCGCCATCGTGCGCCAGACGCCGTCGAGGTCGACGGACATGACCCGGCGCCACTCGTCCTCGCTCGTGCGCAGCGTCTTGGCCGTGCGCTCGCTCATGACAGCGGCCGCGCAGACCAGCACGTCGACGGCGGCCAGTGGTCCCAGCCGGTCCGGCAGCGCGGCGAGGGCGTCGGCGTCGGCGACGTCGCACCCGAAGCCGACCGCGTCGACGCCCTCGGCCACCAGGTCGGCGGCGGCCGCACCGGCGGAGTCGTCGGTGCGGCCGACCAGCACCACGGTGGCGCCCAGCCGGCCCAGGCCGCGGGCGGTGGCCAGGCCGATGCCGCGGCTGCCGCCGGTCACCAGCGCCACCTGGCCCTCGAGCGAGGCCGGCGCCGGGTCGGTCACGACCCCTGCGCCTCCAGGGCCACCGGCTGCCACTCGTTCCAGGTGGCCAGGCGCGACTCGTAGTCCTTGGTCGCGATGTCGAGCGGGGCCTGGCCGAAGAACACGCGCAGCGGCGGCTCGTCGGCGTCGACGACCTTGAGGATCGGCGCACGGGTGGCGGTGGGGTCGCCCGGGCTCGCCTTGGAGGGGCGGTTCTGGGCGGCCTCGCGGACGTCGGCGTAGGCCGAGATCTCCTCGCTGTGCGAGGCCGAGGGGCCGGACCAGTCGGTGGAGAAGCCGCCGGGCTCGATCAGCGTCACGTGGATGCCGAAGCCCGCCACCTCCTGCGCGAGCGACTGGGAGATGCCCTCCAGCGCCCACTTCGAGGCGTGGTAGGCGCCGACGGTCGGGAACGCGCTGATCCCGCCGATGCTCGAGACCTGGATGATGTGGCCCGAGCCCTGCTCGCGCATCACCGGGATCGCCGCCTGGGTCACCCAGACCGCGCCGAAGAGGTTGGTCTCCAGCTGGCTGCGCAGCTCCTCCTCGCTGAGCTCCTCGACCATGCCGAAGTGCCCGTAGCCGGCGTTGTTGACCACCACGTCCAGCCGGCCGAAGTGCTCGGCCGCCCGAGCCACGGCCGCCCGGTCGGCGTCGCGGTCGGTGACGTCGAGCTGGAGTGGCAGCACGAGGTCGCCGTACTGCTCGACCAGCGCGTCGAGCGTCTCGGGCTTGCGGGCCGTTGCCGCCACCCGGTCGCCGCGCTCGAGCGCGGCCTCGGCCCACTCGCGGCCGAAGCCCTTGGACGCACCCGTGATGAACCAGACCTTGCTCACGATCACTCACTCCTCATCGCGCGACAGCGTTCTACGTACCTCGGGCCAACCGGCTCGAGGTCGCTGCCATTCCGTGAAGAGCACCTACCAGGGCTGGATGCCGGTCTCGTCGCGGAAGGTGCCGGACGGCCCGTCGTCGGGCAGCGTCGCCAGCTCGAGGAAGATCGCCGCGCCCTGCTCGGGCGTGCGGTGGCCCTGGTGAGCGTTGAGGTCGGTGGCCACGTAACCGGGGCAGCCGGCGTTGATCAACACGCCCGTCCCGGCCAGCTCCTTGGCGTACTGCACGGTCACGGCGTTGAGGTAGGTCTTGCTGGGGGAGTAGGCCGCCGAGATGGGGCCGACCGCGTCGGCCTGCGCGGTCTGCAGGGTGAGCGAGCCGACGGTGCTGGAGACGTTGACGATGCGCGGCGAGGCGGCTTGGCGCAGCAGCGGCAGCATCGCGTTGGTCGTCCGGATGACGCCGACGACGTTGGTGTCGACCACCTCGAGCACCTGCGACGCGCTGACCTTCGTCGGCTCCTGCGGGCTGCCTCCGGTGATGGCTGCGTTGTTGACGAGGACGTCGAGGCCGCCCTCGCCCTCGAGCTGGGCGGCGGCCGCCGCGACGCTCTCGTCGTCGGTCACGTCGAGCGGGACGCCGAACACGTCGAGGCCCTCGGCGCGCAGCTTCTCCACGGCCGCCTCGCGTCGACCGGTGTCGCGGGCGCCGACGCCCACGCGGAACCCGCGGCGCGCGAGCCCGGCGGCGATCTCGTAGCCGATGCCCTTGTTGGCGCCGGTGACCAGCGCGATCCTCGTGTTCTCGGTGCTGTTCTGTGTCATGCCTCGATCGTGTGCCGAGGGTCGTCGCGGATCAAAGATCGATCGGGTCAGGCCCGATACCGCAGGGGTATCGGTGCTGGCCGGCGGGCGTAGCGTGAAGGCGTGGAGACCCGCGAGCTGCGCTACTTCGTGGCGGTGGCCGAGGAGGCCCACTTCGGCCGCGCCGCCGACCGGCTGGGCATGTCGCAGCCGCCGCTGTCGCGCGCGATCGCGCAGCTGGAGCGCCGGCTCGGTGTCGAGCTGCTGGTCCGCACGCCGCGTGGGGTCACCCTCACCGTCGCCGGGCGGACGCTGCTCAGCGAGGGGCGCGCCGCCCTCGCCGCGGTGGCGGCGGCCGAGCGGCGCACCCGGCGCCGGGCCGGGACGCCGCACGATTCAGTGGTGCTCACCGCCAAGGCCGGGGCCTCGAGCGAGCTGATGGTCAAGCTGCTCGACGCCTACGCCACCGAGCCCGACGCCGCCGAGGTGGAGGTGGTGCTCAGCCCGCCGGGCCACCAGGCGCCCATGCTGCGCGACGGCCGGGCCGACGTCGCCGTGCTGCACCGTCCCTTCGACGACCTCAGCGGCTTCGACATCACCCCACTGACCACGGAGTCGCAGGTGCTCATCGTGCCCGCCGGGCACCCGCTGAGCACCCGCGTGGCGATGAGCGTCGAGGAGGCGACGTCGATCCCGGACCTCCCGTTGCCTCGCTGGCCGCACCTGGACGGCACGTACCCCGAGGGACCCGGGCCGGAGCTGCACGACCTGACCCAGGTGCTCCAGCTGGTGCGGCTGGGGCGCACGGCCGTGGTGCTGCCGGAGTCGGTGCAGGCCAACCTGCGCGACGGCCTCGCCGTCGTCCGCCTGCTCGACGCGCCCCAGGTGACCACGGTGCTGGCCTGGCCGCCGCACAGCACGTCGGGCGGAGTCGCCGGGCTGGTGCGCACCGCCGAGCGACTCTGAGGCGCAGGCAAGCTCAGCCCAGGGCCGTGCTCGCCGCGCGCAGGTCGGCCAGCGCCGAGGTGGTGTAGGTCGCCAACGGCTCCTCGGCCGCCTGATCCGACTCCGACCAGGCGGCGTAGCCGCGCTTGAAGGCCAGCACGCCCAGCTCGGCGGCGAGCTCCGCCGTCGCCTCGGGGACGCCGCGGGCGATCAGGGCCTCGGTCATCGCGGCGGCCAGGCCGACGCTCTTGAGGGCGTCGCGCTCCTGGAGCTCGCCGCTCGCTGCCACGGCGGCCTTGAGCCGCGGGCCCAGCTCGCGGTTCTGCGGTCCCATCTCCGCCGAGGCGCGTTCGAGCCCGGCGGCGACCGCCGCCAGCGGGGTCGAGCCCTCGGGTGCGTCCGCGATGCCCTCGGCCAGCAGCCGGCTCAGCGTCTCCTGGCCCGCGACCAGCAGCTCGCGCTTGTCGGGGAAGTGCCGGAAGAAGGTGCTCTTGGTGACGCCCGCCCGCTCGGCGATCTGGGCCACCGTCGTGTCGTCGTAGCCCTGCTCAGTGAAGAGGTCGACGGCGGCCACGACGAGCCGGAAGCGCGCGTCGGGTGCCCAGCGAGCCATGGCCCCATCCTAGGCGATGGGATACTTGTCCCATCGCCTGCTATGGTGATGGGACAAGTATCCCATCACTGACTGGAGTCACCATGCAGGTCTTCGTCACCGGCGGCACCGGGCTCGTCGGCTCGGCGGTCGTCGCCGAGCTCATCGGCCACGGTCACCGCGTCGCCGTGCTCACCCGGTCCGACGCCTCGGCCGCCGCTGCCACCGGGGCCGGCGCCACCCCGGTCCGCGGCTCCATCGCCGACCTCGACGCCGTGCGCACAGCCGCCGCCGAGGCCGAGGGCGTCATCCACCTGGCGTTCGCGAACGACTTCAGCGGACCTGACGCGCTGACGCGCGCGATCGAGGAGGAGACCGCTGCGGTGGCCACCATCGGGGAGGCGCTCGTCGGCAGCGACCGGCCCTTCGTGGTGGTCTCCGGCACGCCGTGGATCGCGGGGCGGGCGGCCACCGAGGCCGACCCGCTCCCCACCGACGGGCCCGTGGGGGGACGCGGCCGCTCGGTGAACGCCGCGCTGGCGCTGGCCGAGAAGGGCGTACGGGTCTCGGCGGTGCGGCTGCCCCGCACCGTGCACCGCGACGGTGAGGGCGGCTTCGCGGGCCTGCTCACCACCATCGCCCGCAGCAGCGAACGCTCGGGCTACCCCGGCGACGGCAGCAACCGGTGGCCGGCCGTGCACGCGCTCGACGCCGCCGCGCTCTTCCGGCTCGCCCTCGAGCAGGCCCCGGCCGGCACGGCCTGGCACGCGGTCGCCGACGAGGGTGACGCCGTGCGCGACATCGCCGCGGTGATCGGGCGACGGCTGGGCCTGCCGGTCGAGTCGGTGCCGCCGGAGACCTTCGGTGAGCTGGGGCCGATCTTCGCCGCCGACCAGCCCGCCACGAGCACCCGCACCCGCGAGGAGCTCGGCTGGACGCCGACCCACCCGAGCCTGCTCGACGACCTCGAGCTGCTGGAGCCCTGAGCCGATCAGGCGAGTCGCTGCGCCAGCTCGCGTCCCAGGGCGTGGCCGGAGAGCCAGGCGGTCTCCACTTTCGGCGAGGCGCCCCAGCCGTCGCCGCAGACGCCGATGCCGTCGACCAATGCGAACGGTTCGTCACGCTCGCCGACCGGACGGGCGTAGGTCCAGCGCTGCACGGCGCGGTAGGTGGGCTCGGGCAGCCGCAGCAGCGCCTGCAGGGCCACCTGGAGGCCGAGGGCGGCGGCGTTCGGGTCGGCCAGGTGCTGGCGCGCGAACGACGCGGTGGAGTGGGCCACCAGCACCGGCGCGTCGTCGCCGCGGCGCCGGCCGTCGTCGGCCACCCAGGCCAGCGCGGGGTGGTCGGAGACGAACGCGCCGTCGAAGTGGCCGCTGGGACTGACCGTGTCCCAGGTGCGCTCGGGCAGCCGCAGCGTGAGGGCGAGGACGGGCTCGAACTCGCGGTCCAGCCGGTCGGCGAGCGGGTGGCCCTCGGGGACCAGTCGCCGCGCCTGGGGGTCCGGCATGGCCAACACCACCGTGGCGGCCGCGGGAAGGGCGGCGACGTCCTCGCGGGTCACCTCGAGGCCGCGCGCCAGGTCCTCCACCAGCGTCTGCAGCCCGAACGGCGTACCCCACCGCACCGGGCCCTGCTTGAGCTGCGGCTCGTCGTCGCCGAGCACGCAGAAGGTGTCGGTCCACGGCCGGGCCAGTCCCGCCTCGTGCCAGCCGTCCACCACCGCCGCGAAGGCGTCGTCGGAGACGGTCAGGTACGACGCGCCGACGTCGGCGGGCCGGCCGGCACCCCCGTGCCGGGCCATGCGACCACCGACCCGGTGGCCACGGTCGAGCACCCGCACCGCGAGCCCGGCCTCCTGCAGCGCCCGCGCGCAGGCCACGCCGGAGATCCCAGCGCCGACCACCACGACGTCAGTCATGCCCACAGCACATCACCCGGCCGCCACCACGGCGACGGCGGCCGAGACCGCGCCGAGCACCGCCGCCGCGCACCGCCAGCGGTCCACCACCAGCAGCCGGGCGACACGCGTCGTGTCGTGCGTCCGCAGCCGACCGTGCAGGGGAGCGGCGAGCGTGGCGGTGACGACGAGGGACGCGGCGCCGCCGAGCAGCCCGACGACGGCGAGCGGGCCGGGCCCGGCGGCCACGAGCACGCCGCCGCAGACGACCAGCAGCGCGTAGACCAGGCCGACCAGCGGCGTGATGCGCGAGGAGTGGCGCCCATGGATCGTGGGCCACTGCGCGGCGTCGTGCGCGGCCAGCGCGGGGTAGACCAGCACGGTCACGGTCAGCTGGAACCCCGCGTGCAGCGCCGAGGCGAGCGCGAAGGCGACCACCGGAGTCATCGGCGGCTCACGCGGTGCCCGCGAGCACCGCGTCGGCCGCCCGCTGCCCACTCACCAGGGCGCCCTGGATGGACCCGGTGTCGCGGTGGTCGCCGCAGACCACGACGTCGCCCACCCGCACCGGCCGCGCGGTCGTGAACGGCGGCGGCTGCGCGGGCAGCGCGTCGGGCACCTCGTGGCGGGCGACCACCTCCCAGCCGCGCGCGTCGGCGCCGAGCAGCTCCGCGGCGTGGCGGCGCATCGCCGGCTCCTCGACCACCCGGCCCGGACCGAGCAGCGCCGAGCCCTGCACCAGATGGCGGTCCGGCGGGGCGTAGCTGGGGGCCGCGTCCGAGACCACCGCGGTGTTCACCAGCGGCCCGGTCGGCCGGGCGCGGGCGTCGACGTGCAGCAGGTCGCTGCTCTCGGTCCGCTTCGCCGACCACCACACGGTCACCACGCCCTTGGTGGCCCTCGCCTCGACGCCGGTCAGACCGTGCGCCGCGCCGGCGTCCGTGGCGACGACGACGTGCGGGGCGCGCCAGGTGCCCTCGGTGGTGCTGACCTGCGAGCGACCGACGGCGGTGACCCGGTGCCCCAGCCGCACCCGGGCACCGAGGGGCCGGGCCAGCTGCTCGGGCAGCGCCTGCATCCCCTCGGCCGGCAGCGCGGGGACCCCGCGCAGGAACGAGGACACCAGCAGCAGCGCGAACCGGTCGGCGGTCGAGCCGTCGTCCTCCAGGAGCACACCGGCCAGGAACCCGTCGACCACCCGGCGCAGCACGCCGCGTGCGCCGGCGCGGTCGAGCGCCTCGCCGCGGGCGACGTCGTCGTGGGCCTCCAGAACCCGGGCGAGTGGGCCTCGGTGGGGGCGCAGCAGCGGCGCCACCCACCGCAGCAGGCCCAGCACCTCGCCGGGACGGGTCAGCGTGCTGGCCAGCGTGCCCGGCAGCAGACCGGGCTCGCGCAGCGGATGGCCGAGCATGACCCGCCCCTGCTCGGTCGCGGCCACCACCCCGGCGCCGAACGCCTGAAGCCCCAGCGCGTCGACGTCGACCCACCGGCGGACCGCGGGGTAGGCGGGGTTGAGCAGCTGGAAGCCCCGGTCGACCAGGAAGCCGTCCACCCGGTCGGTGCGGATCCGGCCGCCGACCGCGTCCGCCGCCTCCAGCACCACCACCTCGCGACCGGCCTCGACCAGGGCTGCGGCGCACCGCAGCCCGGCCAGTCCGGCGCCCACCACCACGACGTCGGCGTCCACGGCGGACCGGTACCCAGCCGAGCGCGGCTGACGCACCCCTGCCAGGCTCGGGGCATGACCTCACCGGGCCGGAGCATCGAGGAGCTGCTGGACCAGGCGCGGAGCCGGCTGGACCGCCTCGACCCCCACCAGGCCCTCCAGGCACAGCAGGACGGCGCGATGCTCGTCGACGTACGCCCGCAGGCCAATCGTGAGGCCGAGGGCGAGCTGCCCGGGGCGGTGGTGCTCGAGCGGATCGTGCTCGAGTGGCGGCTCGACCCCGCCAGCGACGCCCGGTTGGCGGAGGCCGCCTACGACCTGCAGGTGGTGGTGGTCTGCAACGAGGGCTATTCCTCCAGCCTGGCCGCGGCCACGCTGCAGGGCCTCGGGCTCACCCGCGCGACCGACCTCGTCGGCGGCTTCCGCGCCTGGAAGGACGCCGGGCTGCCCACCGCTTAGAGCGCGACGCGGAACCCCTGGTTGCCGGTGGTGGAGTCGACGGTGGTAAAGGTGCGGGCCGAGACCCGGTAGCGGTTGCAGTAGGAGGCGTGGCACAGGTACGAGCCGCCCCGGACGACCCGGGTGTCCGGCGTCGACCAGACGTCGGCCGTGTGCTCCCAGACGTTGCCGGAGGTGTTGAACAGCCCGTAGCCGTTGGGGGCGTACGCGGCCACCGGCGCGGTGCCGGCGTAGCCGTCGGCGACGGTGTTCGAGGCCGGGAACTCGCCCTGCCAGATGTTGCACCGGTGCTCGCCGTCCGGTGTCAGCTCCTCGCCCCACGGGAACCTGGCGCCGACCAGCCCGCCGCGCGAGGCGTACTCCCACTCGGTCTCGGTGGGCAGCCGCAGCCGCGCCCACCGGCAGTAGGCGCGGGCGTCGGCGTGGGAGACGTGGACGACCGGGTGGTCCTCGCGGCCCGCCAGGGTGCTGCCGGGACCGTCGGGGCTGCGCCACGTGGCCCCCGCCACCGCCAGCCACCACGGCGCCTGCGCGGCTCGGTCGCCTTCCGCGGTCGCGAACGCCTCGAAGACGAACGACCAGCCGTAGCGCTCGGCGTCGGTGACGTGGCCGGTGGCCTCGACGAACGCGGCGAAGCGGTCGTTGCTCACGCAGACGGCGTCGATGGCGAAGGGCGCGACCTCGACCGACCGCACGGGCCCTTCGCCGTCGCCGGGTACGACGTCGGCGTCCTCGGAGCCCATCGCGAAGCGGCCGCCGGGGAGCGGAACGAGGCGGGCGCCGTCGTGGGCGGGGTGGGGGTTTCGAGACGGTTGCTGCGCAACATCCTTAATCACCGTCTCGACCACCGCCGGGTCGCGGCGGGGCGCACAGCACTCGCTCACGAGACCAGGATGGACCTCGACGCCTCCGGCGGGGGCGGCACCCGGGCGGCCTCGATCGCCGCGGCCACCTCCGCGGGGAACGGTGTGGTGCGCGCGGTGGCCGTGTCCGGGTCGGTGCCGACGTGCACGCCGAGGATCTCCTCGGTCGCGCGCAGCGAGCCCGCGGCGTAGAGCTCGTGCCAGATCCACAGCAGCTTCGGCGTCGAGCCGATGACCCACGAGCGCGCCTCGAGCAGCTCGCCGGGGCCCACCTGGTCGAGGTAGCGCACGTGCGCCTCGACCGTGTACAGCGAGGCCTGTGCGGCCTCGCGGTAGGCCGGCCCCAGCCCGACCGCGTCCATCACGGCGTCCGTGGCGTGGCCGAGCACCAGCACGTAGTACGGCTCGGAGAGGTGGCCGTTGTAGTCGATCCACTCCGCCAGCACCGGCTCGGACCAGACGGTGAGGGGGTCAGGCACGTCCCAGCGCCCGCAGGATCGCGATGACGCCGGCGTCGCGCTCGGCCACCAGGTCGTCGATCGAGCGGCCGTCGGCCTCGCGCTCGCAGCCGTCGACGACGGCGTCGCGCAGCGCCGGGGTGAGCTCGGCCGAGACCAGCCGGGTCCACGGCGACTGCAGCGACGGCCCGAAGTGGTCGAGCATGTGCGCCATGCCGCCCTGCCCGCCGGCGAGGTGGAAGGTCAGCATCGGTCCGTGGATCGGCCAGCGCAGGCCGGGGCCGTCGGTGATCGAGAGGTCGATCTGCTCGACGGTGGCCTCACCGGCGTTCACCATGTGCAGCGCCTCGCGCCACAGCGCCTCCTGAAGCCGGTTGGCGATGAAGCCGGGCACCTCGCGGTCCATGGTGATGACCGACTTGCCGACGTGGCGGTAGAAGTCGCCCGCCCAGGCCACCACCTCCGGCGAGGTGCGCTCGCTGCCCACCACCTCGACCAGGGGGATGAGGTACGGCGGGTTGAACGGGTGGCCGACCACCAGCCGCTCCGGGTGGTCGGCGAGGGTGTCCATCTCGCTCATGCCGTAGCCGGACGTGGAGGAGCCGATCACCACGCCCTCGGGCGCCGCGGCGTCGAGGTCGGCGAGCAGCCGGCGCTTGAGCTCGAGGTCCTCCGGCGCGCTCTCCTGCACGAACTCGGCGCCGGCCAGCGCCTTGTCCAGCTCCGGCTCGAAGCGCAGTCGTGACCGGTCGGCCCCGTCGGCCAGGCCCAGCTCCGTGAGCGCGGGCCACGCGGCGTCGACGACGTGCCGCAGCCGATCGTCGGCTCCGGGCGCCGGGTCCCAGGCGACGACGTCGTACCCGCGCGCGAGGAAGTACGCCGCCCAGCCTCCGCCGATGACGCCGACCCCGGCGCAGCAGACGGTGCGGACGTCGGCGACCGCGATCGGCGGCGTCATGCCCCGACTCATGACCGTGGCCGCAGGTTGAGCATCTCGCGGGCCTCGTCGGGCGTGGCCACGGAGGAGCCCATGGCCTCGACGATGGTCTTCGCCCGGTCGGCGAGCTGCGCGTTCGTGGCCTTGACGCCCTTGCTCAGGTAGAGGTTGTCCTCCAGCCCGACCCGGACGTGACCGCCCAGCAGCACCGACTGCGCCACCCACGGGAACTGCATGCGGCCCAGCGCGAACGAGGCCCAGTGCGCGCCCTCGGGCAGCTGCGCCACCATCGAGGCCAGCAGCGAGGAGTCGGCCGGGGCGCCGTAGGGGATGTCCATGCACAGCTGGTAGAGCGGGGGAGCGTCGATCAGCCCCTCCTCCACCAGGGTGTTGGCGAACCACAGGTGTCCGGTGTCGAAGATCTCCATCTCGCACCGCACTCCGAGATCCTGGATGCGCTTGGCACCCTCGCGCAGCATGTCGGGGGTGCTGACGTAGACCAGGCTGCCCTCGCCGAAGTTCAGGCTGCCGCAGTCCAGCGTGCAGATGTCGGGCATCACCTTCTCCACGTGCTTGAGCCGCTCGACGCCGCTGACCAGGTCGGTGCCCTCGACGAAGGTGGTCGGGTCGTGCGGGTCGAGGTAGAGGTCGCCGCCCATGCCGGCGGTGGTGTTGATGATGACGTCGACGCCGCTCTCGCGGATCCGGTCGACGGCCTCGACGTAGAACGCGGTCTCGCGCGAACCCTGGCCGGTCTCGGGGTCGCGCACGTGCACGTGCACGACCGTGGCGCCGGCCTTCGCCGCGGCGATGCCCGACTCGGCGATCTGCTGCGGGGTGACGGGCACGTGCTCGGACCTGCCGGTCGTGTCGCCGGCGCCGGTCAGGGCGCAGGTGATGATGACCTTGCGGTTGATGGCTGCTCTCACGGGATACCTCCGAGGATGGTGCTGATTGATCAGTCAGTCAGTTGGGGGCGGAGCGACGGTGCTGGACCGCCGACGACGAGGTGGGGCGGTCTCAGCCAACGGCCGCTGCCACGAGGGGGAGACCGAGGTAGGACAGGTCGCGCTGCTGTCGGTCGACCCACGGGTCGTCGTAGGGCCACAGCGAGGTCTTGACGACGGCGACGCCGCGGTCGCGGTCGGCGTAGCCGAACTGGCCGCGGCTGCCGTCGGCGGTCACGCGCGAGCCGTCGGCGCTCAGCGGCCACCAGTGATAGCCGAATCCGGCGTGGGTGGTGATGCTGCTCGGCAGCCGGCCGGGCTCGAGCCAGGGCTGCGTGGGCGTCGAGGAGGCCTGCGCCCAGGCGGTGGGCTCCAGCTGCAGGGCGGCCAGCCGCAGCCAGTCCTCCGCACACGCGGCCAGGCCGCCGCCGGCCAGCGCGACCCCGGCGACGTCGACGCCCACCACGGCGTCGCGGACGCAGCCGAGCTCGGCCCACAGGTCGCCCAGCGCCTCGGCGTAGGTCTGCCCGGTGGCCCGCTCGCGTGCCCAGTCGAGCACCTGGGAGTCGGCGGTGCTGTACTCCCACCGCGTGCCGGGTGGGTCCTGGGGACGCACCTGCACCAGCAGCTCGCGCGAGCGCTCCTGCGTGCCGCCGAAGCAGGCCACCAGCCGGGTGGCGGGTCCGTCGGGGTCGCGGTGGTCCTCGGTCCAGGCGGTGCCGGTGGTCATCGTCAGCAGGTGCTCGACGGTGCAGCCGGCGTAGCCGCTGCCGGCCAGCTCGGGCACCAGGTTGCCCACGACGTCGGTGACGCGCAACGAGCCCGCGCCCACCGCCCGGCCGACCAGGTGGGCCAGCGCCGACTTGGTCATCGACGCCCCCAGCAGCAGCGAGCCCGGCCCCACGCCGTCGGCGTACCACTCGTGCACGACGCTGCCGCCGCTGAGCACCAGGAGCGAGGTGGAGTGGGTCTCGGTGACCCAGTCGGCGAACGGGCGCGAGCGCCCGGCGCCGGGGATCTCGACGTCGATCTCGCGCGGCGCCCGCTCCAGCGGACGCGGTGCGCTCGCGCGCACGACCTCGTGCCGCCGGGAGGCGTCCTCCTGCGGGTCGACGAACCTCATCACGGAGAGGCGGGGCCGTTGCTGGCTGGACGTCAGTCGATCCTGGGACTGTTGGCCAGCAGCCGCTGGGTGTACTCCTGCTGCGGGCGGTCCATCACGTCGACCACGAAGCCGGACTCGACGACGTTGCCCGCGTTGAGGATCTGCACCCGGCTGGCGATGGAGCGCACCAGGGCCAGGTTGTGGGTCACGAAGAGCATGCTGATGCCGCGCGTCTGCCGCAGGTCCTCCAGCAGCGCCACGATCGAGCCCTGCACCGAGACGTCGAGCGCCGAGGTGATCTCGTCGCAGACCAGCAGGTCGGGCTCGGCGGCCAGCGCTCGCGCGATCGCCACCCGCTGCCGCTCGCCTCCGGAGAGCCGGCTGGCCTGGTAGCGCAGCACCGCAGGGCCCAGCGCCACCTGGTCGAGCAGCGCGACCACCCGGTCGGTGGCCTCCTTGCCCGAGGCGAGGCCGAACAGCTCCATCGGCCGTCGCACGATCTGCTCGATCGTCAGCCGCGGGTTCAGCGACAGGTAGGGGTTCTGGAAGATGTACTGCACGCGCTTGCGGTCCGAGGCGCTGCGCGAGCGCGAGCCCTTGCCCAGCTCGTTGCCCTCGAAGGTGATCGAGCCGGTCCACTCCTTGTGCAGCCCGCCGACGCAGCGCGAGATGGTGGTCTTGCCGCTGCCGGACTCGCCGACCAGCGCGACCACCTCGGCCTTGCCCACCTCGAAGCTGACGCCGTGCACGACCTCCGTGTGGCCGTAGAAGACCTTGAGGTCGCCCAGCGTGAGGATCGGCTCACGGTGCTGGTTGGGGTCGGAGTCCGGCACCGTGCCCCGGGAGATGTCCCAGTGGCCGATCTGCTCACTGCGGATGCAGCGCACCAGGTGGTCCGGGGCCACCTCGCGCAGCTCGGGCACACCCGCCGAGCACTCATCGATGGCGTAGGAGCAGCGGTCGTGGAACCGGCAGCCGTCGGGTCGCGCGCCCGGCGCCGGCGTACGACCGGGGATGCCGGTGAGCGCCCGCGCCTGGCTCAGGTGCGGGATCGAGTCCAGCAGGGCGCGCGTGTAGGGGTGGGTCGGCTGGCCGAAGATGGTCTCGCGTGGCCCGAGCTCGGCGATCTGGCCGGCGTACATGACCGCGACCCGGTCGGCGATGTTGGAGATGACGGCCAGGTCGTGGGTGACGTAGAGCGCCGCGACGCCGTGGGAGCGGCACAGCTCGCCCATGGTCTGCAGCACCATGCCCTGGGTGGTGACGTCGAGGCCGGTGGTGGGCTCGTCGAGCACCAGCACCTTCGGCTTCGGCAGGAAGGCCATGGCCAGCGCCACCCGCTGCACCTGGCCGCCGGAGAGCTGGTGGGAGTAGCGGCGCAGGAACTCGTCGTCGTTGGGCAGGCCCACCTCGGCCAGCCCGTCGCGCGCGCCCTGCAGCCGTGAGGCGGGCGTGCCGATGCCGCGCAGCTCGAGCAGCTCGACGATCTGCTTGCCGATGCGGATGCTGGGGTTGAGCGCCGCGGCCGGGTCCTGCGGCACGTAGGCGATCTCCTCGCCGCGCAGCTGCCGCACCTGCTGCCAGGGCAGGCCGAGCACGTCCTTGTCCTCGAAGAGGACCTTGCCCTTCTCGATCAGCGCGCCAGCGCGGGTGTAGCCGAGGAGCGCGGTGCCCACCGTGGTCTTGCCGCTGCCGGACTCGCCGACCAGCCCGACCACCTCGCCGGGCTTGAGCACCAGGTCGATGTCGTCGACGACGTCGACGCCCGGCCGGGCGGTGAGCCCGATGCGCAGGTTCTGCACCGCGATGCCGGTGCCGGCCCGCTCCCGGTCGCTGCTCACCGTGGCGCTCACTCCGATCCCCCTCCGCGCTGGGCGACCTGGGCGACACCGTCGGCCATCAGGTTGGTGCCGACGGTGAACAGACCGATGATGAGCACCGGCGCCAGCACGGCCCAGGTCTGGATGGTCAGGCCGAGGCGGTTCTCGTTGATCATCTGGCCCCAGTTCGCGGCGTTCGGGTCGGTGGAGAAGCCGAGGAACCCCAGCGCGGCCACCAGACCGATGGAGTAGGTCAGGCGCAGCCCCGCCTCGGCGAGGAGCGGCGCGCTCATGTTGGGCAGCACCTCGGCCAGGATCACGCGCGAGCGCCTCTCGCCCAGCGCCTCGGCGGCGTAGACGAAGTCGCGCGAGACGATGCCGAGCGCGACGCCGCGAGCCAGCCGGGCCACGCGCGGGGCGTGGGAGATGCCGACCAGGATGATGATGATCCAGGCGCGCGGCTGGTTGACTGCGGTGAGCACGACCAGCGAGAGCAGGATCTGCGGGAACGCGAGCGTCACGTCGTTGAGCCGCATGATCACCTCGTCCCACCAGCCGCCGGCGTAGGCCGCGACGACGCCGATGAGCACGCCGAGCACCATGCCGAGCAGGGTGGCGAAGAGCGAGATGAGCAGGATGACCCGGCCGCCGTACAGCAGCCGCGTGAGGACGTCCTGTCCCAGGTAGTCGGTGCCGAAGAGGCCCTTGCTGGAGAACGTCGGGCCGACCACCTCGTTCTGGCCGTGGGGGGCCAGCAGCGGCCCGAACACGGCCAGCAGCACGATGATCGCGGTGATCGTCAGGCCGACGGTGAACCGCTTCTGGTCCAGGGCGCGACGCAGCGTCGACTTCTCGGCGGGCGCGGGGGCCGGCGAGGGCCCGGGTGTGGGCTCGGAGACGGCGGTCATGACGAGATCGCCGTCCTCGCGCGGGGGGTGAGCAGGATGGAGAGGACGTCGGCGATCAGGTTCACCAGCACGTAGATGGCGGCGATGATCATGCTCAGCGCCTGCACCATCGAGACGTCGTGGTTGCGCACGGAGTCGACGAGCTGGAAGCCGACGCCGGGGTAGTTGTAGAGCGTCTCGACGACCACGACGCCGCCGGCCAGCCACGCGAGCTGCAGGGCGATCACCTGGATGCCGGGCACGAGCGCGTTGAGCAGGGCGTGCTTGCGCATGACCACCCGCTCGGGGATGCCTTTGAGCCGCGCCAGCTCCACGTAGTCGCTGTCGAGCACCTCCAGCAGCGTCGAGCGCACGATGCGCGAGACGTACGGCGCCACGGCCAGCACCAAGGTGGCGACCGGCAGCACCATCGCCTTCGGCTGGTCCCACGGGTGTCCGCCGGCGGCGACGAGGGTGACCGCCGGGAGCAGGTGGAACACGGTGGTGGAGAACACCGCCACCAGCAAGATGCCGATGACGAACTCCGGCAGACCGGCCAGCGTGAGCAGGATGGTCTGGATGACGGTGTCTGGGCGCCGTCGCCGGTAGTTGGCCGAGAGCATCGCGATGCCGAAGGCCACCGGGATCATGACGATCGCCGAGACCAGCACCAGCACCAAGGTGTTGACCACGTTGCTGCCGATCAGCTCGCTGACCGGTCGCTGGCTGGCGATGGAGGTGCCCAGGTCGCCGGTGAAGAGGCCGCCGAGCCAGTGGAGGTAGCGGGTGACCAGCGGCTCGTCGAGGTTGAGCTGCGAGGTCAGCTGCGCCGCGCGTGCCTTGTCGGCGAGGTAGTCACGACCGAGGATCGCCTTGACCGGGTTGCCCAGTGACGACGTCGCCACGTAGACGAGGATCGAGACCAGCCACAACGTGAGCACGGCCAGCCCGATGCGGCGCGCGAACCAGGACGCCCACGCCGCCGCGCCGTGACGGCCCGATGGCGGGGCGACCTCCTCCAGCGCGTCGGTGACGACGACGTCGGTCACGACCCCGCCCTAGCTCGAGACCGACGCGGTGTTGAACTTGTAGTTGCCCAGTGGGAGGTACTTGCTCGGCTTGACCCCGGAGACCTTCGACGACGTCGCGTCGACCTGCTTGCGGAAGCCCCAGATGATGTAGCCGCCCTCGTTGTACTCGATCTCCTGGGCGTCCTGCAGCAGCGTCTTGCGCTTGGCCTCGTCAGTCTCGGCCTGGGCCGAGGCGATCAGTCCGGCGAACTTGTCGTTGTTGAAGTGGGTCTCGTTGTACGTGCCGTTCTTCAGCGCGCACACCGCGGCCTGCGGGATGTAGTTGCGGGTGTTCCAGAAGTCCTGGGCGAAGGTGTAGCTGAGGTAGTCGTCGCCGTAGAACGGGTTCTTCTTCACCACGCTGACCTTGACCCCGGCCTTGGCCGCCTGCTGCACGAACAGCGAGGCACTGGCCGTGGCCACCGAGCCGATGTCGTCGCCGGTGAACAGCTGCACCGACAGGTCGGACTGCCCGGCCGCCTTGAGCAGTGACTTGGCCTGGTCGATGTCCTGCTCGCGCTGGGGTAGCTCGCTGGCGAAGGAGGGGTCGAACGGCGCGTAGAGATCGTTGCCCAGGCTGCCCTCGCCCGAGAGCGCCTGCTCGATCATCTGCTTGCGGTCGCAGATCAGCCGCATCGCCTGGCGCACGCGGACGTCGCTGAACGGCTTCTGGTCGACGCGCATCGTGAAGGGGACCCAGGCGCCGGTCTCGGCCTCGACGATCTTGCCGGTCTTCTTCACCGAGCTCATCAGGTTGTACGGCAGGTTGTCCATGGTCTGGATCTGGCCCGCCGAGAGCGCATTCACCAAGGCGTTGGCGTCGGCGAAGTCCTGGATCTGCAGCTGGTCGACCTTGGCCTTGTCGCCCCAGTAGCCGTCGTAGCGCTCGAAGACGCTCTGCTTGCCCGGGGTGAAGGACTTGTACTTGAAGGCACCGGTGCCCACCGGGTTCTTCGGGTCGTAGTCGGTGGGGACGATGCCGAAGGTGTACTCGGCGAACAGCCAGTCGAGCACGGCGTAGGGCGTCTTGAGCGCGATGACGACCGTGCTGTCGTCGACCTTCTTGGTGCCGTCGAAGTCGATGAAGGTCGACAGGCCGGCGCCGGCGGAGCGGGGGTTCTTGGGGTCGGCGACGCGCTTGATGGAGAACAGGACGTCCTCGGGCGTCACGTCCTTGCCGTTGTGGAAGGTGACGCCCTTGCGCAGCTTCACGGTCCAGGTCTTGGCGTCCGAGGACGGCTCGATGGACTCCGCCAGCGCCGGTGCGATCTGGTAGTTGTCGTCCCAGAACAGCAGCGGCTCGTAGAGGTTGTTGATGCGGGCGATGTCGGCCGACTGCACGGGGCTGTGGGCGTCGAGGGTGTCCTTGCTGCTGCCGCCGCTGGTGCCGTGGATCAGCAGGCCGCCCGAGCCGCCGCCGCTGCCGCCGCTGCTCGAGCCGCCGCCGCACGCGGCGAGGAGCTGGCTGCCGCCGACCGCCGCAGCGGCGACGCCGCCCATGCGGAAGATGTCGCGTCGGGAGAACCGGGCACTGTCGAGAATCTCGTTGTTCGCCATACGAACACCTCCGTCTAGGATGCGAACACACGGTGGTCCATCTCTCACCCGCGGTCAAGGAGGGATCTTGGTGGTTGCCCGAACCGTGACCCCGCGGACGTCTTCCGCCCCTAGTGGTCCAGACCGGTCCTCCTTCCGAGTGCAGTCCGTGGACCGGGCGGCGTCGCTGCTGCGCGCGGTGGCCGAGGCCAAGGCGGTCGGTGCCGGCACGACGGCGCTGGGCCGGACCTGTGGTGTCAACCGGGCCACCGCCTGGCGGATCCTGTCCACCCTGCGCGGGCACGGACTGGTCGAGCAGGACCCGGCCAGCGGCCGGTGGAGCCTGGGCGCCGGGATCGTCGACCTGGTGCGCACGGCCGGTCTGGACGCCGTGCTCCACGAGGTGCACGAGGTGCTCGAGCACGTGGCGCTGCAGACCGGCGAGACCGCCGCGCTGGCCCAGCTGCGCAACGGCGTGCTGACCTACGTCGACGAGGCCGCGCCCGCCGCCGTCGTTTCGGTGACCTGGGTCGACCGGCCGCTCAGCCTGCACGCCACCTCCACGGGCAAGGTCGTGCTGGCCTGGTCCGCCGAGCAGGAGGTCGAGCGGCTGCTGCCGCGGCGCCTGGAACGTTTCACCTCGGCGACGGTGACCGACCGCCGCCGGCTGCGCGCGGACCTCGACCGGTGCCGCGAGCGCGGCTACGCCACCTGTCGCGGCGAGTTCGACGAGTCGGCCTGGGGGGTCTCGGCCCCCGTCGTCGACCCGGTGGGCCGGCTGCTGGCGGTCGTGAGCATCTGGGGGCCACCGCCCCGCGTGGGCGCCGAGCGGTTCCCCGCGCTGGCCGAGGTCGTCCGCGCCGCGGCCGACCAGCTGGCGCCGGGCTGAGACCGGGGCTGAGACCGGGGCGGGCCTAGTCGCGGATCCGGCTGGCCAGCAGCGCCTCGGCCTCGGCGTCCAGCGCGGTGCCCGGCGCCAGGTCGACCACCACCTGGCGGATCTCGCCGGTGAAGGAGTTGCGCAGTGCCGGGTAGTCGTCGACCACCGGGCTGCCCCGGTCGATGCCGACGTTGAAGGTCTCGTCGAAGGCGAAGTAGTAGGCGGTCGTCTCCTCGACCCGTCCGCGGCCGACCAGGTCGCCGTCGAGCACGATCACCGCCTCGCCACCACTGCCGGGCGGGCCGCCGTCGTAGTCGAACTGCAGCTCCACCTCGTGCTCGCCGGGCCAGAGCACCTCGGTGGCCCGCACGACGGTGAGGTCCTTGCCGTAGCGGTTGTAGGCGTAGCAGGGCCGACCGTCGACGACGTAGAGCGACCAGCCGCCGAAGCGGCCGCCCTGGGCCACGAGCACGCCCTGGGTGGACTGGGGCGGGTGGTCGGCGGGGATGTCGAGCCGCACGGTGATCCGGTGGGTGCGGTTCTTGACGTTCGGCGCGGCCTCCTCCGACAGCCGGCCGCTGTGTGGGCCGAGCAGCATCCGGGTGCGGCCGTGGTGCAGGTCGTAGCGTCCGGCGAGCTCGGGGTTCTCGCGCTCGGTGACCCGGTCGTCCAGCGGGAGCACCTGGTACTTCTCGGCCTCGGCGTCGAACAGCGCCTGCAGCCGCGCCAGGCGCTCGGGATCGTCGGCGGCCACGTCGTGGGCCTGCGACCAGTCGGTGCCGGTGTCGTAGAGCTCCCAGGTGTCGGCGTCGAAGGGCCGCGGCTCCTCGGTCATCTTCCACGGCACGCCGTGACGCGTGACCGCCGTCCAGCCCTCGTGGTAGACGCCGCGGTTGCCGACCATCTCGAAGTACTGCGTGGTGCGCGCCTCCGGCGCGTCCGGGTCGTCGAAGCTGTAGCGCATCGACGTGCCCTCGACCGGCTGCTGCGCCACCCCGGAGAGGCTGTCGGGCTGGGGGACGCCGGCCGCCTCGAGGATCGTGGGCAGCACGTCGATCACGTGGTGGAACTGGTGGCGGATCTCGCCGCGCGCGGCGATGCCGTTCGTCCACTGCACCACCAGCCCGTCGCGGGTGCCGCCGAAGTGGGAGGCGACCTGCTTGGTCCACTGGTAGGGCGTGTTCATCGCCAGCGCCCAGCCCACCGGGTACATCGCGTAGCTCTGCGGGCCGCCGATGTCGTCGAGCCGTGCGTCCATGTCGGCGATGTCGTCGGCGATGCCGTGCCCGACCAGGTGCTCGCGGATCGTGCCCTCCAACCCGCCCTCGCCCGAGGCGCCGTTGTCGCCGAGCAGGTAGACCACCAAGGTGTCGTCGAGCACCTCGAGCTCCTCCAGCGCACGCACCAGCCGGCCGACCTGCTGGTCGGCGTGCTCGGCGAACCCGGCGTAGGCCTCCATCAGCCGCACTGCGACGCGCTGGGCGGCCTCGTCCAGCTCGTCCCAGTGCGGCACCTCCTCGGCCCACGGCGCGAGCACGGTGTCGGGCGCCACCACGCCCAGCGCCTTCTGTCGCTCGAGGATCTCCTCGCGCATCGCGTCCCAACCGGCGTCGAAGCGGCCGGCGTAGCGGTCGACCCACTCCTGCGCGACGTGGAAAGGCGCATGCGTGGCGCCGAGGGCCAGGTAGGCGAAGAACGGCCGGTCGGGGGTGAGGGACTGCTGCGTACGCACCCAGTCGACCGCGTGGTCGACCAGGTCCTCGGTGAGGTGGTAGCCCTCCTCGGGCAGCCGGTCGGGCTCCACCGGTGTGGTGCCGGTGTAGAGCTGGGGGTACCAGTGGTTCATCTCCGCGCCCATGAACCCGTAGAAGGTCTCGAAGCCCTCGCCGGTGGGCCAGCGGGTGAACGGGCCGGCCTGGGTCACCTCCACCGGCGGCGTCTGGTGCCACTTGCCGAAGGCGGCCGTGCTGTAGCCGTTGCCGCGCAGGATCTGGCCGAGCGTGCCGGCGCTGGCCGGCCGGAAGCCGGTGTAGCCCGGGTGGCTCGTGGCCATCTCCGTGGTCACGCCCATCCCCACGGAGTGGTGGTTGCGTCCGGTGAGCAGCGCCTGCCGGGTGGGGGAGCACAGCGCCGTGACGTGGAAGCGGCTGTAGCGCAGGCCGCCGTCGGCCAGACGCTGCGCGGTGGGCAGCTGGCAGGGGCCGCCGTAGGGGCTCGACGCGCCGAAGCCCATGTCGTCGATGACCACCAGCAGCACGTTCGGGGCGCCCTGGGGTGCCGCCACGGGTTCGACCGGGAGGCCGGCGACGTCGAGGGGCAGATGACGACGGTCGGGTCCCGGTGGTGGCACGCCACGCATGGTGGACCCTCGCCGGATCCCGCGTCGAACCGGCCCGCCGTAGAGTCGGGGTCATGAGCCTCTTCGTCACCCAGAACCCGGCCACCGGCGAGACCGTCGAGGAGTTCGAGACCGTCACCGCCGACGGTCTCGAGCAGGCCCTGGCCCAGGCGCAGACCGGCTTCGAGGCCTGGCGCGAGGTGTCGGTCTCCGAGCGGGCCGACGTGCTGCGCGCCGTCGCCAAGGCCTACGACGAGCGCGCCGACGAGCTCGCCCGCACCGTCGCCGTCGAGATGGGCAAGCCGGTGGCCGAGGCGGCCGGTGAGCTGAAGCTGTGCTCGATGATCTACGCCTGGTACGCCGACAACGGTCCCGCGATGCTCGAGGACGAGGTGCTCGACGTGCCCGGCGCCGACAGCTCGGTGGTGCGCCGGACGCCGGTCGGGGTGCTGCTGGGGATCATGCCGTGGAACTTCCCGCACTACCAGATCGCCCGCTTCGCGGCGCCCAATCTCCTGCTGGGCAACGCGATCCTGCTCAAGCACGCGCCGATCTGCGCGCGCTCCTCGCTGCAGGTGGAGGAGATCATGCGCGACGCCGGCGTCGTGGCCGGCGCCTACCAGAACCTCTTCGCCGACAACGACCAGATCGCCACCGTCATCGCCGACCCCCGCGTGCAGGGCGTCTCGCTGACCGGCAGCGAGCGCGCCGGCGCCGCGGTGGCCGAGATCGCCGGGCGCAACCTGAAGAAGGTCGTCCTCGAGCTGGGCGGCTCCGACCCCTTCATCGTGCTGGAGTCGGCCGACGTCGACGCCGTCGTGAAGGCCGCCAGCCGGGCCCGCCTCGGCAATGCCGGCCAGGCCTGCAACGCCCCGAAGCGGATGCTCGTGGCCGACCCGGTCTTCGACGAGTTCGTGGACAAGCTGGCCGCCTCGTTCGAGAAGATCACTCCCGGCGACCCCACCGACCCCGACGTCCGCATGGGCCCGCTCAGCTCACGGTCCGCAGCCGACGCCCTGCTGGAGCAGGTCGACGACGCCGTCGAGCACGGTGCCACCGTCCGCGCGGGCGGAAAGGCGGTCGAGGGCCCCGGCGCCTTCGTCGAGCCGACGGTCCTCACCGACGTCACGCCGCAGATGCGAGCCTGGAGCGAGGAGCTCTTCGGCCCGGTCGCGGTCGTCTACCGCGTGGCCGACGCCGACGAGGCGGTCGCCCTGGCCAACGACTCCAGCTACGGCCTGTCCGGCTCGGTCTGGGGCGCCGACGCCGACGCCGCCCAGGCCGTGGCCGAGCGCCTCGACGTCGGCATGGCCTTCGTCAACGAGCACGGCACCACGCTGCCCGGCCTGCCCTTCGGCGGCGTCAAGCGCTCCGGGTTCGGCCGCGAGCTGGGCCCCTGGGGGCTCGACGAGTTCGCGAACAAGAAGCTGGTGCGGGTGAGCAAGGGCCGCTGAGGGGACGCCCGCAATTCCCCGCACGTCCGGGGAATGATGGGACGGGTGTGTGACGCGGAGGTCAGCGCCAGCGCAGGCCCTCGAGGAACCGGTGGTAGAGCCCGCCCTTGGGCGGAAGCGCCGGCTCGGGGGCGGGCGCACTCTTCTTGCGGGTGGCGATGGGGGCGTCGTAGTCGGTGCTGCGGATCGCCTCGATCACCTGCTCCTCGGTGAAGCCGGCTGAACCCTCGATCTCCGGGACGAACCCGACCAGCATCCCGTTGCGCATCACCTGCGCCTCCAGCGAGATCGTGCCGTCGGAGTCCCAGACCGCTTCGCGGCCGTCGGGCAGGCGGACCGTCACCCCGAACTGATGGACGCCGACCCGGGCCACGTCGGCGTCGGTCCCCAGCTCGCGCAGCGCGTCGACCACCCGGCGGGCCCGCATCTCCTCCATGCCCAGCACCGTAACCAGTGCACCCTGACCGCGCCGGTCGGACCGATCAGGCGCGCGGGGTCAGGAATCGCGGGTGTGGACAACGGAATTTCCTGCTCCGTCGCCGTCATTCCTCGCACGTGCGGGGAATCGCGGTCACCCGCGGCAGCGTTCGTGACCGTCCGCGGCGGCGAGGCCGCGAACGGGATGAACCGGGCGGCGTCTGCACGAAACTCGTCCCCGCGACCGTTTCTGGACCGAATTTCTCGGGGTTTTGCCGGGTGCCCGGCAAANTCCCCGCCCGCGATGAGCTGCCCCAGCGCCTGGGCCGGCTCGGCGTCGCCGAGCTCGGCGCGGGCGGTGGTGACCTGGGCCCGGGCCTGGTCGTCGTAGGTGGCGCGCTCGACCTGGCGGAAGACGCCGATCGGGGTCTGCTGCAAGACGCCGGCGTCGGTCAGCCGGGAGAGGGCGAACGCGGTGGAGGGGTCGTCGCGGTGGGCGTCGTGGACCAGCAGGTCGGGGTGGTCGCCGGCGACGACCTCGACCCCGCCGTCGGCAGAGCGCGCGATGCCCTTCGACCCGTCGATCCCGAAGCGGATCGGCTCGCCCTGCACCAGCGGGATGATCGCGTCGGCCTTGGTGTCGTTGTCCTTGATCGCGTCGAACGCGCCGTCGTTGAAGATCGGGCAGTTCTGGTAGATCTCCACCAGCGAGGTGCCGCGGTGGGCGGCGGCCGCCTGGAGCACCGAGGTCAGGTGCTTGCGGTCGGAGTCGATGGTGCGCGCGACGAAGGTCGCCTCGGCGCCCAGCGCCAGCGAGACCGGGTTGAACGGGTGGTCGACCGACCCGACGGGCGTCGACTTGGTGATCTTGCCGGGCTCGGAGGTGGGGGAGTACTGGCCCTTGGTCAGGCCGTAGATCCGGTTGTTGAACAGCAGGATCGTCATGTTGATGTTGCGCCGCATCGCGTGGATGAGGTGGTTGCCGCCGATCGACAGCGCGTCGCCGTCGCCGGTGACGACCCACACCGAGAGGTCCTCGCGAGCCGTGGCGATGCCGGTGGCGATGGCCGGGGCGCGGCCGTGGATCGAGTGCATCCCGTAGGTGTCGAGGTAGTACGGGAAGCGGCTCGAGCAGCCGATGCCGGAGACGAAGACGATGTTCTCCCGGCGCAGGCCGAGGTCGGGCAGGAAGCCCTGGACGGCGGCCAGCACGGCGTAGTCGCCGCAGCCGGGGCACCAGCGGACCTCCTGGTCGGAGGTGTACTCCTTGCGGTTCTGCGGCTCCTCGGAGGTGGGGACACCTCGAAGGCCGGGCAGCGGCAGGTCGATGGTCATGCGGGGTCCTCGCGGCGTTGTTCGGGGAAGCGGAGCGGAGGAGAAGAAGGCCGTGGGGTGCTCATGCGTGAGCCTCCTCTCGCGTGACGACCAGCTCGGTGATCGCCTCGGCCAGCTCGGCCGCCTTCAGCGGCAGCCCGCGGACGTGGTTGTAGCCGACGGCGTCGACCAGGAAGGTCGCGCGCACCAGCATGGAGAGCTGGCCCAGGTTCATCTCCGGCACCAGCACGGTCTCGTAGCGCGAGAGCACCTCGCCCAGGTCGGCCGGGAACGGGTTGAGGTGGCGCAGGTGGGCCTGGGCGACGTGGTGGCCGGCCTTGCGGACGCGACGGCAGGCCGCGCCGATCGGGCCGTAGGTGGAGCCCCAGCCGAGCACCAGCACCTTCGCGTCGCCGGTGGGGTCGTCGAGCTCGGTGGGTCCGATGGACTCCGCGATCCGGTCGACCTTGGCCTGGCGGGTCCTGACCATGAAGTCGTGGTTGGCGGGGTCGTAGGAGATGTTGCCGTGCCCGTCGCCCTTCTCCAGGCCGCCGATGCGGTGCTCGAGACCCTGCGTGCCGGGCACGGCCCACGGCCGGGCCAGCGTCTCCTGGTCGCGCAGGTAGGGCCAGAACTCGCCCTCGCCCTTCGCCGAGACGTGGTTGGTCTCGGTGGCGAAGGCCGGGTCGATGGCGGGCAGGTCGGCCAGCTCGGGGATCCGCCACGGCTCGGAGCCGTTGGCCAGCATCCCGTCGGAGAGCAGCATCACCGGGGTGCGATAGGTGACGGCGATCCGGGCCGCCTCGAGCGCGGCGTCGAAGCAGTCACCGGGCGACTTCGGCGCGACGATCGGCACCGGCGACTCGCCGTTGCGGCCGAACATGGCCTGCAGCAGGTCGGCCTGCTCGGTCTTGGTCGGCAGGCCCGTCGACGGACCGCCGCGCTGGACGTCGACGACGACCAGCGGCAGCTCGGTCATCACCGCGAGGCCGATGGTCTCCGACTTCAGCGCCACGCCCGGGCCCGACGTCGAGGTGATGCCCAGCGCACCGGCGAACGAGGCGCCCAGCGCCGCGCCGATGCCGGCGATCTCGTCCTCGGCCTGGAAGGTGGTGACGCCGAACCGCTTGTGCTTGCTCAGCTCGTGGAGGATGTCGGAGGCCGGGGTGATGGGGTAGGTGCCGAAGAAGATCGGCAGCCCGGACTGCACGCCGGCCGCCACCAGCCCGTAGGCGAGCGCCAGGTTGCCGGTGATGTTGCGGTAGGTGCCCGTCGCCATCGGCGCCGGCTTGATCTCGTACTGCACCGCGAACGCCTCGGTGGTCTCACCGAAGTTCCAGCCCGCCTTGAACGCCGTCACGTTGGCGTCGCGGATGGCCGGCACCTTGGCGAAGCGACGCTCGAGGAAGTCGATGGTGCTCTGCGTCGGGCGCCCGTACATCCACGACAGCAGCCCCAGCGCGAACATGTTCTTGGCCCGGCCGGCGTCCTTGCGGGAGAGGCCGAACTCCTTGACCGCCTCCACCGTCATGCCGGTCAGGTCCAGCGTGGTGAGGGCGTACTCGCCCAGCGAGTCGTCCTCGAGCGGGTTCTCGGTGTAGCCGGCCTTGGTCAGGTTGCGCCCGGAGAAGTCGTGGGAGTCGACGATCAGCGTGGTGCCCGGCGCCATGTCGGCCAGGTTGGCGCGCAGCGCGGCCGGGTTCATCGCCACCAGGACGTCGGGGGCGTCGCCGGGGGTCAGGATGTCGTGGTCGGCGAAGTGCACCTGGAACGACGACACGCCCGGCAGCGTGCCCTGCGGGGCACGGATCTCGGCGGGGAAGTTGGGCAGCGTGGAGAGGTCGTTGCCGAACGTCGCCGACTCCTGGGTGAACCGGTCACCCGTGAGCTGCATCCCGTCACCGGAGTCACCGGCGAACCGGATGATGACCCGATCGAGCTGCTTGACCTGCTTGACCTGCTTGGACACGCCTTCTCCTCCAGCCGCTCACGCCTGCGCGGCACAGCTGTCCACGATAGCCGGGTAAGGGTGACCTACCCCGCTCGTCTCACTCCCGCGAGCGGGGGAGTGACGAACGCCACGTCCAGGTCCAGGGAGCAGACGGTGGCGGATGTGCATGCAATCTGTAGTAAGTTCGTGGTCAATAGTCAGTAACTCGGGTTGCGATTCCCTCTCTCGACCAACGAAGGACCACGACGCATGTCGATCAAGACCAAGGCCGTCCTCGCCGGAGCACTCGTCGGTGCGGTGGGCCTGACCGGCTGTGCCACCGCCAGTGCGGGCGGGAGCAGCAGCGGCTCCAAGAGCATCAGCGTCGTCGGCTTCTCGGTGATGAAGACCGCCAACACCAAGGTCATCGCCGACTTCAAGAAGACCTCCGCCGGCAAGGGCGTGACCTTCAAGCAGTCCTACGGCGCCTCCGGCGACCAGGCCCGCGCCGTCGTCTCCGGCCTCAAGGCCGACGAGGCGCACCTGTCGCTGGAGCCCGACGTCGCCAAGCTGGTCGACGCCGGCAAGGTCGCCTCGGACTGGAAGAGCGGCGCCAACGCCGGCCCGGACAACGGCATCCTCACCCAGTCGGTCGTGGTCATCGTGGTCCGCAAGGGCAACCCGCTGGGCATCAAGACCTGGGACGACCTGACCAAGAAGGGCGTCAAGATCGTCACCCCCAACCCGGGCTCGTCGGGCTCGGCCAAGTGGAACATCCTGGCCGCGTACGGCCACGTGCTGGCCAACGGCGGCAGCGAGGCCGACGCGCAGACGTACCTGACCTCGTTCCTGAAGAACGTCGTCGCGCTGCCGGGCAGCGGCAAGGACGCCACCACCGCCTTCGAGGGTGGCACCGGCGACGTGCTGCTCTCCTACGAGAACGAGGCGATCGAGGCGCGCCAGGCCGGCGCCGACGTCGACTACATCGTCCCGCCGCAGACCCTGCTCATCCAGAACCCGGGCGTGCTGACCAAGACCGCCTCGAGCTCGGCGAAGGCGTTCTTGAAGTTCCAGCAGAGCACCAAGGGCCAGACCGACTACGCCGAGCAGGGCTTCCGTCCGCTGGAGGACTCGATCAAGGTCACGGTCAAGGGCGCGAACGACCCGAGCGACCCGTTCCCGGCCCCGCAGACCCTGATGACCATCGACAAGGACTTCGGCGGCTGGACCAGCGCCAACACGAAGTACTTCGACGAGACCGACGGCATCGTCACCAAGGCCCTCGAGGCCTCGGGCAAGAGCTGACGCATGGCGGTCATCGCCTCTGCCGCGAGCCCGGCGCCCCCTGCCAACCCCAGGGGGCGCCGGGCTCGCGGTGCGCGTTCGCTCGGCGCCGGCTCCACGCTGAGCCTGGGCATCTCGGTGCTCTGGTTCAGCCTGCTGGTGCTCATCCCCCTGGTCGCGGTGCTGGTCTCCGCGGCCGGGCTGGGCCCCGCGGGCTTCTGGAAGGTGCTCTCCAGCCCGCAGACGGCCGCGGCCATCCGGTTGACCGTGGAGCAGTCGGTGTTGGTCACCCTGCTCAACGTGGTCATGGGCACGACGCTGGCCTGGGTGCTGGTGCGCGACCGGTTCTTCGGCAAGCGCGCGCTCGACGTCGTCATCGACGTGCCGTTCGCGCTGCCCACCATCGTCGCCGGCCTCGTGCTGCTCTCTCTCTACGGGCCGCGCTCGCCGCTGGGCATCAACGCCGTCAACACCCGCTACGCCGTCTTCTTGGCGCTGGCCTTCGTGACGCTGCCGTTCGTGGTGCGCACGGTGCAGCCGGTGCTCGAGACGCTGGAGCGCGACGTCGAGGAGGCCGCCGCCTCGCTGGGCGCCGGCCGGCTCACGACGTTCCGGCGAGTGATCCTGCCCAGCCTGGTGCCCGCCATCAGCGCCGGTGCGGCCCTCTCCTTCGCCCGCGGCATCAGCGAGTACGGCTCCCTGGTGCTGCTCTCGGGCAACCTGCCCGGCCGTACCGAGGTGGCCTCGGTGCGGGTGCTCACCTACATCGAGAACGGCCACAAGGACCAGGCCTCGGCCGTCGCCGCGGTGCTGCTGGTCGTGGCGCTGCTGGTGATCGTCGTGCTCGACGTCGTCCAGAGGAGGCTGGCCCGCCGTGGCTGAGGCAACGTCCACCACCGCGTACGCGCGGGACCCGAAGCCGGTGCGCTGGGGGCTGCGCATCCTCGTCGTCGGCTACGTGTTCCTGCTCGTGGCCTGGCCGACCTACCTGGTCTTCGAGAACGCCCTGAAGCCGGGTGTCGGCAAGATGCTCTCCGGCCTGGGTGACCCCGAGGTCTCCCACGCGCTGGCGCTGACCGTCACCATCACGATCTGGGCGGTGGTGATCAACCTGGCCTTCGGGCTCACCGTCTCGCTGCTGCTGGTGCGCTACGACTTCCCGGGCAAGCGCGTGCTCTCGGCGCTGCTCGACGTGCCGCTCTCGGTCTCGCCGGTGGTCGTGGGCCTCGCGCTGGTGCTGGTCTACAACGGCCAGGACGGCTGGTTCGGTCCCTGGCTGGAGAAGGCGGGCTACCAAGTCATCTTCTCCACGCCCGGCATCGTCATGGCCACGGTCTTCGTGGCCCTGCCGCTGGTGATCCGCGAGATCGTGCCGGTGCTGGAGGAGATCGGCGACGACCAGGAGCAGGCCGCCCGCAGCCTGGGGGCCAACGGCTACCAGACCTTCTGGCGCATCACCCTGCCCGGCATCAAGTGGGCCGTCGTCTACGGCGTCGTGCTCGCCCTGGCCCGCTCGCTCGGCGAGTTCGGTGCCGTCAAGATCGTCTCGGGGAACATCGTCGGCCAGTCGCAGACCGCGACCCTCTCGGTCGAGGAGACCTACCAGAACTTCCAGCAGCAGACGGCCTACGCTGAGTCCGCCCTGCTCGCGCTGGCGGCGATGGTGTGTCTGGTGATCGTGGCCGTCATCCGTCCCAAGGAGCACAAGAAGTGAGCCCCCGATGAGCATCAACGTCTCCGGCGTCACCAAGCGGTTCGGCGACTTCGTCGCCCTCGACGACGTCTCCGTCGACCTCCCCACCGGCCAGCTCACCGCGCTGCTCGGGCCCAGCGGCGGCGGCAAGTCCACGCTGCTGCGCATCATCGCCGGGCTGGAGTCGGCCGACTCCGGCACCGTCACGATCGAGGGGACCGAGGCCACCCACCTGCCGCCGCAGAAGCGCAACGTCGGCTTCGTCTTCCAGCACTACGCGGCCTTCAAGCACATGAGCGTGGCCAAGAACGTCGCGTTCGGCCTAGAGATCCGGCACCGCTCCAAGGAGGAGGTCAAGAAGCGGGTGGGCGACCTGCTCGACCTGGTGCACCTGAGCCAGTTCGCCGACCGGCTGCCCTCGCAGCTCTCCGGCGGGCAGCGCCAGCGCATGGCGCTGGCGCGGGCACTCGCCGTCGAGCCGTCGGTGCTGCTGCTCGACGAGCCGTTCGGCGCCTTGGACGCGAAAGTCCGCAAGGAGCTGCGCGACTGGCTGCGACGGCTGCACGACGAGGTGCACGTGACCTCGGTGTTCGTCACCCACGACCAGGAGGAGGCGCTCGAGGTCGCCGACGAGATCGTCGTCATCAACGACGGCCGCATCGAGCAGATCGGCGCCCCCGACGACCTCTACGACTCCCCGGCCAGCGACTTCGTCATGACGTTCCTCGGCCCGACCACACGGCTGGGCGGCGTCCTGGTGCGACCGCACGACATCGACGTGCTCACCCACACCGTCCCTGGGGCCGTCGCGGGTCGCATCGAGCGGCAGCTGCGGGTCGGCTTCGAGGTGCGGCTGACCGTGGCCACCGAGGACGCTCAGCAGGTGGAGGTCACCGTCACCCGGGCCACGCAGCGCCAGCTCGACCTGCACGAGGGCGTCGAGGTTTGGCTCACCCCCACCACCGGGGTGCCCCGGGCCGAGATCGCCGCCGTCTGAGGGCGCACGCGACCTCAGGGGTGCGCGGCGTAGAAGTCCAGGTGGGCCTGGGCGGCCCGGCGCCAGGTGAAGCGGCGTGCCAGCAGCCGCCCCGGCCCCGGGTCGGGCTCGGTGCGCGTCGCGGCGTCGAGGAGGCGGGCGAACGACGCCGGGTCGGTGCCGTAGCCGACGGTGTCGCCGAACACCTCGCGCAGCACCGGCAGGTCGCGCGCGACGACGGGGGTCCCGGCCGCGAGCGCCTCCATGGCGGCCAGGCCGAAACCCTCCTTCGTCGAGACCATCGCCAACGCGTCGGCCTGGGCGACGAGCGACGGCAGCTCGTCCTCGGTGAGGGTGCCGAGGACGACGGGCTCGACGCCCAGCTCGGCCGCGCGCTGCTCGTACCGGGCCCGGTAGTCGCGGTAGTCGAAGAGCGTCTCGCCGCCGCCGATCACCAGCCGCAGCTCGGGCCGCCGAGCGCGCAGCAGCGCGAACGCCTCGAGCAGGTCGAGGCTGCCCTTGCGCGGCTCGATGCCGCCGAGCGCGAGCACGTAGCGGCCGAGCCGGGCCGACCACCGGTCGCGCCCCGCCCGGTCGGCGGCGCCGTGCTCGAAGCGCGCGGCGTCGACGCCGTTGGGGATGACGGTGGGCGTGAGCCCCCAGCCCTGCCGGACCTCGTCGGCCACGGCCGCGGAGACACAGATCCTCTGCCGTGGCGCCACCACCGCCCGCTCGTGACAGGCGGCCAGCTCGGGGGTGGTGAAGGTGTCGAGGTGGTGGATGGTGCGCACGCACGGCAGGGCGGCGTTGGCCGAGATGCAGTCCTGGGCGTGGACCACGTCGTAACCGGCCCGCGCCGGGGCGAAGGCCTCGCGCAGCACCGCGATCGAGCGGACGATGCGCGCCCCGACCGGCTCGGCGTCGTCGGGCGCGAACGGGACGGCCACCACCCCGACCGTCGGGTCGACGGGACGGAAGAAGCCCTGGTCGCCCTCGCGGGCCAGCGTCCAGACGTCGACCTCGACCCCTTTGGCGGCGAGCGCCTCGGCCAGCGCGAGGGTGTGCACGACGCCGCCGCGGGGGCGCGTCGAGTAGGTCAGCAGCGCCAGCCTCACCGCAGCCGGTCCTGGTAGGCCGTCGGCGCGATCTCCTTGAGGTGGTTGAGCATCCGACGCGCCCGGCTGGTCTCGGCCGCCACGTCGACGTCGGCCACCGCCAGGCCGCCCTTGGAGGAGGTCCGGGCGAGCACGTCGCCGCCGGGGCCGACCACCTTGGCCAGGCCCAGGAAGCGCAACCGGCCGTAGCTGCCGGTCTGGTTGGCCGAGGCGACCACCACCTGGTTCTCCGCCGCGCGGGCGCAGTCGTAGAGGTCGAAGAGCCGGGCCTGGCGGTCCTGCGGCAGCCGGCGGGAGCGGTCGGTGACGCTGGCCGGCCAGGCCGAGAGGCAGGCGATCACGTCGGCGCCGTCGAGCGCGAGCGAGCGCGCCGACTCCGGGAAGGTCTTGTCGTAGTCGATGAGCATGCCCATGCGCCCGAGCGGGGTGTCGAAGGCGTCGAACCGGCTGCCCGGCGTGAAGACCGACGCCTCGCCGGCGGGCAGGTGCACCTTGCGGTGGCGACCGAGGACGCCGTCGCCGCTCAGGCACAGCGCGGCGTTGTGGCGCCGCTCGCCGTCGGCCTCGGTCAGTCCCACGCAGACCACCAGCGACCCGGCGCGGGCGATCAGCCGTCGTACCTCGGGACCGTCGGGGTCCAGGGCGGGCGGCACGTCGGCCGCGTCGGGGTCCTGGAGGTCGCCGAGGTAGCCGCCCAGGGCAGCATCGGGCAGCACGAGCAGGTCGGCTCCCGCGCTCTCGGCGTCGCCCACGATGCCCTCGACCTTGGTCAGACACCGGTCCAGGTCGCGGCCGAAGTGCGCCGCGGCGACAGCGATCCTCACGACCCGACGCTCGCCCGCGGGGCCGCGACGACGTGCCGGGCGAGGTGGGTCGCGACGTGCTCGGCATCCTCGGCGATGCCGAGGAACCGCCCCGATCCCCAGGTGTGCAGCCAGGGCAGGCCGAGGAAGTACAGGCCGCGGACCGCGGTCACGCCGCGCTGGTGCGTCGGGCGGCCGGTGCCGTCGAACACCCCGACCTCGACCCACCGGTAGTCGGGCCGGTAGCCGATCGCCCAGACCACGCTGGTGATGCCGGCCTCGGCGAGGTCGAGGTCCAGCAGCTCCTGGTCCGTGTTCTCGTCCGGCTGCCACACCGGCTCGTACCGGCTCGGCGGCGGCGCCTGGACGCCCTCCGCCTCGATGTAGCGGTCGATGTCGGCGCAGATGGAGTTGTAGACCGCGTCGGCGGAGTCCAGCGAGCGACGCAGGGTGGGCCGGAACCGCAGCGTCGTGCCGGATCCCTCGGTGAGCAGGCCGTGCAGCCGCATGCCGTCGGCGGCGAAGCGGCGCAGGTCGATGTCGTGGCCGCCGTCGCGGCCGGTCACGTAGTGGTTGGTCTTCTCGCGGGCGGCGAGACCGCCCGGGTACTGCGCGACCGGGGTGTCGTAGAGCCCCATCTCGGCCAGCCAGGTCATCGAGTCCCGGCCCCGGTAGGTGCGGGCCACGCGCGGTGCGTCGCCGATGGCCAGGTGCACCTGGCGACCGGCCAGGTGCAGGTCCTCGGCGATCTGAGCACCGGACTGTCCCGACCCGACGACCAGCACGGCGCCCTCGGGCAGCGAGGCCGGGTTCTGGTAGTCCGAGGCGGTCAGCTGGTGCACCGAGGGGTCCAGGGCCAGCGCCCAGGCGGGCACGACGGGGATGTGATAGCCGCCGGTGGCGACGACGACGGCCTCCGCTCGGCGGGTCACCTCGCCGTCGGGGCCGATCGAGGTGACCGTGAACCCGTCGGGGTCCTGCGTGAGCGAGGTGACCCGGGTGTGCTCGACCAGCGGCGGGTCGAAGGTCGCGGGATAGCCGCCGAGCCAGGTCACGACCTCCTCGCGGTTCATGAAGCCGTCGGGGTCCGGGCCGTCGTAGGCGTATCCCGGCAGCCGGCACTGCCAGTTCGGGGTGACCAGGGTGAAGGAGTCCCAGCGGGTGTCGGCCCACTCGTGCCCGGCCGTGCTCGCCTCGAGCACGACGTGGTCGATGCCGGCCTGCCGCAGGTGCCAGCTCGTGGCCAGCCCGGCCTGGCCGGCGCCGACGACCACCACCGCGACCTGCTCCTGCTCGGCAGTCGACCCAGAAGACGCCTCAGGCACCGGAGGGCTCCGTCGCCAGGTAGACCTCGGGTCGCCGGTCGCGCAGGTAGGACATCGAGCGACGGGCGGTGGCGATCGCGTCGGGCACGTCGAGCTCGGCCACCGCGAGGGCGTCGTCGACACCGGTGACGGCCAGCACCTCACCGCCCGGGCCCACCACCTTGGCGTGCCCGACGAAGCGCAGCGTGCCGAAGGTGCCGGTCTGGTTGGAGGCCACCCACACCACCTGGTTCTCCAGGGCGCGCACCCGGTCGAAGAGGTCGAAGCGGTGGGTCCAGCGGTCGTCGTCGAGGTCGGCGGCGGTCGCCGTCCGCGAGGCCGGCCACGCCGAGATGCAGGTGATGACGTCGGCGCCGTCGAGGGCGAGCGTGCGGGCGGCCTCGGGGAACCCCTTGTCGTAGCAGATCAGCATGCCCAGCCGGCCGGCCGGCGAGTCCACGGCGGCCAGCACGTCGCCGGCGGCGTAGAAGGCGCCCTCGCCGAGCGGCTGGTGCACCTTGCGGTGCACGCCGAGCACCCCGTCGCCGGTGACCGCGACGGCGCTGTTGTAGCGGTCGGTGCCGTCGGACTCGCACAGCCCCACCACCACCGTCATGTCGCGCGCGGCGCGTGCGACGCGGGACAGCTCCGGCCCGTCGATGTCCATCACCGGAGGTCCCTCGTCGCCATCGGCGCCGGCCGCGTCGGTGCTGTCGAGCGCGGCGAGGTAGCCGCCCAGGCAGGCCTCCGGCAGCGCGAGCAGCTCCACGCCACGGCTCCGGGCCTCCTCGACGACCGCGTCGATCCGCGCCAGGTTGGCCTCGACGTCGCGTCCGAACCACCCGGCCAGGGCGGCCAGCACGCTCATGCCGCGGGCCCCAGTCCGGTCACGGCACCGACCGCCTCGGTGACGACGCCGTCGGGCCAGCGCAGCCCCACGCCGGACCCCTCGACCAGCTCACCGCACCTGGCGTGGCTCACGAAGCCGGGCAGGTCGGCGGGCCGGGCGTCGGCGGTGACCATGGCGAAGCCCGGGAAGCAGGTCAGCCAGTCGCCGGTCGTGGCGGCGGCGGGCTTCACGACGTCGGCGACGTCGAGCACGGCGCGGCATCCTGAGGCCTCGGCCAGCATCCCGGTCGTGCCCACCACCCCGGCCATCGAGACGTCCTTCGCCGCGGCCGGGCGCAGGGCCGGCACCACCTCGCGCAGCGCCCGCAGCTCGGCGGGGGTGCGGTGGGAGGTGGAGTCCCACTGCGCGCCGGTGTAGCCGGGCCGCCAGCCCCCGCCGAGGTCGGCGGTGAGCGAGAGCCGCTGCCCCGCCCGGCCCCCGCCGCCCGGCACCGGGCGGTCGGTGCGGCCTAGCGCGGTCACGCTGAGCGCGGCGGGCACGCCGAGCTGGGTGTGCCCGCCGAGCACCGCGACGTCGTAGGCCGCGGCCGCGTCGGCCAGGCCGCGCAGCACCCGTCGCGCGAACGAGGCATCACGGGCGGCCACCGCGTCGAGCAGCCCGACCGGGGCGGCGCCCATCGCGAACAGGTCGTTGAGGTTCACCAGCACCGAGCACCAGCCGGCCCACTCGGGGTCGCGCTCGACCATCGCGGGGACGATGGCGTCGCAGGCCGCCACCAGGTCCGAGCCCGGCACGGGCGCGCCGTCGTCGCCGAGGAACCCCTCGCCGGGCCGGGTGAGGGAGACCAGGAGGCCGCCCAGCGGCTGCTTGGTGGCGGCCACCAGCCGGCGGACCCGCGCCACCGGCCACTCCAGGCGTCGGTGGGGCCGGCCGTGGAGGTCGACCGGCTCGTGGGTCGACCAGCCCAGCCGGGTGAAGAGCGGCACGTTCTGGGTCTGGACGGTCGCGTCGAACCGCAACGCCCCGGCCGCCTCGGCGTGCACGCACGCGGCCCTCACCAGGGCCGCGCCGACGCCCAGGCCGGCCCGGGCCGACGCGGCCACCGCCAGCCGGCTGCCGCGCCACCAGCCGATGTCGGCTCCTCGCAGCGCCGGGTGGACCCGCACCCCGCCGAGCACCTGCCCGTCGGTGGCGAGCGCGACCAGGCTCACCGTGCGCGGGTCCTCGTCGACCTCGTCGCGGTCGCTGTGGTCGAAGACGCCCTGCTCGCCGACGAAGACCTCCCGGCGCAGCGCGTGGAGGGCGTCGAGCTCGCGGCGGCCGGCGGGCAGCACCGTGAACGCCGGGACCGGACCGGCGTCGCTGCCGGTCAGGATGCCGTTGTCGAGGGTCGTGGTCATCTCAGCCTCCCTGGCAGCCCAGGGCCGAGCAGGCGCCGCAGGCCGCGCAGCCGGCCGCCTGGTCGGCGCCGGCCATGCCGGCCCGTCGCAGCGCCGCGGCCACCCGCGAGGTCACGTCGGCCACCACCTCGTACGCCGGCGCCGGCACGTGGTCGACCTCGGTGGCCAAGGTGCCGGCCAGCGGCCGGAACGGCACGACGAACGGGTAGACGCCCATCGCGATGAGCTCCTCGGCCCCCGCCACCAGCTCGTCGGGGTCCTCGCCCAGCCCGATGAGCAGGTAGGTCGAGACCTGGTTCCAGCCGAACACGCGGACCGCCTCGGCCCAGGCCGCCCGGTACTCCGACATCGGCACCGAGCCCTTGCCGGGCATCCAACGGAGCCGGGCGTCGTCGTCGAGGGACTCCACGTGGATGCCGATCGAGTTCGCCCCGGCCCGGTGCAGCTCGCTCAGTGTGGCCAGGTCGCCGGGCGGCTCGCATTGCACCTGGATGGGCAGGTCGGGCAGCACCTCGCGGACGGCCCGCACGCAGCGGGCCAGATGGGTGGCCCCGCGGTCGCGACCGCGAGAGGTGCCCGTGGTCATCACCAGCTGCGAGACGCCGTCGAGCTCGTGGGCGGCCAGCGCCACCTCCGCGATCTGGGCCGGGGTCTTGACCGCGATCGTCGAGCCCTGGCGCAGCGACTCCTCGATGGCGCAGAACCGGCACCGCTCGGACTCCGCGTAGCGCACGCAGGTCTGCACGACCGTCGTGGCCAGCACGTGCGCGGAGTGCAGCCGGGCGATCTGCTCGTAGGGCACACCGTCCTCGGTGACGAGGTCGTAGAAGCGAGGCCGGGCCACCGCCTCGACGCCCATCCCGGTGTCCGCCCCGTCGAGCAGCAGCCGGCCGCCGTCGACGCTGTAGGGGCTGCGCGGGTTCAGCGGGATCGCGGCGCCCACCCCGTCGAGCAGCACGTGGCCGTCGTCGCTGGGGCCGGCGCCGGCACGACGGCTCACCGGAGCGTCCATGAGGCGCACGCCGCGGATCGCGACGTCCACCCGGGTCGAGGAGCCCACGGCGCTAGAGGTTGTAGACGGAGTTGATGATGGCGCCCTTGTTGGCGAAGTGGATGACGGCGTCCTGCACGTCGAGCGGGTGGCACGGGACGACGCCCTCGATGACGTCCTCCTCGCGCAGCCCGTGCAGCGCCATGCCGAAGCGGCAGCACAGCACCGTGCCGCCCTCGGAGATGAAGGTCTTGATCGCGTCGTTCATGTTCTGGTTGCCGGGGAAGGCGACGTCGCCGGTCGTGGGGAAGCCGCGGGTGTCCATGCAGGCCAACGTGCCCGGACCGTAGAAGTAGAGGGTGGTGTCGAAGCCCTTGCGCAGCGCGCGGGTCGACTGCAGGACGGCCACGAAGCTCACCGAGCTCTCGTGCGGGATGCCGTGCACCAGCGTCAGCCAGGCCTGACCCTCGGAGGCCTGGTAGTCGGGGAAGAGCTTCGTGCTGCCGTAGAGGTTGGTGCCCTTCTCCTGGGAGGGGTGGGGGATCTCGGCCACGGACTTCTCCATGTTGGCCAGGATCTCGTCGTCGTAGGCGGACATGTTTCTCCTTGTGGGGTTGGGCTAACTCGGTTGGGGTGGAGCTCAGCTGTCGTAGAGCGTCGCGAGGTTGGTGCGGAAGAAGCCGTCGGCCAGCTCGCCGTCGCCGGCCGCCGCGCGCAGCCGGGCGTACTCGCCGGCGTGGTCGCCCCACGGGGTGTCGGTGGCGAACAGCACCCGGTCGTGGCCGACACCGCGGCGCTCGATCTCCGAGACCAGCCACGTCGGGGCGAAGCCGATCGCCCAGGAGGTGTCGGTGTAGACGCGCTTGCCGGCCTCGACCCAGTCGAAGAAGCGGCCGCCGATGAGCTTGATGTGGCCGCTCATCCCGCCCCCGAGGTGGACGAGGTGGATCTTCGTGGCGTCGCCGTAGCGCTCCACGAGGGTGCCCACGCGATCGATGTCGGAGGCGGCGCCGGGGGAGGTGTGCACGTGCACGACGAGGTCGCGCTCGGCCGCGGTGGTGAAGATGCGGTCCAGCTGCTCCTGGCAGTCGGGGTCGTCGGGAGCCCCGCCGAGCAGGAAGCTGGTCTTCAGCGCGACGACGCCGGCCTCACCGGCCAGCGCGAGAGCCGCGTCGTTGCGCTCGGCATCGCTGGCCAGCGGCGAGAGCCACAGCCCGCAGCGCACCCGGTCGTCGCGCTGCGCGGCCTCCAGGGCGAGGTGGTTGAGCCCGAAGGCGGCGTCGGGGTCGGGCACGCCGTAATTGGGCAGCACGACCGTGCGCTCCACCCGCTCGGCGTCCAACCGGGCCAGGAACTCGGTGACGGTGGCGCTGGCGCTCAGGTCCGGCCTGACCGGGGCGCCGCCGTAGAACCCGAACGCCGGCAGCACGCCGATGTGGCGGTGCGCGTCGTTCGTGGTCGGTTCCATCACTCGATGGAACGGGCCAGGTGTTTCGGCGTGGTTTCGCCAGGAATACCGATCGCGAGCGAACGCGTAAGTTCGCGGTTACGCCGGTCGGCTCAGAAGTGGCTCAGGTGTCGATGGCGGGGTAGGGGAGCTCGACGTGCGCCAGCTTCGCGGCGTAGTCCAGCTGCATGCCCAGCGGCTCGTCGAAGTCGCGCTCGAACATCGCGATCCACAGCGTCAGCGTGAGGAACGGGTGGGCGCCCATCTCGAACAGCGCCACCTGGTCGTGGGCGACCAGGGCCTCGCGCTCGGCGTCGGTCAGCCGCAGCCAGGTGGTCTGCTCGGCGTCGATGCTGTTGAGGAGCTTCCCGGCGAGCTCGCTCTCCCACCAGGCCACGAGGGCGGCGGGGTCCTCGCGGTAGCGCTCGGTGAGCTCGGCGTCGCGGTCGACGGTGTAGAGGAACTTGTTCAGCAGGTACTTGCTCACGACCGCGTCCCCTCGATCAGCTGCGGGTTGGGGTACCAGGTGAAGTAGGCCTCCATGGTGTGGAAGAGATCCAGGTGGTCGGCGTAGTCGGCCTTCACGTGTCCGGCGATGCCCATCATCAGCATGAAGTCCATGAAGCCGTGGGTGGCGTTGCCCGGCGCGTGCAGGCTGTCGAGCGTCACCTCCGAGAGGCAGCCGTCGATGTCGCCGTTGCCGATCCACTCCACGGCCCGGGCGTCGAACTCCGGGTCGGGGCCGTGCGGTCCGAACTGGCGGGGACCGCCCAGCTCCAAGGAGAGGTGCCCGGTGCCGATGACGGCGACGCGCAGGTCGCTGGGCCAGGCGTCGATGATCTCGCGGATGGTGCGGCCCAGGGCCACGAAGCGCTCGGGCCGGGGCAGCGGCGGCGCGAAGATGTTGGTGTAGATCGGCACGATCGGGAGGTCGTTCTGCGGCCGCACGGTGAAGATCGGGCAGGTGACCGAGTGGTCGACCCGCAGCTCGTTGGAGAAGGCGAGGTCGAAGCCCTTGTCGATGCCCTCGCGCAGCATGTACGCCGAGAGTTCCTCGTGGCCTTTGAAGAACAGCTTCGGGAGCCCGAACTCCCGCATCTCGTTCTCCCAGTTGCCGTCGTAGAACGGCGCCTTGCCCACCAGGAACTGCGGCATGTTGTCCAGCCAGATCTGGTGGAAGTGGTCGGAGCCGACCATCACCAAGACGTCGGGGTTCGCCCGCGTCAGCGTCTCGCGGTACGCCTCGACCTTGCGCACCCACTCGGCCGCGAAGGGCGGCGCCTCCTCCGGTGCCAGCTGGCTGGTCCGGTAGTAGAACGGGTGGTGCGTCGTGGCCAGGATCGCCACCAGCTGGGCCATGGTCAGACCTTCCCTTGCTCCGGCGTCGGCGCCGGGACCGTCGGTTCACCATGGTGCCGTGGTGAACCGGTGAAAACGTACACCTGTCCGCAGAGCGTATGGCGCTGTGGGACGATCCTGAGGTGGCAGGACGCGGCACCGGACCGGACTTCGTCGAGGCACTCGCGCGCGGCCTCGACGTGCTCACCTGCTTCGACGACCTGCACCGGGAGATGACGCTGGCCGAGGTGGCCGCGGCCACCGACCTGGCCCGGCCGACCGCGCGGCGGCTGCTGCTGACCCTGGCCGAGCTGGGCTACGTCCGGGTGGCCGACGGCCGCTTCGCCCTCACTCCGGCGGTGCTGCGCCTGGGCTCGGCCTACGCGAGCTCGCTGGGCCTGTGGGAGATGGCGCGCCCGCACCTGGAGGAGCTCGTCGCGCAGACCCACGAGTCGTCCTCGATGAGCCAGCTCGACGGCTCCGACATCGTCTACGTCGCCCGGGTCGCGGTGCCGAAGATCATCGCGCTGCGCGTCGACATCGGCACCCGCTTCCCGGCCGTCGTGGCCTCGCAGGGCAAGGTGCTGCTCGCCGCGCTCTCGCCCGAGGAGCTCGACCGGGTGCTGGCCGAGCCCACCCGCTCGGGAGTCGCGGCGCCGCCGGTCGACCGGACCGCCCTGGGCGAGGAGCTCGCCGTCGTCCGTGAGCGCGGCTGGGCGCTGGCCGACGAGGAGCTCGCCCGCGGCATCCGCTCGGTCGCGGTGCCGGTGCGCGACGGCGGCGGCGAGGTGCGCGCCGCCATGAACGTCACCGTCCACGCCGCCGAGACCAGCGTCGCCACGCTGACCGAGGAGTACCTCCCGCTGCTGGTGCAGGCCGCCGGTCGCGTCGCCGACGACTGGGCCGCGTGGCACTCCCGGCCGCAGGTCGAGCTCCATCCCTGACTCGGCTGTGCTGCTTGGCTGTCGCGGCTCGGCTGTCCCGGCCCGGCTCAGCTGCTCCGGCGGTGCGTGGAGGAGTCGGCGTAGTCGGTGTAGGTGTAGGGGTTGTCGAGCACCTTCGACTCCGGGATGTCCGGGGTCATGCCCTTCTCCCACTCCTCCTCGCCGAGCGTCGAGCGCAAGTGCTCGACGGTGTCGGCCACAGCGGCGCGCGCCTTGGCCAGGTCGGCGTCGACCAGGCGGCCGCCGCGCTTGAGCACCTTGCCGTCGACCAGCACGGTGTCGACGTCGCCGCGCTGGGCCTGGAAGACCACGTGGCCGAACGGGTTGAGGATCGGGAACATCACCGGGGAGTCGTCGTTCTTGATCAGCACCACGTCGGCCTGCTTGCCCTTCTCCAGGCTGCCGATCTTGTCGTCGAGCCCGAGCGCCTTCGCCCCGCCGCGGGTGGCCCAGTCGACGACGTCGGCGGCGCGCAGGCCGAGGTTGGTCACGGTGTCGCCGGCGGCGTGGGCCTCGGTGTGCTCGCGGGCGTGGTCGGCCGAGAGCGTCGAGCGCATCGCGGAGAACCCGTCGCCGCTCCACCACACGCTGGTGTCGACCGAGAGCGAGACCGGGATGCCGTGGCGGCGCAGCGCCCAGCTCGAGGGGTAGCCCTGGCCGCAGGTCGACTCGCTCTCGGCGGAGACCGAGGCCGAGCCGCCGCTGGCGGCGATGCGCTGGTAGGAGTCCTCGCTCAGCGTCGCCGCGTGCACGTAGACGGTCTCGGGCGTCATGAAGCCGCCCTCGTGCATGAGCCGGATGCCGTCGTCGTTGGTGGCGCCCCACACACCGGCGTGGGTGGTGACGGGCACGCCGAGCTCGCGGGCCACCTCGAAGGCCGCCTTCTCGGGGAAGGTCGGGTCGCCGGTGACGTCGAAGGCCATCTGGAAGCCGAGCATGTCCGAGCGGGGAAGCTCGTCGACGAAGGCCTTGAACTCCGGGGTGGTCGACCACTCCCACGGGCCGGCCTGGATGTTGCCGTAGGCCAGCACGAACCTTGCCGGCACCTCGCGCAGCGCGTCGACCGCGGCGCGCGCGTGGTCGGTGGTCTGCAGGTTGTGCGACCAGTCGACGCTGGTGGTGACGCCGGCCTCGACCGCGTCGAGGGCCGAGAGCAGGTTGCCGGCGTAGATGTCCTGCGGCCGGAAGTGCTTGCCGTGCTCGAGGTAGTTCCACACGAAGTACTGCGTCAGGGTCCAGTCGGCGCCGTAGCCGCGCATCGCGGTCTGCCACATGTGCCGGTGGGTGTCGACCATGCCGGGCATGAGGATGCCGCCACTGGCGTCGATCTCCTCGGTGCCCTCTGGCACTGTCAGGTTCGTGCCCACCGCCTCGATCTTGTCGTCGACGACGAGCACGTCGGCGTCGGGCAGGACCGTGCGGGCGTCGTCCATCGTGAGGACGGTCCCGTGACGGAAGACGATCGAGCTGCTCATGGCGTGCTACCTTCCGATCTGTTCTGCGGACATGTGTCCGCTCCATGGACACGCTCGTGTAACCGCTGCCACATGTCAAGGAGGAACCTCTCGTGACCGGACCGCTCGACGGGCTGCTGGTGGCCGACTTCTCGCGCGTGCTGGCCGGGCCGTACGCCACCATGCTGCTGGCCGATCTCGGCGCCGACGTGATCAAGGTCGAGGGCCCCGGCGGTGACGACACCCGCCACTGGACCCCGCCCGTGCGTGACGGCGTCGGCACCTACTTCCTGGGCATCAACCGCAACAAGCGCTCGGTCGTGCTCGACCTCAAGGACGCCGACGACCTGGTGCTGGCCCACGAGCTCTCCACCCGCGCCGACGTGTTCATCCAGAACTTCAAGCCCGGCGGCCTGGACCGCTACGGCCTGGGCTACGACGACGTCGCCCGCCGCAACCCGGCGAGCGTGTACTGCTCGATCAGCGGGTTCGGCGCGGACGGCGGTCGCTCGTTGCCCGGTTACGACATCTTGGTGCAGGCCTCGTCGGGGCTGATGAGCCTCACCGGGAGCCCCGACGGGCCGGCCTACCGCTCGGGCATCTCGGTCTTCGACGTGATGACCGGGCTGCAGTCGGTCATCGCGATCCTCGCCGCGCTGCGCCACCGCGACGCGACCGGCGAGGGTCAGCACGTCGAGACCAACCTGCTCTCCACGGCAATGTCGACCATGGTCAACCAGACCTCGGCCTACGTCGCGGGCGGAGTGGTGCCGCACCGCATGGGCAACGAGCACCTGAGCCTCTACCCCTACGAGCCGATGGCCACTGCCGATGGCGACCTCATCATCGCCGTCGGCAACGACACCCAGTTCCGGCGGCTGGTGACCTCGCTCGGCGCGCCCGACCTGGCCGACGACGAGCGCTTCGACACCGTCGCCCACCGCAACGAGTACCGCGGCGAGCTGCGGCCGATCCTGACCGACCTGCTCTCGGTGCACTCGGCGCAGGAGTGGTTCGACCTGCTGTCGGCCGACGGCATCGCCTGCGGCCCGATCAACGACGTCCGGGGCGGCGTCGAGCTCGCCGAGTCGCTGGGCCTGGACCCGGTGGCGATGGCCGGCGACGTGCCGACCGTGCGCAACCCCATCCGGTTCAGCGCCACGCCGCCGCGCTACGACCGTCCCCCGCCCGGCCTCGACGAGCACGGCGCCGAGATCCGGTCCTGGCTGGCGAAGAACCCCGAGGAGAAGCATGGCTGAGCTGCCCGAGTTCCCCACGTCCCTGGGTACCTCCGAGGGCACCACCATCACCCTGCTGGGCCAGGACCTGGCCGCCGACCTGATGGGCGAGGTGACCTTCGGCGAGCTCGCCTACTGGCTGATCACCCTGCAGCGGCCCACGCCTCAGCAGGCCCGGCTCTTCGAGGCCGTGCTCCTCGGGCTGGCCGACCACGGCTACACGCCGACCGCGATCGCCGCCCGTCTGACCTACCTCAGCGCCCCCGACTCCATCCAGGGGGCACTGGCGGCCGGGTTGCTCGGCGGCGGCTCGCGGTTCCTCGGCGTCACCGAGGACACCGGCCGCTTCCTCGCCGAGGTGCTCGACGGGCTCGACGAGCTGCCGGGCGACGACGCCGCCTGGGACGTCGTGGCCGAGGCCGCCGTCCGCCGGCAGCGCGAGGCCGGCCGGTTCGTCCCCGGCCTGGGCCACCCGGTGCACAAGGAGGGCGACCCGCGCACCCCGCGGCTGATCCAGATCGCCCACGAGGAAGGGCTCTACGGCCCCCACCTGGCGCTGTTCGAGGCTGTCGGCCGCGTGCACCCAGGTGTCCTCGGCAAGACGCTCCCGCTCAACGGCGCCGGCGTCAGCGGCGCCGCGCTCGCCGACCTCGGCATTCCGCAGGAGCTCCTGCGCGGCACCGTGCTGCTGGCCCGCTGCGCCGGCCTGCTGGGCCACATCGCCGAGGAGATCCGCCGACCGGTGGCCAACGACGTCTACATGACGGTGGACCGCAACGCGGTCTACGTCGCGCCGGAGGACTGAGCCGAGCCGCTCAGCGCCAGACCCGACGCACCACGCAGGTGACGTCGAAGGGGTCCAGGCCGCGGTGGGTGGCCAGCACGCCGGCGCCCTCGGGGGAGCCGGCGTAGACGGCCGGCCCGCCGCCCACCCAGTGGTCCCACGCCGCGGCGTAGGCGTCGGCGCGGTCGCGGGTGGTGGCGAGCACCGCGGGCACGGTGTGCCAGACCTCGCCGTCGGCCACGCGACCGGTCAGTGCGCCCAGCCCGCGCAGCAGGCCGCCGACGCCGCGCGGCGGCGAGGTGACGTCGCGGCGCACGACGTAGCGCGGACCCGACATGGGCGACACCGCCTCCTCCAGTGCCGCGGCGAACACCGCCGAGGTCTCGTCGTCGGTGTCGAGACGGAAGGTCTCCTCGCCGTCGGTGGTGACCTCGCCGTGCAGGTCGTCGGCGCCCGCGGCGCTGAGCCCGGCTCGCTGCAGGCCGTCGGCGATGCTGGCCGCGACCAGCCCGACCGTCACCGGGTGCCGGCTGGCGGCCAGCAGCCGCGAGCGACCCCAGCACGCGGCACCGAGCACGACGAGCACGGCGGCCGCGGCCAGCCACGCCGGTGGCAGCCCGAGCAGCACGACGGCCACCACGAGCACTGCCAGCAGCGCCGCGGTCCAGGCCGGCCAGGCCTGGGGGCGGCGTCGGCTCGCCAGCGACCACGGCACCAGACCGGTGGCCGTCACGCGCGCGGCGGCGAGCGCCGACGACACGTGCGTCGGGTCGCGACGCACCCGCACCACACTCGCCGTGCGGTCCTCGTAGTGCTGGCCCACCTGCCAGTTCTCCCGAACCTCCTCGCGCCGCTCGGCGCGGACGAGCATGGCGGCGTCGATGGCGTCGAACTGCTCGGTGGGCGGGGGCGCGTCGTTGCCGAACCGGGCGTCGACCCCGGCCACGCCGTCGACGACGGTGCCCTTCTCGTCGACGGTGAAGTAGCCGCGGTGCTTGCGCACGTAGCGCTCCCAGTCGTTCGTGCCGGCGACGTGCCCCTCGTACACGCACACCGGCGACCAGATCAGCGCCGTCTTCTCGGGCCGGTCGGGGTCGGTCCGCAGCGCCCGGCCGCGGGTCTGCACTACAGCGGTGGCGGTGGTGGCCGTGGTGAGGTCGACCAGGGTCGTGACGCAGGGGGCGTCCCAGCCCTCGCCCAGCAGCCCGCGGGTGCCCACCAGTGCCCGGGTGCCGCCCACCCGCAGGAAGTCGGTGGCGTGGGCCGTCCAGACCCGGCTGGTCCAGGGGCCGGTGAGCATCGGACCCTCGTCGGTGGTGTCGACGCGCAGCGCCACCGCGAGCGCGGTGTCGGTGGCCGCGACGTGCTCGCGCAGCGCCTCCAGCGTCTCGGCGGAGCCGGCCACCGTGCGGCCGGTGACCAGCAGGGGGGAGAGAGCGGCGGTGTCGGGGTCGGCCAGCAGCGTCTGGAGCACGCCGAGGGCCGAGCCGGCGGGGTCGGGCGCAGCCGACCCGTCGAGCCGGCGGCGGCTGGTGGCCGTCGCCCGTTCGTGGTCGCACACGACCAGCGCGCGCACGTCGTCGCCCAGGCTCGAGCGGTCGGCTCGCAGGATCGCGGCCACCGCCTGCTGCTTCGCGCTGGAGCGCGCGGTCACCCGGTCGACGGTGCTGCGACCGGAGCGGATGCCTCGCTTGGTCCACACCAGCCCGATCGCCGGCAGGGTCCGGCGCACCGCCTCGATCACGCGCTGGTCGTTCTCGTCGCCCTCCTCGGCCCGGGCCACCACCACGCCGAGCAGCCAGTCCTGCAGCAGCAGCCGCCAGTCCTCGGGGTCGAGCCGGCGCCGGTGACGCTCGCGCAGCACCGCACCCGCGGGCAGCGCCAGCAGGCCGTCGGCCACCATCCGCAGCGCGGCGTCGGTGAGCTCGGGCTCGCGGGCGGCCAGCTCCTCCCACGTGGTGCGCCGCTGCTCGACCGGGTCGACGAACCGCGCCGTCAGCCACTGCGGGAACGGTGTGCTGCCGAAGCCGGGGGCGAAGAGGTCGCTGGTCAGCTCGGCGAAGCGGGTGGCCTGCTCGGCCAGCCAGCGCGACTCGTCGGCCGTCGGTGTGGTCAGCCAGGCCAGCTCGGCGTACGGCGCGAGGATGCCCTCCCTCACCAGCGCCGGGATCCGCGCCTCGTAGAGCACCGGGCCGAAGAGCGTGTCGATCAGCTCGGCCTCGCGCCGCGTCATCGCGGTGGGCGGGGTGGCGGTCAGGCCGAGCACCACCGCGTCGGGCAGCGAGTCCAGCACCTCGCGCAGCAGCTCGCCCCACACCTCGAGCAGGTGGTGGCACTCGTCGAGCACCAACGTGAGCGGCCCGGCCTCGCGCATGCGCTCCACCAGGGCGGCGCCGTTGGCGTGCAGCCGTCCCAGCTGCGAGCCGGCGACCTCCTCCTCGTCGTCCTCGAAGACCGCAAGCGACTGGTAGGTCAGCGAGGTGAAGCCCGCGTCGAGACCGCGGTCGGTGCCGGCGGGCTCACCGCCGTAGGCGTCCCAGGTGCGGGCCCACTGCATCTGGATGGCGGCGTTGGGGGAGAGGACCACCGTCGTGCGACCGAGCTCGTGGGCGACCTCGGTGCCGACCAGCGTCTTGCCGGAGCCGGGCGGCATGGTGACCCACCAGCGCGACGCCCCGGCCTCCCGCGCGCGGTCGAGCGCCGCCAGCGCCTCCTGCTGGTGCCGCCGTAACGGGTGCGGGCACGGCATCCGGGGCTCAGCGGTAGTTGGTGAACTGCACCGCGAAGTCGTAGTCCTGGGCCTTGACCAGGGCGATGACGGCCTGCAGGTCGTCGCGCTTCTTGCTGCTCACGCGCAGCTCGTCGCCCTGCACCTGCGCCTTGACGCCCTTGGGCCCCTCGTCGCGGATCAGCTTGCCGATCTTCTTCGCGTCCTCGGAGGTGATGCCCTCCTTCAGCGCCACGCTGATCTTGGAGACCTGGCCGGACTGGCGCGGCTCGCCGGCGTCGAGCACCTTCAGCGACACGTCGCGCTTGACCAGCTTCTCCTTGAAGACGTCGAGCACCGCGGTGGCGCGGTCATCGGCGTTGGCCTCGATCTCGACGCCCTTCTCACCCGACCAGGAGATCGAGGCGCCGGTGCCCTTGAAGTCGTAGCGCTGCGCGATCTCGCGGGAGGTCTGCGAGAGCGCGTTGTCGACCTCCTGGTGGTCGAGCTTGCTGACGATGTCGAACGACGAGTCCGCCACGGTGGGTGGCTCCTTCACGATTTCTTCGGCTGAGTCGCGCTGCGCTATCCTCGGCTGCGCTGCGTGGGTCAGACTACGCGGCCAGCGAACCCGGCAGGTTGCCCGAGCGGCCAATGGGAGCGGACTGTAAATCCGTCGGCTTTGCCTTCGAAGGTTCGAATCCTTCACCTGCCACGTTCGACGTGAGGGGCTCCGAGCGATGCGCTCGGAGCCCCTTCGTGCGTCTGCTGTCACGACGGCGAGAAGTTGTCGTGACGCAGCCGTGTCGGCGCTGCGCCATGTCCTAGCGTGCAGCGGGTGAGCACCCCGGACATCCCGCTGATCGACCTCTCGCTGTGGCGCGACGGGCACGACGCCGACCGCGCCGCCATCGCCGCCCGGCTCGACCGGGCGATGCAGGACTCGGGCTTCTTCCTCGTCGAGCACCACGGCATCCCCGTCGAGCTGCTGGCCGACCTGCGTACGGCGGCGCGCGCCTTCTTCGCGCTGCCGGCCGAGCAGAAGGAGCACTACCGCACGCACGTCGGCGGCCGTGGCTGGCTGGCGCGGGGTTCGGAGGCCAACGCCTTCTACGGCGAGGTGGCCGACACCGCGAAGGCCGACCTCAAGGAGAGCCTCACCTTCGGCCGCGAGCTGGTCACCGGCGACGCCGCCCTCGACGCGGAGTGGTTCGTGCCCAACCGCTGGCCCGACGTACCCGGTCTCGAGGAGCTCGGCCGGCGCTGGATGGACCTGGCGCACGGCCTCTACGACGACCTGCTGCGGATGCTGGCCACCGCCCTCGGTCTGGAGGAGTCCTACTTCTACGACCGCACCCGGCTCTCGCCGCACACCTTCAACCTCAACCGCTACCCACCGCTGAGCGAGGTCGGCGCCGCCCAGCACGGGCAGTTCCGGGTGGCTCCGCACACCGACTGGGGCATGCTCACCGTCCTGGACCGCCAGCCCGGGTACGGCGGCCTGCAGGTGCAGACCCCCGACGGTGAGTGGGCCGACGCCCCCTACGTCGAGGGCGCGCTGACGGTGAACATCGCCGACATCTTGGCCCGCTGGACCGCGGACCGGTGGCGCTCGACCCGGCACCGCGTCCTGCCGCCCAGCGACCGGGCGCCGGGGGAGGAGCTGATCAGCGTCATTCTCTTCTTCGAGGCCGACATGGACCAGCTGATCGCGCCGCTGCCGCCCCCGGTCGGCGGCTCCGCGGAGTACGAGCCGGTCGTCGCGGCCGACTACCTGGCCGAGCGCACCCGGGCCGCCGCGGTGGGCTGAGCCACATTTGATTGTGCACAACCAGGTTGTGCGCAATCATTTAAGCATGCCCATCACCGACGAGATGGTCTGCTTCTCGCTCTACGCCGCCACCCGCGCGACCACCCAGGCCTACCGGGCGCTGCTGGAGCCCTGGGGGCTGACCTATCCCCAGTACCTCGTGCTGGTGCAGCTGTGGGTCGAGGGCGACCAGAGCGTCACCACGCTGGGCGACCGGCTGCAGCTGGACTCCGGCACCCTCTCGCCGCTGCTGCGACGGATGGAGCAGGCGGGGTGGGTGGAGAAGCAGCGCCGCTCGCCCGACGAGCGGATCGTCACCGTGACCACCACCGAGCGCGGCGAGGAGCTGCGCGCCGAGCTCGCCCATATCCCGCAGCGGATCGCCGCCGGCACCGGGCTCTCCGGGCAGGAGGCCGCGCGCGAGCTCATCGAGACCCTGCAGCGCCTCACCGAGACCATGCACCGCGTCGCTTCGGACGCGGGCACCACCAGGAAGGAATGACCAGCATGTCCACCACCAGCCCCGCCGAGGTCCTCTACACCGCCGAGGCGCTCTCCACCGGCGCCGGCCGCAACGGCCGCGTCGCCACCAGCTCGTTCGCCCTCGACCTCGCCGTCCCCACCGCGATGGGCGGATCGGGCGAGGGCACCAACCCCGAGCAGCTCTTCGCCGCGGGCTACGCCGCCTGCTTCCACTCCGCGCTGCAGGGCATCGCGCGCCGCGAGAAGGTCGACGTCGAGGGATCCTCGGTGGGCGGCCGGGTGCAGATCGGCCCCAACGGCGAGGGCGGATACCAGCTCGCCGTGGAGCTCGAGGTCGTCATCCCCGGCCTCGACCACGACCAGGCGCAGGCGCTCGCCGACGCCGCCCACCAGGTCTGCCCCTACTCCAACGCGACCCGCGGCAACATCGACGTCGCCATCACCGTCAGCGACGACTGACCGCGTCCAGCTTCAGCACCCTTCCCGCCACCAGCCCGCCCCGCAGTCCCAGGAGGAACCGCCCCATGCGTGCCGTCGTGCACCACACCTTCGCCGAGCCCGAGACCGTCCTCGTGGTCGAGCAGCGCCCGATGCCCGAGCCGGGTGAGGGCGAGGTTCGCATCCGCACGGTGCTCTCGCCCATCCACCAGCACGACCTGTGGACCGTCCGCGGCACCTACGGCTTCAAGCCGGAGCTGCCCGCGGCGTCCGGCACAGAGGCCCTGGGGGTGGTCGACACGCTCGGCCCCGGCGTCGAGGGTCTCGAGGTCGGCCAGCGGGTGGTCTCCAGCGCGACCTTCGGGGTGTGGGCGGAGTACGTCATCGCGCCGGCGGCCGGGTTGCTGCCGGTGCCCGACGGCGTACCGGACGAGGCGGCGGCCCAGCTGGTGGCGATGCCGTTCAGCGCCATCAGCCTGCTGCACTCCCTGGACCTGCCGGCTGGATCCTGGCTGGTGCAGAACGCCGCCAACGGCGCGGTCGGGCGCATCGTCGCCCAGCTGGCCGCGGCGCGCGGGCTGCACGTGGTGGGCCTGGTGCGCCGCTCCGCCGCCGTGGCCGAGCTGGCCGAGCAGGGCATCGAGGGCATCGTCGCCACCGACGCCGAGGACTGGCGCGAGCAGGTCGCTGCGCTGACCGGCGGCGCGCCCCTGGTGGCCGGAGTCGACTCGCTGGGCGGTCGCGCCTCGGGCGAGGTGCTCTCGGTGCTGGCCGACGACGCCACGCTGGTGGCCTTCGGCGCGATGAACTCGCCGGTCATGGAGATCGGGTCCGGCGACCTGATCTTCAAGCAGGCCACGGTGAAGGGCTTCTGGGGAGCCCGGGTCAGCCGCGAGCTGGAGCCGGCCGTCCGTGCGGCGCTGCTGCGCGAGCTGGTCGAGCGGGTCGCCGCCGGCGAGCTCACGCTGCCGGTCGCTGCCGTCCACCCCTTCGAGGAGGTGGCCGACGCGGTGCGCGCCACCCAGCAGCCCGGTCGCGTGGGCAAGGTCCTGCTGCGGCCCTAGGTTCGCTCCGCGGTGGTCGACGGCTCAGGCGTCGGCCACCACGTCGCGGGTCACGGCGCTCTGCTCGGCGAGCACGGTGCCGATCTCGGCCTGGGTCTGGGTGACCTCCTCGACCGTGCGGCCGATCGAGGTGAGTGCCTCGACCACGGCGGCGACGTCGGTCTGGATGGTGCCGACCCGTCGACCGATGTCCTCGGTGGCCCGCGCGGTCTCGGCGGCGAGCTCCTTGACCTCGCCGGCCACGACCGCGAAGCCCTTGCCGGCCTGACCGGCCCGGGCGGCCTCGATGGTGGCGTTGAGCGCCAGCAGGTTGGTCTGCCCGGCGATGGTCGAGATCGTCTTGACGATGTTGCCGATCGCCGTGCTGGACTCCGAGAGCCGACCGGCCGCGGCGTCGGCCTGCAAGGTGAGCTCGAGCGCGCCGCCGGCCACCGACGTGGCCCGGTCGACGTTGCGGCCCACCTCGTCGATCGAGACCACCATCGCCGAGCCCGCCGCGCGGACGCGGTCGGAGGCGTCGAGTCGCTCGAACGCGTGCGAGACCAGCGAGACGGTGCTGCGCAGCGCGTCGCGACGACTGTCGGAGAGGGTGAGGGTCTCGGTGGCGAAGAAGTCCATGGTGCCGACGACCTCGCCGCGCACCAGGATGGGCAGGCAGACCCCGGACTTGACGCCGGCGCGGCCGGCGGCGGGGGCCCGCACGCAGTCGGTGACCTCGGCCAGGTCGGCCACGAACACCAGCTCGCGCTGCCGCCAGGCGCGCCCGGACAGGCCGACGCCCTCGGCGAACGAGGCGGCCAGCGTCACCTCGCGGAACTCGGCGCCGGCGGTGCCCGACTCCTGGGCGAAGCGCAGCACGGCCGCGTCGCGGTCGATCTGCCAGTAGGACCCGTAGGCCCAGCCGAACTCGCGGCGGATGGTGTCCAGGGCGGCGGTGACCGCGGCGCTGCGGTCGGTAGCGCGGGCGAGCTCGTTGAGCACGACGGTCACCGCCGTGAGGTCGGCGAACGCCTGCCGCTGCTGGTCGGCCTCGAAGAGCCGGTCGAGGGCCTGGCTGACCAGCACCCCGACCGCGCGCATCGCGGCCAGCCGCTCCGGGCTGGGGTCGAGCGTCTCGGTGGCGAAGAAGTCCATCGTGCCGATCACGCGACCGGCGTGCAGGATCGGGAAGCAGATGCCGCTGCGCACCCCGGCCCGGCCGGCCGCGGGAGCGCGGACGCAGTCGGTCACCTCGGCCAGCTCGGGCACGAAGACGAGGTCCCGGGCCCGCCAGGCGCGACCGGAGAGCCCCACGCCCTCGGCGAAGCTGGCCTGCATGGTGACCTCGCGGAACTCCGCGCCGGCCGACCCGGACTCCACAGCGAAGCGCAGCTCGCCGACCTCGGGGTCGACGCGCCAGAACGAGCCGTAGGCCAGGCCGAACGCCTCGCGGACGGCGTCGAGCGCCAGCCGCGCCGCGGTGTCGACGTCCTCGGCGCCGGCGAGCGCCTCGAGCACGCTGAGCACGGCCCTGGCGTCGCGGCGGCTCTCCTCGAGCAAGTCCTGCGACGACAGCGCCCGGTCCTGGCGCGAAGATCGAGTGAACACGGGTACCCCTCCGGGCTCTCCAGGTCGATGACAACGGTGTCTCGCCCTTGGAGATCGGCACTCCCCAGCGGTTCTTGAGCGATTCAGGTCAACGGCGCTCGGGAGGACGCAGCACGGCGAAGGGATCGGTGATCTCCAGCACCCGGCTGCGGAAGCGGTAGAGCGCGGCCGGCCGCCCGCCGTCGGGGCCGGGGGCGCTGTGCTCGCCGGTGGGTTCGATGAGCCCACGCCGGGTCGACACGCGCTGCAGGTTGGTGGCGCCGACGTCGTATCCCAGGGCGGCGCTGACCACCTCGCGCAGTCGCTGGATGGTGAACTCGCGCGGCGCCAGGGCGAACCCGATGTTGGTGTAGCTCAGCTTGGCCCGCAGCCGCTCGCTGGCGGCGCTGATGAAGTCGACGTGGTCGAAGGCCAGGGGCGGCAGGTCGGCCACCGGGTGCCACGCGGTGTCGTCGGGCAGCGCCGGCTCGGCGTCGGGCGGGACGATGGCCAGGTAGCCGGTGGCCAGCACTCGCGCCCGCGGGTCGCGGTCGACCCTGCTGTGGGTGGCCACCTGCTCCAGCCAGGCCACCTCGCGGACGTCGACCTTGGCTCCCAGGTGCTCGGTGATCGCCTCGCGCAGCCGCTGTCGTGGCCCGATCCCGCCGCCCGGCAGCGCCCAGCGGCCCGCGTCGGGATCGCTGCGACGTCGCCACAGCAGCACGCTGAGTCCCGGCTCGCGCACCGAGAGCACGATGCCCAGCACCTCGTGGGGGTAGGCAGGGAAGGGTTCCACGCGGATCGATGTTAGTGTCGTCGACACCGGTTATCGACTGTGAGGCGAAAACATGACCGCGACGATGACGGACTGGCAGAGCGAGGTCAAGGAGCTGGCGCGGCATCGAGACGCGCTGGTGCTGGCCCACAACTACATGCGTCCGGAGATCCAGGACGTCGCCGACGTCGTCGGCGACTCGCTCGCCCTCGCGCGGCACGCGGCCACCACCGACGCCTCGACCATCGTGCTCTGTGGGGTGTACTTCATGGCCGAGACCGCGAAGCTGCTCAGCCCCGACAAGACGGTGCTGATCCCGACCGACCAGGCCGGCTGCTCGCTGGCCGACACCGTCACCGCGGCCGACGTGCGCCGCTGGCGCGAGGAGAACCCCGGCGCGGTGGTGGTGGCCTACGTCAACACCTCGGCCGAGGTGAAGGCGGAGGCCGACATCTGCTGCACCTCCTCCAACGCCGTCGAGGTGGTCGACTCGGTGCCCGAGGACGTGCCGGTGCTGTTCCTGCCCGACCAGTTCCTCGGCGCCCACGTGCGTCGGGTGACCGGGCGCCGCAACCTGCAGGTGTGGTTGGGGGAGTGCCACGTGCACGCAGGCATCAGCCCCGACGACGTCCGCCGCCAGGTGGCGGCGTACCCGGACGCCGAGCTGCTGGTGCACCCCGAGTGCGGCTGCGCCACCTCGGCCTTGTGGCTGGCCGAGGAGGGCGTGCTGCCGAAGGAGCGCACCCACGTGCTCTCCACCGGTGGCATGGTCGAGGCCGCGCGCGCCGCCACGGCCTCGACGGTGCTGGTAGCCACGGAGATCGGCATGCTGCACCAGCTGCGCAAGGCCAAGCCGGGCACGGAGTTCCTGGCCATGAACGAGAAGGCCTCGTGCCGCTACATGAAGATGACGACGCCCGACCTGCTGGTGCGCTGCCTGCGTGAGGGACGCGACGAGGTGAGCGTCCCGCCGGCGGTTGCCGAGCGGGCGCGCCACTCGGTCGAGGCGATGATCCGCCTCGGTGAGCCGGGCGGTGGCGAGTGAGCGCCCACGACGTCGTGGTCGTCGGCTCCGGTGTCGCCGGGATGTCGGCGGCGCTCGGGCTGGCCGCGACCCGCGACGTGCTGGTGCTCGAGGACGCCGACGGTTCCACGCGGTGGGCGCAGGGCGGCATCGCCGCGGCGTTCGGGTCCGACCCGGCCGAGGAACACGCCGTCGACACCCAGGTCGCCGGCGCGGGGCTCTGCGACCCCGACGCCGTGCGGCGGCTGACCGAGGAGGGTCCCCTTCGCGTGGCCGAGCTGGTCGGCCGCGGCGCCCGCCTGGATCGCGAGGCCGACGGCTCGCTGCAGCGCTCCCGCGAGGGCGGCCACGGCCGGCGCCGGGTGGTGCACACCGACGGCGACGCGACGGGCGCCGAGGTCTGGCGGACGCTGCACGCCGCCGGCTCCTCGCTGCACCGCCGCCGCGCCCGGGTCGTCGGGCTCAGCCTCACCGCGGGCCAGGTGACCGGCGTCGTGACCGCCGACGGCGAGCACATCGCCGCTCGCGCCGTGGTGCTGGCCACCGGCGGGCTGGGCCACGTCTACGGCGCCACGACCAACCCCGAGGGAGTCCGCGGCGACGGGCTCGCCCTGGCCCTGGCCGCGGGCGCGGCCACCAGCCACCTGGAGTTCGTGCAGTTCCACCCCACCGCGCTGGCCACGGGCGGCTCGGGCCAGCTGCCGCTGGTCACCGAGGCGCTGCGCGGCGACGGCGCCGTGCTGCGCGACCGGGCGGGCACGGCGTTCATGCAGGGTCGCCACCCGCTGGCCGACCTGGCCCCTCGCGACGTCGTCGCGGCCGCCGTCCACGAGGCGGGCGGCGGCGAGCACGTCTGGCTCGACTGCCGCGGGGTGGCCGAGGTCCGCCGGCACTTCCCGACCGTGACGGCGGCCTGCGAGGCGATCGGCGTCGACCCCGCCCGCGACCTCGTGCCGGTGCGCGCGGCCCAGCACTTCCTGTGCGGCGGCGTCACCACCGACCGCTGGGGCGCCACCAGCCTGCCCGGGCTCTACGCCGTCGGCGAGGTGGCCGACTCCGGCGTCCACGGCGCCAACCGGCTGGCCTCCAACAGCCTGCTCGAGGGGCTGGTCTACGGCGCCCGCGTGGCGGCCGGCCTCACCCTGGAGCTGCCCTCGCTGCCGGCCGGCGCCTCGCGCGACGTGCTCGTCGCCCGCGACCCGGTGCTCGCCGCTCGGGCCTCGGCGCTGATGGACGCCCACGCCGGCATCGTCCGCGACGCCGAGGGGCTCGGCCGGGCGGCCGACTGGCTCGCCCCGCGCATCGAGCTCGACGCCACCTGCCGGGTGGCGGCGGCCGTGGTGGCGGCGGCGCTGGCCCGGCGCGAGAGCGTGGGCTGCCACCGTCGCTCCGACGTTGCGGCGCTGGTGGCGTGATGGACCTCGACGCGCTGCTCGCCGCCACCCTCGCCGAGGACCTCGGCGACGCCGGTGACCTCACCTCGCTGGCCACGGTGCCCGCCGACGCCGTGCTGCGGGTCGGCTACGTCACCCGCCAGCCGGGCGTCGTATGTGGGCTGCAGGTGGTGGAGGCGCTGTGCCCGGGTCTGGTCGTCGACGCGAGCGACGGTGACCGCGTCGAGGCCGGTCGGCGGCTCGCGGTCTGGGAGGCACCCGCTCGCGAGGTGCTGCGCCTCGAGCGCACCTCCCTCAACCTGCTCGGCCACCTCAGCGGCGTCGCCACCGCGACGCGCGCGTGGGTCGACGCGGTCGAGGGCACCGGCGCCCGCATCCGCGACACCCGCAAGACGCTGCCGCTGCTGCGCGACCTGCAGAAGTACGCCGTGCGCTGCGGCGGCGGCGTCAACCACCGCGCCGGCCTCTACGACGCGATCCTCATCAAGGACAACCACGTCGCGGCGGCCGGGGGAGTCGGGGCGGCGCTGGACGCGGCCTACGCCGCCCACCCGCGCGGCACGCTGGTGGTGCAGGTCGAGGTCGACTCCCTCGACCAGCTCGACGAGGCGCTCGACCACGGCGCGGAGCAGGTGCTGCTCGACAACTTCTCGCTGGCCGACCTCCGCGAGGCCGTGCGTCGTCGCCCCGCCGGCGTCATGCTCGAGGCCAGCGGCGGCCTGCGCCTCGAGAACGCCCGAGCCGTGGCCTCGACCCGCGTCGACTACCTCGCCGTCGGGGCGCTCACGCACTCGGTCGTGGTCCTCGACGTCGGGCTGGACGTCGTCTGAGCCGGGGGTGGACCGACCGGGCGAGGGGTCATGAACTGCGGTCGGTGGTCAGGTCTTCTCCTGCCCTGGAGCCGCAATCCCCGCACGTGCGGGGAATGACGGCTATCCGCGCAGCAGCTCCTCGAACGGCACCGGCTCGGCGAACGGGTCGGCCACAGCCGCCACCGGGAGCCGCCCGACGACCTTGTCGGCGAGCTCGCGGGCGGCGCGGTCGACGCGCGGGGTGATGGCGTCGGCGCCGCCGAAGTCGTCGGTGGCGGCGAAGACGCCGGTCGCGACGACGTCGGCCCGCAGGTAGGCGAAGAGCGGTCGCATGGCGACGTCGACCACCAGCGAGTGGCGGGCGGTGCCGGCGGTGGCGGCCAGCAGCACCGGCTTGCCCTCCAGCGTGCCCGGCTCCACGACGTCGAAGAACGTCTTGAACAGGCCGCTGTAGGAGGCGCTGAACACCGGCGTCACGGCGATGAGGGCGTCGGCGCGGGCGACACCGGCGATCGCCTCGGCGAGCGGGCCGCTGGGGAAGCCGGTGAGCAGGTGGTCGGTGAGCGCGTGCGCCAGGTCGCGCAGCTCCACGTGCACCACCTCGACCTGCTCGCCGCCCAGCCGCAGCGCACGGTCGGTGGCCTCGGCCAGCCGGTCGGCCAGCAGCCGTGTGGTGGAGGGGTTGCTGAGCCCGGCGGAGACGACGGCGACGGTGCGCATCACGCGGCCACCCGTCGCGACTCCAGCAGCGACTGGTGCGTGGGCGCGTCGGGCACGTGGGCCGGCTTGAGCTTCGCGAACTCCTCGCGCAGCACCGGCACCACCTGCTCGCCGAGGATGTCCAGCTGCTCCAGCACGGTCTTCAGCGGCAGTCCGGCGTGGTCCATGAGGAACAGCTGGCGCTGGTAGTCCCCGACGTACTCACGGAAGCCCAGCGTGCGCTCGATGACCTGCTGTGGGCTCCCGACGGTCAACGGGGTCTGGGCCATGAAGTCCTCCAGCGAGGGGCCGTGGCCGTAGACCGGGGCGTTGTCGAAGTACGGCCGGAACTCCCGCACCGCGTCCTGGCTGTTGGCCCGCATGAACACCTGTCCGCCCAGGCCGACGATGGCCTGGTCGGCCGAGCCGTGGCCGTAGTGCTCGAAGCGGCGCCGGTAGAGCCCCACCATCTGCTCGGTGTGCGAGGCGGGCCAGAAGATGTGGTTGGCGAAGAAGCCGTCGCCGTAGTACGCGGCCTGCTCGGCGATCTCCGGCGAGCGGATCGACCCGTGCCAGACGAAGGGCGGCACGTCGTCGAGCGGCCGTGGCGAGGAGGTGTAGCCCTGCAGCGGGGTGCGGAACCGGCCCTGCCAGTCGACGTCGGTCTCGCGCCACAGCCGGTGCAGGAGCGCGTAGTTCTCGACGGCCAGCGGGAGGCCCTGGCGGATGTCCTTGCCGAACCACGGGTAGACCGGTCCGGTGTTGCCGCGACCCATCACCAGGTCGACGCGTCCGTCGGCGAGGTGCTGCAGCTTGGCGTAGTCCTCGGCGATGAGCACCGGGTCCGTGGTGGTGATCAGGGTGGTCGCGGTCGAGAGGATGATCCGCTCTGTCCGCGCGGCGACGAAGGCCAGCGTCGCGGTCGGGTTGGAGGAGATGAACGGCGGGTTGTGGTGCTCGCCGGTGGCGAAGACGTCCAGGCCGACCTCCTCGGCCTTCTCGGCGATGGCGACCGTCGCCTTGATCCGCTCCTGCTCCGTGGGCACGCGCCCGGTGGTCGGGTCGAGCGTGACGTCGCCGACGGTGAAGATCCCGAACTGCATGATCGCTCCCCACTGGTTGAAGGTTCAATGATACGAGCGATCTGGTGGTCACGGCTATTCCGTGAGCCACACGCGACCGATGCCGGCGGCGGCCGCTGAGGGCAGCCTCACCTGGCTGGACGCGCGCCGGCGTCGGGGCGATGGTGGGCTCATGACCCAGCTCCCCGTCATCAGCACCTGCAGTGTCGAGGGTTGCTCCTACAACCACGACCACGACTGTCATGCCGGAGCCATCACCGTCACCGGTGACCACTCCGCCTGCGGCACCTACATCCACACCGACTCCCCGGCCGGCAACGACACCACCGCCCAGGTGGGCGCCTGCCACCGTGCCGACTGCGTCCACAACGAGTCGCTGGAGTGTCATGCCGAGAGCATCGAGATCGGCGCCGGTGACGACCCGGCCGACTGCCTGACCTACGCCGCCTCGGCCTGAGCCGGACGCGGTAGCGCTCGCGACCTACGCTGAGGTCGTGAGCGTGGAGGTGATCGGTCCCCGAGACGTCCCGCTCGGAGGCCTGCGATCGATGACGGTCCGGCGCACGCTGCCCAGCCGCGGCCGGACGACCATCGGTGCGTGGTGCTTCGCCGACCACTACGGGCCCGACGCCGTCGCCGAGACCGGCGGCATGGTCGTGCCGCCACACCCGCACACGGGCCTGCAGACCGTCAGCTGGCTGTTCACCGGCGAGATCGAGCACCGCGACAGCGCCGGTCACCGCGCCGTCGTCCGCCCCGGCGAGATGAACCTGATGACAGCCGGGCGCGGCATCAGCCACTCCGAGATCTCCACCGACGGCACCGAGGTGCTGCACGGCGTCCAGCTGTGGCTGGCGCTGCCCGACGCCAGCCGCGAGATAGAGCCCGGGTTCGAGCACTACGTGCCCCCGGTGGTCGACGGCCACGGCTGGTGGGCGCGGGTCTTCCTCGGTGCGGTGCTCGGCGGCCGCTCACCGGTCACGACCTACTCCGGGCTGCTCGGTGCCGAGCTCACCCTCGCCGCCGGCGTCCGGCTCACCGTGCCGGTCGATCCTGCCTACGAGCACGGCGTGCTGGTCGACACCGGCAATGTGGTGCTCGACGGCGAGCCGGTCGCCGGCTCCCGCCTGGGCTACGTGCCGCCCGGGCACAACACGCTGCAGCTGCAGGCCCTCGAGCCCACCCGGCTGGTGCTGCTCGGCGGGGTCCCGCTGGGCGAGCGACTGGTGATGTGGTGGAACTTCGTGGGCCGCAGCCACGAGGAGATCGCCGAGTACCGCCGCGCCTGGCAGGCGCTGCTCGACGACGGCGAGCCGGGCCGGTTCGCGCTCCCCGACGACGACCGTCACCCCAGCATCCCGGCTCCCGAGATGCCCCGCGGGGTGCGGCTGACGCCGCGGACCTAGGCCGTGGACCCGGGCTGTGGACGTGGGCCGTGGACCTGGTCCGCACGGCCTAGCATCTCCCCGTGCCTGTGAATCTCTCCTCCCGCCCGGTCCTGCTCGACGGCGCCACCGGCACCTGGCTGCAGGACCACGGCCTCGACGACGGCGGCTCGGGTGAGCTGTGGAACGTCGAGCGCCCCGACGTCATCCGCGCGCTGCACCGGGCGTACGCCGAGGCCGGCTCGCAGCTGCTGACCACCAACACCTTCGGCGGCACCCGGCCCCGCCTGGAGATGCACGGCCTGGGCGAGCGGGTGCACGAGCTGAGCGAGGCCGGTGCTCGGCTCGCCCGCGAGGTCGCCGACGCCCACGACCTGCTGGTCGCCGGCGACGTCGGGCCCACCGGCGAGCTGATGGCGCCGCTGGGCACCATGGACGAGGCCGAGGCCCAGGCGATCTTCGCCGAGCAGATCCGCGGCCTGGTCGACGGCGGCGCCGACCTGATCCTCATCGAAACGCTGAGCGACCTGGCCGAGGCGAGCGCCGCCGTGGCCGCCGCCCACGAGGTCGCCCCCGACCTGCCGGTGCTGGTGACGCTCAGCTTCGACACCAACCTGCGCACCATGATGGGCGTGCGTCCCGGCGACGCCGTCCGCGCGCTGGCCGAGGCCGGCGCCACCGGCGTGGGCGCCAACTGCGGCCGTGGGCCGGAGGAGATGGAGACCATCGTCGCCGAGATGGTGCAGGCGCGCCCCGAGGGTGTGCTGCTGGTGGCGCAGTCCAACGCCGGGCTCCCCGAGGTCTCCGGTGACACCTTCGTCTACACGGTCGGGCCCGACGAGCTCGGCGCCCACGCGCGACGACTGGTGGATCTCGGCGTCGACGTCGTCGGCGGCTGCTGCGGCTCGACGCCCGCCCACGTGCGCGCGATGGCGGACCAGCTGGCCGTCGGCGTCTGAGGATGGCCGAGGGCCCGGTGGTCGGCGACGACGGCGTCGCCCGCTGTCCGTGGGGCGACGGCCCCGCGATGCGTCGCTACCACGACACCGAGTGGGGGATGCCGGTGCGCGGTGAGACCGCGATGTTCGAGCGGCTCTCGCTCGAGGCCTTCCAGGCCGGGCTGTCATGGCGGACGATCCTCGACAAGCGCGAGCGGTTCCGTGAGGTGTTCCACGGCTTCGACGTCGACGCCGTCGCGGCCCTGGCCGACGCCGACCTCGAGCGGCTGCTGACCGACCCCGGCATCGTCCGCAACCGGGCCAAGGTCGAGGCCACACGGGGCAACGCCCGCGCCGCGGCCGAGCTGCGCCAGCACGGCGGCCTGGAGTCGGTCATCCGCGCTCACCGCCCCGATGACACCCCGCGGCCGGCCACCACCGCCGAGATGCCCACCGTCTCCGCCGAGAGCACCGCGCTGTCCAAGGACCTGCGCAAGCGCGGCTTCCGCTTCGTCGGCCCCACCACGATGCACGCGCTGATGGAGGCCGTCGGCCTGGTCGACACCCACCTGATCGGCTGCCACCGACGTGCCGCCAGCGGCGAATGGGGCAGCTGACCCGCCACCAGCAGGTGGCGGGTCAGCTGGCCCTGGTGATCAGGTGGTCAGGTCGTAGACGGTCGTGCCTCCGATCGTGGTGGCGGTGAAGTTGCTCTTGACCCAGTTGGTGATCTGGGTCCCGACGCTCGACGACCCGCCACCGCCGCCCTGACCGGAGCTGGCGATGAAGTAGGTGATCTTCCCCTCCTTCACCCAGGCCTTGAACTGGGCCAGCGTAGGAGCGTCGTCGGAGCCGGAGAACCCGCCGATGCCGATCACCGAGGTACCGGTCGCCAGCTCGTAGGACGCCGCGTTCTGAGCTCCGACGGTGGCCGCCGACCAGGTGGTCGTCGTGGACTCCAGCGCCTTCGCCAACCTGCTGCTGACCGACGTCGTGCCACCACCGCCGCCACCGCTGGGTCGCGACGACGACCCGGAGCTGCTCGAGGAGGACGAGGAGCCCGAGGAGCTCGAGCCCGAGCGGCTCGGGGGGTTGCCGCTGGGCCGGGTGCCGCTGGCCTTCGTGCCGCTCGGCTTGGTGCCGCTCGGCTTGGTGCCGCCACCGCCCATGCCGCCACCCATCGCGTTGCTGGAGGACGACGAGGAGGAGTCGGAGACCGCGGTCGGGATGCTGCCGGTGTGCGGGGTGTTCGCCGTGCGCAGACCCCAGTCGGCGATGGGCGCCGCGACCGCGAGGACGCCGACCAGGGCCAGGGCGGGAAGACCGCGCCGGACCGAGCCGCCGGCCAGCCAACGGGTCATCAGGCCGAGAGTGGCTGCGACCCCGAGCGCGATCGCCACGACGACGTAGACCGTGGGGGTGCCGCCGGTGGTCAGCAGGTGCACGCCCCAGGCAGACGTCGCGACCACCATGGCGATGAGGAGCGCGTGGCACGCGGCACTGTTGCGCACCCACAGCTCGCGGCCGGCGATGGCCACCAGTGCGGCGATGGCCGGGGCGAGGGCCACCGAGTAGTAGGGGTGGATGGTGCCCTGCATGAAGCTGAACGTCAGACCGGTGGCGAGCAGCGAGCCGCCCCACACCAGGGCCGCCGCACGCAGTCGGTCGGTGCGAGGAGCCGAGCGGGTCACCCAGAACAGCGCGGCGATGGCGACGAGCGCGGCCGGCAGCAACCAGGAGATCTCCAGGCCGAACTCGCCGCTGAACATGCGCTGCAGCCCGGTCGAGCCGCCGAAGCTGGAGTTCTGGCCGCCTCCACCGCCGCTCATGTTGCCCGAGCCGCCGAACAGACGGCCCAGACCGTTGTAGCCGAAGGCCAGCTCCAGCGGGTTGTTGTCGGTGCTCCCACCGATGTAGGGGCGGTCGGCTGCGGGCCACAGCAGGACGGCCAGGATCCACCAACCGGCCGAGACGACCAGGGTGACGCCGGCCAGCAGCAGCTGCCGCACCCGCTTCCACACCCCGTTCGGTCCGAGTGCGAGGTAGGCCAGGGAGAGCGCAGGCAGCACGAGGAGCGCCTGGCCGCTCTTGGTCAAGAACCCGAAGCCGAGCGCGACGCCGGCCAGCGCCAGCCACTTCGTCCGACCGTCCTCGAGCGCTCGGGTCACGCAGTAGGTCGCCGCGACGACGAGCAGCAGCAGGAGGGCGTCGGGGTTGTCGAAGCGGAAGATCAGCACGGCGGCCGGGGTCAGCGCGAGCAGCGCACCCGCCGCGAGGCCGGCGACCGGGCCCGCCACGCGGCGCACGGCGGCGAACAGCAGGCCGACCGCGGCGACGCCCTCCAGCGCCTGGGGAATGAGCAGCGTCCAGCTGTTGAAGCCGACGACGCGGGCCAGGAGACCGGGTAGCCACAGCGACGCCGGCGGCTTGTCCACGGTGATGGACGAGGCGGCGTCGAGCGCTCCGAAGAACCAGGCCTTCCAGCTCTGTGAGCCTGCCTGGATGGCTGCGGCGTAGTAGGAGTTGGCGTAGCCCGAGGAGCTGAGCTGCCAGAGATAGAGGCCTCCGGTGGCCACCAGGAGCGCCAGGAGGGCAGGACGGACCCACGCGGGGTCGCGCCGCGGTGGCGGGGAGGGTCGGGTGGTCGACCGGTCGAGCACGGGTGCGTGGGCCATCTCAGGCCGCCTCTCGGATCGTGGTGGGAACGAGCTGGTCGGTGGCCGAGGCGACGGCCGCGACCTGGGCGCGGGCGCTGCGGATCCGCCACATCCCGCGCAGGTCCTTCGCCGCGGTGTCGACGATGTCGACGCGGCTGTCGGGGTCGTCGGTCCAGTCGACCGGGACCTCGTGGACACGAAGACCCATCCGCTCGGCCAGCACGAGAAGCTCGGTGTCGAAGAACCACTCCTGGTCCACCACGGCCGGCAGCAAGGAGCCGGCGGTGTCGCGGCGGATGGCCTTGAAGCCGCACTGGGCGTCGGAGAATCTGGCCCGCAACAGAGTGCGCAGCAGTCGGTTGTAGCAGCGAGAGATGAACTCCCGCTTGGGTCCGCGCACGACGTGGGAGTCACGGTGCAGCCGGGTGCCGATGGCCAGTTCGGAGTGACCGGTCAGGAGGGGGGCCACCAGCGGCAGGAGTGCGGACAGGTCGGTGGAGAGATCGACGTCCATGTACGCCACGACGGTTGCGTCGGAGGCGAGCCAGGCGGTGCGCAGCGCGCGACCCCGGCCCTTCTGCGCCAGCCGCAGGTACGCCACGCCGGGCAGGTCGTCGGCGAGGCCGCGGCCGATCTCCTCGGTGCGGTCCGTGCTGGCGTTGTCGGCCACCGTGATCCGCACGTCGAACGGCAGCTCGCGCCGGACGAAGGCGTGCACGCGCCGTACGCTGCCGGCGAGCGACGCCTCCTCGTTGTAGACGGGGATGACGACCTCGAGCAGCGGGGAGCGGCGCTCCAGGCGGGTGACGCGGGTCGGGGGCGGGGCGGTGGTCTCGGTCATGTACCGAGACTCGCCCGCCCACCTCGCCGCGGCGTGGGGTTGTTCTGTGGGTTTTCTGTGAGCAGCGACGCCGCTACGGCGCAGCGTGACGGCCCGGCGATCCGGCGTGCCGGCCGTCCGCCGGGTCGGGGTCGCTGGGGTGCTCGCCGACCACCGTCGGGATGGCCGCGGCGTGGCTGCCCTCGTGGGCCAGGCCGTCGTGGTCGCGCTGCAGGTCGGCCTCGGCGTCGGCCTCGGCGAGCTGGGAGATCTCGGCGGTGCCGACCGGGTGCGAGGCCGCGACCGCGTCGGCGGCGGTGTGCCCGTTGCCGTTGCCGTTGCCGTTGCCGTTGCCGTTGGCCGTGTCACGCTCGGCCCGGGCCGCCGCCTGTGCCGAGGAGGCGCGCAGCTCGACCTTCGGCATCAGCAGCGTCACCAGGAAGCCGAAGATCAGCACGCACCCGGCGCCGAGGAACACCGTGCTCATCGAGTCCGAGAAGCCGACCTTGAACGGGTGCGAGAGCACATCCGACATCCGGTTGATGATCGAGGAGTCGTTCTGCACCTGCGAGATCACGCCGGTGCTGCCCGAGAGCACCTCCTTGTCGATCGCCGTCTTCGGGATCGAGCCGCTGGCCGCGGCCGCCTTGATGGCCGGCGCCGCGTCGGCGAAGGCGGACTTGATGTTGTCGCCCAGGGTGCTGAAGAGCAGCGACAAGAACACCGCGACACCGAGCGTGCCGCCCATCTGGCGGAAGAACGTGGCCGAGGCGGTGGCCACGCCGATGTCGCGGGGCGGCACGGCGTTCTGCGCGATGATCGTCAGCGGCTGCATGCACCCGCCGATGCCCAGGCCGAGGAACAGCATCCCGACCATGACCAGCACCAGGCTGGTGTCGGCGGTGATGAACGACAGCACGATCATCATCACCCCGCCCAGGCCGGTGCCGATGATCGGGAAGATCCGGATCTTGCCGGTCTTGCTGGTCACCTGGCCGGCGATGATGCCGGTGGTCATCAGGCCCACCACCATGGGCAGCATCATCAGGCCGGACTTCGTGGGGCTCGCGCCGTGGACGATCTGCATGTACTGCGGCAGCACCGTGATCGCGCCGAACATCGCGGCGCCGACGATGATGCTGGCGATGATGGTCACCGTCATCGTGCGGTTGGAGAAGATCCGCAGCGGGATGAGCGCGTCGTCGTGCATGCGCGCCTCGACGAAGGCGAACAGTGCGATGCCGACCACGCCGATCACGTAGCAGGCCCACGAGCGCTCGGAGGTCCAGCCCCAGTCGCGGCCCTGCTCGGCGACGACCAGCAGCGGCACGACCGCGATGACCAGCGAGACCGCGCCCCACCAGTCGATACGTGCCTCGCGGCGCTGGTGGTGCAGGTGCAGGTTCTTGGTGACCACGAAGAGGGCCAGGATGCCGATCGGCACGTTGACCAGGAACACCCAGCGCCAGCCGGTGATGCCGAGGATCGAGTCGGCGCCGGCGAACAGCCCGCCGGCCACCGGGCCCAGCACGCTGGAGGTGGCGAAGACGCCCATGAAGTAACCGGTGTACTTGGCCCGCTCGCGCGGCGAGACGATGTCGCCGATGATCGAGAGCACGAGGGTGAACAGACCGCCGGCGCCGAGACCCTGGAAGGCGCGCAGCGCGGCGAGCTCGTACATGGAGGTGGCGAACGAGCAGGCGGCGGAGCCGATGATGAAGACGGTGATCGCGAACAGGAACAGCTTCTTGCGGCCGTAGAGGTCGCCGAGCTTGCCGTAGATCGGCGTCGTGATCGTCGAGGTGATCAGGTACGCCGTCGTGACCCAGGCCTGGATCGAGAGGCCGTTGAGGTCATCGGAGATGGTGCGGATCGCCGTACCGACGATCGACTGGTCCAGGGCGGCGAGGAACATGCCCAGGAGCAGGCCGGACAAGATGGTGAGGATCTGGGCGTGGGTGTACTCGCCGGTGGACTCCTCTGCGGCGGGCGCCGAGGTCGTGGTGGCCACGAGTCTCCTGAAGGTCGGGTTGTGAGTGCCGGTCCAGGATAGTTGTCTTCGACAATCAACGCGAACCGCTTCGGATTACGCCAGGACCTCGTCCAGGGCGGCGAGCACCAGCTCGACGGCGTCGGGCCGGGCGTTGTGGCCCATCAGCCCGATCCGCCAGACGGTGGCGGCGTAGGCGCCGGCTCCTGCGCCGATCTCGAGCCCGAACCGCTCCAGCAGGCGCGCGCGCACCGCGGCGGAGTCGACGCCGTCGGGCACCTTGACCGTGGTCAGCTCCGGCAGCCGCGAGCCCTTCTCGGCGAACAGCTCCAGGCCGCGCTGCTCCAGCCCGTCCTGCAGCTGCTGGCCGGCGGCGGCGTGCCGCGCCCACACCGACTCCAGACCCTCCTCCAGGATCCGGCCCAGCCCGGCGTGGAGCGAGGCGACCATCGCCACCGGCGCGGTGTGGTGGTACGTGCGTCCGCCACCGGCCTTCGTGCCGGCCTCGCCGACGTAACCGCCCAGCAGCCCGAGGTCGAGGTACCACGACCGCGGCTTCTCGACCCGGCGCTCGAAGGCGCGGTCGTTGATGGTGAACGGCGCGAGCCCGGGCGCGACGCCCAGGCACTTCTGCGTGCCCGCGTAGCCGACGTCGATGCCCCACTCGTCGGCGTGCAGCTCGATGCCGGCGATGCTGGTGACCGCGTCGGTGAGCAGCAGGGCGTCGCCCTTGCCCGCGCCCAGGCCCGCGATGTCGGAGCGCACGCCGGTGGAGGTCTCGGCGTGGACCGCGGCGATGATCGCCGGGCTCGGGTGGGCGCCGGTCACCCGGTCGACGTCGACCGGCGTGCCCCACTCGTGCTCCACCGGCACCACCTCGGCACCGCAGCGGGCGGCGACGTCGCACATCCGCTGCCCGAACAGTCCGTTGACCGCCACGACCACCACGTCGCCCTCGTGCACGGTGTTGACGAAGGCCGCCTCCATGCCCGCGGACCCCGTGGCGCTGAGCGGCAGCGTGCGCGCGTTGGCGGTGCCCCACACCGTCCGCAGCCACTCGCAGGTCTCGTCCATCATCGCCAGGAACGCCGGGTCGAGGTGCCCCAGGATCGGCAGCCCCAGCGCCGCCGTCGCCTCCGGGTAGGGGTTGGACGGACCGGGACCGAAGAGGTGGCGCTCGAGGATCATGGAGCCGACGTAACCACAGCCGTCGCTCGTTCACCATGGTGGCATGGTGAACGGCCACCTCCCACGACGTAGGACCTGTGGGAAGTGGACGTTCATCGTGGGAAGTACGGTCCCGAGGTGATCCTCGTCGAGGAGTACGACCCCGCCTGGCCCGGCCGCTTCGAGGCGCTCCGCGAGGAGTACGCCGAGGCGCTGGCGGCGGCAGAGGTTCCGGTGGTGGCGATCGAGCATGTCGGCAGTACGTCGGTGCCCGGACTCGCGGCCAAGCCGGTCATCGACATCGACGTCGTGGTCGGGCCCGACCACGTCGCCGCTGCGTCCGCGGTGATGGAATCGCTCGGGTTCGTCGCCCGTGGCGATCTGGGCGTCCCCGAGCGGTACGCCTTCCGCGCACCCGAGCGGCTCGGCCCCACCCATACCTACGTCGTCGTCGAGGGATCACTGTCGCTGCGCAACCACCTGGGCGTGCGCCGGGTGCTGCGCGAGCACGCGGCGCTGCGCGAGGAGTACGCGGAGACCAAGCGACGGGCCGGTCGCGAGGCGGCGGACATCGACGAGTACATCGCCCACAAGAGCGACGTCGTGCAGCGCATCCTGGCCGCGGCCGGCGTCGAGCAGGCCGAGCGGGCAGCGATCGACGCGGTCAACCGCCCTACAGGACCGCCCCGGGGTTGAGGATCCCGGCGGGGTCGAGGGCGTCCTTGACCCGGCGCGAGAGCGCCATGACGTCGGGACCGAGCTGGTCGGGCAGGGCCGCCCGCTTCGCGCGGCCCACGCCGTGCTCGCCGGTGATGGTGCCGCCCAGGCCGATGGCCAGCGACATCACCTCGTCGAAGGCGAGGCGGGCCCGCTTCTCGACGGCGGGGTCGGCCGGGTCGAAGACGATGATGGGGTGGGTGTTGCCGTCGCCGGCGTGGGCGACGACCGGGATGCGCACCTCGTGCTCGGCGGCGATCGCCGCGATGCCGTCGATCAGCGTCGGCAGCAGCGGCACCGGGGCGCCGACGTCCTCGAGCAGCAGCGAGCCCTGCTGCTCGAGTGCGAGGAAGGCGTTGCGACGGGCGGCGACGAACATCTCCGACTCGGCGGGGTCGGTGGTGGTGGCCACCTCGGTGGCGCCGGCGGCCGCACACGCCTGCTCCATCACCGCCAGCTCCAGCGCGCACGCCTCGCCGGGGGCGTCGGACTGGGCGATCATCAGGGCGCCGGCGCTGCGGTCCAGGCCGTGGGAGCGCCAGTCCTCCACCGCGTTGATGGAGGCGTTGTCCATCAGCTCCATCATCGAGGGCCGCACCTTCGCCCCGATGGCGACGACGGCGCGCGAGGCGTCGGTCATCGAGTCGAAGACCGCCACCAGCGTCGCGCGCTCGGACTGGGCGGGCACCAGCCGCAGGATGGCGCGGGTGACGATGCCCAGCGTGCCCTCGCTGCCGACGAACAGCTTGAGCAGCGAGAGCCCGGCGACGTCCTTGATCCGCTTGCCGCCGAGCGTGACGAGGGTGCCGTCGGCCAGCACGACGTCGAGCCCGAGCACGTAGTCGGTCGTCACCCCGTACTTCACGCAGCACAGGCCGCCGGCGTTGGTGGCGACGTTGCCGCCGATGGAGCACATCTCGAACGACGACGGGTCCGGCGGGTACCAGAGCCCTTCTTGCGCCGCCGCCTGCTTGACCTCGACGTTGAGGGCGCCGGGCTCGACCACGGCAACCCGGCAGGCGGTGTCGATCTCGATGTCCCGCATCCGCTCCAGGCTGATCACCAGGCCGTCCTCGACCGCCGAGGCGCCACCGGAGAGCCCGCTGCCCGCGCCGCGCGGCACCACCGCGACGCCGTGGCGGGCGGCCCAGCGGACCGCCTCCTGCACGTGCTCGGCGCACTCCGCGCGCACGACCGCGGCAGGGGTTCCGGCGGTGACGTCGTGCGACCAGTCGTGCCGGTAGCGCTCGAGCGCGTCGGGGTCGGTGAGCACGACGCCGTCCGGGAGCGCCTCGGTGAGCTCGATCACAGAGGGGTGCATGGCGCCCCACTATCGTCCGGGGCGTGGCACGAGTCCATGCCTTCGGTGACGACGCGCTGGCCGACGACGACGCCGTGGGGCTGCGCGAACGGCTGCAGGCCGGCACGGTCTCGCCTCGCGAGCTGGTCGACGCGGCCATCGCGCGTGCGGAGCGGGTCGACCCCGAGCTGGGCGCGGTCGCCTACCGGGCCTACGACCGTGCCCGGACCGACGCCGCCGAGCAGCGGCCCGGCTGGTTCTCCGGCATCCCGACCCTGGTCAAGGACAACGCCGACGTCGCGGGCCTGCCCACCCAGCAGGGCTCGCGGGCATGGGTGGCCCGGCCGGCCGCGCGCGACGGCGACGTCGCCCGAGTGCTCGGCGCCCTCGGCCTGGTCACCCTGGGCAAGACCCAGCTCTCCGAGTTCGGCTTCAGCGCCTCCGCCGAGTTCGCCCCGGACTCCGGCTGGCCCCCCGTGCGCAACCCGTGGGACCCCGCCCGCACCGCCGGAGCGTCCTCGGCCGGGGCCGCGGCGCTGGTCGCCTCCGGCGCGGTGCCGCTCGCGCACGCCAACGACGGCGGTGGCTCGATCCGGATCCCGGCCTCGTGCTGTGGCCTGGTGGGGCTCAAGCCCACCCGTGGCCGCACCCCCACCGAGGCGCTGAACCGGCAGATGCCGGTGCGGCTGGTCGCCGACGGCGTCCTCACGCGCAGCGTCCGCGACACCGCCGCGTTCCTGCGCGAGTCGGAGAGGGTCTACCGCGAGCTCTCGCTGCCGCCCGTCGGCGACATCCGCGGCCCGAGCCGCAAACGCCTGCGGGTGGGGGTCGTCACCGCCAGCATCGGCGAGCGGACCGTCGACGCCGAGAACGTCGCGGCCGTCGAGTCGCTCGGCGGCCTGCTCGACGACGCCGGCCACCACGTCCGAGCCACGACGGTGCCCGCGCCCGAGACCTTCGCCGACGACTTCGTGCTGCTGTGGGGCTTCCTGGCCGCGCTCATCTGCGACACCGGCCGGGTCAGCCTCGGCCGGCATTTCGACCGCCGGGCCACCGACCACCTCACGCAGGGGCTGGCGCGCCACTTCCACCGCCACGGCTGGCGCTTCCCGGCCGCCGTACGCCGGCTGCGGTCCTCCACGGCGGTCTCCCAGCGCTTCTGGTCCGACCAGCGCTTCGATGTGGTCCTCAGCCCGGTGCTCGCCCACCCGACGCCGCCGCTGGGCGTGCTCGACCCCGGCCAGCCCTACGAGACGGTGCTGGCCCGCCTCCTCGAGTGGGTCGCCTTCACTCCGTGGCAGAACGCCACCGGCGAGCCCGCGATCTCGCTGCCCACCGCCACCTCGGCCGACGGCACCCCGATCGGCGTCATGGCCTCCGCGCCCACCGGCGGCGAGGCGACGCTGCTCGGGCTGGCCTTCGAGGTCGAGCAGCTCGCCCCCTTCCGGCGGATCCAGGACCGCTGACCTGCCCAGAGGTGCGGCTCAGCGGCCCCGGGAGCCCTCGGCGTTGGGCACCACCAGCAGGGTCTGCCGGGTCCAGCCGACCAGCCCGGTCTCGTCGTAGATCGTCGACGCCGCGACACCGACCGCGCCCGGGCCGAGGGTGGTGACCGCGTCGAGGCAGATCCACTCGCCCTCGGCGGGGCGCACCAGGTGCACGGTGAGCTCGGTGTTGAGGAAGTTCCAGGCGTCCGCGTCCAGCGCCGAGGAGACGCCGGAGGCCGAGTCGGCGCACACCAGCACCCGCTGCAGCGGGCTCAGCGCCTCGCCCTCGAGCAGCGGCAGCAGCGGCCGCATCCACACCACGCCGGGGCCGGGCCGGGAGACCGCGCCGTTCACCCAGCGCCACTCCACCGACTCCATGTAGCCGTCGCGGTGCCAGGTCGCGGGCGGCTCCTCGTGGCGGCCGTCGCCGGGGGCGTGGCCGGCCATCGGGAGGGCGTCGCCGGGGCCGTCCGCGGTCAGCGGCATCGCCCACGCCTGAGCGCGGGCCACGACGCGTCCCGAGGAGTCGGCCAGTGCGGCGCCCACCAGCGCGACCGTGCGGCCGGGCCGGAGCACCTCGGAGGTGACCTGCAGCGGGCCCACGGGCACCGGTCCGAGCAGGTCGAGGGTGAACCGGCCCACCGTGCGGCCGGGCTCGACGAGCGCCTCGACGGCGCGGGCGAGCAGCGCCGCGGGCGGGCCGCCGTGCTGCGCCGCGGCGGTCCACGGACCGGCGGTGCGAGGCGTCGCGACGACCTCGCCCGGGGTGTCGCCGGCGAGGTAGTAGGCGGATTTCACGTTCCTCCGAGGCGCTGTGTAGTCTGGGGCGTCGCGTACGCGGGTCCCCACGGGCCCTGTGTGCCTGCCCCTTTAGCTCAGTCGGCAGAGCGTCTCCATGGTAAGGAGAAGGTCTACGGTTCGATTCCGTAAAGGGGCTCCGGGACGACGTCGGCAGCAGAGGAACCCTCGCGGGAATCTCTGAGGCCGGACGCCTGTTCCACGCGGCGGGGTAGCTCAGGTGGTGAGAGCGCACGACTCATAATCGTGAGGTCGCGGGTTCGAGCCCCGCCCCCGCTACCGACTAGGTCCCACCGCAGCAGGAAGAGGCACCAGAAGTGGCCAGCAAGTCCTCCGACGTCCGCCCCAAGATCACCTTGGCGTGCGTGGACTGCAAGGAACGCAACTACATCACCAAGAAGAACCGTCGTAACGACCCCGACCGGCTCGAGCTGGCGAAGTTCTGCCCGCGCTGCCGCAAGCACACCGCGCACCGCGAGACCCGCTGAACCTGGGGTCCAGCACATGGTCGACAGCTCTCTGGCCGGCCGCACGTTCCCGCCTCCGCCCTCACTGCAGGTGACCGCGGAGGCGGTTCGTGCGTTCGCCGCCGCCACGGGCACGCCGTACGCCGAGGGCGAGCCGGCGCCGGCGACGTTCCCCATCGTCGTGGCCTTCGTCGCGATGCAGGCCCTGATGGGCGACCCGGAGGTCGGCATCGACCTGAGCCACGTCATCCACGGTGAGCAGCGCTTCGCCTACGAGCGTCCGGTCGTGGTCGGCGACGAGCTGACCGCCACCCTCACCGTCGACACGCTGCGCCAGATCGGCGGCGCCGACATCATCGGCACCACCAGCGCGATCACCGACGCCGACGGTGCGCTGGTCTGCACCGCCAAGGCCACCTTGGTACACACCGCATGAGCCTGGAGGCCGGCGAGGAGCTCGCCACGCAGACCTTCCGGGTCACACGCGCCGACCTGGTCGCCTACGCCGCGGCCGCCGGCGACCCGAACCCGATCCACCAGGACGCCGACGTCGCCCGCTCGGTCGGGCTGCCCGGCGTCATCGCCCACGGCATGTACACGCTCGCGCTGGCCGCCCGCGCCGTCGACGGCTGGGCCGGAGCCCCCGGACGCGTGGTCGAGCTGGGGGCGAAGTTCACCAAGCCGGTCGTCGTGCCGGCCGGCGAGGACGGCGCCGAGGTCGTCGTGGCCGGCACCGTGAAGAAGGTCGAGGACGGCCGGGCCACCATCGGCCTCACCGTGACCTGCGGTGCGGACAAGGTGCTCGGCATGCCCACCGCCGTCGTCGCCCTGTGAGGCTCGCCGAGCACACCACCCTGCGTCTCGGCGGCCCGGCCGACGAGGTGGTCGCCGCCACCGGCTCCGAGGAGCTGGTCGAGGCCGTCCGCTCCGCCGACGCCGCCGGCACCCCCGTGCTGCTGCTGGCCGGCGGCAGCAACCTGGTGGTCGCCGACGCCGGCTTCGGCGGCCGGGTGGTCCACGTCGCCACCCGCGGCGTGCAGGTCGAGTCCGACGCGTGCGGCGGCGCGATGGTGCGCGTGGCCGCCGGCGAGCCCTGGGACGACCTCGTCGTCCGGGCGCTCGCCGAGGGCTGGCTCGGCCTCGAGGCGCTGTCGGGCATCCCGGGCTCCGTCGGAGCGACGCCGGTGCAGAACGTCGGCGCCTACGGCCAGGAGGTCGCCCAGACGATCGCCTCGGTGCGCACCTTCGACCGCGTCGAGCGGGCGGTGCGCACGCTGGCGGCCGCCGAGTGCGGCTTCGGCTACCGCACCAGCCGCTTCAAGGTCGACCCGCTGCGCTACGTCGTCCTCGACGTCACCTTCCAGCTCCGGCTCGGCACGCTCGGCGGTCCCGTCGCCTACGCCGAGCTCGCGCGCTCACTGGGCGTGGCGGCGGGGGAGCGGGCGCCGGCCGCCGACGTCCGCGAGGCCGTGCTGACGCTGCGCCGCGGCAAGGGCATGGTGCTCGATGAGGCCGACCACGACACCTGGAGCGCCGGCTCGTTCTTCACCAACCCGGTGGTCGAGCCCGAGCGCGTGCCCGCCGGCGCCCCGGCCTGGCCGCAGCCCGACGGCAGCGTCAAGACCAGTGCCGCCTGGCTCATCGAGCACGCCGGGTTCGAGCGCGGCCACGTCCGGGGCCACGTGGCGATCTCGGGCAAGCACACGCTCGCCCTGACCAATCGAGGCGGCGGCACCACCGCCGAGCTGGTCGCGCTGGCCACCGAGATCCGCGACGGCGTGGAGCTCGCCTACGGGGTCCGGCTGGACCCCGAGCCGACCTTGGTCGGCTGCCGCGTGGGCTGACCCGGCTCAGGAGTTGTAGCTGTAGCTCGAGCTGGAGTTGAACCCGCCGGCGATCGCGATGATCACGATGATCACGATGAACGCCACGATCAGGGCCAGCAGCACCGTGCCGATGATGCCCATGACGAAGCCGGCCGTGGCCGAGCCCTCGCCGCCGAGCTGTCCTCCGGACTCGCGGATCTCGCGCCGGGCCTTCGCGCCGATCCACCAGGCGAACGGCGAGACCAGCACCGGCAGCCCGCACAGGAACGTGCCGACCAGGGCGATGATCCCCAGCACCATGGCCGTGGTGGCCTGCGGGTGGTTCGGCCGGGCCGCGTAGCCGTATCCCGGCTGCGGCTGCCCGTACGCCGGTGCGGGGTAGGCGCCCGGCTGGGCCGGGGGCGGGGGAGGAGGCGGCCCGCCCGACGGCTGCCCGTAGCCCGCCCACGGGTTGTGGTCCTGCGGTTGCCCGGCCTGTTGCCCGGCCTGTTGCCCGGACTGCTGACCGGACTGCTGACCGGACTGCTGACCGGCCTGCTGGGCCGCCTGCTGCTCCCAGTAGCCCGGCTGCTCGGGCTGCTCGGGCTGCTCGGGCGGGGGTGCCGCCGGGGTGGGCGTGATCGGCGCCGTCTCGTCGCTCCCGGGCGCCTGCTCCTTCGGCGGCTTGGCGAACGGGTCGTCGGGATCCGGGCCGGGGTACTGCGTCATGAGGGGGATTGTGCCAACCAGGCGTCGACGTCGGCCAACGCCGTCGCCACCAGGTCGCTCGGGGCGCGGCTGGCGCGAAACGACATCCGGGCCAGCTCGGCCAGGTCGGCGTCCTCGAGCGCGTGGGCGGCGCGCATCGTCGCGTACTGGGCGTTGAGCCGGGAGCCGAACAACAGCGGGTCGTCCGCGCCGAGCGCGACGGTGGCCCCGGCCTCGAGCAGCTGGGGGAGCGGCACCGAGGCCAGGTCGGTGTAGACCCCGAGGGCCACGTTGGAGGTCGGGCACACCTCCAGGGCCACGCCGCTGCTCGCGATGCGCTCGAGCAGGGCCGGGTCCTCGGCCGACCGGACGCCGTGACCCAGCCGCTGGGCGTGCAGGTCGTCCAGGCACGCGCGGACGTGGGAGGGGCCGACGAGCTCGCCGCCGTGCGGGTCGAGCATCAGCCCGGCGCGCTCGGCGATGCGGAAGGCCGGTGCGAACTCCGCGGTGCGGCCGCGGCGTTCGTCGTTGGAGAGCCCGAAGCCGACGACGCCGCGGTCGACGTACTGGGTGGCCAGCCGCGCCAGCGTCCGAGCGTCCAGCGGGTGGCGGGTGCGGTTGGCGGCGATGACCACGGCGATGCCCAGCCCCGTCCGGCGCGAGGCGTCCGCGACGGCGTCGAGCACCAGGTCGGTGAAGGCGGTGACCCCGCCGAACAGGGTCGCGTAGCCGCTGGGGTCGACCTGGATCTCCAGCCAGCGACCGCCGTCGGCGACGTCGTCCTCGGCGGTCTCGCGGACCAGGCGCCGCACGTCGGCCTCGGTGCGCAGCACGGACCGGGCGACGTCGTAGAGCCGCTGGAAGCGGAACCAGCCCTTCTCGTCGGCGGCCGAGAGGGTCGGCGGCCAGTCCTCGACCAGCGCGTCGGGCAGCACGTGACCGTCGCGCTCGGCCAGCTCGAGGAGGGTGGCGTGGCGCATCGACCCCGTGAAGTGCAGGTGCAGGTGAGCCTTCGGCAGCGCCCGGAGCTCCCGCCGCGCGCTCACTCCGCCCGCTTCTCGGCGGCGGCCAGCAGGACGCAGGTGGTCACCGCCTCCATCGCCGCGGTGACGTCGGCCAGCGGCGGGAAGGTCGGTGCGAGCCGGATGTTGCGGTCGCGCGGGTCGTCGTTGTACGGGAAGGCCGAGCCGGCGGGCGTCAGGGCCACGCCGGCCTGCTTGGCCAGCTCGATGACGCGCGAGGCGGTGCCGTCGACCACGTCGAGGCTCACGAAGTAGCCGCCCGCCGGCTTGGTCCAGCTCGCGACGCCCGTGCCGCCCAGTCGCTCGGTGAGCACGCGGTCGACCTCGTCGAACTTGGGGGCGATGATCTCGCGGTGCTTGACCATGTGGTCGCGCACGCCCTGCGGCGAGCCGAAGAACTGCGCGTGCCGCAGCTGGTTGAGCTTGTCGGGGCCGATCGAGCCCTGCGAGAGGTTGCCGACGTACCAGCCGATGTTGTCCACCGAGCCGGCCAGGAACGCCACTCCGGCGCCGGCGTAGGTGATCTTGGAGGTGGAGGCGAACACCAGCGGCCGGTGCGGGTGGCCGGCTGCGGTGGCCAGCGAGGTGATGTCGGCGCTCTTGGTCTCCTGCGGCGTGAGGTGGTGGAAGGCGTAGGCGTTGTCCCAGAACAGCTTGAAGTCCGGCGCCGCGGTCGGCATCGAGGCCAGCCGCTCGGCCACCTCCTGGGTGCACACCGAGCCGGTCGGGTTGGCGTAGGTCGGTACCAGCCACATGCCCTTGACGCTCGGGTCCGACGCCGCCAGCGCGGCCACCGCCTCGACGTCGGGGCCGTCGTCGTTCATCGGCACGGTGACCATGTCGATCCCGAACCACTGCAGCAGCGTGAAGTGCCGGTCGTAGCCGGGGACCGGGCAGATGAAGGTGACCTTCTCCTCCGCGCCCCAGGGCCGCTCGCCGTCGACCGCTCCGCGGAGCCAGAGGAAGCTGAGGACGTCGCGCATCATCATCAGGCTGGAGCTGCCGCCCGCCACGACCTGCTCGGGCTCGACCCACAGCAGCTCGGCGAACATCGCCCGCAGCTCGGCGATGCCCTCCAGGCCGCCGTAGTTGCGGGTGTCGACGCCCGCGGCGTCCGTGGTGCTCGTGGGCAGCGAGAGCAGGCCATCGGACAGGTCGAGCTGGGAGGCGGACGGCTTGCCCCGGGTCAGGTCCAGTCGCAGGTCCGCGGCGCGCAGCTCCTCATAGGCCGACCGGAGCTGGTCGAGGTCGGGCGGTTCGGGGGCAGACTGGTCGGGGGCGGCAGGGTCGAGGCTCACGTCGCCATGCTCCCAAACCCGCGCGCTCGGTTCGACTTCGCCTGGGAGCCGCCCGTAGACTCGCCCGTGGCGATGGTGTGGCCATGCTTCGGCATGCCCCGGAAGCGGCACTGATCCGGGCCAGACTGATCCGGGCCAGACCCGCCGTAGGGCACTAGCTCAATTGGCAGAGCATCGGTCTCCAAAACCGAAGGTTGGGGGTTCAAGTCCCTCGTGCCCTGCAGAGCAGACCACCATCCACCGCGACCGCACGACGACGAAAGGGCAGTGGCGTGACCGACAGCAAGTCCCTGGGGTCCTCCAGCGGACGCTCCGCGCGCGGACGCTCGACGCCCACCGGTCGCGAGCGCACCAGCCCGGCGACCTTCTACCGCCAGGTCGTGGCCGAGCTGCGCAAGGTGGTCTGGCCGACCCAGCAGCAGCTGATCACCTACTTCATCGTGGTGGTCAGCTTCGTGCTGTTCTTCATGGCCGTGGTCTCGCTGCTCGACCTCGGCTTCGGCAAGGCGGTCTTCGCCCTGTTCGGGCACAAGTGACGATCGGAAAAGGTGACTCAGCAACCGTGTCGCAGTACGAAGAGGACCAGCACCCCGCGTCGGCCGAGGCCGAGGCGCTGACCGGGACGACCCCCGTGGTCGAGCCGGTCGTGGAGCTGCCCGACCTCGAGCACGCCGCCGACTCCGAGGGCGAGAGCGACGACGTCGTCCTGGGCGCCTCCGACGAGGAGCTCACCGACGAGGAGTCCCCCGAGGACCTCCTCGCCTCCGAGGAGGAGCACGTCGAGGAGCAGGAGGCCACCGATGCCACCGATGTCGCCGACGTGCCGGCCGACCCGATGGAGGAGTTCCGTCAGGCGCTGCGCGAGAAGCCGGGTGACTGGTTCGTCGTGCACACCTACTCCGGCATGGAGAACCGGGTGAAGGCGAACCTGGAGAACCGCACCACCTCGCTCAACATGGAGGACTACATCCACGAGATCGTGGTCCCCACCGAGGAGGTCGCCGAGATCAAGAACGGCCAGCGCAAGATGGTCAAGCGCACCGTGCTGCCCGGCTACGTCCTGGTGCGCATGGACCTGACCGACGAGTCCTGGGCCGCGGTGCGCCACACCCCGTCGGTCACCGGCTTCGTGGGTCAGAGCCACCAGCCGATCCCGCTGAGCCTGGACGAGGTCGAGGGCATGCTCGCCCCGGCCGTCCGCGCCGAGGCCGAGGCCGCTGCGGTGGCCGTCGCCGGCTCGGGTGAGGGCGGCACCACCACCACCGCCACCCCGCGCAAGCCCATCGAGGTGGCCGACTTCGAGGTCCAGGACTCCGTCATGGTCGTCGACGGCCCGTTCGCGACGCTCCACGCGACGATCACCGAGATCAACGCCGAGTCGCAGCGGGTCAAGGCCCTCGTCGAGATCTTCGGCCGGGAGACCCCGGTCGAGCTGTCCTTCTCGCAGATCGAGCGAGTCTGACTGAGCGCCGGTCGAGGAGGTCGCGCAGCGACCGTCTCGAAATCCCGCAAGGAACACAGCAGCCGGCACCACGGCTGACCAGCACATGTGGAAGGGGCACCAGCCCCGTCATCACCACGAGATAGAGAAGAGAAGCAATGCCTCCCAAGAAGAAGATCGCTGCCCTGGTCAAGGTGCAGCTCCAGGCCGGCGCAGCGACGCCGGCCCCGCCCGTCGGTACCGCGCTCGGTCCGCACGGCGTGAACATCATGGAGTTCTGCAAGGCGTACAACGCCGAGACGGAGTCCATGCGCGGCAACGTCATCCCCGTCGAGATCACGATCTTCGAGGACCGGTCGTTCTCGTTCATCACCAAGACCCCGCCGGCCGCCGAGCTGATCAAGAAGGCAGCCGGCCTGGCCAAGGGCTCCGGCGTCCCGCACAAGGAGAAGGTCGGCAAGCTCACGAAGGACCAGGTCCGCGAGATCGCCACCACCAAGCTCCCCGACCTCAACGCCAACGACGTCGAGGCCGCCATGAAGATCGTCGAGGGCACCGCCCGCTCCATGGGCGTCACCACCGACTGAGCGAGCGTCTCGACACCCAGCACCACCGAGTCATCGATCGCACAGTGGCAGGGCCGCGCTGGCCCGCATCACCACACCTGGAAGAGAAGAGAGACCAGACATGCAGCGCAGCAAGACCTACCGGGCCGCGGCCCAGACCATCGACGCCGACGAGCTGTACGCCCCGCTGGCGGCCATCAAGCTCGCCAAGGACGGCGCGAAGCGTAAGTTCGACGAGACCGTCGACATCGCCATGCGCCTGGGCGTCGACCCCCGCAAGGCCGACCAGATGGTGCGCGGCACCGTCAACCTCCCGCACGGCACCGGCAAGACCGCCAAGGTGCTGGTCTTCGCCGTGGGCGACAAGGCCGAGGCGGCCCGCGCCGCCGGTGCCGACGAGGTCGGCGGCGACGAGCTGATCGAGAAGGTCGGCGGCGGCTACCTCGACTTCGACGCCGTCGTGGCCACGCCCGACCTGATGGGCAAGGTCGGCCGCCTGGGCCGCGTGCTGGGCCCCCGCGGCCTGATGCCGAACCCGAAGACCGGCACCGTCACGCCCGACCCGGCCAAGGCCGTCACGGACATCAAGGGCGGCAAGATCGAGTTCCGCGTCGACCGGCACGCGAACCTGCACTTCATCATCGGCAAGTCCTCGTTCTCGCCCGAGCAGCTGGCCGACAACTACGCGGCCGCGCTCGAGGAGGTGCTGCGGCTCAAGCCCGCCAGCTCCAAGGGCCGCTACATCAAGAAGATCACGGTCTCCACGACCATGGGACCCGGTGTGCAGGTCGACCCGAACCGCACGCGCAACCTCTCCGTCGAGGACGAGGCGTAACACCATGCTGACGCGGGTCTCGGGACGCGTCGTCGCATCGCTGAGCGCCGCCGCGCTGCTCGCCCTCACCGCCGGTTGCGGCGGGGGCAGCAGCGACGGCGGCTCGTCCGCGTCGAGCGGCTCCAGCACCACGGCCGCCTCGCCGGACAGCAGCTCGTCGGGCAGCAGCTCGCCCAGCACCGTGAGCGCCGGCGGCCAGGGGCTGTCGAAGACCGACCTGTTCAGCCGGCTGCTGGCCGCGCAGCAGAAGGCCGGCAGCTACCACTTCACGCTCACCACCGGGGTCGCGGGCCAGACCGTCACCGGTCGGGGCAGCGCCGACACCTCGCGCACCCCGCCGTCGTCCCAGGTGGCGATCGGCGTCGCGAACCAGCAGTTCACCGCGCTGCAGGTCGCCGGCGTCTACTACTTCAAGGGCGGCCCGTTCGGCACGAGCAAGTGGCTCAAGATCGATCCGAAGGCGAGCAGCAACGGGCTCGGCGCGCTCGTCGGCCAGCTCGGCAGCAGCGACCCGGCCTCCGCGCTGGCCGCCCTGCAGGGCGCCGCGAGCGTCACCGAGAAGGGCAGCGCCCAGGTCGACGGCACGAGCACCACCGAGTACGACGTCACGGTCCCCAGCTCGGCGCTGGTGAAGTCCTCGGCCGTGTCCTCCCAGCTGCAGTCCGTGCTGCCGAAGCAGATCACCTACCAGGTCTTCGTCAGCAGCGACGACCTGTTGCGGCGGCTCTCCTCGAGCTACGCCGTCCAGGGCAAGCAGGCGACGACCCGCATCGACTTCTCCGACTACGGCGCGAAGGTCTCGATCTCCGCGCCCCCGGCGTCGCAGACGACCACCACCTTCACCCCGGGTGGCTAGGCCCGGGGCAGCGCGGGCGGATTTGGAGCCGACGGCGTGCTCCCCGTACGCTTGCCCCTCGTAACCGAAGACCGCCGGTCCCTCACCTGGTGAGGCGAAGGCTCCGCGACGCGGGCGACCAGCGCAGGTGACAGAGCCGAGCACCAGCTCCCGCGCCCTGTGGCCCGCGCTGTTCGATGAACACCGCGCCCGGGGCGCCTTCTCGTTCCTGCGGTCCTCACCTGTGACCACAGCGAGGGAAGGAGTGCCATGGCGACGTCTGAGAAGACCGCTGCGGTGGCCGAGATCGTCGAGGCGTTCAACGACGCCAGCGGTGCCGTCCTCACCGAGTACCGCGGCCTCACGGTCAAGCAGCTCAAGGACCTGCGCCGTTCGCTCGGCGAGAACGCCCAGTACTCGGTCGTGAAGAACACCCTCACCAAGATCGCGGCCAAGCAGGCCGGCGTCGAGGGTGTCGACGACCTGCTGGTCGGCCCGACCGCGATCGCGTTCATCAACGGCGACCTGGTCGAGGCGGCCAAGGGCCTGCGCGACTTCGCCAAGGCCAACCCGGCCCTGGTGATCAAGGGCGGCTACGTCGACGGCGCCACGCTCGACGCCGGCGAGATCGCCAAGCTGGCCGACCTGGAGTCGCGCGAGGTGCTGCTGGGCAAGCTGGCCGGCGCCATGCTCGCGTCGCTGAGCCAGGCCGTGTACCTGCTCAACGCGCCTCTGGCCCAGGCCGCCCGGCTGGCGGCCGCGCTGGAGGCGAAGAAGCAGGAGGAGGGCGGCCCCGAAGCCAGCCCCGAGGCCAGCACCGAGGCCAGCACCGAGGCCAGCACCGAGCCGGCCGAGGCGGCCGAGGCCACCACCGAGCCGGCCGAGGCCACCACCGAGGCCACCGAGTCAACCGAATCAACCCCTGAGGCCTGAGGGCCTCCCCAGAAGGAAGGAACGCCACCATGGCGAAGCTCAGCACCGACGAGCTCCTGGACGCCTTCAAGGAGATGACCCTCCTGGAGCTCAGCGAGTTCGTGAAGCAGTTCGAGGACACCTTCGGCGTCACCGCCGCCGCTCCGGTCGCCGTCGCGGCCGCGCCGGCTGCGGGCGGCGCTGCCGGCGGCGGCGACGCCGCTGCGGAGGAGCAGGACGAGTTCGACGTCGTCCTCGAGGCCGCCGGCGACAAGAAGATCAACGTCATCAAGGAGGTCCGCGCGCTCACCAGCCTGGGCCTCAAGGAGGCCAAGGACCTCGTCGAGTCCGCTCCGAAGGCCGTCCTGGAGAAGGTCAAGAAGGAAGACGCGCAGAAGGCCAAGGAGGCCCTCGAGGCCGCCGGCGCCACCGTCGCGGTCAAGTGATCTGACGAACGCATCTTCGAACGGCCGTCCCGCTGTGCGGGGCGGCCGTTCGGCATTCTCGGACGGCTCTCGATGCACAGGTGTGCACAAGCCCGCTCGCGGGTAGGGTCCCGGTTGGACTTTCGTCACACTCAGGCGCAGAATCCGCGTTACTTTACTCGCCGGTAATCGTTGAGACATCGGGCGGGACAGCGTCGCGGGGGAGCCGGAGCCACCCGCGTTCGTCTCGGAGGGAGCAGGCAAGCGTCATGGGCGTCGAGATCGAGATCAAGGACCTGACCAAGAGCTTTGGTCGGCAGCTGATCTGGGGCGATGTCACCTTGACCATCCCTGCCGGTGAGATCTGCGTGATGCTCGGCCCCTCCGGCACCGGCAAGTCGGTGCTGCTGAAGACCCTCATCGGGCTGCTCAAGCCCGACCGCGGCAGCGTCGTCATCGAGGGCGTCGACATCGCCAGCTGCTCGGAGCGCGACCTCTACGAGGTCCGCAAGCTGTTCGGCGTCCTGTTCCAGGACGGCGCCATGTTTGGCTCGATGAACCTCTACGACAACGTGGCGTTCCCGCTGCGCGAGCACACCAAGAAGTCCGAGTCCGAGATCCGCAAGATCGTCATGGAGAAGATGGAGCTCGTCGGCCTGGTCGGCACCGAGGACAAGCTCCCCGGTGAGATCTCGGGCGGGATGCGCAAGCGCGCCGGCATCGCCCGCGGGCTGGTGCTCGACCCCGAGATCATCCTCTTCGACGAGCCCGACTCCGGCCTGGACCCGGTGCGGACCTCGTTCCTCAACCAGCTGATCGTCGACCTCAACGCCCAGATCGACGCGACGTTCCTCATCGTCACCCACGACATCAACACCGCGCGCACGGTGCCGGACAACATCGGTCTGCTCTACCACAAGCACCTGGCCATGTTCGGGCCGCGCGAGATGCTGCTGTCCTCGGAGGAGCCGGTGGTCCGCCAGTTCCTCAACGCCCAGCGCGTCGGCCCGATCGGCATGTCGGAGGAGAAGGACGCCGACGAGCTCGAGGCCGAGAAGGACCAGGAGCTGCCGCCGCTGCCGCCGATCCCGATGCAGATGGAGCCCTCCAACGGCATCCCGCGGCGCAGCCAGCGCGAGCCCGGTTCCTGGTGCAAGGAAAACGGCGTCACGCCGCCCCCCGGGTCGTTCGAGGAGAACATGTCGATGGTGACGGAGGTCTGAGCCGATGTCGTCCTTGACTGCCTCGCGCGTGCTGGCTCCCATCGGGACCGCCGGCAAGCTGTTCGCGTTCGCCCTCGACGTCGCCAAGCAGCTGCCGCGCCGGCCGTTCCAGCTCAAGGAGTTCATCCAGCAGGCTTGGTTCATCGCCTCGGTGACGATCATCCCGACCGCGCTGGTCGCCATCCCCTTCGGCGCCGTGATCGCGCTGCAGGTGGGCGGCCTGATCAAGCAGTTCGGCGCGCAGTCCTTCACCGGCTCCGCCGCCGTGCTCGCCGTCGTCCGCGAGGCGGGCCCGATCGCCACCGCGCTGCTCATCGCCGGCGCCGGCGGCTCGGCCATCGCCGCCGACCTCGGCGCGCGGAAGATCCGCGAGGAGCTCGATGCGATGATGGTGCTGGGCATCGACCCGATCCAGCGGCTGGTCGTGCCGCGCGTGCTGGCCGCGATGATGGTGGCGGTCTTCCTCAACGGGCTGGTCAGCATCGTCGGCGTCATCGGCGGGTACTTCTTCAACGTCGTGCTCCAAGGCGGCACCCCCGGTGCCTACCTAGCGAGCTTCACCGCGCTCGCGCAGCTGCCCGACCTGTGGCAGGGCATGGTCAAGGCGCTGATCTTCGGACTCATCGCCGCCATCGTCGCCGCTTACAAGGGGATGAACGCCGGCGGCGGCCCGAAAGGCGTCGGCGACGCGGTGAACGAGTCCGTCGTCATCACGTTTCTGCTGCTGTTCGTCGTCAACTTCATCGTCACGGCCGTCTACTTCCAGCTCGTGCCACCGAAGACGGGCTGAGCCGTGGCGAGCATCCGCAGCATCTACACCAAGCCGCTGGGCACCCTGGACACCCTGGGCGCGCAGCTCTCCTTCTACGTCCGCGCGCTGACCTGGGCGCCGCGCTCGGTGCGGCGCTACAAGAAGGAGATCCTCCGGCTGCTGGCCGAGGTCACCTTGGGCTCGGGTGCGCTGGCCGTCATCGGCGGCACCGTCGGCGTCATCACCGGCCTGGCCTTCTTCACCGGCACCGAGGTCGGCCTGCAGGGCTACGCGTCGCTGAACCAGCTCGGGGTCGCGGCCTTCTCCGGGTTCGTCTCGGCCTACTTCAACACCCGCGAGATCTCACCGCTGGTGGCCGGCATCGCGCTGGCCGCCACGGTCGGCTGCGGCTTCACCGCGCAGCTCGGTGCGATGCGGATCTCCGAGGAGGTCGACGCCCTCGAGGTCATGGCGGTGCCCTCGCTGCCGTTCCTGGTCACCACGCGCATCATCGCCGGGCTGGTCGCGGTCACCCCGCTCTACATCGTCGGCCTGCTGGCCTCCTACTTCGCCACCAGGCTCACCGTCACGGCGTTCTTCCACCAGAGCGGTGGCACCTACGACCACTACTTCAACCAGTTCCTGCCACCGGGCGACGTGCTGTGGTCGTTCGGCAAGGTGCTGGTGTTCTCGGTCGTGGTGATCCTCATCCACTGCTACCACGGCTACAACGCCTCGGGCGGTCCGGCCGGGGTGGGCGTGGCGGTCGGTCGTGCCGTGCGGACCTCCATCGTGGCGATCAACGTCATCGACCTGTTCTTGAGCATGGCCATCTGGGGCGCCACGACCACCGTGCGGTTGGCGGGGTAGCGGCGATGCGCAACACCGTGCGGTACCGCACCCTCGGGGTGCTGTTCCTGACCCTCGTGCTGGTGGGGGTCTACTGCGTCTACGCCATCTTCGCCCAGAAGTTCACCAGCTTCACCGACGTCGCCCTGCACGCCGACAACTCGGGGCTGCAGCTGCCCGACCGGGCCGACGTGAAGGTGCGCGGCGACATCGTCGGCGAGGTCCGCAAGGTGGTCACCGACAAGAGCGGTGGCGTCACGATGACCCTGGGTCTGCAGCCCGACAAGGCCAAGCAGATCCCGGCCAACGTGTCAGCCTCGATCCTGCCCAAGACGCTGTTCGGCGAGAAGTACGTCTCCCTCGACATCCCCTCGCGGCCCTCGACCGCGCCACTGCGCACCGGCGACAAGATCACGCAGACCAAGCTGCCGATCGAGGTCGAGCAGGTCCTCAACGACATCTACCCGCTGCTGCGCACGGTGCAGCCGGTCGAGCTGAACTACACGCTCACCGCGCTCGCCACGGCGCTGGAGGGCCGCGGGAACCAGATCGGGGAGAACCTGCAGGTCCTCAACAACTACCTGATCAAGATGAACCCGAAGGTCCCGAAGCTGATCGCGGACCTCAAGCTGCTCACCAGCGTCTCCAACACCTACGCCGACGTGGCGCCCGAGCTGGGCCGGATCCTGCGCAACACCGTCAAGACCGGCAACACCCTGCTGACCAAGCAGCAGCGGCTGCACCAGTTCCTGCAGAGCACCACGGCCTTCTCCAACACCGCCACCGGGTTCTTGAACGCCAACGGCGACAACATCGTGCAGCTCGGCCAGCTCAGCGAGCCGACCGTCGCCTTGTTGCAGAAGTACTCCTCGGAGTTCCCCTGCATGCTCCAGGGCATCGTGAACCAGGCACCGAAGCTGGGCAGCACCTTCCGAGGCTTCATCTTCCACATCAACCTGCTCACGATCCCCAAGCAGCCCCGGCAGAGCGCCGCCAACCCGCTCGGCAACGGCTACGGCACCGCCGACGTGCCCGTCTACGCCGACACCCGCGGCCCCTACTGCGGCAAGCTCCCCAACCCGCCGTGGAACCCCTCGAACCCGTTCACGGCCATCCCCAACTTCAACGACGGCGTCGCCGAGGGCAACAACGACCTCAAGCGGGTGGCCCCCTCGGTGGACTCCGGCGCCACCAGCTCGAGCACCGCCGACTCCGGCACGACCACCGCCACCGCCGCCAACGTCAGCGGCAACCCGGCCGAGAAGGCGCTGATGACCTCGCTCGCCGCCCCCGTGCTCGGGGTGCCGGCCGACCAGGTCGGCGACGTCACCACGCTGCTCTTCGGCCCGCTCGCCCGCGGGTCGCAGGTGGACATGGAGGCGAGCAAGTAGTGGCCTCCCTGCTGGACAAGAAGACCCGCTCCGACGGGCTCAAGCTGCTGATCTTCATCGTCGTCACCAGCCTCGCCACCGGCGTGCTGGTGGTGCTGATCGGCAACTTCACCTTCGGCGCCAAGCGCACGTACAAGGCCGAGTTCGCCGACGCCACCGGGGTCACCAAGGGCGACGACGTCCGGATCGCCGGCGTCAAGGTGGGCAGCGTCAAGAGCATCGCCGTCTACCACCGCACCAAGGCACTGGTGACCTTCAGCGTCCTCGACGACGCCACCGTCACCCGCTCCTCGACCGCCACCATCCGCTACCGCAACCTGGTGGGGCAGCGCTACATCTCGCTCACCCAGGGCATCGGCGACACCTCGCGCCTGCCCGACGAGGCGATGATCCCGCTGGACCGCACCCAGCCCGCCCTCGACCTCACGGTGCTGCTCAACGGCTTCAAGCCGCTGTTCGCCGCGCTCTCGCCCAGCGACATCAACAAGCTGTCGTACGAGGTGATCCAGGTCTTCCAGGGCGAGGGCGGCAACATCGAGGGCCTGCTGGCCGACACCGCCTCGCTCACCCAGACGCTGGCCAGCAAGGACAAGGTCATCGGGGAGCTGATCGACAACCTCAACGCGGTGCTGAGCACCGTCGCCAAGCGCGACAATGAGCTGAGCTCGCTGATCGTGCGGTTGCGGCAGTTCGTCGGCGGCCTCAAGGACGACCGGCAGGCCATCCTGGGCTCGCTGGACAGCATCTCCGACCTCACCGACTCCACCGCCGGCCTGCTCACCGAGGCCCGCCCGCCGCTGGCCAACGACGTCACCCAGCTCAAGCGCGTCACCGCCAACCTCAACCAGGGTGCCCCCGAGCTCGACCGAGCGCTGCAGGTGCTGCCGATCAAGCTGACCAAGATCGGCCGGACCGCCATCTACGGCTCGTTCTTCAACTTCTACCTCTGCCAGCTCAACGGCACGATCCAGATCCCCAGCCAGCTGTCCGCCTTGCTCAACACCCTGCCGCTCAACGGCACCCTCGACGGCAACGACATCAAGCTGAGCGTCTTCAACAACACGGCGGCGAGGTGCTCCCTCAACCCATGAGCCTGCCCTTCCGCGAGCGCAACCCGGTGACCATCGGGCTGGTCTCGTTCGCCGTGATCATCTTGTTGATGCTGGCCGCCTTCAAGGCCGACCAGCTGCCGCTGATCGGTGGCGGCGACACCTACTACGCCAACTTCTCCGACGCCAGCGGCATCGTCGCCGGCAACGAGGTCCGCGTCGCCGGCGTCCGCGTCGGCAAGGTCAAGAGCGTCGACCTCTCCCACGGTCACGTCCGGGTCGCCTTCCAGGTGCAGGACAAGCTGGACCTCGGCGCCGACACCGCGGCCCAGATCAAGGTCAAGACGTTGCTCGGCTCGATGTTCTTGGCCCTCGAGCCGGCCGGATCGGGCCACCTGCAAGACGGCGCCACCATCCCGCAGAGCCGCACCAAGTCCGCCTACGACATCGTGCAGGCGTTCAGCGGGCTGGCCAGCCGCACCGAGAAGATCGACCTCGACCAGCTGCGCACCTCGCTCAATACCCTGGCCGGGGTCACCGAGAACACCCCCGAGGAGTTCCAGGGCACGCTCAAGGGCCTCTCCGACCTCTCGGCCAACATCGCGGCCCGCGACGACCAGCTCAACACGCTCCTGGCCAACGCCAAGTCGGTCAGCACGGTGCTCGCCGATCGCAACCAGGACGTCGTGAAGCTGATGAAGGACTCCGACGTGCTGCTGCGGGCGCTGGTCGCGCGGCGCGAGGCGGTGCACCGGCTGCTGGTCTCCACCAGCCAGCTCTCCACGCAGCTCTCCGGGCTGGTCAACGACACCAAGACCACCCTCAAGCCCGCGCTGGACAGCCTCCAGCAGGTGACCCAGCTGCTGCTGAAGAACCAGGACAACCTCGATTCTTCGCTGCGGCTGATGGCGCCCTTCTACCGGGTCTTCGCCAACACGCTCGGCTCGGGCCCGTGGTTCGACACCTACATCCAGAACCTCCCCCCGGTCTGAGCGGCGATGTGACATGACGACCTCGACGCTCTCCAAGGCCCTCGGCGCCCTCATCGTGGCCGCCCTGGTGGTGGCCGGCTTCCTGCTGTTCATGCCGGGCGGCACGAAGATGCACCTCACCGCCGAGTTCCCGCGCACCGTCTCGCTCTACTCCGGCTCCGACGTGCGCATCCTCGGCGTGCGGGTCGGGTCGGTGGACTCGGTGACCCCGGCGGGCACGAAGGTCGTGGTCAAGATGACCTACGACGCCAAGTACAAGGTCCCGAAGAACGCCAAGGCGGTCCTGGTCTCGCCCTCGATCGTCGGCGACCGCTTCATCCAGCTCACGCCGGCCTACACCAAGGGCGCCGTGATGGCCGACCACACGGTGCTCAGCCAGAAACGCACGGCGACGCCGCTGGAGCTCGACCAGATCTACGGCAGCCTGAACGACCTCTCCGTGGCCCTGGGACCCGACGGTGCCAACTCCTCCGACGGCGGCACCAGCGAGGGCGCGCTGACGCGCATCTTGGACTCGACCTCGCGCAACTTCGACGGCCAGGGCGTCCAGGCCCACCAGACCATCGAGAACCTGAGCCGGCTGACCAAGACGCTGGACGACAACAAGGAGAACCTGTTCGGCACGGCCAAGCAGCTCGAGACGTTCGTCAACGCGCTGGCCACCAACGACGACACCGTGCGGCGGTTCAACGACTCGCTGACCCAGGGCGCCGACCTGTTGGCGGGCGAGCGGCAGGACCTCGCGGCCGCGCTGAAGAACCTCGGCACCGCGCTGGTCGACGTACGCCAGTTCGTCGAGACCAACCGCGACGCGCTCACGACGAACATCAAGGGGCTCAACCAGGTCACCCAGATCCTGGTCAAGCGCCGCGACCAGCTGGCCGAGGTGCTCAAGGTGGCGCCGACGGCGCTAAACAACCTCGGCCTGGCCTACAACCCCAAGACCGGCACGCTGGACCAGCGCACCAACCTCAGCGAGAACATCACCAACGGCCTCAACCAGCCGGGCACCGTGCTGTGCGGCTTCCTCGCCCCCGCGGGTCAGGTGCTGAGCACGAGCCAGTGCACCCAGTTCCTCAACGGCATCGGCCTGAAGCGGGCTGGTGCACTCACCCGGTCCTCGACGCCGGACAACCGCTACCAGTACGTCGACCCGACGCTGGCCGGCTTGGTGGAGGTGAAGCACCGGTGAGGCGCTCGATCGCCGCGGTGGCGTTGCTGGTCAGCGGCCTGCTCGTCTCCGGCTGCGGCTCCCTCTACGACGCCCAGCTCCCCGGCGGGGCCAAGGTGGGCAAGAACCCGATCACCGTGCACGTAATGTTCCGCGACGTGCTCGACCTGGTGCCGCAGTCCACCGTGAAGGTCGACGACGTCACCGTCGGGAAGGTCACCGGCATCAAGCTCAAGGGCTACGTGGCCGACGTGACCCTCCAGCTGCCGCGCAACGTCGACCTCCCCGACAACGCCACGGCCCAGATCCGCCAGACCAGCCTGTTGGGCGAGAAGTTCGTCTCGCTGGCCAAGCCGGGCACCGGGGCCTCCGGCAAGCTCTCCAACGGCGACGTCATCCCGCTCTCACGGACCGGGCGCAACCCGGAGGTCGAGGAGGTGCTGGGCGCCCTCTCGCTGATCCTCAACGGCGGCGGCGTGGCCCAGCTGAAGACGATCGCCGCCGAGCTGAACAACGCCGCCGGCGGGCGGGAGTCCGACATCCGCTCGGTGCTCGACCAGCTCCACGAGTTCGTCGGTCAGGTCAACGACAACAAGGAGCAGGTCGTCGCCGCGATCGAGGCGCTCAACCGGCTCTCGGGCTCGCTGCGCAAGCAGGACGGCGCCATCAAGAGCGCGCTGGACGACCTGCCCGCCGCGGTGCGCTCGCTCAACGGGCAGCGGGCCGACCTGGTCAAGACGCTGCAGGCGCTGAGCCGGCTCAGTGCCGTCGGCACGAAGGTCATCGAGGCCTCCAAGACCTCCACGGTCAACACGCTGCGCGATCTCGGCCCGGTGCTGGACAAGCTGGCCGACGCCGGCCAGGCGCTGCCGGACTCGCTGCAGGTGGCGCTGACCTACCCGTTCGTCGACGACGTCGTGGGCAAGGACCCGCAGGTGGCGCGCAACCTGCACATGGGCGACTACGTCAACCTCGCGATCAATCTCAACATCAACCTCACCAGCCTGCCCGCCATCCCTCAGGCGCCGCTCAACCTGCCCACGAACGTTCCCCTCACGGTGCCCTCGCAGGTGGCGAACGCCTGCAAGCAGGTCAAGCAGCAGGTGCAGCAGCTCGTCGTCGGTCAGCTGCAGGCGCTCAACGTGCTGGGCCAGTTCACGCAGACCCAGCTGGCCACCCTGGTCACCGCGGTGCTGGCCAGCATCGACTGCGACCACCCGGGCAACCTGACCACGAAGGTGCCGGCCCTGGTCAACTCGATCCTGGCTCAGCACCTCATCGCCTCGCTGCCCCAGCTGCCGGCCACGGTCCTGAGCTCCCTGCCCACGGTGCCGCTGCCCACGGCCGCGCTCTCCAGCGTCCTCGGCGGTCTCACCGCGCCGCTGACCTCCGGACTCGGCCTTGGCCGGGTGGGGACGGGCCTGGACGGCGCCGTGACGACGAAGAAGGACGGCAGTCTCGACGTCCTCAACGGCCCGACGGGCACGGTGGCCAGCCTGGGCTACAACTCCACGCTCGGCTCGCTGCTGCTGCAGGGGGTGGAGTCGAAGTGATCACCGCGAGGACGAAGCGACAGCTGCTGGTGTTCGTGCTCATCACCCTGATCGGGGTGGCGTTCGTGGGCGCCCGATACGCCAAGCTGAACCGGCTCTTCTACGACACCAGCTACCCGGTGACGGCCAAGTTCGTCGACTCCGGCGGGGTGTTCGCCGGCGCCGAGGTGACCTACCGCGGAGTGCGGGTCGGCCAGGTCAAGGCGCTGGACCTGACGCGCAACGGGGTCGACGTCGTCATGGACATCGACCGGTCGCAGAAGCAGATCCCGGCCAAGACGCTCGCGGTGGTGGGCAACAAGTCCGCCGTCGGCGAGCAGTACGTCGAGCTGCAGCCCCAGACCGACTCGGGGCCCTACCTGCACGCGGGCTCGACGATCGCCCACGCCGACACCCGGATCCCGATCAGCACCACGACGCTGCTGACCAACATCGACCAGCTGGTCAACTCGGTGCCGCAGGACGACCTGCGCACCGTCATCGGCCAGCTCGGCACCACGTTCGAGGGCACCGGGCGCGACCTGCAGCAGATCATCGACACCAGCAACGCGTTCATCCGAGCCGCCGACCAGAACTTCCAGACCACCTCGGCGCTGATCGACGACTCCAACGTCGTGCTGCAGACCCAGGTCGACAAGACCTCCGACATCAAGAGCTTCGCCAAGAACCTGGCGCTGTTCAGCGGCACCCTGGCCGGGTCGGACGCCGACCTGCGCAAGGTCATCGACAACGGGGCGGCCACCACCGAGCAGCTGCGCACCTTCTTGGAGGAGAACCAGGTCGACCTGGGCCAGCTGATCAACAACCTGGTCACCACCGGTCAGATCGTGGTGAAGAAGCTGCCGGGCATCGAGCAGATCCTGGTGATCTACCCCTACATCGTCGAAGGCGCCTACAGCGTGCTGGCCAAGGCCGACAACGGCGCCTACAACGCCGACTTCGGGCTGGTGCTGACCCAGACCCCGCCGGTCTGCCACAGCGGCTACGAGACCACCCAGCGCTCGCCGGTCACCACCGAGGGCCTCTCCGACCAGCCGATGGACGAGAGCGTCAGCTGCAAGGAGCCGGCCAGCCAGAGCGATGCCCGTGGTGCGCAGAACGCTCCCGACAACCGCGCCGCGACGGCGTACCGGGCGCCTACGGTCGCCACGTACGATCGCGGCACCGGCAAGGTCACCTGGACCGACCAGAGCACGGCGCCGGACCAGGTCACCTACACCGGCGGCGCCCAGCGCACCTTCGGGAAGGACTCCTGGAAGTGGCTGCTGCTGCAACCGGTGGCCGACCAGTAGGCGACCGGTAGGAGAGGCGTGAGCGACACCGACACCGGGATCGAGTCCGACCCCGGCGCCCCCGATGCGTTCGCGCGCCCCCGGCGCGGGCCCTCCGCGATGGTGCGCGCGATCATCGCGGCCGTGCTGGTCGCGCTGCTGGCCGCCGCGGCCGTCTTCGCGGTCACCGGGTGGCGCACCCACCGCCAGGACGAGACCACCGCGCGCGACCGCACGGCCGCGGTGAACGCCGCCGAGCAGTTCACGCTGCGGCTCGACGCGGTCGACTACAAGGACCTCGACGGCTACAGCAAGCGGCTGAGGGCGCTGCTGACGCCGAAGATGCGCAGCGACTTCAGCGACAGCTTCAAGACCTTCACGCAGGCCTACCAGGCGATCCAGATCTCCAGCAAGGGCAGCGTGCGGGCCGCCGGTGTCCAAGACATCGACGCCGACTCGGCCACCGTCCTGGTCATCCACGACGTCACCGTGACCACGAAGAGCTGTGTGCAGCCGCCCTACAAGCGGATGAGTGTCGACCTGCGCAAGATCGGCGGGAAGTGGCTGGTGGACGACTTCAAGGAGGACGTCTCGGGCTGCCAGGGCGGCACCACCTCGGGCTCCTCCTCCGGGTCTTCCTCCGACTCCGGGAGCGGGCAGTGACGAGCCAGCGCGCCGGCGCCACCTGGTACGACCTCCTCGGGGTCGACCGTGACGCCACGCCCGACCAGATCAAGGCCGCCTGGCGCGATGCCACCGACCGCTTTGAGCCCGGCTCGGGGACCAGCCAGTTCCGGCTGTTCAACGAGGCCGCCGACGTGCTGCTGGACCCGGCGCAGCGCGCGGCCTACGACGCCGGGCTGGAGCGGGAGCCGGTCGCGGCCCCGGTGGACGTGCGCGACCCGGAGTCCACGACCGCCCTGGCACCGTCCCCCCAGCCGACCCTGGCGCCGACCCCGGAGCCGGCCGAGCCGGGGGAGCAGGAGTCCGAGGAGGCGGAGCGAACCGACGCGGCCGAGGAGTCCGAGGAGGCCGAGGAGGCCGAGGAGGCCGGGCGCACCGAGGCCACGACCGGGCGACGGCTGGCCGCGGTGCCGCTGTGGGTGCTGGCGCTCCTGACCGTGGTGGTCGTCGCGGTGGTGGCGATCGGCGCCGTGCTGGCGGTGCGCAACCACGACGCAGGGCAGTCCGACGACGCCGGGCAGGAGGCGAGCGCCGCCGCCGAGCGGGCGCTCCCGGCCGTCTTGTCCTACGACTACCGGCGGCTCAAGGCCGACAACAAGCGGGCCGACGCCTACCTGACGCCCACGTACCGCAAGGAGTACGACGCGACCTTCGCCAAGCTGATCGAGGCCGACGGCACGACGGGCCCGGCGGTGCAGACCAAGGCCGTGGTGAAGGCGACCGTGCAAAACGTCGGCGTGGTGAGCGCCGAGGCCGACCGGGTGCGGGTCATCGCCTTCGTCAACCAGACCACCACCAAGGGCGACGCCTCGCCGACGCTGGCGCTGAACCGGCTGACGATCTCGATGAAGCGCTCGGGCGACTCCTGGCTGGTCGACGGCATCACCAGCTACTAGCGCCGTCGGGCCCAGGGGGTGGCCGCGCCGCCCGCGTGCTTGACCAGCCCGGGTCGACGCCGCACACTGCTGGACAGCATCAGCCGGTGCCGTCGTCACGACGGTGTCGAGGCTGTTGAAGGGCTCTGTGCGCGTGTGCTATCTTGCACTTTTGCGCCCTCCTTCAAATGCTTCCTGCCTGTCCGGCGGCTGGAATGTGGTGGGTGTGGCGCCTCTCTCACCGACGTGAGCCTCGGAAGGATTCCTCTTGGCCGCCTCGCGCACCCGCACGTCCGCTCCTCGCAACAAGCAGCCCGACACCGCACCACCTCGCCTCTCCTTCGCCAAGATCGCCGAGCCCCTCGCGGTCCCGCAGCTCCTCTCGCTCCAGACCGACAGCTTCGACTGGCTGGTCGGCAACGAGCGCTGGCAGGAGCGGGTCGCCGAGCGCCAGGCGGCCGGCGAGGACGTCTCCACCAAGACCGGCCTGCAGGAGATCTTCGAGGAGATCTCGCCGATCGAGGACTTCTCGGAGACCATGTCGCTCTCCTTCGAGAACCCGGTCTTCTACGACCCCAAGTACACCGAGGAGGAGTGCAAGGAGAAGGACTTCACCTACTCCGCACCCCTCTACGTCTCCGCCGAGTTCACCAACGGCGAGACCGGTGAGATCAAGGGCCAGACCGTGTTCATGGGCGACTTCCCGCTCATGACCCGCAAGGGCACCTTCATCATCAACGGCACCGAGCGCGTCGTCGTCTCCCAGCTGGTGCGCTCGCCCGGCGTCTACTTCGAGAAGACCGCCGACAAGACCTCCGACAAGGACGTCTTCACCGCCCGGGTCATCCCCTCGCGCGGTGCGTGGCTGGAGTTCGAGATCGACAAGCGCGACATGGTCGGTGTCCGGCTCGACCGCAAGCGCAAGCAGAACGTCACGGTGCTGCTCAAGGCGCTGCAGGCGGTCGCGGAGTCCGAGGACTACACCGGCGCGCCGTACGACTACGACGCCGTCATGGCCGAGCTGCGCCAGTTCGAGTCGATCCAGCTCACCGAGGAGAAGGACAACACCTCCACCCCGGACGAGGCGCTGCTCGACATCTACCGCAAGCTCCGCCCGGGCGAGCCGCCCACGCGCGAGGCCGCGCTGACGCTGCTGAAGAACTACTACTTCAACCCCAAGCGCTACGACCTGGCCAAGGTCGGTCGCTACAAGGTGAACAAGAAGCTCGGCCGGCACGAGGCGTTCGACCAGCAGACGCTGACGATCGACGACGTCGTGGACACCATCCGCTACGTCGTGCAGCTCCACGCGGCGGCGTCCTCGCACTTCGTCGACCCCAGCGGCACGCAGGTCACCGACGCCCACGACGAGGCCATCGAGCTGCGCTCGGACGACATCGACCACTTCGGCAACCGCCGGATGCGCACCGTCGGCGAGCTGATCCAGAACCAGCTGCGTACCGGCCTGGCCCGCATGGAGCGGGTGGTCCGCGAGCGGATGACGACCCAGGACGTCGAGGCGATCACGCCGCAGTCGCTGATCAACATCCGCCCCGTGGTGGCGGCGCTGAAGGAGTTCTTCGGCACCTCGCAGCTGAGCCAGTTCATGGACCAGACGAACCCGATCGCCGGGCTGACGCACAAGCGCCGGCTCAACGCGCTCGGCCCCGGCGGCATCTCGCGCGACCGCGCGCAGATGGACGTCCGCGACGTGCACCACTCGCACTACGGCCGGATGTGCCCGATCGAGACCCCGGAGGGCCCGAACATCGGCCTGATCGGTTCACTGGCCTCCTACGGGCGGATCAACCCGTTCGGGTTCGTCGAGACGCCGTACCGCGTGGTCGTGAACGGGCAGGTCACCGACGAGATCCACCACCTCACCGCCGACGAGGAGGAGACCAAGGTCATCGCGCAGGCCAACGCCGTGCTCGACGACGCCGGTCGCTTCGTCGACGAGCGGGTGCTGGTCCGCACCCGCGGCGGCGAGGCCACCGACATCCCGCGCGACGAGGTCGACTACATCGACGTCTCCCCGCGCCAGATGGTCTCCGTGGCCACCGCGCTGATCCCGTTCCTCGAGCACGACGACGCGAACCGTGCGCTCATGGGCGCCAACATGCAGCGTCAGGCGGTGCCGCTTATCCGCAGCGACTCCCCGCTGGTGGGCACCGGCATGGAGTTCCGTGCCGCGGTCGACGCCGGCGACGTGGTCACCGCGGACCTGGCCGGCGTCGTGAGCTCGGTCTCGGCCGACGTGATCGAGATCGCCGGCGACGACGGCACGCACAAGACCCACCGGCTGCAGAAGTTCACGCGGTCCAACCAGGGCACGTGCATCAACCAGCGGCCGCTGGTCGAGGCCGGGCAGCGCGTCGAGGTCGGTACGCCGATCGCCGACGGCCCGTGCACCGACGCCGGCGAGATGGCGCTCGGCACCAACCTGCTGGTCGCCTTCATGCCCTGGCAGGGTCACAACTACGAGGACGCGATCATCCTCTCCCAGCGGCTGGTGCAGGAGGACGTCCTCACCTCGATCCACATCGAGGAGCACGAGGTCGACGCCCGCGACACCAAGCTGGGCCCGGAGGAGATCACCCGCGACATCCCCAACGTCTCCGAGGAGATGCTGGCCGACCTCGACGAGCGCGGCATCATCCGCATCGGCGCCGAGGTCACCACGGGCGACGTCCTGGTCGGCAAGGTCACGCCCAAGGGCGAGACCGAGCTGACCCCGGAGGAGCGGCTGCTGCGCGCGATCTTCGGCGAGAAGGCCCGCGAGGTCCGCGACACCTCGATGAAGGTGCCGCACGGCGAGTCCGGCACCGTCATCGGCGTCCGGGTCTTCGACCGCGAGGACGCCGACGAGCTGCCCCCGGGCGTGAACCAGCTGGTGCGCGTCTACGTGGCCCAGAAGCGGAAGATCTCGGTCGGCGACAAGCTGGCCGGCCGCCACGGCAACAAGGGCGTCATCGCCAAGATCCTGCCGATCGAGGACATGCCGTTCATGGACGACGGCACCCCGGTCGACGTGATCCTCAACCCGCTGGGCGTGCCCCGCCGGATGAACATCGGCCAGATCCTGGAGATCCACCTGGGCTGGCTGGCCAAGAACGGCTGGGTCGTCGAGGGTGACGATGCCGACTGGAAGCAGCGGCTGATCGACATTCACGCCGACGAGGCCGCTCCGGACACGAAGGTCGCCACGCCGGTCTTCGACGGTGCCCGCGAGGACGAGATCGTCGGTCTCCTCGGCTCGGCGCTGCCGAACCGCGACGGCAACCGGATGGTCGGCGAGAACGGCAAGGCCAGCCTGTTCGACGGGCGCTCGGGCGAGCCGTTCCCGGACCCGGTGTCGGTGGGCTACATGTACATCCTCAAGCTCCACCACCTCGTGGACGACAAGATCCACGCGCGCTCGACCGGCCCGTACTCGATGATCACGCAGCAGCCCCTGGGCGGTAAGGCCCAGTTCGGCGGCCAGCGGTTCGGCGAGATGGAGGTCTGGGCGATGGAGGCGTACGGCGCGGCCTACGCCCTGCAGGAGCTGCTGACCATTAAGTCCGACGACGTGCCGGGCCGGGTCAAGGTGTACGAGGCCATCGTCAAGGGCGAGAACATCCCCGACTCCGGCATCCCGGAGTCGTTCAAGGTGCTCGTCAAGGAGATGCAGTCGCTCTGCCTCAACGTCGAGGTGCTCAGCCAAGACGGGTCGCAGATCGAGCTCAAGGACGCGGAGGAGGACGTCTTCCGCGCCGCCGAGGAGCTCGGCATCGACCTCTCCCGCCGCGAGCCCAGCAGCGTCGAAGAAGTCTGAGGTGCGGCGCCTCACGCGGGTTGAGGAGGTCGCGCAGCGACCGTCTCGAAACCACCGTGAGGCGCCCGCCCCGGTCCCTACAACTTTCCCTGAGTTTCGAACCACCTGAAGGGTTGGGAGCCACGTGCTCGACGTCAATTTCTTCGACCAGCTGAAGATCGGCCTGGCCACTGCCGAGGACATCCGCCAGTGGAGCCACGGCGAGGTCAAGAAGCCGGAGACGATCAACTACCGCACGCTCAAGCCCGAGCGTGACGGCCTGTTCTGCGAGAAGATCTTCGGTCCCACGCGGGACTGGGAGTGCTACTGCGGCAAGTACAAGCGGGTCCGATTCAAGGGCATCATCTGCGAGCGCTGCGGCGTCGAGGTGACCCGTTCCAAGGTCCGCCGCGAGCGGATGGGCCACATCGAGCTGGCAGCTCCGGTCACCCACATCTGGTACTTCAAGGGTGTCCCCAGCCGGCTCGGCTACCTGCTCGACCTCGCCCCGAAGGACCTGGAGAAGGTCATCTACTTCGCGGCGTACATGATCACCCACGTCGACGACGAGGCGCGTCACCGCGACCTGTCCGACCTCGAGGGCAAGATCGGTCTGCAGCGCAAGAGCCTGGAGAACCGCCGCGACACCCAGCTCGAGGAGCGCACCAAGAAGCTCGAGAGCGACCTGGAGGCCCTGGAGGCCGAGGGTGCCAAGGCCGACGCGCGCCGCAAGGTCCGCGATGGCGCCGAGCGCGAGATGAAGCAGGTTCGCGACCGGTCCCAGCGCGAGCTGGACCGGCTCGAGGAGGTCTGGAACACCTTCAAGTCGCTCAAGGTCCAGGACCTGATGGGCGACGAGCAGCTCTACCGCGAGATGAAGAGCTGGTTCGGCAAGTACTTCGAGGGCTACATGGGCGCCACGGCGATCCAGAAGCGCCTCGAGACCTTCGACATCCAGGCCGAGGTCGACAACCTGCGCGACACCATCGAGAACGGCAAGGGCCAGAAGAAGGTCCGCGCGCTCAAGCGGCTCAAGGTGGTCGACGCCTTCCACCGCACGGGCAACTCCCCGATGGGCATGGTGCTCGACGCCGTCCCGGTCATCCCGCCGGACCTGCGCCCGATGGTGCAGCTCGACGGTGGCCGGTTCGCGACGTCGGACCTCAACGACCTGTACCGCCGGGTCATCAACCGCAACAACCGCCTCAAGCGGCTGCTGGACCTCGGCGCGCCCGAGATCATCGTCAACAACGAGAAGCGGATGCTGCAGGAGGCCGTCGACTCGCTGTTCGACAACGGCCGTCGTGGCCGTCCGGTCACCGGCCCGGGCAACCGGCCGCTGAAGTCGCTGTCCGACATGCTCAAGGGCAAGCAGGGCCGGTTCCGCCAGAACCTGCTCGGCAAGCGCGTCGACTACTCCGGTCGTTCGGTCATCGTCTCGGGCCCGCAGCTCAAGCTGCACCAGTGCGGTCTGCCGAAGTACATGGCGATCGAGCTGTTCAAGCCGTTCGTGATGAAGCGGCTGGTCGACCTCTCCCACGCGCAGAACATCAAGTCCGCCAAGCGGATGGTCGAGCGCGCGGTGCGTCCGGAGGTCTGGGACGTGCTGGAGGAGGTCATCGCCGAGCACCCGGTGCTGCTCAACCGCGCACCGACGCTGCACCGCCTCGGCATCCAGGCCTTCGAGCCGCAGCTGATCGAGGGCAAGGCCATCCAGATCCACCCGCTCGTGTGCTCGGCGTTCAACGCCGACTTCGACGGTGACCAGATGGCGGTGCACCTGCCGCTGTCGGCCGAGGCCCAGGCCGAGGCGCGGATCCTGATGCTCTCGACCAACAACATCCTCAAGCCGTCCGACGGGCGTCCGGTCACCATGCCGACGCAGGACATGATCATCGGCATCTTCTTCCTCACCACCGACCGCGCCGGTCGGGGCGAGGGCCGGACGTTCTCGTCCACCGCCGAGGCGATCATGGCGCTCGACCACGGCGAGATCGACCTGCAGAGCACCGTCTCGATCAAGCTCACTGACGTCGTGCCGCCCCGCGGCTACGAGGCGCCGGAGGGCTGGACGCAGGGCGACCCGCTGGTGCTCGAGACCACGCTGGGCCGGGCGCTGTTCAACGAGGCGCTGCCGGCCGACTACGCCTACGTCAACTACGAGGTGGGCAAGAAGCAGCTGGGCGAGATCGTCAACAACCTCGCCGAGCGCTACAGCAAGGTCGTCGTGGCCAACTCCCTCGATGCGCTGAAGGAGGCGGGCTTCCGCTGGGCCACCCAGTCCGGCGTCACCGTCTCCATCGAGGACGTCGTCACCCCCGACTCCAAGCCGGAGATCCTGGCCAAGTTCGAGGGCGACGCCGCCAAGGTCCAGAAGCAGTACGACAACGGTCTGATCACCGACGACGAGCGTCGTCAGGAGCTGATCGAGATCTGGACTCAGGCCTCCAACGAGGTCGCCGCCGCCATGGAGAAGAACTTCGACCGGGCCAACCCGATCTTCATGATGGTCGACTCCGGCGCCAGCGGAAACATGATGCAGATGCGTCAGGTGGCCGCGATGCGTGGGCTGGTGGCGAACCCCAAGGGCGACATCATCCCGCGTCCGATCAAGGCCAACTTCCGCGAGGGCCTGTCCGTGCTGGAGTACTTCATCTCCACCCACGGCGCCCGCAAGGGTCTGGCCGACACGGCGCTGCGTACCGCCGACTCCGGGTACCTGACCCGGCGGCTGGTCGACGTCTCCCAGGACGTCATCATCCGCGAGGACGACTGCGGCACCGAGCGCGGCCTGCCCAAGCGGATCGGCGTCAAGACCGACGACGGCCGGGTCGTCAAGGACGAGAACGCCGAGACCGCGGCCTACGCCCGGTCCGCCGCGGTCGAGGTCACGCACCCCGAGACCGGCGCGGTGCTCGTCGAGGCCGGCGGTGACCTGGGCGACCTCAAGATCGCCGAGCTCATCGAGGCCGGCGTCGAGGAGGTCAAGGTCCGCTCCGTGCTGACCTGCGACGCCCGCACCGGTACCTGCGCGAAGTGCTACGGCCGTTCGCTGGCCACCGGCAAGCTGGTGGACATCGGCGAGGCGGTGGGCATCATCGCCGCGCAGTCGATCGGCGAGCCCGGCACGCAGCTGACGATGCGTACCTTCCACACCGGTGGTGTGGCCTCGGCCGACGACATCACGCAGGGTCTGCCCCGTGTGGTCGAGCTGTTCGAGGCGCGGCAGCCCAAGGGCCGTGCCCCGATCACCGAGGACGCCGGTCGCATCGAGATCGAGGAGACCGACAAGGCCCGCAAGGTCCTGGTCACCCCCGACGACGGCGGCGAGGTCAAGGAGTACCCGGTCTCGAAGCGGTCGCGGCTGCTGGTCGCCGACGGCGACCACGTCGACGTCGGCCAGGCCCTGACCCAGGGCTCGCCCGACCCGCAGGACGTGCTCCGGATCCTCGGCGTGCGCAAGGCGCAGGAGTTCCTGGTCGACGAGGTGCAGCAGGTGTACCGCAGCCAGGGCGTGTCGATCCACGACAAGCACATCGAGATCATCGTGCGGCAGATGCTGCGCCGGATCACGGTGATCGAGTCCGGCGACACCCGCCTGCTCCCCTCCGACCTGGTGGACCGCGTCCGCTACGAGGAGGAGAACCGTCGGGTCGTCTCCGAGGGCGCCAAGCCGGCCTCGGGTCGTCCGGTGCTGATGGGCATCACCAAGGCGTCGCTGGCCACCGAGTCGTGGCTCTCGGCGGCGTCGTTCCAGGAGACCACGCGGGTGCTGACCGACGCGGCGATCAACGCCAAGTCCGACAGCCTGCGCGGTCTGAAGGAGAACGTCATCATCGGCAAGCTGATCCCGGCCGGTACCGGCCTGGACCGCTACCGCAACATCCGGGTCGAGCCCACCGAGGAGGCGCGGGCGGCGGCGTACCAGGTCGCCGACTACAGCTCCTACGGCGACTACGACTTCGGTGGCACCAACCAGACGGTGGCGCTGGACGACTTCGACTTCGGGTCGTACCAGAACTGAGCGAAGCGACGTTCTGGGTCTAGCAACCCGGGTTGAGCAGTCGAGGGCCCGGCCGCGCTTGCGCGGCCGGGCCCTCGGCGCGTCGAAACCGGCGACGCGTTCGGCACGACGCCGGCACGACGCCGGCGATGCGTCGACACGACCGTCCGTTGACAACCGTTCACTCAGCAGGTTGCCTCACAGCCATGAGCGACGAGGACGCGCACGAGTCCGAGCAGGAGCCCGAGCCCGAGTCCGACGGCGACTCCGGCTCGCCCGAGGCCGTCGGCACGATGCCGGAGGTATCGGAGGGGGAGCAGGAGCAGATCGAGTCCGAGCGGGAGGAGCGGCTCGACCCCGACAACCGTCCCGACGAGGTCGAGGTCGACAACACCGAGCGTGACTTCGACTCCGAGGCCGGGATGTTCACCGACAACGAGGACTACGAGGAGTCGGAGAAGAAGTTCGACGACAGCGAGTTCTGACCCGGTGCCGCCGCCCGTGCTGGGGGTCGACGCCTGCCGCGCGGGCTGGATCGGGGCGCTGCTCCACGACGGCCGCGTGCGAGTCCTGGTCGCGGCCGACATCGCGGCCCTGGTGGCCGCGGCCGGCATCGACGTCGTGGGCGTCGACATCCCGATCGGGCTGCCCGACGCCGGTCGGCGCACCTCGGACGCGCTGGCCCGCAGCCGGCTGCGCGGGCGCGGCTCGACGGTGTTCCCGACCCTGGCGCGGGCCGCGTTCGAGGCGCCGACGTACGCCGAAGCGCGAGCGGCGAGTCTGGCCGCCACCGGGCTGAGCGCGAGCGCGCAGTCCTACGCCCTGCGCGCGAAGGTGCTCGACGTCGACGGCTTCGTGCGGTCTCGACCGGGGGTGACGGTGCTCGAGGTGCACCCCGAGCTGTCCTTCACCACGATGAGCGGGCTGCGGCTGCCGCCGAAGAAGAGTGCGGCCGGCGCCCGCGCCCGCCGGGCCGCGCTGCGAGCCGCGGACGTGGCGCCGCCTGCGTACCGGCGCGGCGGGGGATACGGCGTCGACGACCTGCTCGACGCCTGCGCGGTGGCCTGGACGGCCCGGCGCCACGCGACCGGCCGCGCCGAGTCGCTGCCGGCCGAGCCCGAGGTGTTCAGCGACGGCATCCCGGCCGCCATCTGGGTCTGAGTCGCGAACCGGGCGCAACGGGCGCCGACCTACCGAAACTCGGCGCGGCAGCGCCCTTATGACCGGAATTTCCCGGGGTTTTGCCGGGTGCCCGGCAACCCCCCCGCCGCGCGAGCGCCCCACCCCCCACCCACCCGCCCCTCTGGGAGAATGAACCCGTGACGCCCACCTCCACCGACGTGCTCGTCGTCGGCGCCGGCCCCGCGGGGTCGGCGGCGGCCGCGTGGGCGGCCCGGGCGGGGCTCGACGTCGTGCTGGCGGACGCCGCTACCTTCCCGCGCGACAAGACCTGCGGCGACGGGCTGACCCCCCGCGCGATCGAGGAGCTGACCCGGCTCGGGGTCGAGGACTGGGTGTTCGCGCGCACCCGCAACGTGGGGCTGCGCGCCCACGGCTTCGGGCAGACGCTGCACCTGCCTTGGCCGGGTGGGTCGCTGCCTGCTCACGGGTCCGCCGTGGCGCGCACCGTGCTCGACGACCACCTGCGCACCACCGCCCTCAAGGCCGGCGCCGTCGGCGTGGACGGCGCGCGGGCGGTCGACGTCCGGCGCGAGGGCGGCCGCGTGTCCGCCGTGGTCTTCGACTCCGGTGAGGGCACGGTCGAGGTTGGCTGCCGCCGGCTGGTGGTGGCCGACGGCGTCCGCTCGCCGCTGGGCAAGGTGCTGGGGCGCACCTGGCACCGTGACACCGTCTACGGCGTGGCCGGGCGCAGCTACGTGCGCTCGGCGGCCGCCGACGACCCGTGGATCAGCTCCCACCTCGAGCTGCGCGACGAGGACGACGCCGTGCTCTCGGGCTACGGCTGGATCTTCCCGCTCGGTGGGGGAGAGGTGAACCTCGGCGTCGGCACGCTGGCCACGGCCAAGCGTCCGGCCGAGGTGGCGCTGCGGCCGTTGATGCGGCACTACGCCGCGCAGCGTCGCGAGGACTTCGGGCTCGAGGGCGAGCTGCGGGCGCCGACGTCGGCGCTGCTGCCGATGGGCGGCGCGGTGAGCAACGTGGCGGGGCCGAACTGGTTGCTGGTCGGCGACGCGGCGGCGTGCGTGAACCCGCTCAACGGCGAGGGCATCGACTACGGCCTGGAGTCGGGCCGGTGGGCGGCCGAGATGCTGCAGGACCACCAGCGCCTGGAGACGGCGTGGCCGGCGATCCTGCAGGAGCGCTACGGCGAGGCGTTCTCGATCGCGCGGCGGCTGGCCGGTCTGGTCACCGTGCCGCGGCTGCTGCCCGCGCTGGGACCGGCGGGCATGCGCTCGACCTGGCTGATGACGCTGGCGCTGCGCTGGATGGGGAACCTGGTCACCGACGAGGACCGCGACGCCGCCGCGCGGGTGTGGCGGTGGGCCGGGCGCCGCTCGGTGCTGCGCGACACCCGTCCGCCCTTCTCCTGAGCACGAACCACTCCTCGTGGACGTGACCTACCGGCTGGCCAACGCGCTCGGTCGCGGCGTGCTCGGCGCGCTGGGCGTCGACGTGCGGCTGCACGGGGTCGAGCGCATCCCGGAGCACGGACCGGTGCTGCTGGCGGCGAACCACTGCTCGTTCCTGGACTTCGTCACGGTCGAGCGGGCGGCGATCGAGCGGGGACGGTTCGTGCGGTTCCTGACCCGCCACGACATGTGGGTGCCCGGGGTCGGCGCGGCGATGGACGCGATGCGCCACGTGCCGGTGGACCGGCAGGCCCCGGCCGCGGCGTACCTGACGGCGCGTCGGCTGCTGCGCGAGGGCGAGGCGGTGGGCGTCTTCCCCGAGGCCGGCCTCAGCCACGCCTTCACCATCCGCTCGATGATGCCCGGGGTGGCGGCCCTCTCGCGGGAGACCGGCACGACGGTGGTGCCGCTGGCCCAGTGGGGTGCGCAGCGGATCACCACCGCGGGCGACCCCACCCGACGTCCCGACCTGACCCGCGGCCGGGTGGTGGACGTCTCGGTAGGACCGCCGTTCACCGTGCCGGCCGACGGCGACCTGCGCGACTGGACGGCCTACCTGGGGGAGGTGCTCACCGGGCTGCTGGAGGAGCTGCAGCGGCTGCCGCACCACCGGCCGCGGCCCCACGAGCACGCACCCTGGCATCCCGCGCACCTGGGGGGTCAGGCGCCGACGCTGGCCCGGGCCGCGGAGCTCGACGACCCGCCGTTCAGCGCAATAGCCCCGACGTGGGGACCTGCTGCACGGGCACCGGGCGGATCGGCGACTGCGCCAGCGGCTCCTCGGGCATCGACGGCCACAGCCGCTGCTTCAGCCAGCCCACGGGATCGACCAGGGCGTTGAGGCGTACGGCGAGCACCGGCTGGGCCAGCAGCGTGGCCAGCCCGACCGCCGCCACCGGCATCAGCAGTAGGCTCACGCCCGGGTGGGCGTCGGCCCAGTCGGGGACGCCGAGGTAGGTCCAGGCCTTGATGACGAAGCCGTGGAACAGGTAGACGACCAGCGACGCGGCACCCAACCGGGTCATCCAGGTCCGGCTGGCGGGCACCAGCGAGAGGAACGCGAAGGCGCCGACCAGGCCGAGCGCGATCACGCCGAGGCGGATCAGCAGGCCGGCCACGACCGGGTCGCCGATCTCGGCGTAGGTGCTGCGGTAGTAAAGGTACTCGGTGCTGACCAGCCGCACGCTCGGCGCAGCCACGAAGATGACGGCGAGCGCGAAGAGTCCGGCGAACCGGACGCTGCTGCGGTGCAGCAGCGCGAGGTGCTCGCGGCGCAGCTTGAGCCCCACCACGAAGAACGGCAGCAGCCCGGCGGCGCGGGCCAGGTCGAAGGTGTGAGGCGCCACGATGCCGCCCACGAGGCTCACCGCGACGGCGACGCCGACCGCGACGAGCAGCGGCATCGCCTTGAACAACGGGGTCACCAGCCGCCAGGCGAACAGCGCGGTGAGGTACCACATCGGCCACTTCGGGTCGAGCAGACTCGTGCTGAGCCCCTCGTGGCCCACGGTGTTGCGGAACAGCACGAGGAGCTCGGAGAAGACGACGTACGGGACGGCGACGGTGCACACCAGCGTCCACAGCCGCTTCGGGGTGTAGGCGAACGAGCGGGACAGGTAGCCCGTCACCAGCACGAAGGCCGGCACGTGCCAGGAGTACAGGAACGTGTAGACCCAGCCGTGCGCCGTGGTGCCCGGCGTGAGGACGAGGCTGTGGCCGACGACGACCAGCGCGACGAGTGCGAACTTGGCGTTGTCGAACCACGGGTCGCGCGCGGAGGGTCGCGAGACCTCCGCAGACGCCGCGTCGGAGGCGGTGGTCGGCGGCGGCGCGGGGGCGGTCGTCGTCGTGGGCATCATTCGAAAGTAAGGGGCTGACCTGAACGCTGCCCCAGAAGTACCTGGGCGAAACGCGTCAGATGGATCACAGGATGGCGGGCGGCTCGGTCGCGACCCTCTCGGGGCACGCAATAGCCTGAGGGACATGTCGGAGACGGTCTTCACCTACGGCGCGCCGAACCTGAAGTTCGGGCCCGGGGCGAGCGCGGAGATCGGGTTCGACCTGTCGACGATGGGCGAGGTCCGGCGGGTGCTGGTCGTCACCGACGCCGGCGTGGCCGCCACCGGCCACCCGCAGCGGGTGGCCGAGCAGCTGGCCGGCTTCGGCCTGAGCGCCGAGGTCTACGACGGCGCGCACGTTGAGCCCACCGACGAGAGCCTCGCCGCAGCGGCCGAGTGGGCCCGGGCGAATGGGCCCTGGGACGCCTTCGTCGCCGTGGGCGGCGGCTCGGCCATCGACACCGCGAAGGCCGTCGACCTGCTCACCACGAACCCGGGGGAGGTGCGCGACTACCTCAACGCGCCGGTGGGGTCGGCCCGCTCGCCCGAGCACCCGCTGAAGCCGCTCGTGGCCGTGCCGACCACCACCGGCACCGGCTCGGAGTCGACGACGGTGTGCGTCCTCGACGTCCTCTCGCTGCGCGTGAAGACCGGCATCTCCCATCCCCGGCTGCGACCGGCGCTCGCCGTGGTCGACCCCGACCTCGTCGGCAGCCAGCCCGCGGGCGTCACGGCGGCCTCGGGGATGGACATCTTGTGCCACGCCCTGGAGAGCTACACCGCTCGTCCCTACACCTCGCTGCCGGCGAAGCGGGCCGAGCAGCGTGTGCCCTACTGCGGCGCCAACCCCGTCTCGGACATGTGGGCGCGCGAGGCGCTGCGGCTGCTCGCGGGCTCGTTCCGGCGGGCCGTGGCCGACGGGGAGGACCGCCAGGCGCGCGCCGACATGGCGCTCGCCGCCACCTATGCCGGCATGGGCATCGGCAACGCCGGGGTGCACATCCCGCACGCGAACGCCTACCCGATCGCCGGCCAGGTCCGCGACTTCCACCCCGACGGATACCCCGACAGCGAGCCGATGGTGCCGCACGGCATGGCGGTGGCGCTGACCGCGCCGGAGAGCTTCCGGTTCACCTACGAGGCCGACCCGGGACGTCACGAGCACGCGGCCGACCTGCTCGAGCCCGGGGTGGTCCACGAGGGGCCCGATGCGCTGCCACGGGTGCTGCTCGCGCTGATGCGCGACATCGCGATCCCCGACGGTCTCGGCGCCGTCGGCTACACCGAGGCCGACACGGCCGGCCTGGCGCAGGGGGCGCTCCAGCAGCAGCGGCTGCTGGCCATCGCGCCGCTCGAGGTCGACGAGGACGTCGTCGCGGGGATCATGAGCCGCTCGATGTCGCTGTGGTGAGCGACCTCCTCGACGCGCTGGGACGGCACGGGGTCGGCGACGTGGACGCGAGCCCGCTCGCCCAGGCGCTCTACGCCACCGACGCCTCGCTCTACCGCGTGCCGCCCCAGGTGGTGGTCCGGCCCCGCGACGCCGACGAGGTGCTGGCCACCTTGGCGGTCGCGCGCGAGACCGGCACGCCGGTCACGATGCGCGGCGCCGGCACCTCCATCGCGGGCAACGCCGTCGGCCCGGGCATCGTCGTGGACACCCGCCGCTGGATGCACGACGTCGTCGGCGTCGACGCCGAGCGCCGGACGGCCGTGGTGCAGCCGGGTGCCGTCCACGCGACGCTGCAGCGCGCGGCCACCGCGCAGGGCCTGCGCTTCGGCCCCGACCCGTCCACCCACACCCGGTGCACCGTCGGCGGCATGGTGGGCAACAACGCCTGTGGCTCCCGCGCGCTGGGCTACGGCCGCACCTCGGACAACGTGGTGGGGCTGCGCGTGGCGCTCGCCGACGGGACGGTGGTCGAGCCCGGCGCCGGTCACGCCGGCGTCACCGACCTCGTGGCCGCGCACCTGGGCCTGGTGCGCACCGAGTTCGGCCGGTTCACGCGCCAGGTCTCCGGCTACTCCTTCGAGCAGCTGCTGCCCGAGCGGGGGACATCCTTCGACCGGTTCCTCGTGGGCACCGAGGGCACGCTCGCGGTGGTGCTCGAGGCCGAGGTCCGGCTGGTCGAGGACGCTCCCGCCCGGGCGCTCGCCGTGCTCGGCTACGCCTCCATGGCCGACGCCGGCGACGCCGTGCCCGCGTTGCTCTCGCATCCGCTGGTGGCCTGCGAGGGGCTGGGACGCCGGATCGTCGACGTGCTCGTGGCCCATGGCGGCTCGGTGCCGGAGCTGCCGGCCGGCGACGGCTGGCTGTTCGCCGAGGTGACCGCGTCGACGGCCTCCGAGGCGGAGGCGCTCGCGGCGGCGGTGGCGCGCGACGCCGGCGTCCCGCACCGGGTGGTGACCGACCCGGGCGAGCAGGCGACGCTGTGGCGGATCCGCGAGGACGGCGCCGGCCTGGCCGCGCGGTCGCTGGCCCGGCAGGCCAAGTCGGGCTGGGAGGACGCCGCCGTACCGCCGGCCCAGCTCGGCGCCTACCTCCGCGACTTCGACGCCCTGCTGGCGTCCTCGGGCCTCGACGGCGTGCCGTACGGCCACTTCGGCGACGGTTGCGTCCACATCCGCATCGACTTCGAGACCGACGACGCCGCGGGTCGGGCACGGTTCCGCACCTTCGTGGAGGACTCCGCCGACCTGGTGGCCCGCTACGGCGGCTCGATGAGCGGCGAGCACGGCGACGGGCGGGCCCGCTCGGAGCTGCTGCCCAAGATGTACTCCGCCGACGCGATCGACCTGATGGGCCAGGCCAAGCGGCTGCTCGACCCCGGCAACCTGCTCAACCCGGGCGTGCTGGTCGACCCGGCGCCGTTCGACGCCTCGCTGCGGGTGGTGGGCCGCTCGCCGGTCACCTCGCTGCGGCTGGTGCACGACGGCGGCTCGTTCGCCGGTGCCGTGCACCGCTGCACCGGCGTCGGCAAGTGCTTGGCCGGGCCAGGGCCCACCGGCGTCATGTGTCCCTCCTACACCGCCACCCAGGACGAGAAGGACTCCACGCGCGGCCGGGCGCGCGTGCTGCAGGAGCTGGTCGACGGCACCGTGGTCCGCGGCTGGGACGACCCGGCGGTGGAGCAGGCGCTGGACCTGTGCCTGTCGTGCAAGGGCTGTGCCCGCGACTGCCCGACGGGCATCGACATGGCCACCTACAAGGCCGAGGCGCTGCACCAGCGCTACCGGGGACGGCGTCGTCCCCGCTCGCACTACACGCTGGGCCGGCTGCCCCAGTGGGCCCGGCTGACCCCGCCACGACTGGCCAACGCCGCGCTGCGGGTGCCGGTGCTCGCCCGGCTGGCCAAGGCGGCGGCCGGGGTGGACCAACGGCGCTCGCTGCCCCGCTTCTCGCCGCGACCGCTGCGGACGTCATACGAACGGGTCGCTGCGGCGACCACCTCGTATGACGTCTGGCTGTGGGCCGACTCCTTCACCGACCGGTTCGCCGCCGACTCCGGCCGCGCGGCCATCGCGTTCCTCGAGGCGGCCGGACTGCGCGTCGGGGTGATCGGCGAGCAGGCCTGCTGCGGGCTGACCTGGATCAGCACAGGCCAGCTCGACGCCGCCCGCCGCATCGTGGGCGACGCGGTGGCGACGCTGCACCCCTACGTCGCCTCGGGCGTGCCGGTCGTCGGGCTGGAGCCGTCGTGCCTGGCGACCCTGCGCTCCGACGCCGTCGAGCTGCTCGACGACCCGCGCGCCGCGGTGGTGGCCGCCGGGATGCGGTCGCTGGCCGAGTTCGTCTCGACGCTGGACCGTGCGGTGCTGCCGGACCTGACCGGGGTGACGGTGATCGCCCAGCCGCACTGCCACCACCACGCCGTCATCGGCTGGGAGGTCGACGAGGCGCTGCTCGCCGCCGCCGGCGCCACCGTGACGCGCGTGGGCGGGTGCTGCGGTCTGGCCGGCAACTTCGGGGTCGAGCAGGGCCACTACGAGGTCTCGGTGGCGGTGGCCGAGCACGCCCTCTTGCCCGCGGTCCGCGCGGACCCCGAGGCCGTGGTCCTCGCCGACGGCTTCTCCTGCCGCACCCAGCTCGACGACCTGGCCGGCGTGCGCGCCCTGCACCTGGCCGAGCTGCTGGCCCGATGAAGGCCGCGAGGCGGCCGGCACTGCTGCTGGAGGACCTCGACGCCGGAGAGGACCTGCGGCTCGAGCGTTCCCACGACGGGGTCCGGTTCGCCGACGTCGATCTCGCGGGGTCGCAGCTGCACGACCTCGACCTGGTCGAGTGCTCGCTCGAGCGGCTGCGCCTCGACGATGCGGTGCTCCGGGGCAGCCGGCTCCGCGAGTCGCGGCTCGTCGGCTGCGAGGCCACCTCGGTGGCCCTGGACCGCAGTGAGCTGCGCGAGGTGGAGGTCGTCTGGTGCCGGCTGGGTGCGCTGGACCTCTACGACGCGGCGCTGCGAGTCGTGCGCTTCGTCGACTGCCGGCTGGGCTACCTCAACCTCCGAGGCAGCGAGCTGACCGATGTGACCTTCGAGCGGTGTGTCATCAGCGACCTGGACCTCGGCGTTGCCAGCGTCGAGCGCGCAGGCTTCGTCGAGAGCCGCGCCGAGTCGCTACTGCTCGGCCAGGCCCGGCTGGCCGACGTCGACCTGCGGGGTCTGGCCATCGAGCGGCTCGTCGGCGTCGAGGGGCTCAGCGGCGCGACCGTGAGCCAGGAACAGCTGCTCGAGCTGGCGCCGCTGCTCGCCGAGCACCTCGGACTCACGGTCGACTGAGCGGTCGGTTCAGAACCCGCCGGTGGCCAGGTCGAGGTCCTCGGCCAGGTGGGAGCCGAGCCAGCCCAGCGCGGCGACGTGCTCGCCGGTGCGTTCGGAGTAGGCCGCCACGGCGCCGGCGAAACCCGCCAGTGGCCCGACCAGGGGATCGGGGCAGGCCTCGGCGCAGGCGTGGCCCAGCCGCCGCAGGTGGGCGCCGGCGGCCTTCACGTCGCGGCCCACCGCCACGAGGTCGACCGCCCCGCTGGCCAACGTGGTGGTCTCGGCGCCGCCGAACCCGGGTCTCATGGCCGTAGGTCTACCCTGACGAGCAGACCTCGACCACCGGCCTGACCGGGCCTGTGGAAAACCGAGCCGGCGACGAGGATCGAGCCGGTCTCGGATGGTTTTGCCTTGTCCGGGAGGCGCCGGTACTGTGGACATCTGTGTCCGGTCTCCCGGACGCGTGCCGCTCGCCCAGGACTGCTCGCCCGAGCAGGACCCCGGTCGGCACTCGGGCACCCGCCGCCCGGTCGCACGGCCAGGGCGGCTGATTCCCCGAAACGATCCACTACCGCGCCGGCAGATCGCTGGTGCGCGAGAGCTGAACACGAAAGGGAACCACTCGGTGCCCACCATCCAGCAGCTGGTCCGCAAGGGCCGACAGGACAAGGTGTCGAAGAACAAGACGCCTGCGCTCAAGGGCTCGCCCCAGCGCCGCGGGGTCTGCACCCGCGTGTACACGACCACCCCGAAGAAGCCGAACTCCGCCCTGCGCAAGGTCGCCCGCGTGCGCCTGTCCAGCGGCGTCGAGGTCACGGCGTACATCCCCGGTGTGGGCCACAACCTGCAGGAGCACTCGATCGTGCTCGTGCGCGGCGGCCGGGTGAAGGACCTCCCCGGCGTCCGCTACAAGATCATCCGCGGTTCGCTCGACACCCAGGGCGTGAAGAACCGCAAGCAGGCGCGGAGCCGCTACGGCGCGAAGAAGGAGAAGGGCTGATGCCACGCAAGGGCCCCGCTCCGAAGCGGCCGATCGACGTCGACCCGGTCTACGGGTCGCAGCTGGTCTCCCAGCTGGTGAGCAAGGTGCTGCAGGACGGCAAGAAGCAGGTCGCCCAGCGCATCGTCTACACCGCGCTGGAGGGTTGCCGCGGCAAGACCGACACCGACCCCGTCGTCACGCTCAAGCGGGCGCTGGACAACGTCAAGCCGGCCATCGAGGTCAAGTCCCGCCGCGTCGGTGGCGCCACCTACCAGGTGCCGATCGAGGTCAAGGGCAACCGCGGCACCACGCTGGCGCTGCGCTGGCTGGTCGGCTACGCCCAGGACCGTCGTGAGAAGACGATGTCCGAGCGGCTCATGAACGAGATCCTCGACGCCTCCAACGGCCTCGGTGCCGCGGTGAAGCGTCGCGAGGACACTCACAAGATGGCCGAGTCCAACAAGGCCTTCGCGCACTACCGCTGGTGACGTCGGTGAGGAACACCGACCACCCGCGCGGTGTTCTTCCCTACGGCGTAAACACGACTAGCTAAGGAACTCAGAGATCAGTGGCTGTTGACATCACCACAGACCTGAAGAAGGTCCGCAACATCGGCATCATGGCGCACATCGACGCCGGCAAGACCACCACCACCGAGCGGATCCTGTTCTACACCGGCATCACGTACAAGATCGGTGAGGTCCACGAGGGCGCGGCCGTCATGGACTGGATGGAGCAGGAGCAGGAGCGGGGGATCACCATTACCTCCGCCGCCACCACGTGCTGGTGGAAGGACCACCAGATCAACATCATCGACACCCCCGGCCACGTGGACTTCACGGCCGAGGTCGAGCGCTCCCTGCGGGTGCTCGACGGTGCGGTCGCCGTCTACGACGGCGTCGCGGGCGTCGAGCCGCAGACCATGACGGTGTGGCGGCAGGCCAACAAGTACTCCGTGCCGCGGATGTGCTTCGTCAACAAGCTCGACCGCACCGGCGCGGACTTCTTCCGCTGCGTCGACATGATGGTCGAGCGCCTCAACTCCACCCCGCTGGTGCTGCAGCTGCCCATCGGCAACGAGGCCGACTTCATCGGCGTCGTCGACCTGGTCGGCATGCGTGCGCTCACGTGGCGCGGCGAGACCACCATGGGTGAGGACTACGAGGTCGAGGAGATCCCGGCCGAGCTCGCAGCCCAGGCCGAGGAGTACCGCGAGAAGCTCCTGGAGACGCTGGCCGAGGCCGACGACGACGTCATGGAGAAGTACCTCGAGGGCGAGGAGCTCTCGGTCGAGGAGCTCGAGGCCGGCATCCGCCGCGCCACCCTGGCCGACAAGCTCAACCCGGTGCTGTGCGGCACGGCGTTCAAGAACAAGGGCGTCCAGCCCCTGCTCGACGCGGTCGTGAAGTACCTGCCTTCGCCGATCGACGTCGAGGGCATCACCGGCCACGCGGTCAACGACGAGGAGAAGGAGATCGTCCGCAAGCCGTCGGACGACGAGCCGTTCTCCGGTCTGGCCTACAAGATCGCCGCCGACCCGCACCTGGGCAAGCTGATCTACGTGCGCGTCTACTCCGGCAAGCTGGAGGCCGGCACCTCGGTGCTGAACTCGGTCACCGGCCGCAAGGAGCGGATCGGCAAGGTCTACCAGATGCACGCCAACAAGCGTGAGGAGATCGGGTCGGTCGGCGCCGGGCAGATCGTGGCCGTCATGGGTCTGAAGGACACCAAGACCGGCCACACGCTCTGCGACGCCTCGAACCCGGTGATCTTGGAGTCGATGACCTTCCCGGCCCCGGTGATCGAGGTCGCCATCGAGCCCAAGACCAAGGGCGACCAGGAGAAGCTCGGCGTCGCCATCCAGCGGCTGACCGACGAGGACCCGACCTTCACCGTCAAGACCGACGAGGAGACGGGCCAGACGATCATCGCCGGCATGGGCGAGCTCCACCTGGAGGTCTTCGTCGACCGGATGAAGCGCGAGTTCCGCGTCGAGGCCACCGTCGGCAAGCCGCAGGTCGCCTACCGCGAGACCATCCGCCGCAAGGTGGAGAACCACTCCTACACCCACAAGAAGCAGACCGGTGGGTCGGGGCAGTTCGCGAAGGTCGTCATGTCGATCGAGCCCAGCATCGACGAGGAGACCGGGGCGGGTGCGGGCTACGAGTTCGTCAACAACGTCACCGGTGGCCGCATCCCGCGCGAGTACATCCCCTCGGTCGACCAGGGCGCCCAGGAGGGCATGGAGTTCGGCGTGCTCGCCGGCTACCCCATGGTCGACGTCAAGGTGAGCCTGGAGGACGGCGCGTACCACGACGTCGACTCCTCCGAGCTGGCCTTCAAGATCGCCGGCAACCAGGCCTTCAAGGAGGCCTGCCGCATGGCCAAGCCGGTGCTGCTGGAGCCGATGTTCGCCGTTGAGGTGGTCACCCCGGAGAACTTCCTGGGTGACGTCATCGGCGACATCAACTCCCGCCGCGGGCAGGTGCAGAACATGTCGGAGCGCTCGGGCGACCGGGTCGTCGACGCGCTCGTGCCCCTGTCGGAGATGTTCGGGTACGTTGGCGACCTGAGGTCGAAGACCTCCGGTCAGGCGTCGTACTCGATGGAGTTCGACTCGTACGCCGAGGTTCCCCAGAACGTCGCCGACGAGATCATCAAGAAGGTCCGCGGCGAGTAACCTCTGCGCGGGAACCCAGCACGGCGACCACCACACGATTCAGTAGAGAAAGCAACAGGAGGAGCCCACCGTGGCTAAGGCGAAGTTCGAGCGGACCAAGCCGCACGTCAACATCGGCACGATCGGTCACATCGACCACGGCAAGACGACGCTGACCGCTGCGATCACCAAGGTCCTGCACGACAAGTACCCCGACCTCAACGAGGCGTCGGCGTTCGACCAGATCGACAAGGCTCCCGAGGAGCGCCAGCGCGGCATCACGATCGCCATCGCGCACGTCGAGTACCAGACCGAGGCGCGCCACTACGCGCACGTCGACTGCCCCGGTCACGCCGACTACATCAAGAACATGATCACCGGTGCGGCCCAGATGGACGGCGCGATCCTCGTGGTCGCCGCCACCGACGGCCCGATGCCGCAGACCCGTGAGCACGTCATCCTGGCTCGCCAGGTCGGCGTGCCGGCGATCGTGGTCGCGCTCAACAAGTGCGACATGGTCGACGACGAGGAGCTCATCGAGCTCGTCGAGATGGAGGTGCGCGAGCTCCTCTCCGAGTACGAGTTCCCCGGTGACGACCTGCCCGTCGTCCGCGTGGCCGCCTTCCCGGCGCTCAACGGCGACGAGAAGTGGGGCGAGTCGGTCCTGGAGCTGATGAACCAGGTCGACGAGTACATCCCGCAGCCCGAGCGCGACACCGAGAAGCCGTTCCTGATGCCGGTCGAGGACGTGTTCACGATCACCGGTCGTGGCACCGTCGTCACCGGTCGTATCGAGCGCGGCATCGTCAAGGTGAACGAGACCGTCGACATCATCGGCATCCGCGACGACAAGCAGACGACGACCATCACGGGCATCGAGATGTTCCGCAAGCTGCTCGACGAGGGCCAGGCCGGCGAGAACGTCGGTCTGCTGCTCCGCGGCACCAAGCGCGAGGACGTCGAGCGCGGCATGGTCATCATCAAGCCGGGCACCACCACGCCTCATACCAACTTCGAGGCCAGCGTCTACATCATGTCCAAGGAGGAGGGTGGCCGTCACACGCCGTTCTTCAACAACTACCGTCCGCAGTTCTACTTCCGGACCACGGACGTGACGGGCGTCGTGACGCTGCCCGAGGGCACCGAGATGGTCATGCCCGGTGACAACACCGAGATGTCGGTCGAGCTGATCCAGCCGATCGCCATGGAGGACGGCCTGCGCTTCGCCATCCGCGAGGGCGGCCGCACCGTGGGCGCCGGTCGGGTCACCAAGATCACCAAGTAGTTCCCAGCACCAGCGCGCAAGCCCCCGGGTCCTCGGATCCGGGGGCTTCGTGCTGTCCGGGCCAGGTGTGGAGTCGGTGCACCGCCCGGCGCCGAGCGGACTCAGCCCATCAGCGCCTCGACCGCGCCGCCGAAGACCTCGGTGTGCCGGTCGACGTCGCCGGCGGTGTGGGCCGGCGAGAACAGCGCCATGTTGTGGAAGGGCGTGAGCAGGACACCGCGGTTGAGGGCATAGAGGTGGAAGAACCCCTCGAATTCCTCATCGACCGCGGCCGCCGCGGCCGCGCCGTCGCGCGGCGGCGGGCAGAACCAGTACTCCGCACGGCAGCCCAGCCGCTGCACGTGCCAGGGCAGGTCGTGCTGCTCGATGACGTCGGCGACGCCGTCGGTGAACCGCTCGGCCAGCGGTGTGGCCACGGCGAAGTCGTCGTCGCGCAGGCTGGTCGACAGGGTGGCTCGGGCGGCGGCCAGCGCCAGCGCGTTGGCGGTGAGCGTGCCGCCGACGCCGGCGACGTCGATCTCGTGGCCCAGCATCGAGCCCGCCAGCCGGGCGGCCACCTCGGCGCTCATGCCGTAGGCCGCCAGCGGCACGCCGCCGCCGATCGGCTTGCCCACCACCAGCAGGTCGGGCTGGAGGCCCCACGCGGCCGTGGCCCCGCCGGGGCCGGCGCACAGCGTGTGGGTCTCGTCGTTGACCAGCAGCACGCCGTGCCGCCGCGTGATCTCGCGGACCTCGGCCAGGTAACCGGGCTCGGGCAGCACGATGCCGATGTTGGTCAGGGCCGGCTCCATGAGCAGGCAGGCCACGTCGCCCTCGGCGAGCCGCCGTTCGAGGGCCGCGGCGTCGTTGAACGGCACCACCGCGGTGGTGGCGGCGACGTCGACCTGGGGACCGAGCGCGCCGGGGCGCGGGACGACGCGGCCGCCGTCGAGCACGGCGAGCGTCTCGTCGACGGTGCCGTGGTAGCACCAGTCCATGACGGCGATCCGGGGCCGGCCGGTCAGGTGGCGGGCGAAGCGGAGCACGAAGCGGTTGGCGTCGGTGGCCGACATCGCGAACTGCCAGCTGGGCAGGCCGAACCGGCGCGCCAGCTCGGCGGCCACCCAGGTCGCGTCGGTCGACGGCAGCATCGTGGTCAGCCCGGTGGCGGCTCGGCGGGATATCGCCTCCGCGACCTGGGGCAGCGCGTGGCCGGTCATCGCGCCGGTGTCGCCCAGGCACAGGTCCACGTACTCGATGCCGTCGACGTCGACCAGGCGCGCCCCCGACGCCGAGTCGACGGTGAGCGCGAACGCGCCGGGCCAGCGCGTCATCCACGGCATCGGCACGCCGGCGAGCAGCGGTCCGGCCGCGTCCTCGGCCAGTGCGGCCGAGCGGGGGTGCAGGTCGCGGAACCGCTTCTCCTCGGTGGCGCGGAGGTCGGCGAGGCGGCACCGATCGGGCGTGGGCACGGCGACAACATAGGGCGTGGCCGCGACCGTGGGGAGGTGTCTGGGAGCATGGCGCGGGTGTCCGCCCGCCCCACTCCCGGCGTCCGCCCCGCCCGGCCGCACGCGAGCTTCACGCCCGAGGGTCGCCGGGTGCGCGAGGTGCTCTCCTACTCGCGCCGCGGGGCGCGGCTGAGCGAACGCGAGCAGGACGCCTGGGACCGGCTGGCCGAGCGGTGGGTGGTGCCGGAGGAGCGGGTCGAGGACACGCCCTGGTCGCACTGGTTCGGCCGTGAGGCGCCGCTGGTGGTCGAGGTTGGCTCGGGCGTCGGCGAGACGCTCGCCGCCGTCGCCCCGCGTCACCCCGAGCTGGACTTCCTGGCCTTCGAGGTCTGGCGCCCGGGAGTGGCCGGCGCGCTGTGGCGCCTAGAGCAGGCCGGTGCCGAGAACGTCCGGCTGGTCGACGTCGACGCCGCGTGGTCGCTGATGCACCTGTTCCCGGCAGGCTCGGTGGCCGAGCTGTGGACCTTCTTCCCCGATCCCTGGCCGAAGAACCGCCATCACAAGCGCCGGCTGGTGCAGCCGGCCTTCGCCCGCGCGGTCGCCTCGGCGCTGGCGCCGGGTGGCTGCTGGCGACTGGCCACCGACTGGGCCGACTACGCCGAGCAGGCCCGAGCGGTCATCGACGCCGAGCCGTCGCTCAGCGGAGGCGTCACGGCTCGGTGGGCCGAGCGGCCGATGACGCGGTTCGAGCGTCGCGGCGTCGAGGAGGGCCGCGCGGTCACCGACCTGACGTACCGGCGGGCTCCAGCGGCATCCCGCGGGCACTGAGCGCGGCCTCCACGCGGACCCGCTCGGCGTCGAGCTCGGGCCCGGCGGGCAGCACCGTGAGCAGGTGCTCGACCCGCAGGGCGGCGCAGGCCTCCGACAGCGCGTGGTCGTAGGCCTGCCGCAGCGCCTCCAGCTTCACGAAGCGGGTGCCCGGTGCGGGCTGGCGGTAGCGATGCCGCAGCCGGCGCACGTCGAAGGCGACGTCCTCGATCGGCCGGGCGGACACCGCGGCCTGCCGTCGCCGGCGCGGCAGATGGTGATCCCAGGCGCTAAGCAGCTCGACGTAGTGGGTGACGGCGGCGAAGACGAGGCCGAACACCGCGCAGGCCAGCAGCACCTGCAGCGTGCCCACCAGCCCCATGCCCGACGACGCTACGCCTGGCGCGCCGGGTCGCGCCATCGGTCCTTCAGCCGTTCGCGCAGCTGCGCCTCACGCGCCAGCCGGCGGGCGTCGCGCTCGCGGCGCTCGGCCTGGACCGCTGCGAGGAACGCCTCCGGTGCGGTGCCCCGCGGCGGCGGTGGGGCCACGTACGCCGCCACCTGACCGGCGAGCTCGGCGACCAGGCGGGTGCGCGACTGCGGCGAGAGCGAGTCACGGCGGGCGACCAGCTGGCGCACCGCCAGGGCGAGGTGGTCGGGCAGCGGGGCGACGTCGGCCGCGGCCGCCCAGCCGGCCAGCTCCGGCGGCATCGCGACTGGCGGCGGCAGCACCAGGCGCACCCGGGTCCGCACGACGTACGTGCCGGCGACGTGGTCGCCCACCCGCTGCCCCTTGCCGCTGACCAGCCCGCTGATCAGCGCGGGCACGCCGGAGAGCACGAAGACCTCGACGAAGCCCACGAGCGCCCGGATCAGCGCGTGCCGGAACGAGATCGGACCCGCGTCGCTGCGCACGGTGCGCAGTCCCAGGCAGAGCTTGCCCAGGCTGCGGCCGCGGGTCAGCGTCTCCACCACCGTGGGGAGCACCACCAGACAGCCGACCACGGCGACGATCGAGCCGACGGCGAGCAGGGCCTCGTCGGAGGCCAGGGCGGTGGCGGCGAAGATCGCCCCGACCAGCAGGGCCACCTCCGCGACGATGTCGATGAGCCCCGAGGCCACGCGCAGCCCGATGGAGGCCGGCGGCAGGTCGAGGGTGACCGCCTCGCCCGTGACCAGCTCGTCGAGGTCGAGCGCAGCGTAGATGTCGCTCACGGGTCGAGCGTAGGTGCGTTGCGCACGACGCGCGGGATCGCCGCCAGCATCGCGACGTCCTTCAGCTTCAGGCCCAGGTGCGGGGCCAGCAGCAGCATGGCGACGGGGACCGTCCACGCGCGGCGGGTGCGTGCGCCCCAGACCGCGACCGCGAGCCCGAGCGCGAACCGCAACAGCCGCAGCCACCACGGCTCGTCGTCTTGCCCGTGCAGCAGGAAGTCGACGTAGGAGTGCCACAGCCCCGGCGCGAGCACGGCACTGAGCACCGCCAGCCCCGCCGTCCACGCGGACGCCCACAGCAGTGCCGCCCGGTCGCGACGCACCAGGAACCACACGAACCCGGCGGCACCGCTGCTCACCTTGGTCAGCGCGGGGAAGGCCCAGAACCCGGCCCGTCGCACCCCGAGCGCGGCGGCGACGCCGAGGAAGCCGTAGACGTTGCCGAAGATCAGCTCGGGCACGCACATCAGCAGCACCGGCACCCGCCAGCGCACCGGCAGCGGCCAGGTGAGCCAGCACAGCGCCGCCGCCTCCAGGGCGAGCCACGCGCCGTAGAAGACCCCGAACGGCACCACGGCGAGCGGGCGCATCGCCAGCGCGAACGCGGGGGAGTATAGGAACGCGTCGCGGTCGCCCGGCACGGCGTGGGCGTACGGATGCGCGCTGCGCCCGGCCAGCCAGTAGGCGTGGGTGTCGTAGCCCAGGCCGTGCGGCACGTAGGCCTGCAGGTTGAGGAACGCCAGGTAGCCGGCCACGGTCCAGGCCAGGGTGACCAGCGTCGTGCGCACGAGCTGGCGGGCGGTCACGGGTCACCATGATGGGGCGCCGTAGCCTCCCAGGTGTGGACCTGGACGCCTACGTCGCCGCGCACCGCGATGCGTGGCGTCGGCTCGAGGAGCTGGCGGGCCGTCCCAGCGCGGGTGGCGCGGAGGCCGACGAGCTGGTCGACCTCTACCAGCAGGTGGCCACCCATCTCAGCGTCGTGCGCAGCAGCGTGCCCGACGCCGCGCTGGTCGGGTACCTGAGCGCGCTGCTGGCCCGGGCCCGGGTACGACTGATCGGCAGCGAGCCGGCGCGCTGGTCCGACCTCTCGGACTTCCTGGTGCGCCGCTTCCCGGCCGCCCTGTACCGCACCCGGCGCTGGTGGCTGAGCGTGATGCTGGCCAGCTACGCCGTCACCGCGGTGATGATCTGGTGGCTGCTGCAGCACCCGCAGGTCGAGTCGGCGCTGCTGACGCCTCGACAGGTCGACCAGCTCGTGAACCACGAGTTCTCCGCCTACTACCAGCAGGCCGCTGCCTCGCACTTCGCCGCGAAGGTCTGGACCAACAACGCCTGGGTGGCGGCGCTCTCGATCGGCCTCGGCGTCTTCGGACTGCCCGTGCTCTACGTGCTGTGGCAGAACGTCGCCAACCTGGCGGTGGTGGGGTCGATCATGATGCGCCACGGGCACACCGGCGAGTTCTTCGGGCTGATCCTGCCCCACGGGCTGCTCGAGCTCACCGCGGTCTTCGTCGCCGCCGGCACCGGGCTGCGGCTGTTCTGGTCCTGGGTCGCGCCGACCTCCCGCAGCCGCGCGGAGTCGCTGGCCGCGGAGGGGCGCTCGGCGGTGGGGGTGGCGATGGGGCTCGTGCTGGTGCTGTTGGTCTCGGGGCTCATCGAGGGCTTCGTGACGCCCTCGCACCTGCCCACCTGGGCCCGCCTCGGCATCGGCGTCGCGGCCGAGATCTGCTTCCTGGGCTACGTCTTCGTGCTCGGTCGCCGCGCCGTGCGCGTGGGCATCACCGGCGACCTCGACGCGAGCCTGCTGGAGGACCGGGTCGCCACGCGGGCGTGAGGGCCGGGTTCCCCGCCTAGGCGCGGAAACCGCCCACCCAACTGGACGAACTGCCCCACGCGAGGGCGGTTTCGTCCACTTGCGTGGCCGATGTGCCGGGTTCCGCCGGGTGCCGGTGTGCACTGGAGCGGGATCCGCGACCCCGGCTGCGCCCGGACCCGAGTGGGGCGCGCCCGGCCGGGCCGGACGGCCGGGGCGACGGAAGCGACCAGCCAGTCGCCGGTGCCACCGGGCACCGCCTCGCTCGCTGTCAGAGCCGGCCGGCGGCCTTGAGCGCGAGGTAGTGGTCGGCCAGACCGGCCGCCAGCCGGTCGGTGTCGAGGTCGAGGACGTCGACGCCGAGCGCGCCGAGGAGGTCGGCGGTGGCGGCCCGCCTGGCCAGGGCCTGCTCGGCGGCGGCGGCCTGGTAGACGTCGCGGACGTCGTCGCGCTGGCGGGCCAACCGCTCCAGCGCGGGATCGCGGACGGAGGCCAGCACCACGCGGTGCCGCGTGGTCAGCGTAGCGAGCGTCGGCAGCAGTCCCTCCTCGATCGCCGAGGGCTCCAGGGGCGTGAGCAGTACGACCAGGGCGCGGTGACGGCCCAGCGCGGTGACGGCGGCCGCCAGGCGGTTCCAGCTCGTCTCCACCAGCGCGGGCTCGACGCGGGCCAGGGCGTCCTGCACGCGCGGCAGCACCTCGCGACCGGCCCCACCGGCCACCTGCGCGCGCACGGTGCGGTCGCCGGCCACCAGGTCCACGCGGTCGCCGGCGCGCGAGGCCAGGGTCGCCAGCAGCAGGGCCGCGTCGAGGGCGGCATCGAGGCGGGGCACGGCGTCCTCGGATCCCTCGGTCGCCGGTGCGGTGCCCGAGGCGACCCGGCCGGCGCTGGTGCGCCCGGTGTCGACCACGACCACCACCCGCCGGTCCCGCTCGGGACGCCAGGTGCGCACCACGACGTCGCGGCTGCGGGCGCTGGCCCGCCAGTCGATGCTGCGCACGTCGTCGCCGCGCACGTACTCGCGCAGCGAGTCGAACTCCGTACCCTGGCCGCGGGTCAGCACCAGCGACCGGCCGTCGAGCTCGCGCAGCCGCTCCAGCCGGCTGGGCAGCAGCCGCCGGGAGGGGAACGCCGGCAGCACCCGCAGCGATCCGGGCGCCGTGAGCGAGGCCTGACGCGCAGCCAGGCCGAGCGGGCCGGGCAGCCGCAGCGTCACCCGGTCGGTCGGCCGGTCGCCGCGGCGGGTGGGCAGGAGCGTCGTGGTCAGCAGCCGGCTGCCGCCGGCGGGCACGTCGAGCCGGTGGCGCTCGCCGACCGCCCCGGCCGAGGGCACCCAGGCGTCGCGCAGCACCCCGCGCACCCGGCGTCGGCCCGGGTTGGTCACCTCCAGGTCGGTCGTGGTCGCCTCACCCTGCCGGGTCGCCGGCGTGGCCAGCCGGCGCAGCTCGAGCCGCCGCGGCGAGGGCGCCAGCACGAGGTCGACCCCGACCAGGAGCACCACCAGCGCCAGCCACACCCACACCGTGCTGCCGGCCGGACGCAGCACCACCAGCACCACTCCGGCCAGGAGCAGTGCGGGGGTGCGCCAGGTCAGCGACATGCGCTACCGCGGCACCGGCACCGACGCGACGGCGGTGGCCAGCACCTGGTCGACATCGGTGCCGTCGAGCTCGGCCTCCGGGCGCAGCTGCAGCCGGTGCGCCAACGTGGCCTGGGCGAGCGCCTTGACGTCGTCGGGCGTCACGAAGTCGCGACCGACCAGCCACGCCCAGGCGCGCGACGTACGCAGCAGTGCGGTGGCGCCGCGCGGGCTCACGCCCAGCTGCAGCGACGGCGACTGCCGGGTGGCTCGCGCGATGTCGACGACGTAGCCGGCCACCTCGTCGGAGACCCGGACCCCGCCGAGCGCGGCCGCGCCGGCGAGCAGGTGCTCGGGCCCCGCCACCTGGCGCACCCCCGACGCCGCGACGTCGCGCGGGTCGAAGCCGTCGGCGTGGCGCCGCACGATCGCTACCTCGTCGTCGCGGCCGGGCAGTGGCATCCGGACCTTGAGCAGGAACCGGTCCAGCTGGGCCTCGGGCAGCGGGTAGGTGCCCTCGTACTCGACGGGGTTCTGCGTGGCGGCCACCAGGAACGGCGTCGGCAGCGGGCGGGTGACGCCGTCGGCGGAGACCTGGCCCTCCTCCATCGCCTCCAGCAGCGCCGACTGGGTCTTCGGCGGCGTCCGGTTGATCTCGTCGGCCAGCAACAGGTTCGTGAAGACCGGGCCCTCGCGGAAGGCGAGGCCCTGCTCGCCCCCGGTGCCGTCGATCACCAGCGAGCCGGTGAGGTCGCCGGGCATCAGGTCGGGGGTGAACTGCACCCGCTTGGTGTCGACGGCGAGCGCGGTGGCCAGGGTGCGCACCAGCAGCGTCTTCGCCACGCCCGGGACCCCCTCCACCAGCACGTGCCCGCGGGCCAGCAGCGCCACCAGCAGTGCCGAGACGGCCGCGTCCTGCCCGACGACGGCCTTGGCCACCTCGGTCCGCACGGCGGCCAACGCGGCCCGGGCCTCCTCGGCGCGAGCGTCCTCGGCCCGTTCGTGGGTGGTCACAGGTCGTCCTCCAGCTGGGTCAGGCCCCGGCCGAGCTCGGCCAGGGCGGCGTCGTCGCGGACGGGGGAGTCACGGAGCAGGGTGCCCTGATCGGCCAGGGCAGCGGGTAGGGCGTCGGCCGCGCGGTCGGGGTCGGACAGCGCCAGCCGCTCGGCGACCCGGCGCCGGGTGGCCGAGCGCAAGATGGCGGCGGCGTGGTCGCGGTCGCGGGCCCGGCGGTAGAGCCGGCCGCGGCTGCTGGTGGCCTCGGTGGCGCGCACCACCACCGGCACCGGCTCGCTGACCAGCGGACCCAGACGCCGGCCGCGCCAGAGCAAGAACGCCACCAGTGCCGCGGCCAGAAGCCACAGCGCCGGGATCAGCCAGTCCGGCAGGAAGGTACGCACGGACACGGCGTCGGCGGCGACGGTGTCGGCCGGGTCGGCGACGTACCAGACCAGGCGGGGCTGCTGGCCGAGCAGCCGCAGCGCCACGGCCGCGTTGTCGCCCTGCAGCACGCGGTCGTTGCGGAACAGCTCGGGCGCGGTGACCAGCCAGATCCCGCGGGCCGGTCGCGCGACCACCACCCCGCCGCCGGCGCGGAAGCAGCCGCGTCCCGAGAGCGCCGCGGCGTCGTGCAGCCGGGCCACCAGGCCCTGCAGCACGCGGGTCCGGCAGCCGGAGTCCACCAGTCCCGACGCGGCGCCGCTGGCGTGCAGGTCGAAGGCCGTCAGCAACGTGCTGGAGGTGCCGACCAGCACCAGCGACCGCGCTCGCGACGCATGCGAGCGCAGTCGCTGCAGGGTGCTGCGTCCCAACGTGTCGGCGTTGGTGACGACCACGCTGGTGCCCGCGTCGACGTCGTCGGCCAGGAGGGCGGACTGGCCGCGGGCGATGTCCACGGCGACCCCGCGGTCGGCCAGCACCCGTGCCACCGCCTGCGCGCCGGTGGGGTCGGGGTTGCGCGGGTCGAGGGCGCCGTCGTACTGCGCACGGTCGCGCTGCAGCCACGACACCCCGGCCACGAGGACCACCACCATCAGGAGCAGCACCAGCGCCGTGCGGTGGCGCCGTGCGAAGTCGGTCACCGGGGCACCGCCACCACCGGCTCGCCGGCCGACGCCGAGGTCGCCGGCGTCGCGGCGGCCAGCGTCGCCTCCAGGTCGAGCACCTCGCCCGCTCGTTCGCGACGTGCGGGTCGGGCGCCGTAGCGGGTCTCGTCGAAGGCGAGCGCTGCGGCACCCAGCCGCTCGGCGAGGTCGGGGAACCGGGGCCGGGCCAGCGCCACCACCTCGTAGGCCGTCGCGGCCGGCAGGTCCGCCACCAGCCCGCGCTCGACCAGGCCCGCGGTCAGCGCCCGCACACCCTCCACCACTGCGGTGTCGAAGTCGCCGGCCGCGTACGCCGCCTGCGCGAGCGCCCGGTGCTGCTGGGCGCTGCGGCGTCCTTCGTCGAACACGGTGCGCTGCCCCGGCTCGGCCGCTGGGTTGCGCCGCAGTCGTGAGAGCACGAAAGCGAGCACCGCCACCAGGACGACGCTGAGCAGCAGCAGAGCAGGCAGGCCGAGGTCGGAGAGCCGCCCGGGCCCCTGGCCGGCGCGGTCGAGCAGACCGCGCAGCCAGTCGGCCAGCCGCTGGGTCAGGCTCGCGTGGTACTCGCTGCGGTCCAGCTCGCGTCGCAGCCACTCCTCGGCCCGGTCGGGGCCCGGCAGCAGCGGGGTGCTCACCGGTCGCGACGCTGCACGTGCTCGATGAGCTCGATGTCGAAGCCTTCCTTGCGGAACCGCTGGTCGAGGTACTGCAGCACCGCCACCGAGCCGACGAAGGGCGTCACGATCGCGCCGGAGACGATGTTGGCCAGGTTCGAAGAGACCAGCAGGCCGAGGAAACCGCCGTGGTCGGGGAAGGCCGCGAGGAACAGGGCGCCGACGATGGTGAACGGCAGCGAGATCACCTGCTGCACCACCCCGGTCACCAGCAGCAGGAGCAGGAAGAGCCCGAGGATCCGCCAGAACTGCCCGCGGGAGAGGCGCGACGCGCGGCGCACCGCCGCCAGGACGCCGATCCGCTCGGAGACCAGGGCCGGTGCGGCGAGCTGGAACCAGCGGACGTGGATCGACAGCGCCGCCACCGCCGCGAGCACGGCGCCGAGGAACAGCAGCGCGATCCCCACGCCGAGCCCGGTGCCCGAGCCGCCGGCGGTGAAGATCACCACGACGGGCAGGCCCACCAGCACGGCGAACACCAGCGCGACCACCAGCCCCTCGAGCAGGGAGAGGCCGACCAGCCGCAGCAGCGACCCGCGGGCGCGGCGCCACGCGTCGCCGGGGGAGATGTACTCGCCCAGGCTGGCACGCGTCACCACCGGCACGACCAGCCCCGCGATGACGATGTTGGCCGCTGCGGTGAACAGCCCCGCCACGAGACTGGCGCCGACCAGCCCGACGTCGAGGCCGATCGCGTCGGTCGCACTGCTCGAGGTGCCGGTCCCGTCCAGCAGCCGGTCGGGGTCGAAGAGTGTCGAGGCCACCACGGAGAACACGATCGGGATCACCATCGCCACGGCCAGCACCAGCGCCGCCAGCCCGATGGTGGCCCGGGGGTTGCGACGCACCGTGCCGAACGCGCCGTCGAAGAAGTCCCCCAGCGTCAGCGGTCGCAGCGGCACCGTGCCCGGCTTGTGGGGGGAGCGGCCGTACGCCGGGGACGAGGACGCGCCCGACGGCGGGGGAGCGTAGGCGCCGCCCCCGGCGTACGGCCCGGGTGGCGGCCAGGAGGCCGGAGGCTCGTCGGATGCGCCGGGAGCACCGGGCGGAGGCGGGAGGGACATCCGGGTCATCCTCGCATTCCGCCCCCGCGCGCCCCCGCTGATCGAGGATGACTCGCAGCGACCGGTGGTAGGAACCGAGGGCCTTCCCCGCACGCCCGACCGGACACCGCACCGGTGTCGGGACGCCGCGGGCCCGGTCCACGCCTTCCCAGGCTCAGGCGTGAGGCCGGCGGATTTGGCCCGTGCGGAGATCTCTGCCAAGATGTTCAGGTTGCTCCGGCGGGCTCGCCGGGCGCGCGCATGTTGACCACTGAACAGGTTCTCCTTCGAAGTCAGGTCAGCGCTGTGCGCGCTGAGGTCGGTGAGCCCGTTCAGATGCAGAGCCTCGGACGCCCTCACGGGACGGCCGGCTCGGCCAGGTGGCAGCCACCAACCGAAACCCTCCAGATTCACGCCTGTCGTGCGTCCAGCACCCACGACACGCCCGACCGCGGGGGTGGGAGCACCAGCATGAACCAGAGCCAGCGCAGCACCGAGCAGTAAGGACGAACGGGACCTATGGCGGGACAGAAGATCCGCATCAGGCTCAAGGCCTACGACCACGAGGTCATCGACACCTCGGCGCGGAAGATCGTGGACACCGTGACCCGGACCGGCGCGAAGGTCGCCGGGCCCGTGCCGCTGCCCACGGAGAAGAACGTCTACTGCGTGATCCGTTCGCCCCACAAGTACAAGGACAGCCGCGAGCACTTCGAGATGCGCACGCACAAGCGGCTGATCGACATCATCGACCCCACGCCGAAGACCGTCGACTCGCTCATGCGGCTCGACCTGCCGGCCGGTGTCGACATCGAGATCAAGCTCTGATCGCAGGAGTCCGAAGCTGATGAGCACCACATTCGAGCGCCCCGTCAAGGGCCTGCTGGGCACCAAGCTCGGCATGACCCAGGTCTGGGACGACAACGCCCGCATCGTGCCGGTCACGGTCGTCGCCGCGAGCACCAACGTCGTCACCCAGGTCCGCACGCCCGAGACCGACGGCTACAACGCCATCCAGGTCGGCTACGGCGAGATCGCCGGCTCCAAGGTGACGCGGCCGGAGTCCGGCCACTTCACCAAGGCCGGTGTCACCCCCCGCCGCCACCTGGCCGAGATCCGCACCGCCGACGCCGGCTCCTACAGCGTCGGCCAGGAGATCGCCCCGGACGTCTTCGCCGCGGGCGAGGAGGTCGACGTCACCGGCACCAGCAAGGGCAAGGGCTTCGCGGGCACGATGAAGCGCCACGGCTTCGCCGGCGTCAGCGCCTCCCACGGTGCGCACCGCAACCACCGCAAGCCCGGCTCCATCGGCGCCTGCGCCACGCCGGGCCGCGTCTTCAAGGGCATGCGGATGTCGGGCCGGATGGGCACCGACACCATCACCACCCAGAACGTCACCGTGCACGCGGTCGACCTCGAGAAGGGCGTGATCCTGCTCAAGGGCGCCGTCCCCGGCCCCAAGGGCGGTCTCGTCGTCATCCGCACCGCTGCGAAGAGCCAGGAGGTGTCCGCCTGATGGCGACCAACGTCAACGTCGATCTCCCCGCCGAGATCTTCGACGTCGAGACCAACCTCGCGCTGATCCACCAGGTCGTGGTGGCCCAGCAGGCCGCTGCTCGTCAGGGCACGCACGCCACCAAGACCCGCGGCGAGGTCCGCGGCGGTGGCAAGAAGCCCTACAAGCAGAAGGGCACCGGTCGCGCCCGCCAGGGCTCGACCCGCGCGCCGCAGTTCGCCGGCGGTGGCACCGTCCACGGTCCGCAGCCGCGCAGCTACGACCAGCGCACCCCGAAGAAGATGAAGGCCGCCGCCCTGCGCGGTGCCCTCTCCGACCGGGCCCGCGCCGGCCGCGTCCACGTCGTCGACGGTCTGGTCGAGGGCGACAAGCCGTCGACCCGCGGTGCCGTGCAGGCGCTCGCCACGATCTCCGGCAACCGTCGCCAGCTGGTCGTGCTCGAGCGTGAGGACGCGCTGACCTGGCTCTCGCTGCGCAACGTCGACGCGGTGCACATCCTGGCCGTCGACCAGCTCAACACCTACGACGTGCTGCTGGCCGACGACGTGGTCTTCACCCGCGGCGCCTACGACGCGTTCGTCGGTGGCACCGCCTCCTCGAGCGCACGGCCGGCGACGGTCGTCGAGGAGCCCGCCGCCGACGCCGTCAACGAGGCCAGCCCGGCCGTCGAGGACGACAAGCCGGCAGCGAAGAAGGCCCCCGCGAAGAAGGCAGCGGCCACGAAGGCGCCGGCCAAGAAGGCAGCGGCCAAGAAGACGGCTGCGAAGGCTGAGAAGGAGTCCGAGTGAGCACCCTGCACAAGGACCACCGCGACATCTTGATCGCGCCGGTCGTCTCCGAGAAGAGCTACGGCCTGCTCGACAACAACAAGTACACGTTCCTGGTGCGCCCGGACGCCAACAAGACCGAGATCAAGATCGCGGTCGAGAAGGTCTTCGACGTCAAGGTCACCGCGGTCAACACCGTCAACCGCCAGGGCAAGACCCGTCGCACCCGCAACGGCCTGGGTCGCCGCGCCAACACCAAGCGCGCGATCGTCAGCCTGGCCGAGGGCGACCGCATCGACATCTTCGGAGGCCCGGTCTCCTGACCGGGGTCTGAGAGGACATCATGGCTATCCGCAAGTACAAGCCGACCACGCCGGGCCGCCGCGGCTCGTCGGTGGCCGACTTCGCCGAGATCACCCGCACCACGCCGGAGAAGTCGCTGGTCCGCCCGCTGCCCAAGAAGGGCGGCCGCAACAACCAGGGTCGGATCACCACCCGCCACCAGGGTGGTGGCCACAAGCGTGCCTACCGCGTCGTCGACTTCCGTCGCTACGACAAGGACGGCGTGCCGGCCACGGTCAAGCACATCGAGTACGACCCGAACCGCACCGCGCGCATCGCGCTGCTGCACTACGCCGACGGCGAGAAGCGCTACATCATCGCTCCCGACGGCGTGCGGCAGGGGACGGCCATCGAGGCCGGCGCCAACGCCGACATCAAGCCCGGCAACAACCTGCCGCTGCGCAACATCCCGGTGGGCACCACGGTGCACTGCATCGAGCTGCGGCCCGGCGGCGGCGCCAAGATCGCCCGCTCGGCCGGCATCTCGGCCCAGCTGGTCGCCAAGGAGGGCTCGCGCGCACAGCTGCGGATGCCCTCGGGCGAGATGCGCTACGTCGACGTCCGCTGCCGCGCCACCATCGGCGAGGTCGGCAACGCCGAGCAGTCGAACATCAACTGGGGCAAGGCCGGCCGGATGCGCTGGAAGGGCAAGCGTCCGACCGTCCGCGGTGTCGTCATGAACCCGGTCGACCACCCGCACGGCGGTGGTGAGGGCAAGACCTCCGGTGGTCGCCACCCGGTGTCCCCGTGGGGCAAGCCCGAGGGCCGTACCCGCAAGCGCAAGAGCAGCGACGCGCTCATCGTGCGTCGTCGTCGTACCGGCAAGAAGCGTTAGGAAGCACTGACATGCCTCGCAGCCTGAAGAAGGGCCCGTTCGTCGACGACCACCTGGTCAAGAAGGTCGACGCGCAGAACGCGGCCGGCACGCACAACGTCATCAAGACCTGGTCGCGTCGGTCGATGATCGTGCCCGACATGATCGGCCACACCCTCGCGGTGCACGACGGCCGCAAGCACGTGCCGGTGTTCGTCACCGACTCGATGGTCGGTCACAAGCTGGGCGAGTTCGCGCCCACGCGCACCTACCGCGGCCACGTCAAGGACGACCGGAAGAGCCGCCGCCGCTGAGGCGGGGGCAAGAGGAGAACCACCACTCATGAGCGTTACCGAGCGTCAGCGCGTCAGCGCCCGTCGCGAGTCGCTGCTCGGCGAGGAGCCGGGTGCGTTCGCGTCCGCGCGCTTCGTGCGGATCACCCCGATGAAGGCACGCCGGGTCGTCGACCTGGTGCGCGGCCTCCCGGTCGACGACGCCCTCGCGCTGCTGCAGTTCGCACCGCAGTCCGCGTCGGAGACCGTGTACAAGGTCTTGGAGTCGGCGGTGGCCAACGCCACCACCACCGAGGACCTGGACCGCGGCACCCTGGTCGTGTCCAAGGCACTGGTCGACGAGGGCCCGACGATGAAGCGCTGGCGCCCCCGGGCCCAGGGCCGGGCCAGCCGGATCAACAAGCGCACCAGCCACATCACGCTGGTCGTGCAGCCGGCCGAGGCCAAGCCCGAGCCGAAGGCGGAGAAGGCACCGGCCAAGAAGACCGCCGCCAAGAAGGCGCCCGCCAAGAAGGCCGCCGCCAAGAAGACCACCCCCGCGAAGACGGAAGAGGACGCCTGATGGGTCAGAAGATCAACCCCAACGGCTTCCGGCTCGGCGTCTCCACCGACCACAAGAGCCGCTGGTACGCCGACAAGCTCTACAAGTCCTACGTGGGCGAGGACGTCGCCATCCGGCGGCTGCTGTCCAAGGGCATGGAGCGGGCCGGCATCGCCAAGGTCGAGATCGAGCGCACCCGCGACCGGGTCCGCGTCGACATCCACACCGCCCGCCCGGGCATCGTCATCGGCCGCCGCGGCGCCGAGGCCGACCGGATCCGCGGCGAGCTGGAGAAGCTCACCGGCAAGCAGGTGCAGCTGAACATCCTCGAGGTCAAGCAGCCCGAGGTCGACGCGCAGCTGGTCGCCCAAGGCGTCGCCGAGCAGCTCGCCGGCCGCGTGCAGTTCCGCCGCGCGATGAAGAAGGCCATGCAGACCTCGATGCGCTCGGGTGCCAAGGGCATCCGGATCCAGTGCTCGGGCCGTCTCAACGGTGCGGAGATGTCGCGCTCGGAGTTCTACCGCGAGGGCCGCGTCCCGCTGCACACGCTGCGCGCCGACATCGACTACGGCTTCTACGAGGCCAAGACCACCTTCGGCCGGATCGGCGTGAAGGTCTGGATCTACAAGGGCGAGGTCGCCGGCACGCGCGCGGAGCGCGAGGCCCAGGCCGCCGCCCGCGCCGGTGCGCCGGGTCGTCGTGGCCCGCGCGACGGCGCCCGTGAGGGTGGCCGTGGCGGCGAGCGTCCCAGCCGCGGCACCCGTCCCTCGCGCGCCGACCGCGGCGCCGAGGCCCCGGCGGCGACCTCTGGTGAGGCTCCCGCCGAGGCCAGCAGCACCGGATCGGAGGCCTGAGCCATGTTGATGCCCCGTCGTGTCAAGCACCGCAAGCAGCACCACCCCAAGCGGACCGGTGCGGCCAAGGGCGGCACCAAGCTCTCCTTTGGTGAGTACGGGATCCAGGCCGTCGAGGCGCACTACGTGACCAACCGGCAGATCGAGTCGGCGCGTATCGCGATGACCCGCCACATCAAGCGCGGCGGCAAGGTGTGGATCAACATCTACCCCGACCGCCCGCTGACCAAGAAGCCCGCCGAGACCCGCATGGGTTCGGGCAAGGGCTCCCCGGAGTGGTGGATCGCCAACGTCAAGCCCGGGCGCGTCATGTTCGAGCTGTCCGGCGTCACCGAGGACGTCGCCCGTGAGGCGATGCGCCGCGCGATCCACAAGCTGCCCATGAAGTGCCGCTTCATCTCCCGAGAGGACGGCGAGTTCTGATGCCGACCACCACCCAGGCCAACGAGCTCGACGAGCTCACCGCGGCCGACCTGGAGACCAAGCTGCGCGAGGCCAAGGAAGAGCTGTTCAACCTGCGCTTCCAGGCCGCCACCGGTCAGCTGGAGAGCCACGGCCGGCTGCGCACGGTCAAGAAGGACATCGCCCGGATCTACACCGTGGTGCGCGAGCGCGAGCTCGGCATCCGTACCGACCCGGGCGCGAGTGACGAGAAGGATGAGGCATGAGCGACGCCGCAGTTGAGCGCACTGCCCGCAAGGTCCGCGAGGGCCTCGTGGTCAGCGACAAGATGGACAAGACCGTGGTCGTCACCGTCGAGGACCGGGTCAAGCACGCGCTGTACGGCAAGGTCCTGCGGCGCAGCTCGAAGCTGAAGGCGCACGACGAGCAGAACCAGTGCGGCGTCGGCGACCGGGTGCTGCTGATGGAGACCCGCCCGCTCAGCGCGACCAAGCGCTGGCGCGTGGTGGAGATTCTGGAGAAGGCGAAGTGATCCAGCAGGAGTCGCGACTCAAGGTCGCCGACAACACCGGTGCCAAGGAGATCTTGTGCATCCGGGTGCTCGGCGGCTCCGGCCGGCGCTACGCCGGCATCGGCGACGTCATCGTCGCCACCGTCAAGGACGCCATCCCCGGCGGTGGCGTGAAGAAGGGCGACGTCGTCAAGGCCGTCGTCGTGCGCACCGTCAAGGAGCGCCGGCGTCCCGACGGTTCCTACATCCGCTTCGACGAGAACGCCGCGGTGATCCTCAAGAACGACGGCGAGCCGCGCGGCACCCGCATCTTCGGCCCCGTGGGGCGCGAGCTGCGCGAGCGTCGCTTCATGCGGATCATCTCGCTGGCCCCGGAGGTGCTCTGAGATGAGCGTGAACATCAAGAAGGGCGACACCGTCACGGTGATCGCCGGCAAGGACAAGGGCGCCGAGGGCAAGGTCATCGCGGTGCTGCGCGAGCAGCAGCGGGTGATCGTCGAGGGCGTCAACCGCGTCAAGAAGCACACCAAGTCCGTCGACCAGGGCGGTCGCGCCGGCAAGACCGGCGGCATCGTGACCACCGAGGCCCCGATCCACATCTCCAACGTGATGCTGACCTCGGGCAAGGGCACGACGCGGATCGGCTTCCGCCGTGACGAGGTCACCAAGACCCGCGCCGACGGCTCGACGTACACCGCGCACCGCAGCGTGCGGATCGCGCGCAAGACGGGTGACGAGATCTGATGACTGAGACCACTGTTGAGGAGACCACCGCGGCCCCGGCCGAGGAGAAGGTCACTCCGCGCCTGAAGACGCGCTACCGCGAGGAGATCGTCCCCGCGCTGCGCGAGCAGTTCGGCCACGCCAACGTGATGCAGGTCCCCGGCCTGGTCAAGATCGTGGTCAACATGGGGGTGGGCGAGGCCGCTCGCGACTCCAAGCTGATCGAGGGCGCGGTCAACGACCTCGCCGCGATCACCGGCCAGAAGCCGCAGGTCACCAAGGCCCGCAAGTCCATCGCCCAGTTCAAGCTGCGCGAGGGCATGCCCATCGGCGCCCACGTGACGCTGCGCGGCGACCGGATGTGGGAGTTCCTGGACCGCCTGCTCGCGCTCGCGCTGCCCCGGATCCGCGACTTCCGCGGTCTCTCCGACCGGCAGTTCGACGGTCGCGGGAACTACACCTTCGGTCTGACCGAGCAGGTCATGTTCCACGAGATCAACCAGGACCGGATCGACCGCTCGCGCGGCATGGACATCACGGTCGTCACCACGGCCACGAACGACGACGAGGGGCGGGCGCTGCTGCGGCAGCTCGGCTTCCCGTTCCAGAGCAACGAGAAGTAGGGCAGGAGCAGACATGGCGAAGACCGGACTGAAGGTCAAGGCCGCGCGCAAGCCGAAGTTCGCGGTGCGCGCGTACACCCGCTGCCAGCGCTGCGGCCGCCCCAAGGCGGTCTACCGCAAGTTCGGCCTGTGCCGGATCTGCCTGCGCGAGATGGCCCACCGCGGCGAGCTGCCCGGCGTCACCAAGAGCTCCTGGTAAGTCCAGGCGCCGATCCCACCCGTTGAAGGTCCCGCGACCGCGGGAAACCACTGCGAGAAAGAAGCAACCCACACCATGACGATGACCGACCCGATCGCAGACATGCTCACGCGTCTGCGCAACGCCAACCAGGCGTACCACGACGAGGTCGCGATGCCCTACAGCAAGCTGAAGAGCGGCGTCGCGGAGATCCTCCAGCAGGAGGGCTACATCACCTCCTGGAAGGTCGATGACAACACCGACGAGAAGGGTCAGCCGGCCGTCGGCAAGACCCTGACCGTGACGCTGAAGTACGGCCGCAACCGGGAGCGCTCGATCGCCGGCGTCCGCCGCATCAGCAAGCCCGGTCTGCGCGTGTACGCCAAGCACACCGGGCTCCCCAAGGTGCTCGGCGGCCTGGGCGTCGCGATCATCTCGACCAGCCAGGGCCTGCTGACGGACCGTCAGGCCAACTCCAAGGGCGTTGGCGGGGAAGTCCTCGCCTACGTCTGGTGACGAGAGCGAGAGGAGAACACCCATGTCCCGCATCGGCAAGCTTCCCGTCGCGGTGCCCTCGGGCGTCGACGTCGCGCTCGACGCCGCCACGGTGACCGTCAAGGGGCCCAAGGGCACCCTGTCGCACACCGTGGCCGAGCCGATCACCGTCGCCAAGGGCGACGACGGCGTGCTCGAGGTCAAGCGCCCCAACGACGAGCGGCTCTCCAAGTCGCTCCACGGCCTGACCCGCACCCTGATCAACAACATGGTCATCGGTGTCACCGACGGCTACACCAAGAAGCTGGAGATCCACGGCGTCGGCTACCGCGTCCTCGCGAAGGGCCCGACGCAGCTGGAGTTCCAGCTCGGCTACTCCCACCCGATCACCTTCAACGCCCCCGACGGCATCACCTTCGCGGTGGAGAACCCCACCCGGCTCTCCGTCTCGGGCATCGACAAGCAGCTGGTCGGCGAGGTGGCCGCCAACATCCGCAAGCTCCGTAAGCCCGAGCCCTACAAGGGCAAGGGCGTGCGTTACGAGGGCGAGCACGTCCGCCGCAAGGTCGGAAAGGCTGGTAAGTGACGATGGCGATCGCACTGCGTACCCCCAAGCACGCCAGCAGCCGGGCCTCGTCCCGGCTGCGCCGCCAGATCCGCGGCCGCAAGAAGGTCAGCGGCACCGCCGAGCGTCCGCGCCTGGTGGTCACCCGCTCGGCCAAGCACATCACCGTGCAGGTCGTCGACGACCTGGTCGGGCGCACGCTGGCCTCGGCCTCCTCGATGGAGGCCGACCTGCGCGGCGCGGACGGCGACAAGAGCGCCAAGGCGCGCAAGGTCGGCGAGCTGGTGGCCGAGCGGGCCAAGGCCGCCGGGGTCGAGGGCGTGGTCTTCGACCGCGCCGGCAACAAGTACCACGGTCGCGTCGCGGCCCTTGCCGAGGGCGCCCGCGAGGGCGGCCTGAGCTTCTGATGGACAACGTGAGCAGGGAAGAGGACATCTCATGAGCGGACCCCAGCGCGGGCGTGCCGGCGGCGATCGCCGCGGCGGACGTGACGGTGGTCGCGGCCAGCAGGGCGAGCGCAGCAACTACCTCGAGCGCGTCGTGGCGATCAACCGCGTCGCGAAGGTCGTCAAGGGCGGTCGTCGGTTCAGCTTCACCGCCCTGGTGATCGTCGGCGACGGCGACGGGATGGTCGGCGTCGGCTACGGCAAGGCCAAGGAGGTGCCGGCCGCCATCGCCAAGGGCGTGGAGGAGGCCAAGAAGCACTTCTTCAAGGTGCCGCGGGTGCAGGGCACGATCCCTCACCCCGTGCAGGGCGAGAAGGCCGCGGGCGTGGTGCTGCTGCGTCCGGCCTCTCCCGGTACCGGCGTCATCGCCGGCGGCCCGGTGCGTGCGGTGCTGGAGTGCGCGGGCATCCACGACGTGCTGAGCAAGTCGCTGGGGTCCTCGAACCAGATCAACATCGTCCACGCCACCGTCGAGGCGCTGCGCTCCCTGGAGGAGCCGGAGGCCGTGGCGGTCCGCCGTGGTCTGTCGGTCGAGGACGTCGCTCCGGCCGCGCTGCTGCGCGCTCGGGCGGAGAAGCCCGACGAGGCGCCTGCCGCCGCGGAGGTGTCCGCCTGATGGCCACTACCACCAAGCTGCGCGTGCAGCAGAAGCGGTCCTCGATCGGCTGCCTCGCCAACCAGCGCGCGACGCTGCGCTCGCTCGGCCTCAAGCGGATCGGCCACGTCGTCGAGAGGGACGACAGCCCTGAGGTCCGCGGCATGATCCACACGGTGCGCCACCTGGTGCACGTCACCGAGGTCGGCTGACCCCTACTTTCCATACTGAGGAACTCCACATGACGCTCAAGCTGCACCACCTGCGCCCGGCCCCCGGGTCGCGGACCGCGCGTACCCGCGTGGGCCGCGGTGAGGGCTCCAAGGGCAAGACGGCCGGCCGGGGCACCAAGGGCACCAAGGCCCGCTACCAGGTCTCCGCCGCCTTCGAGGGCGGGCAGATGCCGCTGCACATGCGGCTGCCCAAGCTCAAGGGCTTCAAGAACCCGTTCAAGGTCGACTACCAGGTCGTGAACCTGGACCGCATCGCCGTGCTCTTCCCCGAGGGCGGCACCATCGGCGTCGACGAGCTCGTGGCCCAGGGTGCGGTCCGCGAGGGCCGCCCGGTCAAGGTCCTCGGCCAGGGCGACCTGGGCGTGGCCGTGCAGGTCACCGCTCACCGGTTCTCGGAGTCGGCGAAGACCAAGATCGCTGCCGCGGGGGGCTCGACCACCGAGCTGTGAGGGCAACGTCAGGGCAACCTGTGCCCCTGTTAGCCTTCCCTTGAGCTCGAGATAGGAACCCCACGTTGCTGCGCGCCTTCGCGAACGCCTTCCGGACGCCGGACCTGCGCAAGAAGCTGCTGTTCGTGCTGCTCATCGTGGCGGTCTTCCGGCTCGGCGCGCAGGTGCCGGCCCCCGGCGTCAACGTCGCGAACGTGCAGGACTGCTTCCAGCAGAGCAAGGACTCGGGCATCTACAGCCTGATCAACCTGTTCTCCGGCGGCGCGCTGCTCCAGCTCACCATCTTCGCGCTCGGGATCATGCCGTACATCACGGCGAGCATTATCTTGCAGCTGCTGGTGGTGGTGATCCCGCGGCTGGAGGCGCTGAAGAAGGAAGGCCAGGCCGGCCAGACCAAGATCACCCAATACACCCGCTACGTGACGCTGGGGCTGGCGATCCTGCAGGCCACCGGCATCGTGGCGCTGGCGCGCTCCGGCAGCCTGCTCCAGGGCTGCAGCAAGCAGTTGGTCTACGACCAGGACATCTCCACCGCCGTGGTCATGGTCATCACGATGGTGGCCGGCACCGCGATCATCATGTGGCTGGGCGAGCTCATCACCGAGCGCGGCATCGGCAACGGCATGTCGATCCTGATCTTCACCCAGGTCGTCGCCACGTTCCCGGCCACGCTGTGGCAGCTGAAGATCGCCAAGGGGTGGTGGGTCTTCGGCGCGACCATCATCGTCGGCTTCGCGATCATCGCCGCGGTCATCTTCATCGAGCAGGCGCAACGCCGGATACCGGTGCAGTACGCCCGCCGGATGGTGGGCCGCAAGATGTTCGGCGGCTCCTCGACCTACATCCCGCTCAAGGTGAACCAGGCCGGCGTCATCCCGGTCATCTTCGCCTCCAGCCTGCTCTACCTGCCGGCCATGGCGGTGCAGTTCAACCAGAACTCCAGCGCCGGCTGGGTCGCCTGGCTCTCCTCGCACTTCGTGCGCGGCGACCACCCGATCTACATGGCCACCTACTTCCTGCTGATCATCTTCTTCACCTACTTCTACGTGGCGATCACCTTCAACCCCGAGGAGGTCGCCGACAACATGAAGCAGTACGGCGGCTTCATCCCGGGCATCCGGGCCGGTCGCCCCACGGAGGAGTACCTGAAGTACGTCCTCGAGCGCATCACGCTCCCCGGTGCGCTCTACCTGGGCCTGATCGCGCTGATCCCGCTCGTGGCGCTCTCGCTGGTCAACGCCAACTCCAACTTCCCCTTCGGCGGCACCTCGCTGCTCATCATGGTCGGCGTCGCGCTCGACACGGTGAAGCAGATCGAGAGCCAGCTTCAGCAGCGCAACTACGAGGGTTTCCTCAGATAGGTCCGGGTGAGCTCAGATGCGATTGATCTTCATGGGTCCCCCCGGTGCCGGCAAGGGCACGCAGGCCAAGCTGGTGGCTGACCGGTTCTCGATCCCCGCGATCTCGACCGGTGACATCTTCCGGGCCAACGTCTCCGAGGGCACCGAGCTGGGCCGCGAGGCCCAGCGCTACATGGACGCCGGGGAGTACGTGCCCGACGAGGTGACGAACCGGATGGTGCGTAACCGCATCGACGAGGAGGACGCCGTCAAGGGCTTCCTGCTCGATGGCTACCCGCGCACGCTGGCCCAGGTCGAGGAGCTCGACGGGATGATCGGCTTCACCGGTCACCAGCTCGACGCGGTGGTGGTGCTCACCGTGGAGAGCGAGGAGCTGGTCCAGCGGCTGCTCAAGCGCGCCCAGACCGACGGTCGCACCGACGACACCGAGGACGTCATCCGGCGTCGCCAGGAGCTCTACGTCGAGCAGACCGAGCCGCTGATCGAGGTCTACCGCGAGCGCGGCATCCTGCGGGAGGTCGACGGCGTGGGCGAGGTCGACGACGTCACCCAGCGGATCTCCGACGCGCTGGCGAGCGTCACCGAGAGCTAAGCCCGCCGTGCTGGGTCGCGGCGTCGAGGTCAAGACGCCCGAGCAGATCGAGGCGATGCGGGTCGCCGGCCTGCTGACCTGCCGCACGTTGGAGCTGCTGCGCGCCGCCGTCCGCCCCGGCGTGACGACGGCGGAGCTCGACGCGCTGGCCGAGGCCCACATCCGCGACCACGGCGGCGTGCCGTCGTTCCTGGGCTACGGCACTCCGCCCTTCCCGGGTTCCATCTGCGCCAGCGTCGACGACGTCGTCGTGCATGGCGTGCCGGGACCGCTGGCGCTGGCCGAGGGCGACGTCGTCTCCATCGACTGCGGCGCCATCGTCGACGGCTGGCACGGCGACGCCGCGATCACGGTGCCCGTCGGTGCGGTACCGGAGAAGGTGACCCGGATGATCGCCGTGGCCGAGGACGCGATGTGGGCCGGCATCGCCGCGGCCCACGTGGGCGGCCGGGTCAGCGACATCTCCCGCGCGGTCGAGGGGTGCGTACGCGCGGCGGGGGAGTACGGCATCCTGCGCCACTTCACCGGTCACGGCATCGGGACCGCGATGCACCAGGCCCCCGACGTCCCGAACTACGGCGGCTCGGTGCGGACCCGGCTGCGGCCGGGCCTGGCGCTCGCGGTGGAGCCGATGATCACGCTGGGCAGCTCGGAGTGGCTGGTCGACGACGACGAGTGGACCATCCGCACCGACGACGGCTCGTGGTCGGCCCACGTCGAGCACACCTTCGCGCTGACCGAGCGCGGTCTCTGGGTCCTGACGGCCGAGGACGGCGGCCGCACCCGGCTCGGGGCGGCGTACGGCGGGCCCAACGTCTAGACCTGCCCGCCGGCCGGGATCGCGACGGCGTCGCAGGTCGGGGACTTCCCACGACGAACTGTCACTTCCCACAGGTCCTGCGTCGTGGGAGGCGGCCGTTCACCATGCCACCATGGGGAACGAGTGACGGACGGGGCGCCGGAATCGTCAGCCCCGCCCCGGCGTTGACCCGACGTGAAGCTCTCGGTCCTCGACCTCGTGCCCGTCCGCAGCGGCCAGTCCAGCGGCGATGCCGTCCACGCCAGCCTGGACCTGGCCCGGACCGCCGACGATCTCGGCTACCACCGCTACTGGGTGGCCGAGCACCACAACATGCCGGCGGTCGCCGCCACCAACCCGCCGGTGCTGATCGCCATGATCGCCGGCGCCACCCGCCGGATCCGCGTCGGGTCGGGCGGGGTGATGCTGCCCAACCACGCCCCGTTCGTGGTGGCCGAGCAGTTCGGGCTGCTCGAGGCGGCCTACCCGGGCCGGATCGACCTCGGCATCGGCCGGGCGCCGGGCAGCGACCCGGTGACGAGCTACGTGCTGCGCCACGGCGGCGGTGGCGTCGAGGACGACGCGGTGGCGCGGTTTCCCCGCTACGTCGACGACATCATGACCATGCTCGAGCCCGACGGGGCCTCCCTGGAGCTCAACGGCCGCAGCTACCCGCTGCGGGCCACCCCGGCGGCCACCTCCACCCCGCCGCTCTGGTTGCTCGGCTCCTCGGACTACTCGGCCCGGCTCGCCGCGCAGAAGGGGCTTCCCTACGTCTTCGCCCACCACTTCTCCGGCAACGGCACCGCGGAGAGCCTCGCGCTCTACCGTGACGGCTTCCGCCCCTCCCAGTACGCCGCCGAGCCGACCACCCTGCTGACCGCCAACGTCGTCGTGGCCGAGACCGCCGAGGAGGCCGAGCGGCTGGCGCGGCCCCAGCTGCTGGCGATGCTCGCACTGCGCACGGGCGCCCCACTGACGCCGCAGCGCACGGTCGAGGAGGCCGCCGCGGTGCAGGTGCCGGCCGCCCACGAAGGGCTGCTCGAGGCGATGCGCAGCCGCTGGTACATCGGCTCGCCCGACACCGTGGCCCAGGGGCTGGGCCGGCTGGCCGCCGAGCACGGCGTCGAGGAGCTGATGGTGCATCCGGTCGCGGGAGCGGGCCTGGACACCCCGACGGATTCCTCCCCGGCGCGCGAGGAGTCGCTGCGGCTGCTGGCCAAGGCGATGGATTAGGGTTTTCCAGCGCCCTCGGCCTACACTGATGTGTCGGCCTGTGATGGCCGCGCTTCGTGGCGCCCGGTCCCGCCCTCGCCCGTCGGCTCAGTCGCTGAGCTCCGACCCGTGTGCGGTGGCGTGCGCCGCGCCGAGAAGATCACCCAGACGAAGATTGCGGAGGACATGCCGAAGAAAGAAGGCGTGATCGAGATGGAGGGCTCCGTGGTGGAGGCCCTTCCCAACGCCATGTTCCGTGTGGAGCTCTCCAACGGACACAAGGTGCTCGCCCACATCTCAGGCAAGATGCGCCAGCACTACATCCGGATCCTCCCCGAGGACCGCGTGGTGGTGGAGCTGTCCCCCTACGACCTCACCCGCGGTCGCATCGTCTACCGCTACAAGTAACGAAGGACGCCCCGCGCATGAAGGTCAACCCGAGCGTCAAGCCGATCTGCGACAAGTGCAAGGTCATCCGTCGCCACGGTCGCGTCATGGTCATCTGCGACAACCCGCGCCACAAGCAGCGTCAGGGCTGACGCCGGCGCGGAGCCGAGATCCGCGCAGCATCCGGCAAGACGAACGACACAACTGAATAACCCCACTGCGTGATCGCTGGCCGGGCTCGCCCGGTGACTCACCTCCGGAGCAGTGGCCGGGGACCGCACTCGGTGCGGAACGCGACACGCCACACACCGCTGTGCAACCGAAGGACACACATGGCACGCCTCGTCGGCGTCGACCTCCCGCGCGACAAGCGCATCGAGGTCGCGCTCACCTACATCTACGGCATCGGCCGTACCCGCGCCCACCAGGTCCTCGCGGCCACCGGCGTCGACCCCGACGCGCGCGTCCACGCGCTCAGCGAGGACGACCTGGTCAAGCTCCGCGACGAGATCGAGGCGAACTTCCGCATCGAGGGCGACCTGCGCCGCGAGACCCAGGCCGACATCCGTCGCAAGATCGAGATCGGCAGCTACCAGGGTCGCCGCCACCGCATGGGCCTCCCGGTCCGCGGTCAGCGCACCAAGACCAACGCCCGTACTCGCAAGGGTCCCAAGCGGACCGTCGCCGGCAAGAAGAAGGCCAAGTAACCCATGCCTCCCAAGACTCGTCAGGGCGCGGCCAAGAAGGTCCGCCGCAAGGAGAAGAAGAACGTCGCTGCGGGCGAGGCCCACATCAAGAGCACGTTCAACAACACGATCGTCACGATCACCGACCCCACCGGGGCGGTCGTCTCCTGGGCCTCGGCCGGCACCGTCGGCTTCAAGGGCTCGCGCAAGTCCACCCCGTTCGCCGCGCAGATGGCCGCCGAGGCCGCCGGTCGCCGGGCGATGGACCACGGCATGAAGAAGATCGACGTCTTCGTCAAGGGCCCCGGTTCGGGCCGCGAGACGGCGATCCGGTCGCTGGGTGCGATCGGCCTGGAGGTCGGCACCATCCAGGACGTGACGCCCACGCCGCACAACGGCTGCCGCCCGCCCAAGCGCCGTCGCGTCTGACGTCGACCAGAGACTTCCGAGGAGAACACCACCATGGCCCGTTACACCGGCCCCATGACCAAGAAGTCGCGCCGTCTGGGCGTCGACCTGGTCGGCGGCGACGCCGCCTTCGAGAAGCGCCCCTACGCGCCCGGCCAGCACGGTCGCGCGCGGATCAAGGAGAGCGAGTACCGCAACCAGCTGCAGGAGAAGCAGAAGGCCCGCTTCACCTACGGCGTGATGGAGAAGCAGTTCCACAACTACTACGACGAGGCCAGCCGTCGTCCCGGCAAGACCGGTGACAACCTGCTCCAGCTCCTGGAGTGCCGTCTGGACAACGTCGTGTACCGAGCCGGCTTCGCCCGCACCCGCCGCCACGCACGGCAGCTCGTGGTCCACGGCCACTTCCTGGTCAACGGCCACAAGGTCGACATCCCCAGCTACCAGGTCAGCGCCCACGACGTCATCGACGTCCGGGAGAAGTCGCTGGAGATGACCCCGTTCATCGTGGCGCGCGAGACCCACGGCGAGCGGCTCGTGCCGGCCTGGCTCGAGGCGCAGCCGAACCGGATGCGCGTCCTGGTCCACTCCGTGCCGGTCCGGGCCCAGATCGAGATCCCGGTCCAGGAGCAGCTGATCGTCGAGTACTACTCCAAGAAGTAGTCACCAGCAGTTGAGTTAACGCAGTACGCCAGGACGCGGCCGCAGGCGGCCTGGTGCCTTCCCACCACACGAAAAATGCAGTTCGAGCTCGTCATATAGCGGGTGGGCTCGGAAAGGAAACCAGCAGTGCTCATCGCTCAGCGTCCGACCCTGTCGGAAGAGACCGTCGACGAGTTCCGCTCCCGGTTCGTCATCGAGCCGCTCGAGCCGGGCTTCGGCTACACCCTGGGCAACTCGCTGCGTCGCACCCTGCTGTCCTCGATCCCTGGTGCCTCCGTCACCAGCATCAAGGTCGACACCGCGCTGCACGAGTTCTCCACGATCGAGGGCGTCAAGGAGGACGTCACCGAGATCATCCTCAACCTCAAGGGCCTCGTCGTCTCCTCCGAGCACGACGAGCCGGTCACCATGTACCTGCGCAAGCAGGGCGCCGGTGACGTCACCGCGGCCGACATCGCGCCGCCGGCCGGCGTCGAGGTGCACAACCCCGACCTGAAGATCGCCACCCTCAACGACAAGGGCAAGCTCGAGATGGAGCTCGTCGTCGAGCGGGGTCGCGGCTACGTCAGCGCCGTGCAGAACAAGGGCGCCGACAACGAGATCGGCCGGATGCCGGTGGACTCGATCTACTCGCCGGTCCTGAAGGTGACCTACAAGGTCGAGGCCACCCGTGTCGAGCAGCGCACCGACTTCGACAAGCTGGTCATCGACGTCGAGACCAAGCAGTCGATCCGCCCGCGCGACGCCATCGCCTCGGCCGGTAAGACCCTGGTCGAGCTGTTCGGGCTGGCCCGCGAGCTCAACGTCGAGGCCGAGGGCATCGACATCGGCCCGTCGCCGGTCGACGAGCAGCTGGCCGCCGACCTGGCGCTGCCGGTCGAGGACCTGCAGCTGACGGTCCGCTCCTACAACTGCCTCAAGCGCGAGGGCATCCACACGGTGGGCGAGCTGATCTCCCGCTCCGAGCAGGATCTGCTCGACATCCGCAACTTCGGCGCCAAGTCGATCGACGAGGTCAAGGCGAAGCTGCACGAGATGGGTCTCTCGCTCAAGGACAGCGCCCCGGGCTTCGACCCGTCGGCGCACCTGGCCGCCTACGACGACGACTACGACGAGGGCGACGGCGCCTCGCTCGAGGACGAGCAGTACTAGATCATCATCACTACCTCGGTACCTGACACGGCCGGGGAGGAACGAGAGTCACCATGCCTACTCCCAAGAAGGGTGCCCGCCTCGGCGGCAGCCCGTCGCACCAGCGGCTGATCGTCGCCAACCTGGCCACCGCGCTCTTCGAGCACGGTCGGATCACCACCACCGAGGCCAAGGCGCGTGTGCTGCGCCCGGTCGCGGAGAAGCTGATCACCAAGGCCAAGAAGGCCGAGCTCGGCAGCGTCGCGAGCATCCACCACCGTCGTGAGGTCCTCAGGACCATCCGCGACAAGTCGGTGGTGCACGCGCTGTTCACCGAGATCGCGCCGTCGTTCGCGGAGCGTCCGGGTGGCTACACCCGCATCACCAAGCTCGGCCCCCGCAAGGGCGACAACGCCCCCATGGCGGTCATCGAGCTGGTGACCGAGGCCTACGAGCCCAAGCCCGCCTCGGCGAAGCGCTCGACCCCGGCCCCGGCCGCCGCCCCGGTCGTGCAGGAGACCCCGGCTGAGGAGACCCCGGCTGAGGAGACCCCGGCTGAGGAGACCCCCGCCGAGGAGACCCCCGCCGAGGAGACTCCGGCCGAGGAGACCCCCGCCGAGGACTCCGCTGCCGAGGAGCCTGCTGTCGAGGAGTCCAAGGACAAGGCGTAGTAGCCAGCACCTGTCGAAGGGGCCCGTCACCGCGAGGTGGCGGGCCCCTTCGACGTCGGTGGCCGAGACGTCATACGTGCTGGCGCCCGGAGCGACCAGTTCGTATGACGTCCTGGGCCAGTTCGGCCAGGTACGCATGCACGAGCGGCACCACGGAGGCACCCTCGCCGGAGGCGGCGGCCACCCGCTTCATCGAGCCGCCGCGGACGTCGCCGGCGGCGTAGACGCCGGGGACGGTGGTCTCCAGGTTGGCCGGCGGCAGGCCTTCGGTCCACAGGTGCTGGGGGACGTCGCGGCCGGTGAGGACGAAGCCGTGCTCGTCGCGGCAGATCGGCTCGGGGATCCAGTCGCAGTGCGGCGAGGCGCCCAGCAGCAGGAAGAGACCGGCCGCCTCGTGGCGCGCGACGGTGCCGTCGGTGAGGTCGCGCACATCGATCCACTCCAGCGAGGCCTCGCCGCCGCCGTCGACGACCTCGGCGCAGGGCCGGATGGAGACGACCGGGTTGAAGGCGATCTCGCGGACCAGGTAGTCCGACATCGTCTCGGAGACCTCGGGGCGCCGGATCAGGATCGTCACCGAGCGGGCGAAGCGCGAGAGGTGCAGCGCGGCCTGACCGGCGGAGTTGCCGCCGCCGACCACGAACACGTCGCGGCCGTCCATGTCGCGGGCGGCACTGACGGCGGCGCCGTAGTGGACGCCGCGGCCGATGAGGTCGTCGACGGCGGGTACGCCGAGCCGCCGGTAGGCGACGCCGGAGGAGATGACCACCGAGCGGGCACGGACCTCGCCGCTCTCGGTGACCAGCCGGTGGGGCTCCCCGTCGGTGCCGGCGACCAGCGAGGTGACCGGCAGGCCGGTGAAGAAGCGCGTGCCGAACCGGATGGCCTGGCTGCGGGCGCGCTGGGCCAGCCGCATGCCGGAGATGCCGCGCGGGAAGCCGAGGTAGTTGCGGATCATCGAGCTGGTGCCGGCCTGCCCGCCGACGGCCTCGGCCTCGACGACGACGGTCGACAGGCCCTCGGAGGAGGCATAGACGGCGGCCGCCAGACCGGCCGGGCCGGCCCCGACGATGGCGACGTCGACGACCGTGTCGACGTCGACCTCGTCGGGTCGCCCGTAGATGCTGACCGCGACGTCGCGCACGGATGAGACCGGTTCGGGGACGCCGCGGGAGAACGCCCAGATGACCGGCAGCCGGCCCTGGTCATCGGGCGGCAGCTGGCCCAGCACGCGCCGGCCGACCTCGGAGTCGGGTGAGTAGACGCGGCTGGGCATGCCCATCCGGTCGAGGAAGTCGCGGATGGCGCCCACGACGGGATCGTGGGCGGTGGCGATGATCTTGGTCGACGGCACCTCTGGGTCGGGCACGGTGGAGCCCCAGTCGGAGAGCAGCTCGGTGAGCGCACCGTGGAACTCCTCGTCGCGGACCCCGCGTGGCATCAGCAGGTAGGCGTCGTACTTGCCCAGGGCCAACGCCGGGCGCAGCCCGTCGGCGTCCTCGCGGAACCGGGTGTAGTGGGCCGCGACGACGCGGCGGGCGGTGGGCACCAGGGTGCGCCACTCGTGGAAGGCCCAGAGGATCTCGGCGTCGGGCAGCGTCGACTCGGTGACGATGAGCGCCACCTGACGGCCCGCGTCGACCAGCTCACGGAGGCGCTCGTAGGACTCGGCCCCGCTCGTGGTGCAGACGACGTCGTACTCGCGCTCGTAGCGGGCGAGCTGCTCGCAGAGCACGTCGTCGTGCGCGGGGGCACAGATGAGGATGACCGGGGAGGGCACCTCACTATTCTTCACCGGGTGCGGTTGCGGATCGACCTCTCCTACGACGGCGCCGCCTTCCACGGCTGGGCGGCGCAGCCCGGGCTGCGCACCGTGCAGGGCGACCTGGAGGCGGCGCTCGACACCGTCCTGCGCACCACCGGCACCCAGCTAACCGTGGCCGGGCGCACCGACAGCGGGGTGCACGCACGCGGTCAGGTGGCGCACGTCGACGTCGATCAGCACGACGACCGGCTCGCCCGACGGCTCAACGGGGTGCTGGCCCACGACGTCCGCGTGAGGTCGGTGAGCGAGGCGCCCGAGGGGTTCGACGCCCGGTTCTCGGCGCTGTGGCGGCGCTACGCCTACCGGATCGCCGACACCGCCGAGGCGATGGACCCGCTGCGGCGCGGCGAGGTGGTGGCCTGGCCGCGGCTGCTCGACGTCGACGCGATGAACCGGGCGGCGGCGGCGCTGCTCGGCGAGCACGACTTCGCCGCGTTCTGCAAGCGTCGTGAGGGGGCCACCACCATCCGCACGCTGCTCGACCTGGCGTGGGAGCGCGACGCCTCGGGCGTGCTGGTGGGCACCGTGCGCGCCGACGCGTTCTGCCACAGCATGGTGCGGGCGCTGGTGGGCTGCCTGGCCGCCGTCGGGGAGGGGCGCCGCGACGCCGGCTGGGCGGGCGAGGTGCTGGCCGGGCAGCGACGCGACCCCGGCGTCACGGTCATGCCCGCCCACGGGCTGACGCTGGAGGAGGTCGGCTACCCGCCCGACGACGACCTGGCGGACCAGGCCTCCCGGGCCCGAGTGGTGCGCACGCTGGGATCCACCCCGTGACCGACCACTACTTCTCCGCCGACCCGAGCGTGCCGTTCGAGCGGTCGCCGGTGGCCGCCACGGTCTGGGGGCACGACCTCGAGCTCTCCTCCGGCAGCGGCGTGTTCGCCAACGGTCGGCTCGACGTCGGCACCGCGGTGCTGCTGCGCGAGACCGAGCCGCCCGGCCCCGGTCGCTACCTCGACCTGGGCTGCGGCTACGGCGTCATCGGGCTGGCGATCGCCGTGGCCCAGCCGAGTGCGGTGGTCGACGCGGTGGACGTCAACGAGCGTGCGCTGCTGCTGGCCAACGAGAATGCCGCCTCGCTCGACGTCGCCGACCGCTACACCGCGGCCACCTCGCTGCCGGAGACGACGTACGACGAGATCTGGTCCAACCCGCCGATCCGGATCGGCAAGCAGGCGCTGCACGAGCTGCTGCTCACCTGGCTGCCGCGGCTGGCGCCGGGCGGCCGTGCGGTGATGGTGGTGGGCAAGAACCTGGGGGCCGACTCGCTGGCGTCGTGGCTGGGCGAGCAGGGCTACCCGACCACGAAGCTGGCCAGCGCGAAGGGGTTCCGGGTGCTGGAGACGCGGGTGACCCCAGCCCGGATGACACAGTGACGTCCATGACCTGGACGCCGGCCGACGACCGCTACGACCACATGGAGTACCGCTTCACCGGGAGGAGCGGGTTGAAGCTGCCCGCGATGTCGCTGGGGCTGTGGCAGAACTTCGGCACCGACCGCCCCGAGGACACCCAGCGCGCCATCCTGCGGCGAGCGTTCGACCGGGGGGTCACCCACATCGACCTGGCCAACAACTACGGCCCGCCCTACGGGCGGGCCGAGGAGAACTTCGGCCGCTACCTGCGCGACGACTTCGCCGGCCTGCGCGACGAGCTGGTCATCTCGACCAAGGCCGGCTGGGACATGTGGCCCGGGCCGTACGGGCAGGGTGGCGGCTCGCGGAAGTACGTGCTGGCCTCGCTCGACCAGTCGCTGGCGCGGCTGGGCCTGGACTACGTCGACATCTTCTACAGCCACCGCTTCGACCCCGAGACGCCGGTGGCGGAGACGATGATGGCGCTCGACGCCGCCGTCCGCTCCGGGCGTGCGCTCTACGTCGGGATCTCCTCCTACTCGCCCACCAAGACCCGGGAGGCGGCCGAGATCGCGCGCGACCTCGGCACGCCGCTGCTGATCCATCAGCCCTCGTACTCGATGCTCAACCGCTGGATCGAGGAGCCGGGCCCCGACAACAGCCTCCTCGACGAGCTCGAGGCGCAGGGGATGGGCTGCATCGTGTTCACCGCGCTCGCCCAGGGCGTGCTCACCGACCGCTACCTCGACGGCGTCCCGGCCGACTCCCGTGCCGCGCGCGAGGGCAGCTCGATCGACCGGAGCCACCTCGACGAGCGGACGCTCGACCACGTGCGCCGGCTCAACCAGATCGCCGCCGACCGCGGCCAGCAGCTGGCCCAGCTCGCGCTGCAGTGGGCACTGCGCGACCCTCGGGTGACCTCGGCGGTCATCGGCGCCTCCAGCGTCGAGCAGCTCGACACCAACCTCGACGCCCTCGACGGCCCGCCGCTGACGGACGAGGAGCTGGCCCTGATCGACGCCGACGCGGTGGAGTCGGGCGTCAACCTGTGGGCCAAGCAGACCGCGGACTGAGCGGCCGCGATCGCCGGGCAGGTGCGCCAACCGCACCCGTGCGCACCTGGCGCGCCATCTCGGCCGGATTCGGCGCGCCCACGTCGCACGTGCGCAGCCGGCGCGAGGTCTAGCCCAGCACCTCGGCCTCGTCGCCGACCCGGATGACGGCGCCGGGGGAGTCGGGGACGAGGTTGACGCCGAAGAGCGTCTTGCTGCCGCGGCGGCGGATCCGGGCCAGTGTGGCGATCGGTTCGTGGCCGCGGGCGGCGGTCTCGGGGTCGATGGTGGTCAGCACGCAGCGGTCGCAGGGCTTGACCGAGCGGAAGGTGGCCTCGCCGATGCGGACCAGGTGCCAGTCGTCCTCCGCCCACGCCGGGGCGCCGCTCAGCACGACGTTGGGGCGGAACCGGGTCATCGTCATCGGCTCGTGCTGGCCCTGGTGCCTCTCGTGCACGGCGTCGTTGAGAGCGGCCAGCGACTCCTGCGTGGCGAGCAGCAGCGGGTAGCCGTCGGCGAAGGAGACGCGGTCGGTCGGCTCGGAGTAGTCGGGGTCGGTGGCCCGCCGGGTGGGGTCGTCGAGGTAGACGAGGTGGGCGTCGCGTCCCATCGCCTTCGACAGCCAGGCGTCGGCCTCGGCCCCGGCCGGTGCGGCGTCGAGGTCGCTGCTCCAGATGCCGACGCGCTGCAGCCGCTCGCCGGTCGGGCGGGCGACGGTGAGGTCGGGCAGGTCCGGCGCCCCGAGCACCAGCCCGGTCTCGGTGATGACCGGGCGGATCAGCACCATGGGGTTGCACTCGCGGGCGGTGATGACGTCGCCGTCGGCGTCGACGACCATCCAGCGGCGGTCGCCCCGCAGCCCCCACGGCTCGACCACGGCCTCGGCGATCGACTCGCCGCGACACGACTTCACCGGGTAGCGGCGGATGTCGGTCAGCTGCACCCCGTCAGGGTACGAGTCGCAGCGCCTGCAGCGGGCAGGCGTTGCGCGCGCGGTGGGCGTAGCGCTCGAGCTCGGCGGGCACCAGCGGGTCGCGCTCGCCGGAGCGGCTCTGCGGGTAGCCCCACTCGTCGGTGGCGAGCAGCTCGGGGAGCAGCTCGGCGCAGGCGCCGTGGCCGTCGCAGCGGGTCCAGTCGATGTGCACCCTCATGCCGCGTGACACCGGCCCGCCTGGTGCTCGGTGACGTGGCCGGCGAAGACCTGCATCGTGCTGGCCACGAAGCGGGCCGTGCCGTCGGGATGACCGCAGGCACCGCGGCCGATGACCAGCGCCTGCATGCGCTCGACGTCGGCGCTCAGGGTCGGGTCGGCCTCGCGCCGTGCCAGGCGGTCCAGCGCATGGGCCATGCGCGGCAGCCCGTTGAGGCACGGCCCGCACTGGCCGAGGCTCTCGCGGGCCAGGTAGGAGGCGATGTCGGCGCTGGCCCGCAGCGGGCAGTCGCGGCGGTCGAGCACGTGGACGATGCCGACGTCGAGCCGGTCGTCGGGACGGGTGCGCCAGGTGCCGTGGTAACCGCCGGCGAGCACCGCCCTCACTCGCATGGTGGCCACGCCGGCCGCCTCCAGCACCTCGCCCAGCGTCGAGCCCTCGGCCACCTCGTGGACGCCGGGCCTGGCCAGGACATCGGCGGAGCTGCCGCTCACCGAGACCAGCCGGGTGCCGGGCACGACGGCGTCGCCGTAGCGGGCGAGCAGGGCCAGCCGGGCCAGCGTCTCGGCATTGAGGACGAGCGTCGGGCGGCCGTCGAGCCCGTGCTGCCACACCGGGCGCCGCGGGTCGGAGGGGAGGCCCGGACGGCCGGCCAGCCGGTTGACCAGCGCCGACTCCTGGCCGGCGGCGAACCCGCCCTCGACGCGGCGTACCTCGACCGGGCGCTGGGCCGCTGCCACCTGGACGGCGGAGGGGTCGATGTGATGGCCGACCGCGAGCACGGTCCGCTTCACGCGGAGCGCACCGCCGAGGAGCTCCAGCCCGTCGAGCACGAGACCGGGTGAGGTCCGTAGCAGCAGGGCGTCCTTGCGTGAGAGTGGCTCGCCCTCCATCGCGTTGCCGACCACGACCGGTCGGGCGCGCGACGCCGCGACCGCCGCGAGCTTGCGCTCGGTGGGGAAGCCAGCGCCGCCGCGGCCGGTGAGACCCGAGCGGGCGGCGAGGTCGACGACCTCGTCGAGCGAGATCCGCGGCAGCGGGTCCGGTGGTGTGCCGCCCAGCAGTCGGGCGGTCGCCACGGGCGTGATGGTCATGTTCCGAGCCTCCGTTCGACGCGCACGCGGCCGCGCCCGACGAACGCCGGGGAGAGCCGCCAGCCGACCGCCAGGGCCACCGCGAGCACGCAGCCGGCGGCCAGGCCGATCATCCAGGCCGAGGTGTTGTCGGTGCCGTTGCCGACGGCGTGCGCGAGCGCCACCGGCCACATCAGGTAGGTGAGCAGGTGGACGGCGCGGAAGACCCGGGGGCCGACCCTGTCGCGCAGCAGGCTCACCACGGTGACCACGAGCAGCAGGTCGACCGCCAGCGTGCCGAGCCCCTGCCACAGCGGTCGGTAGTCGCCCAGGAACGGCACGACGGCGTCGACCACCGAGAGCTGGGCGTAGGGATCGAACATCAGCGAGCCCACGTGCACGGCGATGAGGCCGACGCCGGTCAGCGCCGCGGTGCGGTGCAGCTCGTTGAGGCCGAACCGGCCGACGCCCAATGCGTTGCGCCCGCCGCAGCCCATGATGCCGAGCACCATCGTCAGCGTGAAGCAGACCAGCGCGACGACGCCGGTTCCTCGGCCCAGCGCCCACAGTGCTTCATCCATGTCGGGCCTCATCCATCTCGGCCACGTCCCACTCGCACCCAGCCATGACTACGCCGCGACCTCGCGCGGGAACCCGTTGAGCGTGCGCACGGCGCCGGCCTCGTCGACCAGCCGTGTCGGCAGACCGAGACCCTCGAGCCACTCGACGGCGTCGTCGCCCTTGACGATGGCGGCGGTGGTCGCGGTGTTGGCGCGGGCGCAGTCCTCGGCCACGACGGTGACGGTGCGCCACGGGCCGCGGGTGGGCATGCCGGTGGCCGGGTCGAGCAGGTGGTGCAGCCGACGCTCGCCGGCGGTCCAGGTGCGGCGCATCGTGCTCGACGTCGCGATCGCGGCCCCCTCCGCGAGGCTGACCTGGTGCACCGAGTCGGTCGGCAGGTCCTGCACGGTGATCTGCCAGCCCCCGCGGGGGCCGGGGCCGGCGGTGGCGACGTCGCCGCCGAGCGAGACCAGCACTCCGCAGCCCAGCTGCTCCGCGACGGTCGCGGCGACGCGGTCGGCCGCGGCGGCCTTCGCGGTGGCGCCGAGGTCCAGCTGCACGTCGTCGGGACGGAAGACCCGGTGGCCGTCGAGCCGCAGGCTGCGCCAGCCCGCGGCGGGTCCCACGACGTCGCGCGGGTCGGCCTCGACCAGGCTCAGCGTCCGGCTGCGGACGGCCGCGATGTCGGCGTCGTAGCCCAGGCCGGTGATGGCCCGTCCCAGCGTCGGGTCCACGGCGCCGTCGGAGAGCCAGGCCGCGACGAGGGCCTCGCGCAGCAGCTCCGCCAGCATGGGGGAGACGTCGTTCCAGCCCGCGCGCAGCCGCATGAGCTCGGAGTCCGGGCGGAACCGGCTGCAGGCGGTCTCGACCTCGTGCAGCAGCTCACGGGCCAGCTGGACGGCCGGGGCGAGCGCGTCGACGTCTGTGGTGACCAGGCGGCACTCGCAGCTCCACAGGTCGAAGTCGTAGGTGGGCAGCACGGCTACGACCCGCTCGTGGTGGCCGCCGACGAGCTGTCGCTGCTGCCGGTGGTGACCAGGCTGCTGGTCTTGGTCGAGCTGCTCGATGAGCTCGAGGTGCCGTCCGACGTGGTGGTGGTCGGCGTGCCCGAGGAGGCCGTGCCCGTGCTGGAGGTCGTGGTCGCGGTGGCCGCGGTCTGCAGTCCCAGGGCGGTGGCGACGCCGAGTGAGGCGGCCACGGCGGTTCCCAAGAGGGCGCTGCGCAGCCGGCCGACGCGTCGGGTGCGGCGATCTCTATCGTGAACGGGGTCAGCGGAGGAGGTCATGGCCGTAAGGCTCCCGAGCGCCGCTGTGCCTTTCCTGTGGAGCGCCCGGGATTTCGGGATGCGTCGTCCGGTGCACCCGGCGCACAATCTCGGCATGGGTCACGTCGACGTCGCTGGGGTGCGCTACGAGCTCCCCGACGGCCGGGTGCTGCTCGACGACGTGTCGTTCCGGGTCGGCGAGGGTGCGAAGGTCGCGCTGGTCGGCGCCAACGGTGCCGGGAAGACGACGCTGCTGCGCATCGTCAGCGGCGAGCTGGTGCCGCACGCCGGTGCCGTGACCCGCAGCGGTGGGCTGGGCGAGATGCGGCAGCTGGTGACGCAGTCGGGTGCGCGGACGGTGGCCGAGCTGCTGCTCTCGGTGGCGCCGCCGCGCGTGCGCGCCGCCGCGGCGGAGGTCGACGCCTGCGAGCTGCTGCTCATGGACCGCGACGACGAGCCGACCCAGCTGCGCTACGCCACCGCGCTGGCCGAGTACGCCGACGCCGGCGGCTACGACCTCGAGGTCACCTGGGACGTGTGCTGCACCGCCGCGCTGGGCATCGGCTTCGACCGGGCCCGGCACCGCGACCTGGACACCCTCTCCGGCGGCGAGCAGAAGCGGCTGGTGCTGGAGTACCTGCTGGCCGGCCCCGACGAGGTGCTGCTGCTCGACGAGCCCGACAACTTCCTCGACGTGCCCGGCAAGCAGTGGCTCGAGCGGCGGATCACCGAGTCGGCGAAGACGATCTTGATGATCAGCCACGACCGCGAGCTGCTGGCCAACACCGCCACGCGGATCGTCACCGTGGAGCTGAGCGCGGCCGGCAACACGGTCTGGACCCACCCCGGCGGCTTCGCCTCCTACCACGACGCGCGGCGGGCACGGTTCGAGCGCTTCGAGGAGCTCGCCCGTCGCTGGGAGGAGGAGCACGCGAAGCTGAAGGCGCTCGTGCTGCGCTACAAGATCAAGGCCGAGTACAACGACGGCCTGGCCTCCCAGTACCGAGCGGCGCAGACCCGGCTGCGCAAGTTCGAGGAGGCCGGGCCGCCGCAGGCGATCCCCCGCGAGCAGCAGGTGACGATGCGGCTGACCGGTGGTCGTACCGGCAAGCGGGCGGTGGTGTGCGAGGGCGTGGAGCTGGTCGGCCTGATGCGCCCCTTCGACCTGGAGGTCTGGTACGGCGAACGGGTGGCGGTGCTGGGGTCCAACGGCTCGGGCAAGTCGCACTTCCTGCGGCTGCTGGCCGCCGGCGGCTCCGACCCCGACGTCGAGCACCGGCCGGTCTCCGAGCGCCCGGTGGAGCCGGTGCGCCACACCGGTACGGCCAAGCTGGGGGCTCGCGTCCGCCCGGGCTGGTTCGTCCAGACCCACGCTCACCCCGAGCTGGTCGGCCGCACGCTGCTGGAGATCCTGCACCGTGGCGACGGCCATCGCGCGGGCATGGGCCGCGAGCAGGCCGCCCGGGTGCTCGACCGCTACGAGCTCGCCCACGCCGCCGAGCAGCGGTTCGAGTCGCTCTCCGGCGGCCAGCAGGCCCGGTTCCAGATCCTGCTGCTGGAGCTGTCGGGTGCGACCCTGCTGCTGCTCGACGAGCCCACCGACAACCTCGACGTCGAGTCCGCCGAGGCGCTCGAGGCCGGCCTGCAGCAGTTCGATGGCACGGTGCTCGCCGTCACCCACGACCGGTGGTTCGCCCGGGGGTTCGACCGGTTCCTCGTCTACGGCGCCGACGGGTCGGTCTATGAGTCCGACGAGCCGGTGTGGGACGAGGGGCGGGTGGCGCGGGTCCGGTAGGGCCGGCGGCCGGCGGCCGGCGGGGGTTTTGCCGGGTGCCCGGCAAAACCCGGGGAATTCGGCTCGGATTTCGGTAGCGATGGGGGAGTTTCGGTCGGTCACCGTCCGGTTCGCCGGGATTGCGTGACGGGTGGCGCAGCTCGGCGGGCGGTGGGCCGGCGAGCGGCGGGGGTTTTGCCGGGTGCCCGGCAAAACCCCGAGATGGTGGCTCGGATTTCGGTACCAGCAGTGGAGTTTCCGTCACCCACCGCCCGGTTCGCCCCGGTTCACCGGTCCCGGCGCAGGCGGGGCAGGACGATGCCGAGCACCGCGGCCACGGCGATCACCACGACCAGGGCGATCGTGGTGTTGGGGATCAGCGAGTGGCCCACGACGCCGATCGCGGCGTACATGAGCGCCCACAGCAGGGCGGCGAGGGTGTCGGCGACGGCGAACTTCGCCAGGGGGTAGCCGCCGAGCGAGGCGGCCAGGAGCACCGGGATCCGGCCGGCGGGGATGAGGCGGGAGAGCAGCAGGGCGCGGACCTCGTTGGCCTCGATGCGCTGGCGCAGCCGGCGCAGGGTGCCCTCGGGGTCGTCGGCGTGGAGCCAGCCGACGCGCTGGGCCAGCGGGGCGCCGGCCACGCGGAGGACGGCGTAGGTGACCAGGTCGCCGAGGTAGGCGCCGGCGCCGCCGCAGGCCACGACGAGGGCGATCTCCCACGGGTGGTGGTTGCGCGCCAGCACGGCGGCCGCGCTGACGGCGGCCCCGGTGGGCACCACCGGCACCACCGAGCCGAAGGCGACGAGGCCGAGCAGCGTCAGCAGGTCCAGCGGTCCGATGCCCGGAGCGAGGTCCGGGGTCACACCAGCACCTGACGCTCGCCGAACAGCGGGGTCAGCGGGCGGGTGGCGACGCCGAGGTCGGCCACGGCGGCGTGGAAGCGGGTGGGCGGGGTGATGAAGAAGTGCCGGTGGTTGCGCGGGTGGACCCGGCGCAGCGCCATGGGCCAGAAGGTGCCGTAGTGCACCGCGAGGCTCCACGTGGCGCCCACCTCGGCCACCGCCGCCGCGGCCTGGGCGGGGTCGAGGTGCTCATCGCCCAGCGAGGGCCCCCAGCCGCCGATGGGCACGGCGGCGAGGTCGACGGCACCGACGCCGGTGAAGTCCAGCCGGCCGGTGTCGCCGGGGTACCAGAGGCTGCGGCCGGCGCGTTCGAGCCGGAAGCCGACCGCGGGCACCACCACGGGTGGCCGCGACACGTTCGAGCGGCGGCCGTCGTGGTGGGCGGGCAGCACCTGCACGCGGACGCCGGCCACCTCCACCTCCTCGCCCGGGGCCACCTCGAGGAGCGGTCGCCGGTCGAGGCCGCGCACCACGCGGGGTGCCCCGCGCGGCACCACCACCGGCACGTCGTCGTCGAACCGGTCCAGCGAGGGCAGGTGCAGGTGGTCGTGGTGCAGGTGCGAGACCAGCACCAGGTCGGCGCGGGCGGCCTCGGCCGGGGGAGCCGGTGGGCTGCGGCGCAGGTGGAACAGGTTGGTGGTGAGCAGCGGGTCGGTGGCCACCACGCGATCGCCCAGCTCCACCGACGTCGAGGAGTGGCCCCACCAGGTGACAGCCAGGCCGCTCATGCGCGCTCCAGCTCGAGCTCGGGGTCCGAGCGCAGCCCCAGCTGCCGCAGCCGGCCCACCAGCAGCCGGTGCACGCCCAACCCGTCGAGCGGGCCCTCGGGCACCTCCCAGTGGCCCGGGTGCACGAGCATGGCGTCGCTCTGCCAGCCGCCGAGGCCGCCGTGGGAGCCCACCAGCTCCTCGAACGCCGCCACCTCCCGCAGCGCGGGGTCCCAGCGGCCGAGCACGACGACGTCGCCCACGTGCCACTTCTCGTCCAGCGCCAGGAGATCGGCTGCCGCGTGCTTGCCGTACGCCGCCAGTGGATCGGCGCCCTCGACCTGCGACGTCTGCGGCCCGAGCGGGCCGCCGAGCAGCCGCCGCCCGCCCGCCCCCTCGACCACGAGCACGCCGTCGCCGCGACGGGTGACGACCAGGCCGACGTGCGCGAGCGCCAGCAGCCCGGGCAGCAGCCGAGGCGTGAGCGCCTCGACGTCCTCGCGCGCCAGCCGGCCCGGGACGTCGACCAGGTACAGGTGGGCGATGCTGCCCGAGGCCACCACGCGGACGCGGGTCACCTCGCGCGGGTCGGCCGGCGGGTCGGCGTCGGGCGACCCCGACTCGCGGCGTCGACCGGTGCGCGGGCCCAGCGGAGCGCGGCGTCCCTCGGCCTGCAGCAGGTTGACCGGCGCCAGCAGCTCGGCCGGCGCGCGGTGCTCCTCCTCGACGGTGGGGCAGTCGACCAGCTCGCGGACGGCCTCGGAGAGCGTGCGGCCCTCGCGTTGGGCGAAGGTGCTGCCCTGGGTCTGGCCGTGGTCGGAGACGACGACCAGCTCGTAGTCGCGGCCGACCTCCTCGGTGAGCTCGGCGAAGAACTGCACGACGCGGTCCATGCCCTCCAGGGTCCGCATCGACTCCGGCCGGGTGGGTCCGGCGTGGTGGGCGACCTCGTCGTAGTCGAGCAGGTCGACGTAGATCACCGGCACGCCGCGCGCCATCTGCTCGGCGACGATGGCGACGCTGAGGTCGCGCAGCACCACCGTCGTCAGCCCGCGCAGGAAGAGGAACGCGCCGGTGCGCGAGACCCGCGGCTCCACGTTGCGTCGCCGCTGCCGGCGCCCCTGGTGCCACTCGGTGACGATCTGCCCGGCCAGCAGCACCAGTGCGCGCAGGAACCCGGTGCGCGAGGTGACGAAGGCGGCCGCTCCGCGTTCCTTGAGCACGCGAGGGCGGCTCATCGTCAGCGCCTGCTCCGGGGCGTCGCCGGAGAACAGGTTGGCCACGCTGAACCCGCCGTCGGCCAGCAGACCGCGGCCGTCGGTGAAGTCGGCCTCGGCCTCGGCGGCGTCGCCCGCGCGGCTGCACTCCAGCAGCCGGCCGCGGTCCTTGTCCCACCAGCGGAAGGCCGGGATGGCGGTGGCCTGGCCGTGCAGCAGGACCGCTTGCCCCGCGGGCGTCGTCGAGGGCAGTCCGGTGTGCCAGTGCCGCAGCCGGTAGCCGTCGTCGCGGATCATCCGGGTGATCGCCGGGATGGCGCCGGCGGCCGAGGCCTGGCGCAGCAGCGGCTCGGCGACGCCGTCGAGCTGCACCACCAGCAGACCGGGGCCGCTGACGTCGTGCTGCCGCGCCACACGCACCGCCCGGCCGAGCACCTGGGCGAAGAAGACCTCCTCGGTGCTGGAGTCGACCACCCAGTTCAGGGCCGCGGCCACCAGCGAGACCAGCAGCGCCGCGAGCAGGGTCTCGGGCACGGCCAGCGGCTGGATCCCGGGCACGAGCGCCAGCGCGACGCCCAGCACCACCGACTGCGCCAGCAGGCCCACCACGAGCAGGCCGATGCTGCCCAGCAACACGGTGAGCAGCGTCAGGAACGGACGCACCACGGCGCCGACCGCGAGCACGGTGAGCACCAGCGTCGCGATCGTCTCGGCGCCGCCGTCGGGCACCTGCTCGCCCGGCAGGATCCAGAGCGTCGCGGCGAGCGCGGCGAAGGAGACCAGCAACGACCGCATCGCGTTGCCCAGCCAGCGCCAGCTGAACCGCCACGTGGCGAAGCGGCGCCCGGCCAGCACCAGGCGACGTGCCCATCCGCCCGTCCGCCACACGTGGTCGAGACTAGTGTCGTGCGCTTGGCTGACTTCGACCTGGTGATCTGGGACTGCGACGGGGTGCTGGTCGACTCCGAGATCCTCACGGTGGAGGTGGAGCAGCGGCTGCTGGCCGAGATCGGCTGGCCGATGACGCGCGAGGAGGTCATCGCCTCCTTCATGGGGCGCACGCTGGCCTCGGAGGTCGCGGAGATCGCCGAGCGACTCGGCGCGGACGCCGCGCACCGGTTCGAGACCGAGCTGGTGCCCACGCTGGAGGAGGTCTTCGAGCGCGAGCTCCGCCCGGTCGAGGGCGTGCCGGAGGTGCTCGCGGCGCTCGAGGAGGCCGGCGTGGCGTGCTGCGTCGCCTCCAGCGGCACGCCGACCGGCATCCGTCGCAAGCTCGCGCTCACCGGTCTCACCGAGCGCTTCGGCGACCGGATCTCCTCCGGCGTGGAGGTCGAGCACGGCAAGCCCGCCCCTGACCTCTTCCTGCTCGCCGCCACGCGCATGGGCGTCGACCCGCAGCGGTGCGTGGTGCTCGAGGACAGCGTCCACGGCGTCACCGGAGGTGTCGCGGCCGGCATGACGGTGCTCGGGTACGCCGGCGGCCTGGCGCCGGCGGCCGAGCTGCGAGCCGCCGGCGCGACGACCTTCGAGGCGATGCGCGATCTCACGGTGTAGGTGCAGCGCGGGGGCTGGCGGCCCGACCCTGGCGCGACGCTTGTGTCGTCTGTCACAGTCACGGCCATGACGCAGACCGCCGCGCAGCCGGTTGCCCACGACGCCCCGGAGCCGCGGTTCCTCGACGACCGCCTCGCCCACTGGGCCGCCACGACGCCCGACGCGGACGCGATCACCTACCTCGACCGCACCTGGACCTGGTCGCAGCTCGACGACCGGGTGCGGCGGCTGGCGGGGGCGCTCAGCGCCTGGGGGGTGGGGCGCGGAGACGTCGTCTCCTTCCTGGACAAGAACCACCCCGCCTGCGTGGAGCTGACGCTGGCCGCGGCCACCCTGGGCGCGGCCAACGCGATCGTGAACTTCCGGCTCGCCGGCGACGAGGTGGACCACGCGGTCAACGACGCGGGCGCCACGGTGCTGCTGGTGGGGGCCGAGCTGATGCCACTGGTGGAGCGCATCCGCGAACGGCTCACCACGGTGGAGCACGTCGTCGTGCTCACCCCCGACGGCGGGGAGGGCGACGAGTACGAGGCGCTGCTGGCGGCCGCCTCGCCGCGCCCACGCGGTGAGGACGTCGACCCCGAGGACGTCTGCCTGGTGATGTACTCCAGCGGCACCACCGGCCGCCCCAAGGGCGTGCAGCTGCGCCAGCGCAACCTGATCCGCCACACCGTGAACGCGCACGAGGGCTGGAGCTTCGACCCTGGCGACAAGAACCTGGTGGCGATGCCGCTCTTCCACGTCGGCGGCTCGTCCTACGTGCTGTTCGGCATCCACGACGGCGTGGCCAGCGTCATGACCCGCGACCCCGACGGTGCCTCGCTGGCCGCCGCGATCTTTCAGGGCGCGAACCGCACCTTCCTGGTGCCCGCGGTGCTCGCGCAGGTGCTGCAGTCCGGGCCCGAGGCGATCGCGGTCTTCGGGCGGCTCAAGACCTACACCTACGGCGCCGCGCCCATGCCGCTGCCGCTGCTGCGCGCGGCCATCGAGGCGTGGCCCGCGACCGACTTCATCCAGGTCTACGGGCTCACCGAGGTCTGCGGCGTCATCACCCACCTGATGCCGGCCGAGCACCGCGACCCCGAGCACCCCGAGCGGCTGGTCTCGGCGGGCAAGCCGATCGCGGAGGCGGAGCTGCGCGTGGTCGACCCGGCGACGCTGAGCGACGTCGGGGTCGACGAGCACGGCGAGCTGTGGTTCCGCACGCCGCAGCTGATGAAGGGGTTCCTCCACCGGCCGGAGGAGACCGCGGCGGTGATCACCGACGATGGCTGGTTCCGCACGGGCGACATGGGCCGCGTGGACGCCGACGGCTACGTCTACGTCGAGGACCGGCTCAAGGACATGATCATCACCGGGGGCGAGAACGTGTACTCCCCCGAGGTGGAGCGCGTGCTGGCCGAGCACCCGGCGGTCGCGGAGGTGGCCGTCATCGGCGTTCCCAACGACCGCTGGGGCGAGACGGTGAAGGCGGTCGTCTCGCTGCGGGCGGGCGCCGATGCGGGGGAGGAGGAGCTCATCGCCTACTGCCGTGAGCACCTGGCCCGCTTCAAGTGCCCGACGTCGGTCGACGTGCTCGAGGCGCTGCCGCGCAACCCCACCGGCAAGATCCTCAAGCGCGACCTGCGCCAGCCCTACTGGCAGGAGCGCGACCGGCGGGTGTGACCTGCAGGTTTTGGCTCGTCGCGGAGGGTTTTGGCACGATCCGGCCCATGGCGTACGACCCGACCCGGACCGGTCCGCGCTCCTACCTCCCGTGGTTCCTGGCCGGCACCGCGCTGGCCCTGGTGGCCCTGGTCTACGCCCTGCTGTCGCGCTACGGCTGGTTCGTGGTGGGCGCGGCCGTGCTGCTGCTGACCCTGGTGGGCGCGGTGGCCGGCATGGTGCTGCGCGACAGCCACGACCGGGTGGTCACCGCCGGTCACTCGCTGCGCGAGGCCGTGCGACGCCTGGCCCACGCCCTCTGGTACTAGCCCGCTAGAGGCCGACGCGGGTCCACGGCGACGTCCGGTCCCCGACCAGGGTCGCCACCGCCTGCGCCCGGATCCAGGGCACGCGGCCGACGGGTCCGGCCAGCAGGTCGCGCGGCGCCGCGAGGGCGTCGAGGTCGCTCTGGAAGGCCGGGACCATGGCGCGGGTCCACAGCCGGTACCAGCGCCAGTGCGCGGCGCGGCGGCGGGCGTAGGCGGCCAGCGCGCTGGCCAGCGGCTGGTCGCCGGTGAGCTCCTCGGCCAGCACCCAGGCGTCGGCCAGGGCCAGCGACGTCCCGGCTCCCAGCTGCGGGCTCATCGCGTGGGCGGCGTCGCCGACCAGCACCGCGGCAGCGCCCGCGGCGAGGCGGTACGGCGTGCTGACGGCGACGTCGCGGTACGTGGCCGGCAGCAGCGTCTCGACGTTCGCGAGCAGCGGTGAGTACCGCCCGGCGAAGCGGGCCGCCTCGGCGCGCCAACCCGCGGGGTCGCGGGCCGTCGCCGCAGCCGTGGGCACCGACCAGAACACCGAGGCCTGCCCGATGCCGGTGGGCAGCACGCCGAAGTAGCGGCGGGTGCCGTCGAAGCACTGGTGCAGCACGCTGCCGGCGACGCCCTCGGGGTCCTCGACCACGGCCCACAGGGCGCCGTAGCCGTACGCCCGGTCGCGCCGCGTGACGCCCAGGGCGGCCCGCACGACGCTGCGCGAGCCGTCGGCCCCGACCACCAGGTCGTAGGGACCCAGATCGCCGGCCCCGGTCTCCACCACCGCGCCGCCGGCGGCGGGCCGGACGCCGGTGACGGTGACTCCGGTGCGCACCCGCGCCGCGGAGCCGAGCAGCGCCCGGTGGAGCAGCGAGAACAGCGCGCCGCGGTTCACTCCGAGCGCTGGGGTGGCGCCGGGCAGGTCGGCGTAGCCGAAGTCCATCACCGTGCGGCCGGAGACGGTGACGCCCTCCACGCGGTCGACGGGCCGGGACACCGCTCGCAGGCCGTCGAGCAGGCCGAGCCGGTCGAGCACCTCCTGGCCCAGGTGCTGCAGCCAGATGCCCGCTCCGACCGGTCCGGGATCCGGCTCGCGCTCGAGCACCTCCACCTCGTGGCCGGCGTCGGCCAACAGCAGGGCCAGCGCGGGGCCGGCCGAGCCGAGCCCGACGACGGCGACCCTCATCCCAGCTCGCGCAGCCGGGGGAGCAGCTCGGTGCACGCCCGCTCGGTCCAGGCCACCGCGTCGTCGTGCGGCGGCGAGACCCAGACCTGCTCGACGCCGAGCGCCGCGTAGTCGGCCATGCGCGGCAGGAAGCCGCTGCCGAACGGGTCCTCGCCGGTGATGACCGTGCGCTGCACCTCGCCGGGGTCGCGCCCGACGTCGGCGCAGTGCCCGTCGAGCACCTCCAGCTTGTGCCGGACGGCGTCGGGGCCGAGGTCGAAGAGGTTGCAGGCGTCGGCGTACTGGGCGACCAGCCGCAGCGTCTTGCGCTCGCCGCTGCCACCGATCAGCACGCGAGGACCGCCGGGTCGTGCCGGGGCCGGGACGCACACCGTCTCGGCCAGCCGGTAGTGCTCGCCCTCGAAGGGTCCGTCGTCCTCGCTCCACATCTGACGGCAGATCCGCAGTGCCTCCTCCAGCCGCTCGAACCGCTCGGCGGTGGGCGGGAACGGCACCCCGAGACCCTGGTGCTCGCGCTCGTACCAGGCCGCGCCGATGCCGAGCACGGCCCGGCCGCCGGAGAGCACGTCGAGGGTGGTGACGACCTTGGCCAGCAGGCCGGGATGGCGGTAGGTGACGCCGGTGACCAGCAGTCCGAGCTCGATCCGCGAGGTGAGCGCGGCCAGGTAGCCCAGCGAGGTGTAGCCCTCGAGCATCGGCTCCGACGGGCCGCCGAGGTTCTCCATCTGGAACCAGTGGTCCATCATCGTCAGCGTCGTCACGCCACCCTCGTCGGCCACCTGCGCCACCGAGGCCAGCGTCTGCGCCAGCGGGGTGGGGTAGCTCAGGTCCGCGCAGTGGATCGCCAGCCTCATCGGGTCTCCTCGTCCTCGACGTACAGGGTCATCTTGCGCAGCAGCCGGTTGAGGGTGGCCAGCTCGCGTGCGGAGAGCACGCTGCCGACCTCGTCCTCGGCGCGGCCGCGCAGGTTCATCGCCCGGTTCCAGATGCGCATGCCCGCCCGGGTGATCTCGACGTCGACCCGGCGGCGGTCCTCGGTGCCCGGCACCCGCTTGAGCCAGCCCTTCTTCTCCAGCGAGTCCAGCCGCCCGGTCATCCCGGCGTTGGAGACGCCGGTCTCCTGGGCGAGCTCGCCCGGGGACGCGCGGCCCGGGGTCTCGCGGATCATCAGCCGGTGCAGGGTGTCGTACTCGAAGTCCTGCAGCCCGACCTCGGCCAGCGCCGCCTTCGTCGTCGCGCGCAGGTGGCGCACCAGCTGGTGCAGCCGGAACGTCATCGCCTCGATGCCGTCGTCGAAGTCGTCCTCGAGCACCCAGTGGTCGCGCCAGCGCTCCACGTGCAGGTCGGCGGCGTCCTTGGGCACGGCAGCAGCGTACCGGTGGTTAGTTGACGAATAGTTCGCTAGCGAACTACTTTCGGCCGGGTGAGCGACAGCCCGATCCGTCACCCGGCCTTCCGCCGGCTGGTGGCGGGTGCCTCGGTGAGCAGCCTGGGCAGCGGGGTCGCCCCGGTGGCGCTGGCCTTCGCGGTGCTCGACCTCGGCGGCGACGCCACGGACCTGGGCATCGTCGTCGGCCTCTACGCCCTGGCCGACGTAGCCGCCGTGGTGTTCGGCGGTGTCCTGGGCGACCGGTTGCCGCGCACCGTGATGATGGTGGGCTCCTCGGCCCTGGCCGCCGTCTCGCAGGGGGTCGCCGCCGCCTCGCTGATCGGCGGCTGGTCGAGCCTGCCGCTGCTGGCGGCGGTCGGCGTCGTCAACGGCGCCCTGGGGGCGCTCGGCAACCCCAGCTCCTCGGCCATCACGCCGCAGACCGTGCCGGCCGCCCTGCTCGCGCGCGCCATCGCCTGGCGGAGGATCGGGCAGAACCTGGGAGTCGTGGTGGGCGCGGGTCTGGCCGGGCTGCTGGTCGCCTGGGCCGGGAGCGGCTGGGCGCTCGCCCTCGACGCGGCCAGCTTCGCCTGGGCGGCCGCGTGCTTCGCGCGGATCCACGTGCCCGCGCTACCGGCCACGGTGCGCACCGGGCTGCTCGGCGAGGTCGCCGCCGGGTTCCGCGAGGTCATGCGGCACACCTGGCTGTGGGTGCTGATCGGCCAGGCCATGCTCTACCACCTGTTCTACGGCGGCGCCCAGGGCGTGCTCGGCCCGATCGTCGTCGGCCGCGAGCTGGGCCGGCCCGCCTGGGGCTACGCGCTCTCGGCGATGATGGTCGGCTTCGTCGTCGGTGGCCTGCTGTGCACCCGCTGGCGACCGGCCCGGCCCCTCTACGTCGGCACCTGGTTCCTCGGCCTCACCGCGGCGTTCCCGCTGGCCATGGCCTGGTCGGACCAGCTGCCGGTGGTGCTGGCCGGCGCCTTCGTGCACGGCTTCGGGCTCGAGGTCTTCAGCGTCGGCTGGGACCTCTCGATACAGGAGAACGTCGCCCCCGAGAAGCTGAGCCGGGTGTACTCCTTCGACATGATCGGCTCCTTCATCGCCCGACCGGTCGGTCTGGCGCTGACGGGCCCCGTGGCTGCGGGCGTCGGCTTCCACGCCTGGCTCGCGGTCGTCGGCCTGGTGCTGGCCGCCAGCGTGCTCGCGGCGGTGACGGTGCCCGACGTCCGCCGGCTTCAGCGTCGCGACAGCGAGCACGCCTACGCTTAGCGCTGTGGCGCGCCCGTTCGAGGACTTCGACTGGAACCTGCGTTCCTGCGGCCGGCACGGCCACGTGACGTACCGGCCCACCGAGGAGGCGCTGGCGCACCGGCTGACGGCCACCACCGAGGCGGGGGAGGCGTGGCGCTGCCTGCGCTGCGGCGACTTCGTCCTCGGCGCGCCCCACGGCTCGGGGCCGGCCGCCGACGCACCGCTGGTGCTGCGCGGACCGGCGCTGCGCGACGCCTTCATCTTGCGCCTGCTCGCCGTCGAGCGCTTCGTGCGCGGCCTGCTCCTGCTCGCGCTGGCCTACGGCATCTACCGCTTCAACGGCGCCCGCGACTCCCTGCAGCAGGTCTTCGACCGCTACCTGCCGGCCTTCCGCACGGCCGCCGACCGGGTCGGCATCGACCTGCAGAACACCGGCCCGGTGCGGTTGATCCAGCATGCGCTCGCGCTGCGCCACTCCACACTGATGCTGGTGGCGGCCGCGGTGCTCGCGTACGCGGCGCTGCAGCTCGGGGAGGGAACCGGGCTGTGGCTGATGAAACGGTGGGGGGAGTACCTGGCCGTCGTGGGCACGGGGATCTTCGTGCCGCTCGAGGTCTACGAGATCCTCGAGCGCGTCACCTGGCTGCGCGTGGCGGCGCTGCTGGTCAACGTCTTCGCCGTGGTCTACATCCTCTACACCAAGCGGCTCTTCGGCCTCCGCGGCGGCCGAGCGGCGTTCGAGGCCGAACGCCACTCGGCCTCGCTGCTGGAGGTCGAGTCGGCGGCGCTGGAACCTACTGGCCCCAGCGTTGCGATGCCGGGGTGAACTCCAGCCCGCGGTCGCCGGTGTAGATCTGCTTGGGCCGGGCGATCTTCTGGTCCTTGTCCTGGACCATCTCCAGCCACTGCGCCAGCCAGCCCGGCGTGCGCCCGATGGCGAACAGCACCGTGAACATCTCCGGCGGGAACTGGAAGGCCTCGTAGATCAGCCCGGAGTAGAAGTCGACGTTCGGGTACAGCTTGCGCTTGATGAAGTACTCGTCCTCGAGCGCGATCTTCTCCAGCTCCTGGGCGATCTCCAGCAGCGGGTTCACGCCGGTGACCTCGAAGACGTCGTCGCAGGCCTTCTTGATGATCTTCGCCCGCGGGTCGTAGTTCTTGTAGACCCGGTGGCCGAAGCCCATCAGCCGCTCGTTGCCGTCCTTCACGCCCTTGATGAAGTCGGGGATCTCCTCCTTCGACCCGATGCGGCGCAGCATGCGCAGCACGGCCTCGTTGGCGCCACCGTGCAGCGGGCCGTAGAGGGCGCCGATGCCGGCCGCGACCGCGGAGTACGGGTCGACCTGGGAGGAGCCGACGGAGCGGACCGCGTTGGTCGAGCAGTTCTGCTCGTGATCGGCGTGCAGGATGAGCAGCACGTCGAGGGCGTTGACCAGCCGCTCGTCGGGCTCGTACTTCTGCTCGCTCATCTTGAACAGCATCGAGAGGAAGTTGGCGGTGTAGGACAGGTCGTTGTCGGGGTAGACGTACGGCTTGCCCTGGCCGTGCCGGAACGCCCAGGCGCCCAGCGTCGGCATCTTCGCGATCATCCGCACGATCTGGATGTAGCGGTTGTCGGGGTCGGAGATGTTGGCCGACTCGGGGTAGAAGGTCGACAGCGCGCCGACAGAGGCCTCCAGCATGCCCATCGGGTGCCCGTCGTAGCGGAAGCCCTGCATGAAGCTCTTGACGTTCTCGTGCACGAACGTGTGGTAGGTGACGTCGTGCACCCACTGCTCGTACTCGGTCTTCGACGGCAGCGTCCCGTTGACGAGCAGGTAGGCCACCTCGAGGAAGCTGGACTGCTCCGCCAGCTGCTCGATCGGGTAGCCGCGGTACTCCAAGATCCCCTTCTCGCCGTCGATGTAGGTCACCGAGCTGCGACAGGAGGCGGTGTTGGTGAACCCCGGGTCGTAGGTGGCCAGACCGGGGGTGTCGTCGTCGGTCTTGATCTGACTGAGGTCACCGGCACGGATGGTGTTGTCGGTGATCGCGATCTCGTACTCCTGACCCGTACGGTTGTCGCGGACGGTCAGGGTGTCGCCGCTCGGCGCGTCGTTCACGAGGCATCTCCTTCTGGGAGGACTGCTCCCAACCTAATGCGCAGGGCGCAGGGGTGAACTGCCGGTCCGCGTTTTGACGCTCCCGCGGACCGGCCGGTACATTTGTCGGTCGCGTCCCCTGCCGCGCCGAGACTCCTCGCAGTGTCGGTGCAGACCCGGATGAGGTGAAGCCGGGCAGTGTTCGTCAGAGGCGCAGCTCCACCACCCGGGCGCAACTCCTGTGCCCGGGACCGACGAACGAGAAGGTCCGCTACGTGAGCACGTACTCACCCAAGCCCGGCGACATCCAGCGCCAGTGGCACGTCATCGACGCGAGCGACGTCGTCCTGGGCCGCCTCGCGGTCCAGGTCGCCAACCTGCTGCGCGGCAAGCACAAGCCGATGTTCGCCCCGCACGTCGACACCGGTGACTTCGTCATCGTCGTCAACGCCGCCAAGGTCGCGATCGCCGGTGACAAGAAGACCACCAAGAAGCTGTACCGGCACTCCGGCTACCCGGGTGGTCTGAGCTCGATCGCCGTCGGCGACCAGCTCGACAAGGACGCCCGCAAGGTCATCGAGCGGGCGGTCTGGGGCATGCTCCCCAAGAACCGCCTCGGTCGCCAGATGCTCAAGAAGCTCAAGGTCTACTCCGGCCCGGAGCACCCCCACCAGGCCCAGCAGGCACAGCCCTTCGAGATCACGCAGATCTCCCAGTAGACCCTGAAGCGAAGGCACACACATGACTGAGACCACCGAGTCCGAGGAGACCTTCACGGTCAACGAGGATGGCATCGCCTACTCCTCCGAGAGCGCGCCGAGCGCCGACGCTCCGGCCCGTCCCGCCACCATCGCCCCCGCCGCGGCCACCGGCCGCCGCAAGGAGGCCGTCGCCCGCGTCCGCCTGGTGCCCGGCACCGGCGAGTGGACGGTCAACGGCCGTGCGCTGGACTCCTACTTCCCGAACAAGCTGCACCAGCAGGTCGTCAACGAGCCCTTCGTGACCACCGACCTGGTCGGCCGCTTCGACGTCATCGCCCGCATCCACGGCGGCGGCATCACCGGTCAGGCCGGCGCGCTGCGCCTGGGCGTGGCGCGTGCGCTGAACGCGATCGACGTCGAGGCCAACCGCCCCTCGCTGAAGCGGGCCGGGCTCCTCACGCGCGACCCGCGCGTCATCGAGCGCAAGAAGGCCGGTCTGAAGAAGGCGCGCAAGGCTCCGCAGTTCTCCAAGCGGTAAGTGGCACGACTCTTCGGGACCGACGGGGTCCGGGGACTGGCGAACGGCGAGCTGACCGCCGAGCTGACCCTGGACCTCTCGGTCGCCGCGGCCCATGTGCTCGGCGAGGCCGGCGCGTTCGAGCACACCAGTGGATGGAACGGCCGGCCCTTCGCCGTCGTCGGCCGTGACACCCGGATCTCCGGGCAGTTCCTCGAGGCCGCGGTGGTGGCCGGGCTGGCCTCGGCCGGCGTCGACGTGCTGCTGCTCGGCGAGCTGCCCACCCCCGGCGTCGCCCACCTGACCGCGGCGCTCGGCGCCGACCTGGGCGTCATGCTCTCGGCCTCGCACAACCCGATGCCCGACAACGGGGTGAAGTTCTTCGCCCGCGGCGGGGTGAAGCTCGACGACACCCTCGAGGACGCCGTCGAGCAGCGCCTCGGCGAGCCCTGGCAGCGCCCCACCGGCGCGGCCGTGGGCCGGGTCAGCACGCACCCCACCGCCGTCGACGAGTACGCCGCCCACCTGGTCGGCACCCTCGACGCCCCGCTCGCCGGGTTGCGCGTCGTGCTCGACTGCGCCCAGGGCGCCGCGTCCGTCGTCGGCCCCCGGGCGCTGGCGAGCGCCGGCGCCGAGGTGATCGCGATCTGCGCCTCGCCCGACGGCCTCAACATCAACGACGGCTGCGGCTCGACCCACCTCGACGTGCTGCGCGCCGCCGTGATCGAGCACGGCGCCGACGCCGGGTTCGCCGTCGACGGCGACGCCGACCGCTGCCTGGCCGTGGACGCCGCCGGCGAGACGGTCGACGGCGACCAGCTGCTGGCGATCCTCGCGCTGGCGATGCGCGAGCAGCAGCAGCTGCGCGAGGACACCCTCGTCGTGACCGTCATGAGCAACCTCGGCCTGTTGACCGCGATGCGCGCGGCCGGCGTCACGGTGCGCACCACCGCGGTCGGCGACCGCTACGTGCTCGAGGCGATGCGGGCGGGCGGCTTCAACCTGGGCGGCGAGCAGTCCGGGCACGTGATCATGACCGACCACGCCACCACCGGCGACGGCCTGCTGGCCGCGCTGCACGTGCTGGAGCGGATGGCGCGCACCGGCTCCTCGCTGGCCGAGCTGGCCGGCGTGGTCACCCGGCTGCCGCAGGTGCTGGTCAACGTCCCCGGCGTCGACAAGGCCCGCGCCTCGCACGACCCGGAGGTCAGCGCGGCGGTCGCGCAGGCCGAGGCCGAGCTCGGTGAGCAGGGCCGGGTGCTGCTGCGCTCCTCCGGCACCGAGCCGCTGGTGCGGGTCATGGTCGAGGCCCCCACCGTCGAGCAGGCGCAGGACGTGGCCGACCGGTTGGCCGGGGTCGTGAAGGTGCGGCTGGGGTTGTAGGCCGGCGCGTCGCGGGGGTTTTGCCGGGCACCCGGCAAAACCCCCGGAAATTCGCTTCAGAAACGGTCGCGGAGACGAGTTCCGGTCAGTCGACGTCCGTTTCGAGCAGTTCCGCCAGCTCGGCGTGGCCGGCGTGGTCGGCCCAGCCCGCCGGGGTGGCGTCGAACCGCTCGTCACGCGCGGTCGTCGAGGCGCCGCGCTCGAGCAGCCAGCGGCACATCTCCTCATTGCCGCGTAGGGCCGCCTCGTGCAGGGCGGTGGTGCGCCAGCGGCCGGGGGTGCTGATGTCGTAGCCCAGCGCCACCAGGGCCTCGAGCGCTGCGACGCCGTGCAGCTCGGCGGCCAGCCGCATCGCGTCGGGGCGGCGGTCGGGGAGGCCGTCCACAGCCGGATGGCCGGGCTCCGCCGTGCCCGCGAGCGCGCGGCCGAGCGTCAGGTCGTCCTCGTCGAGGCCGGACGTGTCGGCGCCCGCGTCGGCGAGCAGGGCGGCACATTCGGTCTGGCCGCGGGTCACGGCCACCTCGTAGGCCGTCGCGTCACCCAGCACCGGGTGGTAGCCGCGGGTGTCGGGGGAGACGCCCGCGGCGAGCAGCAGACTCACCCGCTGCGCGAACCCCGCGGCGGCCGCCGAGCGCAGGTGCTCGCCCACCATCTGCGCCGGTGAGGGGTACGCCCGGCCGAGCCGGTCGCGCCACGGCGAGGGCCGCTCGTGCCCGGCGCCGTGGGAGAGCAGCGGCGGCAGGTGGCTGTCGTCGGGCTCGAAGGCGCGGTTGTAGAAGGCCTGGTTGTCGTTGGGGTCGGCTCCGGCGTCCAGCAGCATCGTGGCCAGCCACACCGCCTGCGGGTGCGGCGGCTCACCGCGCTCGCCGCCGCCCAGCACCCCGGTCAGGGCGGTGAACGGCGAGGGCATCCCCTGCCAGAGGAACCCGGCGTCCGGGTCGGCGCCGCGGTCGAGCAGCAGCCGCAGCGTGCCCACGGCGTCGGCCTGCGGCACGCGGGAGTAGCAGAGGTAGAGCAGCGGCACCCAGGCGTGCGGTCCGCCCTCGGCGCGCACCAGCGACGGGTCCGCGTCGAGCACTGCCGCCAGCTCGTCGGCGCGTCCCAGGGCGGCGAGCGTGTGCACGGTCGTCCGCGACGGCTCGGGCACCGGCTCGGCGAGCGGCTCGGTGTAGCTGAGCACCGCCGCGCGCAGGAACGCCTCGACGTCGTCGTCGGCGTCCGACGTCGGTGCCATCGGCCGGCTCAGCGCCTCGCGCTGCCGGACGTCGGCGACCAGGCGCGACCAGCCGGCGTAGCCGTGGGCGCGGGCGACGACGCGCTGGGCGCGGCTCAGGGTGACCGGACCCGCGCCGGGGTCGTACCGCTCGACCAGCGAGAGCGCTTGCGGGTCGCCGTCGTCGACGAGGCGGCGCAGCCGCTTGGCCCGCCGCTTGAGCCACTCCAGCGATGGGTGGTCCGGCAGCCGCCAGTGGGTGGGGTCGTGATCGGGCACGGTGGCCTCCTTCGCGTCAGGTCCCGATGTCCGCGTGCTCGGGGCGAAAGAGGGGTGTGCAGGGTGAGCTGGTGCTGCTCAGGTGGGCTGAGCCCTGTCCGCGGACCGGAGGCGACCTGTGCGCCGCGGCCAGCATAGCCTCGCCGACATGCAGATCAGCGAGGTCGATCCACGCGACGGGGAGCTGCTGCGGGCCTGGCACGACACCTACGCCACCGCCGCTTCCCACGAACGGCCGTACGCGGTGCCGTGGCAGTACGAGGAGATCCGCGCCGAGCTGCTCGAGCCCGGTCTTCGCCGCCGCTACTCGGTGCACGCCGGGGTCGTCGACGGCGAGATGGTCGCGGTCGGTGAGCTGTCGCTGCCCCAGCTGGACAACACCACCTCGGCCTCGCTCAACCTCGGCACGCGCCCCGGCCGCCGCCGCCACGGGTACGGCGCGGCGATGCTCGAGCACCTGGAGGCGCTCGCGGGCGCGGCCGGCCGCACGCTGCTCAACGCCGAGATCTCCTACCCCTATGACGCGTCGACCAGCGCCGACCTGGACTTCGCCACCCGCCGTGGGTACGTCGTGGGCATCGGCGACGTGATGCGCGTGCTCGACCTGCCCGCCGACGACGAGTCCCTCGACCGCCTGGCCGCGGAGGCGGCGCCGCACCACGAGGCCTACGAGCTGCGCAGCTACGAGGGCCCGCTGCCCGACGACGTCGTCGGGTCGTTCGCCGCGCTCAACGCCCTGCTGGAGGTCGAGGCGCCCACCGGCGAGCTGGAGAAGGAGGCGATGAGCCCCGACGTCGCGGCGCTGCGCGAGGAGGAGCGCGTCCGCACCGCGCAGGGCCGCAGCTGGACCACGACACTGGCGCTGCAGGGCGACGAGGTGGTCGCGCTGACCGTGATGGGCACCAGCGTGCACGAGCCGCACCGCTGCTACCAGTGGGGGACGCTGGTCTCCCGCGCCCACCGCGGGCACCGGCTGGGAGCGGCGGTGAAGGTGGCGAACCTGCGTGCCTTCGCCCGCGAGCACCCTGCGGCGCGGACCGTGTTCACCTGGAACGCGGAGGTGAACAGCCACATGGTCGGCATCAACGAGCAGTTGGGCTTCCGCCCCGTCGAGCGCCTCGCAGAGCTCCAGAAGCGGACCGGGGGACCCCGACCCGCGACCACACCGCCCGCTGCACCACCATCGTGAGGGTGCCCGCGAGCACCAGCCCGGCGACGTTGATGCCGAGCTGGACCACCGCGGACCCCACCTCCGACCACACGCCGGCGGCCAGGCACACCGCGGCGGTCCCGACGGCCGGAATGGTCGTGATCGAGATGAACACCCCCACCAGCGGTCCGGACTTGTTGGTCGTCAGCGACACGGTGCCCGCGACCCCGGCCAGGCAGGCGACGACGAAGGACCAGCCGTCGGGCTTGACGATGAAGTCGGTCAGCGCGCCCGTCGAGGCGTCGTGCCGGCTGAAGGCCCCGGCGGCGTAGGCCACGGCCCAGGCGGCGGTGGAGACCGCCACCGCCGCCCCGAAGCCGACGACGAGCGCGAGCACGGCCCGCGGCAGCAGCGCCGGACGCGGCCGGGCCAGGGCGAAGCAGATCGCCGCGATCGGGGAGAACTCCGGGCCCACCACCATCGCCCCCACGATCAAGATGGGCTGGTCGAGGATGCGGCCGGCGCCGGCGATGAGCGCGGCCAACGTCATGAACACCAAGAACACCCAGGTCACCCGCGACTCCGAGCGCAGCCGCTGCTCCACGGCGTCCCACACCACGCCGTCGTCGGGGGCGCCGGGCGCAGCACGCTCGGCGCGGTCGGCCTCGTCGCTGAGCACGGTGTCGAGCGGCAGCAGGGCGATCGACCCCTCCCGCTCCAGGCCGAGCTCCTTGAGCCGGCCCACCACCACGCTGGCGTTCTCGCGCGCGACGTCGGCGAGCACGAGGCAGCCCGCGGGCTTGCGGAACGCCTCGGGCACGACCGCGACGTTGGTGACGGTGTCGTCGTCGCACAGCAGGCCGACCACCTGGTCGGTCAGCGGTGTGGGGACGCGCAGCTCGAGGTGGAGCATCACAGCTTCCGCAGCCGCACGTAGCGCACCGAGTGGTCGGAGTCCTTGCGCAGCACCAGGGTCGCGCGCGAGCGGGTGGGCCGGATGTTCTCGCGCAGGTTGGGCCCGTTGATCGACGACCACAGCCGGGTCGCCTCCAGCACCGCCTCCTCGTCGCTGAGCCCGGCGTACTTGGCGAAGTAGGAGGCCGGGTCGCGGAACGCGGTCTCGCGCAGCCGCAGGAAGCGCTCGGTGTACCAGTGCTTGATGTCGCTCTCGGCGGCGTCGACGTACACCGAGAAGTCGAAGAAGTCGCTCACCGCCAGGCCCGAGCGGCCGTCGGCCTGCACCCGGGCGGGCTGCAGCACGTTGAGGCCCTCGACGATGACGACGTCGGGATGGCGTACGACCACCTGCTCGTCGGGCACGACGTCGTAGACCAGGTGGGAGTAGGTCGGCGCCGGCACCTCGTCCTTGCCGGACTTGATGTCGACGACGAACGAGAGCAGCGCCCTGCGGTCGTAGGACTCCGGGAAGCCCTTGCGGTGCAAGATGCCGCGACGCTCGAGCTCGGCGTTCGGCAGCAGGAACCCGTCGGTGGTGACCAGGGCGACCGAGGGGTGCTCGGGCCAGTGCGCCAGCATCTGCTGCAGCACGCGGGCGGTGGTGGACTTGCCCACCGCCACCGAGCCCGCCAGCCCGATCACGAACGGGGTCCTCGGCGGCTGCGGCCGGCGGAGGAACTCCTCCTGGGCACGGTGCAGCGCACCCCGGGCGCGCACGTGGAGGCTCAGGAGCCGCGACAGGGGCAGGTAGACCTGCTCGACCTCGTGGAGGTCCAGCTGGTCGCCGAGCCCGCGCACCTGCTCGATCTCCGGGGCCGAGAGCGGCGCGACGCCATGATCCCCGTCGGCCAGCGCGGCCCAGGCGGTCCGGTCGAGCTCGACGTACGGCGAGAGCTCGTGCGTCATGGCGACGATTGTGGCCTACGGGGCTCTCTACACTCGTGCCCATGTGCGGAATCGTCGGTTACGTCGGTCAACGGCAGGCTCGCGACGTCGTCGTCGAGGGCCTGCGGCGCATGGAGTACCGCGGCTACGACTCGGCCGGCATCGCGGTGGTCGCCGACGGCGCGATCGCCGCCGACAAGCGCGCGGGCAAGCTGGCCAACCTGGAGAAGGCCATCGGGGAGCAGCCGCTGCCGGCCTCGACCACGGGCATCGGCCACACCCGCTGGGCCACGCACGGCGGGCCCACCGACCGCAACGCCCACCCGCACCTGGGCCCGGCCGGCCGCGTGGCGCTGGTGCACAACGGCATCGTCGAGAACTTCGCGCGGCTGCGCGAGGAGCTGCTGGCCGAGGGCGTCGAGCAGCTCTCCGACACCGACACCGAGATCGCGGTCCAGCTGGTAGAGCGCGCCGTGGTGGCCGGCTCCGACCTGACCACGGCGATGCAGCAGGTGTGTCGTCGGCTCGAGGGCGCCTTCACGCTGGTGGCCGTCGACGCCGAGGACCCCGACCGCGTCGTGGCGGCGCGTCGTAACTCCCCGCTGGTGGTCGGCCTGGGGGAGGGAGAGAACTTCCTCGGTTCCGACGTCGCCGCGTTCATCGAGCACACCCGCGACGCGCTCGAGCTGGGCCAGGACCAGGTCGTCACCCTCACCCGCGACGAGGTCGTCGTCACCGACTTCGACGGCGGCGCGGCGCAGGGCACCGCCTACCACGTCGACTGGGACCTCTCCGCGGCCGAGAAGGACGGCTACGACTGGTTCATGCGCAAGGAGATCTTCGAACAGCCGCGAGCCGTGGCCGACTCGCTGCTGGGCCGCCACACCGACGCCGGTCGGCTGCAGCTGGACGAGCTGCGCCTCTCCGAGGAGGACCTGCGCGAGATCGACCGCATCATCATCATCGGCTGCGGCACCGCGGGCTACGCCGGCCTGGTGGCCAAGTACGCCATCGAGCACTGGACCCGCATCCCCTGCGAGGTCGAGCTCTCCCACGAGTTCCGCTACCGCGACCCGATCCTCACCCGCAACACCCTGGTCGTCGCGATCAGCCAGTCCGGCGAGACCGCCGACACCCTCATGGCCATCCGGCACGCCCGCGAGCAGCGGGCCAAGGTGCTGGCGATCTGCAACACCAACGGCTCCACCATCCCGCGCGAGTCCGACGCCGTCATCTACACCCACGCCGGTCCCGAGATCGGCGTCGCCTCCACCAAGGGCTTCTTGACCCAGATGGTGGCCTGCTACCTGCTCGGGCTCTACCTGGCGCAGGTGCGAGGCACGATGTACGGCGACGAGATCGCCGCCATCGTCACCGAGCTGGAGCGCGTGCCCGGCCACGTGCAGGCGGTGCTCGACGGCGCCGAGGAGGTCTACGCCCTCGCCCGCGAGCTCGAGGCCGCCCGGGCGGTGCTGTTCCTGGGCCGCCACGCCGGCTTCCCGGTGGCGCTGGAGGGGGCGCTCAAGCTCAAGGAGCTGGCCTACATCCACGCCGAGGGGTTCGCCGCCGGCGAGCTCAAGCACGGTCCGATCGCGCTCGTGGAGGACCGGCTGCCGGTGTTCTGCGTCATCCCCCCGCGAGGCCGCGACCAGCTCCACGACAAGATGGTCAGCGCCATCCAGGAGGTCCGCGCCCGCGGCGCGCGCACCCTGGTGCTCGCCGAGAACGGCGACGAGGACGTCGTGCCCTACGCCGACACGCTGCTGCGGCTGCCGCGGGTGCCGACCCTGCTGCAGCCGCTGGTCGCCGTGGTGCCGCTGCAGCTGTTCGCCTGCGAGCTGGCCACGCTGAAGGGCCACGACGTCGACCAGCCGCGCAACCTGGCCAAGTCCGTCACGGTCGAGTAGCGATGCCCGCATGATCGTGGGCGTCGGCATCGACGTCGTGGACGTCGAGCGCTTCGCGGAGTCGCTCGAGCGCACCCCGCGGCTCTCCGAGCGCCTCTTCACCCCGGCCGAGGCGGCACTGCCGCTGAACTCGCTGGCCGCACGGTTCGCCGCGAAGGAGGCGCTGGCCAAGTCGCTCGGCGCTCCCGGCAACCTGGAGTGGCACCACGCCGAGGTGGTCAAGGAGGTCTCCGGGCGCCCGCTGCTGGCGCTCTCGGGCACGGTGCTCGCCCGCGCCGACGAGCTCGGCGTCACCAGCGTCCACCTCTCGCTGTCGCACGACGCCGGCATCGCCAGTGCCGTGGTGGTGCTCGAGGGCTGAGGACCGCTCAGGAGCGGGTGGCGGCGAGCTCGTAGTCGATCTGGTAGCCACCGTGGTCGACGTCGTGCACGACCTGCACGAGCACGGCGACCCGGCCCGCGGCGCCGCGCAGGACGCTGCTCCCGGTGACCTGTGCCGGGTCGATGCCCAGCACGCCCGCCTGTGACCGGACGGCCGCGACCGCCTCGTCCGCGCTGTCGTAGTGGGCGAGCACCAGCAGGTACGCCGGCTCGGCACCCTGGACGCGGGGATGCGGACGGCCCACGGGCGCGGTGGTGGCGGTGACCTGGAAGGCGGGCGTGTGCAGCACACCCCCGGGCAGCCGGACGGTCGCGGGGACGGGCGCCTCCTGCGGTGCGTAGTACAGGGTGCGCGTGCGGCCACCGAGACCGACCGCCTGCCTGGGGTCGCTGCCGGTCAGGTCGAGGTCGACGCGCTGCACCGCCGCGCTCGGGTCGGAGGTGCCGCCGAAGGTGAGCGTCCCCTCACGCTTCGGCGGATGATCGCCGGCCGAGCACCCGGCCGCGACCAGCAAGCAGCACAGGACACCCGGGACCAGCCGCATCCGACGACCCTCGCACACGGGCCGGGATAATCGGGACGGTGAGACGCGCCCACACCGTGGACCAGGTCAGGTCGGCCGAGGCCGAGCTGATGGCGAGGCTGCCCGGAGGTGCGCTCATGCAGCGCGCGGCCGCCGGTCTGGCCGCGGCGGTCGCCGACCTGCTCGGCACGTCCTACGGCGCCCGGGTGCTGCTCCTGGTCGGCGGTGGCGACAACGGTGGCGACGCTCTCTACGCGGGCGTGCTGCTGGCGCGCCGAGGGGTGCCGGTCGAGGTGGTGCGGCTCTCCGAGCACGTGCACGAGGCCGGGCTGGCGGCGCTGCGCGCTGTCGGCGGCCGGGTGGTCGCCGTCGGTGAGGCCCACCGGCCCGACCTGGTCGTCGACGGCATCGTCGGCATCGGCGGGCGCCCGGGACTCAGCGAGCGGGCCGTCGAGGCGCTGGGGCTGTTCCCCGACGTGCCGGTGGTGGCGGTGGACACGCCCTCGGGCGTCGACGTCGACACCGGCCGGCTCGACGGCGCCCACGTGAGCGCGGCGGTGACGGTGACCTTCGGCACCCACAAGGTGGCGCACCTGGTGGACCCCGCCGCCGAGGCCTGCGGCGTGGTGCACCTGGTCGACATCGGGCTCGATCTCCCCGACGCCGCGGTCACCGCCCTGCAGGCCGACGACGTACGCCGGCTGCTGCGCGTGCCCGGCCCGTTCGACCACAAGTACACGCGCGGCGTGGTCGGTGTGCGCGCCGGCTCCGAGCGGTACCCCGGCGCTGCCGTGCTGTGCACCTCGGGTGCGGCCTGCGGCATGGCCGGCATGGTGCGCTACGTCGGCTCCGCCGCCGACGCCGTCCGCGCGCGGCACCCCGAGATCGTCGTCGGCGAGGGCCGGGTGCAGGCCTGGGTGGTCGGCTCCGGCGGGTCCGGCGACGCCGAGCAGGCGCTGGTCGAGAGCCTCGCCGACGGGGTCCCCGTGGTCGCCGACGCCGACGCGATCCAGCACGTGCGGCAGCACCGCAGCGACGACCTCGTGCTCACCCCGCACGCCGGTGAGCTGGCGCGGCTGCTCGACGTGGAGCGGACCGAGGTCGAGGCGAACCAGCTCGAGTACGCCAAGCGGGCCGCCGGCGAGCTGTGGTGCGTGGTGGCGCTCAAGGGCCGGCGGACGCTGGTGGTCGCGCCCGACGGCCGCGTGCGCTCCAACGGCACGGGTGTGCCGTGGCTGGGCACGGCCGGTGCGGGCGACGTGCTGGCGGGCCTCGTCGGTGCCCTCGTCGCGAGCGGCCTCGACGGCTTCGACGCCGCCTCGGCCGCGGTCTGGCTGCACGGGGCGGCCGCCGCCGAGGCCTCGGCCGGCGGCCCGATCGTCGCGAGTGACGTCGCCGCGGCCCTGCCCGGCGTGATCCGCGACCTGGTGAGCGATGGCTGAGATCCTCGTCGACCTCGACGCGGTGCGGCACAACGTCGCGCGGCTGCGCGAGGTGGTGGCCCCGGCGCAGCTGATGGTGGTGGTCAAGGCCGACGGCTACGGGCACGGGATGGTGGCCGTCGCCCGCGCCGCCCGGGAGGCCGGGGCCGACTGGCTGGCGGTGGCCACGCCCGACGAGGCGGTCGCGCTGCGGGGCGCGGGCGACGAGGGTCCGCTGCTGTGCTGGCTGGCCACGCCCGACCAGGACTACCGACCGGCCGTACGCTTCGGGGTCACGCTCACCGCCTACGACGTGGCGCAGCTCGGGCGGATCGTGGCCGCGGGCGCCACCGACGTGCAGCTGAAGGTCGACACCGGGCTCTCGCGCGGCGGCTCGACGCTCGCGTCGTGGGCGGGGCTGGTCTCCCAGGCGCGCGACCTGGCGGTGAGCGTCAGCGGGGTCTGGTCGCACCTGGCCTGCTCCGACGAGCCCGAGCACCCCGCCAACGACGCCCAGGAGCAGGCGTTCCGCGAGGCCCTGGCCACGGCCGAGGAGCTCGGCGTCGACCCCGGTCTGCGGCACCTGGCCAACTCCGCGGCCGCGCTGCTGCGCCCCGGCTCCCGGTTCGACGCCGTCCGGGTCGGCATCGCCACCTACGGCCTGACCCCCGCGCCGCAGGTGGCCAGCAGCGCCGACCTCGGGCTGCGGCCCGCGATGACGGTGCGCACCGAGCTGGCGCTGGTCAAGCCGATCGTGGCGGGTGCCGGCGTCTCCTACGGCCACACCTTCGTCGCCGACCGGCCGATGGAGGTCGCCGTGGTGCCGCTCGGCTACGGCGACGGCGTGCCCCGCCACGCCAGCAGCCGTGCCGAGGTGCTGGTGCGCGGATCGCGCTGCCCGGTGCTCGGCCGGGTCTGCATGGACCAGCTGGTCGTCGACGTCACCGGGCTCGGTGCGAGGGCCGGCGACGAGGTGGTGCTCTTCGGGCCGGGCGACGCCGGGGAACCCCTGGCTCAGGACTGGGCCGAGGCGTGCGGGACCATCTCCTACGAGATCGTCACGCGGATCGGCGGCACGCGCGTCGACCGCGCCTACCGAGGAGTGCGGTGAACACCTGGGCCAAGCGGGCTCTCGGCCTCGGCGCAGCCGGCCTCGCGGCAGCCTCCGCGGCCGTGGTGGTCGAGCGTCGGGTCGTCAAGGCGCGCCGGCTCGGCGCCGAGGCGGTCGAGGACTACAAGGCGCTGCGCTCGCCCGCGATCGAGGTCAAGGCCGGCGACGGGACCCTGCTGCACGCCGAGGTCGACGAGATCGCGCCGTACGCCAGCGGCGCGCGCCCGGACCCGCGCCGGCCCACCGTCGTCTTCGTGCACGGGTACGCGCTCAACCTCGACTGCTGGCACTTCCAGCGCAAGGCGATGCGCGGGCGTCACCGGATGGTGTTCTACGACCAGCGCTCCCACGGCCGGTCGGGCCGCTCGCCGCGCGAGCACGCCACCATCGAGCAGCTGGGCGACGACCTGGCCACCGTCATCGCCGAGCTCGTCCCCGACGGCGACGTCGTGCTGGTGGGTCACTCGATGGGCGGGATGAGCATCATGACGTTCGCCGAGCGTCACCCCGAGGTCTTCGCCGAGCGGGTGCGCGGCGTCGGGCTGATCGCCACCACGGCCGGCGGGCTGCGACCTCACCGGGCGCTGAGCCCGTTCATCCCCGACAAGCTGGGCGACATGGTCGCCCCGCGACTGGTGACCGCCCTGGCCAACGCCCCCGAGCTGGTGGACTCGGCCCGTGCCCGCGGCTCCAACATCGGCTTCCTGGTGGCCGACCGGTTCGCCTTCGGCCGGGAGGCCCCGGCCACGCAGGTCGAGTTCCTCGACGAGATGCTCGCCGGGACGCCCATCCAGGTGCTGGCCGAGTTCTTCCCGGGGTTCCGGACGCTGAACAAGTTCGACGTGCTCGGTACGTTCTCGACCGTGCCCACCACCATCATCTGCGGCACCAAGGACAAGCTGACCTCGCTGGGCCACAGCCGCAAGATGGCGGCCCGGATCGAGGGTGCCCGGCTGCTCGAGGTGCCTGACGCCGGCCACATGGTGATCTTCGAGGCGGCCGACCTGGTCAACACCGCCCTCGAGCAGCTGTTCACGGCGGCGTTGCGGCGATGAGGGTCGACCTCGTGGGCCCCGAGCGGGCAGCCGACGTGCTCGCCGTCATCCACGACGCCTTCGGCGACCGGCCGCCGCTCGACCCCCCGGCGACGGCCACCGACGAGACGTGGGAAAGCGTGCGCGACTCCCTCGCCGCGCACGGCGGTCTGCTCGGCGAGGTCGACGGCGAGCCCGTGGCGACCCTGCTCTTCGAGCCCGAGCCCGAGCAGTCGGCGCCTCGAGCCCCCCGCCTGCTCGGGCTACGACGCGTCGGCACCCTCAAGCAGGGTCGCGGCACCGGCGTCGCCCAGGCACTGGTCGCGGCGGCCGAGGAGGAGGCCGCCCGCCGCGGCTTCGCCGGCGTCCGCCTGATGGCCCGCGCCGAGCTGCCGGCCACCGTCCGGTTCTGGAACCGGCTCGGGTACGCCGAGGCCGGCCGGGAGGGTCCGCGGCTCTACCTCCGCAAGATGCTGCCGCTGCGCCTGGACCTGCCCACGGCCGACGACACCCGTGCGCTGGGCGGTCGGCTCGGCGGCGTGCTGCGCTCCGGCGACCTCGTCATCCTCACCGGCGACCTGGGCGCCGGGAAGACGACGCTCACCCAGGGGCTGGCCGACGCGCTCGGTGTCGCCGGGCACGTCACCTCGCCCACGTTCGTCATCTCCCGGGTGCACCGCGCCACCGCCGAGGGCCCCGACCTGGTGCACGTCGACGCCTACCGGCTGGGCTCCGGCGCCGAGCTCGACGACCTCGACCTGGACACCGACACCGACCGCGCCGTCACCGTCGTGGAGTGGGGCGAGGGGCTGGCCGAGGTGCTGGCCGACGACCGGCTCGAGGTGGCCCTCGCGCGCGACGAGGACGACGTGCGCCACGCCGTGGTGACGCCGGTCGGCCCACGCTGGTTCGACACCGACCTGCGAGCCCTGGAGGCCTGATGCTCCTCGCCTTCGACACCGCGACCGCACGCGTCACCGTCGCGCTCCACGACGGGGAGCAGGTCGTGGCCACCTTCACCGCCGACGAGCAGATGCGCCACGGCGAGATGCTCGCCCCCGGCATCGCCTCGGTGCTCGAGCAGGCCGGCGCCATCACCACCGACGTCACGGCGGTAGCGGTCGGTGTGGGGCCGGGGCCGTTCACCGGGCTGCGGGTCGGCCTGGTCACGGCGCGCACGATGTCGCTGGCGCTGGGCATCCCCGTCTACGGGGTCTGCACCCTCGACGTGCTCGCGGCCGAGGCGGTCGACGGCGGCCTCTCGGACTTCGTCGTCGCCTCCGACGCCCGCCGCAAGGAGGTCTACCTCGCGCGCTACGTCGACGGCGCGCGCCACGACGAGCCGGCGGTGCTCAGTCCCGCGACGGCGGCCACCGACGAGCCGGTGGTGGGCCGGGGGGCGGTGCTCTACCCCGAGGCGTTCCCCGACGCGCGGCGACCGGAGCTGCCAAGCGCGGCCGTCCTGTGCGATCTGGTGGTGGCCGAGCGCTACCCGCTGGTCGACCCCGAGCCGATGTACCTGCGCCGCCCCGACGCCGCGCCGCGATGAGCATCCGGGCCGCCGGCCCCGACGACGTCGACCGGCTGCTGGCGCTCGAGGAGGACGCGTTCGGCCGCGAGGCGTGGTCGCATCGGCTGGTGCGCGAGGCGCTGCCGTACGCGCTGGTCGGCGACGGCCCCGACCTCGGCTGGGCGGTGCTCAGCGTCGCCGGCGAGGTCGCCGACCTGCAGCGCATCGCCGCCGGGGTGCGCCGCACCGGCACCGGCACCCGGCTGCTGGCCGCCGCGCTGGGATCGGCCCGCGACGCCGGCGCCGAGCGGGTGCTGCTGGAGGTCCGCGAGGACAACGAGGCCGGCCGCGCGTTCTACGCCGCGGCCGGCTTCGTGGAGATCGACCGGCGGCGGGGGTACTACCGCGACGGGGTCGATGCGCTGGTGCTGGAGCTGGTGCTCGCCGCTGGTTGAGGAGGCGCGCTGGCGCCGTCTCGAGACCGAGGCCCCTACGGCTCGCTCAGCTCCGCTGGTCTTCCGGCTCGTGCCCCTGGTTCAGACCAACCCGCTGTTGCTCGGGCTGCTTCTACCGGTCTGCGCCGTGGTGGTCTCGCCGAGACGTCGCATCCTGTCGGGGGAAGACGGCGCTTCGCGCGGCGCTCTCCGCCAGGATCCGACGTCTCGGCTCCTCTGCTCTTCGCTCGCTGGGCTCGCTTCAGAGCAGTGTCACGGCAGGTAGTACGTCGGGTTCGGCAGCTTGACGGTGCGCTTGCTGAACCCGCCCTTGAGGTCGCTGAACTGGTCGCCGATGTTGTCGACGATCGTGTAGCCCTGCCGCTGCACGTGGTGCCGGCGGCTGGACTTGTAGGCCACCGTGGAGCCCTTGAACCCGGCCGGCTTGGTGTAGTAGTTCGCGGCCGTGAAGCCCGTGTAGCCGACCTTGGCCAGGTTGGCCAGGCTGGCGGCCTTCTGCGAGGCGCTGCGACCGGTGATGCCGATGACGGTGCAACCGGCCTGCTGGGCGGCGTTGGCCAGCGAGACCATGCCCGGCACGGCGGCGAACTTCTGGCCCTGCACCCACTGGTCCTGCAGCGCGGGGTCGAAGACGAACTTCATCAGCCCGACCTCGAGGTCGTAGGTCCACAGCGTGGTGTCGTCGGTGTCGAGCACCAGGGCCGGCTTGGTGTGCCGGCGCACGCCCACGGCGCAGGCGCGCTGCAGGTAGGCGGTCTCGCGCTTCTCGATGCGCTGCAGCTGGGTCAGGTAGGGCGACGCGGAGGTGTTGGCGGTGCCGGTGCCGGTGTCGCCGTAGTAGGCCTTGACGGTGGCCTTCACCGAGTCGATGTTGGGGATGCCCTCGCCGTCGGGCTTCGCGCCGCTGGCGCCGCCGGGCTTCATCGTGAACCGGTTGCGCGGGGCCAGCTTCGGCTGCACCACGCCGGGCAGGTTGGTGCTCGGCAGGTAGTACGTCGGGTTCGGCAGCTTCACGTAGCGCCGGGCGTAGCCGCCCTGCAGGTCCGACCACTGGTCGCCGAAGTTGGCGACGACCGGGTAGCCCAGGTCGTTCTGGATGTGGCGCCGGGTGAGGGCCTTGAACTCCACGGTGGAGCACTTCGAGGTCGCGCACTGGATGTAGGACGGCTGCTGCGAGGAGCCGGTGCCGGTCCACTTGGTGAAGAACCGGTCGGCGGTGAAGCCGCGGTAGCCGACCTTGGCCAGGTTGGCCAGGGTGGCGGCCTTCTGGTCGTCGTTGCGGCCGGTGACGCCGAAGATCGTGTAGCCCCAGCGCTGGGCGTGGTTGACCAGTCGCACCATGCCGGGCGTGGCCGGGAAGCGCTGCTCCTGCACGTAGGTGTTCTGCAGCACGGTGTCGAAGTTGAAGTGCATGGCGTGCACTTCCATGTCGTAGGTCATCAGCGTGGTGTCGTCGGTGTCGAAGACCAGCGCCTTCTTCTGCCCGGCCTTCGGCTTGTGCGCCTTGAGCCAGGTCAGCCACTTCTTCTCGATGCGGCTCATCTGGGTGATGTAGGGGGAGTGCCGCTTGTTGGCGATGCCGTTGCCGCGGTCGCCGTAGTAGCGGGCGATGGTGGCCTTGACCGAGTCGACGTTGGGGATCCCCTCGCCGTCGGACCGGGCGCCGGACGAGCCGTCGGGCAGCATCCGGAAGTGCGTGCGTGGTGTCAGGCCGCCGCGGTGGGTGGCGTGGTCGCCGGCGGCGTGCGCCGCGGGGGCCGTGGTGAGAACGAGGGCCGTGAGAGTGGCGGCAACCGAGGCACGCCGTACCGAGATGGGCATCCGCGCAACATACTCGCGTGGTCGGACATGTCACCATCGTCGGCGTGTCAGACGTACCCCTGGTGCTCGGGATCGAGACCTCCTGCGACGAGACCGGTGTCGGGATCGTCCGCGGCCACGAGCTGCTCGCCGACGCTGTCGCCTCGTCCGTGGAGGAGCACGCCCGGTTCGGCGGCGTGGTGCCCGAGGTCGCCTCACGCGCCCACCTCGAGGCGATGGTGCCGACGCTGGAGCGGGCCTGCGAGACCGCGGGGGTGACGCTGGGCGACGTCGACGCGATCGCCGTGACCTCCGGCCCGGGGCTGGCCGGCGCGCTGCTGGTCGGCGTCGCCGCGGCCAAGGCGCTGGCGCTCTCGCTGGGCAAGCCGCTCTACGGCGTGAACCACCTCGCCTCCCACGTCGCCGTCGACCAGCTCGAGCACGGCGCGCTGCCCGAGCCCTGCCTGGCCATGCTGGTCTCGGGGGGACACTCCTCGCTGCTGCGCGTGTCCGACGTGACCGGCGACCACGACGGCATCGTGCCGCTGGGCGCCACGATCGACGACGCCGCCGGCGAGGCCTTCGACAAGGTGGCCCGGCTGCTCGGGCTGCCGTTCCCCGGCGGCCCGCACATCGACCGCGCCGCCCGCGAGGGCAGCGTCACCATCGACTTCCCGCGTGGCCTCACCTCGCGCCGCGACCTCGAGCGGCACCGCTTCGACTTCTCCTTCTCGGGCCTGAAGACCGCCGTCGCCCGGTGGGTCGAGGCGCGCGAGCGCGCCGGCGAGCCGGTGCCGGTGGCCGACGTCGCCGCGTCGTTCCAGGAGGCGGTCTGCGACGTGCTGGTGCGCAAGGCGGTCGACGCCGCGGTCACCGAGGGCGTCGAGGACATCCTGGTCGGCGGCGGCGTGGCCGCGAACTCGCGGCTGCGCGTGCTCACCGAGGAGCGGGCCGCGCAGCACGGCATCCGGGTCCGGGTCCCTCGGCCGGGACTGTGCACCGACAACGGCGCGATGGTGGCCGCGCTCGGGGTCGAGATGGTCGCTCGCGGCCGGACGCCCTCGGCGTTGAATCTGCCGGCCGACTCCTCCCAGCCGGTCACCGAGGTGCTCGTCTGAGGGGCGCCGTGGGTGGTGGGGTGGTCTCGACGCGCCCGCTCGCCGGGGCTCGCGGAGCTGCTCGACTACCGGTGGTCGAGGAGGTCGCCCGCGACCGTCTCGAAACCCCGTGACGTCCGCGCCGACGGTGACGACCCGCGGGCTACGGCGTCTTCTGGAGGATGTAGACGTGCTCCTCGGAGCTCGTCACCGCCGTTGCGCGGGCCAGGCTGCCGTCGACGCCGAACCGGACCAGGGCCTGGCGCTGGCCGCGTGAGTCGACGACGATCGCCAGCACGTGTGCTGCGTCCTCCCACCGCGGGGCGTAGATGCGGGTGTGGCGGGGCAGCTGCAGCGTCCGGACGACGCCGCCGGTGCGGGCGTCGAGCAGGGCAAGCGTGCGCGGCGCGCTGCCGTCGGCGAGGCCCAGGGCATAGCGGCCGTCGCTGCTGAAGCCGGTGACCAGCAACCGCGACCGCCAGAGCACGCGGTCGGTCGCACTGCTCACCACGGCGTAGTCGCCGCGAGCGGTCTGCCCGGCCACCAGAGCGCCGGCCTCGGACGTGGCGTTGGGTGAGACCAGGGCCGGCAGCCTGCGGACACGGTCGCCCCCGTCGACCACGCGGCCGCGGCCACGACCGGCGACGGCCACGCCGCCGTCGGGCAGGAACCCGACGACGCCCGTGACGTCGGGCACCGCCCGCCGGGTGACCTGCATGCCGCCGTCGGCGAAGCCGCGTGCGATGTCCACGTGCCCGCCGTCGTCGACCCAGGCGGCCCGGCGGCCGTCGGTCGAGACCGCGGGGGGCGCACCGGGGGTGTAGCGAGCTTCGGGCGTGCCGTCGCCGGCGTAGCGGGTGAGAGCGCTCAGGTCACTGCTCGCCACCAGGAACCCGCCCGCGAACGTCGTCCAGCTCTCGTAGGCCTTCTTGCCCGGCACCGGGCGCGTGGTGCCGTCGGCCAGGTGCAGCCGCAGCCCGTAGCCGTAGCCGATCGCGGGGCGATCGCCCTGGGCCAGGTCGGTCAGCGAGCCGAGCTCGACGACCCGGGGCGCCTGGGTGGGCGTGGGGGCCGCCGGTTGGGGAGCGTGGTGCCCGCGGCCCAGCTCGCTGCCCACCCCGACCGTGGCCGCCACGGCGACCACCACGGCCACGCCCGCGATGAGGCTGGTGGCCGCGGCGCGACGCCGCCCGCGCACCTGCGCCGCGCGCCTCTGGACCGTGGCCGGCGACGCCTCGTGCAGCGGCGCGACGTCGGCGCGGTGCTGCAGGGTGCGCTCGATCAGCGTGTCCATGACTCCTCCTGGGTCCAGGTGCCGGCGGTGGCGAGCTCGCCGCGCAGCGTCGCCAGCGCTCGGCTGCACTGCGACTTCACGGTGCCCTCGGAGACACCGAGCACCCGGGCCACCTCGGCCACCGAGAGCTGCTCGTAGAACCGCAGCACCACCACGGCCCGCTGCTTGCGGCCCAGGACCGACAGCCGCTCCCACAGCGCCTCCTCGGCGCCGTCGTAGTGCCGGTCCTCCCCGGCCTGCTCGGGCGGGCTGTCGGTGACCACCTCCCGGTGCCGCCGGGCGCGTCGCCACAGCGAGACGTGCTCGTTGACCAGCACGCGCCGGGCGTAGCCGCCCAGGTCGTCGCGGTCGTGCAGGCGGTGCCAGGCCAGGTAGATCTTGGCCAGCGCGGTCTGGGTGAGGTCCTCGGCGGTGTGGGGGTCGCCGCACAGCAGGTACGCGGTGCGCAGCAGCCGTGGCTGGGCCCCCTGCATCCAGGCGGCGAACGCCGTCTCGCGCGCCGTGTCCCGATCCACGTCCATACCCTCACCCACGCGAGGGGCGGCCGCCTGGTTGCATCCCCTAGGTTCAAGGTGAGACGTCGACGAAGGAGATGGGATGCAGCAGGTCCGCGCAGTGGTGGCCAAGGCCAAGGGCGAGCCGGTCACGATCGAGACCATCAACATCCCCGACCCGGGGCCGGGCGAGGCGGTGGTGCAGGTGCAGGCCTGCGGCGTCTGCCACACCGACCTGCACTATCGCGAGGGCGGCATCAACGACGAGTTCCCGTTCCTGCTCGGTCACGAGGCGGCCGGGGTCGTGGAGTCGGTGGGGGAGGGCGTCACCGAGGTCGCGCCCGGCGACTTCGTGATCCTCAACTGGCGCGCCGTGTGCGGTGACTGCCGGGCCTGCGACCGCGGCGAGCCCTGGTACTGCTTCGCCACCCACAACGCCACGCAGAAGATGACGCTCGAGGACGGCACCGAGCTCTCCCCGGCGCTGGGCATCGGCGCGTTCGCGGAGAAGACGCTGGTGGCGGCCGGGCAGTGCACCAAGGTCGACCCCTCGGCCCGCCCCGCCGCCGTGGGCCTGCTCGGCTGCGGTGTGATGGCCGGGCTGGGCGCGGCCATCAACACCGGCAACGTCGGCCGTGGCAAGAGCGTCGCGGTCATCGGCTGCGGTGGCGTGGGCGCCGCCGCCATCGCGGGCTCCGCTCTCGCCGGGGCGTCGAAGGTGATCGCCGTCGACGTCGACGACCGCAAGCTCGAGGGCGCCACCAAGCTCGGCGCCACCCACACGGTCAACAGCAAGGAGAAGGACGCCGTCGAGGCCATCCAGGCGCTCACCGACGGCAACGGCGCCGACGTCGTCATCGACGCCGTCGGGCGCCCGGAGACCTGGAAGCAGGCCTTCTACGCCCGCGACCTGGCCGGCACCGTCGTCCTGGTCGGCGTGCCCACCCCCGACATGAAGATCCCCGAGATCCCGCTCATCGACGTCTTCGGCCGCGGCGGCGCGCTGAAGTCCAGCTGGTACGGCGACTGCCTGCCCAGCCGGGACTTCCCGATGCTGGTCGACCTCTACACCCAGGGCCGGCTCGACCTCGACGCGTTCGTCACCGAGGAGATCGGTCTCGACGACGTGGAGGCCGCCTTCGACAAGATGCACTCGGGCGACGTCCTGCGGAGCGTGGTCCTGTTCTGATGGCCGGCATCGACCACGGCACCTCGTCGGGCACGTTCTCCCTCGACGGGCAGACCTTCGAGGTCGAGAACAACATCTGGGTGGTCGGCGACGACACCTCCTGCGTGGTGATCGACGCCCCGCACAGCGTCGACGACGTGCTGGCCGTCGTCGGTGACCGCACGGTGAGCGCCATCGTGTGCACCCACGCCCATGACGACCACGTGCGGATCGCGCCCGACCTGCGCGAGGCCACCGGCGCACCGATCCTGCTGCACCCCGACGACCGCCCGGTCTGGGAGCTCACCCACCCCGGCCTGACCTGGGACGACGACCTCGCCGACGGCCAGGAGATCGCGGCCGGCGACACGGTGCTGCGGGTGATCCACACGCCGGGCCACGCCCCCGGCGCGGTCTGCCTGTACGCCGCCGAGCTGGGCTGCGTCTTCTCCGGCGACACCCTCTTCCAGGGCGGACCCGGTGCGACGGGCCGCTCCTTCAGCGACGAGGAGCTGATCAAGGCCTCGATCCGCTCGCGCCTGTTCGAGCTGCCCGACGAGACCGTCGTCCACACCGGCCACGGCGACGACACCACGATCGGAGCCGAGCGGGCGAACCTCGGGTGATCGCCCGGCCCGTGTTCGTGGCCGTGTGCGGGGCGAGCCTGTTCGTGCTGTTCCTGCCCGGCTCCGACGTGCCCACGAACGTGCCGGTGAGCGACAAGGTCGTCCACGCCGGGCTGTTCTTCCTGCTCGCGCTCACCGGTCGCTGGGCCGGGCTGAGCACGGCGACGCTGGCCGTGGAGCTGGTCCTCTACGCCGCCGCCTCGGAGGTGCTGCAGAGCGTGCTGCCGATCCACCGCGACGGCGACGTCCGCGACGCGCTGGCCGACGTCGCGGGCCTCGCGATGGGCCTGGTCGTGGCCCGTCTGGTCCGGCGGCGCGCCCTAGGCTGAGCGCATGCGTGTCTTGCTCGGGACAGGTGTGCTGCTGGGGGCCGTGCTGACGGCGGGGTGCAGTGCGCACGCCGCCACGTCGGGGAGCCACAGCTCGGCGTCGACCCCCTCGTCGTCCACGTCCACGTCGTCATCCGCCTCGCCCACCACGGCCGCCACGGGCGTGGCCGCGGGGTCGGTGCGGCGCGACGACGCCCAGCAGGGCGCCGCCTTCACCACGCCGTCGGGCAACATCACCTGCTGGCTGGAGCGCGCGAAGACCGACGACGGCGACCCGGAGGCCGGCTGCTCGATCGACGCCCGGTCCTGGTCGGCGCCGCCGTCGGACTGCCAGCTCGCCTACGGCGGCCTCATCGCCGTCACGGGCGACGAGGCGGCGCGCTTCCTCTGCATCGGCGACATCCCGTCGTGCTTCGTGCCCACCCTGGACCAGCCCAACGCCTGCCACGGACCCAGCGGGCTGTGGTGGCACCGCACCGGCGACCCCACCCGGGGCACGGGCCAGTCGGCCGTGGCCGTGCTGTCCTACGGCACCTCCGTGCGCATCGGCCCGGTGGAGTGCACCAGCGCGTCGTCCGGGGTGAGCTGCGAGAACCACGACACCGGCCGGGGGTTTACGCTGAGCCGGGAGCGCTACACGCTCACGCCGGCGACCTGACCCGCTGTCGGCGCAGGTCGACCACCCCGACCGCGATCGTGGCCGCGACGAAGAGCAGCGCGGCCACGACGGCGGCGCCGAGGGCGCCGGCGTACGCGTCCGGGCCGCTGCCGTGCAGGTAGCCGAAGAAGGTGGCGCCGATGACGGCCTGGCCCACTGCGAGGCCGATGCGCTGCGCCGTCTGCAGCACCCCGCCGGCGGTGCTGCCCACGACCGGGTCGACCTCCATGAGCGTGAGCGCCTGGTTCGGGGTGATGATGCCGCCGTTGCCGATGCCCATCACGAACAGCGGACCGGCCAGCAGCAGCGTCGCGTGCGAGGTCGGCGCGGTGTGGGCCACCAGGGCCAGCGCGATCGCCCCCACGGCGAAGGTGACGGCGGCGGCCACGATGAGCGGCCGGCCGATCCGGGTGATGAAGCGACCTGCCGTCGGCGCGGCCACCGCGCTGCCGATCGCGAACGCGGTCACCCCCAGGGCCGACTGCAGCGCCGAGTAGCCCAGCCCCCGCTGGAAGTAGAGCGCCATCACCAGCGGCAGCCCCGACTGGGCCGGGAAGTACAGCAGCGCCACCACGACCCCGGCCGTGTAGGAGGGCTGGCGGAACAGGCGCAGGTCGACCAGCGGGTCCTTCCGCTCGCGCGTGAGCCGCCGCTCGCGTCGCAGGAAGGTCAGCAGCAGCACCACGGCCGGCACCAGCAGCACCAGGGTCACCGGACCGAGGGCGTCGAGCTCGACGGCACCGAAGAGCACGCAGAACGTGGCCGCGCCGAGCGTGAGCGCGCCGATGACGTCGAGCCGGTGCCTCATCGCGGTGTCGGTGCGCGGCAGCAGCCGGTGGGCCATGGCCATCACCAGCAGGCCCACCGGCACGTTGACGAAGAACACCAGCCGCCAGCCCAGCTCCGGGCCGCCCAGCGCGATGAGGGCGCCGCCGACGAGCGGCCCGAGCGCGGTGGCGACGCCGACGTTGGTGCCCAGCACGCCGAAGGCCCGGCCCCGCTCGGGCCCGGCGAACATCTGCTGCACCAGGCCGGAGACCTGCGGGTTGATCAGCCCCCCGGCGATGCCCTGCAGCACGCGGGCCGTGATGAGGATGCGGGCGTCGGGAGCCAGCCCCGACAGGGCGCTGGTGACCACGAAGCTGCCGATGCCCACCTGGAACATCAGCCGTCGGCCGTGGTCGTCGCCCAGCCGGCCGGCCAGCACCGGCACCAGCCCGAAGGCCAGCGTGTAGCCGCTGACCACCCACTGCAGCTCCGAGGGGCCGGCGCCGGTGGCGTCGGCGATCGAGGGCAGCGCGACGTTGGTGACGCTGACGTCGAGCAGGGTCATGAACAGGGCGCCGCAGCACACCACGAGGGCGAGCCAGCGCTCCCGCGCGCTCAGAGCGGTTCCACGAGCAGGGCCGTCCCCTTCCCGGCGATGCGGGTGAGCACCACCGTCGCGGGCACGTCGCCGGTCAGCGCCAGCCGCCGGCGCAGCTCCTCCGGCACCACCGACACGCCGCGCTTCTTGATCGTCAGCGGTCCGACGCCGCGCCCGGCCAGCGCCGCGCGCAGCTGCTTCTCGCGGTAGGGCAGCGTCTCGAGCACCCGGTAGCCGCGGGCGAAGGGCGTGCGGAAGGCGCCGTCGGCGGTGACGTAGGCGATGTGCTCGTCGACCAGGCCGCCCTCGACGCCGGCGGCCACGGCGGTGACCAGCCCCGCGCGGATCACGGCGCCGTCGGGCTCGTAGAGGAAGGTGCCGAGGTCGCGCACCTGCGCGCCGGGGTCGTCCTCCTCGGTGAGGGTGGCCAGGCCGCCGTCACCGAGCACGGTCGCGCGGCGACGGCAGGTGGCCAGCGGGCCGGCCCACAGCGCGGCCTCCTTCACCTCGCCGTGGTCGCTGACCCACTCCGCCTCGACGTCCTCGGGCACGAGGTCGTGCGGGATGCCCGGGGCGGTCTTCACGCACGCTGCGCGCGCCAGCAGCCCGGTGACGAAGGACCACGGCGGGGTCCACACGTCGGGGTCGAAGCTGCGGCCGCTGGTCGTGCGGCGCGCCGGGTCGGCGAACACCACGGCGAAGGGGGCCAGGTCCAGGGCTGTGGCGTCGGCCTGCTGCACGGCCCCGGGCAGGCCGAGCGCGTCGAGGTTGGCGCGGGCGACCGCGACGCGCAGCGGGTCGAGGTCCACTCCGGCGGCCGTGAGGCCGGCGCGGGCGAAGGCCAGCAGGTCGCCGCCGATCCCGCAGCCGAGGTCGGCGACCGACGTCGGGTCCGCCGCGGCCATCCGCCCAGCCCGGTGCGCGGCCACGGGAGCGCGCGTGGCCTGCTCCAGGCCGTCGGGGGTGAAGTACATGCGGGCCGCGTCCTTACCGAACTTGGCCACCGCCCGCTCTCGCAGGTCGACCTGGCCCAGCGCCGCCGCCACCTCGGCCGGACCGGCCTCGCGCCGCAGTCGCTCCCCGACCCGCAGCGGCGGGTCGCCGTCGGCGACCATCGCGGCCGCCCGCTCGAGCAGCCGACCGCCCTCGGCGCTCAGCAGCCAGGCGAAGGCGTCGAGGTCCACAGGGTCAGTCTGGTCGCCGACCCGTCTGGCACTCGGTTGGGGCGAGTGCTAGTTTCGGTGTTGGCACTCTCTCGGTGAGGGTGCCAGCCGCCCGGCCGGCGGCGTGCGACCCCCGCGACGGCGCACGGCGTGCCGGCCCCGGCGGCTCGCACCATCCCACAGGTCCACACTCGCTGAAGAAGAAAGAGGTCGACATCGTGTCGGTCAACATCAAGCCGCTCGAGGACCGGATCGTCGTGAAGACCCTCGACGCCGAGCAGACCACCGCCTCCGGGCTGGTCATCCCCGACACCGCCAAGGAGAAGCCCCAGGAGGGCGAGGTCCTGGCCATCGGTCCGGGTCGCATCGACGACAACGGCAACCGCGTGCCGCTCGACGTCAACGTCGGCGACAAGGTCATCTACTCCAAGTACGGCGGCACCGAGGTCAAGTTCTCCGGCGAGGAGTACCTGATCCTCTCGGCCCGCGACGTCCTCGCGGTCGTCAATTCCTGATCCCCGGAGGTCGTGTGCTCACGTGGTCGCTCTGACGACCACCTGAGCACACGACCTCGTTTCGTTCGTTAAGGAGAAGCAATGCCGAAGATCCTGGAGTTCGACGAGCACGCCCGCCGCGCGCTCGAGCGCGGTGTCGACGCGCTGGCGAACACCGTCAAGGTGACGCTGGGCCCCAAGGGCCGCTACGTCGTCCTGGACAAGAAGTGGGGCGCGCCCACCATCACCAACGACGGCGTGACCGTCGCGCGCGAGGTCGAGCTGGACGACCCCTTCGAGAACCTCGGGGCCCAGCTGACCAAGGAGGTCGCCACCAAGACCAACGACGTCGCCGGTGACGGCACCACCACCGCCACCGTGCTGGCCCAGGCGATGGTCCACGAGGGCCTGCGCGCCGTGGCCGCCGGGGCGAACCCGATGGGCCTCAAGCGGGGCATGGACCTGGCCACCGACGCCGTCAACGACGCGCTGTCGAAGGCCGCCCGCGAGGTCGACTCCAAGGAGGACATGGCCGCCGTCGCGACCGTGTCGAGCCGCGACGAGACCATCGGCGCGCTGCTGGCCGACGCCTTCGACAAGGTCGGCAAGGACGGCGTGATCACCGTCGAGGAGTCCAACACCATGGGCACCGAGCTGGAGTTCACCGAGGGCATGCAGTTCGACAAGGGCTACCTCTCGCCGTACTTCGTCACCGACCAGGAGTCGATGGAGGCCGTCCTGGACGACCCCTACATCCTGCTGCACCAGGGGAAGATCTCCTCGGTGGCCGAGCTGCTGCCGCTGCTGGAGAAGGTCATCGCGGCCGGCAAGGCGCTGTTCATCTTGGCCGAGGACGTCGAGGGCGAGGCGCTCTCGACCCTGGTCGTGAACAAGATCCGCGGCACGTTCAACGCCGTCGCGGTCAAGAGCCCGGCCTTCGGCGACCGCCGCAAGGCGATGATGCAGGACATCGCGGTGCTCACCGGTGCGCAGGTCGTCGCCCCCGAGATCGGGCTCAAGCTCGACCAGGTCGGCCTCGACGTGCTCGGCACCGCCCGGCGGGTCACGGTGTCCAAGGACGCCACGACCATCGTCGAGGGCGGCGGCGACAAGGCCGAGGTCGACGGGCGCGTCTCGCAGATCAAGGCCGAGATCGAGAGCACCGACTCCGACTGGGACCGCGAGAAGCTGCAGGAGCGGCTGGCCAAGCTGGCCGGCGGCGTCTGCGTCGTCAAGGTCGGCGCCGCCACCGAGGTGGAGCTGAAGGAGAAGAAGCACCGCATCGAGGACGCCGTCTCGGCCACCCGCGCGGCCATCGAGGAGGGCATCGTCGCCGGCGGCGGCTCGGCCCTCGTCCACGCCGTGTCCGTGCTCGACGGCGACCTCGGCCTCTCCGGCGACGAGGCCACCGGCGCGCGCATCGTGCGCAAGGCCGCCGACGAGCCGCTGCGCTGGATCGCCGAGAACGGCGGCCAGCCGGGCTACGTCGTGGTCAGCAAGGTCCGCGACCTCGGCGTCGGCGGTGGCTACAACGCCGCCACCGAGGAGTACGGCGACCTCGTCCCGCAGGGCGTGCTGGACCCGGTCAAGGTCACCAAGTCGGCGCTGACCAACGCCACCTCGATCGCGGGCATGCTGCTCACGACCGAGACGCTGGTCGTCGACAAGCCCGAGGAGGAAGAGGCTCCCGCGGCCGGCCACGGCCACGGCCACGGTCACTGAGGACTGAGCTCACCAACGGCCCCTCCGCCCTCGGGCAGAGGGGCCGTTGTCGTTCCCGGAGGTGTGAAGACCAGCAGGCAGTCGCTGAGCGAGCCCCGCGAGCGAAGCGACAGGAGCCGAGGCGTCGGGTCTCGATGTCTCTGCTCTCCGCGCGAAGCGCGCGTGCCATAGATGTCGAGATGCGACGCCTCGGCGAGACAACAGCGGCCGGCGAGAACGGCACCGCGGCGCGGTAGGAGCGGGTTGGTCTGAAACGCCGGGCACGACCTTCCGTCTCCGGAGTTCGTCCTACCGGCCCCTCAAGACCCCCATGAGCCTCAGATCCCCCCGCATGACCCCCGAGCTCACCGCCGGGTCCGCCTCCATCACCGCGCGGGCGGCGGCCTCGTCGTCGGCGGTGAACACGCAGATGCCGGTGTTCTCCGGGCCGAAGGTCGGGCCCGAGAGCAGCAGCGTGCCCGCCTCGAGCAGCTCGGCCTGGTACTGGGCGTGCCGACCGAACACCTCGCGCTCGGACTCGCTCAAGGTGGCGATGAAGTTCTCGCGGGGCGGATGCAGGAGGTAGACCCACTCGGCCATGCCCGGAACCCTATGTGTTCTCCGGGTCGCAACGCAGGCGACGCGGCCGTGCAACACATCACCGGCAGTGTGGCCGCATGGTGACCTACGACCTCTCCCGGGACGTCGTCACCGCCCGCGAGGGCGAGGACGTCGTCGGCTCCGCCACCCTCGACCCCGACGGCACGGTCACGGTGGTCGTCTCGGCAGACCATCGCGGCCGGGGCGTCGGCAGCGAGCTCTTCCTCGCCACCGCGCGGCTGGCGCGGTCGCTGGGGCGCCAGGACGTCGTCCTGGCCGCCCCGGCCGAGGACCGCGGCACGATGGCGATGCTGGCCTCGCTCGGGCTGCGCGGCCTGGCCCGGCTCGACGGCGACGTGCTGCGTGTGCGCGTCTCGGTCAGCGGGGTCCGACCGGTGGACCCGGGGACCCAATTGCCCGCCTAGACTCACCTCATGGTGGCCGAGGTTCCTGACGTCTTCGCTCCGCTGGGTCTGACCTACGACGACGTGCTGCTGCTGCCGGGGGAGTCGAACCTCTCGCCCAGCGAGATCGACACCAGCTCCCGGCTGACGCGCGAGATCACGCTCAAGGTGCCGCTGGTCAGCGCGGCGATGGACACCGTCACCGAGTCGCGCATGGCCATCGCGATGGCCCGGCAGGGCGGCATCGGCGTGCTGCACCGCAACCTGTCCACCGAGGACCAGGCCTACCAGGTGGACCTGGTCAAGCGGACCCAGACCGGCATGATCTCCAACCCGGTCACCATCGGTCCCGACGCGACGCTGGAGGAGCTCGACACCATCTGCGGGGAGTACCGGGTCTCCGGGCTCCCGGTGGTCGGCGTCGACCAGCAGCTGCTGGGCATCATCACCAACCGCGACCTGCGCTTCACCCCGGTCGCGGAGTGGGCCAGCACCAAGGTCGACGAGGTGATGACGCCGATGCCGCTGGTCACCGCCCCGGTCGGCATCTCCCGCGAAGACGCCACCACCCTGCTGCGCCGTCACAAGCGCGAGCGGCTGCCCATCGTCGACGAGCAGGGCCGGCTGGCCGGGCTCATCACGGTGAAGGACTTCGTGAAGTCCGAGCAGTTCCCCAAGGCCTCCAACGACCCCCACGGCCGGCTGCTGGTGGGCGCGGCCATCGGCTACTTCGGCGACGCCTGGGAGCGTGCGGCCACCCTGGTCGAGGCCGGGGCCGACGTGCTCGTGGCCGACACCGCGCACGGCCACGTGCGGATGCTGCTCGACATGGTGCAGCGCCTCAAGTCCGACCCGGCCACCCGCCACGTGCAGGTCATCGGCGGCAACGTCGCCACCCGTGCCGGCGCCCAGGCCTTCGTCGACGCGGGTGCCGACGCCGTCAAGGTCGGTGTAGGTCCCGGCGCCATCTGCACCACGCGCGTGGTCACCGGCGTCGGCGTCCCGCAGATCACCGCCGTCCACGAGGCGGCGCAGGCCTGCCGCCCGGCCGGGGTGCCCGTGATCGCCGACGGCGGGCTGAAGTACTCCGGCGACATCGCCAAGGCGCTGGTGGCCGGCGCCGACACGGTCATGCTCGGCTCGCTGCTGGCCGGTTGCGAGGAGAGCCCCGGCGACCTGATCTTCGTCAACGGCAAGCAGTACAAGTCCTACCGCGGCATGGGATCGCTCGGCGCTCTGTCGAGCCGGGGCAAGAAGTCCTACTCCAAGGACCGCTACTTCCAGGCCGAGGTCACCAGCGACGACCAGCTCGTGCCGGAGGGCATCGAGGGCCAGGTGGCCTACCGCGGCCCGCTCTCGGCCGTCGCCCACCAGCTGGTGGGCGGGCTGAACCAGTCGATGTTCTACGTCGGCGCCCGCACGGTGCCCGAGCTGCAGGAGCGGGGCCGCTTCGTGCGGATCACCTCGGCCAGCCTGCAGGAGTCGCACCCCCACGACGTGCAGATGACCGTCGAGGCGCCGAACTACACCGGCCGGTGAGGATCCGGCCCTTCGCGGAGTCCGACTGGCCGGCCTTCGAGCCGGTCTTCGCCGAGGTCGTCGCGGCGGGGGAGACCTACGCGATTCCCGAGGGCGAGGACCCGCGAGGGTTCTGGACCGGTGAGCACGTGGTCGTGGCGGAGTCCGACGATGGCACGCTGCTGGGCAGCGCGAAGACGGGCCCGAACCGGCCGGCGCAGGGATCGCACGTGGGCACGGCGTCGTTCATGGTGGGCTCGCACGCCCGCGGCAGCGGCGTGGGCCGCGCGCTGGCGGTCTACGTCGTCGACTGGCACCGCCGCGCGGGCTACCGCGGCATCCAGTTCAACGCCGTCGTGGAGACCAACACCGCGGCCGTTCACCTGTGGCGGACGGTGGGGTTCGAGATCATCGGTACGGTGCCCGGCGCCTTCCAGCGGCCGAGCGGTGAGTACGTCGGGCTGCACGTGATGTACCTCGACCTGACAGACTCCTCGGCGTGAACGACCTGGAGATCGGCGCCGCCAAGCGGGGCCGTCGTGCCTACGCCTTCGACGACATCGCCATCGTGCCGAGCCGCCGCACGCGCGACCCCGAGGAGGTCTCGATCGCCTGGCAGATCGACGCCTACCGGTTCGAGCTGCCGATCGTGGCCGCGCCGATGGACTCGGTGATGTCGCCAGCCACCGCCATCGCCCTGGGGCGTCACGGCGGGCTGGGCGTGCTCGACCTCGAGGGGCTGTGGACCCGCTACGACGACCCGACCGACCTGCTGGCCGAGGTGGCCTCGCTGGGCGGCGACGCCGCGGTGCGCCGGATGCAGGAGATCTACGCCGAGCCGGTCAAGCCCGATCTGATCACCGAGCGGGTGCGCCAGGTGCGCGACGCCGGGGTCACCGTGGCCGGCTCGCTCTCCCCCCAGCGGACCAAGGAGTTCGCCAAGACGGTGGTGGACGCCGGCGTCGACATGTTCGTCATCCGCGGGACGACCGTCTCGGCCGAGCACGTCTCCAGCCAGGCCGAGCCGCTCAACCTCAAGGAGTTCATCTACGAGCTCGACGTACCGGTGATCGTCGGCGGCTGCGCCACCCACCAGGCGGCGCTGCACCTGATGCGCACCGGCGCGGCCGGCGTTCTGGTCGGCTTCGGCGGCGGTGCGGCGCACACCACCCGCACGGTGCTCGGCATCGCGGTGCCGATGGCCAGCGCCGTGGCCGACGTCGCCGCGGCTCGCCGCGACTACCTCGACGAGTCCGGTGGCCGCTACGTCCACGTCATCGCCGACGGCTCGATCGGCCGCAGCGGCGACCTCGCCAAGGCGATCGCCTGCGGCGCCGACGCGGTGATGGTGGGCTCGCCGTTCGCGCGCGCCGTCGACGCCCCGGGGCAGGGGTTCCACTGGGGCAGCGAGGCGGTGCACGGCGAGCTGCCGCGCGGCGAGCGGGTCGCGATGGAGCAGGTGGGCACGCTGGAGGAGATCCTCTTCGGCCCTTCCCGCGTGGCCGACGGCACCATGAACCTGGTGGGCGCGCTGCGCCGTTCGATGGCCACCACGGGCTACACCGAGCTCAAGGAGTTCCAGCGAGTCGAGGTCGTCGTCCAGTAGGCCCGGTAGGCTTGATGGGGTGCCTGGGAAGCGTCGGGCCCTGCCTGGCGGGGTGCAGCTGCCGAAGCTGCTGCTGGTGCTCGCGGTCTGCCTCATCCTGGCCGCCGGCGCCTTCGTGACCCGGGCGCTGCTACCCGGTGGCGACGCCACCAGCACCTCGGCTCCGGCGTCGACCACCTCGCCCAGTGCCTCCACCGGCGCCTCGAGCAGCGCGTCGAGCAGCGCGTCGGGGAGCGCCTCGGCCAGCTCGTCGGCCGCGCCCAGCGCCTCGGCCGGTATCGACGCCGCTGCCCTGGGGCAGCAGCAGGCGGTGACGAAGCTGGCCAAGCTCGCCCAGAAGTACAGCAACCAGAAGCGCACCGAGAAGCCGACGGTCGACTTCACCTTCGGCCAGTTCAACATCCAGGGCGCCATCCACCGCGGCAACGTCGGGCACCGGATGGCACTGGCCGTCTCGCTGCTGCGCAAGTACCACGTCGAGGTGGGCGCGCTGCAGGAGTTCGAGTCCGGGCAGCGGGCGATCTTCGACAGCATGGCCGGCGGCACCTACGCGCGCTACCCGTCCGGCGGGAAGTCGCTGGACGCCGAGAACTCGGTGATCTGGGATAAGAGCCGCTTCCAGCTGCTGCAGGGCCAGACCCGGCCCTACCCCTACTTCCACGGCGCCATCCGCAACATGCCGCGAGTGCTGCTGCGCGACAAGTTGACCGGCGTCTCGTTCTGGGTCACGAGCTACCACAACCCCGCGAACGTCTTCGGCAACGCCGCCGGCTTCCGCGCCACGGCCGTCTCCCGGCAGATCTCCGACAACAACGCGCTGCGCCAGTCGGTGCAGGCGCCGATCATCGTCTCCGGCGACATGAACGACCGGGCCATCTACTTCTGCCGGATGGGCGGCGGCACCGGCATGCACTCCGCCGACGGGTCGAGCTACTCCGGCAACTGCCAGCTCTCGGGGTCACTGTGGATCGACTGGGTCCTCGGCACCCCCGACGTCTCCTTCTCCGGCTACCTGCGCGATCGCGGCTCGGCGGCCAGGGGCGCCTCGGACCACCCCATCGTCATCACCCAGGTGCAGGTCACCGGCCGCCCGGGCGAGGGCCAGTGCGTCGCCGGCTCCGACGGCTCGGTGCCGCAGACCTGCGCCTACCCCACCGGCCTCGAGTCACCCCCGGCCGACGCGACGCCGTAAGTGCGCCGACTGCGCACGTGCGAACGTGGCGCGGCCGTATCCGGCGATCAGGCGTGCCGACGTCGCACGTGTGCAGTTGGCGCACCACCTGACCGGCCGGCTTCCTGCGCCTACTGGCCCGTCCGCCCGTCGATGCACTCGCGCAGCAGGTCGGCGTGGCCGACGTGACGGGCGTACTCCTCGACCATGTGCACCAGCACGTCGCGGACCTGGATCTGCTCGCCGCGCCACTCGACGTAGGCGTCCATGTCGCTCAGCCCTTCGCTCACCCGCTCGGTGTTGGCCACCTCGGCGCGCCAGTACTCCCAGGCCTCGGCCACGACGGCGTCGTCGGCGACCGCGCCGTTGAAGTCGGCGTCGCGGTCGGCCTCGGTGCGGTAGCGGCGGGCGGTGTCCTCCCCGGCGAGGCACTGGCGGAACCAGCTCACCTCGACGTCGGCCAGATGCCGCAGCAACCCGAGCAGCGAAAGGGTCGAGGGCGGCACCGAGCGCCGGGCCAGCTGCTCTGCGTCGAGCCCGTCGAGCTTCATCTCGAAGGTGAGCCGGTAGTTGCGCAGGTAGTCCAGGAGGCAGCCGCGCTCGTCGGTCGTGGGCTCCCCGCCCCGGGGGTCGTCCGACGGGTCCACCCACATGTCGTTCATGCCCGGCATGCTCTCAGGCCGGCGCCGTCGAAGAGTCGGGTGCCCGGCCGCGGCGAACGCTGTCGGCGGGGCCTCGTACGCTGGGGGGAGTGGACATCTCCGGGCTCGCGCGCGCCGTCCTCGCGCACCCCACCCTGGCGCAGGCCGTCGCCGAGGCCGGCAGCGTCCGCACCCTCGACCTCACCGGACCGGCGGCCCTGCGGCCCTTCGTCGTCAAGGGTCTGGTCGACGCCGGGCGCACCGTGCTCGTCGTCGCGGCGACCGCGCGCGACGCCGAGGACATGGTCGAGGTGCTCGGCGACGTCCTCGACCCGCGGCGGGTGGCCTACTACCCAGCCTGGGAGACGCTGCCCCACGAGCGGCTGAGCCCGCGCAGCGACACGGTCGGCCAGCGGCTGGCCGTGCTGCGCCGGCTGCGGCACCCGGGCACGGAGGCCGACAACGGGCCGATCGACGTCGTCGTCGCCCCGGTGCGCTCGGTGCTGCAGCCGCAGGTGCCGGGCCTGGCCGACCTGGAGCCGGTGGAGCTGCGGCTGGGCCAGGAGGCCGAGCTCGACGACGTGGTCGCGCGGCTGGCCGCGGCGGCCTACAGCCGGGTCGACCTGGTCGAGCGGCGCGGCGAGTTCGCGGTGCGCGGCGGCATCGTCGACGTCTTCCCGCCCACCGAGGAGCACCCGCTGCGGGTGGAGTTCTTCGGCGACGAGGTCGACGAGATCCGCACGTTCGCCGTCGCCGACCAGCGCACGATGGAGAAGGCGCCGCACCTCTGGGCACCCCCCTGCCGCGAGCTGCTGCTCACCGACGAGGTCCGCCGTCGCGCGGCCGCGCTCGGCCAGGCGCACCCGCAGCTGCGCGACCTGACCGACAAGATGGCCGAGGGCATCGCGGTCGAGGGCATGGAGTCGCTCGCGCCGGTGCTCGTCGACGGCATGGAGCTGCTGGTCGACCTGCTCCCCGAGACCAGCACGACGCTGCTGCTCGACCCCGAGCGGGTCCGCACGCGCGCCCACGACCTGGTGGCCACCAGCGAGGAGTTCCTCGGTGCGAGCTGGGCCGCCGCGGCCGGCGGCGGCACGGCTCCGATCGACCTGGGGGCGGCCTCGCTGCGCGAGCTGAGCGACGTCCGCGACGACGTGCTCGAGCGCGGCCAGGCCTGGTGGAGCGTCACGCCGTTCGGGCTGGCGGGCGAGAGCGAGTGGGTGCCCGCGGAGGAGTACCGCGGCGACGTCGACCGGGCCATCACCGACATCCGGGCCTGGCTGGCCGGCGGCACCCGCGTCGTGCTGCTCAGCGAGGGTCACGGCCCGGCCCAGCGCATGGTCGAGGTGCTCGGCGACCACGACGTGCCCGCGCGCTTCGTCGACGTCCTCGACACCGAGCCCGTCGCCGACGTCGTCACCGTCACCTGCGCGGCCCTGCCGCACGGCCTGGTCGACCCGGTCACCCGGCTGGCCGTGCTCACCCGCGAGGACGTGCTCGGCGAGCGCGCCACCACGCGCGACATGCGCAAGATGCCGACGCGGCGCAAGAAGCAGATCGACCCGCTCGAGCTCAAGGCCGGCGACTACGTGGTGCACGAGCAGCACGGGGTCGGCCGGTTCGTCCAGATGCGGCAGCGCGAGTTCCAGGGCGCGGTGCGCGAGTACCTGGTGCTCGAGTACGGCCCCAGCAAGCGGGGCGGCCCGAACGACATGCTCTTCGTGCCGGCCGACACCTTGGAGCAGGTCACCCGCTACGTCGGTGGCGAGCAGCCCTCGCTCGACCGGCTCGGCGGCGGTGACTGGGCCAAGCGCAAGGGCCGCGCGCGCAAGGCGGTCCGCGAGATCGCGGCGGAGCTGATCAAGCTGTACGCCGCCCGCCAGGCCACCCAGGGCCACGCCTTCGGCCCCGACAGCCCCTGGCAGCGCGAGCTCGAGGACGCCTTCCCCTTCCACGAAACCCCCGACCAGCTCACCACGGTCGACGAGGTCAAGCGCGACATGGAGCGCACCGTGCCGATGGACCGGCTGGTGTGCGGCGACGTCGGCTACGGCAAGACCGAGATCGCGGTCCGCGCAGTGTTCAAGGCGGTGCAGGACGGCAAGCAGGTGGCCGTCCTGGTGCCCACCACGCTGCTGGTCCAGCAGCACCTGGCCACCTTCGTCGAGCGGTTCTCCGGGTTCCCGGTGGAGGTGCGCGCGCTCAGCCGGTTCCAGACCGACGCCGAGGCGAAGGCCGTGGCCGAGGGGCTGGCCGACGGCAGCGTCGACGTCGTCATCGGCACCCACCGGCTGCTCAACCCCGACATCCGGCTCAAGGACCTCGGCCTGATCGTCGTCGACGAGGAGCAGCGCTTCGGCGTCGAGCACAAGGAGCAGATGAAGCGGCTGCGCACCAGCGTCGACGTGCTCTCGATGAGCGCGACGCCGATCCCGCGCACGCTGGAGATGTCGATCACCGGCATCCGTGAGATGTCGACGATCACCACGCCGCCCGAGGAGCGGCACCCGGTGCTCACCTACGTCGGCGCCTACGAGGACAAGCAGGTGGCGGCCGCGGTGCGTCGCGAGCTGCTGCGCGACGGCCAGGTGTTCTTCATCCACAACCGGGTCAACTCCATCGAGAAGGCGGCCCAGCGCATCACCGAGCTGGTGCCGGAGGCGCGGGTCGCGACCGCGCACGGGCAGATGGGGGAGCACCAGCTCGAGCAGGTGATGCTCGACTTCTGGGAGAAGCGGTTCGACGTGCTGGTGTGCACCACCATCGTCGAGTCCGGGCTGGACGTCTCCAACGCCAACACGATGATCATCGAGCGCTCCGACACCCTCGGCCTCTCCCAGCTGCACCAGCTGCGGGGCCGGGTCGGCCGCAGCCGCGAGCGGGCGTACGCCTACTTCCTCTACCCCGCGGAGAAGCCGCTCACCGAGACCGCGCACGACCGGTTGGCCACGCTGGCCCAGCACTCCGACCTCGGCGGCGGCATGGCCATCGCGATGAAGGACCTGGAGATCCGCGGCGCCGGCAACCTGCTCGGCGGCGAGCAGTCGGGCCACATCGCCGACGTCGGCTTCGACCTCTACGTGCGCCTCGTGGGGGAGGCGGTCGCGGAGTTCCGGCAGGACGGCAGCGAGCCGGAGACGCTGGAGGAGGTCCGCATCGAGATGCCGGTCGACGCGCACCTGCCGCACGGCTACATCGGCTCCGAGCGGCTGCGGCTGGAGATGTACAAGCGGCTCTCGGAGGTGCGCAGCGACGACGACGTCGCCGTGCTGCGCGAGGAGCTGGTCGACCGCTACGGCGAGCCGCCCGACGAGGTGGTGCGGCTGCTGGCCGTCGCCTCGTTCCGTGCCAGGTCCCGCAAGGCCGGGCTGACCGAGGTGCAGGCGGCCGGCAAGTTCGTGCGGTTCCATCCCGTGGAGCTGCCCGAGTCGGCCTCGGTACGGCTGCAGCGGATGTACCCGAAGAGCGTGGTCAAGACCACGCTGCGTACGATCTTGGTGCCGCGTCCGGCCGCGATGCGCGACGAGCTGCTGCTGGCCTGGGCGCGGCAGGTGGTCGACGCCGTGGTGGATCCCGCAGGCGCGCCGGCGACCCAGCAGGCATGACCGGCAGGCACGAGGAGTGATCAGGTGAGGCACCCGAAGCGGATGCGCGGGGCGAAGCTGGTGGCGGCCGCAGCGGCCCTGCTGGCCCTGGCCGGGTGCGGGCACGCCCCGGGCTCGGCGTTCTCGGTCGGCGACCACGCGGTGAGCCGCAGCAGCGTCGACCAGATCGTCAACGCCGCCTGCGGTGTGCAGCAGCAGACCAAGAGCGCCCGCGCGACACAGGTCTGGGCATTCGTGAACGCGATGCTCACCGCCACGGTGCAGAACGACTACGGCGACCACGTCGGCGCCAGCTACAGCCGCTCGACCCTGCAGAGCGAGCTGAGCCAGTACCAGGGCTCGGTCGACGCGCTGCCCGCCAAGGACCGGGCGGCGGTGACCAGCTTCCTGCGCGAGCAGATCCGCGGCTCGCTCATCGTGCAGAGCGTCGGCACCCAGGTGCTGGCCGACAAGGGCGTCAGCAAGCCCACCACGGCCGAGGTCACCAACGCCGGCGACGCCGCCGCCCAGAAGTGGGCGCGCCAGCAGGGCATCACGATCGACCCCCGCTACAACGCCAAGGACTACGAGGCCGGCGCGGGTGACAGCTCGATCTCCACCCCGGTCTCCTCCTACGCCAAGGCGGCCCAGAAGGGGTCGACCAAGAGCTCGTATCTCTCCCAGCTGCCCAGCACCCAGCTCTGCGGCTGACCGAGCCGGCGTGAGCGACTCCTCCGCGCTGCTCGACCTCGTCGAGGTCATGGCGCGGTTGCGGGCGCAGTGCCCGTGGAAGCAGCAGCAGACCCACCGCTCGCTGGCGCGCTACCTGCTCGAGGAGACCCACGAGACGCTGGAGGCGATCGAGTCCGGCGACGCCGAGCATCTGCGTGAGGAGCTCGGCGACCTCCTCCTGCAGGTGTACTTCCACGCCGCGATCGCGGCCGAGGCCGGCGAGTACGACATCGAGGACGTCGCCGCCGACCTGCGGGCCAAGCTGATCCGGCGCAACCCGCACGTGTTCGGCGACGCTGCGGGCGAGCAGCGCTCGGTGCACGAGGTCAACGAGGCCTGGGAGCACATCAAGCGGGCCGAGAAGCAGCGCGAGCACCCCACCGACGGGCTGCCCGGGTCACTGCCGGCGCTGCTGTGGGCCGACAAGGTGATCGACCGGATGGGTCGCGACGGCCGCCCGGTGGCCGCCGACCCCGCCTCGACCGAGCTCGGCGAGCGACTGCTCGCGCTGGCCGTCGAGGCGCACGCCGCCGGCGTCGACGCCGAGCAGGCGCTGCGCGACGCCGTCCGCCACCGGTTGGCCGACTGACCCACCTGGACCGGTACCTACCCACCGGAGCTCCGTGTGGGGAGTGACGGTTCACCACGGCACCGTGGGGAACCGTCAACGGCCCGCGCCCCGCACCGACTCCACCAATAGCCGCAAAACCCCCACAGCGGACGCGTGGATCGGTCACAGTAGCGGTCGTGTCCGGACGCCTGCTGCTCGCGCTGTCCAGCCTCGTGCTGGTCGGCGCCTGCGGCATCCCGGGGGCGGTGAGCACCGCCGACCGGCCCGACATCTCCGCGGCTCCGCCGTCGATGCAGACCTCGCCGTCGGCGCACCCCGTGGTCAAGCACCCGCGGGCCGCGAAGAAGAAGCGGGCCGCGAAGCACGGCTGGGAGCGGATGCACGACGCGTCCGGCGTCGGCTTCGCCATGCCGAGCCGACACCAGGGCGTCCAGAACGGCCTCGCCACCACGTACGAGGACCTGAGCAGCCCGATCACCTACCGCGTCGACGTGTTCCACCACGCCTCGGCGAGCCAGGCCGCCCTCGACGCGAGCTCGATGAGGGCCGGGATGACCGCGCTCCTCACCAGTGCCGGGTTCCCGAACCCGAGCATCACCAGCACCGGCAGCGGCAGCACCCGCGACTTCACCGTGAACGTGGTCGGCACCGGCATCCAGGCGGACCTGCTGCGCTACGAGCGGATCCGCACCTACCTGCGCGGCACCACGATGACGATGGTCTGGACCTATGGCGTCGGCAAGGACGGAGCGCCGCTGCGGCACCGCGTCGACGCCGCCCAGGCCAGGCTGCTCGGCACGGTGCGCTGGGGCTGAGCCCGCGAGCCGGTACGCCGATCCGGACCGGGGCGTGACTAGGCTGGGGCCGCCTTCCCAGGCGTCCATGCTGTCCCCTGCACCAGGAGCAACCCGGTGGCCCTGATCGACGAAGTCCACGCTCGCGAGATCCTCGACTCCCGCGGCAACCCCACCGTCGAGGTCGAGGTGTTCCTCGACGACGGAGCGCAGGGTCGTGCCGCGGTGCCCAGCGGCGCGTCGACCGGTCAGTTCGAGGCGGTGGAGCTGCGCGACGGCGGCGACCGCTACCTGGGCAAGGGCACGCTGCAGGCCGTGCGGGGCGTGGTCGACCAGATCGCCTCCGCCATCGAGGACGAGGACGCCGCCGACCAGCGCGCGATCGACCAGGTGATGATCGACCTCGACGGCACCCCCAATAAGGCCGAGCTCGGCGCCAACGCGATCCTCGGCGTCTCGCTCGCCGTGGCCCACGCGGCCGCCGGGAGTGCCGACCTGCCGCTGTACAAGTACGTCGGCGGACCGAACGCGCACCTGCTGCCGGTGCCGATGATGAACATCCTCAACGGCGGCGCCCACGCCGACTCCAACGTCGACGTGCAGGAGTTCATGATCGCGCCGATCGGCGCACCCACGTTCGCCGAGGCGCTGCGCTACGGCGCGGAGACCTACCACGCGCTGAAGTCGGTGCTGAAGAAGAAGGGCCTGTCCACGGGCCTGGGCGACGAGGGCGGCTTCGCGCCGAACCTGGAGTCCAACCGTGCGGCCCTCGACCTCATCGCCGAGGCCGTCGAGGCGGCGGGGCTGAGCCTGGGCAGCGACATCGCGCTGGCGATGGACGTCGCGGCCTCGGAGTTCGCCGACGGCGGCAGCTACACCTTCGAGGGCTCGGCGAAGACGTCGGCCGAGATGACCGCCTACTACGCCGACCTGGTCGCCAGCTACCCGATCGTCAGCATCGAGGACCCGCTCGACGAGGAGGACTGGGAGGGCTGGAAGACCATCACCGACGAGCTCGGCAGCCGGGTGCAGATCGTCGGCGACGACCTCTTCGTCACCAACGTCGAGCGGCTCCAGCGCGGCGTCGACGGTGGCCAGGCCAACGCGCTGCTGGTGAAGGTCAACCAGATCGGCTCGCTCACCGAGACCCTCGACGCCGTCGAGCTGGCCCACCGCAACGGTTTCCGCTGCATGATGAGCCACCGCTCGGGCGAGACCGAGGACGTCACCATCGCCGACCTGGCCGTGGCCACCAACTGCGGTCAGATCAAGACCGGCGCCCCCGCCCGCTCCGACCGCGTGGCCAAGTACAACCAGCTGCTCCGCATCGAGGAGGAGCTCGGCGACGCCGCCCGCTACGCCGGTGCCGCCGCGTTCCCGAGGTTCGCGAAGTAGCGCGTGGCCGCATCGTCGCGACGTCCGCCGTCCCCGGGGTCCAGCCGACCCCGGCGCTCGACGGCTGCCTCGGCGCGGCCGCGGACCACGGCTCGCACGCCACAGCCGAAGGCAGCCACGGCCACCGAGCGAGTGCGCTCACGGTTCACCGGCCGGATGGCGATCCTCATGGTGGTGCTCGCCGTGCTGGTCGTCTCCTACGCCTCGAGCATGCGGGCCTACCTGGAGCAGCGTCACCACATCGCCTCGCTGAAGGCCGAGATCGTCTCCTCCCAGAGCGACATCGACCGGCTGCGCACCGAGAAGAAGCGGTGGAAGGACCCGGCCTACGTCGAGACCCAGGCCAAGCTGCGCTTCGGCTGGGTGATGCCGGGCGACACGGCCTACCAGGTGATCGGCAAGGACGGGAAGCCACTAGAGGACTCCGACCGGCTGGCCGACGCCGACACGGTGGTGCGCACGACCCCGAAGCCGTGGTGGTCCAAGGAGTACGACTCGCTGCAGCAGGCCGACCATCCGCCGGCCGCGACGCCCACCCCGGCCACCACGATCAGACCGCAGTCGAAGTGAACGACCTGGACGTGGTGGCGGCTCAGCTCGGGCGAGCGCCGCGTGGCGTCCACGAGATCGCCCATCGGTGCCCCTGCGGCAACCCCGACGTCGTCGCCACCGAGCCGCGGTTGCCCGACGGCACGCCGTTCCCGACCGTGTTCTACCTGACCTGCCCGCGGGCCGCCGGCCGGATCGGCACGCTGGAGGCCTCGGGTCTGATGCGCGAGATGACCGACCGGCTGGCCGAGGACCCCGACCTCGCCGCGGCGTACGCCGCCGCTCACCGGGCCTACCTCGACGCCCGCGAGGCCATCGCCGAGGTGGCCGAGATCGACGGGATCTCGGCCGGCGGCATGCCCGACCGGGTCAAGTGCCTCCACGTGCTCGCCGCTCAGTCGCTCGCCCAGGGTCGTGGGACCAACCCGCTGGGCGACGAGGTGCTCGACGCGGTCGGCGCGTGGTGGGACAAGGGGCCCTGTGCATGAGGCGGGGTACATGAGAGTGGCGGCCGTCGACTGCGGCACCAACACCATCAAGCTGCTGGTCGCCGACCTCGACGCCGACTCGGGTCGCGAGCAGGAGCTGGTCCGTGAGATGCGGATGGTGCGGCTGGGCCAGGGCGTCGACCGCACCGGCCGGCTCTCCGAGGCGGCGCTGGAGCGGGTGTTCGGTGCCGTGGACGAGTACGCCGAGATGGTGTCGCGCCACGACGTCGAGGCCATCCGGTTCTGCGCCACCTCGGCCGTGCGCGACGCCGAGAACGCCGCCGACTTCACCGCCGGCGTCGAGGAGCGGCTCGGCGTGCGGCCCGAGGTCGTCACCGGTGAGGAGGAGGCGCGGCTCTCCTACGCCGGCGCCACGCGCACGTTGCAGGCCGGGCTCGAGCCGCCCTTCCTGGTGCTCGACATCGGCGGTGGCTCCACCGAGCTGATCCTCGGGGACGACGACGGCACGGTGCGCGAGGCGCAGTCGCTCGACATCGGCTCGGTACGGCTCACCGAACGCCATCTGGTCACCGACCCGCCCACGCCCGAGGAGCTCGCGGCGGCCACGGCCGACGTCGACGCAGCCCTCGATGCCTGCCGCGTCGACCCCGACGCCGCCGAGGCCGTCATCGGCGTGGCCGGCACCGTCACCACCACCGCCGCGGCGGTGCTCGGCCTGACCGCCTACGACCGCACGGTGCTCAACCACGCGGTGGTCGGTGTCTCCGCGGTCGAGGGGACGGTCAACCGGCTGCTGTCGATGACGGTGGAGGAGCGCAAGGCGCTGCCGTTCATGCACCCCGGGCGCGCCGACGTCATCGGCGCCGGGGCGTTGATCCTGCAACGGGTGCTGAGCCGCACCCACGTCCGCTCGATGCTGGTCTCCGAGGCCGACATCCTCGACGGGATAGCGTGGTCGCTGGTGGGAGGAGTCTCGGGTGGCTGAGGACGACACGGGCCGGCCGGTGGACGGCGGCGTCACGGGCAGCGGCACGGGCCGCCCGGCCGTGGCCTACAACGAGCTCGAGGAGCGACCCGCTCCCGAGCACCCCGACAAGCCGTCCGGGCCCACGAAGCTGGAGGGCGTCGCGATCCGGCAGGCGCTCTCGCGCACGCTCGCGGAGTTCTCGGCCGACAACTGCACCGGCCTGGCCGCCGGCCTCACCTACTACGCGGTTTTCGCGATCTTCCCCGCGCTGATCGCGCTGCTCTCGCTGCTCGGCGTCGTCGGCCAGGCCGACAGCTCGATCAAGGCCGTGCTCGACGTGATGCGGCCGTTGGTCAGCGACGGGTTCCTGACCAACCAGGTGCGTCCGTTCGTGGAGAACCTGGCCACCGCCCAGGGCGCCGGCATCGGTCTGGTCGTCGGCATCGTGCTGGCGCTGCTCTCGGCCTCCGGCTACGTCGCCGGGTTCCGGCAGGCGATGAACACCATCCTCGAGGTCGAGGAGGGTCGTCCGATCTGGATCCTGCGCCCGCTGCAGTTCCTGGTCACCCTCGTCGCGGTGGTGCTGATCGCGGGGGCGCTGGTGATCCTGGTCGTCAGCGGCTCGGTCGCCGACTCGATCGGCAGCAAGATCGGCGTCGGTGACCAGACCGTGCTGGTCTGGAACATCGCCAAGTGGCCGGTGCTGCTCGTCATCGTCGTGCTCGTCGTGGCGCTGCTCTACTACGCCACCCCGAACGTCAAGCAGCCACACATCCGCTGGGTGTCGGTGGGCGCGTTCGTCGCCATCGTGATCTGGCTCGTCGCCTCGGTCGGGTTCGCCTTCTACGTCGCCAACTTCGGCAGCTACAACAAGACCTACGGCTCGCTGGCCTTCGTGATCGTGGCGCTGCTGTGGATCTGGATCACCAACGTCGCGCTGCTCTTCGGCGCCGAGCTCGACTCCGAGCTCGAGCGCGTCAGGGAGCTCCAGGCCGGCATCGCGGCCGAGGACCAGCTGCAGCTCCCGCTGCGTGACGACCGCCAGATCAAGAAGGCCGAGGCCAAGCACGAGTTGCTCCTCGAGCGGGCCCGCGACCTGCGCCGCGCCCGCTGACCCTGCCGCTCGCCACCGGGGACGCCTCAGCCGAAGTACAGCCCCCGGTGCAGCCGGCACCCCGGGTTGAACCCCGCCCCGCAGCGGGGGCAGCTGTTGTCGCACGACAGGTACTCGGCGATGGTGAGCCGCTCGTGGCACACCCCGCACAGCGCGGCCGTCTCGTCCTCCGACCCGGGTGGCCAGGTCACCGCCGGGTGGTCGGCAGCCTCGTCGTGGCAGGTCCGACAGGGGTAGTACGGCGTGCAGCAGGCCAGCCGGATCGCGACGACGTCGAGCACTGAACCCCAGTGCACGCAACGCGTCTGCGCGTCGAGCAGCCGCCCGCGCACGGTCACGTCGTCGGTCACGGGAGGCGAGACTAGCCCCGGGGCGCGCGTCGGGTGGTCCCGTGCCCTAGGCGTCGGGCTGGTCGAAGACGTAGTAAGCGTTCGACTCGGGTCCCCGGACCCCGGCGACCCGACCGCCCGGAATGGCGTACGGCGGCGAGATCAGGTCGACGCCGGGATGGCTCGCCAGCCACTCCGCGAGGTCGTCGACGAGGTACATCGGTCCCGGTGGCTGCTCGGTCAGCGACAGCATGACCTGGCCGACCCGGCCGGGCATCCAGAACGAGACCGTGTCGTCCCCCTCCCGCCAAGCCTCGTCGAAGCCCAGCTGGTCGCGGTAGTAGGCGGTCGCGGCCGCCAGGTCGGTGACGGGAGCGTAGTAGAACGTCAGTCTCATGATGGCTCCATAACGTGGTTACGGAATACGTAGGAGAGCTACGATAGCCTCGTGGAGGGATGGGTGCCAGTGCCGGGGACCACCTCGGGTCGACTGGTCCAATCGGCTCTGGACCTCTTCGGCCGCGACCGGTACGAGGACGTGTCGGTCCAGGCGATCGCCCGTCACGCCGAGGTGACCACGGGTTCGCTGTACCACCACTTCGCCAGCAAGGCCGGGCTCTACTCCCTGGTCCGTCGTGACGTGGAGCGACGGGTCGCGGATCGGCTCGAGGGAGCTGCTGCCCTCCAGGGCGGCGGTCCTCGCCGCGAGCTCTCCGCGATCGTGCTGGTCGGATTCGACTACGTCGTCAGAGCAGGGCTGACCAGGCTGCTGGCCCAGGAGTGGCCCACGGAGGCCCGATCGCCGGACGGCGACCAGCTGGTCGCCGTCATCGCCGAGGTGGTCGCCAGCCCGGAGCTGGGTCTCCTCGTGGGCGCGGCCTGGCGCGAGTCGCTGCGAATGACCGCGGAGAACCCCGTCGCCGAGGCGCGCGAGGCCCTCAGGACGCTGCTCGGCACGAGCCTCGTGCCACGGCCGGCCGGCACCCGGTAGGGCCTGTCCACGTCGATGAGAGGGTGAGCTGTGATCCGCGAGCGGGCAGTGCTGTGAACCTGGGCCGGGAGATCCAGGGCCGCATCTACCAGGCCGGGGTGTTCGGCCGGCGTCCGGCGGTGCCCACCGAGCCGGTCGCGCTCGAGGTCGCCGCCCACCGGGCGATGTCGCCGCAGGCGTGGAGCTACGTGGCCGGCGGCGCGGGGCAGCAGCGCACCGTGGCGGCCAACGTCGCGGCGTTCGCACGCCGGCGCATCGTGCCCCGCATGTTCGTCGACGTCGCCGAGCGCGACCTCGGTGTCGACCTGGGCCGCATCGCCGGCGGTCGCCGCTGGCCCGTGCCGCTGGCGCTGGCCCCGATCGGGGTGCTGGAGATGGCGCACCCCCAGGCCGAGCACGCGGTGGCCCGCGCCGCCGCCGCCACCGGCGTCCCGATGGTGCTCTCGACGCAGGCGTCGGTGCCGATGGAGCAGGTGGTGCCCTCGCTGGGCTCGACGCCGCGCTGGTTCCAGCTGTACTGGAGCCGCGACGAGGACGTCGTGGCCTCGTTCCTCACCCGGGCCGAGGCGATCGGCGCCGAGGCGATCGTGGTCACGCTCGACACCCACCTGCTGGGCTGGCGCACCCACGACCTCGACCTGGCCTACCTGCCGTTCGCGCGGGCCGAGGGCATCGCGCAGTACACCTCCGACCCGGTCTTCCGGCGGCTGGTGGACAAGCGGCCGCCCTCGTCCGAGCCCACGCCGCGCCCGACGCTGGCCGCCGTGCGGGCGCTGGTGTCGATGGCCCGGCACTACCCGGGCCCGCTGCTGGCCAACCTGCGCTCGTCCCGCCCGCGCGCCGCGGTGGAGACGTTCCTCGACGTCTTCTCCCGCTCCGACCTCACCTGGGACGACCTCGCCCGGCTGCGCGAGATGACCTCGCTGCCGATCCTGGTCAAGGGCCTGCAGCACCGCGACGACGCCCGGCTCGCTCTGGAGCACGGCGTCGACGGGATCGTCGTGTCCAATCACGGCGGCCGGCAGGTCGACAACGCCGTGGCCTCCCTCGACGCGCTGCCCGGCATCGCCGAGGAGGTGGCCGGCCGCGTGCCGGTGCTCTTCGACTCCGGCGTCCGCAGCGGCGCCGACGTCGCCGTGGCCCTCGCCCTGGGCGCCGACGCCGTCCTGATCGGCCGCCCCTACGTCTACGGCCTCGCGCTCGCCGGCGAGGCCGGCGTCCGCACGGTGCTGGAGAGCATCATCGCCGAGCTCGACCTGACGCTGGCGCTCAGCGGCGTCGCCCGCGTCCAGGACCTCACCGCCGACCTCCTCGACGGGTGAGCCGGAGCTGGCGGGCGAGACTAGTCTGCGCACGGCCCCGGTATCCCAACGGCAGAGGAAGAGGTCTTAAAAACCTCCCAGTGTGGGTTCGACCCCCACCCGGGGCACCAGACGACCGTGAACCGAGTCACCGGCTCTCGTCGGTCCGCCAGCTCGCGACGGTGTGCTGAGGGTCTGGCGACACCGCCTCAGCAGGGTGGGTCCCTGATGAGGCGGTGCGGCCCTCAGCGGATCTGCGCGCCGAGCGAGACGTCCCATCCGGCGCCGTTGCGTGCCAGGCCCATGAGGAGGATGGCGGCCCACTCCAGGACGTAGGTCATCTCCAGGCCTCCGGTGTCCAGGGGGCGCAGGTCGAGGCTCCGGGCGAAGGCTGCGAACTGCGCCCGAGCGCCCTCGTCGTGGCCGGCGAAGAGGACGTCGAGGGGTGTCGCCTGGGCCAGGACGTCTCGGAACGTGGTGTTGAAGGCCTTGAGGACGTGCGCGCTCGGGGGTGCTGCCGCCGCGATCTGCTGGGTCACCGAGTGCCCTTCGGTGGTGACGACGCCGGTGCCGTCGTCGTTGAACGGGTTGGTGATGTCCACCAGGGTCTTCCCGGCCAGCGCGTCGCCGTGATCGCGCACTGCCTCGACCGCCCCTTGGTGGAGGACGGCGAGGAAGACGAGGTCGCCGTTCGGCTCGGCGCCGTAGGTGCCGACATGTGCGCCGTCGCCGATGGTCTCGACGGCGGCCCGCGCCTTGGTCCGGTCGCGGCCGATGATCTCGACGGTGTGGCCGTATCGGGCCGCCCGGATGCCGATGGCGGTGGCCATGTTCCCGGTGCCGATGATGCTGATGGTGGTCATGGGTGTCTCTCTCGTGTGCGGCGGGTGGGTGGTCGAGGGCGCTCACGGCGAGGCTCGCGCCCTGGTAGTCGGCGTAGCGGAGGGGTGCCTCGACTTATTCCGGAGGCGACCCTCGACTTCCGGGTACGATCAGGAAGTGAGCGCGGGCGACGGCGAGCGGGGACAGCGGCCCCTGCGACGTGATGCGCGCGAGCACAGGGCGAGGCTGGTGGCAGCTGCGCAGCGCGAGTTCGCGGCCCGCGGCGTCGATGCCTCGTTGGAGAGGGTGGCGCGCGAGGCGAAGGTGTCCACCGGCACCCTGTACCGCCACTTCCCCACGCGACTGGACCTGCTGATGGCGGCTTTCCGGCCCCGGATCGAGGAGTTCGGAGCCCAGGCCGCGCAAGCGTTGTCGACGGCCGATCCGTGGAAGGCGTTCGTGTCCTACCTGGAGAACCTGTTCGCCACCCAGGCCGGAGATCGCGGCTTCAACGACTTCTTGTCCCGTCGATTCACCGACAGCGCCGAGACCGAACGCATCCACGACCAGATGTGCGACCAGATCGCCGAAGTCCTCGAGCGGGCGCAGAACGCCGGCGCCGCTCGCGCCGACATCACCCGAGCCGACATCGTCAACCTCATCTGGTCCGTCGGCCCGGTCATGGACGCCACGCGCGACACCGCGCCACAGGCGTGGCGCCGCTACCTCCACCTCATGCTCGACGCCTACCGGGCGGAGCGGTCACACCGGCTCGCCGAACCCCCCATGACCGACCAGCAGCTCTACGACGCGATGGTCGCCCTCAATGACAGGACGTGACGACTCCTCGACGCGCCCGGCCCGGTCTCGTCGTCGAGTGAGGTGGGCCGTCGGGCCCGTCAGTAGTCGGCGACGATGTGACGCTTGTCGCCGGGGTTCGCCGGGTCGTAGTGCACGAGCACCTGCTGCCCCTGCGCCGGCGGCGAGTAGGTCGTGCGGTGGTCCACCCAGTATCGCGTGTCCCCGGCGCTGTCGACGAACCTGACGACGATGCGCCACCGCGGCACGTTGTTGACCGACTCGGACGTCGAGACCTCGGTGATGAGTCCCGCGACGGCTGCCCCGTGGGCGCGAACGTCGTCGCGGCGCGCCCGGGCCCGCCGCTTGAGCCAGACCGTCGACGCTCCCACGGCCAGCACGAGCACTCCGGCGATCGCGATGCCCAGGCCGCCGGCCGCGGATCCACCACCGATGCGGTATCCCAGCCCTGCCACCACCAGGTCGGCGCCCACCAGCCCGACCAGCAGCGGGCCCAGCACCGAGGAGGTGCGCCAGCGATAGGGCAGCACGAAGCCGCTCAGCACCAGCAGCAGGATCGAGAGGAACTGGCCCACGAAGAGCGCGACCACGTGTGTGCCGCCCTGCGGCCCGTCACCGTCGGCGCCACCCCATCCCCAGCCGGCGACGCCCGCAGCGACGAGCGCCAGCAGGCATGCGAGGGCGGCCGCCCCTACTCGAGGACCCGTCGGCGCCGACGGATCACGTAGGGACACGAGGCCAAGTCTGGCAAACGGTTCGTCGCCGCGAGGCGGATCGCACGTTCATCCTCGCGCCACGCGCAGCGCCGGGATCCGGCCCAGGCAGCCGGCGCGTGGTCGACGTCGCGGGTCGGTCAGGAACCGGCGTACGACACGGGCGCCGCAGGTGGTGGCGTCCAGTGCGACCAGGTGGACGTTGTTCGCGGCCACGTACGCCTGCGCAGCGGGGCCGATCTGCGCGGCCACGTGGGCGCCGCCGACGGCCGGGGTGAGGGAGTCGAGCTCGCCGTTGAGCACCAGCACGGGCACGCCGGTGGCGTCCATGCTGGCGCCGTCGGGCACCGGCGGGTCGGCTGCGTGGGTAGGCGTCGGCCAGTCCAGGCAGGCCGTGTAGGTCTCGGTGTAGGGCAGCATGCGCAGCCACTCGCGCGTCGTGAACGGCGCGAAGGTGTCGGCCGGCAGGGCGGCGATCGAGGCATCGAGCTGCTGCCGTCGCTGCGCCGGTGCGGCTCCCATGTCGAACAGCTGCGGGTAGTCGCTGCACGCCACGGCGAAGTAGAGGCCGTCGGAGTAGTACGACGCGGGCGTGCGCACGTAGTCGCTGTAGTCCTCGGCGATGTCGCGGGCGTAGAGCCGGCGCAACGCTCGCAGGTCGCCGTGGCGGAGGTACGCACGCAGCGCCGGGTCGAGGTGCTCGTAGGGGTACGTGTCGTAGCCGGCGTCGTTGACGATGTTGACCAGGGCCGTCACGTCGCGGCCGTCGTGGTGGCGCCGCAGCCGTCGCACCGTGCGGCCCAGGCGCCGCCAGGTGGAGCCGTGGCAGTGCGCCGCGCGGCGGCACACGATGTCGAAGGCGCGATGCGCCGTGGTGGGGGTGGTGCGGTACCACGGGTCGAGGTCGCGCGCCTCGTAGGCCGAGTCGAGCACCACCGAGCGCAGCCGACCCGGATAGCGGGAGAGGAACGACTGCGCGACGTAGGTGCCGTAGGAGTCGCCGTACAGGTCGACCGTGCCAAGGCCTAGCGCGTCGAGCACCCGGGCGAGGTCGCGGGCGGTGTTCGCGGTGGTGAAGAGGTCCGAGGCGTGCACGTAGCTGCCATCGGCCCGACGGAAGGTGTGGTCCAGCTGCTGGCCGCAGGCGGCCACCCGGGACGGGATCCGTGGCGAGGGCACGCGCAGCCACTGCAGGCTGCGGCAGTCCAGCGGCGTCGAGCGGCCGGTGCCGCGGGCGTCGACCACGAGCAGGTTGCGGTGTCGGCGCAGCCCGCCGAGCATCGCGGCGTAGTCGGCCGCCGTGCCGGTCGAGGGGTAGCCGGGACCGCCCTCCTCCGCCACGACGGTGCCGGTGGGGCGGCCGCGTGCGGGCAGCCAGCCGAAGCCGATCCGGATCGTCCCTGCCGAGGCGTCGGTGTAGTCCAGCGGCACGTGTAAGGACCCGCACCAGGCGGCCACGCCGAGCCGGCACCGGTGCAGCGCGAGCGAGCCGACGCGGCGCGGGGTGACCGCGTGCACCACCGACGTCGTCGCCGAGACCAGCAGCACGGTGACGAGTCCGACCAGCAGGCGACGACGCATGGCGGCGATGATCCGCTTGCGCGGTGGTCGCGGCAAGAGCCATTCTCTACTAACCTAGGTGACTAACCAGACCAAGGGAGCGGAGAAGCCGATGACCGACGCCGCCGAGGTGCAGGACCGGGCGGACCGCGCGGCGAGCGCGCTCGCCCTGCTGTTCGCCAGGCGTCCCGAGCTACGGGGGATCCACGCACCGGCCGACCTGGCCGAGGACGCGCTGCGCTGGTGCGCGTGAGCGCGATCAGCGTCGACGAGCGCCGGCTGGCGCTGCCCACCCGCATCAGGGGCCCGGTGGTCGTGCGCTTCGACGGCCGCTACGTGTGGTCGTTCGTCCCCGACCGCGACGGTGCGCGCTGCGCCACCGGGCGCACGCCGGCCTGGCACGTGCCGTGGCCCGCTCCGCTCTCGCCGCTCCTCGACGGCACCGCCACCGTGCGGCTGGAGGGCCGCGGCAACGGCCTCGTGCACTTCGAGGAACCGGTCGCCTTCCGCAACAACCCGCGGGTCCTCACGCTCGAGGACGGCCGCGGCGCGCGGCTCTCGGTCGACCGCGCGGGTCACCTCACCCGGGTCTTCGGGGCCACCGACGGCGGCGACCGGGCCGCCGTCGTCGCCGGCACCGCGCGGGCCCTGGCCGACCTGCGCGAGCGGGTCGGCATCGATGCCCATCTCAGCTACGGCGCGCTGCTCGGGGCGGTGCGCGAGGGCCGGATGATCGACCACGACTCCGACACCGATCTGGCCTACCTGAGCCGCCACACGCACCCGGCCGACGTCGTCCGTGAGTCCTACCGCATCGAGCGCGAGCTGCGGGCGCTCGGCTGGAAGGTGGTGCGGATGTCGGGCGCCGACCTCAAGCTGTTCCTCCCGCTCGACGACGGCCGCTCGGTGCACGTCGACGTCTTCGCCGCCTTCCACGTCGGCGAGACGTTCTTCCAGCTCGGCGGCCGCAGCGGCCGGCTCCCCGCATCGGCACTCACGCCCGCCTCGACCGTCGTCCTCGAAGGCGTCGAGCTCGCGGCGCCCGCCGATCCCGCGCAGGTGCTGGCCTTCCTCTACGGCGCCGGCTGGCGCGTGCCCGACCCCTCCTTCCAGCCCGACGACCCGCCGGACGGGGTGCGGCGGCTCGACGGCTGGCTGAGGGGTGCACGCACCGACGTCGTGGAGTGGAACGAGCTGTTCCGCGACCGCCGCCGCGAGCTGCCGCGCGGTGGCTCCGGGTTCGCCAGGTGGGTGGACTCCCGGTCGCCGGCGGGCTCCGAGGTGGTCGACCTCGGCTCCGGCAACGGTCGCGACGCGGTGTTCCTCACCCGCCGCGGCCACCGCGTCCGCGCCTACGACTACTCCGGCGCCGCGATCCGGCAGACCCGTCGGCGGCTGCGTCGGCTGGGCGACGCCGGGGCCGAGGTCGGCGTGCTGCCGCTCAACGACCTGCGCGCCACCCTGCTCGCGGCTGCCGAGCTGGCGCGCATCGAGCGGCCGCCGACGATCTACGCCCGGCAGCTGCTGGGCTGCCTCGACGCCGAGGCGCGCGACAACCTGTGGCTCCTGTGCGCCACCGCGCTGCGACGCGGCGGCACGGTGGTCGCGGAGTTCCTCGCGTCCGGACCCGACGCCGAGCCGGCCGACGCCACCGGCCTGGTGCGTCGGCTCGACCCGGCGGTGGTCGCCGCCGAGGTCGAGCGTCACGGCGGTCGGGTGGACCAGATCGACGTCGGTCCCGGCGAGGGCTTCCTCGACGAGCCCGACCCGTACGTCGCGCGCCTCGAGGCGCGCTGGCTCACCACCACTCAGCACTGGCCCACCACGTCGCAGAAGGAACCGATCACCATGACCGCTCCCACCCGCCGCCGGCTCACCGGCCTGCCCACCTGGCTGCGCGAGCTGGCCCGCTCGGTCGAGGAGAACCGGCGCCTCAACCGTCGCGTGGCCGAGCTGACCGACGTCGTGGCCGAGCTGCTGGTGCCGCTCGCCGACCGCGACGAGGCCCGGGCTCGCGAGCTGCTCCAGCGCTACCGGGAGTCGACCCTGGCGCCCTGAGCGGCCGCGGCCACCTTGTCCCGCGGGCCGGCGACGAACACGTACTCGGTGTTGCGCAGCCGTCCGGTCTCACCCACACGCTCACCGGCCGGGTTGAAGACGCCGATCTGCGCGCCGACGTAGCGCCGGGCGTCGAAGGCGAGCACCTCGACCGCCTCGTGGCCGGCCCCGCGCAGCCAGCCGGTGATCTGCTCGGCGCTCACCCACGCCTCGTCGTTGTAGGAGACGACGACCACCTCGGCCCGCACCCGCCCGAGCAGCGAGGCGAGTGCCGCCGGCATCTCGCGCTTGCGGTTGAAGACGCTCCTGCCCACCTCCTCGCGGGCGTCGACCCGCTTGCAGGCGATGCCGTAGTGGGCCGGTGAGTCCCAGCGCACGAGGGTCTCCCAGACGTGGTAGTTCGTGAAGTAGCGGTGCTGGTTGTAGGGCGGGTCGAGGTAGGCCAGGTCGACCGCCGGGAGCGTGTCGGCGACCTGCGAGGCGTCGGCCAGCAACGCCGTGCCGGTGCCGGGCAGCAGCTCGGGCCGGCGCAGCTTCAGATCGCGGAACGAGCGAGGCGCCCACTGCTTGAGATAGGCCATCTGCAGGCCCGTGGTCGAGTCCACCCGGTCCGCGGCCAGCAGCAGGCTGGTCAGCAAGATGGCGTGGAGGGGCGTGCCGGCGTGGTCCTCGATCGCGTCGCGGATCGCGTCGATGCGTGCGCCGTTGGGGGGCTGGAAGTACCGCGAGCGCCGGCAGAAGGTCTCGGTGACGTAGCCGGGACGTCCGGGCAGCGCGGCCAGGCGGGCGAGGGCGTCGTCGAGGGCGGCAGGATCGACGAGGCACGCGTCGGTGGCGACGTAGCAGTCGGCCAGCACCTTGCTGTAGGTCGCGCAGTCCACCGCGGTGACCTGCAGCCCGGTCCGCTTGAGCTCCTGGGCGACGCGGGTGGTGCCGGTGAACAGGTCGAGGGCGGTGCGCGCGCCCACCGCCCGCGCGATCGCGCCCAGAACCGGTACCAATCGGCGTTTGGAGCCGAGATACTTGAGCACGATCCATGACGGTAGGCGGGGGAGCGGTCGCGGGAACACCGCCTCGCCGTGGATCGTTCCCACAGCACAAGGAGGCTCACATGCAGAGCAACAACCCCGTCTTCCGTCGCGCCGAAGGATTCAACGGCAAGGCCTACGACGGCTACGGCGACCCGTCCACGTGGAGCACCGGCGCCGGCCAGACCACCGTCGCCACCCCCACCAGCCCCTACACCCACCAGTCCGACCAGGGCCGGATGACGGTCGACTCGGTCGTGCAGAAGACCGGGCTGACGCTCGGTGTCGTGCTCGTCGCCGCCGTGATCACCTGGATCGTCACCGGCAACGTGGTCAGCCAGGACGCCTTCGGCGAGGACTACGTCAACTCCTCGCTGGCCGGCGGCCTCTACGCCGCGATCCTCGTCGGTGCGCTCGGCGGGTTCGTGCTCTCGCTGGTGAACTCGTTCAAGCGCGTGGTGAGCCCCGCGCTCGTCATCGCCTATGCCGCGTGCGAGGGCCTGTTCATCGGCGGCATCAGCAAGCTCTACCAGCTGCAGTTCGGCCCGGGCGTCGTCACCGGCGCCGTGGTCGGCACGGTGGCCGCGTTCGCGGGCACGCTGGCGGCCTACAAGTTCTTCAACATCAAGGTCACCGACAAGTTCCGCCGCGCGGTCACCGCCGCGATGTTCGGCTTCGTGGGCCTGGTGGTGCTCGACATGGTGCTCGGCTTCTTCGGCTCCGCGATCGGCTTCAACGGCTTCGGCACGCTGGGCCTGATCATGAGCGTCGTCGGCCTGGTCATCGCCATCTTCATGCTGATGCTCGACTTCGACTTCGTCGAGCGCGGTGTCGCCGCCGGCCTGCCCGAGCGGGAGTCCTGGCGCGCGGCGTTCGGCCTGACCGTCACCCTGATCTGGATCTACATCCAGCTGCTCCGGCTGCTGGCGATCCTCTCGCGGCGGTAAGCAGCCCGATCACCGGCCCAGCAGCCCTCCACGTGAGGGCTGCTGGGCTTCTTCGCGTCGTGAGTGGGTGGGGTTGCGCGGGGGGTCCGATCGCCAAAGTCGTGCACTTGCGAAGTTGTGGCTGCGACATGTCGGACTTGCGCCCCGCGTTCCTTCGCAAGTGTGGAGTTGGCGCACCTCAGAAGTAGCTGCCCGCCTCCAAGTCGGCGATCAACCCCGCCCGGCTCGGCTCCCAACCCAGCCGCTCGCGAGTGAGGTCGCTGGAGGCCGGGATGTCGGCGGCGAAGAAGGCGCCCAGCCAGCCGAAGTGCTCGGCAGGTCGCGGCTCCACCGGCAGCCCGAGACCCTCGCCGATGGCGGTGGCGATGTCGCGCGCCGCCACTCCCTCCTCGGCGATCGCGTGCACGATCGGCATGGTCGGGTCCTCGACCGCACGCCGGACGAGCTCGCCGGCGTCGAGGCGATGGACGGCGGGCCAGCGGTTGGCGCCGTCGCCGACGTAGGCCGAGACTCCGCTCTCGCGCGCGATCTCGACCAGCCGGGCAGTGAAGCCGTGGTCGCCCGCGCCGTGCACCGTCGGGGCGAACCGGGCCACCACGGGGTGCAGCCCACGGTCGGCGAGGGAGAGGGCGAGGTCGGCGTTGGCCAGCCGCGGGTGGCCCGATGGCTCGGGCCGGTCCTCCTCGGTGCCGGGGCGGCCCGTGGCCAGGCCGAGGGTTCCCGAGGCGATGAGCAGTGTGCCGCCCTCGGGCAGCGCCTCGCCGACGGCGGCGATGACGCCCCGGTCGAGCTCGGCGGCCTCGGCCATCTGGCTGAAGTCGTGGTGGTAGGCGAGATGGACGACCGCGTCGACGCCTGCCGCGGTCTCGCGCAGCCCGTCGGGTTGGTCGATGCTGCCGCGCAGAACCTCGGCGCCCAGCTCGGCCACGTGCTCGGCCGAGGCGTCAGAGCGGGCCAGCCCGACGACGTCGTGCCCGGCCGCGACCAGCTCGGCGACGGCGGCCGACCCGATCCAGCCCGATGCTCCGGTGACGAAGACCTTCATGGTTCCTCCTGATGTCATGGTGTGACATCACTGTACCTCGCCATGTCACGCTGTGTCATCACTACGATGGGGTGATGGGTCGCTGGGAGCCGGACGCCGCCGAACGGCTGCGCCTGGCCGCGCGCGACCTGTTCGTGGAGCAGGGGTTCGAGGAGACGACGGTCGCCCAGATCGCCGAGCGGGCGGGGCTGACGCCGCGGACCTTCTTCCGGTACTACCCCGACAAGCGCGAGGTGCTCTTCGCCGGATCGGATCAGCTGGAGGAGGCGATGGCCGCCGCGGCCCGCGCAACCGCTCCCGAGGCGACGGCGTGGGACGCCGTGGCGGCGGCGCTGACCGCCGGTGCCACCATGATCGGCGGCAGCCGAGCCTGGTCGCGTCAGCGCCAGGACATGCTGCTCGACCATGCCGACCTGCAGGGCCGCGAGCTGACGAAGCTGGCCAGGCTGGCGACCATCCTCGCGGGAGTCCTGCGCGAGCGCGGCGTGGCCGACGTCGAGGCCGAGCTGGTGGCCGAGGCGGCCCTCACGGTCTTCCGGCTGGGGTTCGCCGCGTGGCTCGAGGAGCCGGGCGACCGGACGCTGGCCGAGGTCATCGGCGAGCGGCTGGACCTGCTCCGTCGGCTGTGACCGGGTCGGGCTCGCGGGAGTCGGGAGCCTCGGCGGTGGTGTGGTGGCGACGCCGGCGCATGAAGGTGACCCAGCGCCCGCCGACGCCGTGGGCCCTGCCGGCGACGTCGGTGCCGTCGAGCTCGGCGCCCGGCGTGCGCGCCGCGCGCGCCGCGGCCTTCGCGACCGGCATGACGCCCTCGCCGCGCCGGGCGACCGGGTAGTCCTCGTCGTCGGGGGCCAGCCCGAGGGAGGCGAGCACGGAGGGGATCAGTACCGCTGCCAGCGAGGCGTAGCCGGTGGCGGAGGGGTGGAAGCGGTCGGGGCCGAAGTAGAGGCCCGGCTCGGCCGCGAAGTCCGGCCCGAGGATCGAGGCCAGCGACACGGTGCGCCCGCCACTCTCGACCGTGACGATGGTCTGCGCGGCCGCGATCCGGCGCGACCAGGTGCGGGCCAGCAACTTCAGCGGCTGCGGGATCGGCCGGACGGTCCCCAGGTCGGGACAGGTGCCGACGACCACCTCGACGCGGGCCTCGCGCAGCATCCGCACCGCCTCGGCCAGCTGGCGCACCGAGGCCGAGGGCAGCACGCCGTGGGTGACGTCGTTGGCGCCGATGAGCACCACCGCGACGTCGGGGCGCGTCGGCAGCGCGCGACCCACCTGCCCGGCCAGCTCGCTGGAGCGCGCGCCCACCCGGCACAGCGTGCGGAGGAAGACCCGCCGCCCGGACTGCTGGGAGAGGCCCGAGGCCAGCACGGCGCCGGGCGTCTCCTCGACGCGCTGCACGCCGTAGCCGGCGGCGCTGGAGTCGCCCAGCAGCACCATGCGGATCGCCGGCCCGGGCCGGTCGCGGCCGTACCAGCCGGTGGCGTCGGGCACGCGGCCCTGGGTGTGGCCGATGAGGTGGCGCGCGATGCGGGCCTCGGCGGCGATGACGCCGAAGATCGAGGCGCCGATGACCGAGAGCCCACCGCCCCCGTACGCCGCCGCGGCGGCGAGCTTGCGCGCTGCACCGGCCCGACCCATATGCACCATCGTAAGAACCGTCGATAGCGTGGCCGTATGCAGTACGCGGAGAGCCTGCTCGACGTCATCGGCAACACCCCCTTGGTGCGCCTGAACCGCACCGCCGACGGCGCCGCGCCGCTGGTGCTGGCCAAGGTCGAGTACCTCAACCCGGGCGGCTCGGTGAAGGACCGCATCGCGGTGCGGATGATCGACGCCGCCGAGCGCTCCGGTGAGCTCCAGCCGGGCGGCACCATCGTCGAGCCAACCTCCGGCAACACCGGTGTCGGGCTGGCGCTGGTGGCCCAGCAGCGCGGCTACCGGTGCGTGTTCGTCTGCCCGGACAAGGTCAGCGAGGACAAGCGCAACGTGCTGCGTGCCTACGGGGCCGAGGTCGTCGTCTGCCCCACCGCGGTGGCCCCCGAGCACCCGGACTCCTACTACAACGTCTCCGACCGGCTCTCGAAGCAGCCGGGCGCCTGGAAGCCCAACCAGTACGCCAACCCGAACAACCCGCTCTCGCACTACGAGCAGACCGGTCCGGAGATCTGGCGGCAGACCGAGGGGCGGATCACCCACTTCGTGGCCGGCGTCGGCACCGGCGGCACCATCAGCGGCACGGGGCGCTACCTGAAGGAGCAGAACGATCAGGTCCAGGTGATCGGCGCCGACCCGGCGGGCTCGGTGTACTCCGGCGGCAGCGGCCGTCCATACCTGGTCGAGGGGGTCGGCGAGGACTTCTGGCCCGAGACGTACGACCGCACCGTCGCCGACCGGATCATCGAGGTCTCCGACGCTGACTCCTTCGCCTTCACTCGCCGCCTCGCCCGCGAGGACGGCCTGCTGGTGGGCGGGTCCTCGGGCATGGCGGCCTTCGCGGCGGTGCAGCTCGCGCACGAGCTCGACGACCCTGAGGCGGTGATCGTCGTCCTGCTGCCCGACTCCGGGCGCGGCTACCTGACCAAGGTGTTCAACGACGACTGGCTGGCCTCCTACGGCTTCCGCCCCGGCGGCGCGCAGCCGCAGCAGACCATCGGCGAGGTGCTGCGCGCGAAGAAGGGCGACATCCCCGCCCTGGTGCACACCCACCCGAACGAGACCATCGCCGAGGCCGTGCACATCCTGCAGGAGTACGGCGTCTCGCAGATGCCCGTCGTCCGCGCCGAGCCGCCGGTGATGGCCGCGGAGGTGGCCGGCTCGGTCTCCGAGCGCGACCTGCTCGACGCCCTGTTCACCGGCCAGGCCCGGCTGGCCGACACCATCGAGCAGCACATGGGCGACCCGCTGCCGACCGTCGGCGCCGGCGTCCCCGTCGGCGAGGCCGTCGGCCGCCTCGAGCAGGCCGACGCGCTCCTGGTCCAAGACGACGGCCGCCCCGTCGGCGTCCTCACCCGGCAGGACCTGCTGGCGTTCCTGGCCCAGGCCTGAGCCCCGAATTCGGACGGGTACCTACCGAAACTCTTCTCGTCGACCGAATCTGGAGCGAATTTCTCGGGGTTTGCCGGGCACCCGGCAAAACCCCCGCCGACCGACCAGCCACCCCACCCTGACCCGAACAGGCCATTTCCACCCCGGACCGCACTCTCGGCATGACCAGGGCCCTGTCCGGAACGTACGATTTATCCGAGACCGGACCTGCTTGGAGGCCTGGGGGCCGAACCCTCAGTTTTTCTCCCTCACGGGTGTTCGGCCTCTCGGGAGAGGGACGGTTCAGGTGGTGGGGGGAAACCCACGTCTCCCCATCACCAACCGTTCCGCCGGCTCGGCTCGGTCCTCCTCGTGCAGCAGTGCGGCGAGCGTCTCCACCCCGTCGACCAGCCGCGGCCCGGGCCGGGCGAACAGGCCGTTCGCGTCGACGGCGTGCACCGGCACGCCGGGCACCTCGCCGCTCGCCTCGACATCGCGGGCGAGCGCCGTCGCGCCAGCCATGTCGTAGCCGCACGGCGCGCAGACGATGAGGTCGGGTCGCGAGGCGCGGACGTCGTCCCAGCCGATGCGGTACGACTTCTCGCCGGCTCGGCCCAGCACCGGCTCGCCGCCGGCCAGCGACACCATCTCGGGTACCCAGTGCCCCGGCGCGAACGGCGGGTCGGTCCACTCCAGCAGTGCCACGCGCGGCCGCGGCCGGTCGGCCACCCGTGCGCCCACCGCCTCGAGTCGTGCCTGCAGCGACGTCACCAGCGCGTGAGCCTCATCTGACCGGCCGGTGGCGCGGCCGATGACGTGGACCGACTCGAGCACCTCGGCCAGCGTGTGCGGGTCGATGGTCAGCACCTCGGCCGTGCAGCCCAGGTGGGCGAGCGCGTCGTCGACGACGCTGACGTCCACGGCGCACACCGCGCACAGGTCCTGGGTCACCACCAGGTCGGCGTCGAGGCCCGCCAGGGCGTCCTCGTCGAGGTGGTAGAGGTCCTCGCCGCGACTCATCGCACCGCTCACCCACGCGTCGATCCCGGCCGCAGTGAGGCCCTCGGGCATGGCGCTGGTGGACACCACCGGACGCTGCCGCGCGGCCTCGGGGACGTCGCACTCGAAGGTGACGCCGACGACGTCCTCACCGGCCCCGAGGGCGAACAGGATCTCGGTGGTCGAGGGGAGTAACGAGACCACGCGCACTCGCAAAGTCTCGCACCGTGTGTTTGGGTGGGGGACCGCTCGCCCAGCGCTCGGAGGCTGACAGCACGTGTGGGACTTCATCGTCGATCGCCGATCACAGCTGCTCATCAACGCGTTCAACCACGTCTACCTCGTGCTCCTCGCCGTCGTCTTCGCCACGATCATCGCCGTGGCGCTGGCGGTCCTGGTGACGCGCATGCCGCGCCTGGAGCCGCTGGCCAACGCGGTCAGCGCCATCGGGCTGACAATCCCGTCGTTCGCCCTGATCGGGCTGCTGCTGCCGGCCACGGGGCTGGGTGACACCACCGCGCTGGTCGCGGTCACCTTCTACGCGACGCTGCCGATCCTGCGCAACGCCATCGTCGGGCTGCAAGGCGTCGACGCCAACCTGATGGAGTCCGCGCGCGGCATGGGGCTGAGCGAACCGGCCGCCCTGCTGCGGGTCCGACTGCCGCTGGCCTGGCCGGTGATCCTGGCCGGCATCCGGGTCTCGGTGCAGATGTCGATGGGCATCGCGGCCATCGCCGCCTACGTGCTCGGTCCGGGCCTGGGGGTCTGGATCTACACCGGCCTGACCCAGATCGGCGGCAAGAACGCCGTCAACTACGCCCTCACGGCCACGATTGCGATCGTCGTGCTGGCCCTCCTGCTCGACCTGCTGCTGATCCTCCTCGGCCGGGTCACCACCTCGAAGGGAATCCGGGTCTGATGACCGCAACCGAAGCCGCGCCCAGCTCCGCCACCGGGGAGGTCAGCGGCGCCGAGATCCGGCTCGAGGACGTCACCAAGGTCTATCCGGGCCAGAAGGCGCCCGCCGTCGACGGCATCAGCCTGACCATCCCGGCCGGCGAGATCGCGATGTTCGTCGGACCCTCGGGCTGCGGCAAGACCACGACGCTGAAGATGATCAACCGGCTCATCGAGCCCTCCTCGGGCACGATCGTCATCGGCGACCAGGACGTGCGCAAGCGCGGCGTCGACGAGCTGCGGCGCACCATCGGCTACGTCATCCAGGGCGGCTCGCTGTTCCCGCACATGACGGTGGCCAAGAACATCGCGATCGTGCCGAAGCTGCTCGGCTGGGACGACGACCGCATCGTCAAGCGCGTCGACGAGCTGCTCGACCTGGTCAGCCTCGACCCGTCGCGCTACCGCGACCGCTACCCGCGCGAGCTCTCCGGCGGCCAGCAGCAGCGCGTCGGCGTCGCCCGGGGGCTGGCCGCCGACCCGCCGGTGATCCTCATGGACGAGCCGTTCGGCGCCGTCGACCCGATCACCCGGCAGCGGCTGCAGGACGAGCTGCTCTCCATCCAGCGCGAGCTGCGCAAGACCATCGTCTGCGTCACCCACGACATCGACGAGGCGATCAAGATGGGCGATCGGATCCTGATCCTGCAGGAGCAGGCGCACATCGCCCAGTACGACACCCCCGACGTCATCCTCGGCAGCCCCGCCAACGAGTTCGTCGCGGACTTCGTGGGCGCGGGCTCCTCGCTCAAGCAGCTGAGCCTGGCCCGCATCTCCGAGGTGGAGCTGCGCTCGGCGACGACCGCCCGGATCGGCGAGCGCACCGCGGAGGTCGCGCAGCGCGCGCAGGCCAATGGCGACCTCGCCGTCGTGGTCCTCGACGACCGCGACCGACCACGCGGCTGGCCGTGGTTGCGGCAGCTGAAGGGCGAGACGATCGTCGAGCCCACCGAGGACCTGGTGAACCTCGACAGCCGGGCCACCCTCAACGACGCGCTCGACACGATGCTCAGCAACGGGCACGGCGGCGCCGTCGTCACCGGCGACCGCGACGCCTACCTCGGCGTGGTGGACTTCGTCGCGGTCACCGACCACATGCGCGACATGCAGGCGCGGGCCAACCAGAGCGCGGCGGAGGCCGGCAGCGAGACCGGCGGCACCCGGATCGCGCGCAGCGACGACGAGATCGACCACGGCACCGACCTGGCCGGCACTGATGGCTGAGACCCGACCGAGCAAGCGGGTCGCCGCGAAGCGCAGCGGGCTCGGCGCCGGTGCGGCGATCGAGCTGCTCGGCATCCCCATCATCGTGCTGGTCGGCTTCGCGGCCTACGCCTGGTGGCACAGCGTCGCCGACCTCGACTTCGTGGAGAAGAGCTCGCTGGCCTGGGGCGACGTGTGGCTGCAGATCTGGCAGCACGTCCGGTTGACGCTGGTCGCCTCGGCGATCGTCGTCGCGGTCGCCGTGCCGCTCGGCATCCTGCTGACCCGGCCCCGCACGAAGTTCCTCGCCCCCGGCGTGGTCGGCGTGGCGAACGGGGGCCAGGCGGCCCCGGCGATCGGCCTCCTGGTCCTGTTGTTCCTGTGGCTCAACGGCGATCTGTCGGGCTTCTGGACCGCGATCTTGGCCCTCGCCCTCTACGGGATCCTGCCGGTGCTGCGCAACACCATCACCGGACTGCAGGGCGTCGACCCGACGTTGGTCGAGGCCGGTCGCGGCATCGGCCTCTCAGGTCGGGCTGTGCTGTTCCGCATCGAGCTCCCGCTCGCGATCCCGGTGATCATGGCCGGCATCCGCACCGCCCTCATCCTCGTCGTCGGCACCGCCTCGTTGGCCTCGTTCATCAACGCCGGCGGTTTGGGCGGCGTGCTGACCGCGGGCATCACCCTCTACCGCTACCCGGTGATGGTCGCCGGCGCCGTCCTGGTCGCGCTGCTGGCGTTGCTGGTGGAGTGGGTGGGTCGCGTGCTCGAGCTGATCGCCCGACCGAAGGGCATCTGATGATGCGCGCGCTCCGGCTGGCCGTCGTGGCCGCCCTCGTGGCGATCAGCACGTCGGCCTGCTTCGGGCTGGGCACCGCCGGCGGCTACGTGCCCACCGGGAAGCTCTCTGGCGCGGTGGCCGACGTGAAGAGCCTCGAGGGGGTGAACCTCTCGGTGGGCTCGAAGAACTTCTCCGAGAACATCCTGCTCGGCAAGATGGCCATCATCCTGCTCCAGTCCGACGGGGCGAAGGTCAAGGACCTCACCAACATCCCGGGCAGCGCCTCCGCCCGCCAAGCTATGCTCGACGACCAGATCGACGGCATGTGGGAGTACACCGGCACCGGCTGGATCACCTATCTCGGCCACGAGAAGCCGATCCCCGACGAGGAGAAGCAGTACACCGCCGTCCGCGACGAGGACCGCAAGAAGAACGGCCTGGACTGGCTGCAGCCGGCGCCGATGAACAACACCTACGGCTTCGCGGTCACCGCCGCGACGGCCAAGAAGTTCAACATCACCAAGCTCTCCCAGCTCAAGGACGTGCCACAGAACGAGCGCACCTTCTGCGTGGAGTCCGAGCTGATCAACCGTCCTGACGGGCTCAAGGGGATGCTGCAGACCTACGGCGTCCCGCTCGGCTCGGGCGTGCCGCGCAGCAACCTGAAGACCTACCAGACCGGCGCGATCTACGACGCCACCGCCAAGGGCTCGTGCAACTTCGGCGAGGTGTTCACCACCGACGGCCGCATCGTCGCCCTCCACCTGAAGGTGCTCGAGGACGACAAGTCGTTCTTCCCCAAGTACAACGTGTCGTTCGTGGTGCAGAACGCGATCTTGAAGAAGTACCCGCAGATCGAGAAGCTGTTCGCTCCGGTGAGCAAGAAGCTGACCAACCAGGTGCTGCTCAAGCTCAACGCGAAGATCGACGTCGACGGCGACGAGCCGGCCGAGGTCGCCTACGAGTGGCTCAAGCAGAACGGGTTCGTGAAGGACCAGTGACGGAACGTCTCGACCCTCCGCTCCAGGGCAACGAGCGCGAGGTGCTGATGGGCTACCTGGACTATCAGCGTGCGACCCTGTGGCAGAAGGTGAGCGGCCTCGACGGCACCCAGCTGGCGAGGGTGCTGCCACCCTCGGACATGACGCTGGGCGGGATGCTCAAGCACTGCGCCCTCAACGAGGACTACTGGTTCTGCCACCGGGCGGCGGGCGGTCCCGAGGGCGAGCCGTGGGACTCGGTGGACTGGGACGCCGACCGCGACTGGGACTGGCACTCGGCCGCGCAGGACTCACCCGAGGAGCTGCTCGGGCTCTGGCACGCCGCCGTCGAGCGGGCCCGCGCTGCCGTCGCCGACATCGACCTGGCGACGCCGGCCGTCATCGGGCGCCGCGACGGGGAGCGCCCCAGCCTGCGCTGGATCGTGGTCCACATGGTCGAGGAGTACGCCCGCCACAACGGCCACGCCGACCTGATCCGCGAGTCGATCGACGGTGTCACGGGGGAGTAACAAACCCCGCGGAACAACCGTGAACTGACACGCGGGACGAACGCGGACAAAGTCTCCCAGTTGCCGGTATAGACGTGCGGTACTGGCGTTTTCGGTGGTACCTATGGGCCTGACCGACGGGGGCCGGCCGAGCACAGGAGGGTGCATGCGGGACCCCGTCGCGCGCGCATCGTCGCGCTCATCTGCTCCGGCCCGATCGCGTCGGCCACGTTCATGTGGTGTCCGCACCGTTCCCGGCGCGAAGTGCCACATGCCGCACGCCCGTACAGCCAGAGGTCGTGCGGTGTCCGATCCATGCGGACCCGCGAGGGAGGTGGCATCGATGAAGGAGCTCATGAAGGAGCTGATGAAGGAGTTCATGAAGGAGTGACCTCCTCATGCCTCCGCACGGAGCCGGCCGGGGTACCCCCGTTCCCGGCCGGCTCCGTCTCCACTTCCTGGGGGGACACAGGCACCACCGCCGGTCGCACGCTGGGTCCCGTTCCGCGTCTCGGGCACGTACGCAAGGACCCCTGGCATGACTGTGCGACTGAACCCCTACTTGAGCTTTCGCGGCACTGCTCGAGAGGCGATGACCTTCTACCAGTCCGTCTTCGGCGGTGAGCTCACGCTGACGAGCTTCGCCGAGTCCGGCGCCCTCCAGGTGCCCGCGGAGGAGGCCGAGTGGGTGATGCACGGCCAGATCCGGCTCGACGACGTGCTGACCCTGATGGGTGCCGATGCCCCGACCGTCGCCGGTTCCGCGGCGGTCGGCGAGCAGCCCGACCCCGGTGGGTTCTCGGTCTGCCTCAACGGCGACGACGAGCCGCTGCTGCGCCTGTGGTGGGAGGGCCTGCGGCTCGGGGCGCAGATCCAGGAGGAGCTGAGCCAGGCGCCCTGGGGCGACTGGTTCGGCATGCTCGTCGACCGCTTCGGTGTGCACTGGATGGTCAACATCACGACCTCGTGACGGCGCCGGTCACGACAGCACGACTCACGACACGGTGACGGTGCGCTCGGCGGCCCCGCGCATCGCGCGCATCGCCGCGGCGAGCTGGTCGACGCTCCATCCGGTCTCGGTCGGCACCAGCTCGCCCACGGCGTCGCCGGTGGACCAGGCGCAGGTCGCTGCTTCGCCACGCGAGGTGCTCATGCAGATCCCGGCGGCGTCGCTGCCGGCCGCGACCTCCTCGACGTCGTAGCCCGCGGCCCGGGCGCTGCGGGTGAAGGCGTCGATGAACTCGCCCGGGTCGCCGGCGGTGTCGATGGCGGCGCCGACGAAGACCACCGGGCCCGTCGGTCGCCCCGTGGCCGCGGTGTCGGCGACGTAGGCCCCGCCCACGACGCCGGCCAGCTGCTGGCCGAACCGATCGCGGAAGCCCTGCTGGGCGGTGCTGATCCGGCTGCTCAGGTCGGCGGTCGGGGTGGCGTCGCGGCTGAGCGCGCCGGCGTGGTCGGGCAGGTGCAGCGATCTGGAGCTGTGCTGCCCCGCGTGGACGGCGAGCGCCCCCAGCGTCGCTGCGATGACCAGCAGCGCGAGCCCGCACAGCGCGATCGGCAGCATCAGCGCGCGCTGGGCACGCGTGTCGTCGCCCGCGGCCGCGACCCAGCGCTCGTAGGACTGCCGCTGGCGCGGCAGGCGTACGACCGGTGCGGCGCGCTCCCCGGCAACGCGCGTCGTCTCCAGCATGCGGATGACCCCCCATGAATCGTGGTCGTCATCCTGCCCAGTCCCACGGACAGTGCCAACGTCACGTGGGGTACTTGTCCGGAAAACCCGGAAGGTCTGGCCGTTTGGTCTGAAACGGACATTGCGGGCGTAGGTCGACAGCCGACCCACTCAGCCCCACCGGATCGGTCACAGCCGGTCGGTGAGCCGCGGCCGCGTCGAGCTCGGGGTCGGCTCCGGGGTCGGCTCCGGGGTCGGCTCCGGGG
>NZ_RDBE01000001.1:368891-395603 GCF_003674065.1 Nocardioides mangrovicus
GTCCGGGAGACGCGCGGGGGCCCTCGACGTCGGCGTGGGTGAGCGCCAGGTAGCCGACCAGGGCGGCGAAGAGGACGAGCCCGAGCGCGGTGACGGTGCCGTCGCCCCAGCCGTGGCCGCCCGCCGCCGGCTTCTTGCCCAGCCAGTCGGCCACCGACGCGCCGAGCGGGCGGGTGAGCACGTAGGAGGCCCAGAACGCGATGGTGGCGTCCAGGCCGCAGCGCCAGAGCACGAACGGCACCACGATGAGCACCCCGAACAGCACGATCGACCAGGCGAAGCCCAGGCCCAGGTCGATCGCGGTGGTGTCGCCGAGCGCCGTCCCGAGTCCGAAGGTCAGCAGCACGGTGCCCCAGTAGAAGCGCTCGCGACGGCTGGTGGTGATCGAGTGCACCGACAGCGTGCCCTCGCTGCGCCGCCACCAGGCCAGCAGTCCGCACAGCAGCACCAGGTAGATCGTCGCGTCGACGTAGTACGGCGTGCCCAGCGCGACGTGCGGCCCGTCGGCGATCATCGTCCCGAACAGCGCCACCATCAGCACCGTCACCCAGTAGCGCACGGGGTGGTAGGTGCCGGCGCGCAGCTGCAGCCACAGCGCGAGGAAGAACCCGCCCACGCCGACCGCCGCGGCCAGCGGGATGCTGACCACACCCAGGAAGTCCGAACCGGACTCCCCGATGCCGGTGGTGAGCAGCTTGACGACCCAGAAGAGCAGGAAGACGTCGGGCACCTTGGGGGCGCGGAACACGCGTGGAGTCACGATGTACGACGGTAGGAGCGCGATGCTGACGCCTACCTGACGACTCGGCCGTCCGCCGCTGACGGCCTCTCAGTCGTGCCGCTCGTGCCGGTCCACCCTGTCGTGGTCGGCGCGCAGGCACAGGACCACCGCCAGGATGTGCTTGCAGGGCCCTCGAGCACCGGCGTGCTCGCGCTCCCAGGCGCAGGCGCACTGCAGGCCTGGCGGGTGCGCTGTGAGAGTGGCCGGGGTGGGGTCGCTCGCCCGCGCCCTGACCTCGTAGACCGCCTCGCGGCTGCCGAGGACCGTCCAGCCATCCGGCCCCTTCGCGCGGACCCGGTCCTGATCGACCAGCCGCTGGGCCGCCGCCAGTCGGGGGTTGCGCCGAAGAACCGTGCCTACCTCGACCGGCAGCTCGCGGTGGAACCATGCGCTCTCGCTCAGGTCGTACCCGAGCCGTCCCGAGGCCGCCAGCCACGCCAGTCCTGCGGTCACCTCGCCCGACTCCAGCCCGCTCTCGCGCGTCAACCGGTCGGCGTCGACGGTCGGCTCCCAGCCCAGTAACGACAACAGCTTCTCGCCCATGGTCTCCGCCGCAGGGTGGCTCAGCCACATCAGCAGGCCGCCCTCACCGGAGAACCCTCTGAATGGCCCCGGGCTGAGGACCAGGGTGAGACGGGCTCCGGGAAGCTCGAGGACCCACGCCGCCGCGCCTCCTGGCGAGACGTACACGTCGAGGCGGTGGGCGTACCGGAGCACTCGCTCGGCGCCGCGCAGTCGGCTGGCGCCGGGCAGTGGAATCGCACGGGGCAGCGGCTGTGCGGACGTTCGCCAGCCTGCTGGTGTCGGCAGTACCCACATCGACGGGCCGGGCGGCGCGATCCGCGGCAGCGCGCCGAAGAGTCGGTGGATCGCCACCCCGACCAGCGAGCCGCGATGCTCCATGACAGCAGTGATGCCGGGCACCTCCGCGAAGCCACGCACCCACCGGTCGGGGAGGTTGACCTTGCGCTCCGCGTGAGTGGCACCCGGTGTCGAGGCGGCGAGTCCGTCGTGGCCGACGACCAGGTGCAGGGCCTCGGCCCGTGTCGTGCGAGCCAACGCGGTCCGCAGCGGCTGGTTGATGTCGACGTTCGTGGTGCCGAACCCGACGTCACTGCTGCCGAGACCTTCCCGGAGCACGTCGAGCCGCGCGTGGACGCCGTTGCAGGCAGAGAATGACTCGAAGCGCAGCACGTCGCCGCCGGCGGTGACGACCGGGTCGAGGTTGGCCAGCCGTTGCGCGAGCCCGAAGTCCGCGTAGCGGGTGCCCGCGACGTCGGCCACCGCGAGCAGGCCGGCGGCGACCACGTCGGGGCGGACCAGGAACCCGCTGAAGAAGCTCGGGTTTTCGACCGGGCCCTCAGGTGTCATGCCGAGTCCGGTGGCCAGCGTGAGCATGGCCCCCTCGACGCTCGCCACCAGCGTCGATTCGGCGCGGTACTCGTTCGTCACGGTGCCGCCTTGCGCTCGGCGCCGGCGACCAGGGCACGCGCAGCTCCGTGGGCCTTCGTGTTGCCCTTCGATGCGGCGAGCGTGCTGATCGACTCCGGCAGCACGGGATCCGGCACCTCATCGACCCAGCCCGCGAGCTGGGTGAGCAGCTGCCCGACGTCCGGCTTGCGTCGCGGCTCGGCGCACAGTGCGCCGGCCAGGGGGAGCAGCAGCGGCCAGATCTCGCTGAGGAGGCCGTCGTCGCCGAGAGCCTGGGTCGACGCCAGTAGATGCGTCAGGTCGAGCGTGCCAGCGTGGTAGCGCTCGACGCCGACATCGAGGAACGTCACCGGATCCACGCGGCCATGGCCGATGGCGCACCTGGCGCCTCTCAGCGGATCGCCGTGGGGGTAGGAGGTCGCCCTTGCCATCGTTCGCAGCAGCTCGTCGTGCAGTGCCGGACCGAGGCGACCAGAAGCGTGGGCCGGGAAGAGTGCAGTGGTGGTGGCGGCACCCGATCCGCCGGCGTAGGCGTGCGACCCAGCCACGCGCTCACCCCAGGTTGGCGCGACGCGCAGCAGTGCTGCCGCTGACGCCGACCGGGAGATGTCGTCGTCCAGCTCGACACGAGCCAGGGCCCGGCATCGGGAGAACGGCACGGGCGCCGAGCTCGTCCTTACCCAGCTGCCGTCCTCGACTTTGGTGTGGACAGGCCCGAGCCCACCCTCTGCGACCCACTGCCGTAGGAGCGCGATCGCGTCCCACGACTCCTCGCCTCCCGGCGTGGTCAGCTCCGGGGTGGTCCGCACCTCGAGCCCGTCCAGCTCGCCGAGCCGCCCCGGATCGATCGGGCGCAGTCGGTGGAGCGCCTGCACGAGGTCCAGCGGGCCGACCGTGCGTCCCGCACTCTCGCGAAGCCGCGCGAGGAGGTCGTCGAAATCCAAGGTGAAGTCGGCGAAGGTCGGCACGGCGAGCAGGACGTCGTTGTTCTCGGCGTTGAGGATCGCCTCGAGCACCCGCAGGTACACAACGGTGTCGTAGGCCTGGGGGAGATAGCGCGCGACCAGTAGTGGCTCGGTGTCGATCTCCTCGACGCCGGTGGCCACGGCCAGCGGCGAGTCCGCGGCCAGCAGGCGGGCGAGAACCGGCGCTCGTGTGAGCCAGTCGTGGTCGTCGGGCAGCTGCTCGGGATAGTCGGCCGTGGTGTATGCGAACTGCTCGATGTCTCGGTGGGCGTCCCTGTCAGCACGCGACAGTCGCCGGATCACGTCCCGGGACCCGACGGATCGGAGAGCGAGACGCCAGTAGGCCCGGGGCGTGGTGACGCCCCTGGCCCAGGTGAGCACCGCGCCTCGGTCGGTCGTGAGCCGATGGCCGCTGGAGGGCAGCGACGTCGCGACCAGCGAACCGCGAACCCGGTCGGGACCGTGCTCGGCGATGCCGGTGACCACGCTGAGCACGGTGATCTCGTCCTCGGCCGCCGGCGTTTGGGTGACGTACTGCCGATCCCGCGCAACCTGCTCGGGGTCGTGACACCAGACGTGCACCTCAAGCGGGTGCTGACGGGTGTCGAGCACGCAGCGGGCCAGCTCGACGAGGTCGTCGGCCCGCGCCGTCCTGTCGTCCTTGACCGGTGTCTCGGCCGGAAGCGGTCGGGCCACGACCTGCTGCCACAGCCCGCGGGGCATCTTCGGTGCAGCAACGGGATGGTCTTGGGCCGCTCGCAGGTCCGCCAGCCAGATGTCCGGATCTGCGACCCGGGCGAGGGCGGCACCGAGACGTCGCACCTCCTCCTGCGCACTGGTCCGGCCGGGCGCAACGGCGAGGGCGGTCAGGTGCGGCGGCAGCGCGAGATCGACGTCGTCTGGGACCTCGATCGCGTACTGCCCCACCATCCGGAGGAAGAGATGCAGCCCGGCGGGTCTGCGGGCCAGTTCGCAGCAGCGGTCGGCGACCCAGAGCGCGACAAGGTACGCCTGGCGCATCCCGCCCCCGAGGAACAGGTCCTCGAACGCCCTGGTGGTTTTGCTCAGCGAGAGGCCGGTGGCGCTGATCAGTCGGTCGAGCGGGGGCAGGAGGACCGCTGGCCAGTCCTCGCCCTCGGCCATCGAGGTCAGCAGGTCGCGGATCGACTGGTCGAGCTGCTCCTGGGAGTCGTACCTAGCCTCGCGGCTCAAAGTCCGGTCCAGCGTGGGGGGATCGCGCCGGTCCCACCAGGCGCCCGGATGCGTCCTGGGCGAGGCCGTGGGGGTCAGTGCCCACAGTCCCGTCGATGACGGCGACGGCTCCGCAGTCACGGCCGCGTCGAGGCGCTCCATCGCCGCGGCGACGTCGGCGGCGAAGCGGACGTCGGGGTCGGCGGCCAGGACGCCGAGCGCCTCGACCAGGGCTTCGGCATTGAAGCGGTCAGCCAGCACGCCCTTCGTGAGCTCGGTCAGGAGCCGCTTCTTGTGCAGCTTCTCGCGCGTCGAGACCAGCAGGGTCAGGTCGAGGAGCTCCTCGGCAGTAGTGGTGAGCGTCAGCGCGTGGGGGAGAAGGGCTTTCATGACTGCCGACTTGGTCGTCGCCATGACGCCCATCAGGTAGTCCAGCCCGCCGGGGATCTCGGCGGTGGTCAGCGTGAGCGCCTGCAGCGACGCGGCCATCACCTTCTGTGCTCCGGGTCGGTGCCGGCTGGTGAGCGCGGTCAGCAGGGTCTCGAGCAGCTGGTCACGGTCGAACACACCGCGCTCGACGCCAATCGGGAGCGCGTCCGCGATCCACTCGTCACTGCCGCAGTGGTCGGAGGCCAGGAGGTGGTACATCAGATCGGGCAGCAGTGGGTCCCGATCAAGCCACTCCCCGACGGGTTCCCGTCGTGTGTAGGTCGCGTCGACGTAGTTCCAGGTGATCGGGGCACCACTCGACCACGACGAGAGGAAGGTCTCGCCGGATGGGCAGGGCAGGCCATGGTGCACCACCGCGGCACGGACGACCTCGGCGTGACCACTGGTGGCCGCAGCCTCAGTGACGAAGTCCTGGACCCAGGCCGCGTCCTTCTCCCACAGCGCGTGGACCACGTGAGCGGTCTGCTCATCTCGATCCCAGAAACCCCCGGCGAGTCGCTGCGCCGCGGTGACCGGACCGCACAGCTCGATCGCGGTGATAGCCAGGATCGTGTGGGCTGCCGAGAACCGGTCCCACCGGCCTTCGTCTCGCGCCCGGTCGTACTCTCCCGTCTCCGGGTCCGTCGCCGGCCTGAACTCCGTGTCGTCGAGCTCGCTGACCCAGCGCTGGTTGGACGCGAACCACGCCTTGGCCTCGCGCCGCTCCTCGCCGTGAAGCCCGTGAACGACCTCCCAGCCCGCCGTGATGTCGCCCGCCCTCAAGGCAGGCAGCAGCTTCTCCTTGAGCCCCACCAGGTCCCCCGTTGATCCGCCTGTGCCCGCCGATTGTGCACGACCGCAGGTGACCGCGGAGGCGAAACGGAACTACTCGCGGGGGACCTTGATGCCCGTCGCGGAGTGGCAGCGGTAGCCGAAGGGGTTCTTCAACAGGTACTGCTGGTGGTGGTCCTCGGCGTAGAAGTACTCGGTGTCGGTGGCCGGGCGGATCTCGGTGGTGATCTCGCCGTAGCCCTGCTCGGTGAGCAGCGGCTGCAACCGGGCGCTCACCTCGCGGGCGACCTTCTCCTGCTCGGGGGTCTCGTAGTAGATCGCCGAGCGGTACTGGGTGCCGACGTCGTTGCCCTGGCGCATGCCCTGGGTCGGGTCGTGCACCTCGTAGAAGGTGGCGACGAGGTCGGCGTAGCCCACCTTGCTCGGGTCGTAGACGACCCGGACGGCCTCGGTGTGGCCGGTGCGGCCGCTGCAGACCTCCTCGTACGACGGGTTCGGCGTGGTGCCGCCGGCGTAGCCGACGGAGGTGGACCAGACGCCGGGCACCTGCCAGAAGATCTCCTCCGCGCCCCAGAAGCAGCCCAGCCCGAACAGGGCGACCTCGAAGCCCTCGGGCACCTCGTCGGTGACCAGCGGGGTGTGCAGCGCCTTGTTCTCGGCGGCCAGGGTGAAGGTGCGCTCGGGGCGGCCGGGCAGCGTGTCCTCGGGGCCCGGGAGGGTGGTCTTGGTGCGGTTGAACAGCACGTTCGGTCCTTTCGCAGACGACACCACGCACAACACGCGGCAGCGGCGGATCGTTCCCGGCAGCGGGCTCGGCGCCCGTCGCGTTCCTCCAAGCCGGATGTCGGTGGCCGCGCCTAGCGTGGGCCTCATGCAGGCAGCCGCGACCTTCGAGGTCACCGAGTTCCGTCCCGTCGAGTACACCAGCCCGATCGACACGGGGACGCCCGTCGGTCAGGCCGTCATCAGCAAGCAGATCTCGGGGGCGATCCAGGGGCGGTCGGTGGCCCAGTTCGCCGGCGCCTACGACCAGGCGAACGGCCGCGGCAGCTATGTCGCGCTCGAGACCTTCGAGGGATCGATCGACGGCCGCAGCGGCACGCTCGCCTTCGCCCACACCAACACCACCGGCGGCCGCGACGCCGCGCGGGACCATCACCTGCTGATCATCGTGCCGGGCAGCGGCACCGCGGACCTCGCCGGCATCGAGGGCACCGGCGCGCTGCAGGTCGACGACGACGGCACCCACCGGCTCACGCTCGACTACGAGCTGGGGTGAGCCCCTTCGTCGTCACCCTCGCCATCGAGGACGACGCCCAGACCCGGTTCGACGCCGAGCGGCGACGGCTGTTCCCGCGTACCCAGGTGGGTGCGCACGTGACGCTCTTCCACGCGGTGCCCGGCGAGGTCGACGTCGTCCCGGCGCTGCGATCGGCCGCCGACCGCCCGAGGTTCGAGGTCCGCGTCAGCGAGGTGATGGGACTCGGGCGCGGGGTGGCCTACCGGCTGGAGTCGGCCGAGCTGGGCCGGGTGCACGCCGAGCTGCGCCAGGTGTGGTCGTGGCACCTCACGCCGCAGGACGCGCAGGGCTTCCGGCCGCACGTGACCGTGCAGAACAAGGTGGCGCCCGAGCTGGCCCGCCGCACGATGGCCGAGCTGAGCGCGGAGTTCGCGCCCTACGCGGTCGGGGCCGTCGGCCTCGACCTGTGGCGCTACGAGGGTGGTCCGTGGTCCCACGTGGAGCGATGGTCGTTCGGGTGAATACCGTGGCGTGGTGAGCCAGACAGAACGCGAGAAGACCGGCTTCGAGACGCGGGCGATCCACGCCGGCTACGAGCCCGACCCCACCACCGGTGCGGTGATCCCGCCGATCTACGCCACCAGCACCTACGCCCAGGACGGCGTCGGCGGGCTGCGCGGCGGCTACGAGTACTCGCGCTCGGCGAACCCCACGCGCACCGTGCTCGAGGCCAACCTGGCCGCGCTGGAGGAGGGGGAGCGCGGGTTCGCCTTCGCCAGCGGCCTGGCCGCCGAGGACGCGGTGCTGCGCGCGCTCACCGAGCCCGGCCAGCACCTGGTCATCCCCGACGACGCCTACGGCGGCACCTTCCGGCTCGTCGACAAGGTCGCGGGCCCGTGGGGACTGCGGCACACGCCGGTGCAGGTGGCCGACCTCGACGCCGTGCGCGCAGCCGTCGAGCCCGGCCGTACCCGCATCGTGTGGGCCGAGACGCCGACCAACCCGCTGCTCAACATCGGCGACATCGAGGCCCTGGCCGGCATCGCCCACGACGCCGGCGCCCTCCTGGTGGTCGACAACACCTTCGCCTCGCCCTACCTGCAGCAGCCGCTGACGCTGGGTGCCGACGTCGTCGTGCACTCCACTACCAAGTACGTGGGCGGTCACTCCGACGTCGTCGGCGGTGCCGTGGTGGTGCGCGACCTCGACCTGGCCGAGCGGATCGGCTTCCACCAGAACGCGATGGGCGCCGTGGCCGGGCCGTTCGACGCCTGGCTGACGCTGCGGGGCATCCGCACGCTGGCGCTGCGCATGGACCGGCACTGCGACAACGCCGAGCAGGTCGCGGCCTTCCTCGACGTCCACCCCGGTGTCACGCAGGTCTACTACCCGGGCCTGCCCGGCCATCCCGGCCACGAGGTGGCGGCCCGGCAGATGCGCCGCTTCGGCGGCATGGTCTCGCTGCGGGTGGCCGGCGGCGAGGAGCAGGCCCTAGCGCTGTGCGAGCGCACCCGGATCTTCACGCTGGGGGAGAGCCTGGGCGGGGTGGAGTCGCTCATCGAGCACCCGGGCCGGATGACGCACGCGTCGGTGGCCGGCACGTCGCTGGAGGTGCCGCCCGACCTGGTGCGGCTCTCGGTGGGGATCGAGACCGCCGAGGACCTGCTGGCCGACCTGGAGCAGGCGCTTGGCTGATCGTGTGGTGTGCGTCGACGTCGGGTCGACGTGGACCAAGGCGGCGCTGGTCGACCTCGACGCCGCCGAGCTCGTGGCCACCGCGGCGCACGAGACCACGCTGGCCACCGACGTGCTCGACGGCGTGGCCGGCTGCCGCTCGGCGCTCGGGGACGAGCGCTCGCCGGTGCTGGTCTGCTCCTCGGCCGGCGGGGGACTGCGGATCGCGGTGCTCGGCAACGAGGAGCTGGTGACCGCCGAAGCGGGCCGGCGGGTGGCGCTCTCCAGCGGCGGGAAGGTCGTCCACGTCGCCGCGCTGGCCTCCGGCGACGACCCGATGCCGGCGCTGGTCGAGAGCCGGCCCGACGTCGTCCTCCTGGTCGGCGGCACCGACGGCGGCAACGCCGAGGTGCTGCTCGCCGGGGCTCGCGCGCTGGCCGGCTGGGCCGGGCCGGTCGTGGTGGCCGGCAACGCCGAGGTCCGTGCGGACGTCGAGCGGCTGCTGGCCGGTGTGCCGCACGTGGTCGCCGACAACGTGATGCCGCGCATCGGCGTCCTCGAGCCGGCGTCGGCGCGCGCGGCCGTGCGGCAGGTGTTCCTCTCCCACGTCATCGGCGGCAAGGAGCTCAGCCGCGGGGACGCCTTCGCCCGGCTGGTGCGCGGGGCCACGCCCGACGTCGTGCTGGCCGGGATCGAGCTCCTCGCCGCCGGGGCGGGCGTCGACGTGGCGGTGGTCGACGTCGGGGGCGCCACCACCGACGTCCACTCCGTGGTCCGGCTCGACCCCGAGGACGCCTCGCTGGGCCGCGACGTCGTCGCCCCTACGCCGGTCACCCGCACCGTGGAGGGCGACCTCGGCATGCGGTGGAGCGCCGTCACCACCGCCGAGGCGGGCGCAGCGGCCGGCTTGTGCGAGGCGGACCTGCTGGCCGCCGCCCAGCAGCGGCAGGACGATCCGGCGTGGCCCGGCGGCGACGGCGCCGACCTCGCGCTCGCCCGGGCGGCCACCGTGCTCGCCGTCCGCCGACACGCAGGTCGCTCGCGCGTGGTGGTCAGCCCCGAGGGCCGGGTGGTCGAGCGCAGCGGCACCGACCTGCGCGAGGTCGACGTGCTCGTCGGCTCGGGCGGGGTGCTGCGGCACGCCGCTCCCACCGACGCGCAGGCGGTGCTGGGCGCCGCCACCGGCACCGACCCCGAGGGCTGGCAGTACCCGCGGTCGCCGCGGCTGGTCGTCGACCACGACTACGTGCTCGCCGCCGTCGGCCTGCTGGCCGAGAACCACCCCTCCGTGGCGCTCGCGCTGGGCGGACGTCGACTGTTGGAGGCCTAGTCTGGCTGGATGGACACGTCCCGGCGCCCCCTGCTTCGCCGCTTCCGCCCGCAGTGGGAGGCAGAGGCGCAGTCGGTCTCCGAGCGCCCCCTCGTCCGGGTGCGCGACGAGGCCGATCCTGTTCCGGCCCGTGTCCCGTGGGGTGTCGACACGGCTGCGGCCTGGGCCTGGCGCCTGCTGGTCATCGCCGCGGCGACCTACGGCGTGCTGTGGCTGCTGGGCTACTTCATGGTCATCGTGCTGCCGCTGGTCGTGGCCATGCTCATCTCGGCGCTCCTGGCACCGGTCGTCACTCGCCTGGAGCGCATCCACCTGCGGCGCAAGTTCGGCGCGCTCGTGGTGGTGCTGGTGACTGTCGGCGTGGTCGCGGTGCTGCTCGGTTTCGTCTCCTCCCAGGTCGCGAACAGCATGAACGACCTCTCCGACTCCGTGGTCAGCGGCGTCGGCAAGGTCCAGGACTGGCTGCGCACCGGCCCGCTGCACCTGTCGGACAAACAGCTGCAGAACGCGCTCAACGAGCTGCAGACCAAGATCCAGGAGGGCGGCGGCAGCCTGCTCGGTCGGGTGGGCGAGGTCGGCACCACCTTGGCCGACGTCGGCGCCGGCATCGTGATCACGCTGTTCGCGACCTACTTCTTCCTCGCGGACGGGCGCCTCATCTGGACCTTCGTGGTCCGGCTGTTCCCGCGCGTGGCGCGCGAGAGCGTGGACTCCTCGGGTTACGTCGCCTGGCGCTCGCTGACCCAGTTCGTCCGCGCCACGGTGATCATCGCCGCCACCGACGCCATCTTGATCATGATCTGGGGAGCGGTGCTCAAGCTCCCCCTGCTCCTGGCCATCGGTGTGGTGGTGTTCCTCGGCGCCTTCGTCCCCATCGTCGGTGCCTTCGTCGCCGGCGCCGTGGCCGTGCTGGTGGCCCTGGTCGACCAGGGTTTCGTGACGGCGCTGTTGATGCTGCTGGGCGTCGTGGTGGTCCAGCAGATCGAGTCCCACGGTCTGCAGCCGTTCTTGATGGGACGGTTCGTCTCGGTCCACCCGCTGGGCGTGATCATGGCCGTGGGCGCGGGCGTCCTCGTCGCCGGCGTGCCGGGCGCACTGGTGGCCGTGCCGCTGGCAGCGGCGTCGAACGCGGTCGTCCAGCACCTGGCCGCGCGCACGGAGGTCGGTGACGACGCCGACGAGGCCGCGCAGGATGATCCGGACACGCCCGATCCCGATACCGATACCGATACCGATCCCGATCCTGCGGCAGACACGACGGAGCGCACCGCGGGCCTCGAGGAGGGCTCGGGGACCGCCCGGTCCTAGGGTGCGGCCCATGACAGTGACCCTCGACGACGTCCGGGCCGCGCAGCGGCTGCTGGAGGGCACCTCGGTCCGCACGCCGATGGTGGAGTCGCGGTGGCTCACCGAACGGCTCGGCGGGCCGGTGCACCTGAAGTGCGAGAACCTGCAGCGCACCGGGTCGTTCAAGATCCGCGGCGCCTACAACCGGATGTTCCACCTCACCGAGGAGGAGCGTGCGGCCGGCGTCGTGGCGGCCTCGGCCGGCAACCACGCGCAGGGGGTGGCGCTGGCCGCGCAGCTGCTGGGCATCAAGGCCACGATCTTCATGCCCGAGGGTGCCCCCATCCCCAAGCTCAACGCCACGCGCGGCTACGGCGCCGAGGTGATCTTCCACGGGCCCTACATCGACCAGGCGCTCGAGGAGGCCCAGCGGTTCTCCGACCGCACCGGCGCGGTGCTGATCCACCCGTTCAACCACGAGGCGATCCTGGCCGGGCAGGGCACCTGCGGGCTGGAGATCCTCGAGCAGGCCCCCGACGTCGCCACCGTGCTCGTCCCGCTCGGCGGCGGTGGGCTGATCGCCGGCTCGGCGCTGGCCATGAAGGAGAGCGGCGCCGACCTCCGGATCGTCGGCGTGCAGGCCGCGGGTGCGGCCGCCTGGCCCTCGTCGCTGCAGGCCGGCCACCCGGTGCCGCTGCAGGAGATGAAGACGATGGCCGACGGCATCGCGGTCGGGCGTCCCGGCGACGTGCCGTTCGCGGCCGTCGAGCACTACGTCGACGACATCGTCGTGGTCTCCGAGGACTCGCTCTCGGCCGCGCTGGTCGGCGTCCTGGAGCGCGAGAAGCTGGTCGTGGAGCCCTCCGGCGGCGCGGCGGTGGCGGCGCTGCTCGACGCTCCGGACGCCTACGCCACCCCGGTGGTCGCCGTGCTCTCGGGCGGCAACGTCGACCCGCTGCTGATGGGCAAGCTGATCCGCCACGGCATGGCCGCGGCCGGCCGCTACCTCTCGCTGCGGGTCCGCATCCCCGACACCCCCGGGGGCCTGGCCCGGCTGCTCACCGAGCTGGCCTCGCTGGGCGCCAACGTGCTCGACGTCGCCCACGAGCGGGTCTCCGACCAGCTCAGCGTCGACGAGGTCGACGTGCAGGTGCAGCTGGAGACCCGCGGTGCCGATCACGCCGAGCGCGTGATCGAGCGGCTGCGCGAGCTCGAGTACGTCGTCAGCCGAGGCCGGTGACGGTTCCCCACGGTGCCGTGGTGAACCGTCAGCGGCGGGCGTCGTCGCCGCCGCGTCAGTCCAGGATCAGGCCTCGTAGGGCGCGGCCTCGACGACCACGACCTTGAGCTGCTTGCCGTTGGGCGCGGTGTACTCGACGGTGTCGCCGACGCGGGCGCCGATGAGCGCGGAGCCGAGCGGCGACTGCGGGCTGAAGACCTGGATGTCGTCGGAGGCCATCTCGCGGGCGCCGAGCAGGAAGGTGTCGACGTCGTCGTCGCCGTCGAAGCGGTAGCTGACCTTGAAGCCGGGGGAGATGGTGCCGTCGTCGGCGGCCTGCCCGACCTCGGCCTTCTCCAGCATCTGCTGCAGCTGGGCGACGCGGCCCTCGAGCTTGGCCAGCTCCTCGCGGGCGGCGTGGTAACCGCCGTTCTCCTTCAGGTCGCCCTCCTCGCGGGCGGCGCTGATGCGCGAGACGATCTCCTCGCGCTGCGGGCCGCGGAGCTCCTCGAGCTCGGCCTTCTTCTTCGCGTAGGCGTCCTCGGTCAGCCAGATGGTCTCCCGCTCGTCGGACTGCGTCATGGCACGACCTCCTTCGTGTGGTGCACGGCCACCCGTGGGCCGGTGCTGAGTCAGTGATGCGCCCCGGTGGGGGCGCATAAGTGAAGGAGTTTACCGCCCGCGACACTCAACCGGTCAAAACGGGCTCGGTGTGACCGAAACTCTTCACGTTGCGCGTTTCTGGACCCGAATCCGGGGGGTTTTGCCGGGCACCCGGCAAAACCCCCGCCGGCCGCCGCGCCCCGCACCCCTACCTCTCCGAGCACTCCGCCACGTCGACGGCGGTGGCCTCCCGCTCGGTGCGGACCACCACGCTCACCGTGCCGGCCCGCCGGACGGTGACGCTGCGCTCGCCGACGACGGCGTGGTCCGAGGCGGTCGCCTCGACCACGCACTCGCCGTGGACGAACCGGTCGCGCAGCCGCACCTGCACGGTGATGTCGACCCGGTGGGAGGAGCGGACGTCGTAGCCCTGCACCCCGGCGGAGATCGCGGGGTTGGAGTGGAACCACGCCGCCCACGCCAGCCAGCCCAGGCCCGCGCCGGCGACCACGATGGTCACCACGACGAGCACCAGGCGTCGCAGCGGGCGGTGCGTGCCGTAGCGCGCAGCGAGATCGGCGTCGGCACCGCGGCCGACCTGTGCGCCCTCCACGCACAGGAGGGTACGGACCCCTCCTACGATGGAGCGTGTGGCCTTGAGGTTGATGCACGTGCACGCGCACCCCGACGACGAGTCGAGCAAGGGCGCGGCGAGCACGGCCATGTATGTCGGCCAGGGCGTCGACGTGCACGTCGTGACCTGCACCGGCGGCGAGCGCGGCTCGATCCTCAACCCGAAGATGGAGCGCCCCGACATCCTCGAGCACATGCCCGAGATCCGGCGCCGCGAGATGGAGGCGGCCCGCGACATCCTCGGCATCCGGCAGGACTGGCTGGGCTTCGTCGACTCCGGGTGGCCCGAGGGCGACCCGAAGCCGCCGCTGCCCGAGGGCTGCTTCGGGCTGGTGCCGGTGGAGGAGGGCGCGGCGCCGCTGGTGCGGCTGATCCGCTCGTTCCGTCCGCACGTGCTCACCACGTACGACGAGAACGGCGGGTACCCCCACCCCGACCACATCCAGTGCCACAACATCTCGGTGCGCGCCTTCGAGGCGGCCGCCGATCCCACCGCCTACCCCGAGGCCGGGGAGCCGTGGCAGGTGCTCAAGCTCTACTACCAGCACGGCTTCAACCGGCCGCGCACGCAGGCGCTGCACGACGCGATGCTCGCGCTCGGGCTCGAGTCCCCCTGGGCCGAGCGGCTGGCGGAGTGGAAGCCCGACCCCGCGCATGACGCGCGGATCACCACGCAGGTCCCGTGCGCGGACTGGTTCGGCGTCCGCGACATGGCGCTGATCGCCCACGCCACCCAGATCGACCCCGACGGTCCGTGGTTCCAGGTGCCGCTGGAGGTGCAGAAGGAGGTCTGGCCGACCGAGGACTTCGAGCTGGTCACCGCGCACGTGCAGACCTCGCTGCCCGAGGACGACCTCTTCGCCGGCATCCGCAATACGAAGGCGGAGGAGGCATGATGGGTCCCGTGACGCCGTTCTTGACCCTGATGGCCGACAAGGTGCCCAGCGACAACAGCGTGGTCGCCGGGTGGGGCGGCTTCGCCGTCTTCGTCGGCCTCTGCCTGGCGGTGGCCGTACTGGGCATCAGCCTGGCCCGGCACCTGCGCAAGGCCCGCCAGAACTTCGGGGTCGAGGAGGTCGGCTCCTTCAAGGACAGCCCGAAGCGGCTGGACCAGGAGCGCACGCCCGACGCCTGAGCGGCGCCGGGCCGGGCCTCAGCTCTCGGTCTGCTGCGCGGCGATCTGGGCGCGGACCTCGTCCATGTCCAGGCCCTTGACGGCGGTGATGACCTGCTCGAGGCCGGCGGGCGGCAGCGCGCCCGGCTGACTGAAGACCAGCACGCCGTCGCGGAAGGCCATCAGCGTCGGGATCGAGGTGATGTTGGCGGCGGCCGCCAGCTGCTGCTCGGCCTCGGTGTCGACCTTGCCGAACACGACGTCGTCGTGGGTCTGGCTAGCCCGGTCGTAGGTGGGCGCGAACTGGCGGCACGGTCCGCACCAGGAGGCCCAGAAGTCGACCAGCACGATGTCGTTGTCCGTGACGGTCTGCTCGAAGTCGGCTGAGGTCAGGTCCACGGTGCTCATGGGGGGTCCAGCACCGGCGGCGCGGCGAGCATTCCCGGCGCGGTCTCGGGCTGGTCGCCGAGTGAGATCCTCAGCGGGCGGGCTCGTCATCGCGATCGAGTCCGAGGAACGCGGCCAGCGCCTCGATCTCGGCGTCGACCTCCCCGCGGACGTCGTCGCCGAAGGGCTCGTCCTCGTGGAGCGCGGTGACGCGCAGGAGGCCGGCTTTCGGGTCGGCCGTGGCGTCGAGCTTGCCGATCAGCCGGTCGCCGACGAGCACCGGCAGCGCGTAGTAGCCCCAGCGCCGCTTGGCGGCGGGCTTGTACATCTCCAGCTGGTAGTCGAAGCCGAACAGATCGGTCATCCGCTCGCGGTCGAAAACCAGCCGGTCCAGCGGCGAGAGCAGGGCGACGCGCGGCTCGAGCGGCTGGTCGAGGTAGGCGGGGTCGACTCGCCACCGGCCGCGCAGCCCCTCGACGGTGCAGGCCTCACCGGCCTCGCCCAGGTCCATCGCCTCGCCCGGGTTGGCCGGACCGCCGCGGCGGGCGACGCCGAGCGCACGTAGTCGGCGTGCGCCGCGCTCGGCCCGCGCCTCCTGCAACGGCACCGGCGGCTCGTCGGGGTAGACCCGCTCGGCGAGGTCCCACAGCCGGTCGCGGCCCTTGACGTGCCCGGCCACGGCGATCTCGCCGCGCGCCTCCATGAAGTCCAGCAGCCGTACGACGTTCTTGGCGTTGCTCCAGCCGCTGGAACGCCACGGCACCGCGCAGCTGTCGGGCAGGTCCCGAGCCGGCGTCGGTCCCGCGTCGGCGATCCGGGAGAGCAGGTCGCGGCGGCAGGCGTCGTTGGCCTCGACCCACTCGGCGCTGTGCTCCTGCCACGGCTGCAGCGCGCCGGTGCCGGGCCAGCGCGCCATCTCCTCGCGGTAGAGGGCGATGTCCTCGGCCGCACGCACCTGGCCGCGCAGCTCCACCAGTGCGGGGGTGTCGAGCGCGTCGGCGAGGTCGCCCTGGGCGTACGCCGGCCCGAGACGGCTCCACATCACCAGCTCCTGGCTCGGCGCCACCGCCCGGACCGCGTCGACGTCGACGGCGAAGAGGTGGCGCACCACCTCCAGCAGGTCGCCGGGCCGGTCGGCGCCGAGCAGCTGCGCCCGCACGGCAACCCGCCGTGCCTCGGCCCTGGTGAGCTCGATCACGACGACATCTTGCCCCGGGGGCGACACCGTGCGATGATTTACCGACCGATCGGTCAGTAAGTAGGGAGGCTGCGTGACCACGCTGCAGGAGCAGTTCGACGCCACCGTCGCGCACAGCGACCGGATCGAGCCACGGGACTGGATGCCCGAGGGCTACCGCAAGACCCTGGTGCGTCAGATCGCCCAGCACGCGCACTCCGAGATCATCGGGATGCAGCCGGAGGGCAACTGGCTCACCCGCGCCCCCTCGCTGCGGCGCAAGGCGATCTTGCTGGCCAAGGTGCAAGACGAGGCGGGCCACGGCCTGTACCTCTACTCGGCCTGCGAGACGCTCGGCGTGAGCCGGCTCGAGCTCACCGAGATGCTGCTGGCCGGGGCGCAGAAGTACTCCTCGATCTTCAACTACCCCACGCTGAGCTATGCCGACGTCGGCACCATCGGCTGGCTGGTCGACGGCGCGGCGATCTGCAACCAGGTGCCGCTGTGCCGCACCTCCTACGGCCCCTACGGCCGCGCCATGGTGCGGATCTGCAAGGAGGAGTCCTTCCACCAGCGGCAGGGCTACGAGCTGCTCACCACGATGATGCGCGGCACCGACGAGCAGCGCGCGATGGTGCAGGAGTCGGTCGACCGGTTCTGGTGGCCCGCGCTGATGATGTTCGGCCCGCCCGACGCCGACTCGCCCAACACGGTGCAGTCCATGGAGTGGGGCATCAAGCGCAACACCAACGACGACCTGCGTCAGCGGTTCGTCGACATGAGCGTGCCGCAGGCCGAGGCCCTCGGCGTCACGCTGCCCGATCCCGCGCTGCGCTGGAACGACGAGCGTGGTCACCACGACTTCGGCGAGCCGGACTGGGAGGAGTTCATGGCCGTGGTGAAGGGCAACGGCCCCTGCAACGCCCAGCGCATCGCCCACCGGCGCCGCGCCCACGACGACGGCGCCTGGGTGCGCGAGGCGGCGCTGGCGTTCGCCGAGAGGTCCGCGGAGGAGTCGCGTGCCTGAGACCGAGTGGCCGTTGTGGGAGGTCTTCGTCCGGGGCAAGCGAGGCCTCAACCACGTGCACGTCGGCTCGCTGCACGCCGCCGACGACGAGATGGCCGTGCGCCATGCCCGCGACGTCTACACACGTCGCAACGAGGGGGTCTCGATCTGGGTGGTGCGCTCGACCGACGTGACCGCCTCCAGCCCGGACGAGAAGGACCCGATGTTCGCGCCCAGCGGCGACAAGGTCTACCGGCACCCGACCTTCTACGCCATCCCCGACGACGTCCCGCACATGTGATGGCGCACCCGACCCCCGACCCCAACGACGACGGCGGCAGCGTCTACGACGGCCTGCTCGAGCACCACGAGGTGGCCGGCGACGACTCCCAGTGGGCCTTCGGCACCGACTTCGAGGATCCGCTGGCCGGCATGGACACCACCGTGCCCGACGACGTCGACGCCGCCGAGCTGGCGACGTACTGCCTGCTGCTCGGCGACGACGCCCTGGTCCTGAGCCAGCGGCTGGCCGAGTGGTCCAGCAACGCGCCCGACCTCGAGGAGGACATCGCGCTGTCGAACATCGCGCTGGACCTGCTCGGCCAGGCCCGGCTGCTGCTCGCGCGGGCGGCCGCGGCCGACCCGGCCGTGGTGCCGGCGCTGCCGGAGGGCTCGCCGGCGCCGGTCGAGGATGCGCTCGCCTTCTTCCGCGACGCCGCCGACTTCCGCTGCACCCGCTTCGTCGAGGGACCCAACGGCGACTTCGCCCAGACGATCGCGCGGCTGCTGCTGTTCGCGACCGTGCGGCTGGCCGCCTTCGAGCGGCTCGGCGACCACGCCGACCCGGTGCTCGCCGCGATCGCCGCGAAGGGCGTCAAGGAGCTCACCTACCACCGCGACTTCGCCGGTCGCTGGTTCCTCACGCTCGCGCAGGGCACCGAGGAGTCGCGGCGCCGGCTGCTGGCGGGCCTGGCGCAGGTGTGGCCGCTCTACCCCGAGCTGGCCGAGGCCTACGACGTCGGACCCGAGGTCGACGTCGTGCTCGACCAGGTCTTCGCCGTCTCCGGCGTCGAGCGCCCGGAGGCGGGCCGACGCGTCGGCGGCGAGCACCACACCGAGGCCCTCTCGCGGCTGCTGGCCGAGATGCAGTCCGTGGCCCGCGCGCACCCCTTGGGCGTGTGGTGAGTGGAATCGGGGTGAGCACCGCTCTCGAGGTCGCCGCCTCGGTCACCGACCCCGAGCTGCCGATGCTGACCCTGGCCGACCTCGGCGTGCTGCGCGAGGTGCGCGAGGACGCCGACGGAGTCGTCGTCACCATCACGCCCACCTACTCCGGCTGTCCGGCGATGGCGACCATGCGCGACGACCTCGTGCACCGGCTGGCCGACGCCGGCTACGCGGCCCGCGTCGAGGTCTCGCTCACCCCGGCGTGGAGCAGCGACGACATCACCGCCCACGGCCGGGCCGCGCTGCGCGAGCACGGGCTGTCCGTCCCGGGGCCGGCCCCGCAGGGCCCGGTCACGCTCAACCTGCTGCCCACCCGCCGCGCGCTGACCTGTCCGCGGTGCGGGTCGGCCGAGGTGTCGCTGACCTCGGAGTTCGGGCCGACGGCGTGCAAGGCGCTCTACCGCTGCATCGACTGCCTCGAGCCCTTCGAGCACATCAAGGAGATCTAGCCCGATGCCGGCCACCTTCCATGCGCTGCGGGTGCGCGACGTCGAGCTGCTCACCGACGACTCCGCTGCGGTCACCTTCGAGGTGCCCGACGACCTCGCCGCCGAGTTCGCGTTCGTGCCCGGGCAGTCGCTGACGCTGCGTCGCGGCGACGAGCGCCGGCAGTACTCCATCGCCTCACCGGCCGGCTCGATGCTGCGCGTCGGCGTCCGCGAGATCCCCGAGGGCCTTTTCAGCCAGTGGCTGGTGCGCGAGCTGCGGCCCGGCGACGAGGTCGAGGTGCTGGCCCCCGGCGGGCGGTTCTGCCCCGACCCGGCGATGCTCGAGGGCGGGCGGCACCTGTGCATCGCGGCCGGCTCGGGCATCACGCCGATGCTCTCGGTGGCCGCCAGCGTGCTGGCGGCCGGCGGGGAGGTCACGCTGCTCTACGGCAACCGCACCTCCGGCTCGGTGATGTTCGCCGAGGAGCTCGCCGACCTGAAGAACCGCTACGGCCCGCAGCTGCAGCTGGTCCACGTGCTCAGCCGCGAGCCGCGCGAGGTCGACCTCTTCAGTGGCCGGCTCGACGCCGAGCGGCTGCGGCGACTGCTCACCACCGTCGCTCCCGCCGGCCGCGCCGACCACGTGTGGCTCTGCGGACCGCACGCCATGATCGAGGACGCCCGCGAGGTGCTCGACGAGCTCGGCGTCGCCGCCGACCGGGTGCACTTCGAGCTGTTCTACGTCGACGCCCCGCCGCCGGAGCTGGAGCGGCCCGACGTCGAGGTCAGCGGCGCGACCGTCGAGGTGACGGTGGTGCTCGACGGGTCGTCGGCCACCGCGTCGCTGCCCGCCTCGAAGAGCGTCCTCGACGGCGCGGCCGTGATGCGCTCCGACCTGCCGTTCGCCTGCAAGGGCGGCGTGTGCGGCACCTGCCGGGCCAAGGTCACCGCGGGCGAGGTCGACATGCGCCGCAACTATGCGCTGGAGCCGGCCGAGGTCGACGCCGGGTTCGTGCTGACCTGTCAGTCCTACCCGCTCGGCGAGGCCGTCACGGTGGACTTCGATGCCTGAGACCGCAGAGATGTGGGCCTCCGACGCCGCCTCGCGCATGCTCGGCATGGAGCTGCTCGGTCAGCACGACGGCACGGCCTCGGTGCGGATGCGGGTGCGCGAGGACATGGTCAACGGCTACGGCATCGCCCACGGCGGGCTGGTGGCCTCGCTCGCCGACAGCGCCTTCGCGCTGGCCTGCAACTCCCGCGGAGTGGTCACCGTGGCCGCCGGGTTCGAGGTGTCGTTCCTGGAGTCGGCCCGCCTCGACGAGGTGCTGGTCGCCACCGCACGCGAGGTCGCGCTGCGCGGTCGCTCGGGGATCTACGACGTGCAGGTCGTGCGCGAGACCGACGAGGTCGTCGTCGCGGTGTTCCGCGGCCGCAGCAGAGCACTGAAGAAGTAGCTGAAGAAGCAGAGCGGAGTACGCCCATGCAGGACCTGAGCCCACGCCCCGGCGACCTGGAGCCGATCGAGACCGCCTCGCTCGACGAGCTGCGCGCCCTACAGACCGAGCGGCTGCGCTGGTCGGTACGGCACGCCTACGACCACGTGCCGCACTACCGCGCGTCGTTCGACGCCGCCGGGGTGCATCCCGACGACGTCCGCGAGCTCGCCGACCTGGCGAAGCTGCCGTTCACCGCGAAGGCCGACCTGCGCGCGAACTACCCGTTCGGCATGTTCGCCGTGCCCCGCGAGGAGGTGGTGCGGGTGCACGCCTCCTCGGGCACCACCGGCAAGCCGACCGTGGTCGGTTACACCGCCGACGACGTCGACACCTGGGCCACCGTGATGGCGCGCAGCATCCGTGCGGCCGGCGGCCGCACGGGCATGATGCTGCACAACGCCTACGGCTACGGCCTGTTCACCGGCGGGCTCGGCGCCCACTACGGCGCGGAGAAGCTCGGTTGCACTGTGGTGCCGGTCTCCGGCGGCATGACCGAGCGGCAGGTGCAGCTGATCTGCGACTTCGAGCCCGACATCATCATGGTGACGCCGTCGTACATGCTCTCGGTGGTCGACGAGATGGAGCGACAGGGGATCGACCCGCGGCAGACGTCGCTCAAGGTCGGCATCTTCGGCGCCGAGCCGTGGACCAACGACATGCGGCGCGAGATGGAGCAGCGCCTGGACATGCACGCCGTCGACATCTACGGGCTCTCGGAGGTAATCGGCCCGGGCGTGGCCAACGAGTGCGTCGAGACCAAGGACGGCCTGCACATCTGGGAGGACCACTTCTACCCCGAGGTGATCGACCCCATCACCGGGGAGGTGCTGCCCGACGGCGAGGAGGGCGAGCTGGTCTTCACCTCGCTGACCAAGCAGGCGATGCCGGTGGTCCGCTACCGCACCCGTGACCTCACCCGGCTGCTACCCGGCACCGCGCGCACGATGCGGCGGATGGAGAAGATCACCGGCCGCACCGACGACATGATCATCCTGCGCGGGGTGAACCTGTTCCCGACCCAGATCGAGGAGCTGATCCTCTCCCTGCCCGCGCTCTCGCCGCACTTCCAGTGCGTCCTGGACCGCGACGGCACCCTCGACGCGATGACGGTCCTGGTCGAGCGGCGCGAGTCGGCCTCCGACGACGACGGACGGGTCGCCGGGCTCGCGCTGCGCGAGCGGGTGAAGGCGACCATCGGGGTCAGCGTGGGCGTCGAGGTCGTGCCGCCCGAGACCGTCGAGCGCTCGGTGGGCAAGATGAAGCGGATCGTCGACCGGCGACCCACGCGCTGAGCGTCAGCGGTCCAGCCCCTCGAACGCCAGCGCCGACACCGCGTCGGCGAGCTCCTGGCGCGAGACCTGCCGGTCGGTGCGGTACCACTCGACGAGCGAGTTCACCATGCCGAAGAGCAGCCGGCTGACCACGCCTGCGTCGAGGTCGCGACGCAGCGCCCCCTCGTCGACGGCGGCGCGGACCAGCAGCGCGAGGCCGGCGTCGATGTCGCGGCGGCGTCGCAGGGCGGCGCGCTCGGTGTCGGAGTTGCCGTGCACGCGCAGCAGCAGGGTGACGGCCGGCTGGTGATCGACCAGCACCTCGACGCTGCGGCGCACCACGTTGCGCAACCGGTCGTAGGCCGACCCCTGGCCCGCGGCGGCCGCGGCCACGGTGGCCTCCAGCTCGTCGAGAGCCTCGTCGAGCGCGAGCGAGAGCAGCTGCTCCTTGCTGTCGACGTGGTGGTAGACCGCGGACTTCGTCACGCCGAGCGCGTCGGCGATGTCGCCGATGCTGGTGGCGTCGTAGCCCTTGCGGTTGAACAGGTCGATCGCCGCGGCCACCACGGCGGCCTGGTCGTGCCCGGGCCGCCCCCGCCTGGGCCCTGACGCCGCCTCGCTCACCGGGCGAGCCTTCCACACGTAGGTTCGGGGCATGCCCAACCGTCTCGCCGCCGCGACGTCGCCGTACCTGCTGCAGCACGCCGACAACCCGGTGGACTGGCAGGAGTGGGGGCCTGACGCGTTCGCCGAGGCACGCGAGCGCGGGGTGCCGGTGCTGCTCAGCGTCGGGTACGCCGCGTGCCACTGGTGCCACGTGATGGCCCACGAGTCGTTCGAGGACGAGGCGACGTCCGTCTACCTCAACGAGCACTTCGTCAATGTGAAGGTCGACCGTGAGGAGCGGCCCGACGTCGACGCGGTCTACATGCAGGCCACCCAGGCGATGACCGGGCAGGGCGGCTGGCCGATGACGTGCGTGCTCGACCACGACGGCAACCCGTTCTTCGCCGGCACCTATTTCCCCGACCGGCCGAGGCACGGGCAGCCGGCGTTCACGCAGGTGCTCACGGCGCTGGTCGACGCGTGGGAGAACCGGGCCGAGGAGGTGGCCGGGGTGGCCGAGCGGATCCGCGCTCACCTCCAGGGCGCGGTGGTGCCGGCCGGCGCCGACCCGATCGACGCGGCGGTGCTCGAGGCGGCCGCGGCGACGACGGAGCGGGAGTTCGACGCCGTCCACGCCGGGTTCGGCGGGGCGCCGAAGTTCCCGCCGTCGATGACGCTGGAGTTCCTGCGGCGGCGCGGCCCGTCGGCGGTCGTCGACCGGACGCTCGAGGCGATGGCCCGCGGCGGCATTTTCGACCAGCTCGGCGGGGGCTTCGCCCGCTACTCCGTCGACGCCGGCTGGGTGGTGCCGCACTTCGAGAAGATGCTCTACGACAACGCCCAGCTGCTCGGCCTGAACGCCCGCTGGGGGACGCCGCTGGGCGACCGGGTGGCCCGCAGCACCGCCGACTTCCTGCTGGCCGAGCTGCTCACCGAGCAGGGCGCCTTCGCCAGCGCCCTCGACGCCGACAGCGACGACGGCACCGGTCACGCCCGGGAGGGCGCCTTCTACGCGTGGACCCCTGCGCAGCTGACCGGGGCGCTCGGCGACGACGCCGCGTACGCCGCCGACCTCTACGCCGTCACCGACGCCGGCACCTTCGAGGACGGTGCGTCCACGCTGCAGCTGCTGCGCGACCCCGAGGACCCCGAGCGCGCCGAGAGCGTCCGTCGCCGGCTGCTGGAGGCCCGCACGTCGCGGCCCCGACCGGCGCGCGACGACAAGGTTGTCGCGGCCTGGAACGGCCTGGCGATCAGCGGTCTGCTCGACGCCGGGCTGCGGCTGTCCGAGCCGGCGTACGTCGAGGCGGCGGTGCGCTGCGCCGGGTTCGTGTGGCAGACCCACTGGGTCGACGGCCGGTTACGACGGGCGAGCCGCGACGGCGTGGTCGGTGCGAACGCCGGGGTGCTGGAGGACTACGGCTGCCTGGCCACCGCGTACGTCGAGCTGGCGGCGGCCACGGCCGACGGCGTCTGGCTGGAGCGGGCGCGTGAGCTGCTCGACGTCGTCGTGGCGCACTTCGCGGTCGGGGACGGCGCCTGGTTCGACACCGCCGACGACGCCGAGCGGCTGGTGACGAGGCCGCGCGACCCGGCCGACAACGCCAGCCCGTCGGGCCACTCCTCGCTGACCCACGCGCTGCTCGAGTACGCCGCGCTCACCGGCTCGGGCGAGCACCGCGAGCTGGCCGAGCGGTCGCTGGCCGCGGTGGTCGAGATCGCCCGACGTGCGCCGCGCTTCGCCGGCTGGTCGCTCGCGGCGGCGCAGACCGCGCTCGACGGGCCGGTGGAGGTGGCCGTGGTGGGCCCCGACGACGAGGCCCGTGCTGCCCTCACCAGGGCCGCGCGGACCATCCCCGGCGCCGTCGTCGTGGCCGCCGAGCCGGGCACGCCGGGCATCGCGCTGCTCGAGGCCCGCGACACCGTCGACGGCCGTGCGGCCGCCTACGTGTGCCGGCACCTGGTGTGCGAGCGGCCCGTGACCGACCCTGCGCTACTGCGTGGGTGACGCGCTCGCCGTGGCCGAGGCGCTCGGCGATGTGGTGGCGGACGCCGAGGTGCTCGGGGTGGGGGTGCTCGACGCCGTCTGGTCGGGGGTGGCGCTCTGCGACGGCGTGGCCGAGGTGGTCGGCGAGGAGGAGGATGACGACGAGGCGCTCTTCGAGGGCTCCTCGCTCGGGGTGACGCTCGGCGTCGGCGTCGGGCTGGAGGAGGAGTGGGTGCCGCCGTGGAAGGCGTTGCTCACCGTGGACGGTCCGCTGCCCTCGAGCGACTGGCCCGAGACCAGCTCGTAGCCGGTGACCAGCACGGCGGTGATGGCGAAGAAGACCCCGGTGGCGACCGCGACCGACTTCCAGCCGATGCGGCTCCACACCGAGGGCGTCGACTCCTCGACTCCCTCCTCAACTGCCTGCTCGGCCACCTCCGGCACGTTGGGCACGTCCTGCGCGCTGGTGCGCCACGTGATGGTGGTGGGCAGCATCTCCTTGGTGCGGGCCACGACCTCCTGCGTGCGGCGGATGGAGGCCTGGTAGATCGCACTGGCCACGGCGGAGACCAGGCTGACCAGGGCGGCGCCGATGATCGTGCCGGTGGTGCCGAGCCGGGCACCGAGCACGGCGGCGGTCGCGGCGGCGGCCGAGCCGCCGACCAGCTGGGTCAGCGACAGGCCGAGGAACGGCTTCTTCGGTGGGGCTTCTTGCTTCTCGTCAGGCATGCGTCACAGGGGTCGGGATCGATGGGCGCTCCCAACCTAGGACGTCCGGCAAGGCCTCGACGTTCCGGCTCCGCTCGGGGTGTGAGAGGGCTAACGCGAGTCCGATCAGCGCAGCCGGTAGGTGGCGATCGAGGCGGCGACGTAGTGGCAGGTGAACGCCGCGATGGTCAGCGTGTGGAACACCTCGTGGAAGCCGAACCAGGTGGGGAACGGGTCCGGCCGCTTGAAGCCGTAGACCAGCCCGCCGACGGTGTAGAGCGCGCCACCCACGATGACCAGCGTGGTGACCGCGGCGCCGCCGGCCACGAAGTCGTGGGCGTAGAAGATCGCGGCGTAGCCCAGCGCGATGTAGACGGGCGTGGAGACCCAGCGCGGCAGGTCGGGCAGGAACAGCTTGATGAGGACGCCGAGGATGGCGCCGGTCCACACCACGCTCAGCATCACGACGCGGTCGGACCCCTTGAGCAGGATGAGGGTGAACGGCGTGTAGGAACCGGCGATGAGCAGGAAGATGTTGGAGTGGTCGAAGCGCCGCAGCAAGGTGGCGGCGCGCGGTGACCAGGTGCCGCGGTGGTAGACCGCGCTGACCGCGAAGAGCAGCAGCGCGGTGGCGGCGAACACCGAGGAACCGACGCGTGTGGCGGCCGTGGGGGAGAGCGCGATGAGCACCGCGCCGGCCGCGATGGCCAGCGGCGTGGTGCCGGCGTGCAGCCAGCCGCGCAGCTTGGGCTTGACCTCGGCGGGCACCCGCGCGTCGACCTGGGCGCCCACCCGGGCGCGGATGCCCGGACGCGGCGCCACGCGCATGGCGGCGCGAGGGTCGCGCTGCGTCGCGGTCTTCTCCGGCATGCGGAGAAATTACCGGCTCCGGCGCTGCAGTTCACGCCCGGCGGCGGCGAGTACAGTCACACGTCGTGGCGGACTGGAAGCAGGCCCTGCGCCGGGTGCTCTACCCGGCGTACGAGGCCCGGGTGGTCCGCCGCCTCCCCGCGGAGCTGCTGCCGCGCCACATCGGCGTCATGCTCGACGGCAACCGGCGCTGGGCCAAGGCGGTCGGGGCCGACACCGCGCACGGCCACCGCGCGGGCGCGGCCAACATCGAGCCGCTCCTGGGCTGGTGCGAGGAGGTCGGCGTCCAGGTCGTGACGCTGTGGCTGCTCTCCACCGACAACCTGAACCGCCCCAGCGAGGAGCTCGACGCGCTCCTGCCGATCATCGCCGACGCCGTGGAGACCCTCGCCGAGCAGCGCCGCTGGCGGCTGCACCCGGTGGGCGCGCTCGACCTGTTGCCCACCGACATCGCCGAGCGGCTCAAGGTGGCCGCCGAGGAGACCCGCGAGGTCGACGGGATGCTGGTCAACGTCGCCGTCGGCTACGGCGGGCGCCGCGAGATCGCCGACGCCGTCCGCTCGCTGCTCTCCGAGCACGCCGAGCGCGGCACCTCGCTGGAGGAGCTGGCCGAGTCGATCGACGTCGAGCACATCGCCTCCCACCTCTACACGCGCGGCCAGCCCGACCCCGACCTGGTCATCCGCACCTCCGGCGAGCAGCGGCTGGGCGGGTTCCTGCTCTGGCAAAGCGCCCAGAGCGAGTTCTACTTCTGCGAGGCCTACTGGCCCGACTTCCGCCGGGTCGACTTCCTCCGGGCGGTCCGGGCGTACGCGCAGCGGGAGCGGCGGTACGGGGCCTGAGCCCGGCGGCGGGGG
>NZ_RDBE01000001.1:395613-692598 GCF_003674065.1 Nocardioides mangrovicus
TCGGGAGGCAACCGCCCGGTTCGCCCGGATGTGGGCGGTGGCGCGGCCGCACCGCTGTGAGCCGTCCAGGCCGACGCTGCCCCTCGATCGCCGAAGGCAGCCACCCGCCCTCCCGCCGCCCAGCACTTAACCCCACCGTCATGCGCCAGCCAGCGTGTCGTCGTCATCTGCGCCACGGCTGAGTCGTACGTTCACGGAGTCGGGCGGTGGGGAAGCCGGTCGACCCGGGAGGCAGCTTCGTGGCTTTCACGATCGCACACCGCCCGGTCCGTGCGCCCCGCTCGCGGGGCCTGATCCGGACCGGGACGCGACGCTCGCGCGTGTGCCCGGTCGAACAGGGGATGAGCAGTGACCGCGTCGCCGAAGGTCCAGAGCACGACCGCCCGTAGGTCTCCTCACGAGCTGGGGAGCCGCCGTACCTACGTCCTCGACACCAGCGTCCTGCTGGCCGATCCGGGTGCGATCAACCGTTTCGAGGAGCACGAGGTGGTGCTTCCGGTGGTGGTCATCACCGAGTTGGAGGGCAAACGCCACCACCCCGAGCTCGGCTACTTCGCCCGCACGGCCCTGCGGCTGCTCGACGAGCTGCGGATCACCTACGGCCGCCTCGACGAGCCGGTGGCCGTCGGCGAGGTGGGCGGCACGGTGCGCGTCGAGCTGAACCACACCGACGCCACGACGCTGCCCTCGGGGTTCCGGCTCGGCGACAACGACACCCGGATCCTGGCCGTGGCCACCAACCTGGCCAACGAGGGCTACGCGGTGACGCTGGTCTCCAAGGACCTGCCGATGCGGATCAAGGCCTCGGCCGTCGGGCTCGACGCCGAGGAGTACCGCGCCGAGCTGGCCCACGAGTCCGAGACCGGCTGGACCGGGATGGCCGAGATGGAGGTCGGTGGCACCGACCTCGACGTCCTCTACGACGAGGGCGCGACCGACCTCGACGCGGCCCGCGACCTGCCCTGCCACACCGGGCTGGTGCTCCTCTCCGAGCGCGGCAGCGCGCTGGGGCGGGTCGGGCCCAACAAGCGCGTGCACCTGGTCCGCGGCGACCGCGAGGCCTTCGGGATCCACGGCCGCAGCGCGGAGCAGCGCGTCGCCCTGGAGCTGCTGCTCGACCCGGAGGTCGGCATCGTCTCCCTCGGCGGGCGCGCCGGCACCGGCAAGTCGGCCATGGCGCTGTGCGCCGGTCTGGAGGCGGTGCTCGAGCGGGGCCAGCACAAGAAGGTCGTGGTGTTCCGCCCGCTGTTCGCCGTCGGCGGGCAGGAGCTGGGCTACCTGCCCGGCAGCGAGTCGGAGAAGATGTCGCCCTGGGCGCAGGCCGTCTTCGACACGCTGGGGGCGCTGGCCGGGCCCGACCTCATCGACGAGGTGCTCGAGCGCGGCATGCTCGAGGTGCTTCCGCTGACCCACATCCGCGGCCGCTCGCTGCACGACGCGTTCGTCATCGTCGACGAGGCGCAGTCGCTCGAGCGCAATGTGCTGCTGACCGTGCTGTCGCGGATCGGCAGCAACTCCAAGGTCGTGCTCACCCACGACGTGGCCCAGCGCGACAACCTGCGCGTGGGCCGTCACGACGGCGTCGTCGCGGTGGTGGAGAAGCTCAAGGGCCATCCGTTGTTCGCCCACGTCACGTTGACCCGCTCCGAGCGCTCACCGATCGCCGCCCTGGTCACCGAGATGCTGGAGAACGTGACCTTGTGAATCGACCCGGGCTGGGGTCGATGTTCCTTGTGTGACTGATGGTTCTGGCGGGATCAGATAATCCCGGCAGTTCGGCCGTTCGAGTTGCACGGCCCCAGCCCGGTTCGACATGGTGGGGCGAACTTCGGCGCGTGACGACGCGTCGTGACGGCCCCCGACGTCGACGAAGTCTGTGAGATCTGCTGGTGCCCCCACGTACGAACTACGTCCCGAGACATCGAGACGTACCGGCCCCGTCCGCCCTGCGGACCGGCGTGCGCTCCGCTCTGCTCACCGGCGGCGTCGCCACCGTCGCGACCGGCATCTCGGTCTCCGGAGGGGTGCTGTCCACGGCGTCGCCGACCGCGGCACCGGCCGTCGCGGGCGATCTGGTCGACGCCAACCCCAGCCACGTCTCCCACAACGCGGCTCACGCGGCCACCGCGCTCTCCGATCGCAGCTCGGGCGTCTCGCGGTCCTCCGGCGACCGCCGCGCCGAGGCCGACCGCCTCAAGCAGGCCGCCCTGTCCAACGCCGGCGGCGTGGCCCGCACCTCGGTGGAGAAGATCAACTCCGAGGACCCTCGCGAACTGGCGCGGGCCCTGATGCCCGAGTACGGCCTGAAGACCTCGGAGTTCGGTTGCCTGGACCGCATCTGGACCCAGGAGTCGAAGTGGAACGTCCACGCCGACAACCCCAGCTCCTCGGCCTACGGCATCCCCCAGGCGCTGCCCGGCTCCAAGATGGCCTCGGCCGGCCCCGACTGGGCCAACAGCGCCGAGACCCAGATCCGCTGGGGTCTGGGCTACATCCAGCAGCGCTACGGCTCGGCCTGCTCCGCGTGGGGCTTCAAGGCCGGGCACGGCTGGTACTGAGCGCGGTCCCCAGCCCCGCCATTGCGGCACGGCGTTCCGTAACGACGTTTCCCACTATTTCGTCGTAAACCGGGCATAACGCGCAAGAATTCGACACACTGTCGCTATGACGATGGTGGAGCTGCCGTCTCGGATGTGGGGCGGCCTGGTGGCACTGCGCATCGCCTCCAGCGTCTCGTGCCTGCTCTACCTGGTGCTGGCCGTCGTGGACCTGGTCTCACACACCCACCCGCACGTGGCCGTGACCGCGGCGTTCAGCGTCGCCAGCGGGCTGGTGTGCGGGGTGGTCTCACGGATCGCCGATCGCGTGGAGGACCCGCGGACCGTCGAGCTGTTGCTCGTCGTGCTGTGCCTGGTACCCCTGGCCGACGTCCTGGCCGGGATCGCGGTGCTGCACGACATCACGATCACCTCCCTGCTCAACGTGACCTTCCTGGTCTTCGGAGTGCTGACCGTGCGCTGGCAGGTGCTCGGCGCGTTGCTCCTCGGCGGTGGGATGCTCTGGCTCCTGGAGGTCCACCTCCTCGGCTTCCCGGCCGACGACGTGCGCGGCCACGTCCAGCAGCTGCTGCTGCGCATGGTCCTCTCATGCGTCGTCTTCAAGATCCGCGACCGGCTCGACCAGGAGCTGACCCGTACCGGGGAGGCGCTGGACGAGCAGGCGCTGGCGCTCTCGCGGACCCGTGAGCTGCACGGGCGCGAGCTGAGCCGCTTCCGCTCGATGTTCCACAGCAGCCCGGTCGGCATCTTCGTCAGCGACATGGACGGCGTCATCCTCGACGCCAACGAGGCCACCGGTCGGATCCTGGGCGTTCCGCGCGAGCAGCTGATCGGCACGCTGGCCGAGGGCTACGTGCATCCCGACGAGCGGCTGAGCGCCGAGATGGTGCGCAAGCGGCGCGCGCACATGCACCTGAGCGGTCCGATCAGCGCGGAGCGCCGGGTCGTGCGTGGCGACGGCACCGAGATCACCCTCAACCTCTGGGCCACCGCGATCACCGGACCCGAGGGCGAGGCGTGGGTGCTCTCCCACGTCGACGACGTCACCTCACGCAAGGTGATGGAGCGCGACCTGATCCGCTCCCGCGACGGGCTGCGCGCCGTCGCCGACATCTCCTCGGCCTCCCAACGCGGCCTGGATCCGAGGCCGGTGGCCGTCGCTCACCTGGAGCGGCTGGCCGGGGCCGTCCACGTCTCGATCGCCGAACCCCTCGACGACCAGACGCTCGTCATCACCGGCTGCACCAAGCCCGAGCTCCGCGGCGTCCAGGTGGACCTCACCGAGCAGTCGGTCTCGGGCGACGTGTGGCGCAGCGGGAAGCCGATGTTCATCGCCGACGCGCCGCACGACCCCCGGGTCAATCCTGCGCTGCTCGGCCTGGTGGACCTGACCAGCATGATGTGGCAGCCGGTGGGCGAGGCGGACAGCCGGGTCGCGTTGGTGACCATCGGCTGGCCGCAGAACGTGGCCACGGTCGGCGCCATCGAGCGCGACGCGGTGCGTACCGTCGCCGCCGAGCTGGGCAGCGCCCTGGTGGCCGAACGGCTACGGCGCCAGCTGGAGGAGCGGTCGCGGGTCGACCCGCTCACCGGGCTGATGAACCGCCGCGGCTGGGACCACAGTGTCGCCGACATGCTCGCCCAGAGCCGCCGCACGGGCTCTCCCTTCGTGCTGGCCGTGGCCGACCTGGACCACTTCAAGCAGTTCAACGACGAGTTCGGGCACCTCGAGGGCGACATCCTGCTCTCGGGCTTCGCCGCCGCCGCCAACGCCACCGTGCGCGACGTCGACGTGATGGCGCGCTGGGGTGGTGAGGAGTTCGCGATCGCCCTGCGCGACTGCGACCTCTCCGACGCCCGGCCGGTGCTCGAGCGCATCCGCGCCGCCGTTCCCGCCGGTCGCACGTGCTCCATCGGGTTCGCGACCATCCGCCCGGGTGAATCGGTCGAGGAGTGCATGCGGCGCGCCGACGAGGCGCTCTACCGCGCCAAGAGCATGGGCCGCGACCGGATCGAGTACTCCCACGACGACGCCGGGGCGTCGGCCCAGACGGCACGGCCGGGGCGTACGGGGCGTACGGGCCGGCTCTCCGACCGCACCTAGGAGCGGGTCATGCTCCGGACGTCCAGGGCGGCGTCGAGCTGCTCCTCGGTGAGGTCGCCGCGCTCGAGGTGGCCCAGGGCGATGACGGTCTCGCGGATCGTCTGGTTGTTCGCCAACGCGGTCTTGGCGACCTTGGCGGCGGCCTCGTAGCCGATGTACTTGTTGAGCGGCGTCACGATCGACGGCGAGGACTCGGCGTAGGCGCGCATCCGCTCGGTATTGGCCGTGATGCCGTCGATGCAGCGCGTCGCGAGCGTGCGCGAGGCGGCCGCGAGCAGCCGGATCGACTCCAGCAGGTTGCGGGCGATGACCGGCAGCTGCACGTTGAGCTCGAAGAAGCCGCTGGCTCCGGCGGTGGTGACCGCGACGTCGTTGCCGATGACCTGCGAGCAGACCATCAGCGTCGCCTCGGGCAGCACGGGGTTCACCTTGCCGGGCATGATGCTCGAGCCCGGCTGCAGGTCGGGCAGCGCGATCTCGCCCAGGCCGGCCGTGGGGCCGCTGCCCATCCAGCGCAGGTCGTTGCAGACCTTGACCAGGCCGACGGCGATGGTGCGGAGCTGGCCGGAGAGCTCGACCAGCCCGTCCTGGCTGCCCTGGGCCTCGAAGTGGTTGCGCGCCTCGGTGAAGGCGAGCCCGGTGTCCTCCGCGAGCACGGCGATGGCCTTCTCGGCGAACCCGTCGGGGGTGTTGATGCCGGTGCCGACGGCGGTGCCGCCCAGTGGCAGCTCGAGCACGCGGGGGAGCGTGGCCTGCAGCCGCTCGACGCCCATTCGGACGATGGCGGCGTAGCCGCCGAACTCCTGGCCCAGCGTGACCGGCGTGGCGTCCATCAGGTGGGTACGGCCGGACTTGACCTGGTCGGCGAACTCGGTCGCCTTGGCCTCCAGGGAGCTGGCCAGCACCTCGAGAGAGGGCAGCAGGTCGTCGCTGGTCGACACCGCGGCCGCGACGTGGATCGAGGTCGGGAAGGTGTCGTTGGAGGACTGGCTGGCGTTGACGTCGTCGTTGGGGTGCAGCTCGGTGCCGGCGTGGGTGGCCAGGGTGGCCAGCACCTCGTTCATGTTCATGTTCGACGACGTGCCCGACCCGGTCTGGAAGACGTCGATCGGGAACTCACCGAGGTGCTCGCCGGCGACGATGGCGGCGGCCGCCTCGCGCACGGCCTGCGCCTGCTCGGGCTTGAGCACCTCCAGCTGCTCGTTGGCGGTGGCGGCGGCGGCCTTCACGCGCGCCATGGCCTTGATCAGCGACGGTTCGATGGGGGTGCCGCTGATGGGGAAGTTCTCCACCGCCCGCTGGGTCTGGGCGCGCCACAGCGCGGCCTTCGGCACCTGCACCTCGCCCATCGAGTCGTGCTCGATGCGGAACTCGTCGCTGTCCTGGGGTGAGGTCATGGCTCACACGGTAGTGCGCCCGCCGATGAGCCAGTACAGCTCCTCCCGCCCCTGCAGGTCCACAGGGTGCGCCGCGCTCGCTGCCTCGCCGAGCACCCTGCGCAGCGCCGCCTCCAGCTCGGGGGCGGGCGCAGCCGACCAGACCGCGACGGCGCCGCCCGGGCGCAGCATCGCGGCCACGGCGCCCAGGAACGGCTCCTCGTAGAGGGCCGCGTTGGCCTGGTGCACCAGGTTGGCGGGGCCGTTGTCGACGTCGAGGAGCAGCAGGTCGTAGGAGGCCGGACCGGCCTCGCGCACTGCCGCCGCGACGTCGGCCACGACGACGTCGAGCCGCTCGTCGGCCAGCACGGCCGGCCCGTGCGGGACCGTGCCCTGCCGCATCCACTCCACCAGCGTCGGCTCGATCTCGACCACGCAGCACCGGTGCACTCGCGGGTCGGCCAGCACCTCGCGGGCGGTGAAGCCCAGGCCCAGGCCGCCGACCATCACCCGGCGCGGGTCGGCGACGAGCGCGAGCGAGGCGGTGGCGAGCACGCGCTCGGTGCTGGTCTCGCGGGTGTCCATGACGAACAGGCCGTTGGCGCGCAGCTCGACCACAGCTCCGAGGGCGTCCTCCCGTTCGCGCAGCACCAGCTCTCCGCGCTCGGTCTCGACGCGCGCCAGCTCCCGACCAGGCATGCTCCCCTCGATATCAGATCCCGCCGTGACACGAGCGCTCGACGAGCGCCCGGTGGTCGGGCCTACCGCCCCTTCCAGACCGGCGGGCGCTTCTCGGCGAAGGCGCGGAAGCCCTCCTGGTTGTCCTCGGAGCCGTAGAGGGCGTCGACGGTGGGCAGCTCGCGGCGGGTCACGCGGTCCAGCGTGGACTGGAAGTCGGCCCCCTCGGCGGCGCGCGCGGTCTCCTTGATGGCGGCGAAGACCAGCGGCGGGCCGGACTCCAGCAGCCGGGCGACCTCCCAGACGCGGGCGTACATCGCCTCGGCGTCGGGGAGCACCTGGTTGACCAGGCCCCAACGGTGGGCCTCGTCCGCCTCCATCCAGCGTCCGGTGAGCAGCAGCTCCATCGCCACGTGGTACGGCATCCGCTTGGGCAGCTTGATGGTGGCGGCGTCGGCCAGCGTGCCGGCGTTGATCTCCGGCAGTCCGAAGCGGACGTCGGCGACGGCGTAGATCAGGTCGCAGGAGAGCGCGAGCTCGAACCCGCCTCCCACGGCCATGCCCTCGACGGCGGCGATCACCGGCTTGTCGAGGCCCGGCAGCTCCTGCAGGCCGCCGAACCCGCCGACGCCGTAGTCGCCGTCGACCGCGTCGCCGGCCGCCGCGGCCTTGAGGTCGAAGCCGGCTGAGTAGAACTTCTCCCCGGCCGTGCGCATGATGCCGACGCGTAGGTCGGGGTCGTCGCGGAACGCCGCCCACGCCTCGCCCAGCAGCCGCGAGGTGGCGAGGTCGATGGCGTTGGCCTTCGGACGGTCGAGGGTGACCTCGTAGATGCCGCCATCGCGGCGCGTCGAGACGGGCTCCATCACGCGCCGAGCGGCCGCAGCAGCGAGCGGGAGATGATGTGCCGCTGGATCTCCGACGTGCCGTCCCAGATCCGCTCGATGCGGGCGTCGCGCCAGATCCGCTCCAGCGGCAGCTCGTCCATGAGACCCATGCCGCCGTGGATCTGGATCGCCTCGTCGGCCACCATCGCCAGCATCTCCGAGGCCTTGAGCTTGGCGGCGGCGATGTCGGCGTCGGTGCAGGTGCCCTGGTCGTACTTCCACGCCGCCTCGAGCGTCATCAGCTCGGCCGCCTTCAGCTCCACGCGCATGTCGGCCAGCTTGAACCCGATGCCCTGGAAGCGGCCGATCTTCTGCCCGAACTGCTCGCGCTCGGCGGCATGGCGCACCGCGAGGTCCAGCGCCCGCTCGGCGCGGCCGAGACAGCCGGCCGCCACCTGCAGCCGCGTCGAGCCGAGCCAGGTGCCGGCCAGGTCGAAGCCGGCGCCCTCCTCGCCCAGCAGCGAGTCGTCGGGCACCAGGCAGTCGAAGTCGAGGATGGCGTTGGTGTAGCCGCGGTGGGAGACGTTGCGGTAGCCCTCGTGGACGACGACGCCGGGTGTGTCGAGGTCGATGAGGAACGACGAGATCGCCTTGCCGTCCTCGGTCTCGTCGCTGCGCGCGAACAAGATGACGAAGTCGGCCTCGTGCGCGTGGCTGATGAAGTGCTTGGTGCCCGTGATCCGCCAGCCGTCGCCCTCGCGCCGGGCCCGGGTGCGCATGCCCCGCAGGTCGGAGCCGGCGCCGGGCTCGGTCATCGCCAGACAGTCGCGCCGCTGGCCGCGCACGCTGGGGAGCAGGTAGCGCTCCCGCTGGGCTTCGGTGCCGGCGAGCATGATGTTCGAGGGCCGCCCGACCGCGGAGTGCAGCGCGTAGCCGGCCTTGCCCAGCTCCTTCTCGTAAAGCACCCAGGTGACCGTGTCGAGGCCGGCGCCGCCGACCTCCTCGGGCATGTTGGCGGCGTAGAGGCCGACGTCGATCGCCTTGCCGGCGATCTCGGCGGCCAGCTCGGGACGCAGCACGCCCGTGCGCTCGACCTCCTCCTCGTGCGGGTAGAGCTCCCGCTCGACGAAGGTCCGGGTCGTGGCGACGACCGCTCGCTGCTCCTCGGTGAGCCCGAAGTCCATCAGTGCTGCTCTCCCCACAGTGCTCGTGCGGCCGCCCGCCCGGTGCGGACGGCCCCCTCCATGTAGCCGGCGACCCACTGGTCGGAGCCGCAGACGTAGAACGGTGGCTCGTGCGTGCCGTGCAGCGGCCCGACAGCCTCGACGTCGCCGGGCCGCCACTGCGTGACGTAGCCCTGGGTCCACGGGTCGGTGCCCCACCAGCGAGTCCAGGTGCTCATCGGGGTCAGTGCCTGCGGACCGTAGAGGGCTGCGAGCTGGGCCAGTGCCTCGCGCTCGCGCGTGGCCGGGTCGGCCGCTGCGAACGCCGCGAACCGCTCGGGCGGCACCAGCGCCGAGAGCACACCGTCGCTCTGCGGCCAGGTGGAGCCCAGCACGCCCTCGCTCTCGGCCAGCGCGTTCTGGCCGTGCTCGCGCCAAAACGGTGCGTCGTAGGCGGCGACGTACTTGGCGGCCCAGGCGTGACGCTGCCGGCGCAGCGAGGTCAACCGGGCGTCGCCGACGCCGGTGATCTCGAGGTCGCGGGCCGGACCGGCCGGCACGGCCAGCACCACGGCGTCGGCGGTGAGCACCTCGCCGGCCGCGGTGGTGACCCGACAGGTGGGGCCGACCTCGATGCGGGAGACCGGCGTGGCCAGGCGCAGGTCGCGCAGCCCGTCGGCCATCCGCAGGGCCACGGTGGCCGAGCCCTCGGCGACCCGCTGGTTCTCCCACTCGCCGACGTCGTAGGACCCCGACCCGCCTCCCACCGCGATCTTGCGGGCGTAGGCGAACATGCTCTGCCGCTCGATGGAGCCGTCGGCCAGGCTCAGGTGCACCAGCTCCATGGCCCGCACCACCGCCGGCGTGCCTCCGGCGGCGCGGACGAAGTCGCCGACGCTCATCGCGTCGAGGCGGTGCAGGTCCGGGCACGACCAGGGGTCGTCGGGGTCGATGCCGGCCACCACCTTGCGCAGCGCCTCCTCGACGACGTCGTAGGAGGCGACGTCGTCGCCGCCGAACCACGCGGGCGGCTCCCCGACGTCCACGGACTCGGGAATCTGCCGGGTGATCTCGCCCGGCTCGGCCACGTAGCTGGGCACCATGGTCAGCCCGAGCTCGGCCACCAGACCCAGGTACGCGGTGTGCGCGTCGCCGACGACCTCGCCGCCGAGCTGCACCAGCCGGCCGTCGGGCAGCTCCACCTGCTCCACCCGCCCGCCGGGTCGCGGGCGTGCCTCGAGCACGGTCACGTCCGCCCCGCCGGCCTCGAGGTCGCGGGCGGCGCAGAGCCCCGCCAGGCCTGCCCCGACGACCAGGACGCCGGTGGTCATCGCGCGGCCCCGCGAGCCCGCAGTCCCATCACCACAGCCCCCTCACCGCAGCACCACCCCGTGCTCGGGCAGCCATCCCAGCTCGACCTGCGCGCCCTTGGTCCAGCGGTCCTCGGGCCGCATCCGGGGGAGGTTCTGCTCGAGCACGGTGAGGGTGACGCCGGGGGCGACGTCGACCAGGTACTGCGTGGTGGCGCCGTGGTAGCTGGACGCTGCCACGCGTCCCGGCACCCGAACCATCGCGTCGGTGAGCTCGGAGAGCCAGATCTTCTCCGGGCGCACGGCCACGCTCACCGACTCGCCGTCCACCAGACCCTCGCCCGAGACCGGCACGGCCAGCCCGTCGCAGACGTGGACGCGGCCGGCGCGGTAGGTGCCGGGCATCAGGTTGCTGGTGCCGATGAAGCCGGCCGCGAACACCGAGGTCGGGTTCTCGTAGACGTCCTCGGGTGTGCCGCACTGCTCGATGAGGCCGTCGTGCATGATCGCGATCCGGTCGCTCATGCTCATCGCCTCGTCCTGGTCGTGGGTGACGAACAAGAAGGTGATGCCGACCTCGCGCTGGATGGCCTTCAGCTCCAGCTGCATGGCCCGGCGCAGCTTGAGGTCCAGGGCGGCCAGCGGCTCGTCGAGCAGCAGGAGCTGCGGCCGGTTGACGATCGCGCGGGCCAGCGCGACGCGCTGCCGCTGGCCGCCTGAGAGCTGCGCCGGGCGATCGCGGGCGCGGTCGGCCAGCTGCACCAGCTCCAGCGCCTCGGCGACGCGACGGTCGGCCTCACCTCGGTCGATCCCCTTGCGGCGCAGGCCGAAGCCGACGTTGCGGCGCACGTCGAGGTGGTCGAAGAGCGCGTAGCTCTGGAAGACGGTGTTGACGTCGCGACGGTGCGGCGGCACCGAGGTGACGTCCTCGCCGCCCACCTCGATGGTGCCGGCGGTCGGGTCGGAGAAGCCGGCGATCATCCGCAGCGTGGTGGTCTTGCCGCAGCCGGAGGGGCCGAGGAGGGAGAAGAACTCACCGCGGCCGATCTCGAGGTCGAGGGCGTCGACGACCGTCTGTCCGCCGAAGGTCTTGGTCAGCCCACGCAGCCGTACGGCGCTCTCGGGGCCGGGCGAACGGGCCTCGCCGGGCTGCCCGGGCACGGCGGGACGGCGGTGGAGCGGGGTCTGCGCCGTGGGAGGGGGGATGGTCACGAGCGTTCGCCTCCGGTGATCAGGTCCAGTCCGCCGGCGCCGCCGCGGCGCAGCAGCCGCGGCGCCACCAGCGCCAGCACGATGAGCAGGGCCGAGAACGCCAGCACGACGGTGCCGACGGCGTTGATGGCGGGGGAGACCCCGAACCGGATCGAGGAGTAGATGCGCACCGGCAGCGGTTGCGGGTCGACGCCGGTGGTGAAGAAGGCCAGCACGAAGTCGTCGAAGACCAGCGCGAACACCAGCAGTCCCGCGCCGACCAGCGCGGGCACCAGGGTCGGCAGCGTCACCAGCCGCACCGCCTGCCACGGCGTGCAGCCCAGGTCGCGGGCGGCCTCCTCGACCTCCGGCGACATCGCGGCCAGCCGGCCGCGGACGATGACGGTCACGTAGGCGATGGAGAAGGTGATCTCGGCCAGCGTCACCGTCAGCAGCGACAGCTTGAGCCCCAGGCCGTGGAAGAACAGCAGGGCCGCGACGCCGGTGACGATCTCGGGGGTGACGAGAGGCAGCAGCGTGACGGCGCCGACCGCGCGGCCGGTGCGCGAGCTGATCCGTTCCAGGCCCAGCGCCAGCATCGTCCCCAGCACCAGCGCGCCCACGGCCGAGACCGTCGCGATCGCGATGCTGGCCAGCAGCGAGCGGATCAGCGAGTCGTCGTGGAAGAAGCTGGCGTACCAGCGGGTGCTCACGCCGCCGAAGGTCGACAGCGACCGGATGCTGTTGAAGCTGAACACCACCACCGCCACGATCGGGGCGTAGAGCCAGGCGAAGAACAGCACCGTGACGACGCTCGCCAGGCGTGGCCGCCGCTCGACGCCGGCCATCAGGCCTCCCGCCGCCGGGTCGTCGTGGCGCGCAGGTAGCCGACCATCAACACCGTCAGCCCGATCATCATGGCCACGGTCATCGCCGAGCCGAGCGGCCAGTTCTGGCCTTCGAGGAACTGCTGCTGGATCAAGTTGCCGATCATGTAGGTGTCGGGCCCGCCGAGCAGCTGGGCGCTGACGAAGTCGCCCAGCGCGGGCAGGAACACCAGCAGCATGCCGCCGAAGAGCCCGGCCCGGGTGGCCGGCAGCGTCACGGACCAGAACGTGCGCAGCGGGCTGTGGTAGAGGTCCTTGCCCGCCTCCACCAGCGAGCGGTCCATCCGCTCCAGGGCGGCGTAGACCGGCAGGATCATGTACACCACGTAGCCGTAGACCAGGCCGCCGACGACGGCGTACGGGGTGTTGAGGAAGCTGACGCCGCCGCCGAGGTGGGCCTTGCGGATGACGCTGTTGACCACGCCGTCGTCGCCCAGCATCGCCGACCAGGCGTACATCCGGATCAGGTAGCTGGCGAAGAACGGCACCACGATCGCCGCGACCAGCAGGTTCTTGAACCGGCCGCCGTACAGGGCGATGACGTAGGCCACGGGGTACGCGATGAGCGCGCACACGAGCGTGGTGGCCACCGCGTAGGTGAGCGAGCGCAGGAACAGCCGCAGGTACACCTCGTCCCACAGCGCGTCGTAGTTGGTGAGGCGGTGGCCGAACACCGGCTGGCCGTCCTGCTGCGTGCGTCCGAAGGAGAGCAGCACGACGATCACCATGCTGGACACGAAGAACACGACGATCCAGGCCGCCGGCAGCGCGAGCAGCAGGTCCCACAGCCGGGTCCGGCGGACGGGCCGGCGCACCGGGCGCGCCTCTCGTTCCAGCGTGGCGGTCAGGTGGGGTGAGTCCATCAGCTGGCCTTGATGTCGGTCCAGGCGGCCGTGCGGCGGTGCACGGCGTCGGTGGAGAGCAGCCGGAAGACGTTCGGGTTCTCCAGGTCGGTGACGTCGACGTTGCAGGCCGGCACGTCCTTGGCCAGCTCCTCGAAGTGGGCGACCGCGTCCTTCACCGGGAACGGGTAGCACAGGTAGTCGATGTTCTTGATCGCGTTCTCGGGGCGCAGCAGCCAGTCGATGAAGAGCATCGCCGTGCCGGGGTGGGGCGCGTCGGCCGGGATGCAGTAGGCGTCGGAGTTGATCGGCACGCCCTCCTTCGGCGCCTCGAAGTCGTACAGCTTCTGGTACTTGGCGATGTCGGTGCGCAGGTACATGAAGTCACCGCTCCACATGTGGTGGATCCAGGCGTCGCCGCGCGCCATGTCGTTGACGTCGTCGGAGGAGTAGGCGCGCAGGTACTTCTTCTGGCTGATCAGGAGCTTCGTGATCGCGTCGAGCTCCTTGGGCTTGGCGGTGTTGACGTTGTAGCCCAGCAGCAGCGCACCCATCGCCAGCGCCTCGTCCTGGTCGTCGAGGGTGAAGATGTGCTTGGTCGCCTCGGTGTTCCACAGGTCGCGCCAGCTGCCGGTCATCGCCGAGACCCGGTCGGTGCGCCAGGCGATGCCGGTCTTGTAGACGGTGAAGGGCACCGAGGCGCGCGAGCCGCGGTCGTACCAGGGATCGTTGAAGTAGGACCCGGAGTAGAAGACCTGGTCGGCGTTGCTCAGCTGGGCGTGGTCGATGGCGCGGAGCCGGCCCTCCTGGCGCAGCTTCACGACCCACTTGGCGATCGGGAAGACGATGTCGTACTGGTTGCCGGCCTGGAGCTTGGCGTACATGCCCTCCATCGAGTCGAAGTTCGACTGGATGATCTTGACGCCGTACTCCTTCTCGAAGCCCTTGAGCACGCTGGGGTCGAGGTAGTCGGCCCAGTTGAAGTAGACGAGGTCGCCGTCGACCTTCGCCTTGGCCGACCGCTTCAAGGTGGCGTGGACCTGCTGGTCGCTGGGGATGTAGGCGCACCCGGCGGTCGCCGCGGCCGCCCCCAGGGCCGCCGACCGCAGCAGGGTGCGGCGGCGCAGGCCGGTCATCGTTGTGAGAGCTGGTAGACGCCGTCGCGCACCGGCGAGGGCAGCGGACCGTGATGCCCGACCAGCCGGCCGGCGGCGACCGCCACGCGCTCGCGGGCGTCGGCGAGGCTGAGGTCGTCGGGGGCCAGCACCCGCTCGCCGATGCCGTCGCACAGGGCCACGACCGCCTCCGCGGTGGTGCGCACCTCGCGGGCCGGCAGCTCGAAGACGCCGGCCTCGACGCCCTCGAAGACGATGTCGGCGACGGCGGTGTAGAGCGTCTCGTAGAGCTCCAGGCTGGCCTTGGCCAGCTCGGGCTGGCGCAGGCTGAGCACCTCGAACTCCTGCCACAGCAGCCAGTCGTGCCGCAGCCGGTCGTCGCTGGGCAGGCAGCGGTCCAAGAACGCGGCCAACCGCTGCGCGGGGTGGGTGCCGGCGCGGTCGAGGGCCTGCACCGTGAGCTCGTCGGAGAGGTGGGAGGAGAAGGTGAGCACCTCGGCGAAGAGCTGCTCCTTGGTGTCGAAGTGGTAGTGCAGCAGCCCCGAGGAGACCCCGGCCTCCCGGGCGATCGCCGCCATGCGCACCCCGGCCAGCCCGTCGCGGACGATGCAGTCGGCGGCCGCGGTGAGGATGCGCTGTCGGGCGTCGGTCACCGGACTCACCACCATTTCTGACTGCTCAGTCAGTCAGGGATGCTAGGGTCGCCACCGTGGCGTGTCAAGAATCACACCGCTTTGCCACGGCCGGCGACCCGGTCGACCTGAGCGCGCTGTTCGACCCCGCGAGCATCGCCGTGGTCGGGGCCAGCGCGGATCCGGCGAAGTGGGGCCACATCCTCAGCCGGCGGGCCGTGGAGTCCGCCTCCTCGGTCCGCCGGCGCGAGGTCGCCCTGGTCAACCGCGCGGGCGTCCCGGTGCTGGGCCGGGCGACGTACGAGTCGCTGGCCGCGGCGCACGCGGGGCTGGGGACGTCGCTGGAGCTCGTGGTGGTCTGCGTGCCCGCGGCTGCGCTGGTGGCGACGGTGGCCGAAGCGGTGGCCTCCGGGGCCCGGGCGATCGTCGCCATCACCGCCGGGCTGGCCGAGATGGGGGCCGACGGCGCCCGGCTGGAGGCCGAGGCCGTCGCGGTCGCGCGGGCGGGCGGCGCGGTGCTGGTCGGTCCCAACTGCCTCGGGGTGGCCGACACCGGTGCCGGGCTGCAGCTGGGCCACGCCCGGCTGCCCGCCGGCGAGGTGACGGTGCTCAGCCAGAGCGGCAACCTCGTGCTCGACCTCGCCGACCTGCTGGCCCAGCGCGACCTGGGCGTGGCCCGTTTCGTCTCGCTGGGCAACCAGGCCCAGCTCACCGTGGTCGAGGCGATGCGCGGGTGCCTCGACCACGACGGCACGCGGGCGGTGGCCCTCTACGTCGAGGACGTCGTCGACGGCCGCGCGTTCGTGGCCGCCGCCGGAGAACTCGTGCGCGCCGGCAAGCCGGTCGTGCTCCTCTCTCCGGGTCGCTCCGAGGCGGCCGTGCGCAGCGCGGTCTCGCACACCGGCTCGATGACCAGCGCCAGCCAGGTCGTCGACGCCGCCTGCGTCGCCGCCGGCGTCCGCCGCGTGGACGACCCGGTGCGCATGGCCGACCTGCTCGAGGGGCTGCTGGGCCGGCGTCGGCTGCAGGGCCGGCGGGTCGCCGTCGTCACCGACGGCGGCGGGCACGGTGCGGTGGCCGCCGACGCACTGGTGGACGCCGGCCTGGAGGTGCCGCTGCTCGAGCCGGTCACCCGCGAGCGGCTGCGCTCGGTGCTGCGGCCCAGCTCCACCACCTCCAACCCGGTGGACCTGGCCGGCGCCGGTGACCGCGACCCCACGGCTTACGCCCTGGCGGTCACCTCGCTGCTCGATGCCGCCGATGTCGACGGAGTGCTGCTCACCGGCTGGTTCGGCGGCTACTCCAGCCAGGCCGACGGTCCAGGCGAGCTGGAGCTCGCCGCCGCGGCCACGATCGCCGAGGCCGTGACCGCGCAGCCCAAGGCGCTGGTGGTGCACACCGTCTTCCCCGACAGCCCCACCGCCCTGGTGCTGCGGGCCGCGGGCGTGCCCGTGCACCGCGACGTGCGCCGTGCGGCGGGGTTGCTGGCGGCGCTGAGCGCGGTCGACTCGCCGGGCTCGCCGGACCTGCCGGCCCCGGCCGCGCCCGTGAGCGACCTCGGCTACGCCGCCGCCCGCACCCTCCTGACCGAGGCGGGACTGCGGTTCCCGGTGGCTCGCGAGGTGGTCGACGCCGCCGACATCGAGGCGGCGGTGCGCCAGACCGGCTTCCCCCTGGTGCTCAAGGCACTGGGTGCGGTGCACAAGTCCGACTCCGGGGGCGTGGTGCTGGGTCTCACCGACCTCGCGGCCGCGCGCGCGGCGTACGCCGACCTGGTCCAGCGGCTCGATCCGCCGTCGGTCTCGGTGGAGGCGATGGCCGACCTCGGCGCGGGCGTCGAGGTGATCGCCGGCTGCGTGCGCGACCGGACGTTCGGCCCGGTGCTGCTGGTCGGGCTGGGCGGCGTGCACGCCGAGGTACTGGCCGACACCGCGTGCGCACTCCCGCCGGTCACTGCCGCGCGCGCCCGCGAGCTGCTGCTCTCGCTGCGCGCAGCACCGCTGCTCACCGGAGTCCGGGGCCGTCCGCCGGTCGACCTCGACGCTCTGGCCGAGGCGGTCGGCGTCGTCTCCCGGGTCGCCGCCGCGCATCCCGAGCTGGTCGAGATCGAGGTGAATCCGCTGCTGGCCCTGCCGAGCGGGTGTCTGGCGCTGGACGCGCGCCTCGTGCCCCGCTGAGGCGTCACATCCTCGTGCGTGTGGGGTGGCGAGGCGTCGCATCCTGACGGCCGTCCCCGAGGTTCATGCCCACCCCGCGGCTGCCGTCGGCCGCGCACACGTCCCGGGTGCCTGTGGTCTCGGCTCCCGGCTCGCCCGGGGCTCACTCGACGTCGCGGCGGTAGCGCTCGTCGAAGGCGTGGACGAAGGAGTCCTTGGCCGGGAAGACGCCGTGGGTGAAGGCGCGCGAGGCGACGCCGACCTGGACGCGCTCGCAGGCCTCGTTGTCCTGCCGGGTGACCAGCTCGTTGAACTCCACCACCGGCGAGGGGTCGAAGTCGGGGTCCTCGAGCGCCTCGGGGCTGAACAGGTACTCCGTCACCAGCCGGCAGCTGCGGGGACCGGTCGGGAACACCGCGGTGGCCAGCGCCGTGGAGCCGTCGACGTCGAGGAACATCGTCGGGTAGACGGCCGCGCCGAAGTAGGCGGCCGGCCCTTCCTGCTCGCGCAGTCCCGGCAGCAGCGGCAGCCGCAGCCGCGGGTCGACGGCGAGCGTGGTGCGTCCGTCGGCCAGCGTGACGCCGCCGTCGTCGCGGCCGGTCTCGGTCACCCAGCCCTTCTTGTACGCCGGCACGACGGCCACGAGCTCGGGGTGCACGGTGGGGCAGTGGAGGCACTCCTGGTAGTTCTCCAGCACGATCTTCCAGTTGGCGGCGACGTCGACGGTGGAGATGTGCCCGATGCGCAGCTCGGCCAGCCCGACGCGGGCCAGGGAGAGCGCGTCGTCGGTCTGGTCGGCCAGGTGCTCCAGCAACGCACGCGGCTCCTCGCGGGAGAGGTTGACGAAGCAGAACCCCTCCCACACCTCGACGCGCACCGGCCACAGCGAGGTGGTCTCGCGGTCGATCTCGTCCTTCTCGATCATCGGCGTCTGCACGAGCGTGCCGTCGAGGGCGTAGCCCCACGCGTGGTACGGACAACGCAGGTGGCTGCGGGTGAAGCCCTGCTCGTCCTCGCACAGCCGAGATCCACGGTGCCGGCAGACGTTGTAGAAGCCGCGGATCACCTCGTCCTTGCCGCGCACCAGCAGGATGCTCTCGCCGGCGATCTCGGCGCGCAGCCACGATCCCGGCCGGGGGAGCCGCTCGGCCCGCGCGACGTAGACCCAGTTGCGGTAGAACACCCGCTCCTGATCCACCCGCCAGGTCTCCTCGGAGTGGTACGCCGAGCCGGGCAGGGTGGTGCGGACGGGGTGCGTGGTCATGTCGACTCCTTCGCGACTGACTGTACAGTCAGTCAGGCCGGAGTGACAGGCCTCACCAGTCGGGGACGATCTGGTCCACGAGATCTACTCCGAGACGACGCTGACCGTGATCGTCGGGTTGCCGCAGCTCGCCGCCTGGTCGGAGATCGCGGCCTTCTCCGCGGAGTCCTGGGTCAGGCCCCACCGGATCTTCACCGCGACCCAGTGCTCGACGTAGGCGCAGTCGTCGTCGGCGGGCAGCCACTCGGCGGGGTCGCGGTCGCCCTTGGAGCGGTTGGAGGAGGCCGAGACGGCGGCCAGCGTGCGGTCGTCGCCGAGGTCGTTGGCGTAGTCCTCACGGTGCTGGGCGGTCCACGCCGAGGCGCCGGAGTCCCAGGCCTCAGCCAGCGGGACGAGGTGGTCGATGTCGAAGTCGGAGGCGTCGGTGGTGGTGACGCCGTCGTAGCTGGAGTACCACTCACCGCCATTGAGCGAGCAGCTCGAGCCGACCGTCGGCGCCTGCGTGGCCTCGGCGATGAGCACCTCGTCGCGGGTGTCGCAGCCGTTGCCGTCGGCGTCGACCCAGATCGTGAACTTCGTCCGCTCGTAGCCGGTGCGGTCCTCGGCGGCGACCGGGATGTGGGAGATCGCGGTCGACAGGGAGGCGCTGTAGGAGGAGTCGGCCCGAGCAGCAGCATGGGCGGCGGGTGCGTTGAGCGGCACCAGCACGAGGGTGGCGGCGGCAGCGGTCAGGACGCGCAGTGGGGTGAGCACGGCGTCCACGCTGACGAGGGTGCCGGCCGGGCGGAACCCTCATGTCCGTGCACTGCACAGGTATGAGCAAACGGCCGGCCACGTGCGTTTGAATAGTCGGGTGGAGACGGGCCTGGAGCGCGCGCTGGCCGGGCTCGCTGCGCACCGGGTGACGGCGTTCGAGGACCGGGTCGAGCGCTGGCGGCAGGACCTGGTCGACGCCGCCGCGCAGGTCTACCCCGACGACGACCGGCTGGTCGAGGACCTGGTGTGCCTGGCCGCGCGGGCCTACGCCGAGCGCAGCGAGGACCTCCACCGCCTCGACGAGCGCCGGCTGCTGCGTCCGGACTGGCTGCAGCAGCCCGGGATGGTCGGCTACGCCTGCTACGCCGACCGCTTCGGCGGCGACCTGGCCGGCGTGGCCGGGCACGTGGACCACCTCGCCGAGCTGGGCGTCGGCTACCTGCACCTGATGCCGTTCCTCACCCCGCGGCCGGGGCCCAACGACGGCGGCTACGCGGTGATGGACTTCCGCTCGGTGCGCGCCGACCTCGGCACGGTGGAGGACGTGCGCGCCCTCGCCGCGTCGCTGCGGAGTCGAGGGATCAGCCTGGTCATGGACCTGGTGCTCAACCACGTCGCGCGCGAGCACGAGTGGGCCGTGGCCGCGCGCGCCGGCGACCCGGTGCACCGCGACTACTTCTGGCTCTTCGGTGACCGCACCGGGCCCGACGCCTACGAGGACACGCTGCCCGAGGTGTTCCCGGACTTCGCGCCGGGCAGCTTCAGCTGGGACGACGAGGCGCAGGCCTGGGTGTGGACCACCTTCAACTCCTGGCAGTGGGACCTCGACTGGTCCAACGCCCAGGTGCTGCGCGAGTTCGCCGACCTGGTGCTCACCTGGGCCAACGTCGGCGTCGAGGTGTTCCGGCTCGACGCCATCGCGTTCCTCTGGAAGCGGTTGGGCACGACCTGCCAGAACCAGCCGGAGGTGCACGCCGTCACCCAGCTGCTGCGGACGGTCGCGCGGATCGCGGCGCCGGCGGTGGCCTTCAAGGCCGAGGCGATCGTCGGCCCCGACGACCTGGTGCCCTACCTCGGTGTCGGCGAGCACGCCGGCCGGGTCAGCGACCTGGCCTACCACAACACGCTGATGGTGCAGGTCTGGTCGGCCCTGGCCAGCCACGACGCGACACTGGCGGTGCAGGCGCTGGCGGCGCTGCCGGACAAGCCGGCGTCGGGCACCTGGCTGACCTACGTGCGCTGCCACGACGACATCGGCTGGGCGATCGACGACCGCGACGCCGCCGCCGTGGGGCTCTCCGGCTTCGACCATCGGCGCTTCCTGGCCGACTGGTACGCCGGGGAGTTCCCCGGCTCCTGGGCGCGCGGCCTGGTCTTCCAGAGCAACGAGGCCACCGGCGACCGCCGCACCAGCGGCACCACCGCGAGCCTGGCCGGGCCGCAGGACCGTCACGGCGTGGAGCGCATCCTGCTCGCCCACGCCGTCGCGGCCGGCTGGGGCGGCATCCCGGTGGTGTGGAGCGGCGACGAGCTCGCTCAGCCCGACGACGACGCCTGGGCCGAGGTGCCCGAGCACGCCGGCGACAACCGCTGGGCGCACCGCCCGGCGCTGGACTGGTCGCGGGCCGCCGAACGCCACGACACGACCACTGCGGCCGGTCGCGTGTTCACCGGTCTGGTGCACCTGTTCCGCGTGCGGGCCAGGCTGCCGCAGCTGCACGGCTCGGTGACCGGGCGGCCGCTGCGCGACCTGCCGCGTGGCGTGCTCGGGTTCGAGCGGCACCATCCCAGCGGCGCGTTCCTGGCACTGCACAACGTCACCGACCGCGACCAGGCGGTGCCCTACGACCGGATCCTGGGCGTCGGCCTCGTTCGTCCCTTCGACGTGCTGGCCGGCGTGCCGCTGCCGCCCCATGCCGCCGGCGACGTCGTCCTGCCGCCGTACGGCACCCTGTGGGTCGTGGAGCAGCCATGACCACCACGCCGCGTCGCACCCCCACGCTCGAGGACCTCGCCGCACGGGCCGGGGTCTCGCGCGCCACCGCCAGCCGGGTGCTGCGCGGGCAGACCAACGTCAGCGACGAGGCGCGCGAGGCGGTGCTGGCCGCGGCCGAGGAGCTCTCCTACACGCCGAACCAGGCGGCCCGCTCGCTGGTCACCGGGCGCAGCAACTCACTCGCGTTCTGCGTCGATGAGTCCCAGGAGCGAATGTTCTCCGACCCGTTCTTCTTCGGCATGCTGCGCGGTGCCCAGGGGGTGGTGGCCGGGGCCGGCCAGCAGCTGGTCTTCACGGTGACCTCGCGCGAGGAGGAGCACCGGCGCTTCCTGGCCTACGCCGCCGCGGGCCACGTCGACGGAGTGCTGCTGCTCTCGCTGCACGGGCGCGACCGCCTGCCGCAGGAGCTGGAGGCGATCGGCGTGCCCACCGTGCTCAGCGGCCGGCCGCTCACCGGCGCATCGCTCTACTACGTCGACGCCGACAACGTCGGGGGCGGCCGGCTGGCCACCGAGCACCTGCGGCGCGCCGGGCGCCGGGTGGTGGCCCACGTGGCCGGCCCGCTGGACATGTGCGCCGGCCAGGACCGCCTCGCGGGCTACCGGGAGGCGCTGGGGGAGGACTTCGAGCCCGAGCTGGTCGAGTCGGCGGACTGGACGGTCGCCGGCGGCGAGGCGGCCACCGCCGAGCTGCTGCGGCGCCGGCCCGACCTCGACGCCGTCTTCGCCGGCTCCGACCTCGAGGCCCTCGGGGTCATCCGGGCGCTGGAGCACGCCGGGCGCCGGGTCGGCACCGGTGCCGACGAGGTGGCCGTCGTGGGCTTCGACGACGTGCAGGCCGCCGACCAGCAGCGGGTGCCGCTCACCACCGTGCGCCAGCCGATCGCCGACCTCGGCGCCACCATGACCAGCCGGCTGCTGGAGCGGCTGGCCGGTGAGGATCCACCGCGCAGCACGGTGCTGCCGGTGGAGCTGGTGGTCCGCCGTACCGCCTGACCTGCCCCTGACCTGCACCGATGCGCTGCTGGTTGACAGCGTGACCGGCGTCACTCATAGTTCAGGCACTCGTGAGAGCGCTCTCACGCACCGACCAGGAGGACCGATGGCGCGACCAGCACCCACCCACCCGCTCCGGCGGACGGCCACCGTCGTGGCCACCCTCAGCGTGGCCGCACTCGCCCTCGCCGGCTGCGGCTCCTCCTCGGGGAGCGAGGCCAACGGCGGCGCGGGCTCGGGCAAGTGCGGCACCACCGACAAGACCACGCTGACCGTCGGGCTCTTCGGCACCTTCGGGTACAAGGAGAACGGGCTCTACGACGCCTACGAGAAGCGCTGCCCCAACATCACCATCAAGCAGGACGTGGTGGAGCAGTCGGCCGACTACTGGACGCGGCTGAAGACCCGGCTGGCCAGCGGCAGCGGTCTCGACGACGTGCAGGCCATCGAGATCGGTTTCGTCGCCGACGTGGTCAAGAACCACGCCTCGCAGTTCGTGAACTGGAACGACGTGCCCCAGGCCGCCGACCTCAAGGCGGAGTTCTACCCCTGGAAGTGGCAGCAGGCCAGCAACTCCTCGGGCACCACCACCGTCGGCCTCGGCACCGACATCGGCCCCGAGGCGATGTGCTACCGCAAGGACCTGCTGGAGAAGGCCGGACTGCCCTCCGACCCGACCACGCTCGCCCAGCAGTGGAGCACCTGGGACGGCTTCTTCGCTTCCGCCAAGCAGTACGCGGACTCGACGTCGAAGCAGGCCGGCTCGGCGTTCCTCGACAGCCCGGCCAGCGTGTTCTCCACGGCGGTCTACCAGGGCACCACGGCCTACGCGAAGGACGATGGCAGCCCCGACGTCGAGAGCAGCGACGGCGTGCAGAACGCCTGGAAGCTGGCCACCGAGGCTGCGGCGGACAAGTACACCGCCGGGCTCGAGCAGTTCTCCCCGGCCTGGAACAAGGCCTTCGCGGGCGGCGCGTTCGCCACGCTGGCCTGCCCGACCTGGATGATGGGCTACATCCAGGGCCAGGCCGGCGACGACGCCTCCGGCACGTGGGACATCGCGCCGGTACTGCCCGGCGGGGCCACCAACTGGGGTGGGTCGTGGCTCGGGGTGCCGACCAAGGCCCAGCACAAGGCGGCGGCCATCGCCTTCGTCGAGTGGCTCTCGGCCAAGCAGCAGCAGGTGGCGATGTGGACCTCGAAGAAGCAGGGCGGGCACTTCCCGTCGAACTCTCAGGCGGCGGCCGACCCGGCGGTCAGCCAGGCGACCAACAGCTACTTCAACGACGCGCCCTCGGGCCAGATCTTCGGCAAGATCGCCAGTGAGATGAAGATCCCGCCGATCGGTCTCTACGACACCCAGATCCAGGCCGCGATGACCAAGGAGCTGATCAACGTGGCCACCAAGGGCACCTCGCCCGACAAGGCCTGGACCGACGCGCTGGCCGCGGTCAAGCAGATCACTGGCTGAGCATGACCGTGCTCGAGTCCACCCAGGAGCTCGGCCTGGCGGACGACCGCGCCGCGGGACCGGAGGACACCCCTCGCCTCCGGCCCCGCGGCCGGGGTCGGAGGCGGGGTCAGGGCAAGCTCCCCGGCGCGCGGATCGGCTACGTCTTCGTCCTGCCGTTCTTCCTCGTCTTCGGCGCGTTCAGCCTCTACCCCTGGCTCGACACCGCGTGGGTGTCGCTGCACGACGTGCGGCTGTCCACCTACCAGCAGCAGAGCTGGGTCGGGCTGGCCAACTACCGCGAGCTGTTCACCAGCTCCTTCTTCTGGAACGCCTTCGCCAACACCTTGACGATCGGCGTGATCTCCACGGTGCCGCAGCTGGTGATGGCGCTCGGCATCGCCCACCTGCTCAACTACCGGCTGCGCGGTCGCACCTTCTTCCGCGTGGCGATCCTGATGCCGTACGCCACCAGCCTGGCGGCGGCCACCGTGATCTTCCTCGAGCTCTTCGACTCCCGGCTCGGGCTGGTCAACTGGGCGCTGCACCTGGTGCACCTGCCCGAGGTCGACTGGCAGGGATCCCGCTGGCCCGCCCAGGTAGCGATCTCGACGATCATCACCTGGCGCTGGACCGGCTACAACGCGCTGATCTACCTGGCGGGCATGCAGTCGATCGACGCCGACCTCTACGACGCGGCGGCGGTGGACGGCGCCGGCAAGTGGCGCCAGTTCCTGCACGTGACGCTGCCCGGGCTGCGACCCACCATCTTGTTCACCATCGTGGTCTCGACCATCGGCGCCGCGCAGATCTTCGGCGAGCCGCTGCTCTACCACAACGGCATGCCCGACGGCGGCACGCAGGGGCAGTACCAGACGCTCGGCCTGCTGATGTACCAGCAGGGCTGGACCAACGACCGGCTCGGGCTCGCCTCGGCCACCGCCTGGACGATGTTCGTCATCATCCTGCTTGCGGTGGTCTCGAACCTGCTGGTCGCCCGGTGGCGTACGAGGGGAGAGCTGCGATGACCACGATCGCGGAGTCGAGTGCCGAGGTCGGCGTCCGGCCGGTGCGCACGCGTCGGGCCCAGCGCAACCGGGAGGCCGGCGGCCGGCAGCTGCAGGCCGGGCCGTGGACCTACGTCGTCATCATCGCGGTCACGCTGGTCTCGGTGCTGCCGCTCTACTACACGGTCGTCATGGCCTCGCACACCAACGCCGAGATGGCCGCGAAGACGCCGCCGTTCCTGCCTACGTTGGACTTCTTCAGCAACATGAGGACCGCGCTGAGCCTGGCCCCGCTCAACCACGGCCTGCTCAACTCGCTCATCGTGTGCACGGCTATCACCGCGGGCACCGTCTCGCTGTGCACGCTGGCCGGGTTCGCGTTCGCCAAGCTGCGCTTCCGCGGTGCGAATCTGCTGCTGGCGGTGTGTGTGGGCACGATGATGGTGCCGATGCAGATGGGCGTCATCCCGCTGTACATGCTGATGAGCCGGCTCGGTCTGGCCGGCCACCTCGGGGCGGTCATCCTGCCGACGCTGGTGACCGCGTTCGGTGTCTTCTTCATGCGCCAGTACATCGCCTCGGCGGTGCCCGACGAGCTGGTCGAGGCCGCCTACATGGACGGCGCCGGACCGTTCCGGGTGTTCTTGTCGGTGGTGGTGCCGGCGGTGCGGCCGGCCATGGCGGTGCTGGCCATGCTCACGTTCTTGATGAGCTGGAACGACTTCTTCTGGCCGATCATCGTGCTCAGCTCCCAGAACCCCACCGTGCAGGTGGCGTTCCAGAGCCTGGCCACCGGTTACGCACCTCAGCAGTCGGTGATCATGGCCGGCACCCTCTACGGCACCGTCCCGGTGCTCATCGTGTTCGCCATCCTCGGCCGCCAGATCGTCGGCGGCATCATGCAAGGAGCGGTCAAGGGATGACTACCCGCAGGTTCCCCGAGGGCTTCGAGTGGGGCATGGGCACGGCGGCGTACCAGATCGAGGGCGGTGTCCACGAGGGCGGCCGCGGGCCGAGCATCTGGGACACCTTCAGCCACACCCCCGGAGCCATCACCCGCGGCGACACCGGGGACGTGGCCTGCGACCACTACCACCGGCTCGACCGCGACCTCGACCTGCTCGCCGAGCTCGCGATGCCGGCCTACCGGTTCTCGGTGGCCTGGCCGCGGGTGATGCCCGACGGCCGCACCCTCAACCAGGACGGCCTCGACTTCTACGCCCGCCTGGTCGACGGACTGCTCGACCGCGGGATCGAGCCGATGCTCACGCTCTACCACTGGGACCTGCCGCAGGCCCTGGAGGACGTCGGCGGTTGGCGCTCGCGCGAGACCGTCGACCGGTTCGCCGACTACGCCACGCTGGTGGGCAAGGAGCTCGGTGACCGCGTAGGCACCCTCACCACGCTCAACGAGCCGTGGTGCACCGCCTACCTCGGCCACGCCACGGGCGAGCACGCACCCGGGCTGCGCGACCCTGCACTGGCCTATCCGGTGGCCCACCACCTCAACCTGGCGCACGGTCGCGCGGCCGCGGCGCTGCGCAGCGTCGTGCCGGCCAGTGCGCGGCTCTCGGTGACGCTTAACCTGCAGCACGTAGTGGCCGCCTCCGACGAGCAGGCCGACCGCGACGCGGCCGAGCATGCGCGCGTGCTCTCCAACGACGTGTTCTTGGGCCCGATGCTGCGCGGCCGCTACGACGACGCCGTCTTCGAGGAGACCGCTCGGCTGACCGACTGGTCGTTCGTGCGCGACGGCGACGAGGCCGAGTGCTGCGTGCCGCTGGACTTCCTCGGGGTGAACTACTACTCACCGGGTCGCGTCAGTGCCACGCCCAACGACGACCCGTGGCCGGGCAGCCGCACGGCGTTCCGGGTGAGGATGCCCGAGCTGCCGCAGACCGTCATGGCGTGGCCGGTGCAGCCCTCGGCGCTGACCGAGCTGCTGACCGACGTGCATCGTGAGTACCGGGTGCCGCTGGTGGTCACCGAGAACGGCATCGCCGGCCACGACGTCGTCGACGCCGAGCACCGGGTGCGCGACGGGCACCGGATCGACTACCTGCGCGACCACCTCGGCGCCGTGCTCGACGCCGTCGACGCCGGTGCCGACGTTCGCGGCTACGTCGCCTGGACCTTCTTGGACAACTTCGAGTGGGCCTGGGGCTATGAGATGCGGTTCGGTCTGGTGCACGTGGACTTCGACACCCTGGTGCGCACGCCGAAGGACTCCGCGCACTGGCTGAGCGACGTCATCGCCCGCAACCGCCTGCTCCTTCCCGAACGGCCCTGACCAACGTCACCGTCTCCGGCCGGCGGCGGGGCACCCAGAAGCCGGTGGCGCGCAGCGTCGCACCGCTCACCTCGACACCGGCGGTGGGGCCGGCCTCGGGCAGCGGCGCCGACATCGAGACGTGGCGGAGGTCGGTCGGGCCGAGCCAGGTCAGGGCGTAGTCGGCGTCGGGGTCGAGCCCGGGCACGCGCACCCGGACCCCGCGGTTGTGGGCGCTCTCGTCGAGCTGCACGTGCGCGAGGATCGCCTCGCTGCGGTCGGCCGCGACGACCCCGTGCAGCAGCACGGCGGGGTCGGGCGACTCCGGGCGCACGACCCGCCCGCCGTGCAGCAGGGGCCGGTGCTCGCGGAACAGCGAGACCCACGTCTCGAGCGAGGCCAGGTCCTCCGGTGTCGCCTCGGTGAGGTCCCACTCGATCCCGAACGCCCCGAAGAACGCCGTGGCCGCACGGAAGTCCAGGCTCAGCGTGCGACCGGTGGTGTGGGAGGTGGGCGCGGACACGTGGGCGCCCAGGTACTCCGGCGCCACCAGCTGGGCGGTCCAGCGCTGGATGTGCTGGCGGGCCAGGGCGTCGGTCATGTCCGAGGTCCAGACCCGTTGGACCCTGCTCAGCACCCCCAGGTCGATCCGCCCGCCGCCTGAGGCGCACGACTCCCAGGCGACATCCGGGTGCCGGGCGCGCAGCTCGTCGAGGAGCCGGTAGAACGCCAGCGTCTGCTCGTGCACCACGGGGGCTCCGCTGCGGGCGTGGCTGCCGGCCTCGAGGAGATCGCGGTTGTGGTCCCACTTCACGTAGTCCACGGGGTAGGCCGACAGCACGGCGTCGACCTGGCCCAGCACGTGGGCGTACGCCTGCGGCACGGTGAGGTCGAGCACCTGCTGGTGGCGGTGCTCCAGCGGCAGCCGGCCGCCGCTGCCGAGCACCCACTCGGGGTGGGCGCGGAAGAGGTCGGAGTCGGGGTTGACCATCTCCGGCTCGAACCAGAGCCCGAACTCCATGCCGAGCCCGTGCACGTGGTCGACCAGCGGGGTCAGCCCGTCGGGCCACACGTCCGGGTCGACCTCCCAGTCGCCCAGCCCGCGGGTGTCGTCGCGGCGGCCGCGGAACCAGCCGTCGTCGAGCACGAAGCGCTCGACCCCGACCTGCGCCGCCCGCTCGGCGATGGCGCGAAGCCGTGCCTGGTCGTGGTCGAAGAACACCGCCTCCCAGACGTTGAGCACCACGGGCTGGCTCACCGGGTGGGCGGCCAGCGAGCGCTCGTGGGCGTGGAAGGCGGCCGCGACCCCGTCGAGCCCCTCGCTCGAGGCGACGACGTGCACCCACGGCGTCGTGTACTCCTCACCCGGGCGCAGCGTGACCTCTCCGGGCAGCAGCAGCTCGCCGCCGCCCAGACTCGCCTGCTCGGCGGGGCCCCGCTCGACGCGCAGCACGGAGCTGCCGCTCCAGGCCACGTGCGCGACGACCACCTCGCCGTGGGTGAAGCCGAAGCCGGGCGTGCCCAGCGCGACCAGGGTGGCGCTTCCTAGCCCCGGTCGGCCGCCGCGGCTCTCGCGCAGCCACAGGCCGTCGGTGAGCGTGTGGCGCTGCGGGTGCCGCTCGTGCTCGTGGCGACCGGTCAGGTCCAGCACCTCGGTGAGGTGGTCGGCCACCGGGAGCGCCACCTCCAGCGCGTCGAGCCGGTAGTCGTCGTCGCCGGTGTTGGTCAGCGCGTGCCGCAGCCGCAGCCCGCCACCGGGCAGCGTCTCGGCCTCGCTGCGCAGCCCCAGGCCCGCGGCGTCGTCGACGAGGTCGAGGAGCAACCGCTGGTCGTCGAGCGCGAGGTCGCGGCACTCGAACCGGGTGGACCAGTCGCGGCCGCCGGCCCGGCTGCCGCGCAGGTGGGGCAGCCCGTAGCGGCCCCGGGCGTGCTCGGCGAGCCAGGGTGTGCCAGAACGCGGGTGAGTGCCCGAGGGGCCGGCGCCCGTGCCGACCCCGACGACGACGGGGAAGCCGTCGTCGTCGAGGACCAGCTCGAGCGTGGTGCCGTCGGGGTGGCCGAGGAGCATCAGCCCTTGACGGCTCCGGCGGTGAGGCCGCGCACGAAGAACCGCTGCAGCGCGAGGAAGACCACCAACGGCAAGATCATCGTCACGAAGCCGCCGGCCGTGGTGAGCTCCCAGCCCTGTCCCAGCTGGGTCTTCAGGTGCGTCAAGCCGACGGTGACCGGCTCGTTGTCTCCGGGGCCGATGAACACCAGCGCCACCAGCAGGTCGTTCCAGACCCACAGGAACTGGAAGATCGCGAACGAGGCGAGCGCGGGCACCGACATCGGGAGCACCAGCTTGAAGAAGGTCTGGTAGTGGCTGGCGCCGTCGATCTTGGCCGACTCGATGACCGTCTTGGGCAGCGTGGCCATGTAGTTGCGCAGGATGTAGATCGCCAGCGACATGCCGAAGCCGATGTGGGCCAGCCAGACCGCGGCGAAGGTGCCGTTCATGCCGAGCGTGCGGTAGAGCTTGAGGATCGGCACGAAGGCCACGTAGTTCGGCACCACCAGCATGCTCACGATGGTCAGGAACAGCACGTCGCGGCCCCAGAACTCCATGAACGTGAAGGCGTACGCCGCGAAGGCCGCGATGAGGATCGGGATGAAGGTCGCCGGCAGTGCGATGGCCAGGCTGTTGAAGAAGTCGCGGCCCATGTCGGCGCCGCCGGTGATCGCCTTGTCGTAGTTCGACAACGTGAGCCGCGCGATCGAGGACGGCTTGGTGAAGAGCGTCCACCACCCCGAGCTCTGCACGTCGTCGAGGCTGCGGAAGGACGTCAGGAACGTGCCCAGCAACGGGATCATCCACAGCACGCAGATGACCGCCAGCGTGATCTTGGTGAACCAGCCGGCCTTGGCCGGGTTGCGGTCGAAGTGCGCGGGGGAGCGCTTGACCTTGGCCTGGGTGTCCTCGACCGGTGCCGGGACCGGTTGCGTCGTCGCCGCCATCAGGCCGCCTCCTCCGACTTGAAGTGCCTGACCTGGTACCACATGAGCGGTGCCACGGCGATCATCAAGATGACGACGATCGCGGACGCAGCGCCGTAGTTCAGGTTGGTGCTGATCTCGTTGTAGAACTGGTTGCCCAGCACGTTGGTGTTGAAGCCGCCGTTGGTGTTGACGTAGACGACGTCGAAGATCTTCATGACCGTGATGGTCACGGTGATGAAGACCGTGACGATGGTGCCGCGGATCTGCGGGACGATGACCCGGAAGAAGATCTGCCGCTCGTTGGCGCCGTCGATGCGGGCGGCCTCGAGGGTGTCGACCGGCACGCCCTTGACCGCGGCCGAGAGCAGCACCATCGAGAAGCCGACCTGCGACCAGAGCAGGATCACCATCAGCAGCAGGCTGTTGAGGTGGAAGTTGTCGGTCGAGAGCCAGTCGACCGGGCCCTTGTTGAAAAGCTGGCCGACCGCGTTGAGCAGGCCGATCTGGTTCTGCCCGGCCGGCTCGGCGTCGTAGACGAAGCGCCAGATGGTGGCCGCGCCGATGAGGCTGATCGCCATCGGTAGGAAGATGATCGTCTTGGTCAGCTTCTCCGCGCCCGGGCGCAGCCGGTCGGACAGCGTGGCGACGGTCAGCCCGATCACGATGGTGACGGCCGGGACGATGATGATCCACAGCAGCGTGTTGATGAGCGTCTGCTGGAAGTCGTGGGACTTGAACAGCGTCGTGAAGTTGGCGAAGCCCACCCAGTTCTGCGAGATCGGTCCACGGAAGCTGTTGATGACCGTCAGCACCGCCGGGTAGACGAGGTAGACCACGATCCCGAGGAACGCCGGCAGGATGTAGAGGTAGGGCTTGATCCGGTCCTCGAGACGCTCGGGCAGCAGCTCGGCGAGCTTGTTGAGGATCCAGTAGACGATCAACGCGGCTCCGACGCCGACGATGATCGTGATGATCGTGGTCAGTGCTTTGGTCACCATGTGCGCCTGCAGCCTCCGATGCCGGACGTCCGACGGAGTGGGTGGGGTGGGGCGGAGGGGCGCAGCGGGGGCACGCTCGAGGAGAGCGGCCCCCGCTACGTCGTGTCGTCAGCTCGCGGGCCAGCTGTCGTCGATGGCCTTGAGCATCTTGTCCTCGGTGGTCTGCCCGGCGATCCAGGCCGTCACCTGCTTCCAGAAGCTGCCCGAGCCGACGGCGGCGGGCATCTGGTCGGAGGCGTCGAACACCGTGGTCGTGGCGCCGGTGGCGACCTTGACCATGTCGCGGGTCAGCTCGTTGGGGTACTTGCTGGCGTCGAAGTCCTTGTGCGGGGAGATGAAGGAGCTCGAACCGGCCGCGTCCTCGCCGATCTCGGTGGCGGCCAGCAGCTTGACGACCTTCTTCACGTTGGCGGTGTCGTTGAGCATCGTCATGGAGTCACCGCCCAGCTCGACCGGGTTGTCACCGCCGGCCGACTCCGGCGGCAGACCGAAGACGCCGATGTTCTGGTCCTGGTTGGCCAGCACGGACTTGGGCAGGAAGGAGGGCGCGAACGAGCCCTGCTCCCACAAGCCGCACTTCGGCGGGCTCTGGAACATCGGGTTGCCGGTGTTGGCGAAGTTGGTGCTGACGATCGCCTTGCTGCCGCCGTAGGTGTTGCCGTCGGTCAGCAGCAGCTGGTCGAACGTGTCGAAGGCCTTCTTGACGTCGTCGGAGTCGAACTTGACCTTGTGGGTGACCCAGTCCTTGTAGACGTCGGCCCCGCTCTGCTTGGCCAGGATGTTCTCGATCCAGTCCGTGGCCGGCCAGCCGGTCGCGGTGTCGGACTCGATGCCGAAGCACCACGGCGCGGTGCCGTCGGACTTGATCTTGTCGGCCAAGGTGACCAAGCCGGCCATGTCGGTCGGCGCCGTGTAGCCCTTCTGCGTGAACCAGGGCTTGTTGTAGAAGACCAGGCCCTTGATGTTCATCGAGACGATGAGGCCGTAGGTCTTGCCGTCGAACTTGGAGAAGTCGGCCGCGCCCGGCAGGTAGGAGCTCAGCTCGTCCTTGCTCACCACGCCGTCCAGCGGCTTGACCGCGCCGAGGCTCTTCATTTGTGAGACCACACCCGGCTGCGGGACCAGGGCGATGTCGGGAGTGTCGCCGGCCTGGATCTTGGTGATGATCAGCTGGTTGATGTTCTCGACCTTCTGCCACTTGATCGTGATCTTGGAGTTGTCGGCCTTCAGCTCCGAGACCAGCTTCTTCTTCAGGCCGTCCTGGACCGGCTGGTCGATGCTGGACCAGATGGTGACGGTGTTGCTGTTGCCACCGCCGCTGCCGCTGCCGCAAGCGGCCAGGCCGGTCGAGGCCAGGGCCGCCGCTGCCACCGTGACCAGGACCTTGCGTCCAGGCAGGGTTCCGACTCGCATGTGTGCTCCTTCGTGGGTTCCGCCCCTATGGCGACCCGCCTCGTTGTGGTAGACATCACAACTGAAACGAATCAGCGCCGATCCTCGCTGCGCCTCTCGGGACTGTCAAGCAACGTCTTCGTAACGCTCTGGACATGTGGCCGTGGGAGTGGGCGACGATCCGACGCGCGTGCGGCGACCTGCGCACGCGCGAGGTGGTGAGCTCAGGAGGCCCGAGATGTCCAGACCGGTGAAGCGGCCCCGGGTGACGTTGGCCGACGTCGCGGCCTCGGCTGGCGTCTCGCTCACCACGGCCTCCTACGTGCTCAACGACCGGGCGCGCGAGATGCGGATCTCCGACGACGCCGAGCAGCGCGTGCGCGACGCGGTGACGCGCCTGTCCTACCGGCCCAACCGCAACGCCCGCAGCCTGAGGACGTCGCGCACCGCGACCCTGGGCGTCATCTCCGACCACGTCGCCTCGGGCTCCTACTCCAGCCTCATGCTCTCCGGCGCGGCGGCAGCGGCCCGGGCGCGGCACCACCTCGTGGTCATCGGCGAGACCGAGGGCGACCGGCAGCTCGAGCGCGACCTGGTCGAGGAGCTGATCGACCGCCAGGTCGACGGCTTCCTCTACGCCACGCGCACCCTGCTCGAGGTCGACGTGCCCGACGCGCTGCGCACGCTGCCGGTGGTGCTGCTCAACTGCGTCGATCGCGAGCGCCGGCTGCCCAGCGTCGTGCCCGACGAGGTGGGGGCGGGTCGGCTCGCCGCCTCGACGCTGGTCACCGCGGGACGTGCCGACGCGCTCTTCGTCGTCGGCGAGGACGCCACGCCGGGGGCTCTGGCCGACGGGCTGCGCCGGCAGGGGATGGCGCAGGTGCTCGGCCAGGCCGGGGTCGAGGTCGCGGGCACGCTGCGGTGCCGCTGGGACGTACGGGAGGCGTTCGCCACAGTGAAGGGGTCCCTGGCCGCCGGCACCCGTCCTACCTCCTTCGTCTGCCTCAACGACCGCGTCGCGATGGGCACCTACCAGGCGGTCCAGGAGGCTGGGCTGTGGATCCCGGCCGACGTCTCGATCGTGTCGTTCGACGGCTCGGAGCTGGCCGGCTGGCTGCAGCCCCGGGTGAGCTCGATCGCCCTGCCCTTCAACGACATGGGCGCCCGCGCGGTCGACATCCTGCTCGACCCCGACCGGGTGCCCGACGTCGTCCACGTGCCGATGCCGATGCTCGACGGGGAGTCCGTGGCCGGCTCGCACGCCCGTCGGTCGCGGCACCTCTCCACCAGCTGAGACCGACGAGCCGATGTTCGACCTGCCCGACCAGTACGTCTGGGACTTCTGGCTCGCCCGCGACGAGGCGACCTGGCACCTGTTCCACCTGCAGGCACCCCGCTCGCTGGGCGACCCCGAGCTGCGGCACACCCACGCCACGGTGGGCCACGCGGTCTCCAGCGACCTGGTCTCGTGGCGCTCGCTGGGCCAGGTTCTGCCGGCCGGATGGTCCGGCAGCGGGTACGACCTGGCGGTGTGGACGGGCAGCGTGGTGCGCCACGACGGTCGGTGGTGGACGTTCCACAGCGGGCTCTCGCGCGCCGAGGCCGGACTGCGTCAGCGGGTGGCGCTGGCGTGCTCGGACGACCTGGTCGCCTGGGTGCCCACCGGCTGGACCCTGCAGGCCGACCCGCGCTGGTACGAGACGCTCGAGGACGGCACCTGGCCCGACGAGCACTGGCGCGACCCGTGGGTGGTGGCCGACGACGAGGGGCTGTGGCACATGTACGTGACGGCCCGGGCCCGCGGCACCGCGCCGGGTCGCGGCGTCGTCGGTCACGCGACGTCGAGCGACCTGCGGCACTGGCGGGTGGAACCGCCGCTCTCGGAGCCGTCGGGGCTCTTCGAGCAGCTCGAGGTGATGCAGCTGGCCTGCGTGGCGGGGCGCTGGGTGATGGTCTTCAGCTGCCTGGCCGGGGAGATCGTCGGCGCAGCACCGGGGGACGGCGGCTGCTGGTACGTCGAGGTCGAGGGCCCCGGCGCGCGTGTCGACCTCGCGGGCGCGCGGCGGTTGCTCGACGAGCGGTACTACGTCGCGAAGCTGGTCCCCACGAGCTCCGACGGCTGGGGCGTGATGGCCTTCCGCAACGCCGGTGACGACGGCTGTTTCGTGGGCGGGATCGTCGCGCCCATGGCGGTGGCCTGGGACGGCGACGGGCACCTGAGCGTCACCGGCTGCTGAAACCTTTCATCAGCCTCTGGTGCGGTTCCGGGCACGATGGCTAGTGTGAGGTCGCTCACCTTTACGACGGATCGTCCGGCACGTACCTGCCGGTGAAGGAGAAGAAGATGGCTGGAGTCAGTTTCCAGAAGGCACAGCGCTGGTACCCCGGCGCCGACAGCCCGGCCGTGCCGGGCATCGACCTGGAGATCAAGGACGGCGAGTTCATGGTGCTCGTTGGCCCCTCCGGGTGCGGGAAGTCCACCACCCTGCGGATGCTCGCGGGGCTGGAGGAGGTCAACGACGGGAAGATCTTCATCGGTGACAAGGACGTCACCTCGCTCTCGCCGAAGGACCGCGACATCGCGATGGTCTTCCAGAACTACGCGCTGTACCCGCACATGAGCGTGGCCGACAACATGGCGTTCTCGTTGAAGATGGCGAAGATGCCCGCCGACGAGCGCAAGAAGCGCGTCGACGAGGCGGCCCGGATCCTGGGGCTCGAGGAGTACCTCGAGCGCAAGCCGAAGGCGCTCTCGGGCGGCCAGCGGCAGCGCGTGGCGATGGGCCGCGCGATCGTGCGCAACCCGCAGGTGTTCTGCATGGACGAGCCGCTGTCGAACCTCGACGCCAAGATGCGGGTGCAGACCCGCACCGACATCGCCAAGCTGCAGGCCGACCTGGGCGTCACCACCGTCTACGTCACCCACGACCAGGTCGAGGCGATGACGATGGGCGACCGCGTCGCGGTGATGAAGCTCGGCATCCTGCAGCAGGTCGACACCCCGCTGAACCTCTACGACAAGCCGGCCAACCTCTTCGTGGCCGGCTTCATCGGCTCACCGCAGATGAACCTGCTCGAGGCCACCGCGGCCGAGGGACAGGCCAAGATCGGCCAGTACCTGGTGCCGGTCGACCCCGAGGCGGCCAAGAAGATGCAGGGCCGGATCACCGTCGGTGTCCGTCCCGAGGCCTGGCGCGTCGTGACCGCCGAGGAGGGCGGCCTGCCGGTGCAGGTCACCGTCGTCGAGCAGCTCGGCGCCGACGAGTTCGTCTACGGCACCTGCGACGTCGAGGGCACCCCCGGCAACGTCATCATCCGGGTCAGCCACCGCAACTCGGTGCAGAAGGGCGAGACGATCCACGTCTCGACCGACCCCCAGAGCGTGCACGTCTTCGACACGGAGTCCGGCGAGCGGCTCTCGGCGTAACGGTCGGCGGGGGTTTTGCCGGGTACCCGGCAAAACCCCTGTGGATCGGCTCCAGAAACGGTCGATGACGAGAGTTTCAGTAGGTACCCGTCACCACTTCGCCGCTACGCGGCGCGGTCGGCGTTCGCCCGGATCGCGCCGACGAAGGTGTCGAACAGGGCCGGCGGCAGGTCGTGGCCCATGCCCTTGACCAGCAGCAGCTCGGCGCCGGGGACGGCGGTGGCGGTGGCGCGGCCGCCGGAGGGGTGCACCATCCGGTCGCGGTCGCCGTGCACGACCAGGGTGGGGACGCTCAGCGAGCGCAGCGCCTGGGTGCGGTCGGGCTGGGTCAAGATGGCCAGCATCTGGCGCAGCACGCCGCTGCCCGACAGGCCCCGGTCGAAGGTCAGCCCGGCGCGCAGCGCCGCCGCCTCGGCGTCCTCGGGGTAGCCCGGCGAGCCGATCAGGCGGCCCATGCGGGCCGCGCCGGCCAGGTAGGCGTCGCGGCCGGCGCGCTGCGGGCCGATCAGCACCGGCAGCAGCTTGGGGTCCTGCCAGCCCACCGAGCGGCGGCCGGTGGTCGACATGATCGAGGTCAGGCTGCGTACTCGCTCGGGATGGCTCAGCGCCATCGTCTGCACGATCATGCCGCCCATCGAGACCCCGACGATGTGGGCCCGCTCGATGCCGAGGTGGTCGAGCAGCGCGAAGCCGTCGGCGGCCAGGTCGGCCATCCGGTACGGCGGACTCACCTTGAGGCCCACGAAGGCGCGTACCAGCATCGAGCGGGTGACGCGCCCGGGGAGCCGGGTGCTGCGACCGGTGTCGCGGTTGTCGTAGCGGATGACGTAGAAGCCGCGGTCGGCCAGCTGCTCGCACAGCGCCTGGTCCCACCAGATCATCGGGCCGCCCAGGCCCATCACCAGCAGCAGCGGCTCGGCCGTCGGGTCGCCGAAGGTCTGGTAGCACAGCTCGACGTCGGGCGTGATCGGCGCGAAGAGCTCCTCGGACACCGCAACACTCATGCTCTGGATTCTATGAACCAGGTTTCGACCGCACGCGCGGCGGGGCATCACACGCGCATGACGCTGTGGTTCACCTCACATGAGGGTCCGGTGAACGCTACCGTCGGCGATGTGACCTCAGCCATCGGCGCGTTCCTGTGTCCGCCCGAGTACGCCGGCCCCCGTGGCCTGCGCGCGCTGGGCCGCGAGGGCACGGTCGCGCTCGAGGCCTACCGGGGGAGCCAGCGCGCCCGCTCCGACCGCCGGATCCGCAGCGGGCAGGCTTGGGCGCGTGCCGGTCGGCTGCCCACCACCGAGCCGGTGCTGCTGGTGCCCGGGTTCATGGCCGGGGACTGGAGCCTGGCTCGGCTCTCGGCGTTCTTGCGGGAGAACGGGTGGCGCACCTACCGCTCGGGCATCCACCTCAACTCCGGCTGCACGATGCTCGCCGCGGAGCGGCTCGAGGCACGGCTGGAGGCCATCGCCGAGCGCCGCGGGACCCGCGTCAGGATCGTCGGCCACAGCCTCGGCGGGATGATGGCGCGCGGGCTGGCCGCACAGCGGCCCGACCTGGTCTCGGGGATCGTGACGATGGGCAGCCCGGTGCTGGCTCCGGGCGCGGTGCACGACCTGCTGGGCTGGAACACCCGGCTTCTCGCCCGGCTCGCCCGTGCCGGCGTCGGCGGCACGATGACCCGTGACTGCGTCGCCGGAGACTGCGCCCGCGCGAGCTGGGAGGCCACGCAGGCGCCGCTGTCGTCCGAGGTCGACTACACGGCCCTGTTCTCGCGCCGCGACGGCATCGTCGACTGGCGCAGCTGCCTGGACCCGGCGGCCGAGCACGTCGAGGTCGGCTGCTCCCACGTGGGCATGGCGGTCGACCCGGCGGTGCACGACGTCGTGCTCGACGCGCTCACTGCTCAGCGGGCCAGCCGTCGGGCAGCTCTGAGCGACGCGGCGGGTCCGCGCCGCGTCGGGAGCAGGTGACCGCTGCCGCCGTCGCCGCGCCGGTGAGGAGCCGGTGCAGCCCCGCCTCGTCGGCGGGCAGGCCGCCCCCGTAGGTCGAGAGCGCACCGTCGTCGGCCAGGATCGCCAGCAGCGCCGACATGAAGGAGTCGCCGGCGCCGACGGTGTCCGCGACGTCGACCTGCGGCGTCGGCACACCGACCTCGATGCCCTCGGCGTACCCCACCGCACCGCCGGCGCCGTGGGTGACGACGACCAGCTCGGTGCGCTCGCCCTGCAGCAGGATGCGGGCGATGTCGGCCGGGTCGGCGCCGGGCTGCATCAGCGCGACGTCCTCATCGCTCATCTTCACCAGGGTCGCGCGGTCGGCGATCGACTCCACGTCGCGCCAGGCGGCCTCGGCGCTGTCGGTGAAGGCGGGACGCAGGTTGGGGTCGAAGCTGAGGAACGTGCCGCGGCCGTAGGCCTGCTCGACCAGGTCCAAGACGCTGGTGCGGCCCGGGTCGAGAGCCGTGCCCAGCGAGCCGACGTGGAGCGCGTCGCAGTCGGGCAGCTCCTGGTGCGGCAGGGTCCACTCCAGGTCGAAGTCGTAGCTGGCGGCGCCGCTGGCGTCGACCAGCGCCGTCGCCGTGCTCGTGCGGCCCGAGGCGGTCGGGGCGACGACCACCTCGACCTCGTTGTCGTGCAGCCGTTGCTGGATCCGCTCGCCGCGGGCGTCGCGGGCCGTCTGGGTGATCAGCAGCGCCGGCTGGTCGAGCCGCGCCAGCCCGACGGCGATGTTGAGCGGGCCGCCACCGACCTGCTCGTCGGGCTCCTGGCCGTCCTGCCGGTCGACGATGTCGACCAGGGACTCACCGACGACGACGATCACGACTGCGGCTCAGCGGTCGAAGTCGACGTCGGCGTAGGCCCGCAGCTTGCTCAGCTGGTGGTCGGAGTGGATGGAGCGGATCGTGCCGCTGCGCGAGCGCATCACCAGCGAGTGGGTGCTGGCCCCGCCGCCGCGGTAGCGCACCCCCTGCATGAGCTCGCCGTCGGTGATGCCGGTGGCGACGAAGAAGCAGTCGTCGCCGGAGACCAGGTCGTCGGTGTGCAGCACGCGCTCGAGGTCGTGGCCGGCGTCGACGGCCTTCTCGCGCTCGGCGTCGTCGCGCGGGGAGAGTCGGCCCTGGATGACGCCGTCCATGCACTTCATCGCGCAGGCGGTGATGATGCCCTCGGGCGTGCCGCCGGTGCCGAGCAGGAGGTCGATGCCGGTGTCGGGTCGCGCGGCCATGATGGCGCCGGCGACGTCGCCGTCGGAGATGAACTTGATGCGGGCACCGGCCGCGCGGATCTCCTCGACGATGCCCTGGTGACGAGGCCGGTCCAGCAGCACGACGCCGACGTCCTCGGGCGCCTTGCCGGTGGCCTTGGCCACCTGGTGGATGTTCTCGGCCACCGGGTAGCGGATGTCGACGACGTCGGCTGCGGCCGGGCCGGTGACCAGCTTCTCCATGTAGAAGACCGCCGACGGGTCGTACATCGAGCCGCGGGGCGCCACGGCGAGCACCGCGATCGCGTTCATCATGCCCTTGGCGGCCAGGGTGGTGCCGTCGATGGGGTCGACGGCCACATCGCACTCCGGGCCGGTGCCGTCGCCGACCTCCTCGCCGTTGTAGAGCATCGGGGCGTTGTCCTTCTCGCCCTCGCCGATGACCACGACGCCGCGCATGCCGACGGTGGCGATGAGCACGCGCATCGCGTTGACCGCCACGCCGTCGGCGCCGTTCTTGTCGCCCCGGCCCACCCACCGGCCGGCGGCCATCGCGGCGGCCTCGGTGACCCGCACCAGCTCGAGCGCGAGGTTGCGGTCGGGGGCCGACGGTGCGACGGCGAGCTGCTCGGGCTGCGGCGTCTCCGGCATGGTCAGACCCTATCCGTTCACAGACTCACCGGAGCCCAGGCCCAGACCAGCACGACGCCCACCACGACGCCGAGGGGTGCGGCGACGACCGAGACCGCGTGGAAGCTGCGCGAGGATGGGACGCTGCCCGCGGCCCCCAGGGTGCGGCGCCAGAGCAGGTTGGCGAGCGATCCGGTCCAGGTGAGCGACGAGCCGACGTTGAGGCCGACCAGCGTGGCCAGGACCGCCTCGGTGCCCAGCGGCGCCACGAGCGGCACCAGCAGCAGCGTGGCGGGCAGGTTGTTGAGCACGTTGGCCACGACGGTGGCCAGCAGCGCCAGCCAGAGCAGCTGCCCGAGGTGGTGCCCGCCGGCGGGGATCGCACGGTCGACCAGGTCTCCCACAGGCCCGCGGCCCACCGCGTCGACCACCACCGCGAGCCCCAGCACGAAGGCCGCGAACGCCGGCTGAGTGGCCTGCAGCACCGGGACCGCCCGGCGCACCCGCGCGGCCGGGAGCAGCAGCACCAGCGCAGCCGCCACTGACACCCAGGCCGCGCCCCAGGCCGCGCCGATGCCGACCAGCGAGGTGAGGGCGAAGCCGACCAGCATGAGCACCACGACCGTGAGCGGGAAGGTCGGCAGCGGGTGCGGTGGCGTCGGGTCGTCGTCCGGCGTCGGCGCCGCGGCCAGGTCGCGGCGGAAGAACACCCGGTGCACGGCGTACTCGACGGCGATCACGCCCAGCCACGCCGGCGCCATCACCAGGGCGAAGCGGCCGAAGGAGAGGTCGAGGTGATGGGTGGCCAGCAGGGTCGTGAGGTTGGAGACCGGCAGCAGGAGGGAGGAGGAGTTCGCCAGCCGGACGCAGGCCGAGAGCCCCGGGGCCGGGCGCACACCGGCGTGCCCGGCGGCCGCGAGCACCACCAGGGTGAGCAGCACGACGGTGGCGTCGAGGCTGAGCACGGCGGTGACGGCCACAGCGGCGACGAAGGTGAGCGCCAAGAAGCCCTGCGGCCCGGTGCCCGGACGCCCGATCCGCTCGCCGATGGCGCGGAACAGGCCGAGCTCGGCGCACGCCCCGGCCACGGCGAGGATCGCGACGAGGAAGACGACCACCGGCAGCATCCGGCCCGCGGCGTCGGCGGCCAGGTGCCAGCTGGTGGCGGAGGTGGCGACGACCGCGACCGTGCCGGCCACCGCCACGCCCAGCTCCACCCACCACGGCGGGTGCACGAAGGCCACTGCCAGCAACGCCGCCAGGGCCACCAGCGGGACGACGTCAGCCACCGGGAGAGAATGTCATGGTGTCGAGTGCGCCATCAGCGGGGAAGCCGGGTCGCTACGAACGCTCCTCCAACGGTCTGGTCGGGGCGATGGTGATCCTGGTGCTGGTCATCCTCGCCTTCGTCGGCTTCCGGGCGCTGTTCCGCGGCAACCAGGACGATCCGGTGCCCACCGTCGCCTACCGCGGTGCGGTCACCCAGGCTCGTCAGGACGGCGCGCTGGCCCCGGCCCCCGAGCCGATGCCCTCGGGCTGGCGCGCGACCAGCGTGCGCTACCAGGCCGGGAAGCGCGCCACGTGGCACCTCGGCCTGCTCACCGGTGGCGGCGGCTACGTCGGCATCGAGGAGGCGCACGCGCGCGCGACGAAGCTGGTCGACGCCTACCTGGGCTCGGGCAGCACCCAGGGTCGGGCGCGCCAGCTCGCCGGACGCACCTGGCAGACCTGGCGCGACGGGTCGGCCTACGCCCTGACGTGGACCGGCGGCGGGCGCACCGTGTTCGTCGGCGGGAAGGCGGGGGAGAAGGCGGTCGTCGAGCTGGTCGGGGTGCTGGGCTTCGGCGGAACCGGCTAGTCCTCCTGGGCCTCGATGGCGGCGTCGAGCCGCTCGCGGGCGCCGTCGAGGAAGGCCTGGCAGGTCTTGGCCAGCTGTTCGCCGCGCTCCCACAGGGCCAGCGACTCGGCGAGGCCCTCGCCGCCCTGCTCGAGGCGTTGCACCACCTCGGCGAGCTCGGCGCGGGCCTCCTCGTAGGTGGGCTCATCCTTCGGCATCGGGGGCCTCCCGGTCGGTGGGCTCGGCGTGGGTGGCGGTGACGGTGGCCTCGACGCGACCGGCGGCGACGCGCACCTCGACGGAGTCGCCGGCCGACACCGTGGCGGGGTCGGTGACGACCGCGCCGTCGGCGGTCTGCAGCACCGCGTAGCCGCGGCGCAGGGTCGAGAGCGGTGAGAGTGACCGCACCCGGGCCAGGTGGTGACCCAGGTCGTCGGCGGCGCGGTCCAGGCGGTGGTGCACGGAGCGGCGGGCGCGGTCGCGCAGCGCCTCGACCTCGCCGAGCCGGTCGGCCAGCCCGCCGCGGGGGTCGGCCAGGGCGGGGCGCGAGCGCAGCGCGGACAGGGTGTGCTGCTCGGCGGCGATGCGCGCGTGCACCGCCCGCCGGACGCGGTCGCGCAGCTGGGCCACGCGCTGCTGCTCCTCGGCGACGTCGGGCACCACGCGCTTGGCGGCGTCGGTGGGGGTGGAGGCGCGGACGTCGGCCACCAGGTCGAGCAGCGGACCGTCCTGCTCGTGGCCGATGGCCGAGACCACCGGCGTGCGCGCCCTCGCCACCGCGCGGACCACGGCCTCGTCGGAGAACGGCAGCAGGTCCTCCACCGAGCCGCCGCCGCGGGCGACCACGATGACGTCGACCTCGGGGTCGGCGTCGAGCCGCTCGAGCGCGGCCATGACGTCGCGCGCGGCGTTCATGCCCTGCATCGCCGCGTAGGCCGTGCGCACCTGCACCGCGGGCCATCGACGTCCGGCGTTCTCGACCACGTCGCGCTCGGCGGCCGAGCCCTGCGCGGTGACCAGCCCGACGACGCGGGGCAGGAAGGGCAGCGGCCGCTTCAGTGCTGGGTCGAAGAGACCCTCGGCGGCCAGCAGCCGACGGCGCTGCTCCAGCCGGGCCAGCAGCTCGCCGAGCCCGACCATCCGGATCTCGCGGGCCTGCAGCGAGAGCGTGCCGCGGTTGGCGTAGTAGGACGGCTTGGCGTGCACGACGATGCTGGCGCCCTCGACCAGCGGCGTGGCGAGCGAGTCGGCCAGGTCGGAGCTGCAGGTGACCGACATCGAGATGTCGGCCAGCGCGTCGCGCAACGTCAAGAAGACCGTCCGCATCCCGGCCCGTCGCGAGATCTGGGTGACCTGACCCTCCACCCACACCGCACCCAGCCGCTCGACCCAGCTGCCGATGGCCTGAGCCACGGCGCGCACGGGCGCGGGCTTCTCCGGCGAGGTCTCCATCGGCACGCCAGGAGCCTATGGGTTGGTGCCGACACGGCCGGGGTAGAACGGTTGGTTGTGAGCGATCAGCTGCCTGTGCCCACCGAGGCCGACGGCGCCGCGCTGTTCGAGGCGGAGGCGAACGGGCGAGCCCTGATGTGCACCGTCGACGAGGCCGAGCAGCGAGCGATCGGGTTCGCCCCGCTGGATCGCGGTCCGGACCTCCCGCCCTTCCCGCAGCAGCAGGCCTCCTACGACGACCCGGTCGTGGTCGCCGCCGGCCGCAGGCTGGTCGAGCGCGGGCTCGCCGAGGACCTGCCGACCGACCACTGGGCGGTGCAGGCCAGCGGTCCGCTGCTGGCCTGGTTCGTGGGTCACGTCCTACCGGCCCACCGCTCCTTCGTGATCAGCGTCCATCGCGAGCCCGACGTCGTCGCCCGCCGCCGGCGGCGGGTGACGCTGGTCGGCGGGAACATGAGCATCGTCGAATACCTCGACATCCCCATCGATGCCGGAGGGGAGCCCCTTCCGGTCCGCATCGAAGCGGTGCGACGCGACGTGCTGGTCGAGGAGATCGTCTCCACGGCCTTCGAGCCGCGGCAGCAGGGCCAGCAGCTCACCGTCGACCTGGTGACCACCGCCGCCCACGGTCCGGCTCGGTTCGTCGCCGACCACGAGGTGGCCGGGCTGTCGACGACCGGTCACGGTCTGCGGGGGAAGTCCGAGCGCACCCGGCGCATCGACGCCGCGGGGTACAGGACATATGTCATGGGTCTGGTCACCGAGCTGGCCGCACAGTGATCAGCGTGAACGCGGGGGAGGGCGGTCAGCCATGAGCAGGCCCTACGACGGCGGCGACACCACGACCATCGACTCCGGCGGCGTCGGCCTGCAGAGCGCGAGCACGGCGGTCGACGGGCTCGCCACCGACCTCTCCGGTGCCGGCACCTCGGCTGCCGGAGGAGCGGGCGACCCCGACATCGCCGCGGCCCTGCGCCGCTACGCCGCCGCCGCGTCCGCGATGGCCGACGCCATCCACACCCAGCTCCACGCCGCCGGCCAGCTGGCTCGCAACGCCGCTGCCGACCTCGACACCGCCGGCGGCCACTGATGACCGGCGACCTCACCCCGCCGGAAGGCGACCCGGGCACGCTGACCACCGCCACCGGCTCGCTGGGCACCGCCGCCACCGGGATCGGCAAGCAGAAGACCGCCACGCAGCACGCCGTCGCCACGGCTCTGGAGCAGTGGCACGGCCCGCGCAGCGACGCCTTCCGCCAGGCCGGGGCAGGCCTGCAGGTCGAGCTGGGAATGGTGCAGACCTCCAGCCAGAAGGTCGCCGGGCTGGTCCACGCCTACGGGCTGGCGCTGAAGAAGACCCAGGACGACATCAAGACCTGGGCCAAGGAGGTCAAGGACGCCGACGACCGTGCCGCGCAGGTCGATCCCAGCAGCCCGGAGTCCGACCGCGCGTTCCAGCACGCGGGACAGCTGCGGGGCCAGCTCGAGCAGGACGCGCGCACCGCGGCCCGGCAGCTCAAGCAGCTGGCCGCGCAGATCGCAGCGGAGATCGACGACGAGACCGCCCTGTTGGTGCCGAAGTCGGATTCGCTGTCACCTGAGGCCATACGGCGCCGCGTCTTCGACGAGCTCGGCGTCACCGGGCTGAGCGGCCACGTCTCCGACGCCCAGGCCTGGAAGGCACTCGGCAGCGCGCAGGCCGCCGTCTCGAAGGAGGACGTCGAGGAGGACGGCGAGGTCGACTGGAAGGAGCTGGCCGACCAGCTCAACAACGCCGGCCCCGCCCAGCTCCTGGCCGGCACCATCGGTCCGCTCAGTGGCGCGGAGGGCTGGGCGGTGGCCCGGTTCGCCCAGAACGCCCGTGCGGTCGCGGGCGTGGAGAAGAACGTCCAGGCGATCTTCTCCGACATGGTCGGCCCGATGTCGGACCTCTACAAGAGCGGTATCGCCGGGCTGGGCGACGTGGCCGCGCGGGCCAAGGACGCCTCGGTCGTCGCCGACCTCGAGCGCACGCTGGCCGGCAACCCGGAGAAGCAGACGGCCTCGCTGCTGTCGAAGCTCAAGGCCGGCGGCATCCCCGAGACCGGCTTCCTCGGGGCGGCCGGCCGGTTCCTCGCCGTCGTCGGCGTCGCCAGCGACGTGCTGACGATCATCAACCCCGGCGTGGAGAACAAGACCGAGGGACACGTGCTGCAGGGCGCGGCCGCGCTCAACATCGCCGGTACGGCGGCCGCCTTCGCGCCGACGTTGGCCACGCTGGCCGGCATCAACGCGGTCGCGGACTGGATCCCGGTGGCGGGGCAGGTCGTCATGATCGGCACCGGGCTGTTCCTGGCCGGTGACTGGGCCTACCACCACTTCGGCTGGTTCAAGAGCGGCGTCGACGGGGCGGTCCACGGCGTCACCACGGCGGCCAAGGACACCTGGCACGGCATCACGAGTGCCGGCAGCGCCATCGGCCACGCGTTCTCGAGCATCTTCTAGGCCGATGTCGACCGCTCATCAGGAGACCATCGGCATGGCGGTGTTCACGGCCGTCTTCGTGCTCGTCCTCGTCCTCGCGGTGCGCTACCAGCGACGCGAGGGCAGGCGTCACCCGTGGTTCTTCCCGGCCGTGTTCGGGGTGGTGCTGGGTGTGGTGCTGATGGTCGTCACCGCGAGCGGGACGGCCATCAGCGGATGGTGAGCCGTTTCGACGCCGACGCAGCGGCCGCGGCCGCCCTCGGCGAGACCGGTGACGTCCAGCTCGCCTCGTTGACCCGGGAGGAGCTGCGCGGCGTCGGCGACGACCCGCTCCTGGCCGATGCCGCCGACGCGCTGTGGTGGGACGCGCTCTCCGAGCGCGAGCAGGACCTGGTGCTGGAGACGGCGCAGCGCTCCCTGGTGGCGCGCAACCTGCTCGTGGGCGGCGACGACGGCGCGGTCGACGTGACCGACGAGGTGCGCCTGGTGCTCGCCGCTCGCACCGCCCCGGACTGGGTGGTGGTGCTCGGCGAGCCGAGCGCCGAGCGCGACTTTGACGAGGCACCCGTCCAGCTCGCGCTGATGGCGTTGCCCAGCCCGTCCGGGGATCCCGCCGCGGTGCTCGTCTCGGCACGGTTGGAGGGCATCTACCTGCACCGGCTGGTGTCCACGCCGACGTCCTTCGAGGTCGCCGCCGACTGGCTGCTGCGGGCCGCGGCCGTGGAGGGCGCCGACGTCGCCCGCACCGTCGAGGTGCTGGCCCCGGTGGGCGAGCGGTTGGAGAGTGCCCGCGGGCTGGTCGTGGGGCGTGGGGCGGCCCGCCGGTTCTCGGTGGTCGTCGACGGCGTACCGGGCGAGCCTGCGCCGACCGACCACGACGTCCTCTCGCGCTGGCTGCGCGACCGGGTGGGCTGAACCGGCGCTGCGTACGATGGGCGTCATGTCCGTCGACCTCGGTACGCCTGCCGTGCTGCCCACCGACGAGGCCGAGCGCGCCGTGCTGCTCGCCGCCCCGCGCGGCTACTGCGCCGGTGTCGACCGGGCCGTCATCACCGTCGAGAAGGCGCTGGACCTCTACGGCGCCCCGGTCTACGTGCGCAAGCAGATCGTGCACAACAAGCACGTCGTCGCCACCTTGGAGTCCCGCGGGGCCGTCTTCGTCGAGGAGCTCGACGAGGTGCCGGCCGGGGCCACGGTGGTGTTCTCCGCCCATGGCGTCTCACCGGCCGTGCACGAGCAGGCGCAGGCGCGCGGCCTGAAGACGATCGACGCCACCTGCCCGCTGGTGACCAAGGTCCACCACGAGGCCAAGCGCTTCGCCGCCGAGGACTACGACATCCTGCTCATCGGCCACGCCGGTCACGAGGAGGTCGAGGGCACCTCCGGGGAGGCCCCGGCCCACATCCACCTGGTCGAGGGACCCGACGACGTCGCCGGCGTCGAGGTCCGCGACCCGGACAAGGTGGCCTGGCTCTCGCAGACCACGCTCTCGGTCGACGAGACGATGGAGACCGTCCGCGCCATCCGCGCCCGGTTCCCGCACCTGCTCGACCCGCCCTCGGACGACATCTGCTACGCCACGCAGAACCGGCAGCTGGCGGTCAAGGAGATCGCCCAGGACGCCGACCTGGTCATCGTCGTCGGCTCGGGCAACTCCTCGAACTCGGTGCGCCTGGTCGAGGTGGCCCTGGAGAGCGGCGCGGGTGCGTCCTACCGCGTCGACGACGCCAGCGAGATCCGCGAGGAGTGGCTCGACGGCGTCGCGACGGTCAGCGTCACGTCGGGCGCCTCGGTGCCCGAGGACCTGGTCGACGGGGTGCTGGCCCACCTCGCCGAGCGCGGCTACCCCGACGCCCGTGCGGTGCACAGCGCGGAGGAGTCGCTGATCTTCGCGCTCCCGCCCGAGCTGCGAAAGGACCTGCGCACCGCGGGCCGCGCGTAGCCGTGGCCCGCTACTACGACGTCCATCCGGTCGACCCGCAGCCGCGGGCGATCGCCCAGGTGGTGCAGCTGCTGCGCGACGACGGCCTGCTGGCCTACCCCACCGACTCCGGCTACGCCCTGGGCATCCGGCTGGGCAACCGCGACGGCCTGGAGCGGATGCGCGACATCCGCCAGCTCGACGAGCGCCACCACTTCACCTTGGTGTGCAAGGACTTCGCGCAGATGGGCCGGTTCGTGCACCTGGGCAACGCCGAGTTCCGTGCGGTCAAGGCGGCCACCCCGGGTCCCTACACCTTCATCCTGCCCGCCACCGGGGAGGTGCCGAAGGCCTTCATGCACCCCAAGAAGCGCACCGTCGGCGTCCGCATCCCCGAGCACCGCGTGGTGGCGGCGCTGCTGGAGGAGCTCGACGAACCGTTGCTGTCGACCACCTTGATCCTGCCCGACCAGACCGACCCGATGACCATGGGGTGGGAGGTCAAGGAGGAGCTGGATCAGAAGCTCGACGCGGTCCTCGACGGCGGCGAGGAGACCGACTCCGAGCCCACGACGGTGGTCGACTTCTCCTCCGGCGCACCGGAGGTGACCAGGGTCGGTCGCGGCGATCCCGACCGGTTCTCCTGAGCCGTCTCCGCGACCGGGTCGGGGCCGATGTAGTACGGCGAGCTGCGGCGCGCCAGCTGGTCGCGGCGGGTGGCCATGATCCGGTGCCGGACGCCGAGCACCACCAGCGCGTTGACGTAGCCGGCGAACAGCGCACCGCAGTGGTGGGCCAGACCGGACACCAGCGCCTGGCCCAGACCGTCGGTGGCGTGCGCCACCGCCACCGGGTGGACGGCGGCCAGCACGGCCACCGTGCCGAGCATCAAGAACGGCGGCATCACCCCGACGCCGAAGAACTCCTTCGGCCGGACGGCGACCGCCGCGCCGACGCAGATCAGGACGAAGCCGACGTCGAACAGCGGACTCAGACGATGGGTCACGGTGAGGTCGAGGGCGACCAGCACGGCGCTCACCAGCACCGCCCACCGGATGACCCGGCCGGCCTGCATCGTGCCCTCTTCCCACAGGGTGGGTGCGCTCACCCGATCACCGTAGGGTCATGAACCCCCCTGACCTGCGGCGACGCGCCGGGGCACGACCTCGACGACCGACGGGCCCGGCAGCGGCTGCGGCACCGGTCCGAGGTCGTCGAAGCGGCGGGCGGTGACCAGCACCCGCGCCTCCAGCGAGCCGACCGTGCTGTTGAACGCCTCGACCGACCCCCGCAGCGAGCGCCCGAGCTTGTCCAGGTGGTCGCTCATCGAGCCCAGCCGCTGGTGCAGCTCGCGGCCCAGCGCGTGCACCTCGTGCGCGCGCTCGGTCAGCCGGGCGTGGGACCAGCCCATCGCCACCGTGCGCAGCAGCGCGATCAGCGTGGTGGGGGTGGCGATCACGACCTGTCGCTCGGCCGCGCGCTCGAGCAGGTCGGGGTCGGCCTCTAGGGCGGCCGAGAGGAACGACTCGCCGGGCACGAAGAGCACCACGAACTCCGGTGCCCCGGGCAGCGAGCGCCAGTACGCCTTGGCGCCGAGTGCCGCGGCGTGGCTGCGCAGCTGCCGGGCGTGGCGGGCCAGGTGCGCGGCGTAGGCCTCGGGGTCGTCGCTGGCGGTGGCGTCGAGGAAGGCGTCCAGCGGCACCTTGGCGTCGACCACCACGTGCCGACCGCCGGCCAGCCGCACCACCAGGTCGGGCCGCTGGGCGCCGTCGGCCGAGGCGAGGTGGGTCTGCTCGGTGAAGTCGCAGCGGTCGACCAGACCGGCCAGCTCGACCGCCCGCCGCAGGTGCATCTCACCCCACCGACCGCGCACCTGCGGCTTGCGCAGCGCCGTGGCCAGCGAACCGGTCTCGCGGCGCAGCAGGTCGGTGCTGTGCCGGACGTCGTCGACCTGCTGGCGCAGCTGGCTCTGCCACGAGACGCCCTGGTGGGAGAGGTCGTCGAGGCGCTCGGCGAGCCGGTCGAGCCCCTGGCTGACCGACTCGGCGAGCCCGGCCTCGCGGACGGCGGCCGGTCGCGAGCGCACCCACAGCACCCCCAGCGCGAAGCCGAGGAGGAGCCCGATGAGGGGGAGGAGGATCTGCATGCGGCCATCGTGAGGGCGACCACCGACAGTCTTCGTCAGCCGGCCCCGCGGAAGGTGCTGCGGTAGGCGCTGGGCGAGACCCCGGCTGTGCGCCGCAGGTGCTGGCGCAGGGAGGCCGAGGTGCCCAGTCCGGCGCTCCGCGCGACGACGTCGACGGGCAGGTCGGTGCTCTCCAGCAGCCGCTGCGCCTCCCGGACCCGCTGCAGCACCAGCCACGCGCCGGGGGAGTGGCCGGTCTCGGCGCGGAACCGGCGGGTGAAGGTCCGCACGCTCATCGACGCCCGGTCGGCCAGCTCCGCGACGTTGAGGGGCTCGGCGAGGTGCTCCAGCGCCCAGCTGCGCACGGCCGCGGTCGAGACGGTGCCGGCGTCGGGCAGGGTGCGGTCGATGAACTGCGCCTGGCCGCCCTCGCGCCAGGGTGGGACGACGTTGTAGCGGGCGACGGCGTTGGCGACCTCGGTGCCGTGGTCGAGGCGCACCAGGTGCAGCGAGAGGTCGACGCCGGCGCCGATGCCGGCGGAGGTGAAGACGCCGCCGTCCTCGACGAAGAGCAGGTTCTCGTCCAGGTGGACCCGCGGGTACAGCGCCCGGAAGTCCTCGGCCATGGCCCAGTGCGTGGTGGCCCGGCGGCCGTCGAGCACCCCCGCGGCACCGAGGACGAAGGCCCCGGTGCAGATCGAGACCAGCCGGGCCGAGGCCGGCACGGTGGCGAGCGCGTCGCGCAGGTCGTCCGGCAGCACACCCTCGAACCGCGGCCCGGGCATGCGGGTGCCGGGCACCACCACCGTGTCGGCCTGCGCCAGGGCGGTGGCGTCGGCGTGCGGGACGATGTCGTAGCCGAGGGTGGTGCTCAGGGAGGAGCCGTCGAGTCCGGCCACGGTGACCTCGTAGGCGGGCCGGTCGTCCGCCGTGCGCACCGAGCCGAAGATCTGGGCCGGCGTGGTCAGGTCGTAGCCCACGACGGGAGCGAGCCCGAGGACGACGACGCGGTGCGGACGCATGGCCGGATCCTTGCACATCATGGCGTTCGGGCCACTCGCCAGCGGACCGTGCGGTCCGCAGAATCGTCGTCGTGACCCTCCTGGAGACCCGACCGAGCCGCCGCGTCCACCCGGCGTGGAGCGTCGCCGCCGTCGCCTTCGTGACGCTGGTGGGCGCCGCCGCGTTCCGCTCGGTGCCCGGTGTGCTCATGGACCCGCTGCACATGGAGTTCGGCTGGTCGCACGCGACGATCGGCTTCGCCGTCTCGGTCAACATGGCGCTCTTCGGGCTGTTCTCGCCCTTCGCCGCCGCCCTGATGGACCGGTTCGGGGTGCGCCCGGTGGTCGTGGTGGCGCTGCTGCTGGTCTCGATCGGCAGCGGCCTGACGGTGTTCATGACGGCGGCGTGGCAGCTGGTGCTGCTGTGGGGCGTGTGCGTCGGCGTCGGCACCGGCTCGATGTCGATGGCGTTCGTCGCCACGGTCAGCGCGCGGTGGTTCGTGACCCGGCGCGGCCTGGTCAGCGGCATCCTCACCGCCGGTAACGCCACCGGACAGCTGGTCTTCCTGCCGGTGGTGGCGGCGGTGGCCACCCATCACGGGTGGCGCTCGGCGGCGTTGACGGCCAGCGTCGCGGCCCTGGCCGTCGTGCCGCTGGTGCTGCTCTTCTTGCGCAACCACCCGCACGACCACGGTCTGCGCGCCTACGGCGCCACCGACGCCGACCCGGGCCCGGCCCGCAGCGCAGCCGTCGGATCGTCGGCCGGACGCGCGGTGCGCGTGCTACTCACCGCGGCCCGCACCCCCACCTTCTGGCTGCTGGCCGGAGGCTTCGCGATCTGCGGCGCCACCACCAACGGGCTCATCGCCACCCACTTCATCCCGGCCGCGGGCGACCACGGGATGCCGGCCACCACCGCGGCGGGCCTGCTGGCGCTGGTCGGCGTCTTCGACGTCGGCGGCACCATCTGCTCGGGCTGGCTCACCGACCGCGTCGATCCGCGCCGGCTGCTGGTGGCCTACTACTCCCTGCGCGGCGTGGGGCTGCTGCTGCTGCCGTCGCTGCTCCACCCGTCGGTGCAGCCGAGCACGCTGGTCTTCGTCATCTTCTACGGCCTGGACTGGGTGGCCACCGTGCCGCCGACCGTGATGCTGGCGCGCGAGGCGTACGGCGACGACGGCCCGATCGTCTTCGGCTGGGTGTTCGCCAGCCACCAGCTCGGCGCCGCCCTGGCCGCCACCGGCGCGGGCATCGTACGCGACCAGACCGGCAGCTACACCCCGGCGTTCCTCGCCGCCGCTGCACTCTGCGTCGTCGCGGCCGTGCTCTCGGTGGTGGTTCAGAGGAGGCCGGCGACGCGCCTGGCGTAGTCGACCTGCGAGACCCGCTCGAGGTCCTCGATCGCGTCGAGCGCGAACCAGCCCGCGGTGTCGGTGGAGCCGCCGACCTCGTCGCGCAGCTCCCCGCCGACCACCCGGCACCGGTAGACGATGCGCACCTGGTGCTGGGCGGGCTCGCCGGGCAGCAGCCGCTGCGCCGCGGTGAGCACGCGCGACTGGATGCCGAGCAGAGCCTCGACCACCACCTCGTAGCCGGTCTCCTCGCGCACCTCCCGCACGACCGCGTCGGCGGGGTCCTCGCCCCAGTCGATCCCGCCGCCGGGCAGCGTCCACGCGGACGCACCGTGCTCGCGCCAGTGCGCGAGGAGCATGCCGCGCTCGTCGGTGATGACGGCGTAGGCGGCGATGCGGGTGTCGCGGTCGGCCGCTGCAGGGTCAGTCATCGGCCATCTCCACGACCACCGGCGCGTGGTCCGAGGCCCCCTTCCCGGCCCGCTCGTCGCGGTCGACGAAGGCCCCGGTGACCCGGGAGGCGAGGGCGGGGGAGCCGAGCAGGAAGTCGATCCGCATGCCGCGGTTCCGCTCGAACCGCTGCCGGTAGTAGTCCCAGTAGGTGTAGATCTCCGGGTCGTCCGTGAACGGCCGGGCGAGGTCGGCGTAGCCGTCGTCGAGGAAGGCCGAGAACGCGGCGCGCTCGGGCGGGGTGACGTGGGTGTCCTTAGCGAAGGCGGCGATGTCGTAGACGTCCTCGTCGCGGGGGGCGATGTTCCAGTCGCCGACGAGGGCCGTCTGACCACTCAGCCAGGGCAGGGCGGCCTCGCGCAGTCGGGCCAGCCAGTCGAGCTTGTAGTGGTAGTGCGGGTCGTCGACCTTGCGGCCGTTGGGCACGTAGAGCGACCAGATCCGCACGCCGGCGCAGGTGACGCCGATGGCGCGGGCCTCGGCGACCGGGTCCCCACCTTTGACGGTGTCGGCCCACGAGGGCATCCCTGGGAAGCCGACCTCGACGTCCTCGAGCCCCACCCGGCTGATGACGGCGACGCCGTTCCACTGGCTGAAGCCGGACGCGGCGATGTCGTAGCCGAGCGACTGCAGGCCCATCAGCGGCAGCTGGTCCTCGCGGGCCTTGGTCTCCTGCACCGCCAGGACGTCGACGTCGTGCCGCTCGAGGAAGGCCTCGACGCGGTCGATGCGGGAGCGCAGCGAGTTGACGTTCCAGGTGGCGATCCGCACTCGCCCCACCTTAGGGACAGGTAGCGTTGGCTCGCATGACCGGACCTCGGCTGGCCGCTGCCCTGGTCCACGCCTACACGGCCACGGGCGCGGTGCTCGCGCTGCTGATGGTGCATCTCGCCTACCGCGGCGAAGTGCAGGCGGTGCTGTGGCTGTTCCTGGCCGCGATGGTCGTCGACGGCACGGACGGGTTCTTGGCCCGCCACTTCCGGGTGAAGGAGGTCATGCCGGGCTTCGACGGCGCTCTGCTCGACAACATCGTCGACTACCTCACCTACGCCTTCGCGCCGATGATCCTGCTGTGGACCAACGGGTTCCTGCCCGGTGGTGTGCTCGGCGGCGTCTGCGCCTCGGTGCCGCTGCTGGCCTCGTGCTACCAGTTCTGCCGCAGCGACGCGAAGACCGACGACCACTTCTTCCTCGGCTTCCCCAGCTACTGGAACGTCGTGGCCTTCTACGCCGTCGTCGGCGGGTTCGGGCACACGGCGACGGTGGTGGCGCTGGCGGTGTGCACGGTGCTGGTCTTCGTGCCGGTCAAGTACGTCTACCCCTCGCGCACCGAGACGCTGTGGTACCTCAACAACGGCCTGGCCGCGGCCTGGTTCGTCGCGTTCGCCGTCATCACCGCGCAGCTGCCCGACTCGGCCGACTGGCTGGTCGTGATCTCGCTGCTCTACCCGGCCTACTACGTCGCGCTGAGCCTGTGGCTGACCTTCGCTACGCACACCGGGCGCCGGGTCGCACCCGGCCGACCCGTCCTGGAGCAGTGACCGACCACCTCGAGGGGCACGTCATCGTCTGCGGCCTGCACGACGACGGCATGCGCCTCGTGGAGCAGCTGCGGCTGGCGGGAGCCACGCCGCTCGTGGTCGACGACGAGCCCGACCGGAACCTGCCCCACCTCCTGGCCGGCATGGGCGTCGAGCTGCTGCGCGAGGACTCCCGGCTGGAGTCGACACTGCGGGCGGCCGGCGTCGAGCGCGCCGCCGCGCTGGTGTGCACCGAGAGCGACGACCTGCACACGTTGGCCACGGCGCTGCTGGCCCGTGAGCTGCGGCCCGACCTGACGGTCGTCGCCCAGCTGCGCAACGCCGCGGTGGCGCGGGCGCTGGAGGACATCGGCGTCCGGGTGCTCGACGCCGCCGCGCTGGCAGCGCCGTCGGTGGCCGAGGCGTGCCTGCGCGAGGAGTCCCACCGGCTGGAGGTGGCGGGGCAGGAGTTCCTCGTGGTGCGCGCCGAGGTGGCCCGCGAGTGCGTGCTGCGCGAGGCCTACGGCGATCTCGCACCGCTGGCTCTGGAGCGAGCCGGTGGCGAGGTGCTCACCTCGCCGGGCCGCGACGAGCGCGCCGCACCCGGCGACGTCGTCGTACTGGTCGGGCCGGAGGCCGACGTGCGCGCTGCCGGCCTCGGCGCGCAGGACGCTCCGGCGATGCCGGCGTTCGTGGGAGCCCGCGCGCCGCGGGTCGGGCCTCGACGCACGACCCTGGTGCGGTTCCTGATCCGCGACATGGACCGTCGCTTCAAGATCGCAATCGCCACGCTGCTCGGCCTGATGGCGTTGTCGGTGACGCTGCTGATGGTCGGCTACCGCGAGCCGGACGGAACCCGGATGAGCTTCGTCGACGCGCTCTACTTCACCGTGGAGACCATCGGCACCGTCGGGTTCGGCGACTTCTACTTCCGCGACCAGCACACCTGGCTGCGGATCTGGGCGATCGTGCTGATGCTGGTGGGCGCGACCCTGGCCGCGGTGGTCTTCGCGCTGGTCACCAACGCCCTCATCGGGCAGACCATCGCGCAGGCGCTGGGCCGACGTCGGCTCACCGGCCTGTCCGGCCATGTCGTGGTGGCCGGTGCGGGTGCGGTGGGTATGGCGGTGGTCGACCTGCTCCGCGGCTGGGGCCACGACGTCGCGGTGGTGGAGGTCGACGAGGACAACCGGTTCCTGAGCCAGCTGCGCGCCCGCCACGTGCCGGTGATCATCGCCGACGCGACCCTGCCGGACACGTGGTCGACGGCGCGGCTCGACGAGGCGCGGGCGGTGGCGGTGATGACCAGCGACGACATGGCCAACATCGAGACCGGACTGGCCGTGCGCGACCTGCTCGAGGGGCGCGACCTGCCCGTGGTGCTGCGGACGTTCGACCCCCGGCTGCAGCGCACCGTCTCCCACAGCCTCGCCTTCTCCGACGCCCTCTCGCCCTCGGCCCTCGCCGCACCGTGGTTCGTCGGCGCCGCGCTCGGCTTCGAGGTGCGGCAGACCTTCTACGTGGCCGGGCGTCCCGTGCTCGTCGCGATGCTCGACGTACCGCCGCGCTCGCCGCTGGTGGGCCGGCCGATGAACGAACTGCCCGCGCGGATCCGCGTCGTCTCGCTGCACCGGGCGTCGGGTGAGGACGTGCACCTGCCACGTCGCGACGTCCGGTTCGAGCCGGGCGACCGCGCGACCCTCGCCGGCCCCTACGAGGAGCTGCTGGTGCTGATGCAGCACGGCCTGGCGTGACGGTCTCCTCAGGACCCACCGGCGCGCCGAGCGCCCTGGGCGACCAGATTCCCGCCGACGCCGACCCGGACGCGCTCTTGGAGGTCTTCACCGGCTGGGCGGCCGAGCGGGGACTGACGCTCTACCCGGCCCAGACCGACGCACTGCTGGAGCTGTTCACCGACGCGAACGTCATCCTGGCCACCCCCACCGGCACCGGCAAGAGCCTGGTGGCGGTCGGCGCGCACCTGCTCGCGCTCGCGCAGGGGAGGCGGACGTACTACACGGCTCCGATCAAGGCCTTGGTCTCGGAGAAGTTCTTCGACCTCGTGGCCATCTTCGGCGCCGAGCGCGTCGGCATGGTCACCGGCGACGCCAGCGTCAACGCCGACGCCCCGATCATCTGCTGCACCGCGGAGATCCTGGCCCGGGTGGCGCTGCGCGGCGGCGCCGACGCCGACGTCGGCCAGGTGGTGATGGACGAGTTCCACTTCTACGCCGACCCAGACCGCGGCTGGGCCTGGCAGGTGCCGCTGCTGGAGCTCCCGCAGGCCCAGTTCCTCTTGATGTCGGCCACGCTCGGCGACGTCACCCCCTTCGTCGCCGACCTGACCCGGCGCACGGGCCGCGAGACCACCGTCGTCGCCAGCGCCGAGCGGCCGGTGCCGCTGACCTTCGAGTGGGCGCTGACCCCGCTCCACGAGACGATCGAGGAGCTGCTGGGCACCCACCAGGCGCCTGTCTACGTCGTCCACTTCACCCAGGCCGCCGCCCTGCAGCAGGCGCAGGCGCTCACGAGCGCCAACGTCGCCACCCGCGAGGAGCGCGACGCCATCGCCGAGGCCATCGGCGGCTTCCGGTTCAGCCCCGGCTTCGGCCGGACGCTCTCGCGGCTGCTGCGCCACGGCGTCGGCGTGCACCACGCGGGAATGCTGCCGAAGTACCGACGACTGGTCGAGCAGCTCACCCAGCAGGGCCTGCTGAAGGTGGTGTGCGGCACCGACACGCTCGGCGTCGGCATCAACGTGCCCATCCGCACCGTGCTGCTCACCGGGCTCGTGAAGTTCGACGGGCGCCGGACGCGCCTGCTCAACGCCCGGGAGTTCCACCAGATCTCGGGCCGGGCGGGCCGGGCCGGGTACGACACCGCCGGCACGGTGGTCGTGCAGGCGCCGGAGCACACGGTGGAGAACCACAAGGCGCTCGCCAAGGCCGGCGACGACCCCAAGAAGCGTCGCAAGGTCCAGCGCAAGAAGGCGCCCGACGGTCAGGTGAGCTGGACCGAGGAGGCCTTCGACCGGCTGGTGGCCGCCGAGCCCGAGCCGCTGGTCTCGCGGATGCGGGTCACCCACGCGATGCTGCTCGACGTCATCTCTCGCGGCGGCGACCCGTTCGAGTCGATGCGTCGGCTGCTGCGCGACAACCACGAGGACCCCCGCTCCCAGGTGCGTCTGGTGCGCCGCGCGGTGGCGGCCTACCGCTCGCTGCTCGACGCCGGCGTGGTGGTGCAGGACGGCCGGATGGTCCGGCTGGTCGACGACCTGCAGCTCGGCTTCGCGCTCAACCAGCCGCTCTCGACCTTCGCGCTCGCCGCCTTCGACCTGCTCGACCGCGAGGTGCCGACGTACGCGCTCGACGTGGTGTCGGTCGTGGAGGCGACGCTGGAGGACCCGCGACCGGTGGTGATGGCCCAGCAGCACCTGGCGCGCGGCGAGGCGGTGGCGGCGCTCAAGGCCGACGGCGTCGACTACGACGAGCGGATGGAGCTGCTCGAGGAGGTCACCTGGCCCAAGCCCCTCGAGGAGGTGCTGGAGCACGCCTACGGCCTCTACCGGCACAGCCACCCCTGGCTCGGCGAGGACGCCCTGTCCCCGAAGTCGGTCGTGCGCGACCTCTACGAGCGGGCGATGAACTTCACCGAGTACGTGTCGTTCTACGGTCTCTCGCGCTCGGAGGGGCTGCTGCTGCGCTACCTCGCCGACGCCTTCCGCGAGCTGCGCCAGACTGTGCCCGAGGCGGCCCGCACCCCCGAGGTCGACGACCTGGTCGAGTGGCTCGGGGCCGTGGTGCGCCAGACCGACTCCTCGCTGCTCGACGAGTGGGAGGCGCTGACGAACCCCGAGCCGTCGGTCGAGGCCGCGCCGCGCCCGCCGGCCCGCTTCACCGCCGACGAGCGGGCGCTGACCCGGCTCGTGCGCAACGCGATGTTCCGCCGGGTGCTGCTGGTCGCGGCCGACGACGTCGACGGGCTGCTGGAGTCGTCGACCTGGTCGCGCGAGGAGTGGGACGCCGCGTTGGAGGCCTACTACGCCGAGCACGACTCGGTGCTCACCGGCCCCGACGCGCGCGGTCCGCACCTGGTCATCGTCGAGCGCGAGCCGACGTCGTGGCGGGTGCAGCAGATCCTCGACGACCCGGCCGGCGACCACGACTGGCGAATCACCGCCACCGTCGACCTCGCGGCCAGTGACGCCGAGGAGGAGCTGGTCCTCGACGTCACCGGCCTCGTGGCGATCTAGCTGAAGATCGTCTTCACCGCCTGGTAGGCGCCCAGCGCGTCCGGTCCGAGCTCGCGGCCGATGCCGCTGGCCTTGACGCCGCCGAACGGAGCTCCGGGGTCGACCAGGTAGCGGTTGATCCCGATGGTGCCGGTCCGCACCCGCCGCGCGACGTCCATGCCTCGCTCCGCGTCCGAGGTCCAGACGCTGCCGCCGAGGCCGTAGTCGGAGTCGTTGGCGATCCGGACCGCGTCGTCGTCGTTGTCGTAGCGGATCACCGAGAGCACGGGCCCGAAGATCTCCTCCTGCGCGATGGTGGACCTGTTGTCGACGTCGGCGAAGATCGTCGGCTGCACGAACCAGCCGGCGCCGTCGGGACGCCCGCCACCGGTGACCAGCCGGGCACCGTCGCCCTTCCCCTTCTCGATGTAGCTCTCGACCCGGTCGCGGTGCGACGTCGAGGCCATCGGACCGATCTGGGTGGTCGGGTCCATCGCGTCGCCGACGGCGAGGGAGGAGACGAACGTCGACATCACGTCCACGACCTCGTCGTAGCGCGACGCCGGCGCGAGCACGCGCGTGCCGAGGTAGCAGGTCTGGCCGTTGTTCATGAGGGTCGCGGCGAACAGGTCCTCGCCGATCTTGGACAGGTCGAGGTCTGCGTCGTCGAGCACGATCGAGGCAGACTTGCCGCCGAGCTCGAGGGTGACCGGCCGCAGCAGCCGGCCGCAGGTCTCGGCGATCTGCCGGCCCGCGGCGGTGGACCCGGTGAAGGCGACCTTGTCGATGTCGCGGTGCTCGACGAGGTAGGCGCCGACCTCGCGGCCACCGGGCACGATGTTGATGACGCCGGGCGGCACCTGGGAGGCCTCGACCGCCTCGGCGAAGAGCATCGCGTCCAAGACGGTCTCCGGCGACGGCTTCAAGACGATGGTGCACCCGGCGGCGAGGGCAGGGGCGTGCTTGAAGGAGGCCAGCGTCTGCGGGTAGTTCCACGGCGCCACCGCCCCGACGACGCCGATCGGCTCACGGCGCACCGTGGTGGTGCCGCCGAGCATGTGCGGGCGTTCCTCCTCGAACGACGCCTCGCGAGCCAGGCCGGCGAAGTAGCGCATCACGAGGACTGGGAAGCCACCCTCGAGCTGGGTGGCGATCGAGATCGGCATGCCGTTCTGGGCGCTCACCCGGCGGGCGAACTCCTCCGAGCGCTTCTCGAACTCGTCGGCCAGGCTGTCGATGGCGTCGGCTCGACGCGCCGGCTCCCAGCTCGACCAGCCCTGCGGGTCGTCGAAGGCGCGGCGGGCCGCGGCGACGGCGGCGTCGACGTCGGCCTCCATCGCCTCGGGGACGCTGCCGATGCGCTCACCGGTGCTCGCCGAGGTCACCTCGAACCGGCTCTCGGAGCTGGGATGGACCCACTCCCCGCCGATGTAGAGCTTGTCGTAGTCGATCTGGTCGCTCATCTGGTCGCCTCCGCGTTGAGGGACGGCCACCGGTCGTCGCCGTCGTCTGGCCAGTCAACCCGGGACGGGACGCTGAGACCAGGGTCACAGCCGATGAGTGTCTAGGAACTTCCTACGCGTCGACCTTCCCGGTCGGCAGCCCCTTGCCGTCGTCGTCGGCGTGCTCGAGCAGGGGACGGAGTCCGACGCCCTCGACCCCTCCGCCGAGACCGTCGTGGTCGATCCGCATCTCCACGCCACGTGTTCACCACACCGGGGTTTCGCCGACTTCGTGCGCGAGGAGCCGGGCCCGTAGAGTCGAGGCCCGTGGCTCTCACCATCGGAATCGTCGGCCTGCCCAACGCCGGCAAGTCCACGCTGTTCAACGCCCTGACCAAGAACGACGTCCTCGCCGCGAACTACCCGTTCGCCACCATCGAGCCCAACGTCGGCGTCGTCGGGGTCCCCGACGAACGGCTGCCGCGGCTGGCCGAGCTGTTCTCCTCCGAGCGCGTCGTGCCGGCCACCGTCGAGTTCGTCGACATCGCCGGCATCGTCAAGGGCGCCGCCGGGGGAGAGGGGCTGGGCAACAAGTTCCTCTCCCACATCCGCGAGGCCGCCGCCATCTGCCAGGTGACGCGCGTCTTCCGCGACGAGGACGTCACCCACGTCGACGGGCAGGTCGACCCGGCCTCCGACATCGGCACCATCCAGACCGAGCTGATCCTGGCCGACCTGCAGACGGTCGAGAAGGCGGTGCCGCGACTGGAGAAGGAGGCCAAGGGCCGCAAGGAGCTGCTGCCCGTCGTCGAGACCGCCAGGCAGGCACAGGCGGCGCTGGAGGCCGGGACGCCGATCATCGCCACCGATCTCGATCGCGACCACCTGCGCGAGCTGATGCTGCTCACCGCCAAGCCCTACCTCTACGTCTTCAACTGCGACGCCGACGAGCTGGCCGACGAGGACCTCAAGCAGCGGATGCGCGACCTGGTGGCCCCGAGCGAGGCGATCTTCCTCGACGCCAAGTTCGAGGCCGAGCTGGTCGAGCTCGGCGACGACGAGGAGGCGCGCGAGCTGCTCGCCGAGACCGGCGTCGACGAGCCCGGCCTCGACGTGCTGGCCCGCGTCGGCTTCGACACCCTCGGCCTGCAGACCTACCTGACCGCCGGCCCCAAGGAGTCGCGCGCCTGGACGATCGCCAAGGGCGCCACGGCCCCCCAGGCCGCGGGCGTTATCCACACCGACTTCGAGAAGGGCTTCATCAAGGCCGAGATCGTCTCCTACGACGACCTACTCGCGGCCGGCACCATGGCCGCGGCCAAGGCGGCCGGCAAGGTGCGCATGGAGGGCAAGGACTACGTGATGGCCGACGGCGACGTGGTGGAGTTCCGCTTCAACGTCTAGCCAGCGCAGGGGCGGCCATCCACGACGACCGGGGTCGCGCCGACGTACACGAGGAGAGGTGATCTGGCGGTGAGCGACATCGACACGGTCGTGTTCGACCTGGACGGGACCCTGGTCGACACCAGCTACCTCCACGTCGTCGCGTGGGACGCGGCGTTCTCGGCGGTCGGGGTCGAGGTCGCGCACCACGTGATCCATCGTGCGATCGGAATGGGTGGCGATCGTCTGGTGGCGGCGGTCGCGGGAGAGGCTGTCGAGAAGGCCGTGGGTGACGAAGTGCGCTCGCGCCACGACGCGCTCTTCGAAGAGCGCATCGGCGACGTGCACGCGCTGCCGGGCGCAGCGGAGGTGCTGACCGAGCTGCGACGTCGCGGCCTCAACGTCGTGGTCGCCACCTCGGGCCCGGCCGAGCAGGCCGACCGGCTGCTGGACCTGGTCGGCGGGGCTCACCAGCTCCACGAGCGATCGACCAACGAGGACGCCGAGCAGTCCAAGCCTGCGCCCGACGTCATCGACGTCGCGCTGGAGCGCGTCGGCGGATCACGAGCCGTCGTCGTCGGCGACGCCACGTGGGACGCCCGTGCCGCCAAGGAGCGCGGCCACCACATGATCGGCCTGCTCACCGGTGGGATCGGTGCGGACGAGCTCATCGAGGCCGGCGCGGACCAGGTCTTCGACTCCCCAGCGCACCTGCTCGACCATCTCGACCAGACCCCGCTGGCCTGACACCCACCCGGGTCGCCGCGAGACGTACGCTGCCAGGAGCGCACCCGGCGCCAGCCCGAGGAGAGACCATGACCGTCGCAGGCATCATCACCGCCATCATCATCGGCGCCATCCTCGGCGTCGTCGGCCGGATCCTGGCCCCGGGGAAGCAGAACATCCCGATCTGGCTGACCATCGTGGTCGGCATCGTCGCCGCGCTGATCGGCACCGCCATCGTCGGGCCGATGCGCGACACCAACGGAGTCGACTGGGTCGAGCTGATCGTCCAGGTCGTCCTCGCGGTCATCGGCGTCATCCTCGCCGCGCGCCTTTACCCCGGGAACCGCAACCGGGCCTAGGTAGGCCGATGCCGGTGCGCCTCGACGCCCGCACGGTGGCGCGGGAGATCGCGCTGGGCTACCTGACCGGGACCGCCGGTACCGCGGCGATGACAACCACCACCGCGCTGGAGAAGCGCCTGCGCTCTACCCAGGACCTGCCGGTGGACTACGACGCCACCGATCACGTGGTCGACGCCGCGTCGACGGTCCTGGGCTACCGGCCCAGGAGTGAGGCCGGGGCGAGAGCCCTGTTCCTGCTCACCCACTGGGGCTACGGGTCGGCGATGGCGATCGCGCACCGGCTGCTGGTGCGGCGGCTCGGACGCCCCGGTGCCGCCGGGGCGTTCTTCGCCGGGGTCCAGACGATGGCGTTCGTGCTGTTCCCGGTCGCGGGCGACACCCCGCCGCCCTCGCGGTGGCGCCGCGACGTCCTCGCCTCGTCGGTGGCGCAGCACCTGGTCTACGCGGTGGCCGTGGCGGAGGTCGACCGCCGGCTCACGCAGACGGGGCGGAGGTAGCCCTACCGCGCTCGCGCAACCAGGTCGAGGTTCCGGCAGGTAGTCCGCGCAGCTTCGGGATCCCGGCCACCGGGGCCACCATGATCGCGGGCGGCGACGGCGTCTCGGGAAACGACCACTTGAGCTGGTGGTACACCGCCGAGAGCGTGTCGTCGCTGTCGATGAACCACACGCTCGACGACACCTCCCAGATCTCGTGCCAGGGGCCGTTCCGGTCGGCGCGGTCCAGCTCGGGTGACCAGGCGAGGAAGACGGACATGATCCGACCCTGGGACAGCGGGACGGATGAGGCAACTCCGAAGCGTTGGCGTGCTTCGATGAGCCCGTGACGTCGCGCGGGCGGTCGGGAGCGGCCCTGTCGCTGGGCGCTCTAGGCGTCGTCTTCGGCGACATCGGCACCAGCCCGCTGTACGCGATGAAGGCGGTGCTCGGCGAGACACCGGCGATCGACCGGGCCTCGGTCTACGGGCTGACCTCCACCGTCATCTGGACCATGGCGATCGTCGTCTGCGCCCTCTACGTCGGACTGCTGATGTCGAAGGACAACGAGGGCGAGGGCGGCCTGCTCGCGCTGCTGGCCCTGCTGCGCCGGCACGCGACGTCGAAGCGGTTGGTGGTGGTGATGAGCTTCGTGGGCATCGCAGGTGCCGCCCTCTTCCTGGGCGACAGCGTGGTGACGCCCGCGATCTCAGTGCTCAGCGCGGCCGAGGGCCTGAAGATCGCAGCGCCCTCGGCGGGGGCGTTCGTGGTGCCGATCGCGCTGGTGATCCTCGCCGGCGTGTTCGTGCTGCAGCGGGTGGGCAGCGGCCGTATCGGCTTTCTCTACGGCCCCGTGATGCTGGTGTGGTTCGCCGTCCTGGCCGCCGCCGGCGTCGTCGCCGTCGCTCAGCGCCCCTCGGTGCTGCAGACGCTCTCGCCGACCTGGGCCGTCGACTACGCGCGGGAGGACCCCCTCGCCGCCTTCCTGGCGCTGGGCTCGGTGGTGCTCACCGTCACCGGCGCCGAGGCGCTGTACGCCGACCTGGGACACTTCGGCCGGCCCGCGATCACCCGGTCGTGGTTCGGGCTGGTGTTCCCCGCGCTGGTGATCGCCTACCTCGGCGAGGCGGCGCACGTCGTCGGCGACCACGGTGCCGCCCGCGACCCCTTCTACGGCGTCGTGGCCTCCTGGGCGACGATCCCCGTGCTGGTGCTGGCCACCCTGGCCACCGTGATCGCCTCCCAGGCCGTCATCGCCGGTACGTTCACCGTGCTGCACCAGGCCGGTGGCCTCGGGCTGTTCCCTTTTCTGCGCGCCCGCCATCCCTCGGAGGAGGAGGGCGGTCAGATCTACCTGCCGGCGGCCAACTGGACCCTGGGCGCGGCGGTGCTCGCCGTCGTCGTCGGCTTCCGGTCCTCGACCGCGCTGGCCTCGGCCTACGGCGTCGCGGTGAGCGCGACCATCCTCACCACGGTCGTCCTGTTCACGGTGCTGGCGGTGGTGCAGCGACAGCGGGTCCGCGCGGTGCTTGCGGCGGCGCTGGGCCTGTGCGTACTGGTGATCGCCGCGTCGACGGTGCGCAAGATCCCCTCAGGCGGCTGGCTCCCGGTGGCCGTCGGGCTGGTGCTGTTCGTGGTGATGTGGACCTGGTGGGTGGGCCGCGCGCGGCTGCGCCGGTCCCGTGCCCGCGACGAGCCGGCCCTGGCCGACCTCGTCGCGGACACCGGCGACGCCGCGGACCTGCACCGTCACGCCGGCACCACGGTCTTCTTGACCGACGACGGCGACCGGGCGCCGTTCGCGCTCCGTTTCCTGCTCGAGCGCGAGTCGGTGGTGCCCGAGCACGCGGTGATCGTGAGCTGGCGGGTCGACGACACCCCGGCGGCCGATCCGCACGAGACCGACGCGGAGGTCGAGCCGGTCGCGTGCGGAAGCCTGGAGCTGGTGAAGGTCAGCATGACGCTGGGCTACCGCGACCGGCTGGACGCGCAGAGCGTCCTGCAGCGCGCGGTCGAGCGCTCGCCGAAGACGCTGGCGGGCGTCGATCCCGACCAGGCGACCTACTTCGTCTCCGAGCCGCTGCCGCGGCTCGCCTCCGGCGGGCTCCCGCGCTGGCAGCAGCGCCTCTTCTGCGGGCTCCACCGGCTCGCGACGGACCGGGTGGAGCAGCTGCGGCTGCCCCGCGACCGGACGCTGGTGGTCGGCAAGGAGTATGACCTGTAGTTCCGGCACGCCGGCGTTTCGTCACCGACCGGGCCCGAAACGCCACGAAATCCCACTTTTTCGTCGAAAATGGATAGGTGACCGCCAGCTCCTCGACCCCGACGGCCTCCGCGCCGTTCGGCGTGTCCGAGTCGACGGCCTCGCGTCTGGTCACCGGGCAGCTGAGCGCCCTGATCGAGATGTCGGACGACTTCGTCGCCGTCTCCAACCTCGACGACTCCCTGAGCTACCTCAACGCCGCGGGTCGCCGGCTGCTCGGGATCGCGGCGGACGCCGACCTGCGAGGCGTCTCGGTGCTGGGCCTGTTCAGCGCGGCTGCGCGGGCCCGTGCGGCGGAGTTCGACGCCGAGCTCGCCCAGCAGGGGTCCTGGCGCGGCACCACGGCGCTGCGCCACCAGCACACCGCCGAGGACATCCCGGTGGCCGGTGGCTGCTACCTGGTGCGTCACCCCACCACCGGCACGGTGTCGGGCATCGCCACCGTGTTCCGCGACCTGCGGCCCGCGCGCGACGCCAACCGGGTGTTGCGCAGCCAGGTGGCCGCCTCGCACGCGGTCGCGCGCTTCAACCAGCTGGCCCTCACCTGCGGGGTGGCCGAGCTCTCGACCGAGGCGGTGCGAATGATCGACGCGCTGTACCCCTCGCTGATGAACGGCATCCTCCAGCTCGACCCGACCGGCACCACGCTGGTGATGACCGCCTGCACGGAGCCCGCGTTCGTGGGCGAGACCGCCCCGATCGACAAGACCAGCGTCACCGGGCGCGCGGTCGTGCTCAACCGGATCGTGGCCTCGCACGACATCGCCAACGACCCCGACTTCGCGGACCTCACCGTCGCCGAGAGCTACGGCCGCCAAAGCATGCTGTGCTGCCCGATCACCGGACCCGACGGCGTGTGGGGCGTCTTCGGGTTCTCCTCCTCGCAACCACGCGTGTGGACCGACGACGACCAGACGTTCGTCTCCGCGATCGCCTCGACGCTCGGCGCGGTGATCCGGCGCGAGGCGCTACAGCTCCAGCTGGAGCACCAGGCGCTCCACGACCCGCTCACCTCTCTGCCTAACCGGGCCCTGCTCGGGGCGACCCTGGACCGGGCGCTGGTGGCGGCCGCCGGTCGGGAGACCGCGGTCGCGGCGCTGCTGCTCGATCTCGACGACTTCAAGCTGATCAACGACACGCTGGGTCACGACGTCGGCGACCAGCTGCTGCAGAACGTGGCCCTGCGGCTGCGGGAGACCGCGCCGGCGGGTGCGACGGTGGCCCGCCTCGGCGGCGACGAGTTCGTCGTCGTGTGCGAGGCGATGGCCGAGCCGCAGGCCGAGGCGCTCGCCGAACGGCTGCAGGCCTCGCTGCGCCGCGAGATGGAGCTGGCGGGTCGCAGACTTGTCGTACGGACATCGATCGGCGTCGCGGTCGCCCACGGCCGAGCCCTGCCGGAAGATCCACTGCTGGGTCGCGCCGACATCGCGATGTACGCCGCCAAGCGTGAGCGGCGCAGCGGCTACCGGCTGTTCGACGTCTCCATGCTCGAGGAGACCCGGCACCAGCTGGGACTGGCCCAGCGGCTGCGCACCGCGTTGCGGAAGGGACACATCGAGGCCCATTACCAGCCGATCGTCGACGTCGCGACGGGCCGCGTGTGCGCTCTTGAGGCGCTGGCCCGCTGGACCGACGAGGGCCGCGCGGTCGCGCCCGACGAGTTCATCGCCGTGGCCGAGCAGACCGGGATGATCCACGACCTCGGCGAGGTCGTGCTGCGCCGCGTGGTCCAGGACGTGCAGACCTGGGGCGACGTCGAGGAGCTGCGGGTCACGGTCAACGCCTCGGCCGCCGAGCTGTGCCGTGAGGGCTTCGCCGAGCGCACTGTGGCGATCATCGGCGAGGGCCGGCACCGGCTGGACCGGTTCGGCATCGAGATCACCGAGTCGATGCTGCTCGGCGACGACCCCGTGACGCTAGGCAACCTCCGAGCGCTGCGCGAGGCCGGGATCAGCCTGCTCATCGACGACTTCGGCACCGGGTACAGCTCGCTGGGCTACCTCAGCCGGTTCCCGGTCGCCGACGTGCTCAAGATTGATCGGTCGCTGCTCGACTGCGACGAGCGGAACGGCCGCGTCGTCGCCGCTGTCGTCGGCGTCGGCCACGCCTTCGACCTGCGGGTGTGTGCCGAGGGCGTCGAGACGGCCGAGCAGCTGCGGATGCTCGAGGAGCTGGGCTGCGACGCCGCGCAGGGCTGGCACCTGGGTCGTCCGGTGCCCTCGGCGCAGGTCCCTAGCGTGCTCGGGCGCTGAGCGTCCGCACGATCAGCGAGACCACCTCCTCGGCGCGGAGCAGGTGGCCGTGCACGTAGCCGAAGGTGTCGATCGCGGCGCCGGTGAGGAACGGCGACTCGGCGGGCACCTGGTCGTCGAAGCCGTGGTGGCCGTAGCGCAGCCAGCGCAGGAACCAGGGGTCGCCGCCGATGGCGGTGTAGACCTCGCCGCTCGGCTCGGCGTAGCCGAGTGCGTCGAGGAACGCCGAGCCCGGCTTCATCTCCCGGCCCAGGCCGGCCATCGGGTTGTCGCCGAGGCCGGTCTCCCAGGCGACGACGTCGCTGCCGTGGTTGGGGGTGGCCACCATCACCAGGTCGTCGACCTGTGCCGCCCAGCCGGCGACCGGGTGCTCGATCAGGTAGCGCACCAGCAGGCCCCCCATCGAGTGCGCGACGACGTCGACGACGGTGTCGCGGGGGTACCCGGCGCGCCCCAGTGCGGCCCGGATCCGCGGGGCCACCAGGCGCGTGGCCAGCGCGGGGATGCTCGCGCCGCGCGCGGGCCGGTAGCTCAGCGGTTGCACGCCTGGGGTCGCGGCGTCGAAGTCGAGCACCGCGGTGCCGCGCTCCCGAAGGGCGGCGGTGAGCCGGGCGAAGTGCTGGCCGTCGCTGCCCAGTCCCGCGACCTCGACCACGGGGTGCGACCCGGTGCCGACGCCGCGTGCCCCGACCGGGGTGCGCACCGGGGTGTCCAGCTGGGTCAGGACCAGCACGCCCACGCCGAGGAGCGTCAGCGGCACCAGGAGCCAGCGCAGCCGGCGTCGGCGGCGGGGGGTCAGGCGCGGGCCGCCAGCTTCGCCCGCTGCTCCTCACGGCGGGCGACGAAGGTCGTGGCCTGGTCGTCGAGGCCCTGCATGAACGCGGCCAGCTCCTCGCGTGCCCGCTCGCCCTCGGGGCCCAGCCCCTCGCGCTCGAAGACGCCCCAGAACTTCAGCACTGGAGCGATCACCTCGTCGTGGTGCAGGCGCAGGTCGTAGATGCCGGCTTTCGCGATCATCAACGAGCCGCGCCGGAAGCCCGGCATCGTCGAGCCGGGCATCTCGAAGCCGATGACCTCGTCGGCGATCGCACGCATGGTCGCGTCGGGGGCGACGTCGAGCGCCGCCTTGACGATGTTGCGGTAGAAGACCATGTGCAGGTTCTCGTCCTTGGCGATCCGGGCGAGCAGCCGGTCGGCGATCGGGTCGTCGGTGACCCGGCCGGTGTTGCGGTGCGAGACCCGGGTCGCCAGCTCCTGGAAGGAGACGTAGGCGACGGCCTCGAGCGGGGTCTTGTCGCCGGAGTCGTAGCCCGCGGTCATGAAGGTCATCCGCTGCCGCTCGAGGTCCACCGGGTCGACGCCGCGGGTGACGACCAGGTAGTCGCGGATGGCCACGCCGTGGCGGTTCTCCTCCGCGGTCCAGCGGCCGACCCAGGTGCCCCAGGCGCCGTCGCGGCCGAACCGGGTGGCGATCTCGCGGTGGTAGGAGGGCAGGTTGTCCTCGGTGAGCAGGTTGAGGACCATCGCGGCCTTGGCCACCTCGGAGAGGCGTGACTGCTCGGGGTCCCAGTCCTCGCCGCCCAGGAAGGCGAAGTCACGACCCTCGCTCCACGGGACGTAGTCGTGGGGGTGCCACTCCTGCGCTAGCCCCAGGTGACGGTTCAGGTTCTCCTCCACGACCGGCTCGAGCTCCTCGAGGAGGTTCGGAGGTACAGGCGGGGATGCAGCCGGGGGCTCTGTCGCTGGCGCCGTCATACATCGAGACACTAGCCCGGTGGACCTCCTGTTGATCCGTCACGCGCAGACCCACAGCAACCTCACCCGCGCGCTCGACACCGCCGTGCCCGGCGCCGATCTCACCGATCTGGGTCGCGAGCAGGTGGCGCGGCTCGCCGAGGACCTGCGCGAGGAGCCGCTGGAGGGCATCTGGAGCTCGCCCACCACGCGGGCGCGACTGACCGCGGCCGCGCTGGCCGAGCCGCGCGGGCTGGTCGTGCAGGAGCGTGAGGGGCTCAAGGAGATCGGGGCCGGCGACCACGAGATGTCGGTGGTCGAGGAGCACGGGTCGCTGTACCGGCAGATGGTGCTCGACTGGCTCGCCGGCCGGCTCGACCGGCAGCTGCCGGGCGGAGAGGACGGCCTCGCGGCGCTGGGCCGGTTCGACGCGGTCGTCGAGGAGGTGGTCGCCTCGGGCGTCGACCACGCCGCCGTGGTCGCGCACGGCGCGATCCTGCGCGCCTGGTGCGGCGCGCGGGCCGCGCAGCTGCCGGCGGAGCTGCCGCGCGAGCACCTGCTGCCGAACACTGGCCGCGTGCGCCTGGTCGGCGACGGGTCGCAGTGGACCGCGACGCGGTGGGACGACGTCGTCCTCGCGCCCGGGGCGCCGTGATTCTCAGACTTACCTCGTAAAACCCCCCAAACTCGTAATCTGGGTCGGTGGTACGGACGATCCGGCGCGGACCCCAGAGCGCGGTGCGCCTGTTCCTGGTCTACGCGATCGCCATCCTGGTCCCCGTGCTCGTGCTGGGGGCCGTCCTGGCCGCCACGTACCGCTCGGGTGCCTCGGACCGCGGGCTCGCCCAGGCTCGTGCCCAGGCGGCGCTGTTCGGGCGGACGTCGGTCGAGCCGCGCCTGGACGGAGTGGACCTGAGCCGGCCGCTGAGCACCGCGCAGGTCGCCGACCTGGACCAGATGGGCGAGTCGGCGGTGCGGGTCGGCGACATCGTCCGGTTCCGGATCCGCACGCTGAGCGGTCGCGTCATCTACTCCAACGACCGCACCGGGAGCACCGAGACCGACGAGGAGGCCCAGGAGGCCGCCCACGGGGAGACGGTCGCCGAGATCACCCACCTCAACGCCGACGAGGACGGCGACGGCGCGATCGAGAAGGGCATCCGCGTCGCCGAGGTCTACACCCCGCTCACCGACGGCACGTCGGCACGACCGACGGGCGTCTTGGAGCTCTACCTGCCCTACGACCCGATCGCGCGCGACATCGCCGCCGGCATGCGATCGCTCTACCGCGACCTCGCCATCGGCCTCGTGGCCCTCTACCTGGTGCTGGCCGGCATCTCGTGGTCGATCACGCGCGCCCTGCGGCGGCTGGCCGAGCACAACGGCTACCTGGCCTCCTACGACCAGCTCACCGGGCTGCCCAACCGCCGCTCGTTCCACGACGAGCTCGAGGCCGGGCTCGCCCGCCGGGAGCGGCAGGGACTGCCGACGACCATCGCCATCGTCGACCTTGACCGGTTCCAGGAGGTCAACGACACCCTGGGCCACGACAACGGCGACGCGCTGCTGGTCGAGGTGGGCCGGCGCATCCGCCGGGTGCTGGCCGAGCCGGACCACCTGGCCCGGCTGGGCGGCGACGAGTTCGCGATCGTCTTCGACGCCGCCGACGCGGTGGCCGTCGACGAGCAGCTGCTCGCGCTCACCGAGGCGATGACCGAGCCGATCGACCTGGCCGGGATCCCGGTCGAGGTCGAGCTCACCGTGGGAGTGGCCCGCGCGCCCGAGGACGGCACCAGTGCCGTGACGCTGCTGCAGCGCGCCGGTGTCGCGACCGACGTCGCCAAGCGCGGCGGGCTGCGGGTGGTGCACTACGAGGAGGCCGGCGACCCTTACGACCCCAACCGGCTCTCGCTGATCGGCGACCTGCGCCGTGCGATCCGCGACGACGAGCTCGAGCTGCACTACCAGCCCAAGATCGACCTGCGGACCGGTGCCGTCGCCGCGGTCGAGGCGCTGCTGCGCTGGCAGCACCCCGAGCGCGGCCGGCTGATGCCAGATGAGTTCTTGCCCGTCATCGAGCAGACCGGCATGATCGACCCGCTGACCGACTGGGTCATCGAGACCGCCCTGGCCTGGGTGGGGCAGGCGCGTACGCGCCATCCACAGATGCGCGTCGCGGTCAACGTCTCCGCCCGCAACCTCGGCAACGCCGATTTCGCCTCGCACGTGACCGACGCGCTGGCCCGCACCGGGTCCGATCCCGGCTGCCTGACGATCGAGATCACCGAGACCGCCCTGATGGCCGACCCGGCCCGCGCGACGGCGTCCTTGATGCGGCTGGCCAAGACCGGCGTGCTGGTCAGCGTCGACGACTTCGGCCAGGGGCAGACGTCGCTGAGCCAGCTGGCCCGGCTGCCCGTCGCCGAGGTCAAGATCGACAAGGCGTTCGTGATGCACCTCGACCAGTCCGCTACGGACGCCGCCATCGTGCAGTCCATCACCGACCTCGCCCACCGGCTCGGCCTCGAGGTGGTGGCCGAGGGGGTCGAGTCCCAGCCGATCCTGGAGCTGCTGCGCGACGCCGGCTGCGAGATCGCGCAGGGCTACCACATCTCCCGGCCAATGCCCGCCGCGGTGCTGGCGCGGTGGCTGGCCGACCACGACGTCGAACGGTTCGCCTCGGCCGCGCCCGCACCCACCGGCCCCAGCGGCCGGCACCGTCGCGAGGATGCGGGTCTGGCCGGCGACTGAGCCGTGCGCACAGCCGACGCTCAGAGTCGCGTCGTAGGTTCGACGGATATGAGGCGACGGACGTTCCTGAGCGCGGCCGGACTGCTCGCGCTCGCCGGGTGCGCGCCGGACGACGACGGGTCCGCGTCGTCCACCCCGTCAGCGACCACCAGCACCAGCGCGGCATCCCCCAGCGCTACGGCCGGCACGACGGCCACTGCCAGCCCCACCCCGACGGCCACCGCGACGAGCGCACCGGCGAACGGGTCGGCGACGGTGGTGCGCACCCTCGCCACCGGCCTCGACGTGCCGTGGGGGCTCGCCCTGCTGCCCGACGGCGGCGTGCTGGTCGCGACCCGCGACGACTACCGGATCCACCGGCTCGACGTCGGCACCGGCACGGTGACGACCGTGGCCACGGTGCCGGGCGTGGTCTCCAACGTCGACGAGCAGGGCGAGGCCGGCCTGCTCGGCCTGGCCGTCTCGCCCTCCTACGCCACCGACCGGCGCATCTACCTCTACTACTCCACCGACGACGACAACCGGATCGCCTGGGCCACCTACGACTCCTCGGCCTCGGCCGGCAAGCAGCTGGGGAGCCTCCACGTGGTGCTGCGCGGCATCCCGCACGGCGTGCACCACAACGGCGGCCGGATCGCCTTCGGTCCCGACGGCATGCTCTACGCCGGCACCGGGGAGTCCGGCCAGGAGGACCTCGCCCAGGACAAGACGTCCCTGGGCGGGAAGGTGCTGCGGATGACGCCCTCGGGCGGCGTGCCGTCGAACAACCCGTTCGGCTCGGTGGTGTGGTCCTACGGCCACCGCAACGTGCAGGGGCTGGCCTTCGACCCCGCCGGCCGGCTGTGGGCCTCGGAGTTCGGCGACAAGGAGGCCGACGAGCTCAACCTGATCCGCCGCGGCCGCAACTACGGCTGGCCGGCCACGCAGGGCAGCACCGACGACGCGGCCTACACCTCGCCGGTGGCGCAGTGGGGCACCGAGGAGGACTCGCCCAGCGGCATCGCCTACGTCAACGGTGCGGTGTGGATGGCCGCCCTGCAAGGTGAGCGGCTCTGGCGCATCCGGCTCTCCGGCGCGCGGGCGGTGGGCGAGCCGCAGGCCTTCCTGACCGGGCGCTACGGGCGGCTGCGCAGCGTCCTCGCGCTGGGTGGCAACCGGGTCCTGGTCACCACCAGCAACCGCGACGGACGCACGTCGGCGGGCTCCTCCGACGACCGGATCCTGCTGCTCCGGGTGCGCTGAGAACCGCGTCACGACGCGCCGGGAGGACCCCCGGCCGTGCCTCCGGGCCGCACAACAGGCAGGGTTGACCCCGCAAGCTCCGATCGAAAGAGGACACACGTGAACAAGGCAGAGCTTTCCAAGAAGGTCGCCGACGAGGCCGACCTGGGTGTCGGCCAGGCCGAGAAGGCCGTCCAGACGGCGCTGGACGCCATCGCCGACGCCGTCGCCACGGGCGACACCGTCACCCTGGCCGGCTTCGGCACCTTCGAGCGTCGCGAGCGCTCGGCGCGCGAGGGCCGTAACCCGCAGACCGGCGAGACCATCCAGATCGCTGCGACCAAGGTGGCCGGCTTCAAGCCCGCCGCCGCCTTCAAGAAGGCCGTCGCCGGCGAGTAGCCCGGACCCGGGTCGCTGACCCCTCGCAGCCACGGCTGCGTCGGGTCAGCGACCGACGGGCAGCGACTGGACGACGACGAACACGTCGTCCTGGCTGGGGTCGGCCACGACGTACCCCTCGGCCGGTCCGTGGAACGCGATGTCGTAGTGGACCTTCTCGTCGCCCACCTGGGTGGTGACGTCGTTCTCCACCCGGTAGCCCTGCGCCGCGAGCGCCTTGCGGTAGAAGGCCAGCACCTGTGCGGTGTCCTTGGTCGTGATGTCGAACTGCCATGACCTGGCCTGCGGCGCCGGCGCCTTCACCTTCACTCCCGGCGGCACCGGGAAGTCCTTGGCCTCGGTCGGTCCGCCGCTGGGCACCGCCGCCTGCGAGGACGTCGTGGTGGTGCGCAGGTCGCCCGCCGAGGGCGACGGCGTCGGTGTGCCCGGCGACGACGATGACGATGAGGCCGACGGTGCCGGCGCGGACGTCGTGGCCGACGCGGTGGTCGAGGGCGTGACCGAGCGTGTGGCGCTCGGCGAGCCGCCGCACCCGGCGAGCAGCAGCACCAGCACGGTCACGGAGACGGGCAGTGAGATAAGAACGGAGATGGGCAGGGTCCGAGACACGTCGTCGGAGGCTATCCGTAGGGTCCACATCCGTGACTGTGCAGCCGGATCCCGAGTTCGACCGCGCGATCGCGGTCACCAGCACCAGCGAGGGCCGCTACGCCGGTGAGCTCTCCGGCGGGTTCGTCGTGGGCGGTGGCGTCAACGGCGGCTACGTGCTGGCCGTGCTGGGCGCGGCCGTCCGGCAGGCCGCGGGGGAGCACCCCGACCCCTTCTCGGTCAGCGCCCACTACCTCAGCGCCTCACGGCCGGGGCGGTGCGAGGTGGCGGTCGAGCCGCTGCGCACCGGCCGTGGCACGAGCACCTACAGCGCGACGCTGAGCCAGGACGGGCAGGCGCGGGTGACCGCGCTGGCCACCTACGGCGACCTGGGCCGGCTCAGCGACGACGTGCGCACCACCGCCGAGCCGCCCGTCCTGCCACCGCGCGAGGAGTGCATCGCCAACGACACCGCGCCGCCGGGGATGGAGATCCCGCTGCTCGGGCGCTCGGAGATGCTGGTGTCACCCGACTTCCGCCGGCCCAGCGGTCGCGGCGAGGTGGCGGCCTGGTTCCGGCTGCGCGAGGGCCGCGAGCCCGACCCGTTGGCGCTGCTCTTCGCCGTCGACGCGCTGCCGCCGGCCACCTTCGACCTCGGCTTCTACGGCTGGGCGCCGACGGTGTCGCTGGCCGTGCACGTGCGGGCGCGGCCCGCTGCGGGCTGGCTGCGGCTGCGGCACGCCACGCGCAACGTCGCCGGCGGCTGGTTCGAGGAGGACGCCGAGGTGTGGGACTCCGCCGGCCGGCTGGTCGCCCAGGCGCGGCAGCTCGCCCTCATGCCCAGGGGCTGAGGAGCAGCGGCAGCCGGCGACGCAGCTGGGTGCGGTCCATCGCGAACACGTAGCGGCTGCCCGGGTGCTCCGAGAGGGACCAGAGCTGGTCGGTCGCGGGCCAGTAGGCGATGTCCTCGGGCCCGGGCGGCAGCGCCCAGCGGACCGGTCGCAGCCGGCCGGGCTCACCGACGTAGAGCCGTCCCAGCCGCTTCCTGCCGCGACTCACGGTGACGTGGTGGCGGCCGTGGGCCACGGTGGCGCCCTGCATGTGGCCCAGCCGGCCGTCGTCGAGCCGCAGCGGGTAGGCGCGGCCGGACTCGTCGAGCCGCAGGCCGTGGCTGGCCGGATCGAGCGCGTACCGCGCGAGCCGCGTGGTCTGGCTCTGGACGCCGTACTCGCCGACCACCAGCTCCCCGACCTCGTGGTCCAAGGAGAGGAACGAGTAGCGCAGCGGCTCGGTGCTCGCCTCGGCGCGGGCGGCGTACGCGTGCCGCACGGGGAGCAGGAACCGGTAGCCGAAGGTGGCCGGGCCCGGTGAGACCTCGACCAGGTCGTCGACGTGGGCGGTGAACAGGCCGCGCCGGGTGGCGGCCAGGTGCAGCCACGGCCCGTGCCACACGACGCCGCCGGCGTGGATCGACAACGGCTCCGGACCGCGCTCGCCGGCCCGCACCACGAGCACGTGGCGGTAGGTCAGCGAGCCGAGGTCGACGAAGCTGAGCCGCGACCCCTCCTCGGCCTTGGAGTACCAGGTGGTGACCAGCAGCTCGTCGTCGCGGCCGGCGTCGGCCGACGTCGAGATGCCTTGGGGGAACCAGGCGCGCGAGCTGCGGTCCTGCTCGTTCCAGGTGAACCCCCACGCCACGGCCCGTCCGGGCACGCGGGTCCGCTCGGCGCGGCGGTCCAGGTGGGCCAGGACGCCGGCGACGCCGACCTGCTCGCCGTCGTGGGTCAACGGGTCGAGGTCGCGCCGCTCGAGGTGCACGCCCGCCCGCATGGCACCGATCCTAGGATCGAGGGGTGGACAGACGGCTGCTGCTGGTACATGCACACCCCGACGACGAGACCATCGGCACGGGCGCGACGATGGCGAAGTACGCCGCGGAGGGCGTCGGCGTCACGCTGGTGACCTGCACCGGCGGCGAGATGGGCGAGATCCTGGTGCCCGAGCTGGCCCACCTGGCTGCCGACCAGGACGACACCCTGGCCGAGCACCGGCGCACCGAGCTCGACAACGCGATGAAGATCCTCGGCGTCACCGACCACCGCTACCTCGGCGGCTTCGGCCGGTTCCGCGATTCGGGCATGCAGTGGGCACCCGAGGGCCACGTGCACGCCGGCGCGGCGATCCCGGCCGACGAGACCGACGATCGCGCGTTCTGGAACGCCGACCTCACCGAGGCCGCCGACGAGCTGGTCGCAGTGATCCGCGAGGTGCGGCCGCAGGTGCTGGTCACCTACGACCAGTTCGGCGGCTACGGCCACCCCGACCACATCCAGGCCCACCGCGTGGCCACCTACGCCGCCGACCTGGCCGGTGTGCCCTCCTACCGTCTTGACCTGGGCGAGCCGTGGACGATCGCGAAGGTCTACTGGAGCGCGATGTCGGCCAGTCGGCTGCGCGAGGGCATCCGCCGGCTGCGCGAGGCCGGCGACACCACCGCGTTCGAGGGCATGGATCCCGACCGGCTGCCGCCCTTCGCCACCGAGGACGAGTTCCTCGCCGCGCGCGTCGACGGCAGCGACTACGTCAACGCCAAGATGGACGCGATGCGCGCCCACGCCACGCAGATCGCGGTCGACGGGCCGTTCTTCGCGCTGTCGAACAACATCGGCGACGAGGTCTGGGGCTCCGAGTTCTTCCGGATCGCCCGCGGCGCCCGGGGCGAGCTCGGCGAGGACGGCCTCGAGTCGGATCTGTTCGCGGGGTTGTGAGCCGTACCCTGCCCCGATGAGCCCGGGCAAGCGTCGAGCGGTCGCGCGCCACGCGCGCTCGCTGCCGGTGCGGCTGGCCATCGGGGTCTGGATCTTCGTCGTCGCAGGCTACGTGACGCTGTGCCTGCTGGCCGGCGACAAGGTGCCCGCCGGCACGTCGGTGGCGGGGGTCGAGATCGGCGGGCTCCACGCCACCGCGGCCGAGAGCCGGCTGCGCGAGCAGCTCGCGCCGCGCTTCGACCGGGCGGTGCCCGTGAGCGGGGCCGGCGTCGTCGAGACCACCGTGGTGCCGTCGAAGGCGGGGGTCGATCTCGACGTCGCCGAGACGGTGCGCACCGCCGGCGGCGGCCGGTCGTTCTGGCCGAGCCGGCTGTGGCACTACTACGTCGGCGGCGACCACCGCCCGGCTCGGCTGCAGGTCTCGCGGACCCGGCTCGACGCCCAGGTGACGGCGCTGGCGGCACTGCTGGACAAGAAGACCGTCGAGGGGTCGATCGGCTTCAGCGCCGGCAAGCCGGTCGCGGTGACGCCGGAGGCGGGCCGCCGCCTGGACCGGACGGCCACGGCGCGGCTGCTGACCCGCGTGCCCGCCGGCGCCGTGCGGCTGCCCTACCGCACGCTGCCGCCCACCGTCACGGCCGCTGCGGTGGCGCGGGCGATGAGCAGCTTCGCCACCCCGGCCACCTCGGGGCCCGTGCAGCTGGTGCTGGGCCGGCACGCGGTCACCGCGCCGGCGACGCTGTTCACCAAGGCCCTCGCCCTGCGTGCGCAGGGCCGACAGCTGGTGCCGGTGCTCGACGTCGACACCCTGCTGACCGCGCTCGAGCCGCTCATGACGACGGTGGCCGGCGCCCCGCAGTCGGCCAGCTTCACGATCTCGGGGGGCCGCCCACGCGTGGTCCCCTCGAAGGTCGGCACCACCTTCGACCGCGACGACCTGAAGCAGAAGTTCCTGGACGCGGTCGTGCGGCCCGTCGGGCAGCGGCGCGTGGCGGTCAAGGGTGTGGACGCCCAGCCCGCCTTCACCACCGCCGACGCCCGCGGCCTGGGCATCCGACGCCAGGTGGCCACCCTCACCACCGGCTTCGGATACGCCGACTACCGCAACACCAACATCGCCCGCGGCGTCGAGCTGCTCGACGGCACCGTCCTCAAGCCGGGGGAGACCTTCAGCTTCGACCACGCGATCGGGCCACCGACCAAGGACCGCGGCTTCACCCCGGGCTACGAGCTGGTGCGCGGCGTCTTCACCGCCGACTCCGGCGCCGGTCTCTCCCAGCTGGCCACCACGCTGTACGCGGCGGCGTACCGGCTCGGGCTGAAGGACGCCGGCCACACCAACGGCGCCGTGCACAACGACCGGCTGCCGCTCGGGCTGGAGGTGGGCGTCGACTACGGCAAGCGGGACCTGCGCTTCACCGACGACACCCGCTACGGCCTGCTGGTCACCGCCGCGATGACCCCGAGCAGCCCCGCCGGCGACGGCAGCCTGACGGTGACGCTGTGGTCCACGAAGGCCTGGGACGTCACCACCCAGGTGGGCCGCCCGTACGCCACCGTCCAGCCGAAGGTCCGCCACCGCAAGGGCGCGGACTGCTCCGCGGTCGTGGGCAGCGCGGGCTACAGCGTCGACGTGGTCCGGGTCTTCCGCAAGCCCGGCAGCAGCACCGTGGACCACCGCGACAAGACGACGACGCTCTACCCGCCGCAGAACGCGGTCATCTGCTCGGCGCCGTAGCCGACCGACACCCGGAGAGGCCCCGTCCCACGGCGGGGACCAGGGCCTCTCGGTGAAAGTGACGCCAGCTCTAGCACTGGCGGACCGATGGACCGTCAGCCCGAACGAGCTGAGGCCACGTCGTCCCTGTGCCCTGCACGTCCAGACTCATGCGTCCCGGGCACGTCAGCCCCAGAACGTGCTCACCATGAAGGCCCGGCGTTTGGCTGGCGGGTCTGCGTGCACGCCGTGGCGGAGCGCCCACGACATCGCCTGAGGCCGGCTGGTGACCTCGATCTTGCGATAGGTGCTGCGCACGTAGCCCTTGACGGTATGTGCGCTGATGCGAAGCGCCGTGGCGATCTCGGCGTTGCTCCGACCCTCGGCGATCAAGCGGAGCACGTCCACTTCACGATCGCTCAGCTTGTCGCGGACGGCAACACCGTGCATCGCCACCTCCACACCTGCGCGGTACAAGATGTCGGCGAGAGTGTCGATAGGAACGCCCGATATCTGCACGACGTCGTCGGCGAGCAACCTGACGTCCGCGGTGAGGGAGGGTTGACGTTGCTGCTGAGCCATCGTGCGCACACGTCCTTCGGGCCGATTCGAGTAATCGGTCCGAAAATAGAGTGCGAGCTCTCACTCGTAGGGGTGAAATCCCAGTGGCTAGCTCGCCCAGCTCAACGCCAAGGCCTGGCAGGCTCGGCACCTGCTGAGCGCGCGGACCTCGTCGAAGTCGACGCTCTCGAACGCGAGCCACTCCAAGCGGTCCAGTCGGCACCCGCACAGGGTGTCGGTGGCGGACTGCTCGAAGGCGTGTGCGGTCACTCTCGCGTTCTGGCCCGTGCGACTGGCCTCGAAGGCGACGTGCATCATCCGCTTGCTGCCACGGCGGTGAGGTTCGTCAGCTGTTCTTGGGCATGATCGGGTGACGTGTCGGGCGGGATCACGAGGAGGCGAAGACGTCGACCGTCGGACATCACCAGGGTGAGCTCGTGGGTGTCGTCGCGGGGGAAGTTCCCCGTCTTCACTCGCCGGCCTCCTGCCATGACCGCACGCGGCCGGTCTTCCCAGTCCGGAGGGGAGTATCCGACCCGCGACACGCGGCCCCGTTCGGGCGGCCAGACGGCGAAGAGTTGGTCGAGCTGCTCCTCGAGCCGACGGTTGGAGGGCCACCAGGCGCCGTCGACCAGCCGCCGGTCTCGTACCGCTCGAAGCGCTAGACGTCGAGATGAAGAATCTGTCGTGGCCATCGGCCACCGCCTTCGTGTGCTGCGTTCGTCGCGGAAACCGCCTCGACGAATCACAGTCGTCTTACGAACCTAGCTCGACCACCCTCGGGCTCGCATTGATCGGTCGGGGGCCGACGAGGTCGGTGCCACACTGAGGACATGAGCACCCTGGTCTCGGCCGGCGAGACCGCCGAGGACTCGCCACGGCTCCGGGGTTGGCTCCACCTGTACGCGATCCCGCTCGCGATCGCGAGCGAAATCGTCTTGATCGCGCTCTCTCCCAGCGAGAGAAGCCGTGTCGGCTCGATCGTTCTCACTCTGGCCGCGCTCGCGAACTTCGTCGGCTCTTCCGCGATGCATCTGGGACGCTGGCCCCCGCGCCTGGCGACCGTCGTGCGCCGGTTCGACCACGCCAGCATCTTCGTCCTCATCGCGGGCAGCTACACGCCGTTCTCCTTGCTGATGCTGAGCCACGCCCACCAGGTCGTGGTGCTCTGCCTGGCGTGGGGCGGTGCCGTGCTGGGTGTGTCGTTCCGGCTCGCGTGGAGCGCTGCGCCACGGTGGATCTATACCGGCCTCTACCTGCTGCTGGGGTGGGTGGCCGTGGCGTTCGTGGGCGACTTCGCCGACTTCCGTCCGCTGGCCGTGCCGGTGCTCCTCGCCACCGGTGGCGTCTTGTACTCGCTGGGCGGCCTGGTCTACGGGATGCGCCGCCCCAACCCGTCGCTGGCGTGGTTCGGGTTCCACGAGGTCTTCCACGCCCTGGCCATCGCCGCCTTCGCTGCGCAGTTCGCCGGTGTCCTGGTCGCCACCGTCTCGCTTCGCTGAACCAGACCGTCCGGGGGTGTCGGAGCGGCCCTGGGATGGCATCCGGTTATCTGCTCGGCGCCGCAGGGGCCGCCAGATAGCGGTACTGGTGGTGCCGCTCGAAGCCCAGGGAGTCGTAGAGCGTCGTGGCGCGATGGTTGTCGGAGATGACCTGCAGTGAGACCGTCGTGGCGCCCTGCTCGGCCGCCCAGCCCAGCAGCGCGTCCATCACGACCAGCGCGAGACCCTGCCGCCGGTGCTCGGGCTGGACCATGAGGTCGGTGACGACGGCCCAGTCGCGGGCGTAGCTGGCCCGCCCGCGGGCCACTTGCTGTCCGTCGAGCACGACCTCGGCGTACTGCCGGAGGAACGGTCCGTCGAGGGTGAATCGCACGTTGTCGAGATTGGCCTGCGCCTTGTCGTTGCCCACCAGCCAGCCGTCGGGCAGCGAGTCGGCGAGTCGCACGGGCTGCGGGCCCACCGTCCCCAGCCGCCGTCGCACCTGCCGTCGCACCTGGGCCACGGAGGCCACCAGCACGTCGACGTCGGCCTCGTCGGGGCGCGCCCGCGTCCAGCCGCGGTGCTCCAGAGCCAGGTGGACGTCGGCGCCGACGACGACCTGCGCGAGGGCCGGCTGGTCGTGCCGGTCGTAGAAGTCCAGCGTGCCGGCGACGGCGTCGTCGAGGTCGATGCCCGGATCGACGGTGGCCAGCACCGAGTTCGTCCGCCCCGTCGAGCCTCCGGTGGCGCGGAGCACCCAGTCGCCGAGCGGCTCGACGTGGCGCGAGCGCAGCCCCTCCATCGCCCGCAGGTGGATCTCGTGAGCGCCGATGCGCAGTCGCGCCGAGGGCCTCGGCGGCACTGGTTTGCCGGAGACGACGAGGGCGACGGGGAAGGTGACCAGGTCGCCGGACTCGCGGCGCACGGAGACCATTCCGTCGGCCCACGACTCGCAGACGCCGAGCACGTCGGTCAGCGCCGGACCGCCGCTGGGTCCGGTCTCGCCGGGCACGACGCGGCGCACCACGACGCGCTGGCCGACGACGTGCGGACCCAACGCCGAAGATGCCACGACGGGGAGACTAGGCTGCCGCCCATGACCTACGTCATCGCCCAGCCCTGCGTCGACCTCAAGGACCGGGCCTGCGTCGACGAGTGTCCCGTCGACTGCATCTACGAGGGCAAGCGGATGCTCTACATCCACCCCGACGAGTGCGTCGACTGCGGCGCCTGCGAGCCGGTCTGCCCCGTCGAGGCCATCTACTACGAGGACGACACCCCCGACCAGTGGAAGGAGTACTACGACGCGAACGTGCACTTCTTCGACGACCTGGGCTCCCCCGGTGGTGCGGCCAAGATGGGCGAGATCGACAAGGACCACCCGCTGGTCGCCGCCCTGCCGCCGCAGGAGCACGACGAGTAGATGAAGGTTTCGGGGCGTCTTCCCGACTTCCCCTGGGACCGGTTGCGGCCGTACGCCGAGAAGGCGCGGGCCCACCCTGACGGCATCGTCGACCTCTCGGTCGGCACGCCCGTCGACCCGACCCCCGAGGTCGTCCAGCGGGCGCTGACCGCCGCCGCCGACGACCCCGGCTATCCGACCACCCACGGCCTGCCCGAGCTGCGGCAGGCGGTCGTGGACCGGCTGCTGCGCCGCTACGGCGTCGTCGGCCTGGACCCGGCCGGTGTGCTGCCCTCGATCGGCTCGAAGGAGCTGATCGCCGGGCTGCCGACCCACCTGGGCATCGGCCCCGGCGACCTGGTGGTGCAGCCCGAGCTGGCCTACCCGACCTACGAGGTGGGTGCGGTGCTGGCCGGAGCCGACGTCGTGGCCACCGACACCCCCGAGGAGCTCGACCGCACGCCGGCCCTGGTGTGGGTCAACTCGCCCTCGAACCCGACCGGGCGGGTGCTTGCGGCCGCCCGGCTGCGCGAGCTGGTGACCTGGGCCCGCTCGGTGGGGACGCTGCTGGTCAGCGACGAGTGCTACCTGGACTGCGTCTGGGAGGGCGCGGCGACCTCGGTGCTGCACCCCGACGTCTGCGAGGGGACCTTCGACGGGCTGCTCGCCGTGCACTCGCTCTCGAAGAGCTCGAACCTGGCCGGCTACCGCTGCGCCTTCGTCACCGGCGACCCCGCCGTGGTGGCCGAGCTGCTGGCCGTGCGCCGCAACCTGGGCCTGATGCTGCCCGGCCCGATGCAGCACGCCATGGCGGCCGCGGCCGCGGACGACGCCCACGTCCTGGAGCAGCACGCCCGCTACGCCGCCCGCCGCGACCGGCTCCGCCCGGCACTGCAGCGGGCGGGCTTCCGGATCGACGACTCCGAGGGCGCGTTGTACCTCTGGAGCAGCCGCGGCGAGGACTGCTGGGAGACCGTGGCCGCGCTGGCCGACGACGGCATCCTGGTCGCTCCCGGCTCCTTCTACGGACCCGCCGGCGCCGAGCACGTCCGGATCGCCCTGACCGCCACCGACGAGCGGGTCGACGCGGCGTGCGAGCGGCTCACGCGAGCGTGACGCTCACCCGCCCGCGCGGAGTCGAGTGGGCCAGCCAGCCCTTCTTGGAGTCGGGGCCGGCCTGCCACTGCCGGCCGTTGAACGACACGGTGGCGACCTGCAGCGTCGAGGCGTGGGCGACCAGGTACTGCGCCACCGACCAGCCCCGCCGGCGGGCGGCCGGGCCGGTGCCGACGTCGAGCACGAGGTCGCGGACGGTGCCGGTGGTGCGCAGCGAGCCGAAGGCCCGCTCGAGGTCGGTGACGGTCGCCGCGGCGGTGCCGTGCCCGTCGGGGCTGTCGACGACGCAGGAGAACCGGCCGCCGGGGGAGTAGCCGGTCAGCGCCGAGGCGAGGGCCCGGGCGTCCTCCGCGTGCGGCTCGTAGGCCTCGGGGAAGCCGGAGCGCTGCACGCGCTGGGCGGCCTCGGTGATGCGCATCGTCTCGAAGCCGTCGACCTTGGCCAGCGCGTCGTAGAACTTGTTGGTGGCGTAGTAGGGGTCGCGCACCTGGGCGGCGGTGCCCCAGCCCTGGGAGGGCCGCTGCTGGAAGAGGCCGAGGGAGTCGCGGTCGCCGTGGTCGAGGTTCTGCAGCTTCGACTCCTGGTAGGCGGTGGCGAAGGCGATCGAGACCGCCCGCGCCGGCAACCCTCGGCGGACGCCGATGGCGGCGATGAGCGTCGCGTTGCGCGCCTGGTCGGGCGAGAGGTGCACGGTGTGCCCGCCCACGGTGGCTGAGCACCGCTGGCGGCCGGTGACCGCACCGACGCCGCGGTAGAGCGCGACGCTGACGGTGGCGACGATGACCACCACCAGGCCCAGCAGCACCCACCGCAGCCCGTGGTTGACCCCCCGAGCGACCTCAGTTCGCATGGAGGACGGCGTTGAGCGCCACGGCGCCCTGGCTGCCGTCGGCCTTCCACGGCACGGCCTCGACGGCGCCGCTGACCGAGTTGCGCCGGAACAGCACGTGGTCGGCGCCGGCCAGCTCGAGGGCCTTGACGACCCGGTTCCCCTCCGGGCCGATCACGGTGACCTTGGTGCCGGCGGTGAGGTAGAGGCCGGCCTCCACCACGCAGTCGTCGCCGAGCGGGATGCCGAGGCCGGAGTTGGCACCGAGCAGGCAACGCTCGCCGACCGAGACGCGCGTGGTGCCGCCGCCCGAGAGCGTGCCCAGGATCGAGGCGCCGCCGCCCACGTCGGAGCCGTCGCCGACCACCACGCCCTGCACGATGCGGCCCTCGACCATCGAGGTGCCCAGGGTGCCGGCGTTGTAGTTGACGAAGCCCTCGTGCATCACCGTGGTGCCGGGGGAGAGGTGGGCGCCCAACCGCACCCGGTCCGCGTCGGCGATACGGACGCCGGAGGGGAGCACGTAGTCGACCATCCGCGGGAACTTGTCGACGCCGTGCACGGTGACGTGCCGCCCGGCCGCCATCAGCCGCAGCCGGGTCTGCTCGAAGCCCTCGACCGCGCACGGGCCGGCGCTCGTCCACACGACGTTGGTGAGCAGCCCGAAGACGCCGTCGAGGTTGATCGAGTTCGGCCGCACGAGCCGGTGGGAGAGCAGGTGCAGCCGCAGCCACACGTCCAGGGCGTCGGTCGGGGGCGCGTCGAGGTCGTCGACGACCACGGTGACGGGCTCGCGCAGCACGTTGCGCACCGGATCGGGCCCGGCGAGCGCGGCGAGCTCCGGTGACGGCTCGCCCGCGGGCGCACCCAGCTCCGACATGGTCAGCGCCGGCGCCGGGAACCACGCGTCGAGGACGCTCTGCCCGGCGTACGTCGCGATGCCGTGCGCCCACGCTCCCTGTGCCACGGCGGTCACTCTACGGATCGGCGACTAACCTCCGAGCGTGACCCGGTTCAAGGAGCTGTGCCTCGACACGGCCGACCCGCACAGCCGGATCGCCGACTTCTGGGCGCAGGCGGCCGGGCTCCGCGTGGAGCGGCGCCGGCCCGACGAGCCGGGTGACGTGCTCGGCGAGGAGGAGTATCAGGGCATCGCGATCTGCGGCGTGGGCGAGGCCAAGACGGTCAAGAACCGGGTGCACCTCGACGTCTACGCCCGCGCCGTCGACGACCTGATCGCGCTCGGCGCGCGGGTGCTGGAGCCGATGGAGCGCTGGACGGTGATGGCCGACCCCGAGGGCAACGAGTTCTGCGCGTTCCTGCGCGAGGACCCGCCCGGCTACCGCGTGCACGGGATCGGCGTCGACAGCGCCGACGCGGAGGCCGCCGCGAGCTGGTGGGCCACGGTGCTCGGCACGCCGGCGCCCGTGCGAGGTCACGACGGCACCTTCTGGACCCTCGAGCACGCGACGCCGGACCCGGTGCTCACCTGGGACTTCGCCGACGTGCCCGAACCCAAGACGGTCAAGAACCGGATGCACTGGGACGTCTTCGGCGACCCGGTGGAGCTGACCGACCTCGGCGCGCAGTTCCTGTGGCAGGTGCCCGGCCGCACCCGCCCGGTGGCCTGGCACGTGCTGGCCGACCCGCAGGGCAACGAGTTCTGCGTCTTCCCTCCCGAGGACGCCGCATGAGCCTGGACCTCACCACCGACGTCGTGTCGCTGACCCGGGTGCTCTGCGACATCGAGTCGGTCAGCCACCACGAGCAGCGCATCGCCGACGACGTCGAGCAGGCGCTGCGGGGCCTCGACCACCTGGAGGTGAGCCGGCACGGCAACAGCCTCGTGGCCCGCACCGGCCTGGGCCGGGCCGAGCGGGTGGTCGTCGCGGGCCACCTGGACACCGTGCCGCTCAACGACAACCTGCCGGTGCGCGATGACGGCACCTACCTCCACGGCCTCGGCACCTGCGACATGAAGGGTGGAGTGGCGGTGGCGCTGCGGCTGGCCGCGACGCTGCCCGAGCCCGCCCGCGACGTCACCTTCTGCTTCTACGAGGCCGAGGAGGTCGACGCCGTCCACAACGGGCTGCGCAAGATCGCCGAGGCGACGCCCGAGCTCCTCGCCGCCGACTTCGCGGTGCTGATGGAGCCCTCCGACGGCGTCGTGGAGGCGGGCTGCCAGGGCACGCTGCGCGTCGACGTCGTCACCCGCGGCGAGCGAGCGCACTCGGCCCGCTCGTGGAAGGGCAGCAACGCCATCCACGCCGCGGCCGACGTCTTGAACCGGCTGACCGCCTACGAGCCGCGCCGGCCCGTGATCGACGGCCTGGAGTACCGCGAGGGGCTCAACGCCGTCGGCATCCGCGGCGGAGTGGCCGGCAACGTCATCCCCGACGAGGCGCGCGTGAGCGTCAACTTCCGCTTCGCGCCCGACCGCTCGCTGGAGCAGGCGCTGGACCACGTGCGCGAGGTCTTCGACGGCTACGAGCTCGAGGTCACCGACGCCGACGCCGGTGCGCTGCCCGGGCTCGACCGGCCGGCGGCGGCGGACTTCGTGGCCGCGATGGGCGGCGAGGTGAACCCGAAGTTCGGCTGGACCGACGTCGCCCGGTTCACCACCCTCGGCGTGCCGGCGGTGAACTACGGCCCGGGCGACCCGATGTTCGCCCACAAGCAGGACGAGCACGTACCGATCGCGCAGCTGCGCTCGTGCGAGGAGAGGATGCGGGCGTGGCTGAGCGGAGCCCAGGAGACGACCCGGTGACCCAACGTCCCTCGAAGTACAAGGGTCCGACGGTCCAGCGAGGCAAGGCGGTCGACCACTCCACCACCGACCAGCGACTCCTCGACCAGCGCGGGCCCACCGACTGGGTGCACACCGACCCGTGGCGGGTGCTGCGGATCCAGGCGGAGTTCGTCGAGGGCTTCGGCGCACTGGCCGAGCTCGGGCCGGCGATCGGCGTCTTCGGCTCCGCGCGCACGAAGCCGGAGGACCCCGCCTACGCCCAGGGCGAGGCGCTGGGTCGACGGTTGGCCGAGGAGCAGTTCGCGGTCATCACCGGCGGTGGCCCGGGTGCGATGGAGGCCGCCAACAAGGGCTGCTCGCAGGCCGGCGGCGTCTCGGTGGGGCTGGGCATCGAGCTGCCCTTCGAGGCCGGGCTGAACCCGTGGGTCGACCTGGGGGTCAACTTCCGCTACTTCTTCGCCCGCAAGACGATGTTCGTCAAGTACTCCCAGGGCTTCGTCGTGCTGCCCGGCGGCCTGGGCACGCTGGACGAGATGTTCGAGGCGCTGACGCTGGCCCAGACCCAGAAGGTCACCAGCTTCCCCGTGGTGCTGGTCGGCAGCGACTACTGGCGCGGCCTGGTCGACTGGCTCTCGGGGCCGGTGCTGGAGTCGGGCAAGATCTCCGCCCACGACCTCGACATGGTGACCGTGACCGACGACGTCGAGGAGGCCGTGGCGATCATGGCCGCCTCGCGTGAGGAGCACGCATGATGGCCGTCCTGTTCGCCCTGTTCCTGGTGGTGCTCATCGGCGCCATCGCGGTGGTCGCCTCCGGCCGGGGCGAGCCGATGGCCGAGGAGTTCGACGACCGTCCCGACGTCCGCGTGCAGGCCGACGGCCCGCTCAGCGCCGAGGACCTGCGCGGGGTGCGCTTCACCACGGCGTTCCGCGGCTACCGTGCCAGCGAGGTCGACGCCCTGCTGGCCCGCCTGGCCCGGGAGCTGGACGAACGCTGACTCAACGGCCCTCGAAGACCGGCTTCTCCTTGGCCAAGAAGGCGTCCACGGCCCGGCGGTGGTCGTCGGTGGCGCCGGTGAGGTCCATCATGCGGCCCTCGAACGCGACCGCCTCCTCCAGCGGCGCGGAGCCGGAGTTGAGCACGGCCCGCCGCACGGCGCCGTAGGCGACGGTCGGTCCGGCGGCGAGCTTCGTGGCCAGCTCCGAGACGGCGTCGGCCAGCTCCTCGGCGGGCACGACGCGCGTGGCCAGGCCCAGCTCGAGCGCCTCGGCCGAGCCGATGGTGCGCGGGAAGTAGAGCAGCTCGAGCGCCTTGGCCGGGCCCACCAGCCGCGGCAGCGTCCACGACGAGCCGGTGTCGCACGACAGCGCGATGCCGGTGAAGGCCAGGTTGAACCCGGCCGGCTCGGCCAGCACGCGCAGGTCGCAGGCGAAGGCCAGGGAGGCGCCCGCACCCGCGGCCACGCCGTTGAGCGCGGCCACGACCGGCTTCGGCATCGTCGCCAGCGCCAGCACGGTGGGGTTGTAGTGGGCGGCCACGGTGTCGACCAGCCGCTCGCCGCTGCGCAGCCCGGCGACGTGCTCCTTGAGGTCCTGGCCGACGCAGAACGCGCGTCCGGTGCCGGTCAGCACCACGCAGCGCACCGCCTCGTCGTCGGCGGCCTGGGTCACCGCCTCGAGCAGCGCCTCCTTGGTCGCCAGGTCGAGGCTGTTCATGGCGTCGGGACGGTTCAAGGTGATGGTCGCGACGCCGGCACTGAGGTCGTACTCCACAACGGATCCGGTCATGGATGGCGAGTCTGCCGCACCCATGGGGAATAATGGTCCGGCGCGGTCGACCAGGACGGCCCGTACGCCCTGAACGGAAGAAGAGGTATGTCGATGGCGGCGATGAAGCCGAGGACCGGCGACGGTCCGCTGGAGGTCACCAAGGAGGGTCGCGGCATCGTCATGCGCGTCCCGCTGGAGGGCGGTGGCCGTCTGGTCGTCGAGCTCAACGCCGAGGAGGCCGGTGCTCTCGGCGACGCCCTCAAGGACGTCGTCGGCTGACGCGACCCTTGCTGCCACCACAGGTCTCACCCCCCACCTTCACCTGGGCCGCCGCGACCCCCGCCGACGCGGGCGTCGTCGCCGTTCCCGTCCTGTCGCACGAGGACGGGCCGATGCTGGGCCCGGGATCCGTCGAGCCCGCCGACGACCTCGACGTGTTCGCGGCGCTGGCCGCGGACGACGCCGACGGCACCGCCGGCCAGGTCACCCGGCTGCCGTGGCGCGACCGCGTCCTGCTCCTGGTCGGCGTCGGCGAGGCCACGCCGCGCGACCTGCGCACGGCGGGCGCCGCACTGGCCCGGGCGGTCAAGGGGGCCGAGCAGCTGGCCACCAGCGTCGCGGAGGTGGCCGACGACGCCGGTCTCCGCGCGTTCGTGGAGGGGCTGGTGCTGGCCTCGTTCGAGTTCACGATGCGCTCGACCGGCCCGACCGCGCGGCCCGTCGAGCGCGTGGTGCTGCTCGGCACCGAGCGGGCCGATGCCCTGGCCCGCGGCCTGGCGGTCGCCGGGGCCGGTTGGCGCGCCCGGTTCCTGGCCACCGTGCCCTCGAACCTGAAGAACCCGCAGTGGTTCGTCGAGCAGGCCACCGAGATCGCCGAGGCCGCCGGCCTGGGCGTCGACGTGCTCGACGAGCAGCAGCTCGAGCGCCGCGGCTACGGCGGCATCAGCGCCGTGGGCCGCGCCTCGGCCACGCCGCCGCGGCTGCTCACGCTGCGCTACCGCCCGTCGGGCCGCGGCTCCCGCAAGGCGCCCCACCTGGTGCTGGCGGGCAAGGGCATCACCTTCGACTCCGGCGGCCTCTCGATCAAGGGCGCCGAGCTCATGGTCAACATGAAGCGCGACATGTCCGGCGCCGCCGTGGTGCTCTCGGTGATGGCCGCGCTGGCCGAGGTCGGCTGCCCGCTGCGGGTCACCGCGCTGCTGCCGCTGGCCGAGAACGTCATCGGCGGTGACGCGCTGCGCCCCGGCGACGTCATCACCCACTACGGCGGCCGCACCACGGAGGTCACCAACACCGACGCCGAGGGCCGGCTGGTCCTCGCCGACGCGCTGGCCCACGCCGTGGCCGACCTCGAGCCCGACCTGCTGGTCGACGTCGCCACCCTCACCGGCGCGATGAAGGTCGCGATGGGGCTGCGCATCGGCGGCTACTTCGCCACCGACGACGGCCTGGCCGGCCACCTCGACGCCGCGGCGGCCGCCGCCGGCGAGCCGCTGTGGCGGATGCCGCTGGCCGACGTCTACGCCGAGCGGCTGTCCTCGAAGGTCGCCGACGCCGACAACGCCCCCGGCAGCGCCCAGGCGATCACCGCCGCGCTCTTCCTGCAGCACTTCACCGGCGGCCTGCCCTGGGCGCACCTGGACCTGGCCTCGGTCGGCGACGCGCTCGAGGACCGCGAGGAGTGGACCAAGGGCCCGACCGGGTTCGGCGCCCGGGCGCTGCTGTACTGGCTGGAGCAGGCCGAGCCGCTGGCCGGCGTCGGCTAGATCTTCTGCGTCAGATCTTCTGGGCCAGCAGCAGCCCGTCGCCCACCGGCAGCAGCAGTGGCACCAGGGCCTCGTCGCCCGCCAGCGTGCGCCCCAGCTCGCGGACGGCGACGGTCTCGGCGTCGCGCTGGGAGGGGTCGGCGACCTTGTCGTGCCATAGCGCGTTGTCGAAGGCCACCACGCCGCCCGGGCGCAGCAGCCGCAGCGCCTCGGCCAGGTAGGCCGGGTACTCCTGCTTGTCGCCGTCGCAGAAGACGATGTCGTAGTGCCCGTCGGTCAGCCGGGGGAGCACGTCGAGCGCGGAGCCCGGGATGAGCCGCGCGCGCTGGGCCACGAAGCCGGCCTCGGAGAAGGTCTCGCGGGCCAGCCGCTGGTGCTCGGCCTCGACGTCGACGCTGGTCAGCACCCCGTCGGCGGCCATGCCGCGCAGCAGCCACACCCCGGAGACGCCGGTGCCGGTGCCGATCTCGACGACCGCCTTGGCGTCGAGCACGGCGGCCAGGAACCGCAGCGTCGCGCCGCCTCCCGCACCGATGGGCGTGACGCCCACCTCGCGGGCGCGACCGCGCGCGGTCTCCAGGATCTCGTCCTCGGCGACGAACTGGTCGGCGTAGGTCCAGCTCGCGGGTTTCACGCGCGTGACTCTACCGTTGAGCGGGAACCGTCGAGCGGGAACACTGCCCCGGAGCGGCACGTTCACTCTTCACAGGCAGCGCTCAGTGCGGTGCTCAGTGTCCTTTCAGATCCGATTCCTAGCGTGAGGCCATGAGGAAGCAGCAGACCGTCTCGGAGACCGACTCCACGCAGGGGTGGGTCGCGCCGAGCTGGGAGCAGATCGTCACCGACCACTCCGCCCGCGTCTACCGGCTGGCCTACCGGCTCACCGGCAACGCCCACGACGCCGAGGACCTCACCCAGGAGGTCTTCGTGCGGGTCTTCCGCAAGCTCGACTCCTACACGCCGGGCACCTTCGAGGGCTGGCTGCACCGCATCACCACCAACCTGTTCCTCGACCAGGCCCGCCGCAAGAGCCGCATCCGCTTCGACGCGCTCGCCGACGACCAGGCCGCCCGGCTGCCCAGCCGCACCCCGGCGCCCGATACGGCCTTCATGGACCAGCAGTTCGACGCCGACATCGAGGCCGCGCTGGCCGCGCTGCCGCCCGACTTCCGCGCGGCCGTGGTGCTGTGCGACGTCGAGGGGCTCACCTACGAGGAGATCGCCGACGTCTTGAACCTCAAGATGGGCACCGTGCGCTCCCGGATCCACCGCGGCCGCTCCATGCTGCGCGACGCGCTGTCCCACCGCGCCCCGGCCCCCGGCCGGCTGCGCTACTCCGGCCCCCGCCTGCACCCGGTCAGCTAAGCGATGCGCCTCCACGGACACCTCGGCGACCGGGTCAGTGCCCTGGTCGACGGGCAGCTGTCCGCCCAGGAGGAGGAGCAGGCCTGGTCGCACACCATGAGCTGTGCGGCCTGCCGCCGGCTGGTCGAGCGCGAGGGCTGGATGAAGTCGCGGCTGGCCGGCATGTCGGCGGCGCCCGCCGCCGGGCCGCAGCCGCGGCCCGGCCTGCTCGGGGCGCTCTACGACGTCGACGCCTGGGCCGTGGTCGACGAGATCGAGCGGGAGGACCGCACCCGCCGGGTCGGCCTGACCGCCGTCGGGGTGGGCTCGGTCGGTGCGGCGGTGCTCGGCATCGTGGCCCTCACCGGCGCGCCCGCGGGGAGCGGGCAGCTGGCACCGAGCCGCCCGGCGCCGGCGCAGATCAGCTACCAGATGGGCTCCCAGGCCGCCGCCACCGGCCAGGCCCAGAATCAGGCCCAGAATCAGGCCCAGCCCGGCGCCGGCCTCGGCGCCAGCACCGGTCCCGTCGTCGCCGTCACGAGGCATCGCGCAAGATAGGGGACGTGAGCGACCAGGAGCAGCCACCCGGCGGTGAGTGGACCAGCCCGTCGACGCCGCCGCCTCCTGCGCCCGCTCCCACCCCTGCGGCACCGGCCTACCAGCCGCCGACCTACCCGCTCCCGCCCTACCCCTACGCCCAGCCGGCACAGCCGGTGCGGCCCACCGCGCGCACCTCGGGGTGGGTCTGGCCCGTGGTGGCGCTCGTCGCGCTGCTGGTCGGCCTGGTCGGCGGTGTGTTCGGCGGGCTGCTGGCCGGTCGCAGCGTCACCGGCGGCGACGGCTCGGGCGGCGTGCTGCGGGTCGAGAAGCGCACCGCCGCGCCGCTGCCGGCCAACAATCGCAGCGTCGCCTCGGTGGCCCAGAAGCTGCTGCCCAGCACCGTGCAGATCATCGCCGAGTACGACAACGACCCGCGCGGGGCGACCGGCTCCGGCTTCGTGCTGGACCGCCAGGGCCACGTCATCACCAACAACCACGTGGTGGCCGCCGCCGCGAAGGACGACGGCAACATCGAGATCGTCGACCAGAACGGCACCCATTCCAAGGCCACCGTCGTCGGTCGCAGCTCGGTCTACGACGTCGCCGTGCTGAAGTGCCCGGGGTGCACCGGGCTCACCCCGGCCAAGCTCGGCTCGTCCACGCAGATGCGGGTGGGCGAGACCGTCATCGCCTTCGGCTCGCCGCTCGGGCTCTCCAGCACCGTGACCTCGGGCATCGTCAGCGCGCTGGACCGGCCGGTCACGACCGGCGAGAGCCAGGACGACCAGTCCTACATCAACGCCGTGCAGACCGACGCCGCCATCAACCCCGGCAACTCCGGTGGCCCGCTGGTCGACCTCCAGGGCCAGGTGATCGGCATGAACTCCGCGATCGCCTCGATGGGCTCGGTCACCAGCGACCAGAGCGGCTCCATCGGGGTCGGGTTCGCGATCCCGATCGAACAGGTCGAGATCACCGCCGACCAGATCCTGCGCACCGGCCGCGCGGAGTACCCGGTGATCGGCGCCAACGTCTCCAGCAAGGAGAACGTCGACGGTGCCCAGATCACTGGCGTCAGCTCCGGTGAACCCGCCTCCGCTGCGGGGCTGCGCGCCGGCGACCTGGTGACGAAGGTCGACGGCAAGCCGATCACCGACAGCATCGGCCTGGTGGTGGCGATCCGCAGCCACGTCCGCGGCGACAAGCTCGACCTCACCGTCAAGCGCGACGGGACGACGCGTCAGGTCACCGTCACCCTCAGCGCGAAGGCGGACGCCTCGAGCGGCTAGGCCGCACGGTCTTGGGACGCGATCATCGGGCGCAGCCGAATGCGGAGATCAGCTCAGGAGGAGCCACGAACCGATGGTGATCCAGTACTCGCTGCCGACCCTGATGGAGAAGGTCATGCGTGCGGGAGGTCGCCTGCAGTGGGCAACGACGACACCGGCACCGGAGGCGATCCAGGCCTTCGCCGACGCTGTTTGCCGGGCCTACCCACCTATCGACCCCGACAGCGACGACGACGTCGACATCCTCGACTTCTTCGGCCCAGGTGACGGCGAGGGCGGTCCGGTGATCTACATCAACCGCTGCGAAGCGCGTTGGCTCGGCGAGTACTTCATCACCCACCTCGCCGCAGCGCTGGAGGAGGCCGGCTTCCAAGGATGGCTACGGGAAGGAGCCCGGGTCGACGCCCCTGTCGTGCGCAACCCCTCGGTCGTCCTCGCCGCCACCATGAAGCTCGACTGGGACGTCTTCCTGGGCGTCGGCCCGAACGAATGGGGCCTGCCGCAGTGGGCCTGGTTCGTCGATCCCGAGCGCACCCACCGCGTCCTCGGCCCCTGGCTGGAGTGGACCACCTCGCTCGCCGGGGACTCCTTCCTGACGATGCGCGCCGTGACTTCCAAGGTCATCGCCTCGCTCGCCCGCGACATCGTGCTTCACACCTTGTCCGACCCTCTGCATTCGCCGCGCATCGTTCTGCTCGGCTTCGACGAGAGCGGTCAGCGGGCACGACGGCTGTGTATCGATCCGCACGGATTCGTCGGCCTGCAGTCCTACAACCCCGCTCAGAGTTGGCGGGACCACGCCGCGGATCTGACCGCCCTGGCGACCCACGCCGCCGGCGACCTGACTAACGCCTTCCTGCGAAACGCCAACCATCCCGAGTCATCAGTCGTCCTGGACATCACGTCGTTGCCGTGGCCCTACGTCATCCGGGCCCAGGTTGCCCACCTCGAAGAGAGCTACCTCTACGACGCTCATGGCTGGCAGCTGGTCACCGACCAGCATCTGGCCCACCTCGGCAACCTCGACCCGAGTCGCTGGCAGGTCGAGCTGGTGACAGCGGACCGCTACACCGTCACGGCCCGCGACCTCGCACCCTGGCTCGACGCTGACTCACGACCCCTCGAACGAGGCGAGCCGCCACGCCCACCCGTGCCACCCATCGGCGTCTTGGACACCGCCCGCGCCGACTTCGCCGACGATCTGATGAGTCACCAAGTGCTCCTGGACCACCCGTTTCCTACCTATCCCGCTTGATCTGTGCTGAACGAGGTCACGATGGCTCTCGAGATCGACCTGCAGATGCCCAAGCGAGGCTGGGAGCGGCAGTATTGGCGCGAGCTGCGATTCGTGGTCAGGGCCGACTTCGGCGCGAGCGCCGAACAATGGCTCAAGAGCAGTTCGGGCTGGTCAGCGGTGCTCAAACCGTGACTAAGGCAAGAGCCGACTTTGGCGGCATGATCATGACCTAAGAGCTGATCGCGGGAAAAACCCTGGCACGATGTTGGATGACATAGTGGCGGAGCCGCATCAAGGTGCGACCTGGGGCTTTCGACTGGCTCCAGGCGCTAATGGTCTGTGGTGGCTCGGCGCCAGCCGTTATCGCCCAGAGTTTGGGGTGACATCAACCCAGTCGAGAAGGTCGTCGACCTGGTGGTGAGGCTCGCCTGAACCGGTTACGTAGCCTCTGTGTCGTACGGCGGGGTCTCGCCCACGAGCAGCGGCAGGTGGCCGGGCTTGACCTTGGCCTGGCGCTCCTCCTCCTCGATGGCCGAGAGCGCCTCCATCACCTGCTGGCGGATGGCGACGCGGGGGTCGAGGTCGCGCAGGTTGAGGTCGGCGTAGTCCGGTCCGAGCTCGTCGCGCAGCTCCTGCTGGGCGTTGCGGGCGAAGGTACGGGCCGCGTGCAGCATGCGCGCGGCTTGGCGGGCGAACTCGGGAAGCCGCTCGGGTCCGAAGACGATGACCGCGACCACGAGGATGACGCCGATCTCCGGCAGCCCGACGTCCAGCACGGTGTCAGATTTTACTGGTCGGGGAGAGACCCAGCTGCATTCCGGCCAGACCTCGTCCCTTGCTGGTCAGGGTTCGGGCGATGCCGGTGAGGACCTGCGCGGCCGGCGCGGTCGGGTCGGAGTCGACGATGGGCTTGCCGTCGTCGCCGCCCTCGCGCAGGTGAGGGTCGAGCGGCACGCGGCCCAGCAGCGGCACGTCGTAGCCGAAGCGCCCGCCCAAGGTGGTGGCCACCCGGTCGCCGCCGCCGGCGCCGAAGATCTCCAACCGGTGCTCGACGCCCTCGGCGGCGCAGTGCGGGCACGGCAGCCACGACATGTTCTCCACCACGCCGACCACCCGTTGGTGCATCATCGAGGCCATCGTGCCGGCGCGCTCGGCGACCTCGGCGGCGGCCTCCTGCGGCGTGGTCACCACGACCACCTCGGCGTTGGGCAGGTGCTGGCCCAGCGAGATCGCGATGTCGCCGGTGCCCGGGGGCAGGTCGAGCAGCAGCACGTCCAGGTCGCCCCAGTAGACGTCGGCCAGCATCTGCACCAGCGCGCGGTCGAGCATCGGGCCGCGCCAGGCGACCACCTGGTCGCGGCGGGGCTTGAGCATCCCGATGCTGATGACCGAGACCCCGCTGGCCGTGGGCACCGGCATGATCAGGTCCTCGACCTGCGTCGGCCGGGCGTCGGCCACGCCGAGCATGGCGGGCACGGAGTGGCCGTAGATGTCGGCGTCGACGACGCCGACCTTGAGGCCCTGCGCGGCCATCGCCAGTGCGAGGTTCACCGTCACCGAGGACTTGCCAACGCCGCCCTTGCCCGAGGCGATCGCGTAGACCTTAGTCAGCGAATCGGGCTGGGCGAAGCCGATCTCGCGCTGGGCGTGCCCGTCGCGCAGCACCTCCTGCAGCCCGGCACGCTGCTCGGCCGACATCACCCCGAGCGTCAGGTCGACGTCGCTGACGTCGGCGACCTCGCGCAGCGCGGCGTTGACGTCGCGGGTGATGGTGTCCTTGAGCGGGCAGCCGGCGACGGTGAGCAGGACGGTGAGCCGGACCTGACCCGCCTCGTCGAGGTCGACCGTGTCGACCATGTTGAGCTCGGTGATCGGGCGCTTGATCTCGGGGTCGTTGACCGTCGCGAGGGCGGCCATGACGGCGTCGCGGTCGGGTGCAGCCATGCCCGCAACGGTACGTGGCTAGTGCGCGCCGTCCTCGTCGGGCTCCTCGCCGCGCTCCTGCAGCTCGGCGAGCAGCGCCCGCAGCTCGGAGCGGACGTAGTCGCGGGTGGCCACCTCGCCGACCGCCATCCGCAGCGACGCCACCTCCCGGGCCAGGTACTCCATGTCGGCGTGGGCGCGGGTGTTGGCCTGCCGGTCCTGCTCGCCGACCACGCGGTCGCGCTGCTCCTGCCGGTTCTGCGCGAGCAGGATGAGCGGTGCGGCGTAGGAGGCCTGCAGGCTGAGCATGAGGGTCAAGAAGATGAAGGGGTAGCCGTCGAAGTGCGGCCACGGGCCGACGTTCCACAGCACCCACACGACGACGAAGAGCGTCATGTACAGCAGGAACCGGGCGGTGCCCATGAAGCGGGCGAACTGCTCGGCGAAGACCCCGAAGGCGTCGGTGTTGACCGTGGGGCGCCGCACCAGCGGCCGGGTGGTCTCCTGCGGGGTGTCCAGCCGCGACTCGCGCGACCTGTCCCTCATGACGCCGCCCCGATGCTCCGGTCGCGCCACCCTTCGGGCAGCAGGTGGTCGAGCAGGTCGTCGACGGTGACCGCGCCGAGCAGCCGGCCGGTCTCGTCGACCACGGGGGCGGCGACGAGGTTGTAGGTGGCCAGGTAGGCGGCCACCTCCTCCAAGGAGGCCTCCGGGCGCAGGTAGTCCAGCCCGGTGTCGAGCGCGCCGGCCACCAGGCTCGAGGGCGGCTCGCGCAGCAGCCGCTGGATGTGGGCGACGCCGACCAGCTTGCCCGTGGGCGTCTCCAGCGGCGGCCGGCAGACGTAGACCAGTGCCGCCAGCGAGGGCACCAGGTCCTCCTGCCGCACGTGGGCCAGGGCCTCGGCGACGGTGGCGTCGGGGGGCAGGATGACCGGCTCGGGGGTCATCATGCCGCCGGCGGTCTCCTCGGCGTAGGACATCAGCCGGCGGACGTCCTCGGCCTCCTCCGGCTCCATCAGCTCCAGCAGCGCGGCGGCGGTCTCCGGGGGCAGGTCGGCGATCAGGTCGGCGGCGTCGTCGGCCGACATCTCCTCCAGCACGTCGGCGGCACGCTCGGAGTCCAGGTGCTCGAGGATCTCGACCTGGTCCTCCTCGGGCAGCTCCTCGAGCACGTCGGCCAGCCGCTCGTCGTCCATGCCGGCGACCACCTCGGCGCGCCGCTCGGGCGGCAGGTCCTTGATGACGTTCGCGGCGTCGGCGGGCTTGAGGTCGGCCAGCCGCGCCAGCAGCTGGGTGGCGCCCTGCGGCTGCTGGCTGCCGGTGACGCCGACGGCGTCGCGCCACTCCACCACGTGGGTCTGGCCCCGCCGCCGGAACCCGTGCCCGGGCTCTTGCACCGCCACGCGCGAGAGCACCCAGTCGCGGCTGCGGGTCTGCTCCATCGCGACGTCGACCACGACACCGGAGGGACCCGGCCCGTCGCTGTCGCCGCGCACCTGCACGGGCCGGTCGAGCATCTGGCCGATGACCAGCGTCTCGGTGGAGCGCTGGGCGAAGCGGCGCATGTTCAGCAGTCCGGTGGTGATGACCTGACCTGCGTCGATGCTGGTGATGCGGGTCATCGGGGCGAAGATCTGGCGGCGGCCGAACACCTCCACCACGAGTCCCACCGCCCGCGGGGCGGCCTCGGTCGAGGCGCCCGGGCGCATGACGACCACGACGTCGCGGACCTTGCCCACCTGGTCGCCGGACGGGTCGAACACCGGGAGCCCGGCCAGACGGGCCGCGAAGACGCGGGTCGGCGTGGAGCTCACGGTGTCAGCCTAGTGGTCCCTCGACGTCGCCCCACGAAGCGTATATTTTTATCAAAAGGCTCATACGCCTACATTCGTAGCGGCATGCTTGCTCTCGGACGGGGACCGAAAGGGGAGGGCACCGGATGCGATCGGGCCTGGCGAGGGAGCTGTGGACCCTGCTGCGTACCCGCAGCGGGCTGTTCGACGCAGCCGTGTGCCTGGCCGGCCTCGGCATCTTCGCCTACGCGCTCGCCCACGTCCTGACCGACCCGCTCGCCGGGATCGGCGTCGAGCTGTTCGCCGTCCCGATGATCGTGATCGTGGCGCAGTTCCCCATGGTGCTCGACCGTGGCGAGGGCGGCATCGAGGTCGGCTTCGACTCCACCATCTTGATGTTCCTGCTGTGCACCCAGCCGGCCGCGCAGGCGCTGGTGCTGTGGGCGATCGGCATGATCCTCAGCGCCGCGATGACCCAGAAGCGGCTCCAGGCGCGCATCTTCAACATCGGCAACGGCATTCTCGGCGGCGCCGTCGCGGCGGGCACGCTCACCCTGACCCGGGGCAGCGCGCTGGGCACGCCCCGCGAGCTGCTCGCCGTGGCCCTGGCCGCCACCGCCTACTTCGCCTTCGACTACCTGCTCTCCGCGGTCTCGCTGGCCATCGAGGAGCAGGCGCCACTGTCCTCCCAGCTGCTGCAGCGCGGCACCATCGTCGCCGTCGCCTGCTTCGTCCCCTTCGACAGCCTCGGCTACCTCGGCGCGGTGCTGGTGCGCTCGTCGTCGTGGTGGGTGCTGGGCCTGCTGGCCGTGCCGCTCGCGACCCTGCTCATCGCCACCCGCGCGGTCACCCGGGGCAGCGAGAACGCCCGCCGCCTCAGCGTGCTCTTCGCCGCCGCCGAGCGGGCCCAGACGCTGCGCGACACCCGCGAGGTGGTCGCAGCGCTCGAGGAGGACGCTCGCCGGCTGCTGCAGATCGACGGCATCGAGGTCCGTGACACCCCGCCGGGCCCGCAGGAGATCGGCGCCAAGGTGCACGACGGCGGGCACGACCGCTACGTGGTGGCCCCCGACAAGCACCGGGCACGCTCCACGGCCGCGGCGGACTCCCAGGCCCTCGAGGCCATGGCGGCCGTCTCCTCCGACGCCTTCGAGCGACTGCGGCTCAACGACGAGATGGCCCACCTGGCCCGCCACGACCTCCTCACCGACCTGCCGAACCGCCGGCTACTGCTCGACCGCGTCGAGCAGGCGCTCTCGGCCTCGCGCCGCAACCAGACCCGGGTGGCGCTGCTCTTCGTCGACCTCGACGGTTTCAAGCCGGTCAACGACCGGTTCGGCCACGCCGCCGGCGACGCCGTGCTCGTCGACGTCGCCCAGCGGCTCTCTGCCTGCGTCCGCGGCCACGACATGGTCGCGCGCCTGGGCGGCGACGAGTTCGCCGTGCTCTTCGAGGACGTCGGCTCCGACGTCGTCACCTCCGCCTGCTACCGCATCCTGGCCGCCCTCATGGAGGGCGTGGAGGTCAACGGTCACCAGCTGCCACTCTCGTGCAGCATCGGCGTCGCCTACGGCGACCAGGGCGACACCGCGCAGAGCATGCTGCGCAACGCCGACCTGGCGATGTACGAGGCCAAGTCGCGCGGCAAGAACCAGTTCGTCGACTACGAGCCCGCCATCGGCCGCTCCCGGCTGCAGCGGCTGGAGCTGGTCGAGGCGCTGCGGGCGGCGGTCTCGAACAAGGACATCCGCACCGTCTACCAGCCGGTCGTCGACACCGTGTCGGGTCGCATCTCCGGGGTCGAGGCGCTGGCCCGCTGGCGGCTCGACGGCCGCGACATCCGCCCCGACGTGTTCATCAAGGTCGCCGAGGAGAGCGGCCTGGTCGTGCCCCTGGGCGAGCTGATCCTCGAGCGCGCCTCGCGTGATGCCCAGCGGCTGCGCGACGCCGCCGGCGGCATGGTCACCGTCAGCGTCAACGTCGCTGCCCAGCAGCTGCGCGAGCCGGCCTTCGTGCCCGCCGTGGAGCGGGCGCTGGCGCGCATGGGCGGCACCGGACTCATCTTGGAGATCACCGAGCGCGACGGCATCGGCACCGACGTCGTGACCTCGGCGGCCATGCAGACCCTGGTCGACATGGGTGTCGTCTTGGCCATCGACGACTTCGGGGTCGGCTTCTCCTCCATCAGCTACCTGCAGGACATGCCGGTCGGGATCATCAAGACCGACGCCACCTTCTCGGCCGCGATCGATAAGGACGAGCGGGCCTGCGCCCTGCTCAGCTCGATCACCACGTTGGCCGGGGCGCTGGGCCTCAGCGTGGTCGTCGAGGGCATCGAGCGCGAGTCGCAGCTGGAGCACCTCATCGCCGACGTGCACGCGCGCTACGCCCAGGGCTACCTGCTGCACCGGCCGATGCCGCTGCAGAAGCTCCTGCGGGTCGTCCGCGACCAGCGCCCGGCCGAGCAGCCCGCCGTGCCAGCCGCCGTGAAGCCGGCCCAGCCGAAGGCGGAGAAGCCGGTCAAGCCCACGAAGACACGGCCCGCGATGGCGGGGATGACCGAGCACCGCGTCAAGCAGGCCGTCCGGCCACCGGTGCCGCTCGCGCCGGAGCTGGAGGCCCTGGTCGCCCAGGCGGAGGCGCTGGTCTCCTAGCAGACCGAGGAGCCGCCCAGCGCCAGCTGCTCGACCTCGTCGAAGCCCTCGTCGTCCTCGGCGCGCCCGCGGAAGAGGGTGAGGTGCTGCTGCTGCCAGCTGGTCCCGCGGAAGTGGTCGAGCGCGGCGACGAGGTCCTCCAGGTACGGCGCGGAGGTGGCGTCGGTGATGGTGCCGACCTGCAACCAGGGGCGGAACATCCGCCGGTCGACGAACAGGGAGAGCCGCTGGGCGAGCGGCGGGACCGACCGGCCGATGTGCTGCAGACCCTCGGAGTCGCCCTCGACCCGCGCCCAGACGCCCAGGTCGCCGGCCCACTCCAGCGCGGCCCCGCCGTGCACGTGCAGCGTGGGGCTCGGCCAGGTGGCGGCCTCCATGCGCAGCTCATCGGCCAAGCGCACGGAGTCGGCGGTGGTCAGGTTGCCGAAATGGGTCACCGGGATCAGCAGCTGGTCGAACGGCTTCTGGTCGAGCTGGTCGTGGCCGGTCCCGGCGGCCGTCGCGGGGCGGCGTCGGCGCAGGAACGTGCGGGTGGTCGTCTCCTTGCGGTGCGACGTCGGCGGCCGGGCCTCGGTGGTCGCGGCCTGTCCCGACCGCGGCGCGACCGCGGCGACGGTCGCTTCGAGCTCCTGGCGGATCTCCGGGGGCGGGACGATCGCCGCGAAGATGTGCATACCCCCATCCTGCCGGAATGAAAGGCTCTCCCGCGTGAGATCGCTGCCCTACGACGTGGTCGATGTGTTCGCCGACGAGCCGTTCAGCGGCAACCAGCTCGCCGTGGTGCACGGCGCCGCGGGACTCGACGACGCGACGCTGCTCGCGGTGACGCGGGAGTTCGGCTTCTCCGAAACGGCGTTCCCCGAGCCCGTGGGCGCCGCCGGCTACCGCGTGCGCATCTTCACCCCCGGCGGGGAGATCCCGTTCGCCGGGCACCCGACGCTGGGCACCGCCTGGGTGCTGCGGCAGAACGGGGAGCTGAGAGAGGACGAGGTGGTGCAGACCTGCGGGGCCGGGGAGGTCGGGGTCCGGTTCCTGGAGTCCGCGGGCCTGGTGGAGCTGACCGCGACGCCGCGGACGCTCGAGGGTCCGCTCACCGAGGAGGTGGCCGGGCTCGCGCGCGGCGTCGGCCTCGAGGCAGACGACGTCGTCGGGCCCGCCTGGCGTGCCGGCGCGGGGCTGGACTTCAGCTACCTCCCGGTGAGGCCGGACGCGGTGGCCCGGGCCAGGCCGGGGACTGACAGCGACGTCGACGTCTACGCCGTCACGCCCGGCGACCCCGTCCGCGTGCACAGCCGCGTCTTCGTGGCCGACCTGGCGGTGCCCGAGGACCCGGCCACCGGGTCGGCGGCGGCCGGCCTGGGCATCGTGCTCGCCGCGAGCGGCGTGCTGCCCGACGGCGGCGACGTCGAGATCGCCCAGGGGGCGGAGCTGGGACGCCCCTCGCGGCTGTTCCTCACGGTCGAGGCGCGCGGCGGGGTCGCCGACCGCGTGCGGGTGGCGGGTCGGGTGTTCGCCACGATGCGCGGCACGCTCGACGTGCCCGGATGAGCACTCCCGGCGTCCGGACCCTGGCGCTGCTGGCGGTGGCCGTCGTCGCGATCAGCTTCGCCGGGCCGCTGATGGCCGGGCTGGCGGTGCCGGCGCTCGCCGTGGCGTTCTGGCGCAACGGCATGGCCACCGCGCTGCTGGCGCCGGTGGCCCTCGGTCCGCGACGGGCGGAGCTGGGCTCCCTCGGCCGGCGCGACGTGGGTCTGGTGGTGCTGGCCGGTGCCCTGCTGGCGCTGCACTTCGGCACCTGGGTGACCTCGCTGAGGATGACCTCGGTGGCCGCGAGCACGGCGATCGTGTGCTTCCAGGTGGTGTGGGTGGTCGCCTACGACCGGTGGCGCGGCGTCCGCCTGGCCGGTCCGGCGTCGGTGGGCCTCGTGGTGGCGCTGGTGGGCGTCCTGGTCATCACCGGGGTCGATCTGAGCGTGTCTGTGCGGGCGCTGGTGGGCGACCTGCTGGCGCTGGTGGGCTCGGTGGCGGTGGCCGCCTACACGGTGGTGGGGGCGCGGGTGCGGCGCACGGTGAGCACCACCGTCTACACCTCGTGCTGCTACGGCACCGCCGCGGTCCTGCTCCTGGTGACCTGCCTGCTCGCGGGCGTCGACGTGGTGGGCTACCACCCGCGGGAGTGGGCGACGCTGGTGCTGGTGACGCTGACCGCGCAGCTGCTGGGCCACTCGGTCTTCAACCACCTCCTCCAGGTGGTCTCGCCGATGCTGGTCTCGCTCGCGCTGCTGCTGGAGATCCCGGGCGCCGCGCTGGTGGCGGCCGTGCTGCTGGGTCAGCTGCCGCCGGTGGGCGTGGTGGTCGGGCTGCTGCTGATCCTGGCCGGCACCGCCACGGTGGTGGTCTCGGCGCGAGTCTCGAGGTGAGTTCCAAGGTGAGTAGGGTCACCGGCATGCAGACCCAGGTCGTCATCCTGGCCGCCGGCATGGGCACCCGGCTCGGCCGGCCGCACCCCAAGCCGCTCACGCCGCTGTCCAGCGGGCAGACGATCATGCGCCGGGCGGTGGACCTCCTCACCGGCGCGTGGTCCGACGTCCGCATCACCGCGGTGGTCGGCTTCAAGCTCGACCTGGTCATCGAGGCCATGCCCGACATCGGCTTCGTCTACAACGAGGTCTTCGACTCCACCAACACCAACAAGAGCCTGCTCAAGGCGCTCACGCTCTCACCCGAGGGCGGCGTGGTGTGGATGAACGGCGACGTCGTCTTCGACCCGCGGGTGCTCGACGTCGTGGCGGAGAAGGTGAGCGGCGGCCAGAGCTTCGTCCTGGTCGACCGCTCGAAGGTCGCCGAGGAGGAGGTCAAGTACACCCTCGGCGACGACGGCATGATCGCGCAGCTGTCGAAGACCGTGCCGCAGGACCAGGCGCTGGGCGAGGCGGTCGGCATCAACTACGTCTCGGGCTCCGACAAGGCGACGCTCGTCGAGCGGCTGCGCGAGTGCGAGGACCAGGACTACTTCGAGCGCGGGATCGAGCTGGCCATCGAGAAGGACGGCGCCCGCTTCGAGCCGGTCGACATCTCGGCCTACCAGGTGGTGGAGGTCGACTTCGACGACGACCTCACCCGCGCCAACACGTTCGTGTCGGGCACGGGTGTCGACGACTGAGGTCCTCTCGCTCGACGCCGACGGCCTGCGGCTGCGCGGCGACGACGAGGTCGTGCTCGACACCCTCTTCGACGGCCGGCGGATCTGGTCCTTCCACCTGCTGCGCGACAGCGTCGCCTCGCGCGGGGTCCGCCGGGTGGAGTGGCCGACCTCGATGCGGCGGTTCCTCGAGGGGACGGCCGAGGTGGCCGTGGTGGAGCACCTCTCGGGCGCCGAGCTGTACCGGCGGCCGACCACGTTCAACGGATCACACGCCCCGATCGCCTTCGTCGACGACGAGGGGCGACCGCTCGGGGTCGACAAGTCCGGGCGCATGGAGCACACCTTCGACACCCGCAGCGAGGACCAGGTGGCGCCGCTGCTGGACTCGATCCAGCAGGTGCTGGGCGCGCTGGCCGAGGCCGGCGTCGAGGCGTTCCCGGCGTACGGCACGCTGCTGGGCGCGGTGCGCGAGCAGCACCTGATCGGCCACGACTCCGACGCCGACCTGGGCTACGTGAGCCGCCACGACCACCCCTACGACGTGGTGCGCGAGTCCTTCGCGCTCCAGCGGCGGCTGGCCGAGCAGGGCTACGCGATCACCCGCTACAGCGGCGGCGCCTTCAAGGTCGACGTCGTGGAGGCCGACGGGGCGGTGCGCGGGCTCGACGTGTTCGGCGGCTTCTTGACCGGCGGCCGGCTCTACCTGATGGGCGAGGTCGGCCACCCGTTCCGCGAGGAGTGGATCTTCCCCCTCGGCAGCTGCACGCTCGAGGGCCGCACGCTGCCGGCGCCGGCGCAGCCCGAGCGGATGCTGGAGGCGATGTACGGGCCGGGCTGGAAGGTGCCCGACCCGGCCTACCACTTCGAGACCCCGTACCCGACGGTCCGCCGGCTCAACGGCTGGTTCCGCGGCACCCGCACCTTCCGCGACGAGTGGGAGCGCCGGTTCAGCCGGGTGCGCGAGAAGCCGCCGAAGGGCGCGCCGTCCGACCTGGCGCGCTACGTCGTGGAGAGCGAGGGCGTGCCGGCGCAGGTCGTCGACGTCGGCTGCGGACGCGGCGGCGACGCGCTGTGGTTCGCCGAGCAGGGCGCGTCGGTGACGGCCTACGACTTCGTGCCGCGGGCCTCGACGGCCGTGCAGCGCCGTGCGCAGCAGGCGGGCCTGCCGCTCGAGGTCCGCCGGCTCAACCTGCTCGAGTGGCGCTCGGTGCTGGGCGAGGGCGCGCGGCTGGCGCACCAGCCCGGACCCCGGACGCTGCTGGCGCGCCACGTGGCGGACGAGACGACCCGGTTCGGCCGGGAGTCGTTGTGGCGCTTCGCCTCGATGGCGCTGCGCGAGGGCGGCTCGCTCTACGTCGAAGGGGGAGCCCAGGCAGGTGAGGAGCTGGTGACAGCCGGCGCCGTTATCGTGTCGTCCGACCTGGCCGGGACCGGACGAGTGGTGGCGCGATGGCAGAGCTGAGCAGGAACGTGAAGACGACCGCGCGCAAGCTGCTGGGGCAGGGCGCGATCACCAACCTGCAGGAGCGCGTCGCGGCGCTGGAGGACGACGTGGAGGAGCTGCGGCGGCAGAACCTGCGTCTGGCCGAGATCGCCGACGTCGTCCAGGAGCTGCTGGTGCCGCTGGCCTCGCGCGACCAGGAGCGGGTCGACGCCGCCCTGAAGTCCTTCCCCGGCTCCGTGTGATCAGGCTCCGTGTGATCAGGCTCCGTGTGATCGATGGCTGAGAAGGTCTTCCTGCACCTGGGGCTGCCGAAGACCGCGACGACCTATCTGCAGACCCTGATGTGGGGCTCCCAGGCCCAGATGCGCGAGCAGGGCGTCCTGCTGCCGGGCGAGGCGCGTCGCGAGCACCTGTGGGCCTCGCGGGTGGTGCGTGGCGAGGACAGCGCCGAGGCGATGACCCCCTGGCAGCGGGGGGCGTGGGACCGGCTGCGCGCCGAGATGGCCGCGTGGGAGGGCCACGCGGTGATCAGCCACGAGTTCTTCGCCGCCGCCTCGACCGAGCAGGCGCGGGCGATGGTCGAGGCGCTGGCGCCGGCCGAGGTGCACCTGGTGCTGACGGCGCGCGAGCCGCTCGGGCTGTTCACGGCCAGCTGGCAGGAGAGCCTGAAGAACCGCGAGACCACGCCGATGGCCGAGTACGCCCGGGAGGTCTCCGAGAGCCCCAGCGACATCTGGAACTGGCGCACGCTCGACCTCACGCTGGTGCTGGCCCGCTGGGCGCCAGAGGACGGCCCGGTGCCGGCCGACCGGGTCCACGTGCTGCCGCTGCCGGGGCGGACGGCGCCGCGCGAGGAGATCTGGCACCGGTTCGCGGTGCTGCTGGGGCTGGACTCGGGGTCCTTCGACCTCGGCGGCACGTTCCCCAACGAGTCGATGGGGGTGGTCGAGGCCGAGACGCTGCGCCGGATCAACGTCCACCTCGACGACTTCTCCCGGGCCATCGACCGCGGCACCTTCATCCGGACCTTCCTCGCCGACGAGCGGCTCGTCCCGCGCGGCGGCGAGCGCTTCTGGCCGGGGGAGCGGCAGATCCAGGAGTGCCGCTCCCGCGGCAAGGACGCCGTCGAGCTCGTGCAGCGGCGAGGCTTCCAGGTCATCGGCGATCCGGCCGACCTGCTGGTGCCGGACGAGCTGCCGCGGCGCCGCCAGCCCGACTCCGTCACCGACACCGAGGTGGCCGAGGTGGCCGTCGAGCTGGTGGGCACCATGCTCGGCGACTACCGGGCACTGCGGCACGAGCGCCGGGCGCTGCGCCAGGAGCGCGAGGACGCCCGTCGCGAGCTCGAGGAGTACCGGCGGCTGCCGTTGTGGCGGATCACCGGCTCGCGGGTGAAGGGCGTCCTGCGCCGGCTCGGCCTGCTCCGGGGGTGACGTATCCCATGCCCACGGGCGGTTAACGCTCGGTAACCTCGGCCCATGCCACGCCTGTGCCAGACCGAGGACCTCAGCGACATCCAGGTGGAGATCCTGAAGGCCGTACGGCAGTTCGTCGACAAGAACATCCTGCCGGTCGCCACCGAGCTCGAGCACGCCGATGAGTACCCGCAGGAGATCGTCGACGGGCTCAAGGAGCTCGGCGTCTTCGGCCTCACCATTCCCGAGGAGTACGGCGGGCTGGGGGAGTCGCTGCTCACCTACGCGCTGGCGGTCGAGGAGATCGCGCGCGGCTGGATGAGCGTCAGCGGCGTCATCAACACCCACTTCATCGTGGCCTACATGCTGATGCGTCACGGCACCGAGGAGCAGAAGCAGAAGTACCTGCCGAAGATGGCCACCGGCGAGGTGCGCGGCGCGTTCTCGATGTCCGAGCCGGGGCTGGGCTCCGACGTCTCGGCCATCCGCACCAAGGCCGTGCGCGACGGCGACGACTGGACCATCGACGGCCAGAAGATGTGGCTGACCAACGGTGGCTCCTCGACCCTCGTCGCGCTGCTGGTCCGGACCGACGAGGGGCAGGAGTCGCCCTACAAGTCGATGACCACCTTCCTGGTGGAGAAGGAGCCCGGCTTCGGCGAGACCGCTCCCGGGCTCACCATCCCCGGGAAGATCGACAAGATGGGCTATAAGGGCGTCGACACCACCGAGGCCGTGTTCGAGGGCTACCGCACCACCAGCGACCAGATCCTCGGCGGCGAGACCGGCCAGGGCTTCTACCAGATGATGGACGGCGTCGAGGTGGGCCGCGTCAACGTCGCCGCCCGCGCCACCGGCGTCGCCAACCGTGCCTTCGAGCTGGCCATCGACTACGCCCAGCAGCGCGAGACCTTCGGCAAGCCGATCGCCGAGCACCAGGCGATCCTGTTCCGGCTGGCCGAGATGGCCACCAAGGTCGAGACCGCCCACGCGATGATGGTCAAGGCGGCCCGGCTCAAGGACGGCGGCGAGCGCAACGACGTCGAGGCCGGCATGGCCAAGTACCTCGCCGCGGAGTACTGCAACGAGGTCGTCGAGGACTCCTTCCGGATCCACGGCGGCTACGGCTACTCCAAGGAGTACGAGATCGAGCGTCTCTACCGCGAGGCGGCGTTCCTGCTCATCGGCGAGGGCACCGCCGACATCCAGAAGATGATCATCGGACGCGCCCTGCTCAAGGAGTACGCGCGCAGGGGCTGAGGCGCCACACTGGCCTCATGCTGGTCACCACCACGAACGACCTCCCCGGCTGGGAGATCACCAAGGTCTGCGGCGAGGTCTTCGGCCTCACCGTCCGCTCGCGCAACGCGTTCTCCCAGATGGGGTCGGGCTTCAAGTCGGTGTTCGGCGGCGAGCTCAAGGGCATGACCAAGAACCTCTCCGACTCCCGGATGGAGGTCATGAACCGCATGCTCGAGGAGGCGCGGGCCAAGGGCGGCAACGCCGTCGTCGCGATGCGCTTCGACACCTCCGAGATGGGCGACACCTGGACCGAGATCTGCGCCTACGGCACCGCCGTGGTCGCGGTGCCGGTCACCGACGCCGCGAAGGAGTCCGCCCGCGAGCTGGGCTATGGCGTCTAGGAGGGGATCTAGGTGACGTTACCGAGCTTCTCGAGGGCGGCCTTCAGGCGCGCCTCGTCGCGGTCCACCGCGGGCACGAGCACCTCCACCATGACGTCGAGGACGTCGGAGAGCCGCTCGTTGAGACGCCGGCTCTCCGACACCGCGTCGGCGAGCTGAGCCACCTGCGCCTCGAGGGCGTCCAGGCGCGCCCCCGCGCCCAGCGCGGCGCGGGCGCGACTCAGTGGACTCCCGGGTGCACTCATGGGTGATCTCCGTTCCAGGCGATGTCCAGCCGAGACCCTACGGCCTCGACGATGCGCCCGCCCCGGGCGCCGATCTCCTCGCTGAGCACGTCCACGTCGAGCGGGGTCCGTGGGAACTCGCCCTCGACGCCGTGCTCGAGGAAGGTGTGGCCGCCGGAGCGGCCGAGCATGGCGCAGAACCGCCACAGGTTGAGCCGGGCGCCAGCTGAGAGCGCGTCGAGCAGACCGCGGGCGTAGACCTGCTTCGCGCCGGGCTCGTGGGCGTACCGGGCCCCGCGGGTGAGCCAGTTGTGGTCGGACTCGAAGTTGACCGCGCGGAAGCCGACCCAGGACGAGCCGGCCTGGCGTCGCTCTTTGGCCCGGGCGCGGGCCAGCTTGACCGCCGCGCCGGAGTAGTCGGTGCCGGTGACCTTGAAGCCCTGGTCGGCCAGCCAGAAGGCGTCGCGGCCCGTGCCGCTGCCCAGCTCGACCACGCGGCTGCCCGCCGGCATCCGCGAGGCGGCCCACGCCGCGAAGGGCGTGCCCTCGCGCGACACCCGCCGGGCAGTGGGGGAGCCGTAGAAGTCCGACCAGAACCACAGCTGGGCACGCGACCCGCGGAACCACTGGCTCATCATCGCGGTGTTCTCGGGCGGGTGGTCGAAGTGGAAGGCCGGGTCGGGCACGCGCCACCGGGGGCCGTAGGTGAAGGCCAGGAAGCGCTCGAGGTCGCGCGGCGCGGGGAAGGTGACCCCTTCGAGCTCGACGGTGCCGAACGGCACGATCGCCTCCCGCTCGAGCCGGCCGCGCAGCGACCCGGTGATGTGGAAGTGCTCGCCGATGTGGAAGGAGCCGAAGACGTCGATGCCGGCCCGCTTGCCGTTGGGCATCGGCACCCAGACCTTGAAGTTGGCCGCCGACATCCGGACCACCTGCCAGCCCAGGTCGCGCATCTGCTGCTCGGCGGCCCGGGACTCGCGGATGATGTCGAAGGGGTGGGTGTGCTTGGACAAGAACGCGAGGTCCGCGTCGGAGTCGTGGCCGATCATGTGGCCGTCGCGCACCGCGCCGAGCAGGCAGCCGTAGGCCAGGTAGGCGTCCAGGCCGCAGCGGTCCACGAGGTCGTCGAGCACCCGACGCGAGGCCTCGACCAGCTCGCGCCGGGCGGAGTCGTCCATGCGGTCGAAGGTGCGCTGTAGCCGGTGGCCCTTGTCCAGCGAGAGCGGGTTGCCGGCGTCGTCGACCAGCTCCAGCGGCGCCGTCGAGGAGCCGAAGCGCACGTCGTCGGCGAAGAGCGGGTCTCCGCCGTTGTGCGGGACGACGGTGACGTGGGCGACGCCGTCGAGCGCGGCCGCGAGAGCGGCGGGCCAGGCGACGAGGGTCGAGCCGCGCTCGGCGACGCCGTCGTGGCCGGTGGTGAAGGACCACACCCGGTGGGCGCCGAAGCGGACGTCGAGTGGGAGGGTCGGCTCGACGTCGCCGGGGAGCCAGACGCCCCGGTCGTCGACGACGACTGCCATCGCCGCTAGCTGAAGGTGAAGGAGGCCAGCACCGGGTTCACGATCTTGTCGCGCTGGGCCTGCGTGAGGCTGGTGGGGAACGCGAAGGTGATGCCGTAGTTCGTGCCGCTCTTGACCACGAAGTACTGCACCAGGAAGAACGAGGTGCTGCCCTGCTTGGCGTCGCCCTCCTGGTGGACCGCCGGGGCGCCGCCGATGGTGGTGTTGTCCATCGCCTTGACGTTCGGCGAGAGGGTGGCCACCTCCTGCTTGATCTGCGCGGCCAGGCTCTTCAGGTCCGCCGCGGTGGGCGTGCCGGTGACGTTGCCCTTGACCTTGAGGGTGTTGAGGTTGGCGGTGAACGGCGGCGTGGCCGGGCTCTGCCGGCCGCCGGTGTCGATGCCGGGCTGGCTCTGCTTGAGCTGGGTGCTGATGTCCTGCCAGCCGGTGGGCAGGTGGTAGCTGTAGCCGGTGCCCTTCACCTCGGGTCCGGTGGCCGGGGCGCCGAAGTCGCTCGAGGAGCTGCTGCTCGAGGAGGACGCCGAGGACGAGGAGGACGCCGACGCCGAGCCGCTCGAGGAGCTGCTGCTCTTCGAGGAGTCGTTGCCGCCGCAGCCGGCGACCAGCAGCAGGGCCGCGGTGGCGAGAGAGATCCGTGACAGCCGCGTCATGGCGCGATCCTCCCACAGCGGCCGCAATCGGATGGACGAGCCCGCGCGTGCGTGTGAGGGTGGTGCAATGGGTGACAACGACGACATCAAGGCCAAGATGCGCGAGGCCCTGGACAAGAAGCAGGCCAACGACCGGGGGGTGCCCCACGACGGTCCGGTCAAGGAGAAGGCGCACGGCTCCGAGGTGGGCGGCGGCGCGGCTCCGAAGATGCACCGGCGCAAGGCTGGTGGCGGCGGCTCCTAGCACGTACGCCAAGATGGCGGCATGCAGTTCGGACGCAGCTACGAGGAGTTCGAGGTCGGCGCCACCTACCGGCACTGGCCCGGCAAGACGGTCACCGAGTACGACGACCACCTGTTCTGCCTGCTGACGATGAACCACCACCCGCTGCACCTCGACCAGCACTACGCCGAGGAGACCACGCAGTTCGCCAAGAACGTGGTGGTGGGCAACTACGTCTACTCGATCCTGCTCGGCATGTCGGTGCCCGACATCTCCGGCAAGGCGATCGCCAACCTCGAGGTCGAGTCGCTGCGCCACGTCGCGCCGACCTTCCACGGCGACACGCTCTACGGCGAGACCACCGTGCTGGACAAGAAGGAGTCGACCTCCAAGGACGACCGTGGCGTCGTCCACGTGGAGACCATCGGCTACAACCAGGACGGCAAGGTGGTCTGCATCTTCCGCCGCAAGGTGATGGTGCCCAAGCAGTCCTACCTCGACGCCCGCGGCGGCGAGCAGCCCGGACGTCCGGTCCCACAGCCGGACAAGAACTGGCCGGGACGCGCCTGACATGGCGGCGGCGCCTGCCGAGCTGTGGCTGGTACGCCACGGCGAGACCGAGTGGAGCCGCGACGGCCGGCACACCTCGGTCACCGAGCTGCCGCTGACCGAGGCGGGCGAGCAGGTGGCCGAGAGCCTGCGGCCCCGCCTGGCCGACGTCGACTTCGACCTGGTGCTCACCAGCCCGCGCCAGCGGGCGCGGCGGACGGCGGAGCTGGCGGGGTTCCCCGAGGCGGAGGTCGACGACGACCTGGCCGAGTGGGCGTACGGGGAGTACGAGGGCATCTCCACCCTGCAGATCCGCGAGAGCGTGCCCGGCTGGACCGTCTGGGACTACCCGTGCCCCGGCGGCGAGAGCGCCGAGCAGGTGGGGGACCGGCTGGACCGCGTCGTGGCCCGGGTGCGCGCCGACGGCGGACGCTGCCTGGCCTTCGGCCACGGCCACGCCAGCCGGGTGCTGGCCGCTCGCTGGCTGGGGCTGCCGGTGCGCGACGGCTGCCACTTCGCGCTCGACACCGCGACCATCTCGGTGCTCTCCGCCGAGCGGGAGTCCCCGGTCGTCCAGCGCTGGAACTCCTGACCCGGCCCGGTGGCTCTATCGTTGGCCGGTGGCCCTTGCTCCCTGGTGCCCGCGCTGCCAGCAGCCGGCCCCGCGCAGCTCGACCGGATGGGTCTGCGTCGACCACGGTGAGGTGACTCCGCTGTGGCGCGCGGCGCAGCCGGACTACGACGGCTTCGCCGAGGTGCTCGGCCGGTGCGGGGAGACGCCGGTCTACCTGCCCTGGCCGCTGAGCCCGGGCTGGCGCGTCGCCGACTACGGCTGCGTCGGCGACCCGGGTACCGGATCCGGCGCGCTCGCCACCGTGACCACCACCTGCGGCACCAGCTCGCTCGACGGCGACGTCGAGGTGACCATCGCGGTCGAGGAGCCGGGCGTGGGCCTCGGCGCTCGCCTCGCCGGCACCGGGACCGCCGACCCGGGCGCCACGGTGGGGCTCGGCGCCGCCGCGGTGCGGATCCGGGTCGACCAGCGGCCGGTGCCGCTGTGGGCGGTGCCCAGCGGCGAGAGCGACGACGTCCTGGCCCGATCGGTCTTCGCCGGCGAGGCCGGCGGCCGTTGGCTGTGGCTGGTGATGCGGCCCGCCTCGGCGGCGCTGCTGCTGCGCGACGAGTGGCTGTTCTCCGACGCCGCGACGTTCGGTCCGCAGGCGGTCGAGATCGGCTTCGGCGGCCGGCCTGCGTCGTGGTGAGCGCAGCCGGGGGCATCGACCTCCACACGCACTCCACCCGCTCCGACGGCACGGCGTCGCCCGCCGAGCTGGTCGCCCAGGCGGCCGAGGCCGGGCTGTCGGTGGTCGCGTTGACCGACCACGACACCACCGCCGGGTGGGACGAGGCCGCCGCGGCGGCCGAGCGCCACGGCGTCGAGCTGGTGCGGGGGATCGAGATGAGCACCGAGCTCCGCGGCCGCAGCGTGCACCTGCTGGGCTACCTCTTCGATCCCGACCACCCGCCGCTGGTGGCCGAGCTGGAGCGGATCCTGGCCGGACGCGAGGGCCGGCTGCCGGCGATGGTCGCGAGGCTGACCGACGCCGGCTACGAGCTGACCGAGGCCGACGTCTTGGCCGCGGCCCCGTCCGGCGCGGTGCTGGGCCGCCCGCACGTGGCCGACGCACTGGTGGCGCGCGGCTACGTCGGGCACCGCGACGAGGCGTTCGCGACGCTGCTGGGTCCCGGCGGCGTCGGCTACGTCCCGCGCTACGGCACCCCGCTCGAGGACGCCGTCAGGATCCTCACCGAGGCCGGCGGCGCGACCGTGGTGGCCCACCCGTGGGGCCGGGCCCGCGCCCTGCAGCCCGACGACCTGGCGCGGCTCTCGGTGCTGGGGCTGGCCGGCGTGGAGGTCGACCACCAGGACCACACGCCCGAGCAGCGCGCCGAGCTGGGTTCCCTGGCGCGGTCGATGGACCTGGTGGCCACGGGCTCCAGCGACTTCCACGGCACCGGCAAGACCGACCACGAGCTGGGCGTCAACACCACCGACCCGGCCGAGTACGCCCGGCTGCGGGAGCGGGCGCGGTGAACGCGACGCTCATGATCGAGGTCTTCGTGACCCTGTTCGTGATCATGGACCCGGTCGGCACCGTGCCGATCTTCTTGGCGCTGACCTCCGGCCGCTCGGCGCTGACGGCGCGGCGGGCCGCCTGGCAGGCGGTGACGGTCTCGTTCGTCGTGATCGCGGTGTTCGGGTTCTTCGGCCAGCAGATCCTGGGCTACCTCCACATCTCGCTGCCCGCCCTGCAGGCCGCCGGCGGCCTGCTGCTGCTCCTGGTCGCCCTGCAGCTGCTGACCGGGCAGGAGGAGGAGATGACGGCCAACGCCAACACCAACGTCGCCCTCGTGCCGCTGGGCACGCCGCTGCTGGCCGGCCCCGGTGCGATCGTCGCGACGATGGTCTTCGCCCGGCAGGTCGACGCGTTCGGAGACTTCTCCGCCGTGGGGCTCGGCGTCATCGGCGTGCACGTCACCTTGTGGCTTGCGATGCGGTTCTCGCTGCCCATCCTGCGGTTGCTGCGCGAGAGCGGCGTGCTGCTGGTGACGCGGATCTCCGGCCTGCTGCTCTCGGCCATCGCGGTGCAGATGGTGGCCGACGCGGTGCGTGCGTTCATCGAAGCCGGGTAGAGGGCAGGGCATGCGCATCCTCTTCACCGGCGGCAGCGGCAAGGCCGGCCGGCACGTCGCCCCCTACCTGGCCCATCGGGGACATCAGGTCACCAACGCCGACCTCGTCGCCCTCGACCACCCCGACGTGTCCGACCTGCGCGTCGACCTCACCGACGCCGGCCAGACCTACTCGGCACTGGCCGGCCTGGCCACCATGGCCGAGCTGGACCTGCCCCGGCCGCCGGCCTACGACGCGGTGGTGCACTTCGCCGCCGTGCCGCGCATCCTGCTCGTCCCCGACAGCACGACGTACGCGACGAACGTGCTGAGCACCTACCACGTGCTGGAGGCGGCCACCCGGCTCGGCGTGCCCAAGGTCGTGTTCGCCTCCTCGGAGACGACGTACGGCGTCTGCTTCGCCCAGGGCGAGCGTCGTCCGCTCTACCTGCCGGTGGACGAGGAGCACCCGACGGTGCCCGAGGACTCCTACGCGATGTCCAAGGTCGCCGGCGAGGCGACCGCCCGGTCGTTCCAGGCCCGCACCGGCCTCGACGTCTACGGGCTGCGGATCAACAACGTCATCGAGCCGCAGGAGTACGCCGAGCTGTTCCCGGCCTTCCTGGACGACCCGGCGCTGCGGCGTCGCAACCTGTTCGCCTACATCGACGTGCGCGACCTCGGCCAGCTGGTCCAGCGGTGCCTGGAGGTCGACGGGCTGGGTTACCAGGTGTTCAACGTGGCCAACGCCGACCTCTCGGTCGCCGCCACCACCGAGGAGCTGCGCCGGCGCTTCTACGCGGGCGTCGAGTGCCGGCGCGAGCTGGCGCCCGAGGAGACCTTCTACGCCATCGACAAGGCCCGCGACCTGCTCGGCTACGAGCCGCAGCACTCCTGGCGCGACGTCCTGCCCGACCCCCGCGCGCGGTGAGCCCGGGCCGACCGGGTGTCGCAGCGGCCCCGGCTTGGACGCGCGGGATTCAATAGGCACGACATGACGCACCCTCGCCGCCTCCTGCTCTCCGTCCTCGCCGGCGTCCTGCTGCTGACCGCCTCGGCGTGCGGCGACACCTCCGGCTCGACGCCGCAGGCCGGCTCCACGGCCACCGTCACCGTGACGCCGTCGACCTCCGCCTCGACCAGCCCGTCGCCCTCGGCCTCGCCGACGAAGAAGGTCTACCCGACCGGCCCGCCGATGCTGCTCGACAGCATCGCACCGCTCAGCGGCACCACCGTCGGGGTCGCCATGCCGATCTCGATCGTCTTCACCGACCCGGTGAAGCCCTCGGCCCGCGCCCGCGTCGAGCGGCACCTGAAGCTGACCACGTCGGTGCCGGTCACCGGCGCCTGGCACTGGTTCGGCGACCAGCGCGTCGACTTCCGCCCCCAGGGCTTCTGGCAGCCCGGCACCACCATCGCCCTGGACGCCGAGCTCGACCACGTCGGCGACGGCTACGGCCGCTACGGCACCCACAGCTACACGCGGAACTTCACCGTCGGCGCCGACGTGCGGACCCACGTCTACGTCAAGAAGCACAAGACGGTGGTGACCAAGAACGGCAAGGTCGTCCGCACCATGCCCAGCGACGCCGGCAGCCCGGAGTTCCCCTCCTGGGACGGCACGATGGCCGTCGTCAGCACCTCGCGCACCGTGCGCATGACCTCCTGCAGCGTCCAGATCGCCTGCAACAAGAACGACCCGAACTTCTATGACCTCACGCTGCCCTGGGACGTCCGGATCACCAACTCCGGCACCTTCCTGCACTACTCCACCGGCGACCCCTACCCCGGCCACAGCTACGGCTCGCACGGCTGCGTGCACCTCTCCTACAAGGACGCGCAGTGGTACTACCAGCTCTCCAAGGAGGGCGACCCGGTCACCATCACCGGCTCCCCGCGAGGCAAGGCCGAGGGCGACAACGGGTACGCCGACTACGACGTGAGCTGGACCGACTGGCTGGCCGGGAGCGGCATGAAGGCGTTCACGACGACCGCTGCGTGAGAGCTCGCCGGGAGTCGACTCAGAAGCCCAGCACCTTGCCGAGCGCGGAGAAGAAGACGTCGAAGGTCTTGGCGATCGGGCTCGTGGGTCCCTCGACGGTGGACTTCTGCCAGAAGAGCTCGTGGTGGCCGGTGAAGTCGCTGTCGACGAGCGGGGTCCTGCCCCACAGGTAGGGCCAGAAGACCTCAGTCCGTCTCACGCCGACGGACAAGCGCGAGTCGAAGCCCATGACCAGGTTCTGCTCCATCCTGGTGGACCTGCCACCGGGACTGGTGGCCACGACGTCCCCGAGTCCCTGGACGATGAGGCTGCCGGTGCCGGCGAAGAGGATGTAGCGCACCTGCCAGGTCGCGAACGACTGAATGCCCCACTGCCACCGCGTGTACAGATCCGGCGCACCGATGACACCCACGACGTGCTTGGGGTGGATCACCAGGCCCGGGTGATCGGCGAAGTCGATGCGCATCAGGTAGGAGTCGGGGTCGCTGGGGGTGGCCAGGGTCGCCGAGGTGCCCTGCTCGTCGCCGGTGATGCGGCTCAGGCCGTAGAGCCCGGCCGCGAAGCTGATGAACGGCGAGCTCCAGTCGTAGAGCAGTCGACTGCGCACCTTGCCCCGCACCGGGCGTACGTGCTCCGACCGCGCCGACATCACCTCGCCGACGGGCAGCTCGACCGTCAGGGTTCGCCGTGCCTCGGCCGTGTGCAGGCGGGCGGACGGATGCGAAGAACCGCCGGCGAGCTGCATGGGCCTGTGCACCCGGCTCACCATCGGCATCAGCACGAAGTAGCTGAGGGTGCGCAGGACTCCAGGCATGAGGACGAGGAGCAGTGCGGTCACCACCAGCCATCTCCACGACCGGTGCCACACGTTGACGACCCATCCCGACCAGGAGCCCTGAGCAGCGCGCAGGCTCTTCTCCTCGGCCTTCTTCTGGCCCAGCCTGGACTCCTGCGTGTCGATCTGCCGCGCGAGCGGCGAGAGGGCGCCGTCCGCGCCCAGCCGGTCGAGCTTCTGCTCGGCGCTCAGGTCGTCGTCACGGAGGATCGCAGCGTCCTTCTCGGCCCGGCCGAGGTTCTTCTCCAGGGTCTGCTCGGTCGCGACCGCCGCGTCGTACAGCTTCTGCTTGGCCCTGCAGGTGTCGGGCAGAGGTGTGTGGTTCTCGATGAACTTCCTGATCGGGCCGCAGACCTTGTCCCGGGCCTTGCGTCGATCGCTGACCTGTCGCTTGCTCTGGGCGACGTCGCGGCGCGCCTGGTCGATCTCGGCGTCGATCGCCGGCTTCAGGGAGCCGACGGCCTTCGTCTGCCCCGCTGCATACGTACGTCTGAGCTTCCCGAGATCCTTCTCCAGGGACGCTCGTTCCTCACTGACCTGCTGCAGCCGGTGCCGCTCCACCTCGGCCTTGCGCAGGGCCGGGACCAGGGCCGATGTCAGGAGGAGACCGAGGAACAGCGAGAGCAGCACCGCCGCGAACAGACCCGTCTTCCGGAACACGAAGCCGAGGACAGCCGACGCCAGGCGCACGCGCGCGATCCTACGTTCGCCACGTCCGGCCCGACCTCGACGAGCCGGGAGCCCTACGCACTCTCCGCCCCCACCCGCCTCGTCCCCGTGTGGTCGACCAGGTACATCGCGCCGGCGGGATCTCGCCAGAGGTAGATGCCCGGGAAGGGCTGCTCGACCTGCCAGTCGCTGTGGGTCTTGATGCGGTGGTGGCGTCTGGACATCGGGCCGTAGTTGCCGATTCGCGACTGGCCCGGTGGGCCACCCCGGCTCCGGGGGCGGTAGGGGCGGGTGTGGTCGATCTCGACGGCGCGGGTAGTGCGGCTGGCGAAGGGGAAGATGTCGGCCGGCGTCATCAGGTGGACGGCCTCGGCGTGGCGCGCCGGGACCTCGTAGGCGTCGACCGGGGTCTGGTGGAGCGGGTCGAGGACCGGCCGGACGGTGAACCCGGCGCGCAGGCCGAGGTGGCGACGCACCCAGCCCGCTGAGACCGGGCCATGACCCTCGATGCGGGCGACGCCGTCGTGGCCGTCCTCGGCGCTCTGTTGGGCGAGGTGGACGTAGAGCTGGGCGCGGGCGACGAGGGTGGAGGCGTCGGGGACGAGCTTGTGCAGGCCGGGCACCTCGCGACCGGCCTGGCGGTCGACGCGGTGGTGGATGGCGGCCACGGCCACGGCCGGGTTGCAGAGCACCAGCAGCGCCTGCAGCCGGATCTCCTGCACCCGTGCCGGCTCGGAGTCGCCGTCGACGCTGGGATCGGCCCAGCCGATCTCCTGAAGGGTGGCGGCCATGTCGGTGACGGCCGCGTCGATCTGGGTGGTTGCCTCGACCGGGCCACGGACGAAGAGCGCGCCCATCGCGTCGCCGAGTGGGCGGCAGGAGCGGACGCACACGTCCTCGGCCGCCTCGCGCTCGCGCTCGGCGGCGGTGTCGGGATCGGCCTGGATGACCGCGGCGTCGACCAGCGCGGTGAACCGCGACCACGGCAACCGGCCGTCGGCCACCTCGGCGGCGCGCGCGTCGACCCGGCCGGCCTGCTCGAGGCTGAGGTGACGCGTCTTGCGGGCCACCAGCCGCGCGTGGCCGACGGCGACCTCGAAGGCCGTCAGCCGGGCGAAGAGGTGGGGGAGTCGGAACTGCAGGTCGAGGCCGTCGGCGATGAGCCGGTCGGCCGACCAGGCGGAGAGCTGCAGCCGGCCACCGACCATGGCGCCGCTGAACTCCGCCACCGCCGGCGTGCCCTCGCCGCCGAGCCGCACCAGGCGCTCGCGGCCCGCGCGCCCCGCCTGGGCGGGATCGAGGTCGGCGTTCGCGAGGGCGAACGCCGTGGCCGTCAGCAGCTTCCGGGTCTGCGCCTCGCGCTCCTGCCGGTGCAGCACGTCCAGCTCGTCGAGCAGCCCGGGCTGCTGGAGCGTGGGGGTGGAGGGCATGAGGTCAATCTATCGAACACATGTTCGACATACAAGAGGATGTGCGCTGAGCCCGTCCTGCCATCGGCCAGCACTGCGAGCCCCCCTTCTCCGCGCTCGTGCGACGTCGCCGTCGAGCTCGGTCACGAGGATGTTGGTCACGTGGTGCGCCAGCGGGTTCCGCTCGCCCAGCGCCCTAGCAGCCTCGGCGATCGCCTGGGCACCCTCGAGCACGCCGCCACGGGCGTGCAGGTCGATCAGCTCGTGGATCGCGATCCGGTCGCTCGCCTCGCTCATCTCGCCGCGCTACTTCCGCCCCAGCACCTGCGCCCGCTGCTTGACCACGCCCGGCACCAGCCGGCTGCCGGCGACGATCGCCTTGTAGCGCAGGCTCGGGATGCAGACCGCCTTGCCGGCGTGAAGGTCGTGCAGCGCCTCGGCCACGACGTCGCCCGCCTCCAGCCACAGCAGCCGGGGCGCCGAGGACTGTGAGACGTCCATGCGCTGGTGGAACTCGGTGCGCACGAAGCCGGGGCACATCGCCATCACCTGCACCCCGGCGGGGGCGTACTCGGCGTGCGCCCACTCGCTGAGCTTGGTGACATAGGCCTTCGCGGCGCTGTAGCTGCCGCGCGGGAAGAACCCGGCCACCGAGGAGACGTTGACGACCTGGCCGCTGCCGCGCTCGACCATCGGGCCCAGGGCGGCGTGCAGCAGCCGCATGACGGCGACCACGAGCACGTCGAGCTGCGCCTGCTCGCGCTCGAGGCCGTGCTCGAGGAAGCGACCCTTGAGCCCGAAGCCGGCGTTGTTGACCAGGACGTCGACACCGGCCGCCAGTCTGGCCTCGACGGTCGCCAGCTGCTCGCGGTCGGTGAGGTCGGCCACCAGCACTTCCGTGCCCACGCCGTGCTGGTCGCGGAGCTCGGCGGCCACCTGCTCGAGCCGCTCCTCGTCGCGCGCGACGAGGACGACGTCGTGCCCCCGCGCGGCGAGGGCGTGGGCGAAGGCGTGCCCGATGCCGGCGGTGGGGCCGGTGACGAGAGCGGTCGACATGGCTCCACCCTGACAGGTTCGTACCGACCGGTACGGCATCATGGATGCGATGTCCTCCACCGACAGCGCGCGTGTGCTCGCCGTGGCGAACCAGAAGGGCGGCGTCGCCAAGACGACGACGGTCGCCTCGCTGGGTGCCGCGCTGGGCGAGCTGGGCCTGCGCGTGCTGCTCGTCGACCTCGACCCGCAGGCCTGCCTGACCTTCAGCCTGGGCATCGATCCCGAGGACGTCGAGCTCTCGGTGCACCACGTGCTCACCAAGGGCGTCGCGCCTGCCGAGGTGATCGTGGGCACCGACGACGGCGTCGACCTGCTGCCCGCCACCATCGAGCTCGCCCGCGCCGAGACCGACCTGCTGACGCGGACGGGCCGCGAGTACGCCGTGCGCTCGATCGTGGAGGACCTGCCCGACTACGACTGGATCGTGCTCGACTGCCCGCCCTCGCTCGGCGTGATGACGGTGGCCGCGCTCACCGCCGCCGACTCGGTGCTGATCCCGCTGCAGTGCGAGACGCTCTCGCACCGCGGTGTGGGCCAGCTGCTCGACACCGTCCACGACGTCAAGCGGTTCACCAACCGCGACCTCGAGGTGCTCGGCGTCCTGCCCACCCTCTACGACGGCCGCACCAACCACGCGCGCACCGTCTTGGACACCATCTCCGAGACCTACTCGCTGCCGGTGGTCGAGCCGCCGATCCCCAAGTCGATCCGCTTCGCCGAGGCGCCCGCGGCGGGCCGCTCCATCCTGCGCACCGCGCGGAGCACCAAGGGAGCACAGGCCTACCGCGAGGTGGCCGCCGGGCTCGCCGGGAGGGCGTGAGCGTGGCCGCACGCTCCCGCGTCCGCTACGACCGGATGACCGCGCTGCTGGTCGCCACCGGCACGACGCTGTTCGCGTTCCTGTCCGGCATGGGCACCTTCGGGCCGGTCTCGGCCGAGGGCGCACCGCAGCAGACCCGGGTCGGCTCGACGATGCTGCGCGCCGAGCGGGCGATGAGCACGGCGACGCCGCAACGTGCGGGCGTTGCGGTCGAGGCCAGCGCCCGCCACGAGGCGACCGACCAGGACGGCAGCACCGCGACCGTCGCCCTGCCCGCCGGCAGCGGCGCCGGCAAGCGCGTCGTCTTCGACATGTCCGACCAGCGGGTCTGGCTGGTCGGCGCGAACGGGTCGGTCGTGCGCAGCTACCTGGTCTCCGGCAGCGTCACCGACAACCTCAAGCCGGGCCGCTACCGCGTCTACTCGCGCTCGCGGCACGCCGTCGGCGTCGAGGACTCCGGCACCATGCAGTACTTCGTCCGCTTCACCCGCGGCCAGAACGCCGCGATCGGCTTCCACGACATCCCGGTCGACCACGGGCACTACGTGCAGACCACGGCCCAGCTGGGCACGCCGCAGTCGCACGGGTGCATCCGGCAGTACCGGCCCGACGCGATCCAGCTGTGGAACTTCGCCCCCGTGGGGACTCAGGTCTCGGTGGTGGCCTGACCGCTGGTCTGGCTGCTGGTCTGGCCGCTCGCCTGGCCGCCACGGGTGCGGCGGCGACGCCGGTTGCGGCTCTTGCGGGGCTGGTCGCCGTCGGCGGCAGCCGCCGGGGCCTCGGACCGCTCGGACCGCTCGGACCGCTGACCGCCTCGTGACCGTGAGCGGCCGCCGCCACCCTTGCTGCCACCGTTGCCGCCGCGGGCCGGCTTGTCGTCGGTCCTGGGGCGCTCCGACGGGGGCTTGATGCGGCCCTTGGTGCCGGGCGGGATGCCCATGTCGTGCAGGAAGTTCTCCGAGCTGGAGTACGTCTCGAGCACGTTGTCGAAGGGCAGGTCCAGCGCCTTGTTGATCATCTTCCAGCGGTGCAGGTCCGACCAGTCGACGAAGGTGACGGCGACGCCGGAGGCGCCCGCGCGGCCGGTGCGGCCGATGCGGTGGACGTAGGTCTTCTCGTCCTCGGGGCAGGTGTAGTTCACGACGTGGGTGACGCCGGAGACGTCAATGCCGCGAGCGGCGACGTCGGTGGCCACCAGCACGCGCAGCTTGCCCTCGCGGAACCGGGTCAGCGCCTTCTCGCGGGCCGTCTGGGCCATGTCGCCGTGCAACGGGCTGGAGTCGAAGCCGCGGTCGGAGAGGTCGTCGGCCACGCGCTGGGCCTGCCGCTTGGTGCGGGTGAAGACGATGGTGAGCCCGGAGTCCTCGGCCTGCAGCATCTTGCCGAGCATCTCGGGCTTGTCCAGGTCGTGGGCCTGGTAGATGAACTGCGCCGTGGCGGGCACGGTGGCGTTCTCGTACGACGACTCGGCCCGGATGTTCATCGGGTGGCGCATGTGCATGCGCGCCAGGGCGACGATCGCGGCCGGCATGGTGGCCGAGAACAGCATGGTCTGCCGGGTCTCGGGCGTGCTGCGGATGATCCGCTCCACGTCGGGCAGGAAGCCCAGGTCGAGCATCTCGTCGGCCTCGTCGAGCACCAGCGCCTTGACGTGGCTGATGTCGAGCGAGCGGCGGTTCATCAAGTCGATCAGCCGGCCCGGCGTGCCGACGACGACGTCGACGCCGGCGGACAGGGCGTCCAGCTGCGGCTCGTAGGGCACGCCGCCGTAGACGGTGAGCACGCGGATCTTGCGGTCCGCGCCGGCCAGGGCCAGGTCGCCCGACACCTGGAGCGCGAGCTCACGGGTGGGGGCGACGACCAGGGCCTGCGGCTTGCCGGGGGCGACCAGCTCGGCGTAGTCGGGGTCGTGGGGGGCGACCGTGCGCTGCAGCACGGGGATGCCGAAGGCGAGGGTCTTGCCGGTGCCCGTGCGGGCCTGGCCGATCAGGTCGGTGCCCATCAGGGCGACCGACAGGGTCATCTCCTGGATGGCGAACGGGGTGACGATGCCGACGCGCTCGAGCGCGTCGGCGATCTCGGGGAGCACCCCGAGCTCTCGGAAGGTGGTCAAGCGTGGTCACGCTCTCTCGTGCGTAGGTCGGAGAAAGACGCTCAAGCCTCGCTTGGTGGTGGAGCTTCACACCGTTCCCGGTGTGGTCACCCGGCTCCGCGGCTCGGGTGAGATGCGTCGGGATGCCTGGACGTCGAGCGCCAGTCTACCCGCTGCTAGCCGCGGAACCCGACGGTGCCGGTGACGCTGGTGGTGACGTCGACGTAGGCGAGCCGGTCGGCGGGCACCACGATGCGGCGCCCGCGAGCGTCGGAGAGGGCCACGACGCCGTTGTCGGCGATGGCCTTGGCCACCATCTTCTCGATGCCGTCGGCGTCGAGGTCGGTGTCGATGGACAGCTCGCGGGGGGCGTTCTGGACGCCGATCTTGACCTCCATGGGAGGACCTCCTGATACGTGGGTGGGTGTGGTCAGTGCTCGTCGTTGCGGGGGTAGCCGCGGATGCCGCGCCAGGCCAGTCCGGAGACCAGCGCCACGGCGTCGTCGCGGGAGAGCTTCGACCCCTGCGCCAACCAGTAACGCGCACTGACCTGGGCCATTCCCACCAGCGAGACCGCCAGCAGATGGGCGGGCTCGTCGGGCAGGCCGGTGTCCTCGCGGATGACCTCGGCGGTCAGCGCCGCGCACTCGCGGGTGACGCGGTCGACGCGCTCGCGGACGGCCGGCTCGTTGGTCAGGTCGGACTCGAAGACCAGCCGGAAGGCGCCCTCGGCGGCTGCGACGTAGTCGTAGAAGGCGCTCATCGTCGCCGCGACGCGCTCCTTGTTGTCCTCGGTGGAGGCCAGCGCACGGCGCGAGGAGTCGATGATCGTGTCGCAGGAGGTGTCCAGCAGCGCGAGGTAGAGCTCCAGCTTGCCGGGGAAGTGCTGGTAGAGCACCGGCTTGGAGACCCCGGCCCGGTCGGCGATCTCGTCCATGGCGGCGGCGTGGTAGCCCTGCTCGGCGAAGACCTCGAGCGCGGCCTGCAGCAACTGGCGCCGGCGAGCGCCGCGGGGCAGTCGTACGCCCCGGGCCGTGCGCGTCGCGCCGTCTGCTGTCGCCACGCCGCGAACCCTACCCGTCAGTCCGGATCGCGGTCGGTGCCCGGTCGGGCACCCACCACTGCGGGAACATGGAGCCGAGCACCGCTGTTGGGTGCATCGCAAGGACTCCACTGCGAAGGACTGCTGACGTGACCCCTCTGGTCGAACCCGCCGACGAGCTGAGCATCGACGAGGTGCGGCGCTACAGCCGGCATCTGATCATCCCGGACGTCGGGATGAGCGGGCAGAAGCGGCTCAAGAACGCCAAGGTGCTGGTCATCGGCGCCGGCGGGCTGGGCAGCCCGGCGCTGCTCTACCTGGCCGCGGCCGGCGTCGGGACCCTCGGCATCGCCGAGTTCGACGAGGTCGACGAGTCGAACCTGCAGCGCCAGGTGATCCACGGCCAGTCCGACATCGGCAAGCCGAAGGCGATCTCGGCGAAGGAGTCGATCGCCGAGACGAACCCCTACGTCGAGGTCGTCGTGCACAACGAGCGGCTCGACAACGACAACGTCATGGAGATCTTCCGCGGCTACGACCTCATCGTCGACGGCACGGACAACTTCGCGACGCGCTACATGGTCAACGACGCCGCGTACTTCCTCGGCATCCCCTACGTGTGGGGCTCGATCTACCGCTTCGACGGCCAGGCCAGCGTCTTCGCGCCCACCCTCGCCGACGACGCGCCGTGCTACCGCTGCCTCTACCCCGAGCCGCCGCCGCCCGGCATGGTGCCCAGCTGCGCCGAGGGCGGCGTGCTGGGCGTGCTGTGCGCCAGCATCGGCTCCATCCAGGTCAACGAGGCCATCAAGCTCATCACCGGCATCGGCGAGCCCGCCGTCGGCCAGCTGGTCATCTACGACGCCCTCGAGCTGGAGTGGCGCAAGCTCAAGGTCCGCAAGGACCCGAACTGCGCGCTGTGCGGGGAGAATCCCACCGTCACCGGCCTGATCGACTACGAGACCTTCTGCGGCGCCGTCTCCGACGAGGCCGCCGAGGCCGCCGCCGACGCCACCATCTCGGTGACCACGCTGGAGCACATGCTCAAGGAGCGCGCCGAGGGCACGCGGGACTTCCTGCTCGTCGACGTCCGCGAGCCCAACGAGTACGAGATCAACCAGATCCCCGGATCGGTGCTGATCCCCAAGGGCGAGTTCCTCAACGGCAACGCCTTCGAGCAGCTGCCCAGCTCCGACTCCGGGAAGCCGATCGTGCTGCACTGCAAGTCGGGTGTGCGCTCGGCCGAGGCGCTCGCGGTGCTCAAGGGCGCCGGTTACTCCGACGCCGTGCACGTCGGCGGCGGCGTGGTGGCCTGGGTGAACCAGATCGACCCCAGCCAGCCCAGCTACTGACGCGTAACCTCGACCCGCCGCCCTCGTTGGGGCCGGTATGCGTCGCACTCGACTCGTCCTGGCCGCCGCTTCAGCCGTCGCGCTCGCTGGGGCCGCCGTCACCGCAGGCACCACCACCGCGCAGGCCGCACCCACCTGGGCGCCGGCCGACTCGGCGCTGATTCACCCCGGCACGATGATGTACACCGACGGCGCCCAGTGCACGGCGAACTTCGTCTACAGCGACGCCGCCGGCGACGTCTACGTCGGCTACGCCGCCCACTGCGCGGGCACCGGCTCCTCGACCGACACCAACGGCTGCGACACCGCGTCGGTGCCGCTGGGCACCCAGGTCGACTTCACCAACGACGGCAACCTGGTCTCCGAGGGCACCATCGTCGGGCACGGCACGCTGGCCTACAGCTCCTGGATCACTGAGCGCGCGCTCGGCACCACCGACGCCAACACCTGCGCCTACAACGACCTGGCGCTGGTCAAGGTCGACGCCGCCGACGTCTCCAAGGTGAACCCGTCGGTGCCGTTCTGGGGCGGTCCCACCGGCATCGACACCGACGGCACCGCCGCCGGCGACCGGGTCTGGACCTACGGCAACTCCTCGCTGCGCGCGGGCCTCTCGCCGCTCTCGCCGCACACCGGCATCAGCCTGGGCGACGACGCCGCCGACGGCGGCTGGTCGCACCCGCTCTACACCGTCACCCCCGGCATCCCGGGCGACTCCGGAAGCGGCTTCATGAGCGCCGACGGCAAGGCGATCGGCGTGCTCTCCACCCTCGGGCTGGCACCGCTCCCGGCGTCGAACAACATCGGCGACCTGGCCAAGGAGCTCGCCTTCGCCCAGGAGCACTCTGGGATCAGCGGCCTGCAGCTGGTCGACGGCACCGAGCCCTTCGACCCCATCCTCTGACGACGGGGCACACTCCTCGGTGTGGTCAGCCGCACCGAGGAGTACGTCGAGCGCGTGCTCTCGATCGTCGAGCAGGTGCCGGCCGGGCGGGTCACCACCTACGGCCTGATCGCCGAGGTCGTCGGCAGCGGCCCCCGTCTGGTGGGCAACGTGATGGCCACCGACGGCGGCGGTGTGCCGTGGTGGCGGGTGGTGCGAGCCGACGGCTCGCTGCCGCCCTCGCACGGCGACGAGGCACGGCAGGCGTACCTGGCCGAGGGCACGCCGCTGCGGGCATCCGGCCGGGTCGACCTCAGCCGGGCGGTGTGGTTCCCGGACGACCCGCTGGACGAGGGCGCCACGCCAACAGCGGCGCACCGTCGCGGTTGACCAAGTAGGGCGAGAGCCACGGATCGAACTCGACGAGCTCGCCCCAGGTGCGGCGCAGGTAGGCCCGCTCACGCTCCACGCGCGGCTTCTCCTCCGGCGTGGTGGTGTCGCGGGTGGCGTTGGCCAGGTGCGTGAGCCGGGCGAACGGCGTCCACACCACGCGCAGCCCGGCCGCGCGCACGCGCAGGCACAGGTCGACGTCGCTGTAGGTGACGCGCAGCTCGTCCTGCTCCAGCCCGCCGACCTGCTCGAACACCTCGCGACGCATCGCCAGGCAGGCGCCGGTGACCGACCCGACCGTGCGGACGTCGAGCAGCGCGCCGCCCGCGACGGTCGAGTCCGCGGGCTCGTGACGGAACAAGTGTGGGGTGAGGGCCGCCGGACCGACGCTCATCCCGGCGTGCTGGACGCTGCCGTCCTCGTAGAGCAGCTTGGCGCCCACGGCCCCCACGTCGGGGCGGACGGCATGACCGACCAGCTCGGTGAGCCAGTCCGGGTCCAGCGCGACGGTGTCGTTGTTGAGCAGCACGACGACCTCGCCGCGTGCCAGCGAGACCCCGCGGTTGTTGAAGGCCGACCAGTTGAAGCCGCCGGGCTGCTCCACGACGCGCACCCGCGGGTCGGCGGAGAGCTCGGCCAGCAGGTCGGCCGTGGCCGGTTCGACGCTCTCGTTGTCGAGCACCAGCACCTCCAACCGCGGGTAGTCGGTGCGGTGCAGCAGAGCCTCAAGGCAGGCGCCGAGCAGGTCGGCCCGGTCGCGGGTGGGGATGATGATCGTGACCAGCGGCGCGGGGTCTGGCAGCCGATGGTGGACGCGGACGTGCGGTGCCGGGCCGCCGGGGGAGTGCAGGAACACGCCGGGCACGCGGCGGACGTCCGGCGGCGGGGTCCGGCCGGCGATCTGACGCACCAGGCTCCACGCCGGCGCGTCGGGGTCGAGACGGCACTGCGCCGCCAGCTCGCGACGCACCGCGACCAGGCCGGCCGGCGGCCGTGACCGTGCCTCGTCGGGGTCCCAGGCGGCGCGCAGCACCGGGCCGTCGGCCTGGTCGCCGTCGGTGAGCAGCACGTCGGCGTCGGCGTGCGGGCCCAGCCAGGCCTCGACGTCGGGATCCAGCTGCTGCCCCGGCTCCAGCAGCGCGACGAAGCGGCCGGTGGCGGCCGCCACCGCCGCCTCCCAGTCGGCGTCGGCAGGGATCAGGGTGAGCAGTCCCGGTGCCGGTGGGGGCGCGGTGGCCGCCCGCCACGACCGGTGGTGCTCGAGCCAGCGGCGGTAGGTCTGCGGGTGGGCCGGGTCGATGCCGCGCGGGGACTCCAGCTCCAGCTCGGAGTACTGGGCGCGCACTCCAGGGTCGGCGACCAGGGCCGCGACCGTCTCCGGCAGGCCCTGGGTGCGCTCCGCGGCGGTGGCCGGCCGTCGCTGGGCCCGGTCTGTCACGGTGTCGAACCGGTCCCGCTCGCCGAGGCGCTCGGCGTACTCCGGCTTGTTGGCCACCCGCTGCGCCGCCCAGGGGAGTCCACGTCCCTCACCGAGGCCGGTGAGGAAGGTCTGCTGCTCCTTGGGGCCGGGTGCCCGCTCCAGCAGCAGCCGGAAGACGATGAGCACGTCGAGCCGGTGGTCCGAGCCGCCCGAGCGTCGCCGGAGCCGACCGAACACCTCAGTCCCGCAGGGCCGCCACCGCGGCGTCGTAGTCGGGCTCGGAGCCGATGTCGGGCACCAGCTGGGCGTGCAGCACCGTGGCGTCGTCGTCGAGCACCAGCACCGCGCGGGCGAACAGCCCCCGCATCGGGCCGTCGGTCATCGTGACGCCGTACGTCTGGCCGAAGTCGGAGCGGAACGCCGAGGCCACCTTGACGTTGTCGATGCCCTCGGCGCCGCAGAAGCGGTTCATCGCGAACGGCAGGTCCATCGACACGCACAGCACCGTGGTCTCGGCGAGTCCCGCGGCGAGCTCGTTGAAGCGGCGGACGCTGGCCGCGCACACCCAGGTGTCGACGCTGGGGAAGACGTTGAGCACGGTGCGGCCGGTGGTGGGGAGACGGACGTCGGAGAGGTCCTCGGCGCTGAGCGTGAAGGCCGGTGCGACCGTACCGACGGCGGGCAGGTCACCCGAGGTGTGGACCTCGGACCCGCCCAGGGAGGTCAGGGACATGACCTCTGTCTACCGCACCCGGGCCCGGGTGCGGGCGGCGAGTGCGGCCAGCGCCGCCGGGAAGATCTCCGCCGGCGGCGTGACCAGTCCGGCGCCGACCTGGCCGACGCCGGCGACCGCTCCGGCCATGCCGGTGTTGATTTGCGGCAGGATGCCGGTCCGGCACACGCGGGCGACGTCGATGCCGCTCGGGGTGCCGTCGAAGTCGAGCACCGGGATGCTCCAGCGCGGGTTCTCGCCCAGCGTGATCTCGCGCATCCGGCGGGTGGTGGCCAGCGCGTCGGGCACGGTGCCGCCGACCAGCCGGACGATGGCCGGCGCCGTGGCCATCGCGAACCCGCCGAGCCCGGCGGTCTCGGTGATCGCGGAGTCGCCGATGTCGGGGTTGGCGTCCTCGGGGCCGTAGTCGCCGAGGAAGAGGCCGTCGGCCACCTGCGCGGGGCCGGTGAACCACTCCTCGCCCGTGCCGGCGGTCTGGATGCCGAACTCGGTGCCGTTGCGAGCCATGGCGACGACCATCGTCGAGCCCTCGATGTCGCGGGCGGCGTCGAGGGCCAGCTTGCAGGCCGGCATGGCCAGGTTGAGGAAGAAGTGGTCGTTGGCGCCGACGAAGCGGACCACCTCGGCCAGGTCGGCCTGGTCGGACTGGTCGCCTTCGGCGCGGATCATCGCCGGCATCAGGTCGCGCAGCAGCATCAGCGTGCCGGCGCGGTTGCGGTTGTGGGCCTCGTCGCCCATCTGCAGCATCTGGGTGAGGATCCCGGTGACGTCGACGGGCTCGCTCTGTGTCACCCCGACCCGCAGCCACGGCCCGAGCACGTCGTTCATCCACCGCAGCCGCTCGATCACCTCGGGGGAGTAGGCGCCGTAGCGCAGCACCTTGCCCAGTCCCTCGTTCAGGGTGCAGTGCGTGCGCCGGCCGCTGGCGGGGTCCTCGAGCACCCACATCCACATGCTGGGGGAGACGACGCCGGCCATCGGCCCGACCGAGGCGTGGTGGTGGCACGGCTCGAGGGTGAAGTCGCCGCGGGCGAACCGCTCGGCGGCGTCCTCCGGGTCCTCGACCAGCCCCTCCAGCGCGGCGGCGCCCATCAGTGCGCCACGCAGCGGGCCGGACGCCTGCTCCCAGGCGATCGGCGGCCCGGCGTGCAGGAACCGCCCCGGCTCCAGGCCGAGCACCTCGCCGGCGGGGCGGACGTCGACCAGCCGGGCCTGCACCGCCAGCATCGCGGCCAGTGCCTGCTCGTTCGCGCCCGGTCGTAGCGGGTCCAGCGCGACGGTGGCCAGGTCGTCCTCGGTGCCGGGCACGGGCGGTCGCCAGTCGACCCGCTCGACGCCGGCGGCCTGCTCGGCGACGGCGTCGGCGAGGACGTCGGTGCCGACGCTGACGACGTCAACCACGGCTGACCTCCAGGGCTCGGCGGGCGGCGCCCGCGTGGGAGAGGTGCACCTCGGCGCCGACCTCGACCAGCGCGGCCACCTGGCGCTCGCGGTGCTGCGGGTCGTGGCGGGTGCCCACGCAGGCGACGACCACGGCTACGCCGCGCTCGACGGCGGCCCGGACGGCCGGGGCGAGCCGCTCGGCGGGATCGGGCTCGGCGCCGTGGCCGAGCACGACGTCGAGCAGCAGCACGCCGTCGCCGACCTCTGCGATGCGCTCCAGCCGCAGGGTGGGGTCGATCATCGGATGGGCCCGGCCGCGGGTGTACTCGTCGTCGCCGAAGTCGATCACCTCCGCGCCCTCGTCCAGGATCTGGCGGGCCTCGGCCGCCAGCGTGCCGCCCACGTAGTAGCCGCGGACCGGGCCCGCGCTCGGCCGTGCCTGTCCGTCCACCGGCCAGGTCGGCTTCTCGGCGAGCAGGTCCTCCGACGCCGCGGTCAGGTCGAGGCGGCCCGCGCCCAGCAGGGCCCAGGAGACCGGGGTGCCCAGTCCCGCTGCGTACTGCTCCAGGTCTGCTGCGACCTCGGGTGCCGGTGGCTTGGAGACCACGACGATCCGCTCGACGGCCGGGTCGGCGTCGAGCCGGCGCAGCGCCTCGCGGGTGGCGGCGCCCCCGATCTCGGCGCTCAGGTCGCGCCCGCCCACGCCCAGCGCGTGGGTCACGCCGACGCCGGCGTGGTCGAGCAGGCAGAGCACCTGCTGGCAGCCGGTGCCCGAGGCCGCGACGATGCCGACCGGCCCCGGCTCGACGGCGTTGGCGAAGCCCAGCCCGAGCCCGTCGACCACCGCGGTGCCACAGTCGGGGCCCATCACCAGCAGCCCGTGCTGCGCGGCGTACGTCTTGAGTGCCACCTCGTGCGCGACCGGCACGTTGTCGCTGAAGAGCATGACGTCGTGCCCTGCCGCCAGCGCGTCCATCGCCTCCACGGCCGCGCTGGCGCCGGGCGTGCTGACCAGCACGATCGCGCCGGGAGCGTCGAGGAGGGCGGTGGCGGTGGTGCGGTGCGGCTCGGTCGCCGTCTCGGTGCTCCGGCTGCGGCGGGTCAGGGCGGTCTCGACGGCGGCCAGCGCAGCCCCGAGCGCCGCGTCGTCGTCGAGCCGGATCGCCACCACCATGTCGTTCGGGGTGGAGGCGGGCAGGTCGAAGCCCATCTTCGCCAGCACCTCGAGGTTGAGGGCCGTGGCCATCGCCACCTGGGCCGCGGCGACGCCGGCGACCTGCTGCACCTCGCGACTGACCTGCAGCAGCGCGACGGAGTCGGCGTAGGCGCCGGGACGGACCTCGACGTGCGTGCTCATGCCGCCAGCCCTCCGTGCTCGAGCTCCAGGCTGGCGCCCAGCAGCAGACCCGCGCCCGAGGTGTGGCCGACCGCCGCCAGTCGCTCGGCTGCCGCACCGAGGCTCGCGGGGTCGCCGAGGCCGACCACGACGTCGCGGAACTGCGGCAGCACCTCGCCGCGGGCCGCGCAGTCCACCAGGGTGGCCGAGAGCAGGGTGGTGGCACCCCGGACGTCATACGGAACGGTCGCCGGGACGCCCAGGGCGTATGACGTCGCGAGGCGGCCGGCGAGCACGTCGTCGCCGAGGGGGGTGAGCCCGCTGCCGCGGCCGACGAGGGAGACGGGATCGCTGACCTCGCCCAGCTCCTCGGACGCTGGGCTCGCGTGAGCGCTCAGGACGGCGGCCGCCTCGGGGTGGATCGCGGTGATCCTCGGCACGCGGACGTCGCGGAAGCGCGCGATCCTGACCCGTACCCCGTCCAGCTCCAGCTCGGAGTCGTCCGCGGTGGCGGTCTCGACGCCCGCCAGGTCGATCTCGGCGTCGGGACCCAGCACCAGCGCGCACGGCACCTGCACGGCGGGAGGCCGTACGACGCCCAGGCACCAGCCGCCCAGGTCGAGGTAGAGCGCGTCGTGGCCGCGGTGGACGATCGAGAGCTCGCGACGCGGGCCGGCCAGCCGCATCGCGGTGCGCGGGCCGGCCGCTGCGGCGAGCACGGCGCTGACCAACCTCACCGCAAGGACGGTACTGTCCGGCGCAGACGCGGGGTCATGTGAGGTTCTGCCAACGATCGGTGGTGAGCGGTGCAAGAGTTGCCCTCCGCCCCGACGGACTGGGACCAGCGGGCCGACGCCCTTCACATCGCGCTGACCCAGGTGGTGCTCGAGGGCGGTGAGCTGAGCCAGATCGCGGCCGAGCTCGCGCAGGTGCTCGACGTCGGCGTCCTCATCACCTCCACCGACGGCCGCGAGCGGGCGGCGTCGGTGCCGGCGCCGGTGCGCGAGGCGCTCGACGGGGCCGGGCTCCTCGACCCCACCGGGCGCTTCCGCGTGGAGCGCGCCGCCAAGGACGGCGCCGTGGTGGGCGCCGGACGGGCCCGCATGATGCGCGTGGTGGCGGCGGGCGCCGACCTGGCCCGGCTGGTGTGCGTCCGCATCGACGGCCCGATCACCGACCACGACGTGCGCGCGATGGAGCGCGCGTGCGCGGTCGCGGCGCTGTTCATCACCCGCCAGGAGGCGGTCAACGCGGTCGAGTCGAAGTACCGCGGCGACTTCTTGCGCGACGTGTTCCTGGGCCGTGCCGGCGACCCGGCGTACGTCGTGGAGCACGGCGCCGGGTTCGGCTGGGACCTCGGCCGCCCGCTGTTGGTGGCCTGCGCCGAGATCGACCCGCCGCTGCCCGACGAGCCGCCCGTCTCCCAGGCCCGGCAGCGGCAGTTCCAGGAGCGCTTCTCCGCGGCCTGGCGCCAGGTGGCGGCCGTCGTCGACCCCGGCATCGCCAGCCTGGACTTCTCCTCCGAGGTCGTCACCCTGCTGCCGGCCGGGGCCGACGCCGCGGCCGACACGCTGCTGGTCGAGCGGACGGTCCACGCCGTGCGCGGCGACAAGGGCGGCGGCCGGCGCAGCTTCTCGGTGGGGGTGGGGCGGCCGGTGCCCGGCGTCACCGGGCTGCCCGCGGCGTACGCCCAGGCACGGCGCGCGCTCGAGGTCGGCCGGATGATCCACGGCCGCGGCTCGAGCACCGCCTTCGACCAGCTCGGCCTGCACCGGCTGATCGCGCTGGTGCCCGACCCGGCCGAGCTCAAGGCGTTCGCCCACGACGTGCTGGGCGTGCTGGCCGGCACGACGCAGGAGGCCGCCGACCTGCGCGAGACGCTCCAGGTGCTGCTCGACACCAACTTCAACGTGGCCGAGGCCGCGCGCACGCAGTTCTTCCACTACAACACGATGCGCTACCGGGTCGGCAAGCTCGAACGGCTGCTCGGCCCGCTCGGCAGCGACCCGCACCTGCGCCTCGACGTCGCCGTCGCGCTGCGGGTGCTCGAGGTCACCGGGTGACACCGGGCTGAGGGCCCCACAACCGTTGCCATCGCACCCGGTGTTCCTTCGGCGCTTCTCGCCGGTGAGGGTGTGAACTGGATCGCACTAGTTTCGGGCCTCTCGGGAGCCGGACCAGGGCCGATGAAGGGTGCGCCGATGTCGCTGTTCAGCTGGGAGGTCGTCCACGACGGCAAGACGCCGCCGCCCGGACAGTCGGTGGGGCCGCGGCAGCGGCTGAGCTGGGGCCGCACCGCCGGGCTGGGGGCCCAGCACGTCGTGGCCATGTTCGGCGCCACCTTCGTGTTCCCGATCGTCATGGGCCTCGACCCCAACCTGGCGATCCTGTTCTCCGGCATCTGCACGATCGGGTTCCTGCTCGTGGTGCAGAACCGGGTGCCCAGCTACCTGGGCACCAGCGCCTCCTTCGTGGCCGCGGTGGCCGCGATCCGGGGGCAGGGCGGCGACTCCGCCGACGTCACCGGCGCCATCCTGGTCGCCGGCCTGGTGCTGGCGGTCATCGGCCTGGTGATCCACGTGGCCGGCGCGCGGGTGATCCACGCCGTGCTGCCGCCCGCCGTCACCGGCGCGGTGGTGATGCTGATCGGCTTCAACCTCGCCCCCGTGGTCGCCGGCATCTACTGGCCCCAGGACCAGTGGATCGCGCTGATCACCGCCACCTTCATGGTGGTCGCGGCGGTGATGTTCCCGGGCTTCTGGTCGCGCATCGCGGTCTTCTTGGCGCTGATCTTCGGCTACGTGCTGTCCTGGCTGAGCGACCTGCTGTTCGGCCAGATCCACTCGGTCACCGGCGCCGACACCACCAAGCAGATCGACCACGACCGCGTCAGCTGGGCCGGGGTCAAGGCCGCCGACTGGATCGGCCTGCCCAGCGGCAAGCTGGCCGACGGCGTCAGCGTCGTACACGCGCCGAGCTTCTCGCTCACCTTCATCCTGCTGGTGCTGCCCGGTGTCATCGCGCTCATCGCGGAGAACACCGGCCACGTGAAGGCGGTCGCGGAGATGACCGGCGACGACCTGGACCCCTACATGGGCCGCGCGATCGGCGCCGACGGCCTGGCCACGGCGCTCTCCAGCCTGTTCGGCGGCTCGCCCACCACCACGTACGCCGAGAACATCGGCGTCATGTCGGCCACCCGCGTCTACTCCACGGCCGCCTACTACGTGGCCGCCCTGGTGGCGATCCTGCTCGGGCTGTGCCCCAAGTTCGGCGCCATCGTCAGCGCGACTCCCGGCGGAGTCCTGGGCGGCATCACCGTGGTGCTCTACGGGATGATCGGTCTGGTGGGGGCCAAGATCTGGGTGGAGAACGGCGTCGACTTCGCCAACCCGGTCAACATGGTGGGCCTGGCCGCCGGCATCATCGCCGGCATCGGCGGCGTCACGTTGCAGATCACCGACGACTTCTCGCTCTCGGGCATCGCGCTCGGCACGATCCTGGTGATCGCCTACTTCCACCTGGTCAAGGGTCGGCGGGCCGAGCTCGGCTCGGGCGAGGTCACCAAGGCGCTGTGACACTGCTCCTGTGAAGCCGGCCCCCTTCGCGTTCGTCCGCCCCCGCTCCCTCGAGGAGGCACTCGAGGTCCTCGGCGCGCATCCTGACGCCAAGGTGCTGGCCGGCGGCCAGAGCCTGGTGCCGCTGCTCACGATGCGGCTGGCCGCGCCGGCGATGCTGGTCGACATCAACGCCGTGCCCGACCTCGACCGCATCTCCTGCGACGACGACGGGGTGCGCATCGGTGCCCTCGTGCGCCACGCCGCGCTGCTGCGCGACGAGGACGCCGCGCGTACGCAGCCGTTGCTGCGTCTCGCGCTCAGCCACGTCGCGCACCCGACCATCCGCAACCGCGGCACCACGGTCGGCTCGATCGTCCACGCCGACGCCGCGGCCGAGATGCCCGCGGTGCTGGCGCTGCTGGGCGGCTCGGTCGAGGTGGCCTCGGTCCGCGGCCGGCGCACCATCGAGGCCGCCGACCTCTTCGCCGGCCCGCTGGAGTCGACCCTCGCGCACGACGAGATCGCCGTCTCGGCGTGGTTCCCGGCGCTGCGTCCGGGCGAGCGGGTCGGCTTCGCCGAGATCGCCCGCCGGCACGGCGACTACGCGATGTGCGGAGTCGCCGCGCTGGTCGGGCCCGAGCGCACCCGGGTCGCCTACCTCTCGGTCGAGGAGGTGCCGACCATCGTCGACCTCACCGGGGTGGCGCCCGACGACGTCGGCGAGGCCGCGCTGGCCCACCTGGACCCGCAGCCCGACATCCACGCCACCGCGGCCTACCGGTCCCAGCTGGTGCGCGTGCTGACCCGCCGCGTCCTCGAGCAGGCCGCATGAGCGAGGAGCTCCACGAGATCACGCTGCGGGTCAACGGCCACGACCACGCCGTCGCGGTGCCGGCGCGGCGGCTGCTCTCCGACGCGCTGCGGCTCGACCTCGGCCTCACCGGCACCCACGTCGGCTGCGAGCACGGCGTCTGCGGGGCCTGCACGGTGCTCCTCGACGGGGCGCCGACGCGCGCGTGCCTGATGTTCGCGGTCTCGGCCGTCGAGGCCGAGATCACCACGGTGGAAGGGCTCTCGCAGCCAGACGGCTCGCTCGGCCCGGTGCAGCAGGCGTTCAAGGACTGCCACGGCCTGCAGTGCGGCTTCTGCACGCCCGGTTTCCTCACCACCATCACCGCCGGGCTCGAGGAGAACCCGCATCCCACGCGCGATGAGGCGCGGGAGATGGTCGGCGGCAACCTGTGCCGCTGCACGGGGTACCAGAACATCGTCGCGGCCGTGTTGAAGGCGGCCGAGCTGCGGTGACCACGAAGCTCTTCGGCACCAAGGTGCCGCGCGTGGAGGACGACCGGCTGCTGCGCGGGCAGGGCCGCTACGTCGGCGACGTGTTCTCCGGTCAGGACGCGCTGCACGCGGCCGTGCTACGCAGCCCCCACGCTCACGCCCGCATCCTCGACATCGACGTGGAGCCGGTGCTCGACGTCGAGGGCGTCGTGGCCGTCTACACCTACGACGACCTCGAGGACGCGATGGGCGAGCCGCTGCCGCTGCTCATCCCGCACCCGACGCTCACGCACGGCCGCACGCAGTACGCGCTGGCCAAGGACGAGGTGAACTACGCCGGCGAGGCGGTGGCGTTCGTGGTGGCCACCGACCGCTACGTGGCCGAGGACGCCGTCGCCCGGATCCGGGTGCGCTACGAGCCGTTGCCCGCGGTGGTGGGCATCGCGGCCTCGCGCGCGGCCGAGCACCTGGTGCACGACGACGTCCCGGGCAACGTCGGCGCCCGCATGGAGCAGCACAACGGCGACGCGCCCGCCGAGATCGCGAAGGCGCCGCACACGCTCACCTTGGACCTCGACGTCGAGCGCAGCGCGTGCACGCCGCTGGAGGGCCGCGGCGTCGCCGCCCGCTGGGACCCCGACCAGCAGCGGCTGCAGGTGTGGTCGTCCACGCAGACCGCCACCGGCGTGCGGGCCGCGGTGGCCGCCAAGCTCGGGCTGGACCTGCGGGCGGTCGACGTCATCACCCCCGACGTCGGCGGCGGGTTCGGGGTCAAGATCAACCACCCGTGGCCCGAGGAGCTGCTGGTGCCGCTGGCCGCGATGCGGCTGGGCCGGCCGGTCAGCTACGTGGAGGACCGCCGCGAGCACTTCGTGGCCAGCGCCCACGAGCGCGCGCAGGTGCAGCACATCGAGGTCGGCTTCGACGACGAGGGACGCCTCCTCGGCCTCGACGTGATGTTCTGGCACGACCACGGCGCCTACACGCCGTACGGGCTGATCGTCCCGATCATCACCAGCACGCAGCTGCTCGGGCCCTACAAGCCGCGCGCCTACCGGGTCGTGTTCGAGAGCATCTACACCAACACCGTGATCGTCACGCCCTACCGCGGCGCCGGCCGGCCCCAGGGCGTCTACGCCATGGAGCGCACGATGGACGCGATCGCGGCCTACCTCGGCAAGGACCGCACCGAGGTGCGTGCGGTCAACTTCATCCAGCCCGACGAGTTCCCCTACGAGCACGGCCTGGTCTTCCAGGACGGGCGGCCGCTGACCTACGACTCCGGCGACTACCCGGCGTCGCTGGAGAAGATCAAGCAGCTGGTCGGCTGGGACGAGTTCCCCCAGTACCGCAAGGAGATGGCGGCCCAGGGACGTCGCGTCGGCATCGGGCTGGCCTGCTACGTCGAGGGCACCGGAGTAGGGCCCTACGAGGGCGCGCACGTGCACATCGAGACCTCCGGGAAGGTCAAGGTGGCCACGGGGCTGACTTCGCAGGGACAGGGCCACCAGACCGTGTTCGCGCAGCTGGTGGCCGACGAGCTCGGGGTGCGGTTCGAGGACGTCGAGGTGGTCACCGGCGACACCCGGCGGATGCCGTACGCCGTCGGCACGTTCGCCTCGCGCGCGGCGGTGATGAGCGGTTCGGCCATCCACCTGGCCGCCAAGCGGGCCAAGGAGAAGGCGCTGCGGATCGCCGCCGAGGCGCTGGAGGCCGACGTCGACGACCTCGAGATCACCGACGGCGTGGTCTCGGTCAAGGGCGCGCCCGGTGCGTCGATCTCGCTCGGCACGGTGGCGGTGCTGTCGAACCCGCTGCGCTACGCCTTCGACGAGGCCTCCAAGTCGGCCACCCAGTTCGCCGTGGGCGACCCGGACAAGCCGCCGGTCGCACCGGGGGAGGAGCCGGGCCTGGAGGGCAAGGACTTCTACTCACCCGAGCGCTCGACCTTCGCCAGCGGCATGCACGCGGTGATCGTCGAGACCGACCCGGACACGGCCGAGATCACGATCCTCAAGTACGCGGTGGTGCACGACTGCGGGCACCTGATCAACCCGATGATCGTGGAGGGCCAGATCCACGGCGGGGTGGCGCAGGGCGTCGGCGGTGCGCTGTACGAGCGGATGGTCTACGACGAGAACGGCCAGCTGCAGAACGCCTCCTTCATGGACTTCCTGATGCCCTACGTGAGCGAGGTGCCCGAGACCATCGACATCGACCACCTCGAGACCCCCTCGCCGCTCAACCCGCTGGGCATCAAGGGCGCGGGGGAGGCCGGCGTCATCCCCTCGGCGGCGCTGTTCGCCTCCGCGATCGAGGACGCCGAGGGCATCGAGATCACCGCGATGCCGATCAGCCCCAGCGACCTGTTCACGCTGCGAGAGGAGCACCGATGAGGATCACCGGAGAGAACACGATCGCCGCCCCCGTGCAGCAGGTCTGGGACGCGCTGCTCGACCCGCGGGTGCTGGTGCGCACCATCCCCGGCTGCTCGCGGCTGGAGGAGACGGCCGAGCACGCCTACGCCATGACGGTCACCGCGGGCGTCGCGGCCATCAAGGGCACCTACGACGGCACCTGCGCGCTCTCGGACCTCCACGAGCCCTCCTCGCTGACGATGCGCCTGGACGGCTCCGGGGCGCCCGGCACGGTCGGTGCGACGGTGGAGGTGAGCTTCGGCGACAACGGCGACGGCACCACGCTGCTGCACTACGACGCCGACGCGGTGGTCGGCGGGATGGTCGGGGGCGTCGGGCAGCGGATGCTCACCAGCGTCTCGAAGCGGATGGCCGCGGAGTTCTTCACCCAGGTGGAGCGGGCGATCACCGACCCCTCGCAGGTCGAGGAGGTTGCGCCGGCCACCGTCTCGGAACCGAAGGGAGACAGGGTCTTCACCCCACCGTCGCGTCCTCCCGGCTCGCTGAACGAGCGTTCCTTCCTCACCGGCATCGCCGTCGGTGCGGGACTGGTGTTGCTCGGCGTCGTGGCCGGCCGGATCACGCGCCGCGTCTAGATGGATACGTACGCCTCGGCCCGGGCGATGGTGGCCGCGACCACCGCGGGCGAGATCTCGGCGGAGGAGCTGCTCGAGCTGCACCTGGCGCGCATCGCCGAGGTGAACCCGCGCGTCAACGCGATCGTCTCCCTCGACGCCGACCGCGCCCGCGAGGCCGCCCGGGCCGCCGACCGGCGCCGCTCGGCGCGCGGCCCGCTGTTCGGACTGCCGTTCGCCGTCAAGGACACCCACGACGCCGAGGGGTGGCCGACTACGTGCGGCTCGCCGATCCTGCGCGACAACGTCGCCACCGGCAGCGACCTGCTGGTCGAGCGCATCATCGCCGCCGGGGCCGTGGTGATCGGCAAGACCAACGTGCCGGAGTTCGCGGCCGGCTCGCACACCTTCAACCCGATCTTCGGCACCACGCTCAACCCCTGGGACCTGGGCCGCTCGGCCGGCGGCTCGTCGGGCGGTGCGGCCGCTGCCCTGGCCTCGGGGATGGTCGCGCTGGCCGACGGTTCCGACATGGGCGGCTCGCTGCGCAACCCCGCCTCCTTCAACGGCGTCGTCGGGCTGCGGCCCTCGCTGGGGCGCGTGCCGACCTGGCCCAGCGACAACTACTGGGAGACGGTCTCGGTGGCCGGCCCTCTCGCCCGCACCGTCGACGACCTGGCGCTGCTGCTCTCGGTGATCGCCGGCCCCGACCCGCGGGTGCCGACCGCGCTCGGCGAACCCGGCTCGACCTTCGCCCCCGCGGTGGCCGGGTCGCTGGCCGAGGTGCGGGTGGCGCTCTCGGTGGATCTCGGCGGCCTGCTCGACGTCGACGTCGAGGTGGCCCGGGTCGTCGAGGAGGCGGCCGGACCGCTCGGCGCCGCAGGCGCCTCGGTGCGATCGGCCTACCCCGACCTCAGTCGCGCCGACGGGGTGTTCCGCACGCTGCGGGCCTGGCTGTTCCACCACGGGCTCGGGCCGCTGCTGGCCGACCACGCCGATCGGATGAAGCCGTCGCTGGTGGCCAACATCCGGGCCGGGGAGAGCCTCACCGGCGAGGACGTCGCCCGGGGTTACGCCGGTCGTAGTGCGCTCTCGGACACGATGCGCACGTTCTTCGCCGACTACGACGTACTGGCGCTGCCGGTCTCGCAGGTGGCGCCGTTCCCGGCCGACCAGGAGTTCCCGACGTCTATCAACGGCCGGGCGATGGAGGACTACCTGGCCTGGATGCGCTCGGCCTACGTCATCACCACCACCGGCTGCCCGGCGATCTCGGTGCCGGCCGGGTTCACCCGCGACGGCCTGCCGGTGGGGCTGCAGCTGGTGGGTCCCCACGGCAGCGAGCGGCGGCTGCTGGAGATCGCCGCGGGGTTCGAGTCGGCCACCGGGCTGCGCGACCTCGCCGCCCAGCGCCGGCCCCTCGACCGACTGGCGGTATGAGTCCACAGCGACGTTCGCGGCCTGTGGATCCGAGACCCTTCCTGTGGATCTCGGCGGTCCATCGGTGGACGACTCGCGCCCGTTGCTCCCATCGCCGAGAAAGTTCCCCCGATCCCTTGCGCCGCGCCGAGCGCGGCGCATAGACATCTCCTCACGCCGTCCTCTGCTGAGGGCGGACGGACCCCGGGGTGGGGGATCCGATTCGGTGTCCGGCTGGGGCCGGCACACCGCGGTGGTGGGTGACGAGGCCACCGGGATCCGGTGCCGCCACGGGGCCTGGGCTGGAACGTCACCGCTCTCCGGCCCCGAAGAGCCCCAGCGCCTCATACCCGCTGGGGCTCTTCGCGTCCCGCCCCACCGGGCGTGACGCCTCTCGTGACACTGTGAGGGTCATGAGTGCCCCCGTCTCGGTTCTGGTCACCGGCGCCAACGGTCTGGTCGGCAGCGCGGCCTGTGCCGCTCTCGCCGAGCGCGGCGTGCGCGTACGCGCGTTGGTGCGGCGCTCCGGCACCGCGCCGCAGCTCGACGGCCTCGAGGAGCTGGTGGGCGACTTCGCCGACCCGCGCACGGCGCGTGCCGTCCTGGAGGGCGCCGGCGCGCTGGTCACCACCGTCCACCCGATGGGCTCCGACCTGGCCACCCAGCAGCGCATCGGCGTCGAGGGCACCGAGGTGATCGCACGCGCCGCGGCCGAGGCCGGCCTGGAGCGTCACGTGCACCTCTCCACCACCGCGGCCTACGACCGCAGGCCCGGCGTCGGCGACGTCGACGAGAGCTCCGACCTGGCCGCCGACGACGCCGGTGACTACGCCGTCACGAAGCGAGACACCGACCGCGCGATCGCCGCGGTCGAGGGCACCACCCGCATCCTGGTGCGCCCGCCGTGCATCCTGGGCCCGGGCCCGACGTCGGTGTGGAACACGCTGCGACCCCGCCAGCTGCGCGAGGACCCGGGCTCGCGCCACGCCGTCGCCGAGGAGACCTGGGCCTGGGTGCACGTCCGCGACCTCGCGGCGTTCATCGCCGACGCCGCCACCGGGGCCCTCACCGGCCCGGAGCCGGGCGGATGCACCGCGGTGAACGTGGCCGGCGGCTCGGACACCTGGCGCGACTACCTGGGCACGGTCGCCGGTGCCCTCGGCGTCGAGGTCACCTGGGACGACCAGCCGGCCTGGACCGGACGCATCCTCACCGAGCGCGCCGCCTCGTGGGGCTGGGCACCGCAGGTCGGCCTCGACGACGCGCTCGCCGAGCTGGACGCGGAGCAGCGGACCGAGCGGTAACCGCTTGAATGGACCCATGCTCTACGGCCTGCTCCACGCGGTGGTGCCGCCCGTGGCCAAGGCCGTGTGGCGCCCGGAGGTCGTCGGCCTGGAGAACGTGCCGCGCACCGGCGGGGTGATCCTGGCCAGCAACCACCGCAGCTTCGCCGACAGCGTGGTGGTGCCGATCGTCGTCCCGCGCACCGTGGTCTACCTGGCCAAGCAGGACTACTTCACCGGCACCGGGGTGCGCGGCTACCTCACCCGCTCGTGGTTCGAGGCGATCGACATGCTGCCGGTCGACCGCGACGACGCCAAGGCCGCCATCGCCAGCCTCGACACCGCGCTCGAGGTGCTGGCCGACGGCAAGGCGTTCGGCATCTATCCCGAGGGCACCCGCTCGCGCGACGGCCGGCTCTACCGCGGCCGCACCGGCGTCGCCCACCTCGCCCTGACGGCCGGGGTGCCCGTGGTGCCGGTCGGCCTGCAGGGCACCGAGCGGCTGCAGCCCGTCGGCGCCCGGCTGCCGCGCCTGGCCAAGGTCCGCGTCGAGTTCGGCGAGCCCCTCGACTTCACCGGCCGCTTCGACGGCGTCCCTGCCGGCCGCGCCCGCCGCGAGGCCACCGACGAGATCATGGCCGCCATCGGCCGCCTCAGCGGCCAGGAGCCCGCCGGCGTCTACAACGAGCGCCCGGGCGGCTCCTGACGTCATACGAGGTGGTTGCTCCCGCGACCTCTTCGTATGACGTCACGCGCCGTCCCTCCCTGACGTCATACGAGGTGGTTGCTCCCGCGACCCCTTCGTATGACGTCAAGAGTTCTCCACAGGTCGCGCAGGGGTGGGTGGTGAGAGAGACCGACGCCGGGGAGCGTTCCGGTCGTGTTCACCTCTCCCGCCCGTCGTGCCCTCCGACTCGCCGAGCAACAGGTCGGTGTCGTCTCGCGACGTCAGCTCTACGGCCTCGGGGTGACACGGGGCGAGGTCCGGGCGCACGTGCGTGCCCAGCGCTGGCGGCGGGTGGGCACCCAGAGCGTCGCCGTCCACCTCGGACCCCTGCCGGTCGAGGCGCGGCGCTGGGCCGCCGTGTTCGAGGCCGGCCCGCGGGCGATGCTCGACGGACTCTCCGCGCTCGAGGCGGCCGGGTTGCAGCACGTCACCTCACCGCTGGTGCGGGTCTCGGTGCCGCGGGGCGCCAAGGTCCGGCCGGGCCACGGCCGGCGGTGGGGGTTCGACATCCGGCAGACCCGGCGCTGGAGCGCGGACGACCTCGAGGCCACGGGGATCCCGCGTACGCAGCCGGCGGTGGCCGCGGTCCGGGCCGCTCTGTGGGCCCGTTCGGCGAAGGAGGCCGCGCTGGTGCTCACCACCACGGTGCAGCAGCGGCTCGCCGTGGCCGACGACCTCGGCCGCGAGGCGCTGCGGATCAGGCGCGACCGGCGTCGTGGCCTCGTCCTGGCCGTGGTGATGGACCTGGTGGGCGGTGTGGAGTCCCTCGGCGAGCTGAACGTCGTCCGCGAATGCCGGCGGCGCGGCATCCCACCGCCCTCGCGCCAGGTGGTGCGCCGCACCCGCCGCGGCACCTACTACCTCGACCTGGTCTGGGAGGAGTGGAAGGTGGTGGTCGAGGTCGACGGCATCCAGCACCTGTGGGCGGGTCGCGTGGTCGATGACGCCCTGCGCCAGAACGCCGTCACCCTCACCGACGCCACCGTCCTGCGGCTGCCCCTGCTCGGGCTGCGCCTGGAGCCCGACGAGTTCTTCGCCCAGATCGTCGACGCCCTGCGAGCCGCCGGCTGCCCGGGTCTCGGCCGGCTGAGCGCCTGAGCAGCCCAGGACGTCATACGAGGTGGTTGCTCCCACGACCGCGACGTATGACGTCACGCGCCCGCTCCGGTCGGCAGGTTGTGCCGGTGAGCCCCGGGGAGGGTCCGGGCTTGAATGCGGTCCATGGCAGCACGGCGGCTCCGCATCGGCATCGACACCGGTGGCACGTTCACCGACGTCGTCGCGTTCGACGAGGAGAGCGGCGAGGTGATCACCACCAAGACCCCCTCGACGCCGAGCAACCCGGCCGACGGGTTCCTGGCCGGGGTGGAGAAGGTGCTGGAGCTGGCCGGCGACGCGGTCGTCAGCGCGATCAGCCACGGCACCACGGTGGCGACCAACCAGCTGCTCGAGGGCAAGGTCACCGCGCTCGGGTTCGTCACCAACACCGGCTACGAGGCGATGCTGGAGATCGCCCGGCAGTCGGTGCCCGACGGCTACGGCAACTCCTACTTCTGGGTGAAGCCCGACCGGATCGTGCCGCGCCACCTCGTGAAGGGCGTCGAGGGGCGCCTCGACGTCGACGGCGCCGAGGTGCGTGCCTTCGACGAGGCCGGTGCGCGCGAGGTGGCGCGCTGGTTCCGCGAGCAGGGCACCGACACCCTCGGCGTCTGCTTCCTGCACGCCTACGCGAACCCTGCGCACGAGGAGCGGATGCGGGAGATCCTGCGCGAGGAGCACCCCGACTGCGTGGTGTCGCTCTCGAGCCACGTGCTGCGCGAGTACCGCGAGTACGAGCGCGCCATGACCACGCTGGTCGACGCCGCCGTGAAGCCGCGGGTGAGCCGCTACGTCGAGTCCATCAAGCAGCGCCTCGCACCGTTCGGGCCGCCGCCGTTCTACGTCATGAAGTCCAACGGCGGCGTGCTGAGCGCCGACGAGGTCGTGCACCAGCCGATCACCACCGTGCTCTCGGGTCCCGCGGCCGGCGCGCTCGGCGCGGCGCTGATCGCCAGCGTCGCCGGCTACGACAAGGTGCTCACCAGCGACGGTGGCGGCACCTCCACCGACGTCAGCGTCGTCGTCGGCGGCGAGCCGACGCTCACCACCGAGGGCAGCGTCGGCGTCTACCCCAGCAAGATCCCGATGATCGACGTCGTCACCGTCGGGGCGGGCGGAGGTTCCATCGCCTGGCTCTCGCCGGAAGGGACGCTCAAGGTCGGCCCGCAGTCGGCCGGTGCCGACCCGGGGCCGCTCTGCTACGGCGCCGGCGGCACGGAGGTCACGGTCACCGACGCCCACGTCGTGCTGGGCCGCATCCCGCCGCACCTGCTGGGCGGGGAGATCCCGCTCGACGTCGACGCCGCGCACAAGGGCGTCGAGGCGCTGGCCGACAGCCTGGGGCTGAGCCCCGAGGCGGCCGCCGCCGGCGTCCTGGAGATCTCGGCGTGGAACCAGGCCAACGCGCTGCGCCAGGTGACGGTCAAGCGCGGCCTCGACGTCCGCGACTTCACCCTCACCACCTTCGGCGGCTCCGGCTCGCTGCTGCTGTGCCGGCTGATGGACGTGCTCGGCATCCCGCGCGTGCTGGTGCCGCCCGACCCCGGCAACGTCTCGGCGTTCGGTCTGCTCACCGTCGACGTGCGCGGCGACTACGTGCGCACGCACGTCTCGCTCGACCCCGACGCCGCCGAGGTGGCGGCCGTCTTCGAGGAGCTGAGCGCCGAGGCCGCCGCGGCGCTGGCCGGCGAGGGGTTCGCCGCCGAGCACCACCGCTTCGCCCGCACCGCCGACCTGCGCTACTTCGGCCAGGCCTTCGAGGTGCGCGTGCCGGCCGAGGGGCAGCTGGCCGACGTCGAGGCGGCCTTCCACGCCGAGCACCGCGCCCTCTACGGCTACGACTTCGCCGATGACCCCGGCCAGCAGGTGGAGTGGGTCAACCTCCGGGTCACCGGCATCGGGCCGATCCAGCGGCCGGAGATCTCCCGCTCGGTCGACGTGCCGACCCCGACCCATGAGACATCGACCAGGCCCGTCTGCTTCGACCCCGCCGCCGGCTACGTCGACACCCCGGTGCTGTGGCGGCCCGACCTGGCCGGGGGCACCGTGGTCGAGGGGCCGGCGATCCTGGAGGAGTTCGGCTCGACGGTGCCGATCCATCCCGGCTACGCCGCCCGCGTGGACGACTACCGCAACCTCATCGTCGAGAGGAGCGGCCGATGAGCCGCCGCGCACCGACTCAGTTCCCGTTCGGCACGCTCACCGACGACGCCGGGGCCGGCGCCGACCCGGTGCTGGTCGAGATCGTGCAGGGCTCGCTGGCCAGCGTCGAGATGGAGGTCGAGACCGCCATCGCCCGCACCAGCCGCAGCCCGATGATCCGCGACGCCCACGACTTCCGCGCCGGCATCCACGACCGGCTGCTGCGCAAGCTCACCGGACGCTCGTACTCGGCGCTGGTGCACCCGGTGGCACGCGACTTCCCGATCAAGGAGATGCGCGAGGGCGACGTCTTCTTCCACAACGACGTCTACCGCTCCGAGGGCGGCATCGGCCACCTGCCCGACCTGTGCGTCACGGTGCCGGTGTTCTCGGCCGGGCGCGTAGTCGCGTTCGTGCAGGCCTTCGGCCACCACGACGACATCGGCGGCGCGGTGCCGGGCTCGATGCCCAGCCAGGCCACCAGCGTCTTCGAGGAGGGGCTGATGGTCCCGCCGATCCGGCTGTGGGACGCCGGGGTGCCCAACCGCGCGGCGCTGACGATCATGACCCGCAACTCGCGGATGCCGGAGTCGCTGGCCGCGGACCTCGACGCCGAGTGCTCGGCCTGCCTGATGGGCGCGCGGCGGCTGGGCGAGCTCTTCGACCGCTACGGCGTCGACGTCGTGGAGTCCTGCTTCGACGCCATCATCGACCGCACCACGCAGACCTACCGCCGCGAGATCCTCTCCCAGATCCCCGTCGGGGAGTGGGTGTGGGAGGACTACGCCGAGCACGACGGCGTCGACGAGCCGCGGCTGCACACCCAGCGCATCACGCTGACCCGCACCGGCCCCGACGACCCCGACGGCGAGCGCCTGGTGCTCGACTTCGACGGCACCTCGCCGCAGGCCAAGGGCCCGATCAACCACGTCGGCGACGCCAGCGACGGGGTCTTCCTCAAGAAGTGGCTGGCGCCGATCCTGCGCAACCTGGCCGAGTCGCCGGAGCGGATGGCCGAGCTCGACGTCAACGAGGGCGTCGTGCCGCTCATCGAGATGCGGTTCCCCGAGCCGGGCACCCTGCTCACGCCGGTCTTCCCGGCGCCCACCAACGCCCGCACCTTCGTCATCCTGCGGCTGCTCGGCGTGCTCGCCGGCGTCGTGGCCAAGGCCGTGGACGGCCGGATGCCGGCCGACCAGGAGACCATCCGCTACACCGGCGTCTACGGCGAGGACCTCCAGGGCCGGCCCTACCTGATGCGCGAGGTGCTCGGCGGCGGCTCGGGTGGGCGCTACTACGCCGACGGCGAGGACACCATCCACGTCGTCCCCGACTCGCGGAACCTGCCGACCGAGTTCACCGAGGCGCGCTTCCCCTTCCGTGTCGAGTCGCTCGGCCTGGCCGTCGACTCGGGTGGGGCGGGGGAGTTCCGCGGTGGGCTGGGCTACGAGAAGCAGATCCGCATGCTGGCCGACGCACACTTCATGTCCATCGCCGACCGCTCGATCCTGGCCTGCTGGGGCGTCAAGGGCGGCCTGGCCGGCCAGCCGTTCCAGGTCACCATCGACCCCGGCGGCCCGCACGAGCGCGAGGTCGACGCCCTCGCCGACGCCGAGCCCGTCCGCGCCGGCGAGCTGATCCGCATCCGCACCACCGGCGGTGGTGGCTGGGGCGACCCGCTGCGTCGCGACCCCGCGCTCGTCGTCCGCGACGTGCAGTGGCAGAAGGTCTCGCCCGAGGCGGCGCTGGCCGACTACGGCGTCGTGCTCACCGACGACGGGTTCGACCCGGCGGCCACCGAGGCCGAGCGTGGCTCGCGCCCGGCCCCCGCCGAGGCGTTCTTCGACCGTGGGCCCGGCTACGCGCGCCTGGCCGGCGGCGCCGAGCACGCCGAGGTGGACACGCTCTGACTCAGGGCCGCCCGCCGTGCGGCACGTCGACCGTGCAGGTGCGGATCTCGGCCTCGCGGGCGGCGCTGCGGGCGTGCTCGTCGAAGTCGGGCGCGCAGCTCATGAACAGCGTGCGGCCGTCGCTGCCGCCGAGCATGCAGGCGAAGACGCCGGTGCCGGGGGAGATCTCCTCGAGGATCTCGCCGCCCTCGCGCACCCGGAGCACGCGGCCGTTGATGGCGTCGGCCAGCCAGAGCGCCCCCTCGACGTCGAGTCCGCAGCCGTCGGGGCCGACCGACGCCTGGTGGAGCGCCTCGGCGATCACGCGGGAGGTGGGCAGCTCGCCGAACTGCGCCCAGATCCGGCGGTTGGTGAGCGTGCCGTCGTCGGCGATGTCGAACGCGGACACGCGGTTGCCGAACGTCTCGTCGACCAGCAGCACGCCGTCGTCGGTGACGACGCTGCCGTTGGGGAACCACAGGTCGTCGGCCACCTGCTCCACCGTGCCGTCGGGGTCGACCCGCAGCAGGACGGTGGGCTCGATGTCGGCGCCGGCCATCAGGTCGAACCCGAAGTTGCCCAGCCACGCGCGCCCGTCGGCGTCGACCACCATGTCGTTGGGGTGGCCGGTGACGAAGGCCGAGACGTCGGCGTGCACGACCAGCGAGCCGTCGGTCTCGCGGCGCATCACCGAGCTGTCCTTCATCGAGACGTAAAGCAGCCGGCCGTCGGGCAGCCAGCCGATGCCGGAGGGCTGCTGCGGCACCTCGACCTCGGTGCGCAGGTCGCTGCCGTCCTCGCCGACCGAGTAGATGGCGTGGGTGTAGAAGTCGGCGAACCACAGCCGGCCCTCGTGCCAGCGCGGGCACTCGGTATAGGACATGCCGCTGACGAGCGTGGTGATCTCCCGGGTCATGGCGCGACCCTAGCCAGTCGTGTGACGGCGGTCACCGTCGACGATGGACGCATGCACCCGCTCGTCACCCGCCTCGACCTGCAGCCGCACCCCGAGGGCGGCTGGTTCCGGCAGACCTGGGCCTCACCGGAGACGGTGGTGCTGCCCGACGGCCGGGTGCGTCCGACCGCCACGCTGATCTACTTCTGGCTGCCGGCCGGAGAGTCCTCGGCTTGGCACCGCGTGCGCTCCGACGAGGTCTGGCTCGCACACACCGGCACGGTCACCCTCGAGCTTGGGGGCAGCGGACCCGAGCCCGCCGCCGTCACCACCCGGGTCGTCGGCCCCGAGGCCGACGCCCAGGCGGTGGTGGCCGCGGACGTCTGGCAGCGCACCGTCCCCGCCGTCGACGACGCGCTGGTCAGCTGCCTGGTCTCACCCGGGTTCGACTTCGCCGACTTCGAGCTGCTCTAGCTCTTCTTCTTCTCCTGGCGCTCCTGCCGCTTGGCCTGGCACGCGTCCTGACGCTGCGCGCGCTTCTTGGCGATCTTCTCGACCTTCTCGCCGTAGGTGCCGGACGCGGCGTCCGACATGACCTTGGCGACGGCGGCCTTGCGCTGCTCGCCGGCGGGCTGCTGGGCGGCGTCCTTCAGCGCGGCCTTGAGGGCGTCGGGGGCCTGGGCGCGCCAGTGGAGCCGCCGGTTCTCCCGCTTGAGCACGGCGATCTCGGTGGCCTGGCCGTAGTGGCCCTGCCGGGCCTCCTTGCGGACCTTGGTCAGCGCCTCGCGGCGCTCCTTGCCCTTCGGCTGCTGGCGTGCCGCCTTGAGGTCGGTCTTGAGAGAGGCCGGCGCCTTGGCGAGCGCGAAGCCGTGACCGCAGTGCGCGGTCTTGGTGGTGGCGGCCGACGAGGCGCCGGCGGAGTGGACGCCGGTGACGCCGGTGACGATGGCGCCGGTGGCGAGAGCGGCGGTGCCGAGCACCTTGCCGGTGAGGATGAGGGTTCCGTTCATGTCACGAGACGATGCCGGGCCCTGGTGACGGGCGGATCAGACCGAGGTACGGGTTCGGTAAGTGGGACGGGTCTTCGCCCGTGCGCGCACTACCGTTCCTGCCATGGCGGAGACCGGACTGGTGCTCGTCGTCGAGGACGAGCCTGCGATCGCCGACCTCGAGCGGCGCTACCTGGCCCAGCAGGGCTACGGCGTGCACGTCGAGGCCGACGGCGAGGCCGCGCTGGCCGCGGTCGGCCGGCTGCGACCGGTGGCGGTGGTCCTCGACGTCGGGCTCCCGGGCGTGGACGGGGTCGAGGTGTGCCGCCGGCTGCGCGAGGCCGGCGACTGGACGCCGGTGCTGTTCGTGACCGCCCGCGACGACGAGATCGACCGCGTGCTGGGGCTGGAGATCGGCGCCGACGACTACCTGACCAAGCCGTTCTCGCCGCGCGAGCTGGTCGCCCGGGTCAAGGCCGTGCTGCGGCGCGGCCCGCGCGACGCCGACACGGTGGTGCTGGAGGCGGGGCCGGTGCGCCTCGACCCCGGGGCCCGCACGGCGAGCGTGGCGGGCGACCCGCTGGCGCTGACCGTCACCGAGTTCAACCTGCTCGAGGTGCTGTTGCGCGGCAAGGGCAAGGTGGTCGGCCGTTCGGAGCTGCTCGCCCGGGCCTGGGGCCAGGCCGACTACGGCACCAGCCGCACCGTCGACGTCCACGTCGCCCAGCTGCGGGCCAAGCTGGGCGAGGACAGCCCGATCGAGACCGTCCGCGGCGTCGGCTACCGGATCCCGGCCGGCTGAGCGGCCGCTGATGAGATCGGCGCTGACCACCCGGCTGATCCTGGCCATGCTCGCCGTGGCCACGGTGGCCTTCTTGTTCGCCGCGTTGCTGACCGCACCGCTGGTGCGCTCCTCGGCGGAGCAGTCCGCCCACACCACGCTGGGCCGCCAGGCCGACCTGATCGCCGACCTGCCCCGTGCGTCGCGGCTCACGCTGCGCGAGAACGCCCGCCTCGACGTCCGCGGCCTCAACCTGGGCACGGTCACCCCCGCCGGGAGGACCACCGGGGCGGCCCGCGCGCTGGACGAGTCGCAGGTCTCCCGGCTGCTCGCGGGCGGCTCGGTGTCCACCACCGGCCGGCTCGGCGACCGCCGGGTCATCGTGGAGGCCCGGCCGCTGCGCAACGGGGGCGCGGTGGTGCTGGCCACCGGCATCCGCGAGGTCTCCGCCGCGGTGGCCCAGCAGCGCGAGCGGCTGCTGCTGGCACTGGCGCTGGGGCTGGTCGTCGCCCTGGCCGTGGGCGCGGTGATCGCCAACGGCCTGGGCCGGCCGCTGGCCCGGCTGGCCGCGACGGCCCGGCGGATGGGCGCCGGCGAGCGCGGTGCCGTCACCCCGGAGATGGTCTCGGGCCGCGGCGGCACCCGCGAGGTCACCGACGTCGCCGACGCACTGCTCCAGCTCGACGTCGCCCTGCAGGGCAGCGAGGAGCGGCAGCGCCGCTTCCTGCTCTCGGTCTCCCACGAGCTGCGGACGCCGCTCACCGCCGTCCGCGGCTACGCCGAGTCGCTGGCCGACGGCGTCACCACCGGCGCCGACGTACCGGTGGTGGCGCAGACGATGGTCGCCGAGGCGCAGCGGCTGGAGCGCTACGTCGACGACTTGCTCGCGCTCGCGCGGCTCGACGCCGACGACTTCGGGCTGCGCGCGGGACCGGTCGACGTCGCCGAGCTGGCGCACGAGACCGCCGACGCCTGGGCCGAGCGCGCCGGCCGCGAGCAGGTGAGCGTCGAGGCCCGGGTGACCGGCGAACCGCCGGTGGTGACCAGCGACCGCGGCCGGCTGCGGCAGGTGCTCGATGCACTGGTCGACAACGCGGTGCGGGTCTGCCCGCCCGGAGCACAGGTGGTGGTGGCCGCGGCCGGTCACGAGGGCGGCGTCCGGCTGCAGGTGCGCGACTCCGGCCCCGGCCTCTCCGAGGAGGACGCCGTGGTGGCCTTCCGCCCAGGCGCGCTGCACGCCAAGTACGTCGACCGGGCCGGCGGCCACGGCCTGGGCCTGGCCATCGTCCACCGGCTGGTCACCCGGCTCGGCGGCACCATCCAGGTGGGCCGGGCCGCCGAGGGCGGCGCCGCCTTCGTGGTGGACCTCCCGCCACATCCGTGACGCAGGCGTTGGCAAGGGTTGCCACTGACCCGCGGCGGCCACGTCCGTACGTTGTCGGATCATGAGGGTTCTGCTCGCGCTCGGCGGCAACGCCATGACGGGACCCGACGGCAGTGCGCGGCCCGAGGACCAGATCGCGGCCGCCCGGCTGGCGATGGCGTCGGTGGCCGACCTGCTGGCCCACGGCGTCGACGTCGTGCTCACCCACGGCAACGGACCGCAGGTGGGCAACCTGCTGGTCAAGAACGAGCTCGCCGCGAGCGTGGTGCCGCCCGTGCCGCTGGACTGGTGCGGCGCGCAGACCCAGGCCACGCTGGGCTTCGTCCTCGTGGACGCCCTCGACGCGGCGCTGGCCGAGCGCGGCATCGACCGCCGTACCGCCGCGCTGGTCACCCGCACGCTCGTGGCCGCCGACGACCCCCACTTCGCCGATCCCACCAAGCCGATCGGTCGCTACCTCTCGCGTGCCGACGCCGCGGTGCTGGTCGGGCACGGCGAGACCTGGGAGGACCGCGGCGAGAAGGGCTGGCGGCGCGTGGTCGCCTCTCCCGAGCCGGTCGACATCGTCGACGCCCCGGCCGTCATGGCGCTGATCGACGCCGGGTTCGTCGTCGTCGCCAACGGCGGCGGCGGCATCCCGGTGGTCCGCGACGGCGCCGGTCTCACCGGCGTCGAGGCGGTCATCGACAAGGACCTCGGCGCCTCGCTGCTCGCCCGGCTGGTGGGCGCCGACCTGCTGGTCATCGCCACCGACGTGCCCCACGCCGTCCTGCACTTCGGCACCCCGGACGCCGAGGACATCGGCGAGGTGAGCGTCGCCACGATGCGCTCCTACGCCGCCACCGGCGCGTTCGGCTCGGGCTCCATGGGCCCGAAGGTCGACGCCGCCTGCCGGTTCGTGGAGCAGACGGGCCACCGTGCCGTCATCACCGACCTGTCCAGCATAGAGAAGGCCGTGACCGGGTCCGCCGGCACGGTCGTGACACCGGACGGTGGTTGAGGAGGTGCGCTAGCACCGCCTCGAAACCCCGTCAGAGAGAGGAACCCATGCCCAGCGCCATCGAGGTCCGCAAGGTCCCGATCCACTCCGTCTCCGACGCCAGCGAGCTGACCAAGCTCATCGACGACGGCGTCCTCGCTGCCGACCGCGTCGTCGCCATCATCGGCAAGACCGAGGGCAACGGCGGCGTCAACGACTACACGCGCATCATCGCCGACCGCGCCTTCCGCGAGGCGCTGGTGGCCAAGGGCGCCGACGCCGACCGGGTCAAGGAGATCCCGATCGTGTGGTCGGGCGGCACCGACGGCGTCATCAGCCCGCACGCCACGATCTTCGCCACCACGGACGCCGACGCCTCCGACGAGCCGCGCCTGACCGTCGGCTTCGCGATGAGCGAGGTGCTGCTGCCCGAGGACATCGGGCGCGCCGGCATGATCACCAAGGTCGCCGACGCGGTGAAGGTGGCGATGGAGCGGGCCGGCATCACCGATGTCGCCGACGTGCACTACGTGCAGACCAAGACCCCGCTGCTCACCCTGAGCACCATCGAGGACGCCAAGTCGCGCGGGAAGGACGTCTTCACCGAGGACACCCTGTACTCGATGGACGTCTCCAACGGCGGCACGGCGCTCGGCATCGCCGTCGCGCTCGGCGAGATCGACATGCCAGGAGACGAGCAGGTGCTCAAGGACCGCTCGCTGTACTCCTCGGTGGCCTCGTGCTCCTCCGGCGTCGAGCTCGACCGCGCGCAGGTGGTCGTCGTCGGCAACGCCACCGGGGTGGGCGGCCGCTACCGGATCGGGCACGCGGTCATGACCGACGCCCTGGACCAGGACGGGCTGTGGGACGCGATTCGCTCCGCCGGCCTCGAGCTGCCCGAACGGCCGCACACCAGCGACCTCGAGGGCCGCGTGGTCAACCTGTTCCTCAAGTGCGAGGCCAGCGCCGACGGCAAGGTCCGCGGCCGCCGCAACGCGATGCTCGACGACTCCGACGTGCACTGGCACCGCCAGATCAAGGCCGCCGTGGGCGGTGTGACCGCCGCGGTCACCGGCGACCCGGCCGTCTTCGTCTCCGTGTCCGCCGCCCACCAGGGCCCCGACGGCGGCGGCCCGGTGGCCGCGATCGTCGACCTGGGTTAGACCGCCGCCGTCATCCGGGCGGCGATCTCGCGCACGAACCCCTGCAGGTGCTCGCAGCCCTCGACGGTGAAGGGCACCGGCAGCCGGGCGAGGTTGGCGGCGTACTCGTCGGGGTTCTCGGTGCTGCCGACCAGCCGGCAGCGCTGCTCCTCGAGCGGCTCGACGCGGCCGGCGGCGCGTTGCACCCAGCGGCGGACGTCATCGGCCGGGGCCTCGATGCGCACCAGGCACTCGTGGGTCCACCCGGTGCCGAGGTGCTCGTCGAGCTCGCGGACCGCGTCGAGCCCGGCGGGCGGGGTGAAGGTGTCGTCCAGGACGCTCAGCCCGCGCACGCGGTCGACCCGGTAGGTCCGGCGCTCGCCGTGCGGGAACGTCTGGCAGTACAGGTACCAGCGCCCGGCCCGCACCACCACCGCCCACGGCTCCACCTCGCGCTCGAAGCTGCTGCCGGCCGCCGAGGCGTACTCGATCCGCACCCGGCGCCGGTCGGCGCAGGCGCGTACCAGGCGGGCGGTGGTCGCGGGATCGGGGCGGGCGGCGTAGCGGTCCGGCGTGGGGGTCGCGGTGCGGCGCACCGTCTCGGCCTGCTCGGCGACGGCCTGCGGCAGCGCTCGCATGATGCGGCCCAGCGCCGCGCCCACCGGATCGGCCGGGTCGGCGGCGGAGTCGCGGCTCTCCAGCACCGACATCACCAGCGCGAGCGCTTCCTCGGCGCTGAACTGCAGCGGCGGCAGCCGCAGCCCGCGGCCCAGCCGGTAGCCGCCGTAGGGGCCGCGGACCGACTCCACCGGGATGCCCGCCTCGCGCAGGATCGCCACGTAGCGCCGCGCGGCCCGCTCGGTGACGTCGAGGCGCTCGGCCAGGGCGTCGGCGGTGATGCCGGGGCGGGCCTGCAGCAGCTCCAGCGTGAGGAGGGCTCGAGCGGTCGGTGACATGCGGAAGCCTTTCGTCCGGAACCGATCCTAGGGTCGCGGCCATGACGTCGACGCCCTCCTGGGAACCACCGCTCGCCGGCACGGACCACGAGCACCTGACCGGTGCGCTGGACCGGCAGCGTGCCACCTTCCGCTTCAAGGCCGACGGTCGCGGCCGGGCCGGGCTCTCGCTCACCGTCGGCGCCTCGACGATGACCCTCGGCGGCCTGCTCGCCCACCTGACCGTGGTGGAGGACCACTACGCCGACCTGCTGGCCGGCCGGGTGCCGGCCGCGTGGGACGAGCGGGAGTGGGCGGCCGCGCGCGCGGCGGAGCCGCAGGCGCTCTACGACCGCTACGACGCGGCGGTGGCCCGCGCGCAGCAGGTCTACGCGGGCGCCGACCCCGACGCGCTCGTCCGCCGCGGCTCGGTCGACATGAGCGTGCGGCGGATCCTGTTCGACCTGCTGGAGGAGTACGGGCGCCACACCGGCCACGCCGACCTGCTCAGCGAGGCCGTCGACGGCCGGGTGGGGGAGGACCCGCCCCGGGACTGGTCGCCGGTCGGTGCGGTCGAGGACGGCGACGCGCACGGGGGTGCGGTGCAGGTCTTCGAGAACCGCCGCATGTTCGGAGCGCGCTTCCACGGCGTCGACCTGACCGGCGCGGACTTCTACCACGTGGACCTCTCCGGGGCCCGCTTCCGCAACATCGACCTCAGCGGGGCGAGCATCGTCAGCGCCGACCTGCTCGACGTCACGGTCACCGGCGACCTGCGCGACGTCGTCGTCAACGAGGTCGACGTCGTGCCGCTGATCGAGGCCGAGCTGAACCGCCGCGACCCCGACCGCGCGGCCGCCCACCCCACCGACGCCGACGGGTTCCGGGCCGGCTGGGAGCTGCTGGCACGACGCTGGGAGGAGACGGTGGCGCGCGCCCGGGCCCTCGACCCGACGCAGCTGCAGGAGTCGGTGGATGGCGAGTGGTCCTTCATCGAGACGCAGCGGCACCTGGTCTACGCCTCGCAGGCGTGGGTAGGTCGCGGCATCCTCGGGGAGGCCGCGCCGTGGCATCCGCTGTCGCTGCCGTGGGACCAGGCACCCGACATGCCGGGCGTGCCGCGCGACCGCGAGGTGCAGCCGTCGCTGGAGGAGGTGCTCGCCGTGCGCGAGCATACCCGGGCGACCGTCTCCGGGGTCATCGAGAGACTCACCGACGAGCAGCTCGACGTCGAGCACACCGCACCCGACGACGGCGTCTGGCCTTACGGCACGCACACCGTGCGCGACTGTCTGGCCACCGTGCTCGACGAGGAGTACGAGCACCGCCGGTTCGCGGAGCGAGACCTCGCGCGGCTGGAGACGCCGACCACCTAGGGTCGACGGATGGCCTTCTCGGAGCTGGCCCATCTGGAGTGCTCGCGTACCGGAGCGACCTACGACGCCGACGTGGTGCAGGGGCTCTCCGACGTCGGGGCGCCGCTGCTGGCGCGATACGACCTCGACGCCGTCACCGTGACGCCCGCGGAGATCGCGACGCGGCCCCCGGACCTGTGGCGCTACCACGAGGTGCTGCCGGTCCGCGATCCCGCGCACGTGGTGACGCTGGGCGAGGGCATGACGCCACTGCTGAGGCTGCCGCGGCACGGTGAGCGCCTCGGCGTGCCGAACCTCGTGATGAAGGACGAGGGACTCGTGCCCACGGGCGCGTTCAAGGCCCGCGGCGCGGCGGTCGGCGTCTCCCGGGCGCGGGAGCTCGGGGTCGCCGGGGTCGCCATGCCCACCAACGGCAACGCCGGTGCCGCCTGGGCGGCGTACGCGGCACGGGCCGGGATGCGTGCGCTGATCGCGATGCCCGTGGACGCCCCGCAGATCACGCGCCGCGAGTGCGTGGTGACGGGTGCCGAGCTGCACCTGGTCGACGGCCTCATCGGCGATGCCGGCCGGCTGGTGGCCGAGGCGATCACGCGGCGCGAGGGCTACCAGGACACCGCCACGCTCAAGGAGCCCTACCGCATCGAGGGCAAGAAGACGATGGGCTACGAGATCGCCGAGCAGCTGGGCTGGCGCTTCCCCGACGTGCTGCTCTACCCGACCGGGGGCGGCGTGGGGATCATCGCCATCCACAAGGCGATGCTCGAGCTGCAGCAGCTGGGCTGGGTCCAGGGCGACCTGCCGCGGCTGGTGGCGGTGCAAGCCACCGGCTGCGCTCCCATCGTCGAGGCGTACGAGGCCGGCGCCGAGGAGAGCACCGCCCCCGACGACCCGCACACGGTGGCCTTCGGCATCACCGTGCCCAAGGCGCTCGGCGACTTCCTGGTGCTGCGCGCGGTGCGCGAGACCGACGGCACCGCCGTCGCCGTCACCGACGAGGACCTGCTGGCCGCCCAGCGCTCGCTGGCCGGCGACGAGGGCACCTGGGTCTGCCCGGAGGGCGCGGCGTGCTTCGCCGCCGTCGGGCAGCTGCGCGAGGCCGGCTGGCTGCGGGGCGAGGAGGAGGTCGTCGTCCTCAACACCGGCACCGGACTGATCTACCCCGACACCGTGCTGGTCGACCTGCCGGTGGTGCCGAAGGACGGCGCGCTGCCATGACCGCGTTCCGGGCCATCGAGCGCGTCGGCAAGCTCGTGCCGCACCCGTTCTGGCTGTTCTGGTACCTGCTCGTCGTCCTCGGCATCGCCAGTGCGGTGCTCGCCGCCCAGGACGCCAGCGCGAAGCTGCCCGGCGCCGACAAGTCCACGCCGGTGCGCAACATCCTCTCCGTCGAGGGGCTGCAGCACCTGCTGACCACCTTCGTGCCCAACTTCATCGGCTTCCCGCCGCTCGGCGTCGTCCTCACCGTCCTCCTCGGCGTCGGCGTGGCCGATCGGTCGGGGTTCCTGCGCGCGGCCGTCGCCGCCAGCCTGGCGAGGGTGCCGGCCCGGCTGATGCCGGTGGCGGTCTGCTACGTCGCCGGCCAGGGCCACGTGATGGGCGACGCCTCGTTCCTGGTGCTGCCGCCGCTGGCCGGGCTGGCCTTCCGGGCCGTGGGCCGGCACCCGGTGGCGGGCATGCTCGGCGCCTTCGCCGGACTCTCGGCGGGCTACGGCTCCGGACTCATCATCGGCTCGCTCGACGCGAACCTCTCCGCGCTCACCACGGCCGCCGTGCCGAAGGGCGTCGACGCCAGCACCTCGGTGCTCATGAACTACTGGTTCCAGATCGCGGCCGGCCTGGTGCTGCCGCTCGTCGTCGCCTTCGTGCTGGTGCGCTGGGTCGAGCCCGGGCTGCGGCCCTTCGACCCCGACGCCAGCGACGCCGAGGCCGAGGAGCTGGCCTCGGTCACCCCGCGGCAGCGCCGCGCGCTGGTGCGCGCCGGCCTCGCCCTGGCGGTCTTCCTCGTCGTGGTGTTCGCCCTCTGGCTGGTGCCGGGCGGACCGCTGCAGGGCCCCGACGGAGCGCTGGTTGACTCCCCGTTCTTCGACGGGATCGTGCCGCTGGTGACGTTCTCGTTCCTCGTCGTCGGCATCACCTACGGCATCAGCGCCGGCACCATCCGCCGGGCCGACGATGTGCCGCGGTTGATGGCCGAGTCGGTGCAGGACATGAAGCTGTTCGTGGTGGTCGCGCTGGCCGCGGGCCAGTTCATCGCGATGTTCGACTGGAGCGGCGTGGGCGACTGGCTCGCCGTCGAGGGCTCCTCGGTGCTCGAGAGCGCCCACGTGACCGGGCTGTGGGCACTGCTGCTGGCCTTCGTCATCACCTCGGTACTGGCGATGGTGATCTTCTCCGGCTCCTCGTTGTGGGCGGTGCTCTCGCCGGTGTTCGTGCCGGTGTTCGTCGGCCTGGGCATCCACCCCGCGACGATCCAGGCCACCTACCGGATCGGCGACTCCGTCACCAACCCGATCTCCCCCCTCAACCCCTACCTGTACACGCTGGAGGAGCAGACCCGCAGGTACGACCCCGAGATCGAGATCGGCCAGATCTTCGCGCGGATGGCGCTCTTCGTGCTGCCCGTGGCGGTGTTCTGGGTGATCATCCTGGTCGTGTTCTACGTGCTCGGCATCCCGTTCGGTCCCGGCACCTCGGTGCAGCTGTGAGCACCGCTCTCGACTGGCGTCGCGACGTCCACGCCCACCCGGAGGTCGGCTTCACCGAGTTCCGCACCGCCAGCCGCGTGGCCGGTCACCTCGCCGACCTCGGCTGGACGGTGGTCGTCGGGCCGGAGGCGATGGCTCACGACCGCCGACTCGGAGTCCCGTCCGAGGCCGAGCTCGACGCCGCCTTCGAGCGGGCCTCCTCCGACGGCGGCGATCCCCGCTTCTTGCCGGCCATGCGGGGCGGGCACACGGCGGTCGTCGCCTCGATCGGCGAGGGCCACCCGCACCTGGCCATCCGGGCCGACATCGACGCGCTGCCGCTCGCCGAGAACGATTCTCGTTCCCACCGACCGGCCGCCGAGGGCTTCGCCTCGATGTACGCCGGCCGGATGCACGCCTGCGGCCACGACGCCCACGTGGGCATGGCCGTCGAGCTGGCGGAGCGGCTGGCCGCCGAGCCGCCGCCCGGCCGGGTGACGATCGTCTTCCAGCCCGCGGAGGAGGGCGGCCGGGGCGGCCGGGCGGTGGCGGCGTCGGGGCTGGTGGACGATGTCGACCTGCTCCTCGCCCTGCACGTCGGCCTCTCGCTGCCCACCGGCACGCTGCTGGCCAGCAACGACGGCCTGCTGGCCAACGCCAAGCTCCGCGCCACCTTCCACGGCCGCGCCTCGCACGCCGCGCTGCACCCGGAGGAGGGCCGCAACGCCCTGCTGGGCGCGGCGTCGGCCACGCTGGCCCTGCAGGGCATGACGCGGGTGGCCGGTCACGAGACCCGCGTCGCGGTGGGCCGCATCGCCGGTGGCACGTCGAGCAACATCGTGCCCGACCGGGCCGAGATGCTGCTGGAGGTGCGCGCCGACGACGGTGAGGTGTGCGACGACCTCGAGCGCCGTGCCCGCGAGATGCTCGCGGGCGCGGCGGCCATGCACGGCCTCGAGGTCGAGGTGGAGCTGGTCGGCCAGGTGACCACCGCCGTCGCCGACCCGGCCGCGGTGGCGGCGGTGCGTGAGGCCGCGTCCGCCGCTGGTCTCGCGCTCGTCGAGCCGGTGGCCGAGAGCGGCGTGGCCAGCGACGACGCCACCGCCCTGATGCGTCGGGTGCAGGAGCACGGCGGCCTGGCAACCTACGCCGCCCTGGGCGCCGACCTGGCCGGCGGCCACCACACGCCCACCTTCGACGTCGACGAGGCGGCGCTGCCGCTCGGCGTCGACCTGCTCGAGCGCCTCGCCCGCTCCTGTGGTCGGTAGCGGTCGCCGACCTTCGGCCGATGTGAGGAGGCGTCGAGGTTCCCTAGCGTCGCACGCGTGCGCAGACTCGGCCCGGTCCTCCTGGTGCTCTGGCCGTGCTGATCCGGGAGGTGGCCGTGCGCCGCGGGCGCGGCTGGGGCTGCGTCCTGCTGCTCGCGGTGGCGTTCGGGCTGGGCAGGCCGGGTTGGTCGACCAGAGCCTGTTCAACCCCGCCTACCGGGGCATCGGCTACTGGGATGCGATGCGCAAGCCCACCTACGTGGGCTGGCTGGGCACGAGTGCGTTCATGCTGCTCACCTTCGTCGGCGGGCACGTGCTGGGCAGCATCGCGGCATCGCTCGCGCTGGCTGAGTCGTGGTGGCCCGAGTGCGCGGGACGGCCCTGGCTGCGCCGCCGGGGCCTGGTCGGCGCCGGCCGGGTACCGCCGGCCTGGTGGCTGCTCGTGCTCAGCAAGGTCCTGCTCGGGGTCCGCAACGTCGTCGGCACCGGCTGGGTCTCGGTGGCGATGGTCGTCGTCTCGCTGGTGGCGTGGCTGGTGGCCTGGCGCGGCTGGCGGGTCAGCGGCCGGGTCAGTGGTGGGGGGCGACCAGCGCTGCCGGCGTGATCGTGACCGAGAACGGTCGGGTGAGGTGGCAGCTCTTCGCGCCGACTGCGTGGCCCGCCTCGACGTAGCTGCCGCCGTGCAGATCCCATGCGGTGATGCTCGGCTCGTCGGGGTCCACGATCCAGTAGGACGCGCAGCCGGCGTGCTCGAGGCGTGCCCTCTTGACGTGCAGGTCGATGCTGCGGGTTCTCGGTGAGAGCACCTCGACGGCGAGCACGGGGACTCGCTCGACGCCTCGGTCGCCGACATCGGTCGAGCGCGCCACGACGAGATCGGGCTCGATGACGGTGTCCTCGCCCAGATATACGTCCAGCGGAGCAAAGAACAGCTCCAGGCCGACGGGCGTGAGTGGATGGAGGAGGAGCGTGAGCTCTCGGACCACGCGCTGGTGGAGCGGACGAGGCGACGGGCTCACGACCAGGACTCCGTCGAGGATCTCGTAGCGGCGCCCGTCATCGGGCATGCCCTCGAGATCGGCGGCCGTGAACGGACCGCCGCGGGTCTCGGGGAGCGACGTCACGCCCACCATGGTGCCTCCTCCCGGTCACCCCGCCAACGATTGATCACGAGCCCGCCGCCGGCAACCGGTGCCTCACTCCGCTGTGGACAACCACTCCCGCACCGACTCGTCGTGCTGGCCGAGCATCGGCGGGGCCAGGTGCTCCTCGCGGCCGCCGGAGTAGGGGTTGTCGTCGAACCGCAGCGCCGAGCCCGGCAGCTGCACGGTGCCCAGGGTGGGGTGCTCGACGTCGATGAGCAGGTGCTGGGAGAGCGTCTGCTCCCAGGTGTAGACGTCGTCGAGGGTGCGCACCTTGCCCGACGGCACGCCCGCCTCGGCCAGTCGGGCGAGCCAGTGCTCGGCGTCGTGGCCGGCGAAGAGCGTCTCGAGCACCGCGACCAGCTCGTCGCGATGGGCCACCCGGTCGGGGTTGGTCGCGAAGCGGACGTCGGCGGCGTCGATCCCCAGCTCCTCGCACAGCGAGAGCCACAGCCCTTGGGAGCCGCAGGCTATCTGGATCGGTGCGCTGCCGGTGGCGAACAGCCCGTACGGCGCGATCGAGGGGTGGTGGTCGCCGGCCAGTCCCGGCACCTCGCCGGCCACCGTCCACCGCGTGCCCTGGAAGGCGTGCACGCCCACCATCCCCGCCAGCAGCGAGGTGCGAACGACCCGGCCGACGCCGGTGCGGTGCCGCTCGTGCAGCGCCGCGACGACGCCGTACGCGCCGTTCATGCCCGCGAGCAGGTCGGCGATCGGCACGCCCACCTTGGTGGGCTGCTCGGTGCCGGTGAGCGACATCAGCCCGCCCTCGCCCTGCGCGATCTGGTCGTAGCCCGACCGCCTCGCCTCCGGGCCGTCATGCCCGAAGCCGGTGATCTGCAGCACCACGAGCCGTGCGTTGAGCTCGTGCAGCCGCTGCACCGAGAATCCGAGCCGGTCGAGCACGCCGACGCGGAAGTTCTCGCACAAGACGTCGGCCCGGCGCACCAGCGCCTCGAGCACCTGCCTGCCGTCCTCGGACTTCAGGTCGAGGGTGACCGACTCCTTGTTGCGGTTGGCGGAGAGGAAGTACGTCGACTGCCGCTCGTCCTCCGGCCCGACGAACGGCGGCCCCCACGAGCGGGTGTCGTCGCCGCCGGGGCTCTCCACCTTGATGACGCGGGCCCCGAGGTCGCCCAGCATCATCGCCGCCTGCGGCCCGGCCAGGGCGCGGGTGAGGTCGACGACCAGGACATCGGACAGGGGGCCTTCGCTCATGCGGCCACGCTAGAGGCGACCCCGGACACCCTGAACGGCAGAGGTTGACCACAGGCCTGTCGGCGGCTCGTGCTTGGCTGACCCGACGATGACGACGTACCGCCTCCGGCTGCCCGAGCAGCAGACCCCCGAGCGCCCTGAGCTCGACGCCGACCAGCAGCGCGTGGTCGAGCACCCCGGCGGCCCGCTAGTGGTGCTGGCCGGCCCCGGCACCGGCAAGACCACCACGCTGGTCGAGGCGATCGTCGACCGCGTCGAGCGCCGCGGCGTCGATCCGGCCGGTGTGCTCGCGCTGACCTTCAGCCGCAAGGCCGCCGAGCAGCTGCGCGACCGCGTCACCGCGCGCCTCGGCCGCACGCTCGCCACCAACCCGGCCTCGACCTTCCACTCCTTCGCCTACGCCCTGGTGCGGCGCTACTCCCCGGCCGACCTCTACGCCGCTCCGCTGCGGCTGCTCTCGGCCCCCGAGCAGGACGTGCTCATCTCCGAGCTGCTCACCGGCGAGGGTGCGCTGGTCTGGCCCGACACCCTGGCGGCGGCCGTGCGCACCCGCGGGTTCGCCGCCGAGGTGCAGGCGGTGCTCTCGCGTGCCCGTGAGCGCGGCCTCGACCCCGTCGACCTGGTGGAGCTGGGGGAGCGGTCCGAGGAGCCGGCCTACGTCGTGGCCGGGCGCTTCCTGCAGCGTTACCTGGTGGTGCTCGACGACTCCAGCGCGGTCGACTACGCCGACCTGGTGCGCCGTGCGGTGCAGGTCGCCGAGCAGCACCGCGAGGAGATCCGGGCGCGGTACTCCTGCGTGTTCGTCGACGAGTACCAGGACACCGACCCCAGCCAGGTGGCACTGCTGCAGGCGTTGGCCGGCGACGGCCGCGACCTGGTGGTGGTGGGCGATCCCGACCAGTCGATCTACGGCTTCCGGGGGGCCGACGTCGACGGCATCCTGCGCTTTCCCAGCGCGTTTCCCACGGCCGGCGGCGCCCCGGCGCCGGTCGTCGCGCTGCGCACCACCCGCCGGTTCGGCAGCCGGCTGCTCGTCGCCTCGCAGCGGGTGGCCTCGGGCATCGGCACCCGCGGCGACATCGGGCGCGAGGCGTGGGCCGCCTTCCGCTCACCGGTCGCCGACGCCGAGAGCCCGGGCGCGGTCGAGGCGCTCACCTTCGACACCGCGCGCGCCGAGGTGGAGCACCTGGCCGACCTGCTGCGCCGGGCGCACCTGGAGGACGGCGTGCCCTGGTCGCAGATGGCGGTCCTGGTGCGCTCGGGCCGCTCGAGCCTGCCGGCGCTGCGCCGCTCGCTGACGGCGGGCGGGGTGCCGGTCGAGGTCGCCGCCGATGACACGCCGGTGGTCAGGGAGCCGGCCGTGATGCCGCTGCTGGCCGCGCTGTCCATGGTGGTCGACGCCGAGGTGAGCGATCCCGACGACCCGCGCTTCGTCGGTGCCGACCGGGTCGAGGAGCTGCTGGTCTCACCGCTGGGACGGCTCGACGCCACCGACGTCCGCGGTCTGGCCCGCGCGCTGCGGGGACGCGAGGTGGCCACGTCCGAGGGCGGCGTGCCGAGGTCCTCGCGCGAGCTGCTGCGTCGCTGCCTGCTCGAGCCCGAGCTGCTCACCGGGCTCTCGGGCCACGGCGTCGCCGGCGCGAGACGGTTGGCCGCGCTGCTGGCCCGCGCGGGCGACTCGCTACGGCGCGGCGAGACGGTGGAGGAGGTCTTGTGGTCGCTGTGGGACGGCACCGACTGGGGTGAGCGGCTGCGCACCGCTGCCCAAGGTGCCGGCGCGGCGGCGCGCTACGCCCACCGCGACCTCGACGCGCTGTGCGCGCTGTTCGAGACCGCGGCCCGGGCCGAGGAGCAGCGCGGCCACACCAGCGTGCAGGCGTTCCTCGAGACGCTGACCGCTCAGGAGATCCCGTCCGACACGCTGGCCGAGCGCGGGGTCCGCGGCGACGCCGTCCGGCTGCTCACCGCGCACCGCGCCAAGGGCCTGGAGTGGCGGCTGGTCGTGGTCGCCCACGTCCAGGACGGCGCCTGGCCCGACCTGCGCCGGCGCGGCTCGCTGCTCAACCCCGACCGGCTCGGCGCCGACGGTCTGCTGCCTCCGGTGGCGACCTCGCGGCTTCTCGCCGAGGAGCGCCGGCTGTTCTACGTCGCCTGTACCCGCGCCCGCGAGCGGCTGGTGGTCACCGCGGTCAGGTCTCCGGACGACGACGGCGAGCAGCCCTCGCGCTTCCTCGGCGAGCTGGGCCGTGACGTGACGCACCGCGTGGGGCGCCCCGTGCGGCCGCTGTCGATGCCCGGCCTGGTCGCCGAGCTCCGGCGCACGCTGGCCGACCCCGCCCAGCCGGAGGCACTGCGCCAGGCGGCGGCCACGCGGCTCGCCCGGCTGGCCCGGATCGAGGTCGGCGGGCGAGCCGTCGCGCCGCAGGCCGACCCGCAGTCGTGGTGGGGGATGCGCGAGCCCACGGCGTCGGTGCACCCGCTGCGCGATCCCGACCAGCCGGTCACCGTCTCGGCCAGCCTGCTGCAGTCGCTGCTGGACTGCCCGGCCAAGTGGTTCCTCGAGCGCGAGGCCGGTGGCGCGCGGGTGAGCACCGCGAGTCAGGGGTTCGGCACCGTCGTGCACGCGCTGGCCGACCGGCTCGCCACCGGCGACCTGGCGCCCGGCGAGGACCTGATGGCGCTGGTGGACGAGGTGTGGCCGCAGATGGAGTTCCGCACGCCGTGGTCGCGCGAGCGCGAGCGGGAGGCGGTCGAGGCGGCCCTGCTGCGGTTCGAGCTGTGGCAGGCCACCTCTGGCCGTCGGCTGCTCGGCACCGAGGTGCTGCTCGACACCGAGGTCGCGCTGGCGGGCGGCGAGACGGTCCGGCTACGCGGCTACGCCGACCGGCTCGAGCTCGACGCCGAGGGACGCGTGGTGGTCGTCGACCTCAAGACCGGCAAGTACCACCCCACCGACAAGAGCGTGAAGGAGGGGAACCCGCAGTTGAGCCTCTACCAGCTCGCCGTCGACCACGGCGCCGCCGACGAGCTCGTCGACGAGCCGACGTCTGCCGCCGGCGCCGAGCTGGTGCACCTGCGCGTCGGCGTGGGCGACGGCGCCCTGCCCAAGGTGCAGCGGGCCCCCGCCGACGACGACGGCCCCGAACAGCGCGTCCGCGAGCAGCTGGCCGAGGTGGTGCGCGTGGTGCGCGGGGAGCAGCTGGTGGCCCGCCCCGAGCCCACCCGCTGCGACCGGTGCGACTTCACGCCTATCTGCCCCGCCCACGTCTCGGGGTCGGTGCTCTCGTGACTCCGACCATGACGCCGACCATGACGCCGACCATGACCCCCGAGGAGCTGCGCGCCCTGATGCGCGCCGACTTCACCTTCTCCGACCAGCAGTTCGCGGCCATCACCGCGCCGCTCGCGCCGGGTGTGGTCGTCGCCGGCGCCGGCTCGGGCAAGACGACGGTCATGGCCGCTCGGGTGGTGTGGCTGGTCGCCACCGGCCAGGTCCGCCCCGAGCAGGTGCTCGGCCTCACCTTCACCACCAAGGCCACCGCGCAGCTCGCGGCCGGCATCCGCGGCGCGCTGCGCGACTCCGGGCTGATGCCGCCGCGCGAGCAGGGCCAGGACGAGGTCGTGGAGCCGGCGGTGGCCACCTACCACTCCTACGCCCAGTCGTTGCTGGTCGAGCACGGCCTGCGCATCGGCTACGAGCCCGACTCGCGACTGCTGGCCGACGCCTCGCGCTACCAGCTGGCCACCCGTGCGATGCATCGCTACCGCGCGCCCGTGCGTCACCTCACCGAGTCGCCCGACCACGTGGTGCGCTACCTGCTGGCCCTCGACGCCGAGATGACCGAGCACCTCGTCGATCCCGACGACGTGCGCCGGGTCGACGCCCACCATCGGCCGCTGCTGGTCGCCGAGCTCGAGCGGGAGTCGCGCAAGACCTACCGAGAGCTCAACGAGAAGGCGATCCGGGCCATCGACGCCCGCGGTGAGCTGCTCGGGCTGGTCGAGGCCTACCGGCGGCTCAAGGCCGACCTCGGGCTGGTCGACTTCTCCGACCAGATCGCGCTCTCGGCCCGGCTGGCGCGCGACCACGCCGACGTCGGTCGCCTGGAGCGCGAGAAGTACGCGGTGGTGCTGCTCGACGAGTACCAGGACACCTCGGTGGCGCAGGCGGTGATGCTGAGCCGGCTGTTCTCCGGCGACGACCCCGGTCACGGGCGGGGGCACCCGGTCACCGCCGTCGGAGACCCCCACCAGGCCATCTACGGCTGGCGCGGGGCCTCGGTCTCGAACATCCTCCAGTTCGACCGCTCGTTCGGTTCCGTCGAGGGGCGCACGCCGGTCTACCCGCTCAACGTCAACCGCCGCTCCGACGTGCGGGTGCTGGCCACCGCCAACCACCTCGCCGCCCCGCTCTACGCCGCGAGCGACGACGTGCGTCCGCTGCAGCCCAAGCCCGGCGCGGAGCCCGGCGAGATCCGCGCGGCGGTGCACGAGACGTGGGACGCCGAGCTCGCCGCGCTGGGCGACCAGGTGCTCGCCGCGCACGGGACCGGCACCGCCTGGCGCGAGATCGGCGTCCTGACCCGCGACAACGCGCACGCGGCTGCCGTCTTCGACGCGCTCTCGGCGCGCGAGGTACCGGTCGAGATCGTCGGTCTGAAGGGCCTGCTGCGGCTGCCCGAGGTGGCCGAGATCGTCGCGACCCTCTCGCTCGTGCAGGACGTCACGGACAACGCGGCCCTGCTCACCCTGCTCAACGGCCCCCGCTGGGCGATCGGGCTGCGCGACCTCGCCCTCCTCGGCCGGCGGGCGCGCGAGCTGGCCGGGCCGGCCGTGCGCGACCGCGCGTTCTCCGACGTCCACGCCGAGCTGGCCGCCGCCGTCGAGGGCTCCGACCCCGCCGAGCTGGCCGCCCTGGGCGACGCGCTGGACGACCCCGGCGAGGGGCCGTACTCACCGCAGGCGCTCGAGCGGTTCGCAGCGCTCGCCGCGGAGCTGCGCCGGCTGAGGGCCGCCGTGGGCGAGCCGATCCTCGACCTGGTGCGCCGCATCGTCGACGTCTGCGGCATCGACGTCGAGCTCGCCGCCTCGGTGAGCCCGGCGGCCACCGCCCGCCGGGAGAACCTGGACCTGTTCGTGCAGGCGGTCGCGGAGTTCCAGGCCGTCGACGGCCCGGTCACCTTGACGGCGCTGCTGGCCTGGCTGGAGGCCGAGGACGAGTTCGGCCAGGGACTGGACGTCGCCACCCCGAGCGAGGCCGACTCGGTCAAGCTGCTCACCGTCCACCGCGCCAAGGGCCTGGAGTGGGACGCGGTGTTCCTGGTCGGCGTCACCGAGACCAAGTTCCCGACCAACCGCGGCCGCTCGCGATGGACCACGGTCGCCTCGGTGATGCCGGTCGAGCTGCGCGGCGACGCCGAGGACCTGCCACAGCTGGGCGGCCACAGCCCGGCCGACCTCAAGGCCTACGCCGAGGCCGCCAAGGAGCACGACGGGGTCGAGGAGCTGCGGCTGGGCTACGTCGCCTGGACCCGGGCGCGGCACCTGCTCTCGGTCTCGTGCTGGCAGTGGAAGCCCAGCGGCAGGACGGGTCTTGGCCCCTCGCCCTACCTGGTCCGCACCCGCGAGGCCATGGCGCAGTGGGGTGCGACGCCGACGTCGTGGGCCGAGAAGCCGGAGAAGAGCACCCCGAGCCCCTACGCCGTCGACGGCGAGGAGCGGCCGTTCCCGCTCTCGCACCACACCGCCGAGGTCGAGCGGCGGCGCGAGGCCGCCCGGTGGGTGCAGCACGCAGAGGAGCAGGAGGAGGAGGCGTTCGAGGACGTGCTGGTGCTCGAGCAGGTCTCGGCCTGGGACGCCACCATCGACCGGCTGCTGGCCGAGGCCGAGCAGGCAGCCGTCGACGCCGTCGAGGTGCCGCTGCCCGGCAGCCTCTCGGCCACCGCGCTCTCGCGGCTGCGCGCCGACCCCGAGGCGTTCGCCGCCGACCTCGCTCGGCCGATGCCGCGGCAGCCCTCGCCCGCGGCGCGCTTCGGCACCCGGTTCCACGCCTGGGTCGAGGCGCGCTTCGACCAGCAGGGCATGTTCGACCCCGAGGAGCTCCCCGGACAGGGCGACGCCGGCATCGACGGCGAGGACGACCTGGCCGAGCTGGTGGCGCGCTTTGAGTCCGGCGCGTTCGCCGACCGCACCCCGTACGCCGTCGAGGCGCCGTTCGCGCTGGTGCTGCGTCATGGGGGAGGGCCAGGCCAGGTGGTGCGGGGTCGCATCGACGCCGTCTACACCGACGGCGACGGGTTCTTGCTGGTCGACTGGAAGACCAACCGGCAAGCCGACGCCGACCCGCTGCAGCTCGCCGTCTACCGGCAGGCCTGGGCCGAGCTGCACGGTGTCGAGCCGGAGCGGGTGCGGGCCGCCTTCTACTACGTCCGCGACGACCGGCTGGTCGAGCCCGACCTGGTCGATCGCGCGGCGCTGGAGGAGCTGCTCAGCCCTTGAACGCGGCCGCCCCGAACGCGGCGGTCAGTGCGATCTCGACCATGTCGGCGAAGGTCTGCTCGCGCTCCTGGGCACTGGTCTCCTCGCCGGTGACGATGTGGTCGGAGACGGTGCAGACCGCGAGCGCCCGCACGCCGTGCCCGGCGGCCAGCGTGTAGAGCGCACTGGCCTCCATCTCCACCGCGAGCACGCCGTGCTCGGCCATCGGCTTCATCAGCTCCGGGCGCGGGGTGTAGAAGCTGTCGCTGGAGAAGATCAGCCCGACGTGGCTGGTCAGCCCCTCGCGCGAGCGGGCGGCGGCCACCGCGGCCGCGAGCAGGTCGTAGTCGGCCACGGGCGCGTAGTCGTGGCCGCCGAACCGGATCCGGTTCATCGAGGAGTCGGTGCACGCCCCGGCGGCGATGACGACGTCGCGGACCGCCACCTGCTCGCTCAGCGCGCCGCACGAGCCGACCCGGATGGCGGTGGTGACGCCGTACTCGCGGAAGAGCTCGGTGGCGTAGATCGCCAGCGACGGCTGGCCCATGCCGGTGCCCTGCACCGAGACCGGGTGGCCCTGCCAGGTGCCGGTGAACCCGAGCATGCCGCGCACCTCGGAGTAGCAGGTGGCGTCGTCGAGGAAGGTCTCGGCGATCCAACGGGCGCGCAGCGGGTCGCCGGGCAGCAGCACGGTGGGCGCGACGGCGCCGGGCTCGGCGGCGATGTGGGTGCTCATGACGGTCCGATCTTCTGGATCCACGTCGGCGCCACGATGAACGCCTCGGCCCGCAAGGCTGCCACGCCGACCCGAGCAAGGTCGCCGGAGGTGCGGAAGCACAGGTACCGCGGCACCCACTCGGGGTGGTACTTGGCGTTGGCCCGGTAGAGCGACTCGATCTGCCAGAACCGCGAGGCCCACAGCAGCACGGCGTGGGTGAGCCGTTGCACCGGGCCGGCGCCGAGCCGCTCGCCGCGGGCGAACACGCTGCGGAACACCGCGAAGTTGAGCGAGATCCGCCGCACGCCGAGCTCGGGGCAGCGGGCGAGCAGCGCGACGACCATGTGCTCGATCAGGCCGTTCTCGCTGTCCCGCTCGCGGCGCATCAGGTCCAGCGAGAGCCCGTCGTCGCCCCACGGGGCGAAGTTGAGCAGGCCCTGCGGTCGTCCTGCTGCGTCGCGGGCGACGACGACGACGGAGCGGTCGTCGCCGGGGTCGCCGAACCGGTCGAGCGCCATCGAGAAGCCGCGCTCGACCGGGCCGTCGCGCCAGGCGTCGGCCAGCCGGCGCAGCTCGGCCCAGGTGGCCTCGTCGAGGTCGGTGGCGCGGTGGCACTCGACGGCCAGGTCGGCCCGGGTGCAGCGCGAGACGGCCTGCCGCACGACCCGCATGCTGCGGCCCTCCAAGGAGAACTCCTCGACGTCGAGGATCGCCTCGTCGCCGAGCTCGAGGGCATCCAGGCCGGCACGGTGGTAGGCGGTGGCGGCCTGGTCGCTGGCACCGAGCACGGCCGGCACCCAGCCGTAGGACTGCGCCTCCTCCAGCCACGCCTCGATGGCGCCGGGCCAGGCCTCGGGGTCGCCCAGCGGGTCGCCGGCGGCCAGCGAGACGGTGCCCATCACGCGGTAGGACACCGCCGCCTTCCCGCTCTTGGAGAACAGCACGGACCGGTCGCCGCGGGTGGCGAAGTACGACAGCGAGTCGACCTTGCCCCAGCGGGCCAGGATCTCGCGCACGGCGCGCTGCTGCTCGGCGTCGAGCGGGTGCGGGCCGTCGGCGGGCTGCAGCGCGACGACCGCGAGCGGGATCAAGATGCTGGCGCCGAGCACGACCAGCGCCACGGAGGCGCGGTCGTCGCTGGCGTCGCTGACGAACTGCACGGGGCCGCGGATGCCGGCCAGGCCGAGGAAGGCGTGCTGGAGCCGCTGCCAGGTGGTGGTGCCCGGCTCCTCGCCGCGGGCGTCGACGGCCAGCCACGCCCAGCCCAGCGCCGTGGCGATGATCGGGCCGAGCACGACGACGCTGAGGACCTTGCGCGGCGAGCGCGGGTCGGGCCGGGCGGTGAAGTGGCGTCGTCCGGCGATCAACAGCACCAGCAGCAGCAGCGAGATCGTCGCCTCCTCGACGTCGAGGCCCTTGACCAGGTGCAGCGCCACGGTGGCCGCGGTGAGCACCACCGCGAGCACCCAGGCCCGGTGCTTGCCGCGCCGCAGGGCGCGCGAGAGCACCATCAGCAAGATGCCCAGCGCCAGCGTGCCGGTGTCGGCGGCCGCCGGGAACACCGCGGGCAGCACGTCGAGCACCAGGTCCAGCCGGCCCCGGATCGCGGGCAGCAGGGCCGAGAGGAAGCTGATGAGGCCGACGACCCCGACGATGCGGGCCAGCCACGCCGGGCTGGTCAGCGCCTTCCACACGAGGCCACACCTTGGCACACCGGTGCTGAGCCCGTGCTGAGCCCCGGCTGACGTCGTGCTAATCCTGTGCTGTGGAGTACGACGTTCCGCCCATCGCGCTCTCACTGCGCGCGCACGACCGCGTCGCCGAGCACCGGGTCGACGACGAGTGGCTGGCGCAGGCCTGGGCCGACCCCGACACGCGGGTGCTGGTCGTGGCCGGCTCCCGGTTCGTCGTCGACGGCGACACGGTGCCCTGGGTGCCCACCGACCAGGCGCCCGAGGGGATCCGGGTGCTCCTCGGTCAACGAGATACCGCACAGCGCGACGGCGCGGTGCGCTTCGCGGTCGTGGCCGACCGGGTGCTGGCCGACACCGATCCGCCGGCGGGTCGCTGGACCGCGCTGCGCGGCGCCCTGCCCATCGTCCACAACACCGACGCCGAGCTGCTGGTGCACGCCCTCGGCATCGCCGAGTGGCTCGAGGCCACCCGCTTCTGCCCGCGCTGCGGCGGGGGGCTGGAGCCCACCCACGCCGGGCACGAGCTGCACTGCACGGGCGTGTGCGGCCGCAGCCAGTTCCCGCGCACCGACCCCGCGGTCATCATGGCCGTCATCGACGGCGAGGCTCCCCACGACCGGATCCTGATGGGTCGCAATCCCTCCTGGCCGCCCGGGCGCTACTCGACGCTGGCCGGGTTCGTGGAGCCGGGGGAGTCGATGGAGCAGGCGGTGCGGCGCGAGGTCTTGGAGGAGACGGGGGTCCGCGTCGGGGAGGTGACCTACATCGGCAGCCAGCCGTGGCCGCTGCCGGCCAGCCTCATGGTGGGCTTCCTCGCCCGCGCCGAGTCCACGGAGGTCGTCGTGGACGGTGAGGAGATCGAGGACGCGCGCTGGTTCACCCGCGAGCAGGTGGCGGAGGGCTCACGCACCCGCGAGCTGCTGCTGCCCGGCGGCATCTCGATCAGCCACGCGCTGCTGGAGACGTGGTTCGGCGGTCCGCTGCCCGGCGGCTGGTGAGCTAGAGCTCGCCGAGCTTGGCCTGGACCTGCTTCAGCGACGGGTTCGTCTGCGCGGTGCCGTCGGAGTAGACCAGCGTCGGCACCGTCTGGTTGCCGTTGTTGGCGGCCATGACGATCTCGGCCGCGCCCGGCACCCGCTCGATGTCGACGACCTCGTAGGTCTCGCCCTCGCGGATGCCCTCCCGCTCGAGCTGGCCGGAGAGCCGGTGGCAGTAGCCGCACCACGAGGTGCGGTACATCGTGAACGAGGGGCCTGTGGAGGCAGCCATGGAAGTGTCCGTCCGCGCGTCTAGATTGGTCGAGCACCTCAACAACCTGTCGCGGAGGACCATTCCGGATGCCCACGTCTGACGACCTGCTCGCGGCCCTCGACCCCGAGCAGCGCGCTGTCGCGCAGGCACTGCGGGGTCCGGTGCGGGTCCTGGCGGGTGCCGGCACCGGCAAGACCCGGGCGATCACCCACCGCATCGCCTACGGGGTGGCCACCGGCGTCTACGACCCCCAGCACGTCCTCGCGGTCACGTTCACCACCCGGGCGGCCGGGGAGATGCGCGGCCGGCTGCGCTCGCTGGGCGCGGGCGGGGTCCAGGCGCGGACCTTCCACTCCGCCGCGCTGCGCCAGGTGCGCTACTTCTGGCCCCGGGTCTACGGCGGCGAGCCGCCGGAGCTGATGGACACCAAGATCCCGATCGTCGCGGCCGCCGCCCGCCGCCACCAGGTCGAGACCGACCAGGCCCGCCGGCGCGACGTCGCCTCGGAGATCGAGTGGGCCAAGGTCAGCAACGTCCGCCCCGAGGACTACGCCCGCGTCGCCCCCACCCGCGGCCGCGAGGTCGCCGGGCTCGACCACGCCACGGTCGCCCGGCTCTTCGAGGGCTACGAGCAGCTCAAGCGCGACCAAGGCCGCATGGACATGGAGGACGTCCTGCTCTGCGGCGCCGCGATCCTGGCCGACGACGAGCGCGTCGCCGCCGAGATCCGGCGCCAGTACCGATTCTTCGTGGTCGATGAGTTCCAAGACGTCTCGCCCATCCAGTCCGCGCTCCTCGACCTGTGGGTGGGGGGCCGCGACGAGATCTGCGTGGTCGGCGACCCCGCCCAGACCATCTACTCCTTCGCCGGGGCCCGCGCGTCGTACCTGACCGACTTCCCTCGCCGCTTCGAAAGCTGCACCTCGGTCGAGCTGGTCCGCAACTACCGCTCCACCCCCCAGGTGCTCGACGTGGCGAACCGGCTGCTGGCCGGCACCGCCACCGCGAGCGTCCGGCTGCAGTCGCAGCGCGACGCAGGTCCCGATGTCGCGTGGGCCGAGCACCCCGACGAGGTCGCCGAGGCCGACGCCGTCGCCCGCGAGATCACCCGGCTCCGGCGCGCGGGAGTGCCGCTGCGCGAGACGGCGGTGCTGTTCCGGATCAACGCCCAGTCCGAGGCCTTCGAGGAGGCGCTGACCAGCGCCGGCATCCCCTACGTAGTGCGCGGAGCGCTGCGCTTCTTCGAGCGGCAGGAGGTGCGCCAGGCCACCGCGCTGATGCGGGGCGCCGTGCGCACCGACGACGTTGCCGGCGACTCGCTGCCCGAGCAGGTGCGCGCCGTGCTCTCGACCACCGGCTGGACCGACCAGGCACCCACGGCCCGGGGTCAGGCCCGTGACCGCTGGGAGTCGCTGCAGGCGCTGGTCACCCGGGCCGAGGAGCTGGCCCAGGAGAACCCCGCGGCCGACCTGGCCGGCTACGTCGCCGAGCTGGAGCGCCGTGCCCACGAGCAGCACGCCCCGGTCGCCGAGGGCGTCACGCTGGCCACGCTCCACACCGCCAAGGGCCTGGAGTGGGACGCGGTGTTCCTGTGCGGGCTGCAGGAGGGGTCGGTGCCGATCACCTACGCGAGCACCCCGGCCGAGGTCGAAGAGGAGCGGCGGCTGCTCTACGTCGGCGTCACCCGGGCCCGTGAGCACCTCACGCTGACGTGGTCGCTGGCGCGCAACCCCGGCGGGCAGGCCCGCCGCAAGCCCTCGCGGTTCCTCACCGACCTGCTGCCGGCGGGGGTCTCGGCCGCGAGCGTCCCGGGCCAGCGCGGGGCTCAGCGCGGGGAGAAGAAGCGCGGCCGGCGCCCGGCCACCTGCCGGATCTGCAACCTCGCCCTCACCACCGCGCGCCAGCGCAACCGCGGCTACTGCGAGGACTGCCCGGTGCCCTACGACGAGGAGCTGTTCGCCTCGCTGCGGGCCTGGCGCAAGGAGCGGGCCGAGGCCGACGAGGTGCCGGCGTTCGTGGTGTTCTCCGACGCCACCCTCGAGGCGCTGGCCGAGGTGCGGCCGGACTCGCGGGAGAAGCTCTTGCGCATCAACGGGGTGGGTCCTGCGAAGGTCGAGCGCTACGCCGACGACGTGCTGGAAATTCTGTCGTCATAAATCGTTTGGCGCGTCACCGTCACGGCGGTTACCTTGTTCTCACCCACCACGCGCACCACGGTCCTGGCACGACCGGCGCCCGATCAGCACGACAAGGAGGTGCAGGACCGATGAGCAACATCACCATCTGGATGGCCCCGTCCCACAGCACCTCTGACGTGCTCATGGGCGGTTACGCCTGCGCCGGTGCCGGCACGTTTGCCGGCCGCGAGCGTACGGCCGCCATCAAGCAGCACCCGGGGACCCAGGCCTGGAGTCCAGCGACGTAGGGGAGTCACTCCTCTCGATCGGCACTCACAGGCCGCGGAACCCGACAGGGATCCGCGGCCTTCGTGCTTCTCGGGGGGCACCGCCCTCCAGCGCCGCCGGATCCCGCGATGAGAAACCACCAGCGATCAGGTCGACCAGAGAGGAGGTGACACCCATGACCATCGACGTGAACCACCCGGGCCGGACCACCGGCCTGCCGTGCCAGGCCGGTGACGACGCGGAGCTGTTCTTCGCCGAGTCGCCCGCAGACCTGGAGCTCGCGAAGACCCTGTGTGCCTCCTGCCCCGTGATGGCGGAGTGCCTGGCAGGCGCCCTCGACCGACGCGAGCCCTGGGGCGTGTGGGGTGGCGAGATCTTCGACCACGGCGTCGTGATCCCCCGCAAACGCCCTCGTGGCCGTCCGCGGAAGAACCCGCTCCCGCTGCCCGCCGCCTGACCCGCACCCCGAGGAACACCACCACCGTCATGACCACTCTCGATCGGAGCAAGCAGATGAACCTGCGACATCACGACCTGGCCCGCAGCCATAGCCGGCTCGACCGCCACGCCGACCGCGCCCAGAGCGCTCGGCTGGCGCTCGCCCGGATGCTCTACGGCGGCCACGGCCGGTAGGACCCCAACGAAAACCTGATCGCTGGGAGAGGAGCCCCGGCTCGCATCGCGCGAGCCGGGGCTCTGTCGCGTGCTCCGGTAGCGTGCCGGCATGGTCACCTGCTCGTTCTGCGGCGCGACCGCCGAGACCGACGAGCCGCCGCTGACCTGGACCTCGGCCACCGAGCACGGGCGGTTGCGGCACTTCTGCGATCGCTGCTCGCGTGAGCACCTGCGCTCGATGGAGGGCAAGCTCGACAGCGAGTACTGGTGAGCGCCTACTCGGCGAACCCGGGCAGCGACTCCTCCAAGATGGCGCGGAACGGGGCCTCGGCGCCGAGCTGGCTCATCACGCCGATCGCGCCCAGCCAGGTGCGGTGGATCAGCATGTAGCTGGGCGGCAGGTTGAGCTTGATCGAGAGCGCGTAGCCCGGTTCGCGCGGGTCGTTGATCCGCTGGAACTGCGCGCGCATCCACTCCCGGCTGAACCGGAACCGCTCCACGCTGGCGGGCTCGACGAACGGCGCGAGGTAGTCGCGCAGCAGCCCGGCGTCGACCTCGACGCGGGGCCGGACGAAGCCCTCGTCGCGCAGCCCGGCCAGCAGCGAGGCGGGGTCGTCGTGCATCGCCACGCGGATCAGCCGGCCCATCGCCGGCGGCAGCCCGCCCTCGGGCAGCCGGGCGACGGCGCCGAAGTCGAGCACGCCGAGGCCGCCGGGGGAGCCGTCGGCGTCGGGCACCACCCGGTAGTTGCCCGGGTGCGGGTCGGCGTGCAGCATCCCCGTGCGCTGCGGCCCGGCGAACAGGGACCGCACGAACAGCTCGCCGTAGTGGTCGCGCTCGGCCGTGGTGGCATCGGCGATGATGCCGGCCAGCGACATCGGGCTCTCCAGCCACTCACTGACCAGCACCCGGGAGCCGTGGTCGACGACGTCGGGCACCACGATCCGCGACAGCTGGCCGGGCGCGTCGCGAAACGCCGTGGCGAACGCGGCCTGAGCCTCGGCCTCCAGGTCGTAGTCGAGCTCGTCCTTGGCGCGGTCCTGCAGCTCCTCGACCAGCGGCTTGACGTCGATGCCCGGCAGCATGGTGCCGATCGTGCGGGCGAGCCGGGAGACCTGCCGCAGGTCGGAGAGCAGTGCCTCGCCGGCGCCGGGGTACTGCACCTTGACCGCGACCTCGCGGCCGTCGACCCAGCGGCCCCGGTGCACCTGGCCGATGGAGGCCGCGGCCGCCGGCACGGGGTCGAGCTCGACCAGCCGCTGCTGCCAGTCCGCGCCCAGGTCCTCGGCCAGGATCTGACGCACCGTGCGGGTGGGCATCGGGGGAGCGGAGTCCTGCAGCTGGGTCAGCGTGGCGCGGTAGGGCGCCACCATGTCCTCGGGTAGCGCGGACTCCAGGATCGACATCGCCTGGCCGACCTTCATCGCGCCGCCCTTGAGCTCGCCCAGGGTCCGGAAGACCTGCTCGGCGGTGCGCTGCTGGATGTCGGCGAGCACGGCCTCGGCCGGAGCGCCGCCGAGGCGTCGGCCCAGGCCGAACGCGGTACGCCCGGCGTAGCCGATCGGGAGGGCGGCCAGCCGAGCGGAGCGGCTGATCGCGCGCCGCGGCAGGCTGCCGTCGTCGTCGCTCTTCTCCGCGTTCACCCCTCCATCCTCACCCACGCGTGGTGAGGCGGGGATCCTCCCCGAGGCTGACTCTTGTTCCATCCGCAGCCGCACGCGCGATGACGCAGCCAGCTGACCAGCTCGGCTCCGGTCAGCGAGGGTGGCAGGCGCAGCGTGGCCGACCACGTGGCCGGGCGGCCGCCGTCGAGAAAGGCCAGCAGATCGGTCAGCGCCCACCCGGCGGCGAGGGCGAGCAGCGCCGGGGGAGCGGGGTCGGGCACGCCGTCGTCACGGTGGGCGCTGCCGATCTGCTGCTCGACCAGCAGCGGCCACCGGGGATCGGTGTCGGCGTGGTGGGCGTCGACGCAGCGCAGGCAGGCGCCGTCGCCGGGGGCCGAGAACGGGCCGACCACCGCGACGCCCTCGCTCACCCGCACCACCAGGTGAGGCAGGCCGGCGCGGATCCACGGGTCGAGCAGGCTGCGCTCGGGCTCGCCCACGCCGATCAGCAGGCCTGCGGCCACCGGGGACTGCGCAGGGTCGACGGCTCGTAGGCCAGCCTGCCGCAGGAGCCGGTCCAGGCCCGGCCACGGTGTGGTTCCGAAGCGACGCACGTGGACCGATGGCGGATCGGTCTCGGCGCCGGTGTCGACGGCGGGGGCGAGCGCGTCGTGCTCGGCCAGCCGGGCGAGCACGTCGGCATCGGCCCGGACATCGGCCCGGACACCGGCCCGGGAGGGGGCACCGGGAGAGGAGAGCACGTCGAGGGTGCGGCGGACCGGTTCGGTCAGCGGCAGCACCATCGCGTGGTGCGGGTCGAGGCCGATCTGCACCTGGTCGGGCGCACGGCGCAGCACCCGCAGGCCGGCGCGCAACTGCAGTCCAGGCTGTCGTCGAGGCATGCCTGCATGTCAGCAGCCGGATCCGCGACTGCCAAGCGGCGGTCGGTCGTCCTGTGGATCGAGCGGATCAGGCCTTGCCGAGGATCCGGTTGAGCTTGGTGCCGCAGACGGGGCAGTCGGCCTTCGCCATCCGGGTGCCCTTGTCGTTGACGTGCACCTCGCCGCTGGCCTCGCGCTTCTCCTTGCACTTCACGCAGTAGAACTCGCCGCTCCAGGTCTCGGCCATGGCGGACTCCTTAGCTTGCGCTGTCTGGTTCGGCCCCGGTGGGCCGATTCGAGGCTACGACAACCCGCTACGGCGCGGCGCGAGGCGGGAAACGGCGCTCTTTGGCGTGTCGCTACTGTGCGCTGCGTGCACCTACGCTCCGAACGTCTCGCCGACGGCGTCGCCCTGCTGACCCTGGACAACCCCGACCAGCGCAACGCGATGTCGGATGAGATGACCTCGGCCTGGGTCGAGGCGGTCGAGGAGCTCGCCGCCGACCGCGAGGTGCGCGTCGTCGTGGTGACCGGTGAGGGCACCGCGTTCTGCTCAGGGGGCAACACCTCGTGGATCGCCAGCGAGCCCGACGCCTCGGTCGACTCGCTACGAGCGCGGATGGAGCCGTTCTACCGCGCCTGGCTCTCCGTCCGTCGGCTGCAGGTGCCCACGATCGCCGCCGTCAACGGGCCGGCCATCGGGGCCGGGCTGTGCCTGGCGCTGGCCTGCGACATCCGCTACGCCGCCGCCTCCGCGCGGCTGGGCGCGCCGTTCGTCAAGCTCGGGATGCACCCGGGCATGGCCGCTACCCACCTGCTGCCCGACGTCGTCGGCGCGGCCCACGCGCGCGAGCTGCTGCTGACCGGCCGGCTGGTCGACGCCGACGAGGCGCTGCGCATCGGCCTGGTCTCGCAGGTCTTCGCCGACGACACCTTCGCCGACGACGTGCTCGCCGTGGCCCGCGGTGTGGCCGCGACGGCGCCGATCGCCAGCCGCTACACCAAGGTCGCGCTGGCCGACGGCGGGCACCGCGACTTCGAGACCGCGCTGCGCTGGGAGGCGCTGGCCCAGCCGGCCACGCTGGCCACCGCCGACCTGCAAGAGGGCGTGCGCGCCTCGAGGGAGAAGCGTCGGCCCACCTTCACCGGGCAGTAGCGAGAAGGGGGAAGCCCCCGTCCACACCCACGCCGCTCGCCTTCCCCTTGCCAGCGGCGCCGGGTGCCCGGGGGCCTCGACCGAGGCCACCGTAGGCCGGTCTCCAGAGCCGGTCAACCGGCCGGTGGACACCGTTGTCCACTGCTTGTGGATAACTCTGTGGACGGTGTGTGGACCTGTCGCGGAGTGGTGTGGAAGCCCGGATAGTCAATGGTCCGATCGGGTCGGCGTGGCCCAGTCCAGCAGTCGCTCGCGGGGCCAGGTGTTGACGATCCGATCGGCCGGTACGTGGTGCTCCTCGGCGCGGGCGCAGCCGTAGATCAAGAAGTCGAGCTGCCCGGGCGCGTGGGAGTCGGAGTCGATGGAGAACAGGCAGCCCAGCTCCAGGGCGAGGTCGATCAGCTCCCCGGGCGGGTCGCGGCGCTCCGGGCGGGCGTTGATCTCGACCGCGGTGCCGTGCTCGGCGCAGGCCTCGAACACCGCGCGGGCGTCGAACCGCGACTGGTCGCGGGTGCCGCGGCTTCCCATCACCATCCGGCCGGTGCAGTGGCCGAGCACGTTGGTGCGCGGGTTGCGGACGGCGGCGATCATGCGGCGAGTCATCGCCTCGGGCTCCATCTTCAGCTTCGAGTGCACCGAGGCCACCCGTACGTCGAGCCGGTCGAGCAGCTCCTCGGACTGGTCGAGCCCGCCGTCGTCGAGGATGTCGACCTCGATGCCCTTGAGCAGCGTGAACCCCTCCTCGCCCCCTTGCTGGCGCAGGTGCTGGTTCACGGCGTCGACGACGCCGAGCTGCTTGGTCAGCCGCGCGGCCGAGAGCCCGTTGGCGACGGTGAGGCGGGGGGAGTGGTCGGTGAGCACCAGGTACTCATGACCCAGCTCCATGGCCGTGAAGGCCATCTCCTCGATCGGCGAGCCGCCGTCGGACCAGTCGGAGTGGGAGTGCAGGTCGCCGCGCAGCGCCGCTCGCAGCTCGGTGCCGCCGTCGACCAGCGGGCCGGCCTCCTCGCGCTCGAGCTTCGCCAGCCGTTCGGGCACGCGTCCGGCCACCGCGTCGGCAATGACGGCGGCCGTCGACGCCCCGACCCCGGGCAGCTCCTTGAGCGTGCCCGCCTCGGCCCGCGCGCGCACCTCGTCCTCGCTCAGCGGGAGCACGGCCGCGGCCGCCTTCCGGAACGCCTGCACCTTGTAGGTGTCGGCTCGCGAGCGCTCGAGCAGGAACGCGATGCGTCGCAGCGCCGCGACCGGTCCGTCGTCCCAGGTCTCGCTCACGCCAGGTATTCAACCGTCCTACTGGGTGGCCTGGTAGACGCTCATCGCGGCCGCCATGCTGCCCTCGCCCGCCACCGGGTGGCCGAGGTCGTCGTCGTGGCCGCAGCGGTCGCAGCGGCGATAGGGGGCGTTGTCGGCGGTGCGGTAGGTGTGCCAGTGGTGCAGGCCCAGCCGGCAGCGCAGCCGAATGCGGTGGCCGTCGAGACCGATCTGCGGTCGACGCAGGGCGTGACGCAGGGCGGGCACGGTCAGCCAGAACCCGATCACGTACCTCGCGCGGCGGTGGCCGCGCAGGTCGGCGAGGTCGGCCTCGGTCTCCTCGCGGTAGCGCGCGCGGACCTCGACCGGCAGCAGCCGCAGGGCGAGTCCGAGGCCGCTCACGACGCGCCGCCCCACGCCACCGCAGGCCGGCGAGCACGTTCCGCCGCGGCTCGCGCCCTGCCGAGGCCGTCGGGCGTCAACCGGTAGTACCGGCGTCGGGGCCGTCCCTCGGCGGTGGGGTCGACGTCCTCCCAGCGCGAGGTCAACCACCCGGCTCGCTCCAGCCGGGCCAGGATCGGGTGCACGGTGCCGCTCGGCAGCCCGGCGGCCTCCCCGATCCGGCGGCCGAAGTGCTCCCGCTCCGGCTCGGCGAGCATCGCCTCCAGCACCAGCCGGGTGGGGATCGTCATGCGAGCGACCATGGTCTTACTCTACCTAGGGCTGGTGCGATGTCCACAGCCGCGCGTCCGTGCGCGGCGATCGTCGGTGCGGCGTCCTAGTCTCGGTCCATGACCGCCGACCGGGTGCCTCGCCAGCGCGACGGGGTGGACGGCGTGGATGGCGTGGATGGCGTGGACGGGTCGACCGTGGTGGAGGTGCGCCGCTCCCGGCGGCGCACGCGCACGGTCTCGGCCTACCGGCAGGACGGCAAGGTCGTGGTGCTCATCCCGGCGCGGTTCAGCCGGGCGGAGGAGGCCGAGTGGGTGCAGACGATGCTGCAGCGCCTCGAGCGGAAGGGCAGCCGCCGCCGCAGCGACGCCGACCTGGAGCGGCGCGCCCACCGTCTCGGGCTGGAGCTGGGTCTCCCCGAACCCGACTCGGTGCGCTGGGTGACCAACCAGCAGGCCCGCTGGGGCTCCTGCACCCCGGCCGACGGCTCGATCCGGCTCTCCCACCGGCTGCAGGAGATGCCCGACTGGGTCTCGGACTACGTGCTCGTGCACGAGATGGCCCACCTGCTGGAGCCGCGTCACGACGCCCGGTTCTGGCGGCTGGTCGACGCCTACCCGCGCGCGGAGCGCGCGAAGGGCTATCTCGAGGGCGTCGCGGCGGCGGCGCACCTGGACCTGGCCGAGCTCACCGACTGACGGCCAGGCGCACCAGGGGCTCGAGCTCGGCGTCGGGCAGCTCGCCGACCGGCCACCAGCGCACGTCGTGCGACTCGGCGCTGACCGTCGGCTGCGCACCAGGCGGGGCGTGCAGCACGTACCGAACGTCGAGATGGCGGGCACCCGGACGGCAGAACGGCACCTCGTGGACGTCGAGCTGCACCGGTCCGGGCATCGGTAGCAGTCCGTCGATGCCGGACTCCTCGGTGGCTTCGCGCAGCGCCGCGTCGGCCAGCGTCGGGTCGGCCGGCTCGAGGTGGCCGCCGAGCTGGAACCACCGGTTCGCCTTACGGTGCAACGTGAGCAGCACCTGGCGGCGGTCGGCGTCGAGGACCACGGCGCTGGCGGTGAGGTGGTCGAGCCGACCGTCGCGCCACAGGGCGTCGGCGTGTGAGCTCAGCTGCTCGACGTAGGTGGCGCGAAGCACCTCCTGGCCGGCGTCGGGCGGCTGCCAGCCGAGGAGAGTGGCCAGCGCGTCGTCGCGCAGGCTCACTCGCGCTTGTCGTCGGGGCCGTCGGGCCCGTCGGGCTGGTCGCCGTCGAGCAGCTTGCTCAGCTCGGCGTCGAACTCGGCGTCGCTCATCTCGGCCGGCTCCTCGACGTCGGCCTTGAAGCCCAGCGGGTCGTCGAGGTCGGCGGCGCTGGGCAGCAGGTCGGGGTGCGCCCAGACCGCGTCGCGCTCGTCGGCGCCCAGCCGCGAGCGCAGCGAGCCCCACAGCGCCGAGGCGTCGCGCAGCCGGCGCGGTCGCAGCTCGAGACCGACCAGGGCGGCGAACGTCTGCTCCGCCGGGCCGCCGGCCGCGCGGCGTCGCCGGACGGCTTCCTGCAGCTTCGCGGCCGCCGGCATGCGCGGCGCGGTGGCCTGGCCGACGACCTCGTCGACCCAGCCCTCCACCAGCGCCAGCGTGGTCTCCAGCCGCTCCAGCGCGGCCTTCTGCGCCGGCGTCTGCTCGGGCTCGAAGAGGCCGCCGGTGAGCGCCTCCTGCAGGCCGCTGGGGTCGGTGGGGTCCAGGCCCTGCAGCTTGGACTCGATGCCGGCGACGTCGATGGTCATGCCGCGGCCGTAATCCTCCACCGAAGAGATCAGGTGCTGGCGCAGCCACGGCACGTGGGCGAAGAGCCGCTGGTGGGCGCACTCGCGCAGCGCCAGGTAGAGCACGACGTCGTCCTCGCCGACGTCGAGGCCCTCGCAGAAGGCGGTGACGTTGCTGGTGACCAGGGCCGCCATGCCGGCCGGGCCCAGCGGTAGTCCGATGTCGGAGGCGCTGAGCACCTCCTGCGAGAGCCCGCCCAGCGCCGAGCCGACCTGCTGGCCGAACATCGAGCCGCCGAGCTGGCTGAACATGCCGGTGAGCGGACCGAGCATCTGCTCCATGCCCTTGAGCTGCTCGGGCAGCCCGCCCAGCTGGCCGCCGAGGGCGTTGTCCACGGCCCCGGTGACGTGGTGGGCCACCGGACCCACGAGCACCTTCCAGACGTCCATCGTCTGCTCGACCCACTCCGCGCGGCTCCACGCGGCGCCGATGGTGACGCCCGAGGGCAGCGGGGTCATCGCGTCGAGCCAGTGGTCGGCCAGCCGCACCGAGTCGGCGACGCGGTCGCGGTCGGCGCGCCCGGGCGTCGGGTCCGGCTCCTGGGCCGTGGTGCGGCGAGCGATGTCGTGGGCCAGGCCCCAGTTGACCGGTCCGTCGTAGGGCTGCAGGAACGCCTGCATCTGGCCCATCAGCGCGCTGAAGTCGGGCAGCTGGCCGCCGGCGCCGCCGAACTGACCACCCAGCTGTCCCCCGAGCTGACCGAAGAGCTGCTCGAAGGGCGTGCCCTTGAACGGGTTGTCCTCCCCGGGGCCGTCATGGCCGTCGGGGTCTCCCGGCTGGTCCGGAGTGCGGTCTGCCATTGCTCCAAAGTACCGCCGTGACCATAGGCTCAGACCGGTGAGTGTGGTGCGGCTGGTCGACGTGCGCGAGGTCCCCCTCGACCCGGCCGAGGTGCTCGACGCCGTCCGCGACGCCGAGGGCGGCGGACTCGACCTCTTCGTCGGCCTGGTGCGCGACCACGACCACGGCCGCGGCGTCTCCCGGCTGGAGTACTCCGCGCACCCCACCGCAGCAGCGACGATCCGCGAGGTGGCCGAGGAGGTGGCCGCGGAGTTCGACGTCCTGGCCGTCGCGGCGGTCCACCGCACCGGGATGCTCGAGATCGGCGACGTCGCCGTGGTCACCGCCGCCGTGGCCGCCCACCGCGGTCAGGCCTTCGACGCCAACCGGGCGCTGATCGACCGTCTGAAGCAGCGCACGCCGATCTGGAAGCACCAGCTCTTCGCCGACGGCGACGAGGAATGGGTCGGCACGCCGTAGAACCGGGGCGAAACGGCACTCGGGTGCGCGAACCCGGCCGTTTCGTGGGCGGTGTGCCCGGCTTCGTCCCCCGGTTTCACCCGCCGGCCGGCGAAACCGGGGCCCGCCCGCGCGCCGCCCCACCAGCCCCACGAGCCCCACCTATCCTGTCCGGGTGGCGATCCTCCTCTGGCTGGTCCCGGCAGCACTGGCCACCTGCGCGGCCATGGTGCTCGCCGGCTGGCTGGGCCGGGAGCGCACGACGAGCCAGCGGCAGGCCGACCGGGCCCAGCAGCGGTTCGCCCGCGCCATGGACCGGCCGATGCCGGCCGGGTCGCGGGTGGCCTCGCCGCGAGTGCGCAGCACCGGGATCGCGGTGCGCGCCGCCCGGCGGCCCTTGCGATAGGTCCGGTCTGAGAGGGTCGGGGGCATGTCGCGCCGCACCACTGCCAGCGTGGTGGGCTTCGTCCTGCTGGTGGGGTGCCTTCTCGCGGCGGCCGTCGTGCCGCTGCCGTACACGATCTACTCGCCGGGTCCGACCGTGAACCTGCTGGGCAAGAGCGACAAGCGCGAGATCATCGCGGTCTCGGGCGCCAAGACCTACCGCGACGGCGGCGACCTTCGGCTGCTCACCGTCGTGCCCACCGGTCCCGACGACACCGTGAGCCTGCTCGGTGCGCTCAGCGCGTGGGTGCGACCCGACCAGGCGGTCTACCGCAAGAGCGACATCTACGCCACCGACCAGACCAGCGACAGCGTGGAGGAGCAGGGGCAGGTCGACATGGTCGACTCCCAGGACTCCGCGGTGGCCGCCGCCCTCACCCAGCTCGGCTACACCTTCACCACCTCGGTGCAGGTGCTCGGCATCCAGCGCGGCGGTCCCGGCGACGGCGCCTTGGAGGTGCACGACCAGCTGGTGTCGGTCAACGGCACCGCGGTGAGCGACATCGCGGGCGCGGTCAAGGACATCCAGGCGGTCAAGCCGGGCAGCCGGGTCCGTCTGGTGGTGCGGCGCAGCGGCAAGACGCAGACGTTGCGCGTGCGCACGGTCGCCTCCCAGGCCGACAAGACCAAGTCGGCGCTCGAGGTCACCATCGGCGTGGGCTACGACTTCCCGATCGACGTCGACGTCCGCGTCGGGGACAACATCGGCGGCCCGAGTGCCGGGATGATGATCGCGATGACCGTCTACGACACCCTCACGCCCGGCTCGCTGACCAAGGGCGCCGACGTCGCCGGCACCGGCACGATCGACGCGAAGGGGCAGGTCGGGGGCATCGGCGGCATCCAGCAGAAGCTGGTGGCGGCCCAGCGCGCCGGTGCCCGGCTGTTCCTGGCCCCGGCCGACAACTGCGACGAGGTGCGCGGCGGTCCCTACGACTCCGAGCGGATGCGGGTGGTGAAGGTGAGCACGCTCAAGGGCGCCATCGCCGACGTGAAGGCCTGGACGAGCGACCACGACGCGAAGCTGCCGGCATGCTGAACCAGCTGGAGGCGGTGGTGCGCGAGATCGAGGCGCACGCGGCCGAGTCCGGGTGGGACCGTGGCGCCGGCCTGTACGCGCTCGTCCCCACCGCCGAGCTGGCCGCGGCGGAGCCGGCGCTGGCCGCTCAGCTCGGCCTATCCGCCGACGCGGCCGGGTTCACCCCGATCGACCAGGAGCTGCCCGCCGACCGCGACCTGGAGGACGAGCTGTCGCGGATGAGCTGGCCCGAGGAGGTCGCGGGCTGCGCGGCGGTCGTGGAGCGGCTCGTGCTGCCGCCGTCGGCCGAGGCCGAGATCCCCGAGGAGCCCGGGGCCGCACAGACGTTCGCGGCGCAGCACCCCGAGCGACAGGAGCTGCGCCTGGTGGCCGCCGCGCTGCGCGACGGGACGACCTGCTGCGCGATGCGGTTCCGCAGCCACGACGAGGCCGCCTCCGTCGTGGTCGGACCCGACCTCGTGCCCACCCTTCTAGAGTTGCTCCAGACCACCCTGGCCGGGTCGGTCGAATCCGAGCACTCAGCAGATCCCGATCGCGAGGAGAGCCAGCAGTGAGCGACTTCGAGGCCGCACGACCGGCGCCCCGGCCCGGGCGGCCGCGCGGCGGCCGCCGTCGACCCAGCCCGCTGCTGATGACGGCGCTGGTGCTGGTGGTGCTGTTCCTCCTGCTGTCGCTGTTCACCAGCATCTGGACCCAGAAGCTGTGGTTCCAGAGCATCGGCTTCGGGTCGGTCTACGGCCGGCTCCTGGCCACCCGCATCGGGCTGTTCGTGGTCTTCGGGCTGGTCATGGCCCTCGTCGTCGGCGTGAACCTGTTCCTGGCCTTCCGGTTCCGCCCGCTGTTTCGCCCCAACACCCCCGACCAGGCCAACCTGGAGCGCTACCGCGAGGTGGTGACCCCGCTGCGGCGGGCGCTGCTGGTGGCGGTCGCGGCGGTGCTGGGCATCTTCGCCGGCATCTCGGCCACCGGGCAGTGGCGCACCTACCTGCTGTGGCGCCACCGGCAGTTCTTCGGCCAGGAGGACCCCTACTTCCACCGCGATATCGGCTTCTACTTCTTCTCCCTGCCCTGGTTCCACTACCTGGTCGACTTCCTCACCACGGCCCTGGTGATCGGGCTGATGGCGGCCGTGCTGGTGCACTACCTCTACGGCGGCATCCGGCTCACCGGTGGCCAGCGGTTCACCGGTGCGGCGCAGGTGCAGACCTCGGTGCTGCTGGGCCTGCTGCTGCTGCTGAAGTCCGGCGACTACTACCTCGACCGGTTCGACCTGACCACCAACCAGGGCAGCCTGATCACCGGCATGACCTACGCCCGCGACCACGCGGTGCTGCCCTCGAAGAACATCTTGATGTTCATCGCGCTGATCTGCGCGCTGCTGCTCTTCGCCAACGTCTTCCGTCGCACGTGGCTGCTGCCCGGCGTCGGCATCGCGCTGCTCGCGCTCTCCTCGATCCTGCTCGGGGTCATCTGGCCGACCGTGGTGCAGAAGCTGCAGGTCAACCCGTCGGTGGCGGACAAGGAGGCGCCCTACATCCAGCGCAACATCACCGCCACCCGCGCCGCCTACGACGTAGGCGACTCCAAGGTCACGCAGTACGACGCGTCCTCGACGCTGACCAACGACAAGCTCGCCGAGGACACCGCCTCGCTGCCCGGCATCCGGCTGGTCGACCCGCAGGTGGTGCGCCCGACCTTCGAGCAGCTGCAGCAGATCCGCGGCTACTACTCGGTGCCGAACGTCCTCGACGTCGACCGCTACGACGTCAACGACCGCGAGCGCGACGTCGTCGTCGCCGCCCGCGAGCTCAACATCAACGGCCTGCCCGACGCCCAGAAGAACTGGACCAACGAGCACACCGTCTACACGCACGGCTACGGGATGATCGCGGCCTACGGCAACCAGCAGAACGCCGACGACAAGCCGGTCACCGACAACCAGGGCAACCCGGTCTTCGCCGAGTACGACCTGCCGCCCAAGGGCCAGCTGGGCAAGTACGTGCCGCAGATCTACTACGGCGAGCAGAGCCCGACGTACTCGATCGTCGGCAAGCCCGAGGGCACGAAGTCCGTCGAGCTCGACACCCCCGACGCCAACGGCTCGGGCAACTCGCGCACCAACACCTACGACGGTCCCGGCGTCTCGATCGGCTCCACCTTCCACAAGCTGCTCTACGCCATGAAATTCGGCGACACCAACATCCTGCTCTCCAGTCGGGTCAACTCGGCCTCGAAGATCCTCTACGACCGCTCCCCGCGCGAGCGGGTGCAGAAGGTCGCCCCCTGGCTGACGGTGGACTCCGACGCGCTGCCGTCGGTGGTCAACGGTCGCATCGTGTGGATCCTCGACGGCTACACCACCAGCGACAAGTACCCGCTCTCGGAGTCGCGCTCGCTCAAGGAGATGGTCGACGACCGGCTGAACCCACGCTCGGCGTTCGCCACGCTGCCGACCGACCACATCAACTACATGCGCAACGCGGTCAAGGCCACCGTCGACGCCTACACCGGCAAGGTCACGCTCTACGCCTGGGACGAGTCCGACCCGCTGCTCAAGGCCTGGGAGGGCGTCTTCCCCGGTGTGGTGAAGCCGAAGAGCTCCATCCCGCAAGCGCTGCTGGCGCACATGCGCTACCCCGAGGACCTCTACAAGGTGCAGCGCAACATCCTGGCCGACTACCACGTGACCAACCCGCGCACCTTCTACGGCGGCTCGGACAAGTGGGAGGTCCCGCAGGACCCCGAGGTCGACAGCCTCAAGCAGCCGCCCTACCGGCTCTCGGTCGCCGCCAGCAGCAGCGAGAAGGCGCAGCCGGTGTTCTCGCTGACCAGCGTCTACGTGCCCACGAAACGGCAGAACCTCGCCGCCTTCATGTCGGTCGGCTCCGATCCCACCGATCCATCGACGTACGGCAAGATCTCGCTGCTGCGACTACCCGACGACAAACAGATTGCCGGGCCATCGCAGATCGCGAACCAGTTCAGCTCCAACGACTCGATCGCCGCGCAGCTGCTGCCGTTCACGCAGCAGAAGGCGGTCCTGCGCTACGGCAACCTGCTCACCTTGCCCGTCGGCGGGGGACTGCTCTACGTGCAGCCGCTCTACACGCTGCGCACCGGCGGCGGCGCCTCCTATCCACAGCTGCGCTTCGTGCTGGTCTCCTTCGGCAAGAACGTCGGCATCGGCGCCACCCTCGACGAGGCGCTCAACAGCGTCCTGGGCGGCAGCTCCGGCTCCGGGACCTCCGGTACCTCGGGTACCAGCGGTAGCTCCGGCAGTACCGGATCAGGTACCACCGGGACGCTGAACGGGCAGGCGCTAGCCCTGCTGCAGCAGGCCAACGCCAAGTTCACCGACGCCCAGAAGGCCCTGAAGGCCGGCGACCCGGTGACCTACGCCCAGGACATCGAGGCCGCCCGCAAGCTGATCGAGCAGGCCGTGGCCGCCTCGAAGAAGACGGCGAGCAGCAGCCCGTCCGCCTCCCCGTCGGCGTCCGCGTCCGCCTCGCCCAGCGCCAAGCCGAGCAGCTGAGCGAGCCGGCCCCGACGCTCAGCTGCGGCCGGAGGCCTCGGCCTGCAGCCGCTCCCACTCCTGCTGCGCCCGGCGGTGCCAGCGGGTGTGGCGGTCGTGGAACAGCGCGGTGGCGCGCGGCCCCGGCCAGGCGTGGTCGAGCAGCTCGCGCGGGAGGTCGGGATCGAGGAACGGGAACCGGCGCCACTCCTGGACCAGCTCCACCTGGGCCGTGAACGCCTCGGCCGCCGACGTCACCCGCCGGTCCTCGAAGGCCTCGAGGAACTCCAGGTACCGCTTCTCCACGTCGCCGAGGTCCCAGGCCGTCTCGACGAGCCGACTCTCGTCGCCGATGCCGGCGCTGGGGCCGATCCACGCCAGCGACTGGTCCTCCAGGCCGAGCTCGGCGACCGTCTCGTTGACCTCGTCGATCCGGCCGGGGTCGGGGGAGACCCACAGGCCCGAGGACGGTGAGCCGAGCCCGAGCCAGGTCAGCCGGGTGCGCAGCCGGTGACGCAGCCGGCGCTGGCTCTCGGGGATGGAGACGGTCAGGACGAGCCAGCGGCCGTCCCAGGCGTGCGAGGCGCGCATGAACCCGTAGATCCGCCGGGCGCCCTCCTCGAGCAGGGTGGTGCCGTGCGGCGTCAGGACCCACGCCGTACGCCGGCCGTGGCGCTGCGAGGTCAGCAGCCCCTCGCCGCTGGAGCGGGCCAACGCCTGCCGGGCGGCGCGCTCCTCGATCTCGAGGCGGCCCAGGGCGTCGAGCACCGTGGCCGTCCACACCGGCTCGGCCCGGGGGAGCGCGAACTCGCCCAGGACCGTGAGCAGCAACGAGCGCGCGCTGGCCGATCCGACCTCGCGCCGTCGGCTCAGCGCAGGCACCTGCTCCTCGGACACCCGCTGCCCTCCCTGGCTCGTGTGGGGTGCCGGCCACGTGGGCCGGCCCCGGCGCCGCCAGTTTCGCAGACGGCGCCGGCCCGGCTCACAGCGTCGGGTAGTCGGTGTAGCCCTCCGCGCCGCCGCCGTAGAAGGTGTCGGGGTTGGGCTCGTTGAGCTCGGCGCCGGTGCGCCACCGCTCGGCCAGGTCGGGGTTGGCCAGGAACTCCCGGCCGACCGCGACGACGTCGGCCAGGTCGGCCTCCAGCAGCTTCTCGACGTCGGCCAGCTCGGTCACCGAGGAGAATCCGGAGTTGATCACCAGCGGGCCGCCGAAGCGCTGCCGCAGGTCGGCCACCAGGTCGCTGCCGGGCTCGGCCAGGATGCTGAGGTAGGCCAGGCCCAGGTCGGCGATGCCGTCGACCAGCGTCTCGTAGGTGGCGCGGGTCTGCGCCTCGTCCTCCTCCAGCACACCCTGGATGTTGTGGGCCGGCGAGATGCGCACGCCCACCCGGTCGGCGCCGATCTCGGCCGCGACGGCGCGGACGACGTCGATGGTCAGCTTGGCGCGAGCCTGCGGCGAGCCGCCGTAGACGTCGGTGCGCTGGTTGCTCGACGGCGCCAGGAACTGGTGGAGCAGGTAGCCGTTCGCGGAGTGCACCTCCACCCCGTCGAGCCCGGCGTCGACGGCGTTGCGCGAGGCGGTCACGAACTCCTCGACGATGCCGGGGACCTCCTCGGTGGCCAGTTCGCGCGGCAGCGTCATCTCGTAGGTGCCGCTGGCGGTGACCATCTCGCCGGGTGCCTGCAGCGCGCTGGGGGCCACGGTCTCCAGACCGTCCTTGTTATCCGGGTGGGCGATGCGCCCGACGTGCATCAGCTGGGCCACGACGTACCCGCCACCGGCGTGCACCGCGTCGGCCACCTTGGCCCAGCCGGCCAGCTGCTCGGGGCTGTGGAAGCCGGGGGTGTCGAGGTATCCCTGACCCACGGCGCTGGGCTGGGACCCCTCGGTGATGATCAGGCCCGCGCCGGCGCGCTGCCCGTAGTAGGTGGCGTTGAGGTCGCCGGGCACGGTGCCCTTCGCGCGGTTGCGCGTCAGCGGCGCCATGACGAAGCGCTGGGGCAGGTCCCAGCGACCGATGCGGACGGGCTCGAAGGCACGGGAGGAAGTCATGTGAAGGTTCAACCAGCCGCGACGCCGCAGATTCCGGATGTGGCGCGAGACCCAGGTCACTCCCGCCTGCTCGATTTGAAAGGCGTCCGGCCGATCCCGTAACCTTCAGTTCACCGACGCGGGGTGGAGCAGCTCGGTAGCTCGCTGGGCTCATAACCCAGAGGTCGCAGGTTCAAATCCTGCCCCCGCTACTCGTCAGGGCCGTGGATCCAGTGGATCCACGGCCCTGTTTGACTCGGTGATTTGATCATGTGGGCAGAAAGTGCTCCTTTCCCAGCCACCACCGTCGCGCTGGATCGTCCGAACTCTTTGACGCCGGGACGGCACCGCAGGCCGGCCTGTGAACAGGCGAGAGAGACTGACCCCTACAACCTGTGGATGATCACCACCACCGCCGAGGCGCTGGCTGCCTCGCTGCCCGACAGTTCCGGTCTCGACCTCCCCGACGGGCTCACCGTCGACGACGCACTTCGGATCGCTGAAGCGGTCGCTTCCACGCTGGCTGCCTCGACCCGGCACGTTTACGGGCACGGCTGGCGGCAGTGGGAGCGCTGGTGCTCGACCAGGCAGACCTCGGCACTGCCCGCAAGCCCGGCGATGATCTGCGCCTACCTCACCGAGCGGGCCAGTCAGGGCGCCCTGGTTCCCACCCTCGACTTGGCGATCGGCGCCATCTCATATGCCCACCGCAGTCGAGGCCCCGACGACCCCACCCTGTCTGAGGCCGTGCGCCAGGTACGACGTGGACTGCGACGCATCATCGGAACGGCACCCCGCCGACAGGCCCGGCCCCTGGATACCAATGACATCCGTCAGATCCTCGGACCCATCGACCGCGCCACCGCGAAGGGTGCCCGCGACGCCGCGATCATCCTGCTCGGCTTCGCCTCCGCGCTGCGGGTCTCCGAGCTCGTCGGCCTCACCCTGGCCGACGTCGAGCACAAGCCCGCCGGGCACGCCACCACCGCCGCCCTCGCCGGGGTCAGCCTCGACCGCATCGCGATGCAGACCCGGCACAAACGACTCTCCACCCTCCTCGAGCGCTACATCCGCCCCGCCCAAGCCCTCGACCACACCAGCAGCGGCGCCATCGGACTGTAGGAAGGCCGACTGCAGGCCTGGCTGTGGTCGACTGGTGCATTGGCGGCGGGATGACGCGCCTGCCTCTGGGTTTCGGCGCCTATCGGCGGACCACCTCGGCCGCCAACACCCAGCAGTGGCGGTGCTCGGGAGCGACCGGAGAGGCGCGCTCGAGGCACGTCACGACCCGACCAACCCCCATCGATCGACAGCGGGGAACACGTGCCGCCGGCGTCATGCGTGTGACCACGTCATGCGCGATAGCACTGCGGTTTGGGCCCGGCCGGCCCCCAGTGTCCTTGTGCGCGTTGAGCCGGGTCGAGCTAGTGGCTCGCGGGAACTTCTTGCCGCAGCGAGGGCAGTACACCGTGTAGGGCATCGGCCTGCGTGAGCTGCCGTAGGGCCGGCTGGCTGTGTGGTTGCCCCGGAAGACGCCGGTCCGGTCGGCGTCGCCTGACTTGGCGAGCGTGACTTCGAACTTCGGCTCAAATTTCGCGTCGAGGACCTCGAGGGCGTTGATGTTGTAGTGCAGAAGCGATTTCAACCCCGGTCCGGAGCGCCTGCCGCCTGTCCGGTCGTACACATACAGGTACTCCTGCCCGACTCCATCAGACGGCCGGACCTTGAACGTCAGGGAGTACGGCTCGACGATCCTTGGGACGCCCTGGTAAGTCATCGCCATCAGCTTGCGGTCCGCACCGGCCTCGAGGATCAAGTTGCGCAGGCGCGAGGGGTAGAAGGCGGCCTCGCCGCCTCGGTAGCCCGAGATGGGGAGGAACAGGTCCGAGATGCCCTCGCGCAGCTTGGTGACGGCGTCGTCGAAGGACAGTCGGGCCGCCGATGGGACGAGGATCTTGCCCCAGAATCCGCGGAACAGATCAAGGGGAAGGTCTAATAGCAGCGACCGCGCTGCGGACGGGCTGCGGCTGAACAGCGTCTTCCGGAAGAAGGGTTCAAGGATCGCTGCTCGGTCGACCTCGATTTCAGTGGTGATGAACGCGCCGTAGACAAGATCGAAGAGGTTGTAGCAGCACCGGCGCTGCAGCAAGCACTTCATCTTGTCTGCCAGCGCCTCCTCGATCGCGACGCATCTCAGAGTCACGGCGCACGCGTCGGCATCTGAGTACGGGTGGATGAGCCGGCGTTCCTGGGCTGGGAGGTGCAGACGGTCGTATTCGGTCATGTCGACTCGCAACGACAAGGTGATGTGGTCCTTCTCGCCGATGAGGTCCTTGAAGTAGAGCCGGTACTTGTACACGTGCCGCGAGCGGTCGATCTGCTGCTCAGCGGAGAGGCGGTTCCGGTCGATATCGAAGTCGATGCCGGCGCCTCCTCTCGCGTACTCACAGACGAGGTTGAGTTGGTCGAGGACAGCGTCCGGGTCAAGCTCGTGCGGAGTAGAGAAGTCGAGGTCGTCGGAAAACCGGGTCATCGGCAAGTAGCCCTTGCGCAGGGCATTGCCGCCCTTGAGGACCGCGGTCTTGTTTAGGTTCGACTGTGAGAAGAAGCCGCTAATGATCCATCCAAAGACGTAGTCGCACTGGATGTCTGCCTCGTTCAGGTCGAATGCAGTGGCTCGTGGTGCTCTCCGACCTCTGCGTCGAGGCTGGTCTGAGCCCGGACGAGGCTCGGGTCCACGCGCGGCTGAGATTGGCCGCGGCACGTGGGCTGCTGCTCGATCTCGCTGCGACAGCCGATCGGACGGGTGTGGACGCCGCGGCCGATCTGCTGATGGACATGACGCGGAGGCAGGTGGCCCTCACGGTCATGCCCGCGGGGTCTGAGTAGGCGCGTCGACCAGGCTCAGCTCACGAAGCTGTCGGCGGTGACGGGCAGTGAGCGCACGCGCACGCCGGTCGCGTGGAACGCGGCGTTGGCGATGGCGGCGGCGGTGCCGACGATGCCGATCTCGCCCAGACCGCGGGTGCCCATCGGTGACACCACGAAGTCCTCCTCATCCAGCCACTCGGCACGGACGTCCCCGATGTCGGCGTGAGCGGCCACGTGGTAGCTGGCGAGGTCCTGGGTGACGACGTGCCCGAACCGGGGGTCGCGGTAGGAGTCCTCGTGGAGGCCTGAGGACAAGCCCATGATCAGGCCGCCGTAGAACTGAGAGCGGGCCAGCACCGGGTTGACGATCCGGCCGGCGGAGAACACGCCGAGCAGGCGCGGCACGCGCAGCTCGCCGGTCCAGCGGTGAACCCGCACCTCGGCGAAGATCGCGCCGAAGGAGTGCAAGGCGTGGTCCTCGGCCGCGGGGATGTCGGCCGCCGAGGCGGTGGTCTGCAGGCCGGGGTCCGGGGAGTCGCCGTGGTCGGCACGGAAGAGCTGAGCCGCGGCCACCACCGCGGCGCCCCATGAGGCCGTGCCCGACGAGCCGCCCGCGACGGTGGCCGGGCCGATGGAGCTGTCGGCCATCTCCAGCTGCACACACGAGGGATCCACGCCCAACGCGTCGGCCGCGATCTGCTTCATGGCCGTCCGTGAGCCGGTGCCGATGTCGACGGCTCCTACCTCGACGCGGTACTCCCCGGCCTCGCACGAGGTCACCGTGGCCTGGTTGGCGGGCATCACCTTCGCGGGGTACGTCGAGGAGGCGACGCCGGTGCCGACCCACCAGACGCCGTCGGCGCGGGAGCGGGCGTCGTCGGGACGCTCGGCCCAGTCGAAGAGCTCGGCGCCGCGCTGCAGACACTCCACCAGGCGGCGTCGGCTGAACGGCTTGCCCGTCTCGGGATCGACCGTCGGCTCGTTGCGCTCCCGCAGCACGATCGGGTCGACGCCGCAGGCGACGGCCAGCTCGTCCATGGCGACCTCGTGGGCGAACATCCCCGGCATCTCACCGGGTGCCCGCATGAAGCTGGGGACGGCGACGTCGAGTCGGGCGAGCCGGTGGACGGTACGGCGGTTCTCCGCGGCGTACATGGTGCGCGTCGAGGTCGCCGTCTGCTCAGCGAACTCCTTCCAGCGCGAGGTCTGCTCGACCACGTCGTGGTCGATCGCCACCAGGACGCCGTCGGGTCGGGCGCCGAGCCGGAAGTGCGAGACCGTGCGGGTGCGGTACCCGGTCAGCGCGAACATCTGCTGGCGGGTGACCGCGAGGCGGACCGGACGGCGTGGCGCCGTTATCGCCGCGAGCGCGGCGGTCATGGCCGGCGCGTGGGCCATGCCTTTGCTGCCGAACCCGCCACCGACGTAGGGGGAGGTCACCACCACGTCGGCGACGTCGAGGCCGAGCAGCGGCGCCAGGCTGCTCGCGACGGCATAGGGACCTTGGCTGGCCTCCACCAACCGCAGTCGCTCGCCGTCCCACAACGCGGTGGTGGCGTGCGGCTCGAGCGGGTTGTTGTGCTCGTAGGGAGTGCGGTAGGTCTGGTCGACGACGACCTCGGCCTGGGCCAGGGCGGCGTCGACGTCGCCGTCGTCGCTGGTGGCGTCGTAGTCGGGGTTGACCTTGTCGGGGATTTCGAGCGTGGTGTCCGGGCCGAACTCGACCTCGGCGTCCTGCTCGGCGTAGGAGACCCGCACCAGGGCTGCGCCCTCGCGGGCCGCCTCGGCGCTCTCGGCGAGCACGGCCGCCACCACCTGGCCTCGGAACCGGACCTCCGTGCTCTGCAGCACCATCAGCTCCAGGTCGGGTTCGTCGACGCCCTGGCCCAGGATCGGAGCGTTCGTGTGGTCGAGCACCGACACGACGCCGGGATGGGCGAGCGCGGCCTCGGCATCGACGTCGAGCACCCGGCCGCGCGCGATCGTCGACTGGACCAGCCAGAGGGTCAGCGCGTCCTTGCCGAGCGCGCCCTCACGATGCTCCACGGCGTACGGCGTACGGCGCGCGGCCGGCCACCTTCAGGGGGCCGTCCACGCGATGATGGCTCGTGCCCATGCTCTGTGCTGGGACCGGGCGTGTGGCGTACTCAGTGGGGTCGGCGGTCACCGTGAGCCCTCCAGGAGTCGGTGGACGGCATAGGTCGTGGTCGCCCGCACCATGGGCAGCTTGTAGGCCGACTGGTCGTCGGTGTTGGCGCCGGTGAGTTCGATATCGACGGCGGCCCGCACGGCGTCCTCTGTCGGCTGCTCGCCCCGCAGGGCGTCCTCGGCCCGGGTCGCCCGCCACGGCTTGTGGGCCACCCCACCCCAGGCGATGCGCACGTCGCGCACCGTGCCGTCCTCGTCGAGGTCCAGCCCGACCGCAGCGGAGACGAGCGCGAACGCGTAGGAGGCTCGGTCGCGTGCCTTCTGGTAGGTCGAGCGCGCGGCGAGCGGCGACGACGGCAGCTCGACTGCGGTGATCAGCTCGCCGTGGCGCAGGGTCGTGTCGTGCTCGGGATGCTCCTCGGGCAGTCGGTGCAGCTCGGTGGCCGGGATCCGCCGCTCGCCGTCGGGTCCGAGCACCACCACGACGGCGTCGAGCGCGGCCAGGGCGACGGCCAGGTCCGAGGGGTGGGTCGCCACGCATTGACCGCTCGCGCCCAGGACGGCGTTGTAGCGGCCGTAGCCGCCGATGGCCGAGCAGCCGGAGCCGGACTCGCGTTTGTTGCACGGGGTGGTGACGTCCTGGAAGTACACGCAGCGGGTGCGCTGCAGCAGGTTGCCCCCGGTGGTGGCCTGGTTACGGATCTGCCCGGATGCGCCGGCGAGGAGTGCCCGCGACACCGCTGGCCACCCGGCACGCAGCGCGGGGTGAGCAGCCAGATCGCTGTTGCGAACGTTCGTGCCGATCCGCAGGCTGGCATCGGTCTGCTCGACGGTGTCCAGGCCCAGCCCCGTGACGTCGACCAACGTGCCGGGGCGGGTCACCCCCAGCTTGAGATGGTCGACCAGGTTCGTGCCGCCGCCCAGGAAGCTGGCAGCGGGGTCGGCAGCGACGAGCGCGACGGCCTCGGCCGGATCCGCGGGCCGGTGGTAGGCGAACGGCCTCATGCCGACGCCTGCGCGCTCTGCCGGATCGCGGCCAGGATGCCGACGTAGGCGCCGCAGCGGCACAGGTTGCCGCTCATGCGCTCCCTGATCTCCTCGTCGGTCGCCTTCGGCGCGGCGGTGAGGTCCGGCGAGACGTGGCTGGGGTGGCCGTCGGCCAACTCGGCCAGCATGCCGACCGCCGAGCAGATCTGCCCCGGCGTGCAGTACCCGCACTGGTACCCGTCGTGCTCGAGGAACGCGCGCTGCATCGCGTGCAGGTCGTGCTCGCCGTCGGGACCGCCGGCCAGCCCTTCGGCGGTGACGATCTCCGCTCCGTCCTGGGCGACGGCCAAGGCCAGGCAGGTCAGGTGGCGGCGGCCGTCGAGCAGAACGGTGCAGGAGCCGCACTGGCCGTGGTCGCATCCCTTCTTCGGCGCGATCACGTCGAGGCGCTCACGCAGGAGGTCCAACAGCGTGGTGCGCGGGTCGACATTAACGTCCACCCGGCGCCCGTCGACGCTCAGCTGCACGGACATGGCGGTCACGGGGTTCTCGTCGGCAGGTGTCACGGGTGGTGGGTACCCATCCGGCGCGAGTTCCAACGCCGAGCTCGTCGGCGCAGGAGAGTGCGGAGTGGCGCTGGTGCTCGAGCCGGCCACTCTGACCCGCGGGTGGGCGGCCGCGGCAGGAGAGCCCGATCGAGTCTCAGAGGTCGATGGTCTCGCCCCGGCGGGGAACGCGGACGGCGCCGGTGTAGTCGCGGCTGCGTGCCGCCGCTCGTTCCCAGTCGACGGCGGGGGAGCGGAACACGCGGTAGTCGTCCTAGCGGATGCCGAGTGCGTGGCCGGGCTGGAGGCGTTCGAGGAAGTCGACTCCCTGGGTCGCGTCCATCGTTACGAAACGACGCGCGGCATGTATCCGCACCGCCTATCGGGAGAGAGACGCTCGCAGCCGAGTAGGTCTCTGCGCCACCGACGATGGGCTAAACGATGACGGGATAGATGTCCGCGGCGTGCCCGACGAGCCTCTCGCGGTGACCCGCTGTGAGGGTCGGCGCTCGGATCTACCCCGTGGTGCTGATGGCGATCAGACCGGCGACGCCGAGGGCGTAGAGGATCAGGACGACCAGGGAGTCTGTTCCCATGCGTGCGATCCGCTTGCGGGGGCGGAAGAGCAGTCCGGTGGCGTAGACCAGGGTCAGCAGGATCGCGACGGCGGTGAGGTAGATGTCGGTGCGGTTGGCCTGCGGCAAGACGGCCTGCCCGGAGATCAACGTGGCGGGCAAGAAGAGGACGGGTAGGAAGGCGTTGCCGCCGAAGATGTCGCTGATCGCGAGCTGGTCGTCGCCGTTGCGTACCGAGGTGAGTCCGGTGGAGACCTCGGGGAGGGAGGTGGCGGCGGCGAGGAAGGTCGCTCCGAACAGCACACCGGACAAGCCGACGTGGTCGGCGATGGCGTCGCCGCTGCGTTCGAGCACCACGCCGGCCGCGAGCGTGGCCAGTGCCGCGGCTGTGAAGATGAGTAGCGAGCGGCGGGTGCTGACGCCCTTCTTCGTTGCATTGGTCTCGGTCATCTCGCGAGAATGACCACGAGGCTGCTTCTGGTTGTCCGGAGCCTCGCCGGACTCATGCCACGGAAGGGCGTGACCCGCGCGCTGAAGCAGCACCAGCCCCACCACCCACAGCACGGCGATCAGGACCGAGCTGGGTGCCAGTCGCAGGACGACGAGCCCGGCAGGTAGCTGGGTCCCGGCCACGACAACGGCGAGCACGGCGACGACGAGAAACGCTTCGAGGACCAGCACCAGCGATGCCGCACGGTAGGTCAGCGGTCGTGCGCCTCGGACGCCGAAGACGTCGAGCACGACGAGCACCACGGTTTGGATGGCGATGCCACCGAGGACGTTGCCGACCGCGACGCCTACCTGGCCAGAGGCGGCGGCGCTGACCACGATCGCCAGCTCGGGAAGGTTCGTAGCCACGGCCAGCAGGATCAATCCACCCAGTGCCGAGCCGAGATGCAGCCTGGTGGAAAGGATGTCGGTCTGGTCGGAGAGCTGGATGCCGGCCAGCCAGACGACGGCCGCGGCGACCAGGAAGATCGCGAACAACACGACCAGGGGAAGGTCAGACACTCGGGTTCCTCAGAACGGCCTGACGACTCTGGCGTCGCCTACCGCCGGAGTCGTCGAGGGTGGGTCAGGCCAGGCCGAGCTGGGTCATGATGCCGAGCTCGTCACTGCTGCCCCATCGCTCGATGAGCTTGCCGTCGGCGAACTTGCTGATCTGCATGCCGCGTACCTTGATTGCCTTGCCGGTGGCGTCGTGGCCCTGGAAGGGGCCGTTGTGCGTCCCGGTCAAGGTGTAGGCGAACCCGACCTGATCGTCGTCGGCGACCAGGGTCTCGACCTCGACGTGGAGATCTGGGAACGCGGTGCGCATCTCGGAGAAGAACGACTTGAACCCCTCGGGACCAGCGCCCTGGCCGGGTGCAGGGTCATGGTCGACGGCGTCAGATGCCACGAGCTGATCGAACGCACCCAGATCGCCGGTGTTGACGGCCTCACCGAAGGCTTCCTGCGAGGCGATATTGGTCTTCTTGTCGAACATGGGAATCTCCTTGGTCTCGTCGTGCCAGACGGTCATCGGTCTGCTCGTATTGCGCGCAACCGCACATGTTTCCCGCCCGAGGTCTGTATAGGGACGTCTCGGTAAGACTGACTCCACGTCTCAAGCGTGGTGTGCCCCCGGGGTCGTCACCTTGATGCGCTGGAGCTATGGCAGTCCATTACCCAGGACATCTCGTCATAGCCGCTGCCACGGCATCTGTTTGGCACCTATGTGGCATCACGACCAGCGAGAAGGCCGACGAGGTCAGGTTCCTCGCTCCTGGTCGACGTGGATCGTTTTGGTGGGCCAGGCCGTGTTTCCGTAGCCCTTGGGGTTCCACAGGCTCGCGGCTTCTTGGGGCTGTTGGGTTCCAGTGTCGTCCCATGCTCGCGCGACCAGAGTGCGGTTGCCGGGGTCGAGGTCGAGGTTGGTCCTCCAGTGCACCCAAGTCCAGGGCGATGGCTGTTCGTCGAGGAGGGCGTCGTGCCAGGTGGCGCCTTCGTCGGCGGAGACCTCGACGCGGACAACGCGACGGTGTTCGGGGGCGACGGCGTAGCCGGTGACGGCGACAGCACCTGCGGGTACCGAACCGTCGTCGGTGGGGGTGAGGATCTCGCTGTTGAGGGCCCACGGTCCGAGTGAGATGCCGTCACCCGGGCCTGCTTGGTCCGGATCGGCGCTGGGGGCCAGGATTCGATAGGCGGTGGCTTGGAAGTAGTTGTCCGACGGTGTCGTCTGCACGCTGATGCGGTCGATCCACTTGACGCTGCGCGCGCCGATGTAGGCGGGTGCGACGACGCGCACCGGGGCGCCGTGCACCCGTGGGAGATCTCGCCCGTTCATGCGCCAGGCCAGCAACACCTCAGTCTGCATGGCCTTGCTGAGGGGGATCGAGGAGCCGTAAGCCTGCGGTGGGGTCGCCAACTCAGACACGTCGGGCGCGCTGAAGTCGACGTGAAGATCCGCGGAGTCATCGGCGAGTCCGGCAGCTGCGAGGACGTCGACGAGTCGAGCGCCGGCCCAGACGGCGGTGCCGATGGCCCCGCCCTGCCAGGGATCTTCGCCAGGGATGTCGGCGACGGCGAGAAACCCCGCACGTCGGTTGCCGGCGCATTGCAGGGTCGCGACCACCTCGTGGATCTCGAACTGGGACTTCAGATCAGCCAGGCTCAGCTCGAGTGGAGTGTCGACCAGTCCGTCGACGACCAGGCGCCATTTGTCGTGGTCGATGGTGGGGATGGGGCCGTGATTGCGGCTGTAGAACGCATTGATGGGTGTCAGTGTGGATCGACCGAGAACCTTCGGTGTGGGTTCCGCGTTGAACGGCTCGTCTTCGTGGACGAGCATGTCGTCCCGCTTGTCCCACAGTCCGGGCACAACATCCCTCTCTGGTTGATTTGAACGCCGATGGTGTTGGCCCGCTGGCCCTGCGCTCTCTGGGAAAACCGGATAGACGCGTCGCCGTCCTGCAGTCACCTGCCCGCGATGATGATGCCGTACAGCGCATGGTCGAGGGCCAGCATCGCGCGGCCGACGATCTTCTCCTGGGGGTTCCGTACGCCGAGCGCTGGTGCCACGACCGCCTCGAAGCCGAGCCAGATGCCGATGCCGTAGGCGACTCCTGCAACCCTGGAGGACCGAATGGGCGTCGGCAACAGACCGCAGACCGCAGCGCCGGTTCCTCCGTATGCCCAGTGCACAGCCTCGGCGAACGCTGCGCGCTGGCCAGGAGACATCTGCGACAGCAGGCCCGGCACTGTCTGCTTGACCACCGTCTCCGGCGGTGTCTCCTCCATCAGGTCCAGGTTGCTGGTCAGACCGCGAGCACCCGACATCGCCATCGCTGCGAGGACGCCGCGCGCGAAGGCCCGACCGATCGGTTGGGGTTGTCTGTCTCGTGTCGACACGATGTGGTCCCTTCGCGAGTGGTTCGAGCGAGCTCACGCTCGTCCGGTACCCAGCCTGTTGTCACCGATCTGGGGTCTGTTGGGGTGAGCTCGTTCAATCGAGGGACACCGCACAGGATTGGCAGCGAAGTTCGGGGCGAACGTCCTCCCAATTGTGGCCTGCTAACTCGCGCCAGTGCAGGCGGTGGAGCGACAGGCCGCACAGGCTATGCGTGTCGCCTCCGAGATATGCGTGGGTGAAGCGACCCTCGGCAATCAGCTGCTCACCCGCTGGACTCTGGAGTGAAATCAGGGTGTCGGCGGCGAGGTAACGCACTTCCATGACACCTTCTCAGCGACTCGACTGGCCATCTGGCGTCTCACCACGCACAGCCATGACGTGGTGAGACGACCAGATACGGCGCGACAGCGCATCCGAGAGAGGCGCCCAAGCAGCTCACGGGCGCACAGATGGCCACAGCCATTGAGCGAGTACACGGTGGCGAGATCGTCCACTCAGCACCACCCGCCTACGACGGCAAGCCAGGCGACGACCGTCGATGGCCCGGTCAAGACTCCGGCCTGAGCGAACGACCTTCAGAGATTCTTGCGCTGATCTCCCACGACTTGAGCAACAAGGAGATCGCGCAGTCATTGTTCCTCGGCCAGAACACCGTCAAGACCTACATCCGAAGCCTCTACCAATAGACCGGCGTCTCCAGCCGAACCCAAGCACTGTTGTGGGCGCTAGACCACGGATTTGAGCGACGGCGCTCCCCTCGCAGCGACTGAACAGCCCCACGGGTGGGTTTCTGACTCCGCCTCTCGGCTACCGGATACATACGAGAACACTCAATGAGGAGGACGTATGCGCGCAGTGGTCTATCGGGGCACGAAGAAAATCGCCGTCGAGGAGGTTCCCGACGCGAGCATCCAGGAGGCGACCGACGCCGTCATCCGCATCACCACCACGAACATCTGCGGGTCGGACCTGCACATGTACGAGGGTCGTGCTGGTGTGGAAGAGGGCAAGATCCTCGGCCACGAGAACATGGGGATCGTCGAGGAGGTCGGCGCCGGGGTGACCCGGGTGAAGAAGGGCGACCGGGTCTCGGTGCCGTTCAACATCGCGTGCGGCACGTGTCGTTCGTGCAACCAGGGCTGGACGTCGTTCTGCGAGCGGGTCAACCCGGTCGAGGGCATGCAGGGGTCGGCCTACGGCTACGCCAACATGGGCCCCTACGACGGCGGCCAGGCCGAATACCTGCGCGTGCCGTATGCGGACTTCAACCTGCTCGAGCTGCCTGAGGGCACCGAGCACGAGAACGACTTCACGATGCTCTCCGACATCTTCCCCACCGGCTGGCACGGGGTCGTGCTTTCCGGCTTCCAACCCGGTGACCGGGTGGCGGTGTTCGGTGCCGGCCCGGTCGGCCTCATGGCCGCCCACAGTGCGCGGATCATGGGGGCCAGCGACGTGTTCGTAGTCGACCAGCACTCCGACCGGCTCGACCTGGTCAAGCAGCTGGACTGCATGCCGATCGACTTCTCCGCCGGTGACCCGGTCGAGCAGATCATGGACGCCACGCAGGGTCTGGGCACCGACGTCGGTGTCGAGGCGGTGGGCTGGCAGGCCCACGACCCCAGCGGCGACGAGCACCCCGAGATGGTGCTCGACAACCTGGTCCAGGTCGTCAAGGTGCACGGCGGCATCGGCGTCGTCGGCGTCTACGTGCCGGAGGACCCGGGCGCCGGCAGCGACCTGGCCAAGGAGGGTCGGATTGCCTGGCGCTACGGGGACTTCTTCACCAGGGGTCAACGCATGGGTACCGGGCAGGCCCCGGTGAAGCGGTACAACCGCCAGCTGCGGGACCTGATCATCCAGGGCACGGCCAAGCCGTCGTTCCTGGTCTCCCACGAGATCGGGCTGGACGAGGCACCGACCGGCTACAAGAACTTCGACGAGCGCGACAACGGCTGGACCAAGGTGCTGCTCAAGCCGTGAGCGAGGCCGAGTCCGAGGAGTTCGGGACGACCGCGACCTGGGCGGCGGACTCAATCGAACGGCTCGGGCCGGTCCACGCGTTGCCGGCGGCCTGTCAGGGGAGCGGGTCGCCGGAGGCGTTGCACTGGTTGTGCCAGGAGCTCGCATTGCAACCAGGGAGGCGACTGCTCGACGTCGGCGCCGGGATCGGGGGTCCGGCGGCCTACGCCCGCGAGGAGACCGGGGTCGAGGTCGACCTCGTGGACCCGATGCCGCAGGCCTGCGCTGCCGCCGAGCGGATCTTCGGGCTGCCGGCTCTGGTCGGCGATGCCGGCAAGCTGCCGTTGGACGACCGCGGCCACGACGCCGCGTGGTCGCTGGGAGTGCTGTGCACCCTCTCCGACCAGCCGGCCGCGTTGGCCGAGCTGGCGCGCGTCGTGCGATCCGGCGGCGGCATCGGGCTCCTGGTTTTCGTGCGGCTCGCGCAGCGGCAGCGGGTGCATATGCCGGACAACGACTTCCCTGCCTGGCGCGAGCTCCGCGACATGCTGGACGACGCCCGGCTGGACCTCGTGCACGAGCACCGGCTGAAGGACTTCGGCGCACCCGACGCCGGCTGGACCGCACGGGCGGACCGGGTGCACGACGACGTCCGCCGGCACCACCTGCGCGACCCGCGCTGGCAGCGGGCCGAGCGCCAGCGCAAGGCTGTCGAAACCTTCGTCGACGAGGGTCTCGTCGAGGGCGTCGTCCTCACCTGCCGCGTCCGGTGACGCTCAGGCCGACCTCTAGCGTCACGGACATGCACGACGTCATCCACTGGGTCCTCGACTTCATCGGCGTCCATAACGGCGAGGACCGGTTCTCCACCCGCATGTATAACTTCTGGTCCGGCTTTGGCGGCAACATCAGCGTCCTGGCGCTCGGCGGCACGATCTTCGGGGTCTACCGTCACAACGCGAAGCTCCTGCTGCGCCTCAACCCGCTGCGGCACCGAGGCCACCGCAGGGACGAGACAGACCCCGACCAGACAGAGCCCGACACGACAGAGCCCGACCACAGCTGACCGTGCGCTGCGCTCACCCGACCGGGTGCGGTTGCATCGGCGGTGGTCGGTCACGGGGTGGACATGACCGACCTCTCCGTCCTCGTTCTCAACTGCACGCTGAAGCCGAGCCCGGCTCCGTCGAGCAGCGACAAGCTGTCGGGGCAGCTGGTCGATGCGATGAAGGACGTGGCACAGCAGGCCGGCCACACCGTCGCCGCCGAGACGGTGCGCGTGGTGGACCACGACGTGCACCCGGGCGTCGAGGCCGACATGGGGGACGGCGACCAGTGGCCGCAGATCCGCTCCAAGATCCTCGCCGCAGACGTTCTCGTCCTGGCGACGCCCACGTGGATGGGCCAGCAGTCCAGCGTGTGCCAGCGGGTGCTCGAGCGGCTCGACGCCGAGGTCGCCGAGACCGACGAGGCCGGCCGCCCGATCCTGTACGGCAAGGTCGCGGCGGTCACCGTGGTCGGCAACGAGGACGGTGCCCACCACATCAGCGCCGTTGCCTTCCAGTGCCTCAACGACGTCGGCTTCACCATCGCCGCCCAGGCCGCGACGTACTGGAACGGCGAGGCCATGAACTCGACCGACTACAACGACCTCGACGAGACCCCCGAGGCCGTGGCCTCGACCACCAAGGGGGTGGCGACCAACACCGTGCACCTGGCCGCCGCGCTCGCTGCGTCCAACTACCCCGCCTAGAGAGGTCTCGCCGCTGAGCGTCGTTCAGCGGCCTGTCGAACGCCCCTAATGCAAGGCGGCCGCAGTGAATTCCACCGCTGCACGCTCGAACTCGCTCGCGTGGGAGAGCATCGCGTGCTTGCCGCCATCGACCGTCACTTCCTCGACCTCGATGTGACGATGCAGCCGCTGCGCCACGGTGTTGGCGGCGCCGGCGTGCGATGAGGTCATGCGAACCATAAGCACTTCGCGCCCCGGATGGTCGACGGCGTTCGAAGACCTTGATCAACGAGCAGGCCATGCAGTTGCTCGCCTAGGAGATTATTGTCCTCACTCACAACGACGCGCTGCTTAAGGTGGAACTCGGCTGGCACCCGCGGGGCGAGGACCTGTTGTGGCGCTCGGACCTGCAGGAGACCAATCGCGGCCATAGCGGTCAGCTGAACCTGCGGTATCGCGCGGCGTGCAAGGCTCGGCGTCGAGACCAGCTCATCGGGCACTCACTGCCGACACGACGTCTTACCGGCGGCTGCGCTACGCGTTGTGGACGTTGCTAGAGAGTTGATGCCGAGCCATGCTCACGATCGGAAAATGCATCCGATCACCTTGGACGGAGGGGTGCCGGCGCGGCTGGCTCAATCTAGTGCGAGTGAGACACGAGCCGCGTCCGCGGCCAAGGGGGAATGATCGTCACCCAGGCGAGGTCGCGTCCTTTGCGGCGGGGTGACGCATCCCGGAACCGCGGTATCTCGGCCGATCCGGGCGGTTATAGGCAGCCGAACGAACTACGAACGCTTGTTGCCCGAGGATTTGAGCGGGGGCCGAAAATGGGCCAGGTATTGCCAGCCAGAAGTGAGCACCACCGGGCTACAGTGAGCATTGTCAGAGCGCGTTATCGCAAGCGCTATCAGCAGGAATGCGCTGGATCTGGCAATGATGAGCAACAGAGGGTAGACGGCTGACCTCATCCAGAGGTCGCAGGTTCAAATCCTGCCCCCGCTACGAACTGAGAGGCCCGGACCATCAGGTCCGGGCCTCTTGACGCGTGTTGGTGTCGTTCGAGCACCGGTCTTTCCGACCAGGAAGATGAATCCGGCCAGATCCGACCCTGGCGGTTCCCTGGGACGAACGCCGGCGTGCCGGAGTCAACGTGCCATCGCGACCGTGCCCGGTCACATGACGAAGGCGGCCCCGTCCCCTCGGGGCCGTAGGTGACGCTCGTCGACATCGGCCCAGAATCAGCGGCGACTCCGCGAATCGAGAGTCGAGGATGGCGGCCGGGCCAACGTATCCGGCGACTTCGCCGCCTTCGCCACGGCGGCGATCCGCAAGGACCTCCTGCCGGGTCGGGTGCTGTTGGCCGTCGGCTAGCTCGATCTCGCGTGCACTCGAGACGAGGAACGCGATCCGCGGCATCCAGGGATTCGACCCCAGAACAGACCTTGGCAGGAGTAGTTCTCGACGGCTCGACGGCTCGACGGCTCGACGGCTCGACGGCTCGTCGTGCAGATGGGGCGCGAGTCGCGACTGAAGACGAGGCGGGCTTCTATCGTTGCGTAGTGAATGGTGATTCACTAACCTCGTGACAGCGGTCACGCAAGGGAGCGGGCCGGTCACGTCGGGAGTGCGGATGAGCGAGCAGACCTTCGACGTCGCGTCCCTGTTCGACCGACGCGCCGACCGTCGGTGGGAGCGGGTCTGCGGGGCCGACCTGGTCGAGCGCAACACGTGGAGCGCACCTGACAAGGAGGCGCTCGTCGGGTGGTCCGGCGCGTACGGCGAGGACCGGTTCGAGCGGCTCACCTACCGACAGCTCGACGAGCTCGCGAACCAGGTCGGCCACGGCCTGCGAGCCGCGGGCGTCGGGCGCGGTGACCGGGTCGTCGCCGTCGGTGAGAACTCGGTCGAGGGCTTCGTGCTCCGGCTCGGCGTCGCCAAGATCGGCGCCGTCGTCGCCTACCTCAACCCGGCGCTCGCGCCCGACGTCGTCGAGCACCTGCTCGAGCGCTACGACCCGCGGTTCGCCGTTGTCGACGCCGAGCTGTGGGACCGGGTCGCGGCGCCCTTCGCTGCCCGAGGCCTGAGCCTCGACGTCACGATCGAGATCGGTGGAGGCGTCGTCGCGGGCAGCATCGGGTTCGGCGCCTTCGTCGACGCGCAGCCGACCGACGAGCCCGAGGCGACCGTCCACGGCGACGACATCTGGGAGATCCAGAGCACGTCGGGCACCACCGCGATGCCGAAGGGCGTGATGCTCTCGCACAGCAGCGCCACGATGGTCGCGCACGGCTTCGCGCTCACCTTGACCCGCGGCGTCCCGATCGAGAACGACGTGCGGCTGGTCGCCTTCCTGCCGATGCTCTACCACATCGGCAGCCAGATCTTCGGGCTCTCCGTCTTCGCCTGCGGAGGCACCCTGGTGCTGGGCCGCAGGCCTGATGTCGAGGCGGTCGCCGACGCGATCGAGCGGGAGCGGGCGACCGCGCTGTGGGGCGGCGCGCCCGCGATGTACGGCGCCGTGCTGGCCGCCAACCGGGCTCGTCGGCGTGACATGTCGAGCCTGCGGATCGGTGTCTTCGGCTGGGCCGCGCTGCGCACCGATGTGCTCGAGGGGCTGCGCGAGTTCGCGCCGCACCTGAGCCCGGTCGGGATCTTCGGGCAGACCGAGGCGATCGCCTGCCATCGCTGGTGGATCGACGCCCACGAGGAGCTCTGGCGCGAGACCTCGCCCGGGCTCAACTACGTCGGCGTGCCCAGCCCGCTGCTCGCCTCGCAGATCGTCGACGCCCTCGGCGAGCCGCTCGACGGGCAGGCCGGCGTCACCGGCGAGGCCGTCTACCGCTCGCCGGTGATGACGGCCGGCTACTACCAGGACGAGGCCGCCACGCGCGAGGCGTTCCGGGGCGGCTGGTTCCACTCCGGCGACTCCTGCGTGTACGACGAACGCGGGATGCGGATCATGGTCGACCGCTTCAAGGACATCGTGAAGTCCGGCGGTGAGAACGTCTCCAGCATCCGGGTCGAGGGCTGCCTCGGTCAGCACCCTGGCGTCGCCAAGGTGGCCGTGATCGGCGTGCCCGACGACCGCTGGGGCGAGGCGGTCACCGCGGTCGTCGTACCTGAGGGCGACGGCGTCTTTGAGGCCGACCTGATCGCCTTCGCCCGCGAGCGCCTGGCCGGTTTCGAGACCCCGAAGCAGGTGGTCTTCGTCGACGCGCTGCCGGAGACCGTCGGCGGCAAGGTCCTCAAGTACCGGCTGCGCGAGCAGTACCGCTAGTCACTGGCCGTTCACTCGTCCGCCCACCACAGGAAGGCCCGATGCAGGTCCTCACCAGCCGGCACGACCCGGCCAGCGACATCTCCCGCAGCAACCGCGCGGGCAACCTCGAGCGGATCGCCGACCTCGACGAGCAGCACCGGCTCGCCCGGGCCGGCGGCGGCGAGCGGTACGTCGAGCGGCACCGGAAGCGCGGCCGCCTCCTCGCCCGCGAGCGGATCGAGCTGCTGCTCGACCGCGACGCGCCGTTCCTCGAGCTCGGCACCGTCGCCGCGTGGGGCACGGAGTACACCGTCGGCGCCAGCGTCGTCACGGGCATCGGGGTGGTCAGCGGCACCGAGTGCGTGATCGTGGCCCACGACCCGACGGTCCGCGGAGGGGCGTCCAACCCGTACACCTGGCAGAAGGTGCTGCGCGCGATGACGATCGCCCGCGAGAACCGGCTGCCGACGATCAGCCTCGTCGAGTCCGGCGGCGGCGACCTCGAGCGCCAGGTCGAGCTCTTCGTCCCGGCCGGCCGGCTCTTCCACGAGCTGTCGGCGCTGTCCGCGGCCGGCGTACCGACCATCGCGCTGGTCTTCGGCAACTCGACCGCCGGTGGCGCCTACGTGCCCGGCATGTGCGACTACGCGGTGATGGTGCAGCAGCAGGCGAAGGTGTTCCTCGGCGGTCCGCCGCTGGTCAAGATGGCGACCGGCGAGGACGCCGACGACGAGTCCCTCGGCGGCGCCGACATGCACGCGCGTACCTCGGGCCTGGCCGACTACCTCGCCCGCGACGAGCACGAGTGCCTGTCCATCGGGCGCGGCATCGTCGAGCACCTGAACTGGCGCAAGCGCGGTCCCGGTGCCACCGAGTCGCCCGACGATCCCCGGTACGACGCCGAGGAGCTGCTCGAGATCGCCTCGGTCGACCTCAAGGTGCCCTTCGACCCCCGCGAGGTGCTCGCCCGCACCGTCGACGGCTCGCGCTTCGAGGAGTACAAGCCGCTCTACGGCACCGCCCTGGTCACCGGTTGGGCGTCGATCCACGGCTTCCCGGTCGGCGTTCTCGCCAACGCCCGCGGTGTCCTGCTCAACGAGGAGGCCAAGAAGGGCGCGGAGTTCATCATGCTCTGCAACCAGACCGACACCCCGCTGGTGTTCCTGCAGAACACGACCGGCTTCATGGTCGGCACGCAGTACGAGCAGAACGGGATGATCAAGGACGGCTCGAAGATGATCAACGCCGTCACGAACAGCCGCGTCCCGCACCTGACGATCAACATGGCCGCCTCGTACGGTGCCGGCAACTACGGCATGTCGGGACGCTCCTACGACCCCCGGCTGCTCTTCACCTGGCCCGGCTCGAAGACCGCGATCATGGGTCCCGAGCAGCTCGCCGGCGTGATGTCGATCGTGGCCCGTCAGGCTGCCGCGTCGGCCGGTCGACCCTTCGACGAGGAGGCCGACGCCGTCCGCACCCGGACGCTGACCGAGAAGGTCGAGGCCGAGTCGCTCGCGCTGTACATGAGCGGCCAGGGCTACGACGACGGGATCATCGACCCCCGCGACACCCGGGCCGTGCTCGGGATGGGCCTGTCGATGTGCCACAACGACGAGATCAGCGGAACCCGCGGCTTCGCGGTCTTCCGCATGTGAGGCAGCGATGATCACCAAGCTCCTGGTCGCGAACCGAGGCGAGATCGCCCGTCGCGTCTTCCGCACCTGCCGCGACCTCGGTGTTGCGACGGTCGCCGTCTACTCCGACGCCGACACCGAGGCGCCGTTCGTCCGCGAGGCAGACGAGGCCGTCCCGCTCGGCGGGCAGACGCCGGGCGAGTCCTACCTGCGCGCCGACCTGGTCGTCGCGGCGGCGCTGCGGGTCGGGGCCGACGCGGTCCACCCCGGCTACGGCTTCCTGTCCGAGAACGCCGACTTCGCGCGGGCCTGCGCCGACGCCGGGCTGACCTTCGTCGGACCGGGCGTCGAGGCGATCGAGCTCATGGGCTCGAAGCTCACCGCGCGCTCGATCATGGAGGACGCCGGGGTGCCGGTGCTCCCCGGGCGCGACCTCACCGGCGTGGACGACGCGAAGGTGTGCGGCCTGGCCGAGGAGGTCGGCTGGCCGATCCTGGTCAAGGCGTCGTTCGGCGGTGGCGGGCGTGGCATGCGCGTCGTCCGCGAGGAGGCCGACCTGCTCGAGGCCATCGCGTCCGCGCGGCGCGAGGCCGGCTCGGCATTCGGCAACGACACCGTCTTCCTCGAGCACTACGTCGACGAGCCCCGCCACGTCGAGATCCAGATCTTCGGCGACATCCACGGCACCGTCGTCCACCTCAACGAGCGCGACTGCTCGATCCAGCGCCGCCACCAGAAGGTGGTGGAGGAGAGCCCGTCGCCGGCCGTGACCCCGGAGCTGCGCGAGACGATGGGCGCCGCAGCAGTCGAGGCCGGCCGTGCCCTCGGGTACGTCGGCGCCGGGACCGTCGAGTTCCTGCTCGCCCCCGACGGCCGGTTCTTCTTCCTCGAGGTCAACACCCGGCTGCAGGTCGAGCACCCGGTGACCGAGATGGTCACCGGTCTCGACCTGGTCCGCCTTCAGCTCGAGGTGGCCTCCGGCCTGCCGCTGCCGCCCGAGGCGCAGGCGCCGACCATCACCGGCCATGCCGTCGAGGTGCGGCTCTACGCCGAGGACCCGGCGCACGAGTTCCTGCCCGCCGCCGGGACCCTCGAGGAGTTCACCGTCCCGCTCGGGCCCGGGGTCCGGCTCGACGGCGGCGTCGAGACCGGCGACGTGGTGTCGACGAACTACGACCCGATGCTGGCCAAGGTGATCGCCCACGGCGCGACCCGCGAGGAGGCGGTCGCCCGGCTGGTCCGCGCGCTCCGCAACGCCCGGGTGCACGGGGTCACGACGAACCGCTCGCTGCTCGTCGGCATCCTCGAGCACCCCGACTTCGCGGCGTCGAGGGTCGACACCCACTTCTTCGACCGAGTTCCGCCCGAGACGCTCCTCCAAGACGTCCCGCCCGACCGGGCCGCCGCCGCTTCCCTGGCGGCCGCCCTCTCGGCGCAGGCGGGGGAGCGGGCCGCGACGCGGGTGCTGGCCACGATCCCGTCCGGCTTCCGGACGAACCCGTCCGACCTGCAGCGCCGTGCCTACCTGCACGGAGCGACCAAGGTCGAGGTCGGCTACGCGCTCGGACGCGCCCCGGTCTTCGAGGTCGACGGCGACGAGATCGACGTCCGCGTGCTGTCGGTGTCGCCGGTGGCGGCCGACCTCGTCGTGGCCGGTGTACGACGCCGCTACGACGTGCGGCTCGGCGCTCGCGCGACGTACGTCGACTGGCCGGGCGGCTCGCTCGAGCTCAAGCCGGTCCCGCGCTTCCCGGACCCCGACGACCTCGCCGAGCCCGGCTCGCTGCTCGCCCCGATGCCCGGCACCGTCGTCCGCGTGACCGTCGCGGCGGGCGACACCGTGAGCGCCGGCCAGACCGTGCTGGTGATCGAGGCGATGAAGATGGAGCACGCGATCACCGCCGACACCGACGGCGTCGTCGGCGACCTGCCCGTGACCGTCGGCCAGGCGGTCGACAACGGACAGGTGCTGATCGTGATCGAGGAGACCGTCGGTGAGTGAGCTCCTCTACGAGGTCCGCGACGGCGCCGCGTGGATCACGATCAACCGGCCCGAGGCCCGCAACGCCCTCAACACCGCCGTCCGCGAGGGCCTCAAGGACGCCTTCGAGCGCGCCGAGGCCGACCCCGCCGTCTCGGTCGTCGTGCTGACCGGCGCCGGGGACAAGGCGTTCTGCGCCGGCGGCGACCTCAAGGAGATGGCGTCGGCCTCGCTGACGATCCCGCCGCCCGACTACGTGCCCCAACCCAACCGCACGCTGCCGATGACGAAGCCGGTCGTGGCCGCGGTCAACGGCGGCGCCTTCGGCGGCGGGTTCCTGCTCGCCCAGTCGGCCGACCTCGTCGTCGCGGCCGAGCACGCGAAGCTCGGCATCTCCGAGATCAAGATCGGCCGAGGTGCACCGTGGGCGGCGCCCCTGCCCTGGCTGGTCCCGCCGCGGATCGCGATGCAGATGCTGGTCACCGGCGAGCCGTTGACCGCGCAGCGCGCCTACGAGGTCGGGCTGGTCAACGAGGTCGTCCCGGCCGACGAGCTGCTCAGCCGCACCGAGGCGCTCGTCGCGGCGATCGTCGCCTGCGCCCCCCTCTCGGTCCGGGCCGGCAAGGCCACCGTGTACGCCGCGGCGCAGCACGGTCGTGACGCGGCCTTCGACGCCGCCGAGCAGATCTGGGAGCCGGTCTACCTGAGCGAGGACGCCCAGGAGGGACCGCGGGCGTTCGCCGAGAAGAGGAGGCCGGTGTGGCAGGGCCGCTGATCGCCGATCTCGTCCACGACCTGTCCGAGGAGTCCTACGACCTCGTAGGGATCCTCACCGACGCCGCCGACTGCGCGTGGGCCGTCCCGACCCCCGCGGTCGGCTGGACCGTCCACGACCAGGTCGCCCATCTCGCGCACTTCGACTGGGTGACCCGGATGGCGGTCACGGAGCCGGCGTACTTCGTCCGGCTGCGCGACGGGCTGCACGACCTGCAGACGTACGTCGACTCGATCGGCCCCGCCAACGCCTCGCGCGACGGCGTCGACATGCTCCGCTGGTGGACCACCGAGCGGGGCGCCCTCCAGAGCGCCTTCCTCGACGCCGACCCCACCGAGCGGGTGCCGTGGTTCGGCCCGGCCATGAGCCTGGCCTCGAAGGTGACCGCACGGATCATGGAGACCTGGGCGCACGGGCAGGACGTCGCCGACGCCCTCGGCGTCACGCGGACACCCACCGACCGGCTGCGCCACGTCGCCCGGATCGGGGTGCTCGCGATGCCGAACAGCTTCCGCACCCACGGCCGGGACGCCCCGCAGACGCCCGTCCGCGTCGAGCTCCGGGCGCCGTCCGGGGACACCTGGGCGTGGGGGCCCGACGACGCTGCCGACGCGGTGGTCGGCGACGCCCTCGACTTCTGCCGGGTGGTCACCCAGCGCCGGCATGTCGCCGACACCGCACTCGCGGTGAGCGGGCGCACGGCGCAGGCCTGGATCGAGGTCGCGCAAGCATTCGCGGGCCCGCCCGGTGCGGGACGCAGCCCCGGCCAGTTCCCAGCGAGGGAGAACGCATGAGTGCGCGTCCCGTCCGGATCGCCAACGCGGCCGGCTTCTACGGCGACCGTTTCGACGCGGTGAAGGAGATGGTCGAGGGCGGACCGATCGACGTCCTGACCGGCGACTACCTTGCCGAGCTCACCATGCTGATCCTGTGGAAGGCCCGGCAGAAGAACCCTGCGCTCGGTTACGCCACGACGTTCCTCGGCCAGCTCGAGCAGGTGCTCGGCACCTGTCTCGACCGCGGGATCAAGGTGGTCACCAACGCCGGCGGGCTCAACCCCGGTGGTCTCGCCGACGAGGTTCGGACGCTGTCGCAGCGGCTGGGGCTTCAGGCGAAGGTCGCGCACGTGAGCGGTGACGACCTCCTCGACCGGATCCCCGACCTGGTCGCGCAGGGCGAGCACCTGGCCCACCTCGACACCGGTCGCAAGCTCGACGAGGCCGGGATCGAGCCGGTCTCGGCCAACGCCTACCTCGGCGGGTTCGGGATCACCTGGGCGCTCGACGCCGGTGCCGACGTCGTCGTCTGCCCGAGGGTGACCGACGCGGCGCTCGTCGTCGGACCGGCCGCCTGGTGGCACGGCTGGGGACCGGATGACCTCGACCAGCTGGCCGGGGCGGTCGCGGCCGGGCACGTGATCGAGTGCGGGCCGCAGGCGTGCGGCGGCAACTACTCGTGGCTCGACGAGATCACCGACCGCCGCTACCCCGGCTTCCCGATCGCCGAGGTCGCGGCCGACGGCTCGAGCGTGATCACCAAGCACGAGGGGACGGGCGGGTTGGTGTCGCCGGGCACGGTCACCGCGCAGCTGCTCTACGAGATCGCCGAGCCGGCGTACGCCAACCCCGACGTCGTCGCGCACTTCGACACCGTCGAGCTCACCCAGGAGGCGCCGCACCGGGTGCGGATCTCCGGCACCCGCGGCGCCCCGCCGCCCGACCGGCTCAAGGTCGCGCTCAACCACGTCGGTGGCTACCGCAACTCGATGACGATGGTCGTCACCGGCCTCGACGTCGAGGAGAAGGTCGACTGGGCGCTCGACGAGCTGTTCACCGCGCTCGGCGGTCGCGAGCAGTTCGACGACGTGGACGTGCGGCTGACCCGGTTCGACCGCGAGGACGCCGGCACCGAGGAGCTCGCCGGCGCCCAGCTGACCGTGTCGGTGAAGGACCGCGACCGCACCAAGGTCGGGCGCCGGTTCTCCAACGCGACGATGGGCCTCTTCCTCGGCGGGTACGCCGGGTTCCACGCGACCACGCCGCCGTCGGGGGAGAAGGAGTTCGGCGTCTACTGGCCGGCCACCGTCCCCGCGTCGTACGTCGAGCACATCGTGGTCCTGCCCGACGGCAGCACCGAGACGGTGCCGCACCCGGCGCCGGCGTCCGCGCCCGTCGTCCGCGCTCGGGAGGTGGACCTGCCGCCGGTCCCGACCGGCCCGACCACCCGCGCACCGCTCGGTCGGGTGGCGGCCGCGCGCAGCGGCGACAAGGGCGGCAACGCCAACGTCGGGCTCTGGACGCGCGACCCCGCAGCGTACGCGTGGCTACGTGGGGCGCTCACCGTCGAGACGTTCCGCGAGCTGCTGCCGGAGGCCGACGGCCTCGAGGTACGTCGCTTCGAGCTGGCCAACCTCTGGGCGCTCAACTTCGTCGTCGTCGGCCTGCTCGGCGAGGGCGTCGCGTCCTCCACCCGTCCCGATCCGCAGGGCAAGGCGGTCGGCGAGTACGTCCGCAGCCGCCTGCTCGACATCCCCACGTCCCTGCTCACCCCTTGACCGGAGAGTCCCATGGAGTTCAGCACCAACCCCGACCACGAGGCGCTGCGCAAGGCCGTCGCCGACATCTGCGACGGCTTCGGCCCGCAGTGGTACGTCGAGCACGCCGAGCGGCGCGAGCCCACGACGCAGCTGTGGGAGACGCTCGGCAAGCACGGTTACATCGGGATCAACATCCCCGAGGAGCACGGCGGGGGCGGGGCCGGGCTGACCGAGCTCGCCATCGTCGTCGAGGAGTCGGCCGCTCGCGGGACACCGCTGCTCCTCCTGCTGGTCGCCTCCGCGATCTCGGCCGAGGTGATCGCGACGTACGGCTCGGACGAGCAGAAGGCGCACTGGCTGCCCCGGCTGGCCGACGGCAGCGGCAAGGTCGTCTTCGCGATCACCGAGCCCGACGCCGGGTCCAACTCGCACCAGCTCTCGACGACCGCCAGCAAGGACGGCGACCAGTGGGTTCTCACCGGCCAGAAGTACTACATCTCCGGCGTCGACGAGGCCGACGCGATCCTCGTCGTCGCGCGCACCGGCACCGACGAGGCGACCGGCCGCGGACGGCTCTCCCTGTTCATCGTCGACACGGACGCGCCCGGTCTGGAGAAGACGCCACTCCCTGTTTCGGTGACGCTGCCGGACAAGCAGTTCACGCTGCACTTCGACGACGTCCGGCTGCCGGCGGACCGGCTGGTCGGCACCGAGGGCGACGGGCTGCGTCAGGTGTTCCGGGGGCTCAACCCGGAGCGGATCACGGGTGCCGCGCTGTGCGTCGGGATCGGTCGGCACGTGCTCGCGCAGGCCTCGGCGTACGCGAACACCCGTGAGGTGTGGGGCACCCCGATCGGCACCCACCAGGGCGTCTCGCACGCGCTCGCGAAGGCGAAGATCGAGGTCGAGCTCGCCGCCTTGATGACCGCGCGTGCCGCCTGGCTGCACGATCAGGGGATGCCCGCCGGCGAGGCGTCCAACATGGCCAAGTACGCCGCAGCCGAGGCCGCGCTCGCCGCCACCGACGCCGCGATCCAGACCCACGGCGGCAACGGCCTGGCCACCGAGTACGGCCTGCTGCCCTACTGGGGTCTCGCCCGGCTGCTCCGGATCGCGCCGGTCAACCGCGAGATGGTCCTCAACTTCGTCGCCCAGAACTCGCTCGGCCTGCCCCGTTCGTACTGATCACGGAGATCGTCATGGAACCAGCCGTCCTCGCCGACAACCTGATCCACCGGGTCAACGTCGGCGACAGCCTGACCCGCACCGCGCGCCGGCGGCCCGACAACGTCGCGGTCGTCGACGGCGACCGGAGCTGGACGTACGCCGAGCTCGACGCGTGGGTGAACCGGGTCGCGCACGCCCTCGCGCGCGACGGCTACACCCGCGGCGACGCCTTCGCCCTGGCGTCGGGGAACAGCGCCGAGTTCCTCGCCGTCTACTACGCCTGTGCCAAGCTCGGCGTCGTCTGCGTGCCGATGAACCTCGGCTGGCGCGAGAAGGAGATCGGCTACGTCCTCGACCACTCCGAGGCGAAGGGGCTCGCGGTCGAGGCCCAGCTCGCGGCCGCGATGGCGCCCGCGGTCCGGGGCACGGCGGCGGTCCGCGACGTCGTGGTCCTGCCCGGCCTCGGCGGCGAGGACGCCGACTTCGGCGACGCCACGGTCCGCACCCTCGACGCGCTGCTCGACCACGCGGACGACGGCCCGGTCGAGGTGTACGTCGAGGACCGCGACGCCCTGACCTTCCTCTACACGTCGGGCACCACGTCGTTCCCGAAGGGCGTCGTCGGCAACCACACGGCGATCTACCTCGAGTCGATGATGATGTGCCTCGAGGCCCAGTTCGTCGACGACGACGTGTTCGTCGCGATGATGCCGATGTTCCACACGGCGCAGATCAACTGTCACTGCACGAGCGCCGTCATCGTCGGCGCGACGATCCGCGTCGAGCGGGCGTTCGACCCGGGCCGGCTGCTCGCGACGATCGAGGAGCACCGGGTCACCCAGATCTTCGGGCTGCCGATGATGTATCGCGCGATGCTCGACCACCCGGCGATGGAGCAGGCCGACGTGAGCTCGCTGCGCCGGGCCCTCTATGCGATGGCGCCGATGCCCGAGGCACTCGTCAAGCGCTGCGTCGAGCGCTTCGACTGCGGCTTCTACCTGCTGTTCGGGCAGACCGAGATGAGCCCGACGACCACGCTGTTCCGCCCCGAGCACCAGCTCAGCCACAACGGCGCGGCCGGCACCCCGGTGGTCAACGTCGAGGTCGCGATCATGGACGACGAGGGCCGGCTGCTGCCGCAGGGCGAGCAGGGCCACATCGTCTACCGCGGGCCGCAGACGATGACGGCGTACCTGAAGAACCCGGAGGCGACGGCCGAGGCGTTCGCGCACGGCTGGTTCCACTCCGGCGACGTCGGGGTGTTCGACGCCGACGGGCTGCTGTGGTTCAAGGACCGCAGCAAGGACGTGATCAAGACCGGTGGCGAGAACGTCGCCTCGATCGAGGTCGAGAAGGCGGTCTACGCCGCCAGCCCGGACGTCGCCGAGGTGGTCGTCGTCGGGCTGCCGCACGAGCACTGGACCGAGGCGATCACCGCCTTCGTCGTCCCGGTGGCGGGGGCGAGCATCGACGAGGCAGCTCTCATCGCCGAGGTCAAGGGGATCATCGACCCCTACAAGGCACCCAAGGCGGTCGTGCTGGTCGACGCCCTGCCGAAGACCTCGACCGGCAAGATCCAGAAGAACGTCGTGAGGGACGAGCACGCGCTCCACTACGGTGGGGACGATGCCTGACGGTGCTCCCCGCGTCCGCGACCCCGCACGCAAGGAGAAGATCCTCGCCGCGGCGGCGTTCCTGATCGCGCGCAACGGCTACCACTCGGTGTCGATGGCCGACATCGGTCGCGAGGCGGGCATCGTCGGCTCCGGCATCTACCGGCACTTCGACGGCAAGGCCGCGATCCTGGTCGCGATCTTCGACCAGGTCATCGACGACCTGCTCACCGACGAGCAGCGGATCGTCGAGTCGCAGCCCGACCTGGTGCGCGCGCTCGACCTGCTGATCGACGGCCAGGTCGAGTTCGTCGTGGGCACCCGCGCGATCGCGCAGGTCTACCACAACGAGATCGCCAACCTGCCCGACGAGGACCGCAGCCGGCTGCGCCGCAAGCAGCGCCTCTACGTCGAGGACTGGGTGCACGTGGTCCGCGCGCTTCGGCCCGACCTCGACGACGTCGAGGCGCGGACGCTGGTGCACGCGGCGATCAGCGCGATCCAGTCGACGCTCTTCCACCATGCCGGGCTGGACGAGGAGCGCCTACACCGAACCCTCGCTGCGTCTGCTCGTCGAATCCTGCTCGCTCCTGTGGACTGAGCCGACATCCGCAAGCACCCGGTGAGGGACGAGCCGCGTCACCATGGGTTTGGGACCCTCGAAGGGGGCGTTCGAGTACAGCTTCCGAGGTGTGCTGCTGAAGCGGTCGGACGAGCTCATCGCGCACCGCGGTTCCCGGGCCCTCACCTCGCGGCACCGGACGACGAGTGGCCGGGCCCGGTGCGGCGACCGTCAGTCGCGGCCTGTCGAGAGTGCGCGCTCGCAGGTGCGTCTGCAATCGTCGGACAGGTCGAGTGCTCGCAGTCCTGAGCGCGACGCCAGGTAGCTGAACGGGACGGGCCGTCTGAGAGCGCCTCGATCGACCGACCGATCCGTCGGCGAGCAGCTGCGCGCCTCCGACCTGCATGTTCAGCGCCTTGGTGACGGGCTGATCGGCCGGCAGGCCGGCGTCGTCGGCCCGCTCCGGGGCCCGCGCTGAGGCCTCGGTCACAAATGACCGGCGGGTACGTCTTGACTCGCTGTGACGACGCACACATGATGAGCGCATGCCCATTAGGGCAGTGAATATATATCCGCAGACGCCGACCGAGCGGCGCCTTCCGAGGAGAACCAGATGACCCGCACCCAGGCCTTCCGGGCCGCCACCGCTCTCGCGACCGTCGCTCTCGCGGCCTCCGCGCTGTCCGCCTGCGGCGCCGGCGGCGCCGGCTCCGGGGGCAAGAAGGTCATCGGTGTGGCCGTCGCCGACCAGAAGTCGCTCTTCTACGTAGCCGAGGTGGCGGGCATCAAGGCCGAGGCGAAGAAGCGGGGCTACAAGATCAAGCTGGTCTCGGCCAACAACGACTCCAACCTGCAGATCAAGCAGGTCAACGACCTCATCACCCAGCAGGTGGGCTCGCTGATCTTCACCTCGCAGGACTCCACCGCCGCGGCCGCCGGCGTGAAGGCCGCCAATGCCGCCGACATCCCGGTGATCGCGGTCGACCAGCGCCCGGAGAACGGCCAGGGCAAGCTCGCCACCTACATCGCCACCGACAGCGTCAAGGCGGCCGACCAGCTGTGCACCTGGATGTTCTCCCAGATCGGCGGCTCCGGTGACATCGCGATCCTGCACGGGGTGCTCGGCTCCACCGCGGAGATCCAGCGGACCCAGGGGTGCAAGGACGCGCTGGCCAAGAACAAGAACATCAAGGTCGTCGCGCAGGAGACCGCCAACTGGGACGAGACCGAGGCCTACAAGGCCACCCAGAACATCCTCACCGCGCACCCCGAGATCAAGGCCGTGTTCGCCGAGAGCGACGCGATGGGCCTGGGTGCGGCCAAGGCGGCCAAGGCAGCCAACAAGCAGATCGTCTCGGTCGGAATCGACGGCTTCCCGACGATGTTCGACGGCATCAGCCAGGGGCTGACCCAGGCCACGATGGCCCAGCAGCCTTACAAGATGGGCAAGATCGCGGTCGACAACGCCATCTCCTTGATGACCGGCAAGGGCAGCGTGCCGAAGCTGCAGTACCAGAACACGGTGCTCATCAACAAGGACACGGTCGGCAACTACAAGGCCACGCAGTTCTACGGCCCGAACGCCAACTCGTTCAAGTGACGCCGGGCGCGACGATGACTGCGCGAGGCGACCACCGCCGCGACGGTGCGGGCCTGGTCTGCCAGGACCTGGTCAAGGCCTTCAGCGGCGTGACCGTGCTCAAGGGCGTCAGCTTCGAGGTGCGACCGGGCAGCGTGGTGGGCCTGATCGGTGAGAACGGCGCTGGGAAGTCCACGCTGAGCTCGCTGATCACCGGGGTGCTGCCGCCGACGTCGGGCACGATGCGGCTCGACGGCCAGCCCTACGCGCCGGCCTCACCGTCGGAGGCGCTGGCCAAGGGCGTCGTGCTCATCCACCAGGAGATCCGGCTCCTGCCCGAGCTCTCGGTGGCCGAGAACATCTTCCTCGGCCGGCTGCCGCAGCGCGGAGGCCGCATCGACCGGGCGCGGATGAACCGCGAGGCCACCGAGGTGCTCGGCTCCCTCGGCGTCGACCTCGACCCGCGCCGCGTGGTGGGCGGGCTGTCGATGGCGCGCCAGCAGGAGATCGAGATCGCCAAGGCCATCAGCCGCAACCCCGAGTTCGTCATCTTCGACGAGCCGTCGGCCTCGCTCGGGGAGACCGAGACCGAGCACGTGCTCGAGCGCATCCGCACCCTGCGCGAGCGGGGTACGGGCGTCGTCTACATCAGCCACCGCCTCGACGAGGTGCTCGACGTCGCCGACCACGTCGTGTGCCTGCGCGACGGCCACCAGGTCGGCAGCTGGACCCGGGGCGACGTGACGCGGCAGGACCTGGTCAACGCAATGGTCGGGCGCGAGTTCACCTACGAGCACGTCGCACCGCGACCCAGCCGCGCCGAGACGGTGCTGGAGGTCGAGGACCTCGGCCGCACGGGCGTCTTCGAGCACATCGACTTCACGGTGAGCGCCGGAGAGGTGCTCGGCATCGCCGGGCTGGTCGGCGCCGGGCGCACCGAGGTGGTACGCGCGATCGCCGGCGTCGACAAGCACGAGACCGGCCGGGTCGTCATCGGCGGCCGCCCGCTCAAGGGCGGGCGCCCCAGCGAGGCCATCAAGGCCGGCATCGTCATGGTCCCCGAGGACCGCAAGAGCCAGGGCCTCCACCTGGACCGCTCGGCCGAGGAGAACGTCGTGCTGCCGTGGGAGCGCGACCTGGCCGGCGGCGGGCTGATGACCCGCAAGCTGATCCGCCGGGTCGGCACCCAGCAGCGCGAGCGGCTCGACATCCGCGGCCGGATGGCGCTGCCCGTGAAGTCGATGTCGGGCGGCAACCAGCAGAAGGTCCTCATCGCCAAGTGGCTGGTCAAGGACCCCAAGGTGCTCATCGTCGACGAGCCCACCCGGGGCGTCGACGTCGGCGCCAAGATGGCGATCTACGAGATCATCCGCTCCCTGGCCGCCGAGGGCATGGCCGTCATCGTCGTCTCCTCCGAGCTGGAGGAGGTGCTCGGCCTGGCCCACCGGGTGCTCGTCATGGCCGGCGGCCGCCAGCAGGGCGTGCTCACCCGCGACGAGGCCACCCCCGAACGCGTGATGGAGCTGGCCGTCCCGGGCGGCGCCACGAGCGAGTCCTTCGGCCACGACGAGTCGCTCGCAGCGACGGCAGAGAGGTAGCGATGTCCACCACCAACCCGGCTCCCCAGCACGACTCGAGCACCTCAGAAGGGACGACCCCCACCGTGCCCGCACCCCGTTCCGCCGACGCCGCGCCCGAGACGCCCGAGACGACCGAGCCGGCGACCCGACAGACCCCGCGCGAGACCGCGTTGCAGTGGTTCCGGGCGCTGCCCGGCCCGCTGCTGGGCCTGATCCTGGTGGTGGTCGTGCTCAGCTTCCTCTCCCCGTACTTCCTCACCGAGCGCAACCTCATCAACATCGTCAGCCAGAACTCCGACATCGGGATCATGGCGGTCGGGGCGGCGCTGGTGATCCTCATCGGCGGCATCGACCTCTCGGTCGGCTCGACGCTGGCGCTCTCGCTGATGACCACGGCGTGGCTGTTCAAGGTGCACGACGTCCCGTTCACGGTGTGCGTGGTGGCCGGCCTGATCGTGGGCGCGCTGGTCGGGCTGCTCAACGGCGTGCTCTCCACCTACGGCCGCATCCAGCCGTTCGTGGCCACCCTGGCCACCATGTCGGCGGCGGCCGGCCTCGCGCTCTACGTCACCGACGGCAACCCCATCACCGACTTCCCGAACTGGTACAACGCCGTCACCAGCAAGGAGATCCTCGGCATTCCGCTGCAGGTGTTCATCCTCATCGCGGTCTACGTCGTGGCCGCGTTCTGGCTGCGCTTCCGGCCCACCGGCCGTGCCCTGTACGCCGTCGGCGGCAACGCCGAGGCCGCGCGCCTGTCGGGCATCAACGTCACCCGGACCAAGATCGCGGTCTACGTGATCGCCGGGCTGCTGGCCGCGCTCGCCGGCAACATCGTCGGCTCGCGGCTCGACTCGGCCCAGCCGACGGCCGGCACCGCCGACCTGCTCAACGTCATCGCCGTGGTCGTCATCGGCGGCGCCAGCCTCTCGGGGGGCTCCGGCGGGATGCTCAACACCTTCATCGGTCTACTCATCATCGGCGTGCTCAACAACGGCATGTCGCTGCTGAACGTCTCGCCCAACCTGCAGCCCGTGGTCATCGGCATCGCGATCATCGTGGCCGTCCTCACCGACCGCGGCACCCGTTCGCGCCTCGTGCACTCCTGATGGAGGTCATGGACGAGGTCCGGGTCCTCCTGCGCGACGCCGATCCGGACGGTGAGCTGCCGCCGTGCCACCTGCGCTCACTGGTGCTCGGACGAGATGCGCTCGAGCAGGTTCCCGAGCTGCTCGACGTGCTGCTGCGCGAGACCGGGGCCGACGCCGACGGTCGGGTGGTGCTGCTGGTCGACCCGACGCTGATCGTGCGCGAGGGGGCCGACGTCAAGCTGCGCGCCGAGCAGCTGCTGGCCGAGCGCTTCGACACCGTCAAGGCCGTCCTCGACGACGGCCACGACGAGCTGCACGTGGTGGACGAGGTCGTCGCCGCAGCAGCCGAGGCGGCCCGCGGCGCGGCGGCCGTGGTGGCGCTGGGCGGCGGCACCGTCAGCGACATCGGCAAGCTCGCGGTGGCCGCCTGCGAGCCGCCGCCGGTGCTGGTGACGCTGCAGACCGCCGCCTCCGTGGACGGCTACACCGACGACGTGTCGGTGCTGCTGCGCGACGGCGTCAAGCGCACGGTGCCCTCCCGGTGGCCCGACGCGGTGGTGGCCGACGCCCAGACGATCGCCGAGGCGCCGGTGGGCATGACCTGCGCCGGCTTTGGCGAGATGACCTCGATGCTCACCGCCCCGGCCGACTGGTACCTCGCCTCCCTGGTCGGCGCCTCCGGCTTCCACGACGGCCCGATCCGGCTGCTCGACCGCGTCGGCGACGGGCTGGCCCAGTGGTCGGTCGGCGTCGGTTCCGGCGATCCGGCCGCCGTCGAGCGGCTGACCCACGCGCTGGCGGTCCGCGGCATCGTCACCGGCGTCGCCGGCACTACCGCCGCGCTCTCGGGCGTCGAGCACCTGGTCAGCCACATGCTCGACCTGCACCACGCCGAGCACGATCTGCGGATGGGCCTGCACGGGGCACAGGTGGGTGTCGGCGCCGTGGTGGCTGCGGCCTGCTGGGAGCTGCTCGCCGACCGGATGGCCGACGAGACACCGACACTGACCGCGGACGCGCTGGACGAGGACGCCGCCCACCAGCACGTGCTGGCCGCGTTCGGCCATCTCGACGAGCGGATCGTCGCCGAGTGCTGGAGCGACTACGCCGCCAAGCTGCGCCGACTCGACCGCGAGCGCGTCGAGGCGGTGCTGGGCGACTGGCCGCGACACGTGAAGCGGCTCGGCGAGCTGGTGCGTCCCAGCGCCGAGATCGCCGAACGGCTCGCGGCCGCGGGCGCCACCGCCTCCTTCGCCGCGCTCGACCCGGCCGTCGGGCCCGGCCTGGCGCGCTGGGCGGTGGCGAACTGCGCGCTCATGCGCAACCGCTTCACCGTGGTCGACCTGCTGATGCTGCTGGGCTGGTGGGGCGAGGCCGAGGTGGACGAGGTCTTCGAGCGGGTCGCCCGGGTGACGTCATGACGCGCGACTACGTCATCGGCGTCGACTGCTCCACCACCGCGGCCAAGGCGGTCGTGTGGAACGCCCACGGCGCCGCCGTCTCGCAGGCCCGGGCCACCTTCGACCTCAGCCAGCCCCGACCCGGCTGGGGCGAGCAGAACGCCGAGGACTGGTGGACCGCGACGGCCACCGCCGTCCGCCGGGCGGTGCAGACGGTCGATGAGTCCCGGCTGGCCGCGATCTGCGTGACCCACCAGCGTGAGACCTTCGTGTGCCTGGACCGGGCGGGACGGCCGCTGCGCCCGGCGATGCTCTGGCTCGACACCCGCGCCACGGCCGAGGTCGACAAGCACGGGACCGACGAGGTGCACCGGATCACCGGCAAGCCGCCGAACCCCACGCCGGCCTGGTACAAGCTGCACTGGCTGGCGGCACACGAGCCGGAGACGCTCGAGCGCGTCGGCACCGTCACCGACGTCGGCGGCTTCCTCGTGCACCGGCTGACGGGGGAGTGGGCCACCTCGTGGGCCAGTGCCGACCCGCTCGGCGTGGTGGATCTGGAGAGCTTCGGCTACGACGCCGACCTGCTGCAGGCCGTCGGGCTGACGCCCGAGCAGATGCCGGCGCTGGTGGCGCCGGGCAGCGTGGTGGGCGCCGTGCGCGACGACGTCGCCCGCGAGCTGGGCCTGCCCGACGGGCTGGCCGTGGTGGCCGGCGTGGGCGACGGTCAGTCGGCCCAGCTGGGCACCGGGGTCACCGCGCCTGGCCGGGCCTACCTCAACCTGGGCTCGGGGATCGTCTCGGGCACCTTCAGCCCCACCTACTCCTACGGGCGGGAGTACCGGACGCTGGCCGCCGCCGTGGCCGGCGGCTACACCCTGGAGACGTTCATCGGCGGCGGCACCATCAACCTGTCGTGGTTCGTGGAGAAGTTCGCCGGCGTCGACACCACCGCGCTGGGACTCGACCTCTCACCTGAGCAGGTGCTCGAGACCGCCGCGGCGCAGCTGCCGCCCGGCGCCGAGGGGCTGCTCGCGCTGCCGTACTGGACGGGCGCGCTCACGCCGTACTGGGACCACCACGCGCGCGGCGTGCTGGTCGGCCTCTCCGGCATCCACGGCAAAGCGCACGTCTACCGCGCCCTGCTCGAGGGCATCGCCTTCGAGCAGCGGCTGCTCACCACCGGCGCGGAGGAGGCGCTCGCGCAGCCGGTGACCGACGTCGTGGCGCTGGGCGGCGGCTCCCGCAGCCCCGTGTGGTGCCAGATCATCGCCGACGTCATGCAGCGCCCCGTCCAGATCGTGCGCGAGCCCGAGAGCACCTGCCTCGGCTCGGGCATGCTCGCCGCGGCGGCGGCGGCGATCCATCCGAGTCTGCCGGAGGCCGCCACCGCGATGAGCGGCTGCGCGGCGGTGTACGACCCCGACCCGGCCCGCGGCGAGACCTACGACGCGCTCTTCGAGGTCTACCGCGACATCTACCCGACCAACCGTGCGCTGTTCGCGCGTCTGGCGGCCGCGACCCATGCGTGACTACGACGGCTACCTCTTCGACCTCGACGGCACCATCTACCTGGGCGAGGAGCTGCTGGCCGGCGCGCTGGAGCTGCTGGACGGACTGCACGAGCGGGGCCGGCGGACGTTGTTCCTCTCGAACAACCCCACCAAGGACCCGCAGATGTACGCCGAGAAGCTGACGCGGCTGGGCGTGCCCACCGAGCCGGCCGACGTCGTCAACACCGTCGTCACGATGACCGCCTGGCTGCTGCGGGAGGCACCGGGCGCCGGGGTGTTCGTGCTGGGGGAGGAGCCGTTGCTGCGCTCGCTGCGCGCGGCCGGCGTCCGGCTGACCGACGACCCGACCGAGATCGACGTCGTGGTCGCCAGCTACGACCGCTCCTTCGACTACCGCAAGCTGCAGGTCGCCTTCGACGCGATCTGGTTCCACCGCAGGGCGCGCCTGGTCACCACCAACCCCGATGCGTACTGCCCCCTGTCCGGCGGCCGCGGTGAGCCTGATGCCGCCGCGGTCGTCGCCGCCATCGAGGCGAGCACCGGCGTCCGGTGCGAGGTCAACGTCGGGAAGCCGTCGCCGCTGATGCTGCAGACGGCGGTCGACGTGCTGGGCCTGGACGCCCACGACTGCGTGATGGTCGGCGACCGGCTCCACACCGACATCGCGATGGCCGTCGACGCCGGCATCGACTCCGCGCTCGTGCTCACCGGGGAGAGCACCCGCGAGCACGTCGCGCGTCTCGGCGCCGACCGGCGCCCGACCTACGTCCTGGACCGCATCGACGACCTGCTGGTGGGAGCCCGCAGGTAGTCCGGCGCACCACCGCAGCGCATCACCTACTCGGAGGAGAAGCACGTGAGCACCACCCAGCAGCACGTCGTCGAGGAGTTCACCGTCGACGTCGCCCAACCCGACCTGGACGACCTGCAGGACCGGCTGCGCCGCACCCGGTTCCCGGAGGACTTCGGCAACGACGACTGGCGCTACGGCTACAACGGCGCCTACCACCGGCAGCTGGTCGAGTACTGGATCGAGGAGTACGACTGGCGCGACGTCGAGCGGCGGATGAACGAGCTGCCGAACTACCGCACCGAGATCATGGGCGTGCCGCTGCACTTCGTGCACGCCAAGGGCAAGGGACCGAACCCGATGCCGCTGCTGCTGCACCACGGCTGGCCGTGGACGTTCTGGGACCTGCGCAAGGTGATCGGCCGGCTGACCGACCCGGCGGCGTACGGAGGCGACCCGGCCGACTCCTTCGACGTCGTGCTGATCTCCCTGCCCGGCTACGGGTTCTCCTCGCCGCTCACCGAGACCGGCTGGAACTTCTGGCACACCGCCGACCTCGAGAACGTGCTGATGAGGCAGGTGCTGGACTACGAGCGCTACGCCACCGCGGGCGGCGACTGGGGCGCGCTGATCGCCCAGCAGCACGGGCACAAGTACGCCGAGGACGTCATCGGCCTCTACACCCACTTCCCGGCGCAGCTGAGCCACTACCTGCCCGATCACCCCGACGCGCCGCCCGAGGTCGCCTACGACCCGCAGCTGGGGCTGCCCGCCGCCTCGGAGTACGCCGCGGGGGAGGAGGGCTGGTTCGAGCGCGGGAAGCACTTCGTCGAGCACGAGAGCGGCTACGGCGAGATCCAGCTGACCAAGCCGCAGACGCTGGCCGCGCTGGTCACCGACTCCCCCGCGGGCCAGCTGGCCTGGATCACCGAGAAGCGCTACTTCTGGGGCCTGGCCGAGCGCGGCGAGGGCACCGAGGCGTTCGAGAAGGTGTGGCCGAAGGAGGACCTGGTCACTACCGCGGCCGTCTACTACCTCACCGGCACCGGCGGCACGTCGTCGCGCTACTACTGGGAGTGCCGCGGGAACCCGTGGACGCCGACCCACACCCGGTTCCCGGTGGTCGACGTGCCCACCGCGGTCAGCATCTACCCCGGCGAGATCTACAAGCCGCCGCGCACCTGGACCGAGCGCTACTTCGACCTGCGCCAGTACCGGGTGCACGACGAGGGCGGGCACTTCGCGCCGCTCGAGGTGCCCGAGACCTACGTCGACGACGTGGCCACCTTCTTCCGAGGCCTGCGGTGAGGCCGCTGCGACGCCGGCTGCTCCTGGTGGTGGCCGCGCTCACCACGGTGTGCCTGACGGCCGCCTGCTCGGTGGTGACCAGGGTCGGCGGCGCGAACGCCAAGACCTACCCCAAGAAGGACGTCGTGCTGGTCGCCTCGGTGATCAACACGACCAACCCCTACATGGTCTCGATGATCCAGGGCGCCAAGGCGCTCTCGAAGCGGCTCGGTGTGCCGCTGAAGATCGTCGACTCCCAGGGCAGCTCGCAGACCGAGATCTCGAAGATCCAGGCGATCCTCGCCCAGGGCAAGAAGGTGGCGCTGATGGTGAACACCGTTGCGAGCTCCGACGCTCCGACGATCGTCAACGCGGTAAAGGCCGCGGGTGGGTACGTGACGATCTGGTGGAACAAGCCCGACAGCTTCGAGCCGGCCCGCGTGGGCAACAATTTCGCGGCCTTCCAGAAGTTCCCCGGCGTCGTGAGTGGTGAGTGCACCGGCAAGGCGCTGGCCGAGGGCATCGGCAAGAAGGGCGACATCATCGCCCTGGCCGGGGTGCTCGACAGCACCACGAGCCAGACCCGGGTGGCCGGGCTCAAGCAGGCGCTCAAGGCCTACCCGGGCGTGCACCTGCTCGACGTGCAGGCCGGCAACTGGGACCCCCAGGTGGCCTTCGGCGTCACCCAGAGCCTGATCTCCAAGTACGGCAAGAAGATCGACGGTGTCTGGGCCGCCGACGACGCGATGATCCTGGGCGCCACGGAGGCGATGAAGAAGGCCGGCCGGTTCGACCAGGTCAAGTTCGCCTCCGACGGCCTGTACCCGCCGGTCGTGAAGCTGATGAAGGACCACGCCGGCAACGACGCCGTGGTCGGCGAGACCTTCCACCGCGGCTACATGGCCTCGGCTATCGGGCTCTACACCTCCTACCTGGCCGTCACCGGCAAGATCAACCCGGCCAAGCTGCCGCGCGACAAGCGGGACAGCCTCTTCAAGCTCGCCTGCGTCACCCCCGCCAACCTCGCCGAGTACAGCAGGTACGACGACGACATCGACGGCTGGGTCGACACGATGGTCGAGAAGGGTCCGTGGAACACCGCGCCCGCCCAGCTGGTCGGCGCCGGACCCGAGAAGCTCCCGCGATGAGCGCCGCGACGCACGTCGTGCCCACGGCCTCACCGCGCCGGGTCAGCCCGCGCGAGCTGGGCGAGGTGGGGGCGCTGGTCCTGCTGGTGGTGGTGTTCACCGCGCTCAACCCGAGCACCTTCGTGACCCTGACCAACATCCGCACCGTGCTCGACCAGGCGTCGGTGCCACTGATCCTCGGCGTCGGCGCGACGCTGGTGATCTTGATGGGCTCCATCGACCTCTCGGTCGAGGGCGTCATGGGCGCGGCCGGGATGACCTTCATCCTTCTCTCGGACAACACGCGCAAGACCGTCGACCTCGGCGCGGGCGCGATCGTCGTCGCGCTCGCGGTGGGCCTGGCGCTCGGCCTGCTCAGCGGACTGCTGCACACGCGGCTGCGCGTGCCGTCGTTCATCGTCACCCTCGGCGTCTGGTTCGTCGGGCTGGGCATCGCGACACTGCTCTTCGGCGAGTCCGTCATCCCGTTCCTGCCCGACGGCGGCATCAAGGCGTGGCCGAGCCACCACCCGCTGGGGGTGCCGAACTCGTTCCTGCTGGCGCTGGTGATCGTCGTAGCGGGACTGCTGGTGGCCCGGTTCACCACCCTGGGCCGGATGGCCTACGCCATCGGCGGCGACGAGCAGGTGGCCCGCGACAACGGGCTGGCCGTCGACCGCTACAAGGTGCTCGTCTTCGTCGTGGCCGGCGGCTGCGGCGCGGTGGCGGGCATCCTCGCCACGATGCAGCTCGGGGCCGGATCGGCCACGGTCGGCGTCGGGAACCTGTTCACCACCATCGCGGCGGTCGTCATCGGCGGCACCTCGCTCGGCGGTGGACGCGGTGGCATCCACCGCACCGTCGTGGGCGTGCTGCTGCTGGTGGTGCTGCAGAACGGCCTCGTGCTCTCCGGCGTGAGCCCCAACGTGCAGTCGGCCGTCTCCGGCGCCGTGCTCATCGTGGCCGTCGCCGCGGCCGCCTGGCCCCTGCGTGACCGACTGAGGATCGTGACATGACCACACCCGCAGCCCTGCGCCTCGACGGCGTCTCGAAGTCCTTCGGCTCGGTGCACGCTGTCCGCGACGTCTCCTTGACGATCGCGCGCCACGAGGTCGTCGGCCTCGTGGGCGAGAACGGCGCCGGCAAGTCCACGCTGCTGAAGATCCTGACCGGCATCCACACCCCCGACGCGGGCACCATCGAGGTCGCCGGGTCGCCGGTGCGCTTCTCGCGACCCCAGGACGCCGTCGCCGCCGGCATCGGGGTGGTGCACCAAGAGCAGTCGCTGCTGCCCAACCTGTCCGTGGCGGAGAACCTCGCGGTCCACGACGCCGGGCCCGACAGCCCGACCCGCTTCGGGCTCTACCGGTGGGGCCGGCTGAACGCCGATGCGCGCCAGGTGCTCGACCGGGTCGGCTCACGGGTCGACCCGCGCACGCTGGTGCGCGACCTCTCCTTCGTCGACCGGCAGATGGTGGAGATCGCCCGCGCCCTGCGCGTCGGCGAGCGCGCGCACACCAGTCCGCTGCTCGTGCTCGACGAGCCCACCGCGGTGCTGGACCGCGACGAGACCGAGGTGCTGGAGCAGGAGATCGCCTCGCTCAAGGAGGTGGGCTCGGTCGTCTTCGTCTCCCACCGGCTCGACGAGGTGCGCCGCATCTGCGACCGGATCCTGGTGATGACCCACGGGGAGCTGGTGGCCGACCGCCGCTCGGAGGAGGTCAACGAGGCCGAGATCTTCGAGCTGATGATCGGGCGCCGCGCCGACGCGCGGGAGCGCTCGTGGACGGCGCCGGCCGCGGCCGAGCCCGTGCTCGAGGCCACCTCGCTGCGTCGCTCGGGCCGGTTCGCCGACGTCTCGCTGGCGCTGCACCCGGGTCGCTGCCTGGCGATCGTCGGCGCGCTCGGGTCGGGGCGCGAGCAGCTGTGCCGGGCACTGTTCGGGGCCGTGGGTCTCGACGGCGGCCGCATCGAGCTCGCTGGTCGTCCCGTGCGCTCCTGGTCGATGCGCAGCGCCGTGGAGCAGGGCGTCGGCTACGTCTCCTCCGAGCGCCGCGTCGAGGCGATGGTCGGCGGGCTCTCGGCGCGCGAGAACCTCGCGCTCGCGCCGCGGGGCACGCGTCCGGCCGGGAGCCACGACGCCCGACGACTGACCGAGCAGTGGTTCGAGCGGCTCGACGTCCGCCCGAACGACCCCGACGTGGCCCTGGACCGCTTCTCCGGCGGCAACCAGCAGAAGGTCGTCATGGCCAAGTGGCTCACGATGACCGACCTCAAGGTGCTGATCCTCGACCACCCGCTGCGCGGCCTCGACCCCGACGCCGCAGCGGCGGTCAACGCCGAGATCCGCAGCGCCTGCGAGCGCGGCGCCGCGGTCGTGATGCTCCCCGACACCCTCGAGGAGGCGCTGGAGACCGCCGACGACGTACTCGTGATGCGCGACGGCGAGATCACCGCACGCTTCGACGTCGTGGCCGACGCGCCGACCTCCCTCGACCTCCTCGAAAGGATGGTGTGACCGCCATGTCGCACGCCCTCGTCGACGCTCCCTCCACCGCGCCCGACCGGCCGACCCGCTCGCCCGCTGCGCGGGCGCTCGCCCTGTGGCAGTCGGCCGGGCCGGTGGCGGTGTTCGTCGTGCTGCTGATCCTGGTCGCGATCGTGCAGCCGCCGTTCGTCACCGGTGGCGGGCTGCGCATCCTCGCGGTGCAGGCCACGCCAATCATGCTGGTCGCGCTGGGGCAGGCGATGGTGCTCCACGTCGGCTCCATCGACCTGTCCAACGCCGCCATCGCGATCTTGTCGGCCATCGTGCTGGCCAAGGCGCTGGGGCCGCTCGGCGCGGCGGCGCCGCTGCTGTGCTTGGTGCTACTGACCGCGGTGGGCGCCGTGAACGGCCTCCTCGTGGCCTTCGCGCAGGTGCCGTCGTTCGCGCTCACACTGGGCACGCTGGGGGTGCTGCAGGCGGTCTCGCTCGTGGTCTCCCACGCCTCCACCGTCTACGCCACCGCCCACACCGGCGTGCTCGACTTCCTCTTCGAGATCGACGTCTTCGGCTTGCCCATCGCGTTCTGGGTCGCCGTGCTGCTCGCTCTCGCGCTGTGGCTGCTGCTGCGCCGCACGGCCACCGGCCGGGCGATGACAGCCGTCGGGCTCAACGAGACCGGCGCACGGTTCGCCGGGCTGCGGACCCAGTGGCTGCGCGTGCTCGCGTTCGCGCTCTCGGGAGCGATGGCGGCGGTGGCCGGCATCATGATCGTGGCCCAGGCCCAGTCGGCATCGTCCTCGGGGCTCGGCAGCGACCTGCTGATCCCTGCGATCGCGGCCGCCATCGTCGGCGGCACCGCGCTGACCGGTGGCGTGACCAACCCGCTCAACGTGGTGGTCGGCGCCCTCACGGTCTCGCTGGTGCCCATCGGCGCCCAGACCATCGGCGTCACCTCTCAGGCCCAGAGCCTGGTCTATGGACTGGTCATCGTCGTGGCCGTCGCGCTGACCGTCCCCCGTGTCCGCTCCATCGTCAAGTGAAGGGAACCGCAACGATGACCGTCCTCAGCTCTCTCGAGCCCGCCGAGATCCTCGGCCACTTCGAGACCCTCGCCGGCATCCCGCGCGGCTCCGGCAACGAGCAGCAGGTGGCCGACTGGGTGGTCGCCTTCGCCCGCGAGCGCGGGCTGGAGGCCGAGCAGGACGCCAAGCACTGCGTCCTGGTCCGCAAGCCCGGTCAGGGCGGCCTCGAGGACGCGCCGCCGCTGATCCTGCACGGCCACCTCGACATGGTCTGCGAGCGCAGTGAGGGCGTGGTCAAGGACTTCGCCACCGAGCCGATCGACTTGGTCGTCGACGGCGACTACATCAGCGCCGCCGGCACCTCGCTCGGCGCCGACAACGGCATCGGCGTCTCCTACATCCTCGCGCTGCTCGACGACCGCGAGATCGCCCACCCGCCGCTGGAGGCGGTGCTCACGGCCATGGAGGAGAAGGGCAAGGCCGGTGCGGGCCAGTTCGACTTCTCGCGGCTGACCGGCACCCGGATGATCGACTTCAACTGGATCACCGACCACGAGATCCTCGCCGGCTGCAGCGGCGACATCACCTTCGCCGTCGAGGTGCCAGCGGAGTGGGAGGACGTACCCGGCTCCCACGGGGCCGCGGTGCTGGTCAAGGTGCGCGGTCTCAAGGGCGGCCACTGCGAGTTCGACATCCACCTCGAGCGGGCCAACGCGTTGCTGCTGCTGGCGCGCACGCTCAACGCCGTCCAGGAGCGCTACGACGTGCGCCTGGCCCGCGCGCACGGGGGAGCGCAGAACAATGCCATCCCGGCCGACGCCGAGGCCGTGCTGGTGGTGCGGGACGAGGACGTCGAAGGCATCGGCGCGCTGGTCGCCGAGCTGGCCGGTGAGGTCCGCGCCGAGTACAGCGAGGCCGATCCGGCCGTCCGGCTCGAGGTGGAGCCGGCCGAGACGCCGCAGCGGGTGTTCTCCGCCGCGGCGACGCAGCGCTTCTCGCGGGTGACCTCGCTGGTGCCCAACGGCGTGCTGAGCTGGAACCTGGTGGCCCGAGGCGTGGTCGAGTCCTCCAACAACCTCGGCACGGTGCGCGCCACCGACGAGGGCGTGGAGCTCACCGCCACCATCACCTCGGCCGTCACCTCTCGCAAGCACGAGGTGCTCGACCGCGTGCGCTCGCTGGCGGCGCTGGCCGGCGGCGGCGTGCGGGTGGAGACGCAGGGCCTCGACGCCCCGGAGTTCCCCTACCGACCGGACTCGCCGCTGCTGGCGACCGCGGTCGGGGCCTACCGCGACGTCGTCGGCGAGGAGCCCGAGGTGCACGTCTCGCAGTGCAGCCTCGAGCTGGGCTTCTTCAGCCGTCGGGTGCCCGGCCTGGACGTCATCTCGATCGGCACCGAGCTGCACGACCTGCACTCGCCGGCCGAGCGCGTCAGCCACGTCTCCGTGGCGAAGGTGTGGCCGCTGGTCCGCGAGGTCGTGAGCCGGCTGCGCTGATGCCCACCCACCCCTTGCACGTGATGCCCGTCACCGCATAGCATCGAGATTCATACACAGAATGAATATTCATATCGGCTCAGCGAGGAACACATGACCTCCCCAGACCAGACGACGCTGCTGGAGATGCAGCGACGCATGCTGCGCATCCGGCGCTTCGACGAGCGCGCCTCGAAGATGGTCAAGCGCGGCCAGATCCCCGGCACGGTGCACACCAGCATCGGCCAGGAGGCGCAGGTGGTCGGCGCGGCGATGACGTTGGACGACGGCGACTACATGACCGGCAACCACCGCAGCCACGGCCACCCGATCGCCAAGGGCTCCCCGCTCGCCCCGCTGATGGCCGAGCTGGTCGGCAAGGCCGGCGGCGTCTGCGGCGGCAAGGGCGGCTCGCTGCACCTGGCCGACTTCAAGGTCGGCAGCCTGGGGGAGTCGGGCATCGTCGGTTCTTCCATCCCGATCGCCACCGGCGCCGCGCTCTCGAGCAAGGTGCTGGGCAACGGCAAGGTGTCGATGGCCTTCTTCGGCGACGGCGCCGCCAATCAGGGCTGCCTGTACGAGGCGATGAACCTGGCCGGCGTGTGGGACCTGCCGGTGGTCTTCCTCTGCGAGAACAACCAGTACGCGCTCTCCACGCCCGCCCACACGGTCACCTCCGGCGTCATCGCCGAGCGCGCGGCCGGGTTCGGCATCGCCGGCGAGCGGGTCGAGGACGGCCAGGACGTCCTGGCTGTGCACGCCGCGGCGCAGGCGGCCGTCGAGCGCGCCCGCAGCGGCGGCGGGCCGACGCTGCTGGAGGTCGTCACCTACCGCTACAACGAGCACTCCGAGGGCCTGCGTCTGGGAACGGACTACCGCAACGCCGAGGAGAAGGAGACCTGGGTGGGGCGCGACCCGATCGCGCAGTTCCGCCGCCACCTGGCTCAGGAGGGCGTCGCGACCGAGGAGGAGCTCGACGCGCTCGAGCAGGAGGTGCTCGACGAGGTAGAGCAGGCCTTCGAGTTCTCCCAGGAGAGCCCCTACCCCGAGCCCGAGGTCGCCTTCGCCGACCTCTACACCGAGCCGATCGGAGCCTGAGCCATGGCCACCACCACGATGAGCTTCCTGGGTGCCATCGGCGCCGCGCAGCGCGAGGCGATGGAGGCCGACGAGCGCGTCGTCATCATCGGCGAGGACGTCGAGGCGAACGTCTACGGCACGACCGGCGGCGGCAAGTCGCGCAAGGACAAGGGCGACTTCCTCGAGCTGTTCGGCGCCAACCGCATCCGCAACACCCCGATCTCCGAGGAGGTCATCGTCGGCGCCGCGGCGGGTGCGGCCATGACGGGCCTGCGGCCGATCGTCGACCTGTCGTACTCCAGCTTCCTCTACATGGCCATGGACCAGTTCGTGAACCAGGTGGCCAAGAACCGCTACATGTTCGGCGGCCAGGCCTCGCTCCCGGTGGTGTTCCGCTCGGCGATGTTCTACGGCCTCTCGACCGGCGCGCACCACTCCGACCGGCCCTACCCGATGTTCATGAACGTGCCGGGCCTGAAGATCATGGTGCCCTCCACGCCGGCCGACGCGAAGGGCCTGCTGCGCACCGCGGTCGACATGGACGACCCGGTGCTGACCTTCGAGGCCTGCATGCTGTGGGGCCTCAAGGGCGAGGTCGAGGAGGACGAGTACCGCATCCCGTTCGGGCAGGCCGCGATCGCCCGCGAGGGCACCGACGTGACGGTCGTGGCCATCGCCACCGCTGTGCCCGAGGCGCTCAAGGCGGCCGAGACGCTGGCCGAGGACGGTGTCTCGGTCGAGGTGATCGACCCGCGGACGCTGGTGCCGCTCGACTCCCGCACGATCTTGGAGTCGGTGGCCAAGACCGGCCGGCTCGTCGTGGCCGACCCCGCGCACCGCACCTGCTCCGCGGCGGCCGAGATCGCGGCCATCGTGGTCGAGGAGGCCTTCGACTCCCTCAAGGCCCCCATCGCGCGGGTCACCACGCCGGATACGCAGATCCCGTTCAGCCCGGCGATCGAGAAGCCGCTCTACCCCAACCGCGAGTCGATCGGCGAGGCGATCCGCCGTGTGACCGGCGAGCGCGGCGCGTCGGTGCCCGAGAGCCCGCAGGGCATCGACGACGAGCTGTCCACCCAAGCCCATCGCTAGACCCCAACCCGAGGAGAACCACATGCCGAGTGTCGACGTCCTGCTTCCCCAGTGGGGGATGGGCATGAGCGAGGGCACCATCACCAGCTGGCTCAAGGCCGTCGGCGACACCGTCGCCGAGGACGAGCCGCTGGCCGAGGTCGAGGCCGAGAAGGTCGAGGAGACGCTGGAGGCCCCGGCCAGCGGCACGCTCGCCGAGATCCTGGTCCAGGAGGGGGAGACCGTCGAGGTCCGCACCCTCGTGGCCCGCATCGAGACGGCCTGAGGTCATGGCCCAGGTCGACCCGAAGGGTCTCGTCGAGGCCGCCGCGGCCGGCGGCTACGCCGTCGGCGCCTTCAACATGCACAATCCGGAGACCACCGAGGCGCTGCTGCTCGGCGCCGAGCAGGCCGCCTCGCCGGTGTTCCTCCAGGTGGGCCGCGCCCTCGTCCCGCACGTCGGGTTGCGCAAGGCCTACGAGATGACACGTCGCATCGCCGAGGAGTCCGAGGCCGAGTACGTCATCCACCTCGACCACGGTCCCTGGGACGAGGTCTTCGAGGCCATCCGCCTCGGCTTCACCTCGATCATGTACGACGGCGCGCACCTGCCCTTCGAGGAGAACATCGCCACCACGCGCCACGTCGTGGAGGTGGCGCACTCCTTCGGCATCCCGGTCGAGGCCGAGCTGGGCCGCATCCCCGACGCCGACCAGCCGGTCGACGACTGGACCGCCTACTACACCGACGTCGCCGAGGCCGAGCGGTTCGTGGCCGAGACCGGCGTGGACCTCCTGGCCGTCTCGGTGGGCATCGTGCACGGCGTGCCGCTGGCCGACCCACAGCCGCTGGACATCCAGCGGATCAAGGAGATCAAGGCCGTCACCGGCGTCCCGCTGGTGCTGCACGGCGCCTCTGGCGTGCCCGACGCCGAGATCACCGCCGCGATCGACGCCGGCGTGCACAAGTTCAACGCCGACACCGACCTGCGCCACGCCTTCCGAGCCGGCATCGAGGACGTGTGGAAGCAGGGCGACCGACAGCTGGAGGAGGCGATGGCCGAGGGCCGCCGCCGGATGGTCGCCGCCACGGTGGGGAAGATGCGCGTCTACGGCTGCGCCGGCACCGCAGGAGGCGCGGCGTGAGCGAGGGCACCACGACGCCGCTCAAGGGCATCCGCCGTACCGCGGCCCGCCGCATGGTGGCGGCCTGGGAGGCGCCGGTCTTCCACCTGGTCGTCGAGGTCGACATGACCACCGCACTGGCGGTCAAGGAGCGCGAGCCCAGCGCCACCGTCACCGACGCACTGCTCCAGGCGTGCGCGGCCGCGCTCGGCAAGCACCCCGACCTCAACGCCCACTACGGCGAGGAGTCGGTCACCTGCTTCGAGGAGGTGAACCTGGGTCTGGCCGTGGCCACCGAGGCCGGCCTGATGGTGCCGGTGATCCCCCACGCCGGCTCGCGCGACCTGGCCTCGCTGGCCGCGGCGCGCAAGGACGTCGCCGGCCGGGCGCGGGAGGGCAAGCTGACGATGGACGACGTCACCGGCGGCACCTTCACGGTCTCGAACCTGGGCATGATGGGCATCGACCGCTTCGACGCGATCCTCAACGTGCCGCAGGTCGCGATCCTGGCCGTGGGCAGCACCCGGCAGCGCCAGGTGTGGCCCGGTCCCGACGGGGGTGACCCGCAGTGGCGCCCGATCGCCGAGCTGACGCTGACCTGCGACCACCGGGCCGTCGACGGGGCCACCGGGGCCGGGTTCCTGGGCACGCTGCGCGAGCGGCTCGAGCAGGGCTGAGGTGTTCGACCTCGCCGGCCGCACCGCCCTGGTCACCGGCGCGAGCAGCGGCATCGGCGAGGCGATCGCGCGCGGGCTGGCCGACCTCGGCGTCACGGTCGGTTGCTTCGCGCGTCCCTCCGAGCGGCTCGACACCGTGGTGGCCGACCTCGGCCCGCGTGCGCTGGCCTGCCCCGGCGACGTCCGCGACACCGCAGCGCTGGCCGCGGCCGTCACCACCGTGGAGGAGCACGGCCCGCTGACGCTGGCGGTGAACAATGCCGGCGTCGCCGACGCCCACCCGGCCGAGGAGATGCCGTTGGCGCAGTGGCAGCGCGTGCTCGACGTCAACCTCACCGGCGTCTTCGCCTCCTGCCAGGCCGAGGCGCCCGCGCTGTTCCGCGCGGGCGGTGGCGCCATCGTCAACATCGCCTCGATGTCGGGCTCGATCGCCAACCGCGGGCTGACCCAGGCGCACTACAACAGCTCCAAGGCCGCGCTCGTCCACCTCGGCCGCAGCCTGGCCTGGGAGTGGGCCGACCGCGGCGTGCGGGTCAACACCGTGAGCCCCGGCTACACCAACACGCCCATGGCCCGGCGCCCCGAGCAGGTGGCCAAGATGGCCGGCTACGCCGCCGACACGCCCCTGGGCCGCAACGCCGAGCCGGAGGAGATCGTCGGACCGGTGGTGTTCCTGCTCAGCGACGCCGCCTCGTTCGTCACCGGGATCGACCTGCTGGTCGACGGCGGCCACACCATCTGGTGAGGTCAGGAGACCAGGTACTCCGCGGTGACGGTGTCGGTCACCAGCGTGTCGACGTAGCCGCCGGCCAGGGCCGCGCGGATCGCGGCGTGCTTGCGCTCGCCGCCGGCGACCGCCCACCGGCGTCGGGCCGACTTCAGCTGCTCGCGGGTGACGCCGATGACCAGCTCGTCGAGCTCGCCGTCGATGGCGTTGCCGTCAGCGTCGAGGAAGTGCAGGCACACCTCGCCGACGGCGCCGCGGTCGCGCATCTGCTTGAACTGCTCGTGGGTGAAGAAGTTGTCGCCCGCGGTCAGCGCGGGGTCGACCTCGGCGGCGCCGATACCCACCAGGGCGAGGTCGATGTGGTCGAGCATCGCCAGCGCCTGCTGGGCGTAGACGTCGCGGCTGACCATCAGCTCACGCATCTCGGCGCTGGCCACCACGCCGGGAGTGCGCAGGAACACCGCCTGCGCGTCGGCCAGCGTGGCCAGCTGACGGGTGGAGTAGGCGGCGTCGTGCTGCAACGACGGCGGCCCGAGGTCGCCGAGCATCTCCACCACGTGGGTGGTCTTGGTGCGCAGCGGCGCGAGGTCGTCGACCAGCACCCGCAGCGTCTGGCTCCAGGAGGTGAAGCCGATGGTGGGGGCGTCGAAGGTCACGTCGCCCAGCAGCGTGCCCATGGCGTGGGCGAGGTCGCGGGTGAGCTCGGCGGAGTCCTGGCTGACGACGTCGATGACGTGCACCTCGCGGACCGGGTAGCGCTGCTCCACGGCGTCCTCGAGGTCGCCGAAGATGTGCGGCGGCACCGCGACGACGGTGCGCACGATGCCGGACTCCTCGGCCTGGGTGAGCAGCCGGGAGACCCGCGACTGGCTGATCTGGAGCCTGCTGGCAATGTCGGTCTGCCGCATGCCGTGGGTGTGGTAGAGCCGCGCGACCTTCGTCATCAGACGGGTCTGCTCGTCGGCCATGGCGGTCATCCTAGGTTGACAGGGGCGGTGTGACGGGCATTACGCTACATCTGCATTCATATCCAGCATAGATATGCAGGAGGTCGGCCATGTCCGACGCGAGCAAGCCCTACGACCTGGTGGTCGTCGGGGCCGGCATCAACGGCCTCGGTGTGGCCCGCGACGCCGCGAGCCGGGGGCTGCGCGTGGTGCTGCTGGAGCAGGACGACCTCTGCAGCGGCGTCTCGGCCTGGTCCGGTCGGCTGGTGCACGGCGGGCTGCGCTACCTCGAGCACCGCGACGTCGCGCTGGTGCGCGAGTCGCTGCGCGAGCGCGAGCGGCTGTTCCGGCTCGCGCCCCACCTCGTGCGCCCGAAGCGGCTCATCATGCCGTTCTACTCCCACAACAAGCGTCCGGCCTGGCTGATCCGGGTGGGCATGCTGGTCTACGACGCCCTCTCCTTCGACAAGCGCACCGGCCGCCACGAGATCCTCAGCCGCTCGGCCCTGCTGCGCCGCTTCGCCGGGATCGACACCGACGGCCTGGGCGGTGCGGCGGTGTTCACCGACGGCCAGGTCGAGTACGCCGAGCGGCTCTGCGTCGAGGTGGCGTTGGCCGCGCGCGGGGCGGGTGCCGACATCCGCACCAAGGCCCGCGTGGAGGAGCCGCTGATCGAGGGCGGCCAGGTGGTCGGCGTGCGCTACCGCGACACCAGCAGCGGGGGCGGCGACACGCTGCACGAGGTGCGCGGCCACGTGGTGCTCAACGTCGCGGGTCCCTGGATCGACCGGGTGTTTCGCCGGGGCGCGCCCGAGCAGCCCCGCCTCAACGGCGGCACGAAGGGCAGCCACCTGGTCGTCGACCCGTTCCCCGGCGCACCTGACGACGTCGTCTACTACGAGTCCAAGGCCGACGGCCGGCTCGTGCTGGTGATCCCCTGGATGGGCCGCTACCTGATCGGCACCACCGACCTGCGCTTCGACGACGACCCCTCGCTGGCGCGCTGCGACGCCGCAGAGATGTGCTACCTGCTCGAGGAGGTCAACACCCTCATCCCCGAGGCGCGGCTGACCCGCGACGACGTGCTCTTCACCTACTCCGGCGTGCGGCCGCTGCCCTACGCCCCCGACGTGGAGGAGTGGGAGATCCCGCGCAGCCACGTGCTCCACGACCATGCCCCCGACCTGCCCAACGTGGTCACCGTCGTGGGCGGCAAGCTCACCACCTACCGGCAGCTGGCCGAGGACGCGGTCGACGACGTCTTCCGCCGGCTCGGGCGCACCGCGCCGCGCTGCGTGACGGCGTACCTGCCGCTGCCCGGCGCCGTCGGCGACCCGCGCGAGGTGGGGGAGGCGCTGACCGCGCTCGGGCTCTCCACCACCAGCGTCGTCCGGCTGGTGCAGCTCTACGGCGGCCGGGCTCTCGACGTCGTAGCCGCCGGCGGCCACGAGGTGCTCGACGAGGACTCCGGCGCCCTGGTGGCCGAGCTGTTCTTCGCGGTGGACCACGAGCTCGCGCGTACCCTCACCGACGTGCTCGCCCGCCGGCTGCTGCTCGCGTTCGAGCCCGGCCACGGTCGCGAGGCCGCCGGGCGCGCGGCCGACCTGCTCGGCGAGCGGCTGGGCTGGAGCTCCGAGCAGCGTGCCTCGCAGCTGGCCGAGTACGAGGAGTGGCTGACCCGGCTGGCGGTCCCGGCGCCATGAGCCGCCGGCTGGCCGTCGCCTTGGACCTGGGGTCGAGCAGTGCTCGCACCGTGGTGGTCGACGCGGACGGCGAGGTGGTGGCCCAGGCCGGCCGGCCGACGGATCCGCAGTACCCGCAGCGCGGCTGGGTCGAGCTCGACCCGTGGCACCTGTGGCACGGGCTGCGCGACTCCCTGGAGGAGGCGCTCGCCCACGCCGGCGCCACCACCGACGACATCGCCGGTGCCGGCGTCACCACCTCGCGCGAGACCTGCCTGGTCTGGGACCGCGCCACCGGCGAGCCGGTGCACCCGGCGATCATGTGGATGTCGAAGCAGACCGACGCCATCGTCGAGCGCTGGCGCGCCGATGGCCTCGACGAGGAGTTCCGCCGTCGCACCGGGCTCTTCAACGACTCCTTCTTCTCCGCCGCCAAGTACGCCTGGATCCTCGAGAACGTCGACGGCGCCCGGGCGCGGGCCGAGGCGGGGGAGCTGGCCGGCGGCACGCTCGACACCTGGCTGGTGTGGAACCTGACCGGCGGCCGCAGCCACGCCACCGACCCCAGCGAGGCCTCGCGTACCGCGCTGTACTCGCTGGCCGACCTGGCCTGGGACGACGTCCTGCTCGAGGCCTGCGGGGTCCCGCGGGCGCTGCTGCCCGAGGTGCTCGACTCCGACGGCGACTTCGGCCAGGCCCGCCCCGCCGACCTGCAGCTGCCCGGCACGCGAGCCTTCGACGTCTCGGCCGTCATGGGCGACCAGATGGCGGGGATGTTCGGGCAGGGCTGCCTGGCCACCGGGGCGGTGAAGAACACCTTCGGCACCGCCGGCGTGCTCACCGCCAACACCGGTGAGCGCCCGGCGATCCTCGACGGGCTCACCGCCAGCGTCGGCTGGACCCTGGCCGGCACCACCGACTACGAGGCCGAAGGCGTCGTCTTCCACAGCGGCCAGACGCTGCAGTGGCTGCGGGAGAACCTGGGCGTGCTCGGCGAGGGCGAGCGCAGCGAGCAGGTGGCGGCGCAGGTCGAGGACAGCAACGGCGTCTACGTCGTGCCGGCCTTCGCCGGCATCTGCGCGCCGCGCTGGGTGCGCGACGCCGCCGCCGGCATCGTCGGGCTCACGCTGGAGACCCAGCGCGCCCACGTGGTCCGGGCCGGGCTGGAGGCGATGGCCTACCAGACCCGCGACAACGTCGAGGCCTTCCGGGCCAGCGGCTACGAGGTGCCCGAGCTGCGCGTCGACGGCGGGGCCACCACCAACGAGCTGCTATGCCAGTTCCAGGCAGACATCCTCGGCGTGCCCGTGCTGCGTCCCACCCAGCTCGAGCAGACCGCCATCGGCGTCGCGCACGTCGCCGGCGTCGCGGGCGGCCTGTGGCAGCTGGGCGACCTGGCCGAGCGGTGGCAGGTGGAGCGGGTCTTCGAGCCGCAGATGTCGCCCGACCGGCGCGAGAGCCTCTACGCCGGCTGGCGCGAGGCCGTCCGCAGCGTCGTCGGGTGAGGTCGCAGACTGACCGTGTGACCTCGACCGAGCTGACGGTGGTGCGCCGGCCGGCGCCGGTGAGCGGTCGGAGCGACCTCGACGCGGTCAAGGCGGCCTTCGACGCACTCGACCCCGACGCCGGTGACGGTGCGACACTGCTGCTGGGCCGGTGTGCACCGACGGCGGCCTTCACCCGCCGCGACGCGCTGCTGCCGGGCTACCACGAGGCCTGTGCCGTGGCGCTCGAGCGCGGCTTCGAGCCGGTGCTGCGCCCGGTCGGCGGGCACCTGGCCGCCTACGACGAGGGCAGCCTGGTGGTGCACCTGTGGCAGCCGCTGCGCGAGGCCCGCGAGGGCATCCGGTCGCGCTTCGAGCGCCTCGGCACCGCCCTGGGCGAGGCGCTGAGCGGACTCGGCGTCCCCGACGTCCGCCTCGGCGCGGTGCCGGGGGAGTACTGCGACGGCGAGTGGAGCCTCAACCACGCCGGGCGCCACAAGCTGGTCGGCACCGGCCAGCGCATCAGCCGCAACGGCTACCTGTTCTCCGCGGTCGTCGTCGTCACCGGCGCCGACCGGCTGCGCTCGCTGCTGGTGCCGGCCTACGACGCGCTCGGCCTCGGGCTCGACCCCGAGACGGTGGGCGAGGTGTCGGCGAGCGTGCCGGGGATCGGGGTGGAGCAGGTGGCCGAGGCGGTGGCAGAGGCGGTGGCAGAGGCGGTGGCAGAGGCCCTCGGCGCCGGCTAGGTCCGCTCGGCCAGCGCTGCGGCGTTGCGGGCGGCGAGGTCGAGGGCGCACTCGCGCGGCGTACGCCCGGACCGGGCCGCGTCGTCGAGCACGGTGGTGACGAGGCGGTGCATGACCGCGTCGATCTTGGCGAAGGAGGAGTCGGCGTCGGGAGCGATGTCGCCGAAGACGACCCACCACCACCAGGCGTTGGTCATCACGTTGGCCAGGAAGTCGGGCACGACCAGCACGCCGCGAGAGGTCAGGGCGGCCTCGGCGTCGGGGAGCGTGGGCAGGTTGGCGCCCTCGACGACGATCGGCGCCCGCACGCGGTCGGCGTCCTCGGCGGTGATGACGTACGACATCGCGGCCGGCACCAGCAGGTCGCACGGCACGTCGAGCCAGGAGTCGTCGGTGGCGACGGCGCCCTCGGGCAGCCTGCCGCGGTCGATGACGCCGAGTCCGTCGCGGCCGGCCAGCAGCGCCTCGACGTCGAGGCCGGCGTCGTCGCGCACGAGGCCGGCGCGGTCGGCGACGGCCACCACGCGCACTCCGGCGGCGGCCAGGTAGCGCGCCGCCGCGCCGCCGATGGAGCCGAAGCCCTGCACCACCGCGGTGTCGATCGGCAGCCCGTGGTGGGCGGCGGCCTCGAGCGCGGCGCGGGCGACGCCGTAGCCGCCGACGACGTCGCCCAGAGAGATGCCGCCGACGCTGCGGGCGAACGCCTCGGCCAGCCGGTCGCGGGCCGCCGGGGCGTCGTCGAGGGTGGCGAAGACGGCCTCGACCGTGGAGGCCAGGCCGAGCTCGGCGGCCACCACGTCGAGCGTCTCCTGCCGCAGCCCGAAGTCCTCGCCGGTGTTCCACTGCTCGCGGACCACCGGCAGCACGGCGGCCAGGAAGCGTCGCAGCACCTCGATCGCCTCGGGGTCGGCCGGGTCGACGTCGATGCCGCCCTTGCCGCCGCCCAGCGGCAGGTAGCGGTCGGCCGGGTCGTAGACCAGCGCCTCCTTGCGGCTCATGCCCTGCGCGAGCCCGCGCACCTCGGCCAGCGTGCAGCCCTCGCGCAGCCGCAGGCCGCCGCTGGCCAGGCCGTGCACCAGCCGGTCGATGACCACCCAGCCCCGGCGTCCGGTCACCGGGTCGGTCCAGGCGATCTCCAGCAGGCTCATGGGCGCACCACCAGGTGGATCACCGTGGGCCGGTCGGCGGCGAACGCGGCGGTGACGGCGCCGCTGAGCCCGTCGACGTCGTCGAGCCGTACGCCGTGGCACCCCAACGACTTGCCCAGTGCGGCGAAGTCGGGGGAGGGGAGATCGACCGCGTGGACCGGGTCGCCTCGCTCGGCCATCTCGTTCCTGATCTCGCCGTAGCCGCCGTTGTCGACGACGACGACCGGCAGCGCGAGCGCCTGCTCGGCTGCCGTGGCCAGCTCGGCGACGGTGAACATGACCCCGCCGTCGCCCAGCAGCGCCAGCACCGGGCGGCCGGGGTGCGCCAGCTTCACGCCGATGGCCGCCGGCAGGGCGTAGCCGAGGGTGCCGTAGCCCGACGGGAACAGGTAGGCACCCGGTGCGTACGCCGGCAGGTGGGCCAGTGCGCCCAGGTAGCTGACCATCGCGTTGTCGGCGGCGACGACGGCGTCGCGGGCCAGCGCCGCAGCCAGCGCCGCGACCAGCTCGAGCCACGCAGCGCCCTCCTCCTGCGACTCGGCGAGCTTGCGCTCGCGCCAGGTGGCGACGTCGACCTCGCGCGTCGCCTCGCCCAACCGAGCGAGGATCGCCTGCAGGGACAGGGATGCGTCGCCCACGACGGCCACCTCGGGGGAGGCGTTGGTGAGGACGCCGACGGGGTCGACGTCGACACGCACGAGCCGGCCGGCTACCGGCAGCGGGCCGTACCAGAGGTCGGCGGGGGCCAGCTCGGTGCCCACCGCGAGCACGACGTCGGCCTGCTCGACCAGCGCGGCCACGGCCGGCAGGTGGATGCCGGCGCCGAGCGCGAGCGGGTGATCCTCGGGCAGGACGCCCTTGCCGTTGGCGGTGGTGACCACCGGCGCGCCCAGCCGCTCGGCGACCGCGCGGACCTCCGCGGCCGCGCCGCGGGCGCCGCCCCCGACCACGATCACCGGTGCGGTGGCGGCCGAGAGCCGTGCCACCGCAGCCGCGACGGCTGCCTGCGGCGGTGTGGCCGGCGCCACCTCGGCGACGAGCACCGGCCCGGTGTCGGCGTCCTCCTCGAGCACGTCGAGCGGCACCTCCAGGTGCACCGGCCGGGGTCGTCCGGAGGTCATGATCGCGAACGCCTGCGCCACCGCCGTCGGGATCTCGGCGACGCTGGTGGGGCGCAGGCTCGCCGCGGCGACGGCGGCCATCGCGCCCTGCTGGTCGCGGGTCTCGTGGAGCAGGCCCTGCCCGAGCGTCGGCTGCCGCAGCGGCATGCCGGGGGAGACGACGAGCACCGGCACGGAGTCCGAGTACGCCTGCCCCACGGCGGTGGCGACGTTGAGCACCGCGGGTCCGCTGGTCACCAGGGCCACCCCGACACGCCCGGTGCTGCGCGCGTACCCGTCGGCGGCGTAGCCCGCGCCCTGCTCGTGACGAGTGCCGACGTGGCGGACGCCGTAACGCGCCAGGTGCCGGTAGATCTCCAGGTTGTGCGTGCCGGGGATGCCGAAGGCGAGGTCCACCCCGTGCGCGGCCAGGGCCGCCACGAGCGCCTCACCTCCCCTCACGCGTCGCAGTATGGCCGGTCGAGCGCCGCCCGCCGAAACGCCGAGCATGTAGCCTCCCGACCTACTTCGATGCCCCGCTGATGCTCCAGCCGACCGTGGAGGGAACCCTCACATGCCGCTGCACCGTCTGACCGCCGCCGTCGGCGCCGCCGTCCTGATCGCGACCATGGCCGGCTGCGGGTCGTCGGGAGGCTCGTCGGGCTCGTCCTCGGGCGGGTTCGGCGACTGCAAGGTCACCAGCAAGAAGAACTCGATCAAGATCAAGCCGGTGAAGTCCGGCACCCTCACGGTGGAGACCACGCTGCCGGCCCAGGGCTGGTGGAACGGCACCACGCCGAAGTCGATCAAGTCCGGCTACGAGTACTGCATGGGTGCCGAGCTGGCCAACATGGCCGGGCTCTCCTCGGTGACGGTCAAGAACGTCTCCTTCGACCAGCTCGTCGCCGGTCGCACCAACACCTTCGACATCGCGCTGGCGGAGATCTCGATCACCCCCGAGCGGCAGAAGGTCGTCGACTTCTCCAAGGCCTACTTCGACTCCAACGTCGGCGTGCTGGCCAAGAAGGACGCCGGCGTCACCAACGACAACGTGCAGGACAAGACCTGCGGCGCGTACTCGGGCACCACCTCGGTGGACTTCATCAAGGACAAGCTCAAGTGCAAGAACGAGAAGATCTTCCCCAACTCCCAGGCGCTCTACCAGGCCGTGCTCTCGGGCCAGATCGACGCTGCGTTCCTCGACACCGCGATCGTGCTGGCCGAGGCCAAGGCCACCAACGGCAAGCTGGCCGTCGTCGGCCAGTACAAGACCGGTGAGCAGTACGGCGCGATCTACCCCAAGAACTCGGCCAACGAGAGCGCCCTCGACAAGGGCATCTCGACGCTGATGAGCGACGGCACGCTGGACCAGCTCTCCAAGAGCTACCTGGGCCCGGCCTTCGGTGGCGACCCGTCGTCGGTGCCGATCTGGACCATCAAGTAGCACGGGGCTCGCGATGAGCGCCGTCGACCTGGTCAGCGACGAGGTCCAGCCCGGGCCGACACCGAGCCAGCCCCGCGGGGTCGCGGGGCTGGCCACGACCGGGCTGGTCGTGGCCCTGGCCGGTCTCGCGCTCGCCGTGGCCGCCGCGCTGCGGCTGCACTCCTACAGCAAGGGCGCGGCGGTGCCCACGGGCGTCGGCGTGCTCCTGGTGCTGGCCGCGCTGTACCCGCTGCTGCCCACCGCCCGGGCCTATGCCCGCTCGGGGCGGCGCTCGACGCTGCTGGGCGAGGGCCAGCTGGTCGCCTCCCGCCGTGCGGCCGCCGCCGGCCGCGACGAGGCCACCGTGGCGATGGGCTACGCCGTCGGCGCCGCGATCGTCTCGGTGCTGCTGCTGATCGCGCTGGCCCAGGACGGTGGCATCGCGCAGACGTTCTTCGCCGGGCACTCCTGGAAGCTCGCCTTCCCGGAGATGATCCAGGCCTTCTGGACCAACATCTGGGTGGCCTGTGTGGCCCAGGTGCTGGTCCTCGTCTTCGGGCTGCTGCTCGCGGTGATGCGGATGCTGCCGGGGCGCGCCGGCCGGCCGCTGCGGTTGATCGCACTGATCTACTGCGACGTCTTCCGCGCCATCCCGGCGCTGGTGACGATCCTGCTCATCGTCTTCGGCCTGCCGCTGGCCTTCCCCGCGCTGGCGAACTGGCCCAGTGCCTGGCTCGGGGCGGTGGCGCTGACGATGACCTACTCGGCCTACGTCGCCGAGGTCTACCGTGCCGGGCTGTCCTCGATCCACCCCAGCCAGAGCGCGGCCGCCCGCTCGCTGGGCCTCAGCTACGCCCAGACGCTGCGCACGGTGCTGGTGCCACAGGCGGTGCGGCGCGTGATCCCGCCGCTGCTCAACGACTTCATCAGCCTGCAGAAGGACACAGCCCTGTTGACCATCGCCGGCATCGTCGAGGTGGTCAACGCCTCCACCCTGTGGCAGAGCAAGCTGTTCAACCTCTCGCCGGTGACGCTCGCGGCGCTGTTCTTCATCGTGGTCACGATCCCGCAGGCGCGGTTCGTCGACTTCCTCATCGACCGCGACGCCGCGCGTCGCAGCGGGCGGTAGCGCCATGTCCTTCCTGCAGATCGACGACGTCCACAAGGCCTACGGCCAGCACGAGGTGCTCAAGGGCGTCTCCCTGGACGTCGAGCGTCACGAGGTGGTCTGCCTGATCGGCGCCTCGGGCTCGGGCAAGTCCACGCTGCTGCGCTGCGTCAACGGCCTGGAGGAGATCAATGGCGGCGAGATCCGGATCGAGGGCGATACCGTCACCGGCGCCGGCGTCGACCTCAACGCGCTGCGGCGCGACGTCGGCATCGTCTTCCAGTCCTACAACCTGTTCCCGCACATGAGCGTGCTGGAGAACGTCACGCTCGCCCCGATCCGGGTCGGTGGCGTCTCCAAGGCCGAGGCCGAGGAGCGGGCGATGGGGCTGCTGGGCAGCGTCAACATGCAGGACAAGGCGCGGTCGTACCCCGACATGCTCTCCGGCGGCCAGCAGCAGCGCGTGGCCATCGTCCGCGCGCTGGCCACCCAGCCGCGGGTGCTGCTGCTCGACGAGATCACCGCCGCGCTCGACCCCGAGCTGGTCGGCGACGTGCTCGAGATCGTGCGCGAGCTGGCCCGCGGCGGCCTGACGATGCTGCTGGCCACGCACGAGATGGGGTTCGCCAAGGAGGTAGCCAGCCAGGTCTGCTTCCTCGACGCCGGCTCCATCCTCGAGCGCGGCCCCGCGCAGCAGATCTTCGAGGAGCCGCGCGAGGAGCGCACGCAGCAGTTCTTGAGCCGGGTGGTGAAGTCCGGGCGCCTCTGAGCCGTGCTCAGTCTTGATCCATTCAAGAAAACCGGGTAGGACTGGGGCATGGTCCGATCCAGCGACGAGGCACTGCGCGCGGCCGGGCTGCGGGTCACCCGACCGCGGGTCACGGTGCTCGACGCCGTGCATGCCCTCGACCACGCCGACACCGAGACGATCATCGGGGCGGTACGCGAGCAGCTGCCCGACGTCTCCCACCAGGCCGTCTACGACTGCCTGCGCGCGCTCAGCGGTGCCGGCCTGCTGCGGCGGATCCAGCCGCCGGGGTCCGTGGCCCGCTACGAGGCCCGGGTCGGCGACAACCACCACCACCTGGTCTGCCGCTCCTGCGGCGTGATCGTCGACGTCGACTGTGCCGTCGGGCAGGCCCCGTGCCTGGACCCCTCCGACGCCCGCGGCTTCGTCGTCGACGAGGCGGAGGTCGTGTTCCACGGCCTGTGCCCGAACTGCTCGACGTCCTGACACCCCACCTGAGAAAGGCAAGCGCTGTGACCGAGAAGCCCGCCACCGGCGAGGTCGAGACCGACAAGCCCGACGCCGTCGTCGGAGAGATGAACGAGCCCCAGCAGAACGACGCCCACGGGGCGGCCGGCTGCCCCGTCGTGCACGGCCAGCGACCCTACCCGGTCGAGGGCGGCAGCAACCGTGACTGGTGGCCCAACCAGCTCAACCTCGCGATCTTGCGCAAGCACCCCGCCGTGGCCAACCCCATGGACGCCGACTTCGACTACAAGAGCGCCTTCGAGAGCCTCGACCTGGCCGAGGTCAAGTCCGACCTGGAGCAGGTGCTCACCACCTCCCAGCCCTGGTGGCCCGCCGACTTCGGCCACTACGGCGGCCTGTTCATCCGCATGGCCTGGCACAGTGCCGGCACCTACCGCGTCGAGGACGGTCGCGGTGGCGCTGGCGCGGGCATGCAGCGGTTCGCGCCGCTGAACTCCTGGCCCGACAACGCCAGCCTCGACAAGGCCCGCCGGCTGCTGTGGCCGGTGAAGAAGAAGTACGGCAACAAGATCTCCTGGGCCGACCTGATCGTGCTGGCCGGCAACGTGGCGCTGGAGTCGATGGGCTTTGCCACGTTCGGCTACGCCGGCGGCCGCGAGGACGTCTACGAGCCCGACCAGGACGTCTACTGGGGTCCGGAGGAGACCTGGCTCGGCGACGACCGCTACACCGGCGACCGGCAGCTGGAGAGCCCCTTGGCCGCAGTGCAGATGGGTCTGATCTACGTCAACCCCGAGGGCCCCAACGGAAACCCCGACCCTGTCGCCGCCGCTCGCGACATCCGCGAGACCTTCGGGCGGATGGCGATGAACGACGAGGAGACCGTGGCGCTCATCGCCGGCGGCCACACCTTCGGCAAGACCCACGGTGCCGGCGACGCCGAGGAGCACGTCGGCCCCGAGCCCGAGGCCGCGCCCCTGGAGCAGATGGGCTTCGGCTGGAAGAGCAGCTACGGCTCGGGCGTGGGCAAGGACGCGATCACCAGCGGCCTGGAGGTCACCTGGACCTCCACCCCGGTGCAGTGGAGCAACGGCTTCTTCGACAACCTCTTCGGTCACGAGTGGGAGCTGGAGAAGTCGCCTGCGGGCGCGAGCCAGTGGGTGGCCAAGGACGCCGAGGCGACCATCCCCGACCCCGACGGCACGCCCAACAAGCGCAAGCCGACGATGCTCACCACCGACCTCTCGCTGCGCTTCGACCCGATCTACGAGCCGATCTCGCGCCGCTTCCACGAGGACCCCGCCGCGTTCGCCGACGCGTTCGCCCGGGCCTGGTACAAGCTCACCCACCGCGACATGGGCCCGATCCAGCGCTACCTCGGCCCGGAGGTGCCCAGCGAGCGGCTGCTGTGGCAGGACCCGGTGCCGGCGCCGACCGGTGCGCCCTCGGCCGAGGACGTCGCGGGTCTCAAGCAGGCCATCGCCGACTCCGGCCTCTCGGTGGCCCAGCTGGTCTCCACCGCGTGGGCGGCGGCCTCGTCGTTCCGCTCCAGTGACAAGCGCGGCGGTGCCAACGGCGGCCGGATCCGGCTCCAGCCGCAGGCCTCGTGGCAGGTCAACGACCCCGAGCAGCTCTCCGGTGTGCTGGGCACGCTGGAGGAGATCGCCGGGCGCTTCGAGGGCGTCTCCTTCGCCGACGTGGTCGTGCTGGCCGGCGGCGTGGGCATCGAGCAGGCCGCCCAGGCGGCCGGCCACGACGTCGAGGTGCCCTTCCACGGCGGCCGCACCGACGCCACCCAGGAGGAGACGGACGTCGAGTCGTTCGCCTACCTGGAGCCCACCGCCGACGGGTTCCGCAACTTCTACGGCAAGGGCCACCGGCTGCCGGCGGAGTACCTGCTGGTCGACCGGGCGAACCTGCTCGGCCTCTCCGCGCCGGAGCTGACCGTGCTCGTCGGCGGGCTGCGGGTGATCGGCGCCAACGCGGGCGGCTCCACCGAGGGCGTCCTCACCGACGCCCCGGGCACGTTGACGAACGACTTCTTCGTCAACCTGCTCGACATGGAGACCACCTGGTCGGCCACCGACGACACCTCGACGCGCTACGAGGCCCGCACGGCCGACGGCTCGGTCCGCTGGACCGGCACCCGCGCCGACCTGGTCTTCGGCTCCAACGCCGAGCTGCGCGCCGTCGCCGAGGTGTACGCCCAGGACGACGCCGCTCAGAAGTTCGTGACGGACTTCGTCGCCGCCTGGGTGAAGGTCATGGACGCCGACCGGTACGACCTGGTCTGAGGCTGCCGCAACGTCATCCGCCCCGGTCGCGCGAGCGACCGGGGCGTATGACGTCTACGCCGCCGCGCTCCACCCCAGCGCCGGACCCAGCCGGGTGGCGATGTCGGTGAGGATCTGCACGTAGTCGTCGTGCTCGAGGGTGAACGGCAGCGCGAAGGCCACCTCGCTGACCTCGCGGTAGCCGGCGTGGGCCTGCAGCATCTCGGCGATCTGCTCGCTGCTGCCCAGCAGGTCGCGGGCGACCAGGATCCGACGGGGACCCTGCGGTGCGAGGGTGCGTGGCGTCCTCGACTCCACGTACGCGGTGTAGCGGGCGACCTGCTCGGGCGTGGCGGAGTCGGTGGGGATGACGACCAGGCCCTGGGAGACGCGGCCGGTGGGGTGCGCGTCGCGGAAGGCGTGGATCTGCTCGGCCTGGATGTCGGCGAAGTCGGTGGGGCCGTCCTCGGTGGCGAAGACCACCGAGCTGGTGAGCAGGTTCATGGCGTGCTCCCCGGCCCGCCGCGCGGAGGAGAGGCTGGCCGCGCCGTACCACAGGCGAGAGCGCAGCCCGGGCGAGTGCGGCTCGACGCGCTCGGAGAAGTCCTCGATGCCCTCGTGGCCGGCGAACGTGCTGGCCGGCACGCCCTCGACGAAGCGCATGAACCGCTCGACGCGCTCGAAGCCGAAGTCCTCGGCCCCGGCGGTGTCGGGGTAGAGGGAGGCCTTGACCTCCTCGTAGTGCATCGGCGGGCCGACGCTGATGCCCGGGTTGACGCGGCCGCCGGAGAGGACGTCGACGGTGGCCAGGTCCTCGGCCAGCCGCAGCGGGTTCTCCCAGCCCAGCGGCGTCACCGCGGTGCCGAGCTGGATCCGGCTGGTGCGCTGGCTGGCGGCGGCCATCACGGCCACGGGCGAGGAGATGCCGTACTGCAGGTGCCGGTGGCGCAGCCAGGCGCTGTCGAAGCCGAGCCGCTCGGCGAGCTCGATGATCTCCAGGGTCGAGCGGTGCCCGGCACCGGGGTCGTCGCGGTCGAAGAGGCCGATGGTGAGGAAGCCCAGGCTGCGCAGCATGGTCAGAGTCTGCCCGGCGCCCGCGCGGTGCGGGTTTCGGTCAACCAGGTGGCCGGTTTCGGGCAGGACACGCACCGACGCCGCTGCCTAGGCTCGGCCGGCAGGTGAGCGCGGTCACACCCGACCGTGCGAGAGCAGGAGGTGGCGTGCGTTCCTTCACCGACGAGGTGGGCGGCCAGCGGGTCGTCTTCGGCGCCGGCACGCTCGGGCAGGTCGGCGAGGAGCTCGCTCGGCTCGGCGGCGGCCGGCCGTTGGTGCTCGCCACCCCGGAGCAGCGCGAGCTCGCCGAGCGCGTCGCGGCGATGCTGGGTGGGGCCGCGACCTTCACCGGCGCTGCGATGCACACCCCCGTGGCGGTCACCGAGGAGGCGCTGGCGGCCGCGGGCGACGCCGACTCGCTGGTCTCGGTGGGCGGTGGCTCCACCACCGGCCTGGGCAAGGCGGTCTCGGTGCGCACCGGGCTGCCGCACCTGGTCGTGCCCACCACCTATGCCGGCTCGGAGAGCACCCCGGTGCTCGGCGAGACCGCCTCGGGGGAGAAGACCACCCGCTCGGCGCCGGAGATCCTGCCCGACGCCGTGCTCTACGACGTCGAGCTCACCACGACGCTGCCGTGGCCGATGACGCTGACCAGCGGCGTCAACGCGATGGCCCACGCCGTCGAGGCCCTCTACTCGCCCGACCGCACCGAGGACACCGACGCGATGGCCGAGGACTGCCTGCGCGCCATCGCCGGCGGGCTGCGCGCCCGAGCCGCGGACCTGGACGCCCGCGCGGAGCTGCTCTACGGCGCCTGGCTGGGCGGCCGGTGCCTGGCCGCGGTCGGCATGGGGCTGCACCACAAGCTCTGCCATACCCTCGGCGGCAGCTTCGGGCTGCCGCACGCCCCCACGCACACCGTCGTGCTGCCGTACGCGATGGAGTACAACGCCGGCCCCGGCGTGCGGCGCGCCTCAGCCGCGATCGGCACCGACGACCTGCAGTCCCTGGTGGCCGAGCTGGGTGGTCCGACCGACCTGGGCGGCCTCGGGTTCGACGCCGCCGACGTCGACCGGGCCGCCGAGCTGGCCACCGCCCGTCCCTACCCCAACCCCCGCGAGGTCACGCGCGACGGCATCGCCGACCTCCTCGGCCGCGCGACGGCCGGTACCCCGATCGGAGCGCTCACGTGACCGACCTGCCCGAGGAGACCCGCGAGGCGGTGGACGTCCTGACCGCCGAGGTGGTCGCCAGCTTCGACGACGCCCCGGACCGGCTGCGGCAGCTCACCCAGGACCTCGTGCGTCACCTGCACGCCTTCGTGCTGGACAACGACGTGACCCAGGAGGAGTGGCGCTTCGCCATCGACTTCCTCACCCGTGCCGGCCACATCACCACCGACGTCCGCCAGGAGTTCATCCTGCTCTCCGACACCCTCGGCGTCTCCAGCCTGGTCGACATCCTCAGCAACTCCCGCACGCCGGAGTCGACGCCCTCGGCGGTACTCGGGCCGTTCTACGTCGAGGGTCCGCCCGAGCTGCCCGACGGCGCCGACATCTCCGGCGGCCTCGAGGGCGAGCCGGTGCAGGCCCGGATCGCGGTCACCGACACCGCCGGCCGGCCGGTGGCGGACGCGGTGGTCGACGTGTGGCAGTCCAACCAGGACGGCTTCTACGACGTGCAGCTGCCCGACCTCGACGGCCCGGTGCTGCGCGGCCGGCTCCGCACCGACGACGCCGGCCGCATCACCTTCACCACGATCCTGCCCTCGCCCTACCCGATCCCCGACGACGGGCCGGTGGGCCAGATGCTCGCCGCCACCGGGCGGCACCCGATGCGGGCGCCGCACGTGCACTTCATGATCGCCGCCGAGGGCAAGCACACCTTGATCACCCAGCTCTTCGTCGAGGGCGGCGAGTACCTCGACTCCGACACGGTCTTCGGCGTCAAGGAGCCGATCATCGTCCCCTTCCCCGCCGACGGGTCCGGCACCTACCGCACCCTCGACTTCACCTTCGTGCTCGCCGACGCCGACAGGAGCAGCAGATGAGCGACCAGGACTTCGACACCGACGTGCTCGTCGTGGGGTCCGGCCCGGCCGGCGGCGCGATGGCGGCGCTGCTGGCGACGTACGGCGTGCGCACCCGGATGGTGACCAAGTACGGCTGGGTCGCCAACTCCCCGCGCGCCCACATCACCAACCAGCGGGCGATGGAGGTCTTCCGCGACCTGGGCGTGGAGGACCTCGCGCTGCGCGACGGCACGCCGAGCGCGCTCATGGGCGACACCGTCTTCGCGACCTCGCTCACCGGCACCGAGATCGGCCGCATCCGCACCTGGGGCACAGGCGACGAGTCGCTCACCGAGTACGTCGCACAGAGTCCGTGCCAGATGGTCGACCTGCCGCAGACCTACCTCGAGCCGATCCTGCTGCAGACCGCGGCCGAGCGCGGCGCGAAGGTCTCCTTCGACACCGAGCTGATCGGCCTCACGCAGGACGAGGAGTCGGTGACGGCGCGGCTGCGCGACCGGGCCACCGGACGCGAGTACGACTGCCGCGCGCGCTACCTGGTCGGGGCCGACGGCGGTCGCAGCCTGGTCGCCGAGGCGATCGGCCTGCCGATGGAGGGCCAGATGGGTAAGGCCGGCTCGATGAACATCGTGTTCCGCGCCGACCTGTCCGAGCTGGTGGCCCACCGGCCCAGCGTCCTGTACTGGATCATGCGGCCCGGCGCCGACGTCGGCGGCATCGGCATGGGCCTGCTGCGGATGGTGCGGCCCTGGAACGAGTGGCTCATCGTGTGGGGCTACGACATCGACGGCGAGCCACCGGAGGTCACCGACGCCTCCGCGACGGCCATCGTGCGCGACCTGGTGGGCGACCCCGAGCTCGAGGTGAGCATCGACTCCGCCGCGCTGTGGACCGTCAACCACGCCTACGCCACCGAGTACTCCCGCGGCCGCGTGTTCTGCGGCGGCGACGCCGTGCACCGGCACCCGCCGTCCAACGGGCTGGGCTCGAACACCTCCGTGCAGGACTCCTACAACTTGGCCTGGAAGCTCGCCGCGGTGCTGCGCGGCGAGGCCGGGCCGCAGCTGCTGGAGACCTACAGCGAGGAGCGCGCCCCGATCGGCCGTCAGATCGTCGAGCGGGCCAATCTCTCGCGCGACCAGTTCGGCCCGCTGTTCGAGGCGCTGGGCGTGGTCGGCGGCGACGAGGAGGGCATCACCAAGGCGCTGGCCTCCGCCGCCGAGCCGAGCCCCGACGGCAAGAAGAAGCGCGACGCCATCCACGAGGCCATCGAGCTCAAGCACTACGAGTTCAACGCCCACGGCGTGGAGCACAACCAGCGCTACACCTCCTCGGCCGTCGTGCCCGACGGCACGCAGGAGGAGGTCGTGCGCGACGACGAGCTCTACGGCCGGCCGTCCTCGCGGCCGGGGGCCAAGCTCCCGCACGCCTGGCTGGTCGAGCCCGACGGACGCCGCGTCTCCACCCTGGACCTGGTCGGGCACGGCTCCTTCACCGTGCTGACCGGTCTCTCCGGCACGGCGTGGGCCGAGGCGGCCGAGGCCGTCGCCCGCGAGCTCGGGGTGCCGCTGCGCACCGTCGTGGTCGACCGCGACGCCCGTGACGCCTACGGCGAGTGGCACCGCCGCAGCGAGATCGAGGAGGACGGCGTCCTCCTCGTCCGACCGGACTGCTACGTCGCCTGGCGGCGTACCTCGGGAGCAGTCGACGCGCACGAGGCGACGGGCCTGCTCCGCGAGGCGCTGTCCGCCGTCTTGTCCCGCACCGCCTGACCCCCCCACCCCAGCAGAACCCGGAGTACGACCATGACCGACCACCAGCCCCTGCTCGCCACCGACCGCCGCTCCCTGCTCAAGCTGGGGGGCCTGGGTGCCCTCGGCGTCGGCGCCGCCCCCCTGCTCTCGGCGTGCGGCATCAAGTCCAGCTCGGGCGCCTCGGGCAGCGACACCGTGCGGATCGGCTACGTGAGCCCGCAGACCGGCTCGCTGGCACCCTTCGGCGAGGCCGACGCCTTCGTCGTCTCGCAGGTCAAGAAGATCTTCGCCCAGAAGGGGCTGAAGATCGGGGGCAAGAAGGCCAAGGTCGAGATCCTGGTGCGCGACAGCCAGTCGGACTCCAAGCGCGCCGGCGACGTGGCCTCCGACCTGATCCTCAAGAGCAACGTCGACCTGATGCTGGTCTCCTCCACCCCCGACAACACCAACCCGGTCTCCGACCAGTGCGAGGCCAACGGCGTGCCGTGCATCTCGACGGTGGCGCCGTGGCAGCCGTGGTTCCTGGGCCGCGGCGGCACCACGTCGAAGAGCTTCGAGTGGACCTACCACTTCTTCTGGGGCCTGGAGGACGTCGAGTCGGTCTACATGGACATGTGGGGCCAGGTCGACTCCAACCAGAAGGTCGGCGCCATCTGGCCCAACGACTCCGACGGCAACGCCTGGGGCGACGCCAAGACCGGCTTCCCGCCGGTGGTGGCCAAGAAGGGGTTCAGCATCATCGACCCCGGCCACTACGCCGACGGCACCACCGACTTCACCGCGCAGATCAGCAGGTTCAAGTCGGGCAACGCCGAGCTGCTGGCCGGCGTGCCGATCCCGCCGGACTTCATCACCTTCTGGAAGCAGGCGGTGCAGCAGCAGTACCAGCCCAAGCTGGCCACCATCGGCAAGGCGCTGCTGTTCCCCTCCACCATCTCGGCGCTGGGCGACACGGGTAACAACCTGGGCACCGAGGTGTGGTGGTCGCCCAGCCACCCCTTCACCAGCTCGCTCTCGGGGCAGAGCGCCAAGCAGCTCGCCGACGCCTACACCGCCTCCACCAGCAAGCAGTGGACCCAGCCCATCGGCTTCGTGCACGCCCTGTTCGAGGTGGCCAGCGCCGCGCTGGCCAAGGCCTCCTCGCCCTCGGACAAGAAGGGCATCGTCAAGGCGCTCTCCACGATGAGGCTCTCCACCGTCGTGGGCGACCTCGACTGGACCTCCGGCCCGGTGCCGAACGTCGCCAAGACCCCGCTGGTCGGCGGCCAGTGGCGCGGCGACAGCAAGGGCTACGACCTGGTCATCGTCTCCAACGCCGACCACCCGAACATCCCGGCCGGCGGCAAGGTCCAGCCTCTGTGACCGCACCGATCCTCGAGGTCGAGCACCTGGGCCGGTCCTTCGGCAAGGTCAGCGTGATCGAGGACCTCAGCTTCGACCTCGCGGCCGGCCAGACGCTCGGCATCGTCGGGCCCAACGGGGCGGGCAAGTCCACGCTGCTCAACCTCGTGGGCGGGGTGCTGGCCCCCTCCAGCGGGCGCATCCGGTTCGAGGGGCAGGACGTGACGCGGCTGCGCGCCGAGGTGCGAGCCCGGCGCGGGATCGGGCGCAGCTTCCAGGTGCCGCGTCCCTTCGGCGGTCTCACGGTGCTGGAGAACCTGCTCGTCGCCGCCCGCTTCGCCGGCGGCCGGACCACCCCCGAGGCCGGCGAGCGCGCGCTGCAGGTGCTGGAGACCACGGGGCTGCTCAGCCAGGCCAACGCGCCGGCCGGGTCACTGCGGCTGCTGGACCGCAAGCGGCTCGAGCTCGCCCGCGGCCTGGCCAGCGGCCCGCGGCTGCTGCTCCTCGACGAGATCGCCGGCGGCCTGACCGAGCACGAGGTCCCGGCCCTGGTCGAGACGGTGCGCGAGGTCAAGGAGTCCGGGGTGACCGTGGTCTGGATCGAGCACGTGGTGCACGCCGTGCTGGCCGTGGCCGACCAGATGATGTGCCTGACCTACGGCCGGATGCTCGCGCTGGGCGAGCCGCAGGCCGTGATGAACGACCCCGAGGTGCGCCGGGTGTACCTGGGCAGCACGCCCGAGGAGGCCCTCGGGTGACCGCGCTGCTGGAGGTGCGAGACGTCGAGGCCCGCTACGGCGACGCCCTGGCGCTGAGCCGGATCAGCCTCGAGGTGGCCGAGCAGCAGACGCTGGCGGTGATCGGGGCCAACGGCGCGGGGAAGTCGACGCTGCTGCGCTGCCTGGCCGGGCTGATGCCGGTCTCGGCCGGCCAGATCCGCTTCCGCGGTGAGTCGCTGGACCGGGTCCCGGCCCACCGCCGCGTGGCGGCCGGCATCAGCCTGGTCCCGGAGGGTCGCCGGCTCTTCGCGAGCCTGACCGTCACCGACAACCTGCTCGTCGGCGCCCACCAGCGCCGGCCCGGACCGTGGGACCTCGACGCCGTCTTCGAGGCGCTGCCCCTCGTCGCGCAGCGCCGCGACCGCTACGCCGGTGCGCTCTCGGGCGGTGAGCAGCAGGCGGTCGCGATCGGGCGTGCGCTGATGGCCAACCCCGAGCTGCTGCTGCTCGACGAGGTCAGCCTGGGCCTGGCTCCCGTGGTCATCAAGCAGGTCTACGAGGTGCTGCCGGCGATCAAGGCCGCCGGCACCACCGTGCTGGTCGTCGAGCAGGACGTCCGGCAGGCCCTCGCGGTGGCCGACGAGGTGCACTGCCTGCTCGAGGGCCGCACCACGCTCACCGGCCCCGCGGGGTCGGTCTCGCAGGAGGAGGTCGCCCGTGCGTACTTCGGAGTCTGAGGAGGCCCGGCCGTGGACCTGACCAACGCCGTGCTGCAGGGCGTCCTGCTCGGCGGCCTCTACGCCATCTTCGCCACCGGGCTCTCGCTCGTCTTCGGCGTCATGCGCATCGTCAACCTCGCCCACGGCGACTTCGCCACCCTGGCCGCGTTCGTCGCCCTGGTACTGGTCACCGGCGTGGGGCTGCCGGTCTGGGCGACGCTCCTGGTGGTGGTGCCGGTGCTCGCACTGCTGGGCTACGCGGTGCAGCGGCTGCTGCTGCAACGCGCGCTCTCGCCGAGCCCGCTGCCCGTGCTGCTGGTCACCTTCGCGCTCTCCATCGTGATCCAGAACGGGCTGCTGGAGGTCTTCTCCTCCGACCAGAACCGGCTGCGGCTGGGTCGCCTCGACACCGCCAGCCTGCACGTGGGCGCGTTCGCGCTGGGTGTCTACCCGCTGCTGGTGTTCGTGGTGGCGGTGCTGATCCTGGCGGGGCTGGCCCTGTTCTTGAGCCGGACGCGCACCGGCCGGGCCATGCGGGCGACCAGCGACGACCGCGAGGCGGCGCAGCTGGCCGGCGTCGACCACCGACACGTCTACGGCGTGGCCACCGCGCTGGCGTTCGCGACCGTGGCGGTGGCCGGCGTGCTGTCCGGGGCGCAGACCAGCTTCACCCCGAGCAGCGGGCCCTCGCTGCTGATCTTCGCCTTCGAGGTCGTCATCATCGGCGGGCTGGGCAACCTGTGGGGGTCGCTGGCCGGCGGCATCGTGCTCGGCGTCGCCCAGAACGTCGGCGCGTGGGTCGACCCGGCGCAGCAGGTGCTGGCCGGTCACCTGGTCTTCCTGCTCGTGCTCGCGCTGCGCCCGCAGGGCCTGTTCGGGCGGGCGGTGCCGGCGTGAGCGCCGACGTGGCCCACCCCGTCGGCGTCGTCCGCTGGACCGGCGCCTCGCGCGTGGGGCCGCCGCTGCTCCTCGTGGTGGTCGTGGCGCTGGCGGCCGGTCCGTTCGTCGTCGCGCCGCAGCAGCTGTTCGGGCTGGTGAACCTCTTCGCCTACGTGATGCTCGCCGTCACGTGGAACCTGCTGGCCGGCTACGGCGGCATGGTCTCGGTGGGGCAGCAGGCCTCCATCGGCCTGGGGGCGTACGCCGTCGCCTACCTGGCGCAGACCGTGGGCCTCAACGGCTTCCTCGCGCTGCCCGTGGCGGCCGTGATGGCCGGGGTGGTGGCCGTGCCGGTCTCGTTCCTGGCCTTCCGGCTGGTGGGCGGCTACTTCGCCATCGGCACCTGGGTGGTGGCCGAGGTGTTCCGGCTGCTGACCGTGCAGTGGGACGCGGTGGGCGCCGGCTCCGGTACGTCCATCACGTCGCTGTCGGGCTACGACCGCGACGTGCGGCTGGCCCTGACCTACTGGGTGGCGCTGGCCGCCGCCGCGGTGGTCGTCGTCGGCAGCGTGCTGCTGGTGCGCTCCCGGTTCGGGCTGGGGCTGGCCGCGGTCCGCGACGACCCGGTGGCCGCCGCCAGCACCGGGGTCGGGGTCACCACGGCCAAACGGGTCGTGTTCGTGCTGGCCGCGGCCGGTGCCGGGCTGGCCGGGGGCGTGCTGGCGCTGGGCTCGCTGCGGGTGCAGCCCGACAGCGTCTACAGCGTGCAGTGGACCGCGTTCATGGTCTTCATGGTGGTCATCGGCGGCGTCGGCACCATCGAGGGGCCGATCGTGGGGGCCGTGGTGTTCTTCGTGCTGCAGCAGACGCTGGCGCACTACGGTGCGACGTACCTGATCGTGCTCGGCGTCGTGGCCATCGCGATGGTGCTGCTCGCGCCGCGCGGGCTGTGGGGGCTGCTCGCGGGCTCGCGGGGCACCACCTTGTTCCCGGTGGGCTATCGCGCTGTGCTCGGCCGCCGCTCGTGAGACGATGTGACCGGGGTAACACGCCGAGGAGGTGACCCGGTATGAGCGTCGCGCAGGAGCTCTCGCCCGACGACACCCTCGGGATCCTCGACCTGCCCGGGGTGGCCACCGAGCGCACCAGTGCCGGCCTGGGGTGGGAGCGGATGCTGCTCTCGGTGCAGGCCGAGCAGCCCTACCACGCCGCGTTCGGCGGCGTGTCGAACCACCTGCTGATCTTGCACCTCGACGGGCCGGTGCAGGTCTCGCGCGGCACCGGCACCACCCGGCAGACCCGCACGATCGGCGCCGGCGGCATGTTCTTGCACCCCGCGGGGCGCGAGCTCGACGTCGAGCTGGGCGGTCGGCTGCGCACGCTGCACATGTACCTGGACGAGACGATGGTCGCCGACGCCGCCGGCCGTCCGGTCGACCTCGCCGAGGAGATCGGCACCAAGGACCCGCTGCTGGAGCAGCTGGTGCTCTCCTTGGACACCGTCTCGCGCTCCTACACCGACAGCGCCCGGCTCTACGTCGACAGCCTGGGCACCGCGGTGGCCGCCCAGCTGGCCGAGCGCCACGCGGCGGTGCCGCGGCAGCGCAGCGTGCCGGCCTCGCGCGGCCTGGGCGACCGCGAGCTCGACGTGGCCACCGAGCTGATGCGCGAGCACCTCGCCGACGGCATCAGCCTGGCCGCGCTGGCCGGAGCCGTGGGGCTCAGCGAGAGCCAGTTCGCGCGCGCGTTCAAGGCGCGCATGGGCGTGCCGCCGCACCGCTACCTGATCACGGTGCGGCTCGAGCACGCGCAGCGGCTGCTGCGCACCACCGAGCTGCCGATCGCCGACGTGGCCGCGGCCAGCGGGTTCGCCGGTCAGGAGCACCTGACCCGGGTGATGCGGGCGCGCTGGGACACCACCCCCGCCGTGCTCCGCACGTCGTTTCGTTGAGTGTCCCGAACTCGAATTCCGCCGCGTATCTCGCAGCCCGAGCACGCACCTCGCTGCGTTGACATCGCTGGAAAGACACCCGGTATGTCGGCGAGACGCCGCCTTGCGATGCACGCACTCAGACCGCGACCTACGCAACGTTCTTCTCGCCCGGGCCACTAGCTGGTCGGCCCGACGTCGACGCGAGGCTGCACGGTGACCGTGCCGTCGGTGGCGAAGGAGTAGAGCTGGTAGCCGGTCACCAGGCGCGTCTCGTCGTCGACGAAGACCACCGGGAACGACGCCTCCTGCGCGGGCGGGGTCCACGGCGTGGAGAAGTGGTTGAAGGTCGGGGTGGCGATGGCGCCGCCGCTGGTGTCGAGCTCCATCACCAGCGTCCAGGTGCCGTCGGAGTTCTGCACGACGCGCGGCGGCACGCTGCGGTGCCAGTGGCCGTAGAAGACCGCCGAGGCGGGCACGTCAAAGACGTCGGATCCGTCGAAGGTCCGCATGTTCTCCTCGGTGCCGAGGAACGCCTTGGCGGCGTACGCCTCGTGCACCAAGACGATGGTGGGCTTGTCGTCCTCGGCCCGCCGGCGCAGCGCCGTGCCCATCGACGTCTCGGTCGCCGTGCCACACAGGTGGCTGGCGCCGAACAGCTCGGTGCGCTCGGGGTCGGGGGCGCCGAGGAAGCTGAGCCCGCCGACTGTCCTCGTGGACCCGTCGAGCACGTCCATCCCGGCGCTCTTCATCTGCTGGACGCTCTGGTCGCTCTCGTGGTTGCCGGTCACGGCCACCACCGGTTTGGTACCGGCGACCGCCCGCTCGGCGCGCACGCAGTCGCGCTCCGCAGCAGTGCCGTTGGTGGTGAGGTCGCCGGCGATGGCCAGCACCGCGGGCACCTCGGAGCCGGCCTGCTTCTCCAGCATCCGGCGTACCTGGGTCTGCAGCGCGATCATCACCTCGTTGCAGTGCATGTCCGACTGCATCAGCACCGCCGTCTCGCCCTTCTCCGGCACGGCCATCGCCTCGGCCTGGGCGTCGAGCTGCGCGCTCGCCCGAGTGCGGTAGTCGTCGGAGGCGTCGGTCTGGCGCTGGGTGAGGACCCGGATCTTGGTGACCGCGTCGCCCAGCAGCAGCCGGAGCACGGGGCTGTCGGTGGTGGCGCCCGCTGCTGCGGTGTCGTCCAGCACCGGCAGCGGGTACGACGCGCCGGACGCCGGCGTCCGGTCGACCCGCCCCACCGCCACCGCGCTCGCGGTGGTCAGCACGAGCGCGAGCAGCACCACTCCGGCGGTCCGGCCGCGTCCCACCTCGCCGAGCGGCAGGACCCGCCGCAGCACCAGCACCGCGCCGCTGCCCACGACGGTCAGCAGCACCTCGGCCAGCAGCACGTCGTGCACCAGGCGGGCCCGCAGCAGGTCGACGTAGCCGTCGATCGCCCGGCCGGGGTGGTGGTAGAGCCCGGCGTAGACCTCCAGCATCTGGGGGGAGACCAGCGAGGCCAGGTCGCTGGTGCCGTCGGGCAGCGCGTCGGCGTCGGTGGGTGCGTCGACCCGCGCCACCAGGCCGAACGGACCCTTCGCGCGCGGCACGTAGACGGTCCCGGCCAGGCCCAGCTCCAACGCGCTGCGGCCGTCGGTGCTCAGGCTGAAGGTGGCCGGCGACACGCCGATGGTGTCGTGCACCCGCGTCGTCGTCACGCCCCAGGCCAGTGCCAGCGGCGCCACCACCACCGCGACGACGGCCACCAGCGCCGCCCCTCGGCCCGCCGTGCGTCCCCACCGCGCCAGCCGTCCCATCGGCTCCAGGCTAGGCGGTCGCTCGCGCCGCCCCGTGACCGCGCCTACGCTCGCGACGTGGCCGAGCCCGAGCGCACCGACGACGGCCGCTACGTGCTCATCGACGGTCGCCGTTGGCGAGCCACCGACCCGGCCATCCCCGAGGACCGCCGCGCCGAGCTCACTCGTGTGCTCATGGCCTGGCGCCGCGAGGTGCGCCGGACGAAGGACACCGACGCCGAGGCCGCCTCCCGGGCCGGCGTGCAGGCGGCCAAGGTCGCCCTCGGCGAACGCGGCACGCCGTGGTGGGAGCAGTCCGACGACGAGCGACGAGCGCGGTGGAGCGCGGACGTCGCCGCCCCGGACCCAGGGTGAGCGGCCCGGACGACGCGGGCCTGATCGACCGGGTTCGCGGCACGGTGCTCGGCGTCGCGGCCGGCGACGCGCTCGGCGCCGGCGGGGCGGGGGAGTGGACCGACGACACTGCTCAGACGGCGGCCCTCCTGCGCGTGGTGGTCACCGGAGCGGACCTGCGCACGCCGGCGGCTCTCGACGCCGTCGCGAGCGGCTTCGCCGAGTGGTACGCGGGCGACCCGTCCGACGCCGGCCGGCAGACGCACGCGATCCTCGGCGCCCTCAGCCCGCACCCCACCGCGGCCGAGATGACGGCGGCCGCCCGCGCGTACCTGGAGAGGACGGGCCGGGCCGGTGGCAACGGCTCCCTGATGCGCACCGCGCCCGTCGCGCTGGCCCATCGTGGCGACCCGACCGTCATCGTCGCAGCGGCCGTCGCCGTCAGCGAGCTGACGCACGCCGACCCCCGCGCCGGCGAGGCGTGCGCCCTGTGGTCGTTGGCGATCGACCACGCACTCACGCACGCGTCGATGCCCGACCTGCGTGACCTGCTGGTGCATCTTCCCGGCGCGGCCCGTGACTTCTGGCGCGAGCGGGTCGACGAGGCCGAGCGCTTCGACTCCTCGCGCCTGCGCCCGAACGGCTACGTCGTCACCGCGCTCCAGGCCGCGTGGTCGGCCGTCTGCCGCACTCCGGCCGACTCCTCCGACCCGCTGGCGCGTGGGATCGAGGCCGCCATCGCCATCGGCGACGACACCGACACGATCGCCGCCATCGCCGGTGCTCTCCTCGGCGCGCGGTGGGGTGCATCGGCGGTGCCGACCGCGTGGCGTCGGTCGCTGCACGGCTGGCCGGACCTGACCGGCGACGAGCTGGCCGACCTGGCCGAGCGCTCGCTACGAGCCGGGCGGCCGGCGTAGGCGTGCGCCTACGGCACCATCCAGTGCGGGTGCGTGTGGCTACCCTTGCAGACGTAACGGCGCCCGACGGCGTCCCACCCGCTGTGCCCGTACTGGGACTGCCGGCAGAACTCGCCGCCACGGATGCAGGTCCCGCTGGAGGTCCGGGTGCAGGCGTGCCGGTGGGCGACCGAGTGCGCGGAGGCGGTGTCGCTGGACGGCGCAGCCGCCGTGGCGGCCCCGGGTGTGACGAGACCGAGGCCGGCGACGAGCGCGATGACGGCCAGGACTGAGCGCATGGATCTCTCCTTCGAGACTGCGTGTGAGGGCGCCAGTGTGTGCTGTCCACAGGCGTCCCCGTGGCCGATTGACAGAACCCGTCGCGACCGTCTCAGTCCAACGCTGAGCGCAGCTCCACCGTGACCTGGTCGAAGCGGTCCTCGCCCAGCCCCAGGGTCCGGCGCACCTCGTAGCGTCCGGCGAGCAGCGCGAGGTCGTCGTCGTCCAGTGCGTCGGGGTCGACGTCGCGCAGCGGCATCGTGAACCAGCGCAGCGCCTCACGGGGGCGGCCGCCGTCGGCGAGCGCCTGGCCGACCATCTCGTAGGTGAGCGACGAGAGCGTGGCGGCGCGGGCGGCGGTGAGCAGGTCGGCGAGGACTGCGTCGGCCTCGTCGTCGCGGCCGTGCTGCAGCAGGAGCAGGAGGAGCGCGGAGACGGCGTAGCGGTCCGGGTCACCGGCGTCGGCGATGGCGGCGCGGAAGGCGGCCTCGGCGCGCTCGGTGTCCTCGGCGAAGCCCCAGAAGTCGCCCGCGGCGTTGAGGAAGCCGCTGCGGGACACCGAACCCGGCGGGCTGCTGGCCGCTCGTTGTTCGAGCGCGTCGGCTAGCTCGGTGGTCGACAGTCCGCTGGCCTGCAGCCGCTCGAGCTCCTCGAGGTAGTCCTCCTCCCAGGCGCCCGGCTCCATAGGCGTGGTTATACCGCGGGGGCTGCTGAGGTCACCATCGGAGGCGTCCGCCGCCGGCGTCCGACGAACACCGCCAGCACCGCCGCGAGCAGGCCGAACAGGGCGAGCGCCACCAGGGCCAGGCTCACCGTGCCGGTCTGGGCCTTGACGACGCCGAAGCCGTACGGCGCGACGAAGCCGCCCAGGTTGCCCAGGGAGTTGATGATCGCGATCGCCGGCGCGAGCACGGCCGGGTGCATGCTGCGCTCGGGCACGGCCCAGAACAGCGAGCTCGCCGCCTTGAAGCACATCGTGCCCACGGTCAGCAGCGCCAGTGCGCCCCAGGGGCCGGTGAAGGCGCTGATCATCGTGGCCACCGCGGCGACGACCAGCGTGAGGACCAGCCAGCGGCGGTGGGAGTCATGCCGGTCGGCGACGCGGTTGAAGCCGAAGGCCGCACCGATCGCGAACACCCACGGGATGGCCGAGAGCCAGCCCACCTCGGTGTCACCCGCGCCGGGGATGTCGTGCAGGATCGAGGGCAGCCAGAAGGTCGTGGCGTAGATCGCCATCGAGCAGGCGAAGAAGATCGCGCAGCAGCCCAGCACGGTGGGGTCGACCAGCACCCGCAGCCGCGAGGGCTTGGCCTGGCCGGCGGTCTGCTCGGCGCGACGGGTGCGCTCGGCGTCCTCCGCGGCCACGACGTCGGCCAGGGCGGTGCGCTCCTCGGCGCTGAGCCAGGTGGCGTCCTCGATGCGCGAGTCGAGCATCGCGTAGGCCACGACGCCGATCACCACCGACAGCGCGCCCTCGGCCACGAACAGCGACTGCCAGCCGGTGAGCCCGAACAGGTGCATCGAGAGCAGCGGCACCGACAGCGGTCCGGAGATCGCGGCGGCGATCGACGACCCGGCGATGAACAGCGCGATGGCGCGACCGCGGTGGGAGTTCGGCACCCAGCGGGTGAAGTAGTAGATGATCGCCGGGAAGAAGCCCGCCTCGGCGACGCCGAGCAGGAAGCGCAGCACGTAGAACGAGCGCTCGCCCTGCACCAGCGCCATCCCGGCCGACACCAGTCCCCAGGTGATCATGATCCGGGTCAGCCAGATCTTCGGCCCGAACCGCTCCATCAGCAGGTTGCTGGGCACCTCGAAGATGGCGTAGGCGATGAAGAACACTCCCGCGCCCAGCCCGTACGCCGCGTCGCCCAGGCCGACGTCGGCCTCCAGGTGCTCCTGGGCGAAGGCGATGTTGCCGCGGTCGAGCTGGTTGCAGATCAGCATGACGACGAACAGCGGCACCACCCGGCGGAAGATCTTGGCCACGGCGCTGGCGGTGTGCCGATCCGAGTACGGGTTCACGATCGTGCCTCCGAGACGGTGACGGAATCGGTGGTCCAGGCCCGGGCCTGCTGGCTCGGGGTGAGTCCCAGACCGGGTCGGTCGGGGACGACCATCTGGCCGTCCCGGGTCTCGAGCCGCTCCTCGAAGAGCGGCTCGAGCCAGTCGAAGTGCTCCACCCAGACCGGGCCCGGGTAGCAGGCGGCCAGCTGCACGTGGAGCTCCATCGCGAAGTGCGGCGCGACGGTGAGGTGGTGCCTCGAGGCATGGGTGAGCAGGGTCAGCAGCTCGGTGATGCCGCCGACGCGGGCGGCGTCGGGCTGCAGCACGTCGACGGCCGCGGCGTCCACCAGGGCCAGGTGCTCGCGCACCGAGGTGAGCATCTCGCCGCTGGCCACGGGCGTCGCGAGGGTGCGGGTGAGGTGGGCGTGCCCCTCGACGTCGTAGGCGTCGAGCGGCTCCTCGATCCAGACCAGCTCGAACGGCTCGAGCAGCCGGCCCATGCGCATCGCGGTGGCCCGGTCCCACTGCTGGTTGGCGTCGACCATGAGCGGCACGTCGTCACCCAGGTGGGCGCGGATCTTCTCCAGCCGCCGCAGGTCCTCGCGCCAGTCGGGCTGGCCGACCTTCACCTTGATGCCGCCGATGCCGCGCTGCAGCGCCGTGGTGGCGTTGGCGCAGACCTCGTCGACCGGGGTGTGCAGGAACCCGCCGGAGGTGTTGTACGTCGGCACCGCGTCGTGGTGGGAGCCGATCAGCTTGGCCAGCGACAGGCCGGCCCGCCGGGCCTTGAGGTCCCACAGTGCGACGTCGAAGGCCGCGATCGCCTGTATGGACAGGCCGCTGCGCCCGACGGAGGCGCCGGCCCACGCCAGCTTCGTCCACAGCCGGCCGATGTCGCTGGGGTCCTCGCCGACGAGGTCGGGCGCCACCTCGACCGCGTGCGCGTACTGGCCGGGCCCGCCCGCGCGCTTGGAGTAGGAGAAGCCGAAGCCGTGGTGACCCTCCGCGGTGTCGATCTCCGCGAGGAGCATCGCCACCTCGGTCATCGCCCGCTGCCGCCCGGTCAGCACCTTCGCGTCGCTGATCGGGGTCGGCAGCGGGAGCGTCACCGAGGAGACCGTGACCCGGGTGATGCGGTCGGTCATCGCGTGACCGCGCCGGCGTCGGTCGGCAGCCCGGCACGGGCCCGCAGGTCCAGCTCGATCTGCTCCAGCGACCGCCCCTTGGTCTCGGGCACCAGCCACCAGGTGAGGAAGAAGAGCACGACGTTGATGCCGGCGAACACGAACATCGAGCCGCCGATGCCCAGCCGCTGCGGCGCCGAGATGAGCGGGAACACGGCGGTGACCACGCCGGTCATCGCCCACAGCACGACGCTGCTCACGCCCATGCCGGCCGGGCGGTTCTTGAGCGGGAAGACCTCGCTCATCATCACCCAGACGATCGCGCCCCAGCCCAGCTCGTAGCCGGCGAGGTAGACGATGATGAGCACGAGCATCAGCAGGCCGCGCGTGCCGGTGTCGGTGACGTTGGTGGCCACCAGCCCGGCGCCGAGCAGGCAGACCGCCATCAAGACGTTGCCCACCAGCAGCAGCGGCTTGCGGCCCCACTTGTCCACCACGAAGACCACCCACGCGGTGAACACGAACTTGGTGATCCCCAGCAGGACGCCGGAGAGCAGCGCCGCCTGCGTGGCCAGGCCCAGCGCGATCAGCATGGTCGGGTAGTAGGCGTTGATCGCGTTCACGCCCGAGAGCTGCTGACCCGCCGCCAGGAGCACGGCCACGAAGAGCATCGGCCGCACCCACGGCTTCCAGAGGTCGCCCGGCCGGCCGCGCTGCTCGTCGATGGCGATGACCTCGCGGATGGTGGCGAGCTCGTGGTCGAGGTCGGCGTCGGACCCGTGCGACTGACGCAGCACGGCTCGCGCGGACGCCTCGTCGCCGTGCTGCAGCAGCCACCTCGGCGTCTCCGGCAGGATCGAGAGGCCGACGATGAGCACGATCGCCGGCACCGCTGCTCCGGCGAGCATGATCCGCCAGTCGCCGGACTTGCCGAGGGCGTAGCTGGTGAGGAAGGCGACGAGGATGCCCAGCACGATGAAGATCTGGTTCAGCGCGCCGAGGGCGCCGCGCAGCCGGGCCGGCGCGAGCTCGGAGAGGTACGTCGGCACCGTCGAGGACGACAGCCCCACCCCGATGCCGATGACGAACCGGCCGAAGGTCAGTACCCCGGCCGATCCGGCCACGGTGGCGATGGCCGTGCCCACCAGCGCCACCGCGCCGGCCAGCTGGATGGTGCGCCGCCGGCCGAGCGCCTTGTTGGTGCGCGCGGAGAGGATCGCGCCGACGACGGCCCCGGCCGAGACACTGGCGGTGATGACGCCGGTGCCCCAGCTGCTCAGGTGCCACAGCTCCGTCACGAACGGCAGCACCCCGGCGACGATGCCCAGGTCGTAGCCGAACAGCACACCCCCGAGCGCGCCGAAGAAGTAGAGCGTGAAGCGGCCGATGTTGCGAGGTGGTGCGGTTGTCTGCGCCATTGCAGTGCCTCCGAGTAGGCGGTGGGGGGTTCTTCTCAGGGGTGAGGTGTCCCGTCGACGCGACGGGGGAGCGACCAGGGGTTGGCCTCCTGCAGGGCCGGTGGCAGCAGGGCGTCGGGGAAGCCCTGCCAGGCGACGGGGCGCAGGAAGCGCTCGATGGCGGCGGTGCCCACCGACGTCGTGGTGGGCGCGGTCGTCGCCGGGTAGGGGCCGCCGTGCTGCTGGGCCCAGGTGACGGTCACGCCGGTGGGCCACTGGTTCCACAGCAGCCGGCCGGCCAGTCGCTGCAGCGACGGCATCAGGTCGCGCACCAGGTCGGCGTCGGACTCCTCGGCCTGCACGGTCAGCGTCAGGTTCGGCTCGAGCGCGTCCAGCACGGCGCGCAGCTCGTCGGGCGAGCGGTAGGTCGCCACGACCGACGTCGGGCCGAACGCCTCCTCGGCGAGGTTCTCGACGTCGGCCAGCAGCTCCTCGGCGGTGACCCCCAGCAGCTGTGGTGCGGGCGCTTGGTGGCTGCCGCCCTCGACGGCGGCGATGCGGCCGGCGCGGGCGAGGTCGCTCACGCGCTGGGCGTAGCCGTCGGCGATCTTGTCGTTGAGCAGCGGCTGCGGCTTCGTGGTGCCGACGGCGTCGACCAGCGCCTTGTCCAGGTCGGTGCCGTCGGGCACCAGCAGCAGGCCCGGCTTCGTGCAGAACTGGCCGGCGCCCATCGTGAACGACGCCGCGAACTGCTCGGCGATCTCCGCGGCGCGGGCGTCGAGCGCGGCCTGGGTCACCACCACCGGGTTGAGGCTGCCGAGCTCGCCGTAGAACGGGATCGGCCGTGGCCGTGCGCCCGCGATGTCGAACAGCGCGCGGCCACCCTTGACCGAGCCGGTGAACGCCGCCGCGACGATGCGCGGGTCGCGCAGCGCGGCCACGCCGGCCTCGTCGCCGGCGATGACGGCGAACGCGCCGTCGGGCGCGCCGGCCCGGGCCAGCGCCTCCGTGACCACCTGGCCGGTGCGCTCGGAGAGCCGCAAGTGACCCGGGTGGGCCTTGAGCACCACCGGGCAGCCGGCGGCCAGCGCCGAGGCCGTGTCGCCCCCGGCGACGCTGAAGGCGAAGGGGAAGTTGCTGGCCGCGAACACCAGCACCGGCCCGATCGCGGTCTGCGCCCGGCGGATGTCGGGCCGTGGGCCCATCGGCCAGTCCGGGTCGGCGTGGTCGACGGTCGCGTCGAGCCAGGCGCCGTCGACCAGCACGTCGGCGAACAGGCGCAGCTGGAACGTGGTCCGCGCCAGCTCGCCCTTCAGTCGCGGCTCCGCCGGCAGGTGGCTCTCCTCGTGGGCCAGCGGCACCAGCTCGTCGGCGGCCGCGTCGAGGGCGTCGGCGACGGCGCGCAGCCAGCCGGCGCGCTCCTGCGGTGTGCTCGCGGCGAAGGGCGCCGCTGCCTCGGCGGCGGCCGTGAGGGTCTTCTCCAGATCGGTCATGCGCTCAGTCTTTCCAGGTCGGGCCAGCGGGCCGGGCCCGCGAGGCCGAGGTGGTAGAGGTGCAGCTCGTCGGCGCCGGCCTGTGCCAGTGCCGCGGCGTAGCCCTTCGGGTCGGGCAGTCTCGTGGGGCCGACGGCCGTGACGTAGGCGCCGACGCGCTCGGCCTGTGTCGCCCGCACCGTGTCGGCGCCGGTGCTGGGGTCCCAGGCCTTGACGACGACGGTGCCGACGTCGGCTGCGGCCGAGGCGGTGAGGCCGGGGTTCGCGCCGGTCTCCCACGGGTCGGGCGAGGCGTGCAGGACCAGCCGGTCCCGCGAGATCGCCAGGGCGTCGACGAGCTGGCGGCGCAGCAGGTCGGTGGACTCCTGGCGCCGCTCGAGGCCGCCGGCGCCGCAGGCCTCGCAGTGGCAGGTGCTGAGCCGGCGGACGTCGTCGGCGGTCCACACCGCGTCGGTCTTCTCGTGCGTGCACTGGTGCAGCACGCCCATCTGGCCGCACGACTCCAGCACCACGCGGTGCACCGGCAGGTCGCGGACCGCCTCGACCGCCAGCACCGTGGCGTAGTCGCGCACCTCCGCATGGGAGGGGCACAGCGCCCAGGGATACGTCTCACCGAGGTGGTTGCGCACGGCGAGCTCGGGGTGCGCGGCGCCCAGCCGGGAGTCGTGCAGCAGCACCAGCCAGGCGCTGGCGGCGATACCGGCGTCGTTCAGCAACGTGAACGCCGTCTCGGCGACGTCCGCTTCGACCCAGCTCGGTCGACCCGGAGTCAGCCGGCCGAACGCCGTCTCGCGCACGGCACGGTAGACGGCGGCATGGCTGGCGATCACGCTGCTGCGCCGCGTCGACCACGGGGTCGCTGCCCGGGCGCTGTGGTAGCTCACCGCCACGGCGACCTCGTCGACGCCGAGCGAGCGGGCTCGCTCGACGAACCCGGGCTCGACGACGTCCCAGGGGTAGGCGTAGCCGACCAGCCTCACCATCGAGCGGTGTTGGGCGTGAAGCCCGGCTCCCAGCGGCGCATGTAGCTGACGTCGTCGCGGTTGGTCTGACCGCAGGTCGTGTAGCGCTCGTGTGCCCGGGCGAGGGCGTCGCGGTCGAGGCTGACGCCCAGCCCCGGGCCGGTGGGTACGGCGACCGCGCCGCCCTCGAAGTCCAGCACGCCGGGCTCGATCACGTCGGCGGTCTTCCACGGCCAGTGCGTGTCGCAGGCGTACGTGAGCTGCCGGGTGGCGGCGGCGACGTGCACCATCGCGGCCAGGCTGATGCCCAGGTGGCTGTTGGAGTGCATCGACAGGCCCACCCCGAACGCGCCGCACGTGGTGCCCAGCGCCAGGGTGTCGCGCAGCCCGCCCCAGAAGTGGTGGTCGGAGAGCACGACGCCGACCGCCTCGGCCCGGAAGGCGGGTGCGACGTCGGCGAAGGAGACCACGCACATGTTGGTGGCCAGCGGCATCGGTGCCCGCCGGGCCACCGCGGCCATGCCCTCGATGCCCGGGGTCGGGTCCTCGAGGTACTCCAGGACGCCGTCGAGCCGCTCGGCCACCTTCACCGAGGTGTCCACCTGCCAGGCGGCGTTGGGGTCCAGGCGCAGTGGCAGGTCGGGGAAGGCCTCGGCCAGCGCCTCGATCGCCTCGCACTCCTCCTCGGGGGCGAAGACGCCGCCCTTGAGCTTGATCGAGCCGAAGCCGTACTCCTCGATCATCGTGGTGGCCTGCCCGACGATCTCCGCGGGTGTGAGCGCGCGTCCCCAGCGGTCGCCGGAGCCGTCCTGGTGGGTCTCGTACTTGTAGAACAGGTAGGCCGAGAAGTCCACGCGATCACGGGCCGCACCGCCCAGCAGGTCGACGACCGGGACGCCGAGCCGGTGACCCTGGGCGTCGAGGAAGGCGACCTCGATCAGCGAGTACACGCTGGCCACCGTCTTGTCGGCGGAGTAGCCGCCGATCAGGCCGTGGGCGTCGGTGACGACCGCGCCGGCCAGGGTCTCGGTGACCAGGCGCCGCAGGCCGGGCAGGTCGAACACGTCCGCCCCGGCGAGTCGCTCGACCACGCGCCGCGCCTGCTCGAGGAACGAGGCGTCGCCGTAGGACTCGCCGAGCCCGACCACGCCGTCCTCGCACTCCACCTCCAGCACGCTGCGCAGCGCCGACGGCTCGTGCACGCCCATGCAGTTGAGCAGCGGCGGGTCGGCGAAGGCGACCGGCGTGAGGGTGGCGCCCAGGACCTTCATGCCGGCGCCCTTCACGAGACCGCCTTGAGGCCGGCGGTGACGATCTGGTCCAGCCGCTCGAGCTGGTCCTGCCGCGGCTCGACCAGCGGCGGACGTACGCCGCCGACGCGGTGGCCGCGCTGTCGCGCCGCGGCCTTGACCAGTGAGACCGCGAACCCGGGCGTCTCGTCGCGCAGCGCCACCAGCGGCAGGTAGAAGTCCGCGAGCAACCGGTCGGTGGTCGCGGTGTCGCCGTCGTGCAGCGCGGTGTAGAAGGCCATCGCGATCTCCGGGGCGAAGCAGTGGACGGCCGAGGAGTAGCGCGCGACGTCGATCGCGGCGTACGCGCGGGCCGAGACCTCGGCGGTGGGCAGGCCGTTGAAGAACAAGAAGGCGGCCGAGCGTGCACGCACGGCCGAGACGATGCGGGTCATCAGGTCGACGTTGCCCAGGCCGTCCTTGAGGCCGACGACCGAGGGCAGGTCGACGAGCTCGGCCGCGGTCGACGGGGTGAACAGCCCGGTGCCGCGGTGGTAGACCACGACCGGGACCGACGAGCCGGCCACGGCGTAGCGGACGTAGTCCAGCGTGCCCTCGGGCGGGCCTGCGGTGAGGTACGGCGGCAGCAGGAGCACGCCGTCCGCACCGCCGGACTCTGCGGCACGGATCCCGGCCCGGGCGTCGGCCGCGCTGCCGCCGGCGCCCACCCACACCGGCACCCGGCCGGCGGCGGCGTCGCGGCCCGCGGCGAGCAGCGCCAGCACCTCCTGGCCCGACAGTGCGCTGAACTCGCCGGTGCCGCAGGCCAGGAACACCGCGGAGGCGCCGTCCTCGACGTGCCGGTCGACGCCCTCGGCGTACGCGGACAGGTCGAGCGTCAGGTCGGCGTCGAACGGCGTGAGCGGAAAGGCGAGCAGACCTTCGAGCAAGTGTCAGTCCTTTGAATAATGTTCATATACGTGAATAACGTCCACAAGTTAGGCTGCTGATCGTGGTGACGTCAACTGCCCCCCAGGAGCCGCCGGAGAGTGCCGGCGTGAAGTCGGCCCGTCGCGCCATCGAGCTGGTCGAGACCTTCGCGGCCGCGGACGGCTGGTTGACCGCGAGCGAGCTGCACGAGCGCACCGGCATGCCGCGCTCGAGCCTCCACGGCCTGCTCCGCACGCTGCACGAGGCGGGTTGGGTCTCCGCCGACGAGGGGCAGGGTCGCTACCGGCTCGGCGTCCGGGCGCTGATCTGCGGCACGGCCTACCTCGACCGCGACCCGGTGGCGGTCCACGCCACCCGCACGCTGGAGGACGTCCGCTCGCGCACCGGCTACACCGCCCACTTCGCGCGCCGGCACGGCGACGAGGTGGTCTACCTCGAGACCCGCGAGTCCCAGCGCTCCACCCACCTGGTCTCCCGCGTGGGCCGGACGCTGCCCGCGCACGCGACCGCGCTGGGCAAGGCGCTGCTGGCCGAGCTGACGACCGAGGAGGTCGACCGGGTGCTGCCCGCCGAGCTGCGCCCCCTCACGCCGAACACGGTCACCGACCGGGCGGCGCTGCACGAGCAGCTGGCCCAGGTGCGCGACGAGGGTGTGGCCTCGGAGGTCGAGGAGAGCAGCCTGGGCGTGCGGTGCGTCGCGGCGGTGATCCCGTACCGGATCCCCGCCACCGACGCGCTGAGCTGCTCGATGCCGATGGAGCACTCCTCCGACCTGGCCGCCATCCGGCTCGAGGAGGTGCTGCGCGACGCGGCCGACGAGCTGGGCCGGACGCTCCGCAAGGCGGGCATCCGATGAGCGCGACCGGCCGCGTGCTGCTGACCGGTGCCGCCGGCAACCTCGGCACGCTGCTGCGGCCCCGGCTGCGGCGCGAGGGTCGGACGCTGCGACTGCTCGACGTCGCGGCGCTGGACCCCGGCCCGGGGGAGGAGGCGCTGCAGGGCAGCGTCACCGACGCCGAGGTCATGGCACGGGCCTGCGAGGACGTCGACGCGGTCGTGCACCTCGGCGGACTGAGCCGCGAGGCGCCCTGGACCGACATCCTCGAGGTCAACATCGACGGCACCCACACCGTCCTGGAGGCCGCGCGGCTGGCCGGGGTGCCGCGGGTGGTCCTGGCCTCCAGCAACCACGCGGTGGGGTTCCGCACCCTCGAGCCCGAGCTGCCCGCCGACTCCAGCTGCCGGCCCGACACCTACTACGGCGTCAGCAAGGCCGCGATGGAGGCGCTGGGCAGTCTCTACCACTCGCGGTTCGGCATGGACGTCGTCGCGATCCGGATCGGCTCGTGCTTCCCGACGCCGGTCGAGCTCGGCATCCGCGGGCTCTCGACCTGGCTGTCCCCGGACGACGGCGGCCGGCTCGTCGAGGCCTGCCTGAGCGCGCCGAGCCCGGGCTTCCGCGTGGTGTGGGGCGTCAGCGACAACACCCGTCGCGTCTACTCGCTGGCCGAGGCGGAGGCGCTCGGCTACCGAAGCCAGGACGACGCCGAGGTCTACGCCGACCAGATCGAGGACCCGACCCCGCCCGGGGAGTACGTCGGCGGGCCCGCCTTCACCCAGTGCGAGCTCGGTCGGCCGAACTGAGTCGTCTCGACTAGGGTGTGACGCCACGGCGGTGGGGCTCGCCGGACCGAACCGTAACGCCGGTGGGCGTCGCCAACAGTCCCTACCCGACCCGGTAGGAGTGCGCCCCATGAGCCCCGACGACCGCCCCGACGAGAGCCCCGACCATCTCGATCGTCCGGGTCGCACCGGCTCCGAGCCGGAGGACACCGACCGCGACCGGCCGCGGCCCCCGCGCCTGGAGTGGGACGTGGTGGGGGTCGTCGCCGCCGGCGGTGCGATCGGCAGCGTGGCCCGCTGGGGGGTCGGCGAGCTGGTGCCGCACGCCGCGGGCGCGTTCGTGTGGAGCACCTTCCTCGACAACGTGCCCGGCGCCTTCCTGCTCGGCCTGCTGACCGCGCTGGTCTACGACGTCTGGGCGCCGACGCGGCTGGTGCGGCCGTTCTGGGGCGTCGGCGTGCTCGGCGGATACACCACGTTCTCCACCTGGATGCTCGACGCGCACGACCAGCTGCGGGCCGGGGCGTTGCCCACCCTGGCGCTGTACGTCTCCTTGACGCTGGTGCTCGGCCTCGCCGCGGCGTGGGCCGGGCTCGCGCTCGGACGGCGCTTCGCATGAGCGTGCTGCTCGTCCTCCTCGGCGGCGCGGTGGGAGCACCGCTGCGCTACCTGACCGACCGCTACGTGCAGGCCCGGCACGACCAGCCGTTCGCCTGGGGCACGTTCCTGGTCAACGTCGCGGGTTCGCTCCTGCTGGGGATCGTCGCCGGGGCGGTGGCCCAGGCGGACGCGCCGACCTGGGTGCAGACCCTCGTCGGCACCGGGGTGTGCGGCGCGCTGACGACGTTCTCCACGTTCTCGGTCGAGATCGTCCGGCTCCTCGAGGAGCGGCGCACCGGCGTCGCCGGGCTGTACGTGGTCGCCAGCCTCGTCGCCGGGTTCGCCGCCCTGAGCCTCGGCTGGTGGTTGGCGGCGTCCTTCTAGTCTTGCGCCGTGACCACGCTCGCCGACCGCTACGAGCTGCTGCGCGAGGTGGGTCGAGGCGGGGCGGGCGTCGTCTGGCTGGCCCAGGACACGCTGCTGGGACGCCAGGTCGCGGTGAAGCGGATCGGGCTGCTGCCCGGGGCCACCGAGGAGGACGTCGACCGGGTCCGCCGCGAGGCGCGCGTCTCGGCGATGGTCAGCGACGAGCACGTGGTGATGGTCTACGACCAGGTGCCGGGCGCGGCGGGGGAGTCCTGGCTGGTGATGGAGTACGTCCCCAGCCGCAACCTGGCGCAGATCGTGCGCGCCGACGGTCCGGTGCCGACCGAGACGGCCGCCGGCTACCTTCAGCAGGCGGCCAAGGCGCTCACCGCCGCCCACCGGGCGGGCATCGTGCACCGCGACGTCAAGCCCTCGAACCTGCTGGTGCGCGAGGACGGGCTGGTCAAGCTCAGCGACTTCGGTGTCGCCCGCGTGGAGCAGGACCAGACCATCACCATGACCGGCACGCTGGTCGGCTCACCGAGCTACCTGGCCCCCGAGGTCGCCTCCGGGTCAGCCGCCAGCCCGCGCAGCGACATGTGGTCGCTGGGGGCGACGGCCTTCCACGCGCTGGAGGGGCACGCGCCGTACGCGGCCGACGGACCGCTGGTCGGCACGCTGTACAAGATCGTCAACGACGAGCCGCCGCAGCCCACCCGGGCCGGCTGGCTGGCGCCGATGGTGCGCGGGCTGATGCAGCGCGACCCGGCGGCGCGGTGGTCGGCCGAGCAGGTGGTGGACTTCCTGGGCTCGCGCGGCAGGACGGCCGCGCCGGTGGTCACGCCGGTCGTCCCACTCGACGCCGCCCCCGAGCCAGCCCCCGAGCCCGCCCCTGAGCGCACCGCCTCGTTCGCGCCCGCGCGACGCCGTGGCGGCCGGTTGCCGCTGCTGCTGGTGGGCGTGGGCCTGGTGCTGCTGCTCGCGATCGTCGCGGGCGTCGTGCTCCTGGACCGCCGGGGTGGCGGCGACGGCGGCAGTGCCGCCACGGCCAGCAGCAGCCCCACTCCGAGTGCCACCGCGAGCAGCACGCCGAGCCCCACCGCGGCCACGATGGCGGCGTTCGTGCAGACCTACCTGACCACGGTCACCAGCGACGCCGACGAGGCCTTCGCCATGCTGACCCCCGCCTTCCAGGCCACCAGCGGCGGCATCAAGGGCTACGAGGGGTTCTGGGGCACCGTCCGTGACGCCACCGCGAGCAACGTCAGCGCCGACCCCGCCAAGCTGACCGTCAGCTACGACGTCGCCTACCGGATGCGGCGCGGCAAGGACACCACCGACTCGGTGACGCTCTACCTCGTGCAGGACGGCGACGGCTACAAGATCGCCGGGGATGATGGCAATCCGCCCTCGTGAGGCTCGCGAAGCGAGCTGTGAGAGGGCGGATAGAAGTCTCGGCGAGACGACCGCAGACGGCGACGACGCCACGGAGCGAGGAGTGAAGGGGTCTGCCTGAACCTGGGGAACGAGGTCCTCAAGGCTCGACAGTCACCTTGATCGCCTCGCCGTTCTGCACGATCGAGAACGCCTCGAGGGCGCGCTCGAGGGGGATGTGCTCGGTGATGAGGTCCTTGACCGGCACCTGGCCGGTGGAGATGTACTCCAGCGCGCGCTTGTTGTGCTCGGGGGCCGAGCCGTTGGCGCCGTGGATGTGCAGCTGGCGGTAGTGCACGACGTTGGAGTCGCAGGTGATGGTCGGGTTGGTCTTGGGCAGGCCGCCGAAGAAGGAGATCCGGCCGTTGCGGGCGGCCATCGCGATGGCCTGCTCCTGGGTGACGTTGGCCGCGGTGGCGGTGATGACGACGTCGGCGCCACGGCCGTCGGTGAGCTCCATGACCTTCTCCACGACGTCGACCTCGGAGGCGTCGATGACCTCGTCGGGGTGGACGGCGTCGGCCGACATCTTCAGCCGGGCGGCGTTGACGTCGACCAGGAACACCCGGCCCGCCTCGTGCACGCCGCGGGCGATGCGGATGTGCATGCACCCGATGGGGCCGGCGCCGAAGACGACCACGGTGTCGCCGGCCTCGATGCCGAGCAGCTCCTGGGCGTTGATGGCGCAGGCGAAGGGCTCCGCGGCGGAGGCCTCGTCATAGCCGACGTTGTCGGGGATCTTGTTCAGGCCGTCGACCTTGAGCACCTGGCGCGGCACGATCATGTACTCGGCGAAGCCGCCGTCGTACTGGTAGCCCACCGAGGTCTGGTTCTCGCACACCGCCATCCAGCCCTTGCGGCACTCGTAGCACTCCCCGCAGGGCACGGCGGCGATGACCTGGCACCGGTCGCCGACCTGCCAGTCGCTACCGAACGTGGCGTTGACGTCGGCGCCGACCTCGACGACCTCGCCGGCGATCTCGTGCCCGATGGTGCGCGGCGGCGTCAGGTTCTGGTGGCCGTTGTGGAGGATCTTGACGTCGGTGCCGCAGGTGGAGCAGTTGCGCACCCGCAGCTTGACCTCGTCGGGCCCGCACTCGGGCTCGGGCACGTCCTCGAGCCGTACGTCCTCGGGAGCGTAGAAGCGCAGCGCCTGCATCGGCCGGTCCTCTCTGTTACGGGTCGTCCTGGGTGGTCGGGGTCACTTTAGCCGATGCTTTGGTTGGAAGTGGTTGGCAACATGTTGGTTTTGCCCTCTTGACTCCCCGGAATCTGCGGAGATATAAACACGATCACAGATCCTGTGGTGATCGGAGTCACAGGTGCGCTCACACGACCAGGGAGGCCCGTCGGTGGCCACAGCAACTACCAGTCCGCAGCGCAGCGGGAGCGCGCGGCTGCACGTCCAGCGGTTCGGGACGTTCTTGTCCAACATGATCCTGCCCAACATCGGCGCGTTCATCGCCTGGGGACTGATCACGGCCCTGGTCATCGAGACCGGCTGGATCCACCTCATCGGGCACAACTGGTTCGGCTACGACGGCAGCTACGGCATCGTCGAGAAGCTGGGCCACTGGGGCTCCTACGCCAAGGACGACAACGCCGGCATCGTCGGCCCGATGATCACCTACCTGCTGCCGCTGCTCATCGGCTACACCGGCGGCCGGATGATGTACGACGACCAGCTGCGCGGCGGCGTGGTCGGCGCGATCGCCACGATGGGCGCGGTCACCGGCTCCCCGGTGCCCATGTTCCTCGGCGCGATGATCATGGGCCCGCTCGGCGGCTGGTCGATGAAGAAGCTCGACGGGCTGTGGGCGCACAAGATCCGGCCGGGCTTCGAGATGCTGGTCAACAACTTCTCCGCCGGCATCTGGGGCATGGTGCTGGCCTTCGTCGGCTTCGTGGTGGCCGCGCCGTTCGTCAGCGGGTTCTCCAGCCTGGCCGGCAAGGTCGTGAAGTTCCTCATCGACAACCACCTGCTGCCGCTCACCTCGATCTTCATCGAGCCGGCCAAGGTGCTCTTCCTCAACAACGCGGTCGGCAACGGCATCTTGGTGCCGCTGGGCATCACCCAGGCCTCCGGCTCCGACGGCAAGTCGATCCTGTTCCTGCTCGAGGCCAACCCCGGCCCGGGTGTGGGCCTGCTGATCGCGTTCGCGCTGTTCGGCAAGGGCATCGCGAAGTCCTCGGCGCCCGGCGCGATCCTCATCCAGTTCATCGGCGGCATCCACGAGATCTACTTCCCCTACGTGCTGATGAAGCCGCGCCTGATCGTCGCGCTGATCCTCGGCGGCATGACCGGTGTCGCGACGAACCTCGTCTTCGACTCCGGTCTGCGGTCCCCGGCCTCGCCCGGCTCGATCATCGCCGTCTGGGCCGCCGCCCCGCCGAGCAGCCTGGTGGGGGTCACGCTGTCGGTGATCTTCTCCGCGGCGGTCTCCGGTGCGGTCGCCGCCTTCCTGCTCAAGATCGACCGCAGCGACGACGACGGCGACCTGGCCGACGCCACCGCGAGCATGGAGGGGATGAAGGGCAAGAAGTCCTCTGTGGCCGGTGCCCTGGTCGGCTCCGGAGCCGGTGCGGCCGGTAGCCCGATCCACTCCATCGTGTTCGCCTGCGACGCCGGGATGGGCTCCTCGGCCATGGGCGCCTCGGTGCTGCGCAAGAAGATCCAGGCGGCCGGTTTCGGTGACGTCACCGTGGTCAACAAGGCGATCTCCAGCCTGACCGACACCTACGACCTCGTGGTCAGCCACCAGGACCTGACCGCCCGCGCCCAGCAGAAGACGCCCTCGGCCACCCACGTGCCGGTGGCGAACTTCATGAGCGCGCCGGAGTACGACGACGTCGTCGCGCTGCTGGCCGAGCGCAACAACGGCGAGGGCGGCGCCGACGGGACTGCGGAGGCCGCTGCGGCTCCCGCGGCCGGCGGGGTCGGCTCCGACCTGCTCGGCCGGGACTCGATCGTGCTCGACGCCACGGGGTCGCGCGAGGACGCCATCACCCGGGCCGGTGAGCTGCTGGTGGCCCGCGGAGCGGTGGAGCCCTCCTACGTCGAGGCGATGCACGAGCGCGAGCAGTCGGTGTCGACCTACATGGGCAACCTGCTGGCCATCCCGCACGGCACCAACGAGGCCAAGAGCGCGGTGCACAGCAGTGCGCTGAGCTTCGTACGGTTCCCGCAGGGCGTGGACTGGAAGGGCAAGGAGGTCAAGTTCGTGATCGGCATCGCCGCCACGGGCAACGACCACCTCAAGCTGCTGGGCCAGATCGCCGAGATCTTCCTCAGCTCCGAGCAGGTGGCCCGGCTCGAGGCCGCCACCACGCCCGACGAGGTGCTCGAGGTGCTCGGCGGGGTGCGCCAGCCGGCCTGAGCGCAGTCCGCACGACCGATGACGGCGTGCTGGGACACTGCTCCTCGTGAGTGGTGACCAGCACGCCGTCGTCGTCGGGGCCGGCATCGTCGGCCTCGCCACCGCGCGGGCGCTGACCCGCCGCGGCGTCCGCGTCACCGTGCTCGACAAGGAGCACGACGTCGCCGCCCACCAGACCGGGCGCAACTCCGGGGTGATCCACTCGGGCCTGTACTACAAGCCCGACAGTCTCAAGGCGCGGCTGGGCACCGCCGGCGCGGCCTCCATGCTGGCCTTCGCCCGCGAGCACGGCGTGGCGGTCGAGCAGTGCGGCAAGCTCGTCGTCGCCACGCGGGAGGAGCAGCGTCCGGCGCTGGCCGAGCTGCTGCGCCGCGGCACCGCCAACGGCGTGCCCTGCCACGCGATCGGTCCCGAGGAGGCGCGCGAGCACGAGCCCGAGGTGAGCTGCGTCGCCGCGCTCTGGGTGGAGACCACCGGCATCGTCGACTACGTCGGCGTCTCCCGCGTGATGGCCGATCAGGTGGTGGCCGGCGGTGGCGAGATCAGGTTCGGCGCCGAGGTCACCGCGGTGCACGACGGCCGGGTGCGCCTCGCCGACGGCGACCAGGTGGCCTTCGACCTGCTGGTGAACTGCGCCGGGCTGCACAGCGACCGGATCGCCCGGCTCGCCGGCGCCGAACCCGACGTGCGCATCGTGCCCTTCCGGGGTGAGTACTTCGAGCTGGCGCCCGCCTACACGCACCTGGTGCGCGGCCTGATCTACCCGGTGCCCGACCCGACGCTGCCCTTCCTCGGCGTCCACCTCACACGGCTGGTGCAGGGCGGGGTGCACGCCGGGCCGAACGCGGTGCTGGCGCTGGCGCGCGAGGGCTACCGGTGGCGCGACGTCGTGCCGCGCGACGTCTGGGACTCCGCCAGCTGGCCGGGGCTGTGGCGGCTGGCGCGCCGCTACTGGCGCACCGGTGTCGAGGAGGTGGCGCGCTCGGCCTCGCAGCGTCGCTTCGCGCGCAGCCTGCGCGAGCTGGTGCCGGCCGTCCCCGACGAGGCCCTGGTGCCCAGCCACGCCGGCGTGCGCGCCCAGGCGCTGCGCCGCGACGGCTCGCTGGTCGACGACTTCCTGCTGCTGCGCCGGCCCGGGCAGCTGCACGTGCTCAACGCACCCTCCCCGGCGGCCACGGCCTCGCTGGAGATCGGGGATCGGGTGGCCGGCGAGCTCCTGGAGGACCGCGACGCATGAGTCACCCCTGCAGGGGGTACGGCATCGGTCTTCTCGTGGCTACGTTCGAACGCGTGACCCCGCTTCGCGCCGAACCGAGCCGCCATGAGCGTGCCGAGCGGACGGCCGACCTGCTCGCCCGGCTGGCGCGGGCGAGCGACGAGGCCGCCCGTCGCACCCTGGTCGACGAGGTGGTCGAGCTCAACCTCGGAGTGGCCGACTCGGTGGCGGCCCGCTACGCCAGCCGCGGGGTGCCGCTGGAGGACCTGCGCCAGGTCGCCTACGTGGCGCTGATCCGTTCGGTGAGGGCCTTCGACAGCGAGCGAGGGTTCGACTTCCTGGCCTACTCGGTGCCGACGATGCGCGGGGAGATCCGGCGCTACTTCCGCGATCTCGGCTGGATGGTGCGTCCGCCGCGCCGCATCCAGGAGATGCAGGCGCGACTGAGCACGGCGCGCGCGGAGCTGACCTTCTCCCTGGGCCGGGCGCCCCGTCCCAGTGAGCTCGCCGAGCACCTCGAGGTCAGCGTGGGCGACGTCGAGGAGGCGCTCTCCAGCGACGCGGCGTTCACCCCGGACTCGCTCGACCGCCCCGTCGGCGACGGTGACGACACCCTGGCCCAGGCGCTGGGCGGCCTGGACCCGGCCCAGGCCGCCGCCGAGGCGCGCGCCATGCTGCGCCCGGTGGTGCGGGTGCTGGGCGACCGCGACCGGCGCATCCTCGAGCTGCGCTTCGTGAGGGGGCTGACCCAGCAGGAGATCGCCGAGGACATCGGCATCACCCAGATGCAGGTCTCGCGGCTGCTGGCGCGGATCTTCCGCGACCTGCGCCAGGGGCTGACCGGCTCGGCCGACGCGGCGGCCCTGGTCGAGTGACGGCGGCCGCATGACGGAGGAGGGTGGCTCCTCCGGTCTCACCGTGCTCTTCGCGGGCGTCGCCAACCTCGCGATCGCCATCGCCAAGCTGGTCGGCGGCGTGATGACCGGGTCCTCGGCGATGCTCTCGGAGGCCGCGCACTCCTTCGCCGACACCTTGAACCAGGCGTTCTTGATGGCGGCGCTGCGGCGCAGCGTGCGCCCGGCCGACGCCGAGCACCCCTTCGGCTACGGCAAGGCGCGCTACTTCTGGTCGCTGCTGGCGGCGGTGGCCGTCTTCGTGCTCGGCGCCGGGTTCTCGGTGTTCCAAGGGGTCTCGGCGCTGGTGCACCCGCGTGAGGAGCACAGCCCGCTCGTGGCGTTCGTGGTGCTGGCGGTGGCGCTGGTGCTCGACGGCGGGTCGCTGCTGCGCGCGGTGTGGCAGCTGGTCGGCGAGGCACGGGAGGCCGGCGTCGGCTTCGGCCGGCAGCTGCTCCACGAGGCCGAGCCGACGGTGCGCGGGGTGTTCTTCGAGGACACCGCCGCCGTCGTGGGCATCCTGCTCGCCGCCGGCGGGTTGGGCCTCGACGAGCTGCTCGGCACGACCGTCTTCGACGCGGTCGCCTCGCTGCTGATCGGCGTGCTGCTGGTCGGCGTGGCGCTGGTGCTGGGCCGGCAGAACGGCGCCCTGCTGATCGGGCAGGCCGTCGATCAGGAGCTGGTCGACGGGCTGCGCGAGGTGGTGGTCGGCACCGACGGCATCCGCGGCGCCCCCGAGGTGCTGACGATGCAGCTGGGACCGGACCAGGTGCTGATGGCCGCGCGGGTGCAGGTCGACCCCGACGCCACCGGTCGCGACCTCGAGCAGGTGGCCGACTCCGTCGAGCAGCGGGTGCGCGAGGCGTACCCCGACGTCGTGCACGTCTTCCTCGACCCGACGCCCGAGAGCCCGCACACCCGCACGGGTGGTCCCACGGTCGGGTAGTTTCTGCACCGATGGGTGAGGATGGGACCGTGCGGATCGCGCTGGTGAACGACTATGAGGTGGTCGTCGCCGGCTTGGCCGCCATGCTCGAGCCCTACGGGGAGCGGGTCACCATCGTCGAGCTGGACGTCAACGCCTCGGTCGAGGCCGACGTCGACCTGGCCCTCTACGACAACTTCGCCCAGCGCTCGGGCTCGCAGATCGAGTGCGACGACATCTGCCGCGACTGCTCGGCGAAGTGGCTGGTCGTCTACTCCTGGAACACCTCCGACCAGGCTGTGGCCGAGGCCCTCGACGGCGGGGCGCGTGGCTACCTGCCCAAGGGGCTGCCCGCCGAGGAGCTGGTGGCGGCGCTGGAGAAGATCAACGCTGGCGAGACCGTCGTGATGACCCAGGGCGAGGCCGTGACCGAGCCCGAGCCCGGCGACTGGCCGGGGCGCCGCGAGGGACTGAGCGAGCGGGAGGCCGAGGTCGTCGCCCTCATCGCCCAGGGCCTGAGCAACGAACAGGTCGCGGCGCGGGCCTTCTTGTCCATCAACACCGTGAAGTCCTACATCCGCTCGGGCTACCGCAAGATGGGCGTCCAGAGCCGCAGCCAGGCCGTGCTGTGGGCCCTCGACCACGGTTTCCGGCCCGATCGGCAGCGGGTGCGGGTCGACCAGGACGAGATGTAGTCCAGGTCCTCGGGGGGACGTCTCAGCCCGCGCCCGGCGCCACCAGCCAGGCATAGTCTTTGCTGCGGTGCTCCAGGTGCCAGCCCTGGTCGTGGACGAGGGCGTAGGCGAGCGGCTCGGTGGGGTCGAGCAGGGCGTACCGGATACCGCTGGCGCGCAGCACCCGAGGCCAGCCCGGGGAGAGGTCGACCAGCTGGCGGGTCCGGTGGAGCTGGGCGAGGGTGAAGGCGTCGCCGTAGCCGTGGGCCCAGATCTGGACCTGCGGGTAGCGCCACATCAGGTAGCCGCCGTCCTGGTCGTCGTTGAGCAGGCTCGTGCCGGCGGGCAGCGCGGAGATCTCGCTGTCGATCCAGGCCGGCTTGGGGGCCGGGTGGGCGGCGGTGAACGGCACCGCGCAGGCCAGCCCGACCAGGCCGGCTCCCGCGACCGCGTGCGCGATGAGGCCGTCGCGGCGCCGGGTCGCCTGGGCGCGGTCGGTGATCTCGCCGAGGGCGGCAGCGGCCTGCAGCGCGAGCAGGCCGGCGGCCACCGGCACCGTGCGCGAGGAGTACACGCAGAAGCCGGCGGCGACGACGATCGAGCCGAGCACGTACCAGCTGCGGGTGCCGGTGCGGATGCGCACGACGAGCACGACGGCGAAGAGCAGCATCAGGGCGATCTCGGGGACCCGGTGGAAGTCGGGCGGCTGCCATTCGGTGTAGTAGCGGCCGCGGTCGGCGACCAGCAGCACCGCGGGGTAGATCTTGGGTCCCACCGGGGTCAGCGCCGAGACCACCGCCATCGACACCGGCAGCGCCAGCAGGTCGCGGCACTGCCGGCGGCTCAGCGTGGCGCGCCGGTCGGCGACGATGCCGAGCGCCGCGACGGCGCTCACGACGATGCCCAGCGGCCACATCCCGTGCAGCATCGGCCAGAACCAGGCCGGCGCCAGCAGCCACCAGCGGGGGCGAGCGTCGCGGCTGGTGCGCCGCCAGGCCTCGGCGTAGACGACGACGAGCAGGTAGCTGATCTGCTGGGGCCGTGCGGAGAGCCCGTCGCTGGCCGCGATCACCATCAGCGCGGCGATCGTGGTCGAGACCCAGGCGCCGCTGACGCGACGGCAGGCCAGGTAGACGACGAGGGTGAGCGCCACGAAGCCCGCGCCGGTGATCCAGGCGATGCCGGGCAGCCCGAACCAGTCCTCGACCTTGGCCATGGCCATCTCGGCGAGCCACTGCGTCGGCACCCAGGGGGCGGTGGCGAAGTGGGTGACGCTGCCGGGGTCCCAGATCGACCAGCCGTCGAGGAACTCGTGGCCGAAGCGCAGGTGGAAGAAGGTGTCGGGGTTGGAGACCGTCTCGGAGCTCTTCTTGGTCACCAAGAACACCAGCGCGACCAGCATGAGCGTCGGCATCAGCCGCACCAGCTGGGTGACGAGCGCGTCGACGGGCGCCGGCGGTGACGGCGTCGTGTGCTCGCGCACCTGGCTGGTCACCCGCTCAGGCTAGGTGGTGCTCGTCCGCAATGTCAGAAAATGTCGCTCAGCCGCCCCGCTCCCGCGTGTCCCGATCCGAGGTGTCGCAGCACTGTTGCCAGCTCCTCGGGTCGCGACAGCGCGGCCAGGTGGCCACCCGGGACCACCAGCGGCTCCAGTCCGAGCCGGTCGCGCGAGACCCGCTGCTGCAGGGGCAGCGGGAACAGCCGGTCCTCGGCGCCGCTGAGCACCGTGGTCGCCACGTCGGGCCAGGCCGGCAGCGGCCAGGGCTCGGCGAAGGCGATCTCGGCCTCGTCGCGCTCCCCGCGCGAGAAGGCCTCGCGCGTGAGGTCCGCGGGCACGTCGTGGAAGAAGGTCTGCTCGACGTCGAAGTCCGGGCCGGGGCCGTCGCAGCCCACGGCCTCCCACCAGGCCCCGGCGGTCTCGCCGGGTCGCGGGACCATGGCGTTGAGCAGCACCAGCTGCGCGACGTCGAGTCGATCGGCCGCGAGCGGTGCGCAGAACCCGGCCATCGACTGCGCGACCAGGGTGACGTCGGCCAGCCCGCGTCCGGCCGCGGCGATGAGGTCCGCGTAGGCGGCGAGTCCGACGTCGGGGTCCGGTCCGGGCAGGTCGACGGCCACCGCGTCAGCCCCCGTCTCGCGCAGCAGCGGCAGCAGCCGGTGGAAGTACCACGGGTCGCCGCCGGCGCCGGGAACCAGGAGGAAGCTCATGCTGGTCTGGACTCGTCGGGTCGCCGGGACTCATCGCTCATGCGCTGCGGAGTAGCGTTTTCACCGTGACGGATGCTCCCACCATCTCAACGCTCGGTGCCCTGCGCGAGTCCGGCCACGTCGCGAAGACGCTGCGCCAGGAGATGCGCGACAACTTGCTGGCCGCGCTGGCCGAGGGCCGTGACCCGTGGCCCGGGCTGCACGGCTTCGACGACACGGTCATCCCGCAGCTCGAGCGGGCGCTGATCGCCGGGCACGACGTCGTGCTGCTCGGCGAGCGCGGGCAGGGCAAGACGCGGCTCCTGCGCACCATGGTCGGCCTGCTCGACGAGTGGACGCCGGTGATCGCCGGCTCCGAGCTGCGCGAGCACCCGTACGAGCCGCTCACCGCCGCCTCGCGCAACGCCGTCGCGCTGCACGGCGACGACCTGAAGGTCGTCTGGGTGCACCGCAGCGAGCGCTACGCCGAGAAGCTGGCCACCCCCGACACCTCGGTGGCCGACCTGATCGGCGACGTCGACCCGATGAAGGTCGCCGAGGGCCGCTCGCTGGGCGACCCGGAGACCATCCACTTCGGTCTCATCCCGCGCTCGCACCGCGGCATCGTGGCCATCAACGAGCTGCCCGACCTCGCCGAGCGGATCCAGGTCGCGATGCTCAACGTGATGGAGGAGCGCGACATCCAGATCCGCGGCTACGTGCTGCGGCTGCCGCTCGACGTGCTCGTCGTGGCCAGCGCGAACCCCGAGGACTACACCAACCGCGGGCGCATCATCACCCCGCTCAAGGACCGGTTCGGGGCGGAGATCCGCACCCACTACCCGACCGAGCTCGAGGACGAGATGGCGGTGATCCGGCAGGAGGCCGACCTGGTCGCCGACGTGCCGGACTACCTGGTGGAGATCTTGGCCCGCTTCACGCGCTCGCTGCGCGAGTCCCAGTCGGTCGACCAGCGTTCCGGCGTCTCGGCCCGGTTCTCCATCGCCGGCGCGGAGACCATCGCCGCGGCCGCCCTGCACCGGGCGACGATCACCGGCGAGGGCGAGCCGGTGGCGCGCGTGGTCGACCTGGAGACGGCGGTCGACGTCCTGGGCGGCAAGGTCGAGTTCGAGACCGGCGAGGAGGGCCGCGAGCGCGACGTGCTCGACCACCTGCTGCGCACCTCGACCGCCGAGACCGTGCGCCACGTGCTGCGCGGCATCGACTTCGCGCTGCTGGTCGAGGCCATCGAGCATGGCAGCTCGGTCAGCACTGGGGAGCAGGTCACCGCCCGCGACTTCCTGGCCGGCCTGCCGGTGCTGGGGGAGTCCGACCTCTACGACCAGGTCACCGACCGCCTCGGCGCCACCAACGACGGCCAGCGCGCCAGCGCGCTCGAGCTCGCGCTGGAGGGGCTGTACCTGGCCCGCAAGATCGACAAGGACTCTGCTGGCGGCGAGACCGTCTATGGGTAGGGCCGACCGCCACCGTTCACGCTACGGGCGCTACACCGGCGGCCCCGACCCGCTCGCGCCGCCGGTCGACCTGGCCGAGGCGCTGGACGCCATCGGCCAGGACGTCATGGCCGGCTACTCGCCCGAGCGCGCGATGCGGGAGTTCCTGCGGCGCGGCGGTGACAGCCAGCGCGGCCTGGACGACCTCGCGCGCCAGGTGGCCGAGCGGCGTCGTGAGCTGCTCTCCCAGCACCGGATGGACGGCACGCTGCAGGAGGTCAAGGAGCTCTTGGACAAGGCGGTCCTGGCCGAGCGCGGCCAGCTGGCGCGCGACGTCGACCTCGACGACTCCGACCGGTCGTTTCGCGAGATGCAGCTGGACAACCTGCCGGCCAGCACGGCCGCCGCGGTGAGCGAGCTGTCGTCCTACGACTGGCAGTCCGGCGAGGCGCGCGAGGCCTACGAGCAGATCAAGGACCTGCTCGGCCGCGAGCTGCTCGACCAGCGCTTCAAGGGCATGAAGCAGGCGATGCAGAACGCCACCGACGAGGACCGTGCCGCGGTCAACCAGATGCTCACCGACCTCAACCAGCTGCTCTCCGACCACGCCCAGGGCACCGACACTCCCGAGCAGTTCGAGGAGTTCATGGCCCAGCACGGGGAGTACTTCCCGGAGAACCCGCGCGACGTCGACGAGCTGCTCGACGCGCTCGCCTCCCGCGCCGCCGCGGCCCAGCGGATGATGAACTCGATGACCGCCGAGCAGCGACAAGAGCTGATGGAGCTCTCGCAACAGGCGTTCGGCTCCCCGGAGCTGATGCAGTCGCTGGCCCAGCTCGACGCGAACCTGCAGGCCCTGCGTCCCGGCGAGGACTGGACCAGCGGCGAGCGGTTCGACGGCGAGGAGGGCATGGGGCTGGGCGACGGCACTGGTGTGCTGCAGGACCTGGCCGACCTCGACGAGCTCGCCGAGCAGCTCTCGCAGAGCTACGACGGCTCGCGCATGGACGACGTCGACCTCGACAAGCTCTCGCGCCAACTCGGCGAGGAGGCCGGCGTCGACGCCCGCACGCTGGCCGAGCTCGAGCGCGCCCTGCGCGACAGCGGTTACATGAAGCGTGGCTCCGACGGCGAGCTGCGGCTCTCCCCGAAGGCGATGCGGCAGCTGGGCAAGGCGCTGCTCAAGGACGTCGCGACGCGGTTGTCGGGCCGCCAGGGCCAGCGCGACGTGCGGCAGTCCGGGGCGGCCGGCGAGCTCTCCGGCTCCAGCCGGGAGTGGGAGTTCGGCGACACCGAGCCGTGGGACGTCACCCGCACCGTCACCAACGCCGTACTGCGCCGCGCCGGCGACGCCGCCGGTCCGCTGCTCTCGATCGAGGACGTCGTGGTGCAGGAGACCGAGGCGCGCACCCAGGCGGCCGTGGCGCTGCTGGTCGACACCTCGTTCTCCATGGCCATGGACGGTCGCTGGGTGCCGATGAAGCGCACCGCGCTGGCGCTGCACCACCTGATCCAGAGCCGCTTCCGCGGCGACCACCTGCAGCTGATCGGATTCGGCCGGCACGCCGAGGTGATGGAGATCGAGCAGCTCACGGCGCTCGACGCCATGTGGGACAAGGGCACGAACCTGCACCACGCGCTGCTGCTGGCCAACCGTCACTTCCGCAAGCACCCCAACGCCCAGCCGGTGCTGCTGATCGTCACCGACGGCGAGCCCACCTCGCACCTCGAGCGCAACGGCCAGGTCTCGTTCTCCTACCCGCCGCACCCGCTGACCGTGGCGCTCACGGTCCGCGAGCTGGACAACTCCGGCCGGCTCGGTGCCCAGGTCACGTTCTTCCGGCTGGGGGAGGACCCCGGCCTGGCCCGGTTCATCGACCAGATGGCCCAGCGCGTCGGCGGGCAGGTGGTCGCACCCGAGCTGGACGACCTCGGCGCCGCCGTCGTCGGGTCCTACCTGGGCTCGCGGCAGGGCGGCTCCTACCGCGACAGCTTCGGCGACTGGGGCTTCGGCGGCGGCCGCGGGTTCTGGGTGGGCTGACCTCACGCACGGGTGGGGCCGGACGTCTGCGAGGTATGAGCGTGACGACCACCCGGACCCATACCGTCGTCCCCTCGCCGGTCGGCGAGCTGACCCTGGTGCTCGAGGGCTCCGGCCGGCAGGAGGCCCTCGCCGGGCTGTACTTCCCGGGCCACCTGCGCAAGCCGCCGGTCGAGGGCTTGGGCCCGCGCGTCGAGGACGCCGGTGGGATCGTCGGCGAGCAGCTGGCGGCGTACTTCGCCGGTGAGCTGCAGACCTTCGACCTGCCGCTCGCGCTGCGCGGCAACGACTTCCAGCTCCGGGTGTGGGACCTGCTCCAGCAGATCCCCTACGGGCAGACCCGGTCCTACGGCGAGCTGGCCCGCGAGCTGGGCGACGTGCACTGGGCCCAGGCCGTCGGGCACGCCAACGCGATGAACCCGGTAGCGGTCGTGGTCCCGTGCCACCGTGTCATCGGCGCCGACGGCACCCTCACCGGCTACGCGGGCGGCATCGAGCGCAAGCGGTTCCTGCTCGACCTCGAATCCGGGCCTCCGGACCAGTCCGGTCGGCTGTTCTGAGGCGAATACCCCGCGCCGCGACAGCTCGTGGGGTGTACTACCGACGAGCCGACAACTGCGGGGGGTGACGATGGGCCAGGTGACCGTGGCGAACGACGTCGTCGACGCCCAGGGGTACAAGCTCGCCCTCACCCGCGACGGCGTCCAGGAGATCCAGGGCGACCTGCCGCGGGGCGCCGACCTGCTGATGTGGGGCGGCGAGCCCGCCTTCGTCGTGGCCGTGCTGGAGCCGGCGGTGGCCCCGGGCGCGGTGCCCGAGGACGTCGGCCTCGCTCTGCACCGCGCCGTCGACCGGCTCTACGACGTCACCCGCTCCGGCGAGGAGGTCGACCACCCCGCGCTGGGCGAGGTCAGCGCCGAGTGGGTCCACGGACCCGCGCTCACCGAGCTCGGTCTGCTGGTCTCGGTCGACCTCGACGGCGCCGGCTTCTCGATGGCCATGCTCGAGACGATGGTCCGCATCCTCACCGAGGAGCTGGCCACTGCCGACGCGCACACCTACCTCTTCGCCGCCCCGCTGGACCTGGACCGGCACACGCCGTTGTGGGAGCCCAGGACGACGAGCGAGCGCAGCGAGTAAGGCGTTCGAGGCTCCCACAACGGCAGGAGCCGAGACGTCGGATCTCGACGGCTCTGCTCGACGTGCGGAGCGCGCCCGCCAGGGCGGTCGGGATGCGACGTCTCGGCGAGACGGTCAGCAGCCGTGAGGTGTGCGGGACTCGGGATACGGCGGGGTTTGCCTGCACCTGGGGTACGGCGGGGGCTGCCTGTGTCTGGGGTACACGTGCCCGTGCCCCGGCTCCAGACAGACCCGCTCGTCCCGGCCGCTCTGGGAGCGTTACCCGCCGCTGTGGTCTCGGCTCCTGCCCTTCGCTCGCTGGAGCTCACTCAGGGCAACGGCTCGACGACCCCATGGTCGGTCAAGCTGGTGGAGAGCGCGGCGACCATGTCACGGCCGTCGCCCAGGGTGTGGTCGATGGCGGTGAGGCGAGCGGTGATGTGGCCGACCGCGTACTCCATCGTCATGCCGATGCCGCCGTGGAGCTGGATGGCCTCCTGACCGATGTGGCGACCGGCCTTGCTCACCTGCAGCTTGGAGCGGAACGCGGCCTCGCGCACCTTCGCCGGGGTGGAGGAGGAGTCGGCCAGCACCATCGTGGCCCAGGTGACGATCGAGCGGGTGAGCTCGAGCGAGGTGTACATGTCAGCCGCGCGGAAGGTGAGCGCCTGGAAGGTGTTGAGCGTGACGCCGAACTGCTTGCGCGTGGTCAGGTAGGACGTCGTGAGCCGCAGCGCGGTGTCCATCAGGCCGAGGGCCTCGTGGCCGTAGGCGATGCGCGCGATGGCGGCGATGGTGCGAAACGACTCCGACATGTCGCTGCCGTCGCCCAGCGGGGTGGCCGGGGTCTGGTCGAAGACCACCTCGGCCGCGCGCAGCCCGTCGACGGTGCGGTAGGAGGTCCGGCTGCCGTGGCTGTCGACGTCGGCGCCGGAGACCAGGAAGAGCCGGCCGCCGGCGAGCACGACGAGCAGGTCGGCCCGGGCGCCGTTGAGCACCGGCTCCTTGGTGCCCGACAAGGTGCCGTCGTCGTTGACGGTGACGCCCTCGCCGCTGCCGTCGGGGGCGTGCCAGGCCACCGCCGGCAGCACCGAGCCGTCGGAGATGGCGGCCAAGTGCTCCTGCTTCTGCTCAGCGGTGCCGCAGGCCGCGATGAGCCCACCGGCGAAGACCACGGCCTCCACGAACGGCTCGGGCGCGGTCACCTTGCCCAGCTCCTCGGCCACCACGGCCACCTCGACCGGTCCAGCGCCGGAGCCGCCGACGTCCTCGGGGTAGGGCAGGCCCAGCACCCCCATGTCGGCCAGCTTCTTCCACATCTCCTCGTCGAAGCCCGGGTCGTCCTCGGTGACGGTGCGGCGCTTCTCGGCGTCGTAGCCCTTGAGCAGGCCGCGGACGGCGTCGGCCAGGGCCTGCTGTTCGTCGTCGAGCAGGAAGTCCATGTCGTTGCTCCTTCTACAGACCGAGGATGGTGCCGGCGATGATCTGGCGCTGCACCTCGTTGGAGCCGCCGTAGATGGAGGCCTTGCGGAGGTTGAGGTACGTCGGGCCCGCGAGCGCGGCGGCCAGCGGCACGCCGGTGTCGCGGGCGCCGGAGGCCAGCGACGACGTGCCGTAGACGTCGACCGCCAGCTCGGAGACCGCCTGCTGCAGCTCGGTGCCCTTGAGCTTGAGCACCGAGGAGGCCGGGTGCGGCTTGCCATCGGTGGAGTTGGCCACCACCCGCAGCGCGGTGAGCTCGAGGGCGAGCAGCTCGTTCTCCAGCTCGACGATGCGGGCGGCCAGCAGCGGGTCGTCGATGCCCCCGTCGGAGCTGCCCGCGGCGGCCGTCTCCTTGACCAGGGCGAGGTTGCGCTTCGTGGCGCCTACTGGGGCGACGCCGACGCGCTCGTTGCCGAGGAGGAACTTGGCGTAGGTCCAGCCCTGGTTCTCCTCACCCACCAGGTTCTCGGCGGGCACGCGGACGTCCTCGAAGAAGACCTCGTTGACCTCGTGGCCGCCGTCGATGAGCTGGATCGGGCGCAGCGTGACGCCCTCGGCGTCCATCGGGATGAGGATCATCGAGATGCCGGCCTGCTTCTTGACCTCGGGGTCGGTGCGGCACAGGCAGAAGATCCAGTCGGCGTACTGACCCAGGGTGGTCCAGGTCTTCTGGCCGTTGATGACCCAGTCGTCGCCGTCCTTGACCGCCTTGGTGGTCAGCGAAGCGAGGTCGGAGCCGGCGTTGGGCTCGGAGAAGCCCTGGCACCACCAGATGTCCATGTTCGCGGTCTTGGCGAGGAACTTCTCCTTCATCTCCTCGCTGCCGAAATTCGCGATGACCGGGCCGATCATGTTGGCGTTGAAGGCCAGCGGCGGGATGACGTTCGCCAGCTGCATCTCCTCGTGCCAAATGTGCTTCTGCAGCGGGGTCCAATCCTGGCCGCCCCACTCGGTGGGCCAGTTCGGCACGGCGTAACCGGCCTCGTTGAGGATGCGCTGCGTGGTGACGACGGCGTCCTTGAAGGACTCGCCCTCCTCCGTTGCGCCGCGCTCGCGCAGCTCCTTCGGGATCTTGGTGGTGAAGAACGTCCGCATCTCCTCGCGGAACGCCTGCTCCTCCTCGGTGAGCGACAGCTTCATCGACGCACTCCTCGCGCTGTAGGTGACTCGCTGGTAACGCTACCGCCCACCTCTACGGTGGGCGCGTGACCCTGCTCGCCGCCGACCCCGACGCTGACGCCGATCGCCGCGTACGGCTGCGCCGGATGCGCACGGTCGCGACGTCGCTGCTGGCCCTGGCCGCGGTGGTCTACGTCGCGACCCTTCACCTGGCGCACTCGGTGGGCGGCTTCTGGGGCTACGTCAACGCCGGCGCCGAGGCCTCGATGGTCGGTGCGATCGCCGACTGGTTCGCCGTCACCGCGCTGTTCCGCCACCCGCTGGGAGTGCCGGTGCCGCACACCGCATTGGTGCCACGTCGCAAGGACGAGCTGGGCCGCGGGCTGGAGTCGTTCGTGCGCGAGAACTTCCTGGCCGAGCCGGTGGTGCGCGAGCGGCTGGCCTCGGCCGAGCTCGCGCGACGCACGGGGGAGTGGCTGCGCCAGCCGGCCAACGCCGCCCGCGCGGTGGACGAGGCCTCGGCGCTGGTCTCGGCCGCGCTGCGGCGGGTGCGCGACGAGGACGTGGCCGTCGTGGTCGTCGACGTGCTGATCCCGCGGCTGCGCCAGGAGCCGCTCGGACCGGTGCTGGGCAGCCTGCTCGGCGAGGTGGTCGAGGACGGCGCGCACCACGGCATGGTCGACCTGGTGCTGGAGGAGGCCCACCGATGGCTGGCGCACCACCAGGACACCTTCACCGACGTCATCGGCCAGCGCGCGCCGTGGTGGGCGCCGCCGCGGCTCAACGAGGTGGTGACCGACCGCCTTCACCTCGAGGCGATCCGCTGGGTGGCCGACGTGCGCGGCGACCCCGACCACGAGGTGCGGCACGCGATCGACTCCGCGCTCACCCAGCTCGCCCAGGACCTGCTCGACGACCCCGGCACCCAGGCCCGCGCCGACCGGCTGCGCGACCGGCTCCTCGAGCAGCCGCAGCTGGTCGAGTCGGGCCTGCGGATCTGGAGCGCGCTGCGGCAGGCGCTCGTCGAGGCGCTGGCCGACGCCGAGGGCCCGCTGCGCCGCCGCGCGGTGACCGAGGCGGCGGCCTTCGGAGGCCGGCTGGCCACCGAACCGGCGCTGCAGCAGCGCTTCGACGCCTGGGCCAGCGACGCCGCCGTGTTCGTCGTCGAGCGCTACGGCGCCGAGCTGACCGGCGTCATCACCCAGACCATCCAACGCTGGGACGGCACCGAGGCCTCCCGGCGCATCGAGCTGCACGTGGGCCGCGACCTGCAGTTCATCCGGATCAACGGGACGCTGGTCGGCGGACTGGTGGGCCTGGTCATCCACGCGGCCTCGGAGGTGTTGTCATGAGTGTCCACGAGACCCGGGAGGTCGAGATCCGCGACGAGTCGATACGGCTCGGCCAGCTGCTCAAGCTGGCCAACCTGGTCGACTCCGGCTCCGACGTCCGTCCGCTGCTCGCCGACGGCCAGGTGCTGGTCAACGCAGAGGTCGAGACCCGCCGCGGCCGTCAGCTCGTGCCCGGCGACGTCGTCGTCCTGGGCGGGGTGTCGTGCCGGGTGACGAAGGCCAAGTAGCGAACGCAGGGGAGCGAACGCTGGGTGACGAGTCGGGCGAAGTGGACGGTGGCCTCCCGAAACTCGTGGGATCGACCGTTTCTGGAGCTGATTTCCGGGGG
>NZ_RDBE01000001.1:692604-882570 GCF_003674065.1 Nocardioides mangrovicus
ACCACGAACACCAGCGCCTCACCGGGCTTGATGACACCCCCGGCCCCACGCTCGCCGTAGGCGAGGTCGGAGGGGATGAGCAGCTGACGGCGTCCGCCGACCTTCATCCCCTGCACACCCTGGTCCCAGCCGGCGATGACCTGGCCGACGCCGAGGCGGAAGGAGAGCGGGTCGCCGCGGTTGTAGGAGGCGTCGAACTCCTCGCCGGTCGAATGGGCGACGCCGACGTAGTGCACGACGACGGTGCTGCCGGACGTCGCCTCGGGGCCCTCGCCCTCGACGATGTCGGTGATCACCAGGGCCGTCGGGGCGTCGCCGCCCGGGAACTCGATCTCGGGCTTCTCTGTGCTCATGTGGGCAACACTGTCACGTCGTCTACGTGGCTCGTGCCCGGCGCTTCAGACCGACCCGCGCTTGCCGCTCGCCACGCGACCATCGCTGGCTGCTGGTTGTCTCGCCGAGATGACACGCAAGCGCCTTCGGGCTCGTACCCGGCGTTTCCGACCGACCCGCGCTTGCCGCTCGCCACGCGACTATCGCTGGCTGCTGGTTGTCTCGCCGAGACGTCGCAATCCGACGTCTCTGAGATGCGCGCTTTGCGCGAGCAGCAGAGACATCGGGTTCCGACGTCTCGGCTCCTGTGCATCAGACCTAGCTCGCTTCGCGAGCTAGGTCTGATGCACGTAGCTGTCCAGCTGATCGCGCTCGAACTCCAGCTGCCCGATCCGGCTCTTCACCACGTCGCCGATGCTGACGACGCCGACCAGCGCGTCGTCCTCGAGCACCGGCACGTGCCGGATCCGCCGCTCGGTCATCAGGGCCATCAGGTCGTCGAGGTCGTCGCCCGGGCCGCAGGAGGCGACCAGCGAGGTCATGATCTGCGAGACCGGGGCCTCGAGCACGGCGTCGCCGTCAACGAGGCGTCGCACGACGTCGCGCTCGGAGACGATGCCGGCCACCCGGCTGCCGTCGTCGGACACGACGAGCGCACCGACGTTGTGCTCCGCGAGCTGGGCGATCAGCTCGCGCACCCCGGCATCCGGGGCGATGGTGATGACCTCGCTGTCGGGCTTGGTCGCGAGCACGTCCTTGATCAACATCGGCGAACCTCCACCATTGGTCGGTTCAGACGCAGGCTAGGCCAGCGCGGGCCCCTTGAGAACCCTCAGTCGGTGTCGGTGGTGGTGCGACGGAAGGCGCTGAGCTCGTGCACCGACCCCGGTCGGCGGGCCTCGCCGCCGTCGTCGGGCAGCGAGCCGATGAAGGCCAGCGCCTGGTCGTGGAGCCGGCCGTTGCTGGCCAGGGCGTTGCCGCCGTGCGGACCGGCCTCGCCCTCCAGGGAGGTGAAGATGCCGCCGGCCTCACGGACGATGACGTCGATGGCCGCCATGTCGTGCAGCTCCAGCTCGGGCTCGGCGGCCAGGTCGACGGCGCCCTCGGCCAGCAGCATGTAGGACCAGAAGTCGCCGTAGGCGCGGGTGCGCCAGCAGCGGCGGGAGAGCGAGAGGAAGTCGTCCATCCGGCCGCGCTCGTCCCAGCCGCCGAGCGAGGAGTACGACAGCGAGGCGTCCTCGAGCCGGGTGACGTCGGAGACCTGGCAGCGGCTGGCGCGCAGGAGCGACTTGCCGGTCCAGGCACCGTCGCCCTGCGAGGCCCACCAGCGACGATTGAGCTGCGGCGCCGACACGCAGCCCACCACCACCTCGTCGTCGACCATCAGCGCGATGAGGGTGGCCCACACGGGCACGCCGCGCACGAAGTTCTTGGTCCCGTCGATCGGGTCGATCACCCACTGGCGCTGGGAGTGCCCCGACGTGCCCAGCTCCTCGCCGTGCACGGCGTCGCGGGGGCGGGCGCGCGAGAGCGTGCGGCGGATGCCCTCCTCGACCGACTGGTCGGCGTCGGTCACCGGGGTCAGGTCCGGCTTGGTCATCACGTGCAGGTCGAGCGCCTTGTACCGGGCGGTCGTCAACGAGTCCGCGTCGTCGGCCAGCACGTGCGCCAGGCGCAGATCGTCGGTGAACGTGGAGACCATGGGGCACAGGCTATGCCCGAAGGTCTCATCGTCCCTTCAGGTCGCGGTCAGCTGTGAACACCTATCGTTGAACAATGAACTTCAACGGCATTCCGCTGCACCCGCTCGTGGTCCACGCCGCTGTCGTCCTGACGCCGCTGGCCGCGCTGCTCTGCCTGGTCTTCGCCCTCGTCCCTCGCTGGCGGTGGGCGGTGCGCTGGCCGGCCCTCGTCGTGAGCGTGCTGGGCTTCGCGGCGATCTACGTCGCGTACCTCAGCGGTGAGGACCTCGAGGACCGGCTCAACATCCGCAGCGAGATGTTCGAGACCCACGAGGAGTGGGCCGAACGCCTGCGGCTGGCGATGCTGGTGCTGGCGATCGTCATGGTGGTGGCGGCCTTCGTCCTGCCGTTCCGCTCGCCGCTGACCAGCACCGGCGAGCGCGCGGCGCGGCTGGGCGTGCTGAGCATCCCGCTCGTGGTGCTGCTGGTCGTCGGCGCGCTGTTCGTGGCCTACGCGGTCTACCGCACCGGCGACGCGGGTGCCCACCTGGTCTGGGACGGCACCCCGACCTGATCGGCCCGACCAGATCGGCCCGACCAGATGGCCGGCTCAGTACGTCGGCTCGCCCCGCGACTCCAGCAGCCGACGGTAGGCCGCCACCCGGGCGGCGCTGACCACCCCGTCGGCGACCCCCTGGTCGAGCCCGCACTCGGGCTCGCTCGCGGCGTGAGTGCAGCCGCGCGGGCAGTCGTCGGTGAGCGCGTCGAGGTCGCCGAACGCCTCGATGAGGTGCTCGGGGTCGACGTGGGCCAGCCCGAACGAGCGGATCCCCGGGGTGTCGATGATCGACCCGCCGGTCGTTGAGCCGGCAGGGGGCAGCGCGAGCAGGTAGGCGCTGGTCGAGGTGTGCCGGCCACGACCGGTGACGGCGTTGACCGACCCGGTCTCGCGGCCAGCGTCGGGCACCAGGGCGTTGACCAGCGTGGACTTGCCGACCCCGGAGTGGCCCAGCAGCACGCTGGTGCGGTCGGCCAGTCGTTCGCGGATCTCATCGAGCCCGGCGCCGCCCCAGGAGGAACGCTGCGTGACCACGGACGGCACGCCGAGCGGCTCGTAGATCGCGAGCAGCTCGTCGGGGGCGGCGAGGTCGGCCTTGGTCAGGCACAGCAGCGGGTCCATGCCGGCGTCGTAGGCCGCCACCAGGGCGCGGTCGACCAGCCCCAGCCGCGGCTCCGGATCGGCGAGGGCCACCACGACGACGAGCTGGTCGGCGTTGGCCACCACCACGCGCTCCACGGGGTCGTCGTCGTCGGCCGTGCGCCGCAGCACCGTGGCGCGCTCCTCGACCTCGACGACCCGCGCCAGCGAGCCCTCGTCGCCCGAGGTGTCGCCGACCAGCCGCACCCGGTCGCCGACCACCACGCCCTGACGTCCCAGCGCCCGCGACTTCATCGCGGTCACCAGGTGGTCCTCGAGCACGCAGGTGTAGCGACCGCGGTCCACCGTGACGACCTGCGCCTCGACGGCGTCGTCGTAGCTGGGCCGCTCCTTGGTCCGGGGGCGGGTGTGGCGCCGCGGCCGCTCGTAGCTCTCGGGGTCCTCCGACCCGTAGCGACCGGTGGGCGGCACTAGCGGAACAGCCCCGACCACACCTCGGCGAAGCCGGGGAACGTCTTGCTCGTGGTGGCGACGTCCTCCACCAGCACGCCCTCGACGCCGGCGCCGAGCACGCAGCCGGCGTGGGCCATGCGGTGGTCGGCGTACGTCGCGAAGCGGCCGCCGTGCAGCGTCGCGGGCCGGATGGCCAGGCCGTCCTCGGTCTCGACGACGTCGGACCCCAGGGCCTGGAGCTCGGTGGCCAGCGCGGCCAGCCGGTCGGTCTCGTGGCCACGGATGTGGGCTACGCCGCGCAGCACCGAGGGGGAGTCGGCCAGCGCGCACAGGGCGGCGATGGCCGGGGTCAGCTCGCCGACGTCGTGCAGGTCGGCATCGAGACCGTGGATCGCCTCGCCGGCGGTGACCCGCAGGCCGTCGTCGTCGAGCGTGACCGACGCGCCCATCCGCGCGAGGAGGTCGCGCAGCTCGTCGCCGGGCTGGGTGGTGCGGTGCGGCCAGTCGCGCACGGTGACCGATCCGCCGCTGACCATGGCCAGCATCAAGAACGGTGCGGCGTTGGAGAGGTCGGGCTCGATGGCCACCTCGCGCGCGGCGATCGGCCCGGGCAGCACGCGCCACCGGTCCGGCTCGCTGTCGTCGACCTCGACCCCGCGGCGCCGCAGGCAGTCGATGGTCATCTCGATGTGCGGCAGCGAGGGCACCGGCTTGCCGTCGTGGATCACGTCGACGCCCTGGTCGTAGCGAGGCGCCGAGAGCAGCAGCGCCGAGACGAACTGGCTCGAGGCGGAGGCGTCGATCGTCACCTGGCCGCCGCGCACCGACCCGGTGCCGTGCACCGCGAAGGGCAGTGTGGGGCCGCCCTCGATCTCGACCCCGAGCCCGCGCAGCCCGCTGAGCACCTCGGCCATCGGCCTGGTGCGGGCGTGCGGGTCGCCGTCGAAGCCGACCTCGGCGCCGCTCAGCGCGGCCGTCGGCGGCACGAACCGCATGACGGTGCCGGCCAGACCACAGTCGATGCTCGCCGGCTTCGTGAAGGGTCCCGGCGTAATGGTCCAGTCCTCGCCGGCAGTGTCGACCGCCGAGCCCAGGGCAGTGAGCGCGGCCGCCATGAGCTCGGTGTCGCGCGAGCGCAGCGCCCGGCGCACCACGCCCGGCCCCTCGGCGAGGGCCGCGAGCACCAGCTCGCGGTTGGTCAGCGACTTCGACCCCGGCAGCGCCACGCTCGCGCGTACGGGAGCGGCGGCGTGGGGGGCAGGCCAGTCGGACACCTGCGAAGGGTACCGAGGAGATGTACAAGAACCCTTGTGCAACGGGCGAGGGGGTCGGAACCTGGCGGCATGAGCGAGGAGAAGGTCGGCATCGACCTGCTGGCGGCGGTGCACCACCCGGTGCGGCGGAGGATCGTGGAGTACCTCGTCTTCGAGGGACCGAGCCAGGTCGGCGCGATGGCTCGTGCGTTCGGCGAGCAGGTGGGCAGCATCAGCCACCACCTACGCATGCTGGAGCGGGCCGGGCTCGTCGAGCGCGCGCCGGAGCTGGCCACCGACGGCCGCACCAGCTGGTGGCGCTACACCGACGTGAGCGTGGCCTGGAGCGCCGACGACTTCGCCGACAGCCCGGCCGACCTTCACCGCGCCCGTGCCGCGGAGAAGCTCAACCTGGAGCATCAGGTGCGCAAGTACGTCGAGTGGAAGAACCGCGAGGCCGATCTGGGCGAGGAGTGGCGTCGGGCCGCCTTCAGCAGCGACAGCCTGGCCCGGTGCTCGGCGCCGGAGCTGCGCGACCTCCTCGACCGGCTGCGGGCGACCTTCCAGGCCTGGCGCGAGGAGGTGGTGGCCCGGGTCGACTCCGGGGACGACGAGCCGCGTGAGCCGGTCTTCTGGTTCACCCACGGCTTTCCCACGCGGCCATGACCGCGACCACCGCGGCGCCGGCCTTCTCGCGCGACCGCGTCGCCCACTCCTGGCTCGGGCTGCGCGCGGTGAGCGAGTCCGGCGACCAGGTGTGGACCATCGCCCTGGCCTGGACCGCCGTCCACGTGGCCTCGCCGGCCGCGGCCGGAGCCGTCGTCGCGGCCGGCACGCTGCCGCGAGCGGCCGTGCTGCTGCTCGGTGGCGTGGTGGCCGACCGCTACGACGCGCGCCGGGTGATGGCCGCGGCCAACCTCGCCCGGATCGGCCTGCTGGTGCTGGTGGTGGTGCGCGTGCTCACCGGGCCGCCGTCGCTGGGTGCGCTGCTGGGCGCCGCCATCGCGTTCGGCGTCACCGACGCGGTCTACGAGCCGAGCGCCTCGACCGTCGGACGACAGTTGGTGGCGCCGGCCGACATGACCGCCTACCAAGGCGTCTCGCAGACCGCGCTGCGGCTGGGCAACACGGCCGGAGCCGGCGTCGGCGGCTTCGTGGTGGCGGCCTGGGGCCTCGGCACCAGCGCCGCGCTCGACGCCGTCACGTTCGGTGCGGTCGCGGTGTTCGTCGTGGTCTGGCTGCGACCCCGCTACCCGCTGCCGCGCGCGTTGGCCGAGCCGCCGCTGCGCAGCATCGCGGGAGGGTTCGCGCACCTGCGCGACGAGCCGGTCACCCGAGCCCTGGTGCTCGGCCTCTCGGGTCTCAACCTGTTCGTCGGGCCGGCCGAGGGCGTCGGCCTGGCGCTGCGCGCCCGCGAGGAGGGCTGGGGCGCCGGGGTCGTCGGCATCCTGGTCGCGCTGGTCGGCGCCGGAGCGGCGGTGGGCGCGGTGCTCACCGCGCTGCGGCGACCGCGCCACCAGGCCCGCGCGGGGTTCGCCTGGCTGCTGCCGCAGGGTCTGGCGATCGTGCTGCTCGGCTTCGGATCGCCGGTCGTTTCGGGGGTGGCCGCCGTCGTCATCGGCCTCACTGCCGGTGCCGCCTCGACCCTGCTCAGCGCGACCTTCGCCGTCGTCGTCGACGGCAGCTACCTCGGCCGGATGTCGGCGATCCAGCGGCTCGGCGACGACGTCCTCATGCCCGCCGCCACCGTCGCCTTCGGTGCGCTGGCGGGCGGAGTCTCGGTGGCGACGCCGTTCGTCGTCTTCGGGCTGGCGATGGTCGCCTTCGTGACGGTGCCGCTCGCCAACCCGCGACTCAGAACGCTTTAGCCTTCGCCAGCTTCGTCTCCAGCGCGGCGTCGTGGGCCAGCCGCTTGGCCTCGCGACGGGCGTCCTTGGCGGCCCGGCCGGCACGCCAGGCGACGCCGGGCTTTCCCTCGGTGTCGGTGGCCGCCAGGATCAGGCCGCCGAGGATCGAGGCGTTCTTGAGGAAGTGGATGAGCTGCTGGTTGCGCTGGGCGGGGTCCTTCTCCTCCCAGAACCGGTGGCCGGCCGCCGTCGTCGGCACCACGCTGCCGGCCAGCACGAGCGACGACAGGCGCGGGAACCGGCCGGTCGCGAGCGCCAGGCCGCCGACGATCTGGGCGGCCGCGTTGATCCGCACCAGGGTCTTGGGGTCCTCGGGGATGGCGAGGTCGGGCTTGGCGTCGTGCACGGTCTCGACGAGCTTGTCGGTGACCGGCTTCGCCTGCTGGGCATGGCCCTCGGCGTGACGCAGGGCGTTGATGCCGCCGAACACGAAGGTCGAGGCCAGGAGCGGACGGGCGAGCAGACGGGTGAGGGCCATGGGTCCTTCCTACCCGATGATCGGCTTCTCAGACATGCTGGGCGGCATGTGCGGCCGCTACGCCTCGACCAGACGCCCCGAGGACCTGATCGAGGAGTTCGACGTCGAGCCGCTGCCCGAGCAGGACACCCGTCGCCTGGAGCCTGACTGGAACGTCGCGCCCACCAAGGAGGTCTACGCCGTCCTCGAGCGGCCAGCCCGGGAGTCGGACACCGGCGACGACCACGAGCAGCAGCGCCAGCTGCGCACGCTCACGTGGGGGCTGGTCCCGTTCTGGGCCAAGGACCCGAAGATCGGCAGCCGGATGATCAACGCCCGGATGGAGACGGTGGCCGAGAAGCCGGCCTACCGGCGGCCCTTCGAGCGTCGCCGCTGCGTGCTGCCCGCCGACGGCTACTACGAGTGGTACCCCACCTCGCAGACCACGAAGGCCGGCAAGCCCCGCAAGCAACCCTTCTTCATCCGCCCCACCGACGCGGGCGTGCTGGCCATGGCCGGTCTCTACGAGATCTGGCGCGACCCCGAGAAGGCCGACGACGACCCCGACCGGTTCCGGTGGACGTGCACCGTGCTGACCACCAGTGCCGAGGACTCGCTGGGCACCATCCACGAGCGGATGCCGCTCATGCTCGACCCGGCCAACGTCGATGCCTGGCTTGATCCCGATCACGGTGTCACGACGGGCGACCGCGACACCTTGCTCGGCCTGCTCACGCCGGCCGCCCCGGGCCGGCTGGAGGCCTACCCCGTCTCGAGCCTGGTCAGCAACGTCCGCAACAACGGGCCCGAGCTGGTGGCCCCCCTGCCGCTGGACGACGTCTCCCCGGAGGTGGCCGGGCAGGTGGTGGCCGGTGGCTGAGGGCCGGCTGCTCCCGACCGCTCAGGGCGACGCCCGGGTCTACGTGCACGCGGCGGACCGGCCGCACCTCACGCTGGTGCTGCAGCCCGGTGCGAGCGGCAAGCTCGACGCCGCCGACCTGCAGACCCTGGCCGCCCACCTGCCCGGTCAGGGAGTCACGGTCGTGCTGCTCGAGCCGCCCTTCGCCGTCGCCGGGAAACGCCTCGCCCCGCGACCGGTCGCGCTCGACGAGGCCTTGGCCGAGGTCGTGCCCCAGCTGGCGATCGGCACCCCGCTGGTGGTCGGCGGCCGCAGCGCGGGCGCCCGGTCGTCGTGCCGGTCCGCGCTGGCGGTCGGCGCCGTGGGCTGTCTGTGCCTGGCCTTCCCGCTGCATCCGCCGGGCAAGCCGGAGAAGTCGCGGCAGGCCGAGCTCCTCGGCGCGGGCGTGCCGACGCTGGTCGTGCAGGGCGAGCGCGACGCGTTCGGTGGACCGGGGGAGTTCCCACCGTTGCCCGCGACCACCGAGCTCGTCGCCGTTCCGGGCGCCACCCACTCCCTGGCCCGGCCCGAGGCAGTTCTCCTGGCGGTCACCTCCTGGCTACCGGGAATCAACACCTGACACCCGACGTTGCGATGGCATGCTCGCGACCCTGCTTCCCGCACCCGAGCCAGCGCTCGAGCTGGGGTCCCGGCCGCTCCACGTAGGCTGGGAGTCGATGACCGCCACCCACGATGAGCCGGCCAACACCGACGGCCGGACCTCCGACGTCCGCGAGGACGAGACCGAGGCCGAGCGCACCCTGCGCTTCGAGCAGGACGCGCTGCCCTTCCTCGACCAGCTGTACTCGGCCGCGATGCGGATGACCCGCAACCCCACCGACGCCGAGGACCTGGTCCAGGAGACCTTCGCCAAGGCGTACGCCTCGTTCCACCAGTACCGCCCGGGCACCAACCTGAAGGCCTGGCTGTACCGGATCCTGACCAACACCTTCATCAACTCCTACCGCAAGAAGCAGCGGCAGCCGCAGCAGTCGATGTCCGAGGACGTCGAGGACTGGCAGCTGCACCGCGCGGAGTCCCACACCTCCAGCGGGCTGAAGTCCGCGGAGATGTCGGCGCTGGAGCACCTGCCCGACTCGGAGGTCAAGGACGCCCTGCAGCGGCTGCCCGAGGACTTCCGGCTGGCGGTCTACCTCGCCGACGTCGAGGGTTTCCCGTACAAGGAGATCGCCGAGATCATGGAGACGCCCATCGGCACCGTGATGTCGCGGCTGCACCGCGGCCGGCGGCAGCTGCGGGAGATGCTCAGCGACTACGTGCGCGACAACTCGCTGCTCACGCCCGGCCGGGACGGAGCCTCGTCATGACCCACCCCGACTGGGAGTGCTCGGCCGTCATCGACCAGATGTTCTTCTTTCTCGACTCCGAGCTGGTCGACGCCGACCGCGACGAGATCGAGCGGCACCTGGCCGACTGCGGCCCCTGCCTGGCCAAGTACGACCTCGAGCGCACCGTGAAGTCGCTGGTGCAGCGCTCGTGCTGCGAGACCGCGCCAGACGGCCTGCGCGACCGGGTGCTGCTCTCGATCCGCCAGGTCCAGGTGCGCATCAGCGAGGACTAGCGCTCGTTCGCGGCCTCTCTACTGGCCGGGAAAGCGACGAGCCCGGAGCAGATGCTCCGGGCTCGTGTGCGTCAGGTGTTGGGACGCTTGCCGTGGTTCGCGCCCTTCTTGCGGCGCGCCCGGCGCTTGCGACCGGTCTTTCCCATCAGGTCCTCCTCGCAGGTGCAGCGTCCAGTGTCGCAGACTCGGCCCGTGCCAACCGAATCCGGGACTCCGATCCCATCCGGCCTCAGCGCCGAGCTGAGCTTCGCCGTGAACGACGACGACACCGCCGAGGCGCTCGGCTCCGGCAGTCTCCCGGTGCTGGCCACGCCCCGGCTGCTGGCCTGGTGCGAGGCCGCCACGTGCGCCGCGCTGGCCCAGGCGCTGGCTGTCGACGAGACCAGCGTCGGCACCCGGGTCTCGCTCGAGCACGTGGCGCCCAGTCCGGTCGGCCGGTCGCTGGTGGTGAGCGCCACCGTGGTGCACGTCGACGGCCGCCTGGTGCGGTTCTCGGTGGCCGCCACCCAGGACGGCCGGCTCGTCGGCTCCGGCGAGGTGACCCGCGTCGTCGTGGATGCCGAGCGGTTCCTCAGCCGGGTCTCGTGAACGCCCACAGGTCGACGCCCGGAGCGGGCGACCAGTCCCGCCCGGGGGCGCGGACGAAGCCCAGCCGCGCGTAGAGCCGGTGCGCCGCGGTCATCTGCGGCAGGGTCGAGAGCGCGGTCCGCGTAAGACCCTGCGCCGCGAAACCGTCGACGACGTGCCTGACGAGCATCTCGCCGACGCCCTGGCCGCGCGCTGCCGGCGCGACCGCGAGCATCCGGAACTCGCCCTCCTCCTCGGATGCGATCTCGCGCCACGGCGAGCCGAGCGGACAGACGGTCACGGCCCCCACGACCTCGCCCAGCGCATCCACGGCCACCAGGAGCTCGGCCTCGCGGAAGCGCGGCCCCGCGTCGCGCAGCTGCGGGCGGTAGTGGGCGTGCTCCTCGCCGACCATGAACTCCGCGTAGGCCCCCTCGGTGATGCGGCCGACCTGGTCGAGGTCGGCCTCGGTGGCCGCTCGGATGCGCACGCCGGGCTCATCCCTCATGCGCCGCACGCTACCGGCGGTTCGCTGCCGGACGGAGCGAGGACAATGTGAGGCGTGCCGTTGCTGGAGGAGCTGGTGCGCGCCCACGCCGCGCTCGATGCCGACGACGTGGCCTGGCTGCAGCGCCTGGTGGCCGACTGGCAGATCGTCGCCGACCTCTCCTTCGCCGACCTCGTGCTCTGGGTGCCGACCCGCGACAACGACGCCTACGTGGCGGTGGCGCAGATGCGGCCGGCCACCGGCCCCACGGCGTACCTGGACGACGTGATCGGGGAGGTGCTTCCCGCCGGGCGACGTCCGCTGCTGGACCGAGCCGTCGCCGAGGGACGGGTGGCGCGCGAGGGCGACCCCGAGTGGCGCGACGAGGTGCCGGTGCGGGTCGAGGCGATCCCGGTGCGCCGTGCCACCGGTGACGGCGGTCGGGTGATCGCCGTGGTGGCCCGCAACACCAACCTGCACGGCGTCCGGACCCCCAGCCGGCTGGAGCTGGCCTACCTGCAGACGGCCGGGGAGCTGGCCCAGATGGTGGCGGCGGGGGCGTTCCCGCACACCGGGCAGCGCAGCGACCACGGCGACCCGCCGCGGGTGGGCGACGGGTTCGTCCGCATCGACGCCTCGGGCCGGGTGACGTATGCAAGCCCCAACGCCCAGTCGGTCTACCGACGCCTCGGCCTCGTGGAGGACCTCGCCGGGCAGGACCTGGCCACGGTCACGCGCTCGCTGGTGCCGCCGCGGATGCGGCCCGACGAGGAGGCGATCTCGGCGGTGCTCGGCGGCCGGATGCCGCGCGACACCGAGCTGGACAACGGTCAGGCCGTGCTGATCCTGCGCTCCATCCCGCTGCGTCCGGCCGGCGACCCGACCGGGGCGGTGGTGCTGCTGCGCGACGTCACCGAGCTCCGCCGGCGCGACCGCGAGCTGGTGACCAAGGACGCGACCATCCGCGAGATCCACCACCGCGTGAAGAACAACCTGCAGACGGTGGCCGCGCTGCTACGGCTGCAGGCCCGGCGGCTCGACGTTCCCGAGGGCCGTGCGGCCCTGGAGGAGGCGGTCCGGCGGGTCGGCTCGATCGCCGTGGTGCACGAGACGCTCTCCGAGGGCGACCGGGCGGGGGAGTCGGTGGACTTCGACGAGGTGACCGACCGGCTGCGCCGCGGCGTGAGCGACCTCGGCTCGAGCGCGGGCGCGGTCCGCACCCGCCGCGAGGGCAGCTTCGGCTCGCTGGACCCCGACGTGGCCACGCCGCTGGCCATGGCGCTGACCGAGCTGCTGCAGAACGCCGTCGAGCACGGCTTCGGCCGCGAGGGCACCGGCGAGGTGGTGATCGGCGTGGAGCGCGAGCCCGACCGGGTGCAGGTGAGCGTGCGCGACGACGGCCGCGGCATCGCCGCCGACGTCGACCCGGCGACCTCGGGCAGCCTGGGACTCTCGATCGTCACGACGCTGGTGGCCGAGCTCGGCGGCACCTTGCACCTGGGCCCGGGAACCGACCGCGGCACCGTGGCCCTGATCGACGTCCCGCTCACCAGCTGAGCCCGGCATATCGGACGACGGGCGCGCGAAACCGGGTGGTTCGCGCCTGGTTCGTCCGGGGATGTTCCCCGGTTTCACCCGCCGGCCGGTGAAACCGGGTGCCGACCGCCTAGACCCCGGTCCGGACCCGCGCCCGGGCACGGCGCCGCTTGAGGGCGCGTCGCTCGTCCTCGCTCAGGCCGCCCCAGACGCCGTGGTCCTGCCCCGCCTCCAGCGCCCATGCCAGGCACTGCTCGCGCACCTCGCAGCGGCGGCACACCTGCTTGGCCTCCTCGACCTGGAGGATGGCGGGGCCGGTGCTACCGATCGGGAAGAACAGCTCCGGGTCCTCATCGAGGCACGCGGAGCGGTGGCGCCAATCCATGGCGTGGAGCTCCTGTTCGCTTGCGGTGGGCTCGTGTCGCGTACGTGAACGATTTCACGAGCATGCCCACCAGACTCGGGTCTCGAGGTGGTGGGAGGATGTCGGCCTCGGTCTGCGACCACCCGGTTCCGGGCACGTCGACAGTCACGAGCGCACGACAAGGTCCATGCTGACAACTCCGCAGGGTCCGCACAAGGCCCCCCGCCGGTCATCTCAGTCACAGCCGGTTAGGTTCGCTGCGTGGTGACGTCGCCCTTCTCGCGCTGGGACACGCCGGCCCCGCTGGCCGCGGCTGCGGCGCTGACCGCCGTGCAGGGCGTGGTCATCGTGCTGGTCGCCGTGGCCGACGCCGTCAGCGTCTCCTCCGATCGGCTGGTGATGGGGGTGACCACGGCGCTGTTCTTCGCCGCCTACGGCGTGGCCCTCATCTGGTGCGCCTGGGGCATGAACCGGCGCCGGCCGTGGTCGCGCGGCCCGGTGCTGCTGGCCGAGCTGATCTTCCTCGGCCTGGCCTGGAGCTTCCGCGCGGCGCCGACCACCTGGCTGGCCGCGGTGCTCGCGGTGGTCAGCCTGCTGATCCTCGCCGGGCTGCTGCACCCGGCCTCGCTGGCGGCGCTGAGCCGCCCCGACCCCGAAGACTGACGGGGCGCCGACCGATCCCGGGTCAGCCGGCGTCGCTGAGAGCCTCGCGCAGGTTCTCCAGCGTGCGGCTGAGCAGCCGCGAGACGTGCATCTGCGAGACGCCGATCTCGGCGGCGATCTGCGACTGGGTCATCCCGCGGAAGAACCGCAGCATGAGGATCTGCTTCTCCCGCGCGGGCAGCTGCTCGAGCAGCGGCTTGATCGACTCGCGGATCTCCACGTGCTCCAGGGCCTCGTCGTCGATGCCCATGCCGTCGAGCATCGAGTGCGAGCCGCCGTCCTCACTGGACTCGCCGGCGTCCAGCGAGAGCGTCGAGTAGGCGTTGGCCGACTCCAGGCCCTCCATCACGTCCTCGACGCTGACCTCGATCTTGGCGGCGATCTCGCGCGGCGTGGGGGAGCGGCCGAGGTCCTGGGACAGCTCGGAGGTGGCGGCGCTGATCAGCATCCGCAGCTCCTGCAGACGCCGCGGGACGCGGATCGCCCAGCCCTTGTCGCGAAAGTGCCGCTTGATCTCGCCGATGATCGTCGGGGTCGCGTAGGTGGAGAACTCCACGCCGCGCTCGGCGTCGAAGCGGTCGATCGACTTCAGCAGCCCGATGGTGCCGACCTGGACCAGGTCGTCAAAGGGCTCGCCGCGGTTGCGGAAGCGTCGCGCGCAGTGGTCGACCAGGGGAAGGTGCAGGTGCACCAGCGCCTCGCGGCACATTGCGCGGCGATCGGCGTCCGCCCCGGCGGCCCGCAGCTCCGCGAACAGGTCGAGACTCTGCTCGCGTGTGGTGCGCCGGTCCTCGGCCGCGACGGCGCCGGCGGCGACCTGGCCCCGGGTCGGGCTCATGTCAGCAGCGCCGACTTCATCGACAAGGTGATGCCCAGCGAGCCGTCGACGACCTCGGCGCTGGCCTGCGTCGTCAGCGCCGTGAGCACCTGCCAGGCGAACCCGGACTGGTCGGGTTCCGTGGCCTGGTCGCCGTCGGCGCTCACCGTGACCGAGAGCTCGCCGTTGGCCAGGTCGAACCGGGCGAACAGGTCGCCGCCGACCCGGGCCTGGTCGAGCACCATCGAGCAGGCCTCGCCCACGGCGATGCGCAGGTCCTCGATGTCGTCGAGGGTGAAGTCCAGCCGCGCGGCCAGGCCGGCGGTGGTGGTGCGCAGGACCGCGACGTAGGCGCTGTCGGCGGGCACGCGCAGCTCGACGTCGGGTCGGCTCACCGGGCAGCTCCCTGAGGTGGATGGGGCAGATGAGGAACGAGCAAGGGGGGCGGACCGTCGCTACGGCCCGCAGGACAGCGTAGAGGCGACGCGACCGATCTGCCTCGAAAGGCGCAAACCCGGCCTGATCGGAAAGAACCCGGTCCAGGAGAAAGCAAAGGGAGGAGGCGTCAAGACGGAGGGAGGAGCAGCAGTCCTGAACTCCGCGAAAGAGACGTCAAGACGGAGGGAGGAGTCCCCGCCGACGCGTGGATCCGTCCCAGCGGGACCAGTAGTCCGGAGCTTCGCTCAGGAGACGTCAAGACGGAGGGAGGAGTCCCCGCTGACGCGTGGACTCCTCCCAGCAGGACCAGCAGTCCTGAGCTCCGCTCAGGACTGCTTGGTCTCCCAGAAGATCTTGGCGATCTCGTCGATCTTGGCCAGCAGCTCGTCGGCCTTGGCCTCGTCGAGCGAGCCCTTGGTGCCGGTCGCGCCGGCCAGCTTGGTGGCCTCGTTCACGAGCTGGTGCAGCTGCGGGTACTTCTCGAAGTGCGGCGGCTTGAAGTAGTCGGTCCACAGCACCCACAGGTGGTGCTTGACCAGCTCGGAGCGCTGCTCCTTGATGAGGATGGCGCGCGTGCGGAAGTCGGGGTCGTCATTGTCGGCGAGCTTGCCGATGATGCCCTTGATGGACTCCGCCTCGATCCGGGCCTGGGCCGGGTCGTAGACACCGCACGGCAGGTCGCAGTGCGCGTGGACGTCGATGGTCTTGGCAAACAGGCGCATGCAGGTTCCTTCTCGAGATTCGGTTGAGGTCTGCTCTCACTGCGAGACGTACCCACCGGGTACGCGCCGCATGCTTGGGACACTACTCGCGTGTGGATCGGCGAGACGTTCGGGTTGGCCAGGGTGCACGGCCGCTCGATGCGGCCGACGCTGGTCGAGGGTGATCTGCTGCTGGTCCGCCACGGCGCGCGACCGGTCGTGGGCGACGTGGTGGTGGTGCGGTTCCCCGACGGCACCGTCGCGGTGAAGCGGGCGGTGCTGCACGACGCGGCGGGCTGGTGGGTCGAGCGCGACAACCCGCGGGAGGGCACCGACTCCTCCCACGTGGGCTCGATCCCCGACGCCGACGTGCTCGCGGTGGCCCTGGCCCGCGTCTGGCCGAGACCGCGGCCGCTGCGCCGTCGCCTTGTGGGACGATCCGAACCGTGACCGACCCCGCCGCCGATCCCGCGTTCGGACTGCACGAGGGCGGGAAGATGCAGATCGCCGCCACCGTGCCCCTTGCCGGGCCCGAGGACCTCTCGCTGGCCTACACCCCCGGCGTGGCCCGCGTGTGCGAGGCCATCGCCGAGGACCCGAGTCTGCATGCCCGCTACACCTGGGTGCCTCGCACCGTCGCCGTGGTGACCGACGGGTCGGCGGTGCTGGGGCTGGGCAACATCGGCCCGTACGCCGCGATGCCCGTGATGGAGGGCAAGGCGGTGCTGTTCAAGCAGTTCGGCGACGTCGACGCGATCCCGGTCTGCCTGGCCACCCAGGACGTCGAGGAGATCATCGAGACCGTCGTCCGGCTGGCGCCCAGCTTCGGCGGCATCAACCTGGAGGACATCTCCGCACCTCGGTGCTTCGAGATCGAGGACCGGCTGAAGGCGCTGCTGGACATCCCCGTCTTCCACGACGACCAGCACGGCACGGCCGTGGTCGTGCTCGCCGCGCTGACCAACGCGCTGCGGCTGACCGGGCGCGAGCCCGCGACCACCCGCGTCGTGGTGACCGGCGCCGGAGCGGCCGGCGTGGCCGTCACCCGCATCCTGCTCGCCGCCGGGCTGCGCGACATCGCGGTGGTCGACAGCAGGGCCGTGCTGCACTCCTCGCGCGAGGACATGAACCCGGTCAAGCAGGCCCTCGCCGCCCAGACCGCGGACTTGACCGGGCGCCGGGGCTCGCTGGCCGACGTCATCGCCGGCGCCGACGTGCTCATCGGGGTCTCCGGCGGCACCATCCCCGAGGAGCTCGTGGCGACCATGGCCGACGACGCGATCGTCTTCGCCCTGGCCAACCCCATCCCCGAGGTCATGCCCGAGGTCGCCCACCGCCACGCCCGCGTGGTGGCCACGGGCCGTTCGGACTTCCCCAACCAGATCAACAACGTGCTGGCCTTCCCCGGCATCTTCCGCGGCACCTTCGAGGCCGGCGCCCGGGCCATCACCGAGCCCATGAAGCTGGCCGCGGCCCAGGCCCTGGCCGACCTGGTCGGCGACGACCTCGCCGAGGCCTACGTGATCCCCTCAGCCTTCGACGACCGCGTCGGGCCGGCGGTCGCCAGCGCCGTCGCCCGTGCTGCCGCTGCCGGTGAGGTCACCGGGGCCTGACGCGCTCACCAGCCGGCCCCCGGCGCCGGGGGTGGCGCGGACCGCCAGCCAGGCCAGTCCCGCGATCACGAACCCGATGCCGCTGCCGGCGAGGAACGCGCCCTCCCAACCGATCGCGTCGATGGCGACCCCGGCCACCGGCGCGCCGAGGGCGCTCCCCAGGGTCATCGCCGAGCCGTGCCAGCCCATCGCCTCACCACGCCGCGCTGGCGGCACCAGCCCGGTGAGGTCGCCGACGGTGGCGGTGATGGTGGGGGCGCAGAAGAAGCCGGTGAGGAACAACAGCACGGCGTAGACCGCCAGCTCGGCGCCGAGGCGGTCGGCGATCGGTCGGGTGAGGACGACCATCGCCGTGGTGAGGGCGAGCAGGGCGATGAGCACGTACGACGGCGGGTGGCGCCGCAGGGTGCCGTAGACGATGCCGCCGACCGCCGAGCTGGCGCCCCACAGCGCCAGCACCCAGCCGATGGCGGAGGTGTGCCCCATCGAGCGGAGGGCGGCCACCGTGCCCAGGTCCTCGGAGGTGAGCACCACGGTGGCCGCGACGGCCACCAGGAGGACGCCGATGACGGCCGCGTCGACCCAGGCCGGCACCCCGCGCCGTCGGGGCCGCTCCGCAGGCCCGGGTTCAGATGCGGCGGGTTCGGGCTCGGGGCCGGCCAGCGAGGGGTTCTCCAGCCACAGCCACGCACCGCCGAGCACCACCAGCCCCTGGCACAGCAGCAATGCCCAGGGGGTCGGCATGGCCGTGGCGGCCAGCACGCCCAGGACGGGGCCGATCATGAACGAGACCTCGACCATGACCGAGTCGATGGAGAGCGCCGCGGTGCGCCGCTGCGCTCCGGCCGCTCCGATGAGCACGAGCCGCACGATGGAGAACTGCGGCACGGTGAACAGCCCGGCCACGGCCACCAGCACCAGCAGCACGGGGTAGGGCAGCCAGGGTGCGACCGACCAGCACAGCGCCAGCACGACCAGCGACGGCGCGACCGCGCGACGCAGCCCCACGCGGTCGAGCCGGCGGCCGCGCCAGGGGTTGCTGATGGCCAGCGCGACCGCGAAGACCGTCTCGAGCAGGCCGGCCGCGGCGTAGGAGTGGTGGAGGTGACCCACCACGTGCAGCACGAGCACGACGCCGCCGGCCCACAGCGGGATCCGGATCAGGGTGCTCACGAGCAGGATCCGGCGCACCGCGGGGATCGCCAGCAGCTCGCGGTAGGTCGTCGTACGCATCACCGCGTAGTCCACCACCCGCCACCGACGGCCACGACCCGATATCGCGGTGGCTAGGGTCGGGCCATGTTCGCCGTCTACGCCGAGTCCTTCTCCTCCGACGATCCGCTGCAGGGTCTGGTGGTGGGGGAGCGGCCCGACCCCGAGGTGCCCGAGGGCTGGACGACCGTGACCGTGAAGGCGGCCTCGCTCAACCACCACGACGTCTGGTCGCTGCGCGGGGTGGGCCTCAAGCAGGACGCACTGCCCATGATCTTGGGCTGCGATGCCGCCGGGCTCGACGAGGACGGCAACGAGGTGCTCGTGCACGCGGTGGTCAACGACCCGTCGTGGAGCGGGGAGGAGACCCTCGACCCGCGCCGCTCGCTGCTCAGTGAGCGCTACCAGGGCACGTTCGCCGAGAAGGTCGTCGTGCCGCGCCGCAACGTGGTGCCCAAGCCCGCGGGACTCAGCTTCGAGCAGGCCGCGTGCCTGCCGACGGCGTGGCTGACCGCCTACCGGATGCTGTTCGTGCAGGGCGGCTTCAAGCCCGGCGACACCGTGCTGGTCCAGGGCGCCGGCGGCGGGGTGTCCACCGCGGCCATCACCCTCGCGCGGGCCGGTGGGCTGCGGGTGCTGGCCACCAGCCGCGACCAGGCCAAGCGGCAGCGGGCGCTGGAGATCGGCGCCCACGAGGTCTTCGAGTCCGGCGCACGGCTGCCGGTAAAGGTCGACGGCGTCATCGAGACCGTCGGCAAGGCCACGTGGGGGCACTCGGTCCGCTCGCTGCGCCCGGGCGGCACGATCGTCACCTCGGGCACCACCTCCGGGCCCGACATCGACGCCGAGCTCACCCGGATCTTCTTCCTGCAGCTGCGGGTCATCGGCTCGACGATGGGCACGAGCCAGGAGCTGGCCTCGCTGGTCACCATGCTCGACGCCACGGACACCTCGCCGCTGATCGACCGGACGCTGCCGATGAGCCAGGCCCGCGACGGCTTCGCCGCCATGGCCGCCGGCGACGTCTTCGGCAAGATCGTGTTCACCAGAGACGAATAGTCTCGATTGTGCCCCTCTGGGGCGGATCGTCCGTACCGTTGGGCCGGTGACCAGCCATGTCCTGGCGCCGGCCGAGGCGGCCCCGCACCCGGACGCGATGCCCCGCGGGCCGCTCGCTCTCGCCCTGACCTTCCGTCGCGCCGTGGCCGTGCTGGCGGTGGCCACCTTCGCGCTCTACGCCGCCTGGAGCTTGCACCTGTTCGCCAACGGGACCGCCGGGTGGGACCTCGCGATCTTCGACCAGGCGGTGCGGCACTACTCCCAGTTCTCCGCGCCGACCATCCCGATCCGCGGTCCCGGCTACGTGGCGCTGGGCGACCACTTCAGCCCGGTCCTGGTGCTGGCGGTGCCGCTGTACTGGATCTGGGCCGACCCGCGCATGCTGTTGCTGCTCCAGGCCGCGCTGGTGGCGGCCTCGGTGCCGGTGGTGGCGCGCTTCGCCCGCCGTCACGCGACCCCGGGCGTGGCGCTCGCGCTGAGCGCGGCCTACGCCCTGGGTTGGCCGCTGCAGCAGCTGGCCAGCTTCGACTTCCACGAGGTGGCCTTCGCGGTCCCGCTCCTCGCCCTGGCCCTCGACGGTCTCGACCGCCGCAGCGACCGCACCCTGCTGCTGGCCTGCGTGGGCCTGTTGCTGGTGCGCGAGGACATGGGGCTGGTGGTGGCCTGCCTGGGCCTGATCCGCGCCTGCCGCGTCCGGACCGGCTGGCGCTCGCGCTCGGTGGGGGTGGGTCTGTCGGTGGTCGGGGTCCTCGCCTACGAGGTGGTGACCTCGGTGGTCATCCCACACTTCTCGGTGACCGGAACCTGGGGCTACTGGGGCTACGGCGCCATCGCACCCGACGTCCCCGGGGTGCTCGCGGTCGTGGTCGAGCACCCGCTGCGGGTGGCCGCGATGTTCGTGGACTCCCAGGTGAAGGTCTACACGCTCGTCGCGCTGTTCATCGGCTGCGTCGCGGTGCTCCGCTCGCCGTTCCTGCTCGTGGCCGCGCCGCTGCTGGCCAGCCGCTTCCTCTCCGCCCGCGAGAGCCTGTGGGTGGTGCCGTACCACTACAACTCGGTGCTGTGGCCCGTGCTCTTCGTCGGCGCACTCGACGGCGCCCGACGGCTGCCGGCGGCGCTGCGCCGGCGCGTGCTCGTCGCGACCGCCGTCGTCGGCCTGGTGCTGCCGGCCGCGGGCCTGCTAGTGGTCGGCCCCTACCCGGTGTTCAACCCGCATCCGGAGAACCGCACCTTCCTACCGCCGGCCACCGCCGACGCCCGCGCCGTGCGCAGCCTGGTGCCGGCCTCGGTGTGCGTGCAGGCCGAGCAGCACCAGGCCGTGCACCTGGTCTCCCGCGACCTGGTGACCCTGCCCGTCGACATCTCCGACCGGCCCGACTTCGTGCTGCTGGACCGCTGGGCCCCCGCTGGGGCCCAGGGGCCAACGGGGTCCAAGGGCCCCTCGGGCCGTGCCTACGAGCGCATCGCCCGGGCGGCGGGCTACGAGCAGGTCGCCCGCCACGGCCGGGTCGTGCTGCTGCGCAGTCCCGGCTACACCGGTCCGTCCGCCCGCTGCCGCCCCTGAGAGACTTCAGGCCGGGCGATGAGTTCGCGAGGCACGGCAGGTCGGTAGGGGCATGAGCGAGAACACCGGTGAGCGCAGCTACGCCGTCCTGACCTGGCTGGTCGCGGCCACCTTCGTGGTGATCCTCCAGGAGACCGTGATGGTCAACGCCATCCCGCGCCTGATGAGCGAGTTCGACGTGACCGCGCGCACGGCGCAGTGGCTCTCGACGGCGTTCATGCTGACGACCGCGGTGGTCATCCCGCTCACGGGCTGGTTCCTGCAGCGGGTCACCACACGCACCGCCTTCGCCGTGGCGATGGCCACCTTCTGCGTCGGCACCGCCGCCGCGGCGCTCGCCCCGACGTTCTGGGTGCTGCTGGCCGCCCGCATCGTGCAGGCGGGCGGTGGTGCGGTGATGGTGCCGCTGCTGATGACCACGTTGATGAGCGTGGTGGCCGAGCGCGACCGCGGCCGAGTCATGGGTCGCGTCACGCTGGCCATGTCGGTGGCGCCGGCACTCGGTCCGGCGGTCTCCGGCGTCGTCCTGCACGCCTTGTCGTGGCGCTGGATGTTCGCCCTGGTGCTGCCCGTGGCCCTCGCGACGTCGGCGGCGGGCCTGCGCCGGCTCGACCGCGGCGGCGAGGTGCGGGCGACTTCTGTGGACTGGCCGAGCGTGGCGGCCTCGGCGCTCGGTTTCGGCGGCGTGGTCTACGGGCTGAGCCAGCTCGGGGCAGACGGCGACGCCGCTGTCTCGCCGGCGGTGGCGCTCGGCGTCGGCGTGGTGGCCGTCGCGTGCTTCGTGGTGCGCCAGCTGGTGCTGCAGCGCACCGGCACCCCGCTGCTGGACCTGCGAGCGCTGCTGCGGCCCACCTTCACCGTGGCCACGACGCTGATGGCGGTCGGCTTCATGTCCATGATCGGCTCGATGATCCTGCTGCCGCTGTACCTGCAGGACGTGCGCCACCTCAGCGCCCTGCAGACGGGTCTGCTGGTGGCGCCGGGTGGTCTGCTCATGGGACTGATCGGTCCCAAGGTCGGAGCCGTGCTCGACCGGTTCGGGCCGCGGCCGCTGGTGGTGCCGGGATCGGTCGGCGTGCTGGTCGGGCTGGCCGCGTTCACCCGGGTGGACCTCGCCACCCCGATCTGGCTGCTGCTGGCCGCCCACGTGCTGCTCATGGTGAGCCTGGCCGCCGTGTTCACCCCGGCCTTCACGCTGGGGCTCGGGGCGCTGCCGGCCCACCTGTACTCCCACGGCAGCTCCATCCTGGGCACCTCGCAGCAGGTGGCCGCGGCCGCCGGCACGGCCGTCGTCGTGGCGGTGATGTCGTCTCGTGCGGCCGACCTGGCCGCCAGTGGCACCGCGCCCACAGCGGCACTGGTCGGCGGTATGCAGTGGGCCTTCGCGGTCGGGGCGATCTCGGCTCTGCTGGTGGTGGTGCTCGCCCTCGTGCTGGTCGGGCGTCGCGACGTGCGCAGTCCCGAAGGGGAGCCACAGCCGCTGGCGGCCTGAGCGCCCTAGGTGCGCGACTTCCAGTTCAGCGCCCCGACCACCAGCATCCGCAGCTGGGTGCGCGCCACGCGCACCACCTCGGCCTCGTCCTCGGCGTGGGTACGCATGATCTTCTCGGCGGTGGAGACCATCGCGGTGACGATCAGGTCGCACATGGTGAGCAGGTCGTCGCGCGACCAGCCCTCGGTGCCGGGGATGCGGGCGATGTCGTCGGCGAGCTCGCGCTGGGCCAGCGCCAGCTCGCGCCGGATCGCCTCGCGGATGGCTGCCGACCCGCCGTTGCGCTCGCGGGCGATGAAGCGGAAGTGGGCCGGCTGCCGGCGTACGTGATCGAGCAGCACGTCGACCGAGCGCGGGATGACGCCCTCCAGCGTCGCCTCGCGCCGTACGTCGCGCAGCATGGCCCGCAGTGAGACGAAGGACTCGTCCACGAGCACCAGCCCGAGCTCCTCGACGGAGTCGAAGTGGCGGTAGAAGGCGGTGGGCACGATGCCGACGTCGCGCGCGACCTGGCGCAGCGAGACCGCCACGAGCCCGCCGTCGGCGCTCAGGCGCAGCGCGGCGGCCAGGATCGCCTGGCGGGTGCGCTCCTTGCGCTCCTGCCGGCTGCCCTCGGCGCCGGCGGCCGGGCTCTGCGACGCGCTCATCGCTCCACAGTAGTAGCGCCGTCGACTCAGCAGCCGGACGTCAGGTAGGCGGAGAAGGTGAAGGGCCCCAGGTAGACCGCCTGGTCGGGGTCGATGCCCTGGCCGATCGCGGTGCTCATCGCGCTCCAGTAGCGGATGTTGATCGTGCTCACGGCGCCGCTGAAGGTGAATTTGGCGTTGCCGGCCGCCCCGGTCTCGTTGTCGACGCGGGTGTTGGTGCCGGTGGGCCGCAGCGGGTCGCTGGTGCTGGTACCCGACCCCGTGACGCTGGAGCCCTTCGCGACGCTCCAGGAGCCGTCGGAGGTGACCGCGATGGCGTCGACGAAGTCGCCGGTCGCGGAGTCGATGTCGGTCATGGTGAAGGTCAGGCCGTAGACCTTGCGGCTGAAGGAGATCGTGACGATCTGGCAGTTGTTCGGGTTGTTGAGGTACTGCTGGCCCTTCACTGTCTGGTACATGCTGAAGCCCTGCTTGCCCGTCGCGCCGACCTGGTCGGACGTGGCCGCGTAGTTCTCGGTGTCGGCGGTGTAGTTGGTCAGCTGCGAGGACATCGTCACCCTGACCGCCTCGCCGCCGGAGATGGGCACCGACGCCACTCCGGACGTGGTGGTGGACCGGGTGTAGTTCGCTCCCCAGTCGAGGTAGCCGGCGGTGAGCGAGCCGCAGGAGGCCGCGAACGCGGGCGCCGCGGCGGCTGTGGCCACGACCGGCACCGACCAGACCGCGCTGCGCACCAGTGCACGCCGACCCACGGGCAGGCGCGAGCGGTCGAGCTGGGTCATCGGCACGCCTTCCCGCCTCAGGCGCATCCACCTGCGCCGGCTCCCTCACGATAGAAGAAAACCCCCATATGCGGGCAAGAACCCCAGAACTACTCCAGGAACCGCTCCAGGGCGATCCGGGCCAGCCGCTCCGGGGCCTCATCCGGGATCCAGTGGCTCAGCCCGGGCAGCACCTCGAAGCGGTAGTCGGCGACCACGTGCTCGGCGCTCAGCTCGGCGCCGAGGCGGCCCAGGGCGACGTCGCCGTCGCTCCACACGTAGGTGGTGGGCACGCGGACCCGACGCGCCAGGCCGGACCCGCCGGTCGCGCCACGGGCGGTCAGCGGCATGGCGCGGTACCACCCCAGCGCGCCGCGCAGCGCGCCGTCGCCGACGATCTCGCGGCCGTAACGGGCCACCATCTCGCGGTCCATGCCCGAGGCGCCGAGGAAGCGACCGGCCAGCGCGGGGCGCGAGAGGGCCAGCTCGGGCAGCCACGGCAGCTGGAAGAACCCCATGTACCAGGAGCGGCGCAGCTGGTCGCGGGTGCGCAGGGCGCGGGCCATCGCCGCCGGGTGCGGCACCGAGACGGCGACCAGGCTGCGCAGCAGCTCGGGGCGCGACGCGGCGGTGGACCAGGCCGCAGCGGCGCCCCAGTCGTGACCCATCAGGTGCACCGGCCCGGCCCCGAGCCTCTCCACCAGGGCGGCCACGTCGCCCACCACCCGTCCGAGCCCGTACGCCGCGCGTCCCCGGGGCCGCGCGCCCGAGGAGTACCCGCGCTGGTCCGGGGCGAGGGTGCGCAGCCCCGCCTCGTGGAGCAGCGGTGCGACGCCGGCCCACATCGTCGCGCGCTGCGGGAAGCCGTGCAGCAGCACCACCGGGGCGCCGTCCTCGGGTCCGGCGTCGTCGACGTCGAAGGTCAGCCCGTCGTGGTCGAACCGCGTCAGTCGTGCCATGCGGACCATCCAACCCCACCGCGAACAGATGGCTCGACGAGGTCGTACCGGCTTGGCTACTCCAGCACGTGGCGGAGGTAGCGGTCGGGCGTCTGCAGGAACGCCCGCCAGTGCTGCACCAGCTCCAGGTCGTCGTAGCCGGTCTCGCGGATGCCCCACGGGCCCACCTCGAGCAGCCGCGCACCGGGCACGGCCGCCAGCAGTGGGGAGTGCGTCGCGCACACCAGCTGGGCGCCGTTGCGGGCCAGGTCGTGCATCGTGCCGATCAGCGCCATCTGGCCGCTGAACGACAGCGCTGCCTCCGGCTCGTCGAGGCAGTAGAAGCCGGGGGAGTCGAAGCGGGTGCGCAGCAGGGCGAGGAACGACTCGCCGTGGCTCATCTCGTGGAAGCTCGGGTCGTACTTCCCCGGGTTGGCCTCCAGGTAGGTGTAGAAGCCGTGCATCGACTCGGCCCGCAAGAAGAACCCCCAGCGGCTGGCTCCCGCCGAGCGCTCGAGGTCGAGCCAATGGTGCAGTGCGGACTCGCTGTCGCGCGTCGAGTAGTCGGCTCCGCGACTGCCGCCCTCGCGTGACATCCCGAAGGCGATCGCGAACGCCTCGACCAGCGTCGACTTGCCCGCACCGTTCTCGCCGTAGAGAAGCGTGATGCCGGGCGCGACGTCGAAGCCGTCGCGCAGCACCTGGTCGACCGCTGCCATGCCAGCCGGCCACGACCCGTCCGCGAGGCCGTTGGGCCGGAACCGGCGCACCGGGCGGGTGTCGAACGGCTCGCCGATGCGCCGGGCCACGTCAGTCCAGGTCGTCGTCAGGGTCGTCGAGGCGGGCCAGCCAGGTGGCCAGCCGCTCGACGGCGGTCTCGAACTCGGGGTGGACGTCGCTGAACTCGCTCAGCCGCTCGGCCAGCCACCCCAAGGTGACCTCCTCCTCGCCGCGGCGCAAGGCAAGCTCCTCGACGCCGCGGTCGGTGAAGTACACGGCCGGGCTACTCGGCGAAGGCGGCGTCGACGATGGTCTTCAGCTCCTCGACGTGACGCGAGTGCTGACCCACCGACGGCGAGCTGGATGCCGGCCGAGAGATGACCTCGACCTCGTGGTCCAGCTGCCCGAACACGTTGAGCCGGTAGTGCGGGGCCGGGCCCATGTTGAGCGGCTCGTCCTGCACCCAGCGCACGTGCCGCAGGTTCGAGAACCGGCCCAGCTCGGCCTCTAGCTCCTCGATCGGCTCGGGGTAGAGCTCCTCGACGCGGACGATCGCGGTGGTGGGGTCCTCGCCCTGTCGCTTGCCGCGCTCGACCATCAGGTCCCAGGTGATCCGGCCGCTGCACAGCAGCACCGTGGTGACCTGCTCGGGCGTCGCGACGTCGTCGCCGATGACCGGCCGGAAGGCGGTGCCCTCGGTGAAGTCCGCGGGCTTGGAGGCCGCCTCCTTGCGGCGCAGCATCGACTTCGGCGTGAACACCACCATCGGCCGGTGCGCCTGACCCAGCGCATGCTTGCGCAGCAGGTGGAAGTGGCTGGCCGGGGTGGAGGGCTGCGCCACCACGAAGGCGTCGTCGGCGGCCATCTGGAGGAACCGCTCGATGCGGGCCGAGGAGTGGTCGGGGCCCTGACCCTCGTAGCCGTGCGGTAGCAGCAGCACGACCCCGGACTCCTGGTTCCACTTGGCCTTGGAGGAGGAGATGAACTCGTCGATCACCGACTGGGCGCCGTTGACGAAGTCGCCGAACTGCGCCTCCCACAGCACCAGCGCGTCGGGCCGGGCCACGGAGTAGCCGTACTCGAAGCCCAGCGCCGCGTACTCCGAGAGCAGCGAGTCGTAGACGTAGAACTGCGCCTGGTCGTCGGTGAGGTTGGCCAGCGGCGTCCACTCGTTGGCGTTGGTGCGGTCGATGATGGTGGCGAAGCGCTGCGCGAACGTGCCGCGCCGCGAGTCCTGCCCGGCCAGCCGCACCGGGCGGCCGTCCATCAGCAGCGAGCCGAAGGCCAAGATCTCGCCGGTGGCCCAGTCGATCGGGCCCTCGGCGATGGCCGCGGCGCGACGCTGCAGCTGCGGCAGCACCTTCGGGTGCACCGTGAAGCCGTCGGGCGCGCTGACGTGGGCGTCGGCGATCCGCTTGAGGGTGTCCTGCGGGATGCAGGTGCCCTGGTCGTGATCGTCGTGGGTCTTCTCCGGGTAGTCCGGGACCGTCATCCACGTCTTGGGGGCGCTGGTGGCCTCGCGGACCTCGGTGAAGACCCGCTCGAGCTGCTGCTGGTAGTTGCGCAGCACTTCCTCGGCCTCCTCCAGCGTGATGTCGCCGCGGCCGATGAGGGACTCGGTGTAGAGCTTGCGCACCGAGCGCTTCTGCTCGATCAGGTCGTACATCAGCGGCTGGGTGAACGAGGGGTCGTCGCCCTCGTTGTGCCCGCGCCGGCGGTAGCAGACCAGGTCGATGACGACGTCCTTCTTGAACGCCTGGCGGTACTCGTAGGCCAGCCGGGCCACGCGGATGCAGGCCTCGGGGTCGTCGCCGTTGACGTGGAAGATCGGCGCCTGCACCATCCGCGCGACGTCGGTGCAGTACAGCGACGAGCGCGAGGAGGCCGGCGAGGTGGTGAAGCCGACCTGGTTGTTGATGACAACGTGGATCGTGCCGCCGGTGCGGTAACCGCGCAGCTGGGAGAGGTTCAGCGTCTCCGCGACGACGCCCTGGCCGGCGAACGCGGCATCACCGTGCACCAGCACGGGCAGCACCGGGAAGGCCTCACCCTGGTTGAGGACGTCCTGCTTGGCACGCGCGATGCCCTCGAGCACCGGGTCGACGGTCTCCAGGTGCGACGGGTTCGCCGCCACCGAGACCTTGATGCTCGAGCCCTTCTCGGAGCTGAACTCGCCCTCGGCGCCCAGGTGGTACTTGACGTCGCCGGAGCCCTGCACGGTGCGCGGGTCGATGTTGCCCTCGAACTCGCGGAAGATCTGCCCGTAGGACTTGCCCACGATGTTGGCCAGCACGTTGAGCCGGCCACGGTGGGCCATGCCGATGGTGACCTCGTCCATACCGTCGTCTGCGGCCGCCTCGCAGATCTCGTCGAGGAGCGGGACCGTGGTCTCGCCGCCCTCGAGGCTGAAGCGCTTCTGGCCGACGAACTTGGTCTGCAGGAACGTCTCGAAGGCCTCGGCCTGGTTGAGCTTGAGCAGGATCCGCAGCTGCTCCTCGCGGGGCGGTTTCACGTGCGGACGCTCGACGCGCTCCTGGATCCAGCGACGCTGCTCGGGGTCTTGGATGTGCATGTACTCGATGCCGACGGTGCGGCAGTAGGAGTCGCGCAGGATGCCGAGGATGGCGCGCATCTTCATGAAGCTGCGGTCGCCGCCGAAGGAGCCGGTGGCGAACTCTCGCTCGAGGTCCCACAGCGTCAGGCCGTGGCTCTCGATCTCCAGGTCGGGGTGGCTGCGCTGGCGGTACTCCAGCGGGTCGGTGTCGGCCATCATGTGGCCGCGCACCCGGTAGGCGTGGATCAGCTCCAAGATCCGCGCCTGCTTGGTGATCTCGTCGTCGTGGTTGGTCGCGATGTCCGCGGCCCAGCGGATCGGCTCGTACGGGATGCGCAGCGAGCGGAAGATCTCGTCGTAGAACCCGTCCTCGCCCAGCAGCAGCTGGTGGATCCGGCGCAGGAACTCACCCGAGAGCGCACCCTGGATCACCCGGTGGTCGTAGGTGGAGGTCAGCGTCATGACCTTGCTGACCGCGTTGCGTGCCAGCGTCTCGGGCGAGGCGCCCTGCAGCTCGGGCGGGTAGTCCATCGAGCCGACGCCCACGATCGCGCCCTGCCCCTGCATCAGGCGCGGCACCGAGTGGTTGGTGCCGATCGTGCCGGGGTTGGTCAGCGAGATGGTGGTGCCCTTGAAGTCGGGCGCCGTGAGCTTGTTGTCGCGGGCGCGCCGGACCAGGTCCTCGTAGGCAGTCCAGAAGTGCGCGAAGTCCATCGACTCCGCACCCTTGATGGACGGCACCACCAGCTGGCGGGTGCCGTCGGGCTTGGGCAGGTCGATGGCCAGGCCCAGGTTCACGTGCGCCGGCGTCACCAGGTTCGGCTTGCCGTCGCGCTGCTCGAAGCCGACGTTCATGTCCGGCACGTCGCGCAGCGCCTTGACCAGGGCGTAGCCGATGAGGTGGGTGAAGGACACCTTGCCGCCGCGGGCGCGGGCGAGGTGGTTGTTGATGACGATGCGGTTGTCCCAGAGCAGCTTCACCGGCACCGACCGGACGCTGGTGGCGGTGGGCACCTCCAGCGAGGCGTCCATGTTCTTCACCGTCAGCGCGGGCGCACCGCGCAGCACGGTGTACGTCGGCTCGTCGGCGGCCTCCGACGACCGCGCCGCCTGCTCCTTCGGCACGGCGTCGGCCTTGGGCGTGTGGCGGGCGGCGGGCGAGGCGCTGGCCGGGGTCTCGGACTTGGCGGGTGCCTTCGTCGGGGTCGCCGCCTCGGCCTTCTTCTCGGCCGGCTTCTGGGCAGGCTCGGTCTTCTGCTGAGCGGGAGCCTCGGTCTTCGTCGGGGCGGTCGCGGCCTTCCCGCCAGCCGCGTGACCAGCGCCGTTCCCAGCCCCGTTACCAGCCCCATTTCCGTTGCCGTTCGCAGCCGTCGCCTTGTCGCCGTTGCCCTCACGGGCCCGGAAGAACGCCGCCCATTGCGCGTCGACGCTGTCGGGGTCGCGCTGGAACTGGTCGTACATGTCGTCGACCAGCCACTCGTTGGCGCCGAAGTCGGAGAGCGCGTTGCCCCCCGAGTCGTGGCCTACGGTCTGCTGGGCTGCGGGCCGGTTGCCGTCCGTTGGGGGCACTGCGGGAATCGCCTCTTCCTCGTCTGGTGAGCGTCTTCAAGGCTAGACCCCGAGATGGCCTGTTCACAGGGCGTGTCGGGGTCTGGTCGGTCACGGTTCAGCCATCGTCGGGAATCACCCGCCCGGCGGCGACCAGGTCGGCGTGTCGGCGCGCCGACATCGGGGCGTCCTCGAGGTGGCCGTGGGCCGTCGGGTCGCCCTCCGGCGCGTGCAGCATCCGCCGCTCCCCGGTGGCGGGGTCGCACCGGCTGGTGGCGAAGCCCACGTGGTAGATCCGGCCGTCCTCGTGGGCGAAGAAGTAGAGGTCGCCCGGGCGGACGTCGTCCAGGTCGACCGGCGTCGCCGCGGCCTGCTGGTCGGGGGAGTCGCGGGGCACCACGACTCCCAGCCGACGGAAGGTCAGGTGCACCAGGCCGGAGCAGTCCAGGCCCCACGGGCTGGTGCCCGCCCACAGGTAGGGCAGGCCGAGGTGCTCGCGGGCGAGGTCGAGCGGGTTCGGCTGGGGGAGTCCGGGTTCATCACGGTGCCGTGGTGAACCGGGGCTGAGGTGGGCGCGACGCAGCCAGCCGACGTACCCACCCGGCTCGGCGCGGCCGACCACGCAGGGCTGCCACGGCAGCGCGACCTGCAGCCAGTCGCCCCGCTCCTCGAGGACCTCGGCCGGCTCGCCTCGCAGCGCCTGGGTCAGCGTCCGGCCGTGCAGGCCGAGCCGTTCGGGCGGGGTCAGCGCGCCCGTCCAGGCCGCGAGGTCGGGCACGTCGGCCACGGCGGGGGCGTCGACCTCGCGCGGGGCGTCGGGTGCGGTCCAAAGCGTGGCCACCTCGGCCGAGACGCTCAACACGGGCCCAGGCCCGGCTCGGGGGACAGGTGCACGGTGCCGGCGCCGTAGGCCAGCGGCGGCGGGTCGCCGGCCAGCCACCAGGCGGCGTCCAGGTCGCTGACGCAGGTGGTACCCACCGCCGAGACCAGGCTGGCCGCCGCCGCCACGCCGACGCCGGTCTCCATCATGGAGCCCACCATCGTGCCCATCTGGTGGGCCGTGGCGAGCTCCAGCAGTGCTCGCGCGGGCACCAGGCCGCCGGCCTTGGCGAGCTTGACGTTGACCAGGTCGGCGGCGCGCCGCTCGATCACCGCGGTGAGGTCGCGCAGCCCGAACACGGCCTCGTCGGCCATCACGGGCGTGGCGACGTGCGCGGTCACGTACGCCAGGCCGGGTAGGTCGGCGGCGGCCACCGGCTGCTCGACCAGCTCCACACCGCAGCCGGCGTCCTCGAGCGTCTCGACGACGCGCACGGCGTCCTTCGGGCTCCAGCCCTGGTTCGCGTCGAGCCGGATGGTCACCTCGGGGCCGACGGCCTCGCGCACCGCCCGCACGCGGGCGACGTCGGTGGCGGCGTCGGTACCGACCTTCAGCTTCAGCGCGGTGAAGCCCTCGGCCGTCCGCGTCGCCGCCGACGCGGCGAGGGCCTCGGCGCTGCCGGCGGCGAGCGTCACGTCGGTGGGCACCTCGAGCCGGTGGCCGCCCAGGTAGCGCACCAGCGGCACGCCCAGCCGCCGGGCCGCGAGGTCGTGGAGCGCGACGTCGACGGCGGCCTTGGCGCCGTGGTTGCCGACCACCGCCTCGCGCACCTGCTCGGTGAGGGCGTGAAGGTCGTCGGCCTCCCGGCCGATCAGCGCCTCGGCCAGCGGCCCCTCGACGCAGGCCACGATCCCCGGCAGCGACTCGCCAGTCACACGCCACACCCCGGGCGCCTCGCCGAGGCCCACCGCGCCGTCGCCGTCCTCGACCTCGACGAGCACCGAGTCGATGGTGTCCGTCCGGCGCAGCGCCGTGACGAAGGTGGTGTGCAGCCGCTCGCACACCACCCGCGTTCGGACGGCGACCACGCGGCTCATGCCGCGCTCCAGGCCGCTGCGGCGACCTGCGCCAGCAGCTCGACGTGCTGCTCGCCCGGCAGATCGGCACGGGTCAGGACGGCCAGTACCCGCGGCTCGCCCGAGGCCGGCCGCACGGTGCCGTGGTCGTGGCATACGCCCTCGAACCAACCCGGCTTGTGCGCCAGCGCCGCGTCGGCCGGCAGACCGGGGGCCATGCCGGCGTCCTCGCACGCCGCCATCAGGCCCAGCACCCGGCGGTCGACGGTGCCCAGCACCGTCGTCAGCCCGCGGGCGGTCACGACGTTGGCCCGGCCCGCCGCGGGGTCCTGGATCGGTCGCTCCACGCGGCAGCCGGTGCCCGAGTAGACCGCGTTGACGGCGTCGATCCCCACCGTCTCCAGCAGCAGGTTGGTGGCCAGGTTGCTCGAGCGCACGATGGCGCGCTCGGCCAGCCAGGCCAAGGACGCGGTGCGGCCCAGCCGCTGCCAGGGGAGCGGGTCGTTGTCGTAGTCCTCGGTGGTCTCGAAGGTGCCGCCGTCGAGGCTGGGCAGCACGGCTCGCACCTCGACCTCCTCCTCGAGGTCGCCGCGGCGGTGGAGCGCCTCGACCAGGGCCACCTTGAACGTGCTCGCCGCCGGGTGCGGCTCGTCGGCGCCGACGGACAGCAGCGTGCGTCCCTCGAGGCTGGCCAGGTGCACCGACACGCAGGCGTCGTAGGCACTCGCGAGCCCTGCGATCTGCTCCCGAGCCGACACCCGGCCGAGTCTAGGTGGGGGTGGTCGCGGGCAGGATGGGCGCGTGCGACGGCTGGCGGTGGTGATGGTCGTGCTCGCCGCACTCACCGGCTGCGCCTCCGGCGCCCGGCAGGGCGCGGACGCCTCGGGCGCCACCCGTGTCACCCGTGCGGCCTCGCCCACGCCGTCGGTGGCCGCGGCGCCGTCAGGCACCGCCGCCCGCGCCCGACGCCAGCTCGCCGCGCTCCCGGTGGTCGCGCGCCGCCCGACCACCGGATACGCACGCAGCGCCTTCGGCAGCTCCTGGCGCGACATCGACCACAACGGCTGCAACCAGCGCGACGACGTCCTGCTCCGCGACGCCGTGCCCGGCACTGTCCGGTACGCCCGGCAGGGCGCCTGCGACCACGACGTCCTGGCCGGCACCTGGCACGACCCCTACACCGGCCGCACCCTGGTCTTCGACGACCTCAAGGACCTGCACCAGGCGCAGGCCGTCCAGATCGACCACATCGTGCCGCTGGCCGAGGCATGGGCCTCGGGCGCCGACGTCTGGAGCGCCGAGCGGCGCCAGCGGTTCGCCAACTACCTGCCCGAGCTGCTCGCCGTCGACGGCCCCACCAACGCCGGCAAGGGCGACGGCGACCCCGCCGCGTGGCGGCCCCGCAAGGCCTTCCAGTGCACGTACGCGATCCGCTGGATCGCCATCAAGACCCGGTGGCACCTGGCCGCAGACCCCAGCGAGGAGGCCGCGCTGCGACAGCTGCTGGGCTACTGCTGAGCGGCGGGCTCCTGGCCGAGGGTCCGATCCAGTGCGGCGACGGACGCCTCGTAGTCCACCAGCCAGTTCTCGAACGCCGCCAACGGCATCGGGCGGGCGTGCAGGTAGCCCTGACTCTGATCGCAGCCCAGCTCGCGCAGCCGGGCCAGCGTCGCCGCGTCCTCGACGCCCTCGGCCACGACGCGCATGCCAAGGCGGTGAGCGATCTGGATCGTGCCGGCCACGATGGCCGAGGTGCGCTGGTCGTGGTCGAGGCGGCCCACGAAGCTGCGGTCCAGCTTCAGCTCGCGGGCGGGCAGCTTGTCGAGGTAGGAGAGCGAGGAGTAGCCGGTGCCGTAGTCGTCGATGCTCACCGTCACGCCGGCCTCGTCCAGCAGTCGGACCGTCCTCAAGGCCACCTCGGGGTCGCTCATCAAGGTCGTCTCGGTGATCTCCAGGGTGAGGGAGGAGCTGTCGACTCCGGCCCGGAGCAGCTCTGCCTGCACGGTCGGGACGAGCTCGGGAGTGGTCAGGCACGAAGCGGAGAGATTCACCGCCAGACTCAGCTCACGCCCGCTCCGCTGCCACCGGCGGGCCGCATCGAGGGACAGGCCCAGCACCCGGACGGTCAGCGCGGACATGAGTCCCTGCTGCTCCACGAGCGGAAGGAACTCATCCGGCGCCACCGGACCCAGCTCGGGGTGGGTCCACCGGGCCAGTGCCTCGGCGCCGCATACCCTCCCGGTCGCGATGTCGACCTGCGGCTGCAGGTGCATGCCGATGCCGGCCAGGCCGTCCGGCCGGGCGTCAGGGCCCAGTGCCAGCTGCAGCGCCTCCACGAGTGCGTGCTCGCGACGAGCGATCTGGTCCAAGGTGTCGGTGTACGCCACGATCCCGCTGCCGCTGCGCTTGGCGGTGTACATCGCGGCGTCGGCACGGCGGGTGAGCTCGACCTCCGGACGGAGGTCGCCGAGGTCCGCGGTGGTGGCCAGGCCGATGCTGGTACCCAGCCGCAGCAGCCGGCCGCCGATCTCGACCGGCTGGTGCGAGTGCTCGCGGATGTCCTCGGCGATCTCGCTGGCGTGCTCGACGCTGCAGCCGGGCAGGAGCACGGCGAACTCGTCGCCACCCATGCGCGCGAGCAGACCCTGGTCGGGCAGACAGCTGCGGAACCGGTCGGCCAGGGTCCGCAGAACGCTGTCCCCCACGTGGTGACCGAAGCGATCGTTGATGTCCTTGAAACGGTCCAGGTCGAGGACCAGCAGCACGGCCGGGTGCTGCGACGGGAGGGCGCTCAGCGCGTCGTGCAGACCGCGCCGGTTGGCTGCCGCGGTCAGCTCGTCGGTCCTGGCCTCCAACCGGGTGGTGGCCAGCTCGGTGAGGTCGCGGCACACGTGGAGCATCCGGACGGCGCCGCCGGTGCAGGCGGCTGCGGCGATCGCCACCGCCAGGGGATCTCGCTGCGGGACGAGAGCGGTGCCCACCAGGGTTGCGATACCTGCGGCGAGCACGACGACCGCGCCCAGCGCCGCCGCCTGCGTGGTGGGCGGGTGCACCTGGGCCGTGCTCGGCCGCATCCAGGAACCGCAGCCCAGGGCCACGGCGAGAAGCAGCCACGCCACGTGGCCCGCCCGCAGTGCGTCGCCCTGCGACCCCGACGCTCCGACGACGACCAGCAAGGAGGCGCCCAGACCGAGTGCACCCGACATCAGCCACATGCGCCGGTCGCGGGTCAGGCCACCCAGGGAGGCCACGGTGAGAGCCGTGCCGAACAGCACCACCAGGCTGCCGGTCTGGCCGAGCCAGAGCACGAGGTGGAACCGGCTCCAGTGGGCCATTGGGAGGTGCGCCCCGTCGACGATCAGCAGACCCGCCGAGACCACCACCCCTGCCGCACTGACGCCGTTGAGCCAGTCACCGGGGTCGGCCATGAGCGTGCGGAACCGGTTCCAGTGAATGGCGCCCTGGTAGACCAGGCCGGAGCCTGCGGCGGCACCCAGCACCAACCCCGCGCCGCCCCACCCGTCGCTGCTCGAGGTGGCGGGGATCAGCGCGTCGAGCGCAACACCCAGCCCGATCGCCGCCTGGGCCGCCCCGAAGTAGCGCCACACCACGACCTCGGCCTTGCTCGGTGGCGCCGCGGTGCCCACCAGCAGTCCCTGGACCAGGACGGCCAGGCCGGCCACGGCCGTGCCGAGCTGGCTCGCCGTCGAGTCCGAGGGGGTGCACAGGTGCCACCACATGCCCCCGGCCGCAGCTGCGACCAGGGTCGCGTGGACCCCGGCGCGGCGTGAGGCGGGCGCGGAGGGCATACCGCGATGGTGCGTGACGGGTGAGGGTTATGAGGGTTTTCGTCCGGCTTTCACCCCAAAAGTCGGGCCCGTCTCACCTCACCAGTCTCAGCCGTCACTTTCCGTACCCGGTGGGTGGCCATGGCGGCGGCGCCCGGGAAGGTCCTCCCGGGGCGAGGAGATGTCGAAGACGGGCGCCCCTGGCAGGATTCGAACCTGCGCTCCCGCCTCCGGAGGGCGGTGCTCTATCCCCTGAGCTACAGGGGCTCGGGGTGCGATGCACGAGGCTAGCCGATCGGCCTCGGTCGACGAAAACGACCGCCGAGAGGCGTCGGCGACCGGTCAGGCTGCGCTCGTACCCCGAATGGCGCGCGGGGCGACCTCCTCAACCAGTGCCCACCCGGTGGTTGAGCAGCTCCGCGAGCCCTGCGAGCGGGCGCGTCGAAACCACCCCACCGCCAACCGCGACCAGCGCCCCGTTGCACCGCCCGTGACCCGGGCGCCGACCGCGGCCGCTGTAACCCAGCGGCGCCTGCCACCCTCGCGCCCCTACCCTTGAGCGGTGACTCCCGAACAGCTCTCCGACGCCGTCGTCGGCGCGCTCACCGCCCTCGTCGCCGAGGGAGCCGTGAGCCTGCCCGAGCTTCCCGGTGCGGTGACGATCGAGCGTCCGAGAAGCAAGGAGCACGGCGACTACGCCACGAACGTCGCGCTGCAGCTGGGCAAGAAGGCGGGGCTGGCGCCGCGGGCGCTGGCCGAGCTGCTGAGCGCGAAGCTGGCCGAGGTCGACGGGGTGGAGAGCGTCGACATCGCGGGTCCGGGGTTCCTCAACATCTCCGTGGCCGCCGACGCCCAGGGCAAGGTGGCGGCCGACGTGGTGAGCGCGGGGGAGTCCTACGGCACCTCCGACGCGCTGGGCGGGGAGCGGGTGAACGTCGAGTTCATCTCCGCCAACCCCACCGGTCCGCTGCACCTGGGCCACACGCGGTGGGCCGTCGTCGGCGACGCCATCGCGCGGGTGCTCAAGGCGGCGGGCGCGAAGGTCGAGTCGGAGTTCTACATCAACGACCGTGGCGCGCAGATGGACAAGTTCGGCGAGAGCCTCGAGGCGCAGGCGCTGGGCGTCGCGGTGCCCGACGACGGGTACCACGGCGAGTACGTCGCGCACCTCGCCCAGCAGATCGTCGACGAGGTGCCGGGGATCATGGAGCTCCCCGAGGCCGAGCGGCGGGTGCGGTTCCGGGAGGACGGCTACCGGATCCAGCTGGCCGAGCAGCAGGCGCAGCTGGGCGGTTTCCGGACGCACTTCGACGTCTGGTTCTCCGAGCGGAGCCTGCACGACCGGGTGCGGGAGAACCTCGAGCGGCTGCGGTCCGAGGGCCATCTCTTCGACGCCGACGGCGCGGTCTGGATGCGGACCACCGACTACGGCGACGACAAGGACCGGGTGCTGATCCGCAGCAACGGCGAGCTGACCTACTTCGCCTCCGACACCGCCTACTACCTGGACAAGCGCTCCCGGGGGTTCGACCGGTGCATCTACCTGCTCGGCGCCGACCACCACGGCTACGTGGGCCGGCTGCGGGCGATGGCGGCCTGCGCGGGCGACGACCCCGACACCAACATCGAGGTGCTCATCGGCCAGATGGTCAAGATCCTGCAGGACGGCGAGGAGCTCAAGCTGTCCAAGCGGGCGGGCAACATCGTCGCGCTGCAGGAGCTGGTGGAGCTGATCGGCGTCGACGCGCTGCGCTACAGCCTGGGCCGCTACCCGGCGGACTCGCCGCTGACCCTCGACGTCGCGGAGATGACGAAGGCGGCCAACGACAACCCCGTCTACTACGTGCAGTACGCGCACGCCCGGACGTCGTCGATCCTGCGCAACGCCGCGGACCTGGGCATCGACACCTCCGGGCGCGACGCGGACACCGCGCTGCTCACCCATGAGCGCGAGGGCGACCTGCTGCGGGCACTCGCGGAGCTGCCGCGCGTGGTGGCCACCGCCGCGCAGCTGCGCGAGCCGCACCGGGTGGCGCGCTACCTGGAGGAGACCGCGGCCACCTACCACCGCTTCTACGACTCCTGCCGGGTGCTGCCCATGGGCGAGGAGGACGTGACCGACCTGCACCGGGCGCGGCTGCTGTTGGTCAGCGCCACGCGGCAGGTGCTGGCCAACGGCCTGGACCTGCTCGGGGTCTCCGCGCCCGAGCGGATGTGAGCCGATGAGCACCACCCACGAAGCGGGCTGGGCGCACGCCTCCGGTGCCCTGCGCGGACCGGCCTGGCTGCGCGAGCCCGGCGACCCCAACGCGCTGGTGTCGCAGCTGTGGTCGGCCACCGCGCACAAGGACGGCGGCGACCTCGTCGTCGGCGAGATGCCGGTGGCCGACCTGGTGGCCGAGCACAACACGCCGGCCTACGTGCTCGACGAGGCCGACTTCCGGCAGCGGGCGCGTGCCTTCGCGGAGGCGTTCGCCGACTTCGACGTCTACTACGCCGGCAAGGCCTTCTTGTGCACCGCCGTCGCGCGGTGGGTGGCCGAGGAGGGCCTGCACCTCGATGTCTGCAGCCCCGGCGAGCTCGCCGTGGCGCTGCGCGCGGGCTTCGACCCCGCCCGGATCGGCTACCACGGCAACAATAAGTCGCTGCCCGAGCTGCGTCGCGCCGTCGACGCCGGCGTCGGGCGGGTGATCGTCGACTCGCTGACCGAGATCGAGCGGCTCGGCGAGGCGGCGGCGTCGCTGGAGCGGCCCGTGGCGGTGCTGGTGCGGGTCACGGCGGGCGTCGAGGCCCACACCCACGAGTACATCGCCACCGCGCACGAGGACCAGAAGTTCGGCCTCTCGATCACCAGCGGCGACGCCTTCGAGGCGGTCCGCCGGGTGCTGGCCACCCCCGGGCTGGAGCTGCGGGGCCTGCACTCCCACATCGGCAGCCAGATCTTCGACGCGGCCGGCTTCGAGGTGGCGGCCCGCCGGGTGCTGGCGCTGCAGGCCCGCATCGTCGCCGAGCTCGGCGTCGAGCCGCCGGAGATGGACCTCGGCGGTGGCTTCGGCATCGCCTACACCACCCAGGACGACCCGTCGGACCCCGCGCAGCTGGCCACCGAGATGACCAAGATCGTCGGCGACGAGTGCCGCAGCCGCGGCATCGCCGTGCCGCGGCTCTCCATCGAGCCCGGGCGCGCGATCGTCGGCCCCGCGATGTGCACCGTCTACACCGTGGGCACGGTCAAGCCGGTGACTCTCGACGGGGGAGCGGTGCGCACCTACGTCTCGGTCGACGGCGGGATGAGCGACAACATCCGCACCGCCCTCTACGACGCCGACTACTCCTGCACGCTGGCCAACCGGACCAGCGACGCGCCGCCGGTGCTCGCCCGCGTGGTGGGCAAGCACTGCGAGGCCGGTGACGTGGTGGTCAAGGACGAGTTCCTGCCCGCCGACGTGCGTCCCGGCGACCTGCTCGCCGTGCCCGCGACCGGGGCCTACTGCCGCTCGATGGCGAGCAACTACAACCACGCGCTGCGGCCGCCGGTGATCGCGGTGCGCGACGGGGTGGCCCGCGTCGTGGTGCGTCGCGAGACCGAGGACGACCTGCTGGCCCTCGACGTCGGCTGAGGGATGGAACAATGAACGGCGTTATGGACCGTCCCGTGCGTGTGGCCCTGCTCGGCTGCGGCGTCGTCGGCAGCCAGGTGGTGCGCCTCATCCGCGACCAGGCCGACGACCTGGCCGCCCGCGTCGGCGCGCCCGTGGAGCTGGCCGGGGTGGCCGTGCGCCGGCTCGGGCTGCGCCGCGACGTCGAGGTGCCCGAGGAGCTGCTCACCACCGACGCGCTCGGCCTGGTCACCCGCGACGACGTGGACCTGGTGGTCGAGGTCATCGGCGGCATCGAGCCCGCGCGCGGGCTGATCCTCGCGGCGCTGGAGCACGGTGCGTCGGTCGTCACCGCCAACAAGGCGCTGCTGGCCGAGGACGGGCCGACGCTCTACGCCGCGGCCGCGGCCGCCGATCGCGACCTGTTCTACGAGGCCGCGGTGGCCGGCGCCATCCCGATCCTGCGGCCGCTGCGCGAGTCGCTGGCCGGCGACCGCGTCACCCGCGTGCTCGGCATCGTCAACGGCACCACCAACTTCATCCTCGACCGCATGGACACCCTCGGCAGCGGCTTCTCCGAGGCGCTCGACGAGGCCCAGCAGCTCGGCTACGCGGAGGCCGACCCGACCGCCGACGTCGAAGGCTTCGACGCCGCCGCGAAGGCCGCGATCCTCGCCAGCCTGGCCTTCCACACCCGCGTGGCGGCGCTCGACGTGCACCGCGAGGGCATCGCGGAGGTCACCGCGAGCGACGTCGCCTCGGCCCGCGAGATGGACTCGGTGGTGAAGCTGCTGGCCATCTGCGAGCTGATCGAGGGCCCCGACGGGCCCAGCGTCGCCGCCCGCGTGCACCCGGCGATGATCCCGCGCTCGCACCCGCTGGCCAACGTCCGCGAGGCCTACAACGCGGTCTTCGTGGAGAGCCAGGCCGCCGGTCAGCTGATGTTCTACGGCCCCGGTGCCGGCGGGGCGCCCACGGCCAGCGCCGTGCTGGGCGACCTCGTCACCGCCGCCCGCAACCGGCTCGCCGACGTCCGCGGGGCCGGGGAGTCCTCGTACGCCGACCTGCCGGTGCTCACGATGGGTCAGACCCAGACCCGCTACCACCTCCAGCTCGACGTCGACGACAAGGCCGGCGTGCTGGCCGCGGTCGCGCAGGCGTTCTCCGAGCACGGCGTGTCCATTCAGACCGTCCGCCAGGAGGGTCGCGGCGACGACGCGCAGCTGGTCGTCGTCTCCCACACCGCCTCCGACGCCGACCTCGGCGCGGTTGTCGAGGAGCTGCGCGCGATGGCCTACGTGCGCGAGGTCTCCTCGGTCATGCGGGTGGAGGGAGCAGCCGAATGACCCAGGGAGTCACGCAGCAGGCGATCGGGACGACCCACCAGTGGCGCGGCGTCATCGAGGAGTTCCGCGGCCGGCTCGACATCCCCGACGGCACGCCGACGGTGACGCTGCGCGAGGGCGGCACGCCGCTGGTCGAGAGCGGCTGGCTCTCCGAGCTGCTGGGCGCGGACGTGTGGCTCAAGGTCGAGGGCGACAACCCCACCGGCTCCTTCAAGGACCGCGGCATGACGGTCGCGCTCAGCGTCGCGGTGGGGCAGGGCGCGGAGGCGGTGGTGTGCGCCTCGACGGGCAACACCTCGGCCTCGATGGCCGCCTACGCCGCGCGGGCGAGGGTCAAGCCGCTGGTGCTGGTGCCCCAGGGCAAGATCGCCACCGGTAAGCTCGCCCAGGCGCTCATCCACGGCGCGCAGGTGATCATGGTGCGCGGCAACTTCGACGACTGCCTCACCATCTCGCGCGGCCTGGCCGAGCACTACCCGGTGGCGCTGGTGAACTCGGTGAACCCGATGCGGCTGCAGGGTCAGAAGACCGCCTCGTTCGAGGTGGTCGACTTCCTCGGCGACGCTCCCGACGTGCACGTGCTGCCGACCGGCAACGCGGGCAACATCTCGGCGTACTGGCTCGGCTACACCGAGGCGCTGGCCGACGGCTCGGCCACGAAGGCGCCGGTGATGCGCGGCTGGCAGGCGTGGGGAGCCGCGCCCCTGGTCGACGGCGCGCCGGTGAAGAACCCCGAGACGCTGGCCTCGGCCATCCGGATCGGCAACCCGGCGTCCTGGACGCTCGCGGTGAGGGCGGCCGAGGAGTCGGGCGGGACGTTCCGTAAGGTCACCGACGACCAGATCCTCGCCGCCCAGCGCTCGCTCGCCTCGCGCGACGGCGTGTTCGTGGAGCCGGCCTCGGCGGCCGGCGTGGCGGGTCTGCTGCTCGAGCGCGAGGAGGGCGCTGACCTGCGAGGCCGCACCGTCGTCGTCACGGTCACCGGTCACGGGCTCAAGGACGTCGACACCGCGCTCGCCACCTTCACCGACATCGTCGACACCGTGGTCGACGTCGACGTGGAGGCCGCCGCCCGCGCCGCGGGCCTTGAATGAACGCCGCATGAGCGCCACCGTCACCGTCCCGGCCACCAGCGCGAACCTCGGCCCGGGCTTCGACAGCCTCGGGCTGGCGCTGGACCTGCGCGACACCGTCACCGCGATCGCCTACGACGGCCCGTTGCAGATCCACGTCGAGGGCGAGGGTGCCGGCGACGTCCCGCTCACCCACGAGCACCTGGTGCACGTCGTCATGGACCGGACCTTCGCGCTGCTCGGCGTCGAGGCGCCCGGGGTGCGGCTGCACTGTCGCAACGTGGTCCCGCACGCGCGCGGGCTCGGCTCGTCGTCGGCCGCCATCGTCGCCGGTGTCCTGCTGGCCCGGGCGCTGGTCGAGGGCGGAGCCGAGAGGCTCGACGACGACGGGGCCCTCGCGCTGGCCGTCGAGCTGGAGGGGCATCCCGACAACGTGGCCCCGGCGATGCTGGGCGGCTTCACGGTGGCGGCCGGCGACACCGTCGCGCGGCTCGACGTCGACCCCCGGGTGGCCGGGGTGCTCTTCGTGCCGCCGCACGCCTTGTCGACCAAGGCCGCGCGCGACCTGCTCCCCGAGACCGTCGCCCACCGCGACGCCGCCGCGAACGCCGGACGCGCCGCGCTGCTGGTGGCGGCGCTGACCGCCCACCCCGAGCTGCTGCTGGAGGCCACCGAGGACCGGCTGCACCAGGAGTACCGGCGCCCGGCGATGCCGGAGTCGCTGGCCCTGGTCGACGAGCTGCGGGCCGACGGGGTCGCCGCCGTCGTCTCGGGAGCCGGGCCGACGGTGCTCGCCCTCACCTCGCACGACCGGGCGTCGTCGCTGGCAGCCCGGGTGCCGGCCGGCTGGCAGGTGCACACCCCGGTGATCGGCGGCCCCGGGGCGGCGCTGATCTGACGGTGCTAGCCTGACTGGCGCGTCTCGCCGGAAGGCCGACCGCCGCCACGTGCGTGCGGTGCCCCGAGCAGCGCATCTCTCCCGGCCGCCGAGCGACGCACGTCGCGGCCCGGGAAGCACCACCCGAGTGCCGCAGGCTCCTGCGCCGCGGCCGAGCCCAGGGGGAAGGAACCCCAACCAATGACTCCCAACGACACCAGCGCCACGACGTCGGACGGCAAGGGCCTGTCCGGCAAGCTCATGCCCGAGCTGCGCCAGATCGCCGCCGGGCTGGGCGTGAAGACCGCCGGCCTGAAGAAGGCCGACCTCCTCGGCGCGATCCGCGCCGCCCAATCCGGTGGCTCCTCCGGCAGCTCTTCTTCTAGCTCCTCCGGTGACCGGCAGAACGGTGACCGGCAGAACGGTGACCGGCNGCCCCGCAGCGCAGCCGCGACCGCGCGCCGGAGGCTCCGCATGCCGGCCCCGAGACGTCGGCCGCGACAGCGCCCGAGAAGGCGCCCGACAAGACGCCCGACGGCGGCGGTCAGAAGGTCGACGACCGCGCTCCGCAGCAGAAGGACCGCGACCAGCAGCCCAAGGACCGCGGCCAGCAGAACGGCCAGCAGAACGGGCAGCCCGCCGAGGAGGAGGGCGGCAGCCGCCGCAACCGGCGTCGCCGGGGCCGCGACCGCGGTGAGCGGCAGGGCACCCAGCCGAACACCGGCGGCGGCAGCAGCGGCGGTAGTGGTGGCGGGAATGGCGGAGGCGGCGGCAACAGCCGCAACCGCGAGCCCGACACCTCGATCCTCGAGGACGACGTGCTCTCGCCCTGCGCCGGCATCCTCGACGTCTTGGACAACTACGCCTTCGTGCGTACGACGGGCTACCTGCCCGGTCCCGACGACGTCTACGTCTCGCTCTCGATGGTCCGCAAGCTCGGCCTGCGCCGCGGGGACGCGATCACGGGCCAGGTACGCCAGCCCCGCGAGGGCGAGCGCAAGGAGAAGTTCAACCCGCTGGTCAAGATCGACAGCGTCAACGGCGGCGACCCGGAGGCCTCGCGCGACCGCGTCGAGTTCAGCGCGCTCACCCCGCTCTACCCCAGCGAGCGGCTGCGGATGGAGACGACGCCGGAGAACCTGATCGGCCGGGTCATCGACATCGCGGCCCCGATCGGCAAGGGTCAGCGCGGCCTGATCGTCTCCCCGGCCAAGTCGGGCAAGACCATGGTGCTGCAGGCGGTGGCCTCGGCGATCGCGGCGAACAACCCCGAGTGCCACCTGATGGTGGTGCTGGTCGACGAGCGCCCCGAGGAGGTCACCGACTTCGAGCGCTCCGTGACCGGCGAGGTGATCTCCTCGACCTTCGACCGGCCGGCCACCGACCACACCGTCGTCGCCGAGCTGGCCATCGAGCGCGCCAAGCGACTGGTCGAGCTGGGCCACGACGTGGTCGTCCTGCTCGACGGCATCACCCGGCTCGGACGCGCCTACAACCTGGCCGCGCCGGCGTCGGGCCGGATCCTCTCCGGCGGCGTGGACTCCGCTGCGCTCTACCCGCCCAAGAAGTTCTTCGGCGCCGCCCGCAACATCGAGGGCGGCGGCTCGCTGACGATCCTCGCGACCGCGCTGGTCGAGTCCGGTTCAAAGATGGACGAGGTGATCTTCGAGGAGTTCAAGGGCACCGGCAACATGGAGCTGCGCCTGCGCCGCGAGCTGGCCGACAAGCGGATCTTCCCGGCCATCGACGCCGTGCAGTCCGGCACCCGCCGCGAGGAGCTGCTGATGGGCCCCGAGGAGCTCGGGATCGTCTGGAAGCTGCGTCGGGTGCTCTCCAGCCTCGACTCGCAGCAGGCCCTCGAGCTCCTGCTGGGCCGGCTGCGCAAGACCCACAACAACTACGAGTTCCTGCGCCAGGTGGAGAAGACCACCCCGACGCCCACCGGCGTCGAGGAGTAGGACTCACCCGCTTCCCACGGTGAAGTGCCACTTCCCACAGGTCCTACGTCGTGGGGAGTGGCCGTTCACCATGCCACCATGGTGAACGGGCGCCGGGCCCCCCGGCTCGGCACGGAACAACCACCCCGCACCCGGCGTTACATCGTCGGTTTCGCGTAGCAGGTCCGGCGCGGATACCATCTTTCGCTGGCTCCGGTTCACGTCCTGATCCCAGGGCGACCCGGCGGCCGTACGCCTGAGAGGACACCCATGAAGAAGGACATCCACCCCAGCTACACGCTGACCACGGTGCGCTGCACCTGTGGCAACACGTTCCAGACGCGGAGCACGTCGGAGGCCGGCACCATCAACGCCGACGTCTGCTCGAACTGCCACCCGTTCTACACGGGCAAGCAGAAGATCCTGGACACCGGCGGCCGCGTGGCCCGGTTCGAGGCCCGGTACGCCAAGGCCAAGCAGGACAAGAAGTAGCGCTTCGACGACGCCGGTCACCACCATGGTGGGGCCGGCGTCGTCGCTTTGTCTGATCGCCAAAACTCCGCACTTGCGCCGTTGTGGCGCCACATCTGTCACAGCAGGTGCGAAAGTCTTCGCAAGTGCGCGGTTTTGGTGCCGCACACCGTCAGGAGGGTCCGCCAGATGTTCGAGGCCGTCGAGGCGCTCCGCGAGGAGCACGCCGCGCTCGAGCCGCGTCTGGCCGACCCCGCGGTGCACTCCGACCCGTCGCTGTCCAAGCGGCTCAACCAGCGCTACGCCGAGCTGAGCGCGGTGCTGCGCACGCACGCGGAGTGGCGCCAGCTCGGTGAGGACGAGGAGGCTGCTCGGGAGCTGGCGCACGAGGACGAGACGTTCGCCGCCGAGGCCGACCAGCTGCACCAGCGGCGCGACACCACCGCGGAGCGGTTGCGCGAGCTGCTGGCGCCGCGCGACCCCAACGACGCCAAGGACGCGATCCTCGAGATCAAGTCCGGCGAGGGCGGCGAGGAGTCGGCCCTGTTCGCCGGCGACCTGTTCCGGATGTACTCCCGCTACGCCGAGCAGCACGGCTGGAGGACCGAGGTGCTCGACGCCACCGAGTCGGACCTGGGCGGCTACAAGTCGGTCACCGTCGCGGTGAAGGCGAAGGGCACGCCGGACCCGGGTGAGGCGCCGTACGCGCTGCTGAAGTTCGAGGGCGGCGTGCACCGTGTGCAGCGGGTGCCGGTGACCGAGAGCCAGGGCCGGGTGCACACCAGTGCCGCCGGCGTGCTGGTGATGCCCGAGGCCGAGCAGGTCGACGTGCAGATCGAGGAGAAGGACATCCGCATCGACGTCTACCGCTCCAGCGGCCCGGGCGGACAGAGCGTCAACACCACCGACTCCGCGGTCCGGATCACGCACCTGCCCACCGGCATCGTGGCGAGCTGCCAGAACGAGAAGTCCCAGCTGCAGAACCGCGAGCAGGCGATGCGCATCCTGCGCGCACGACTGCTGGCGGCGGCGGAGGAGGAGGCGGCGGCGGAGGCCTCCGACGCCCGTCGCTCGCAGGTGCGCACGGTGGACCGCTCCGAGCGGATCCGCACCTACAACTTCCCCGAGAACCGGATCTCCGACCACCGCACCGGCTTCAAGGCCTACAACCTCGACCACGTGCTCGGCGGCGACCTCGACCCCGTGGTGCGCAGCAGCGTCGAGGCCGACCTCGAGGCCAGGCTGGCTGCGGTCGGTGACTGAGGCGCGGTCGCTGCTCCTCGCGGCCGCCAACCGGTTGCGCGAGGCCGGCGTCGCGAGCCCGGACCACGATGCCGCCGAGCTGCTCGCCCACGCGCTGGGCACGACGCGCGGCCGCCTGGCGCTGGCGGACCGGATCGACGCCGACAGCGCGAGCCGTTTCGAGGCGCTCGTCGAGCGGCGGGCTGCCCGCGAGCCGCTCCAGCACCTGACCGGCGTCGCCGGCTTCCGCTACGTCGAGCTGGCCGTGGGTCCCGGCGTCTTCGTCCCCCGTCCCGAGACCGAGCTGCTGGCCGGCTGGGCGGTCGAGTCCGCCCGCGAGGCGATGGCGGCCCGGCTGGCCGGGGCCGACCCGGTCCGGCCCGTCGTCGTCGATCTCGGCACCGGGTCGGGCGCGATCGCGCTGAGCGTCGCCACGGAGGTGGCGGAGGCCGCGGTGCACGCGGTCGAGGTCGACCCCGACGCGCACGCCTGGGCCGAGCGCAACCTGGCCGGCAGCGGAGTCGAGCTGCATCGCGGCGACCTCGCCGACGCGCTGCCCGAGCTGGACGGCACGGTCGACGTCGTGGTCAGCAACCCGCCCTACATCCCGCTGGAGGCGTGGGAGTCGGTGGCGCGCGAGGTCCGCGACCACGATCCCGCCACGGCTCTGTGGTCCGGCGACGACGGCCTCGACGCCATGCGCGCCCTGGAGCGGACGGCGGCCCGGCTGCTGCGACCCGGGGGAGTGGTGGGCGCCGAGCACGCCGATGTCCAGGGCGAGAGCGCGCCGGCGGTGTTCGCGCGCTCCGGGAGCTGGGTCGACGTCCGCGACCACACCGACCTGTCCGGGCGTGACCGCTTCGTGACCGCGCGGCTGGCACGATGAGCCCCGTGACCGAGGAGCAGCCGGACCTGTCGGACCTGCCGGAACGACCGGAGCGACCGGCCCGGTTCGACACCAGCGACGAGGACGCCCGCGAGGACGGCCTGGAGGCCGCGGCGATGGCCGTCCGTCAGGGCGAACTGATCATCTTGCCCACCGACACCGTCTACGGCCTCGGCTGCGACGCCTTCGAGCCCGACGCGGTGCAGCGGCTGCTCAACGCCAAGGGCCGCGGCCGCGACATGCCACCGCCGGTGCTGGTCTCCACCCAGACCACCCTCGACGCGCTGGCCAGCGAGGTGCCCGAGTACGCCCGCTTCCTGGTGGATGAGTTCTGGCCCGGGCCGCTCACCGTGGTGTGCACGCAGCAGGCGTCGCTGGAATGGGACCTCGGCGACACCCGCGGCACGGTGGCGGTGCGGATGCCCGACCACGACGTCGCCCTCGACCTGATCCAGCGCACCGGCCCGTTGGCGGTCAGCTCGGCCAACCTCACCGGCCGCGCCGCCGCGCTCGACGCCGACGAGGCGGTGGGGATGCTGGGCGACGAGGTCACCGCGGTGCTCGACGCCGGACGTACGCCCGGCGAGCAGCCCTCGACGATCCTCGACTGCACCGGCGAGCGGCCCCGGCTGCTGCGCGAGGGCGCGATCGACCAGGCCCGGCTGCGGGAGTTCCTGGCCGGTGTCGGGCACCCGTTGGAGGGTGACGAGGAGCCGGACGACGTCGGTGACACCGGGGACACCGACGACACCGGGGACACCGGGGACACCGGGGACACCGGGGACACNCGAGACGGACGAGACCGGCGAGACGGACGAGACTGGCGAGACGGACGAGACCGGGGACACCGACGAGGACGTCGCGGTCGACATCCTCCCCGAGGAGGAGGATCGGCCGGGTGCGTGAGTACCTCCTGGTCTTCTTGGTGGCGGGCACGGTCAGCTATCTGCTGTGCGTCGTCGCCCGGGAGCTGGCGATGCACTCCGGTGCGGTGGCGCAGGTGCGCGACCGCGACGTCCACGCCATCCCGATCCCGTACTTCGGCGGCGTCGCGATGCTCGGCGGGCTGTGGGCGGGCTACCTGCTGGCCCACCAGCTGCCGTTCCTCTCGACCGCGAGCCCGACGATCTTCCACGACGCGCGGACGGTGCTCATCGGGGGCACGATCATCTGCGCCGTCGGGGTGCTCGACGACCTGATCGAGCTCGACGCCCTGACCAAGCTGGGCGGCCAGATCGTGGCCGCGGCGTTCTTGGTGCTCAACGGGGTGCAGCTGCTGTCCTTCCGCGTGCCGGGCGGCCAGTTCGTGCTCGACCCGACCCAGGGGCTGCTGCTGACCATCGTGCTGGTGGTGGCCACCGTGAACGCCGTGAACTTCGTCGACGGTCTCGACGGGCTGGCCGGCGGCGTCATCGCGATCGGGGCGGTGGCGTTCTTCGCGTTCTCCTACAAGCTCGCCGACGTGAACGGGGAGACGCTGGCGATCACCGCCGCGCTGCTCAGCGCCGTGCTCGGCGGGGCGTGCATGGGCTTCTTGCCCCACAACTTCTCCCCGGCGCGGATCTTCATGGGCGACTCCGGCTCGATGCTGCTGGGCCTGGTGCTGGCGGGGTCCGCGGTGACGCTGACCGGCCAGTTCGCCACCGTCGACCTCGGCTCCCCGGCCAGCACGCTGCCGATGTTCCTGCCGCTGCTGCTGCCGGTCTCGATCCTGCTGGTGCCGTTCTTGGACCTGGTGCTGGCGGTGGTGCGCCGCACCCGCGCGGGCAAGATGTTCTACCAACCCGACAAGAAGCACCTGCACCACCGGCTGCTGGAGTTCGGTCACTCCCAGCGGCGAGCCGTCCTCATCATGTGGCTGTGGGCGGCGCTGATCGCCTTCGGCACCGTCTTCGCCTGCCTGTACTACTCCCAGCCGGTGACCTGGGCGGCCATCGCGGTCTGGCTCGTCGCCACCTTGGCCGCGACGTTCGTGCTGCCGCGGGTGCATCGGCCCGGCGAGCTGGTCTGACTCCTGTGCCGCAAAACACCGGTGCACCGGTGGATGACGGCAGCCGTCGAACCCCGATTTCAGCCCGCCCAGACTTTGTGCTAGTTTTCACAAGCACCCTCCGAGGTGTCGACGACGACCCCCCGACAGAACGGCCGCCGCCATGACGACCGCACCTTGCGAAGCCCGCTCAGCGGGGCTCCGGTGCGGTCCGGGCCGGCTGGGATCGGCCACATCGGGCTGTGGTAGTTTCGCCGCGTCCGGTGCTGAGTTCCGATGGCAGAACCGGTCTCTCTCGTGGTGGAGCCCTTCTGGGGCGCGGTGCGACGACCACCACGTCGCTGTTCGTGACGTTGACTCCCCGACCAAGGATTGCAGCCAGGGTGAATGGCCGATGACGACCCGAAGCCCGATCCCGGGGGCCCCGGGAGCGCCGGCCTGCGCGGACGCGACCTCATCGGGCTGGGCGGCATGCTCGTCGGCGCCGTCGTCGCCGGCCTGGTCGTCGGCTACCTCGTCGACAGCGCGGCCGGGACGGACCCGCTCTTCACGATCCTGGGCATCTTCCTCGGCATCGTCGCTGCCGTCGTCGGCTTCGTCGTCAAGGCGCGCGGCGCCCTACGTGGCTGAGCACCGCGTGGTCGAGCACCGCGTGGTCGAGGACCGCGCGGCCGAGTGCGGGGGAGGCTCGCGATGAGCCAGCCGACCACCCCGACCCCGGCCACCACCACCCCCGCCGACCGCGGTGTCGCGCATCCCGGTGAGCGGGCCAGCATCTGGCGCGTGCTGCGCGACCAGCGCAAGACGCTCTACGTGGGCGCCGCGTTCGTCGTGGCCTCGTTCTGGGTCTTCGGCCAGCTCGGCCGCTGGGGCCTGGCCGGCTGCGTGGCCGGCGGCGTCGTCCTCGGCCTGGTCAACCACCTCGCCACCGAGCTGTGGCTGCTGCGCACCATCACCTCGGGCCGCGAGATCAGCCGCAACGAGATGATCGGCGCCACCCTGGTCCGGCTGCTGGTCCTGTCGGTGGTCGCTGTCACCGTGGCCGTGGTGTTCTGGCCCGACGGCATCGGTCTGCTGCTGGGCCTGGCCATCTTCCGTCTGATCGCGCTGATGATGACCAGCGTGTCGCTGCTGAAGGAGCTGAAGTCATGAGCGTCGCTCTTGCGCCCCTGAAGGCCGAGATCGAGATCGGCAACCACGTCGAGAGGCACCTGTTCGGCCTGACGTTCAACATCGACACGATCTGGAGCACCGCCATCGCCGGCGGCCTCGTGCTGCTGCTGGGCTTCTTGGCCCGTCGCGCGCTGACCAAGAACCCCGAGGACCACGTCCCCACCAAGCTGCAGCTGTTCTGGGAGACGATCGTCGACCAGGTGAACAAGCAGGTCGAGGAGAACCTCGGGCGGGTGCACCCCTACGTCGCGCCGCTGGCGGTCTCGCTGTTCTTCTTCATCCTGTTCTGCAACTGGCTCGAGCTGCTGCCCACCGAGATCAACCACTCGCTGCACCTCACGCCGGCCCCGACCGCCGACACCAACCTGACCTACGCGCTCGCGTTGGTCACGATGATCAGCGTCTGGGCCTACGGCATCCGCCAGCAGGGCCTGGGCGGCTACCTCGGCCACTTCTTCGCCAACGGCCCGCTGCTGGCGCCGCTGAACATCCTCGAGGAGCTCATCAAGCCGGTCACGCTGGCGCTGCGGCTCTTCGGCAACATCTTCGCCGGCGGCATCATGCTCTCGCTGATCGGCTTGATCCCGCTCTACATCCTGTGGGCGCCCAACCTGCTGTGGAAGGCCTTCGACATGGCCATCGGCGGCATCCAGGCGTTCATCTTCGCGCTGCTGACCGTCTTGTACTTCTCCATGGCCGCGGGCCACGGCGAGGAGCACGACGAGCACGAGGAGCAGCACGAGCACACCCCCCAGCCAGCGGCGGCCTGAGGGCCGCTCGCACCAGAGGTAATCCCGACTGCGTCGTCCGCGACGCGCAACCAAGGAGAACAGCAATGGCAGTGAACGGATCGATCGAGCTGGCCGGCGCCTTCGTCGGCGGCGGTCTGGCCCTCGCCGGCGGTGCGATCGGTGCCGGTATCGGTGACGGTCTGGCCGGTTCGTCCTACATCCAGGGCGTCGCCCGGCAGCCCGAGGCCCAGGGCCGGCTGCAGACGATCTTCTTCTTGACGGTCGGTCTGTGTGAAGCGGTGTTCTTCATCAACCTGGCCTTCATGGCGCTGTTCGTCTTCGTCCTGGCCTGAGCCCGGAACCCGCGCCCCTAGCTGCACCAGCAAAGGACTACAGCGATGGTCATCCCCCTGGCGGAGAAGCAGAACTTCCTCGTCCCGAACGCGACGTTCTTCGTCGAGCTGCTCGCGTTCGTCCTGCTGTTCTACCTCCTCGCGCGCTACGTCATCCCGCCGATCAACAAGGCGATGACGGCGCGTCAGGAGGCGATCCGCAAGGAGTTCGCCGACGCCGAGGAGGCCAAGTCCAAGGCCAACCAGGCCGAGGAGGAGTTCCGCGCGCAGATCGCCGACGCTCGTCACGAGGCGGCGCGGATCCGCGAGGACGCCCGCGAGCAGGGTGCCCAGATCATCGCCGAGATGCGCGAGCAGGCGCAGTCCGAGGCCGCGCGGATCGTGGAGAACGGTCACGCCCAGGTGCAGGCCGAGCGCCAGCAGGCGGTCGCCTCGCTGCGCGCCGAGGTCGGCACGCTGGCCACCACCCTGGCCGGTCGCATCGTGGGCGAGTCGCTCGAGGACGACGAGCGCAGCGCGCGCGTGGTCGACCGCTTCCTGGCCGACCTGGACACGATCGAGACCTCGGAGGCCGCGGCCAAGTGATCAACCAACTGCGTGGAGCCTCGGCCGAGGCGCTGGAGGCGCTGAGCGACCAGCTCGGCACCTCCACCCTGGCCGACTCCGCCACGCTCGGTGAGGAGCTGTTCGGCCTCGCCGTGCTGTTGCGCTCCGAGGCCGGACTGCGGCGCGCGGTGACCGACCCCTCCGTCGACGCCGACGCCCGCGCCGGCATCGTCACCGCGGTCCTCACCGGCAAGATCGGCGACAAGGCGCTGGGGCTGATCACCGACGCCGTCACGCGGCGCTGGACCAGCCCCCGCGACCTTGCCGACGCCCTCGAGCGGCTGGCCGTCGTGGCCACGGTCCGCTCGGCGGGCAAGGCCGACGGGCCGAAGGTCGGCGACGAGCTGTTCTCGGTGGGCCGGCTGGTCGAGACCGAGCGCGACCTGTACTCCGCGCTCACCGACCCCGCCCGCACCGCGGCCGACCGCAGCGGCCTACTCACCGGCCTGATCGAGGCCCGGACGCTGCCGGCCACGCAGACCCTGGTGCGCCAGGCGGTGCTCACCGCGGCCTCGGGCCAGGGCAACGTCGACGGCGTGCTCGCCGACTACCAGCGCATCGCGGCCGCGGCCCAGGACGAGGTCGTCGCGGTGGTGCGCACCGCGCGCGAGCTGCGTCGCGCCGACGTCGAGCGGCTCACCACTGCGCTCGGCAAGGCCTACGCCACCACCGTCCAGCTGCACGTCGTCGTCGAGCCCGAGCTCGTCGGGGGGCTGCGCGTGGAGATCGCCGACGACGTCATCGACGGCACCGTCGTCACCCGCCTCGACGAGGCCCGCCGCAAGATCGCCGGCTGAGCACACCCCCATCAGACTTTCGAGAAACACCCGACCAGGGAGACCACGATGACCGAGCTCTCGATCCGCCCCGACGAGATCCGCGACGCGCTCGCGAAGTACGTCGACGACTACAAGCCCGCCGCGGCCAGCAAGGAGGAGGTGGGCACCGTCGCCGAGGCCGGTGACGGCATCGCCCGCGTGTCCGGCCTGCCCTCGGCCATGGCCAACGAGCTGCTGGAGTTCGAGGACGGCACCCTCGGCCTGGCGCTGAACCTCGACACCCGCGAGATCGGCGTGGTCATCCTCGGTGACTTCGAGGGCATCGAGGAGGGGCAGTCGGTGCGCCGCACCGGCGAGGTGCTCTCGGTGCCGGTCGGCGACGGCTTCATGGGCCGCGTCGTGGACCCGCTGGGCACCCCGATCGACGGCCTGGGCGACATCGAGTCCGAGGCCCGGCGCGCGCTGGAGCTGCAGGCGCCGACGGTGGTGCAGCGCAAGTCGGTGCACGAGCCGCTGGCCACCGGCATCAAGGCGATCGACTCGATGACCCCCATCGGGCGCGGTCAGCGCCAGCTGGTGATCGGCGACCGCGCGACCGGCAAGACCACCATCTGCATCGACACGATCATCAACCAGAAGCAGAACTGGGAGTCCGGCGACCCCGACAAGCAGGTGCGCTGCATCTACGTCGCCATCGGTCAGAAGGGCTCGACCATCGCCTCGGTGCGCGGCGCCCTGGAGGACGCCGGCGCGCTGGAGTACACCACCATCGTCGCCGCCCCCGCCTCGGACTCCGCGGGCTTCAAGTACCTCGCGCCCTACACCGGCTCGGCCATCGGCCAGCACTGGATGTACGACGGCAAGCACGTCCTGATCGTCTTCGACGACCTGACCAAGCAGGCCGAGGCCTACCGCGCGGTGTCGCTGCTGCTGCGCCGCCCGCCGGGCCGCGAGGCCTACCCCGGCGACGTCTTCTACCTGCACAGCCGGCTGCTCGAGCGCTGCGCGAAGCTGTCGGACGACATGGGTCACGGCTCGATGACCGGCCTGCCGATCATCGAGACCAAGGCCAACGACGTCTCGGCCTACATCCCGACCAACGTCATCTCCATCACCGACGGCCAGATCTTCCTCCAGTCCGACCTGTTCGCGGCCAACCAGCGTCCGGCCATCGACGTCGGCGTCTCGGTCTCGCGCGTCGGCGGCGCGGCGATGACCAAGGCGATGAAGGCCGTCACCGGCTCGCTGAAGGTCGACCTGGCGCAGTTCCGCGCGATGGAGGCGTTCGCGATGTTCGCCTCCGACCTCGACGCCGCCTCGCGCCAGCAGCTCGACCGCGGTCAGCGCCTGATGGCGCTGCTCAAGCAGCCGGCGTACTCGCCGTACCCGCTGCCGGAGATGACCGTCTCGCTGTGGCTGGGCACCAGCGGCAGCCTGGACAAGGTGCCCACCGACGACGTGCTCCGCTTCGAGCAGGAGTTCCTGGACTACCTCAAGCGCAGCCACGAGGGGATCCTGTCCAGCATCCGCGAGAGCCAGAAGTTCGAGGACGAGGATGGCCTCAAGGAGGCCTACGACTCCTTCCTGGACCAGTTCGAGACCTCCGACGGCGGCTCGATCAAGGCCGGCACCGACCCGCAGGCCGAGCCCACCGCCGACGACGAGCTCGAGCAGGAGCAGATCGTCAAGCAGAAGCGGGACTGACCCGATGACCAAGCAGGCCAGGAGAGGAGGGGAGCGGTAGTGGCAGTCTCGCTGCGCGAGTACCGCGCGCGGATCAAGTCGACGGAGTCGATGAAGAAGATCACGCGCGCCATGGAGCTCATCGCCGCCTCCCGCATCGTCAAGGCGCAGGCGCGGGCCCGGCAGGCCGCGCCCTACGCCCGCGAGCTGACGCGCGCGGTCTCGGCGGTGGCCACCTACACCAACGTCAAGCACCCGCTGACCACCGAGCCGGAGAACCCGCGCCGGGCGGCGGTGCTGGTGGTGACCAGCGACCGCGGCCTGGCCGGGGCCTACTCCTCCAGCGTGCTCAAGGAGGCCGAGCGCCTCAACGAGCGGCTGCGCGGGGAGGGCAAGGAGGTCGTCACCTACATCACCGGGCGCAAGGGCGAGGCCTACTACAAGTTCCGCAACCGCGACGTCGCCGACTCCTGGACGGGCTTCTCCGACCAGCCGTCCTACGACGACGCCAAGCAGGTGGGCCAGGCGCTGATCCAGGCGTTCGTCCACGGCATCGACGACGAGGACGGCCGGCCCGGCGAGGACGGCGTCCTCGGCGTGCAGGAGGTCCACCTGGTCTTCACCCAGTTCAAGTCGATGCTGGTCCAGGAGCCGCAGGCCGTCCGGCTGCTGCCGCTGGAGGTCGTGGAGGGCGAGGAGAAGCCCTCGGCCGACGAGGTGCTGCCGCTGTACGAGTTCGAGCCGTCCGCCGAGGCCGTGCTCGACGCGCTGCTGCCGCGCTACGTCGAGAGCCGCATCTTCTTCGCGCTGCTGCAGGCCTCGGCCTCCGAGCTGGCCGCTCGGCAGAAGGCGATGAAGTCGGCCACCGACAACGCCGACGAGCTGATCAAGAAGTTCACCCGGATCGCGAACCAGGCCCGCCAGGCGGGCATCACCCAAGAGATTTCCGAGATCGTCGGTGGCGTCAACGCGCTGGCCGACGCCAACGCAGGGAGCGAGCTGTGACCGCAACAGCAGAGAAGACGGCCGAGACCGGCGCCACGGGCGTCGGTCGCATCGCCCGGGTCATCGGCCCGGTCGTCGACGTGGAGTTCCCCGTCGACGCGATGCCCGACATCTACAACAAGCTCGAGACCGAGCTGACCCTGGGCGAGGACACCCGCATCCTCTCCCTCGAGGTGGCCCAGCACATCGGCGACGGCATGGTCCGCGCGATCTCGCTGCAGCCCACCGACGGCCTCGTGCGCGGTGCGCAGGTCAGGGACACCGGCGGCCCGATCTCGGTGCCGGTCGGCGACGCCACGCTGGGCCGGGTGTTCAACATGCTCGGCGAGTGCCTCAACCTCGAGGACGGCGAGGAGCTCGAGGTCAAGGAGCGGTGGGGCATCCACCGCAAGGCTCCGGCCTTCGACCAGCTGGAGTCGAAGACACAGATGTTCGAGACCGGCATCAAGGTCATCGACCTGCTGACCCCGTACGTGCAGGGCGGCAAGATCGGCCTGTTCGGCGGCGCCGGCGTCGGCAAGACGGTGCTGATCCAGGAGATGATCGCCCGCGTCGCCAAGGACCACGGTGGTGTGTCGGTGTTCGCCGGCGTCGGTGAGCGCACCCGCGAGGGCAACGACCTGATCGTGGAGATGGAGGAGGCCGGCGTCATCGGTCAGACCGCCCTGGTCTTCGGCCAGATGGACGAGCCGCCGGGCACCCGGCTGCGCGTGGCGCTCTCGGCGCTGACGATGGCGGAGTACTTCCGCGACGTGCAGAACCAGGACGTGCTGCTCTTCATCGACAACATCTTCCGGTTCACCCAGGCCGGCTCGGAGGTCTCCACGCTGCTGGGCCGGATGCCGTCCGCGGTGGGCTACCAGCCCAACCTGGCCGACGAGATGGGCGTGCTGCAGGAGCGGATCACCTCGACGCGTGGTCACTCGATCACCTCGATGCAGGCGATCTACGTGCCCGCCGACGACTACACCGACCCGGCGCCGGCCACCACGTTCGCCCACCTCGACGCCACCACGGAGCTCTCCCGCGAGATCGCCTCGCTGGGCATCTACCCCGCGGTGGACCCGCTGACCTCGACCTCGCGGATCCTCGACGCCCAGTACATCGGGCAGGAGCACTACGACTGCGCGATCCGCATCAAGCAGATCCTGCAGCGCAACAAGGAGCTGCAGGACATCATCGCGATCCTCGGCGTCGACGAGCTGTCCGAGGAGGACAAGATCATCGTCAGCCGGGCCCGCCGGATCCAGCGGTTCCTCTCCCAGAACACCTACGTGGCCAAGCAGTTCACCGGCATCGAGGGTTCGACCGTGCCCGTCAAGGACACCATCGAGGCCTTCAACAAGATCGCCGACGGCGAGTACGACCACGTGGCCGAGCAGGCGTTCTTCATGTGCGGCGGTCTCGACGACGTCGAGCGCAAGTGGGACGAGATCCAGAAGAACCTCTGACCCCGCCCGCCGGTTGAGGAGGTCGCGAAGCGACCGTGTCGAAACCAAGGGCTGAAGGAGTAGGACGTGGCTGACGGACTGCAGGTGGAGCTGGTCTCCGCCGACCGCCTGGTGTGGTCGGGGGAGGCCACGATGGTGCGCGCGAAGACGGCCGAGGGCGACATCGGCATCCTCAAGGACCACGCGCCGGTGCTCTCGGTGATGCGGGCGGCGCCCGTGGAGATCGAGACCAGCGGCGAGACGGTGGTCGCGGCGGTCGACGACGGGTTCCTCTCCGTGGCGGCCAACCGGGTCTCGATCCTGACCGAGCACGCCGAGCTCGCCGCCGACGTCGACGCCTCGGCCGCACGGGCCGAGCTCGACCGGCTCTCGGGCTCCGACGCCGATGACGAGGAGGCGCAGGCCGCCATCCGGGCCGCCGAGGCCCGGGTCGCTGTGTCCGAGCGTTCCTGACCGGTCATACTGGGTGCTCGCACCTAGGAGGTACACAGCGGCGTGGCGCTCTGGCAGTGGTTGGTCGACTCTGCCGGATTCGTGCTGCTCCTGGTACTCGTGTACGCGGTGGGGCTGGTCGTGCGGCGTCGGCTGCTCTCGCGCCACGGCGGCACGTTCGAGCTCTCGGTGCGCACGCCCGACGCCGACTCCGGCCGGGGCTGGATCCTCGGCCTGGGCCGCTACGGCGGGGAGGACGTCGAGTGGTTTCGGATCTTCTCGCTCTCGCCGTGGCCCAAGCGGACCTGGTACCGCGGGCACCTGGCGTACGAGTCGCAGCGACCCTCGGCGGACAACGAGCGCTTCACCCTCTACGAGGGCCACGTCGTGGTGGTGTGCCGCACCGACGACGGACCGGTCGAGATGGCGATGAGCCCGAGCGCGCTGACCGGGCTGCAGTCGTGGCTGGAGGCCGCACCACCGGGCGCCGGTGCGCGCCGCGAGCCGTCCTAGTGCTGGCCTAGTGTCGACCCGGGCTCGCAACGCGGTCGCGGTCTCCTTCCTGCTCAACGGGTTCGGCTTCGCCAGCTGGGTCTCCCGGATCCCCGAGACCCGGGCGCGGCTGCACCTGGACAACGGACAGCTGGGGCTGCTGCTGCTGTGCATCTCGGTCGGCTCGCTGGCCGCGATGCCCAGCGCCGGCGTGCTCATCGACCGCCTCGGCACGGCCGCGGTGGTGCGGGTGGGCACGGTGGCCGACGTCGCCGGTCTGGTCGTGGTCACCGTCGGCGTGGCGGCGTGGCAGGCGTGGTGGCTGACCGGCCTCGGACTCCTGGTGTACGGGCTCGGCGTCGGCATCTGGGACGTCGCGATGAACGTCGAGGGCGCAGCCGTCGAGCAGCGGCTGGGCCGCACCGTGATGCCGCGCTTCCACGCCGCCTTCAGCGGCGGCACCGTGCTGGCGGCCGGCGTCGGGGCGCTGGCCGAGCTGCTCGGGGTGCCGATCTGGGTGCACCTGCCCGTCGTCGCGCTGCTGCTGCTCGCCGGAAGCCTGGGCAGCGTGGGTCGCTTCCTTCCCGAGGCCGAGCGGGTCGCCGCCCACGGCCCGCAGGACGCCGACGACGCCTCCTTCGGCCGCAGCCGCGCGTGGCTGGAGCGGCGCACCCTGCTGGTGGGCGTGATGGTGCTCGCGCTCGCGCTGACCGAGGGCACCGCCAACGACTGGCTCGCCGTGGCCCTCCAGGACGGTTACGACGCCCCCCGCTGGCTGGCGGTCACCGGCTTCGCCGGGTTCGTCTCGGCGATGACGCTGGGCCGGCTGGTCGGGCCCGGTCTGCTCGACCGCTTCGGGCGCGTGAGCGTGCTGTGGGCCACGATGGCCGCGGCCGCCGTCGGCGTGCTGCTGATCGTCTTCGGCGGCCAGCTCGTCGCCGGGCCGGTGCTGGTGGTGGCGGGCATCGTGCTGTGGGGTGTGGGTGCGTCGCTCGGGTTCCCGGTCGGGATGAGCGCGGCGGCCGACGAGCCGCGCCGGGCCGCTGCGCGCGTCAGCGTCGTCTCCACCATCGGCTACACCGCCTTCCTGGCCGGCCCGCCGCTGCTGGGCTTCGTGGGCAACCAGGTGGGCACGTTGCGGGCGCTGCTCGTGGTGGCGGTGCTGCTGGTGCCGGCGGCGATCGTGGTGCCGGCGGCCCGGCAGCCTCGCTCCTAGGGGACGATCACCACCCGCTCGGGACCCTCGTACTGCCAGGCCCGGTCGACCTCGGCGAGGCCGAACGCGCGGTAGGAGACGGAGACGGTGCCGTCGGCGATGAGCGCCATCAGCTGGGGGAGCGTCGCGACGAGCTGCTCGGTGGAGATCGAACCGGCGCCGCTGCCGATCACGCGGATGCGCCGGCTGCGCAGCAGGGTGGAGGGCAGCGCCGCCGTGGCGCCGGCCAGCGACCCGATCTGGACGTAGGTCAGGTCGGCCTCGTCCTCGGCGAGTCCGGTGCGTCCCAGCGCGGTGAACGCCGCCTCGGCCACGGGGCCCCACACGAAGTCGAGCAGGATGCTGGGCGCGTGGCCCTCGAGCGCCGCGGCGATCGCCTGGGCGTCGCTCTCGGGATCGGTGAGGCGCACCGTGGTGACGTCGGGGCCGTCCAGCTGCTCCAGCCGCGCGGCGTCGCGGCCGACGGCCACGACGTGGCTCGCGCCGAGGGCGGCGGCCGACTGCAGTGCCATCCGGCCGGCCGCGCCGGTGGCGCCCAGCACGACGACGGTGCCCAGCGTGCTGCTCGCCGCCGCGAGCTCGTCGGCGCGCGCGGCCAGCGGCACCCAGCCGGCCATGCCCGGGTTCAGCCCGGCGGCCACCGCCAGCGGGTCGACGTCGGCGGGCAGCGGCAGCCCGAGCGGGGTGGCCAGCCGCTCGGCGACCGTTCCCCACGGTGCGGCCGGCCACCCGGTGTAGACGAGGCCGCCGTCGGCGTCCTGCGCCACGGCGTCGACGCCGATGCCGGCGGGGTAGACCCCGTGGCTGCCGTAGTGCCGCCCGGCCGCGAGCGAGCGGACGACCTGGTGGAGGCCGGCGCCGACCAGTGAACGCACCTGGCGGTGCTGGTCGGCCTCGGGCTCGGGGAACTCCCGGCAGGTCGGGATCGCGCCCGGCCCGGTGATGACGGCTGCTCTCATGACGACTCCTTAACTAAGTTCAAGTATGGCGATCCGGAGTGTTACTTAACTTTGTTAAGGACGTCAAGTACCCTGCTGGGATGCCATTCACCCGCGCCGACGTCGTCCGTGCCGCGCTCGAGCAGCTCGACGACGGCGGCATCGACAGCGTCACCGTGCGAGCCGTCGCCCAGCGCCTGGGCGTCAAGGCGCCGGCCCTGTACTGGCACGTGCGCAACAAGCAGGAGCTGCTCGACGAGATGGGTACCGAGGTGCAGCGGCGCATCGTCGCCGCCAGCCTCGCCGCGGCCGAGGCGGACGACGACCTGCTCGCCCTGCTCGGCAGCCACGCCAGGGCGACGCGGACCGAGTACCTCGCCCACCGCGACGGCGCGCGGACCTTCAGCGGCACCCGGCTGACCGACCCGGGCGTAATCCGCGACCAGGAGCCCGGGCTACGGGCACTGGTCGAGCGCGGTCACCGGCTGGAGTCGGTGATCACCGGCTTCCAGATCGTCAACGCCTTCGTCGTCGGGTTCGTGATCGAGGAGCAGGAGCGCGCCCAGTCGGCCCCCGAGCGCTACGACCTCGGCGCGCGCGACCAGGCCGTCGGTGAGGAGCACCCGTTGGCGCTGGCCGCCGGGCGCGTCGGCTTCGGCGACGCGGACGCGCAGTTCGCCGAGCAGCTCGAGGTGGTGCTGGCCGGCGTGGGGTCGGTGCTGCTCAGCGCTCCCCGCCCGGCTTCCACAGCACGTCGCCACCGTGATGCAGGTTCGCGTGGCGGGCCAGGATGAACAGCAGGTCCGAGAGCCGGTTCAGGTAGGTGATGGCCAGCATGTTCATGGACTCGCCGAACTCCTCCCACGCCAGCCAGGCGCCGCGCTCGGCCCGCCGGCAGACCGTGCGGGCCACGTGCAGGTGGGCGGCGCCCAGCGTGCCGCCGTTGAGGATGAAGGAGCGCAGGTTGGGCAGGTCCTCGTTGTAGCGGTCGCACCAGGCCTCGAGCCGGTCGATGTAGTCGGCGGTGATGCGCAGCGGCGGGTACTCGGGGTCCTCGACCACCGGGGTGCACAGGTCGGCGCCGACGTCGAACAGCTCGTTCTGCACCTGGCGCAGCACCTCCACCACGCCGGTCTGGAACTCATGGCTGGCCAGCGCGACGCCGAGATGGGCGTTGGTCTCGTCGACGCTGCCGTACGCCTCGACCCGCGGGTCGCGCTTGGAGGTCTCGCTCATGTCGCCCAGCCGGGTGCTGCCGGCGTCGCCGGTGCGGGTGTAGATCCGCGTCAGGTTCACCATGGGGTCACGGTAGCCGCGCGCCGGTTCGCGGAGGCCGGGGATCCGACCGGGCGCTCGCTGCGTCTGACTATCGTGGCGGCGATGGGCAGTTTCGTGATCACCTCCGAGGGGCCGCACCGCCGGCCTCTGGCGGGCACCGTGCACGTGGGCGGAGCGAAGAACTCCGCGCTCAAGCTGATGGCCGCCGCCCTGCTCGCGCCGGGCCGCACCGTGATCCACAACGTGCCGCGCATCCTCGACGTCGACGTGATGGGCCAGCTGCTCGAGCAGCTCGGCTGCCAGGTGAGCATCACCCACCCCGTCGACGTCGACCCCACCCGCGGGCTGACCAGCGGCACCGCCACCATCGACGTGCCCGAGGTGCTCGTGCCCGAGGCGCCTTATGACCTGGTGCGCCGGCTGCGGGCCTCGATCAGCGTGCTCGGCCCGCTGGTGGCGCGGTGCCGCCGTGCGAGCGTCGCGCTGCCGGGCGGCGACGCGATCGGCTCACGCGGGCTCGACATGCACGTGCGCGGGCTGGAGGAGCTGGGCGTCAAGGTGCGCGTCGAGCACGGCCAGGTGGTGGCCGAGGTGCCCGGGCGCTACGCCGGGGCCAACCTGTGGCTGGACTTCCCCAGCGTCGGCGCCACCGAGAACCTGCTCATGGCCGCGGTGCTGGCCGAGGGCACGAGCGTCATCGACAACGTCGCCCGCGAGCCCGAGATCGGCGACCTGTGCCAGATGCTGCTCTCGATGGGTGCCCGGATCGAGGGCGTCGGCAGCTCCACGCTGACCGTCGAGGGGGTCGCCGAGCTGCGGCCCACCGAGCACACCACCGTGACCGACCGGATCGTCTCGGGCACCTGGGCGTTCGCCGCGGCCATCGCCGGCGGCGAGGTGGTGGTGCAGCACGGCGTGGCCGGCCACCTCGACCTGGTGCTGGACAAGCTGGTCGACGCCGGGGCGGAGGTGGACCAGGGTGAGGGGTCGTTCACGGTCAGGTCGTTCGAGCGGCTGCGGGCCTTCGACGTCGTCACGCTGCCCTACCCGGGCTTCCCGACCGACCTGCAGCCCTTCGCGCTCGCGCTGGCGTCGGTCTCCCAGGGGGCCGCGATGATCACCGAGAACGTCTTCGAGGCGCGCTTCATGTTCGCCCAGGAGCTCGCCCGGCTGGGGGCCGACGTCCGCACCGACGGCCACCACGCCATCGTCCGCGGTCAGTCGGTGCTCTCCGGCGCGCCCGTGGAGGCGCACGACATCCGGGCCGGCGCGGCCCTGGTGCTGGCCGGGCTGGCCGCCCAGGGCACGACCACCGTGGCCGAGTCGCACCACATCGACCGGGGCTATCCCTCCTTCGCCGAGGTGCTCGCCGGGCTGGGTGCCGACGTGCATCGCCAGGACTGACCCGCGCGTCGCTGCGTGATCTGGGCCACGGCGGGGGTGACGATGGGCGCGCGGGGGCTGAACGGCGGGGACCGGATGGGCACGGAGATCTATCGCGACGGGGCGGTGCTGGTGGTCGTGGGACCACTCGACGCCCGGTGCGTGTGCGAGGTGCGCTCGGCCGTCTACGACCTGCTGGCCGCCTACCCCGAGGGGATCCACGTCGACCTCACCGACGTGCCGTGGGTGGACTCGGCGGCGCTGAACATGCTGGCGATGGCGGCCCACCATGCCGAGGTCGAGCAGCGTCACCTGCGGCTGCGCGGCTGCTCCAAGGCACTGCGTCGCACCCTCTACCGGACCCGGTTGCGGGCCCTGTTCGAGCTCGAGGGCGGCACCGCGGCCGGGTAGCGGCGCCCCTGAGGAATACCTCACTGATCGGTGACCGGCGGGTAACCCCGGCCTTACCCTCCGGACATGACCGAGCGCGACAAGCCCTGGGTGATGCGGACCTACGCCGGTCACTCCAGCGCGGCCGACAGCAACCGGCTCTACCGGGGCAACCTGGCCAAGGGGCAGACCGGGCTCTCGGTGGCCTTCGACCTGCCCACCCAGACCGGGTACGACCCCGACTCGCCGCTGGCCAAGGGCGAGGTCGGCAAGGTCGGCGTGCCGGTGCCGCACCTGGGCGAGATGCGCCGGCTCTTCGAGGACATCCCGCTGACCGGGATGAACACCTCGATGACCATCAACGCCACCGCCATGTGGCTGCTGGCGCTCTACCAGGTGGTGGCCGAGGAGCAGAACCCCTCGGCCGAACCCGCCGAGGTGGCCGCCCAGCTGGCCGGGACCACCCAGAACGACATCATCAAGGAGTACCTCTCCCGCGGCACCTACGTGTTCCCGCCCGAGCACTCGCTGCGGCTGATCGCCGACGTCATCTCCTACACCGTCCACCAGATCCCGAAGTGGAACCCGGTCAACATCTGCAGCTACCACCTGCAGGAGGTCGGCGCGACGCCGGTGCAGGAGCTCGCCTACTCACTGTGCACCGCGATCGCCGTGCTCGACGAGGTCAAGGACGCGGGCCAGGTGTCCGAGGAGGACTTCGGACGGGTGGTCGGACGGATCTCGTTCTTCGTCAACGCCGGCGTGCGCTTCGTCGAGGAGATGTGCAAGATGCGGGCCTTCGTCCGGCTGTGGGACGAGATCACCCGCGAGCGCTACGGCGTCGAGGACCCGAAGATGCGCCGCTTCCGCTACGGCGTGCAGGTCAACTCGTTGGGGCTGACCGAGGCGCAGCCCGAGAACAACGTGCAGCGCATCGTCTTGGAGATGCTGGGCGTGACGCTGTCGAAGGACGCCCGCGCCCGCGCCGTGCAGCTGCCCGCCTGGAACGAGGCGCTCGGCCTGCCGCGGCCCTGGGACCAGCAGTGGTCGCTGCGGCTGCAGCAGGTGCTGGCCGTGGAGTCCGACCTGCTGGAGTACGACGACATCTTCGAGGGCTCGGTCGTCGTCGAGGCCAAGGTGGAGCAGCTGTGCGCCGACGCGCGCGCCGAGATCGACCGGGTGCAGGCGATGGGTGGCGCCGTGGCCGCCGTGGAGTACATGAAGCAGGCGCTGGTCTCCTCCCACTCGGCCCGCCGGGGGCGGATCGAGAGCGGCGAGGAGAAGATCGTCGGGGTCAACTGCTACGAGACCACCGAGCCCTCGCCGCTGACCGCCGACCTCGACACCGCCATCCAGACCGCCGACCCGGAGGCCGAGCGCAGCGCGATCGCCTCGCTGGAGGCTTGGCGATCCGAGCGCGACGACGACGGGGTGCGCGTCGCGCTGGAGAACCTGGCCGCGGCCGCGAAGACCGACACCAACCTCATGGCCGCCACCTTGGAGGCCGCGCGCGCCGGCGCGACGACGGGGGAGTGGGCCGGCACCCTGCGCGAGGTGTTCGGCGAGTACCGCGCGCCCACCGGCGTCTCGGGGTCGGCCGTGGCCGAGGCCGGCGCCGAGCTCAGCGAGCTGCGCGAGAAGGTGAAGTCCACCGGCGAGGAGCTCGGCGGCCGGCTGCGGCTGCTGGTCGGCAAGCCCGGCCTCGACGGCCACTCCAACGGCGCTGAGCAGGTGGCCGTCCGCGCCCGCGACGCCGGCTTCGAGGTCGTCTACCAGGGCATCCGGCTCACGCCGGAGCAGATCGTCTCCGCCGCCGTGGCCGAGGACGTCCACGCGATCGGCCTCTCGATTCTCTCGGGCTCCCACATGGAGCTGGTGCCCGACGTGCTGGCCAAGATGAAGCAGGCCGGCATCGACGACGTCCCCGTCATCGTCGGCGGCATCATCCCCGCCTCCGACGCCCGCAGGCTCGAGGAGCTCGGGGTCGCGGCCGTCTTCACGCCCAAGGACTTCAGCCTGACCGAGTCGACCTCGGGGATCGTCGACGCGATCAGGCGGGCCAACGGCCTGGCGGTCTGATCACCAGTCCAGCTCTTACCAACCCAGCGTGCCGGGCTCGCCCTTGAACGGGCCGACCACCCGCGAGGTGATCCAGCCGCCGTAGAAGCCGCCGGCCTGGGCGGTGACGACCTCGCCGTCGACGACGCAGCGGTCGACGGCGCCGGGCATCACGGCGAGATGGTCGCGCAGCACCTCGAAGCCCGGCGTCGGGTCGGGGTAGGTCCACGCTGCGCGCGCAGCGACGAGGTCGCCGCCGAGCAGGTCGTAGTAGGCAGCGACGCCCTTCCACTCGCAGAACGAGGACCCGGCGGCCGGCCGCCGCGATCCGTCGACGAACGCGCCCAGCGGCAGGTAGTACGTCGGCGGGTGGCTGGTCTCCAGGACCCGGTAGGAGCTGGTCGTGCGGGCCACCACCTGCCCGCCCAGCACCACCTCGACCGTCTCGTCGCTGGCCTGTACCGCCGGTGGCCGGGGGTAGTCCCACACCGACTCCTGGCCGGGGCCTGGTTGCTCGCGCCTCACCCTGGCACGGTAGTCGGTGACGAACGGACCTCGTTCGTCCGGTTCGTCGTGCCGATCGTCACTGACTACCCGGAGACCCGGCTGGTCAGGCAAGGCTTACCTCAGTAGGCTGCCCGCGTGGCGAAGAAGCCGAAGAAGAAGTGCTGCGTGTCCCGGTCGCGGTGCAAGCGCTGCCCGATCCGGATGCTCAAGGAGGGCACGCTGCCCGAGGGGTATACCGTCAAGCGGCGCAAGCTCGTGAAGGCAGCCTGACCAGGAGTCGCGACCCGATGACCGCACCCCGCCTCGTCGACCAGATCAACGACCAGATCGGCAACGAACTGGCCGCGCACAGCCAGTACCTGGCCTGTGCCGTCTACTACGACGCGCTGACCATGCCGCAGATGGCGGCGTTCTTCTACGCCCAGGCGCTCGAGGAGCGCACTCACGCGATGATGTTCGTGCAGTACCTGCTCGACACCGACGCCGACGTGCAGATCCCGGCCGTCGAGGGCCCGGTCACCACGTTCGCCGACGTCGTCGCCCCCGTCGAGCTCGCGCTGGCCCAGGAGCGGCGCGTGACCGACCAGATCAGCGCCCTCATGCTCACCGCGCGCGAGGACCACGACTTCGTCTCCGAGCAGTTCCTGCAGTGGTTCCTCAAGGAGCAGGTCGAGGAGGTCGCCACCATGGACGACCTGCTGGCGGTAGCCACCCGCAACCGCGACGACATCGACGACATCGAGGACTACGTCGCCCGCGAGCAGGGCGCTGAGGGCGCCGACGCCACTGCTCCCCGCGCCGCCGGAGCGTGAACCCGGTCGACCTGGAGTGGGGGCTGGCCGGCGCGGAGCGACTGGCGGCGGAGGCCGACGTCAGCGTGGTCGTCGACGTGCTCAGCTTCACCACGACCCTCTCGGTGGCGCTCGAGGCCGGCATGACGGTGTTCCCGTACCCGTGGGCGTCGGCGCAAGCCGCGGCGTTCGCCGGTGAGCGCGACGCCGTGCTCGCGGTCGGCCGCCGAGCCGCCGCGCCGGGGGAGGTGAGCCTCTCGCCGACGTCGGTCCGCGCCGCGCGCGGCATCGAGCGGCTGGTGCTGCCCTCGCCGAACGGCTCGACCATCGCCCACGCGCTGGGGGCCGGCACGCTCGCCGCGTCGCTGCGCAACCGCGCCGCCGTGGCCACCGCCCTGGTCGGGGTGGACCGGATTCTGCTGGTGCCCGCCGGCGAGCGCTGGGACGACGGCTCGCTGCGCCCCGCCGTGGAGGACCTGTGGGGCGCCGGCGGCGTCGCCGCCGCGCTCGAGGACGCCGGCCGCTCCCTGAGCGAGGAGGCCGCGGCCGCCGCAGCGGCCTACCGGCTCGTGGCGACCAGGATCGCCGAGGCGCTGTCGGCCTGCGTGAGCGGTCAGGAGCTGATCGGCTACGGATTCGGTGACGACGTGGCGGTCGCGGCCGAATTGGACGCCAGCCACGTCGTCCCGCGGCTCCGCGAGGACGGCGCGTTCGCCTCGTGTGCTGGAGCGGCCGCTGAGACGACCACCTGAGCACACGAGGCGGTCAGAAGAGCCGGGACTCGGCGTCGTCCATGCCGCGCAGGGCGTCGTAGTCGACCAGCGCGCAGTCGATGCCGCGGTCGGTGGCCAGCACGCGGGCCTGGGGCTTGATCTCCTGGGCCGCGAAGACGCCGCGTACCGGGCCCTTGCGGGTCAGGGCCGGGTCGCGGTTGAGCAGGTCGAGGTAGCGGGTGAGCTGCTCGACACCGTCGATCTCGCCGCGGCGCTTGATCTCGACGGCCACCGAGAGGCCCGCGGCGTCGCGGCACATCAGGTCGACGGGGCCGATGGCGGTGGGGAACTCGCGGCGCACCAGCGTGAGGCCGTCGGCCAGCGTGGCGGGGTGCTCGGCGAGGAGCTCCTGCAGGTGCTTCTCGACGCCATCCTTCTGCAGGCCGGGGTCGATGCCGAGGTCGTGGCTGGTGTCGTGGAGCACCTCGTCGATGAGGATGCGCAGCGTGTCGTCGGACTTGGCCTGCGACACCACCCACTCGTCGCGGCCGTCCTCGGCGGTGCCGAACCGCACGGTGCACGGCGGGCTCATCCAGTTCAGCGGCTTGTAGGAGCCGCCGTCGGAGTGCACGAGCACCGAGCCGTCGGACTTGAGCATCAGCACCCGCGTGGCCATCGGCAGGTGGGCGGTGAGGCGTCCGGCGTAGTCGACCTGGCACCGTGCGACGACGATCCTCACGAGGCGCGAATCTACGCGACACTGGTGGCATGCACGCAGTCCGGTTCGCCGAGGAGGCCGACCTGCCGCTGCTGGCCGGCATCGAGGACGAGGGCGACCAGCTGGTGGTCGACCTGATCGGTCCCTCGGGCTTCGAAGCGCCGTCGACGGGTCAGTGGCGCGACGCCCAACCGGGGTTCCTGCTGGTGGCGGGTCGACCGCCGGTCGGCTTCGCGCACGTGCTCGAGGAGGACGGCAGCGCGCACCTGGAGCAGCTCGTCGTGCGACCCGCCGAGCAACGTCGCGGCGTGGGGCGCGAGCTGGTCGAGGCGGCCTGCGAGGAGGCACTGCGTCGCGGTCACAGCCGGCTGACCCTCACGACCTATCGCGACGTCTCGTTCAACCGGCCCTGGTACGAGCGGCTCGGCTTCACCGTCGTCGACCAGCCGACGGGCGTCCTGGCCCGCCACGTCGAGGCGGAGCGGAAGTACGCCGTCCATGCTGCGAGGGTGGCGATGGCACGTGGCTGAGCGCGTGCTCGTCGTCGGCGCCGGGGTGGTCGGGCTCAGCTGCGCCGTGCGCCTGCTGGAGTCCGGGCACCAGGTCGACGTGCTGGCTCGCGACCTGCCGCGCGAGACGACGTCGGCGGTCGCGGCGGCGCTCTGGTACCCCTACCTGGTCGAGCCGCGCGAGCGGGTGAGCGCGTGGTCCGCGGCGAGCTTCGAGACGTTCGCGGCGCTGGCCAAGGACGAGGCCACCGGCGTACGGATGCTGCGCGGCCGCGAGCTGGTGGCGCCGGGCGCGCCCGCGCCGTGGTGGGGCGACGCCGTGCCGGACCTTGAGGTCGGCGAGGGGGAGTGGCGCTTCACCAGCCCGGTGGCCGACATGCCCGTCTACGTCGACTGGCTGGCCGCCCGCGTGGGCAAGCTCGGCGGCACGATCACCCGGATGAACCTCGCTGCACTGCCCGAGCTGCCGGGAGGCCTGGTCGTGGACTGCTCGGGCATCGGTGCGCGGCTGCTGGCCCGCGACCTGAGCGTGACGCCGGTCCGCGGCCAGGTGGTGCTGCTCGAGCAGTGGGGGCTCGACACCTGGCACCTCGACGACACCGACCCCGACCACCCGGTCTACGTGATCCCGCGCCGGCACGAGGTGGTCGTCGGCGGCACGGCTGTCGAGGGCGAGTGGAGCCGCACGCCGGCCCCCGCGGTGGCGCAGGAGATCCTGCGCCGCGCCGCCGTCCTGGTGCCCGAGATCGCCGGCACGCGCGTCGTGCGCCACAAGGTCGGGCTGCGACCCGCACGTCCGCAGGTCCGGGTGGAGCGCCAGGGCGACGTCGTGCACTGCTACGGCCACGGCGGCGCGGGGATGACCGTCTCGTGGGGCTGCGCCGACGAGGTCAGCGCGCTATGTGCTCGATGACGCCGTCGGCGGTGCCGGTCACCCACAGGTCGTGGCCGCCGGGCGCGACCGCCACCGTGTCGGGCTGGCGCACGGTCGCGTAGGAGGACGTGCGCACCAGCCGGTCGCCGTCGACCCGGTAGCCCACCAGCCGGTTCGACCCGGTGAGGCTCACCCAGGCCGTCCCGGTGCTCTCGTCGCCGGCCATGCCGTAGGGACTGTGGCCCACGTGCACACGGTCCAGGCGCCGCAGGGGGTTGAGCCCGAACAGCAGGAGGTCGCCGCCGCGGGTGTCGGCCACGACGAAGTGGTCGTCGCCGACCAGCACCCCGTGCGTCGGGCCGGCGCCCGCGCTGTGCCGGGCCACCCGTCGCAGCGAGTCGGTGTAGACGCTGACGGTGAACGAGCCGACGTCGACCACGGCCAGCTGGTCGCCGAAGGCGTGGACGCCACCCGGCTGCTGCGGGCCCTTGACGCTGCGCACCAGCCGGCCGTCGCGTACCAGGGAGATCGATCCGGAGAACTCGTTGCCGACGAAGACGTCGCCGTTGGGGGCTATGGTCGCGTCGTGCGGGTGGCGCTGCACGCGGGTGGTCACCACGGGCCCGCCGTCGAGCGGCACCTGTACCAGCTGGTTCGCGGTCTCGACGGGCACGAGCACCCGTCCGCCGCCGATCTGCAGGTGCCGGGCCTTGCCGTCGAGCGGAACGCTGCGCCGCACCGCCAGGGTGCGCGAGTCGAGCAGCAGCAGCCGGTACGGGTCGTGCACGGCCACGGCGAGCTGGTGCGTGCTCGGGTCGTAGACGATGCCCTGAGGCGCCGAGCCGAGCGAGGTGGAGGTGCCTGCCGGCGCGGCCGTCGTCGCGGGCGCACGCGCGGGCTCGGCGGCGCCCAGGTGCTGTGTCGACGACCCGCAACCGGTCAGCACCAGCAGCACGAGGATCCCAAGACGTCTCATCGAGTGGAGTCTGTCACTGGGCGTGTAACACCGGGTTCACCGCTGGCATGATGCCCGGCATGTCACGCGAGTTCAGGACCATCGGCGTCGTCGGGCTGGGCACGATGGGTGCCGGCATCGCGGAGGTGTTCGCCCGCGAGGGTTTCGCGGTGGTCGGGCTCGAGCTGAGCGAGGACAGCCTGGTCCGCGGCCGCCAGCACCTCGAGCACTCCACCGGACGCGCGGTCAAGCGCGGCAAGCTCTCCGAGGCCGACCAGGCCGAGCTCCTCGAGCGCATCACGCTCACCACAGACGTCGCCGACCTCGCCGAGGCCGACCTCGTCGTCGAGGCGATCGTGGAGTCGCTGGAGGCGAAGAGGGACGTCTTCCGCGCCCTGGACGCCGTCGTCTCGCCCGACGCCGTGCTGGCCACCAACACCTCCTCGCTCTCGGTCACCGAGCTCTCCACCGCCTCCAGCGGCCCCGGCCGGGTGATCGGCGTCCACTTCTTCAACCCCGCCCCCGTGCAGGCCCTGGTCGAGGTGGTCACCACCGTCGTCACCGCCCCCGACGTGCTCGAGGACGTCCGCGAGCTGCTGGCCAAGATCGGCAAGGCGCCCGTGGTGGCCGGCGACAAGGCGGGCTTCATCGCCAACACGCTGCTCTTCGGCTACCTCAACCACGCCGTCTCGATGTACGAGGCGAAGTACGCCAGCCGCGAGGACCTCGACGCCGCGATGCGGTTCGGCTGCGGCTACCCGATGGGCCCGCTCTCGCTGCTCGACCTGATCGGGCTCGACACCGCCTACGAGATCCTCGAGACGATGTACCGCCAGGGCCGCGACCGGCTGCACGCCCCGGCGCCGATCCTCAAGCAGATGGTCACCGCGGGCATGCTCGGCCGCAAGACCGGACGTGGCTTCTACACCTACGAGGGCCCCGACAGCCCGGTCGTCGTGGCCGACGCGCAGACCCCGAGCGCCGACGACCAGCCGCAGCTGCGACGCGACGTCGCCACGGTGGGCGTGGTCGGCACCGGCACGATGGCCACCGGCATCGTCGAGGTGTTCGCGAAGGCGGGCTACCCGGTGACCTACGTCGGTCGCTCCGAGGCCAAGGTGGTCGCCGTCCGCGCGGCCGTCGAGCGCTCGCTGGACAAGGCGATCGGCCGCGGCAAGCTGGAGGAGTCGGCCAAGGACGAGGTGCTCGGCCGGCTCACCGGCAGCACCTCGCTGGACGACCTCGGCACGGTGGACCTGGTGGTCGAGGCGATCGCGGAGGACCTCAAGGTCAAGACGACGCTGTTCGCCAACCTCGACGACATCTGCAAGCCCGGCGCGATCCTGGCCACCACGACGTCGTCGCTGCCGATCATCACCTGCGCCCAGGCGACCTCGCGGCCCCACGACGTCATCGGGCTTCACTTCTTCAACCCGGCCGCGGTGATGAAGCTGGTCGAGGTGGTGAGCACGGTGGCCACCGCCGACGACGTCACCGAGACCTCCCTCGCGCTGTGCAAGCAGCTGGGCAAGGTGCCGGTCTCCTGCGGCGACCGCGCCGGCTTCATCGTCAACGCGCTGCTCTTCCCCTACCTCAACGACGCGATCAAGATGCTCGACGCGCACTACGCCACCGCCGACGACATCGACACCGCGATGAAGTCCGGCTGCGCCCTGCCGATGGGGCCGTTCGAGCTGCTCGACGTGGTGGGCAACGACGTCTCGCTGGCCATCCAGCGCGAGCTCTACCAGGAGTTCCGCGAGCCCGGCTACGCCCCCGCGCCGCTGCTCGAGCACCTGGTCACCGCGGGCTACCTGGGCCGCAAGACCAAGCGCGGGTTCCGCGACTACACCGCGGTCTGACCGACGTAGCCGCGCCTCACCGTGCGGTCGAGGATCCCGAGCGTGGCCTTGAGATTCGCCTCGGGCACGATCGGGAACGGCAGCTTGCCCCGCCAGTCCTCGTGCAGGTCGGACCAGTCGCAGTACGAGGTGACCAGCGTGCCACCGTCGGCGGGCTCGAGCCGGTAGCCGTAGACGTGCCCGATCGGCGGCTTCATCCGGCCGATGATGCTCCAGGCGAGCTCGCGGTCCTGCTCGTACGTGGTGATGTGCACGGTCACGTCGTAGAGCTTCCAGTCGATGTCGCCGAGCGACTCGCGGTCCATGTGGACGACGAACTCGTCGCCCACGGCGCGGACCCGCTCGCCATCGGCGTCCTGCAGCATGCCCGAGCCGTCGATGGCGACGTGCCCCTGGGGGTCGGTGAGCACCGCGAAGATCTCGGCGGGCGCGGCGGCGATGGTGCGGCTGACTTCCAGTCGGTCGGTCACACCGGCCAGACTAGAGCGGTGACCACGACGCGGTTGGAGGCCTTCAGCGACGCCGTGCTGGCGATCGTCATCACGATCATGGTGCTCGAGCTTCACCCGCCGGACGAACCGAGCCTCTCGGCGCTGTGGCACGAGACCGGCGTCGGGTTCCTCACCTACGTGCTCAGCTTCGCCTACATCGGCATCTACTGGAACAACCACCACCACCTCTTCCAGCTGGTCGACCGGGTCACCGGCCCGACGCTGTGGGCCAACCTGCACCTGATGTTCTGGCTCTCGATGTACCCCTTCACCACGCGGTGGATGGACGAGAGCGACCTGGCCCGCACGCCGGTCATCGTCTACGGCGTCAACCTGATCCTGGCCGCGCTGGCCTACCTGCTGCTGGAGATCGCGATCAAGCAGGTGCCCGACGAGCGCGAGCGGCTGCGGACGGTGCTCGCGGGCGGGGTGAAGGAAAACGTGTCGGTGGTGCTCTACGTGACCGGCATCGTGATCGCGGTGTTCCTGCCGCCGTGGGTGGCGCTGGTGCCGTTCGGTGTCGTCGCGCTGGTGTGGTTCGTGCCCGACCGCCGCGTCGAGCGCTACCTCGCCAACGCGTCGTGATCGGCGCGCTGCTGGCGGCCCTGCTCGCCCTGCCGGTCACGCCACCGCCGGCGAACGCCGACTGGGACTACCAGCTCGGCGGTGCCGTCGCGCCGGCCGCGAACGTCCGCGTGGTCACCCGTGACCGCACGCAGGCTCCCGCGCCCGGGGTCTACGACGTCTGCTACGTCAACGCCTTCCAGACCCAGCCCGGCCAGCGACGGTTCTGGCGCCACCACCAGCGGCTGCTGCTCCACGACCACGGCCGGGCGGTGGTGGACCAGGCGTGGGGGGAGTGGCTGCTCGACGTCGGCACGCCGGCCAAGCGGCGGGCGCTGGCCCGGATCGTCGGGCGTTGGATCGACGGCTGCGCGCGCAGCGGCTACCAGGCCGTGGAGCTGGACAACCTCGACTCGTTCTCGCGCTCGCACCACCTGCTGACCCGGTCCGACGACCTCGCGCTCGCGCGGCTGCTGGTCCGTCGCGCCCACCGTGCGGGGCTGGCCGTCGGGCAGAAGAACTGGGCCACCCTCGACGGTCGCCGGATCGGCTTCGACTTCGCCGTGGCCGAGCAGTGCGGGCAGTACCACGAGTGCGACGCCTACCTGGCGCACTACGGCGGCGAGGTGGTCGACGTCGAGTACACCGACGCCGGCTTCCGCTGGGCCTGCGACCACGTCGGCGAGGAGATCTCGGTCGAGCGTCGCGACGTCGACCTGACGCCGGGCGGTGTCCGCGCATGGTGCTGAGCAGCACGACGATCGGCGAGGCGGGGCCGTGGGTGGTCTTCTGCCACGGGCTCTTCGGGCAGGGCAAGAACTGGACCACCGTCGCCAAGGCGCTCGCCGTCGACCACCGCTGCCTGCTGCTGGACATGCCCCAGCACGGTCGCTCGCCGTGGAGCGAGGAGTTCGACTACCTGGCGGTGGCCGATGCAGTGGCCGATGCGCTGCCGCACGAGCCGGTGGCGCTGGTGGGACACTCGATGGGCGGCAAGATCGCCATGCTCGTCGCGTTGCGGCACCCCGAGCTGGTCGAGCGGCTGATGGTCGTCGACGTCGCCCCGGTCGCCCGCGACGCCCGCTCGGGCTTCGAGCCGTACGTCGCCGCGATGCGCGGGGTGGACCTGGCCCACCTGGCCCGCCGTCACGACGCCTCCCAGGCGATGCGCGCAGGCGTGCCCGACGACGGGGTGCGCGGCTTCCTGCTGCAGAACCTGCGCCACGACCCGACCGCCCCCGAGGGCGAGCAGTGGCGCTGGCAGATGAACCTCGACGTGCTGGGCGACAGCCTCGACGCGATCGGCGGCTGGCCCGAGGTGGCCGGCAGCTACGACGGCCCGGTGCTCTGGGTGGCCGGCGAGCGCTCGGACTACATCCGCGACGCCGACCTGCCCGCGATGAAGGCGCTCTTCCCGCGGGTGCGGAAGGTGAGCATCAAGGGCGCCGGGCACTGGGTGCACTCCGAGCAGCCCGAGGTGTTCGTGGCGGTGCTGCGGCGGTTCGTCACTCGTTCCCCGTGATTCCCCGCTCGTGTGGGGAATGGCAGAGGCTCAGCGCTGCCGGGCCCGGTACGCCGCGACGGCGTTCCGGTTGCCGCAGGTGGTGCTGCAGTAGATTCGCGAGCGGTTGCGGGAGAGGTCGAGCACCAGCGACCGGCACGAGTCGTCCGCGCAGACCGAGAGCCGGCTGAGGTCGTCGGCGCGGATGACGTCGATCATCGCCATGGCGGTCTCGACGACGATCCGGTCGGCCAGCGGGACCGAGGGGTCGGTGGCGTGGATGTGGTAGTCCCAGTCGTCGTGGCGCAGCAGCTGCGGCACCGCGTGCCGTTCGGCGAGCAGTCGGTTGACGACCTCGACCGCGCCGTCGCGGTCGCGGGTGAGCAGCTCGCGCAGCAGCGGCCGCACGGCGCGCACGGCGTCCAGCTCGGCCGCGTCGTGAGTGCGCGAGCCGGTGAAGCCGAATCGGCGGTAGAAGTCGTCGAGCTGGGCCTGCTCGGTCAGCGTGTCGGGCTCCTCGGCCGAGTTCACCAGCGCGACGGCGGCCTGCAGCGACCAGTCGGTGTCATCGGCAAATACCACGTTGACACCTTACTCGAGCCGGCCCTAATGTCATGAGCCATGGCGACGTTGACTCGTGACGAGACCGAGGGAGCGACGAGCGTGACGCAGCGTTCCGAGGTGTCCGCCGGCTTGGTCTTCGCGGTCATCACCGCGGTCTCGTTCGGGCTGTCCGGCTCGCTGGCGCGCGGCCTCATGGACGCCGGTTGGACCAGCAACGCCGCGGTCGTCGCACGGATCCTGATCGCCGGGGTGCTGCTGCTCCCGCTGGGGCTGCGCAGCGCCCGGGGTCACTGGTCGGCGATCCGGGCCAACGTGCCGATGCTGATCACGTACGGCCTGCTCGCGGTGGCCGCGGCGCAGCTGTGCTACTTCAACGCCGTGGCGCACATGCAGGTGGGCGTCGCGCTGCTGGTGGAGTACGTCGCTCCGGTCGCGGTGGTGCTCTGGCTGTGGCTGCGCCGCGGCGAGCGGCCCAGCCGGCTGACGGCGCTGGGTGGTGCGGTCGCGGCGGTGGGCCTGGTGCTGGTGCTCGACCTCCTCTCCGGGGCGCAGGTCAGCCTGGTCGGCGTGGTGTGGGCGCTGGGCGCCATGGTCGGCGCGGCCACCTTCTTCGTGCTCTCCGGTCGGCAGGAGGGCGCGCTGCCGGGCCCGGTGCTGGCCTGCGCCGGACTGCTCATCGGCGGCACCGGCCTGCTGCTGCTCGGCCTCGTCGGCGTGCTGCCACTCGCGGCCACCACGCACACGGTGGCCTTCGAGGGGTTCACCACCCCGTGGTGGGTCACGGTGCTCGGGCTCGGCGTCGTCTGCGCGGCGGTGCCCTACTCCTTCGGCATCCTGGCCGCGCGCCGGCTGGGCTCGCGGCTGGCGTCCTTCGTCGGGCTGCTCGAGGTGCTCTCGGCCCTGCTCTGGGCCTGGCTGCTGCTCGGCGAGCTGCCGCGCGGCATCCAGATCGCCGGCGGGGTCCTCGTGCTGGCCGGCGTGGTGCTGGTCAAGCTCGGGGAGCGGGCGGTGCAGCCCACCGGCCTCCCCTCGGCCGCGGTGATGCGCGAGGGGTGAGGCCGCCGGCCAGTCGGCCTACTCCTCCTCGCCGCCGAAGCCGGCGACGACGTCGCGCAGGGCGCCGAGCTGGGCCGAGATGCCGTCGCGACGCTTGGTGAGCCGGTCGACCTCCTTCTGCAGGTCGGCCAGCTCGCGCTCCCGCTCGGCGCGGCCTCCGGCGCGCAGCTCCTCGGCCTCCGAGCGGGCGGCGGCGACGATCTGCTCGGCCTCGCGGCGGGCACGGGTCAGCTGAGCCTCGGCCTCCGAACGCGAGCCCTCGCGGTGCTTGTTCGCGGTCTCCAGCGCCTCCGAGGCCCGCTTCTCCGCGGCGCTCGCGCGCTCCTCGGCCTCCTTGACCAGGCGGTCGGTCTCCTCGGTGGCGCCGCGGTGGTGCTCGACGGCCTCGCGGGTCAGCCGCTCCTTCTCCACCGCGAGTGCGCGGCGGGCCTCCTGCACCTCGCGGTCGACGGCGGCCTTGGCCTGCTCGGCCTCCCGGGCCGCCGTGGTGCGCTGCGACTCGACCTCCTGCTTGGCGCCCAGCCGCATCTGGTTGGCCTCGCGCCGTGCCGCGGCCTGCAGGTCGGCGGCCTCGGCCTTCGCGTGCTCGCGGGCCTGCTCCACCTCGGCCATCGTGCGCTCGCGGGTCTTCTCCAGGTCGGCGAGCTGGACCATGCGCATGTCCTCGGCGTCGCGCTCGGCCTTCGCCTTGGCCGCGGCCGCCTCGCGGGCGCCCTGCTCGCGCAGCTGCGCGGCCTGGGCGCTGGCCTGGGACAGCACCTCGTCGGCCTGCTCCTCGGCCAGCCGCAGCAGCTCGCTGGCCCGGCCGCCGAGGCCGGCGTAGGAGGGGCTCGCGTTCTCCTCGGCCCGCTTGCGGGTCTCGGCCAGCTCGGCGGAGAGCGACTCCAGTCGCTGGCGCGCATCGGCCAGGGCGGCCGCGGACTGGGCGCGCTCGGCGTCGACCTCGCGCAGCCGCCGGTCGACGGCGTCCTTGTCGTAGCCGTTGCGGCGCACCGTGGGAAGCGCCGACGCCGGTGCGGAGGCGGCGGCCGCCGGGGTGCTCGGGGCGGCGGGGGAGCCGCCGGTGCGCGAGGAGGCGGTGCGCTGGGCCGGTGCCGCCGGCGGGATGACCCGCGCCGGCGCCGTCGGTGCGGCCGGCTGGCTCTCGGGCTTCACCGGCGCGATCTCGGCGGTGGACTCGGCCTTCGGCTCGGCGTTCGACGCCGGCGCCGGCTCGGCCTTCGGTGAGGCCTCCCGCTTGGCCGCGGCCGCCTCGTCGGGCTTGACGGCGGTGATGACCTGCGTCGGCTCGTCGGCCACGTCGAGGTCGTCGCCGCCCTCGGGCTCGTCATCGAAGATGGACAGTCCGCGACGTTCAGCCATGTGCGGTGCGCCTCCCGGGGTCGATGCTGGCGATGGCCGCCAGTCTGGCCGATGCCGACCCCGGGACCAAACCCCCTGATCAGACAAACAGCGTCCGGACAAGCAACGCTCAGACGGACCCGAGCACCCGGCGGCGACCCCCGGAGCCGCGGCGGCGCCTAGACCCCGCGGAAGCGGTTGATCGCGTCGACGTGCTGGCTGCGCAGCTCGGCGTCGCGCACCCCGAGGCCCTCCTCGGGGGCCAGGCACAGCACACCGACCTTGCCCTGGTGGGCGTTCTGGTGGACGTCCAGCGCGGCCTGGCCGGTGTCCTCGAGGGCGTACGTGCGCGAGAGCGTGGGGTGGATCTTGCCCTTGGCGATGAGCCGGTTGGCCTCCCAGGACTCGCGGTAGTTGGCGAAGTGCGAGGAGATGATCCGCTTCAGGTTCATCCACAGGTACCGGTTGTCGTACTCGTGCATGTAGCCGCTGGTGGAGGCGCAGGTGGTGATCGTGCCGCCCTTGCGGGTCACGAAGACGCTGGCGCCGAAGGTCTCGCGGCCCGGGTGCTCGAAGACGATGTCGATGTCCTCACCGCCGGTGAGCTCGCGGATCCGCGCGCCGAAGCGCTTCCACTCCTTGGGGTCCTGGGTCCGCTCGTCCTTCCAGAAGCGGTACCCCTCCTCGTTGCGGTTGATGATGAGCTCGGCGCCCATCGAGCGGCAGATCTCGGCCTTGTCGTCGCTGGAGACGACGCACACCGGCGTCGCGCCGCCGTTGAGGGCGTACTGCGTGGCGAAACCGCCGAGGCCACCGGAGGCGCCCCAGATCAAGACGTTGTCGCCCTGCTTCATGTCGCCGCCGTTCTTGCTGACCAGCTGGCGGTAGGCGGTGCAGTTGACCAGCCCGGGGGAGGCCGCCTCCTCCCACGTCAGGTGGGCGGGCTTGGGCATGAGCTGGTTGGCCTTGACCAGCGCCAGGTGCGCCAGTCCGCCGAAGTTGGTCTCGAAGCCCCAGATCCGCTGCTCGGGGTCGAGCATCGTGTCGTTGTGGCCGTCTGGGCCCTCCAGCTCCACCGACAGGCAGTGCGCGACCACCTCGGCGCCGGGCTGCCACAGGTGCACGCCGGGTCCGGTCCGCAGCACCACGCCGGCCAGGTCGGAGCCGACGACGTGATAGGGCAGGTCGTGCCGCTTGGCCAGCGGGGAGAGCCGGCCGTAGCGCTCGAGGAAGCCGAAGGTGGAGACCGGCTCGAAGATCGAGGTCCACACGGTGTTGTAGTTGATGGCGCTGGCCATCACCGCCACCAGCGCCTCGCCGGGGCCGAGCTCGGGCACGGCCACGTCGTCGAGGTGCAGCGACTTGCGAGGGTCCTTGTCCTTGCTGTCGATGCCCTCGAACATGACGGCGTCGTCCTTGTGCACCGTCACGGCGCGGTAGGACTCCGGGACGTCGAGGTGGCCGAACTCCTCCGGCGCGGTGTCGCCGGCGAGGATGGCGTCGAGGATCTGCTGCACGGTGGCCTCCATCGGGTCGTGCTCCCTGGGTGGACCGGAGACTACCCACGGTGTCACTCGCTGTGACACCACGTGTGCGGCTTGTCTCACCCGGCGGTGGGCTGCACCAGCTCGACCAGCACTCCACCGGCGTCCTTGGGGTGCACGAAGTTGACCCGGCTGCCGGCGGTGCCGCGGCGCGGCTGGTCGTAGAGCAGGCGCAGCCCGCGCTCGCGCAGCACCTGCGCGGTGTGCTCGACGTCGACCACGCGGTAGGCGATCTGCTGCAGTCCCGGGCCGGAGCGGTCGAGGAACTTCGCGATCGTCGAGTCCGGCGTTAGCGGCGCGAGCAGCTGGATGCGCTGCTCGGTACCGGCCACCGCGACCATCGCCTCCTCGACGCCCTGCTCCTCGTTGGTCTCGCGGTGCACCGTCTCCATACCGAAGGCGGAGGCGTAGAAGGCGATGGCGGCGTCGAGGTCGGGCACCGCGACGCCGACGTGGTCGATGCAGACGAAGAGGTCCTCGCCGGACGGCTGGGCCGGGTCCTGGGACGGATCTGGGGGCAGGCTCATCCGGCGATGGTGACCGAGCCCGGCGGCCGGCGTCAGGGGAGTGTGACCAGTCCGACAGGCTGGTGTCGTCCATCACGGCTAACCTCGGCTGCATCCCGACCGCAGGAGGTTCGTCGTGACCAGTTCCGTGATCGTCGCCGGTGCCCGCACCCCGATCGGCCGTCTCCTGGGGGGCCTGAAGTCGCTCTCGGCCGCCGACCTGGGCGGTGTCGCCATCAAGGCGGCGCTGGAGAAGGCCGGCGTCACCCCCGAGCAGGTCGACTACTTGATCATGGGCCAGGTGATCCAGGCCGGGGCGGGCCAGAACCCGGCCCGCACGGCCGGCATCGCCGCCGGGCTGCCGATGAGCCTGCCCTCGATCACCATCAACAAGGTCTGCCTCTCGGGCATCAACGCGATCGCCACCGCCGACCAGCTGATCCGGGCGGGTGAGCACGAGATCGTGGTGGCCGGCGGCATGGAGTCGATGACCAACGCCCCGCACCTGCTGCCCAAGTCGCGTGAGGGCTTCAAGTACGGCGACACCACGCTGGTGGACTCGATGGCCTACGACGCCCTGTACGACCAGGCCACCTCGCAGGCGATGGGCGCGCTCACCGAGCAGGCCAACCCCTCGACGCTCACCCGCGAGGAGCAGGACGAGTTCTCGGCCCGCTCCCACCAGCGGGCGGCGCAGGCGTGGAAGAACGGCCTCTTCGACGACGAGGTCGTCCCGGTCTCCATCCCGCAGCGCAAGGGCGACGCCCTGGTCGTCGACACCGATGAGGGCGTGCGGGGCGACACCAGCGCCGAGTCGCTCTCGCGGCTGCGGCCGGCCTTCAGCAAGGACGGCACCATCACCGCCGGCTCGTCCTCGCAGATCTCCGACGGCGCGTGCGCGGTGGTGGTGATGAGCAAGGCCAAGGCCGAGGAGCTGGGCCTGACCTGGCTGGCCGAGATCGGCGCCCACGGCATGGTGGCCGGCCCCGACTCGACCCTGCAGCAGCAGCCCGCCAACGCCACGCAGAAGGCGCTCGACAAGGAGGGCCTCAGCGTCGCCGATCTCGACCTGGTCGAGTTCAACGAGGCGTTCGCCGCCGTCGGCATCGAGTCCGCCCGCGAGCTGGGGCTCTCCGAGGACAAGGTCAACGTCAACGGCGGCGCCATCGCGCTGGGCCACCCGGTCGGCATGTCCGGCGCGCGGATCGTGCTGCACCTGGCCCTGGAGCTCAAGCGCCGCGGTGGCGGTGTCGGCGCCGCCGCCCTGTGCGGCGGTGGCGGTCAGGGCGACGCCCTGATCATCCGCGTCCCTGCCTAGGGGTGGCGGGCGGTCGGCGCTCGCGCGGGGACGTCCCCGCGTTGGTGGCGCAGGCGCGCGAGGGTGAGGCCCGTGCGGTGGCGCGGCTGATCTCGATGGTCGAGGACGCCTCGCCGGCCCTGCGCGAGGTGATGGCCGGCCTGGCGCCGTACGCCGGGCAGGCGCACGTGATCGGGCTGACCGGCGCTCCCGGCGTCGGCAAGTCCACCTCGACCAGCGCCCTGGTCTCGCTCATGCGTGCACGGGACCGGCGCGTCGGCGTGCTCGCCGTGGACCCCTCCTCACCCTTCTCGGGCGGGGCGCTGCTGGGCGACCGGGTGCGGATGGAGGAGCACGCGCTCGACCCCGAGGTGTTCATCCGCTCGATGGCCACGCGGGGCCACCTCGGCGGGCTGTCGTGGGCCACGCCCCAGGCGCTGCGGGTGCTCGACGCCGCCGGCTGTGACGTCGTGCTGGTCGAGACCGTCGGCGTCGGCCAGAGCGAGGTCGAGGTGGCCGCGATGGCCGACACCACGCTGGTGCTGCTCGCGCCCGGCATGGGCGACGGCATCCAGGCCGCCAAGGCGGGCATCCTCGAGATCGGCGACGTCTACGTCATCAACAAGGCCGACCGCGAGGGCGCCGACCAGCTGCGCCGCGAGCTGCGCTCGATGCTCGCGCTCGGCACGGGCGCCGACGAGGGTTGGACGCCGCCCATCGTGCGGACCGTCGCCAGCCGGGGCGAGGGCCTCGACGACCTCGCGCAGGCGATCGAGGACCACCGGACCTGGCTCGGCGACCACGACCAGCTGCGGGTCCGCCGGCTGCGCCGGGCCCGCGAGGAGATCGAGGCGATCGCGCTGACCTCCCTGCGCGAGCGCTGGCGCGACGTCCACGACCACACCGACCTCGACGAGCTCGCCGGCGCCGTGGTGGCCGGGGAGACCGACCCCTACACTGCCGCCGACCGGCTGCTGGCGGCTGTCGGCGGCTGAGCGCGGGCGGGGCCCGGTTTCACCGGCCGGCGGGTGAAACCGGGTCACGAACCACCGCGAACCGGGCGCGAAACCACCGGTTTCAGGCGCCCGTCGCGATGAATGTCCGGTTCGCTCAGTCCTCGCGGGCGGCGTACCAGGTCCGGACCGCGGGGACGGCGAGCAGGAGCAGGGTGGTCAGGGCGCCAAGCGGTACCGGGACATCGACCACGGTGCGCAGCTCGTAGCCGGCCAGGGCGAAGGCCAACAGCGAGGAGACGGCCAGCGCGACGGCGGCCCACCGTCGGCGGGCGAAGGCGGCCGCGGCGAACCAGAGGGCGAGCGCGCACCACACGGCGTAGCCCGCGGCGAGGCCCCAGCGCCACCAGTGACCGTGGGGGAGGAGGCCGGTCGGGTCGGCGTGGCGCCAGCCCTGTGCCGTGGGGTGCAGGGCGAACCGCACCGCGAGGACGAGCACGGCCAGGCTCCATACCGCGGCGATCGCGGTGGCCAGCACGAGCACCTCGGGCCGGCGGTGCGGGTCGTCCGCGGCCGCGACCGGCCACGAGGGGGCGGGCGGCTCGCTCATGTCCGGATCGCGGCTGCCACCTCGGCGGCCGCGCCGGGGTCGAACAGGATCGTGTAGTGGTTGACGTCGGGCACGGTGCGGACCCTGACGTGGGGAGCGTCCTCCAGCGCGTGCAGAGCGTCGGCCGGCAGCAGGCCCGGAGCCGCGCCGAACATCCCCAGCGGTGCCGCCAGGATCGTGACCGGGCGCGGGGTGGCGCGCAGCTCGGGCTCGAAGGAGGCGCCGTCGACCAACAGGTCGCGGCCGTCGGCGCGCACCGAGCCCTCGACCGCTCGTGACCGCACGCCGTCCTCGACTCCGAGGGCGTCGTAGCGCACGTAGGCCTCGACGGTGTCGTTCCAGTGGTCGGCGAGCGCGGGGTGGGCGCGGAAGAAGTCGACGTACTCGGTCACCGACGCGTAGGTCCGCGAGAGCCGCTCGATGGCCGGTCCCAGGGTGCCGGCCATGATCGCGTCGGGATCGGCGCCGGCAGGCAGCGGCAGCGCCACGCCGCCGTCGACCAGCACGACGCGCGAGAAGAGGTCGGGCCGGGCGTGTGCGGCATGCACGGCGACGTAGGCGCCCATCGAGTGGCCGGTCAGCACGACCGGGCCGGGCAGCTGCTCGGCCACCCGGACCAGGTCGGCGGCGTGATCGCGCAGGCCGGTCGAGTCCGGCAGGTCCCGCGAGCGGCCACGGCCACGCAGGTCGACCGCCACCAGCGACCAGTCCTCGGGCAGGGCCGCCGCCACCGCCGGCCACGCCATCGCGCTGGCCGTGATGCCGTGGGCGGCGAGCACCACCTGCGGGCCCCCGCCGAACCGCAGCGCGTGCAGCGTGCCGCCGTCGACGTCGTAGCTCGTCTCCTCCACGACGCCCGAGTCAACACCCGCGCGCCTCCCGGGCAAAGGACCGCCCCGCAGCTATAAAGATGACTGACGTGTGTCCAGCCCGACAGGAGGGCCCTTCCCATGGATGCCGCACTGAAGAAGGGTGCACTCCTTCTCGTCATCGTCTTCGTCGGCTACTACATGTTCACCAACCCCGCGGGCGCGGCGGCGACGTCGAAGAACATCGCCGACCACGTGTGGACCGGGCTGGTGAACCTGTTCAGCGCGCTGATCTCGTTCCTCAACGCGGTCTTCGCCTGAGCCTCACGTGCTGAGCTGGTTCGTCAGGCGCTTCGCGACGCCGCAGATCTCCGAGCGGCTGCTGCGTCACCTCGACGAGACCCTCGTGCGCGACGTCCGCCACCACTGGGTGGTCTTCGTTCGGCCGGCGCTCGTCGGTGCGCTGGGACTGATGTTCGTGGTGCTCGGCTTCTTCGTGGTGATGAAGGCCGGCTGGTTCTGCTTCGGCGTCGGGGGCGTGCTCCTGCTGTGGGCGGGGTGGAAGGCGCTCGGCGAGCACATGGACCGCTTCGTGCTCACCAACATGCGGGTCTTCCGCGTCAGCGGGGTGTTCTCCCAGACCGCGGCGACCATGCCGCTCAACCGGGTCCTCGACATCACCGTGCGCAAGACGCTGGCCGGCCGGGTGCTCGGCTACGGCCACTTCGTCTTCGAGTCGGCCGCGCAGGACCAGGGGCTCAAGGAGATCTCCTACGTGCCGCACCCCGACCGCCTCGACCTGCTCATCCAGGAGCAGGTGCAGCGGGCCGGGCTGCGCGGCAAGGCGACCGCCGAGCCCTCGAACGGCTGATGGGGCTGCCGCTCGACCTGCTCACGCGGTGGGGGTGGCGAGCCGTCGGACGACGCGTCGACCTGACCGGCCGTGACGCCTGGCTGACCGGGCCGACCAGCGTCGGCCCGACGGTGCGCGACGCCTGGCTCGACGCGTACGCCGCGCAGCTGAGCGGGACGGTGCACGAGCAGGTGCCCGGCGCCGGCCTGGTGCCGGACCTGGCGGTGCTCGACGGTCCCGGGTTCGCCGCGGCCGCGCTGCACCGCTCGGTGCGCGACTTCTACGAGCACACCGAGCGGTGGCGGATGGAGGTGTGGGCGGCGTGGTCGCCGCTGTTCTGGCCCGGTGGCGAGCTGATCAGCCGGCTCTTCGGCCGGCGGGTCGACCAGCTGGCGCTGCCGATGCGACCGCTCGACGTCGCCCGCGGCATGGACAGCCGGGTCGCGGTCATCACCGACGCCCACGACGTCCAGGTGGCCGCCGGCTGGCTGCGGACGCTGCGCTCGACCGGTGAGTACGTCTACAGCGGCTGCTACTCCCACCGCACGCTGCCCGGTGCCGAGCGACCCAGCGTGCACGTCGCGTTCCCGCTCGAGAGCGGCAACGTGCAGGTGTTCCTGCGTCCGGAGAACGGCGCCGGCGGGTCGCTGTGGCTGCACTCCTCCGGCGGCCGGTTCGGCGGCGACGGCGCCTACGTGGTGGTGCTGCACGGCGACCGTCCGTACGCTGCGACGGCGCCGCTGCGCGAGACCTTCCACGTGTTCGTCGACGACGACGGCGTCCTGCGCACCGACCACACGCTGCGCATCCGGTCGGCCACGGCGCTAAGGCTGCACTACAAGCTGGAGAGGCGCACCCCATGAGCCCACGCACGCTCGGCGTCGAGGAGGAGCTGCTGCTGGTCGACCCCGACTCGCTGCGGCCGGTCGCGCGGGCGGGCGCGGCCGTGGCGGCGAACCGGCGCGAGGAGGAGGTCGGCCACGAGCTCTTCGGCCACCAGCTGGAGACGTCCACCGAGCCGGCGGTCGAGCCCGACGACGTGCTGGCGCAGCTGCGGGCGGGCCGCCGCGCGGTGCAGGAGGCCGCGAGAGCGGCCGGTGCTGTCGCCCTGCCGCTGGCCACCAGCCCGCTCGCGCCCGAGGTGGAGGAGTTCACCCCGCACGATCGCTACCTGCGCTTCGAGGGAGCCTTCGGCGAGGTCGCCCGCGAGGCCCACGTGTGCGCGATGCACGTGCACGTCGGCATCGAGAGCCGTGAGGAGGGGCTGCGGGTGCTGGACGGCATCCGGCCGTGGCTGCCGCTGCTGGTGGCGATGAGCGCGAACTCGCCCTACTGGCGCGGCCACGACACCGGCTTCGCCAGCTGGCGCACGGTGGTCTGGGGACGCTGGGCCACCACCGGCTCCCGCGAGCCGTTCGGCGACGCCGCCACCTACGACGAGGTCGCGAGGTCGATGGTCGAGTGGGGCGCCGCGCTGGACCCGGGCATGCTCTACTTCGACGCCCGTCTCTCGGCGCACGCCCCGACGGTTGAGGTGCGGGTGGCCGATGTGTGCCTCGAGGCCGAGGACGCCCTGCTGGTCGCGGTGCTGGTGCGTGGCCTGGTCTCGACCTACGCCGGCCGCGACGCCGAGCCCTGGCGCGCGGACCTGCTGCGGGCCGCGACCTGGCGCGCCGCCCGGGTGGGCCTCGGCGACGAGCTCGTGCACCCCCTGGCCCGTCGGCTGGCTCCGCCGCGCGAGGTGCTCGCCGCTCTGCTCGAGGTGTGTGGCGAGCACGTGGACGCCGACCTGGTCGAGTCGCTCGTGGAGCCGGTGCTGGCCCGCGGCACGGGAGCGGTGCAGCAGCGCCGGGTGCACGAGCGGGAGGGCGACGTCGCGTCCGTGGTTCGCGACCTGGTCGATCGCATCGCCGATCCGTGACTACGGTTGGGACCATGAGCGAGAACGAGCCGGAGAACGACTCCTACGAGGGGTACAGCGTCGACCCCGAGGACCAGCCGCAGGGCGGCGGTGGGCTCGAGGGCGACAGCACCACGGGCGACCGGGGTCTTCAGGACCCGCTCGATGAGGGGTACTCGCCGCCGGAGAAGTGGTCCGCGGCCGAGGGCTGGGGCAACACGCCGCTGGAGGAGGAGCTCGGCGAGACCCTCGAGATGCGGCTGAAGCAGGAGGAGCCCGAGCCCGACCCCTACGAGGAGGCCGCGCGCGAGGACGACCCGGACGCCGAGGACCTCGACGACGGTGAGGTCGGCGACCGCCGCTCCGGTCGGCTGGTGGCGCCCGACGAGGGCCTGGGCGAGGACGTCGACTCCGAGCTGCTCGGCGAGGACGTCGGCATCGACGGCGCCGGCGCCAGCGCCGAGGAGGCCGCCGTGCACGAGGTGGAGGAGTGAGCACGCCGCAGCGCCCCCGCAACCAGCAGGCGGCCTTCACGCGGCCCGGCGCGGTCGACCTCTCCGCGCTCAAGCAGCCCGCGGCGCCGGGTCCCGGCGCTGGCGCCGACGCCGCCGGGGGAGGCGCCCCGGGTGGTGGGGTCGTCGGCGCGTACACCGTGCAGGTCGACGAGCAGAACTTCCAGCAGCTGCTGGAGCAGTCGATGACGGCGCCCGTGCTGCTCTCCTTCTACAGCCCGACCCGCGCGCCGGCCAGCGTCGGCCTGGCCGACGACTTGCAGAGCCTCGCCGACGAGTTCGAGGGCAAGTTCCTGCTGGGCCGGGTCGACATCGACGCGGTGCCGCAGATCGCCCAGGCCGCAGCGCAGGCGATGCAGGCCCAGGCGCTGCCGCTGGTCGCCCTGGTCGCGCAGGGGCGCCCGATGCCGCTGTTCGAGGACGCGCCGCCGCTGGAGGAGCTGCGTACCGGGCTCACCCAGGTCTTCCAGCAGCTGGCCACCCAGGGCTTCACCGGACGGCACCAGCCGCGCAGCGCGGCGCCGGCCGGCGAGAGCGACTCCGACGAGCCGCCGCTCGACCCCCGCTACGCCCCCGCGCAGAACGCGCTCGAGGCCAACGACCTCGACGGTGCGGTGGCGGAGTACCAGAAGCTGGTCGACGCCAACCCCGCCGACGCCGAGGCGGCCGGCGGCCTGGCCATGGCCAAGGTGCTCCAGCGCACCCAGGGCGTCAACCTCCAGACCGCCCGGGAGTCCGCCGCGTCGGCGCCGGACGACGTCGACGCGCAGACACTGGTGGCCGACCTCGACATGCTCGGCGGCCACGTGGAGGACGCCTTCAACCGCCTTATCGAGGTCATTCGCCGCACCGCCGACGCCGACCGCGACCGGGCCCGCAACCACCTCATCGGCCTGTTCGCCGCCGTCGGCAACGACGACCCGCGCGTGCTCGCCGCCCGGCGGGGGCTGGCCAGCGCGCTGTTCTGAGGCGGCCGGACGCGGGTGGGACGGTTTCCCCGCCTAGGCGGAGAAACCGTTCCCCGGATCGGGACGAACCCGGGCGCCGAAGGGCGGTTTCCTCCACTCGCGTGTCCGATGTGGGGATTTCTGACACAACCCGAACCTGATGAACGGCCCGTCAGCCCGCCGGAAATGCGCGGTTCAGGAATACTGCCGCGGGTGAAGCCCTCGGTACACGCCCGTGTCCTCGCTCTCGCTGTGCTCGGCGCCGTGCTCGCCGTCCCGGCCGCGGCCGCGGTGGCACAGGGCCCGACGACGTCCAGCAGCACCGGCAGCACGGGCAGCACCGGCAGCACGGGAGCCGCCACCGCCGCGAGTGCCGCCCTGACCCGGACGAGCGCCACCCAGACCACCACCCAGACCACCACGCAGGCCGCGGCCAAGCAGAAGCCGCTGTGCCGCAAGCTCTACTACAGCCGCGTGATGGGTCCGAAGCCGACCTACTCGCGGGGCCTCAAGCACTACCCCGCCCGGCAGTTCACCTGCCGGGCCTACTGGCTGGCCGGCGCCGACAACAACTTCGTGCCGCAGGCCGTCGCCGTGGACGGCTCGACGGCCTGGGTCTCGGGCTACACCTACCCGGCCGACGTCAACCACAACCGCTGCCGGATCCAGCGCATCGACCTGCGCACCGGGCAGACCCTGCTCGACACGAGCCCCGACCCGGCCAACCCGGTGAACATCGGCGGCCGGCGCGCCGACGGCCGCTACGAGGTGTGCCGCCACGGCGGCGGTCTGGCTCTGGACGCCCAGGGGCTGTGGATCAGCGAGTCGGGGCGGCTGTGGCTGCTCAACACCGCCACGCTGGCCACCGACCCGGCCAACGCGGCCACGCGCTACTGGGACACCCCGACCGTGCCGGTGAAGGCGTCGGTGCTGGTCGCGGCCAACGGCAACATCGGCATGGCCTACTACACGACGTCGGCGAAGAACTCGGTGCTCAGCTGGTTCGGCGAGGCGCGGATCCTGACGCCGGGCTACCAGACCCTCACCGCGACCCCGGTGAACCCCGTGACGGACACGGCGCCCTACCGCCAGCAGCGGGTGCCCACGAAGACCCAGGGGCTGGGCTGGTTCAAGGGCCACGGCGGTCTGGTCACCACGCGCTCCGTGGGGGCTTGCAGCCGCATCGTCGTCAAGGGACGCCAGTTCGGGGCGATCCCCGGCCTGGAGGCGATCCAGCTCTCGCCCAACGGGCTGAAGACCTACCTGATGTCGGAGAACACCGCCCGGCCCTTCACCGGCGCCGGTGAGCACCTGGTGCCGTTCCTGAGCCAGGTGAAGACCTCGGAGCTGTTCAAGCTCCGCGGCGCCGGCAGCTGCGGCTGAGCCGTCCGGCCCAGAGCGTCGCGGCGCCGACCAGGATCGCGCCGACCACACCCAGCAGCACGCCGGTCCAGTTCGCCGTGACGTCTGCGAGGAAGAACGACACCCGTCCCAACGGCGGCACCAGCCACTGCACGCCCTCGGCCAGCGGCGGCACGACGACGGCGACCAGCAGCGGGAACCATCGGTGCAGCCGCCGTGCCCACAGCGCGCCCAGCAGCCCCATCGGCACGGCGATCACCGCGTTCAGACCGGTCTGGTCGGAGGCCGAGAGCAGCTGGTGCAGGTCGGGGACGTCAGGGGTCAGCGACAGCGTGCGCCCGCTCGCCCCTCCCGGGTTGGGGGTCACCGTCACGGCCAGGAACCCGGCCGTGGCCACCCAGAACAGGTACGCCAGGAGGCTGCGCCGCACCAGGGGGACCAGGACGATCGCGCTGACCAGGGTCGCTGGCACCGCCCACGGCGTGGCGCTCAGGAACGCCTCGATCATGGCCTGATCGCCGGCCTCGTCACGGGTGGGTCGGTCCACCGGACTCGACGTAGGCCGGGCCCGCCCCGTCGACGTTGGCCAGCGCGGAGGCGACCCGGCGGGCCGTGAAGTCCGCGCACCGCTCGCGCACCTCGTCGGGGGTGCAGAAGGCGACGTCGCGGATCTCGCGCTCCTGGCGTACTACGTCGGCCAGGATGCCCGGGTCCAGGACGCCGCCGTCGAAGACCAGGCACAGCGCGTCGTCCCAGCCGCTCCACGGCGGCAGCCAGTCGGTCAGCAGGAGAGGTCCGGCCGGCAGGGTGAGGGCGAGCTCCTCGGTCACCTCGCGCTCGACCGCGAGCTGCGGTGACTCGCCCACCTCGACGACCCCGCCGGGCAGGTCCCAGTCCTGCTTGTAGGTCAGCCGGCAGAGCATCACCCGCGCGTGCTCGTCGCGCACCAGCAGCTGCGCGATGGCCCGCTTGCGCGGCAGGAAGGAGTTCAGCAGCGCTCGGAACCCCTCGGGCTGGTCGGCGGGGACGTCGGCGGCCAGCCGCGCGTAGACGATGCGGTCGGCCCCCTGCTCGACGCCGCGGAGCACGCCCTCCTTGCGCAGCCCGCTGAAGGTGGCGGCGCGCTGCGCGGCCAGGTCGGCCGGGTCGACGTAGGCCTCGACGCGCGAGGCCCCGGCCGCCAGGGCCTCGGCGACGTCGCTGCGGACGGACTCGACCGGGCGGTCGGTGGAGACACGGACGGTGCCGCTCATGCGCGCAGGTGCTCGCCGAGGAAGGCGTCGATGCGAACCCAGGCGTCGGCCGCCGACGTGGGCTCGGGGCCCACGTGCATGAGGGCGCCGGCGATCGGCGCCGCCCAGGCGGGGGCGTTGGGGTGCTCGTTGAGGAAGGAGTGCCCGGCGGCCGGGTACTCCTTGACATCGTGCGCGACGTCGGCCTCCCGCAGCGCGGCGGCCAGCTTCCGAGCGGCACCCGGAAGCGTGCGGTCGCGGCCGCCGTAGGAGCCGACCACCGGGCACGATCCGCCGACGGCGCTGCCCAGTCGGCGGGGGAGCGCGCCGTAGTTGACCGCCGCAGCATCCCAGTCCGGCAGCGTCATCAGCGCGAAGCCGCCGCCCAGGCAGAACCCGACGACACCAACCCGCCCGGTGCAGCCGTCCTGCGCGCGCAGCCACTCGCGTGCGGTGGCGATGTCGGCGTACTCGGGTCCGGAGCCGGTGGCCACGGCCTTCAGCGCCCGCGCCGTGCACAGCCGCCGCCGCTCGGCGAACAGGTCGACGGCGAACGCGAGATAGCCCATGGCGGCGAGGCGGTCGGTGTGGATCCGGATCTCCTCGTCGAGCCCGAAGATCTCGTGGATCACCACGACGCCGGGCCACGGGCCCTCACCGGCGGGGGTGGCGAGGTAGCCCGCCGGCCGGTTCACCGCGCGAACCAGACGGCGCCCAGCGGCGGCACCGAGATCGTGGCCGAGGCCGGCTGGTCGTGCCAGGGGTCCTCGGTGGCGGTGATCCGGCCCAGGTTGCCGACGCCGGAGCCGGTGTAGACCTCGGCGTCGGTGTTGATCACCTCGCGCCACTCACCGGCGGCCGGAAAGCCGAGGCGGTAGTCGTGGTGGGGCACGGACGAGAAGTTGGTGACGCACACCAGCTCGCTGCCGTCGGCCCCCGTGCGCAGGAAGGAGAAGGTGCTGCGGTCGGAGTCGTTGGCGTCGAGCCAGGTGAAGCCGGCCGGGTCGTTGTCACGGCTCCACAGGGCGGGGGAGACCGCATAGGCGCGGTTCAGGTCGCGGACGAGCGACTGCACGCCGCGGTGCTCGGGGTGGTCGAGCAGCCACCAGTCCAGCTCGCGGGCCTCGGCCCACTCCGCCTCCTGGCCGAACTCCGAACCCATGAACAGCAGTTGCTTGCCCGGGTGGCTCCACATGAAGGCCAGGTACGCACGCAGGTTGGCCAGCTGCTGCCACCGGTCTCCGGGCATCTTGCGCAGCAGCGAGCCCTTGCCGTGCACGACCTCGTCGTGGCTGATCGGCAGCACGTAGTTCTCCGAGTAGGCGTAGACCAGCGAGAAGGTCATCTGCCCGTGGTGCCAGGAGCGGTGCACCGGCTCGTGCTCGACGTAGCCGAGGCTGTCGTGCATCCAGCCCATGTTCCACTTGAAGCCGAAGCCCAGGCCGTCGGCGTCGGTGGGCTTGGTGACGCCGGGCCACGACGTCGACTCCTCGGCGACGGTGATGGCGCCCGGCACCCGCCGGTAGACGGTGGCGTTCATCTCCTGCAGGAACTGCACGGCCTCGAGGTTCTCGCGGCCGCCGTGCACGTTGGGCGTCCACTGGCCCGGCTCGCGGGAGTAGTCCAGGTAGAGCATCGAGGCGACGGCGTCGACGCGGATGCCGTCGGCGTGGAACTCCTCGAGCCAGTACAGCGCGTTGGCGACCAGGAAGTTGCGCACCTCGCGACGCCCGAAGTTGAAGACGTAGGTGCCCCAGTCGGGGTGCTCGCCGCGCGAGGGGTTGGGGTCCTCGTACAGCGGGGTGCCGTCGAAGCGCGCGAGCGCGAAGGCGTCCTTGGGGAAGTGCGCCGGCACCCAGTCCAAGATGACGCCGATGCCGTGCTGGTGCAGCGTGTCGACCAGCCGCCGGAAGCCGTCGGGGTCGCCGAAGCGCGAGGTGGGCGCGTAGTAGGAGGTCACCTGGTAGCCCCACGAGCCGCCGAAGGGGTGCTCCATCACCGGCAGGAACTCCACGTGGGTGAAGCCGAGGTCCTGGCAGTAGGCCGCCAGCTCCTCGCCCAGCTCGACGTAGTCCTTGTCGCGCCGCCACGAGCCCAGGTGCACCTCGTAGACCGAGAACGGCTTGTCGACCGCCGAGCCCTGGCTGCGGGTGGTCATCCAGGTCTCGTCGTCCCAGACGTGCTTGGACTCGAACACCACCGACGACGTCGCCGGCGGCACCTCGGTGTGGAAGGCCATCGGGTCGGCCTTGTCGCGCCACTCGCCGTCGGCGCCGAGCACCGAGAACTTGTACTGCGCGCCCGAGGCCACCCCGGGCAGGAACAGCTCCCAGACCCCGGAGACGCCGAGCTGGCGCATCGGGTGCTCGCGCCCGTCCCAGCTGTTGAAGTCGCCCTTGAGGCGCACGCCGCGCGCCGAGGGCGCCCACACCGAGAACGACGTGCCCGTCACCGGTTCGCCGCCCAGACCGTCGTAGTGGCGCACGTGCGCGCCGAGCACGTCCCACAGCCGCTCGTGACGACCCTCGTTGATCAGGTGGAGGTCGGTCTCGCCAAGCGTCGGCAGGTAGCGGTAGGGGTCGTCGAGCACGAGCGGCTCACTGCCGGGGTAGGTCACCTCGATGCGGTAGTCGGGCACCCCGCCGTCGCTCGTGATGGCACCGAGCCGGCCCTCCCAGACGCCGCCCTCGACGTGCTCGAGCCGTGTGCGCCCGCCGTCGTGGCTGATCTCGACGGTCTCGGCCAGCGGCTTGAGCACGCGGACGACGACCTGCTCGGACCCCGGGGAGCCCTCCACGTGGGGGCCGAGGAGGTCGTGGGGCGCGCCGTGCTCGCCGGCGGCCAGCTGCTCGAGCTGGGTGGTCATCGTGCGGCTCCTTCGGCCAGGCGGGTGAGCGCCCCCAGCGGGATGCTCACCCAGGTCGGTCGGTTGCGGGTCTCGTAGCCGACCTCGTAGACGGCCTTGTCGGCCTCGTAGGCCGCCACCAGTGTCTGCTCGGCCGGGCTCATCTCACGCCCCTGCAGGTAGCCCGTGAGGAAGGCCTGGCGGTTGCGGCGGGTCCACTCCTGCGCGCGGAAGGACAGCTGGTCGGCCGCCCCCTGCTGACCGCTGGCGGACTCGAACGCGAAGTCGCGCTCGACGGCGCGCGCGGCGTAGTCGAGCGAGCGCAGCATGCCGGCGACGTCGCGCCACGGGTTGTCGGGCAGCACGCGATCGGCGAGCGTCTTGGCGGGCTCGCCCTCGAAGTCCACCAGCTTCCAGTTGTGCACCACGCGCAGCGTCTGGCCCAGGTGCAGGTCGCCGTGGATGCGCTGGGCGGAGTCGTCCTCGCCCAGCGCGGCCAGGGCGTCGTAGACACCGCGCAGGGCGTCGGCGTGCTCGGCCAGCGCCGGGGCGACCTCGATCTGGGCCGTGAGGCGATCGCCCATCGCGGCCGCGACCTCGCGGCCCGACCAGGACGCGCTGCCGAAGTGCTCGCGCAGCACCTGGTGCACCTCGGCCACCGCGGCGCCGAGCCGCTCGGCCTCGCCCGCGAAGTCGCCGCCCACCTCGTCGGCGTGCAGGTCGGCCTCGGCGAACAGGTTGCGCACGCTGCTCAGCGCCAGGTCCCACCCGTCGCTGGCGGTGCGCAGGAACTGCTGGATCATCGCCAGGTCGAGCCTGCCGTCGGTGGTCGAGCCCTCGACCCAGCCGTAGAGCGCGGCGACGTTGGGGTTCTCGGCGCGGGTCAGCGCGGCGTGGATCTCGATGTCGGGGTTGCGGCCCGGGGTGACCTTGCGGAACACCTTGAGCAGGCTGTCGTCGCCGAAGGCCACCGAGGAGTTGCTCTGCTCGCCGCTGAACAGCGTCGAGTGGGCCTCGGTGTCGAGCTCGTGGCCGGCCAGCCGGTGGAAGGTCAGCCCGCCGAGCTCGACGCTGGCGTTGGCCGGGGTGTCGTCGAAGGTCTCCAGGTAGACCGCCATCGCCTCGCGGTCGTGGACGGCGTCGTAGGTGTGGGCCACCGCGGGGTCGACCCCGGGCGCGGCGCCCAGGTAGGCGTGCTGGATGCGCTCCTGCGGCTCGGGGTAGTGCGAGAGCGGCATCTGGTACAGCTCGACCCCGCCGTCGGCGTAGCGCACCGTCAGCACATCGATCGTCACCACGGGCGGACCCACCATCGTCGCGACGCGCTGGACGTCGACCACGTCGTAGTCGCGGCCCTTGCCCCCGAACCACCGCGCGTCGGCGAGGTAGCGGGTCATCTGGGGATGCTCGGACCCTGGTGTCGGGGAGGGTGTCGGGGAGGGGTTCGCTGGAGCGTTCACCGCGGCTCGTCACCGTCCTGGCGGATCTCGGGGTCGGGTAGCCGGATCCAGTAGAAGCCGTACCCGCCCAGCGTCATCAGGTACGGCAGCTCGCCGATCTGCGGGAACCGCACGCCGCCGAGGAGCTCCACCGGCACGACGCCCTCCCAGCGGCGCAGGTCCAGCTCGACGGGCTGGGCGAACCGGGAGAGGTTGTTGACGCACAGGATCGAGTCCGTGGTGCCGTCGGGCGCGGTGTACTCGCGGACGTAGGAGAGCACCGAGGCGTTCGAGCCGCCGAGGTCGTTGAACTCACCGAGCCCGAACGCCGGGTGGCGCTTGCGGGCCAGGATCATCCGGCGGGTCCAGTGCAGCAGCGAGCTGGGGTTGTCCAGCTCGGTCTCGACGTTGACCCGCTGGTAGCCGTAGACGGGGTCCTGGATGGGCGGCAGGTGCAGCCGGCCGGGGGTGGCGCGGGAGAACCCGGCATTGCGGTCGGGGGTCCACTGCATCGGGGTGCGGACGCCGTCGCGGTCGCCCAGCCAGATGTTGTCGCCCATGCCGATCTCGTCGCCGTAGTAGAGCACGGGCGAGCCCGGCAGCGAGAGCAGCAGGGCGGTGAAGAGCTCCATCTGGTTGGCGTCGTTGTCCAACAGCGGCGCCAGCCGTCGGCGGATGCCGATGTTGGCCTTCATCCGCGGGTCCTTGGCGTACTCCGACCACATGTAGTCGCGGTCCTCGTCGGTGACCATCTCCAAGGTCAGCTCGTCGTGGTTGCGCAAGAAGATGCCCCACTGGCAGCCCGACGGGATCGGCGGCGTCTGCTCGAGGATCTCCGAGATCGGGTAGCGCGACTCGCGCCGCACCGACATGAAGATGCGCGGCATCACCGGGAAGTGGAAGCACATGTGGCACTCGTCGCCGCCGGAGGCGAAGTCGCCGAAGTAGTCCACGACGTCGGCCGGCCACTGGTTGGCCTCGGCCAGCACCACCCGGCCGGGGTAGTTCTCGTCGATGTGGCGGCGGACCTTCTTCAAGAAGGCGTGGGTCTCGGGCAGGTTCTCCCCGTTGGTGCCCTCGCGCACGTAGAGGTACGGCACGGCGTCGAGGCGGAAGCCGTCCAGGCCCATGTCGAGCCAGAAGTCCAGCGCCTCGAGCATCGCCTCGTGGACGGCCGGCTCCTCGAAGTTCAGGTCCGGCTGGTGGCTGAAGAACCGGTGCCAGAAGTACTGCTGGCGCACCGGGTCCCAGGTCCAGTTCGACGGCTCGGTGTCGACGAAGATGATGCGCGCGTCCTCGTACTTCTCGTCGGTGTCGGACCACACGTAGAAGTTGCCGTAGGGCCCGTCGGGGTCCTCGCGGCTGGCCTGGAACCACGGATGCGCGTCGGAGGTGTGGTTCATGACGAAGTCGATGATCACGCGGATGCCGCGCTCGTGGGCGGCGTCGAGGAAGGCCTGGAAGTCCTCGACCGTACCGATCTCGGGCAGCACGCCGGTGTAGTCGGCCACGTCGTAGCCGCCGTCGCGCAGCGGCGAGGGGAAGAACGGCGGCAGCCACAGGCAGTCGACACCGAGCCAGGACAGGTAGTCCAGCTTCTCGGTGAGGCCCTTGAAGTCGCCGATGCCGTCGCCGTTCTCGTCGGCGAACGAGCGCACCAGCACCTCGTAGAAGACCGCTGTCTTGAACCAGTCGGGCTGCGGGGGAGCGGTCTGCAGATCGGTCTGCTCGCCGGTGCTGCGCTCGATGAGGGCCTCGGCGCGCTCCTCCGGGGTGGCCTCGCTCATGCACCCGCTCCTTCTCGCCGCCGGACCACGAGAACGTGGGCGGGCTCCCAGAACGGGTCGAGGCGTACGTAGTTGTGGGCGCCCCACTGCCAGACCTCGCCGCTGATCTCGTCGTGCACGGCGAAGGTCTCCTGCCAGTCCAGGCCGAGGGCGGGCAGGTCGAGGTGCACGGTGGTCTCCCGGGTGCCGTGGGGGTCGAGGTTGACCACCACGATGACGGTGTCGCTGTCGGGGTCGCCCACCACGGCCTGCTTGGTGTAGGCGACGACCGAGTCGTCGTCGGTGGCCTGCACGCGCAGGTTGCGCAGCTGCTGCAGCGCGGGGTGCTCGCGGCGGACGCGGTTGAGATTCGCGAGGTAGGGCGCCAAGGTGCGCCCCTCGGCCTCGGCGGCCTCCCAGTCGCGCGTGCGGACCTGGTACTTCTCCGAGTCCAGGTACTCCTCGCTGCCCGGGCGCACGGCGACGTGCTCGTAGAGCTCGTAGCCGGCGTAGACGCCCCAGCTGGGCGAGCCGGTGGCGGCCAGCACCGCGCGGATCTTGAACGCCGGCGGCCCGCCGTACTGCAGGTACGCGTGGAGGATGTCGGGGGTGTTGACGAAGAAGTTCGGCCGCATGTAGGCGGGCGAGTCCTGCGAGACCTCGGTGAAGTACTCCTCGATGTCGCGCTTGGAGGTGCGCCAGGTGAAGTAGGTGTAGCTCTGCTGGTAGCCGATCTTGCCCAGCGTGGCCATCATCGGCGGCTTGGTGAACGCCTCGGCCAGGAAGAGGACGTCGGGATCGGTGCGCCGGATCTCACCGAGGAGCTTCTCCCAGAACGGCACCGTCTTGGTGTGGGGGTTGTCGACGCGGAAGATGCGCACGCCGTGGGCCATCCAGTGGCGCAGGATCCGCAGCGACTCGGCGTAGATGCCCTCGAGATCGTTGTCGAAGTTGATCGGGTAGATGTCCTGGTACTTCTTCGGCGGGTTCTCGGCGTAGGCGATCGTGCCGTCGACGCGGGTGGTGAAGAACTCCGGGTGCTCGGTGACCCACGGGTGGTCCGGTGCGGCCTGCAGCGCGAAGTCCAGCGCCACCTCCAGGCCGTGGTCGGCCGCGGTCTGCACGAAGTGATCGAAGTCCTCCAGCGTGCCCAGATCGGGGTGCACGGCGTCGTGGCCGCCGTCCTTCGACCCGATCGCCCAGGGCGAGCCGACGTCGTCCCAGTCGGGGGTGAGGGTGTTGTTGCGGCCCTTGCGGTTGACCTCGCCGATCGGGTGGATCGGCGGGAGGTAGACGACGTCGAAGCCCATGCGGGCGACCGCCTCCAGCCGCTCGGCGGCGGACAGGAACGTGCCGCTGAGCACGCGGCCGGTCGCCTCGTCCAGGCGTGCGCCCTCCGAGCGGGGGAAGAACTCGTACCAGGAGCCGAACAGGGCGCGCCGCCGGTCGACGAACACCGGGTAGGGACCCTCGGCGTCGAGCAGGTCGCGCAGCGGGTGGGCGTGCAGCACGGCTGCGAGCGCGGGGTCCAAGGCGATCTGCAGCCGGGCCTCGACGGGTCGCTCGGTGTCGGCGATGCCCTTCGCGGCCGCCTTGACCAGCTGCTTCTCGGTGGGGTCGAGGCCCTTGCGCTTGGCCACGCGGTCGAGCAGCAGCCTGCCCTCGGTGAACATCAGCTCCACGTCGACGCCGGCCGGCACCTTCAGCTCCGTGTGGTGCAGCCAGGTGCCGAGCACGTCGCTCCACGACTGCACCTCGAAGGTCCAGGCGCCCTCGCGGTCGGCGGTGACCCAGGCGGCGTAGCGGTCGACCTGCTCGCCCTCGCGGCTCATCCGCACCGGGTCGCTCCGCTTGCCGTCGGGGTCGATGAGGACGACGTCGCAGCCAAGCTCGTCGTGTCCCTCGCGGAACACCACGGCGGAGACCTCGAAGGGCTCGCCAACGGCGGCCTTGGCGGGGTACCGCCCGTGGTCGACCACGGGCGACACGTCCTGCACGGGGATCCGCGTGACCATGCACTCAACCCTTCCTGACCAGGGTGGATCGTGCAAACGCCACGTCAGGGCGTCGTCATCACCCAGCCGACGCCGGCCAGCACGGCCCGCCCGGCGAACAGCGCGCCGGGGCGGGCGCGGACGCCGATCATCTCCCGGGCCCAGCCGGGCAGCGTCGCCACCGCGGCGTGGGCGATGGCGTCGTAGAAGGGCCGACCCCACAGCGCCAGCGGGGGCTCGTGCAGCACCAGGGCGATGGCATCCCGGGCGGGCTCGGTGACCGCCAGGTCGGGCCGGAACCGCTCGACGACGGCGTCGAGCTCGGCGACGCTGGCGGGCGGGTCGACGACGCCCAGCAACCGGGCCGGCAGGCCTGCCTGCGCGACGTAGGTGTCGGCCTCGCGCGCGGTGAGCGGCCGGCGGGCGAGGGCCTGGTGGGTGGCCAGGAAGCTGCCGATCTCGGCCGCGTGCACCCACAGCAGGAGCTCGGGGTCGTCGGCGGCGTACGCGCGGCCGTCGGGTGCGGTGCCGCGCACGTGGGAGTGGATGCGCCGCACCGTGGCGATGGCGGCCTCGGCGTCCTCGACGGTGCCGTACGTCGTCCGCGCGATGTAGGCGCTGGTGGAGGCGACGCGCGCCCATGGGTCGTCGCGGTAGCCGGAGAACTCCGCGACGCCGTACATCGCCAGCGGGTGCAGCGACTGCAGCAGCAGCGCCCGCACGCCACCGGCGAACATCGCGGCGTCGCCGTGGACGCGCCAGACCGGGTCGCCGTCGTGGAACCAGCGTTCGCCCTCGGTGCGCCAGATCCGGTCGGCGGTGGCCGCGGCGTCGGGGCCGGCGACCTTGGCCCGCAGCCCCGAGGCGAGGGTGCGGCGTACGGGAGCCAGGACGGGGGAGAGGAGCGCCACGCTGTCAGTCTCCACCGGGGCCGGTGGGGCGGCTGCCACCCGCAGGGGTCGCAGCAGCCGGCCGGCAGCTGCCGGCTGTCGCCACGCTGTGACTGTCCAGATCCCTTGGATCGATCCAAGCACCTGCACTACCGTGGGCGCGTGCGCGCCATCCGACGTTTCACCGTCCGTCCCGCCCTGCCCGAGCCGCTCGCGGCCCTCGGCGACCTCGCCAGCAACCTGCGCTGGTCGTGGCACCAGGAGACCCAGGACGTCTTCGCGACGGTCGACGCGGAGGCCTGGAAGCGCTCGGGCAAGGACCCGGTCAAGATGCTGGGCGAGGTCTCCCCGGCCCGGCTCACCGAGCTCGCCGGCGACAAGAAGTTCCGCAAGCGCCTCGAGCTGGCAGCCGCCGACCTCGACCAGTACCTCACCGGCGACCGCTGGTTCCAGCAGAACGCCGGCGACGACGCCCCGGCGGCGATCGCCTACTTCTCCCCGGAGTTCGGCATCACCAGCGTGCTGCCGCAGTACTCCGGCGGGCTCGGCATCCTGGCCGGCGACCACCTCAAGACCGCCAGCGACATGGGCATCCCGATCATCGGCGTGTGCCTGCTCTACCGGCACGGCTACTTCCGCCAGGCGCTGTCGTTCGAGGGCTGGCAGCAGGAGACCTACCCGGTGCTCGACCCCGACGGGCTGCCGATCTCGCTGCTGCGCGAGGTCGACGACACGCCGGTGAAGGTCGCCATCGACGTCCCGGGCGACACCCTGGTCGCGCGGGTCTGGGTGGCGTCGGTGGGCCGCGTGCCGCTGCTGCTGCTGGACTCCGACGTCGAGGAGAACAGCCTGGCGCTGCGCGAGGTCACCGACCGCCTCTACGGCGGCACCACCGAGCATCGGCTGCTGCAGGAGCTGCTGCTCGGCGTCGGCGGCGTGCGCGCCATCAGGGCCTACTCGCGGATCAACGGCTCGCCGGCGCCCGAGGTGTTCCACACCAACGAGGGTCACGCCGGCTTCCTCGGCCTGGAGCGCATCCGCGAGCTCAGCGTCGAGGAGTCCGGGCCGCGCCTGGACTTCGACACCGCCCTGGAGGTCTCCCGCGCGGGCACCGTCTTCACCACCCACACCCCCGTGCCGGCCGGCATCGACCGGTTCCCGCGCGACCTGGTGGCGCAGTACTTCGGCTCGACCAGCCCCACGCCCGGCGTGCCGGTGGACCGGATCCTGGCGCTGGGCGAGGAGAGCTACGCCGGCGGCGACCGCGGCGTGTTCAACATGGCCGTGATGGGCTTCCGGCTCGCCCAGCGCGCCAACGGCGTCTCGCTGCTCCACGGCCACGTCAGCCGCGGCATGTTCAACGGGCTGTGGCCGGCCTTCGACGAGGACGAGGTGCCGATCACCTCCATCACCAACGGCGTTCACGCCCCGACGTGGGTCGCGCCGGAGGTGCTCACGCTGGCCGACGAGGTCGGCGCCGACCTCGACTCCGAGGCCGCGGACGCCTTCGACGTCGTCGACAAGATCCCCGGCAAGAAGCTGTGGGACACCAAGCGCGTGCTGCGCCAGCGACTCGTCGACGACGCCCGCGCGCGGCTGCGGGCCTCCTGGCTCAAACGCGGTGCCGCCACCGCCGAGCTGGGCTGGATCGACAACGTGCTCGACCCCGACGTCCTCACCATCGGGTTCGCGCGCCGGGTGCCCTCCTACAAGCGGCTCACCCTCATGCTGCGCGACCCCGAGCGGCTCAAGGCGCTGCTGCTACACCCCGAGCGGCCGATCCAGCTGGTCATCGCGGGCAAGGCCCACCCGGCCGACGAGGGCGGCAAGAAGCTGATCCAGGAGATCGTCCGGTTCTCCGACGACCCCGAGGTCCGCCACCGCATCGTCTTCCTGCCCAACTACGACATCGCGATGGCCCAGCCGCTCTACCCCGGCTGCGACGTCTGGCTCAACAACCCGCTGCGGCCCTACGAGGCCTGCGGCACCTCGGGCATGAAGGCCGCGCTCAACGGCGGGCTCAACCTCTCCATCCTCGACGGCTGGTGGGACGAGTGGTACGACGGTGACAACGGCTGGGCCATCCCCTCCGCCGACGGCGTCGACGACCCCGACCGCCGCGACGACATCGAGGCGCACGCGCTGTACGACCTCATCGAGTCCGAGGTGGCGGCGCGGTTCTACGACCTCGACCCCTCGGGCCTGCCGGTGCGGTGGCTGGAGATGGTGCGGCACACGCTGAAGTCGCTGGGCCCCAAGGTGGTGTCCTCCCGGATGCTGCGCGACTACACCGAGCGGCTCTACGTCCCCGCGGCGCAGACCTCCCGGCTGGTCAACCACGACTACAAGGGCGCCGCTGCGCTGGCTGACTGGAAGCAGCGCGTCCGCGCGGGCTGGCCCGCCGTGCGCGTCGACCACGTGGAGTCCGCCGGCCTCGAGGACGTCCCGGAGATGGGCGGCGTCATGGAGCTGCGGGCCTTCGTCTCGCTGGGCGACCTGGCCCCCGACGACGTCGACGTGCAGGTCGTGCACGGCCGGGTGCGCGGCGAAGACGACCTGGTCGACCAGGTCGCCCAGTCGCTTACCCTCACCGAGAACTTCGAGGCCGGGCGGTACCGCTTCGACGGCCGCCTGACCCTCTCGCGCACCGGCCCGTTCGGCTACACCGTCCGGGTGCTGCCGAGGAACGAGCTGCTCGCCACCCCGGCCGAGCTGGGGGTCGTGACGCTGGCGTAGGGGTTCGCGCGCCAAAGTCCCGCACTTGCGCAGTTGGGGTGGTGACATATCGGGCGACCCCTGCGAGTTGCTTCGCAAGTGTTGGACTTTGGCGGCGGCGCAAGCCCGGCAGCGACCCGCAGGACCAGATCGGTAGCCGGTCGGGCGGGAGTGTGGTTCAGGGGCCCGGGGCCTGCTGGAGCAGCACCAGGCTGCGGGCGGCCAGGCGCAGCGTCGCGCCGGCCCCGACCAGCGCACCGACGGCCACCTCGGGGTCGGTGGAGAGTGCCACGGTGGCCTGCTGCACCCACTCGTTGGGCGGCGGCAGCACGTGCCGCTCGTGCGCCGAGCCGTTGAGCCAGAGCAGGAACGAGCTGTCGCGCTGCTGCTCGCCGTGCGGGCCGGGGTAGCGCAGCGGGCTGCCGGAGACGAACATCCCGAGCACGTGCTGGCCCGGGTCCTCCCAGTCCTCGGTGCGCATCTCGCGGCCGTCGGGGTGGACCCAGGCCAGGTCCTTGGGCCCGCCGGGCACGGTCGGGCGTCCCTCGAACCAGTGCCGCTGCCGCAGCGCGGGGTGTGTGCGCCGGATCTGCAGCGCCGCGCGGGTGACGGCGTGCAGGTCGAGCCACTCCTGGTCCTGCCAGTCCAGCCAGGAGACCTCGTTGTCCTGGCTGTAGGCGTTGTTGTTGCCCCGCTGGGTGCGGCCGCGCTCGTCGCCGGCGGTGATCATCGGCACGCCGTTCGAGAGGCACAGCGTCGCCATCAGGTTGGCCGCCTGCCGGTGCCGCAGCGCCTGCACGTCGGCGTCGTCGGTCTCGCCCTCCACCCCGCAGTTCCAGGAGTGGTTGTGGTCGGCACCGTCGCGGTTGTCCTCGCCGTTGTCCTCGTTGTGCTTGTGGTCGTAGGAGACCAGGTCGCGCAGCGTGAAGCCGTCGTGGGAGGTCACCAGGTTCACCGAGTTGTACGGCGCGCGCCCGTCGTCGGCGTACAGGTCGGAGGAGCCGGCCAGTCGTGTGGCCAGGGTGCGGGTGCCGTCGGAGGCCGTGCGCCAGAAGTCGCGGACGGTGTCGCGGTACTGGTCGTTCCACTCCGCCCAGGGCGGCGGGAACTCCCCGACCTGGTAGCCCTCCGGCGAGGCGTCCCACGGCTCGGCAATGAGCTTGACCTGCCGCAGCACGGGGTCCTGCGCGATGGTGGTGAGCAGGTGGCAGCGCATGTCGACGGTGTGGCCGGTGCGGGCGATGGCCGGCATCAGGTCGAAGCGGAACCCGTCGACGTGCATCTCGGTGACCCAGTAGCGCAGCGAGTCCAGGATCAGCCGCAGCGGATGGGGCTGATCGGCCGCGACGGTGTTGCCGCACCCGGTGACGTCCCAGTACCGCGACGGGTCGGTGCCGCCGTGGCGGGTGCTGGCGCGCTGGTAGAAGCCGAGGTCGTCGTAGCCGCGGAAGCTCAGGGTCGGTCCGCCGAGCTCGCCCTCGGCGGTGTGGTTGTAGACGACGTCGAGGATCACCTCGAGGCCGGCGGCGTGCATCGCCTTGACCATCGACTGGAACTCGGTGATCTGCTCGCCCCGGTCGCCCGAGGCGGAGTACGCCGCATGCGGGGCGAGGAAGCCGATGGAGTTGTAACCCCAGTAGTTCGACCGTCCCTGCGCCGCCAGCCGCGGCTCGGAGACGTACTGGTGCACCGGCAGCAGCTCGACCGCGGTGACGCCGAGGTCGACCAGGTAGTCCAGCACCGCGGGCGTGGCCAGACCGGCGTAGGTGCCGCGCAGGTCCTCGGGGACGTCGGGGTGGGTCTGGGTGAAGCCCTTGACGTGCAGCTCGTAGACCACCGTGTCGCGCCACAGCCGGCGCATCGGCCGGTCCTCGCCCCAGTCGAACCCGTCGTGGGTGACCACGCTGCGGCCCACGTACGGCGCGGAGTCGGTGCCGTCGCGCACCGTGGAGGTCACGTGCTGCGGCTCGAACCGGCCGCTGACCGCGCGGGCGTAGGGGTCCAGCAGCAGCTTGTCGGGATCGAAGAGCAGTCCGGCCGCCGGGTCCCACGGGCCGTCGGCGCGGATCCCGTAGCGCTGCCCGATCGCGACGCCGGGGATCGCGCCGTGCCAGCTGCCCAGGGTGTGCTCGGTGAGCGGGTACCTGGTCTCCGCGTCGTGCTCGTCGAACAGGCACACCCAGACCCCGGTGGCGCCGGGGGAGTGCACGACGAAGTTGGTGGCCTCGGGCGACCAGGTCGCCCCGAAGGGCCACGACCGGCCGGGCCAGGTCATCGCCCGCTCGCCGTCACTGGCCCACTGCCCCGGACTCATCGGCCCCATCCTTCCGTATGGTGCGGGCATGACCTACGAGGGTGAGTTCGTCCGGCTCGACGTGGCCGACGGCGTCGGCACCATCCGGCTCGACCGGCCGAAGATGAACGCGCTCGACGCGCAGATGCAGGAGGAGATCCGTGCCGCCGCGCGCGAGGCGAGCCTCGACGACGCGGTGAAGGCCGTGGTCGTCTGGGGCGGCGAGCGGGTCTTCGCGGCCGGTGCGGACGTCAAGGAGATGGCCACCATGTCCTACACCGACATGGCCAAGCGCTCGGGCGCTCTGACCTCGGCCTTCAGCGCCGTGGCCCGGATCCCCAAGCCGACGGTGGCCGCGGTCAACGGCTACGCGCTGGGCGGCGGCTGCGAGCTGTCGATGTGCACCGACATCCGCATCGCCGCCGAGGACGCCACCTTCGGCCAGCCCGAGATCCTGCTCGGCATCATCCCGGGCGCCGGCGGGACGCAGCGGCTCTCGCGGCTGGTGGGCCCCAGCCGGGCGAAGGACATCATCTTCACCGGCCGCTTCGTCAAGGCCGACGAGGCCGAGCGGATCGGCCTGGCCGACCGCGTGGTCGCTCCCGAGGCGGTCTACGAGGAGGCCGTGGCCTGGGCCGCTCGCTTCACCGGAGCGGCGTCGGTGGCGCTGCGGGCGGCCAAGGACGCCGTCGACCGTGGCCTGGAGGTGGACCTCGAGACCGGGCTGGAGATCGAGCGGCAGCAGTTCGCGGCCCTGTTCGCCACCGAGGACCGCACGACCGGAATGACCTCGTTCGTGGAGAACGGACCCGGCAAGGCGCGCTTCGCGGGGCGCTGACGCTGGTGAACACCTGTCGTACTCGCGGGTAGCCCCGCGGCGAAACTGGCTCTAAGGTGCGAAGGACCGACCGAGGAGCCACCAGTGACGACCGACGAGAAGACCGACGCCGCGAACCAGACCGTCCCCGACCAGCGGACGGTGCCGCAGGCGCAGCACGAGCAGGAGCACCAGGTGGCGCAGGAGGAGTCCTCGTCGTCGTCCGCGGCGGCCGAGCAGGCCGAGCAGGAGAGGGCGGCCGAGGAGAAGAAGGCGGCCGATGCCAAGGCCGCCGAGGACAAGAAGGCCGCCGAGGACAAGAAGGCCGAGCAGAAGAAGGCGGCCGAGGACAAGAAGGCCGCGGACGCCCAGGCTGCACAGGACCGCAAGGCCGAGCGCGCTGAGAAGCGCCGCGACCGGGCCGCCGCCACCAAGGCGAGCGTCGAGGCCGTCCGCGAGCGCACCGCGCAGGTGATCCGTGTGGTCACCCTCGTCATCGCCTTCATCCTGGCCATCGCCGCGCTGCTGGTCGCGTTGCGCCACAGCGTCAACGAGCAGAACGTGCTCGTGCAGGCCATGACCGACATGGCCCGCTTCTTCGACGGCCCGTTCAACCTCCAAGACGGCGTCTTCTCCTTCACCGGCAAGCACGCGCTGATCAAGGAGGCGCTGCTCAACTGGGGGATCGCCGCGCTGGTCTACCTGCTCGTCGGCCGGCTGGTGTCCAAGCTCGTCGCTCCCTGACCCCCACCACACGCGCCCCATTGCGGGCACTGGTCACGCGTGACGTAACACCGTGTGACAAGACCCACCCGGCGACCCGTTCGCACCACGGTGACCGACCAGTAGTGTGCGAGAGAGCCACCCGCCGCACACGAGCAGGAGTTGCACGGAGCCCATGAACATCGTCGTTTGCGTGAAGTACGTGCCGGATGCGACGGCCGACCGCACGTTCGAGTCCGACCACACCGTCGACCGCCAGGGCGTCCCTGGGCTGCTCTCCGAGCTGGACGAGTACGCCGTCGAGCAGGCGCTGCAGCTGAAGGAGAAGCGCGAGGGCGAGGACGTCGAGATCACCGCGCTCTGCGTCGGCCCCGCCTCGGCCGAGGAGGCCGTCCGCAAGGCGCTGCAGATGGGCGCCGACAAGGGCGTGCTTGTGGCCGACGACGCCATCGCCGGCTCGGACGCCGTCGGCACCTCGGCCGTGCTGGCCGGCGCGGTCCAGCACATCGGGGGCGTCGACGTCATCATGTGCGGCATGGCCTCCACCGACGGCGCCATGTCCGTCGTGCCGGCGATGCTCGCCGAGCGGCTCGACCTGCCGCAGGTCACGCTGGCCAGCAAGGTCGAGAGCCAGGGCGACCAGTTCCGCATCCAGCGCGACGGCGACACCTCCACCGAGGTCATCGGCGCCACCGCGCCGCTGGTGCTCAGCGTCACCGACCAGTCCGGGGAGGCGCGCTACCCCTCGTTCAAGGGCATCATGGCGGCGAAGAAGAAGCCGCTGGAGACCTGGTCGCTCTCCGACATCGGGGTCGACGCCGGCGACCTGGGGCTCTCCGCCGCGTGGAGCGAGGTCGCCGACACCGAGGCCCGGCCGCCGCGCAGCCAGGGCGAGATCGTGACCGACGAGGACGGGTCCGGCGCCGAGGCGCTGGTCGGGTTCCTCGCCTCCAAGAAGTTCATCTGAGGAGCGTGAGAATGTCTGAGGTTCTGGTCCTGGTCGACCACGTCGACGGCGCAGTCCGCAAGCCCACCCTGGAGCTGCTGACCCTGGCCAAGCGGCTCGGCGCGCCAGCCGCGGTGTTCATCGGCGCCAGCCCCGACGATGCCGTCGCCCAGCTGAAGAAGTACGGCGCCGAGAAGGTCTACGTCGTCGACGACGCCGAGACCAAGGGCTACCTGGTGGCCCCCAAGGCCGAGGTGCTGGCCCAGCTGGTGGAGAAGACCAGCCCGGCCGCGGTGCTGGTGGTCTCGACCGCGGAGGGCAAGGAGATCGCCGGCCGGCTCGCCATCAAGACCGGCTCGGGTCTGATCACCGACGCCGTCGAGATCGACGACGACGGCACCACCACGCAGAGCGTGTTCGCCGGCAGCTACACCGTCAAGGCGAAGGTGACCACCGGGACACCGATCATCACCGTCAAGCCCAACTCCGCGACGCCGCAGGAGGGCGAGGGCAAGGGCGAGGTGGAGCAGTTCGCCGCCACCATCTCCGACTCCGCGAAGAAGGCCAAGATCGTGGCGAGCCAGCCGCGCAAGTCCTCCGGTCGCCCCGAGCTGACCGAGGCCGCCATCGTCGTCTCCGGCGGCCGCGGCACGGGCGGCGACTTCGAGCCGATCGAGGGCTTCGCCGACTCCCTGGGCGCCGCGGTCGGTGCGAGCCGGGCCGCGGTCGACTCCGGCTGGATCCCTCACGCCTTCCAGATCGGCCAGACCGGCAAGACGGTCAGCCCGCAGCTCTACGTCGCCAACGGCATCTCCGGCGCCATCCAGCACCGGGCCGGCATGCAGACCTCGAAGACCATCGTCGCGGTCAATAAGGACGACGAGGCCCCGATCTTCGAGCTCGTGGACTTCGGTGTGGTCGGCGACCTGAAGACGGTCCTGCCTGCTGCCACCGAGGAGATCACCAAGCGCAAGGGGTGAGAGCCACCCGCGTCGTCGCCGGCGCCCTCGCGACCGTCCTGGTCGCGGGGGCGCTGTTGCTCTCCGCGCTCCGGTTGGTCGACACCGCCGCCCGGTGGCCGGCGATGCTGGCGTCCTTCGCCGCCTACGGCCTGGTCGGCTTCGTGGCCTACCTGGTGCTCGCCACGCTCCTGTTCCGTGGCACCGGTGCACGTGCGCGCTCCTGGCTGGTCGGGGGAGTCGTGGTCTGCCTGGTCGGATCGCTGGTGCAGGTCGCGTGGAACCTCCCGCTGTTCCGCGGCGACGGCGCGCGCCGGGCCGACCTGACGGTGATGACCGCCAACCTGCAGTTCGGCAACGCCGACGCGGCCGCCGTCGTACGTGCCGCGCGCCGGTCGGGCGCCGCGGTGCTGGTGCTCGAGGAGGTCACCTTCGGCGAGCAGCCCCGCTTGGAGCAGGCCGGGCTCCGTCGCACCTTCGGCTACGTCACCGGACTGCCGGACCAGAGCGCGGCGGGCACGCTGATCTACTCCCGGTACCCGTTGTCCGGCCAGCGCCGGCTCGGCATCTCGAACGGCGGCGTGGCCGCTCGCGTCGAGGCGCCGCGTCCCTTCGAGCTGCTGGCCGTGCATCCCGGCCAGCCCCGCAACTCCCCGGCGAACTGGCAGCACGACCTGGCGACCATCCGCACCCTCGCCCGGGCCGCGGTGCGATCGGGCCCGACGCTGGTGGTCGGCGACTTCAACGCCACCCGCGACCACGTCGCCTTCCGCCGCGTCCTGGGCGCCGGGCTGGCCGACGCCGCCGAGCAGGCCGGATCGGGCTGGCAGCCCACCTGGCCGGAGTCGATCCCGATCTCGGGTCCCGGCGGCACCGTGCGCGGCACCTGGCTGCGTCCGCTCATCGCCATCGATCACGTGCTGCTCAGCCACCAGTTCCGGGCCGTGAGCACCAGCACCGTCCAGCTGCCGGGCAGCGACCACCGGGCGCTCGTGGCCCGGCTCGACACCCGCGGCCTGCCGGGGTAGTCCAGAACGTTTGGTCGGTTCCGCCACCCTCGACCGACAGGAGAGTGCTGGACTACGCCACCGGGCGGTCGGTGCGCCTCGACGGCACACCAGCCGAGGCGTCCTACGGTGACGTGTGCGGTGGCTGGTCGCGTTGCTCGGATGGGTGGTGCTGGGGGTCTCGGCGGCGGTGACCCTGGACCGGTTCCTGCCCTACGTCGGCCGCTGGCCGGTGATGGCCGCCGCGTTCGCGACTTACACCCTGATCGGATTCGCCCTCGCCCTCCTCCTGCTGCTGCCGCTGGCCGGTCGCCGGGGCTGGGCGCGGCCCTGGTACTTCGCCGGGGCCACCGTCGCCCTGCTCGGCATCGGGCTGCAGGGGTGGCTGGTAGCCCCGCTCTACGTCGGCAGCCGCGCCGGCACCGCCACCGACCTGACGGTGATGAGCGCCAACCTGGAGGTCGGCGGTGGCGATGCCGACACGGTGGTGCGCACCGCCACCGACCGTCACGTCGGCGTGCTGGTGCTGCAGGAGGTCACGCCCAGCGAGCTGACCGCGCTCGACGCTTCCGGCCTGGCGCAGCTGCTGCCCAACCGGGTGGGCACGGCGCAGCCCGGGGTGCGGGGGACCATGGTGTTCTCGACGTACCCGCTCACCGAGCAGGGGACGCTCCCGCTGGCCAACGGCGGCCTCGCGGTGCAGGTCGCGGCACCTCAGCCGTTCAGCCTGCTCGCCGTGCACACCGCGACCCCCACCGACGACGTCCGCCGCTGGGCCGCCGACCTGCGCACCGTCCGCGACCACGCGCAGGAGTCGCTCGCGGCCCACCGGCCGCTGCTCGTGGTGGGCGACTTCAACGCCACCACCGACCACGCCCTCTTCCGCCGCGTGCTGGCCACCGGCCTCTCCGACGCCACCGCCCAGGCCAACTCGGGCTGGCAGCCCACGTGGCCCACGAAGTACCGGCGATCCTGGTACCGCCCGCTCATCGCGATCGACCACGTGCTCACCTCGCGGCGCTACTCCGCGCGCAGCACGAGCACGGTCTCGGTGCCCGACACCGACCATCTCGCTCTCGTGGTCACGCTCCAGCGACGTCAGTAGACCCCCGTACGCTGGGAGTCGATGAGCGCGTACCTCGACCACGCCGCCACCACCCCGGTGCTGCCGGAGGCGGTGGCCGCGATGACCGACCAGCTGCTGCGGGTGGGCAACGCCTCCTCGCTGCACGCCTCGGGCCGCGATGCGCGCCGTGTCGTGGAGGAGGCGCGCGAGACCATCGCGGCCGCCGTGGGGTGCCGTCCCGGCGAGGTCGTCTTCACCTCCGGCGGCACCGAGGCCGACAACCTCGCGGTGAAGGGGCTGTGGTGGGCCCGCCACGACGAGGACCCGCGACGTCGCCGGATCCTGGTCAGCGCGATCGAGCACCACGCCGTGCTCGACGCGGCCCACTGGCTGGCCGAGCACGAGGGCGCCGAGGTGGTCCTGCTCGAGGTCGACGGCGAGGGTCGGCTCGACCTGGCCGCCTTCGAGACGGCGCTGGCCGACGACGTCGCGCTGGTCTCGGTGATGTGGGCCAACAACGAGGTGGGCACCCTGCAGCCGGTCGAGGAGGTCGTCGCGCTCGCCCACGCCCACGGCGTCCCCGTGCACACCGACGCGGTGCAGGCCGTCGGCCAGGTGCCCGTCGACGTCGGCGCCACCGGCGTAGACGCCCTCACGCTCACCGGCCACAAGCTGGGCGGACCTTGCGGCGTCGGAGCGCTGGTGGTGCGCCGTGAGCTGCCGCTGACCGCCCTGCAGCACGGCGGCGGCCAGGAGCGCGACGTGCGCTCGGGCACGCTCGACGTACCGGCCATCGCGGCCTTCGCCACCGCCGTCGAGCTCGCGGTCGGGCGCCGCGAAAAGTACGCCGCCCGGGTCGGCGCGCTGCGCGACGACCTGGTGCGCCGCGTGGTCGAGGTCGTGCCGAGCGCAGTGGTCAACGGCAGCACCGAGCACCGGCTGCCCGGCAATGCCCACCTGTCCTTCCCCGGCTGTGAGGGCGACTCCCTGCTGATGCTGCTCGACGCCCAGGGCGTGGAGTGCTCCACCGGCTCGGCCTGCTCCGCCGGCGTGCCGCAGGCCTCACACGTGCTGCTGGCCATGGGCTGCGGCGACGACCACGCCCGCAGCTCGCTGCGCTTCTCCCTGGGCCACTCCTCGACCCCGGCCGACGTCGACGCCGTCGTCGCGGCCATCGGTGCGGCCTATGAACGGGCGCGTCGGGCCGGAGTCGTCGCTGGTCTCTCGGCATGAGGGTGCGTTCGCCAAAGTCGCGCACTTGCGAGGTTTTCGACGGGATATTTCGGGCAACCCCCGCTCAGGTCTTTGCAAGTGTGGGGTTTTCGCGGCAGGGGGCTCACCAGTGAGGGTCGTCGCCGCGATGTCCGGCGGCGTCGACTCGGCGGTCGCCGCCGCCCGGGCCAAAGCCGCCGGCCACGACGTCACCGGTGTGCACCTCGCGCTCTCGCGCAACCCGCAGTCCTACCGATCGGGCGCGCGGGGGTGCTGCACGATCGAGGACAGCAACGACGCGCGCCGCGCGGCCGACGTGATCGGCATCCCGTTCTACGTATGGGACCTCAGCGACCGCTTCCACGCCGACGTCGTGGAGGACTTCCTCGACGAGTACGCCGCCGGGCGCACCCCTAACCCGTGCCTGCGGTGCAACGAGAAGATCAAGTTCGCAGCCGTGCTCGACCGCGCCCTCGCGCTCGGCTTCGACGCCGTGGTCACCGGCCACTACGCCCGGCTCGTCGACGGGGCGCTCCATCGCGCCGTCGACCCGGGCAAGGACCAGTCCTACGTACTCGGGGTCCTCGACGCCGCCCAACTGGCCAGCACTGTGCTGCCGCTGGGCGACACCCGCAAGGTCGACGTCCGGCAGGAGGCCGCCGAGCGCGGCCTGGCCACCGTCGCCGACAAGCCCGACAGCCACGACATCTGCTTCATCTCCGACGGCGACACCGGGGGCTGGCTGGGGGAGAAGCTGGCCGAGCGCGAGCTGGCCCACGCCGGCGCGATCGTCGACCGCGACGGCACGGAGCTCGGTCGTCACGACGGCAGCTACCGGTTCACCGTCGGCCAGCGCAAGGGACTGCGGATCGGCACGCCCGCGCCCGACGGCCGGCCGCGCTACGTGCTCGACATCGAGCCGGTCTCCGGCACCGTCACGGTCGGCCCGCGCGAGGCGCTCGACGTCACCCGCCTCGACGCCGTGCGGCCGCGGTGGTGCGGTCCGCAGCGGACGGAGCCGTTCGAGGCGGGGGTGCAGCTGCGGGCGCACGGTGCCGAGCACCGCGCGGTGGTGACTCCCGGCGACGGCTGGCGGGTCGACCTGCTCGAGCCCGCCTCCGGCATCGCGCCCGGCCAGGCCGTCGTCGCCTACGACGGTGATCGCGTCGTCGGCTCCGCGACGATCACGGCGACCAGCTGATGCTGGCCAGCGGCGTCGGCTCGATGCCCGGCGGGGCCGTGGGCGAGGAGGCCCAGAACGCCCGCGCCTACGCCGAGGCGACGCGCGTGGTGCTCGGCGAGCTCGACCTGCCCCACGTGCCCGAGCTGCCGGGGCGCGGCGCAGTCGCGGGCCTGGTCGGTCGCACGATGGGACTCATCACCGAGCTGGGGGCCGACCTGCAGCCGGCCGGCTGGCGGCTCACCGACGCCAGCGGGGTCGACCAGCGTCGCGCCCGCTCGCTGCTCGCACAGGACCTCGACACCGTCGAGGAGCAGGCCCAGCAGGTCGAGGGCTGGTTCAAGACGCAGCTGTGCGGGCCGTGGACGTTGGCCGCGTCGGTGGAGCGCCCGCGCGGCGACCGGGTGCTGGCCGACGTCGGCGCCCGCCGCGACCTGGCTCAGGCGCTCGCGGTCGCGGTCGCCGACCACGTGGCCGACCTCCGCCGGCGCGTCCCCGGTGCCGCCGGTCTGCTGGTGCAGGTCGACGAGCCCGCGCTGCCCGCGGTGCTGGCCGCGCAGGTGCCCACCGCCTCCGGCTTCGGACGGCACCGCACCGTGCACCCGCCCGAGGCCAGCGAGGCGCTGGAGTGGGTGCTCTCGGCGGTCAGCGACGCGGGCGCCACCCCGGTGGTGCACTGCTGCGCCGCGGACGTGCCGGTCGACCTGCTGACCGGAGCCGGCGCCGTCGGGATCTCGGTCGACGTCGGCGTGCTGGCTCCGCAGGCCTACGAGGGCGTGGCGGGCGTGCTGGAGTCCGGCGGCTGGGCGATGCTCGGCGTCGTGCCCTCGCTCGACCCGCCGAGCTGGGACGACCGCGCCGGCGTGGCGGCCCTCGAGCGTTTCCTCGACATGCTCGGCCTCGCCCCGAGCGAGCACACGGTGGTGACCCCGGCCTGCGGCCTGGCCGGCGCGAGCGGCACCTGGGCGCGGACGGCGCTGGCCTCGTGCGCCACCGCGGCCCACGCCGACGACCGGACGTAGCCGGCGAACCGGACGGCGGGCTACCGAAACTCGTGTCCTGGAGGCGTTCTGAGACCGAATTTCGGGGGGTTTTGCCGGGTGCCCGGCAAAACCCCCCGCCGGCCCGACCTCAGACCCCGACCCCCTCCGGAGCCTCATCGGTGGCCAGCTCCTCGTGCTTGACGTTGAGGAAGATCCACACGATCACCGAGGCGCCCCAGATCATGAACGCGCCGACCAGGAAGGCGTGCACGGCGCCCTCGCCGAAGGCGAGCTGGCCCACGATCGAGCTGAAGCGCTCCTGCTGGGCGCTGGTGCCCTGGCCGGTGCCCTGCGGGGTGGCCTGCTTCACCGCGGCGACGATGTCGGCCGCCTTGGACTGCGTGTAGTGGGTGGCGACGGTGGCCAGCGTGGCCAGGCCCAGGGCGCCACCCACCTGCTGCATCGTGTTCAGCACGCCGGAGCCGATGCCGGAGTCGCGGTGATCGACGCGGTGCACGGCGGCCAGCGTCATCGGCACGAACACCAGGCCCATGCCCAGCGACATCAGCGCGATGAAGGGGAAGATGTGGGCCCAGTAGCTGATGTCGTCGCCGACGCGCACCGTGCCCTGGCCCGAGGCGAGGGCGAACACGTTCTTGACGCTGTCGTCCAGGCCGAGCCGGGAGAACCCGAAGAGGGCGACGCCGGCCATGATCGTGCCGATGCCGGCCAGCCAGCGCGGGTCGACCCGCTCCATCAGCTTGGAGGCCGCGGTGGCGGCGATGACGATGCCGAAGCTGAAGGGCAGGAAGGCCACGCCGGTGTGCAGCGGGCTGTAGCCCATGATGTTCTGCACGTACAGCGACAAGAAGAAGAACATCGCGAACATCGCCGCCGGCACGATCATCATGGCGACGAAGGCCGTGCCGCGGGTCCGGTCGAGCAGGATCCGGAACGGCAGCAGCGGGTGCTCCACGCGGCTCTCGATGACGACGAAGACGGCCAGCAGCGCGACGCCGAGGATCAGCGCGGTCAGGGTCTGCCCGCTGCCCCAGCCGTAGGCCGACTCACCGGCCCGCGAGAGGCCGAACACGATGGCGACCAGGCCCAGGGTGCCGGTCAGTGCGCCCGGGACGTCGAGCTCGCCGGGGTGGCTCTCGGACTCCGGCAGCAGCACCGGGGCGAAGGCGGCGGCGGCGATGCCGATCGGGACGTTGATGAGGAAGGTCAGCCGCCAGCCGTCGACGGTGGTGCCGAACAGGTCCGGCGTGAGGCCGGTCAGCCAGCCGCCGAGGATCAGACCCACGGCGGCACCGACGCCGGACATGGCGGCGTAGACCGAGAAGGCCTGGTTGCGCTTGGGGCCGGCGGGGAAGGTCGTGGTGATCAGCGCCAGCGCGGTGGGCGAGGCGAGCGCGGCTCCCAGGCCCTGCAGGCCTCGGGCGCCCAGCAGCATCGCCTCGTTCTGCGCGACCCCACCGAGGGCGGAGGCGAGCGCGAAGAGGGTGACGCCGATCATGAAGATCCGGCGGCGGCCGTAGAGGTCGCCGAGGCGACCGCCCAGCAGGAGCAGGCCGCCGAAGGCCAGCGAGTAGCCGGTCACGACCCACTGCAGGTTGGCCTGGCCGATGGAGAGGTCCTTGCCGATGAAGGGCAGGGCGATGTTGGCGATGGTGGCGTCGAGCACCACCATCAGCTGGGCGACGCAGATCAAGACGAGCGCCCAGCCCGGGTGGCGGCTGCGCCCGGACGAGGCCGCCGGGGCGGCGTCGATGGCGGTGTCGGTCATGTGAGGTCCTCGGAGTTCGTCGGAGTTCGTTGGAGTGGGGAGCAGGGGAACGGGTCAGGAGACGGGAGCGGCCTGTGGACGCAGGACCGCGGGGAGGATGACGTGGTCGACGACGCGACGGACCACGTCATCGTCGAGGGGGAGTCCGAGCACGAAGGCACGGTGCAGCAAGATCCCCGCCATGGCCGGCGCGATGACCTCGAGATCGGCGTCGGCGTCGATCTCGCCGCGTTCGATGGCACGGGCGTACAGCTGGGTGGAGACGTCGACCTTGGGGCCGATGAACCGCTCGCGGAACTCGGCGGCCAGGGCCGCGTCGGAGGTCAGGGCGGTGCAGACGGCGCCGAGCACCTTCGTGGCCTCGCTGGCCATGTGATCGCCCGTGCCGCAGAAGGTCTCGAGCAGGTCGCCGCGTAGTGAGCCGGTGTCGGGCGGCAGCTCGACCTCGGGTGCCCCCTTGGCGCGCACCAGCGCGTCGATGACCAGCGCCTGCTTGGTCTCCCAGCGCCGGTAGAGCGTGGCCTTGCTGGCGCGGGACGCCTTGGCGACGGCGTCCATGGTGAGCCGGTCGTAGCCGACCTCGATCAGCAGCTCGAGCGCGGCGTCGAGGATCTCGCCCTCGCGGTCGCCCTCGACGCGCGGTCGGACCGGGGTCATGGTCACCTGCCGTTTACCTGATTGAAACGAAACGGTTTCGTTCTCTGGAAACGGTACGGTTTCGTTCCATGCTTGGCAATCGGCCCGTCAGGGTGTCTAGACGGCCAGCAGCCGCAACGTCTGACGCAGCGCGAACCGGTGCCACATGTGCGGCCGGTAGAGCATGTAGTGCCCGGCCGCGCCGAGCGGGTCGAACTCGGCCAGCCGCGCCACCGCGCGGGCGCGCTCGACGTAGGCGCGGGTCGCGCGGGCCGAGGTGATCCGGTCGCGCAGGCCGTGACCGCAGACCAGGTCGCGGGCCTCGAGCGCGCCGACCGGGTCGTCGCGTTCGAGCCAGGGCGCCAGCCCGACGACGCCGGTGACGTTGCGGTCGTCGGCCACGTAGGCGGCGGTGCGTCCGCCCATCGAGTGACCCAGCAGCACCACCGGCACCTCGCCGTGGGCGTCTCGCACCTGGTCCAGGGCCCAGCGTGCGTCGGCGACGGGGGAGGGGGCGTCGAGCTCGGCGTTCCAGCCGCGGACGCCGTAGCGCAGCAGCCAGGTCGCATAGCCCTCGCGCGTGAGGCGGTGGGCGATCGCCGAGCGCAGCACCTCCATCCGCCACAGCGAGCCGCTGCGGGAGGTCACCGGCTCGGTGCTGTGCTGCGTGCCTCCGTGCAGCATCAGGACCACACCGCGAGGCGGACGGCCGGGCTCCACACGACTCAACGCCCGACCCTCGGAACTGTCGAACGGCATGGGTCCATCCTTCCCGGCCCGCGAAAGGGCATCGGTAGAGCGTTTCGTCGGAGGGCCGGTGTTGGATGGGTGCGTGAGCCAGTCCCAGGTGGCAGCGGCGACGCCGCAGGCGCGCGAGGAGCACCGCGTGCTGAGCGAGGAGATCGAGGACGCGCGCTGGCGCTACTACGTGCTCGACGACCCCACCCTCTCCGATGCCGACTTCGACCAGCGCATGCGGCGCCTGGAGGAGCTCGAGGAGTCCTTCCCCGAGCTGCGCACGCCCGACTCGCCGACCCAGAAGGTGGGAGGCGCGGTCTCCACCGAATTCACCGCGGTGGACCACCTTGAGCCGATGCAGAGCCTGGACAACGCGTTCTCCTACGAGGAGCTCGAGACCTGGGCGACGCGGCTGGCGCGCGATGGCGTCGAGGCCCCGGCCCTGCTGTGCGAGCTGAAGGTCGACGGGCTCGCGATCAACCTGCTCTACGAGAACGGTCGCCTCGTGCGCGGCGTCACCCGCGGCGACGGACGCACGGGCGAGGACGTCACGCCCAACGTCAAGACGATCGACAACGTCCCTCACCGGCTCACCGGCACCGAGGAGTACCCCGTGCCCGCGCTGGTCGAGGTCCGCGGCGAGGTGTTCTTGGGCGTCGAGGCCTTCGAGCGGCTCAACGTGGCCATGTCGGAGGCGGGCAAGCCGGTCTTCGCCAACCCGCGCAACGCTGCGGCGGGATCGCTGCGGCAGAAGAACCCCAAGGTGACCGCCACGCGTGCGCTGGCCCTGGTCTGCCACGGGATCGGCGCGCGCGAGGGGTTCGAGCCCGTCGCGCAGTCGGAGTCCTACGCCGCGCTCGCCGCCTGGGGCCTGCCCATCAGCGACCGGGCCCGGGTCGTGCCCACGCTGAAGGCGGCCGAGGAGTTCATCGAGTACTTCGGCGAGCACCGCCACGACCAGGCCGTCATCGGCGAGCACGAGATCGACGGCGTGGTCCTCAAGGTCGACGACGTCGCGCTGCAGCGCCGGCTCGGGTCCACCTCGCGCGCGCCGCGCTGGGCGATCGCGTTCAAGTACCCGCCCGAGGAGGTCAACGCCGAGCTGCTGGCCATCGAGGTCAACACCGGGCGCACCGGCCGGGTGACGCCGTTCGGCCGCATGGTGCCGACCAAGGTCGCCGGGTCGACCGTGGAGATGGCCACCCTGCACAACGCCCACGAGGTCGAGCGCAAGGACGTACGTCCCGGCGACACCGTGGTGCTGCGCAAGGCAGGCGACGTGATCCCCGAGATCGTCGGACCCGTGCTGGCGCTGCGACCCAAGGGCCTGCGCCGGTGGAAGATGCCCACGGTCTGCCCGGCGTGCGGCACCGCACTGGTGCAGGAGAAGGAGGGCGACAAGGACCTGCGCTGCCCCGACCACGAGCACTGTCCCGCCCAGGTGCGCGAGCGCGTCTTCCACGTGGCGGGCCGGGGCGCGTTCGACATCGAGGTGCTGGGCTACGAAGCCGCGGTCGCGCTGCTCGAGGCGGACGTGATCGCCAACGAGGGCGACGTGTTCTCCCTCGACCGCGAGCAGCTGCTGCGGACGCCGCTGTTCACCCGCGCCCCCAAGAAGGGCGAGGAGGGCCCCCAACTCTCCGCGAACGGGCAACGGCTGCTCGACAACCTCGCGGCGGCCAAGGACCGGCCGCTGTGGCGGGCCCTGGTCGGGCTCTCGATCCGCCACGTGGGCCCGACCGCCGCCCGGGCGCTGGCGGGGGAGTTCGGCTCGATGCAGCGCATCCGCGAGGCATCGGAGGAGGAGCTGGCCGCCGCCGAGGGCGTCGGACCGACCATCGCGGCGTCCGTCCGGGCCTGGTTCGACGGCCCGGAGTCGGCCTGGCACACCCGCATCGTGGACGAGTGGGCCGCCGCCGGTGTCCGCATGGAGGACGAGCGCGACGAGTCGGTGCCCCGCACGCTGGAGGGCAAGACGGTCGTCGTCACGGGCTCCCTGGCCGGCTTCAGCCGCGACCAGGCCAAGGAGGCGATCCTGGTCCGCGGCGGCAAGGCCAGCTCGTCGGTCTCCAAGAAGACCGACTACGTGGTCGTCGGCGACTCGCCCGGCTCCAAGGCCGACAAGGCCGAGCAGCTCGGCGTCCCCGTGCTCGACGAGGACGGGTTCCGCCGGCTGCTGGAGACCGGCGAGGCGGGATAGTCCGAGACGAGATGGTCGTCAGGACGGCGTTGTCACAGCCATTTCGTCTCTGACTATCCCCTCTCGCAGCGCCACCGCCGCACCCGGAGCCAGCGGCAGCCGGGGGAGGACGACGGCGTGCAGGGAGTGGTAGAGGTCCGGACGTCCCGTCCAGACGCTGTCGCTGGGGGACAGGTCGGGGGCGAGCTGGTGGGCCCAGGAGCCGGTGGCCGGGTCGATCCAGTGGCGGGCGGCGTGGTTCCACCAGCGGCGGTACCACTGGTCGTAGACGGCGTTCCCGGTCGCCTCGTGGAGGGCTGCCGCGGCGCTGATCGCCTCGCACACCACCCAGTGCATGCGCTCGCGGACGACCGGGCGGCCCGACCAGTCGGTGGTGTAGACGAAGCCGTCGTGGTCGTCCACGGACCAGCCGTCGGCCACCGCGCGCTCGAAGAGCATCACCGCGGTCTCCAGCATCCAGCCGGGAGCGTCCCGGCCGAGCGCCGCCCGCACCGCGAGGGTCAACCGCGACCACTCCAGGCCGTGGCCGACGGTGGCGCCGTAGGGCTGGAAGGGGTGGTCCGGCTGGTCGCGGTGGTACTCGGGCATCGGCGTCCAGTCGACGTCGAAGTGCTCGGGCACCCGCCAGTCGTTGGCGGCCGCCCAGCTGTGCACGCGGGAGGTGATGTGGTGGGCGCGGTCGAGGAAGGTGCGGTCACCGGTGGCGTCGTAGGCGGCCAGGGTGGCCTCGACGCCGTGCATGTTGGCGTTGACGCCGCGGTAGGGGTCCAACCGTGTCCAGGCGGCGTCCCACTGCTCGGCGTAGAGGCCGGCCTCGGTCAGGAACCGGGTCGCCAGCACCTCGGCGGCGTCGTCGAGCAGGGCGGGCGCCCCCGGCCGGCCGGCGACGCTGGCCGTCGAGGCGGCCAGCAGCACGAAGGCGTGGGCGTAGGCCGACTTGGTGTCGTCCTCGCTCGAGGCGTACCAGCCGCCGTGGGCGTCGTCGTGCAACCGTCCGGTCAGCCCGGCGAGCGCGACGTCGGCCAGGTCGTCGCAGCCGGGCACCCCGGCCAGGGCGCCGAGGGAGTACACGTGGGCCATCCGCGCGCTGATCCAGGTGTGCACCGGTCGCGACAGGTCGGGGCGGCCGTCGTCGCCGAGCCACGCCGCCCCACCGTCGGGGTGCGCGAACGCCGTGCCGAAGGCCAGCTGCTGCGAGGTCTGGCGCACGAGCCAGGCGACGTGGTCCGTGCGTCGTTGCCACGGGATGCTCATGTCCGCATCCTGCCCGGTGGTGGTCAGGGACGGCAGGCCGCGCTCGGACCGCGATAGTCCGGCGAGCGGTAGAGCACGAGGTCGCCTTCGCGGGCGACCTCCTCGTAGCCGAGGGAGCGCACCCGGTCCCGCGTGCGCTGTGGGGTGGCGCGGACGGCCTGACTCCGGCCGGCGGAGAGGTCGATGGCCACGAAGTCCGGAGCGCGGTCGAGCTGTCCCAGCTCGCTGACGCGGTTCGTGGTGACCAGATGAGGGATGAGGTTGTTGGCCGCCTCGACGCAGGTGCCGGCCGGGATCCGGGCCACCACCTCACGTTGGGGTTGCGCGTGTCGGACGTCGCGCAACAGCCCGCCGTTGGCCATGGCCCACATCGGGAAGATCACGGGGACGATGCAGATCCCCACCACCAGGCTCCCCAGGAGTCCGAAGCCGAGCGTGTCTCCCATGCGGGGCCAACGGCTCAGCATGCGTCGGGCGCCGTCCACGCCGGCCAGCACCACGATCGGCCACGCCGTCGCCGAGTAGTGGTAGATCGGCTCCCACAGCTCGGGTTGGGACGAGAAGAACCGTTCGGCCAGCAGGGGCAGGACGGCGAGCAGCATGGGCGAACGCAGGCACAGCAGCAAGGTGGGGGCCAAGAGCAGATCGAGGCTGCCCTGCTTGACCCACGGAGTCGAGAAGAGCTGGACCGCATGCAGCGGGTGCGTGACGACCGAGAGCAGTGCTCGCGGCATATCCGGACCCAGGGAGTCGTAGGACCAGTGCGTGAGGCCACCGCCGACGCTGAGAGCCGGGATGACGACCATCGCCGCCACGACGTAACCCAGTAGTCCCAGGCCTATCGCCGCGAGGCCGGCACGGCGTCCGGCCCGACGTCCGGCAGGGGTGGCGTGCCGGACGTCGAGGACGAGCCGGACCACTCCCAGCATCACCACCAGCGGACCCATGTCCTCCTTGACGACCAACAGCCCGGCGCAGCAGAGCAGGAACACGCGGTCGCGACGTCGGTCGAGGGCGTCGAGGGCGAGAGCGATGAGAGGGACGGCGAACATCACCTCGTGCACGTCGAACGCCAGCATGTTCTGCAGCGGCCAGCTCACGGCGTAGCCGACGGCGACCAGGGCGCCGGCCCGTCCGCCCAGGCGCCGGGCGGCCATGGCGTGCACCGGGAGCACCGAGAGCGCCATGAGGGCTGCCTGCGCCAGCAGCAGCGCGCGCGGGTCGGGCCAGATCCAGTACAGCGGGGCCAGCAGCGCCATGACGGGGCTGAAGTGGTCACCGAGGAGGTTGAGGTGGGCGCCGGCGACGTCGGCGTGGGGGGTCTGGAAGCGGGCGTAGCTCTGGACCAGCTGGTAGTTCAGGCCCAGGTCGTAGCCCTCGGTGTGGAAGGCGGCGTGACGCAGCAGCGCGAAGACGGCGCCGAGGACGCCGGCTGCGGTGGCGATGAGGAGTCCGGCGCGGCGCCGTGGGGTGGGTGCGGGTCGGCGCGCGGGTGCGTCGGTGGCTCTCACCGCGGCGTCGGTCACGGGCTCAGCGTAGGCATTTCCGGTACTGGTTCGTGGTGTTTTGTCGGATTATCTGGTCGGCTCGACCGGCGTCGGTCCGGCGTCGCGGCGACTCCTAGGATTGGCCCATGCCGCAGATCACCCGAGACGAGGTCCGCCACCTGGCCGACCTGGCCCGGATCGACCTCGACGATGCCGAGCTGGACCGGTTGGCCCCCCAGCTGGAGGGCATCCTCGACGCGATCGCCTCGATCAGCGCCGTGGCCGCCGAGGACGTCCCGGCCACCTCGCACCCGGTGCCGCTGAGCAACGTCTACCGCGAGGACGTCGTCGCCGCATCGCTGGCGCCCGAGGAGGCGCTCAGCGGGGCCCCGCAGGTCGAGCAACAGCGCTTCGAGGTGCCGCGCATCCTCGGGGACGAGCAGTAGATGAGCGACCTGACGCGGCTCACCGCCCACCAGCAGGCCGAGCTGCTGGCCACCGGCGAGGTGAGCTCGGTGGAGCTGACCCGCGCGCACCTCGACCGCATCGCCGCGGTCGACGGCGCGGTGCACGCTTTCTTGCACGTCGACGAGCACGGCGCGATCGAGGCGGCCCGCGCGGCCGACGACCGGCTGAGCAAGGGTGAGCCGGCCTCGCCGCTGGACGGTGTGCCGATCGCGGTCAAGGACGTCATCGTGACGCGCGGGCTGCCCTCCACGGCCGGGTCGCGGATCCTGGAGGGATGGGTGCCGCCGTACGACGCCACCGTCACCGAGCGGCTGCGTGCGGGCGGTCTGCCGATCCTGGGCAAGACGAACATGGACGAGTTCGCGATGGGCTCCTCCACCGAGCACTCGGCCTACGGGCCCACCCACAACCCGTGGGACCTCGACCGGATCCCCGGCGGCTCCGGCGGCGGCTCGGCCGCGGCGGTCGCCGCCTTCGAGGCGCCGCTGGCGATCGGCACCGACACCGGCGGCTCGATCCGGCAGCCGGGGGCGGTCACGGGCACCGTCGGCGTGAAGCCGACGTACGGCGCGGTGAGCCGATACGGGTTGATCGCGCTGGCCAACTCCTTGGACCAGGCCGGTCCGGTCACCCGCACCGTGCTCGACGCGGCGCTCCTGCACGAGCTGATCGGCGGGCACGACCCGCGCGACTCCACCAGCCTCACCGACCCGGTGCCGGCGCTGGTCGAGGCCGTCCGTGCCGGCGCGGCGGGCGACCTGTCCGGCCTGCGGGTCGGGGTCGTCAAGGAGCTCGGCGGCGAGGGCTTCCAGCCCGGCGTCGAGGCCCGGTTCGCCGAGTCGGTCGAGCTGCTGCGCGACGCAGGGGCCGAGGTGGTCGAGGTGTCCTGCCCGCACTTCGAGCACGCGCTGGCGGCCTACTACCTGATCCTGCCGAGCGAGGCGTCGTCGAACCTGGCCCGCTTCGACGCGATGCGCTACGGCCTGCGGGTGACCCCGGAGGGCGACCCCAGCGCGGAGGACGTCATGCGCGCCACCCGCGACGCCGGCTTCGGAGACGAGGTGAAGCGGCGGATCATCCTGGGCACCTACGCCCTCTCCAGCGGGTATTACGACGCCTACTACGGGCAGGCGCAGAAGATCCGGACGCTGGTGCAGCGCGACTTCGACGCCGCCTTCGCCGAAGTCGACGTGCTCGTCTCGCCGACCTCGCCGACCACGGCGTTCCCGCTGGGCGACAAGCTGAGCGACCCGATCTCGATGTACCGCCAGGACATCGCCACGATCCCGGCCAACCTAGCCGGCGTGCCCGGCATCTCGGTGCCCAGCGGCGTGGCGGACGAGGACGGCCTGCCCGTGGGGCTGCAGGTGCTCGCGCCGCAGCGGGCCGATGACCGGCTCTACCGGGTCGGCGCCGCGGTGGAGGCGCTGCTGGAGGAGCGATGGGGCGGCCCGATGCTGGCCCAGGCCCCCGAGCTGGAGGTGGCACGGTGAGCGACCAGGTGCTCTCGTTCGAGGACGCGCTCGAGCGCTACGACCCGACGTTCGGGCTCGAGGTGCACGTCGAGCTCAACACCGAGACGAAGATGTTCTGCGGCTGCCAGAACGCCTTCGGCGCCGAGCCCAACACGCAGACCTGCCCGACGTGCCTGGGTCTTCCCGGCTCGATGCCGGTGGTGAACCGGACGGCGGTGGAGTCGGCGATGCGCATCGGGCTGGCCCTGAACTGCCAGATCGCCGACTGGTGCCGGTTCGCGCGGAAGAACTACTTCTACCCAGACATGCCGAAGAACTTCCAGACCTCGCAGTACGACGAGCCGATCGCCTTCGACGGCTACCTCGACGTCGAGGTCGCCTCGCCCGACGGCGGCAGCGAGACGGTGCGCGTGGAGATCGAGCGCGCCCACATGGAGGAGGACACCGGCAAGTCGCTGCACGTGGGCACCTCGGGCCGCATCCACGGCGCCGACTACTCACTCGTCGACTACAACCGGGCCGGCATCCCGCTCATCGAGATCGTCACCAAGCCGGTGGCCGGCACGCGCGCCTCGGCGCCCGCCGTCGCGCGGGCGTACGTGGAGCAGCTGCGCGAGCTCATCCTCGCGCTCGGCGTCTCCGAGGCCCGCATGGACCAGGGCAACATCCGCGCCGACGTGAACCTCTCGCTCGCCCCGGCCGGGTCGGGCGAGCTCGGCACGCGCACCGAGACCAAGAACGTGAACTCCTTCCGCTCCATCGAGCGGGCGGCCCGCTACGAGATCGGTCGCCAGGCGGCGGTGCTGGAGGAGGGGGAGAAGGTCTTCCAGGAGACCCGGCACTGGCACGAGGACACCGGCGTCACGACGTCGGGCCGTGCGAAATCCGACGCCGACGATTACCGCTACTTCCCCGAGCCCGACCTGGTGCCGCTGGCGCCCTCGCGCGAGTGGGTCAACGAGCTGCGCACCACGCTGCCCGAGCCGCCGCGCGAGCGCCGGGCGCGCCTGCAGGCCGAGTGGGGCTTCAGCGACCTGGAGATGCGCGACACCGTCGGCGCGGGAGCGCTCGTCCTCGTCGAGCAGACGGTCGCCGCCGGAGCCCCCGCGCAGGCGGCCCGCAAGTGGTGGCTCGGCGAGCTGGCCCGCCGCGCCAACGAGACCGAGACCGAGCTGTCGGCGCTGCCGATCACCCCGGCCGACGTCGCCCGCGTGCAAGCGTTGGTCGACGCGCGCACCATCAACGACAAGCTCGCCCGGCAGGTGCTCGACGGCGTCCTCGCCGGCGAGGGCGACCCTGACGAGGTGGTCGCCGCCCGTGGGCTGGCCGTGGTCTCCGACGACGGCGCCCTCTCGGCCGCCGTCGACGAGGCGATCGCGGCCAACCCCGACGTCGCGGACAAGATCCGCGAGGGCAAGCTCAACGCCGCCGGCGCTCTCATCGGCGCGGTGATGAAGAGCATGAAGGGCCAGGCCGACGCGGCTCGGGTGCGGGAGCTGATCTTGGAGAAGCTGGGCTGAGGCCCCGGGGGTGCGCCAACCGCACACGTGCGCACCTGGCTCGCCGATCGGGCGCGACCCTGCGTGCCGACGTCGCACGTGTGCGGTTGGCGCACCCACCGACTGGCCCGGGGCCGGCCGCGACCGGCCCTGTCGCCGGCCCGGGGCCGGCCGCGCCCGGCCCTGCCCGACCACCAAAACTCCACACTTGCGAAGCAAACCGGGGGGTCCGCCCGATATGTCACGCCCACAACTTCGCAAGTGCGGGACTTTGGCGCTCAGGGGGCGATCTCGAGGATCCGGTCGTCGCTGGCCTTCGGGTTGCCGCGGCCGTCGCGGTTGGAGGTCGTGACCCACAGGTTCCCGTCCGGGGCGGCGACGACGGTGCGCAGCCGGCCGTACTGGCCAACGAAGAAGTCGGTCGGGTCGCTGGCCCGGGTGCCGGACACGGTGACCCGCCACAGCCGCTGGCCGTGCAGCGCCCCGAGCCACAGGTGGCCGTCGAGGTAGGCCAGGCCCGAGGGGGAGGCGTCGTCGGTGGACCAGACGACCTTCGGGTTGCGGAACTCGCCGGACTCGACGCGGCCCTCGGCCTTCGGCCAGCCGTAGTTGGTGCCGCGGGTGATCAGGTTGAGCTCGTCCCAGGTCTGGTCGCCGAACTCCGAGGCCCACAGGTGGCCGTCGGGGTCGAAGGCCAGGCCCTGGACGTTGCGGTGCCCGATGGTCCACACCGGCGAGTCGGGGTCGGGGTTGCCGGGCGCGGGGCGACCGGTCGTGGTGATCCGCAGGATCTTGCCGCCCAGCGACGAGGGGTCCTGGGCCAAGGAGCTGTCGCCGGTCTCGCCGGTCGAGGCGTAGAGGTAGCCGTCGGGACCGAACGCCAGCCGGCCGCCGTCGTGGATGTTGCCGGCCGGGATCTTGGTGAGCACCGGCGTCGTGGGTCCGAGCGAGGTGCCGTCGAGGCGGGCCTTGACGATCCGGTTGTCGCGCGTGGTGGTGACGTAGAAGAACACCGTGTGGTCCTGGGCGAACTGCGGGGAGACGGCGACGCCGAGCAGCCCGGACTCGCCGCGGGAGTCGCCCTTGACGGTGCCGACGGGGGTGACCTGGCCGCCGCTGGTCACCAGCAGCACCCGGTCGGTGTCGCGCTCGGTCACCACGGCCGTGCCGTCGGGCAGGAAGGCGATGCCCCACGGCACGCGCAGGCCGGAGGCGACGGTGCGCACGACGCGCGGGCCGGTCGAGGTCGTCGCCTCGGGCGAGGCGGTCACCGGTGCCGCGCCGCGGGATGACGTGGCGAACGGACCGCTGTCCGTGCCGCCGCCGCAGCCGGCCGCGAGCACGGCCACCACCAGCAGCGCGACGAGGGGTCTCACGCTGACACGGTAGTGAGCAGGTCCACGAGCAGGCCGTGCACCGCGTCCGGCTGCTCGAGCTGCACGAAGTGCGAGCCGTCGAGCTCCACGTAGGTGGCGCCGAGCACCCGCGCGGCGGCGGCGCGGACGTCGGCCGCGCGGGCCAGCAGGTCGTGCCGGGCCCCGACGAAGGTGGCGGGCACGGCGATACGGCCGACGTCGACGCGGTCGGCCGCCAGCGTGCGGGCGGCGTGGGCGTACCAGTCCACCGGCGTGGTCAGGAACTCCGCGACCGCGCGTCGAGCGGTGTCGAGATCGGCCACCGGGCGCATGAAGCCCGAGTGCGCGAGGGCGTTCGTGGTGCGCGGGGTGACCGGGGCGTGCTGGGTGAGCGGGGTGAACGCCGCGCCGATGCGGGCCAGGGTGCCGGCCAGTCCCCGGCCGAACGCGCGGGCCACCGGCCGCGGCACGTGGAGCGGACCGCCCATCGCGCCGAAGGGGTCATCGGGCACGCCGGCCAGTGCGAACAAGCCGCGGACGCGGTCGGGGTGGGCGAGCGCGAACCGGCAGGCGGTGCCCACGCCGATCGACCAGCCCGCCACCACGCAGCGTTCCACCGCGGCGTCGTCCAGCACGGCCAGGGCGTCGTCGATGAATGCCTGCTGGCCGACGTGGCGGCGGTCCGAGGGTCGGTCGGACCCGCTGACGCCGCGGTGGTTCCACGAGACCACCCGCACCCCGCAGTCGGGGTCGAGCAGCGCCGGCCAGGCGTGGGCGTTGGTGCCCAGCCCGTTGCACAGCAGCACGGTCGGCAGGTCGCTGGCGACGTCGTTGGTCCAGGTGACCAGCCGGGTGCCGTCGGCGCTGCGGACCTCGCCGAAGCGCAGTCGTGCCTCTTTGCTCACCGAGCCGCGAGTCGCAGCACGGGGATCACCCGGTCGGTTTTCTGCTGGTAGTCACGGAAGCCCGACGACATCTCGGTGAACCGCTGCCACGCCGCGTCGCGCTCCTGCCCCTGCAGGTCCTCGGTGTGGACGTCGACGGTGCGCTCACCGGTCTCGATCTCGACGTCGGGGTGGGCGAGGAGGTTGCGGTACCAGTCCGGGTGCCGGTCGGCACCGGCCGCCGAGGCGGCGATCAGCCAGCTGCCGCCCTCGTCGATGGCGGCGACGGGGTTGACCCGCTCCTCGCCGCTCCTGGCTCCGATGCTGTGCACCAGGACGAGGCCGTCGCCGAACATCTCGGTGTGCCCGCCGTGGTCGCGGAACTCGGCGATGATCTGGGCGTTGAAGTCGCTCATGTCGCCCGAGCGTAGGTCGCGTCGTCGGCGATGTCGGAGCCGCTGTGCTCGCGCATGAGGCCGACGGCGATCAGCGTGACCACCGAGCAGCCCAGGATGGCGCCGGCGATCGCGAAGCCCGACCCGGTGTGCTCGAGCAGGTAGGTCGCCACCAGCGGCGCGGGGCCACCGGCGATCACGGACGCCAGCTGGTAGCCGACGCCGGCCCCCGCGTAGCGCAGCGCGGTGGGGAACTGCTCGGCGATGAGCGAGGCCTGCGGCCCGTACTGCATGCCGTGCGGGATGAGTGCGACCAGCATGCCGACGAAGGCCAGCGCCGCCACCCCGGAGTCCAGCAGCGCGAACAGCACGAACCCGTAGACCCCGGTGACCGCGGCGCCCACCATGTAGATCCGTTTACGGCCGTAGGTGTCGGAGAGGTGGCCGAACAGCGGCACGGCCACGACCTCGACCGCGGCGGCCAGCAGGATCGCCGAGAGCGCGAACCGCTTGGAGTAGCCCTGCTCCTCGGTCAGGTACGTCAGCGTGAACGTGGTGATGACGTAGAACGGCGCCTGCTCGGAGAGCCGCGCGAAGGCGCTGAGCAGGATCGGCTTCCAGTGCGCGCGCCACACCTCCAGCGACGGCAGCCGCGAGAGCTCGCCCTGCGCGACCCGCTTGGCGAACATGGGCGTCTCCAGGATGGAGAGCCGGATGTAGAGGCCGATGCCCACCAGCACCGCGCTGCACAGGAAGGGGATGCGCCAGCCCCAGGCCTGGAACTGGGCGTCGGTGGTGACCGCGCTCATCAGGTAGAGGAAGCCGGTGCCCAAGATGAGTCCGAACGCGACACCGAGCTGGGGCAGGGAGGCCATGAGGCCGCGACGCTTCTGGTCGCCCCACTCCATCGAGAGCAGCACCGAGCCGCTCCACTCACCGCCCACGGCGATGCCCTGGAAGAGTCGCAGCAGCACCAGGATCAGCGGTGCCGCACGGCCGATGTGGTCGGCGCTGGGCAGTACGCCGACGACGGTGGTGGCCAGGCCCATCATCAGCAGCGTGATGATCAGCGTCGCCTTGCGACCGATGCGGTCGCCCCAGTGGCCGAAGATCGCGGCGCCGACCGGCCGCGCCGCGAAGCCCACGGCGTAGGTGGCGAAGGACTCCAGCCGGCCGGCGTACTGGCTGGACTCGGGGAAGAACAGCGCGGGGAAGACGAGCGCGGCCGCGGTGTTGTAGAGGAAGAAGTCGTACCACTCGATGGTGGTGCCGACCGTGCTGGCCAGTCCGGCCTTGCGGATCTGGCGTCGATGCTCGGCGGTACCCTCGGCAGCGGTGGCCTCCGAGGCGGCGTTCGGGTCGAGAGTCATCTGTGATCCCTACCACACTCCGAGCGGGCGATGGGTCGCCCGAGCCCCGCGACTAGTCTCGGCGCATGGCCGAGCAGCAGAGTCCCGACATCAAACCCCGCTCCCGCGACGTCACCGACGGCATCGAGAAGACCGCCTCGCGCGGCATGCTGCGGGCGATCGGCATGCAGGACGAGGACTTCGCGAAGCCCCAGATCGGCGTCGGCTCGAGCTGGAACGAGACCGGCCCTTGCAACCTCTCGCTGCGCCGGCTCGCCGAGGCCGCCAAGCGCGGGGTCACCAGGGCCGGCGGGTACCCGATGGAGTTCGGCACCATCTCGGTCAACGACGGCATCTCGATGGGCCACGAGGGCATGCACTTCTCGCTGGTCTCGCGCGAGGTGATCGCCGACTCCGTCGAGACCCTGATGAGCGGCGAGCGGCTCGACGGCTCGGTGCTGCTCGGCGCCTGCGACAAGACCCAGCCGGGCATGCTCATGGCGGCGGCCCGGCTCGACCTGGCCAGCGTGTTCCTCTACGGCGGCTCGATCATGCCGGGCAACCTCGACGGCCAGGACGTCACCATCATCGACGCCTTCGAGGCGGTCGGCGCGTGTCTGGCCGGCAAGATCAGCGAGGAGGAGGTCAAGCGCGTCGAGCGCGCGATCTGCCCCGGCGAGGGTGCCTGCGGCGGCATGTACACCGCCAACACCATGGCCTCGGTGGGGGAGGCGCTCGGCATGAGCCTGCCCGGGTCGGCTGCCCCGCCGTCGATCGACAGCCGTCGCGACCTGTTCGCCGAGCGCTCGGGCGAGGCCGTCGTCGAGCTGCTGCGGCAGGGCATCACCGCCCGCGACATCATGACGATGGAGGCCTTCGAGAACGCCATCACGGTCGTCATGGCGCTGGGCGGCTCCACCAACGCGGTGCTCCACCTGCTCGCGATCGCGCGGGAGGCCGACGTCGACCTGCGGATCGACGACTTCAACCGCATCGGCGACAAGGTGCCGCACCTGGCGGACATGAAGCCGTTCGGTCGCTACGTGATGAACGACGTCGACAAGATCGGCGGGATCCCGGTGGTGATGAAGGCGCTGCTCGACGCGGGCCTGCTGCACGGTGACTGCCTGACCGTGACCGGCAAGACGATGGCCGAGAACCTCGAGGCGCTCGCGCCGCAGCCGCTCGACGGCGAGGTGCTGCACACGATGGACAGGCCGATCCACGCCAGCGGCGGCCTCACCATCCTCAAAGGCACGCTGGCCCCCGACGGCGCGGTGGTGAAGTCGGCCGGCTTCGACTCGGAGGTCTTCACCGGCACGGCGCGGGTCTTCGACGGCGAGCGGGCCGCGATGGACGCCCTGCTCGAGGGCGGCATCAGCGCCGGCGACGTCGTGGTCATCCGCTACGAGGGCCCCAAGGGCGGCCCGGGCATGCGCGAGATGCTCGCGATCACCGGCGCCATCAAGGGCGCAGGCCTCGGCAAGGACGTCCTGCTGCTCACCGACGGCCGTTTCTCCGGCGGCACCACGGGCCTGTGCATCGGGCACGTCGCGCCCGAGGCGGTCGACGGCGGCCCGATCGCGTTCGTACGCGACGGCGACACCATCACCGTCGACATCGCCAACCGCCGCATGGACGTCGCGGAGGCCGAGGACGACGAGTGGGAGTCGCGCCGCGAGGGCTGGGAGCCCCACCCGCCGAAGTACACCACCGGCGTGCTGGCCAAGTACCGCAAGCTCGTGCAGTCCGCCGCCGTCGGCGCGGTCACCGGCTGACGGCGGCCGATCCGCCGTCGACCCGTCAAAGATGCAGCCGCACCTCTGACGGGTCGCCGATGGCTACTTGATGGCGCTGTTGAGCTTGTTGACGTCCCAGCTGCCCAGCCCGGTGGTGAAGTCGTAGCCGGGCAGCGCGGTGTAGGCGCCGTTCGTGCCGACCACGACGTCGTGGAAGGACGCCGGGACGGTCGTCGGCGGCAGCGGCTGGGTGGTCTGGGCCTGGGCGTAGATGCCGTACAGCTTCGGTGAGGCGAAGCCGAGCTTGCCGCCGTGGCTGGAGTTCAGCCTCGTCCAGAGCCCCAGCGCGAGCGGCGAGGACAGGCTCGTGCCACCGATCTGCTCGTCGGCGCCGTCGACCGTGATGAGTGCGCCCGTGGTGGGGTCGGCGTCGAAGGCGACGTCGGGCACGCCGCGCAGGCCCGCGGCCGACGTCGGCACCACGCCGCTCTGCCAGTAGCCCGGCGTCTCGACCGGGCTGACGCCGCCGCCACCGGCGTTCCAGGCGACCTCGGCGGTGTAGGCGTCGGCGTCGGTCGTGGCCAACGTGGTGCCGCCGACGCCCACGACGTACGGCGAGGAGGCGGGGTACTCGGTGTCGGGCAGGCCAGCGCCGGGGACGCCGTTGGTCGGCGCGACCGCGCACGCGCTGCCGGTGTCGCCGCTGGAGGCGAAGAACGTCTGGCCCTGCACCGCGGCCTCGGCGAAGGCGATGTCGTCGACGGTCATCGACCCGTCCAGGAAGGGCAGCACGTCGCACTCGCCGAGCGAGGCGGAGCCGGCCTGGGCCTTGTCGTCGGAGACGAAGCGGTTGATCGAGCGGGCCAGGTCGGAGTTGGTGAGCGAGGTCGCCACGTAGACGTAGAGCTGCTTGGTGCTCGGCGCCGCGCCGGTGGAGGTCTGCGTGTCCAGGTCCCACTCGTCGGCGCCGGCGGTGTCGGTGCTCTTGATGCCGGTGTACACCAGCGACACGGGCACCTGGCGGAGCTTGCGCTTGGCCTCGTAGGTGCGCAGGTCCTTGACCGTCTGCGTCAGGTCGCCCTCCGCGATCACCGCGAGCGACGTGCCGTCACCGGCCTTGGTGGCCTTGGCGTCGTAGACCGTCGGGAACTCGTCGGGGTAGAAGCCGGTCAGCTTCGGCAGGCTCGCGGCCTGGGGACGCACGGTGGCGCCCAGCGTGGAGAGGCCGAGCACGCCGGTGACCGTGCCGGCCAGCGACGTCGGCACCTGCGCGGCGGCGGTGTTGGCCAGCACGGTGCGGCCGGACTGGGTGAAGCGGCCGATCGTGGTGTGGAAGGCCTGCTGGGCCTGGGCGACGGTGGCGTCGGCGGTGACCTGCAGCCGGTTGCCGGCCACCGTCACGTTGGTCATCCCGGCGCTCTGCAGGTAGCTGCGCACGGCGTCGGCCTGGGCCTGGGTGGCGGCGAAGCGGTCGGTGAACTGCGCGGGGGTCAGGTACTGCTCGTAGGCGGCGTCACCCGGCGTGCTCTGGGCCTTGATGAGCGCGTCGAGACCGGCCCGGTCGCGCGGGGTGAGGCCGACGGTCAGGCGCAGCGGCGTGCTCGCCGGCGCGGACCCGAGCGCGGTGGCGCCGACCAGGCTGAGCGCGTCGGTGGCGGTGGGAGCCCAGCCGGTGTCGGCTGCACCGGCGGCCAGGTCGGGGGAGACGACGGCGAGGGCCGCGGCCGCGAGGGCGGCCAGGGCGATGCGGAGGTGCGAGCGACGCATGGTGCTCCGATCGGCGAGGGGCGGGTGCTCCCGCCCGGGTACCGGTTCAACGACGTCGCCCGGGGATGGTTACTGACCGGTCACTTGTGTCTGGACCACACCGGCCCCGATGACGGCGCGGGTCGCGGCAGACTGGGGCGGCATGGACCAACGCCTCAGCTTCGTCACGCTCGCGGTCGCCGACCTCGACCGCACCCGCGCCTTCTACGTCGACGGGCTGGGCTGGACGCCCGAGATGGTCGTGCCGGGCGAGGTGCTGATGATCCGGGCCGGGGAGCGGCTGGTGCTCTCCTTCTGGGCCGAGTCGGGCTTCGAGGCCGAGGTCGGACCCATCCGCCGGGGCCAGGGCATCGTGCCCATCACGCTCGCGCACAACGTCGCCACCCCGGCCGAGGTCGACGCGGTGCTCGAGGTGGCCGCCTCGGCCGGCGCCGAGGTCTCGCCCGGCCAGCAGCGCGACTGGGGCGGCTACACCGGCTACTTCGCCGACCCCGACGGCTTCCGCTGGGAGATCGCCACGAACCCCGGCGACATCGGCCGCCTGGTGCTGCCCGACTGACCGGCACGCCCTAGGGTCGAGCCGTGCCGATCAACGACCACGGCCAACCCGTGGGCGAGCCCGTGCCGGACTGGTCGCCGCGCCCGGTGGTGGCGCCCGTGAGGCTGGTCGGGCGCACGGTGCGCGTCGAGCCGCTGGCCGAGGAGCACGTCGCCGACCTGTGGCAGGCGCTGTGCGTCGAGAGCCCGCCCTCGACGTGGACGTACCTGCCGTGGGGCCCCTACAGCGACGCCGCCGGGGTGCGCGGCTACGTCGCCACCCTGCTGGACGACCCCGGTTGGGTGCCCCATGTGCTGGTGGTCGAGGGCCGCGCGCAGGGGGTGGCCTGCTACCTGCGCAACGACGCGCCCAACGGCGTGGTCGAGGTGGGCGGCATCGGCTACGGCGCGGCGCTGCAGCGCACGGTCGCCGCCACCGAGGCGATGTACCTCATGGCGAGGCACGTCTTCGACGAGCTGGGCTACCGGCGCTACGAGTGGAAGTGTGACAGCCTCAACGAGCCCTCGCGCCGGGCCGCCACCCGGCTCGGGTTCGGCTACGAGGGCCGCTTCCGCCAGGCGCTGGTCTACAAGGGCCGCAACCGCGACACCGACTGGTTCGCGATGACCGACGGTGACTGGCCGGCGCTGCGCGCGGCGTACGAGTCGTGGCTGGATCCGGGCAACTTCGACGACGGCGGCCGTCAACGCGCTCCGCTCGCATGCCGGACGGCGAGTCCAGATCCTGGGACGGGTGTCACACTGTCTTGACCGGTCCCGGACGCAGACGAGAACCTAACCTCATGCGTGAGCTTCTCCTCGTACGCCACCGGCGCGTAGGTCGGGCCTGAGACAGGCCGCACCTCCGCGTCGTCCCTCCGTCTGCCGATCCGGCCGGAGGGTTTTTTGTTGCCCGACCCCCGTACCGAACCCGTGTCACCTGAACCGACGAAGGACATCCGATGAGCCAGGACGCCCCCGGCGCGGCAGAGCGCGTCACCGGAGCGCAGAGCCTGATCCGGTCGCTCGAGGCGGCCGGTGCCGAGACCATCTTCGGCATCCCCGGCGGCGCGATCCTGCCCGCCTACGACCCGCTGTACGACTCCTCGATCCGCCACATCCTCGTGCGTCACGAGCAGGGCGCCGGCCACGCCGCCCAGGGCTACGCCGCCGCGAGCGGCCGGGTCGGGGTCTGCATGGCCACCAGCGGGCCGGGCGCCACGAACTTGGTGACGCCCATCGCCGACGCGCACATGGACTCGGTGCCGATGGTCGCGGTCACCGGCCAGGTCGGGGAGTCGATGATCGGCACGGACGCCTTTCAGGAGGCCGACATCCGCGGCATCACGATGCCGATCACCAAGCACAACTACCTGGTGACCGACCCCGACCAGATCCCGCGGGTTGTGGCCGAGGCGTTCTACCTCGCCTCCACAGGCCGCCCCGGCCCGGTGCTCGTCGACGTCGCGAAGTCCGCTCTGCAGGCGCAGACCACCTTCGCCTGGCCCACCCAGCTCCACCTGCCCGGCTACCGACCCGTCACCAAGCCGCACGCCAAGCAGATCCGCGAGGCGGCCAAGCTGATCACCGGGTCGCGCAAGCCCGTGCTCTACGTCGGCGGCGGCGTCATCCGCTCCGGCGCCAGCCGCGAGCTGCGGGTGCTGGCCGAGAAGACCGGCATGCCGGTGGTCACCACGCTGATGGCCCGCGGGGCGTTCCCCGACAGCCACCCGCAGAACCTCGGCATGCCCGGCATGCACGGCACGGTGGCCGCCGTGGCCGCGCTGCAGAAGAGCGACCTCATCATCAGCCTGGGCGCGCGCTTCGACGACCGTGTGACCGGCAACCTCGACTCCTTTGCGCCGAACGCCAAGGTCGTCCACGCCGACATCGACCCCGCCGAGATCGGCAAGAACCGCCGGGCCGACGTGCCGATCGTGGGCGACGCCCGCGAGGTCATCGCCGACCTCATCGTGGCGCTGCAGGCGCTCGAGGACCACGGCGACACCGGCGACTTCGAGGCCTGGGTGGGCTTCCTCGCCGGCGTGAAGCAGCGCTACCCGCTGGGCTACGACACCCCGGCCGAGGGCCTCGCGCCGCAGTACGTCATCGAACGGCTCGGTGCCATCGCCGGCCCCGAGGCCGTCTACGCCTCCGGCGTCGGCCAGCACCAGATGTGGGCCTCGCACTTCATCACCTACGAGAACCCCCGCACGTGGATCAACTCCGGCGGCGCCGGCACCATGGGCTTCGGCGTGCCGGCCGCGATGGGGGCCAAGGTCGCCTGCCCGGACACGACCGTGTGGGCCATCGACGGCGACGGCTGCTTCCAGATGACCAACCAGGAGCTGGCCACCTGCACCCTCGAGGGCATCCCGATCAAGGTCGCCGTCATCAACAACGAGTCGCTGGGCATGGTCCGGCAGTGGCAGACGCTGTTCTACGAGGGGCGGTACTCCAACACCGACCTGCAGTCCAAGCGCATCCCGGACTTCGTCAAGCTCGCCGACGCTTACGGCGCCGTGGGGCTCTCCTGCGAGACGCCGGAGCAGGTCGACGCGACCATCGAGAAGGCCATGGAGATCGACGACGTGCCCGTGGTCGTCGACTTCCGCGTGCACCGCGACGCCATGGTGTGGCCGATGGTCGCCGCCGGCACCTCCAACGACGACATCAAGTACGCCCGCGACCTGGCTCCCGACTTCGACGAGGACGACCTCTGACATGGCCGAGTCCCACACCCTGTCCGTGCTCGTGGAGGACAAGCCCGGCGTGCTCGCCCGCATCGCCGGTCTCTTCAGCCGCCGCGGCTACAACATCACCTCGCTGGCGGTCGGTCCGACCGAGCACCCGGAGATCTCCCGCATGACCATCCGGGTCGAGGTGGAGGACTCCCCGCTCGAGCAGGTGACCAAGCAGCTCAACAAGCTGGTCGAGGTCATCAAGATCGTCGAGCTCGAGCCCCGCGAGGCCGTCGAGCGCGAGCTGCTGCTGGTCAAGGTCCGCGCCGACACCGCCACCCGCGGCCAGGTGCTCGATGCCGTGCAGCTGTTCCGGGCGAAGGTCGTCGACGTCGCCGTCGACGCGATCACCATCGAGGTGACCGGCAACCACGACAAGCTGCAGGACTTCTTGCGGGTGGTGGAGACCTTCGGCATCCGCGAGCTCGTCCAGAGCGGCATGGTCGCGGTGGGCCGCGGCTCGCGCTCGATCACCGAACGCACCCTGCGGCCCGCGCCCATCGCGTTGGCCGACTGACCTGAACCGACCGATCCACCAACCAGAAGGAGTCCACACACCGTGGCCGAGATGTTCTACGACGACGACGCCGACCTGAGCGTGATCCAGGGCCGCCACGTGGCGGTCCTGGGCTACGGCAGCCAGGGCCACGCTCACGCGCTGTCGCTGCGCGACTCCGGCGTCGACGTCCGCGTCGGACTGCCCGCCGGCTCGAAGAGCCGCGCCAAGGCCGAGGCCGAGGGGCTGCGCGTCCTGGAGCCCGCCGAGGCCTGCGAGGAGGCCGACCTGATCGTCGTGCTGGCCCCCGACCCGGCCCAGCGCAAGCTCTACGCCGAGGCGATCGAGCCCAACCTGGTCGAGGGCGACGCCCTGTTCTTCGGGCACGGCTTCAACATCCGCTTCGACTACATCAAGCCGCCCGCCGGCGTCGATGTGTGCATGGTCGCGCCGAAGGGCCCCGGCCACCTGGTGCGCCGGGAGTTCTCCGAGGGCCGAGGCGTGCCGGTGCTGGTCGCGGTCGAGCAGGACGCCTCCGGCAAGGCCTGGGACCTGGCGCTCTCCTACGCCAAGGCCATCGGCGGCCTGCGCGCCGGCGGCATCCGCACCACCTTCACCGAGGAGACCGAGACCGACCTGTTCGGCGAGCAGGCGGTGCTGTGCGGCGGCGCCTCGCAGCTGGTGCAGTACGGCTTCGAGACCCTCACCGAGGCCGGCTACCAGCCCGAGGTGGCCTACTTCGAGTGCCTGCACGAGCTCAAGCTGATCGTCGACCTGATGTACGAGGGCGGCATCGCCAAGCAGCGCTGGTCGGTCTCCGACACCGCCGAGTACGGCGACTACGTGTCCGGCCCCCGCGTCATCGACGAGCGGGTCAAGCAGAACATGCAGGACGTGCTCGCCGACATCCAGAACGGTACGTTCGCCCAGCGCTTCATCGACGACCAGGACGCCGGCGGGCCCGAGTTCGCCGAGTTCCGCAAGAAGTCCGAGGCCCACCCGATCGAGGCCACCGGTCGTGAGCTGCGCAAGCTGATGGCGTGGGTCAAGAGCCACGACGACGACTACGTCGAAGGCACCTCGGCGCGCAGCTGAGGTGCTCGTCCACCCGGCGCGCCTCGAGGTCCCCGACCACCTCGAGGCGCGCTAGCGGGTGATCGTGATCTGGTGCAGCGGCCGGACCCAGGCGTCCTCCCACCGGTCCTGCCCGCCGTGGACCACCAGCTCCGGGTGGGCGCTGCGCAGCGTGGCCAGCCAGGTGTGCCGCAGCAGGGCCAGTTCGACGGCGCCCTCGAAGCCGTGCGCCCCGATGCGCACGCGCACGGTCTCCAGCACGCCCACCCGCGAGATCCCCTCGCCGAAGGACCCGAACGGATCGGCGGCGAAGACGCGAAGGCCGACGCACCAGTGCTCCACCGGCTGCGCGCCGGCCCGGTGGGCCAGCGGTCCGGGCTTGACGTAGAAGCCGCACAGCACCTGGAAGGCGCCGGCCTGCTCGCCGGTCGCCGTGTGCACCAGGTAGGTGCGGTAGCCGTCGTCGCGCCACGACGAGATGAGCCCCGGACGCCGGTACCTGGCGGGCTCGTAGGTCGGGGGGACGGCGGCGGCCGCGGCGATGAGGGCGTTGCCCATGGTCGGGCGCCCCCCGGGCGTGGTGGGTGCCGCCACGACCAGGGGGGCGAGCAGCGACCGCGACGGTCCCCTCATGCGATGCCCAGCCACGGCAGCTCGACGTCCGGGTCGAGCTCGCCCAGGAAGAGACCGGCCCGCTCGCGCCACGTGGCCATGGCGGCCTCCAGGGCGGCCACGCCGTAGTGGTCGGGGTCGTGGGGGAGCGACGAGTCGCCGGCCAGCACCACGCCGGCGGGAACGGTGCTCAGCCGCAGCCCCAGGAAGCGGTGACCCAGCCCGGTACGCCAGGTGAAGTCCGACGGGGTCGGCCGATCGAGCGGGAGGCCGATCTGGGCCAGGGCGTCGGCCACCTGGGCCTGGGTCGTGCCGTGCAGCTCGATGCGCACCGGGCCGGCCTCGAGCCGGTGGCACCACACCCCGCGGACCTGCGCCGCGGCCAGCGAGCGGTCGCAGAGGGCCTCCTCCGGCGCGGGGTCGGGCTCGGCTCTGGTGAAGGCGGTCAGCAGGTTCGACCGGATCGCGTCGTAGCCGCCCGGGTTCGCCAGCGCACCCTTGATCGCGGCGTAGGTCGGCGTGGAGACGGTGGCGCGGTGGTGGTCGGATCGTGCGATCTCCAGCGTCCAGTCCTCGGCGGAACGGCCCTCGCCGATGCTCGTCGCTGCGGTGATGCGCCATGTCGCGTCGGTCAGGCGCCGGTACAGCAGCTGGCCGCTCCGTCCCAGGGAGAGCGCCGGCGTGCCGTCGCCCTCGAGCCTCAGCATGGCCGCCCGTACCCGGGCCGCGCTGAGCAGACTGCGCTCGAGGGCGGAGTCGGCGACGACGTGGTCGCGCGCCGACTCCGCCGCCACCCGGCGTCTGGTCAGCGACCTCCCGAGCAGCCCCATTCCAGCCTCCGCTTCGTGCCAGCAGGCGCCGGCGTCGTCCTCACCCCCCGGGAGGGCGACGTGCCGAGCCGGTCTTGTCGCCGCGCTGCCCGAGTCTGCGTCGAGCGCGTCGGCGCGGACACCGTGCTGGCACGGGGATCTAGACGAGAGGGCCGGTTCTGCGGCGAGGCGTGGTCTCGACGCCCGACGCGCACTAGCGTGCGCGTCGTGGAGGTCGCGGTCCCGCCCGCGCGACGGGTGCTCGGGCCGCTGGCGCGGCCCGCCTGGTTGCCCGCCTGGCTGCCGGCCTGTGCCATAGGGCTGTCGTCGCTGACGGTGCTGGCCGAACCGCGAGACGTCCTCCACCCGGTGATCGGCCTGATGGAGGGCGCGCTGATCGCGTCGCTGGCCGTCGCGGGAGCGCTGCTGGTCGAGGACGACACGCAGCGTGGCAACGCCCTGCTGCTGTGGGTGGTCGGGGCGCTGCTCGCCGTCGAGCACCTGCACCTGGTGCCCCACTCGCCCTTCCCGATGCTGGGCTGGGTGGCCGGACCCGCGGCGGCCGTGGTGGTGGCCGTGGTCCTGGTGCGCTTCCCGGGACCGACGCTGTCGCCGCGAGGTCGCCGGTGGGCCGGCGCGGCCCTGGTCGTCCTGGTGGCGACCCGGCTCACGGTGAGCGTCCCGCCGCAGCGGCTGCGGCTGGGCTGGTGGCCGGCGCTGCCGCTGCCCGGCGCCGCGGCCGAGGCCGGCCTGCGGTTCGGCAACGCCTACCTGCTGGTGCTCGCATGCTGGTTCGTGGGCCTGATGGCCTGGCGGATCACCCGTTCCCGAGGGCTCTCCCGTCACGAGCTGGCTCCGGTGGTGGCGGCGTCGCTGGGGGCCACGCTGGCCATCGCGGCCCACGTGGTCTCGGTGTTCAGCGGCCAGACCCAGGTCGGCCTCGGCGTGCTCGTCGCCGAGCAGGTCGGACTGCTCGCGGTGCCGGCCGGGTTCGTCTTCGCGGCGTCGCGGATGCGGGCCGCGCGCAGTGCCGTGGGGGACCTGCTGCTCGAGGTGCGCTCTTCCAGCAGCCCGACGCAGATCGAGGCGGCGCTGGCCACGACGCTCTCCGACCCCGGTCTCGCGCTGCACCTGTGGGCGGCCGAGGAGGAGCTGTTCCGCACCGCAGGCGGCCAGGCGCAGCAGCCGGCACCGGGCCCCGGCCGGATGGTCGTGCCGGTGGACGCCGAGGACGGCTCGCCGCTGGCGATCATCGTGACCGACGCCTCGGTCGCACGGCACGGCCAGCTGGTGCAGGCCAGCGTGGCCGCGGTACGGCTCGCCCTGCAGAACGCGGCGGCGACGGAGATGCTGCGCCGCTCGCGCACGCGGCTGGCCGAGGCCGAGCTGGCCGAGCGCAAGCGGCTCGAGCGCGACCTGCACGACGGGGTGCAGCAGCGTCTGCTCGCCCTCGGGATGAGCATCGACCGGGTGGTGCACTCCGCGCCCGATGAGCAGACCAGGGACCTCGCGAAGGCCGCCGCGGAGCACGTGCAGGGCGCCATCGCCGACGTGCGCGACCTGGCGCGCGGCGTGCTCCCGGCGGTGCTCACCCAAAGCGGTCTGGCCGCGGCGGTGCAGAGCGCGGCCGAGCGGCTCCCGGTGGCGATCACCAGCTCCGTCCCGGGCCGACGATGGCCCCTGGCCGTCGAGGCGACGGCCTACTTCGTCATCTGCGAGGGCCTCAACAACGTGGTCAAGCACGCCGGGAGCCTTCGCGCCGAGGTCCTGGTCGACAGCGACGAGCACGTGCTGACGGTGACGGTCCGCGATGCCGGGCGCGGGGGCGCCAACGTCCACGGTGGGTCCGGGCTGCTCGGTCTGCGCGACCGCGTCGCCGCGATGGGCGGGACGATCAGCGTCGATTCGGTCGAAGGAGCAGGGACGTGCCTGGTGGCTCGCCTGCCCTACGAGTAGCGATCGCCGAGAACAGCCGGCTCTTCCGCGACGGCCTGGTGCTCCAGCTCGAGGCCGCGGGAGTCGGCGTGGTGGCCGAGTGCGACCGCGCGGACGACCTGATCGACCTGTTGCCCGAGCTTCGCCCCGACCTGGTGCTGATGGACATCCGGATGCCGCCGACCGAGACCGACGAGGGCATCCGGGCGGCGGCCGAGATCCGCGACCGCTTCCCGGGCGTGGGCATCCTCATCCTCTCGACCTACGCCGAGTCGACCTACGCCGCCGCCGTGCTGGCCATCTCCGAGACCGCCATCGGGTACCTGCTCAAGGACCGCGTGACCGACGTGGGCGCGCTGCTGGACGCGCTGCAGCGGATCGCGGCGGGGGAGTGCGTCGTCGACCCGGACGTGGTGGCCACCCTGCTCGGCCAGCCGCCCCGACGCGACGACCTGGCGCAGCTCACCGCGCGCGAGCGGACGGTGCTGCACCTCATGGCCGAGGGCAGGTCGAACGCCAGCATCGCCGAGCAGCTGTCGCTGACAGTGCGGACCGTCGAGGCCTACACCGCGGCGATCTTCGCCAAGCTCGGGCTCGTGGCGCAGCCGCAGACCAACCGTCGGGTCGCCGCGGTGATCGCCTGGCTGCGCGGTTCGCACACCGTCTACTAGACGCGCGTGCTGGACGCTTGCGTCAGTCGGTCTCAGTCGGTCTCGACGACGACGGCCCAGGAGCCGACGCCGACCAGGCGGGAGGCGTGCACCTCGTTGCCGTCGACCACCAGCGCCTGCAGGGTTCCGGTGTCGGGGTCGAACTCGATGTCGCGGACCTTGCCCAGCTCGTCGCCCTCGGTGGAGAGCACGCGCTTCTTGAGCACTTCGTGGTCCTTGCCGACGAAGCCGGAGAGCTGGTCGTCGGCGTCGGTGATCTTGTCGGTCTCGGCGATGGTGACGGCGTCGCCGCCGACGCCGGCCAGGTCGCCCCAGCGGGCGTACTTGCCCTGCGGGGTCTTCTTGAACTGCAGCGCCACGAGCCGGCGCGAGGCCGGGTCGAGCAGGAAGCCGTTGACCTTGCCGACGGTGTCGGCGGTGGTGGTGCTGACCAGCTTCGAGCCCTTGACGTCGGTCCACCTCATGTCGGCAGCTCTCCCTCGGTGGGCCGGTCGGCAGGCTGGTCGGTGGGGGGAACTGCGGTCGTCGGTGCGGTCGTCGGGGCAGGCGTCGGGGCTGGCGGCGCGATGGTGGCCGGCGTGGTGCGCTCCGAGGCCAGCTGCGCGCGGAACTCCGCCACCGAGGCGCCGAAGCCGGCGAGGTCGTCGGTGACGAAGCCCTCGGCGCCCGCCGGGACCATCAGGTGCTCCCCGGACACGGCGAGCTGGTCGGGCAGCGGCACCAGCAGCTTGGTGCCCTTGGCGGCGTTGGAGCGGCGTGCGGCCAGCGACTCCGACGCGGCGATCTCGTAGCCCACCACGTCGCACGGCTCGTCGGAGGCGTCGTCGGGTCCCGAGGGCCGGCCGACCTCGATGACGACGTCGACCACCTCGCCCAGGTCGACACCGGAGTCGGTGAGCACCCGCGAGCCGAGCACCTTGCCGCCGCCCGAACGACCCTGGCCGTCGGCCGAGGCCGCAGCGGCCACCACCTCGTCGACGCCGGAGAGGGCCTGGTCGTCGCGGATCATCACCGCGTCGGCCCCCAGCGCGTGCACCCGCTGCCAGAGCAGGCCCTGCTTGAGCGGGCCGGCGAGCAGGCCGCGTCCGGCGAGCGTGAAGCCCGCCACCGCACCGCCGTCGGCGGCGTACACGACGTCCTTGACCTGGGCGATGTCGTCGCCGGCGAAGGTGACCACCGGAAGCTTCGCAACTTCCGAGGTCCGCATCAGGCGTGTCACGCCCGGCTACTTCCGAGGTCCGGCGATGACGTCGCCTCGGCGACGCCGCGCCTGCACCAGGAGCAGGCCGCCGACCAGCAGCGCGAGCACCACGACGATGACGATCAGCCAACCCCACCAGTCCACGACTGCACACTATCCCGCGTGAGCACCCCCGACACCGATCTGGTCTGGTACGCCGGATACGGCTCCAACCTCGACCCCGCACGCTTCGGCTTCTACCTCGGCGGGGGACGTCCGCCCGGCGCGCGGCGCGCGGTCCCGGGAGCCCGGGACAGCACCCCGCCACGCCGGACCCGGCCGGTGGAGCTGCACGGCGAGATGGTCTTCGGATGGGAGTCGCCGACGTGGGGCGGCGGCATCTCCTTCTTCGACGCCACCGGCACCAGCACCAGCGCCAGCACCAGCACCGTGCTCGCGACGGCCTACCTGCTCACCTCCGAGCAGTTCTCCGACGTCGCCGCCCAGGAGATGCACCGCGAGCCCGGGACGCTGCTTCAGCTGGACCAGGTGCTCGCGACGCGCTCCCACGCCTACGGGCCCGGGCGCTACGAGACCGTGCACCTGGTCGGCGAGATCGACGGCTCGCCGGTGCTCACCTTCACCTGCGACGATCCCGAGCACCTGCCCCGCAACGCACCCGCGGGCGCCTACCTGGCGACGCTCACCCGCGGCCTGCGGGCCGTGCACGGGCTTGCCGACGACGACGTCGCGTCGTACCTGCTGGGCTGGGAGGGCATGGAGACCTGGGCGCCGGACGAGGTGGCCCGGCTGGTCGCGGCGACTACCTGACCCGGCGGGTGGTCGAGACGCTGGTGCCCTTTCCGGCGACGTCGCGCGGGGTGACGACGACCCGCAGCCGGTGCCCGACCCGCGCCAGCACCGAGCGGACGCCGGTCTGGCCGGAGGTGCGCAGCAGCACCCGGTGGCTGGTCAGGTCGGTGACGACCACCCGCGTGGTGGCCAGGCCCAGCGTGGAGCGGGCCACCGTCGACCACGACGCGAAGACGCGGGCGCGATGACCCCGGTGGCGGCCCACCGTCACGGTGACGTGCGCCGTCGGGCCCGGCGTGGACGTCGTGGTGGTGCTGGTGGTCGTGGCGGCCACGGGGCAGGAGGTCGCCGCCGTGGCCACCGGGGCGTCCGTGGTGGTCTGGCCGAGCCGGGCAATGAGGGCGGGCCACTGCACGGCGCCGAGGCCGCTGGCGACGTCGTAGCCGTCGCCGGCGCAGGTGGGCAGCGAGCTGTCGGCGGCGGCGCCGATCTGGCCGCTGGTGACGTCGCGGAACACGCTGGAGCGACTGGTCTGGTAGGAGCCGTAGAGCGCCTGGTGGATGTCGCCGGGGCGTGTGCTGCTCGAGATCGACGACTCGGCCAGGGCGTCGGTGAACAGGGAGGCCGCGACCGGCGCGGAGAGGCTGGTGCCGCCGTAGGTGCCCCAGGCGCCCTGGTTCAGCACGCGGAAGCCGGTGCTCGGGTCGCCGATCGCCGAGATGTCGGGGACCAGCCGGTTGGACCCGGCGGCGTAGCTCCCCGACAGGGTGTTGGTCTGCCAGGTGGGCCGGGCGAACAGGACCGACTGACCGCCGCCCGCCCCGCCGTTGCTCAGGCAGGTCTGCGCGCTGGCGCACGACCACGTGCTGTCCAGCCAGTTGCTGCCCGTGCGGGTCAGCGTCGTGCCACCGACGGCGACCACGTTGGGCGAGGACGCGGGCAGCGTCACGGAGGTGCCGCCGGTGGTGGGGCAGTAGAGCCCGCTGTCGCCCGAGGCCGCGAAGATCGTCACTCCGGCGGCGCTGAGCGAGGCCAGCGCGTTGTCGATGTTCGTGGCGAACGCGCTGTTGACGGTGCCCCTCGATCCGGTCTCGCACATCCCCCAGGAGATCGAGAGCGCCACGATCGAGGTGTCGCTGGCGGCGTCGGTGCGGATCCGGTTGAGCAGCGGCACCCAGTTGTCGGAGCTGTTGGTGGCGACGTAGACCCGCTGCTTCGCCGTGGGCGCGGTGGACAGGATCGACTCCTGGTCCAGGGCCACCTCGACGGAGCCGGAGGTGTCGGTGTTGGTGGTGCCGACGTCCACGCGGGTCAGGTTCGGCTGCGCCAGCCCGTTCGCCGTGGCGTAGTTGGTGATGTCGGAGGTGTTGTAGCTGGAGAACTGCAGGGTGGCGATGGTGCGCGAGGAGGCCGACTGGCCCGTCAGCGACTGACCGGAGCTGGTGCCGCCGGAGTAGGCGCTGCGGAAGTCGGAGCCGCTGAGCACCGTGTTGAGCGGCATCACCTCGCCGGCGGCGGCGCTGCTCGGCAGCACCGCGTCGACGCCGTCGCCCAGGAACGCCGGAGTGGTGGCGTAGGAGGCTGTGGGAGAGGTGGGTCGAGCGCCGAAGGCGTCGCGGACGGCGGCGGCTGATGCGGTGGCGGTGAGGCTCCACGGCGTCTGCTGGGTGATCGTGAAGCCCCGCGCGCGCAGCGAGCGAGCGGCGTGCCGACGCACCGCGGGGCTCGGCAGCAGTCGCGCGACGCGGGCGGCGCGCTCGCGCCGGTCGATCCCGCGGCGCTGGGCCAGCGCGCGCAGCCGGTGCGGGTGGGGTGCGGCGAAGGTGACCATCACGCTCGTGACGGCACCGGTCCCCGTCGAGGTCCCCGAGCTCGTCGTCGAGCTGGTCGCAGAACCGGTGGCGGCCTGGGCGCTCGAGGGGCCGGCGATCACGACGCCGGTCGCGGACAGGCCGAGGAGGCCCACCCAGCAGGCGAGTAGCCCGAGGAAACGCCTCGTGCGGTTCATACGACCCCCGTGTCAACCGACTAACGGTGCAAATCGTCCCATTTGCGACAGGCTGTTGTCCGGCGAACACGGGATACTCGGCCCGTGACCTCGACCTCATCGTCCGGGCGTCCGGTGGTCCTGCTGACCGAGCCGCTGGCGCCCAGCACCGTCGAGGCGCTGGGCGAGGAGGTGGAGGTACGCCACTGCGACGGCACCGACCGTGCGGCCCTCCTCGGCGCGCTGCCGGCGGCGGCGGCGGTGATCGTCCGGGGCTCGACCCGCATCGACGCCGAGGCGCTGGCCGCCGCTCCGCTGCTGCGGGTGGTGGCGCGGGCCGGCATTAGCCTGGCGGGCGTCGACGTCCGGGCCGCCACCCAGCAGGGCGTCATGGTGGTAAACGCCCCGGCCGCGAACGTGGTGAGCGCGGCCGAGCTCGCGATCGGGCTGCTCCTGGCGGCAGCCCGCCACATCAGCCCCGCCCACGCGCGGCTGCGCGCCGGGCAGTGGGAGCGCGCGCCGTTCACCGGCATCGAGCTGTACGGCAAGACCGTGGGCGTGCTCGGGCTGGGCCGGGTCGGGGTGCTGGTGGCCCAGCGGCTGGCCGCCTTCGGGATGCGGGTCGTGGCCCACGACCCGTTCGTGCAGGCCGGCCGCGCCGCGCAGCTCGGCGTGCGGCTGCTGCCGCTGGAGGAGCTGATGGCCACCGCCGACGTCGTCAGCGTCCACCTGCCCCGCACCCCCGAGACCGAGGCCATGATCGGCGCCGCCGAGCTGGCGCTGGCCCGCCCGCACCTGGTGCTCGTCAACGTCGCCCGCGGCGGCATCGTCGACGAGACCGCGCTGTACGAGGCGCTGCGCTCGGGTCGCGTCGCGGCCGCCGGTCTCGACGTCTATGAGACCGAGCCGTGCACCGACAGCCCGCTACTGGGTCTGGACAACGTCGTGGCCACGCCGCACCTGGGCGCCACCACGCACGAGGCCCAGGAGAAGGCCGGCCTGGCGGCGGCCCGGTCGGTGCGCCAGGCGCTGGCCGGGGACCTGGTGCCCGACGCCGTCAACGTGCAGGGCGGCCCCATTGCTGAGGAGGTGCGTCCGGGCATCGGACTGACCGAGCGGCTGGGCCGGGTGTTCACGGCGCTGGCCGGGGGAGCGGTGCAGCAGCTCGACGTCGAGGTCCGCGGCGAGATCACTGAGCACGACGTCACGGTGCTCGAGCTCGCGGCGCTCAAGGGCGCCTTCGCCGACGTCGTCGGCGAGCCGGTCTCCTACGTCAACGCCCCGCTGCTGGCCGCCGAGCGCGGCACGGCCGTGCGGCTGCTGACCGAGTCCGAGAGCCCGGACCACCGCAACCTGGTGACGCTGCGCGGCACGCTGCCCGACGGCCGCCGGGTGTCCGTGGCCGGCACGCTGGTCGGCCTGGCCCAGCGCGAGCGGCTGGTCGAGGTCAACGGCTTCGACGTCGACCTGGAGCCCACCGACCACCTCGCCTTCCTCGAGTACGAGGACCGCCCGGGCAAGGTCGGCGCCATCGGCGTCCTGCTCGGCGAGGCCGGGGTGAACATCGCCGGCATGCAGGTCGCCCGCGACCAGCGCGGCGGCCGGGCCCTGGTGGCGATGAGCGTCGACTCCGCCGTCCCCGCCGACGTCTTGGACCGCATCGCCGAGGCCATTGGGGCCGGGGACGTCAGCGGGGTCGACCTGACCTCAGGAGCTCCGTGATTCCCCGCCTGTGCGGGGAATCGCGAGCCGGGCTCAGGCGGTCTCGGCCGCGATCGTGTCCCGGATCTTCTGGGCGTCGGTGCGGGGGGCGAGGGTGGCGGCCTGGAGCAGCGGGTTGCTCGCCGTCTGCCGCATGCCGCGGACGCCGTCGTCGACGACGAAGCTGGCGCGGGTGAACGCCGGCTGGTCCTTCACGCTCACCTTGGGCACGCAGCGGAAGTCCGCGGTGAAGTGCTCGGGGGTGATGGTGGTGTTGACGTAGCCGCGCAGGTTCGTCCAGAAGTTCAGGTTCGGGTTCCACGCCGCCCAGGGGTGCTGGCCGGTGGGCTCGTCGTAGCCGTCGCCGCCCGAGGTGATCGAGGAGGCGATGAACTCGGCGCCGACGATGCTCTGGTCGACGTCGCGGTCGGCGGTGGCGTCGAAGCAGGCGTAGACGTCGGAGGCCCAGTGGGCGTGCACGTCGCCGGTGAGCACCACCGGGTTGCGGACGCCGGCCTTGACCCACGAGTCGGTCACCCGCTGCCGGGAGGGGCGGTAGCCGTCCCAGGCGTCCATCGAGACGGTGTTGTCCGGGGTCGCGGTGCTGTCGCGCTTGCCGTAGAACACCTGCTGGCCGATGACGTCCCACCGGGCGCGGCTGCGGCGGAAGCCGTCGGCCAGCCAGGCCTCCTCCTCGGCACCGGGCAGCGAGCGCTGCGGAAGGTCGGCGTCGGGGCAGTCGTCGTAGCCGTCGCCGCAGGCCTGGTCGTCGCGGAACTGGCGGGTGTCGAGCATGTGGAAGGTGGCCAGCCGACCCCACTGCAGGCGGCGGTACACCTGGATGTCCGGTCCGCGGGGCACCGAGCGCGGCCGCAGCGGCATGTTCTCGTAGTACGCGCGGAAGGCGGCGGCGCGCCGGGCCGGGAAGCCGGGGGCGTCCTCGGGGTGCTCGGGCGTCTCGTCGGCCCAGTTGTTGTCGACCTCGTGGTCGTCGAAGACCACCAGCCACGGCGCCGCGTGGTGGGCGGCCTGCAGGTCGAGGTCGGCGTGGTACTGGGAGTAGCGCTGCCGGTAGTTGGGCAGCGTCACGGTCTCCGGGCCGTCGTGGTCACGGACGTTGCCCGAGGCGGCCACGTAGTCGCCGGCCTTGTACTCGTACTGGTAGTCGCCCAGGTGCAGCACCAGGTCGGGGTGGTCCTCGGCCAGCCGCCGGTAGGCGGTGAACCAGCCGTGCTCGTACTGCGAGCACGAGACGAAGGCCATCGCCAGCGAGCCGGTGCGCCCGAAGGGGGCGGGCGCGGTCAGCGTGCGGCCGGTCGGGGAGACGTGGCGACCGGTGCGGAACCGGTAGTAGTACTCCCGCCCCGGGCGCAGGCCCCGCGCCTCCACGTGCACCGCGTGGGCGTACGCCGGGCTCGCCAGGGCCAGGCCCCGGCGCACCACCCGGCGGAAGCGGACGTCCTCGGCCACCTCCCACTCCAGCGGGTAGGTGCGGCCCGGCATGCCGCCCTGGCCGTCCTCGGCGTCGGGGTCGACCGCGAGGCGGGTCCACAGCACGACGCTGGTGGGGTCGGGGTCGCCGCTGGCGACGCCGAGGGCGAAGGGGTCGGTGCGCGGCGTGACGGCCGCGGCGGTGGCCCGCAGCTGCGGGACGGTGAGGCTGGCGGTGGCGCCGGCGGCGACGAGGCCGGAGCGCAGGACGGTTCTCCGAGACGGTTGCATGGCCCGACCCAACGCCGACCCGACGCGCGCCGGGCGAACCGGACGTGAACGGCGGCTGAAACCCTCAGGCGACCATCGGTGTGCGCGGTCCGCGCCCGATCGAGCCGGGGCTGGACTGCGTCTCCTGCCAGGCCGCGGCGATCCGTTCGACGGCGTCGACCAGCACGTCGGCCGGCAGCGCGAACGGCAGCCGCACGAACCGGTCCAGGCCGCCCTCGGGGGCGAAGGCCGGGCCGGCGGCGAGCAGCACGCCGTGGCGGGCCGCGACCGGCACCAGTGCGGATGAGAGCGCCGCCGGCAGCTCGCACCACAGCGACAGCCCGCCGCCGGGAAGGCCGACGCGCCACTGCGGCAGGTGGCGCACGATCGCGGCGCGCGCCGCGTCGCGGGAGGCCCGCAACTGCCGGCGACGGTGCTCGAGCAGGTCCGCGCCGTGGGTCAGCAGGTCGGCAGCCACCAGCTGCTCCAGCGGCGAGCTGCCGAGGTCGAGCGCGAGGCGCGCGCGGAAGAGCGTGTCGACCAGGTGCTCGGGGGCGCGCACCCAGCCGATCCGGATCCCGCCCCAGAACGCCTTGCTCACGCTGCCCACGCTCACCGAGCCGGGGGAGTACGTCGCGAACGGCGCCGGCAGCGGCTCGTCGTCGAGGCCGAGCGCGACCATCGACTCGTCGACGACGGCCGTGGTCCGCGTCCGGCGCAGCGCACGTGCCACCCGCTCGCGGTCGGCGTCGCCCATCAGCCGCGCGGTGGGGTTGTGGAAGTCGGGGATGAGGTAGGCCGCCCGGGGTGCGACCTGGCGGATGGCCGTCACCAGGTCGGCGGCGTCCTCGTCGCGGTGCACGCCGACGCCGGCCAGCCGGGCGCCGGCGTGCCCGAGGGCGGCGATGGCGTTGGGGTAGGTGGGACTCTCCAGCACCACCCGGTCGCCGGGGGAGACCAGGGCCTGCACGGCCACGGCCACGCCGGCCAGCGCGCCCGGCACCACCAGCACCTGATCGGGCGAGGTGGGCAGGCCGCGGGCGTCGTACGTCGCGGCCACGGCCTCGCGCAGCACCGGCAGCCCCGAGGGGTGGTAGCCGGTGCCGGCCAGGTACGGCGGCAGCGCGGCCGTGGCGCGCTCGTAGGCCGCGAGCAGGCCGGGGCCGGGGAGCGGGGCGGCGCAGGTCAGGTCGATCGTGTCCGCTCGGGTGTCGCTGGGGGTGAGCAGGTGATCGGTGCGATGCCCCGCGGAGTCGGGCAGGGCGGCCACGCTGCCCGAGCCCTGCCGCGAGACCAGGTAGCCGTGGTCGCGCAGCTCGGCGTACGCGCGGGCCACCGTCGTCCGGCTGACGTCGAGCGCCGCAGTGAGCTCCCGCTCGCTGGGCAGCCGGGCCCCCAGCGGCAGGCGGCCGTCGGTGATGAGCACGCGTAGCGCCTCGGCCAGTCCCTTGTAGGCGGGCGAGCGGTCGAAGTCGTCGAGCAGCCGGGCGACGCTGCGAGCGGCGATGACGCGAGACATGCAGGCCAGTCAACCGCAACTGGCTATGTCGGACCAGGCCAGTTGCGGCTTCGATGAAGCCATGGCGTTCGCCCCCTCCCACCAGCCGGCCCGCCAGCTGGCCCGCCTGGGGCCCCTGGCCCAGCTTCGCGCCGGCCGCCTCGGGCGCCGGCTGCCCCAGCTGCTGGTCGGCCTCGTCCTCTACGGCGTCGGCATGGCGCTGATGGTGCGATCGGGCCTGGGCAACATGCCCTGGGACGTGCTGCACCAGGGCCTGGCCGGCCACCTGCCGCTGAACTTCGGCGAGGTGGTCATCGCCGTCAGCGCGGTGGTGCTGCTGCTGTGGGTCCCGCTGCGCGAGATCCCCGGGCTCGGCACGGTGCTCAACGCGCTGGTGATCGGCGTCGTGGTCAACCTCGGGCTGGCGCTGTTCTCCGAGCCGCACGGCCTGGGCCTGCGGGTCGCCATGATGCTGCTCGGCCTCGCGCTCAACGCGCTGGCCACCGCGATGTACATCGGCTCGCAGTTCGGTCCGGGCGCCCGCGACGGCCTGATGACCGGCCTGCACCGTCGCACCGGGCTCTCGATCCGGCTGGTGCGCACCTCGCTGGAGGTGGTCGTGGTCGTCCTCGGCTGGCTGCTCGGCGGCACCTTCGGCGTCGGGACCGTGCTCTACGCCGTGGTCATCGGCCCGCTGGTCCAGCTGCTGCTGCCGTCGTTCACCGTCGCCCTCACACCGGTAGAAAACGGGCGGCGGGTGTAGGAAACCAGGCAGTTGGTGGCGGTCTTGTCCCGGTTCGTGCCCCGGTTTCACCCGCCGGCCGGTGAAACCGGGGAACCCTCGAAACCCCCCGAAACCCACCCACCACCCCCCGATCCCGCCTACCCTCGACCCCGTGCTCCTCACTCGTCTCGGGCTGTCCCTCGGCGCCGCGGCGCTGGCCGCGCTGCACGTCGGGGCCCCGGCCACGACCCTGGTCAGCGCGCCCGCCGCCTCTTCGACTGCCTCCTCGTCGGGGCCGCTGGCCGGCCGCACCGTCGTCATCGACCCGGGCCACCAGCTCGGCAACGCCCGCTTCCCGCGGCAGATCAACGCACCCGTCGACGCGGGGGGCTTCGACAAGCCGTGCAACACCACCGGCACCGCCACCAACGCCGGCTATCCCGAGGCCACCTTCGCCTGGAAGGTCGCCGTCGGCGTCCGCGACCGGCTCCGTGCGCTCGGCGCGACCGTGATCATGACCCGGCACAGCAACAGCCGCGCGAAGTGGGGTCCTTGCGTCGACGTGCGCGGCAAGATCGGCGACCGGGGCTACCGCGGTCGCACCAGCGACGCCGACCTCAAGCTCAGCATCCACGGCGACGGTTCCGCGGCCGGCAACCACGGCTTCCACGTCATCGTCGCGACCGCCAAGAAGGCCGAGTCGATGCCGTACGCGCTCGACACCCGCGCCGCGCTGCAGCGGGCCGGCTTCGTCCGCTCGACCTACATCGGCGCCGGTACGGCCCTGTCGGTGCGCGGCGACCTGGGCACGCTCAACTGGTCCGACATGCCCACGGTGATGGTCGAGCTGGGCAACATGCGCAACGCCGGCGACGCCCGGGTGATGAGGTCGGCGGCGGGCCAGCGGCGCTACGCCACGGCGCTGGCCTCTGCGGCCCAGACGTACCTGTCCCGCTAGCGCGGCGATGTCCAACGTGTGACCGCCTGATTTCGTTCCCTGTGCATGCGCGGTTCATCTTCCGCAGGGTGGTCTCGCGGGTCTAGCGTGCTCTCGGCTCCGGCGTCGGGTCGGGCCGGTGAGCACGTGGGAGGGCTTCATGGCGACACAGACGCCGGCGGCGCCGGAGAACAAGCAGGGCAAGAGCGGTGCCTCGCTCGCGCGCGAGATCGGCCTGATCGGACTGCTGTGGGCCTCGATGGGCTCGATCATCGGCTCCGGCTGGCTGTTCGGTGCCCAGAAGGGCCTCTACAACGCCGGTCCGGCGGTGATGATCTCCTGGGTCATCGGCGGCGTCTGCATCTTGATCCTGGCGCTCGTGCACGCCGAGCTGGGTGCGATGTTCCCGCTCTCGGGCGGCTCGGCCCGCTTCCCGCACTACGCCTTCGGCGGCATCGCGGGTGCCGGGTTCGGCTGGTTCTCCTGGCTGCAGGCGGTCACCGTCGCGCCGATCGAGGTCTCCGCGGCCATCCTCTACGCGACGCACTACAAGTTCGCGCAAGGCTGGCTCAACCCGAACGAGACGCTGACCCACAGCGGCCTGATCGTCGCCGTCATCTTGATGGCGCTGCTGGCCGCGGTGAACTACCTGGGCGTCAAGGCGCTGGCCAACACCAACAGCGCGGTCACCTGGTGGAAGGTCGGCGTCCCGCTGGGCACGATCCTGGTCGTCGCGGTCGCGGGCCTGCTGGGCGCGGGCAACGCCGGCCTGCACTGGAGCAACTTCCACGCCGCCGACGGCTTCAACCCCTACGGCCTCAAGGGCATCCTGCTGGCCATCCCGGTGAGCGGCATCATCTTCGCCTACCTCGGCTTCGAGCAGGCCGACCAGCTGGCCGGTGAGTCCAAGAACCCCAAGCGCGACATCCCGCTGGCCGTCATCGGCTCGATCATCCTGGGCCTGATCATCTACATCCTGCTGCAGCTGATGTTCCTCATCGCGCTGCCCTCCAGCGCCATCGGCAAGCACTGGTGCGACGGCAACCCCGACAACGTCTCGGGCTGTCTGCCGGCCGAGATCGCCGGCAAGGCCAACCCCGCGATCCAGCACCTCTTCAGTGCCTTCTCCGGCCCCTGGGCCGAGATCGCGGCGCTGATCAGCCTGGGCTGGCTGGCCACGATCCTCTACATCGACGCCATCGTCTCGCCGCTGGGCACGGGCCTGATCTACTACGCCGCCGGCTCGCGCGTCTCCTACGGCCTGGCCCGCAACGACTACTTCCACTCGGTCTTCGGCAAGCTCACCGCCTCGAAGGTGCCGTGGGTGGGCGTCCTGGTGTCCTTCGTGGCCGGCTGCGTGTGCTTCCTGCCCTTCCCGAGCTGGCAGTCGCTGGTCGGCCTCATCACCAGCGCCTCGGTGCTGATGTACGCCGGCGCACCGCTCTCCTTCGGCGCCTTCCGCAAGCGGCTGCCCGACTACGAGCGTCCCTACCGGCTGCCGCTGGGTGAGTTCTGGTCGCCGCTGGCCTTCATCGTCTCCTCGCTGATCATCCTCTGGTCGGGCTGGGAGACGGCCTGGAAGCTGGGGATCCTGATCGTCATCGGCATCTTGTTGATCTTCAACCGCGAGATGGACCCCGCGCACCTCAACACCCGCGCCGCGGGCTGGCTGCCGGTCTACCTCATCGGCATCGGCGTGATCACGTACTTCTCCACCTTCGGCGGTTCGCCCGCCCAGCACGTGATGGGGCTGTGGACCTCGATCATCGTGACCGCCGCCTTCAGCCTGGTCATCTACTACTGGGCCATCGCGGTGGCGCTACCGACGGAGACCATCCAACGCATGATCGACGAGGTCGTGGTGCCCGAGGAGGACGACCTGGCCGGGCCCGCCCACTGAGCGAAGCGGGATAGTCAGAGACGACATGGCTGCCGATCGGACCGATCGGCAGCCATGTCGTCTCTGACTATCCCGCCTACCGCTTGGTGGCGATGAGCACCGAGGCGTCGGAGGCCACCATGACCTCCGCGGAGGTGAAGCGGTCGTCGAGGAGCCACTCCTCGCGCAGGCCGTCGACGCGGCCCTGGGTGACCGGGGGCCAGGACTCGCACGGGTCGACGTCGTCGAGCACCACGATGCCGCCGGGCTCGACCAGGTCGGCGACGGCGTGCACGTTGGCCTGGTCGGGGGCGTCGGCGTCGAGGAAGAGCAGCGAGAACGGCGCGTGCTCCTTCAACGTCGACCAGTCGGCCGCCACGACCTCGACCTGATGGTCGTCGGCGAAGATCTCGGCCGCGGCGCCGGCCAGATCGGGGTCGAGCTCGGCGGTGAGGATGCGGGCGTCGTCGGGGACACCGGAGCGCAGCCAGGCGGTGCCCACCCCGCAGCCGGTGCCGAACTCGGCCAGCGTGCCGCTGCGGGTGGCGGCCAGCGCGGCCAGCAGCCGGCCGGTCTCGTTGCGGCAGAAGGAGACGTAGCCAGCGCGGCGGGAAAGGTCGAAGGCGCGCGCGACGACGTCGGGAAGGTCGGGTCGGGCGCTCATCAGAGCAGTCTGCGCCGCACAGCCTCCGGTGAGACGAGTGTCTCAGCCGGCGAGACACGCACCGCGAATCCGGTGCGCACCCGGCCGCGGCGGCGTACCGTCCTTTCCATCATGCGGAGCGTGTTCGTACTTATCGTGCGCCGCGGCGAGGCCTTCTAAGACAGGCCACCTCGCCGCGGAGTTCGTGCGTTCCCCGGCCCGTCGCCTCTCCGCCGCGGGCAGCACGCGCTCCACGATCTGGCACCGGCTCCTTCCGGCGGACCCTTCCCGGCCGTCGAGGTCGAGCGCGTGGGCGATCCCCACCGCCGCCTCTGACGACGGCCACCACCGCCACCAGCAAGGAGCAGGTCCGATGTATGAGATGTACCCCGACTGGGGACCGGCCAAGAACGACCCCGACAGCCCGCGCAGCGCCAACGCCGTCCAGGCCGCGCTCGACCTGCGCGACCACGGGGGCCAGCGCCCCGACGACAACTAGCAGCGGAGTAGGTTCGCGCGCATGCCGCACACGCTCGCCGTCATCCCAGGTGACGGGATCGGCCCCGAGGTCACCACCGAAGCGCTCAAGGTCCTCACGCAGGCGACCCCTGCCGCGGACGCCTTCGAGCCGACCACGTACGACCTCGGGGCGGAGCGGTACCTGCGCACCGGCGAGGTGCTGCCGGACTCGCTGCTCGAGGAGATCCGCGGCCACGACGCGATCCTGCTCGGCGCGGTCGGCGGGCGTCCCGGCGACCCGAACCTGCCGCCGGGCATCCTCGAGCGCGGCCTGCTCCTCAAGCTGCGCTTCGAGCTCGACCACTACGTGAACCTGCGCCCCTCGCGCACGTGGCCCGGCGTGGCCACGCCACTGGCCGGCGACCCCGAGTTCGACTTCGTCGTCGTCCGCGAGGGCACCGAGGGCCCCTACACCGGCAACGGCGGCACCCTGCGCGGCGGCACGCCGCAGGAGGTGGCCACCGAGGTCTCGCTCAACACCGCCTTCGGCGTGGAGCGGGTCGTGCGCGACGCCTTCGCCCGCGCGCAGAAGCGGCGCAAGAAGCTGACCCTGGTCCACAAGACCAACGTGCTGGTGCACGCCGGCGCCGTGTGGTGGCGGCTGACACAGCAGGTGGCCCAGGAGTTCCCCGACGTCGAGGTCGACTACATGCACGTCGACGCCACGATGATCCACCTGGTCACGCGGCCGCAGCAGTTCGACGTGATCGTCACCGACAACCTCTTCGGTGACATCGTCACCGACCTGGCCGCCGCCGTCACCGGCGGCATCGGCCTGGCCGCCAGCGGCAACGTCAACCCCGACCGCACCACACCGTCGATGTTCGAGCCGGTGCACGGCTCCGCGCCCGACATCGCCGGACAGGGCAAGGCCGACCCGACCGCCGCGATCCTCTCGGCCGCGCTGCTGCTCGAGCACCTCGGGCTCGACGCCGCCGCCCGCAGCGTCGAGGAGGCGGTGCTGGCCGACATGGCCGACCGCTCGCCCGAGGTCGCCCGCAGCACCAGCGAGATCGGCGACGCGATCGCCAAGCGAGTAGCCGGCTGAGGCCCTCCGCCGAGGCGGGCCTCAGGCCCCACTGTCGCCCGTCTCACACCTAGGATGCCCCTCATGCTCGACATCACCACCACGCCGAACCCCTCACCGCGCAGCGACGCCGACCTGGCCGCTGTGCTGGCCGCCCCGGGCTTCGGCACGCACTTCACCGACCACATGCTCACCACCGAGTGGACGCCCGGCGACGGCTGGCACGACGCCCGCATCACCGCCTACGGCCCGCTCTCGCTGGACCCCGCGACCGCCGTCCTGCACTACGCGCAGGAGATCTTCGAGGGCATGAAGGCCTACCGCCACGCCGATGGCTCGGTGTGGACCTTCCGGCCCTTCGAGAACGCCGAGCGGATGGTCCGATCCTCGGCCCGGCTGGCGCTGCCGCAGCTGCCGGCCGAGGACTTCGTGCACGCCGTCGACAGCCTCGTCGCGGTCGACGAGCGCTGGGTGCCCTCCTTGGGTGAGGACTCGCTGTACCTGCGCCCCTTCATGTTCGCCAGCGAGGCGTTCCTGGGCGTGCGGCCCTCCCAGCACGTGACCTTCATGGTGATCGCCTCGCCCGCCGGGGCGTACTTCAAGGGCGGCATCAAGCCGCTCTCGCTGTGGCTGACCGAGGAGTACACCCGCGCCGGCCGCGGCGGCATGGGCGCGGCCAAGACCGGCGGCAACTACGCCAGCTCGCTGGTGGCCCAGCAGGAGGCCATCGCCCACGGCTGCGACCAGGTGGTCTTCCTCGACAGCGCCGAGGGCCGCTACGTCGAGGAGCTCGGCGGCATGAACATGTACTTCCTCTACGCCGACGGCCGCATCGTCACCCCCGAGACTGGCACCATCCTCGAGGGCATCACCCGCTCGGCCATCATCGAGCTGGCCCAGAAGTTGGGCCACCCGGTGGAGGAGCGGAAGTTCTCCATCGAGGAGTGGCGCGAGGGCATCCGCTCGGGGGAGATCACCGAGGTCTTCGCCTGCGGCACCGCCGCCGTCGTCACCCCCGTCGGCCGCCTGGAGTGGGACGGCGGCTCCGTCGAGGGCCGTAGCGAGCCCGGCGAGCTGACCATGGCCCTGCGCCAGCAGCTGGTCGACATCCAGTTCGGCCGGGCCGACGACACGTTCGGGTGGATGCACCGCGTGCTCTGAGCCGCCTTGGCGGTGCCCAGGCGGGGTAGTCCGTGACGAACGGACCCTCTGTCGGGCGATCTGAGGGTCCGATCGTCACGGACTACCCGGTCCGGGCGGGCGGTCCGACTACCCTCGAGGCGTGACCCAGACGCCCACGCAGGAGGAGCGCATCGGTGAGTACCGGCTCATCGCGCTCATCGGCGAGGGTGGCATGGGGGTCGTGCACCTGGCGCAGGCTCCCGACGGTCGTCGCGTCGCGCTGAAGGTGTTGCGCCCCCACGTCATCGGCGACGCCGAGGCGCGCGAGCGGCTGGCGCGTGAGGTGGCGTCGCTGCGGCGGGTGAGCAGCCCGCGGATCGCCGAGGTGCTCGATGCCGACTCCTCGGGTCCGCAGCCCTACATCGCCATGCGCTACGTGCCCGGACTCTCGCTGCACGAGTACGTGCGCGAGGAGGGCCCGGTCGCCGGTACCGACCTGTACCGGCTCGCCCGAGGGCTGGCCGAGGCGCTGCTCGCCGTGCACGCGGTCGGCGTGCTGCACCGCGACGTCAAGCCCTCCAACGTGCTCATGGAGGGCCGCAACCCGGTGCTCATCGACTTCGGGCTGGCCCGGGTGGCCGAGGACGCGCGGCTGACCCACACCGGTTGGCTGCTGGGCACGCCCGGTTACCTGGCACCCGAGATCCTCTACGGCGACGAGGCCACCCGCGCCGCCGACGTCCACTCCTTCGCCGCCACCCTGGTCTACGCCGCCACCGGCCGCCCGCCGTACGGCAAGGGTCCGGCGATGGCGGTCATGGACCGGGTGCGCCGCGGCGAGCACGACCTGTCCGGCGTGCCCGAGCCGCTGGCCGGGCTGCTGGACCGGTGCCTGGCCCCCGAGCCGCTGGAGCGCCCGGGGCTGCATGAGATCCGGCTCTGGCTGCACGAGCACGAGGGCACGGGGCCGGTGCGCGCGACGCCAAGCGCTCCGCTCGCGCCGATGACGCAGCCGATCGTGGCGCGACCGGCTGCGGTCCCGCTCCCGGTGCCATCGTCCGTGCCATCGTCCGTGCCGTCGTCGGTGCAGCCCTCGCTGCCACCCGAGTTCACCGTCTCCCAGCGCGCCCCGGCCACCCGGGCACTGCCCGCCGACCCGCTGCCGGCCTCGGTGACCCCGCTGACCAACCGTGACTCCCGCACGCTGCGGCGCGCCCAGCTGATGGGCATCGGCGCGGTCGTCGCCTCGGCCGTGGCCTTCGCGCCCTACGCCGCGGTGATCTTGACCTTCGTCGCGGTCCTGGGGCTGCGGACGGCGTCGGTGGCCCGCGAGCGCCATCACCGGCGTCGCACGGTGCGAGGGCGCAAGCGCTGGACCGACGTGCCGCGCACCACCCTCTCCTTGCCCGGCTACCTCCTGCTCGCGCTGCTCGGCTCGGTGCTGCTGGTCGGCTGGTCGGCGGCGGCGGCCGCCGCGGTCGGCATCGTCGCCGCCGTCGCCCGGGCGCCGTTGGGCGGCGGCATGCTGGCCATGGGGTTCGGCTTCGCCGCGTGCCTGTGGTGGGGCCCCGGCTCGCTGCGAGCCCGGGAGACGCTGAGTCGCAGCGTCGACCGCGCCGCCCGCAGCGACTACGCCGGGCTCTTCGTCGTCGGCCTGTGCGTCGTCGCCGTCGTCGTGCTGCTGGCCGCCCTGGCCGGCGGGGGACCCACCTGGTCGCCGGCCTCCGGCTCGCCGTGGAGCGCCGGTTTCCTGCGGACGGTGGCCGAGCACCTGCGGTGACGGTTCCCCACGGCACCGTGGTGAACCGTCACTTACCCACCGGAGCTCCCGTGGGTAGGTGGGCGTTCACCAGGGCACCGTGGTGAACCGTCACCGGCCCTGAGGCCACCCCGCCGCCACCTCGGCGGCCACCTTCGCGGCCTGGGCCAGCCCGGCCTTCGCGGCGTCGGGTCGCTTGGCCGGGTCGAGCACGTTCTTGCCGATCGCGGTGAGCGACTCGTGGTCGGGGGAGAGGACGGCGGTGCGGCGGGCGCCGGTGCGCCCGAGCTGGGAGGCAATGGTGTGGTGCCGGCTGAAGGAACGGGTCAGCGGGGCGATGACCAGGACGATGTCGCGCTCGCGCGCCAGGTCGGCGTTGGTGGCCGACCGGGCGCCGCCGTCGACGTAGGGGCGGCCGTCGATGACCACCGGCGGCCAGACGATCGGCACTGCGCAGCTCGCGGCGACGGCGTGCAGCAGGTCGACGTCGCCGTGGCGGTCGAAGACCCGTAGCTCGCCGGTCTCGGCGTCGACCGCCGTGATCTGCAGGTCGCGGTCTTCGGGCCAGTGCAGCCGGTCGCCCTTGGGCGTGCGCAGTCGTTGGCTGATGACGCGCAGCCGCTCGGTGGCGGGTCCGGGCTGGGCGGCGACGGCGGCCTGTCCGATGCGACGCCGCTTGGTCTGGCGGCTGCCCGGCAGCAGTACCAGCGGTGCCAGCCGGGCGAGCATGCCCGGGCCGAGGTCGGCCTTCACCTCGCCGGAGGCCGGACGCAGCTGTGAGGCGTAGAGGTCGTCGAGGTCCAGCCGGCTCGTCACCTGGGCGCCGACGACCGAGCCGGCCGAGGTGCCGATCACCGTGTCGGCCGCGGTGACGTCGATTCCGGCATCGCGTAGTCCCTTGAGCAGCCCGAGCTCCCAGGCGATGCCGGTGACCCCGCCGCCGCCGAGCACCAGCGCGGTCGTGACCGGGCCGTCGGGCAGGGGCTTGAGATGGGGACGTCCCAAGACGTCCAGCGGCGAGGACATGGCCGTCAGGATGCCAGCAACGGGGCGGTGCGGCGTCGGGCGATCAGCAGCACCAGCAGCACGAGGTAGCCGATCACGGCCGCCACCCCGAACGCGACGGCGATGGTGAAGGAGACGCTGTTGAGCGAGTCCGAGCGTCCGAAGAGCTGGCTCAGCAACGAGGTGTAGCTGTCGTCGGTGTCGCCGAAGTCGGGCAAGAACGCGCCGAAGCCGAGCATGCCGACCCAGGTGATGATCTGCGCGACGCTCTGGCCACGGGTCAGCGAGCGCGGTCGGCCGTCCTGCGTCCAGGCCAGGATGGTCGTGGCGACCAGGCCGACGAGCAGCAGCAGCGCCACGGGCATCAGGATCAGGATGAACCAGCCGCCGACGCCGAACACGACACGGCCGATCCAGACCCAGATCACGAGCACCAGGTTGAGCGGGCCCATCAGCAGCAAGGTGGTGCGCACTCCTCGACGGTAGTGGCACACTGGTGCTCGTGCAGCAGTTCGGCATCATCATCGTGTAGCGCGACAGAGCTTCTGTCGCGCCGGCCTCTCGTCCTCGAGGGGCTTTTTTGTTGCCCCGACCAGGAAGACCCGAGATGACCACCCCGTTCGACGTCTACGACACGACCCTGCGCGACGGCGCCCAGCAGGAGGGCCTCAACCTCTCGGTGGCCGACAAGCTGAACATCGCGCGGCAGATCGACAGGCTCGGCGTCGGCTACATCGAGGGCGGCTGGCCGGGGGCGAACCCCAAGGACACCGAGTTCTTCCGGCGCGCGCGCGAGGAGCTGCGGCTGGACAACGCCGTGCTCGCGGCCTTCGGCGCCACCCGCCGCGCCGGCGTCGCCGCCGCCGACGACCCGCTGGTGGCCGCGCTGCGCGAGAGCGGTGCGCAGGTGGTGACGCTGGTGGCCAAGTCGCACGACCGGCACGTCGAGCTGGCGCTGCGCACCACGCTCGAGGAGAACCTGGCCATGGTGCGCGACACCGTCACCCACCTGCGGGCCGAGGGGCAGCGGGTCTTCCTCGACGCCGAGCACTTCTTCGACGGCTACCGCGCCAACCGCGACTACGCCTTGGAGGTGCTGCGGACGGCCTACGAGGCGGGCGCGGAGGTGGTGGCGCTGTGCGACACCAACGGCGGCATGCTCCCGGGCTGGGTGGCCGACGTCGTCGACGACGTCGTCAGCACCACGCAGGGCCGCGTCGGCATCCACTGCCACAACGACACCGGCTGCGCGGTGGCCAACACGCTCTCGGCCGTCGACGCCGGCGCCAGCCACGTGCAGGGCACGCTCAACGGCTACGGCGAGCGCACCGGCAACGCCGACCTGGTCAACGTCGTGGCCAACCTCGAGCTCAAGGCCGGTCGACCGGTGCTCCCGCAGGGACTGCTGCGCGAGGCCACGCGCATCGCCCACGCGGTGGCGGAGGTGACCAACGTGCCGCCCGCCTCGCGCCAGCCGTACGTCGGCACCAGCGCCTTCGCGCACAAGGCGGGCCTGCACGCGAGCGCGATCAAGGTCGACCCCGACCTCTACCAGCACATGTCGCCCGAGGGCGTCGGCAACGACATGCGGCTGCTGGTCTCCGACATGGCCGGCCGTGCCTCGATCGAGCTCAAGGGCCGCGAGCTCGGCTTCGACCTCTCCGGCGACCGCGCCCTGGTCGACCGCGTGACCGCCCGGGTCAAGGACCTCGAGTCGCGTGGCTACACCTTCGAGGCCGCCGACGCCTCCTTCGAGCTGCTGCTGGCCGAGGAGGTCGAGGGCGCACGGCCCTCCTACTTCGAGGTCGAGTCGTGGCGGGTCATCACCGAGACCCCCGGCGCGGCGGACGCCGAAGCCGTCTCCGAGGCCACCGTGAAGCTGCGCGCCGGTGGCGCCCGCATCGTCAACACCGGCGAGGGCAACGGCCCGGTCAACGCCCTTGACCAGGCGCTGCGGGGCGCGATCGGGCAGGCGTACCCGGAGGTCGCCAAGTTCCAGCTGATCGACTACAAGGTGCGCATCCTCGACCAGGGCCACGGCACCGACGCCATCACGCGCGTGCTCATCGAGACCACCGACGGCGCCTCCTCCTGGGTCACCGTCGGCGTCGGCGCCAACGTCATCCAGGCTTCCTGGGGCGCCCTCGTCGACGGCCTCACCTTCGGCCTGCGCCGCGCCCAGGTGAGGTAGTCCAGATCGAGTGACACCACCGCGGACGCCGTCGGTGGTGCTACTTGATCTGGACTACCCCGGGAAACGCGCGAGGCCCTCACCACGGCGGATCGTGGTGAGGGCCCTCGCGAAGCAGTTCGCTCGTAACTCGTATCAGGCGTGCAGGGTGACTCCGCAACGCGGGCAGTGCTGCCCGTGGCAGCAGTCCAGCGCCTGGCCACACTCACATGTGACCAGCGTTCCGAGCGGGGATCGGGCCCCCACCTCGGTTACCATGCTCGCCATCACGCACCTCCATGGTCGACAAGCGAACGTGCTCAGAGCATCGGCGGCACGAAGGACTACCCGCGGGGTTTCGCCCGTTCCTGGCCTGACAGCCAGACGTTATGACCCGATCGGACTAAGCCGGTCCACAGACACGCCCTCCGCCCGCACTAGTCTCGGGGGCCGTGACGCAGCTGCACGAGCTCAGTGCTCTGGACCAGGCAACGGCGGTCCGTCGCGGCGAGGTCTCCACCCGCGAGCTCGTCGAGCACCACCTGGCCCGCATCGAGGAGCACTCCTCCCGCCTCGGCGCCTTCGTGACCCTCACGCCCGAGGCAGCGCTGGCCGCCCACCCCACCAGTGACGGGCCGCTGGCCGGGGTGCCGACCGCGGTCAAGGACCTCAACGCCACCGCCGGGGTGCGCACCACCTACGGCTCGGTGCTGATGCGCGACTACGTGCCGCAGCACTCCGACGAGGTGGTGCTGCGCCTGCAGCGAGCCGGGCTGGTGAGCCTGGGCAAGACCAACACCCCGGAGTTCGGCTCGCCCTGCTACACCGAGCCCGACCCCTCGATCGCGCCGCCGGCCGTCACCCCGTGGGACACCACGCGCATGGCCGGCGGGTCCAGCGGGGGAGCGGCCACCGCGGTGGCCGCCGGGCTGGTGCCGGTGGCACAGGGCTCCGACGGCGGCGGCTCGATCCGGATCCCGGCCAGCTGCTGCGGCATCGTCGGCTTCAAGCCCAGCCGCGGCGTCGTCTCCAGCGCGCCCGGCTACGGCGACCCGATCGGGTTGGCCACCAGCGGCCCCCTGGCCCGCACCGTCCGCGACGCCGCCGCGCTGCTCGACGTGCTCGCCGGACGCGCGGTGGGCGACCCGTACTGGACGCCGACGCAGCCCTACCTCGCCGCCTGCGACGTCGAGCCTCGGCGGCTGCGCGTGGCACGCTTCGTCGAGCCGATCCTGATGGACGCCGAGGTGCACCCCGCGTGCCACCGCGCCTGGGAGGACGCCTCGAGGCTGCTGGAGTCGCTCGGCCACGAGGTCGAGGACGTACCTGTCCCGATCCCGCGCGAGGCGGCCGAGGTGTTCCTGACCTGCTGGACGGTGCTGACCGCGGTGACGCCGGTGCCCGCCGAGCAGCGCCACCTGCTGCGACCGCTGACGCGCTGGCAGATCGAGCAGGGCGAGCAGGTGAGCGGACCGGACTTCGGCCGCGCCATCGGCGAGACCCGCCGCATCGCCGCGCGGGCGCTGGCCGCGCTGGCGGCGTACGACGTGGTGCTGACGCCGACGCTCGCCCAGCCGCCGCTGCCGGTCGGTGTGCTGCGCGACGACGAGGACCCCGAGGCCGACTTCCACGCCCAGGGTCGCTTCACCCCGTGGACCTCGAGCTGGAACATCACCGGGATGCCGGCCGTCTCGCTGCCGCTGCACCAGAGCGACGACGGGCTGCCGGTGGGTGTCATGCTCGCCGGCCGCCCCGGCGAGGACGCCGCGCTGTTCTCGCTCGCGGCGCAGGTCGAGGCCGCGCGACCGTGGGCGGATCGGCGCCCGTCGATCTAGGATCCTGCCCGTGTCGGACTCGGGTGCGGGCGAGGCGGCGTCCACGGCTGCCGCCGAGGGCCGTCCGAAGCTACGCCACCGCGCCCGCGGCTTCGTCAAGAACCGCTCGAACAAGCAGAAGGTCACCGGCGTCGCCGCGGTGGCGCTGCTGATCACCGCGCCCTTCGGGGGCCTGAAGGCCGAGCCGGCGCCGAAGCCCGCCACGCTGCACCTGAACCGCGCCTACGACATCGGGCCGTTCGACGTCACCGTGCAGAAGGTCGTCACCGTCAGCTCGCTCAGCCCCGTCATCAAGCCGGCCAGGAAGCACGACCGGCTGCTGGTCGTCGAGGCGCTGGTGCACAACCGCACCGACGAGCCGCAGTACTCCTCCTACATCTCCAAGGCGATCGTCACCAAGAACATGGGTGCGCGGCCCGGCGTCGCGGACGCCTACCTGGTCAAGGACGCCAGCTCGCTGAGCGAGCAGGTGAACCCGGGTCTGACCTACCGGCTGGCGTTCGTGTTCCAGCAGGCACGCGGCTGGGAGCCCGCTTCGGGTGACGACGCTCCGCGGCTTGGTCTGGGTCGTTGGACCTTCCAGGCCGACGACCCGCTCACCTTGGACCCCGACGCCTGGGTGCCCGAACGGCTCCTGGTCGAGGCTCCGGTCGACGTGAAGGTCAAGCCGTGAGGCGCTCGGTGACGTTGGCGGTGGCCCTGATCGCCGCGATGGCGTTGGGCCGGGCGATCACCGATCACCTACCGATCGGCAACGTCTCGAGCCGGCCGTTCGTGCGCACGGGACGGGTCGACCACGCGCTCTCGCTGCGCTACGCCGACGTGAAGGTCACCGACGTGCGGGTGGTCGCCTTCCTCGGCACGCCCAGCGGCGCGGCCGCGCCCGCGGGCCGGTTCCTCGCCGTCTACGCCACGATCACGGCGAAGCGCCAGCCGCAGCAGGTGGGCTACGTCGGTCTGCTCGGTGGCGACGGTCGTCCCTACGCCGTCACCAGCCGGGGCTCCTGCTCCGTGCCCGGCGCCTTCTACCCGACCGGTCTGCGCTACCACGTCATGTACTGCTTCGACGTGCCGAAGCGCGCGCTCGAGGGCAGCCGGCTGGAGCTGTCGCAGGGTGTGCCGGGCCAGGGCGGGGGCCAGGCGCGCGACGACGTCGCCCGGATCGCCCTCGGGTTGAGCCGGGCCGACGTGACGAAGGGCTGGGCCACCACGACCGGACTCGACGGCTTCTCCGGCGGCTTCGAGACGGCCGACCAGAAGTCGCTGACGCTGACCGAGGGGTCGTCGTGAGCAGGGGGTGGTGGCGCGCGAACCGGCTCTGGCTCCCGCTGGTGCCGGTCGCCCTGGTGGCGATGCTGGCCGCGGCGAGCTACCACGTGAAGACGTTCTGGTTCGACGACGGCCTGCACCGCACGCTGGTCACAGCGAAGCCCGGTCACGTCGCAGCGGTCGACATCCCCTACGAGGACACCGCCGGCAAGACCGCCTACCGGTTCCGGGTGCGCGTGGACAAGGTGACACCGACGACGACCTACCTGGACTCCCTGGGGGATCGCACCCGGGTTCAGGCGGGCGTCTCGGCCTACCGCGTGCGCCTCGGTTTCAGCGCCGACCCCAGCGTCGCGCTGAGCGGCTGCCAGCTCACCGTCGTCGACGCCGCCGGTCATCAGTACGACGTCAACGGCCTCCCGGTGAGCCAGACGCTGTGCGTACCCGACGGCCACGAGGGCCCCTCTCCCGCCTTGTACAAGGGGGCGAAGCGGGGCGCGGTGGAGAAGGGGCACCAGCGCCCACGCACCTGGACGACGTCGCCGGTGGTGCTGGTGCCCACCGGTGCCCGGCCGGTGGAGGTCAGGGTGTGGTTCGCTCGGCCGGACTACGTGAGCCTGCGGCTGCCTCGCTGAGCAGCGAGGGCACCAGCACCCACTCCAGGGCGGCGGCGAGCAGCGGCGCCGTCACCGCCATCGACAGGGCCAGGCCGAGCCCCGCCTCCATTGGCGAGATGGCCAGCCAGGTGTCGGTGTCCAACGGTCCGATGAGTAGCCGGACGGCCTCGGAGAACAGCAGCGGGATGCGGATCGCCACCAAGAACGCGAGCCCGAACACCAGCATCGGCAGCAGCCCGGCCGAGCCCAGCAGGCGCAGGCCGTTCCAGAACGCCGAGAACCGCTCGACGATGTCGGAGAGCAGCGAGGCGAGCCCCTTGCGCAGCCACGCCGGCACCACCGTGAGCCGCTCGATCCAAGGGTGCTCGAAGGGCGCGGGCGGTGCGAGCTTGTGGCCCAGCACGACCGCGCCGACGGCGAGCCAGGCGATCGGCACGACCACCACGGCGTCGAGTGACCCGACCAGTCCCAGCACCCAGGTGGTCAGCGCGTCCACCGGGTGCCCGAACCACCCGAGGTGGTCCACGACGCGCTCGTAGGTCGAGCGCACGGTGTGCACGGCGACGCGGTCGTCGAGCCAGTTCGTGCCGGCGGTGCGCACCTGCACGGACTGCCCGGCCACCTGCCCGGTGTAGTACACCTCGACCAGGGCGCCGAGGAAGGCCAGCAGCAGGAACCTGGTCAGGTTCTCGATGCGGCCCAGCGTCCAGCGCAGCACCCACGCGATCGCCACGATCATGAGCGCGATCTGCACGGGGTAGATGCCGAGCCGGCCGGCGTAGTCGTAGTGCAGCGTGTGGAGCAGCGAGAACCGGTTGAACTCGTTGAACGCCGCCTCGTTGCGGAAGCGCGAGATGTCCTGGTCGAGCAGGCCGTAGGAGACGTAGACGGCGAGGAACGGCACCAGCACCGACACCGCGACGTCGACGAGCCGCCGCTCCCGGCCCTCGGTGACGGCCTCAGGTGCCCGCTGCGCGCTGACCTCCTTCAGCCGCGGCAGGGAGGCGCCGCACAGGTGCAGCATCGCGATGATCGGCAGGAGGTACCCCAGCGGAGCCAGGATCAAGATGAGCTGGCCCAGGATCGGCACGGAGTCGCTGACCTCGACCGCCGCCCACAGCACGCCCGCGCGGATGCCCGCGCCCAGCAGGCTCAGTGCCAGCAGCGCCGGCCAGTGCCGGGCGATGAGGCGGCCCGCGGTGAGCAGCACGGCGGGCACGTCGCGGACCGAGACGCGGTCCTCCCGAGGAGATGGGGCAACGAGGGTCATGGCGCGCCGAGGTTACTTCGGGCGGGCCCGCACGTGCATCCGTTCGCCTTGCGGTCCGAAGATGCTGAGGATCTCGGTCGGACGGGCGTCGGCGCAGCCGAACCAGTGCGGCGTACGCGTGTCGAACTCCGCCACCTCGCCCGGGCCGAGCACCAGGTCGTGGTCCCCGAGCACCAGCCGCAGCCGTCCGTCGACGACGTAGAGCCACTCGTAACCATCATGGGAGCGTGGATCGGGCTCGCACCGCCGGGGGTCGATCACCTGCTTGAAGACGCGTGTGCCGCCGGGGCGGTTGCTCAGCGGCACGATCGTCGCCCACTGCGTCCTACGCGGCCGCAGGTGGACGCGTGGGTCACCGGTGGCTGGGGCGTCGACGAGGTCGTCGAGGGTGACGGCGTAGGTGCGGGCCAGGGGGAGCAGCAGCTCGAGCGTCGCCCTGCGGCCACCCGACTCCAGCCGCGACAGCGTGCTCACCGAGATGGCGGTCTGCTCGGCCACCTCGGCCAGGGTGAGGTCGCGCTCGGCGCGCAGGAGTCGCAGACGATCACCGAGGCCGTTTGCCATACCGGCAAGGTAACTTGTCGCTCTAGCGATAGCCGTTGAGGCTGAGAGCATGGATCACGACGTCATCGTCATCGGAGGAGGCGCGGCCGGGCTCTCCGGTGCTCTCATGCTGGGTCGCTCGCGACGCGACGTGCTGGTGCTCGACGCGGGGGAGCAGCGCAATCGGTCGGCAGAGGGCGTGCACGGCTTCGTGACCCGCGACGGACTGCCGCCTGCGGAGCTCGTCCGCATCGGGACCGAGGAGGTGGCCGGCTACGGGGTGCAGATGCGCCCAGCGACGGCCACCTCGGCGCGAGCGGTCGACGGTGGCTTCGAGGTGTCCCTCGCCGTCGGAGGTGCCGTCACGGCGCGCCGGCTGCTGGTGACCACCGGCGCGGTCGACGAGCTCCCCGACGTCCCCGGGCTGCGCGAGCAGTGGGGCCGTCACGTCGTGCACTGCCCTTACTGCCACGGCTGGGAGGTGCGCGACGAACCGATCGCCGTCCTGGCCACCGGACCCGCGGCTGCCCACCAGGCTCTACTGTTCAGCCAGCTCTCGGATCGGGTGAGCCTGCTGACCGACGGTCACGACGTCGCCGACCTCGACCTGGTCCGCGCTGCCGGGGTGAGGGTCGTCGAGGGCCAGGTCGCCCGGATCCTCGCCGAGGGCTCCCAGCTGACCGGCGTCGAGGTGGCCGGCTCCGTACTGCCGGTGACGACCGTGGCCGTCGCCTCGAAGGTGGTCGCACGTTCGACCGTGCTCGAGGCGCTCGGCGCGGAGACCGCCGACCTCGAGATGGGCGGGCAACTGGTCGCCCGCCACGTCGTCGCCGACCCGGTGACTCGCGAGACGTCGGTGCCAGGGGTCTACGCGGCGGGCAACGTCGCCGAACCGATGGCCCAGGTCGTCGGCGCCGCTGCCGCCGGCGCGATGGCGGGGGCGGTCATCAACATGGCGCTGGTGCAGGAGGACGTGCGCGCCGCCGTCGGGGCGTGACCCGGTAGCGCACGAGGGCGGCAGAGGCAGTCGGCCTCACGCGGCAGACCTCATCGGTGATCCATAGTGGGGGGATGGCCCTGCACCCGGAGAAGTCCTGGTTCGGCGTGGTCCTGGAGTGCGCCGACGCCTCCGAGCTCGCCCACTTCTACCGCCGGCTGCTGGGCTGGGAGCTCTTCGCCGACGCCCCCGACTGGGCGACCGTCGCCCCGTCGGCCACCGGCGGCCTCAACCTCGCCTTCAACGGCGACCCCGGCTACGCCCGCCCCGTGTGGCCCCGCGTGGACGGCGAGCAGCAGATGCAGCTGCACCTCGACTTCCAGGTCGAGGACCTCGACGAGGCCGTCGACCACGCCCTCGCCTGCGGCGCGACGCTGGCCTCGTTCCAGCCGCAGGACGACGTCCGGGTCCTGCTCGACCCGGCCGGCCACCCGTTCTGCGTCTACCTGGACTCCGAGGACTGAGGTCGGCGGACGTCTGGACCTACGTCGTAACCGACGTGGAGCCAGACGGTCCGTGGCCGGGGGTGAAATCGATGCGCTCGTTCGCATCGGTGGCCGTCTCCCTCGATGGCGCCGAGCAAGGCCGTTTCGAAGCGGTGCTCGAGCCGCTGCCCGGCACGGCGCCGGACGAGAGCACGTTCGCCTGGTTCCAGACCTACCCGGACGCGTGGGCCGGCGCTACGACGAACCCCGAGCCCGTCCCCGCTGTGATGGCGCGATACGTCAGCTGGTTGAAGACGCTGCCGTGGCACCGTGTATCCACTACCAACTCCGTCGCTTCGCCCGATACGGGGTCAGACAGGGGCATTGCTAGGTGCAGCCGGACATCCTGCCGAGCGAGTGGTTCGGCGATGTCGAGCACACACACGGCGCCATCGACGAGGCCCTCGGCTTCGCGAACCTGCTGATCGAGCTCTCCTGTCGCGGCCGCGCCGGCGACGTATCCGTTCCTGAGCCTCAGGACGGTCGGGCGAGATAGGCGGTCTTGGCGTCGGGGTCGAAACCGCAGGCTCGGTAGAACGCGTGCGTGGCCGGGGTCCGCGAGCCCGTCATCAGCATCGCCTTGTAGCAGCCGGCTTCCCACGCCCGGCGCAAGGTCGCCGCCATCATGCGCTTGCCCAGGCCGGTGCCGCGTCGGGTCTGCTCGACGACCACGTTCTCGATCACCGCGTACGGCGCTGCCGAGCGCGAGAGGTTCGGGATCAGGTTGAGGTAGGTCGTGGCCACCAGCTCGCCGTCCTCGTCGAGCACCAGCAGGTGAAGGTGCTCGGCGGCGACGATGGACTCGAAGATCAGCCGGTCCGACCCGTCCGTGAGGACGGTGTCGTACGGGTGCAGCTGACGGTAGAGCCGGATCACGCCGTCGAAGTCGTCGAGCGTCGCCTCGCGGATCACGAGGGCAGGCTAGCGACGCTCAGTAGGTCACCAGCCGTCCGCGTCAATCGCTCCCGCAGTGGTGCCGCCCGCTCGGTGAAGGCCCGCTGGGCCGCGACGTAGGCCTGCTTGCCCTCGGGCGTCTCGATCGGCACCGCCTCGAAGCCGTGCTCGCTCAGGTCGTAGGGCGAGGCGCGCATGTCGAGCTCGCGGATGTCGTGCGCCAGCTCGAAGCAGTCGGCCACCAGCTCGCTCGGCACCAGCGGCGACAGGCGGAACGCGTGCTTGTACAGATCCATGCCCGCGTGCAGGCAGCCCGGCTGCTCGAAGTCGGGACGGTCGTCGCGGCCGGGGGAGAGCGTGTTGAGCGGGCGGGCCGAGTCGGTGAAGAACCGGAAGGCGTCGAAGTGCGAGCAGGCGATGCGGTGCGACTCGACCACGGCGTCGGTGCCGGCCGGCCCCAGCCGGAGCGGCACCGGGTGCCGGGTCCGGTCGGCGCGGTGGACCATCGCCCACTCGTGCAGCCCGAAGCAGCCGTAGGACGCCGGGCGCGTGGCGGTGGCCTCCAGAAGTCGCAGCGTCGACTTCAGGAGCGGTTGGAGCGATTCCAGGTGCGCCGCCGTGACGGATAGTCCAGAACGAGTAGCACTGGTGCCGGGCTCGCAGTGGTGCGTCTTGGTCTGGACTACCGCGTACCCGCGGGCGTCGGCGTACTCGGGGGCGTCGAGGAGGGTGACGCCGTAGCCGGGGTGCCAGCGGCGCAGGGCGGCGGGGGAGTGGGAGTAGTAGCCGAAGAGGAAGTCGTGCACCGGGTGCTTCTCGCCGCGGCGCCGGCGGGCCAGGTGCGGCTGGACCCAGCGGTCGACCCGCTCCTCGTGCGCGGCCGCTCGAGCCGACCAGCACGACCGGTCGAGCACCTCGTGTGCTCCGGCGGTCGTCATGGCGACCACTCCAGCACACGCGGCGTCAGAGCAGGTCCAGCAGCCATGACGGACTCATGACGGTCGCCCCGGCCACCTCGGCACCGGCGCGCAGGCCGCGGTCGGCGGTGATGACGGTGACCTGGTCCACGGCGTGGGAGCGGACGACGTCGAGGATCGCCGCGTCGCCGTCGCGGGGGGCGTGGACGACGCGCACGTGGCCGTCGCGGCCGGCCGGTGCGCCCGCCTTCGCCTGACCCTCGAGCACCAGCACCACCAGGTCGTGGGGCACGTCGGCCACCAACAGCCGCTCGTGCAGTCGCCGAGCCGCGCCCGGACGGTCCTTCCACCAGCCGTCGGGGCGCGAGCCGACGACGTTGGCCGCATCGACCACGAGGACTCGCACGCGGCCTAGGATCCCAGGCGTGACAGTCGTCGCCGTGCATCGGGACGCCGAGCACCGCTTCAGCAAGCAGCCGGTCGAGGAGATCGTGCTGCTCGCGGGGCTCGGCGTGAAGGGCGACGCCCACCTCGGCGTCACCGTGCAGCACCGCTCGCGCGTGCGTCGCGACCCCACGCAGCCCAACCTGCGACAGGTGCACCTGATCCACGCCGAGCTGCTCGACGAGGTCAGCCACGAGGTCCGTCCCGGTGACCTCGGCGAGAACGTCACCACCCGCGGCGTCGACCTGCTCGGCCTGCCCACCGGCACGCTGCTGCACCTCGGCGCCGAGGCCGTCGTGCGCGTCACCGGGTTGCGCAACCCGTGCACCCAGATCGACGGCTTCTCCGACGGGCTGCTGCGCGAGCTGGTCACCCGCGACGAGGCCGGCCACGTCGTGCGGCTCGGCGGGGTCATGGGTGTGGTGGAGCGGGGCGGTGTGGTGCGTGCGGGCGACGCGATCGTCGTCGAGACCCCGGCCGGCGAGCCGCGTCCGCTCGAGCCGGTGTGAGCACGGCGCTGCGCCGGCTCGCGGTGGCGGGCCTGGTGCTCGGGGTGCTCGGCGTGGTGGTGCCGCTGCTGTTCGGCGACCTGTTCCAGAGCTGGGACCGGTTCGGCAGCGTCGAGATCCCCGGCCACGGCTCGGTGCGGCTGCCGGCCGGCGCCGTCGACGTCTCCTTCCGCGGCATCAGCGCCGACGGCGGGGGCGGCGGCAGCGTGGCGGTGCCGCGGTTCTCGGCGTCGATCGAGCGCTCGGGCACGGCCGACCCGGTGTTCCACAAGGTCGACGGTGGCGCGGTCAGCGTCAACAACGTGGTGCACGTGCCGGTGTGGCGGGTCGCCGTGCGGCGGGCCGGGACGTACGAGGTGACCACCAGCGGTGAGGACCGCGGCTACGTGGCCATCTACCTCGACCTCGGTCACCGCCGCCACTACGGCCGGCTGCAGCTGGGCGCGGGGGTGCTCCTCGTGGCGTCGCTGCTCGCCCTGCTGGTGGCACGCGGTCGGCGCCGCACCGCCGATCAGTAGTCGCGGGCGATCAGTAGTCTCGGCCCCGTGCGTATCGCGAGATTCACCACCGGCGAGGACCCCCAGTTCGGGGTCGTGACCGGCGAGGTCGACGACAACGGCATCCCCGACGAGGACTGCGTGGTGGTGGCCCTGGCCGGCGACCCGCTCTACGCCGGCGTGCAGCTGACGCAAGAGGAGCACCGGCTGGCTGACGTCCGGCTGCTGGCGCCGGTGCTGCCGCGCAGCAAGGTGGTCGGCATCGGCAAGAACTACGCGGCTCACGTCGCCGAGATGGGCACCGGGGACGCCCCCAGCGAGCCGCTGATGTTCCTCAAGCCCAACACCAGCGTCGTCGGCCCCGGCGACCCGATCTTCTACCCGCCGCAGAGCAACGAGGTGCACTTCGAGGGCGAGCTCGCCGTCGTCATCGGCCGCATCTGCCGCGACGTGCCGCCCGAGCAGGCCACCGACGTGATCTTCGGCTACACCGCGGCCAACGACGTCACGGCGCGCGACCTGCAGCGCGGCGACGGCCAGTGGGCGCGGGCGAAGGGCTTCGACTCCTTCTGCCCGCTGGGGCCGTGGATCGAGACCGACCTCGACCCGCACGACTTCGAGGTCGGCCGGCCCGTGCGCACCTGGGTCAACGGCGACCTCAAGCAGGACGGCTCCACCGCCGACCTGATCTTCGACCTGCCCACGCTCGTCTCCCACGTCAGTGCCGCGATGACGCTGCTGCCCGGCGACGTCATCCTCACCGGCACCCCCGACGGCGTCGGCCCGATCGTGCCCGGCGACGAGGTCGAGGTCTTCGTCGGCGGCATCGGCAACCTCACGAACGTGGTGAAGAACCGTGACTGAGCTGAACCCCGCCGTGCGCGTGCGGATGGCGCCCTCGCCGACCGGCTCGCCGCACGTGGGCCTGGCCCGTACTGCCTTGTTCAACTGGGCCTTCGCGCGCCACCACGGCGGCACCTTCGTCTTCCGCATCGAGGACACCGACACCGCACGGAACACCCAGGAGTCCTACGACGCCCTCATCGAGGTGATGCACTGGCTCGGCCTGGAGTGGGACGAGGGGCCGGAGAAGGGCGGGCCGTTCGGGCCGTACCTGCAGTCCGAGCGTGGCGAGATCTACGCCGACGTGCTGGTCCGGCTGCGCGGCACCGACCACGTCTACGACTGCTTCTGCACCACCGAGGAGGTCGACGCCCGGCGCAAGGCCAGCGGGTCGAAGCTGCAGGGCTACGACGGCTTCTGCCGCGACCTGAGCGCCGAGCAGCGCGCCGCGTTCGAGGCCGAGGGCCGCCGGCCGGTCCTGCGGTTCCGGATGCCCGACGGCTCGATCACCTTCGACGACCTGGTGCGCGGCGAGGTCACCTTCGCCTCCGAGCACGTGCCCGACTACGCGCTCGCGCGCGCCAACGGCGAGCCGCTCTACACGCTGGTCAACCCGGTCGACGACGCGCTGATGGGGATCACCCACGTGCTGCGTGGCGAGGACCTGCTCTCCAGCACGCCGCGTCAGATCGCGCTCTACGAGGCACTGAAGGAGCTCGGCGTCGCCCAGCACACGCCGCGCTTCGGGCACCTGCCGTACGTGATGGGCGAGGGCAACAAGAAGCTCTCCAAGCGCGATCCCGAGGCCAACCTGCTCGGCTACCGCGACGCCGGCTTCCTGCCCGAGGGGCTGCTCAACTACCTGGCCCTGCTGGGCTGGGCCATCTCCGGGGACCGCGACGTCTTCACCCTGCCCGAGATGGTCGACGCCTTCGAGATCGGCGACGTCAACCCAAACCCGGCGCGCTTCGACCTGAAGAAGGCCGAGGCCATCAACGGCGACCACATGCGGATGGTGCCCGTCTCGGAGATGGCCGAGCGGGTCGTGCCGTTCCTGCAGGCGGCCGGCGTCCTCCCCGCCGAGCCCACCGACTTCCAGCGCGACCTGCTCGCCCGCGCCGTGCCGCTGGTGCACGAGCGGATGAACAAGCTCACCGAGGCGCCCGGCATGCTCGGGTTCTTGTTCGTCACCGACGTCGCCTACGACGAGGCCGACGTCGCCGCCGTCCTCGACGACGCCGGCCGCGAAGTCGTCACCGCGTCGGCGACCGCGCTCGAGGCGCTGGAGGAGTGGACCACTCCGGCCATCGAGGAGGCGCTGCGCGCCGCCCTGGTCGACGGCCTCGGCCTCAAGCCGCGCCACGCCTTCGGACCGGTGCGCGTGGCCGTCACCGGCCGTCGCGTGTCGCCGCCGCTGTTCGAGTCCCTCGAGCTGCTCGGCCGCGAGGTGACGCTCGCGCGACTGGCCCACGCAGCCACCCTGTGACCACCGAGCCGACGGCCGCTGTCGGCTACCCCCAGGTGCTGCGCACGCCCACCTGGGCGTGGTGGCGGCCGCTCGTCGGCTCGGTCGTGCTGCTGGTCGCGGTGTTCGTGCTCGCCGGCCTGGTGATGACGCCGGTGCTGGTCGTCGCGGTGTACGTGCAGGTGGGCATCGAGGGCGGGAACTTCGCCGACGCCTTCACGAAGGCGGCGGATCTGGACCGCGTGACGCCGGCCTCGATGCTGTACCTCAACCTCACCCTGGCCACCGGCGTGCTCGTCGCCTGGGCCGTGGTGCGGTGGCTGCACGGCGTCCGGCCGCGGTGGCTGACGTCGGTGCGCCCGGGCATCCGCTGGCGCTTCCTGCTGGCCTGCCTCCCGATCTCGGTCGTGGCGCTGGCCGTCCAGGTCGGCCTGGGTCTCCTGGTGCCCGCGGAGGGCAACGAGAACACCGGCCAGGTCGGCACGCTCAACCACCTCGGCGGCCAGGCCCTGGCCTTCGCCATCGTCATCGTGCTCACCACCCCGCTGCAGGCCATGGGGGAGGAGTACGTCTTCCGCGGTTACCTGATGCAGGCCATCGGCTCGCTCTTCGGCCGCTGGAGCGGCCTCGCGTTCGCCGTCACGCTGCTGGTGCCGGCCCTGCTCTTCGCCATCGCCCACGGCGCCCAGGACCCGCCGCTGTTCTTCGACCGGTTCGGCTTCGGCGTGCTCGCCGGGTTCCTCGTGGTCCGCGTCGGCGGCCTCGAGCCCGGCATCGCGCTGCACGTGCTCAACAACTTCGTCGCCTACGGCTTCGCCCTGGTCTTCGGCAACATCGCGACCGTGTTCGAGGCCACCAAGACCTCCTACTGGAACATCCCGGTGACGATCGTGCAGAGCCTGGTCTACGTCGGCCTGGTGCTGCTGGTGGCCCGGCGGATGGGGGTGGCGGGCGCCACGTCGCAGCCGCCCGGGCGGATTGGGCAGCGTCCGGTGTGACCGTGTATCGTCGTCCCTCGGTCCATCCGGATCGACACCCTTGGGGTATGGGGTAATTGGCAGCCCGACTGGTTCTGGTCCAGTTAGTCTAGGTTCGAGTCCTAGTACCCCAGCGAGACGCTGAATCCCTTGCTGTGCAAGGCTGAGGCGTGTCACGCCCCCGTTGTGTAGTGGCCTAGCACGCCGCCCTCTCAAGGCGGTAGCGCGGGTTCGAATCCCGTCGGGGGTACGCGAAAGCAGCGGCCCGGTTCTCCAGTGAGAGCCGGGCCGCTGTCATGTCCGGGACGTCATACGAATCGGTCGCTGCGGCGACCTCTTCGGATGACGTTGCTCAGCCGCGCACCCAGGTCCGCAGGACGTCGGCCAGGTGCTCGGTGGCGCGGCGGGCGGAGCGGCTGACGCCGAGCAGGCCGATGTAGCCGTGGAGCTGGCCGGAGGTGCGCTCCAGGTGGACCTCGACGCCGGCCTCGCGCAGCTTGGCGGCGTACGCCTCGCCCTCGTCGCGCAGCGGGTCGAACGCGGCCGTGACGACGTGGGCGGGGGCGACGCTGCGCGGCACCGTGGCGTGCAGCGGCGCGGCCGCCGGGTCGGTGAGCGCGTCGCCGCTCAGACCGCCGGCGTAGGAGCGCACCGCGAGGTCGATGAAGTCGTTGGTGAGCAGGAAGCCGGTGCCGAACAGCTCGCGGGAGGGGAAGCTGTCCTCGGCGGTGGTGCCCGGGTACATCAGCAGCTGGAACGCGCACCGCTCGCCCGCGGCCAGCGCCACGCCGGCGGCCAGGTTGCCGCCGGCGGAGTCGCCGGCGACGGCGATCCGATGCGGGTCGACACCGAGCTCGGCGGCGTGGGCGTGCACCCACTCGAACACCGCGACGCAGTCGTCGTAGGCGGCCGGGAAGGGGTGCTCGGGCGCGAGCCGGTACTCCGCCGAGAGCAGCTCGACGCCCGAGCGCTCGGCCAGGAAGCGGCACACCGGGTCGTAGGTGGCGATGTCGCCGGCGATGAACCCACCGCCGTGGAGGAACACCACCACAGCCCCGGCGGCTGCCGGGTCGGGCCGGGTGGGGGAGTAGCGGCGGACCGGCACCCCGGCGACGTCGAGGTCCTCGACGCGCCCGATCGGCCAGGTGCCGCCCGCGACGCGCATGCCGCGGCGCAGGTCGTCGCGCAGCCGTGGGATGTCGGCCGGGCCGAGGCGAGGCGCAGCGGCGGACCGGGTGAGCCGCAGCAGCACCTGGTTCTCGACCTCCAAGGCGTCGCCGTCGAGCCGCAGCGGACGTCCGGCGATCGCGCGCCGCAACGGTCGCGGGGCGGCGAGCAGCGCCTGCAGGGCCAGTCGTTGCCCGCGCACGGCGAGGCCGTCGGCGGGCGTCATGCCGCCACCGCCTCGCGCGAGTGACGCCACCGGCTGACCGCCAGCGTCACCACGACGCCCACCGCGGCCCAGAGCGCGATCACCAGCAGGTACCCGCCCGCGTCGCGGCCGGCGAAGTACACCGTGCGGCGCAGCGCCTCGGTGCCGGCGCCGTTGGGCAGCCACGGACCGATCGTGCGCCACAGCCACGGCAGCAGCGGCCAGCCGAACGCCCCGCCCGCGCTGGGGTTGCCCAGCACCACGAAGACCAGGACGGCCAGGCCGATGCCGAGGGTCCCGCACAGCACCTGCAGGGCCGTGGTGACGGTGGCCGCCGCCAGCACCAGCAGGGTGCCGGTGCCAGCCAGCGCCCAGAAGTGGCCGGTGAGCGCACCCAGCCACTGGTCCACCACCAGCGCCCCGCCGAGCCCGGCCGCCGCGGCGTAGGGCAGCTGGGCCAGCAGCCGGATCACCGCCCGGCGTGGGTTCGCCGGCCGCGAGCCGCGGGCGACGCCGAGCAGCGAGGCCATCAGGTAGCCCCCGACCAGCCAGCCGATGGTGAGGTAGAAGCCCGAGAGGCCGCGCGCGTCGCCGGACTGCAGCGGCACCAGATCGGTGGTGGTGAGGCTGCGCTGCTGCTCGGCCTCGGCCTGCTCGGCGGCCTGCTGGACCGCGCTCACCAGCGACGAGCCGCCGCCCGAGGCCACCAGGAGCTCGTCGGTGGTGCCGCCGGAGTCCACGACCAGTGCGGCGTGCAGCCGGTCCTGGCGGATCTGCTCCACCGCGGTGGCACGCTGCTGCAGCCGCGTCACCGACACCTCGTCGCCCACCGAGTCCTTCAGCTGCTGCTCGACGCGCGCGGTGATGCTGCTCGGTCCGACGATGCCGACCCGGAGGTCGTGGGCGGTGGGGTGGTGGAAGGCGCCGACGTAGGAGGCCACGAACCCCAGCTGCAGGGCGAGGACGCCGAGCACGAGCAGGACCGTGCGCGGCGCGATCGCGTCCTTGAGCTCGGCGGTGAAGCTGACGTCCTCGGCCATGGTCCCTCCCCAGGGTTACGCTACTGTCGGTAGTGGAATTAATCGTACGAGGCCCGGGAGCCTCGCCACAGGGTTTCGGGGGCCGGAGGAGGTGTGATGTGGCAGACGTCGCGAGTCGCACGGGCCGGCCGCGCCGCGCCGACGTCGAGGCCGCCGTGCTCGACGCGACGGCCGCGCTGGTCGGCGACCGTGCCTACGCCCAGGTCACCATCGACGCCATCGCGGCGCGGGCCGTGGTGGCCAAGACGACGATCTACCGGCGGTGGAGCTCCAAGGCCGAGCTCGCCGTCGACGCCCTCGCCCGCACCCTCGGCGACCCGCCGGTCGACGACCGCGACGGCGCGACCGCGGTCCGCGCCGCTGTCGGCTGGCTCGCCGGCCGGGTGCGCGAGCCCGACGTGCGCCACCTGCTGGTCGGGCTCGTTGACGAGGCCGGCCGCGACCCGGAGCTGCGCGCCCGGTTGCGCGCCCGCATCCGCGACCCGTTCACGCAGGCCCTGTGCGAGCGGTGGGAGGTCGAGGCGTCGGTGGTCGACCTGGTCGTCGACGTCGTCCTGGGGGCGGTGCTGCACCGGATCGCGATGAGCGGCGACATCGGTGACGGCGACGTCGAGAGCGTCGTCGACCTCGCCGTGCACGCGCTGTTCCGCGGCCCCACCGTTAGCGTCGAGCCATGACCGGTCCCAGCCCGTGGCGCACGACCTCCAGCCGGACCGTCTACCGCAACCCCTGGATCCGGGTGCGCGAGGACGAGGTGGTCCACCCCGACGGCCGGGCCGGGATCTACGGGGTGGTCGAGCTCCCGGTGGCGGTCTTCGTGGTGGCACTGACCGAGGCCGACGAGGTGGTGCTGGTCGAGATGCACCGCTACACCACGGGCCCCTCGCTCGAGGTGCCCGCGGGCGGGTCGGAGGGCCAGGACCCGCTGTTGGCCGCGCAGCGCGAGCTGCGCGAGGAGACCGGCCTGCAGGCCTCGTCGTGGGAGCAGATCGGCACCATGCAGGCCCTCAACGGGATCGCCGACGCCCCCGAGGTGGTCTTCCTAGCGCGCGGGCTGAGCGCGGCCGAGGAGGGCGCCGAGCAGGCCGAGGAGGGCATCACGGCCGTACGTCGGGTGCCCTGGACCGAGACGATGGACCTGGTGAGCCGCGGCGTGATCGGCGACGGCGAGAGCATCGCCAGCCTCATGCACGCGGCGCTGGCGCTCGGGAGGCTTTGAGCGCGCCGGTGGTCGAGGAGGTCGCCTGCGACCGTCTCGAAACCCGCGGCTAGCCGTCGGTCCAGCGGCGGTGCGGCGAGCCCTCGGGCGGCGGGTCGATCCGGGTGCGATCGCGCACGGCGTGCTCCTGGGCGAGGCGGCGCACCACGAGCACGACCGGCTCGGAGAGCACGGTGGTGCTGATGGCGTTGAGCAGCGCACGCTCGGGATCGCTGAGGTCCACGAAGCCGATCTCGGCCTCCGCGACGGCGCCGAGGTGCTCGGAGTACAGGTCCAGCAGGTCGGTCAGCCCGCGGCCGGGTCGGTCGGCCCCGGCGCCGGTCTCCAGCAGTGCGTCGAGCGCGACCGCCAGCGCCTCGCGGTGCGGGCTGGCGGTGCCGACCTGCCAGCCCCGTCGCCCGATCATCGCCTCGACGGCGGCCAGCGCCTCCGGACTGGGAGTTCGCTCCTCCATCACCCGGCGGGAGAGCTCGTAGTGGGCGGCGCCCACCGCCTGCGGCACCCGGACGTCGGGACCGTCGGCGGACTCCAGGATGCGGCGCACCTGGTCGAGCTTGAGCTGGCCGACCTCGGTCAGGGCCTTGACCAGCCGCAGCCGCGCCACATGGGCCTCGTCGTACTCCGCGCGCATCGGGCCGACCGATCGACCCTTCGGCAGCACGCCGACCCTCAGGTAGTGCTTGATCGTGTCGACCGGGATCCGCGTGCGCTCACTGAGCTCGGAGATCCACACGGCCCGAGATTAGGGCATGTGCGGCCAAACCCCACCAACTGCGCGTCGTCCGGACCGCCCGGCCTGGACGACCAGCCCGGATGACCAGGGTCTAGTCGCCCGCAGCGGCGCGTCGCAGCGACTCGCTGAGCCGCTCGGCCGCGGCGAGCACGGCCGGGGCGTGCATACGACCCGGCTGACGCGAGAGCCGCTCGAGCGGGCCGGAGACCGACACGGCGCCGACGATCTTGCCCGAGGGCGAGCGCACCGGCGCCGACACCGAGGCCACGCCCGCCTCGCGCTCGCCGACCGACTGCGCCCAGCCGCGGCGGCGGATGCCGGAGAGGGCGGCGGCGGAGAAGGCGGCGTTCTGCAGACCCCGGTGCATCCGCTCGGGGTCCTCCCAGGCCAGCAGCACCTGGGCCGCCGAGCCGGCCCGCATGGTGAGCTGCGAGCCGACGGGGATCGTGTCACGCAGGCCGGTGGGCCGCTCGGCGGCAGCGACGCACACGCGGTACTCGCCCTGCCGGCGCCACAGCTGCGCCGACTCGCCGGTGATGTCGCGCAGCCGCGCCAGCACGGGTCCGGCGGCGGCGAGCAGCCGGTCCTCGCCGGCCGCGGCGGAGAGCTCGGCCAGGCGCGGGCCGAGCACGAAGCGGCCCTGCATGTCGCGGGCCACCAATCGGTGGTGCTCCAGCGCGACGGCCAGCCGGTGGGCGGTCGGCCGGGCCAGCCCAGTGCCGGCGACCAGCCCGGCCAGGGTGGCCGGACCCGACTCGAGCGCGGCCAGGACCTGCGCCGCCTTGTCCAGCACGCCGACGCCGCTGCCACCCGTCGATGCGTTGTCCATATGGCAATACTGACGTCTCAGATCATGGGACGCAAGGCGTATCGTGAGACTCACAGAGACGGATCGAAGGAGATCGCCACCATGGGCAAGACGTTGTCCGAGAAGGTCTGGGACGAGCACGTCGTCCGCCAGGCCGCCGGAGAACCCGACCTGCTGTACGTCGACCTGCACCTCGTGCACGAGGTCACCTCGCCGCAGGCGTTCGAGGGCCTACGGCTGGCCGGGCGACCGGTGCGCCGGCCCGACCTCACCGTGGCCACCGAGGACCACAACGTGCCGACGATCGACTGGGACAAGCCGATCGCCGACCCGGTCTCGCGCACCCAGGTCGAGACGCTGCGCAGCAACGCCGCCGAGTTCGGCGTCCCCCTGCACCAGCTCGGCGATGCCGACCAGGGCATCGTCCACATCATCGGCCCGCAGCTCGGCCTCACCCAGCCCGGCATGACGATCGTCTGCGGCGACTCCCACACCTCCACGCACGGCGCGTTCGGCGCGATCGCCTTCGGCATCGGCACCTCGCAGGTCGAGCACGTGCTGGCCACGCAGACGCTGCCGCAGGCCAAGCCCAAGACCATGGCCGTGACCGTCGAGGGCGAGCTGCCCGACGGCGTCACCGCCAAGGACCTGGTGCTCACCCTCATCGCCCACACCGGCACCGGTGGCGGGCAGGGCTACATCGTCGAGTACCGCGGCGAGGCGATCCGGAACCTCTCGATGGAGGCCCGGATGACGATCTGCAACATGAGCATCGAGTGGGGCGCCAAGGCCGGCCTCATCGCGCCCGACGAGAAGACCTTCGCCTACATCGAGGGCCGCACCCACGCACCGAAGGGCGAGGACTGGGACGCCGCGGTCGCGCACTGGCGCACGTTGGTGAGCGACGACGACGCCCGCTTCGACAAGGAGATCGTCCTCGACGCCTCGACGATGACCCCGTTCGTCACCTGGGGCACCAACCCGGGCCAGGGCGTCCCGCTGGCCGCCAGCGTGCCCGCGCCGAGCGACTTCGAGGACGCCGACGACGCGACGGCGGCCGAGAAGGCCCTGGAGTACATGGGTCTGCAGGCCGGCACGCCGATGCGCGAGATCAAGGTCGACACCGTCTTCGTCGGCTCCTGCACCAACGGCCGGATCGAGGACCTGCGCGCCGCGGCCGCGGTGGTCGAGGGCCGCCACGTCGCCGACGGCACCCGGCTGCTGGTCGTGCCCGGCTCGGCGCGGGTACGTCTGCAGGCCGAGGACGAGGGGCTCGACGTGATCTTCAAGGAGGCCGGGGCCGAGTGGCGCGGCGCGGGTTGCTCGATGTGCCTGGGCATGAACCCCGACCAGCTCGAGCCCGGCGAGCGCAGCGCCTCGACCTCCAACCGCAACTTCGAGGGTCGGCAGGGCAAGGGCGGGCGGACCCACCTGGTCTCGCCGCTGGTCGCCGCGGCCACCGCGATCCGCGGCACGCTCTCCTCGCCGGCCGACCTCTAAGGAACCCCCATGCAACCCTTCACCACCCACACCGGCGTCGCCGTGCCGCTGCGGCGCAGCAACGTCGACACCGACCAGATCATCCCGGCGGTCTACCTCAAGCGCGTGGCCCGCACCGGCTTCGAGGACGGCCTGTTCGCCGCCTGGCGCAACGACTCGACGTTCGTGCTCAACCGCCCGGAGTACGCCGAGGGCTCGATCCTGGTCGCCGGCCCCGACTTCGGCACCGGCTCCTCGCGCGAGCACGCGGTGTGGGCGCTGCAGAACTACGGCTTCCGCGCGGTCATCAGCTCACGCTTCGGCGACATCTTCCGCGGCAACTCCGGCAAGGCCGGGCTGCTGACCGCGCAGGTCGACCAGAAGGTCGTGCAGCGCATCTGGGACCACCTCGAAGACCGTCCCGGCGCCACCGTGAGCATCGACCTGGAGACCCGCACCGTGAAGGCGGGCGACGGCGTCGACGCCATCGAGGACTCCTTCGACATCGACGACTACACCCGATGGCAGCTGCTGGAGGGCCTCGACGACATCGACATCACGCTGGGGCACGAGGACGAGGTCTCCTCCTACGAGGCGTCCCGGCCGAGCTGGAAGCCGGTCACCGCGTAGCGGCGGCTGTCTCGGCAGGCTGGTCGGTCGTCACTCTGGCCCGAAGACCCCTACCCGGCCAGCCGCCCGAACCCGCTGCGGTGGAAGACCAGCGGCGTCCCGGCCTCGCCCTCGACGCCGTACTCCACGGCGTGCAGGCGCAGCAGCACCAGCAGGTGGTCGCCGGCCTCCACCTCCTGGTGGATGGTGCAGTCGAACCCGGCCAGGCCGTCGTCGAGGAACACGGCGCCGTCGTCGGTGACCGAGACGGCCAGGTCCTCGAAGCGGTGCTCGGGCGGGCCGGCCAGCCGGCGCGCGGCCTCGCCGTGGTGGTCGGCCAGCACGGTCAGGCCGAGGTGGGCGGCGCGGCGCAGGCTGGGCCAGGTCTTCGAACCGGTGGCCACCGAGAACGAGACCAGCGGCGGGTCGAGGCTCACCGAGGTGAACGAGCTGGCGGCCAGGCCGATGAGCTCGCCGTCGACGCGGGCGGCCACGGCCACGACGCCGCTGGGGTGCACGCCGAAAGCCTCGCGCAGCCGGACCGGGTCGAGGTCCTGGTTGGTGGGGAACGCGCTCATGCGAACGGCACCGCCCCGGTGGAGCTGCGCGGGGGAGCCGGGTGCGTCCACAGCCCGCGCTCGGCCAGCACGGGCAGCACGCCCTCGCCGAACCAATACGCCCCCTCCAGGTGCGGGTAGCCCGAGAGCACGAACTCCGAGATGCCCAGCGAGGCGTACTCCTCGATGCGGTCGGCCACCTCGGTGTGGCTGCCGACCAGTGCCGTGCCCGCGCCGCCGCGCACCAGGCCGACGCCGGCCCAGACGTTGGGGTGGATCTCCAGGCGGTCCTTGGAGCCGCCGTTGAGGGCGAGCATGCGGCGCTGTCCCTCGGACTCGCTGCGCCTCAGCCCCGACTGGACCTTGGCGATGGTCTCCTCGTCGATGCCGGCGAGCAGCCGGTCGGCCTCGGCCCACGCCTCCTCGGAGGTGTCGCGGGTGATGGTGTGAAACCGGATGCCGAAGCGGACCTCGCGTCCCTCCTCGGCGGCGAGCTTGCTGATCCACTCGATCTTCTCGGCCACGGCCTCGGGCGGCTCGCCCCAGGTCAGGTAGACGTCGGCGTGCTTGGCGGCGACGTCGCCGGCGGCGGGGGACGAGCCGCCGAAGTAGATCTCGGGCAGCGGGTCGGGGATCTGGGCCAGGACGGCGTCCTCGAGCGCGAGGTGCTCGCCGCGGTAGGTCACCGACTCCCCGGTCCACAGCCGGCGCACGACGTCGAGGAACTCCCCGCAGCGCGCGTAGCGCTCCTCCTTGTCGAGGAAGTCGCCGTACATGCGCTGCTCGTGCGACTCCCCGCCGGTGACGACGTTGAGCAGCAGCCGCCCGCCGGTGAGGTTCTGGAAGGTGCCGGCCATCTGTGCGGCCAGGAACGGCGAGGTGAGCCCCGGACGGAACGCCACGAGGAACCGCAGCCGCTGCGAGACCTGGCTGATCATGGCGGTGGAGAGCCACGCGTCGTCGCACCAGGCGCCGGTGGGGGTCAGCGCGGCGTCGAAGCCGACGTCCTCGGCGGCGCGGGCGATCTGGCCGAGGTAGGAGACGCTGGCTGGCCGGCCCTGCGGGATCGCGGCCGTGCCGTGACCGCCGCCGACGACGTGGCGTCCGTCGCCGCCGTTGGTGGGCAGGAACCAGTGGAAGGTCAGTGACATCGGTCCTCAGATCTGTCCGTGGTTGGGGGGCGGGGTGCGCTCCAAAGCCCAGTGCCCCAGGTGCTGCACCTTCCACGACGCCGGGTCGTGCAGCGTGTGGGTGCGGGCGTTGCGCCAGTGCCGGTGCAGGTTGAGCGAGTCGAGCGCCGAGCGGGTGCCGGCGACCTCGAAGAGCCGGCTCGAGGCCTCCAGCGAGGCCTGCGTGGACGACGCCCGAGCAGCCGCGACGGCGAGGCTCGCGGCGTCGGCGCTCTCGGCGCTCAGGTGCGCGCCGGCCGCGTCGACCGCTGCGGCCGCCTCGCGCAGCAGCGCCTCGCTGGCGCGGACCTGCAGCTCGAGCTCGCCGAACGCCTGTACCACCAGTGGGTCGTCGGCGGCCCGCTCGACACCGGCGTCGGGGTACGGCCGGCTCTTGGCCACCACGAACGCGGCGGCCTCGTCGAGGGCGGCCCGGGCGATGCCGGCGTCGAGCGCGGCGTGCAGCAGCTGGGCGAACGCGCCGTAGACCTGCGGGCCGTCGAACGTCAGGTGCCAGGGCGTCACCTTGTCGCGCGGCACCCGCACGCCGGCCAGGCGCACGGTGCCGCTGGCGGTGGTGCGCTGACCCATGCCGTCCCAGTCGTCGACGACCTCCACGCCGGGCGCGGTGCGCCTGACCCAGGCCACGTGGAGCGGGCCGTCCTCGCCGAGGTGGGCGAGCACCGGGATCCAGTCCGCGAACAGCGCGCCGGTGCTGTAGCCCTTGACCCCGTCGAGGAGCCAGTCGCCGCCCGGCTCGGCCGGGTCGGGACGCAGCGTGGTGGCGAAGTCGCGCACGTGCTTGGTGCCGGTCTCGGACTGCGCGTTGCCGAACCGTGCGCCCGCCAGCACCTCGTCGAAGAAGAACCGCCGCTGCGCATCCGTGCCGTGGTGGCGCAGCGCGTTGACGTAGACGAAGTGGCTGTGGGGGATCTGCGCGACGCTGGGGTCGCCGGCGGCGAGCAGCCGGAACACCTCCGCCACCGTGCCCGCGCCGACGTCGGCGCCACCGAATCCGGCGGGCACGGTGATGGCGAGCAGGCCCGAGGCGGAGAGTGCCTCGAGCTCTTTCTCGGGCAGGCGGCGCTCGGCGTCGCGCGTGGCGGCGTCCTCGGCCAGCCACGCGCCGAGCTCGCCGGCGGTGCGCACCGCCGAGTCGGCGTCGAGCACGGGGACGGGGGTGGGCCTGCTCATGCGCGGGCGAGCTCCGCGGCCTCGAGCTCGCGGACGATCGGCAGCACCTCGCGGCCGAAGTATGCGACGTCCTCGTGGTAGTGCAAGAAGCCCAGCAGCAGCAGGTTCACGCCGCGTCGCTTGTACTCCATCATCCGCTCCGCGATCTGCTCCGGCGTGCCGATGAGGCCGGTGCGGAACCCGTCGTTGTACTGCACCAGGTCGGCGAACTCCGAGTCCTGCCACATGCCCTTCTTGTCGCCGGTCGACTGGCCGGCCTCCTTCACCGCCGACCCGAAGCCCTCGACCGCCTCGCGGTCGGCTTTGTCGACGATCTCGCGCAGCACGTCGCGCGCCTCGGCCTCGGTGTCGCGGCCGATGAAGAAGCCGTTGACGCCGAAGCGCACCGTGCGGCCGTGCACCTGGGCCACGTCGCGCACGTCCTGGATCTGCTCGGAGATGCCGTCGGGGGTGTTGCCGTTGGCGAAGTACCAGTCGCTGACCCGGCCGGCCATGCCACGGGCGTCGGAGGAGTTGCCGCCCTGGAAGATCTCCGGGTGCGGGCGGCCCGCGGACGCGAGGGGCTTGGGCTTGAGGTCGAAGTCGTGCAGCCGGTAGAAGTCGCCGGCCAGCTCGGCGTGCTCGGAGGTCCAGATCTCCTTGAGGTAGCGGATGAACTCCTCCGAGCGCCGGTACCGCTCGCCGTGCTCGAGCCACGGCTCGCCCAGCTGGGTGAACTCGTTCTTGAACCAGCCGCTGACGACGTTGACCGCCGCGCGGCCGCCCGAGAGGTGGTCGGCCGTGGCCAGGAACTTGGCCAGGACACCGGGCTGCCAGAGTCCGGGGTGCACGGCCGCGATCACCTTCAGGCGCTCGGTGGCCAGCAGCAGCGCGAGGCTGAAGCTGGTCGACTCGTGCTGGTAGGCCGCGCCGTAGGACGCCATGTAGCGCACCTGCGAGAGGGCGTACTCGAAGCCGTTGTTCTCGGCCAGCTGGGCGAGGGTCTTGTTGTACTCATAGCCCCAGTCGGTGCGCTGCTCGATCTTGCTCACCACCAGGCCGCCGCTGACGTTGGGCACCCAGTAGGCGAACTTGAGGGGTTCGTGGCTCATCGTGTCTCCTGGTGTATCTCGCTGTATGTGAATCAGATTGGTCGACTTTGAAGGCCGGTTCAAGGAGGTGCACCGGCGGAACTCCCGACGCGGTGATAGGCGCTGCCTCGCACTGCGATCCGGTGGTGGCCTGTAAGTACATCAACACAGTAGACTTTGTGATCGTCAGTCCCCGCGCCGGTCTGAGAGGTGGACGCATGAGGTTCGAACAGCTCGAGTACGTCGCGGCCGTGGCCCGGTACGGCTCGCTGCGTCGTGCGGCCGAGCAGCTGCACGTCTCGCAGCCCGCGGTGAGCGAGGCGCTGGCCAAGCTCGAGCAGGAGCTCGGCGTGACGCTGCTCGAGCGGCGCCGCACCGGTGCCCGGGTCACTGCGCAGGGTCGCGAGCTGCTGCAGCACATCACCCAGGTCCTGGACGCCGCCGACCAGCTGCGTGCCGCGGCCGGCGATGCCGGACGCCGGCGCAGCGTCCGGCTGGGCACCGTGAACGCGGCGACGTCCAGCGTCGTGGCGCCGGCGGTCGCCGGGTTCCACGACGCGTGGCCCGGCGTCGGCGTCGAGGTGCTCGACGAGCGGCAGGACGACGTCGTGCGCGGCGTGGAGGAGGGTGGTCTCGACCTCGGCCTGGTCAACCTCCTCGGCGACGACGACCCGCCCCCGGGGCTGGTCGCCACCACCTTGCTGAGCGGACGCGCGGTGGTGGTCCTCCCGGTCGACCACCCCCTGGCCGCACGCGAGGTCGTCGACACCGCCGAGCTGCGCGAGGAGCCGTTCGTGATGATGCGAGCCGGGTACCTCATGCATCGCTTCGCCCACCGGCTCTTCGGCGACCAGCCGCCGCGCACGACCGTCACCGCCGACGGGGCGACCATGGGCACCGCCCTCGTCGCCGGCGGTCTCGGGCTCACGCTGCTGCCCGACTACAGCGTCGTCGACGACCCCTTGGAGCGCGGCGGTGTGCTCACCTCACGGCCGGTGCGCGACGGTGCACCGGTCTCGCTCGTGCTGGTGAGTAGACCTGACCGGCGTACGCCGCTGGCGGTGCGCGCGTTGAGCGAGGAGCTGGTGCGCAGCGCCGCGGCGACCTCTGCCATGATGGTCGATCGTCAAGCAGGCAACGCGAAAGTCCACTCCGAGGAGCTTGCCGCCGACTCGGCGTGAGAGTGGCGCCACTGGTGTCACGACGCCGAGAGGCCAGAGCAGCAAGGAAACTCAGCGCCATCCTTGGCCGTGTCGACATTGTGACAAGTGCTCGGATGTGCCTAGCGTTCGCCTGACAGCACAACGGCGGGCAGTCGCCCGACGGCGTCCCACCGGAGGAGAAACGCAGTGAACAAGTCCCAGCTGATCGAGGCGCTCTCGCAGCGCTTCGAGGGCAACAAGAAGCAGGCCGCGCACGCGCTGGAGTCGGTCCTCGACACCATCACGCGCGAGGTCGCCAAGGGCGAGAAGGTCGCCATCACGGGGTTCGGCTCGTTCGAGAAGCGCGTGCGCGACGCCCGTTGGGTGCGCAACCCGCGCACGGGTGAGCGCATCAAGGCCAAGAAGACGGCGATCCCGCGCTTCAACGCCGGGGCCGACCTGAAGAACGTCGTCTCGGGTGCGAAGAAGCTGCCGAAGCTCACGCTGGCCACCGCCTCGGCCGCCGTCCCGGCTGCGGCGAAGAAGACCGCCAGCCGCACCACGGCCGCCGCCAAGAAGACGACGCCCGCCAAGAAGACGACGCCGGCGAAGACCGCGGCCAAGAAGGCCACCCCGGCGAAGAAGGCGACGACCGCCAAGAAGACGACGCCGGCGAAGACGGCGGCGAAGAAGACCGCGCCGGCGAAGAAGGCGACGCCCGCCAAGAAGACGACGCCGGCGAAGACGGCGGCCAAGAAGACCGCGCCCGCCAAGAAGACTGCGGCGAAGAAGACCGCGGCCAAGAAGGCGTAGCCCGCTCGAGACGACAGGGCGGTGACCGGGCGACCGGTCACCGCCCTTCGTGCGTCCGCAGCGCCTCGGCGGTGCGCGGACCGACGCCGAGGGCGATCGCCTCGCGCAGGTCGTCGGCGGTGTCGACGTCACGCCGCAGCGAGCGCACCTCGAGCGTCGACGGCGCGTACCCGGCCTCGACGTGCGCGGCGAACGAGTCGGCGCCGAAGCGGGGTGTGAACCCGGCCGCGGCTGGCACGGCGAGCAGCGTCGAGCCGGTCCCGGCAGCGTCGGCCACCACGGCGCCCGGTCCCTCCACCGCCTCGAGCGCAGCAGTCAGCTCGCGCTCGCGCAGACAGGGCAGATCGCCCAGCAGGCAGGCGATCGAGGCATCGTGCGGCAGCTGCTCGCGTGCGCGCAGCAGGGCGCGGTTGAGGTCTCCCTCGCCGAGGTCGGGCAGCCGCTCGCAGCCGGCGATCGCGGCGAGGTCCTCGTCGTGCGTCACGACGTAGGTCGCGTGCACCGCGGACGACGCAGAGCAGGCTGCGAGGGTGTCGAGGGCGAAGGCGCGCATGAGCGTCTCGCGAGGCAGTCCGAGGAGCCGCGACTTGGCCCGGTCGAGCGGCTTCACCGGCACCAGCACGTCCCAGCGCTTGGCAGAGGGCACACCCGATCCTGGCAGTAGGCTGCAACCGGTTCACGATCGGCGAGAGGACCCGGGTGGCGCGGCGACGCAGGCTCGACCAGAAGCGGGGCTGGGCCTTCGGGTTCGCCGCCGACGTGGTCAGGCCGACGCTGACCGTGCTGACCAGACGCGACTGGCGCGACGGGCTGAAGATCCCCGCGTCCGGCGGCGTCGTGCTTGCCTGCAACCACCTCTCGCACGCCGACCCGCTGACGCTGGCGCACTTCGTCTACGACCATGGCCGGATCGTGCGGTACCTGGCCAAGCAGGAGGTCTTCGACATGCCGGTGGTGGGCACCATCGCCGCCAGCGCCGGGCAGATCCCAGTGGCGCGGCTCTCGACCGACGCCTCGCGCTCCTACGACGCTGCGGTCGAGGCGATCCACGACGGCCAGGCCGTGGTGTTCTACCCCGAGGGCACCATCACCCGTGACCCCGACCTGTGGCCGATGCGCGGCAAGACCGGCGCCGCCCGTGTCGCGCTGACCACCGGCTGCCCCGTGGTGCCGATCGGGCACTGGGGGGTGCAGGAGCTGCTGCCGCCCTACGGCAAGCCGCATCTGCTGCCACGCAAGACGATCCACGTGAAGGCCGGCGACCCGGTCGACCTCGACGACCTGCGCGAGGGTCCGGTGACCTCGCCGGTGCTGCACGAGGCGACGGCGCGCATCATGGCCGCGATCACCACCATCGTCGAGGACCTGCGAGGCGAGACGGCACCGGCCGAGCGCTACGACCCGCGCGCCCACGGTGTGCGGCAAACCGGAAACCCCCACGAGAAGTCGCACGAGAAGAAGGAGTCTTCGTGAGCCGCATCGCCGTCCTGCCCGCCGGCTCGTGGGGCACCACGTTCTCGATCGTGCTCGGCGACGCCGGTCACGACGTCGTGCTGTGGGCTCGACGCGACGAGGTGGCCCAGGCGGTCAACGCACGCCACGAGAACCCCGACTACCTGCCCGGCATCGAGCTGCCGCCCAACGTCTCGGCCACCAGCGACGTCGAGAAGGCGCTGGCCGGTGCCGACGTCGTCGTGCTGGCCGTCCCCTCGCAGAGCCTGCGCGCGAACCTCGCCGAGTGGGCCGAGGCGATCCCGCGCGAGGCGGTGCTGGTCTCGCTGATGAAGGGCGTGGAGCTCGGCACGCTGGACCGCATGAGCGAGGTGATCGCCGACGTCACCGGTGCCGGTCCCGAGCGCATCGCGGTCGTCAGCGGCCCCAACCTGGCCAAGGAGATCGCTGCCCGCGAGCCGGCGGCCTCGGTGGTGGCGTGCGCCGATCTCGACGTCGCCCGCCGGCTGCAGGACCTGGTCCACACGCGAGCCTTCCGGCCGTACTCGACCACCGACGTCGTGGGCTGCGAGATCGGCGGCACCTACAAGAACGTGATCGCGCTGTGCGTCGGCATGGCCGCAGGCCTGGGGTTCGGCGACAACACCACCGCCTCGCTCATCACGCGTGGCCTGGCCGAGACGGCCCGGCTGGCGACGGCGCTGGGGGCCGACCCGCTCACGCTGATGGGCCTGGCGGGTCTCGGCGACCTGGTCGCCACCTGCTCCTCGCCGCTCTCGCGCAACCGCACCTTCGGCGAGAAGCTGGGCCAGGGGATGGGCGTCGCCGAGATCACCGCCGAGCTGCGCCAGACCGCCGAGGGCGTGAAGTCCTGCGCCTCCATCCGCG
>NZ_RDBE01000001.1:882600-915048 GCF_003674065.1 Nocardioides mangrovicus
CATGGTCGACGCGTTCATCGAGCGCGCCACCAAGCACGAGCGCGACTGAGGCGTCAGGGGCCGTCCAGGCCGGGGAGGAGGTCCTCCCACAGGTCCTCGACGTCCTCGATGCCCACCGAGAGCCGCACCAGTGACTCCTCGATGCTGCGCGACTCGGTGGCCCATCGACGACGGCGCTCGAAGGTGGACTCCACGCCGCCCAGCGAGGTCGCGTGCACCCACAGGGCGGTGGAGGCGACCAGCCGGTCGGCGGCCTCGACGCCGCCGGCCAGCTCGACGGCCACGATGCCGCCGATGCCGGGGTAGCGCACGCGGCTGACCGCGGGGTGCTGCTCGAGGCGTCGGGCGAGCTCGGCGGCGTTGGCCTCGGCGCGGTCGAGCCGCAGGGCGAGCGTGCGCAGGCCGCGCAGCGCCAGCCAGGCCTCCAGGACGCCGGGGGAGCCGCCCTGCAGGTCGCGGCGGGACTTCAGGACGCGGTAGAGCTCGTCGTCGGCGGTCACCAGGGCGCCCAGCAGGGCGTCGGAGTGCCCGGCGAGGTACTTGGTGGCCGAGTGCACCACCACGTCGGCGCCGAGCGTGAGCGGCTGCTGGCGCAGCGGAGTGGCGAAGGTGTTGTCGACCACGACGCGCACCCCCTGCTCGTGCGCGGCCGGGATGATGCTGGCCAGGTCGGCCAGCTCGAGCGCCGGGTTGGTCGGCGACTCCAGCATGAGCAGGGCGGCGTCGTGGCAGGCGGCCACCACCGCGTCGGTGTCCTCGACGTCGACGCGCTCGACCTTCACGCGGCCACGCAGCTCCAGATCGTCGAGCAGCCCGAGCGTGCCCTGGTAGGCGTGGCGCGGGGCGACGACCCGCTCGCCGTCGGCGACCAGGTCCAGCAGCGTGCCGGTGGCCGCCTGGCCGCTGGCGAAGGCCAGCGCCCGCCCCTGCTCCAGCGCGCCGAGGGCGTCCTCGAAGCCGGTCCACGTGGGGTTGCCGTACCGGCCGTACTCCAGGTCCCCGCCGGCCACGTAGGTCGAGGCCGGCGTCAGCGGCACGTTGAGGGGCTGGTCGGGGGTGTGCGGCGGACGGCCGGCGTGGACGGCGATCGTGTCGGGTCGCATGCCCAGGAGCCTAGGCACCTAGGGTTCGGGGCATGAGTGGCAAACCGCGGGTGGCGGTGGTGTTCGGCGGACGCAGCAGCGAGCACGCGATCTCCTGCCTGACCGCGGGCAGCGTCATCGCCGCCATCGACCCCGAGGCCTACGACGTCGTGCCGGTGGGCATCGCCCGCGACGGCCGGTGGGTGCTGGAGAGCGGTGAGTCCGACCGGCTGCAGATCGGCTCCGGCGGGGCGCTGCCCGAGGTCGACGCGACGCGGCCGCTGATCCGGCTGCACCAGAGCGGGCTGGTGGTCAACGACGCGGCCGACGTGCCCAGCGAGCTCGGCGATGTCGACGTCGTGATGCCGCTGCTGCACGGGCCGTTCGGCGAGGACGGCACGCTGCAGGGGCTGCTGGAGATGGCAGGCGTCCGCTACGTGGGTGCGGGCGTGCTGTCGTCGGCGATCAGCATGGACAAGCACTACATGAAGGTGGTGCTGCAGTCCGCCGGTCTCCCAGTGCTGCCGCACGTGCTCATCACGCCGCGCGGCTGGACCGAGGACCCCGAGGCGTGCCGAGAGAGCGTGCGGGCGCTGGGGTTCCCGGTGTTCGTCAAGCCGTGCCGCGGCGGTTCCTCGATCGGCATCTCGCGCGTCGACGACGAGTCCGGGCTGGATGCTGCGGTCGAGGCCGCGCGCGAGCACGACCCGCGGGTGCTGGTGGAGGCCGGCGCGGGTGAGGGGTGCCGCGAGCTCGAGTGCGGGGTGCTGGAGAGTCTCGACGGAGCGCCCCAGGCCAGCGTCGTCGCCGAGATCGTGGTGGCCGGCGACCATGCCTTCTACGACTTCGAGGCCAAGTACCTGCCCGACCAGGACACCCTGGCCAGCATCCCGGCCGACCTGCCCGACGACGTCGCCGACCGCGTCCGGGCGATGGCGCTGCGGACCTTCGCCGCCGTCGACGCCGAGGGCCTGGCCCGGGTCGACTTCTTCCTCCAGCCCGACGGGACGGTGGTGGTCAACGAGCTCAACACCATGCCCGGCTTCACCCCCACCTCGATGTTCCCGATGGTCTGGAAGGCCGCGGGGATCGACTACCCCGCCCTGGTCGATCGACTGCTCCGGCTCGCGCTGGCCCGGGAGCCGGGCCTCCGGTAAGCGGGGTAGTCAGAGACGACATGGTTGCCCTCGGACCGTTCCGACAGCCATGTCGTCTCTGACTATCCCGCCTACGGGCAGACGTCGGTCTTCCGCAGATGTTTCTTGAGCACCGGCCCGAGGTCGACGAGGGCGGCGGTGGAGGGCCAGTAGGCCTTCGGGATCTCGACGCGCACCCGGGGGCGGCGGTCGACGGTCGTGGCGGTGACGGTGACAGGGGTGGAGCCGAGCTGGTCGCTCGGGACGAACCAGCCGACGCCGTCGACCACCTGGCAGGTCGAGGTGGCGGTGAACCCGTCCGGCTGGCCCACGCCGCAGGACAGCTCGACGGCCGGGTCGCCCCAGGACGCCGTGGTGGCGGAGTAGTCGGCCAGCGCGCGGCCGGCGACCCGGTGCGGCAGCGACGAGGTCAGCGACCGGCACGCGGTGCTGTCCTTCTCGGACAGGTCCGGACCGCCGCAGCCGGCCGGTACCGCCAGGCCCAGCAGCAGGAGCAGCGTCAGATGTGGACGACGGGGCACGTCAGGGTGCGCGTGATGCCCTGCAGGGTCTGCACCTTGGCCACGACCAGCTTGCCCAGCTCGTCGACGTTGCGGGCCTCGGCGCGCACGATGACGTCGTAGGGACCCGTGACGTCCTCGGCCTGGACGACACCCTGGATGCCGGCGATGGCCTCGGCGACCTCGGCCGCGCGACCCACGTCGGTCTGGATCAGGATGTAGGCCTGCACCACCATGTGCGCCTCCTCGAACGGCTCGGGGGGTGAACTGCTGCGCAACCTACACGCTTGGATGGAGCCATGCCCGACCAGACCCTGGCCGACGTCGGTGAGTTCGGCCTGATCGCCCGCATCGCCCCGCTGTTCGCCCAGGGCGAGCACGTGCTGGTCGGCCCCGGCGACGACGCCGCGGTCGTCCGCACCCGCCGCGGCCACGACGTCGTCTCCACCGATCTGCTGGTCGAGAACCGGCACTTCCGCCGCGAGTGGGCCAGTGCGGAGCAGGTGGGCCGCAAGGCGGCCGCGGAGGCGCTCTCGGACGTCAACGCCATGGGCGGGCGGACGCATACCGTCACCGTCGGCCTCGCGGCGCCCGCCGACCTGCCCGCGCAGTGGGCCGTCGACCTGGCCGCCGGGATCGCCCAGGAGTGCGAGGTGGCCGGGGCGAGCGTCGTCGGCGGCGACGTCACCCGCGCCGACCAGGTGGTGGTCGCGATCACCGTCATCGGCTCGTGTGAGCTGGCGCCGGTGCTGCGCAGCGGGGCGCAGCCGGGTGACGTGGTGGCGCTGGTGGGCCGGCAGGGCTGGGCGGCCGGTGGGCTGGCGGTGCTGACGCGCGGCTTCCGCTCGCCGCGCGCTCTGGTGGCCGCCTACCAGCGCCCCGAGCCGCCGTACGAGCAGGGACCGCTCGGGGCTGCTGCCGGCGCGACGTCGATGATCGACGTCTCCGACGGGCTCCTGGCCGACCTGGGGCACGTCGCGAGCGCCAGCGGGGTCGCCATCGACGTCCACACCGCCGGCTTCGAGCTCGACGAGCCGCTGCAGGCGGTCGGGGCCGCCCTCGGCGTCGACCCGATGCAGTTCGTGCTCAGCGGGGGAGAGGACCACCCGCTGGTGGCGACCTACCCCGGCGCCGATGCCGTGCCGGAGGGCTGGCGGGCGATCGGGACCGTCGCCTCAGGCGAGCCGCAGGTCACCGTCGACGGCGAGGCCTACGAGGGCGCCCGCGGCTGGGAGCACTTCTAGAAGCGCCCCGGTCCAGGCTGGTTCAGACGGCGCGCTGGACCTTGCCGGCCTTGATGCAGCCGGTGCAGACGTTGAGCCGCTTGGGCGTGCCGTTGACCACGGCGCGCACCCGCTGGATGTTGGGGTCGAAGCGACGCTTGGTGATCTTGCGCGACCACGGCCGGTTGTTGCCGAAGCCGGGCTTCTTCGCGCAGATGTCGCAGACGGCGGCCACGGATACTCCTCGATGACGATGAACGTTCGAACGCCCTGACCGCGGGACGGGTGACACCGCGCTGGGGCAACCGCACAAGACTAACCGAGACGGTGTGCGGGACCCTAATCGTCTCGCACTAGCCTCACAGCAGCCGCAGGACGTCGACCAGGGAGGAGATCGCGTGCAGCACCCGTTCGACGCGAGCGTCCTGACCCGGTTCGCCGACCTCGCCGTCGACTCCCTCGGCGCCGCGCGCGAGGAGATCGACGCGCTCAACGTGTACCCGGTGCCCGACGGCGACACCGGGACGAACATGTTCTTGACGCTCGAGAGCGCCCGCGACGCCCTGGTCGAGCGGCTGCGCACCGACGCCGAGCTCGCCCCCGCACTGGCGGCGTACGCCCGCGGTGCGCTGCTGGGGGCCCGGGGCAACTCCGGGGTGATCCTCTCCGAGCTGGTCGGGGCGCTGGTCCGGCGCGTCTCGCGGGCGCGTCCGGGCGATCGGCCCGAGCAGGTCTGGGCCGAGGCGCTGCGAGCGGCTGCCGACGCCGCCTGGGCGGCGGTGGGCACGCCCGTGGAGGGCACGATCCTCTCGGTGGCCGCCGCTGCGGCCGAGGCCGCCGAGAAGACCGCCGCCGACCCCGCCGCCACGCTCGAGCGGGTCGTCCACGAGTCCGGCCGCGCCGCGCACGAGGCGCTGCTGCTCACTCCCGACCAGCTGCCGCTGCTGCGCGACGCCGGCGTGGTCGACGCCGGCGGCCGTGGCCTGGTGGTGGTGCTCGACGCCGTGGAGGCCGTCGCCACCGGTCGCCGTCCACCGGCCCCCGCGGCCCGGGCCATCCCGGTGCTGCCGGCGGGCTCGGCCGGCGACCTCAGCGAGGAGGGCCCGGCGTACGAGGTCATGTACCTGCTCGACGCCGAGGAGGACCGGATCCCCACGCTGCGCGCCGCCCTGGCCGGGCTGGGCGACTCGCTGGTGGTCGTCGGCGGGGAGGGCCTGTGGAACGTGCACGTGCACGTCGACGACGTCGGTGCCGCGGTGGAGGCGGGCATCGCCGCCGGCACCCCGCGCCGGATCCGGGTCACCCACTTCGCCGAGCAGGTGCGCCGCGCGGGCTCGCGGGTGCGCAGCGGCCGCAAGGTCGTGGTCGTCGCCGCGGGGGAGGGGCTGGCCACGATCTTCGCCGAGGCCGGCGCGGTGGTGGTGCCCGGCGGCCCGGGCCGCCGGCCGTCCACCGGCGAGCTCCTGGCGGCCATCACGGGTTGCGGGGCCGAGGAGGTGATCGTGCTGCCCAACGACCACGACTCGGCGGCCGTCGCCCAGGCCGCCGCGCGGACCGCGGCCGACCAGGACGTCCGGGTGGTCGTCGTGCCCACCAGCGCCCAGGTGCAGGGCATCGCCGCGATGGCCGTGCACGAGCCCGGCCGTGCGTTGGAGGCCGACGTCGTCGCGATGACCTCCGCGGCCCGCCACGCCCGTCACGCCGCCGTCACCGTGGCCACCAAGCGGGCGATGACCAGTGCCGGACCCTGCGAGCCGGGTGACGTCCTGGGCGCCATCGAGGGCGACTTCGTGGCCGTGGGTGACGACCTCGCGGCCGTGGCCCGCGGCCTGGTCGACCGGCTGCTCGACAGCGGCGGCGAGCTGGTGACGCTGGTCGCCGGCGAGGGCGGCGCGGAGCTGGTGGTCGAGGTGGAGGCGCACGTGGAGCGGCGCTTCGCCGGCGTCGACGTCGTGGTCTACGACGGCGGGCAGGACCGCTACCCGCTGCTGCTGGCGGTGGAGTAGCGCGATGGCGGTCAGCTGGGACTCGCCGATCGCGGCCGTGGCCGGCAAGGAGGCCAAGAAGGTCGAGCAGGACCTCGGCGTCGCCACGGTGGGCGACCTGCTGCAGCACTACCCGCGCAGCTACGTGGCCAAGGGCTCGCTCAGCGAGCTCGACGACCTCGAGCAGGGCGACCACCTCAGCGTCGTCGGCGAGGTGTCGAACGCCCAGACGCGCACCTTCGTCGACCGCCGCAGCGGCCACACCCGCTACCGGACGCTGGTGACGGTCAAGGGCACCGGCGGGCGGTTGGCGCTGACCTTCTTCGACGCCAACAAGCGCACCGCCGACTGGCGCATCAGCGAGCACCGCATCGGCAGCTACGGCCTGTACTCCGGCCGGCTGAAGTGGTTCAACGACGCCTGGGAGCTGATCAACCCGCAGTCCAAGGTGTTCTCGGCCGAGGGCACGGCGAGCGAGGCCCTCGACGCGCTGCCGGACCTGATCCCGATCTACCGGGCCGCGGGCAAGGTCGAGACCTGGCACATCCAGGACGCCGTGGCGCTCGCGCTGACGCTCGTCGACGACGTCCCCGACGTGCTCCCGGCCGAGGTGGCCCGCGCCGCCGACGTGCTCGACGCCGCCACCGCGCTGCGGCTGATCCACCAGCCCGACACCTGGCAGCAGGTCAAGGCCGCGCAGAAGCGGCTCAAGCTCGACGAGGCGCTGGTGACCCAGACCGTGCTCGCCCAGCGTCGCGACGTCCTCTCGTCGACCACCACCACGGCCCGCGCGGGCCGCGACGACGGGCTGCTCGACCGGTTCGACGAGCGGCTGCCCTTCGAGCTCACCGACGGCCAGCGCTCCGTCACCGACGACCTGCTCGCCGACCTCGCCCGCGAGCGGCCGATGCACCGGCTCCTGCAGGGCGAGGTGGGCTCGGGCAAGACCGTCGTCGCGCTGCGGGCGATGCTGCGCGTCGTCGACTCCGGCGGCCAGGCCGTGCTGCTGGCCCCGACCGAGGTGCTCGCCCAGCAGCACGAGCGCTCGGTGCGGGCGATGCTCGGCCCGCTGGCCGAGGCGGGCCAGATCGGCGGCGATGCCGACGGCACCCGGGTCGCGCTGCTCACCGGCTCGCTCACCGCCGCCCAGCGCAAGCAGGCACTGCTCGACGTCGCCAGCGGCGAGGCGGGGCTGGTGATCGGCACGCACGCGCTGCTGCAGGACACCGTGCAGTACGTCGACCTCGGCCTGGTCGTCGTCGACGAGCAGCACCGCTTCGGCGTCGAGCAGCGGGCCGCGCTGACCGCCCGCTCCGACACCCCGCCGCACGTGCTGGTGATGACCGCGACGCCGATCCCGCGCACGGTCGCGATGACGGTCTTCGGCGACCTGGAGACCTCCGTGCTGCGCGACCTGCCGCGCGGTCGGGGCGAGGTGCAGTCGACCGTGGTGCCGGCGGGCCAGGAGGCGTGGATGGAGCGGGTGTGGTCGCGCATCCGCGAGGAGGTCGCGGCCGGCCGGCAGGCGTACGTGGTGTGCCCGCGGATCGACGCCACCGACGACGAGGAGGACTCCGGCCTGGCCGCGGTCGAGGAGCAGGTGGTCGAGCTCGCCGACGGCCCGCTCGCCGGGCTCGGCGTGGCGAAGCTGCACGGCCGGATGGCCCCCGACGATAAGGACGCCACGATGCGCGCGTTCGCCGCCGGCGAGGTCGACGTGCTGGTCTCCACCACCGTCATCGAGGTCGGCGTCGACGTCCCGAACGCCACGGTGATGGTGATCCTCGACGCCGACCGGTTCGGCGTCTCGCAGCTGCACCAGCTGCGCGGGCGGATCGGGCGCGGCGGCCACGCCGGGCTGTGCCTGCTGGTCACCGGGGTCAAGGCGGAGTCGCCCTCGCTGGAGCGGTTGCAGGCCGTCGCCGGCACCCGCGACGGCTTCGAGCTGGCCGAGGTCGACCTGCGCCAGCGCCGCGAGGGCGACGTCCTCGGCACCCGGCAGTCGGGCAAGCGGCAGACGCTGCGGCTGCTCTCGGTGCTCGACGACGCCGACGTCATCGAGACCGCGCGCGGCATCGCCACCGACCTGGTCGCCGCCGACCCCACCCTCGCCCACCACCGCGACCTCGCCGCCGCGGTCCGCTCCCTCGCCGAGTCCGAGGCGGCCGACTACCTGGACAAGGGGTGAGCGTGTCCGTTTCCGCGATAGTCAGAGACGAAATGGCTGTCAGAACGGCCCCCGAGCAGCCATCTCGTCTCGGACTATGCCGCCGGGGCGGGCGCCGATGACCCGGATCATCGGGGGGGAGGCGAGCGGCCGGCGGCTCCGGACGCCGGCGGGGGACCGCACCCGGCCGACGACGGACCGGGTGCGCGAGGCGCTGTTCTCGGCGCTGGAGTCGGCGGTGGGGCCGCTGGCCGGGCTGCGGGTCCTGGACCTGTACGCCGGCTCGGGCGCGGTGGGGCTCGAGGCGGTCTCGCGGGGGGCGGCCTGGGCGAGGCTGGTGGAGTCCGACCGACGCACCGCGCGCACGGTGCTGGCCGCGAACGTCCGCGACGTCGGTCAGGGGTGCGCCGAGGTGGTCGACCTCCCGGTCGCCCGGGCGCTGGCCGAGCGCGCGGGGGAGCCCTACGACGTCGTCTTCGCCGACCCGCCCTACGAGGTCTCGAACGCCGACGTCGAGCAGGTGCTGGGACTGCTGGTCGACCACGGATGGCTGGGCGAGGCGGCGGTAGTGGTGGTCGAGCGCTCCAGCCGCGACGAGCCGTTCACCTGGCCGCCCGGCGCCCTGGAGCCGCTGCGCTCACGGGCCTACGGGGAGACGACGCTGTACTGGGCCAACTCGACACAGAAACATTGGACCTTCACCATAGGTTGAGGCTGTCGGCTCAACGGTCGAAAGGGAGGCGTCGAGGATGCGCAAGGTGGTCTGCCCGGGGTCCTTCGACCCCGTCACGAACGGCCACATCGACATCATCGGACGGGCTTCGCGGCTCTTCGACGAGGTCGTCGTCGCCGTGGGGGTCAACAAGTCCAAGGCGTCCTCCCGGCTGTTCAGCGCCGAGGAGCGGATGGAGATGCTGGAGAAGGTCGTCACCGACTACCCCAACGTCAGCGTCGCCGGCTTCGAGGGCCTGCTCACCACCTTCTGCCAAGAGCGGGGCATCACCGCGATCGTCAAGGGGCTGCGCGCGGTCACCGACTTCGACTACGAGCTGCAGATGGCACAGATGAACTCCAGCCTGGTCGACGTCGAGACCGTCTTCATCCCCACCAGCCCCGAGTACTCCTTCCTGGCCTCCTCGCTGGTCAAGGAGGTCGCCACCTTCGGGGGCGACGTGTCGCGGCTGGTCCCGCCCGACGTGCTGGGCCGGCTCACCCAACGCCTCACCGAGCGCCGGGCGCAGAGTTGAGCGCCGTGGTGGTCCGGACCCCCGAGCCCGACGACGGCCTCTCCGCCGAGCTGCGCTCGCGGCTGGGGGCGCTGCGGTCTCAGCTGCAGCAGGCCCCGACGCGACGCTTCTCCGCCGCCGAGGTGGTCGTCGATCGCGCCGAGCTGCTCGACCTGGTCGACCAGCTCGAGCAGGCGGCCCGGGTCTCGGTGCAGGCGGCGGCGACGGTGGTGCGGCACCGCAACGAGGTGCTGGCCGCGGGGCACGCCGAGGCGGCCAAGCTCGTCCACAGCGCCGAGCTCGAGCAGGAGCGCCTGGTCAGCGACACCGAGGTGTTCCGCCGCGCCACGCGGCTGGCCGCCGAGCGCGAGGCCGAGGCCGAGCAGCGGGCGGCGACCCTGCGCCGCGAGACCGACGCCTACGTCGGCGACCGCCTCGCCCGGCTCGAGGAGACGCTGACCCACACCCTCGACGCCGTCCGCCGCGGTCAGCAGCGGCTGGGCGGATGAGCCGCCGTTTTGGCTCACCGCCCGACGCCCGGATAGACTCTCCCGGTTCTGTTCCAGTGCCAAAGCCTTCGGACGTGAGTTCCCTGAGCAGGCCATCGACGACCTCGAAGGGTCTGGACCCCAGAGCGCCGCTCGTGCTCGACACCCGCGAGCTCGGCCGCCGCCCTGGGTCCCAGCGACGGACCTCGTTCGATGCCGAGGCACCGGCAGGACTCGGCATCGAGGTCCTCCGTGTCCCCGACGGCGCGCCGGTCCACCTGGACCTGCGGCTCGAGGCGGTCATGGAGGGCGTGCTCGTCACCGGTGAGGCCCAGGCCGAGCTGGAGGGTGAGTGCGTACGGTGCCTGGAGCCGATCGAGGACAGCATCGCGGTCGACTTCCAGGAGCTGTTCGTCTACGACGACCCGGAGAACAGGGGCGACGAGGACGACGAGGATGTCAGCCGGCTCGAGGGCGACCTGCTCGACCTGGAACCGGTGCTGCGGGACGCGGTGGTGCTGGCACTGCCGTTCCAGCCGCTGTGCGGTGAGGACTGTCCCGGGTTGTGTCCCGACTGCGGGGCGCGGCTCGCCGACGATCCTGACCACGCCCACGACGCACCGATCGACCCGCGGTGGGCGCAGCTGCAGGAGCTCGCAGGACCAGCACCACACGAAGACCCGGCCGGGCAGCCCGGCCCCGACAAGGAGTGACCCAGTGGCAGTCCCGAAGCGCAAGACCTCGCGCAGCAACACGCGGCACCGCCGTTCGGCCTGGAAGACCACCGCGCCCTCCCTGGTGACCTGCGCCAACCCGGCCTGCGGCAAGAAGCACCTGCCGCACCGCGCCTGCCCCGAGTGCGGGCAGTACGGTGCCCGCGCCGCCCGGCGTCAGGTGATCTGACGCTGTACGCCGAGCTGCGAGCGGCGCTGGGCGAACCCGAGCTCACCGAGGAGTTGCTCGAGCTCGCCCTGACCCACCGCTCGTACGCCTACGAGCACGGCGGGCTGCCGACCAACGAGCGGCTGGAGTTCCTCGGCGACTCCGTCCTCGGCGTGGTCGTCACCGAGACGCTCTACCTGACCCAGCCCGACCTGCCCGAGGGGCTGTTGGCCAAGCTGCGCGCCGCGGTGGTCAACGCCCGCGCGCTGGCCGGAGTCGCTCGCACCCTGGGCCTGGGCGAGCACATCCACCTCGGCAAGGGCGAGGAGGCCACGGGCGGGCGCGAGAAGGCCTCGATCCTCTCCGACACCGTCGAGGCCGTCATCGGCGCGATCTACCTCAGCGGCGGTTTCGTCGAGGCCGGCGCCGTGGTGCACCGGCTCTTCGACCCGCTGCTGGCGCAGGCCGCCGGTCTGGGCGCCGGTCTGGACTGGAAGACCAGCCTGCAGGAGCTGGCCAGCCTCCACGACCTGGGCGTGCCCGAGTACGTCATCGAGGACGAGGGTCCCGACCACGAGAAGACCTTCACCGCCCAGGTGCGCGTGGGCGAGCGGCTGCACGGCCACGGCGTCGGCCGGTCGAAGAAGGAGGCCGAGCAGCAGGCCGCCGAGACCGCCTACCGCACGCTGACCGAGGAGTACGCCACCGCGGCCGAGCCCACGGCGTAGCCGGCGATGCCCGAGCTCCCCGAGGTCGAGGTCGTCCGGCGCGGCCTCGAGGCCCACGTGCTGGACCGCGAGATCGCCACGGTGCAGGTGCTCCACCCACGCCCGGTGCGCCGCCACCTGGCCGGACCCGAGGACTTCGCGGCCCGGCTCGTCGGGCATCGCTTCACCGCGGCCCGCCGCCGCGGGAAGTACCTGTGGCTGCCCACCGAGAGCCACGACGCCATGCTCGCCCACCTCGGCATGAGCGGCCAGATGCTGGTGCAGCCGGCCGGGGCCCCCGACGAGCGGCACCTGCGGGTGCGGTTCGGCTTCACCGGAGGCGGCCCCGAGCTGCGGTTCGTGGACCAGCGGATGTTCGGCGGGCTCTCGTTCGCCGAGGGCGGTGCCGAGCTGCCGCACGAGATCGTCCACATCGCCCGCGACCCGCTCGACCCCGCGTTCGACGACGACGACTTCGTGCGACGGGTGCGCCGGCGGACGTCGGGTATCAAGCGGCTGCTGCTGGACCAGCAGCTGGTCTCCGGCGTCGGCAACATCTACGCCGACGAGGCATTGTGGCGCGCACGGCTGCACGGCGAGCGCCGCGGCGACCGGCTGCGTCGCGCCGACGTGCAGGCGGTCCTCGACGCCGCGCGCGAGGTGATGACGCTGGCCCTGGGGCAGGGCGGCACCTCCTTCGACGCCCTCTACGTCAACGTCAACGGCCAGAGCGGCTACTTCGACCGCTCGCTGCACGCCTACGGGCAGGAGGGGCGTCCCTGCGACCGCTGCGGCACGCCCATCCGCCGGGTCGCGTTCACCAACCGCTCGTCGTTCTACTGCCCGGTCTGCCAGCCCGCACCCCGTCGCCGTGCTGGCCGCCCACCTAGCGGCAACTGAGAGTTCACCGCGACGTTTGGACTTCCCGCCGAGGGCATGGGACTCTTGGAGACGGCCTCATTCGGCCCGGCGGTGATCCCGCCGGAGCCGATGTACATCGTCGTGAGAGGACATCCATGGCCAAGGCACTGCTCGGCCACCTGGGCGGCACCGACCCCCGTGTCACCGCCCGTCTGGCGTCCGAGAACCGCCGGCTGCGTGAGCGCGTCGCCGACCTGGAGGCGTACGTGCTGCGTCTCCAGGCCGAGAACGACCAGCTCGTCGCCGTCGCTCCCGAGCTGGAGCACCAGCTGCTCGACGAGAGCATGCAGCCCGCATAGGTTCCCCCGTCACGTCCAGCGCCGCGCGGCGGCGCTGATCGTGGCGTGCAACGCCGCCGTCGCCGGCACCTGCTCGGCCCCGGCGCGGTACACCAGCCCCACGTGGCGCTCGCCCAACCCCGGCTCGAGCGACGGCAGGTCGACGACCTCCACCTCCGGGTGGCGGTGGGCCAGCAGCGCCGAGTGCGGCAGCACGGCCACGCCGAGCCCGCGCGCGACGAGGTTCTGCACCACGACGTAGTCGTCGGTGACGTGGCGCAGCTGCGGGGTGAACCCGGCGGCCTCGCAGCACGCCACCAGGTGGCTGCGGCACCGCACGCACCCGCCGATCCAACTGGCTTCGGCCAGGTCGGCCAGGTGCGCCACGCGGGTGCCGGGCGGCAGCACCAGGTGCACGGGCTCCACCAGCAGCCGCCGCCACACCAGCGACCCGACGCCCTCCGGTGGTCCGTCGTAGCCGAAGACCAGCGCCAGGTCGGCGTCACCGGCGCTCACCGCCGCCAACGCCTCGGGCGGCTCCCCCTCGTCGAACCCGACCTCGACCGCCGGGTACGCGGCGGCCAGGGCGTCCACGGCCACCGGCACCAGGGTCGCGGCGGCCGAGGGGAAGGCGACCAGGCGGACCCGGCCGGCCCGCAGCTCGGTGAGCGCGGCGAGCTCCTCGTCGGCCGCGTGCAGCTCGGCGGCGACGACGTCGGCTCGTCGGACCAGGACCTCTCCGGCCTGGGTCGGCGTCACGCCGCCCGGGCCGCGGACCAGCAGCGGTGCGCCGACGTCGCGCTCGAGCCGGGCCAGGTGCTGGCTGACGGCGGGCTGGGTCCAGCCCAGGTCGCGGGCCGCGGCACTGATCGACCCGGCGCGCACGACGTCGCGCAGCAGCAGCACGCGGCGGGGGTCCAACCGGGGTGCCATCACCGCACCTTATGGCAACCCAAGGCAGTCAAGGGCTTCCTTGGGTCGACAGCAGGTCCCACGCTGGCGGCATGCGGACGATCGGCCTCATCGGCGGCATGTCGTGGCACTCCACGATGACCTACTACCGGCTCCTCAACGAGCAGGTCGCGGCCCGCCGCGGTGGGCACGCCTCGGCTCGGGTGGTGCTGCAGTCGCTGGACTTCGCCGAGGTGCGCGACTGTCAGGTGCGCGGCGACTGGCAGGGCTCCGGTGAGCTGCTGGCCGACGCCGCACGCCGCTGCGTCGCCGGCGGGGCGGAGCTGCTCGCGATCTGCACCAACCTGATGCACAAGAACTTCCCCCAGGTGGAGCAGGCGGTGCCGGGCGTCGAGGTGGTCCACATCGCCGACGCCGTCGCGGCCTGCGGCTACCGCCGGCTGGGACTACTCGGCACCCGCTGGGTGATGGAGGAGACCTTCTACGCCGACCGGCTGGCCCGGCACGGCGTCGACGTCGTGGTGCCCGACGAGGCGGGCCGCGAGCTGGTCGACCGCGTGGTCTTCGACGAGCTCACCCAGGGCGTGTTCCGCGAGGAGTCGCGGACGGCGTACCTGAAGGTGATGGACGACCTGGCCGCCCAGGGCGCCGACGGCATCGTGCTGGCCTGCACCGAGATCGGGCTGCTGGTGCCCGCCGAGCTCGCGCCGCTGCCGGTGGTGGACTCCGCCGTCGCCCACGCCACCGCGCTCGCCGACCGGGCCCTGCTGGCCCCGGCACCGCTCGCCGCCGGATAACGGTTCGACCCCGTCGTCGTCGGCGGGTAGACCTCTCTGCTTGTGAGCGCGCTCGTCGAGGCCGTCGTGCCGGTTCGGCTGGGTCGGTCGTTCCGGTGGCTCCTCGCCTCGTCGTGGACCTCGCAGCTCGGCGACGGGATCGCGCTGGCCGCCGGCCCGCTGCTGGTGGCCTCGCAGACGTCCAACCCGACGCTGGTGGCGTCGGCGGCCCTGCTCCAACGGCTGCCGTGGCTGCTGTTCGCCCTCTACGCCGGTGTGCTCGCCGACCGGCTCGACCGGCGCCGGCTGGTGGTCGTCGCCGACGGGTTGCGGGTGGTCGTGCTGGTCGCCCTGGTGACCACGCTGCTCACCGGCACGGTGAGCATCGCGGTGGTGCTCGCCGCGATGTTCGCGTTGGGCACCGCGGAGGTCTTCGCCGACACCGCGACCTCGGCCCTCCTGCCGATGGTGGTGGCCAAGCGCGACCTCGGCGTCGGCAACGCCCGGCTGATGGGCGGCTTCCTGGTGCTCAACCAGCTGGTCGGCGCCCCGCTCGGAGCCGCGCTGTTCGCCGCCGGACGGCACTGGCCGTTCCTCACCCAGGCGGTGTGCGTGGCGCTGGGCGTCGTGCTGGTCTCCCGCGTGAGGCTGCCCGCGCACGGCACGGCGGGGGAGCCGCGCCACATCGCGGCCGAGGTTCGCGAGGGCTGGCGCTGGGTGTGGCACCACCGTCCCGTGCGGACCCTGGCGCTGACCATCTTCACCTTCAACGTGACCTGGGGCTGTGCATGGTCGGTGCTGGTCCTCTACTCCCGCGAGCGGTTGGGGCTGGGCGAGGTCGGCTTCGGGCTCATCACCACCGTCATCGCGGTCGGCGGCATCGCGGGGACGCTCTCCTACGGCCGGCTGGAGCGGCGGGTGCCGCTGGCCGGCGTCATGCGCGGGGTGCTGCTGACCGAGACGCTCGTGCACCTGGTGCTGGCGCTCACCTCGTCGGTGCCGGTGGCGATGGTCGCGTTCCTCGCCTTCGGCGTCGAGGCCTTCGTCTGGGGCACCACCGCCAGCAGCGTCCGGCAGCGGGCGGTGCCGACGCAGGTGCAGGGCCGGGTGGGCAGCGTCTACATGGTCGGGCTGCAGGGCGGGTTGGTGATCGGTGCCCTGCTGGCCGGCCCGCTGGCCCACGTCTGGGGCATCACCGCGCCGTTCTGGTTTGCCTTCGCGGGCTCGGCGCTCTTCCTCGCGCTGATCTGGCGCGAGCTGGGCCACGTCGCGCATGCGGACGAGGAGACCCTCGCCGCGGAGGCATCCGGATAAGGTGGTGGACCGGCTGTGTCACACCAGCCCCACCGGTGTGCCCCAGCTAGCTGCCCGACCTGACTGCCCAGCCCGCCGCCGGAAGGCCCGCCGTGTACCTGAAGAGCCTGACCATGAGGGGGTTCAAGTCGTTCGCCTCCGCGACGACGCTCGCCTTCGAGCCGGGCATCACGTGCATCGTCGGACCCAACGGGTCGGGCAAGTCCAACGTCGTCGACGCGCTGGCGTGGGTGATGGGGGAGCAGGGCGCGAAGTCGCTGCGGGGCGGCAAGATGGAGGACGTCATCTTCGCCGGCACCTCCGGCCGCCCGCCGCTGGGCCGCGCCGAGGTGTCACTGACCATCGACAACACCGACGGCGCCCTGCCGATCGAGTACGCCGAGGTCACCATCAGCCGCACGATGTTCCGCAACGGCGGCTCGGAGTACGCCATCAACGGCACCGGGTGCCGGCTGCTCGACGTCCAGGAGCTGCTCAGCGACTCCGGCATCGGCCGCGAGATGCACGTCATCGTCGGCCAGGGCCAGCTCGACACCATCCTGCACGCCACCGCCGAGGACCGGCGCGGCTTCATCGAGGAGGCCGCCGGCGTCCTCAAGCACCGCAAGCGCAAGGAGAAGGCGCTGCGGAAGCTGGAGTCCACCGAGGGCAACCTGACCCGCCTGACCGACCTGCTCAGCGAGATCCGGCGCCAGCTCAAGCCGCTGGGCCGTCAGGCCGAGGTGGCACGGCGCGCGCAGACGGTGCAGGCCGACGTCCGCGACGCCAAGGCGCGGCTGATGGCCGACGACCTGGCCACCGCCCGGTCCGCACTGGCCGCCGAGATCGCCGACGAGTCGGTGCTGCTGGAGCGCAAGGCCGAGGTGGAGCAGCAGATCACCGACGCCCGCGCGCAGGAGGGCGGCCTGGAGGCGGCGCTGCGCGAGGACCTGCCGCAGCTGGCGAAGGCGCAGGAGACCTGGTTCGGCCTCTCGGGGCTGCGCGAGCGCCTCAAGGGCACCGAGGGTCTCGCCGCCGAGCGCGTGCGCAACGCCGAGAGCCAGGACCTCTCCGGGGAGATCGCCGGCGGCCACGACCCCGACGAGCTGGAGGCGCAGGCCGACCGGATCGCCGAGGAGGAGGCCGCGATCCTGGCCGAGGTCGAGCAGAACCGAGGGGCGCTCGACGACGCGGTCGCCACGCGCACCGACTCCGAGCAGGCCTACAACGAGGAGGAGCGGCGCGTCGCCGGACTGCAGCGCGCCGCCGCCGACCGGCGCGAGGGCCTGGCCCGGCTGCACGGTCAGGTCAACGGACTGCGGCAGCGGGCGGCCGCGGCCCAGGAGGAGGTCGGCCGCCTGGTCACCGCCCAGGACGCCGCGCTCGAGCGCTCGGAGACCGCCGCGCGCGACTTCACCTCGCTGGAGACCCGTATCGCCGGGCTCGACGAGGGCGAGGAGGGCCTCGACGCCGAGCACGAGGAGGCCAGCGTGCTCCTCTCCGGGCTGGAGGAGAAGCTGGCCAACGTCCGCTCGCTGATGACCGACGCCGAGCGCGAGCGCTCGGCGCACGCGGCCCGCAAGGAGGCCCTCGAGCTCGGCCTCAACCGCAAGGACGGGGCCGGCGCCCTGCTCGCCGCCAGCGACTCGCTCTCGGGGATGCTCGGCTCGGTGGCCGCGCTGCTCTCGGTGCGCTCGGGCTACGAGGCGGCCATCGCCACCGCGCTGGGCACCGCCGCCGACGCGGTGGCCGTCCGCGACGCCGACGCCGCCGTGGGCGCCATCGAGCTGCTCAAGACCGACGACCTCGGCCGGGCCGGCATCATCCTCGGCGGCTCGCTCGCCGGGGGCGACGCCGGCTTCGACGACAAGCAGTGGCCGGGCCTTCCCGGCGGTGCGGCGTACGCCGTCGACGTCGTCGACGGTCCCGACGACCTGCGCCCGGCCCTCTCGCGGCTGCTGTTCAAGGTCGCGGTGGTCGACGACCTCGCCGCCGCCCGCGACCTGGTGCGCGAGCTGCCCGACGTCACCGCCGTCACCCGCGACGGCGACCTCTTCGGCGCCCACTACGCCTCGGGCGGTTCGAGCACCGCCCCCAGCCTGATCGAGGTGCAGGCCGCGGTCGACGAGGCCACCGAGCAGCTGCGCCAGGCCAGCCAGACCGTCGAGCGGCTCACCTTCGTCGGCCAGACGCTGGAGCAGCAGCGCCTCGACGCCGCCAATCGCGTCGAGGTCGCGCTGGCGCGGCTGCACGAGTCCGACGCCGCGCTGGCCGCGGTGGCCGAGGAGCTCGCCCACTACGGCTCCACCGCTCGCTCGGCGCGCTCGGAGGCCGACCGGATCGCGACCCAGATCGCCACCGCCGAGCAGGCCCGGGAGGGCTCGCAGACCCAGCTGGCCGAGCTCGAGCAGCGCCTCGCCGCCGCCGAGGACCTGCCCGAGGAGGACCCCGACACCAGCGAGCGCGAGTCGCTGGCCGAGCAGGCCCGCGGCCACCGTCAGGCCGAGATGGACGCCCGGCTCTCGCTGCGTACGGCTGAGGAGCGGGCGCGCGCGCTGCACGGCCGGGCCGACGCGCTGCGCCGCCAGGCCGCGGGCGAGCGGGAGGCGCGCGAGCGCGAGATCGAGCGCCGCCGCCGCGTGGTCCGCGAGGGCGAGGTGGGCGCGGCCGTCGGTCGCGGCGTCGCGATCGTGCTGGAGCGCCTGGAGCGCTCGATCGCGCTGGCCGCCGCCGACCGCGCCGCCGTGGAGGAGGGCCGCGCCGGTCGCGAGGCCGAGCTCGGCGGCGTCCGCGAGCAGCTGCGCGCGCTGGCCCGCGAGCTCGACGAGCTGGTCAGCTCCGCGCACCGCGACGAAATGGCGCGCACCCAGCAGCGCATGCGCATCGAGCAGCTCGAGGAGCGCGCGCTCGACGAGCTCGGCCTCGACGCCGACGCGCTGGTCAACGACTACGGCCCCGACCAGCCGGTCCCGGCGGTCACCGGTGAGGCCACCGGTGAGGTCACCGGTGACGACGAGGACGGCGAGCCGGTCCAGGCCGCGCCGACGCCGTACGACCGCGAGGAGCAGACCAAGCGGCTGCGCAGCGCCGAGCGGGCGCTGGCCCAGCTGGGCCGGATCAACCCGCTAGCGCTGGAGGAGTTCTCGGCGCTGGAGGACCGGCACAAGTTCCTCACCGAGCAGCTCGAGGACCTCAAGAAGACGCGGTCGGACCTGCTCGACATCGTCCGCGAGGTCGACGACCGGGTGCAGCAGGTCTTCACCGACGCCTACGCCGACGTCGCCAAGGCCTTCGACGACACCTTCGCCCGGCTCTTCCCCGGCGGCGAGGGCCGCCTCGTGCTCACCGACCCCGACGACATGCTCGCCACCGGCGTCGAGGTGGAGGCGCGACCGCCCGGCAAGAAGGTGCGCCGGCTCTCGCTGCTCTCCGGCGGCGAGCGGTCGCTGGTCGCGGTGGCGTTCCTGGTGGCCCTGTTCAAGGCCCGCCCCTCGCCGTTCTACATCCTCGACGAGGTCGAGGCGGCGCTCGACGACACCAACCTGGGCCGGCTGCTGGAGATCTACGAGGAGCTGCGGGAGAACTCCCAGCTGCTGGTCATCACGCACCAGAAGCGCACGATGGAGGTGGGCGACGCGCTGTACGGCGTCACCATGCGCCAAGACGGCGTCTCGGCGGTCATCAGCCAGCGGCTGCGCGAGACCGAGGACGCTTGAGCGGCACGTAGGATGATCGCGGTTCGCTCACCACGTCGAAGGCGGTCTGTCCCGGATGCTCCTGCTGCTCCTCCTGCTGGTCGCGGCGCTCGTCGCCGCAGGCGTCATCGCGCTATACGTCGCCTACCCCCACCGCGGTGAGGAGATGCCCGTCGCCCCCCGCGTGGGCACGGCGATGAAGCAGGCCGCCGACGCCATCCCGGTGCTCGAGGACGACGAGGTGCAGGCTGCCCGTCGCAGCTGAGCCCGGTTTCACCGGCCGGCCGGCGAAACCGGGTCACCAACCGGGGCGAACCGGGCGCGAAACGCCCGGGATCGCGCGCCCGTGGTCCGTGATGTCCGCCTCGAGGTGTGACCCGTGGCGCGGGTCGTGCCCGCCCGCGCGGTCCTGATTGGATGAGCTCGTGACTCTCGTGACGCTGATCGTCCTGATCGCGGTGGCCGCGGTCGTGCTCGTCGGGCTGGTGGGCCTGGTCGCCACCCAGCGCCGTCGCCGGGTCGAGCACCCGGCCGAGGACCAGGCGGTCACCGAGGCGCAGTCGGTCCCCACCCGCGAGCCCGAGCCGGCCGACCCCGGGACCCTCGACGGCACCCCGCCGGCCGGCACCGCCACCCTCGAGCTCGAGCGGCCCGAGCCCGCCGCGGGCCGGCTGGTTCGGCTGCGGCAGCGGCTGGCGCGCTCCCAGGGCGGGCTGGGACGCGGGCTGCTCGCGCTGCTCTCGCGCGACCGGGTCGACGAGGACACCTGGGAGGAGGTCGAGGACCTCCTCATCACCGCCGACGTGGGCGTCGGGCCCACCCAGGAGCTGGTCGAGCGGCTGCGCACGCGGCTGCGGGTCGAGGGCGGCCAGAGCGCCTCGGTGCCCGAGGTGCTCCGCGAGGAGCTGATCACGCTGGTCGATCCCACCGCGGACCGTCGCCTCGGCGTCCGCGGGAGCGACGGCCGCCCCGGCGTCGTGCTGGTGGTCGGCGTCAACGGCACCGGCAAGACCACCACCGTCGGCAAGCTGGGCCGGATCCTCGTGGCCGAGGACCGCACGGTCTTGATGGGGGCGGCCGACACCTTCCGCGCCGCCGCCACCGAGCAGCTGACCACGTGGGGCGAGCGGGTCGGCGTCCCGGTCGTCGCGGGCCCCGAGGGCGGCGACCCGGCCAGCGTCGCCTTCGAGGCCGTCAGCCGCGGCGTCGCCGAGGGAGCCGACGTGGTCCTGGTCGACACCGCCGGCCGGCTGCAGAACAAGAGCAACCTCATGGAGGAGCTCGGCAAGGTCAAGCGCGTGGTGGAGAAGCAGGCGCCGGTGACCGAGGTGCTGCTCGTCCTGGACGCCACCACCGGCCAGAACGGGCTGACCCAGGCGCGCGTGTTCGGCGAGGTCGTCGACGTGACCGGCATCGTGCTCACCAAGCTCGACGGGTCCGCCAAGGGCGGCATCGTGGTCGCCGTCCAGCGCGAGCTGGGCGTGCCGGTCAAGCTGGTCGGCCTGGGCGAGGGCCCCGACGACCTCGCGCCGTTCGACCCCGAGGCGTTCGTCGACGCCCTGCTCGGCGCCGGCTGACGCTCTGGCGGGCTAGCGGTTGAGCGCGCCGAGCAGCACCAGGTCGACGAGGCTCTCGCAGTCCTCCATCGGCGGTACCTGCTGGTGCTGCACCACACGCATGATGATCAACCCGGTGATCATCTGCACGGCCGCGACGATGTTGAGGTCCGGACGGACCTCGCCGCGCAGGATGCCTCGCTCGAAGACCTGCGCCAGCTTCTCCTCGGCCGCATCGTTGGCGGCGCGGTAGAGCGCTGCGATCCGCGGGTCGCGGGAGCACTCGGCGATGCTGGTGCGCATGTAGTTCAGGCCGGCCTCGGAGTTGGCGAAGGCCAGGCTGATCCGGAACCACTCGCTCACATCGGAGCGGACGTTGCCGGTGTCGGGCACGGGCAGGCCCTCGGAGTACAGCCGGCTCATCGCCGCCAGCGCGAGGTCCTCCTTCTTCGACCAGCGGCGGTAGACGGTCGCCTTGCCCACCTTGGCGCGGCTGGCGACGTCGTCGACCGTCATGTGGTCGAAGCCGTTCTCGAGGATCAGCCCGGCTGCGGCGTCCAGGATGCGGCCGTCGGCCTCGGGGTCACGCGGCCGGCCGCGCTTGCGGCGCTCGGGCGCGAGGTTGGGTAGCGCCAGGACGCTGCGGTCGGTGTCCCCCGTGGTCGCGGCAGCTGCGGACACCGCGGCCGGGACGCCGATGACCGGAGCGGTCACGGCGCCGGGTTCGGCGGAGATCGAAGCTGTCACCCCTTGAGAGTAATGAAGGGCGAAGGCGTTCCGTCGCGTTTTGCCCGAATGCGGAGCGCGGGTGTCCCAGTTCACCTGGCCGAAACGAAACGCCAGGAGACGTCACCTTGACGAAACACAGGCGGGCCGGCAGCGAAACACCACCGCCGCATCGTTTGCCCAAGATTCCGCTGGCACCCCTCGGGAGGCTCGCGTGCCCGGCGTCTGCGACCTGACCCATAGTTGTAGGAGAGGCCCATGGATGGCTACTTCGCCTGGATGATCGTGGCGACGTTGCTGGTGCTGATGATGACGGTGCCGGCGCTGGCACTGTTCTACGGCGGCATGACGCGTTCGAAGTCCGTGCTGAACATGATGATGATGTCCTACCTGTCGATGGCCGTGGTGGGCATCGTCTGGGTGCTGTGGGGCTGGTCGATGTCCTTCGGGGGCGACGGCGCCGGCAACGCCAACGGCAAGCTGATCGCCAACCCGTTCCACATGTTCGGGCTGGCGCACGTCTCGCCGCAGAACTACATCTTCGTGCTGTTCCAGCTCACCTTCGCCGCGATCACGGCCGCGCTGATCTCCGGCGCGATCGCCGATCGCGTGAAGACCGCAGCCTGGCTGGTGTTCCTGCCGATCTGGGCGACCGCCTGCTACTTCCCGGTGGCGCACAACGTCTTCGCCGGCGGCTGGCTCACCACCACGTTCCCCGCGCTGGACTACGCCGGCGGCACGGTGGTCCACATCAACGCCGGTATCGCCGGTCTCGTGCTCTGCCTGGTGATCGGCAAGCGCGTCGGCTACCCGCGCGACCCCATGCGTCCGCACAACCTCACGCTGACCATGATCGGCGCCGGGCTGCTGTGGGTCGGCTGGTACGGCTTCAACGTCGGCTCGATGGTCTTCACCGACGACACCGTGAAGAACTGGGGCTCCTTCTCCGACCAGTTCGCCGGCGAGATGGGCACGACCTTCATGAACACCACCATCGCGACCATGGCCGCGATGCTCGGCTGGCTGCTGATGGAGCGGATCCTGCACGGCAAGGCCACCTCGCTGGGTGCGGCCTCGGGCATCGTGGCCGGTCTGGTCGCGATCACCCCGGCCTGCGGTGCGGTCAACCTGGTCGGCGCGATCGTCGTCGGCGTGGCCGCCGGCGTCCTGTGCGCCTGGGCGGTCGGGCTGAAGTACAAGTTCGGCATGGACGACTCGCTCGACGTCGTCGGTGTGCACCTGGTCGGCGGCATCGTCGGCACGCTGCTCATCGGCCTGGTCGGCACCGATAAGTCCCCGCAGGGCGTCGACGGCTTCTTCGGCGACATGAACGGCCTGTTCTACGGCGGCAACCTGACGCTGCTGGCCCACCAGGCGCTCGCCGCGCTGTTCACCATCGTGTGGACCGGTGTGCTCACCACCGTCATCGCCTTCGCCATCAAGGCCACCATCGGCTGGCGGATCAGCGACGAGGCCGAGGTCGAGGGCATCGACTACGACCAGCACGGTGAGTCGGCCTACGACCTGCACGTCTCCACCAGCAGCACCGGTGTGCTCCCCGTGCAGGGCAGCCACTCGGCGTCGATCAGCAAGGAAGGCGCATCGGCATGAAGCTCGTGACCGCGGTGATCAAGCCGCACAAGTGGGACGAGGTCCGCGAGGCGCTGGAGACCTTCGGCGTCACCGGCATGACGGTCTCGGAGGTCAGCGGCTACGGCCGGCAGAAGGGCCACACCGAGGTCTACCGCGGTGCTGAGTACGACATCGCCCTGGTGCCCAAGATCCGCATCGAGATCGTCGTCGAGGACGGCGACGTCGAGGACGTCACGGGCATCGTGGTGAAGTCGGCGCAGACCGGTCGCATCGGCGACGGCAAGGTGTGGGTCAGCCCGGTCGAGTCGGTGGTGCGGGTCCGCACGGGCGACCGCGACGAGGCAGCGATCTAGCAACGGCTCGACGACGGCGGTGACGGTAGGTTCTCGGGGTATGAAGATCGTCACCGCCGTCGTGAAGCCTCACAAGTGGGAGGACGTGCGCGCCGCTCTCGAGGCGGCGGGCGTCACCGGCATGACGGTCTCGGAGGTCAGCGGCTACGGCCGGCAGAAGGGCCACACCGAGGTCTACCGAGGTGCGGAGTACGACATCTCGCTGGTGCCGAAGATCCGGTTGGAGATCGTCGTCGACGACGCGGACGCCGCGTCGGTCGCCGACACCGTCGTGGAGGCGGCCCGCACCGGGCGCATCGGTGACGGCAAGGTGTGGGTCGTGCCCGTGGAGTCCGTGGTGCGGGTGCGGACCGGCGACCGCGACAGCTCCGCCCTCTAGCGGAGTCCGGTTCTGAGCGCTGAGGAGCGCGCCCGACGTACGCAGGGCGCCGACGAAGCTTCGATCGCGGCCTTCGCCGCCGCGAGCCCGCCCGAGACCGGTGTCGCGCTGGTCGCGGTCGGCGGCTACGGGCGCGGGGAGCTGGCCCCCTACAGCGACCTGGATCTGCTGCTGGTGCACGACGAGCGGGTCGAGGCCGGCCAGTGGGCCGCCGACCTGTGGTACCCGCTGTGGGACGCCGGCCATCACGTCGATCACTCGGTGCGGACCCCTGCGCAGGCGGCCGAGCAGGCCGCCGCCGACCCGCGCGTGGCGCTGGGCCTGCTCGACGCCCGCCATCTGGCCGGCGACTCGAACCTGACGCTGCGGCTGCGCGGCGACCTGCTCACCCAGTGGCGTCGCGAGGCCCGGCAGCGGCTGCCCGAGCTGCGCGAGCTGGTCTCCTCGCGCGCGAACCTGATGGGCGAGCTGGCCCACTCCTCGGTGCCCGACCTCAAAGAATCCGTCGGCGGGCTGCGCGACGCCACCGTCCTCAAGGCGCTGGTGGCCTCGTGGCTGGTCGACGTGCCGCACGCGGAGCTGGAGCGCTCGCGCACCAGCCTGCTCGACGTCCGCGATGCGCTGCACGCCGTGGCCGGCCGCGCCACCGACCGCGTGGTGCCGGAGTACTGGGGCGAGATCGCCGGCCTGCTCGACCTGCCCGACGACCGCGCGGCGCAGCGCCTCACCCGTGCGGCCGGTCGCCGCATCACGCACCTGTCGCGGCTGACCTGGAGCCGAGCGGAGGCGGTGCTGCGCCGCTCCTCGGGTCCGCGTCGTCCGGCGCTGGAGTCGGTCGGCGGCGGGGTGGCGGTCTCCAACGGCGAAGTGGTGCTCGACCGGGGTGCGCGTCCGGAGAACGACCCGACGCTGCTGCTGCGAGCGGCCGCCGTGGCCGCCGAGCGCGGTCTGGTGCTCTCCCCGGCCACGGCGGCGCGGTTGGTGCGCGAGTGCCCGCCGCTGCCCGACCCGTGGCCGGCCGAGGCGCGCGACCTGCTGGTGCGGCTGCTCGGCGCCGGTCGCGGCCTGCTGGCGGTGTGGGAGACCCTCGACGAGACGGGCTTCGAGACCGGCGCCATCGCCACCTTCCTGCCCGAGTGGGAGCCGGTGCGGCTGCTGCCGCACGCCTCGGTGGTGCACCGGTTCACCGTCGACCGGCACATGGTCGAGACCTGCATCGAGGCCTCGGCCCTGATCCGCCGAGTGGCGCGGCCCGACGTACTGCTGGTCGCCGCGCTGCTGCACGACATCGGTAAGGGCGGTCTGCTCGAGCACAGCGTGGCCGGGGAGCCGGTGGCCCGCGAGATCGCGCGCCGGATCGGCTTCGACGACCGCGAGGTCGACCTGGTCGGGCTCCTGGTGCGGCGCCACCTGCTGCTGCCCGAGGTGGCCACCACCCGCGACGTCGACGACCCTGCGACCGTGGCCGCCGTGCTCGCGCAGGTGCCCGACCGCGAGGCCCTGGAGCTGCTCGTGACGCTGACCGAGGCCGACGCGCGTGCGACGTCGGAGAAGGCGTGGACCGCCTGGCGCGCGTCGCTGGTGCGGACCCTCTTCCGTCGCTGCGTGGAGGCGCTGGGCGAGGGCACGGGCCCCGACGTGGCGGTGCCCGACCCCATCGCGACCGTGCCCGACAAGGTGCTGCGCGACCTCTCCCAGGTGTGGGTGGAGACCGAGCCCACCGACGAGGGCTGCCGGGTGACCGTCGTGGCCCGCGACCGGGTGGGCCTGCTGGCCGACGCCGCCGCGATGCTGGCCCTGCAGCGGGTCTCGGTGCGCGCGGCGCGGGCCTGGACGGTCGAAGCGGCAGACGTCGCCGAGGTGGCGATCGGGCTCTCGCAGTGGGAGGTGGCCGACGTCGAGCTCGACGAGACCGTGCTGCTCCAGCGCCTGGAGAACATCGTGGCCGGGCGACTCGACCCCAGCGAGCGGCTGGCCCGGCGCAGCAGCGCACGGCTGGAGCCGACCGTGGGTGTACGTCCCGAGGCCTCGGCCACCGCCACCGTGCTCGAGGTGCGCGCCGAGGATCGTCCCGGCGTGATCTACGCGGTCTGCCGGGCGCTGGCCGGGCTGGGGCTGTCGGTGCGCTCGATGCACGTGGCCACGCTGGGGCCGCAGGCGGTCGACGTCTTCTACGTGCAGGAGGACGCCGCGGGCGCCCTCGACGAGGTCCGCGCGGCCCGGGCGGCGCACGTGGTCCGGGAGGCGCTGCTGGACACCGTTAGGCTTGAAGATCCCCAGACCTGAGGACTCCTGACTTGTTCGCCACGCTCTCCGACCGGCTCGCCGACACCTTCAAGAACCTGCGCGGCAAGGGCCGCCTGTCCGAGGCCGACATCGACGCCACGGCGCGCGAGATCCGCATCGCGCTGCTGGAGGCCGATGTCGCGCTGCCGGTGGTCAAGGAGTTCGTGGCCGCGGTCAAGGAGCGCGCTCGCGGCGAGGACGTCAGCCAGGCGCTGAACCCGGCCCAGCAGATCGTCAAGATCGTCGATGAGGAGCTCGTCGCGATCCTCGGCGGGGAGACTCGGCGGCTGCGGTTCGCCAAGACGCCGCCCACCGTCATCATGCTGGCCGGCCTGCAGGGTGCCGGCAAGACGACGCTGGCCGCCAAGCTGGCGCTGTGGCTCAAGGGCGAGGGCCACAGCCCGATGCTGGTGGCCGCCGACCTGCAGCGCCCCAACGCGGTCAACCAGCTGCAGGTCAACGGCGAGCGCGCCGGCGTCACGGTGTGGGCGCCCGAGCCCGGCAATGCCCAAGGAGTCGAGCACGGTGGGGACCCGGTGGCCGTCGCCCGCGGCGGCGTCGAGGAGGCCAAGCGGACGCTGCACGACGTCGTCATCGTCGATACCGCCGGCCGGCTGGGCATCGACGCCGAGCTGATGCAGCAGGCAGCCGACATCCGCGACGCCGTGCAGCCCGACGAGGTGCTCTTCGTCGTCGACGCGATGATCGGCCAGGACGCCGTCACCACGGCGCAGGCGTTCCTCGACGGCGTCGGCTACGACGGCGTCGTGCTCACCAAGCTCGACGGCGACGCCCGCGGCGGTGCGGCGCTCTCGATCCGGTCGATGACCGGCAAGCCGGTGATGTTCGCCTCCAACGGCGAGCAGCTCACCGACTTCGACGTCTTCCACCCCGACCGGATGGCCTCGCGCATCCTCGACATGGGCGACGTCATGACGCTCATCGAGCAGGCGGAGAAGGCGTTCGACTCCGAGCAGGCGCTCAAGGCCGCGCAGAAGCTCTCGGGCCAGGGCGGGGAGTTCACCCTCGACGACTTCCTCGAGCAGATGCAGCAGGTGCGCAAGCTCGGCTCGATGTCGAAGATCATGGGGATGCTGCCTGGGATGGGGCAGTTCCGCGACCAGATCGAGAACTTCGACGAGCGCGAGGTCGACCGGATCCAGGCCGTCATCCAGTCGATGACGCCGGCCGAGCGGGCCAATCCGAAGATCATCGACGGGTCGCGCCGCTCGCGCATCGCCAAGGGCTCGGGGCGCACCGTCTCCGACGTCAACCAGCTCGTCGACCGCTTCTTCCAGGCACGCACGATGATGGAGCAGATGGCGCGCGGCGGCGGCATGCCGGGCATGCCCGGCTCGCCCGGCATGGGCTTCGGCAAGCGGGCCAAGGCCCGGCAGGCGCCGCAGAAGAAGAAGGCCAAGGGCTCGCGCCGCAGCGGCAACCCGGCCAAGGCCGCCCAACAGGACGCCCCCAAGCCCGCCGCGGCCCCCGGGTCCGCGTTCGGCCTGGGGGAGGGGTCGAAGGAGTTCGATCCCTCGAAGCTGCAGATCCCGGCCGACCTGGAGAAGTACCTGAAGTAGTCCTAGCGCTCCTCGTCGAGCGCGGCGGCCAGCTCCGGGTCGGTCTCGGGGTCCTCGCGGACGACCTCGGCCACCTCGGTGGGCACGGTGGCGGGCTCGTGGGTGCGCGCGGCACGGCGCCGGCGGCGCTTGGTGCTGCGCCGCACCAGCCAGGTCGAGATGCCGGTGATCGCCAGCAGCAGCGGCGCGAAGGCGAACAGCGTCCACACCAGCCGCCACCAGCCGTTGACGACGTAGCCGGCGTGGGCGGGGTAGCTCCACTGGTCCCACAGCACCTGCGCGGTCGCCTCGCCCGGGCCGCCGTAGTAGTCGCTGGCCCGGCCGGTGTGCCGGTCGACGCCCACCCCGAGGTCGCCGGGGTACTGCGTCTGGCCGTACGGGTCGAAGCCGTCGGAGAACCAGAAGGTGTAGGCCGAGGTGGCGTCGCCCTTGACCGGCAGCCCGGCGTAGACCAGGTCCGCATCGGGGTGCAGCGCCTGCGCGGCCTGCGCGGCGTGGGCGAGGCCGATGTCGGGGGTTCCCTTGGGGGCCTTGGCCGAGACCGGGTCGGCGTAGCTGCGCTCGCTGCCCGGGGTGACGGCGTACCAGGCCTTCTCCATGAAGCTGAGCTCGAAGCCGGCGCCGGTGACCGCCCACAGCAGCAGCGCCGGGATCGCGATCATGCCGGCGACCTTGTGCAGGTCGGTGTCGCGGGCGAACCGGCCGCGCTTCCAGCGCACCGACATCGACGAGCGCCATCGCGAGGGCCGTGGGAACCACAGCCAGATCCCGGTGAGCGAGAGGTAGAGCAGCAGCAGCCCGAAGACGCCGAGCACCAGCGAGCCGCCGGTGACGTCCGCGCCGTCGTCGCCCAGCCAGCCGGTGTGGGAGATGGGCTGGTTCAGCCAGGACAGGTAGCCCGGGTCGCCCTCGCAGGACAAGAAGCACTCGTGCAGGTTTTGCAGGAAGCCCAGCCACGAGGGGGTCTCGCCGACGTGGCCAAGGATCCGTCCGGTGCCGGGGTCGACGGCCCAGGAGGTGGTGTCGTCGGTGACCCGGTAGACGCCGTGCTCGTACCAGACGCCGGTCGCCTCGAAGCTCGGATGCGCCTGCGCCACGATCTCGCGGGCCTGGGGCAAGGTGACGGCGACCGCGTGATGACTGGGCTCGTAGGCCGGCCCCGCCAGCACCCGCTCGAGCTCGGGCCGGTAGAGCAGCAGCCCGCCGCTGGTCGTGATGACCAGCAGCACGAGACCCAGCACCAGCGAGAGCCAGCGGTGGCTGACCACCATGAAGCGACGGACCGGACGCCGCCGGCGGGGTCGGCGCTCCGTCCGCTCGACGGGAGCCTTCAGCGTCTGGGTCACCGCCGCACCGCCTGCACCAGCACGGTCAGGCTCGCAGCGTCGACCGCCGCGGCGACGGCGACGTAGGGCCACCGCAGCCGGTGACCCAGCCGCCACAGGCGGCGCGCTCCGGCGGTCGCGGTCAGCGCACCGGCCAGCTGCAGCACCAGTCCCACGGGACCGAGCACGAGGCCCAGCGCGCCGAGCGCGGGTGCGACGACGTAGGTCAGCAGGCAGCGGGTGGCCGACACCCACAGCCCGACGTGGACGGCGGCGCGGGCCTCCTCGCCGACGTCGGTCGCCGGTGGAGCAGTCACGGTCATGGAAGGTTAGGCTAACCTAAGTTTTCCCGGCCTGTCAGGGGGGTCGGTACGGTCCTGGCATGGTTGCGACGCTGAGGGTCCGAGGTCCGGTGCTGCCCGACGGCGAGGCCCGAGACCTGTACCTGGTGGACGGCCTGATCAGCCTCGAACCTCAGCCGGGTGCCGAGACGGCCGCCGAGGGCTGGGTCGTGCCGGGACTGGTCGACGCGCACTGTCACGTGGGTCTCGACGCGAACGGCGGCGTGGACGAGAAGGAGTGCGAGCGCCAGGCCCTGGCCGACCGCGACGCCGGAGCTCTGCTGCTGCGCGACTGCGGCTCGCCGGTCGACACCAGCTGGATCCACGATCGCGACGACCTGCCGCGGCTGGTGCGTGCGGGCCGCCATATCGCGCGGACGCGGCGCTACATCCGCCACTACGCCCACGAGGTGGAGCCCGCCGACCTGGCCTCCTACGTCGCGCAGGAGGCCGAACGCGGCGACGGCTGGGTCAAGGTGGTCGGCGACTGGATCGACCGGGAGGTCGGCGATCTCGCCCCGTCGTTCCCGGCCGAGGCGGTGGCCGAGGCGATCGCGGTGGCCCACGCCCACGGCGCGAAGGTCACCTCGCACGTGTTCGGGAGGCAGGCGCTGGGCCCGCTGATCGAGGCGGGCATCGACTGCATCGAGCACGGCACCGGGCTGACGCCGGACCTGGTGGACGCGATGGTCGAGCACGGCACCGCCCTGGTGCCGACGGCGATGCAGCTCGACAGCTTCCCCGGCTACGCGTCGGCCGCGGCGGAGAAGTTCCCGGCCTACGCCACCACGATGACCGACCTCCACGCGCGCCGCCGCGAGACGATCATGGCCGCCTACGAGGCCGGCGTCGCGATCTACGCCGGCACCGACGCCGGGGGAGTGCTGCCCCACGGCACCATCGCCGGCGAGGTGGCCGAGCTGGCCGCCTACGGCATCGGCGCCGAGGACGCCCTGGCCGCGGCCAGCTGGAAGGCCCGCGCCTGGCTCGGCCTGCCGCCGACCCTGGCCGAGGGCACGCCCGCCGACCTGGTCGTCTACCCGCGCGACCCGCGGCAGGATCTCAGCGTGCTGAGCGAGCCCTCGCTGGTCGTGCTGCGGGGCCGGGTCGTCGCCTGAGCGGGGCTGGCGTGGTGGCTGGCTGGCGGGTCGGGCTGGCGGGTCGGGCTGGCGGGTCGGGATTCGGGGTGAAACGGACGGTGGGTGACTGAAACTCGTCCCGGTGCGCGTTTCTGGGCCGAATTTCCCGGGGTTTTGCCGGGCACCCGGCAAAACCCCGGAAAATTCCGGGGCGGCGATCCCGCCCGCCACAAGCCCTGGACGTCAGCTCCTCAGGACACCACGAACCGCTCGACCTGCTCACGCAGCGCGCTCGACATCCGGGCCAGCTCGTCGATCGCCGAGCGGGTCTGGACGACCGACTGCGAGGTCTCGCCGGCCGCGTCGGCGACGCCGGCGATGCTCTCGGCGATCTCGCCGGAGGTCCCCGAGGCCTCGGCCACGTTGCGGCTCATCTCGCGGGTGGTGGCGGTCTGCTCCTCCACGGCCGAGGCGATGGTGAGCTGGTAGTCGTTGATGGAGCTGATGATGGTCGAGATCTCCTCGATCGCCGAGACCGCCGACGTGGTGTCGCTCTGGATGGTCTCCACGCGCTGGGCGATGTCCTCGGTCGCCCGGGCGGTCTCCTGGGCCAGCTCCTTGACCTCGTTGGCCACCACCGCGAAGCCCTTGCCGGCCTCGCCGGCACGCGCGGCCTCGATGGTGGCGTTGAGCGCCAGCAGGTTGGTCTGTTCGGCGATCGAGGTGATCACCTTGACCACGTTGCCGATCTCCACGCTGGAGACGCCGAGCTTGGCCACCGAGGCGTTCGTCGAGGCCGCGACGCCCACGGCGTCCGCGGCGACGCGCGCCGCCTCGTTGGTGGAGAGCGCGATCTCGCGGATCGAGGCGTCCATCTGCTCGGCGCCCGCGGCGACGGTGGTCACGTTCCGCGAGACGCGGTCGGCGGCACCGGCGACCACACCCGCCTGGGCCGAGGTGGCCTCGGCGCCACCGGCGATCTGCTGGGCCGACGCGGTCAGCTCCTCCGACGCCGCGGCCACGGCCTCGGCCGAGGCAGCCACGGTGCCGACGATCTCGGCCATCGAGCTGCGGGCGGTCTCGTAGGCGCGGGCCATGTGCCCGATCTCGTCGCGCGAGGCGGCCTCGGTGGTCACCGTCAGGTCCCCGGCGGCCAGCGCGTCGAGCGCCCGGCGCACCGAGACGACGTCACGCAGGATGCGGGAGGCCACGAGCAGCGCGGCCCCGGCCACGGCGAGGCCGGCCAGCACCAGCACCGCGAGGATGAGGCCTCGGGCGTGGCCGGCGGCGGAGATCGAGGCCTGCGACGTCGTCGTCAGCCGCTTCTGGACGCTGGCCTCGAGCTTGCCGCTGAGGTCGATGATCTTGTCGTACACGTCGTACTCGGCGCCCACGATCATGGCGTCGCCGGCGTCCAGGGATCCCGGGGTGTTCTGCCGGTAGGTGGCGACGATCTGGTCGTCGACCTCGAAGAACCGCTTCCACTGCGCCGTCAGCTGCGCGTAGAGCTTCCTCTCGGTGGCGGTCATCGACGCGGTCGGCGTCTCGGCGAGCACCTTGTCGAGCTTGTCGGCGTCGGCGAGGAAGCCGGCCCGGTTGAGGCTCGTGGGGTCCAGCGCCTTCTCGACCGACATCCGCCGGGTGTCCCACGCGTAGGCGACCTGCCAGCCGGTGACGTCGGCGTTGTAGAAGTTGATGGTGCGGACCGCGGTCGACAGCTTCTCCAGCCGCGCGATCTGGCGCGCGTCGCTCTGGGAGCGTCCGGCGAACTGCGCGCCCACCGCGCCGACGATGAGGGCGGCGACGACCCCGACGGCGCCCACGAGAAGGACCTTCCCGCGGACCCCGAGTCGGGTGCGGGGCTCGGTCGGGACGGCGCGGTCGGTCGTCATGGGTGGGGGCTGCTGCACGGATCTGTGACATCTGAGATCGCTTGCT
>NZ_RDBE01000006.1:0-394403 GCF_003674065.1 Nocardioides mangrovicus
GGCGGCCTAACCAACTGTCACAGAATCGTGCAGCAGCCCCGATCGGCCGCGATGCTCGTGTAAAGCCGCGGCGGTCGGCGAGAGGCCGGGGCGGACGCAACGGATCAACGTCGCCTATCGGGCACGCGGGTGGAGGAAACCACCCTTCCGTGACCCGATTCGCCCCGGTTCGCCCCGGTTCGCAGGCCGCTTTCCCCGCCTAGGCGGGGAAACCGCCCCCACCGGAACCCGACACCCCGGCCGGCCCCTCAGAAGTCGATGTCCTCGACCGCGAGCCCGCCGCCCCCGGCGACGATGAACTCCTTGCGCGGCGCGACATCGGTGCCCATCAGCATCTCGAAGACGTCGGCCGCCGCCTCGGCGTCGGACAGCGACATCCGGCGCAGCGTGCGGCGGCGCGGGTCCATGGTGGTCTCCGCGAGCTGGGAGGCGTCCATCTCGCCGAGTCCCTTGTAACGCTGCGGGGACTCCTTCCAACGGATGCCCTTCTTGGTCAGCTCGGCCAGCTTCCGCTGCAGCTCGGGGTCGGAGTAGGTGTAGACGTACTTGTCCATCCCCTTCTTGGGGTTGCTCAGCTCGATGCGGTGCAGCGGCGGCACGGCGGTGAACACCCGGCCGGCCTCCACCAGCGGCCGCATCTGCTGGAAGAACAGCGTGGCCAGCAGGCAGCGGATGTGTGCGCCGTCGGAGTCGGCGTCGGCCATGAAGATGATCCGGCCGTAGCGGCACTGCTCGAGGTCGAAGGTGCGACCCGACCCCGCGCCGACGACCTGGATGATCGAGGAGCACTCGGCGTTCTTCAGCACGTCGGCCACGCCGGCCTTCTGCACGTTGAGGATCTTGCCGCGGATCGGCAGCAGCGCCTGGAACTCGGAGTTGCGGGCGAGCTTGGCGGTGCCGAGCGCGGAGTCGCCCTCGACGATGAACAGCTCGCTGCGGTCGACGTCGTTGGAGCGGCAGTCGGCCAGCTTGGCCGGCAGCGCGCTGGACTCGAGTGCGTTCTTGCGGCGCTGGGTCTCGCGGTGCTGGCGGGCGGCGATCCGGGTCTTCGAGGCCGAGAGCACCTTGTCCATCACCAGCCGCGCCTGGGCCTTCTCCGCGCGCTTGGTCGAGGTCAAGAAGCCCTTCAGCTCGGCCGAGACGACCTTGCGCACCACCGAGCGGGCGGCCGGCGTGCCGAGCACCTCCTTGGTCTGGCCCTCGAACTGCGGCTCGGCCAGCCGGACGGTGATCACGGCGGTCATGCCCTCGGTGACGTCGTCCTTGACCACGTCGTCGTCGTTGACCTTGAGCACCTTGGCGGCCTTCATGGCGTCGTTGAAGGTCTTGGTCAGCGCCGCCTCGAAGCCGGCCACGTGGCTGCCGCCCTTGGGCGTGGCGATGACGTTGACGAACGAGCGCAGCTCGGTGTCGTAGCCGGTGCCCCAGCGCACGGCGACGTCGACGGCGAGCTCGCGCTCGACGTCCTGCGGGGTCATGTGGCCCTGCTCGTCGAGCATCGGCACGGTCTCGGTGAACGTCTCGCTGCCCTGCAGCCGCAGCACGTCGGTGACCGGCTCGTCGGGGGCGAGGAAGTCGCAGAACTCGGTGATGCCGCCGTCGTGGCGGAACTTCTCCTCCACCGGCTGATCGCCGCGCAGGTCGCGGATGACCAGCTCGAGCCCGGGCACGATGAAGGAGGTCTGCCGGACGCGTCCGATCAACTCGTCGAAGGAGAAGTCGGCGTCGCGCGTGAAGATCTGCCGGTCGGGCCAGAACCGGATGCGCGTACCCGTGATGCCCTTGCGCACCCGGCCGCCCTTGTGGAGCCCGGACTGCGGGGTGAACGTGGTCTCGGGGCCCTCGCCGGCGAAGACGCCGGGGACGCCGCGCTGGAAGCTCATGTGCTGGGTGGCGGGCGACCGGTCGACCTCGACGTCCAGGCGCGAGGAGAGCGCGTTGACCACCGAGGAGCCGACCCCGTGCAGACCGCCGGTGGCGGTGTAGGAGCCGCCGCCGAACTTGCCGCCGGCGTGCAGCTTGGTGAACACGACCTCGACGCCGGAGAGCCCCGTCTTGGGCTCCTTGTCGACCGGGATGCCGCGGCCGTCGTCGTGGACCTCGGCCGAGCCGTCGGCGTGCAGAGTGACCTCGACGTGGGTGCAGACACCGGCCAGCGCCTCGTCGACGGCGTTGTCGATGATCTCCCACAGGCAGTGGGTCAGGCCCCGGCCGTCGGTGGACCCGATGTACATGCCGGGACGCTTGCGCACCGCCTCCAGCCCCTCGAGGACGAGGAGGTGCTGGGCGTTGTAGGTGTTGTCGATCTCGGGCCCCCTGGGGTGCTCCCGGCTGGTCGTGACACGGGTCGTGGTGCTCGGGCCCAATCTACCGAGGAGCGCGGACCGAATCCCTCTGCGACACCGCGCTCCGCGCGTTCGCAGGGTCCAGACCCTGCGTGTCGTGGCCGGCCCGTCGCGGGAGGAGGAGCAGGATCGCACCCATGAGGGCCCCGCTGATGTGGCCGAACGGACGAGATCGTGGCATTCGGCCCCCTGGTTTGGCCCCCGAGGTCACACTGAGGGTCCGCACGCAGCGGGGCGTCGTCCGAACACCGGATGCACCCACAGGGGTGCGGCAGCAGTGTGATTCGATGAACACGTCGATTCAACGGTGAGTTGACGGGGAATGAGCCCCGGCAGACCAAGCGTTGTCCTCGATGAGCGAAGCCGAAGGGAAGTGAGTTCAGTGACCACAGCCGTTGCACCCAGCAGCCCGCTGAGCGCCGTCGACCGTTGTGACCGGTGCGGTGCGCAGGCCTACCTTCGCGTCATGCTCCCCGGGGGCGGTGAGCTTCTGTTCTGCGCCCACCACGCTCGCGAGCACGGTCCCAAGCTGCGAGAGATCGCCACGGACATCCACGACGAGACCGGGAAGCTGGCCGACACCCCGGCCACGACGCCTGACAGCGAAGACTGACCCAGACTCCACTGCAGAGCCCCCGACCGCACCGGTCGGGGGCTCTGTTCATCTGTCTGCTTGTCTGTCCAGGTGATCGCCGTCCTGCTCTCGCTGGCCGCGGCGCTGGCCTACGGGATGTCGGACTTCGTCGGGGGCCTGGTCTCGCGGCGCACCTCGGCGTGGCCGGTCGCCGTCGTGGGCGGTCTGTCCTCGGCGCTGTGCGCCTCGGCGGTCGCGCTCGTGGTGCCCGGCAGCCCGCGTGCGGTCGACTTCGGCTGGGCGGTGCTGGCCGGCATCGCGGTCGGCTGCGGCGTGGCCTTCTTGTACCGCGGGTTCGCCGCCGGCCAGATCAGCATCGTCGCGCCGGTCTCGGCCGTGGGAGCCGCGCTGGTGCCCGTGGCGGTCGGCGTCGCCACCGGCGAGCGGCCCGGACTGCTGGTCTGGCTGGGCATCCTCGCCGCCGGGCCGGCGATCTGGCTGGTCTCGGCCGCCGGCGAGCTCGACGAGCACGGCTCGGTGCGCGCCGGACTGCTCGACGGGGTGCTGGCCGGCGCCGGGTTCGGTGTGCTCTTCGCCGCGATCGGCCAGGTCCCGCACTCCTCGGGGCTGTGGCCGCTGGCGGCGTCGCAGGCGATCTCGGTGCCCACGATCATCGCGCTGGCCACCGCACTGGGCGCCTCGTGGCGTCCGGGCGAGCCCGCCACGTGGTGGGCGCTGGCCTCGGGACCGTTCGGCAGCTCGGCCAGTGTCTTGTTCCTGCTCGCCACCCAGCACGGCTACCTCACCGTGGCCGGGGTGCTGACCTCGCTCTACCCCGCCCTCACCGTCGTGCTGGCCGTGCTCGTGCTCCACGAGCGCCTGACCCGCACCCAGGGGCTCGGGCTGCTGCTGTGCGCGGTGACGGTGGGACTGGTCGCGGGCGGCTAGGGCGCCCGGGCCGCCTCCACCAGGCCGCGGAAGAGCCCGACGTCGGCGACGACCTCCGGGTGCCACTGGACGCCGAGACGGAACCGGGAGGCGCCGCGCTCCATGGCCTCGACCGTGCCGTCGTCGGCCCACGCGACCGCGGTGTAGCCGGGGTGCGAGCGCACGGCCTGGTGATGGTGGCAGCTGACCTGCGCGGTCCCCGATCCCAGCAGCCGGCCGACCAGGCTCTCGGCGGCCACCTGCACCTCCACCTCGCCGAAGGAGTCGCCGCCGGGGTCGTGGGCCGTGGTGCCGACCAGGTCGGGCAGGTGCTGGTCGAGCACTCCCCCGGCGTGCACGGCCATCACCTGCATCCCCCGGCACACCCCGAGCACGGGCAGGTCGCGGGCCACGGCAGCGTCGAGCAGCGAGAGCTCCCAGGCGTCGCGATCGGCCCGCGGCGGACCCGTCCGCGGGTGCGGCAGCTCGCCGTACGCCGAGGAGGCCACGTCGGCGCCGCCCGCCACCACCAGCGCGTCCAGGCGGGCGACGACGTCGGCGGCCGACTCCTCGAACGGTGCCGTGGGCGGCAGCAGCACGGGGGTCCCCCCGGCGAGCGCGACGGCGTCGGCGTAGGTGGTGGGCAACAGGTCGGCGCGCTGGCGCCACACCCCCCAGGCCGCCTCCTCGCGGTAGGTGCTGATCCCGATCAGCGGGCGCGTCATCTCACAGCGGCGTGACGTAGGCGCCCGAGATGCCACCGTCGACCAGGAAGGTCGACGCGGTCATGAAGCTGGACTCGTCGGAGGCGAGGAACAGCACCGCGTTGGCCATCTCCTCCGGCTCGCCGAACCGGCCCATCGGCACGTGCACCAGTCGCCGGGCGGCCCGCTCGGCGTCCTTGGCGAAGAGCTCCTTGAGCAGCGGCGTGTTCACCGGGCCGGGGCACAGCGCATTCACCCGCACGCCCTGCCGGGCGAACTGCACGCCGAGCTCGCGGGTCATCGAGAGCACCCCGCCCTTGGAGGCGGAGTAGCTGATCTGCGAGGTGGCGGCGCCCATCACCGCGACGAAGGAGGCGGTGTTGATGATCGAGCCGCGCTCCTGCTCGAGCATGTACGGCAGTGCCGCCTTGCAGCACAGGTAGACCGAGGTGAGGTTGACCTCCTGCACCCGGCGCCAGGCGTCGAGGTCGGTGTCGAGGATCGAGTCGTCGTCGGGCGGGGAGATCCCGGCGTTGTTGAAGGCGACGTCGACCGAGCCGTAGGTGTCCTTGGCCGTCGCGAAGAGGGCGTCGACCTCCTCCTTGGAGGTGACGTCGACGTGCACGTAGGTCGCCACCTCCGCGCCGCCGAGCTGCTCGGCCAGCGTCATCCCCTGCTGGTCGGAGATGTCGCCGATCACTACCTTGGCGCCCTCCTCGGTGAACCGCTGCACGGTCGCGAGTCCGATCCCGGAGACTCCCCCGGTGACCACTGCGACCTTGCCTGCCAGGCGTCCAGCCATGCTCGTGCTGCCTCCTACTCGTTGCTGATGAAGACGTTCTTCTCCTCGGTGAACGCCTGCGGCGCGTCGGGGCCGAGCTCCCGGCCGAGGCCGGACTGCTTGAAGCCGCCGAACGGCGTCCAGTAGCGCACCGCGGAGTGGGAGTTGATGCTCAGGTTGCCCGCCTCGACGCCGCGCGCGACGCGCAGCGCCCGTCCGACGTCGCGGGTGAAGATCGAGCCGGAGAGGCCGTACTCGGTGTCGTTGGCCTTGGCGACCGCGTCGGCCTCGTCGTCGAAGGCCATCACCGCGACGACGGGTCCGAAGACCTCCTCGCGCCACACCGGCGCGGTCACGTCGGAGGCCAGGACCACCGTCGGCGGCACCCAGAACCCCGGGAGGTCCGGCGTCGGTCCGGTGAACGCGACGTCGGCCCCGGCCACGTAGCCCTGCACCTTCTCGTGCTGCACGGCCGAGATGAGCGGGCCCATCTCGGAGTCCGGGTCCTCGTTCGGGTCGGTCACCCGCATCCCGGCGACGGCCCGCTCCAGCCCGGTGAGGAAGTCGTCGTAGGCCGAGCGCTCGACCAGAATCCGCGAGCGGGCGCAGCAGTCCTGGCCGGCGTTGTCGAAGACGGCGTACGGCGCCGAGGCGGCGGCCCGGTCGAGATCGGCGTCGGCGAAGACGATGTTGGCGCTCTTGCCGCCCAGCTCGAGGGTGACCCGCTTGACCTGGTCGGCGCAGCCGGCCATCACCTGCTTGCCGACCCGCGTCGACCCGGTGAAGGCCACCTTGCGCACCAGCGGATGGGTGACGAACCGCTGCCCGACCACCGGGCCGGCACCGGGGATCACGGTGAACACGCCCTCGGGCAGCCCGGCCTCCAGGCCCAGCTCGGCCAGCCGCATCGCGGTCAGCGGAGTCAGCTCGGCCGGCTTGAGCACCACGCAGTTGCCGGCCGCCAGGGCGGGCGCGAACCCCCAGCCGGCGATCGGCATCGGGAAGTTCCAGGGCACGATGATGCCGACGACACCCAGGGGCTCGCGGAAGGTGACGTCGAGCCCGCCCGGCACGGGGATCTGCCGCCCGAACAGCCGCTCCGGCGTGGCCGAGTAGTAGGTCAGGCAGTCGCGGACGTTGCCCGCCTCCCACCGCGCGTTCCCCCGGGTGTGGCCGGCGTTGCGGACCTCGAGGTCGGCCAACTCCTCCACGTGGTCGTCGACGAGTTCGGCGAAGCGACGCAGCAGCCGGGCGCGGTCGGCGGGGGCGACGTCGCGCCAGGCGGGGAAGGCGTCGGCGGCTCGCTCGATGAGGGCGTCGGTCTCCTCCACCGAGGCCAGGTGGACCTCGGTGACCGGCTCCGCGTAGGCCGGGTTGAGGACGGTGTAGGTGCTCCCCGAGCTGCTCACATCGACGCTCACAGCCGCTCGAACCCTCGTCGGAGCTCCCAGTCGGTGACGGCGGCCTCGTAGGCGGCGAGCTCCACGTCGGCCATGTTCGTGTAGTGGTCCACGACCTCCTCGCCCAGCGTCGCGCGCGCCAGCGGGGAGCTCGCGAAGACCTCGCGCGCCTCGCGCAGAGTGTGCGGCACCCGCGGCTTGTCCGAGGAGTAGGCGTTGCCCACCAGGGCCGGCTCCAGCTCCAGCTCCTGCTCGATGCCGTGGAGGCCCGCGGCCAGCATCGCGGCCAGTGCCAGGTAGGGGTTGACGTCGCCGCCGGGCACCCGGTTCTCCATCCGGGCACCGGCGCCGTGGCCGACCAGCCGGACGGCGCAGGTGCGGTTGTCCTCGCCCCATGCGATCGCGGTGGGCGCGAAGGAGCCGTCAGCGAAGCGCTTGTAGGAGTTGACGTTCGGCGCGAAGAGCAAGGTCAGCTCGGCCATCCCGGCCAGCACCCCGGCCACGAAGTGGTCGTAGAGCGGCGTACGAGCGCCATCGTCCCAGAACACGATGTCGCCGTCCTGGCCGCGCAACGAGAGGTGGATGTGGCAGGAGTTGCCCTCGCGCTCGTTGTACTTGGCCATGAACGTCAGCGACTTGCCGTGCTGGGCGGCGATCTCCTTGGCCACCGTCTTGTAGACGGCGTGGTTGTCGGCGGTGACCACGACGTCGTCGTAGAGGAAGCCGATCTCGTGCTGGCCGAAGTTGCACTCGCCCTTGGCGCCCTCGACGTTCATCCCGGCGGCGTAGGTGGTGTTGCGGATGTCGCGCAGCACCCCCTCCACGCGCGAGGTGCCGAGGATGGAGTAGTCGACGTTGTACTGGTTGGCCGGCGTGAGGTGCTGGTAGTCGGCGTTGTGGGCGCTCTCGTAGCTGTCCTCGAAGAGGATGAACTCCAGCTCGGTGCCGGCCAGCGCGACGTAGCCCATCGAGGCGGCCTTCTCGACCTGCGCGGCCAGGATCGCGCGCGGTGACTGCACGACGGGCGTGCCGTCGGGCCAGGCCAGGTCGCACTGCACCATCGCGGTGGCGGGCAGATGGGTCAGCACCCGGATGGTGTCGAGGTCGAGCACGAACTCCATGTCGCCGTAGCCGCGCTCCCAGGAGGTGATGGCGTAGCCGTCGACGGTGTTCATCTCGACGTCCACGCCGAGCAGGTAGTTGCAGCCCTCCGTGCCGTGGCCCAGGACCTCGTCGCGGAAGTACGCGGCGTGCAGCCGCTTGCCCTGCAGCCGACCCTGCATGTCGGTGAAGGCGACCACGACGGTGTCGATCTCGCCGGAGTCGATCTTCGTGGTGAGCTGTTCGGCGCTCAGGTGCCGGTCGTTCCTCATCTGCCGCTCCCTACTCCAGGAGTCCGCGCAGCAGCGCGGCCGTGTCGTCGCAGTGCTGCTCCATCGCCCGGCGGGCGGTGGCGGGGTCACCGGCGAGGACGGCGCGGACGATGCGCGCGTGCTGCCGGTCGGAGTGGTCGATGTTGGTGCCCAGCACCGGGATCGCGCCGAGCATCTCGTGCAGGCCGGCCTGCACCGACGTCACGGCCTCGACCGCGCGCGCCGAGCCGGTCAGGGTGGCGATGGTGAGGTGGAAGCGGGAGTCGGCCTGCCGATGGGTGGCGGGCTTGGTCGCCCCCGCCACCACGGCGTGCGCCTTCTCCAGCGTCCTGCGCTGGGGGGCCGTCAGCTCACGCGACGCCGCCAGCGCCGCGGCGCCCGGCTCCACGATGCGTCGGAAGTCCAGGGTGTCGAGCCAGTCGGCGCGACGATCGGCGGTGCGGCGGGCGCTGCTGCGCGCCGGCAGCTTCGGCGTGAGCGTCACGACCGTGCCGCCGTGCCGGCCGCGGCGGGTCTCGACGAGGTCGGCCTCGCGCAGCGCCGCCATCGCCTCGCGCAGCGTCGCGCGCGAGACATTCATGCGAGTCGCCAGCTCGCGCTCGGGCGGCAGCGTGCTGCCGTGAGGGAACACCCCGAGGCGGATGGCGGTGCCCAGCTGCTCGACGCAGGCCTCGAACGCGTGCTGGCCGCGGACCGCGTGCAGCACGGCGACGCCCAGCTCTCCCGCGCTCTCCGCGGGTCGGGCGGCGGTGCTCACCGGCGCAGTCTCACGACGGCGTCGGAGGTCTGTCAATGGTCTGAGTTCAAACCTTTTTGTCCTGCCGCTGGGCCGTGACCTCGCCCGACCCAGGCGATCGAATCCTCAGCAGCCGATGCGCTCACCTGTCCAGACCAGCAACGCTGTGTAGAACCTCCCTGCCCAGCACCACCCCGGACAATGGTCTGAGTTCAAACCATTTCGGGCTGGACCGTAGACGTCCACGGCGGGCCGGGTCTACGTTCTGCGCCAACGTCCCCCCGTACGTGACCAGCACAGGAGTGCCCATGTCCGACGCGACCCGTGACGCAGCCGCGGAGAACCCGAAGAGCCTCTCGGCCGACGACGAGCTGCTGGCCAAGCTGGGCTACAAGCAGGAGCTGAGCCGCTCCTGGTCGAGCTTCTCCAACTTCGCCATCTCGTTCTCCATCATCTCGATCCTGGCCGGCTGCTTCACGACCTTCGGGCAGGCCTGGAACAACGGCGGCCCGGTGGCGATCAGCTGGGGTTGGCCGATCATCTCGGCCTTCATCTTGATCATCGGCTTCACCATGAGCGAGCTGGTCTCGGCCTACCCGACCTCGGGCGGCATCTACTGGTGGGCGGCGAAGATGGGCGGACCCGCCGCGGGGTTCTTCACCGGCTGGCTCAACCTGATCGGGCTGCTCGCGGTCACCGCCTCGGTCGCCTACGGCTGTGCGACGTTCCTGGACCTGACGCTGTCGACCATCAGCAAGGGCTGGGCCGACGGCTACTCGCTGACGCGGGTGTTCATCGAGTTCGTGGTCATCTTCGTGGTCGCCGCCCTGGCCAACATCTTCTCGGGCCACCTGCTGGCCATCGTCAACAACATCTCGGTGTGGTGGCACGTCGCCGGCGCGGCCATCGTGATCTTGATCCTCATCTTCATCCCCAAGACCCACCAGAGCCTCAACTTCGTCTTCACCGACCGGATCAACAACTCCGGCTACTCCAACGGCCTCTACTGGTTCTTGGTGCTGCCGCTGGGGTTCCTGCTCACCCAGTACACGATCACCGGCTTCGACGCCTCCGCCCACCTCTCCGAGGAGACCCAGGGTGCGGCCGACGGCGCGGCCAAGGGCATCTGGCGCTCGATCTTCTACTCCGCCGTCGGCGGCTACGTGCTGCTGCTCGCGTTCGTCTTCGCCATCCAGGACGTGCCCGGCCTGAACAAGGGCTTCGGCGCGGTCGACGTCATCTTCGGGCAGGCGCTGCCCGAGGGCTGGCACTTCCTGGTGCTCCTGATCTCCACCAGCGGTCAGCTCTTCTGCACCGTCGCCTGCCTGACCAGCGCCTCGCGGATGACCTTCGCCTTCAGCCGCGACGGTGCGATCCCGGGTTCGTCGTGGCTCTCGACGGTGAACAAGACGACGCGGATCCCCGGCAACGCGGTCATCTTCGTGACCGTCGTCGGCATCGTCATCACGCTGCCCGCGCTCAAGAGCATCGGCGGCGTGCCGATCGCCTTCTACGCCGTCACCTCGGTCGCGGTCATCGGCCTCTACCTGGCCTTCGCCATCCCGATCTTCCTGCGCTGGCGGATGGGCGACTCCTTCGAGCCGGGCTCGTGGACCCTGGGCTCGAAGTACAAGTGGATGAACCTGGTGGCCGTCGCCGAGATCGTCGTCATCTCGATCTACTTCATCCTGCCCTTCGTCCCCTCGGGCTGGATCTTCTCCGGTGACTTCGCCTGGGCGAGCGTCAACTACGCGCCGGTGCTGACCATCGGCTCGCTGGTGGTGCTGGCGATCTGGTGGAACGTCTCGGCCAAGAAGTGGTTCACCGGGCCCAAGCACACCATCGACACCGCGGTGATGGAGGCGTTCGAGGACTGACGGGCCGCAGGCCCGGGACACCGGTCAGCCGGAGGCGCCCCGCAGGAGCAGCAGGCGGCCGATCGTGCGCTGGAGCACGAACGTGAACAGCAGGATGTACAACGCAGAGTAGTCGAGACCGGGCACCACCAGCGCCAGCACCAGCGCCAACGCGAACATCACGGGTGTGGCGATCGAGTTCGCCAGCGAGCTCAACGTAGGCGGCTGGTGGCGACCCGTCAGCCGACGATCGGCGCGGACGAGAACATTCATGACCGCCATCACCAGGCTGCTGGCGAGCATGGTGCCGATGTAGATCACCAGCTGCAGCGAGTCGGTCCTCATGGCGCCGCTCATCGCCGTCGGGACGGGCAGGAAGACGATGGTTAGCATCCAGGCGACGTTGAGCAGTCGCAGCCGTGGGCTGCAGTACTCGACGCGGTCGAACATCCGCTCGTGGTTGACCCAGAACTGCGCGATGACCAGGAACGAGATGACGAACGTCAGCAGCTGGTCGCGGTGCTCGTGCAGGAACGCCGACGTCGACAGGTCGCGACCGGCCTCGGCCACGCTCTCGATCAGCGGCAGGATCAGCAGCGTCATCGCGATGGCGACGACGGCGTCGGTGAAGAACTTGGTCCGCTCCGCGTCGCGCACATCGACGTCGCGGTCGTCCTCGTCAGCCATGGCCGAGAGGCTAGCCGCGACTCTTCGTGAACCCGCCGGCGCTCGCGCGCGTCACACGGCCAGGCCCGCTCATCCGGGGACGGACAGACTCACCGCGAAGTCGCCCGGCCCGTCGGTCCACCACTGCCTCAGCTCCAGCCCGGCATCGTGCAGCTCGGCGGTCACCCTCTCGCGCCGGAACTTCGAGGAGATCTCCGTGCGCATCTGCTCGCCGGCCGCGAAGCCGACCGTGAGGTCGAGGTCGCGCACGCGCACCGTCTGCTCGCGCAGCGACTCCAGCCGCATCTCGATCCACTCCGACTCAGGGACCCAGACGGCGCGGTGGGCGAAGGCGTCGACGTCGAAACCGCCGCCCAGCGAGCCGTTGATGACCCGCAGCACGTTGCGGTTGAACTCGGCGGTGACGCCGGCGGTGTCGTCGTAGGCCGCCACCAGCCGGTCGGTGTCCTTGACCAGGTCGGTACCCAGCAGCAGCGCGTCGCCCTCGCCCATCGTCGAGCGGACGTCGGCCAGGAAGCGGGCGCGCTGGTCGGGGGTCAGGTTGCCGATGGTGGAGCCCAGGAAGGCCACCAGCCGGCGTGGGTGGCGCGGCAGCAGGCCCAGGTGCTGCTCGAAGTCGCCGACCTCGGCCGCGATGGCGATGTCGGGGAACTCCTCGCCCACCGCGCGCGAGGCGTCCTCGAGCACCACCGGGTCGACGTCGAAGGGCACGAACCGGCGCAGCGTCCCGGCCTCGGCCAGCGCGGTGAGCAGCAGCCGGGTCTTCTCCGAGGTGCCGCTGCCGATCTCGACCAGCGTCTCGGCACCGGTCAGGTCGGCGATCTCGGCGGCCCGCTCGGCGAGGATGGCCCGCTCCGCGCGGGTCGGGTAGTACTCCTCGAGCCGGGTGATCTGGTCGAACAGCTCGCTGCCGCGGCCGTCGTAGAAGTACTTGGGAGCCAGCCACTTGGGCGTAGCGGTCAGCCCCTCGCGCACGTCGTCGGCCAGCTGTCGCGCCAGCGCATCGGGGTTGAGGTGGACGTCGAGCTCGATGTGCGGCACTGCACTACTCCAGGGAGGTCACGGTGACGCCGCGGTCGCGGGTCACCTCGATGAGGTGTCGGTCGGGGACGTCGACCCAGCGCGGGTCGTCGTCCCAGGGCTCGCTGGCCACGGCGACGCCGTCGGGCTCGACCAGGTAGCTCAGCGGGTCGCCCCAGGTGATCGCGACGATGCGCTCGCCGTCGGTCAGCAGCAGGTTGAGGTAGGCGCCAGGGTCGGCAGCCGCCACCTTGCCCACCACCTCGCCGATCCGGTCGACTCCCTCGGCGAACACGTGGGCCGCCAGCACCGCGGAGTCGCACACCGACTCTGCCTCGTGCGTGGCCGGCAGCACGCCGACGTCGACCTTGCCGTTGTGGGAGAGCAGCCAGCGACCGCCGTCGCTGAACGGAGCGGCAGCCGACTCCTCCAGCGGCATGCCGACGGTGGCCGAACGGACGGCGGCCAGCACCGCGCCGCTGCGCAGCACCGGGGCCACCGAGGCGAACGACGGCTCGGCCCACAGCGGACGCGCCGAGCGCCAGCGCCGCACCTGACCCTGCTCGTCGTGGAAGCCGACGCCCCAGCCGTCGGCGTTCATCAGCCCCCGCTCCTGCCGGCGCGGGGCGTAGGACTGCCGCTCCAGGCCGTGCTCGGGCTCGAGCACGAGCGAGGACAGCGAGCGCGGCTCGCCCAGCCAGGCCAGGTGCCTACACATCCCAGGCCAGCCTGAGGCCGCAGAAGATCTGGCGCCGGATCGGCAGGTCCCAGTTGCGGAACGAGGGCCGGACGGCGTTGCTGCCCACCGACCACGCGCCACCACGCAGCACTCGGTAGTCGCCGCCGAAGAAGGGCGCGCTGTAGGTCGCGTAGAGCATCGGCTCGAAGCCCGGCCACGCCTCGAAGCCCGAGGAGGTCCACTCCCAGACGTCGCCCATCATCTGCTCAGCGCCGTAGGCCGAGGCGCCGGCCGGGTAGGCGCCCACGGCGGCGGGCCGCAGCCCCTCACCGCCCAGGTTGGCCAGCGCCGGCGTCCACTCCGAGTCGCCCCAGGGCCAGCGGCGACGGCGCCCCAGCGCCGGGTCCCAGACGCAGGCCTTCTCCCACTCCTGCTCGGTGGGCAGCCGGGCGCCGGCCCAGGCGGCGTAGGCCTGCGCCTCGTGGAAACAGACGTGCTGCACCGGCTCGTCGTCGGGGATCTCCTCCACCAGGTTGAACCGGCGCCGCGAGCCGTCCGCCGACCAGAACAACGGTCGCCGCAGGTCGGCCTGCTGCCGGTACTCCCACCCCGTCGCCGACCACCAGCGCGGCTCGTCGTAGCCGCCGGCCTCGACGAAGCGGCGCCACTCGCCGTTGGTGACGGGGAACCGGCCGATCCGGAACGCCGGCAGGTCGACCACGTGCGCGGGCCGCTCGTTGTCCAGCGACCACGGCTCGGCGTCGCCGTCGACCCCGAGCACGAACTCCCCGGCCGGCACCAGCACCGAGTCGTGGGCGACGTCGCGACCGGCGGGCAGCGCGGCACCGCCGCCGAGCACCGGCTCGCCGCGCCGCAGCTGATGGGTGGCCAGCATCGTCTCGACGTGCTGCTGCTCGTGCTGCTCGACCATCACGTAGGGGAACGGGTCGCCGTCGCCGAGCCGCTCCAGACCCTCCAGCACGCGGCCGCGCACGTCGGCGATGTAGCGGCGCGACTCCGTGGGCGAGAGCAACGGCAGCGTGACCCGCTCCGCACGCGGGTGCTCGAAGGCGTCGTAGAGCTGCTCGACCTTGCACGAGAGCAGGCCCTGGGCGGCGGCGTTGCCCCCGCGCAGCAGCCAGAGGTCCTCCTGCTGCCCGATATGGGCGAGGTCCCAGACCAGGGGGCTCATCAGCACGTTGTGCTGCTTGGTCAGCTCGGCCTCCTCCAGCGTGGTGAGGCCGTGCGTACGCACCCTGGCCGCCTCGAGGCCGTCGGCGATGGCCTGTGTCGTCAGCTCAGGCAACGGACTCCTCCTCCAGCACGCGCAACGGTCCGTACGTCTCGGCGGTGGCCCGCAGCTCCTGGCTCGGGCTGCTCCCCGAGGCCAGCAGCTCGGCGAACGCCTCGACCTCCGTCCGCAGGCCCGCCGGGGCACGCAGCACCGCCACGTCGAGGCAGCCCAGCACGGCCCGGCGGACGCCGAGGTCGGCCAGACCGACGCGGGCCGCGGCGTCCCAGGCGTCGGCGACCGGCTCGCACCAGGCCGCCGCCTCGTCGGCGGCCACCGGGTCGTCGACCAGGGTGGCGGTGACGGCGGCCAGAGCCGGCCACCAGCGATCGGGCATCGCGTCGCCGGCGCGCAGCTCGAGGTAGCCGCGCGGACGGACCGGCGGGAACAGGGTGGTCAGGTGGTAGTCGAGGTCCACCAGGGTGGGCGCCCGGTGGAGCCCACCCTCGCCGCGCAGCCACTCGCGGAACGTCACGCGCCTGGTCAACGGGGTCGCGGTGTCGCCATCGCGCACCAGCATCACCGGGGCGTCGAGGGCGTAGGTGGCCCAGGCCTCGGCCGGCTCGCCGTCGGGGACGGCGTCGGATCGGCCGTGGTCGATGCCCTGCCAGGTGCCCTGCCGCATCGAGTGCCAGCCCGAGCTGCGACCGCCCAGATAGGGCGAGGTGCTCGACATCGCGACCAGCACCGGCACAAGCGCCTTCACCAGGTCGACCCGCTGCCGCCAGCCCGACGCCGGTCCGGCGTCGAGGTTGACCTGCAGCGCGGCCGTGGCGGTCATCATCTCCATGCCGCAGCCCGCGCAGCCGGCGGCGTCGAAGTGGGTCTCCATCGCCGCGTAGCGCGCGCCAGGGTTGATGCGCCGGATCTCGCGCGCCGGATCGGTGCCCAGCGGTGCGGCGCCGAAACCGGCCTCGCGCAGCGCCCTGCGGAGCACCGCCTCGTCGGCACGCAGGGCCGCGACCGCGGCGACGACGTCGTCGGCGGGCGGGGTGCTGATCTCGATCTGCCCGCCCGGCTCGAGGGTGACGGGGCTTCCCGAGGGCAGCGGCGGCACGCTGGCGGCCAGCGTCTCGACCTGCTCCCAGGTGGGACGCTGCAGCGGCTGCGCCAGGTCGACGAGGTGGAGCTCGAGCTCCAGGCCGACGCGCCCGACGGGGCCGTCGGACAGGGCGCGGGCAGCCACGTGCTCGAAGGCGACGGTCTCGCGGTCGACGCCGAGCGTGCCGGCGATGAGCGGGTCGTCGGGAACGACGAGGTGCGATGCGGTCATCGGTGAGATGCCCCCTCCAGGTCCGGACCGGTCGAGTCTCGACCGCGGGTCGGTGCGGGGGCGGTCCTGGTCGACCGTCCTCGATCGTGCAGCGGGAAGTACGGGGTGTGACGGGGTGGTGCTGGTTCCTGTGGACCACCTAACCCGACCCCACCGACAATCCCAACTACCCGAGCGAAGGTTTCCGCAACCGTAAGGACCCCGTCAGCCGCTCGACGTCCGCCTCCGCGAGCTCGGCGGGGGCGAGGCGCAGCAGCGGCTCGGCCATGTCGTCCGGTGCCCGCCAGGTCAGGCAGGCGGTGGTGAGCACGCGGTGCTCCTGGTGCAACCGACGCTGCACGGCCTCGACGTCCTGGTCCGCGGTGGGGCGCAGCCCGACCAGGGCGCCGGTGGCGCCCGGCGGGTCGGCCACTTCCCAGCCCTCGACGTCGGCCACCGCCTCGCGCAGTCGCCGTCCGACGGCGGCGAGCCGATCGACGTGGTCGGTGGGCAGCTCGGCGAGCGCCTGGGCCGCACCGACTCGTGAGGCCACCGAGCACTCCTCGTCGTCCAGGCCGCTGAACCGGTCGCGCCACGGCGCCGCGACGGCGAGGAAGCCGACGCCGCGCGGTGCGGCCAGCCATTTGCGCGCCGGCGCGTAGACCGCGTCGGCGCCGAACCCGGTGGGCAGGTGGGCGAGCGCCTGTGCGGCGTCGACCCACAGCGGCACCCCGGCCTCCCCGCACAGGCGCAGCGCCTCGGCCACCGGCTGGGCCAGCGCGCGGTGCGAGGCGAGCGAGACCAGGTGGACCAGCGCGGGCGGGTCGATGCGCAGCTCGCGTTGCAGCTCGGCCAGGTCGAGCCGGCCGTGCGCGTCGACTGCCGCGGTACGCACGCGCAGGCCGTGCGCGAGGAAGCGGTCGCGGTTCGGTCCCCACTCCCCCGCCGCCACCAGCACGTCGGCGTCCTCGGGCAGCGGCCAGCGTCGCAGCAGCTGCTCGAGGCCGTCGGTGGCGCTGGTGGTGAAGCAGACCGCATCGGCGTCGTGGCCCAGCAGCCGGCCCACGCCGGCCTTCAGCCGCCGCAGCCGCGGTGCCGCCTGCTCCTCCGCGACGTAGCCGCCCTCGGCCGCCTCGAGCTCCAGGTGCTGGCGCACCGCGTCGATGGTGGCCGGCGAGGGACGTCCGCAGGCGGCGGTCTGCAGGTGCAGCAGGTCGCTCACGCGGCCACCGGCAGGTGCAGCGGGCCGCGGATGAGCGTGGCCGGGCGCAGTCGTACGGGTCCGGCGCGGCGCAGCCGCGGCAGCCGCTCGGCCAGCACCCGCAGCGCGATCTCGGCCTCCAGCTCGGCCAGCGGCCGGCCCAGGCAGTGGTGGGCGCCGCTGCCGAAGGCCAGGTGCTCGCCGGCGTCGGGGCGGGTCAGGTCGAAGCGGTCGGGCTCGGTGAAGACGGCCGGGTCGCGGTTGGCGCCGCCCAGCAGCACGTGGACGACCTGGTGGGACGCCACCGGCCGCCCGGCGACCTCGACCTCGTCGAAGCTGACCCGGGCGGTGCGCTGCACCGGCGGGTCGAAGCGCAGCGTCTCCGCCGCGGCCCGCCCGGCCTGCGATGGGTCCTCGCACAGCAGCGCCCACTGGTCGGGGTGGTCGAGCAGTGCCCCGACGGCGTTGCCGATCAGGTTCACGGTGGTCTCGAAGCCGGCGATGAGCAGCAGGGTGCACATCGGCACCAGCTCACCGGGGCGCAACGCGTCGCCCTCGGCGGCCGCGAGCCGGCTGACCAGGTCGTCGGCGGGCCGGCGCCGGCGCTCCTCGACCAGCCGCTCGAAGATCTGCTCGAGGTCGGCGTTGGCGCGCATCAACGCGCGCGCGTGGCCCAGCGACCGGATGCCGCCCAGCGCCGAGCCGACGACCTCGCCGTACGCCGCGAACGCCGTCGCGTCGGCGTCGGGGATCCCGAGCAGCTCGGTGATGACCGCGATCGGCAGCGGTGCGGCCAGGTCGTCGACCAGGTCGAAGCGGGACCCGGCGCGGTCGAGCAACTCGGCCACGACGCGCTCGATGCGGGGCCGGTAGCCGGCCACCTGCCGGGCGCCGAAGGCCGGCGCGGCCAGTCGCCGCAGCCGGCCGTGGTCGGGCGGGTTCTCGTTGAGGAAGGACAGCCCGCCGGTCTCGTCGGCGCCGGACTCGCCCTCGGGCCGCACGCCGAACCGGCGACTGCGCAGGATCTGGTCGCAGGCGGCATGGTCGACGGTGGCGAGGTTGCCCAGCCGCGTGCCGACCCAGCCGCCGCGGGCGCGGATGTGCTCGTAGACCGGGTAGGGATCCACCCGGCCCGGTCGCTGCCGCAGCCGGCTGAACGGGTCGCGCTGCACGTAGGCGCCGACGGCCGTGCGCAACCGGTCGCCGTACAGAGCGGTCGCGAAGCCGACCGCCTGGCGCACCCTGTCCATGCGCTCCAGTCTCGTACGACCGGGGCGCGCGGCGACGCGTGGGTCAGGCGGCGCGGACGGCGCGGAGCCGGTTGACCATGCGGCGCAGCCGCGAGTCCGGGCGGGTGCCCTCGAGGCGGCCCAGCGCCTCGAGCACGGGCTGGACCAGGTCGGGGCGGTTCTCGTGCTCGGCCATCAGCCGTACGGCGGCCACGTCGTAGTCGGCGGCGAGCTGGTCGGCACGGGCCAGGTCGTCGTCGGCCACCGCGGCGTTCACCGCGGCGACGTAGCCCGCGTGCAGGCGGTCGAGCTCCTTGACAAGGGTGAGCGTCATGGCTCGATTTTATCGATCCAAGAGCGCAGATGCACGCGATTCGCATGAGATGTCGCGCACGGGCGAGCTCGACAGAGGGGCCGCGGACATGAAGGAACCGCTGGCGTCTCGGGTCACCAGCGGTTCCAAGACCGACTCTAGCGGCTGCATCCAAGCCCGTTGGGCGAAATCGCGGAATCCGCGCCCGAAGATCGACGAACCTTGCGAGCGGGTCGGCAGCGGCGGCCACTCAGGAGTCGGCGCTGCCCTCCCCCATGACCTCGTCGAGCTCGTAGAAGGCCTCCAGCGTGCGCAGTGTGAACGACGCGACATCGCGCGCAGTGGCCGGCTCGAGTGTCACCGCGAGGTCGTCCGCCGCGTCGACCGCCGGCGCCAGCCGCTCGGCCCAGACCTTCATCCGCGCGGTCAGGTAGCCCTCGGCGACCAGGTGCTCGACCAGCCCCACCAGACCCGTGCACCGCTCCGTCCCCGGCTCCGCCGCCTGGTCGGCGGCATCGGCGCCGGCCGCGAGCCGACGCAGGATCGCCCGACTGACGAGCACGGTCGCGGTGGGCGCGCCCACCTGCAGGCACTGCCGCACCTGCGACCACGCCGCGGCGACGTCGGCGGGTAGCCCGCCCGGCTCACGCAGCGGCACCGGCGCCGGGTGCATGGTGCCGCGGTCCAGCAGCGAACCGCGCAGGCAGTGCGGACACCGCAACCACCGGGTGCGCTGGTTCGGGTCGACGTTGATGTTGCCGTCGAGCGCCGTCGCCACCACGAAGAGCGGGCTCGACCCGCAGTGAGGGCACTCGACCTGCTCCCAGGAGATCCCGTCGTCCAGCGACACCGTCTTGACGGTCTTCATCGTGTAGATGTCGTCGGTCAGTTGGTTCGCCACGTCGGCTCAGCGTAGACACACCTCCGGGTGGGCGCCGCCTCGACACCCCTTTCGCGAGACGCGATGGGCGATGTCGGTCCGCTATCGATGCTTCTGCCCGCCGATGTCGTCGAGGTGCGGTCTAGCCAGGTCGCGCCCCGGCGCACCGCGCCGACCGGCAGTCAGGCGCGCGGCGTGATGCCGGAGGCACCCAGCCACCCCTGTCGCACGAAGGGTCCGGCGTCATGGGCGGGCGGTCCGAGCTCGACGTAGATCACCCAGCCCTCCCACCGCGCCCGCCGGCCCTCGGTCCCGGCGCGGCGCCAGGCGAGGAGCAGTCCGGGCAGCTGGGGCTGGTCGACGCTGTGGTGGCGGATCCACACGTGCTCGGCCCGCGGCAGCCACCCGTCGCGCCGCGGTGCTCCCTCCACGCACCCAGCATAGAACGCATGTTCGAGGGGTCGGTGGAGCTCGGTCCCGACCGCGTTTGGATCGCGTGGGAACGGGGCACAGTTCCCTGCGATCTCGGATCCTTCGACCAGGGAGTCGCACATGGGTTACGGAGCAGGCGGATTTCTCGTAGTGGTGGGGTTGATCCTCGCTCTCGCGGTGAACACCTCGGTCAGCGGCATCGACCTGCAGACGGTCGGTTGGATCATGACCGTGGTCGGGGTGCTGCTCATCGCGCTGACCGCGTTCACCCTTAACCGCGGTCGCGGCGCTCGCAGCACCAGCACGGTGACGCACGGCGACGGCACGCAGACCGTGCGCGAGACGCGCACCGACATCTAGGTCGCCGCTCGCAGGCGCATGAAGCTCGGCCCGTTGGGCACAGGTGTCGTGAAGGCCATCAGCCCCCCGGGCTGACGTCCATCGAACGGCGCCAGCTCATGGGCTGAAGCCAGAGGGAAGCCCCGGCACAGGCTACGTGCCGGGGCTTCTCGACGTCCGGGGACAGCGCAGGGGGCGGCCCTGACCACCGTCGGGGGCCGATACACCCTTGCCGGGGCAGCGAGGGCGCCGGCGACCCCGGCACAGTGGGCGGGGTGAGTCGTCTGCGCAGTCTCGTCACCCCCCACCGCGACCGCCCGTTGCTGGACCGGGACAACCTCCTGCGTGTCTCGGCCGCCGCCGCGGGCGTCGTCGGCCTCGTGCAGGCCGGCGCGGCCACCGTCGCCGTCCGCACCGGTCGTCGCGACGCCGCCGACGTCGTCTGGGGGCCCGGCCTGGCCGCCGTCGCCGTCAGCAGTGCGCTGGTCGGCAGCGGCGACCCGGTACGCCGCTGGACGCTGGCCGGACTGACCAGCGCCTGGGCCACCCGGTTGGGACGGCTGATCGTCCAGCGCGTCGCGGGCAGCGACGAGGAGGACCCGCGCTACACCGAGTTCCTCGAGGGCGACCCGGTGCCCGTGGTGATCGGCAAGGTCTTCCTCACCCAGGGCCTGGCGCAGCTGCTGGTCTCCGCGCCGCTGCAGGTCGCCGCCGCCACCCGCCTGCCCGACTCGGCCCGGCGCTGGCTGTTCCCCGCCGGCGTGGCCGTGATGGCGGGCGGTGCCGTGGTCGAGGCTCTCGCCGACCGGCAGAAGGCGCAGTACCAGGAGCGCGACGACGAGGACAAGCCCGACGTGCTCGACACCGGGCTGTGGGCCTGGTCGCGTCATCCCAACTACTTCGGCGACTCCTGCGTGTGGGCCGGCGCGTGGCTGGCCTCGGCCGCCTCTCCGCCGGCGGGCCTCACCGCCCCCGCACCGATCGCGATGGCCTACCTGCTCGTCTACGCCACCGGCGCCAAGCGCACCGAGAAGCGCATGGAGAAGCGTGAGGCCTACCGCGACTACCAGCGTCGTGTCGCGTTCTTCCTGCCCCGGCCGCCCAAGTCGTAGCCCGCCCCGCATCGAACCGCCACCGCATCGAACCGGCGCTCGGGGGCACCGGCACAGCATGAGCGGAACCGCACCCCAGGACCCGGTCGTCGAACCGGGCGACGTGGCCCAGAGCCCGGCCGACACCAGCGACGAGCCGTCGGTCGATCCCGACGACTCACCGGTCGAGGAGACGCCCCGGTTCGACGTCGAGCAGGGCGACATCGAACCCGAGGACGAGACCGGGGACGCCGACCCCACCTAGCCCCAGGGTCGTCGCCCGGCTGCTGATGCCCGGGCCGCGCCTCGTCCGGCTCTGTCGCGCCCAGCGGTCCAGACCGACGCGTATCCCGCGCCCGGCTGGCTACCGGCACGCCTATGACCACCACACCTGACGAACCCGCCGTCGAGCCCGAGCAGCTCCCCGACGACACCCCGGACGCCACCCCGGACACCGAGCCCGTCGGCGACCCCGAGCAGGCCCCGGGACCCGCGGAGGAGTCGAGCTGACGCTACGACTCCTCGAGGTGGGTACCTCCCGGGCATGACCACCACTCCGAACGAGCCGGATCCCACCGACCCCGACATCAGCCCCGACGGCAACCCGAACCAAGGCGCGCCGGAGGACCCGCCGATCGTCGGCCCCGACCACGCCGACCCGCTCGAGCCGTAACCCGCGAGGTCAGCGTCACGCCCGACCGACCTCCTCAGGCGACGCCCGGCTGCACCTCGAACACGGCGATCCTCTCGGCCGCTGCGGCCACGCCTTCCGGTGTGGAGTCGTCGACCAGACCGCTCTTGACCAAGAGCTTGGCTGTGTCCGGTTCCGTACGGAGCTGGTGCAGCAGGAGCTGGCGGCGAGTCTCGACGGGCTGCTCCACCAGCACCACCTCACGCACCCGGCGCCCCGAAGCCAGCGATGCCGCCGGTGTCTGTCGTGCGTTGGCCACCCACGCCGCGCGCGGGTAGGCCTGGAAGATGTACTCCTTCCCGTCGATCGGCACGACACCGACGGGTTGGCTTTGCGCCTGTCCGCTCTTGCGACCGGTCGTGGTCAGGATCTGTGCGCGACCGGTCCGCACGCCCACGCGCTGCAACACGTGGAAGATCCGGCTCAGCCGGTTGACCCAGCGCCTGCGCACGTCCGTGTCCATACCTCGCCCGTACCCATGCGCTCCCCGTGCAGCGCGATCGTGGATCGCGATCAGCGCGGCGACCGGGAGCCGCTCCTCGCGCCGTGCGCGAGCAAGGAACACTTCCGGGCCGCTTCGACACATGCGGCCCCACGCCCTGTCAGAGCGCGGGTACTCAGTCCAGGTAGTCGCGCAGCACCTGGGAGCGGCTGGGGTGGCGCAGCTTGGACATGGTCTTGGACTCGATCTGGCGGATCCGCTCGCGGGTGACGCCGTAGACCTTGCCGATCTCGTCGAGGGTCTTGGGCTGACCGTCGGTGAGGCCGAACCGCATGCTGACGACGCCCGCCTCGCGCTCGGAGAGGGTGTCGAGGACCGCGTGCAGCTGCTCCTGGAGCAGCGTGAACGAGACCGCGTCGGCCGGGACGATGGCCTCGGAGTCCTCGATCAGGTCGCCGAACTCGGAGTCGCCGTCCTCGCCGAGGGGGGTGTGCAGCGAGATCGGCTCGCGGCCGTACTTCTGCACCTCGATGACCTTCTCGGGGGTCATGTCGAGCTCGGTGGCCAGCTCCTCGGGCGTGGGCTCGCGGCCCAGGTCCTGCAGCATCTGGCGCTGCACGCGGGCGAGCTTGTTGATGACCTCGACCATGTGCACCGGGATGCGGATGGTGCGGGCCTGGTCGGCCATGGCGCGGGTGATGGCCTGCCGGATCCACCAGGTGGCGTAGGTGGAGAACTTGTAGCCCTTGGTGTAGTCGAACTTCTCGACCGCACGGATCAGGCCGAGGTTGCCCTCCTGGATCAGGTCGAGGAAGAGCATGCCGCGGCCGGTGTAGCGCTTGGCCAGCGAGACCACGAGGCGCAGGTTGGCCTCGAGCAGATGGTTCTTGGCGCGACGCCCGTCCTCGGCGATCCACTCCAGCTCGTCGAGCATCTTGGGCGAGACCTTGCCGCCCTTGCCCAGCTTCTCCTCGCTGAACAGGCCGGCCTCGATCCGCTTGGCCAGCTCGACCTCCATCTCGGCGTTGAGGAGGGGCACCTTGCCGATCTGCTTGAGGTAGTCCTTGACCGGGTCGGCGGTGGCGCCGGCCACCATGACCTGCTGGACCGGCTCGTCGGACTCGTCGGAGGCGGCGACGACGAAGGTCGTGCTCTCCTCCTCGTCGCTCTTGAGCGACGGGTCCGAGGCGACGTCCTTCTCGAACTCGGCGTCCGGGATGTCGGGCAGGACCTTCTTACCGTCGGGGCCGACCTGCGCCGGTACCTCGGCAGCAGCCGCGTCGGCAGCCGCCTTCTTGGCGGGCGTCGCCTTCTTGGTGGCCGCTGCGGCCTTCTTGGCGGGTGCCTTCCGGGTCGTGCTCGGAGTCACGAAGTACCTCTCCACGCGGGCTGGTCGGGGTCGCCGGCGGTTCCGGGCGCAACAAGAGCCGCACCTGTCAACCACCCGCGTCACATTGTGGCACGGTGAGCCTCATACCCAAGAACCGGCTGAGGAACACTCCCACGATTCGCCAGCCGGCGTCAGCGGAAGTCGCGAGAGCGGTGCCGCTCGCGCAGGGCACGACCGGCCTCGGGATGGATCCGGTCGAGGGGGGCCAGCTCGTCGGCGACGAGGTTGACCACGCCGTCGCGACGCTCCAGCACCCCCCGCACGACCATCGCCGCCGCTGACCTCGCGGTGACGCGGTGCCGGCGCCACAGCCCTGGTGAGCAGACGACGTTGAGCATGCCGGTCTCGTCCTCGAGGTTGAGGAAGGTGATGCCGCTGGCGGTGCCCGGCCGCTGCCGGTGGGTGACCAGCCCCGCCACGTGCATCCGCCGGCCGGGCTCGGCACGGGCCAGGTCGGCGACCGAGCGGATCCCGTGGGAGGTCAGCATCGGACGCAGGTGCTCGACGGGGTGGCTGTCGGGTGAGACCTGGGTGGCCCACAGGTCGGCCAGCGTCACCTCGACGGGGTCCAGCCCGGGCAGCGACGGCGCCGCAGCGGGCACGACGACGCCCGGCAGCTGCTCGTCGGTCTCGGTGAACCCGGCCTGCCACAGCGCCTCGCGGCGCCCTAGTCCCAGCCCTTCGCAGGCCCCGGAGGTGGCCAGCGCCTCGAGCTGACGAGAGTCCAGCCCGGCGCGCCGGGAGAGGTCGACCAGGTCGGTGAAGACCCGCTCCTCCCGGGCGGCGACGATGCGCCGGGCGACGTCGGCGCCGATGCCGCGTACCGAGTCCAGGCCCAGTCTCACCGCGAAGCCGGTGTCGCGGCGATGGGTCGGGCACGGGTCGGGGGCGGTGGGGTCGTACGTCGTGGGGCCCTGGTCGTGGTCGTGCAGGCAGGCCTCGAGACCCGGCGTGATGAGGGCGGGCGCGGTGGGGTGGTCTCGACGCGCCGGCTCGCAGGGCTCGCCGAGCTGCTCGACCACCGGGTCGCCGACGCTTCCCCCGACCGGCTCCAGGTCGGCGGTGGCGGCCGAGCGCAGCAGATCGGGGCGGCGTACCTCGACGCCGTGGCGGCGGGCGTCCTGCAGCAGCGACTGCGGGGCGTAGAAGCCCATCGGCTGGGATCGCAGCAGCGCGGCCAGGAACGCGGCCGGGTAGTGCAGCTTGAACCAGGAGCTGGCGTAGACGAGCTTGGCGAAGGACAGCGAGTGGCTCTCGGCGAACCCGAAGTTGGCGAAGGAGAGGATCTGGGTGTAGATCGTGTCGGCGACCGCACCGGTGATGCCGCGCCGCGACATCCCCACGTACAGCTGGGCCTTGACGCTCTCGATGCGCTCGACGCCGCGCTTGGAGCCCATGGCGCGGCGCAGCAGGTCGGCCTCGTCCTCGGTGCAGTCGCCCAGGGTGCGGGCCATGTCCATCAGCTGCTCCTGGAACAGCGGGACGCCCAGGGTGCGGGCGAGCACGGGCTCGAGGTCTGGGTGGGCGTAGGTGACCTCCTCCTCCCCCGTCGCGCGGCGGATGTAGGGGTGCACCGCACCGCCCTGGATCGGGCCGGGACGGATGAGGGCGATCTCGATGGCCAGGTCGTAGAAGCAGCGCGGCTGCAGCCGCGGCAGGGTGCCGATCTGGGCCCGGCTCTCCACCTGGAACACCCCGACCGAGTCGGCCCGGCACAACATGTCGTAGACGGCCGGCTCCTCCTTCGGGATGCCGGCCAGCGTCCAGCGCTCCCCCAGGTGGTCGCCGGCGAGGGTGATCATGTGGTCCAGCGCGGCCAGCATGCCCAGCCCGAGCAGGTCGAACTTGACCAGCCCCATGAACTCAGCACCGTCCTTGTCCCACTGCAAGACGGTGCGCCTGTCCATCCGGGCGCGCTCGATGGGGCAGACCTCGCCGATCGGCTGGTGGGTGAGGATCATCCCGCCGGAGTGGATGCCCAGGTGGCGCGGCGCCCCCATCAGCTGGTTGGCCAGCTCGACGACCGGCGCGGGCACGTCGTGCTCGCCGCCGTCCTCGCCGGTCGGGACGTGGGTCCAGCTGCTGATCTGCTTGGACCAGGCGTCCTGCTGGCCCGGGGAGTGACCCAGCGCCTTGGCGGCGTCGCGCACCGCCATCTTGGGCCGGTAGCCGATGATGTTGGCCACCTGGGCGGCGTTGCGGCGGCCGTAGCGGTCGTAGACCCACTGGATCACCTCCTCACGGCGGTCGGAGTCGAAGTCGACGTCGATGTCGGGCTCCTCGTCGCGGTGCTCGGAGATGAAGCGGGCGAACGGCAGCTGGTAGAAGACCGGGTCGATGGCGGTGACGCCGAGGGCGTAGCAGACCGCCGACGCCGCCGCCGATCCCCTGCCCTGGCAGAGGATCTGCTGCTCACGGGCGAACGCGACGATGTCGTGGACGATGACGAAGTACCCCGCGAAGTCCTTGCGGTCGATGATCTCCAGCTCGCGCGCCACCCGCTCGCGGGCCCGCTCGGCCAGCGGTGTGCCGGCGTACCGCTCGGCGAAGCCCCGCTGGGTGAGCACGCGCAGCCAGCTGGAGGCCGTGTGGCCCTCGGGGATGTGCCGCTTGGGCAGCTCGGGCTTCGCCTTCTGCAGGTCGAAGGCCAGCCCGGCGGCCAGCTCGACGCTGCGCGCCACCGCGTGGGGGTAGCGGGCGAACCGGGCCGCCATCTCCTCCCCCGATCGCAGGCAGGCCCCACCCCACGGTGGCAGCCAGCCCGCCATCTCGGACAGGCTGCGCCGGGCCCGGACCGCGGCCATCGCCGAGGAGAGCCGGTGGCCCTCGGGTCGGGCGTAGTGGACGTTGCCCGTGGCGACCGTGGCCAACCCCTGGTCGGCGGCGAGCGCGACGAGGGCGTCGTTGCGACCGGAGTCGTCGGGGTGGCCGTGGTCGGTGAGCTCGACGACGACGTCGTCGCGGCCGAAGCGGCTCACCAGCTCGGCCACCTCGGCGGCACCGCGCCAGCCCTTGCGGCAGCCGGTGAGCACCAGCCAGTGGCCACGACCGCGGTCGGTGAGCTCGTCGAGGTCGTAGACCGGTCGCCCCTTCTCGTCACCGCGCAGGTGGGCGTCGGTCAGGGCGCCGGCCAACCGGGAGTAGCCCTCGACCCCCTTGGCGAGCACCAGCAGGTGACGGCCCTCGGGGTCGGGCACGCCGAGCTGCGGGCGGGTCAGGTCGAGGGAGAGCTCGGCCCCGTAGACGGTGTCCAGTCCCCCACCCTGCTGCCGGTACCGCTGGGCCGCCTCGGCGAACAGCGGAGCACCGTAGAAGCCGTCGTGGTCGGTCAGCGCGAGACCGTCCAGCCCCAGCCGCACGCCCTCCTCGACCAGGTGGCGCGGGTCGCTGGCGCCGTCGAGGAAGCTGAAGTTGCTGTGGCAGTGCAGCTCGACGTACGGCGTGGTCCGCTCGGGGGCGCGGACCTCCGGACGTGCCTGGTAGCGGCGTCGCTTGCGGCTGCCCGGGCCGTCGTCGGGCGCCGTGGGCAGCGGACGTCCCGACATCCGCCGCTCGAGCTCCGACCAGGGCATCGCGGGGTTGCTGAACCCCATTACTCGTAGCCTGCCTCGGTCCACCAGCGGCCGTCACCGCTGGTCATGGTGCAGCTCATCAGCCACGCCCGGCCGTCGGCTCCGACCACCTGGAACCGCGCCACCCGGCGGGTCTCTGCGTGGGATGGGTCCGGTTCCCACCACAGCTCGTCCACCGGCCACGGTCCGGCCCACGCGGCGACCGTCTGCCACGCCTCCCCCTCCCGGGCGCGGAACCGGGTGGGCTCCCCGCTCATCACCCCGCGCTCGCTCACCACCGCCACCCGGCCGGCGGCGTCCTCGACGACCGCCGGCCACGGCTCGGCCAGCACCACCGACGGCGCCGGACCGGGGATGCTGCCGGGCCAGGGCAGAGCGCGGTCGCGGCCCCCCGGGGCCCGGTCGCCCCACGGCACCAATCGCTGCCGGTCGGCGGGCGAACGGCCGCCCTGGAGCACCGGGACGACGACGCCGTCGTGCCCCAGCAGGGCTCGGACCTTGGCCACCTGCCGGTCGACCAGCTCCTCCGCACCGCCCCACAGTCCCTCGCCGAAACCCGGCTCGACGGTCTCGGGCACCAGCCGGACCAGGCTCACCGGGCTGCCCAGCCCCTGGGTCGATGCGGCGCCCAGCTGCCAGCGGACCCGGTCGATGAGATCGCCCGGGCCGAACCAGCGCACGTGCGCCCAGGACCGCTCGGCGTAGGTGGTGCCGATGCTCGCCTCGCACTCGACCTCGACGCGCACCCGGGTGCACACCAGCTGCCGGGTCGCGATCTGCTCGACGAAGGCCTCCGCGGTGCGCCGCAGGCTGAAGCAGACCGCCTCGACGGTCTCCAGCGGCGGCTCGAAGGCGACCTCGCGGACCAGGTCGGGAGGCGGCTCGCGCAGCACCGGCAGCTGCGCGTCGGTGCCGCCGGCCAGTCGGTGGACGCGCGCCCCCAGCGGTCCGAACCGCTGGTGGACGTCGCGGGCGGGCAGCCGGGCCAGGTCGGCCAGCGTCCGCACACCCAGCCGTCGCAGCAGGCCGACCAGCTGCGTGGTCTCCTCCCCCTCCTCCAGCATCCCCTCGAGCACCTCGACGGCCAGCGGTCCCACGAACCCCGGCGACCCACCCGGGGCGACCACCACGCACTCCTGGCGCGGGGCGGTGCGGGCGGCCTGCTCGGCGGTGAACAGGTCGTCGGCGACGCCGGTCCGGCAGTCGCGCACCCCCTCGGCGACCAGGGCCTCGATGAGGACGGCCGCCGCCGGCGCCTCCCCGCCGTAGTAGGCCGCGGGCACCGGGAGGGCGGCCAGCCCCGGGCGGACGGCGGCCACTCCCGGCCGCAGCGCCTCGATGGTGGTGAGCACCTGCTCGAAGGCACGGGCGTCGCGGTCGGGGTCGTCGGGCAGCACGGCCACCTCGGGGCAGCGGCCCTGGGCGTCGCGGCGCCGCATGCCCCGGCGGATGCCGTAGCGCCGTGCCGCGGCGTTGCCCGCGGTGACCAGGTTGGCGCGGAACACCGCGGCCGGCGCGCGGGTGCCGACCCCGGCCTCGGCGCAGGCGGCGACGACCGGCCAGTCCGGGCACCACACCGCGAGAGTGCGGGAGGGGCTCATGAGGCGGTGAGGATGCGGGGCTCGTGCTCGTGCTCGGGTCTCACCTCCCCGTCGTCCCCCGGCAGCCACAGCGCGCGTCGTCGCTCGGGCCCGGCGCCGCGGCGCACCAAAACCTGGGTGCGCCGCGAGCGCAGCCGGCCCTCACCGTGCCCCGCCCCCAGCCACTGCGAGCCGGCCAGCCTCAGCTCGGCGTCGCAGCGCGGCCACTCCCCCCACACCACCAGCGCCGCCTCGCGGGTGCGCAGCCGCGCCGCCAGCCGGCTCACGGCGTGCGCGGAGACGCGGGGCGGCGGACGCAGCACCACCAGCGCCGCCACCTCGACCAGCGCCGCGGTGACCTCGACCCAGTGCTCGGCGGCGTCGGGGACGACCAGGGTGCGGTCCAGGTCGAGGCCGAGGCCCGCGGCCGCCTCCAGCCCGGTGTCGCGGGTGTTGACCAGCGCCGTCCAGGCCCCCTCCCGCGAGGGCCCGGCCATGAGCAGGAAGGCCAGGCTGGCGGTGTCGACCCGGTAGGTGCCGCCCGCGCGCAGCCGGACGACGTCGGCCAGGGCCGGGTGGGTGGCCAGCTCGCGCCGGGCGGTGGGCTCGCCCAGCCGGCGCATCCGCTCGCGCAGCATCGCCACGGTGTGGGCGGTGGTGCTCTCGAGGGGCTGGGCGGTCACTTGACGATGATCGAACACCTGTTCGATGTTGTCAATCGGGTGGTCGCCCGATGCCCCGGGTTGGATCACGCACCGACGGGTAAGTGATCACCATGGGCACCGGAAGCATCTTCAGCGCCATCCTCGCCGGCATCGTCATCGGCATCCTCGGCCGTCTCATCATCCCCGGCCGGCAGGCGATCGGCTGGATCCTGACCTTCGTCCTCGGCCTCGTCGGCGCCTTCCTCGGCGGCTTCCTCGCCAAGGGGCTCAGCATCGACCGGTGGTGGGTGGTCCTGATCATCCAGGCCGTCGTCGCGGCGATCCTCGTCGCCGTCGTCGCCGGACCCTGGCGTGCGCGACACCACCGGTCGCAGGCCTGAGGAGCCGATCGGCGCCACCGCTAGGTCAACACCTGCTCGATGCGCTCGGCGTCAACCCACCCCTGCTGCAGGTGCGCCTCGTCCACGTCCACCGAGACGTCGGGCGCGGCCCAGACGACCCAGCCCTCCCAGCGTCCGCGGCCGTTCCTGCGAAACGACAGCAGGATGCCGGGCAGGCGGGGCCGGTCTGCGGCCTGCTGGAGTATCCAGACGTGCTCGCAGCGAGGGTGAGGACGACCGACCGCCAGCGGCGCGGCGACGTCCCCGATGCCGAACTTGTCTTCGCGTGGGCCCACCTCGCCGAGGATAGAACACGTGTTCGCACGAGGTCAGGTCGCCGAGGCCTTCATCGCCTTCTTGTGGTCGCGCACCCGCTGCAGCGAGTCGGGGTCGACGACGTCGGCCACCGAGCGGTAGCCCTCCAGGGCGTAGTCGCCGACAGCCTTCTCCCAGCCCCCCGGACGCACGCCCGCCTGCTTGGCCACCAGCGCGGTGAAGATCTTTGCCTTCTGCCGGCCGAACCCCGGCAACGCCTCGACCCGCTCGACCAGGTCCGCACCCGAGGCGGCCTCGGTCCAGATCCGCTCCGCGTGCCCGCCGTACTGCTCGACCACGATCCGCGCGACGGCCTGCACCTTGGTCGCCATCGACCCCGGGAACCGGTGGATCGCCGGCGTCGTGCTCGCCATCGCGGCGAACTCCTCAGGGTCGGCCGCGGCGATGGCCGCCGGGTCGATCGTGCCGAAGCGGTCCAGGATCTTCGCCGGCCCCCGGAACGCGTGCTCCATGGGGTACTGCTGGTCCAGCAGCATGCCCAGCAGCAGCCCGAACGGCTCCTCGAGCGCCTGGTCGGCCTTCGGGTCGCCGGTGATGTGGAAGGGCATGCCGGTCATCGTCGCATTCGGACGTAGTTAAGGCTCCTTGAAATCGGACACACCTCGACGTCTCGGGCACAGGAGCGCCCTTTGCTACGTCGCAATGCGAGGGCTCAGGAGAGCCGCTCGAGGAGGTGGATGGTCACCTCGTCGCCGGCCTGCTTGCCGATCCTCGCGCGCAGCTTCGCGGCCAGCGGCAGCTTGTGGGTGCCGTCACCGAGGGCCATGAAGGAGCTGGTGAACTCCTCGCCGTCGGCGCTCGCGCGGACCTTCACCAGGCCGCGGGTCCCGAAGAAGGTGGCCGAGTCGGGCATGACGGCGTACGTCCAGCCGCCCGGGGCGTCGCTCTTGAGCAGGACGCAGCTGAAGGTGCGGTCGAGCGGTGTCGGCGAGATCGATGTGGTCACGGAGCGCCTCCTGGTCGTTGCGATGACCAGACTGACCCGACTCGAGGGCGGGAGTCATCGCCGCGCGCGACTGCCGCCGCTGGGTGAGCGTCGCCGTGAGCAGCGCCTGGGAGCCGATGGCCATCCACACCAGGTTGCTCGCCGCCGAGGACCAGTTGCCGTGGCACGTCGCACTGAGGCCGAGCATCGCCGCACCGACGGCGTTGACGCCCTGGAAGGTGCGCGAGGTGGCGTCGAGACGACGTCGGGAGACCAGGGCGTAGGCGATGACGGTACCGACCGCGCCGACCCAGCCCAGGGTCGAGGCGGCGACGAGCTCACTGCTGTTCACGTGGGCAATCGTCCCGATTCAGACCATCAAGCACAATTGAACTGACATGCATCAGGGATTAACTTGTACTGAATGCAGACCCTTGATCCGCGCCGGCTGGCGGTCCTGCTGGCCGTGCACCGCTACGGCGGCGTTCTCGCGGCCGCCGACGAGACCGACGTCACGGCGTCGGCGGTGTCGCAGCAGATCTCCAAGCTGGAGTCCGAGGTCGGCGTCGCCGTGCTCGACCGACGCCCCGGCGGCGCGGTGCTCACCGATGCCGGACGAGTGCTGGTGGAGACCGCCGAACGCATCGAGGCCGAGCTCACCGACGCCCGTCGGGCGATGGCGACACTGCTCGACGAGGTGACCGGGACCGTCGCGGTCGGCGGTTTCCAGAGCGTCATCCAGGCGGTGCTGGTGCCGCTGGCCACCGACCTCGCCGACCGGCTGCCGGGGCTGCGCGTGGTGATCCAGGACATCGACCCCGAGGAGGGCATGCGGTCACTGCGCGATGGCACGCTCGACCTCCTGCTGCTGGAGGCCGACAGCCCGGTGGGGCGCTCGACGCCGCGGGGCATGCGCGACCTTACGGTGCTCGAGGACCCGTGGCTGCTGGCGCTGCCCCAGGGCCTGCCGGCCCCGACGTCGCTGGAGGACCTGGTGCACCAGACCTGGCTCGGCGTCGACCCGACGGCGGCCGCCCACAGCGCCACCGAGCGCGTGATGTCGCTGCTGCCGCATCGTCCCGACGTCGAGCACCAGCACAGCAACAGTGACGTCGCCATCTCGATGGTCGGCGGCGGCCTAGGGATCGCGCTGCTGCCCTCGCTGGCGCTGCGCGGTGCGATCCGGCACGACGGTGTCCAGGCCGTCTCACTGCCCGGTCTCGGCGCGCGCCAGCTGGTGGCACGACGCCGGCACACCCGGGCCGCGCCCCGTCGCGAGGTGATCGCCGTGCTCGACGAGATCGTCGCCGCAGCAGGGTCGCTGGAGCCGCTAGACGCGCTTGAATAGCACCATGCCCGTCACCCGCGGCTTCTTCCGCAAGCGCCCCGAGGGACCGGCCGGGCGCCTGCCGCCCGGTCAGTACGACACCGGCAGCGGCTGGCCGGTGCTGACCGCAGAGGCGACCCCGCGCATCGAGCCCGAGACGTGGTCGATCACCGTCGACGGGCTCGTGGACCGGCCGACCACCTGGACCTGGGCCGACGCCCATCAGCTGCCGGCCTCGACCTACACCGGCGACATCCACTGCGTGACGACCTGGTCGAAGTTCGACGTCGCGTTCACCGGCGTGAGCGTCGATGTGCTGCTCGACGCCGCCGGCCCGCAGGTCGACGCCCGCTACGTGCTGGTGCACTCCAGCACCGGCTACACCACCAACCTGCCGCTGTCCGACCTCGTCGGTGGCCGGGCCTGGGTGGTCTGGGACTACGCGGGCCGGCCGCTCCCGGTCGAGCACGGCGGTCCGGTGCGGCTGCTGGTGCCGCACCTGTACTTCTGGAAGTCGGCCAAGTGGGTCTCGCGGCTCGAGCTGCTGGCAGAGGACCGGCCGGGGTTCTGGGAGCGCAACGGCTACCACGACCGCGGCGACCCCTGGCTCGAGCAGCGCTACCAGGGCGACTGATGGCCTCGATGGAGGACGTCGTCCCCACGGTCACCACCTGGTCGACGGGCAGGATCATCGAGAAGGAGCTGCCGAGGCCCGACCAGGTTCGGCTGCGGCTGCTGGTGGAGGACCGCCAGCACCACGCGCCCGGACAGCACTACGTGATCCGGTTGCGCGCGCCCGACGACTACACCGCCCAACGCTCGTACTCGCTCGCCTCGGCCGACCACGAGCCACTGGTCGAGCTGCTGGTGGAGCGACTGCCGGGCGGGGAGGTCTCGGAGTTCCTGGCCGACGTCGCCGAGGTCGGCGACGTGCTGGAGGTGCGCGGGCCGATCGGGCGCTGGTTCGTCTGGGACAGGCGGACGCCGTCGCTGGCCCTGGTGGGCGGGACCGGCGTCGTGCCCGCGATCTCCATGCTGCGCGCGGCTGCCCACCTGCGACGCCCGGACCTGTTGCGGGTGCTGGCCGTCGGCCGCGACCCGGCCTCGCTCCCCTACCGCGACGAGCTCGCCAGGTCCGGCGCCACGCTGCTCTACACCCGCCACGACGCCGGCGGCCGTGCCCACGGTGCGCCCACCGCCGAGGAGGTCCGGCCGCTGCTCGACGGCGTGGAACGGTTCTTCGTGTGCGGGTCACCGCGCTTCGCCACGCTGGCCGAGGGGCTGCTGGCCGAGTGCGGTGTCGAGCCGGGTGCGGTGCGAGTGGAGCAGTTCGGGGCGTCCGGCTGAGCGGCGGGGGTTTTGCCGGGTGCCCGGCAAAACCCCCGGGAATTCGCTCCAGAATCGGTCGCGGGGACGAGTTTCATGACGTCGTCACCCGAGATGCCCGGTTCAGAACCTACGGCGGATCTTGAGGCGGCGCGGTCGGCCGTCGGGGTCGTGGATCAGCAGGTACTGGGGCAGCGCGAACAGTCGCTGGCGGCGGCTGAGCTCGGGCGGGCGCATCCGGCGCAGCCGTCCCGGCGGGCGCTCGCCCACCTGGCCGCCGTCGTGCCAGGCGTCCAGGGCCGCCGCGGCGTCGCGGTAGGCGCGGAACATCCCCGCCGGGCTCTCGCAGTCGGCCATCGTCTCCAGCAGCGAGTCCTCGTCCACCTCGCGGTCGAGGTGCTCGGCGGCCAGGGTGAGGCGCAGCCGTCGCGGCAGCTCGCCCTCGGTGTCGACGATGGCCGCCGACAGCTCGGAGTCGTGGGTCCACGAGCGCCGGTTGAAGTTGTCCGAGCCGATGGTGACCCACTGGTCGTCCACGTTGCAGGTCTTGGCGTGCACGTAGACCGGGGTGCCGGCGTGGTTCTCGATGCCGTAGAACGCCACCCGGCCGGGCGCGGCGCGCAGCATGTCGAGCATCGCCCGGCGCCGGCCGAGCAGCTGCGGCGCGCGCGAGGAGCCCGCCTTGTCCGGATGCAGCGGCACGACCACGATCACCCGCAGCTCCGGCTCGCGGCGCAGCGCCTGGGTGAAGACGTCGCCGACGCGGTGGCCCCACAGGTACTGGTCCTCCACGTACACCAGGCCCTGCGCGCGAGTCAGCGCCTTGGAGTAGCCGCGCGCCACGCTGCGCTCGCCGCCGTCGGCGAACTCGTAGTCCAGCCCGACGCGCAGGTCGGGGTAGGTACGCAGCAGCTGGACGCTGTGGGTGCCGCCCTCCACCGCCGGCGGCGGGGGGTGCTGCTCGGGCAGCGGATCGGGCTCGCGGTCCAGGCGCAGCAGGTGGTCCTGGGTCCAGGAGATCGGGTTGCTCGAGAGCGGGGTCGGGTCCAGCCAGCGCTCACGGAACACCGTCTCGACGTCGTGGACCGCCGGGCCCTCGATGGCAGCCTGGATGTCGTGCCAGGGCGGGGTGTCGCCGTACTCCGAGGCCATCTCCAGCGCCTGCGGGTCGCCGTGGTGGTCGGCGTCGTCGCGCCGGGAGTGGCACAGGTCGATGCCGCCGACGAAGGCGATGTCGCGGCTGGGGTCGTCACGGTGGCGGATGACCACGAACTTCTGATGGTGCGAGCCACCGGTCCGCACGCGCATGTCCAGCAGGGCCTCCGCCCCGCGCGACTGCAGCTCGGCGCCGAGCCGGCGGTTCTCCCCCGCGGTGAAGCCGAGCCTCTCCCAGTGCGAGCGCCAGATCAGGCCGCGGACGTCGACACCTCGCTCGTCTGCGCTGGCCAGCACCTCGGCCACCTCGCTGCCGGGCTCGCCGGTCAGCCGTTCGTCGGCGTCGCCCTGCCAGTCCGTGAACAGCACCAGGTCGCCCTCGCGGGTCGCCTGCAGCCGTTCGTACAGCTCGGCGAAGTAGGTGGCGCCGTGCACCAGCGGCCGGACGCGGTTGCCCACCGACCATGCCTGGTCGTCGGGGTGGCGGTCGTCGAGACGGGTCGAGGGGTTGCCCCGTTCGGAGGCAGAGAGGAACCAGGCGGCGGGATCGGTCACCGGACTGCGCTCACCATCCCTCGTGCGGGGTGAATTGGCTCAGCACGAGCTCGGCGCCCTGCGGATCGCGGATGCTCGCGGTCCGGGTCCATTCCGACTCAGCTGTGGTGAGGACGGTGGCGCCCAACCGCTCGGCGCGTGCGGCGGCGTCGTCGCGGTCGGCGACCGCGAACGTGACCCGCCAACCCGTCGGACCTCCGTTGGCCACACTGACCGACCCGACGACGTCGGCGAACCCGGGCGGCGCACTCGCCTGTCGGGTGCGGATGCCGGGGTCGACGGTCGACTCGAGGTGATCGCCGTAGCCCGGCACCTCGATGGCCGTGCTCGGGCCGGGTTCGGCGAAGCGCCATCCGAACGCGGATCCGTAGAAGGCCCGGGCCGCCTCCGGGTCGGCGGTGTGGAGGTCGCTGAAGTTCCAGGCACCGGGCTCGTTGACCGCCTGCGCGCCCGGGCGGCGCCGGGCCTGCCAGAGGTGGAAGAGATGACCCTCGGGGTCGCGCGCGGACGCCGCCCGGCCACCGGGGCCGGCGTCCACCGGCTCGGCCTCGATCGTGGCCCCCAGCTCGCGCAGCCGGGCCGTCGTCTCGTCGGCGTCGTCGACCGCGACGAAGGTGTGCCACCGCGCCTGCGGCCCCGAGCCGATCGCCGCGGCGTCACGCCCCCCGAGCGAGGCGATCAGGTAGCGGACAGCGGCGCCGGCCGGGGTGACCTCCTCGAAGGTCCATCCCAGCAGCTCGCCGTAGAAGGCGGCCCCGGCGGCAGCGTCGGGCTGCTCGACGTCGACCCAGCAGGGGACGCCGTGGGGGTACCGCCTCATGCCTTGACGGCCAGCACCGGGCAGGAGGCGTCGAGCAGGATCCGCTGCGCGTTGCTGCCCAGGATCAGCTTTCCGACCGGCGTACGGCGGCGCAGGCCGATGACGATGAGGTCGGCCGCCACCTCCTCGGCGATCGAGATCAGGTCCTCGGCGGGCTCCAGACCACGCACGAAGTGCCGCACCTCGTGCTCGACCTCGGCGGCCTCCAGCTCGTGGCGGACGTCGTCGAGCAGGTGCTCGATGGAGTCGTTGTCCTCGCCGGTGAGCTCGCGGCCGCCCCGGTTGGAGTTCACCACCACGAGCCGCAGCCCGCGCAGGCGCGCCTCATCGATGGCGCGCTGCAGCGCGGCCTTCCCCTCGGGCTTGGGGACGTAGCCCACGACGATCGCTCCCACACCAGCCGCCTTCCCTCGTCCCTGCCGGATCCCTGACCGGACTACCGGCCGGACTCGTGCGCCCGAGGCTACAAGCAATGCACCGCCGGAGCCTGTGGACGACCGTTCGCACGGGCGGCGCCGACCCCGCACGCTGGAGGCGTGGCCCTCGACGTCCCCGCCCCGCTGGCCGACCGACTGCAGGGCGAGGTGCGTCGCCTCAAGACCCAGGCGGGCCGGACCCGCTCCCTGCCCACCCTGCTCCACGTCGGCAGTCTCGGCTCCGAGCGGATCGTGCTGCCGGTCGCGGCGGTGCCCGACGACGCGGGGTCGCGAGCCGACGTGGTGACCCGGGCGCTGGATCGGCTGGCCGATCCGGTGCTGCGCTCGGTCTGGCTGACCCGCGGCGGCGTGCTGGTCGTCGGCGAGGCCGACCTGGCCTGGCGCGCGGCGGCCGAGGCCGGGTTCGCCCGGCACGGGGTGGCCGAGCCGGGACGATGGGCGTGTTTCGTGGTCACCCGCCACGGTTGGCTCGACGTCGGCGGCGGTGCCGTGCGCAGCTGGCCGCGGCTGCGGCCGGGACCCGAGCCGGCGCCCCTCGCACCGTCGCGCGACGAGGACCGCGTCTGGCGGGTCCTGCGGTGAGCGGTCGGGCGGCGGCCGCTCGGTGCGTCGGCCCCGTCTCCGGCCGCTACTCCCAGGTGTGCACCGGCTCGTTGGCGTGCATCCGCTCGCGGTACTCCTGCAGCGCCGCCGTCAGCGCCGTGTGCCGGTCCTCCCCCGACCGCTCCACGTCGTGCACGCGGTCGACGAACCAGGAGGCACCGTTCTGCGTGGCCAGGCAGCGCTGCTCGATGATGTCGAGCAGCCGGCCGCTCTCCTCCTCGGGTGCGCCCCAGGCCGCGAGACCCTCCCGCGCCAGGGGCAGCAGCCGACGCAGCACCAGCTCGACGGCCGGCACCTGACCGACCCCGGGCCAGTACACCTGCGCATCGATGCCCTGGAGGGCGGCGGCGTGGAAGTTGTCCTCGGCCGCCGAGAACGACATCTGCGACCACAGCGGCCGCTCACTGGTGGCCAGGGCGCGCACCAGGCCGAAGTAGAAGGCGGCGTTGGCCATGGTGTCGGCCATCGTCGGGCCCGCGGCGAGCACGCGGTTCTCCACCCGCAGGTGCGGCATCCCCTCGACCACGTCGTACACCGGCCGGTTCCAGCGGTAGATGGTGCCGTTGTGCAGGCGCAGCTCCGCGAGCGACGGCGTGCGGCCGGCCTCGAGCACGGCCAGCGGGTCCTCGTCGTCGGTGATCGGCAGGAGCGCGCTGAAGTAGCGCACGTTTTCCTCGAACAGGTCGAAGATCGAGGTCACCCACCGCTCCCCGAACCAGACCCGGGGCCGGACGCCTTGCGCCTTGAGCTCCTCGCTGCGGACGTCGGTGGCCTGCTCGAAGAGCGGGATGCGCGTCTCGCGCCACAGCTCCTTGCCCAGCAGGTACGGGGAGTTGGCGCCCAGGGCCAGCTGGATCGACGCCACCGCCTGCGAGGCGTTCCAGTACGCCGGGAACTGCTCGGGGCTGACCTGCACGTGCAGCTGCGTGCTGGTGCACGCCGCCTCCGGCATGATCGTCTCCGAGGTGGCGGTGAGCCGTTCGGGGCCGGAGATGTCGATAGCGAGGTCCTCGCCGCGCGCGGCCAGGATCTGGTCGCTGAGCAGCCGGTAGCGCGGGTTGGCGCTCAGCGCCGCCGGACCCATGTGACCGTGGTCGAGGGTGGGCAGGATCCCGATCATCACCAGGTGGGCGCCCTGCGCCGCCGCCTTCTCCTCGGCGTCGTTGAGGCTGGCGCGCAGGCTCTCCTCGAAGGCGTGGAGACCACCCTGGCCGATCCGGCGCGGCTCGGCGTTGATCTCCAGGTTGAACAGGCCTAGCTCGGTCTGGAAGGCGGGGTCGGCGATGGCCTCGAGCACCTCGGCGTTGCGCAGCGCCGGCTGGGCCTGCTCGTCGACCAGGTTGAGCTCGATCTCCATCCCGGTCATCGGGTCGTCGGCCTCGAACCGGGACTCGCGCAGCATCCGGGCCAGTACGTCGAGGTTGCGGCGTACCTTCTCGCGGTGGCGCGTGCGGTCGGCGCGGGTGAACTCCTGGTGCTCCACCTCTTCGCCCATGGCCCGACCCTAGTGTCACGCGCGGAGCCCCTCCTAGCGCTCGGGTCGGGCGCGTCACGACGCGCGTCCCGCGAGGTCCCAGGCCGACGGCGGCACCGCGTGCTGCAGGGCGAGGGCCATCTGGTGGGCGAGCCCGTTGTCGGGATCGACCTCCTGGCAGCGGTCGACGGCACACCAGGCCAGCGCCCCGTCGCCGGCCAGCCAGGCCACCAGGGCGAGCACGGCCGCAGCCTCGCCGACGACGACCGGCGGCGCGCGGTGCACCACCTCGCGCCACACCGGCAGCTGGGCCAGCGCCACGTGACGGGTGAGCTGCCGGCAGACCCGCTCGCGCACGGAGCTCATCTGCGTCAGCGCGAGCACGCGTCCGACGTCCTCGACGCTGAGCGGCCCACCCCCCATCAACCGGTGCTGCAGCCAGCGAGCCTCGCTCGTCGACACCTCGGCGGCGGCCCAGCCGTCCAGGTGCCCGGCCAGCCGTTCGGCGGCGAGGACGACGGCAGCCGAGACCGCAGCGGCGTCGACCGGGTCCGACCCGCGCAACGAGTCGACCAGCGCCTGTCGGCTCTGCAGCACGACGTGCCCGGCGAAGATCCGCTCGGCCAGCATCGGGTGGGCGGTGATGTCGGCCTCGTGCCGTTCGGGTCGCCATCGTCGCGGCGCTCGCACCGTGCGCGGCAGCTCCCACCACTGCGTCCCGTCGACCTGCACCACCTCGAGCAGCTCGATCCGCTCCGGCTCGAGGAGCCGGGCGGCCGTGGCGCCGGCCACGCGGCCGAGCTCCACGTCGGCGCTGTAGACCACCACGGCGCCGAGCTGCGGACGGTGCGTGTGCACCGCCTGCCGGATGGGCTCGATCACCGCCGGGACGTCGCGGACGTCGGCGGGCAGGTCGGCGCGGGCGTTGAACTCACCGCGCAGGCCACCGGCGGGCATGCCGACCGGCATGTTCGTGGCCCGGCTGAAGGTGAGCAGCACCAGCGAGTCGGTCGGGAAGAAGCCCAGCACGATCGGCACCAGCGCCAGCACGTCCTCGGTGGTGCGGGCGGTGAACGTCATCGGCGGGGCGGGGAGCGAGTCGGCCATGGCGTCACGCTCGCCGGTGCCGGGCAGCCGGACCAGCCCCACCGTCACGGCCTGTGGACAACCCGGCGAGACGGTCGCCTGTGCACGCGGAACTACCCCGGCCCGCCGACCCAGGGTCCTGTCGGCGGCGGGTGCGAGCATGAGCAGGTGCGAGGCGAGGCGACGGTGCTGCACCTGGACCTCGATGCCTTCTTCGCCTCGGTCGAGCAGCGCGACAAGCCCTCGCTGCGCGGCAAGCCGGTGGTGGTGGGCGGCGTCGGCGGCCGGGGCGTGGTGGCCACCGCGTCCTACGAGGCGCGGGCTTTCGGCGTCCACTCGGCCATGCCCACGGCCGAGGCGCGGCGCCGCTGTCCGCACGCGGCTTTCCTGACCGGCCGCTTCCACGCCTACCAGGAAGCCAGCGCCACCGTCATGGCGCTGCTGCGCGAGCTCAGCCCGCTGGTCGAGCCGCTCTCGCTCGACGAGGCGTTCGTCGACCTCGCCGCCGGCGGGCTGGCCGAGACCTCCGTCGACGCCGTGGCCGCGCTGGCGCGCCGCCTCAAGGACGACGTCGCGCAGGCCACCGGCGGCATCACGGGCTCGGTCGGGGTGGCCACCTCCAAGCTGGTGGCCAAGATCGCCAGCGACCTCGACAAGCCCGACGGCCTCGTCGTGGTCGCGCCGGGCAGCGAGCTGGACCTGCTGCGCCCCATGCAGGTGACGGTGATCCCCGGCGTGGGGCCCGCCACCGCCGAGCGGCTGCGGCGCATCGGCGTCCACACCGTCGCCGACCTGCTCGAGATCAGCGAGGAGGAGCTGGTGCGAGTGGTGGGGCAGGCGCACGGCCGCGGGCTGTTCTGGCTGGCCCGGGCCGAGGACGACCGGCCGGTCGTGGCCGAGCGCGAGACGAAGTCGGTCAGCATCGAGGACACCTACGAGACCGACCACGTCGACCGGCGCGTGCTCGACGGGCTGATCGGCCGGCAGGCGGCCAAGGTCGCCGAGCGGCTGCGTGCGGCCAAGCTGTCGGGACGCACCGTGACGGTGAAGATCCGGCTGCACGACTTCTCCACCCACACCCGCTCCAGCACGTTGCCGGCCCCCACCGACGACGGCCGCGTCGTGTCCCGGCTGGCGCGGTCGCTGCTGGGCGAGGTCGACACCTCCGGCGGCGTACGACTGCTCGGCGTGGGCGTCTCGGGGCTCGCAGACTGGATCCAGGAGGACCTCTTCGCCGACGAGTCGAGCGCCGAGGAGGAGGCCGCGGGGGACCTGCTGCCCACTTCACCCCCGATGAGCGCGGAGTGGCGACCGGGGATGGACGTCGAGCACGAGGCCCACGGCCGAGGCTGGGTCTGGGGATCGGGCAAGGGAGTGGTGACGGTCCGGTTCGAGACCGCCCTGTCCGGTCCGGGCAAGGTGCTCTCCTTCGCCGTCGACGACCCCGCGCTCACCTCGCTCCACCGCCCGCGGCGGTGAGGCGTGTGCGTCGCGGTGTCACGATGTCGACCATGAGCGTCATCAAGATCAACGCCATCACCGTCCGGGCCGGCAGCGGCGACGAGCTGGCCCACCGCTTCGCCGCTCGAGCCGGTGCCGTGGACGACGCCGACGGCTTCGAGGGGTTCGAGCTGCTCAAGCCGACCGACGAGCGCGACCAGTGGCTGGTCCTCACCCGGTGGCGCGACGAGGCGGCCTTCGAGGCCTGGACCAGCTCCGCGGCGTTCGCGCACGGCCACCGCTCGCAGCAGGAGCGCGACGGCGGCGAGGCGCCCCCGGAGCCCGTCGGCGTCCACAGCGAGGTCTGGAGCTACGAGGTCGCCGTCACGAACCGATGATCCGCAGCCGGACCCGCTCCCCGGGTCGCAGCTGCGCGCACACCGCGAGGTCGGCCTCCTCGACCACGCCGACCACGGGGTAGCCGCCGGTCACCGGGTGGTCGTGGAGGAACAGGACCGGCTGCCCGTCGGGCGGCACCTGCACCGCACCGAGCACCATCCCCTCGCTGGGCAGCTCCTCGGCGCCGCGCCAGCCGATCGGCGCTCCCTCCAGCCGCAGCCCGATGCGGTTCGACCGCTCCCCGACCGCGTAGGTCGCGCCGTCGAGCGAGTCGATCGCGCGCGGCTCGAACCAGTCCTCGCGCGGCCCGAGCCGCAACCGGAGCTCGCGCCGTCCCGGAGTCGGCGGTGCGATCTCCGCGGCGCTCGGGCGTCCCGACGCCGGCCCGACCGGCAGCGTGTCGGCGTCGGCCAGCGGCGCCGGCCCGACGCCGGAGAGCACGTCGCCCGACCGCGACCCCAGCACCGGTGCGACGTCGATGCCGCCGGCGATCCCGACGTAGGCCCGCAGCCCGACGGTCACCGGCCCGAGCGCCACCTCCTCGTGCGCGCGGACACTCACCGCGCTCCCCCACGGTGCCGCTCGCCCCGCGACGCTGACCTGCGCGAGGCCACCGGTGACCGCGACGGTCACGGCGTGGTCGACGGTGAACCGCAGACCGCCGAGCAGGCACTCCAGCGCGGCCGCCGTCGCGTCGTTGCCCACGAGCAGGTTGGCCTGCCGCAGCGCGCCCTGGTCGAGCGCTCCCGAGCGCGGCACACCCAGGTGCGCGTGCCCGGGACGGCCGCGGTCCTGCACGGTCGTCTGCGGTCCGGCGGCCACCACCCGCAGCTCAGGCACGGACGAACCTGACGGGCGTGCCCGGCGCCAGCAGCGCGGGCGCCTCGCGCGAGGGGTCCCACAGCACGGCGTCGGTGCGGCCGATGAGCTGCCAGCCGCCGGGCGAGGCGGTCGGATACGCGCCGGTGAAGGCGCCGGCCAGTCCCACCGATCCGGCCGGCACCGAGGCGCGTGGGCTCTCCAGGCGCGGCACGGCGAGCTCCTCGGGCAGTCCGACGCAGTAGCCGAACCCGGGCGCGAACCCGCAGAAGGCGACGGTGAACCGGGTACCGGTGTGGGTGGCGACGACCTCCTGGCTGCTCATGTCCCACCGCCGCGCCACGGCGTCCAGGTCCGGGCCGTCGTAGACCGTCGCCAGCTCCACGGGATCGACGCTCGGCGCCTCGTGCACGGCCAGTGGCCAGGACGTCAGATCGGCGGCGAGCCGCTCGCGGTCCGCGACGCCGTCGAGCAGCACCGTCCGAGCGCCCGGCACCAGGTCGCGCACGTCGATCCTGCGCCGCTCCACCTCGGCGCGCAGCGCCATCGCCTCGGCCAGGTCGGCGCACTCGACCAGGAGCGCGTCGACGCCGAGCCGGTGGACCTGCACGGCTCCAGCCTAGAAAACACCGGTGCGCCTCGGAAAAGATGAAGGCCCCCAGCAGTATGAGTGCTGGGGGCCTTCGGTTGGTGCGGCCACGATGGTCCACACCGAGCCGGAGCCTCCCCGATCCCGTCCGCCCCATCGCTGGCGTCCGCCTCTGGCCAAAGCCCGAGGTCTGGATCGGTCCTACTCCGCCTCCCCGTGAACCTTGCGGTCCGCGGTGAGAGATTTCTATCCCGCTGCCGATCGGCCGCGCAAGGGCCTCTTGGCAATCCCCAGGGCACTCCACCGAAGTGGCATCGATGTCCACAGGAAAGCGCTCGGCTCCACAGGAAGTGGTCTGATCGTGTGCACATCGATGTGGATTCATACCCACGGTGCGATGCGGTAGTGCGCACCCTCCAGCGCCGCCCGCACCCGGCGGGCGGCCTCGACGGCGCCGGGTGAGTCGCCGTGCACGCACACCGAGTCGACCCCGGCCGCCAGCACGACGGCGTTCGCGGCGACGTCGACGGCGTCCTCGACCAGGGCGCCGGGCCGGTCCCGCGGCATCAGGGTGCCCTGACCCGGCCGGCCGCCCGTGTAACCGCGGTCGGGGAACCCCTCCCTCACCGTGCGGCGGCCGGCGGCCGCGGCCAGGCGCAGCACGACCGAGCCGGGCAGCCCGAGCACCGGTAGGTCACCCGAACCGGCGAGCACGGCGTCGGCCTGCTCCTCGTCCTCGACGACCCGGTTGTACAGCGCGCCGTGAGGCTTGACGTAGCGCACCCGGGTGCCGGCGGCGACGGCGATGCGCGAGAGCACGTCCACCTGGTCGGCCACCTGGTCGCGCAGCAGGTCGTGCTCGACGTCGAGCCGGCGCCGGCCGAAGCCCTCACGGTCGTCGTAGGAGACCTGGGCGCCGACGACCACACCGCGCTCGGCCGCCCGCTCGCACACCGCGCGCATCGTGGCCTCGTCGCCGGCGTGGTAGCCGCAGGCCACATTCGCGCTGGTCACCACCGCCAGCAGGCCCTCGTCGTCGGTGACGCCCTCGCCGAGGTCGGCGTTCAGGTCGATGGTCCTCATGGCTCCATCCTCGGCCCGCGGATGAGAAGTGCCTGAGAACTGGTAGTTCTGGGCAACTTCGGGTACGGCACGTTCGTCTGACCTGGTGCACGAGGAGCCCGATCGCTGGAGCCTCCGGTGTCCACACGGACATCGACGGGGTCCGAACACACTTTCGGGAATCCCTTCGTCGACCCGAACGTTGGTACCAGTGCAGGTCCCGATCCCCCGGTCGGACCTGGCTAGGAAGGGAGCACCATGACTGCGACTCGCACCGAGCGTGAGATCGAGGGCCGCGACTCGGTCGGCCTGTACCTCGACGAGATCGCGCGCACCCCGCTGCTCGACGCCGCCACCGAGGTGGAGCTGTCCAAGACCATCGAGGCCGGACTCTTCGCCCAGGCGCTGCTCGACGAGGGCCGCGTCGGCCGCCGCAAGGGCGGCGCGCCCGGCAACGCCAGCGCCGAGGAGCTGGAGTGGCTGGCCGCCGAGGGAGAGCGCGCCGTCCGCCAGTTCATCAACGCCAACCTGCGACTGGTCGTCTCCATCGCCCGCAAGTACGGGCGCAGCGCGATGCCGATGCTCGACCTCATCCAGGAGGGCAACACCGGCCTGATCCGTGCGGTGGAGAAGTTCGACTACGCCAAGGGCTACAAGTTCTCCACCTACGCCACGTGGTGGGTCCGCCAGGCCATCACCCGCGGCATCGCCCAGCAGGCTCGCGTCGTGCGACTGCCGGTGCACGTGGTGGAGGAGCTCAACCAGGTCTCCGGCGCCCGTCGGCTGCTCGAGCGTCAGCTGGGCCGCGACCCGGAGCCCGAGGAGATCGCCGCCGAGCTCGGCATGGACTACGACCGGGTGCTCGACCTGCTCTCCTGGGGTCGCGACCACGTCAGCCTCGACACCCCCATCGACGAGGACGGCGACACCTCGCTCGGCGACCTCATCGCTCAGGAGAGCTCTCCCGGGCCGGACCTGACGGTGCTCGACGTCGAGTCCCGTGACCGGCTCAGCGCACTGGTGGGTCTGCTCGACGACCGTTCGGCCGACATCGTCCGCTCGCGCTACGGGCTGGTCGACGGTCGGCAGCACAAGCTGGCCGACATCGGCGCCAAGCACGGCATCTCCGCCGAGCGCGTCCGTCAGCTCGAGCGGGAGGCGATCAACCGGCTGCGCAAGCTGGCCGATCCCGACCTGGCCGCCTGACGCCGCAGCTGCGCCGGGGACCCCACCCCGCCGGTCAGTGAGGAGCTCGTCCCTCTCGCTCCTCACCGCGCAGCTCCTCGAGGACCTCCGACACCCGGTGTCGGAGGTCCTCGCGCGTTCCGGTGTTCTCGATGACGACGGTGGCGGCGGCGAGCCGACGCTCCCGCGCCACCTGGGCCGCGATGCGGGCCCGGGCGTCGCCGGCGCTCCAGCCCCGGTCGCGCACCATCCGCTCGACTTGCACCTCCTCGGGCGCATCGACGACGAGCACCGCGTCGAAGTCGCCGGCCCGGTCGTTCTCCACCAGGAGCGGGATGTCGTGCACGACCAGCTCGCCGGGCGCCAGCTGCGCTTCGAGCGCCGCGATCCGCTCGTAGACCAGCGGGTGCACGATGGCCTCGAGACGACGTCGGGCGCTCTTGTCGGCGAAGACCAGCCGCCCCAGGGCCACACGATCCAGCGAGCCGTCGGCCGTGAGCAGATGGTCGCCGAACTCCTCGACGACCTGCGCCAACCCCGGCGTCCCCGGCTCGACGACCTCGCGCGCCAGCAGGTCGGCGTCGATCACCGTCACGCCGGCCTCGCGCAGCAGCGCGCTGACGCTGCTCTTGCCCGAGGCCACTCCCCCGGTCAGCCCCACGCGCACAGCGCGCAGGCTACTTCCCCAGCTTCTGCTGCAGCCGGTCGATGTGCTCGGAGGCCTCGGCCTTGGTGATGTCGGCCGGGATCTCCTCACCGGCCTCACGGGCCAAGGAGTCCAGGTAGCTGCGCTGCGGGCCGGTGATCGGGTCGTCGCCGGTGACCCAGTCGTCCGGGTCGCGCTCGACGCCCGTCTCCGGTGTCGAGCTGCCCAGGGTCTCCGCGTGCTCGGGGTCGCGTGCCGAGCTGGTGTCGTCGTCGCTCATGCGTTCGAACCTACGTCATGGGCGAGCGCGACTCAACCCTCGTCGGGGTGCCCCTGGCCGCTTTGGCCGCCCTGGCCGCCCTGCTGCTCGCGGTAGCGGCGGCGTTGCTCGTCGGCCCGCTCGCGGACCTGGCGCAAGAACGCCTCGTCGTCCTCGGGGTTGGCTGCCGCCGCGCGCCCGGGCCGGTCGTACTCGGGGAACGCGGGCGCGGCGCGCTCGTAGGCGGACGGGACCGGTGCGGTCTGGGGCCGGCCCGCGACCAGCCAGGCGATCGATCCGGCCAGGGGGAAGAACAGCACGATGAGGATCCACATCGACTTCGGCAGGTGCCGGATCAGCCCCTCGTCCGCCCCGATCACGTCGACCAGGCTGTAGACCCAGAGCGCCAACGTCACGACCCCGAAGAACGCCTCGACCCTGATCACGTCGAGAAGTGTCGCTGCTCGCGGCCGTCCGGTCAGCAGTTCGCGAAAGATCGGGCTGGTTGGATGACGACATGGACCTGCGTGCCGGCGACCGCGTGGCCCTCCTGGTGCCCGGCTCGCCCGCCTACCCGCGCTTGGTCGTGGCCCTGCTGCGGCACGGGGTGTTCCCGGTCCCGATGGACCCCTCGCTCACCTCGCACGAGCGTGCCCGGCTGCTGGCCGACCTCGAGCCGACGCTCGTGATCGACGACCCGGGTGGGGTCGACTCGCTGCTCGCCGAGGTGCCGGCGGCGTCCGGTCCGCCGCTGGGGCGGCCGATTCACGTCACCAGCGGCACCACCGGACGTCCCAAGGGGGTGTGGTCGGGCCTGCTGGGGCCCGCCGATGCCGCGGCGCTGGCCGCCGAGGAGCGCGACCTGTGGGACTTCGGGCCCGGCGACGTCAACCTGGTGCTCAGCCCGCTGCACCACTCCGCGCCGCTGCGCTTCGCCACTGGGACACTGCTGGCCGGAGGGCGGGTGGTCGTCGGGGAGCCGCCGGGCTTCGACCCGGCCCGGGTCACCGCGGCGATCGCCTCCGAACGGCCCACCACGATGTTCTGCGTGCCGGCGCACCTGCAGCGGCTCTTCGCCCACTGGGACGACGTCGGCGTCCCCGACCTGTCCTGCTTCCGGCTGGTCGCGCACGCCGGCGCCGCCTGCCCGCCGTCGCTGAAGCAGCGGTTGGTCGAGCTGTTCCCTGACGCGAGCACCTGGGAGTTCTACGGGTCCACCGAGGGCCAGTTCACCGCCTGCCGCAGCGAGGAGTGGCAGCAGCGGCCGGGCACCGTCGGGCGGGCGCGGCCGGGCCGGACCATCAGCGTCGACGACGACGGCACCATCTGGTGCGTCGTGCCCTCCTTCGCCCGGTTCAGCTACCTCGACGCCCCCGAGAAGACCGCCGCCGCCTGGCGGGAGACCGACGCCGGACCGGCGTTCACCGTCGGCGACCTGGGCCGCATGGACGAGGACGGCTACGTCTACCTCGACGGCCGCCGCGAGGACCTGGTCATCAGCGGCGGCGTGAACGTCTACCCCGCGGAGGTCGAGGCGGTGCTGACCGAGGCCGACGGAGTCCTCGACGTGGCGGTCTTCGGCGTCGACGACGACCGCTGGGGCCAGCGGGTCTGCGCAGCGGTCGTGGGCTCCGCCTCCCCCGACGCGTTGGAGGCCTTCGCGCGCGAGCGGCTGGCCCCGGCCAAGCGGCCCAAGCAGTACTACCGGCTCGAGGAGCTCCCCCGGACCGCGACCGGCAAGGTCCGCCGGCTCGACCTGCCGGGTCTGGTGGGCTGACGAGGCGACCGGCCGGCCTCGGGGTGGCGGTACCTCAGACCGCGTCCCAGCACCCGAAACCCGGCCTCCCGTACCGCCACCCGGCCGACCCCCGGCAGCGGTACCCCAGACCGCGTCCCAGCACCCGAAACCCGGCCACACACACCGCCACCCGGCCGACCCGTGCGGTCGTTTCGCGTCCACAGCCGCGCCTCGCACGAACTTCTCCACAGCTCGACCAGCTGGCGGGCGCATGGTCGCCTGGACGAGGGTCTGATCGGGCCATGCGAGCGATACCCGAGGTCTTGCACACCGGCCCGTTCACCCGCAGCCGCGCTCTCGAGCTGGGTGTCAGCCGGCACATGTTCGAGGGGCAACGGTTCGTCAGGATCCATCCGAAGGTGTGGCGCTTGAACGCGTACGAGATGACCGACGCCGACTGGATCCTGGCCGCCGCGCTCGGCTTGCCGGACGACGCGCGACTGACTGGCATGACCCGGATCCAGCAGCTCGGCCTCGACGCCGGTCCGCACTTCCCCCTCAGGTTCGTTCTCGCCCGTGATCACCACCAACGGCTCGACGGCGTCTTCCTGCACCGAACGAAGCAGCTCGCGCCCCACGACGCCTACGCCGTCGAGCCGGCCGGGGCCTTCATCGCCTACTGCGCGACGGCGCGCACCATCGAGGCCATCGGGGTCGGCGACTGGCTGCTGCACCACGGCCATCTCACCCTCGGGCAGCTGCGCGAGCTGGCCCTGCGTGACCTCTGGCGGCTGGGTGCGCAGGAGGCACTCTGGATCAGCCACCACCTCGACGGCCTGTCCCGGTCTTTGCCGGAGTCACAGCTGCGCGCCATGATCACGTTCTCAGGGCTTCCCGCACCGATCGTCAACCAGCCGGTTCGCGGAGCAGTGCAGCGGGTCGCTCTGGCCGACCTGGAGATCCGACCGCCTGGCTTGGCGATCGAGTACGAGGGCGAGCAGCACCAGGTCGATCGCGACCAGTACCTCGCGGACCTCGATCGCTATGCGGACCTGCGGCGCGCCGACCAGCCCTACCTCCAGGTGACCAAGGAACTGCTGCGCCGCCCGCGACAGTTGCTGGGTCGGATCCATCGCGAGCTGGTCCGGCTGGGATACGCCGGGCCCGCGCCCGACCTGGCCACCGACCGTTGGCACCAGCTGATCTGTCCGCTGCGGGCCGCCGTGGGCGACAGGGGCCGGCGAACCGTCGACGTCAACGAGCGCTGATGCGGCACTGGTACGCAGGACCGGGAACCACCCACCACCACCCGGCCCCACGTACCGCCGCCCGGTCGAGAACGACAGCAGCGGTGCCGCAGACCGCTTTCGCGCGAGCGAAACCCGGTCTGCCGCACCGCTGCCGGTCGGCGTGAGGCGGAGGCCTACGGAGTGAAGTTGTAGGCCGAGACCAGAGTGCCGTTCTTGTACACCTGGATCTGGCGGGTGCTCAGGGTGGTGGGGAAGGTGTAGTTCCAGTCCACCGTCTCGCCGGCGCCCATGGTGGTCGCGAGCCGCTGGTGGAGCGTGTGGCCCGCCGGGCCGACGAGGATCTTCCAGGCGACGGGGTCGCCCTCGGTGTCGCCGGTGGCGATGGGGTCGGTCTTGAGGGTGACGAAGGTGCTGTTGCGCACCACCGAGTGGGTCTCGGTGCCGGTCACCGGGACGACGGCCCCGGGGGCGGCGTCGGAGGAGGCGGCGACGCCGGCCACGACCATGGTCGCGACCGAGGCCGTGGCCAGACCGAGAGTGAGCGATGTCTTCATGGTGGGAGATGCCCCTTTGCAGCGTGATACGGAACTGGACGTCTCACGATAGGTCGCACGCGTCACACCCGTCACGGGCCGTTCGGGTACTCCGAACACAACCCGTACACGGCGCACAGGTCCCCACCCGGCCCTCCACGCACTCGAGCCCGGACCCTGTGCGGGTCCGGGCTCGAGATCGCCGGTGGTGCCGGCCGATGGCGTCAGTTGCCGCCGGTGAGCTTCTCGCGGAGCGCCTGCAGCGCCTCGTCGGAGGCCAGCGAACCGGAGTCGCCGCCGGTCGTGCTGCCCTCGGAGTCCGAGCCGCCCGAGGAGTACGAGGTGGCCTCGCCCGCCTCGACCTCGGCCTGCTTGGCCTCGGCCTGCTGCTTGACGTGGGCCTCCCAGCGGGCGTGCGCCTTGGCGTACTGGTCCTCCCAGGTCTTGCGCTGCTCGTCGAAGCCCTCGAGCCACTCACCCGTGTCGGGGTCGAAGCCCTCGGGGTAGATGTAGTTGCCCTGCTCGTCGTAGGAGGCGGTCATGCCGTAGAGCGTCGGGTCGAAGTCCTCGGCCTCGGTGGCCGCGGCGGTCTCGTTGGCCTGCTTCAGCGACAGCGAGATCCGGCGACGCTCGAGGTCGATGTCGATGATCTTGACCATGACGTCGTCGTTGACCTGGACGACCTGCTCGGGGATCTCCACGTGGCGCTCGGCCAGCTCGGAGATGTGGACCAGGCCCTCGATGCCCTCCTCGACGCGGACGAACGCACCAAACGGCACCAGCTTGGTGACCTTGCCCGGCACGATCTGACCGATCTGGTGAGTCCGGGCGAAGTGCTGCCAGGGGTCCTCCTGCGTCGCCTTGAGCGACAGCGAGACCCGCTCGCGGTCCATGTCGACGTCGAGCACCTCGACGGTGACCTCGTCACCGACGGCCACGACCTCGCTGGGGTGGTCGATGTGCTTCCACGACAGCTCCGACACGTGCACCAGACCGTCGACGCCGCCGAGGTCCACGAACGCGCCGAAGTTGACGATCGAGGACACGACGCCCTTGCGGATCTGGCCCTTCTGCAGCTGGGTCAAGAAGCCCTGGCGCACCTCGGACTGGGTCTGCTCGAGCCACGCACGGCGCGAGAGCACGACGTTGTTGCGGTTCTTGTCCAGCTCGATGATCTTGGCCTCGAGCTCCTTGCCGACGTACGGCTGGAGGTCGCGCACGCGGCGCATCTCGACCAGCGAGGCCGGCAGGAAGCCGCGCAGCCCGATGTCGAGGATCAGACCGCCCTTGACCACCTCGATGACGGTGCCGGTGACGACGCCGTCCTCCTCCTTGACCTGCTCGATCGTGCCCCAGGCGCGCTCGTACTGGGCGCGCTTCTTGGACAGGATCAGCCGACCCTCCTTGTCCTCCTTCTGGAGGACCAGGGCCTCGACCTGGTCGCCGACCTCGACGACCTCGTTGGGGTCGACGTCGTGCTTGATGGAGAGCTCGCGCGAGGGGATGACGCCCTCGGTCTTGTAGCCGATGTCGAGCAGGACCTCGTCGCGGTCGACCTTGACGATGGTGCCGTCGACGATGTCGCCGTCGTTGAAGTACTTGATCGTCTCGTCGATGGCGGCGAGGAAGTCCTCGGCCGACCCGATGTCGTTGATGGCGACCTGGGGGGCCTCGGAGATGTCGGAAGTGAGGGTCATGGAGGAGGTGGGTTCCTTGGCGGATGGGATCGGGACTGGGCGCACGCCGAGACCGGTTTCACTGCCGAGGAGAGTTCACGTCGCCTTGACCAGCGAGCGAGAGGCTGCTCCGTACGAGACTCGCGCAGACCTCAGGTGCTTACCCCATGGTATCCCGCCCGGCCGACAACGCGCCAACCGGCGGGCGCGGGATCAGGTCGTCGTGCGGTCGCGGTCGAGGTGGTCGCGGGCCCACAGCGCGGCGCTGGTGCGGTCGGCCACGCCGATCTGGCGGAACACCCGCCCCAGGTGGGCCTTGACGGTGCGCTCGCTGATGCCCAGGTGGCGGGCGATCTGCTTGTTGGCCAGCCCCTGCGCGACCAGTCGCAGCACCTCGACCTCGCGGGCGCTCATCGAGTCGCCGGGGCGCCCCGAGCTATCGGGCAGCAGGACCCGCGCCACCCGCGGGTCCAGCGGCACGTGCCCCTCGGCGGCGGCGCGGATCGCGGCGAGCAGGTCGGCGGGCTCGCAGTCCTTGAGCTGGTAGCCGACCGCGCCGGCGGCCAGCGCCTCGGAGACGCGGTCGCGGTCGGAGAAGGAGGTCAGCACCACCACCCGCACCTCGGGGTGCTCGGCCAGGATCCGGCGGGTGGCCTCGACCCCGTCGACGCCGGGCATCGAGAGGTCCATCAAGACGACGTCGGGTCGGTGCTCGGCGACCATCGCGACGGCCGCCTCGCCGTCACCGGCCTGGCCGACGACCTCGAGCCCGTCGGCGGCCGAGATCAGCGCCGTCAGCCCCAGGCGGACCATCTGGTGGTCGTCGACCAGCAGGACGCCGATGGACGGCTCGCTCATGCGCGGGGCTCCTCGTGATCGGGGACCGTGAGCCGCCAGTGTGTGCCCGCCCCGGGCGCGGTGGCCACCTCCAAGGTGGCGCCGGCGTCGGCGGCCAGGTCGCACAGCAGCTGCAGGCCCAGGTGGCCGGGCGCGGGCTCGCGGAGCCGCTCGGCGACGTCGAACCCGGGGCCGTCGTCGACGACCTCGAGCTTGACGGCGTGGTCGTGGCGTCGCAGCGTGAGGGTGACGGTGCCGGGTGCGGCGTGCTTGGCGGCGTTGCGCAGCGTCTCCTCGGCGACGCGGTAGACCAGCCGCTCCTGGGCGCCGTCGAGGCCCAGCGCGTCGTCGGCGTCGGGCAGCAGGCGCACCTGCAGCCCCTCAGCGCGCACGGTCTGACCCAGGTCGGCCAGTGCCGCGCCGAGGCCGGCGCGAGACAGGCTCGGGGGATAGATCTCCACCAGCAGGGTGCGCAGAGCGCGGATGCTGGTGCGCACGGAGGCGGAGACGGTGCGCAGGTCCTCGGCCAGGGCGCCGTTGCCGCCGTTCTCCGCCGACGCCGTCGCTCCCGCCACGACGAACGAGGTGGCCGCGAGGTCCTGCACCGGTCCGTCGTGCAGCGTCGCCGCGATCCGGCGCCGCTCGGCCGAGGAGGCGTCGACGGCGCGGCGCAGCAGGTGCTCCCGCTGCTCCTGCGCGCGACGCGCGCGGCCGAGCAGGTGCACGACGACCGGGGCCAGCAGCACCACGAACAGCAGCAGGGTGCTCAGGGTGACCCCGGCGAATCCGCGCCACAGCTGCCCCGAGCGCCGCGAGACCTGGTCGTAGGACTCGTAGATCTCGAACAGGGCCGTGCGCCCGTCGGGGGTCCACACCGGCCGGTAGACCTCCACCAGCTTCTCGCCCTTGATCCGGTCCAGCGCGTTCTCGGGCCGGCTGAGGTCGGAGATCTCGGCCTCGGTGCGCGGCGAGGCCAGCGCCTCGCGCTCCTCGTCCTCCAGGCCGAAGTGCTTGCCCTCCAAGGAGGCCTGGTCGGCATAGGCGATGGTGCCGTCGGAGCGCCACAGCCGCACGCGCACCACGATGCCGCCCAGAATCTGGCGGCGGACGACGGCGTCGAAGGCGGCGCGGGCGTCGGGATCGCCGTCGATCAGCGCGTCGGTGATCGCGGGCTGGACGATGCCCTCGGCGAGCACGTCGGCGGTGTCGGCCGCGTCGGCGACCGCTTCGCGCTCGGCCAGCCGACGCGCGGCCAGCGACCCGCCGATGGTGACCACCGCGAGCACGGCGATGACGGCTACGACCAGCTGCAGCAGCAGTCGCCGCGAGGACAGCGGCGGCTCGGCGACGGCGACCGGGTCGGCCGCGCCGAGCAGCGTCCACGGCGCACGCGGCAGCGGGGCCGTGGGCGTCTCGTCGGCGCCGGCACGGTCCCGGCCGAGCGGCCCGTGGTCGACGGACCGGGTCTGCTCGCTGCTCTCAGTCGTCCGAGTGGTGTCCACCTGAGCCCTTGTCGTCCCCGGACCCAGTGCCGGTGCCGCCGTCGTCCTGGCCGGACTGGCCGTGGTCGTCGCTGCTCGCCTCGTGCTGACCGTGGTCGTCCGCGCTCGCGGCGTCGTGGCTCTTGTCGTCGGTCCCGTGCGACTGGTGCGCCTGGTGCGACTGGTGCGACTGGTGCGACTGGTCGTCCGTGCTCGCCGTGTGGTGCGGCCGATCCTCGGCAGCCGACGTGTGATGGCCGCTGTCGTGGGCGTGGTCGTCGGTGCCTGCGGCGTGCCGGCCGTGGTCGTCGCCGGCCTCGGAGTGCCGGCCGTGGTCGTCACCGGCCTCGTGGCGCCGGCCCTCGGCGGCCCCTTGGCGAGCCCCTTCGGCCGCACCGTCGTCGACGCCCGCGCCGGCAGCCACCAGCGGCCGCACGATGTCGTGGCTGACGCCCCGCGCGAACGACGCGCTCCCCCACAGCCCGAAGGCGGCCGGCACGAGGGCCGCCGCCACCGCGACCAGGTAGATGGTGATGCGCTTCATGAAGGTGCCTCCGCAGCTCGATTGTGTCCCAACCCGCGATCGGTCGTCGCCGATACGTCCGATCCGCCTGACACCAGGGTGTGGGCGCCGAGGTGCCTCACGCCATCGGGCTTTGGTCGTAGTACCCGTGCACGTCGCGCGCGGCCACGACGGCCCGCAGCTGACCGGTCGCCCGGGCCGCGACCGGGTCCTGCTCGGCCCGGGCGGCCAGGTCGAGCAGCGCGAAGAGGTCGGCGGCGCGGGCGCGATCGAGTGCGTCAGGGCGCTGATCGGGCACCAGCCGGCCCCGCGCCTCGAGCACCGCCTCGACGTAGGCGGGCGCGCGGTCGAAGCGGAGCAGGTTGCCCAGGTCGGCGTAGGGCGATCCGGCGTGGGCGAACTCCCAGTCCACCAGCCCCGTCACCTCGAGGGTGTCGGGGTCGACGAGCACGTTCTCGGCGTTGACGTCGCCGTGCACCAGGCAGGTACGGGAGACGGTGTCGAGCAACGCCTGGGCGTCGGTGAGCACCTCGCCCAGCGCCGACAGGTCGGCCTCGGGCCAGTCCAGGTCGACGTGGTCGGCGAAGCTCGGCAGGTCGGCGTACGCCGGGGGCAGCGGCGCGATGGCCAGGTCCGGTCCGTCGAGCAGGCCCGGCCGGGGCGTGGCGATCAGCGCCAGCCGGCCGAGCATCGTGCCGAGCTGGTCGCCCACGCGGCCTAGCGCGGCGTCGTCGAGGTCGGGCAGCACCTGCTCGAGTCGTACGCCGGGCAGCAGGGAGGTGACCAGCAACCCGGGCGCCTCGTGCTCGGGGTCGGCGCGGCGGACCTCGAGCACCTCGGCCACCGGCAGGAGTCCGCGCACCCACGACAGCACCGCCGCATCCACCTCGGGAGCCTTCGGCCCGCGCCGGACCGAGCGGCCGCCGTAGATCCGGACGACCACGTCCTCCCCCGCGACACGGGCCCGGAAGGTCTCGCCGCTCATCCCACCGGGGAGCGGGGTCGGCTCACCGATCTCCACGGGGTCTATCTTCGAGCACCATGGACACCCCGGTGCGTCCGGAGCGGCGCGCGGTCGGGCAGGACGAGACCGATCGGGTCAACCGCGGCGAGTGGGACCGCTACTCCGACGAGTACCAAGCCACCCACGGCCCCTTCCTCGGCGACAGCGGCTTCGTCTGGTCACCCGAGGGCACCGACGAGTCCGAGCTGCGTCTGCTCGGCGACGTGAGCGGTGCCGACGTGCTCGAGATCGGCTGCGGCGCGGGGCAGTGCTCGCGCTGGGTGCTGGCCCACGGTGGCCGGCCCGTCGGGCTGGACCTCTCGTGGCGCCAGCTCCAGCACAGCCGGCGCATCGACGACGCCACGGGGCTGGTGGTGCCGGTCGTGCTCGGCACCGGTACGCGCCTGCCCTTCGCCGACGACTCCTTCGACGTCGTCTTCTCCGCGTTCGGCGCGCTGCAGTTCGTCGCGCAGGAGCAGGTGGTGGTCGACGAGGCGGCGCGCGTGATGCGCCCCGGCGGCCGCTTCGCCTTCTCCATCACCCACCCGACGCGGTGGATGTTCCAGGACGACCCGTCGGAGGCCGGGCTGGTCGCCGACATGTCCTACTGGGACCGCACGCCCTACGTCGAGGTCTCCGAGGACACCGGTCGCCCGACGTACGTGGAGCACCACCGCACCATCGGCGACTGGGTCCGGGCGCTGGCCCGCGCCGGGTTCGTGCTCGACGACCTCGTCGAGCCGGAGTGGCCGCCCGAGCACGACCGCACCTGGGGCGGATGGAGCCGCACGCGCGGCCTGCTCACCCCGGGGACCGCCATCTACGTGGCGCATCTCCCGAGATGAGCAGGCCGGCGACTCAGACCAGCCGGCGCCGCAGCAGCACCACTCCGCCACCGGCCAGCAGCACGCCGGCGCCGGTGAGGGCCCGAGCCAAGTTGCGACCGTTCTGCCCGTCGTCGCCCTGGATGACGTAGCTGTAAGCGGTCAGGCCCTGGGCACCCTTCGGCGCGCCGTAGGCCATGTCCTCGGTGGAGGCCAGCCGAGCTCCCGCTTTCATCACCGCGACGTTCTCGCCGTAGGTCTGCGCCGTGGACTCGCCCTTGCCGACCAGCTTCTTGGTGCCCTCGTTCGACAGCTTGGTGGCACCCTCGGGCAGCGCAGGAGCCGAGCCGGCGGCGGTCTTGAGACCGTCGGCGAGCTTGCTCGAACCGGTCGCGGCGGCCGTCAGGCCACCGGAGAGCTTGGTCGCGCCCGCCGAGATCTTCCTGGAGCCGTCGGAGGCGGTCTCCGCACCGTCGGCGACCTTGGTAGCGCCATCGGAGAGGGCGACCGAGCCGTCGGAGGCCGTGGTGGCGCCGTCGGCGAGCTGCGCGGCACCGGTCTCGAGTCGGCCGGCGCCGTCGTCGAGCTGGTTCGCACCGGTGTCGAGCTTGCCCAAGCCCGCGGTCAGGTCCGAGCTGCCGCTGTAGGCCGAACCGGCGCCGCTCTGCAGCTGCGCGATCCCGGAGACGGCGGCCTCGACCCCCTCGGCCAGCTCGTTGAGACCGGACCTGACCTGCCCGAGGCCGCCCTTGACCGTGCCGGCACCGGTCTGCAGCGACCCCACGCCGGTGATCGCCTGGGCCAGGCCCCCCGCGATCTGCGCCGCCCCGCTGTTGAGCGCACCGCCCGAGGCCAGTGCCGTCTGCGCCGAGTCCAGACCGCCGGAGACCTGGCCCAGAGCGCTGACGGCCGTCGTGAGACCGGACTTGAGATCGGCGAGGTTTCCCTTCGCGGCGCTCAGCCCACCCAGGACGTTGGTGGCATAGCCCACGCAGGTGGGGTCACCGTTGCAGTAGCCCTTGAGCACGGTGACCCCGCCGCTGAGTGCGTCGATGCCCGACGGGTCGATGGAGCCCGCTGCGCCGCTCAGGCTGGACTTGACCTGGTCGACGCCGCCCCTCGCCGTGCCGATGCCGCCGGCTGCCTGCGAGAGACCGCCCTGCAGGTTCTGCGCACCGGTCTTGAGCTGGCCGAGCGCACCGTTCAGCGATGACAGACCGCCCAGAATGGTGGTGGGTGAGGCGTTGTCGCCCATGCCGGCGATCAGCTGGTCGATGCCGGCCTTGAGTTGCGCGATGGCGTCGTTGGCGGACGGCAGTCCGCTCTGTGCGTCGTTGAGCTGGCCGAGGCCACCGCTGATCTGCTTCAGGCCCGCCGTGAGCTGGGTGCTCCCGGCCAGCGCCGATCCGGTGCCGTCGGCAAGCGAAGCGGTGCCCGAGGCGAGGTCGGAGCTGCCCGCCGCGAGCTTGCGCGCACCGGTGTCAAGTTTGCCCAGACCGGCGCGCAGGGCAACCGCTCCGGCGGCCACCTTGCCGGACCCGGTGTCGAGCTGGCCCAGACCGGTCTTGAGCGTCAGTGCGCCGGCGGCGAGCTTCTCGGCCCCCGGAGCGGCGTCGTCGCTCAGGCCGTCGTCGAGCCGGCTCGCGCCGTCGCGCAGCTTGATCAGGCCGGCCAGCAGCTGGGCCGAGCCGTCGCGCAGCTGGAGGAGGTGGGCGTCGATCTTGACCGCGCCGTCGGTCAGCTCCGCGCCGCTGTCGGCGCCGCCCTGGTAGGAGGTCGAGGCCGACTTGAAGGTGGGGCTCTCGAGCGGGTTGACCGGCAGCGCGGAGATCTCGACGCGGGGCACCACGCCGTTCTTGACGTCAGCGGTGTAGCCGAAGGTGGAGGTGGTCGAGCCGACCGGCTTGAACAGCGTCATCGTGAACGACAGCTGGGTGCCGCCCTCTCCATCGCCGGCCATGTTGGCGGCCTGGGAGCGGATGTTGGTGAAGCTGCTGGGCAGCGTCGTGTCGACCGACCCGACGATCGGCATGACGACGTTCACCTCGCGAGTCACGGTGCCGCCGTTGCCGTCGGCGATCTGGACCTTCTCGGTGCGACCCGTGCGGTTGGTGACGGTGAAGGTCACCTGGAGCTTGCCGGACCTGCCGACGACGTCGCCGGGCCGGACCGTCTTGCCGTCGAGGCTGTAGTGGACGGCGACGTCGAGCGGCAGCTTCTTGGTGTAGGTGCTCACCGTGCGGGTCTTCTTGGTGCCGTCGACGGTGGTGCGCACGACCTGGTCGCCGCCCTTGGTCGAGATGTGGGCGAAGCCGTCGAGGTTGCGCAGTCCCCGGGTGGAGACGGGGTTGAGGAGGTCGACCGACCCGTGACCGGTCATGGCCAGCTGCTCGTAGACCCGCTGGCTCTCGATCTTCGCCTCGGGCGACATGTAGACCTGCACGGTCTCGGTGTTGACGACGTCGACGTGGCCGCTGCTGCCGATGGTGCCTGCAGCCATCGCCGGGGTGGCCCCGGCCAGCGCGAGCAGTCCGAGCGCCCCGCTCAGCGCGGCGCCCCGTCGCAGGTGGGGTCGCAGGTGGGGTCGCAGATGGGTGCGCGACGTCATCAGGCCACCTCCGCCATCTCGGTGCGGGTGTCGGCCTCGTCGACCGACTCAGGGACCAGGGAACCGGCGAAGAAGCCGATGGCCAGGTCGAGCAGCAGGGTGGTGGCCGTGGCCACGGAGGTGCTCATCACCTCGGGCGGGGCGGCGTCGAAGGTGAACTCGTAGCCGCCGGCGAAGGCCGCGGTACCGAGCAGCAGCGACCACAGCGGAAGGCGTCCGCCGGACACGGCGGTGGCCACCACGCAGACCAGCACGACACCCATCACCGCGGCGGAGCGCCCGCCGGCCGAGTCCGGCAGCATGCCCGCCCGCAGCAGGTAGCCGACCCAGGCCGCGACGAAGCCGACGGCGAACCCGCCGAGCCGGGCCCCGGGCGAGCGGTCGGGCACCAACGCGACGACGGCGCCCAGCGCCCCGCCGAGCAGAGCGGCGGACTCCAGCCCGAGGTCCAGGGCCGAGCTGACGAGGACGACAACCCCGGCGGCGACCGCCAAGACGACGCCGGTGACGAGACTTCTGCGCATGCGGACGCTCACCCTCCCGTGAGACGAGCCGGTCGCGAGCGACCGGCGAACGACGAAGCCTTCCGCTTCGTTAACTGGCCGGTAACTTAGGGCCGAGTGGTCCATACCACGAGTACGTGCCGGTAACTGTCCGGAATGCACCTGTTGTCGGCAGGCTTGGTCTAGTCCGGTGCCCCTGCGCGCCCGTCGCCGTCTCGTCCGGGGCGACATCTAGGGTGGCGACGTGACCCGCCTCGACCCCCGCCCGGTGCTGCGCCGCAGCGCCGGGATCGCCGTCGCGATGGCAGTGATGAACCTGGGGACCTACGGCGCGACCATCGTCGCGGCCCGGCTGCTGGGCCCGCGCAGCTATGGCGGGTTCGCCGCCGTGATGGGACTGCTGCTGGTCGTCGGCGTGGTCCAGCTGGGCATCCAGGCGACCGGTGCACGCCGGGTCGCGGCCACGCCGGGCGACGTCGGCGAGATCGAGCGCGCCATCGTCACGGTCACCTACCGCACTGCCACCGTGCTCGGACTGGCGCTGCTCGCGCTCTCCCCCGTGCTGAACCGGGCGCTCCACCTCGAGAGCATCTGGACCGCCCTGCTCGTCGGCCTTTGCGCCTGGCCGATGACCGTGATGGGGGGACAGGCCGGGATCTTGCAGGGCGAGCGCCGGTGGTACCCGCTGGCGGTGCTGTACATGTCCTCCGGCGTGAGCCGGCTGGCGGTCGCGAGCATCCTCCTGCTCCTCAAGCCGACCGAGACGATGGCGATGGTCGGCGTGACGGTCAGCTTCGTGCTGCCGGCGATCGTCGGCTGGGCCGCACTGCGACGCTCGGCGGTCCACCGCTCGACGGAGACCTCGGGCGACCACGACGTGCGCACCGTGTTCGGCGAGACCGCCCGCAACTCCCACGCGCTACTGGCCTTCTTCGCCCTCTCCAACGCCGACATCATCTTGGCCCGAGCCCTCCTCCCCCCACACCAGGCCGGTCTCTACGCCGGTGGCCTGATCCTGGTGAAGGCCGTGCTGTTCCTGCCCCAGTTCGTAGTCATCGTGGCCTTCCCCAGCATGTCCAGCGACACCGAGCGACAAGGCGCCTTGGTCAAGAGCGTCCTCCTGGTGCTCGGCCTGGGCGCGCTGGCCACGATCGCGGCCTCGGTGCTCAGCGGCCTTGCGCTGATCTTCGTCGGCGGTCAGGAGTACGTCGGCGTCCAGCACCGGCTGTGGCTGTTCGCGATCCTCGGCACCCTGCTCTCCATGCTCCAGCTGCTGGTCTACAGCGTCGTGGCCCGCCAGTCCCAGCGCTCGGTGTACCTGATCTGGGGTGCACTGGCGCTGCTGGTGCTCGCCGCCACCCGCGCCGACGGCGCCACCTCGCTGGTCACCTTGGTCAGCGGGGTCGACGCGGCGCTGTTCCTGGTCCTGCTCGCCGTCAGCCTGTGGCGGATCCGGACGACGGGGCTGGTCGAGGAGCCGGAGCCGGCGGTACGGGCGGGGTGAGCTGGTCCGCGGCGGGCCCGGTTTCACCGGCCGGCGGGTGAAACCGGGGGACGAAGCCGGGCAGAACGGGTGCGAAACGTCCGGGAACGCGCGCCCGTTGTCGGGTACGTCCGGTTGGAGCGGGCGGGTCGGTTTCCCCGCCTAGGCGGGGAAACCGACCAAAAACCCGGACGAACCGACCCCCACCAGGGCGGTTTCCTCCACTTGCGCGTCCGTTGTGTCGCCGGTGCCCATTGTGTCACGAGCGCCCGCGGCGGCCCAGATCAGTGGGCGGCTTCGTGCCAGCTGCGTCCGGTGCCCACCGAGACGTCGAGCGGGACGGCCAGCGAGGCCGCGGAGCCCATCTCGCCGCGGACCAGTGCCTCGAGCTGCTCCTCCTCCCCCGGCGCCACCTCCAGCACGAGCTCGTCGTGCACCTGCAGCAGCATCCGCGAGGTCAGTCCGGTCTCCCGCAACGCGGCGTCGACGCGCAGCATCGCGACCTTGATGATGTCGGCCGCCGAGCCCTGGATCGGGGCGTTGAGCGCCATCCGCTCGGCCATCTCGCGACGCTGCCGGTTGTCGCTGGTCAGGTCGGGCAGGTAGCGCCGACGACCCAAGATGGTCTCGGTGTAGCCGGTGCGGCGGGCCTCGTCGACGATGCCGGTCAGGTAGTCGCGCACGCCGCCGAAGGTCTCGAAGTACTCATCCATCAGCGCGCGCGCCTCGCCGGTGGAGATGCGCAGCTGGGCGGAGAGTCCGTAGGCGGAGAGTCCGTAGGCCAGCCCGTAGTTCATCGCCTTGATCCGCGCCCGCATCTCGGGGGTCACGTCGGCGGCCTCGACCCCGAAGACCCTCGCGGCGGTGACCGAGTGGAAGTCGCGGCCCGAGCGGAAGGCCTCGATCAGGCCGGCGTCCTCGGAGAGGTCGGCCATGATCCGCATCTCGATCTGGCTGTAGTCGGCGGTCATCAGCGTCGCGTAGTCCTTGCCCACGACGAACGCCTCCCGGATCCGGCGCCCCTCCTCGGTGCGGACCGGGATGTTCTGCAGGTTCGGGTCGGTGCTGGAGAGCCGCCCGGTGGCCGCGATCAGCTGGTTGAAGGTGGTGTGGATGCGGCCGTCGGGCTGCACGGTCTTGAGCAGCCCCTGCACCGTCTGCTGCAGCCGGATGACGTCGCGGTGGCGCAGCAGGTGGCCCAGGAACGGGTGCTCGGTCTTCTCGAACAGCCCCTGAAGCGCGTCGGCGTCGGTGGTGTAGCCGGTCTTGGTGCGCTTGGTCTTCGGCATCTCCAGCTCGTCGAACAGCACCACCTGCAGCTGCTTGGGCGAGCCGAGGTTGATCTCCTTGCCGATCACCGCGTACGCCTGCTCGGCGGCGTCGCGCACGCCGACCGCGAACTCCTCCTCGAGCGCCTCGAGGTGGTCGGTGTCGACGGCGATGCCGGTCTGCTCCATCCGTCCTAGCACCATCTCCAGCGGCAGCTCGACGTCGCTGAGCAGTGCGGTGCCGCCGCGGTCGGCGAGCTCGTCGTCGAGCGCCTCGGCCAGGTCGAGCACCGCGCGGGCGTGCAGCATCGGCGCCTCGCCCGGATCGTCGTCGTTGAGCCCCTCCAGGCTCAGCTGGTCGGCGTCGCCGACGGCCGAGGCCCCGCGCAGCTCGCGCTTGAGGTAGCGGACGGTGAGGTCGGCCAGGTCGTAGGAGCGCTGGTCGGGTCGCGCCAGGTACGCCGAGAGCGCGGTGTCGCGCTCCAGCCCGGCCAGCGGCCAGCCGCGCGCACCCAGCGCGAGCATCGGGCCGTTGGCGTCGTGGAGCACCTTGCGACGTTGCGGATCGGCCAGCCAGCCGGCCATCGCGGCATCGTCGTCAGGGGTCAGCCCCGACGGCACGACGTACGCCGCGGCCCCGGAGTCGGTGGCCAGCGCGAGCCCGGTGACCTCGCCGGTGCCGGCTCGCCAGCTGCCCTCCACCCACAGCCCCACGCGGCCCTCGACTGCCTGCTCGGCCAGCCACGGGGCGAGCTCGTCGTCGCCGAGCCGGACGCCCTCGAGCTCGAAGCCGGAGTCGTCGATCTCCTCCGCCGACTCCAGGGTCTCGAAGAGCCGGTCGCGCAGCACCCTGAACTCCAGGCTGTCGAAGAGGGTGTGCACCTCCTGGCGGTCCCAGGGGCGCAGCCCGAGGTCGGCGGGCTTGAGCGGCAGGTCGAGATCGGTGACCAGCGCGTTGAGCTGCCGGTTGCGCAGCACGTCGTCGAGGTGCTCGCGCAGCGACTCACCCTTCTTGCCGGTGACCTCGTCGGCCCGGTTGATCAGGTTGGTGAGCCCGTCGAACTGGTTGATCCACTTGGCGGCGTAACCCTGTCCGACCCCGGGCACCCCGGGCAGGTTGTCGGAGGTCTCGCCTACCAGTGCGGCGAGCTCGGGATAGCGGGTCGGCGGCACGCCGTAGCGCTCCTCGACCGCCTCCGGAGTCATCCGCTTCATCTCCGAGACTCCGCGCATCGGGTAGATGACGGTGGTGTGGTCGTCGACCAGCTGGAAGGAGTCGCGGTCACCGGAGCAGATCAGCACCTCGAAGCCGTCGCCCTTGGCCTGGGTGGCGAGCGTGCCGATGATGTCGTCGGCCTCGAAGCCGTCCTTCTCCACGAAGGGGACGCGCAGCGCGTCGAGCACCTCCTTGATCAGCGAGACCTGGCCGGAGAACTCCGCGGGCGAGGTGGACCGGTTGGCCTTGTACTCCGCGTAGGCCTCGCTGCGGAACGTCTGCCGGGAGACGTCGAAGGCCACCGCGAGGTGGGTCGGCTGCTCGTCGCGCAGCACGTTGATGAGCATGGCCGTGAACCCGTAGACCGCGTTGGTGTGCTGCCCGGTGGTGGTGGAGAAGTTCTCGACCGGGAGGGCGAAGAAGGCGCGGTAGGCCAGCGAGTGGCCGTCGAGCAGGAGCAGCCGGGGGCGGTCATCAGCGGACACGTGGCGACCCTAGTCGCCCCCTGGGACATAGTGACGCCCGTGTTCATCGGTGCCGGCACGCTGGTCAACGTCCTCGCCGTCCTGGTCGGCGGAACAGTCGGTGTGCTGGTCGGCGAGCGGCTGCCCGAGCGCACCCGCCGCGTGGTCACCGACGGCCTCGGCCTGGTCACCCTGCTCATCGCCGGCACCAACCTGACCTCGATCGGCGACCCGGACTGGCGCCGCGCGGTCGGCTCCAGCGCACCGCTGCTGATCGTGCTCGGCGCGTTGCTCATCGGCGGCATCACCGGCTCGCTGCTGCGGCTGGAGGACCGCCTCGAGGGCGTCGGCGGCTGGCTGCAGGGCCGCCTCAGCGGCGCGTCGGCCGGACGCGCCCGCTTCATCGAGGGGTTCGTGACCGCCTCGATCATCTTCTGTGCCGGGCCGCTGACGATCCTGGGCTCGCTGACCGAGGGCCTGGGCGGCGGCTCCCAGCAGCTGCTGCTGAAGTCCGCGCTCGACGGCTTCGCCGCGATCGCCTTCGCCGCCTCCTTCGGGTGGGGCGTGGTCACCGCCTCGCTGGCGGTGCTGGTCATCCAGGGGTTGCTGACCGCCTTCGGGGCGGCGCTGGGCAACTTCCTGCCCGACGCCGAGCTCGCCGCACTGACCACCACGGGTGGCCTGCTGCTGGTCGGGGTCGCGCTGCGGCTGCTCGACCTCAAGCAGGTCAAGGTCGCCGACCTGCTGCCGGCGCTGGTCGTGGCACCGGTGCTGACGGTGGTCGTCGCGGCGGTGCGCTGAGGCGCCGCGCGCGGCGGGGGTTTTGCCGGGCACCCGGCAAAACCCCGGGAAACCGGCGCCGATTTCGGCACCGCAGACGAGTTTCGGTAGGTCGACGTCCGCTTCGCCCGAGTCGCACCCGGGGAGCGCTGGTCGGGCTCAGGCGCCGCCGGCGATGCCCGGGCCGTGCTCGATCACGCCCTCGGCGACCTGGCGCATCGACAGGCGCAGGTCCATCGCGGTCTTCTGGATCCAGCGGAACGCCTCGGGCTCGGTCAGGCCCAGCCGCTCCTGCAAGATGCCCTTCGCGCGCTCGACGCCCTTGCGGGTCTCGAGTCGGTCGGTGAGGTCGGTGACCTCGGCCTCCAGCTGACGCAGCTCGGCGTAGCGGCTGAGCGCCATCTCGATGGCCGGCACCAGGTCGGTCTGGTCGAACGGCTTGACCAGGTAGGCCATCGCGCCGGCGTCGCGGGCCCGCTCGACCAGTTCACGCTGGCTGAACGCCGTGAGCATCACGATCGGGGCGATGCGCGCCGTCGCGATCTGCTCGGCCGCGGCCAGCCCGTCGAGCTTGGGCATGCGGATGTCCATCACCACGAGGTCGGGCCGCAGCTCGGTGGCCAGTGCCACCGCCCGCTCGCCGTCCTCGGCCTGGCCGACGACGTCGTAGCCCTCCTCGCCCAGCATCTCGGCGAGGTCCATGCGGATCAGCGCCTCGTCCTCGGCAATGAGCACGCGACGCCGGGCGCCCGGGTCCTGCGCGGAGATCGACATGGGAGAAATCCTAGTGAGCCCCTCGGGTAGCGTTTCCCGCGCCTTGCGCCCCGGTATTCCAATCGGCAGAGAACGCGGTCTCAAACACCGTCCAGTGTGGGTTCGAGTCCCACCCGGGGCACCGAGCAGGCGGTGGCACGTGCCCGCGGCCTCCCGGGCGCGCGGTTGCGACATCCCCGACACAACGCCCTCACGTCTAGACCACTGTATTGCCGGCGGTCTCGTTCGCGTCACGGGTGAGCGCGCTTCCTTGACACCCCCTCCGCCCCCGGGTGAGGGTCCTCGCACCTCGGCTCGTCCAGGGCTCGGGGGACCGCCGGCTGCGGCAACAGATCGCGGCGGCGTCAGGGACACAGTCATGGAGGGGAATACATGCGCTCTCGTTCTGTCGTGAGCATGGCGGCCGTCGCGGTCGTCGGTGCGCTCACGCTGACCGGATGCGGCTCGTCGTCGTCGGGCGGTGGCGGCCTGAAGGCCGACTCCGGCAGCGGCGGCGGCAGCAAGACCTACACCATCGCCTTCGAGGGTCCCCTCTCCGGCGACAACGCCCAGCTGGGCATCAACGAGGTCAACGGCGTCGAGCTGGCCATCGAGCAAGCCAACGCCGACAAGAGCCTCGGCTTCAAGCTCAAGCTCCTCAAGGCCGACGACGTCGGCGACCCGGCCAAGGCGCCCGCCGCCGCGGCCACGGTCATCCAGGACACCAACGTCATGGGCGTCGTGGGCCCCTCCTTCTCCGGCGCCACGCAGGCCGTGGGCGGCAAGTACGGCGACGCCGGCATCGCGATCGTCAACCCCTCGGCCTCCAACGGCGAGCTGCAGGACCAGGGCTTCAAGACCTGGCACCGCGTCATCCCCAACGACTACGCCGAGGGTCCGGCCGCGGCCGACTGGCTGGCCAAGTCGGTCAAGAAGGTCATCGTCGTCAGCGACAAGAGCGCCTACGGCGACGGCGTCGCGGGCGCGGTGTCCAAGGAGCTGAAGGCCAAGGGCGTCACGGTCATCGAGCAGGCCGCCGACGCCACGGCGACCAAGGACTACGGCCCGATCGCGCAGACCGTGAAGTCCTCGGGCGCCGAGGCGCTGTTCTACGCCGGCTACGACGCCCAGGGCGCGCAGTTCGCCAAGGCGCTCAAGGCCGTGGACTACACCGGCGTCCGGATGTCGGGCAACGGCGTGAAGTCCGACGTGTTCACCAAGGGTGCGGGCGACGCCGGCAACGGCTGGTACTTCTCCTGCGGTTGCGCGGACGCCACCACGTCGAGCACGGCGAAGGACTTCGCCGCGGCCTACAAGGCGAAGTTCAACACCGACCCCTCGACGTACTCCCCCGAGGCCTACGACGCCGCCAACATCGTGATCCAGGCGATCAAGACGGCCAAGGGCAAGGGCTCGGTGACGCGCTCGTCGGTCAACGACGCGGTGTCCGCGATCGACTACAAGGGCATCACCGGCGACATCAAGTTCGGCAGCAACGGCGACCTGCCCGAGGGGTCCGGCGTCGTGAACCTCTACCAGGACGAGAACGGCACGATCAAGAGCCTGGGCGACATCACCAAGGCCGCTGCAGCCAAGTAGTCAGCACCACCTCGCATGATCTCTCAGGGGCGCCGTCGCCACTCGTCGTGGCGGCGGCGCCCCTGAACCTTGTCCGTGCCCTGTGCCACGCTCCATCTGTCGTGGTCAGCAGAGAGGTCCCGTCGGTGCACGAATTCCTGAACTACGTCGTCCTCGGACTCACCCGAGGCTCGATGTACGCGCTCATCGCGCTCGGCTACACGTTGGTCTACGGCGTGCTGCAGCTGATCAACTTCGCCCACAGCGAGGTGTTCATGTCCGGCGCGTTCGGCAGCTACCTGGTGGTCAACGCCGTCACCCACGACGGCGCCCACCCCGCCTGGTACGGGGTGATCGGCATCCTGGTCCTCGGCCTGGGCTCCGGGGCCGCGGTCGGCGCCGCCGTCGCCTACGGACTGGAGCGGGTCGCCTACCGGCCGCTGCGGCGCCGGGGGGCACCCAAGCTGGCGTTCCTGATCTCCGCGATCGGCGCCTCGTTCTTCCTCTCCCAGCTCGCCGGCAAGCTGTTCAACCGGCTCAACAACAACGACTTCCCGACGTACTTCAACGTCAACCACCACGTCGTCGCCGTCGCGGGTGTCACCGTCTCGCTGGTGCAGGCGATCATCATCGTCTCCGCCCTGGTGATGATGCTGTTCCTCGACACGATGGTGAACCGCACCAAGCTCGGCTCCAGCATCCGCGCCGTCGCCGAGGACGCGCCCACGGCCGCGCTGATGGGCATCGACATCGACAAGACGATCGCGCGCACCTTCATCATCGGCGGCGCCCTCGCAGGCGCCGCCGGCTTCTTGTTCGGCACCGCCTACTTCTTCTCCAACACCATGGGCTTCATCCCGGGCGTCAAGGCGTTCGCCGCGGCGGTGCTCGGCGGCATCGGCAACATCCGCGGCGCCATGCTGGGCGGCATGCTGCTGGGCCTGATCGAGGTGCTGCTGCCGACCTTCCCGTGGTGGCACGCCACGGGGCTCATCGGGATCCAGTGGACCGACGTCGTCGCGTTCTTGATCCTGGTGCTGATCCTGGTGCTCCGACCGACCGGCCTGCTGGGCGAGAAGCTCGGGAGGGCTGCCTGATGAGCACCTACACCGATGTCACCAAGGGCGGCGGGCAGTCCCGCCGCTCCGACGCCGCCGAGGCCCGCATCGCCCTGGCCAAGCGGTTCGCCGGCTGCATGTTCCTGGCCTTCGTGCTGGCACTGATGATCGGCACCCAGGAGGGCACCCAGGACGACTTCGGGTACGCCTTCCGCAAGTCGGTGTTCGCCCCGCGCATCGGCATCTTCGCGCTCATCGGCGTCGCGGTCTTCTTGGCCGTGACCTTCTGGCCGCGCATCGTGCCGTACCTCAGCCGAGCCGGTGTCCGCCCGCTCGCAGCCGGCGCGCTGACGGTCGTCGTCTCGTTCACGCTGCTGAACTGGACCGACAGCACCGACCTGAACAACGGCAAGTTCGGCGGCCTGCGACCGGCTGCGGCCCAGACCGGCGGCATCGACCCCGTCGCGAGGCTGTTCTTCGGCTCAGCGTTCTCCCTGACCCCGTGGCTGCTCCTGCTGATCGTCGTGGCGCTGGTCGCGGCAGCGATCCGCTTCGAGGACTCCTCCACGCTCGGCTACGTCGGTGGCGGCCTGGCGATCGTGTTCGGCATCTGGGCGCAGTACGCCCAGTCCGCGGTGCGCTCGTTCCTCGACTACCCCGACCACTCCACCGGAGCCGGCGTGGCGCTGCTGGGCTTCGTCACGATCGGCGTCTCCGGCATCGTCGTGGCCCGCAGCCACGGCAAGGCCGACAGCGGCGGGTTCTTCCAGCGTGTCTACGACTGGCGACCCGGTATGCCGCTGGTGGCGCTGGGCGCCGTCGTCGGGCTCGTGGGCCTGTTCTCGGCGGCGTGGTTCTCCCCCACCGACCGCAACGCCGGCATCGGGCTCACCTCGACGATGTTCCACGGCACCGGCCTGAGCGGCTTCTCGGCCGCCTACCTGGCCTGGCTGGCGTACGTCCTCTTCTTCGCCACCCTCATCCTCGCCGGCGCGGCCTCCTACCTGCGTCATCACCTGCTGGGCTGGGTGGCGGCCGGGCTCGGCGTGGTGAGCCTGCTGGTGACGCTGTACGTGATGCACGACTTCTCCGGGCTCGCCGCCCAGTCGAAGTTCGACGGCGCCACCGGCGCCTGGGACAACCTGGGCACCGGCGGCTGGATGCTGTGCGGCGCGCTGACCGTGCTGGCCGGTGCCGGCTACCTGGTGGCCCGCCACGAGCAGGTCGAGGTGCCCGACGCGGCTCCCGGCGTCTCCAGCGACGCCGCCCTCGCGGCCGGCTCGAAGCTGGGCCCGGCGCTGCTGGTGGTGATCATCGCGAGCGCGCTGTTCTTCCCCCCGACGGCGACGCAGTTCTGGCAGACCGTGCTGGTCACCGAGATCGGCATCTACGTGCTGCTGGCCATCGGCCTCAACGTGGTGGTCGGTTGGGCGGGCCTGCTCGACCTGGGCTTCATCGCCTTCTACGCGATCGGCTCTTACACCACCGCCTACCTGACCGGCCGGCTGCCGGTGAAGCCACCGTCCTTCCTGGAGCTCACGCCACTGGCGGCCATCCCGTTCGCGATCGTCATCTGCCTGGTCGCCGGCGTGCTGCTGGGGGCGCCGACGCTGCGACTGCGCGGTGACTACCTGGCCATCGTCACGCTGGGCTTCGGCGAGATCATCCGCGTGGTGGCCAACAACTCCACGCCGGTCACCAACGGCTCGCGCGGCGCGTTCAACATCCCGCCGCCGGAGATCCACATCGGGCCGTTGGACATCAAGTGGGGCGACAACGTCCTGGGCTACTGGTACCTGCTGCTGGTCTTCGTCGTCATCGTGGTGTTGCTCTTCAACCGCCTCGAGCACTCCCGGCTGGGCCGGGCGTGGGCGGCCATCCGCGAGGACGAGGTCGCAGCCCAGGCCACCGGCATCAACACCGTCCGGGTCAAGCTGCTGGCCTTCGCCATCGGCGCCTCGACGTCCGGCGTCGCGGGTGTCTACTTCGCGAGCCAGATCGGGTCGTTCACGCCGGAGAACTTCATCCTCAACAACTCGATCCTGGTGGTCGCCTACGTCGTCTTCGGCGGCATGGGCTCGCTGCCGGGAGCGATGGCCGGCGCCGCCGTGCTGACCTGGCTGCCGGAGTTCCTGCGCGACCAGGTGCCGGCCGAGGACCGGCAGATGTGGATCGGTGCGGTCATCTTGCTCATGATGATCTTCCGGCCCGCCGGCCTCATCCCGGCCCGACGCCGTCGCGCGGAGCTGGGCGGCCTCGACAAGAAGGACTCCTCGGAGACCACCGCCGTGCCAGCCGGGGAGGGGATGTGAGCACCCCGGCGAGCACGGGCGAGGTCGTCTACGACGTCCGCAACGTCACGCTGCGCTTCGGCGGCGTGGTCTCGCTCAACGACGTCAACCTGCAGATGTTCCGTGGCGAGATCCTGGCCGTCATCGGGCCGAACGGGGCCGGCAAGACGTCGCTGTTCAACTCCCTCACCGGCGTTTACACGCCGCAGGAGGGGACGATCATGCTGGCCGCTCGCGCAGGCGACGTCCCGGTCAGCGCCATCGGCAAGAAGACGCACGTCATCAACCACCTCGGCGTCGCCCGGACGTTCCAGAACATCCGGCTCTTCCCCGCGCTGACAGCGCTGGAGAACGTCAAGGTCGGGGTGGAGACGCGGATGAAGTCGGGCCCGATCGCCTCGATGCTCGGCCTGCCCCGGCAGCGCCGCGAGGAGCGGGAGAGCACCGAGCGGGCCTTCGAGCTGCTGCGCTCGGTGGGCCTCGCCGCGCGGGCCAACGAGCTGGCCAGCTCGCTGGCGTACGGCGAGCAGCGCCGGCTCGAGATCGCCCGAGCGCTCGGCACCGACCCCGGTGTCATCCTGCTCGACGAGCCCGCGGCCGGTACCAACCCGGCCGAGAAGCGCGAGCTGGCGGCGCTGATCCAGCAGATCAACGCCGAGCGCGGCGTCTCGGTGCTGCTCATCGAGCACGACATGAAGCTGGTGATGTCGGTGGCGCACCGGCTGGTGGTGCTGAACTTCGGCCAGAAGATCGCCGAGGGCTCGCCCGAACAGATCCAGAAGGACCCGGCCGTCGTGGCGGCCTACCTGGGCACCACCACCGAGGAGGCCAGCGAGCTGGTCGGCACCGCCTCGGTCACCAAGATCGACACCGACCTCGACCTCACCGAAGGGGATGTGTGATGGCGCTCCTGGAGGTCGACGACATCGAGGTCCGCTACGGCGCGATCCGGGCGCTCAAGGGCGTCAGCTTCGACGTCGAGGAGGGCGAGGTGGTGGCGCTGCTCGGCGCCAACGGAGCCGGCAAGACCACCACCCAGAAGACCGTCTCGGGCATGATGCGCCCCGCGTTGGGCGAGATCCGGTTCGACGGCGAGCGCATCGACGGCGTCCCCGCCCACACGCTCATCCACCGCGGCATCTGCCACGTGCCCGAGGGCCGGCGGGTGTTCCCGCGGATGAGCGTCAAGGAGAACCTGGAGATGGGCGCGTTCCGCTTCAAGCGCCCCGACAAACAGGTGCTCGACCACGTGATGGAGCTGTTCCCGCGCCTGCAGGAGCGCATCACCCAGTTCGCCGGCACGCTGTCGGGCGGCGAGCAGCAGATGCTCGCCATCGGGCGCGCGCTGATGGGCAAGCCGCGGCTGCTGCTCCTCGACGAGCCCTCGATGGGCCTGGCACCGCTGATCGTGCAGCAGATCTTCGAGATCGTGCGCGAGATCAACGGCGAGGGCGTCACCGTGCTCATCGTCGAGCAGAACGCCGCCCAGGCCCTGGCCCTCGCCAACCGCGGTTACGTGCTCGAGACCGGCGAGGTCGTCCTCTCGGGGTCCGGCAAGGACCTGCTGGCCGACGACCGGGTCCGGGCGGCGTACCTGGGCGAGGAGATCGCCTAGCGCGACGTCTCCGCGATTCCCCGCACGTGCGGGGAATCGCGAGGCCTCAGCGGTGGTACGCCGGAGCCACCTCGTTGATGGCGTCACCCATCCGGTGGACGCGCAGGGCGTTGGTCGAGCCGGGAATGCCGGGTGGCGAGCCGGCGATGATGACGACCAGGTCGCCCTGGTCGACGCGGCCGAGGTCGAGCAGGTGCTCGTCTACCTGGCGGACCATCTCGTCGGTGTGCTCGACCGGCTTGTCGTGGAAGGTCTCCACGCCCCAGGTCAGCGAGAGCTGCGAGCGCACCGCCTCGACCGGGGTGAAGGCGAGCACCGGCACGGCGCCGCGGTAGCGCGCGAGCCGGCGTGCGGAGTCGCCGGACTGGGTGAAGGCCACCAGGTACTTGGCACCCACCCGCTCGGCCACCTCGGCGGCGGCCTTGGCGATGACGCCGCCCTTGGTGCGCGGCTGCCAGTCGATGGCGGCCATCTTCTCCAGCTCGTGGCTCTCGGTGGAGGCGATGATGCGGGCCATCGTCTCCACGGCCGCGATCGGGTAGGCGCCGACGCTGGTCTCCCCCGAGAGCATCACGGCGTCGGCGCCGTCGAGCACGGCGTTGGCGACGTCGGAGGCCTCGGCGCGGGTCGGCGCCGGGTTGGTGATCATCGACTCCAGCATCTGGGTGGCGACGATGACCGGCTTGGCGTTGCGGCGCGCCTTCTCCACCACCCGCTTCTGCAGGAACGGCACGTCCTCTAGCGGGCACTCCACGCCGAGGTCCCCGCGCGCGACCATGAAGCCGTCGAAGGCCTTGACCACCTCGTCGAGGTTGTCGATCGCCTGCGGCTTCTCGATCTTGGCGATGACCGGCAGGACGACACCCTCCTCCTCCATCACCGCGCGCACGTCGTCGGCGTCCTTGGCCGAGCGCACGAAGGAGAGGGCGATGAAGTCGACCGTCTGGTGCAGCGCCCAGCGCAGGTCGGCGACGTCCTTCTCCGACATCGCCGGCACGCTGACCGCGACACCGGGCAGGTTGATGCCCTTGTGGTCGCTGACCCGGCCGCCGACGATCACCTTGGTGTGCACCTCGGTGCCGTCCTCGACCGACTCGACGCGCAGCCGCACCTTGCCGTCGTCGATGAGGATGTCGTGCCCGGGCGTGACGTCGCCGGGAAGGCCCTTGTACGTCGTGCCGCACAGCCGCTCGGTGCCCAGGACGTCGCGGGTGGTGATGGTGAAGTCGTCACCGGGGGCGAGCGTCTCCGCCCCGCGCTCGAAGCTGTCGAGCCGGATCTTGGGGCCCTGGAGGTCGGCGAAGATGCCGATGCCGCGGCCCGAGGCGTCCGAGGCCTCGCGCACCAGCCGGTACACCTCGGCGTGCTCCTCGTGGGTGCCGTGGCTCATGTTCATCCTCGCCACGTCCATGCCGGCCTCGACCAGCTCCCGGATCCGCTCGGGCGTCGCCACCGCCGGACCCATCGTGCACACGATCTTGGCTCTCCGCACGATTCCTCACCCTACTGCGGATCTGGCGAGAAGTTGAACGATCCAAGGACCGGCGCGGCCACCGACCGCTCATCTAGGCGGTGAGGGGGCGCTCCGTCGGCGGAATCGGGGCCGGCAGGGTGGTCGAGCCGGTGAGCCAGGCGTCGACCGCTGCCGCGCAGGCCCGGCCCTCGGCGATGGCCCACACGATCAGCGACTGGCCCCGGCCAGCGTCGCCGGCGACGAAGACGCCCTCGGCGGTGGTCATGTAGGAGTCGTCGCGGGCGATGACGCCGCGCTCCCCCAGCTCCGGGCCGAGCTGGTCGACGATGCTGTCGGTCTCGGGGCCGGTGAAGCCCATGGCTAGCAGCACCAGGTCGGCCGGGATCTCGCGCGAGGTGCCCTCGACCTCCTCGGGCTTGCCGGAGCTCATGTCGACCTCGGCCAGCCGCAGGGCGCGCACGTGACCGTCGTCGTCGCCGAGGAACTCCTGGGTGGAGACCGAGTAGACCCGGTCGCCCCCCTCCTCGTGCGCGGAGGAGACCCGGAACAGCATCGGGTACGTCGGCCAGGGCTGGTGGGACGGACGGTCCTCGCCGGGCTGGGCCAGGATCTCCAGCTGCGTGATCGAGGCCGCGCCCTGCCGGATGGCGGTGCCCAGGCAGTCGGCGCCGGTGTCGCCGCCGCCGATGATGACGACGTGCTTGCCGTCGGCACGGATCTGGTCCTCCACCTCACCGCCGAGGGAGACGCGGTTGGACTGCGGCAGGTACTCCATCGCCTGGTGGATGCCGGCCAGCTCGCGGCCGGGCACCGGGAGGTCGCGGCCGATGGTCGAGCCGATCGCCAGGACGACGGCGTCGTAGCGCTCACGCAGGTCGTCGCCGGTGAGGCTCCGCCCGACGTCGACGCCGGCGCGGAACACGGTGCCCTCACGGCGCATCTGGTCGAGCCGCCGGTCGAGGACCTTCTTCTCCATCTTGAACTCGGGGATGCCGTAGCGCAGCAGCCCGCCGATCTTGTCGGCGCGCTCGTAGACGGCGACGGTGTGGCCCTGTCGGGTCAGCTGCTGGGCGGCGGCCAAGCCGGCCGGGCCGGAGCCGATGACCGCGATCGTCCGGCCGGTGAGCCACTCCGGCGGCTGGGGGCGGACCGCGCCGGAGTCCCAGGCGCGGTCGATGATCGAGACCTCGACGTTCTTGATCGTCACCGGGTCCTGGTTGATGCCCAGGACGCAGGCGGTCTCGCACGGCGCTGGGCACAGCCGCCCGGTGAACTCCGGGAAGTTGTTCGTGGCGTGCAGCCGCTCGATGGCGCCGTCCCAGTCCTCGCGCCAGACCAGGTCGTTCCATTCCGGGATGATGTTGCCCAGCGGGCAGCCCTGGTGGCAGAACGGGATGCCGCAGTCCATGCAGCGGCCGGCCTGCTCGCGGATGATCGGCAGCAGCGCGCGGCCGGGCCCACCGGGGTAGACCTCGTTCCAGTCGCTGACGCGCTCGTCCACCGGACGCCGCGAGGCCACCTCGCGACCGCTCTTCAGAAAACCCTTCGGGTCAGCCATGGAGGGCCTCCATCATCGCCTCGGCGGTGGCCTGCTCGTCGAGGCCGTCGGCCTCGGCCTTGGCCTGCGCCTCGAGGACCTTGCGGTAGTCGGTGGGCATGACCTCGGTGAACCGGCCCAGCGCGGTGTCCCAGTCGGCCAGCAGCGCCTCGGCCACCGGCGAGCCGGTCTCCTCGGCGTGGGCCTTGACCAGCTCGTGCAGCTCCTCGGCGGCCTCCTCGACCACCGGGCGCAGCTCGACCAGCTCGGGGTTGACCTGCGACTCGGCCAGGTCGAGCACCCAGGCGACGCCGCCGGACATGCCGGCGCCGAAGTTGCGCCCGGTGGCGCCCAGCACCACCACGCGGCCGCCGGTCATGTACTCGCAACCGTGGTCGCCCACGCCCTCCACCACCAGCCGGGCCCCGGAGTTGCGGACGGCGAAGCGCTCGCCGACCTTGCCGCGCAGGAACACCTCGCCCGTGGTGGCGCCGTAGCCGATGACGTTGCCGGCGATGATCTGCTCCGCGGCGTCGAAGGTGGCGGCGCGGTCGGGGCGGACGATGATCCGCCCGCCGGAGAGGCCCTTGGCGACGTAGTCGTTCGCGTCGCCCTCCAGGCGCAGCGTGATCCCGCGGGGCACGAACGCGCCGAACGACTGACCGGCCGAGCCGGTGAGCGTGATGTCGATGGTGCCCTCGGGCAGGCCCTCGCCGCGGTAGCGCTTGGTCACCTCGTGGCCGAGGATCGTGCCGACCGTGCGGTTGACGTTGCGGATCTCCACCTGGGCTCGCACCGGCTCGCCGGACTCCAGCGCCGGCGCGGCCAGCTCGACCAGGGTGTTGTCGAGCGCCTTGTCCAGGCCGTGGTCCTGCTGCTTGGTGCAGTGGCGGTCCTGGTCGGCGAACTGCGGGAACTCCGCCATGTCGGGCACATGGAAGATCGGCGCGATGTCGAGGCCCTGGGCCTTCCAGTGGTTCACCGCGGCCGCGGCGTCGAGCACGTCGGCGTGGCCGACTGCCTCCTCGATCGAGCGGAAGCCCAGCGAGGCGAGCAGCTCGCGCACCTCCTGGGCGATGTACTCGAAGAAGGTGACGACGTACTCGGCCTTGCCGGAGTACCGTTCGCGCAGCACCGGGTTCTGGGTGGCGACGCCGACCGGGCAGGTGTCGAGGTGGCAGACCCGCATCAGGATGCAGCCCGAGACCACCAGCGGCGCGGTGGCGAAGCCGAACTCCTCGGCGCCCAGCAACGCGGCGACGACGACGTCGCGGCCGGTCTTGAGCTGGCCGTCGGTCTGCACGACGATCCGGTCGCGCAGGCCGTTGACCAGCAGCGTCTGCTGGGTCTCGGCCAGGCCCAGCTCCCAGGGGCCGCCGGCGTGCTTGAGCGAGGTCAGCGGCGCCGCGCCGGTTCCGCCGTCGTGACCGGAGATGAGAACGACGTCGGCGTGCGCCTTCGACACGCCCGCCGCCACGGTGCCGACGCCGACCTCGGCCACCAGCTTCACGTGCACCCGAGCCGCCGGGTTGGCGTTCTTGAGGTCGTGGATCAGCTGCGCGAGGTCCTCGATGGAGTAGATGTCGTGGTGCGGCGGCGGCGAGATCAGACCGACGCCGGGCGTGGAGTGCCGCGTCTTGGCCACCCACGGGTACACCTTGTGGCCGGGCAGCTGGCCGCCCTCGCCGGGCTTGGCGCCCTGGGCCATCTTGATCTGGATGTCGTCGGCGTTGCTCAGGTACTCCGAGGTGACGCCGAACCGGCCGGAGGCGACCTGCTTGATCGACGAGCGTCGCTCGGGGTCGTAGAGCCGCTCGGGGTCCTCGCCGCCCTCGCCGGTGTTGGACTTGCCGCCCAGCCGGTTCATGGCGATGGCCAGCGTCTCGTGCGCCTCCTGCGAGATCGACCCGTAGGACATCGCGCCGGTGGAGAACCGCTTCACGATGTCGGCGACCGGCTCGACCTCCTCGACGTCGATCGGCTCGCGACCGGACTCCGCGGCGTCCTTGAACCGGAACAGCCCGCGCAGCGTCATGAGCCGCGCGGCTTGGTCGTCGACGCGCTGGGTGTAGGCCTTGAACACGTCGTACTTGCCCTCGCGGGTGGCGTGCTGGAGCCGGAACACGGTCTCGGGGTCGAACAGGTGCTCCTCCCCCTCGCGCCGCCACTGGTACTGCCCGCCGATCTCCAGGGTGCGGTGGCTGGGGGTGATGCCGTCGCGCGGGTACGCCGTGCGGTGCCGCTTGGCGACCTCCTCGGCGATCTCGTCGAGCCCGATGCCGCCGATCTTGGAGGTGGTGCCCGTGAAGTACTTGTCGACCAGCTCCTGGGAGAGCCCGAGCGCCTCGAAGATCTGGGCGCCGGTGTAGGAGGCGACCGTGGAGACGCCCATCTTGGACATCACCTTCAGCACGCCCTTGCCGAGCGCCTTGACCAGGTTCTTGACCGCCACCTCGGGCTCGGCGGTCACGTAGTACCGGTCGCGGGCGAGGTCCTCGGCGGACTCCATCGCCAGGTACGGGTTCACCGCGGCGGCGCCGTAGCCGAGCAGCAGCGCGACGTGGTGCACCTCGCGCACGTCGCCGGCCTCGACGACCAGGCCGACCTGGGTACGGGTCTTCTCCCGCACCAGGTGGTGGTGGACGGCCGCGGTCATCAGCAGCGAGGGGATCGGCGCCTTCTCGGCCCGCGCGTGACGGTCGGAGAGCACGATGATCCGCGCGCCGAGCTCGACCGCGGCCGAGACCTCCTCGCAGATCTCCTCCAGCCGTCGCGCCAGCGCCCGGCCGCCGCCCTGCACGTCGTAGAGCCCGCGCGAGACGTGGGTCTCGAAGCCGGGCATGTCGCCGTCGCGGTTGATCTTGCGGATCTTGACCAGCTCGTCGTTGGTGACCACCGGGAACGGCAGCAGCACCTGGCGGCACGAGGCGGGCGTGGGCTCGAGCAGGTTCGCCTCGGGACCGATGCTGCCGGCCAGGGAGGTCACCAGCTCCTCGCGGATGGCGTCCAGCGGCGGGTTGGTGACCTGGGCGAAGAGCTGGCTGAGGTAGTCGAAGAGCATCCGCGGCCGGTCCGAGAGCACCGCGACCGGGGTGTCGGTGCCCATCGAGCCGATCGGCTCGGCGCCGGTGTTGGCCATTGGGGTGACCAGGACGCGCAGCTCCTCCTCGGTGTAGCCGAAGATCTGCTGGCGGCGCACCACCGAGGCGTGGGTGTGGACGATGTGCTCGCGCTCGGGCAGGTCGGGCAGCTCGATGAGGCCCGCGTGCAGCCACTCGTCGTAGGGGTGCTCGGCGGCGAGGTCGCCCTTGATCTCCTCGTCCTCGATGATCCGGTGCTGCTCGGTGTCGACCAGGAACATCCGGCCCGGCTCCAGGCGGCCCTTGCGGACCACGGTGGCGGGGTCGATGTCGAGCACGCCGGCCTCGGAGGCGAGCACCACCAGGCCGTCGTCGGTGACCCAGTACCGCGAGGGCCGCAGGCCGTTGCGGTCGAGCACCGCGCCCACCTGCGAGCCGTCGGTGAAGCACACGCACGCCGGGCCGTCCCACGGCTCCATCAGCGAGGAGTGGAACTCGTAGAACGCCCGCCGGGCGGGGTCCATGTCGGCGTTGTTCTCCCACGCCTCGGGGATCATCATCAGCACCGCGTGCGGCAGCGAGCGGCCGCCGAGGTGGAGCAGCTCGAGCACCTCGTCGAAGGAGGCGGAGTCCGAGCCGTCGGGGGTGATGACCGGGAACAGCCGCTCCAGGTCGCCGGGGATGACCTCGGAGGCCAGCAGCGCCTCGCGGGCGCGCATCCAGTTGCGGTTGCCCTGCACGGTGTTGATCTCGCCGTTGTGGGCGATGAAGCGGTACGGGTGCGAGAGCGGCCAGCTCGGGAAGGTGTTGGTGGAGAACCGCGAGTGCACCAGCGCGACCGCCGACTCGACGCGCTCGTCGAGCAGGTCGGGGTAGAAGGCGTCGAGCTGCTCGGTGGTGAGCATGCCCTTGTAGACCAGGGTGCGGCCCGAGAGCGAGGGGAAGTAGACGTCGGCCTCGTGCTCGGCGCGCTTGCGCAGGCAGTAGGCCATGCGCTCCAGGGCCATGCCGCTGACGCGGCCGTGGGCGCCGCTCACGAAGACCTGCCAGAACGAGGGCATGGCCGACTGCGCGGTAGGGCCGAGCGAGGAGGGGTCGGTGGGCACCTCGCGCCAGCCGAGCACGGCCAGGTCCTCCTCGGCGGCGAGCTCCTCCACCCGGGCCTTGACCTTGGCCACGGCCTCGTCGTCGCCGGGGATGAACGCCGTGCCGACGGCGTACTGGTGACGGCCGGGCAGCTCGATGCCGGCGTCGGCGGCGACCTCGCGCAGGAAGCGGTCGGGCACCTGCAGCAGGATGCCGGCGCCGTCGCCGGAGTTGGTCTCGGCACCCGCGGCACCGCGGTGGTCGAGGTTGCGCAGCGCCGTCAGCGCCTTCGCGACGATGTCGTGGGCAGGGTCCCCGGACAGGGTCGCGACGAACGCGACGCCGCAGGCGTCGTGCTCGTGGAGACCGTCGTAGAGGCCCTGCGAACGAGCCGAGGGCGGCAAGAATGCGGGCATCGGCACTCTCCCGTCGTCGAGCGCACCCGGACCCCTCGGAGGGCACGAGCGTGCGGCGGATGAAGCGTGCTGGGACGACATCGGCCCGTAGCAAGGGTGAGCCTACAACCAGGTGACGGCAGTGTTACCCGTCCGGTCCGCGGGATGGAAGTCTCGGTGACCGAGACGGTGCGGCGTCGGCGGAGATTCGCGACGCCTCGACACCCAGGACGCGCGATCTTGCGACGCCTCGGCGGCTCAGACGTGCGGATCTACGACGTCTCGGCGGGGACGGGATCGGGCTCCTTGCCCTCGCGGTAGACGCGTTCCTCCCGGCCCGGGCGGGTGCGGGTGACGTAGACGAAGTAGGCCAACGCCCCGACGAAGAGCAGGATCGACATCCAGACCCCCCACCGGAAGCCGAGCACGTTGTGCAGCTCGATGGTGTCGATGCGCAGGCTCTCGATCCAGCCCCGACCGACGGTGTAGCCCATGACGTAGAGCGCGAAGACGCGGCCGTGGCCGAGGCGGAACCGGCGGTCGAGGTAGACGATCAGCAGGCAGACGCCGATGTCCCACAGGCACTCGTAGAGGAACGTGGGGTGGAAGGTGGTGAACCGCTCGTAGCCGTCGGGGCGGTGGAGCGGTGAGATCTCCAGGCCCCAGGGCAGTCTCGTCGGCCGGCCGAAGAGCTCCTGGTTGAAGTAGTTGCCCCACCGGCCGATGCCCTGGGCCAGCACGATGCCGGGCGCGAGGGCGTCGGCGAAGGGCGGGAAGACCACGCCGGCGCGACGGGCGCCGATGTAGGCGCCGACCCCGCCCAGCGCGATGGCGCCCCAGATGCCCAGCCCGCCGTGCCAGATCTCCAGCGTGCCGATGGCGCCGTACTGGTTGCCCTTGCCGAAGTAGAGGTCGTTGTCGGTGATGACGTGGTAGAGCCGACCGCCGACGAGCCCGAACGGCACCGCCCAGATCGCGATGTCGGCCACCTCCCCGGGACGGCCCCCGCGCGCCACCCAGCGCCGGTTGCCCAGCCAGACGGCCACCAGGACGCCGGCGATGATGCACAGCGCGTAGGCGCGGATCGGGATCGGCCCGATGTGCCAGACGCCCTCGCCGGGGCTGGGGATGAAGAGCAGGTGGGTCAGCGTCGTCATGGCGCGGCGTGGTCCTTCGTGAGCAGCCGGTGGATGTCGCGGGCGTACTGCGCCGGCGAGGTGGTGCCGTCCCAGACCAGCGGCACGCGACCCTCGCCGCCGAGGGCCAGCACCGAGGTGGAGTGGGTGATGTCGTAGCCGCCCGAGGGCAGCTTCTGGCCCTTCTCGATGGCGACGTGGAGCGGGTCGCCGACCTGCTCGATGGTGCGCAGCGGCCCGGTGAGGCCGATGAAGGCCGGGTCGAAGCGGCGCAGCCAGGTCTTGAGCACGGCCGGGGTGTCGCGGCGCGGGTCGGTGGTGACGAACACGACCTGGGTACGCGCCTTGTCCGCGGCGTCGAGCTTGGCGTAGGCCGAGGCCAGCGAGCCCATCACGACCTGGCACACGTCGGGGCACTTGGAGTAGCCGAAGAAGACCACGCTGAGCTTGCCCGAGCCGTTCTTCACCAGCGAGTACGGCTGGTCGGCGGTGTCGGTGAGCGCGACGTCGGGAGCCGTGTAGGGCTGGTCGAGCTTCGCGCCGGCGTAGCCGTCGTTGCCGGAGTTGGAGACGCCGGAGACCAGCGCGCCGTCGCTGCCGCCGCGCTGACCGCAGCCGGCCAGCGCCGCGAGCAGGGCGAGCAGGACGAGCGCCCTACGCACCTCGGACGCCCTCGGCCAGGTCGGCGGTCAGGGCGCTCAGGCCCCGCAGGTCGGCGTCGTGCTGCAGCGTGCGCACGAAGGCCGAGCCGACGATGACGGCGTCGGCGAAGCCCGCGATCTCCGCGGCCTGGGCGCCGTTGGAGATGCCGAGGCCGACGCCGACAGGCAGGTCCGTGGCGGCCTTGGTGCGCTCGACCAGCGGAGCGGCCAGCTCGCTGGTGGTCTCCCGGGCGCCGGTGACGCCCATGACGGCGGTGGCGTAGACGAAGCCGCGGCTGGCGTCGACCGTCAGCTGCAGCCGCTCGGGGGTGGAGGAGGGCGCGACGAGGAAGACCTTGTCGAGGTCGCGGGCGTCGGCCGCGGCCGTCCACTCACCGGCCTCGTCGGGGGTGATGTCGGGGGTGATGAGGCCCGCTCCCCCGGCGTCGACGAGGGCCTGGGCGAAGCGCTCGATGCCGAGGCGCTCCACGGGGTTCCACGCGGTCATGACCAGCGTCGGGGCGCCGGTGGCGGCGACCGCCTCGACCACGCGCAGCACATCGGACACGCGCGTGCCCTGGTCGAGCGCCTGCTGCACCGCGGCCTGGATGGTGGGACCGTCCATCACCGGGTCGGAGTAGGGCAGCCCCACCTCGATGATGTCGCAGCCGGCGTCGACCATGGCGCGCATCGCCTCGATCGAACCCTCGACGCTGGGGAAGCCCGCCGGGAGGTAGCCGACGAGCGCGGCCCGGCCGTCGGCGCGGGCCTTCTCGAAGGCGGTGGAGACGCTCATGCGTCGGCCTGGCCGAGCCCGAAGTAGGTCAGCGCGGTGCCCATGTCCTTGTCGCCGCGCCCGGACAGGTTCACCAGCAGCGTCTGGCCCTGGCGCTGGGGGGCCAGCCGCAGCGCTCCGGCGACGGCGTGGGCGGACTCGATGGCGGGGATGATGCCCTCGGTCTCGGCCAGCAGCCGCATCGCGGCCATCGCCTCGGCGTCGGTGACCGGCTCGTAGGTGGCGCGCCCGGTCTCGGCCAGCCGCGCGTGCTGGGGCCCCACGCCGGGGTAGTCGAGGCCCGCGGAGATCGAGTGCGACTCCAGGGTCTGGCCGTCCTCGTCCTGCAGCACGTAGGTGCGCGCGCCGTGGAGGACGCCGATGTCGCCGTTGTGGATGGTGGCGGCGTGGCGGCCGGTCTCGACGCCGTCGCCGCCGGGCTCGAAGCCGTAGAGCTCGACGTCGGCGTCGTCGAGGAAGCCGGCGAACAGCCCGATCGCGTTCGACCCGCCGCCGACGCAGGCCGCGGCCACGTTGGGCAGCGACCCGGTGAGCTCCAGGCACTGGCGCCGGGCCTCGTCGCCGATGCCGCGGACGAAGGAGAGCACCAGGCTCGGGAACGGGTGGGGCCCCGCGGCGGTGCCGAACAGGTAGGCGGTGTGGTCGACCGTGGCCACCCAGTCGCGCAGCGCCTCGTTGATGGCGTCCTTGAGCGTGCGCGAGCCGCTGCGCACGGGCACCACCTCGGCGCCGAGCAGCTGCATGCGAGCGACGTTGAGCGCCTGGCGCTCGGTGTCGACCTCGCCCATGTAGATCGTGCAGTCCAGGCCCAGGTACGCCGCGGCCGTCGCGGAGGCCACGCCGTGCTGGCCGGCGCCGGTCTCGGCGATGACGCGCTGCTTGCCCATCCGCTTGGTCAGCAGCGCCTGGCCCAGCACGTTGCGGATCTTGTGCGCGCCGGTGTGCAGCAGGTCCTCGCGCTTGAGCAGGATCCGGGCGCCGGCGCGCGCGGAGAGCCGCTCGGCGTCGTAGAGCATGCTCGGGGTGCCGGCGTAGTCGCGCAGCATCCGCTCGAACTCCGCGCCGAACGCCGGGTCGGCCAGCGCCTTCTGCCAGGCGGTGTCGAGCTCGTCGAGCGCTGCCACCAGCGCCTCGGGCATGAAGCGGCCCCCGAAGCGGCCGAAGTGACCGGTCTCGTCGGGTGCCCACGCGGCGGTCGTCATGCGGACCTCATCTCCTTGACGGCGGTGGCGGGGTCGCCGCCCTTGACCAGCGCCTCGCCGACCAGCACGACGTCGGCGCCCTCGGCGGCGTGCCGCGCGGCGTCGGCGGTGCCGGTGATGCCGGACTCGGCGACCTTCACCACCTGCTCGGGCAGCCCGGGGGCGAGCCGGCCGAAGGTGTCGGGGTCGACCTGCAGGGTCTTGAGGTTGCGGGCGTTGACGCCGACCAGCTCGGCCCCCAGCGCCACCGCGCGCTCGGTCTCGGCCTCGTCGTGCACCTCGACCAGCGTGGTCAGGCCCAGCTCGACCGCGATCGCGTGCAGCCGGTCGAGCTCGTCGCCGGGCAGCGCGGCCACGATGAGCAGCACCAGGTCTGCGCCGGCCTCGCGGGCCTCGACCAGCTGGTACTCGGTGACTACGAAGTCCTTGCGCAGCAGGGGGGTGTCGACGGCGGCGCGCACCGCCCGCAGGTCGGCCAGCGAGCCGTTGAACCGACGTTGCTCGGTCAGCACGCTGATCGCGGCGGCGCCACCCTGGGCGTAGCTGGTGGCGAGGGCGGCGGGGTCGGCGATCTCGGCCAGGTGGCCCTTGCTCGGGCTGCTGCGCTTGACCTCGGCGATCACGCTGAGACCGGGTGCGCGGAAGGCCGGCATCGGGTCGCGCGGCTCGGGCCGCAGCGAGGCGAGCTCACGCAGCCGGGGCAGCGGCGTGCGCGACTCCCGCTCGGCGAGGTCCTCGCGTACGCCGGCGACGATGTCGTCGAGGACGGACATGGGTGGACCTCACGGGGTGCGGCGGGACGCGTGCACCGTCCAGACTCTCACGCGACCGGGCGGGTCGGGTTTCAGGGCCGACGCTTCGCGGTAGGTTCTGGCTCCCAGCCCGGCTCCCTCCACCGATTGGACGCCCCGTGAGCTACAACGCCCCTCCGCCGCCGCCCCCGCCGGCCGGAGCGCCCGGCACGCCCTACGGCCAGGTGCCCAGCACCTCGCCGCTGGCGATCACCTCGCTGGTCACCGGCATCGTCGGGCTGCTGTTCACCTGCCTGTGCGGCTTCGGCGTGATCATCAGCGTCGTCGCGATCGTCACCGGCTTCATCTCCCGCAGCCAGATCGCCAAGTCGGCCGGGGCGCTGAAAGGCAACGGCATGGCGCTCTCGGGGATCATCCTCGGTGCCGTGGCGGTGGTGCTGCTGATCGTCGGCATCATCCTCTACGCCTCCGGCGCGCTGGACTACCACTTCGACACCGCCCCCTAGGCCCAGAGGTCGGCTCCCCACGGAGTGTTCCGGAAGACGGTGAACACCACCCCGAGCACCACCCATACCCCGAGCACGGCCCGCAGCACCGGGGTCGGGCGCTCGCTGCGCAGCCACCACAGCCACAGCACGACGAGCAGCGGCAGCGAGGCGACGAAGTACAGGTTGCTGGTGGCCGCCGCACCGAGATGGCCGTGGGTCAGGTCGTTGACCGCCCGCAGGCCGCCGCAGAAGGGGCAGTCCAGGCCGGTCAGCGCGCGGAGCGGGCAGAACCCCCAGCTGCCCTGGACGTGGGGGTCGCGCAGCCGTAGGCCCAGCGACGCGACGGCGATCGCCCCGGCCATGGCGTAGGGCCCCCGGCGCCGGACGGCGTCGGAGGGGGTGCGCTCGGTGACCGCGGCGGACACGGGCGCGCTAGTGCTGCTCGGGACCCTGAGAGCCGTACCCGGCCAGCGACATGGCCTTGCCCACTACGAGCCCGATCGGCAGCAGCGCCACGCCGATCCAGAAGACGACCCAGCTGTAGGCGACGGCACCGATGCCGGCCACCACGAACGCCAGCGTCATGATCGTGACGCCCGTCCAGGCGGCGGGGGTGTTGCCGTGGTTGCTCGACATGGGGGTGAGCCTACTTCTCGGCCGGGAGGCCGCTCTGCGGCGGTCCGACGGCGACGGCTTGCCCGGTGCGTAGCGACTCCACGCCGGCGGCCGCGGCCTCGGTGGCGCGGTGGCCGTCGAGCATGCTCGCCCCCGACGCGGTCCCGGCCGAGGCGGCGGCGGCCCAGTCGGCCAGCTCGGCGCGGTAGGCGTCGGTGAAGCGGTCGAGGAAGCCGTCGGTCACCGGGCCGTCGGCGACGGCGGTGGCGCCGGTGCCGGCCAGCTCGCAGCGCACCTCGTAGCCGTAGCGGGCGTTGACGAACACCTCGGTGGTGACCAGGACGCCCGAGCGCATCCGCAGCAGCCCCACCTGGGGGTCGCGGAAACCCTCGGCGAGGGGCGAGCGGATCTCGACGGACTCGATCTCGTCGTCGAGCAGCCAGCGCACCTGGTCGAGCTCGTGGATCATCGAGCCGGTCACCAGCGTCTCGTCGCTGGTGCTGGTGGCCGACGAGGCGTTGCGGTGCACGCAGTGCAGCACCCGGGGCTCCCCCAGCTCACCGGCACGCAGCCGCTCGCGCAGGGCCACCAGCGCGGGGTCGTAACGACGCATGAAGCCGACCTGCACGAGCCGTCGGTCGCCCTCGAGGGCCACCAGCGCGGCCGACTCCTCCGGTGTCGGCGCCAGCGGCTTCTCGCACAGCGCCGGCCGGCCCGCCTCGAGGCAGAGCCGCACCAGGTCGGCGTGCGTGGGGTCGGGCGAGGCGATGACGACGGCGTCGACCCCGGCCACCAGCTCCTCGGCACCGGCGGCGACGTCGGCCCCGACCTGGGCGGCCAGCGCCGCGGCCCGCTCGGTGGAGAAGTCGTGGACGGCCGCGACGACCGCGTCGGGCACCGAGGCGTGGAGCATCGCGGCGTGGCCGGCGCCCATCGCGCCGGCGCCGACGATGCCGACCCTCAGCACGGCGTCCAGCCCCGGGTCGAGACGGAGGTGGCCATGGCCTGGGCCAGGCGGGCGGCGCGGACGGCGTCGTGGATGGTGGCTCCCTCGGGCTGGTCGGCGGCGATCGACCGGGCGAGCCGGTGGGCCTCGATCACCTTGAGGTCGTCGTAGCCCAGCGCGATGCCGCCGGCGGGCTGGAAGGCGGCGGTCTCGCCGTGGTTGCGGTCGACGTAGACGGTGCGGTACGCAGCGTCCTGCGGGTCCTGGTCGAGGCAGACCCGCAGCTCGCCCATCCGGCGGAAGTCCCACTCCAAGGCACCGGCGCTGCCGTGCACGCTGAAGCCGTAGGTGCACTGCTCGCCGACCGCGGTGCGGCTCGCGGCGAGGGTGCCGCGGGCACCGGAGGCGAAACGCAGCAGCGCGCCGACGTAGTCCTCGTTCTCCACCCGGCCACGCTCCCCGTCGCCGCCGCGGGCGAAGTGGGAGCCGGCGCCGGCGACCAGCGGGCGCTCGGTGATGAAGCGGCCCTCGTCGGCGACCAGCTCGGCGACCTCGCCGGCCAGGTGGCAGGCCAGGTCGGCGGCGTGGCTGACCAGGTCGCCCAGCACGCCGCTGCCGGCGTGCTCGTCGATGAACCGCCACGACAGCCCGCCGTCGGGGTGAGCGGCGTAGTCGGCCAGGAAGCGCACCTCGACGGTCTGCACCTGGCCCAGCCGGCCGCCGCGCACCAGCTCGCGCGCCCACTCCACGGCAGGAGCGTTGCGGTAGTTGAACCCGGCCGCGGATTGCACGCCGGCCGTCTCGACGGCGTCGGCGATCGCCTGGGTCTCGGCCAGCCGGCGACCGGCCGGCTTCTCGATCCACAGGTGGCGCCCGGACTCGGCGACCGCCACGCCGACCTCGTGGTGCAGCGCGTTGGGCCCGGCCATGGAGACGACGTCGAGGTCGTCGCGGGCCAGCAGCTCGCGCCAGTCCTCGTAGGTCGCGACGTCGGCGTAGGTGGCGAGCGCCAGGTCGCGGGCCTGGGCGCTGGGATCGGCGACCGCGACCAGCTCGGGGCGAAACGGCGCGTCCGGGTAGTGCTGACGCAGCCGCGACCAGGCGCGGGCGTGCACCTGCCCCATCCAGCCGTACCCGACGACCGCGACGCGCAGTGGGCTCACGTGTCGAGCACCTTCACGTCCTGCGACATCGTCTGCGCGACCTCGGAGTCCTGGCCCAGCTCGGCGGTCAGCTCGTGGCTGAGCGCCTCGAGCTCGGCCCCGCCGGCCATCATCGCGGTGAGCTCGTCGAGCGTGAGGTCGGACTTGGGGAAGTCGCCCATCGACCGGCCGCGGCGCAGCAGCATGAAGCGGTCGCCCACCGGGTAGGCGTGGTGCGGGTTGTGGGTGATGAACACGACGCCGAGCCCGCGCTCGCGAGCGCGCGCAATGTACTTCAGCACCACGCCGGACTGCTTGACGCCCAGCGCCGCGGTGGGCTCGTCGAGGATGAGCACGCGGGCCCCGAAGTACACCGCGCGGGCGATGGCGACGCACTGCCGCTCGCCGCCCGAGAGCGTGCCGATGGGCTGGTCGACGTCGCGCAGGTCGATGCCCATCGCGGCGAGCTCGGTGCTGGTGGTGCGCTTCATCGTCTCGCGGTCCAGCCGGCGCAACGGGCCCCAGCCCTTCGTCGGCTCCTGGCCGAGGAAGAAGTTGCGCCAGACCGGCATCAGCGGCACGACGGCCAGGTCCTGGTAGACGGTGGCGATGCCCAGCGCCTGGGCGTCGCGCGGGCTGGTGAAGTGCCGCGGCTCGCCGTCGACGACCAGCTCCCCGTCGGAGTGCGGGTGCGCGCCGGCCAGGATCTTGATGAAGGTCGACTTGCCCGCGCCGTTGTCGCCGAGGACGCAGGTGACCTCGCCGGCGTGGACCGACGTCGTGACGCCGGAGAGCGCGATGACGTTGCCGTAGCGCTTGCCGATGTCGCGGACCTCGATCAACGTCTCGCTCATCGCGCCAGCTCCGCCCGCTTGCGGACCCACTCGTTGAGCAGCACGGCCAGCAGCAGCATCACGCCGAGGAAGGCCTTGAGCCAGTTGTTGTCCCAGCCGGCGTAGACGATGCCCTGGTTGGTCATGCCGTAGATCAGCGCTCCCAGCGCCGCGCCGACCGCTGAGCCGTAGCCGCCGGTGAGCAGGCAGCCGCCGACGACGGCGCAGATGATGTAGATGAACTCCTGACCGATGCCGGTGTTGCTCTGCACGGTGGAGGTGGTGAACAGCAGCAGCATCCCCACCAGCCAGCCGGCGCCGGCGGTGGTGCAGAACAGGGCGATCTTGGTGCGCGCGACCGGCACGCCCACCTGCCGCGAGGACGTCTGGGCGCCCCCGACGGCGAAGATCCAGTTGCCCGCGCGGGTGCGCAGCAGCACCCAGGTGGCCACGGCGGTCACCACGATCCACCACAGCACCGAGACGTACAGCGAGCCGCCGTTGACGTCGAGGGCCGAGCCGAAGACGGCGTGCGGCTGGTCGTACTGCGGCACCAGCGACATGCCCTGGATGGCGACGTCGCCGGTGATGGCCTTGGTGAGCGCGACGTCGACACCCTGCAGCACGAAGAAGGTGCCGAGGGTGACGATGAAGCTGGGCAGCCCGGTACGGATCACCATGACGCCGTTGGCCACGCCCAACGCCAGCGCGAGCAGCAGCGAGATGAGGATGGCCAGCCAGATCGGCAGTCCCCAGTGGGTGGTCATGACGCCGACCGCCAGCCCGGTGAAGCCGGTCATCGCGCCGGCGGAGAGGTCGAACTCGCCGCCGATCATCAGCATCGCCACGGCCACCGCCATGATGCCGATCGTCGAGGCCGAGCGCAGCCACGTGCTGGCGCCGTTGGCGGTGGCGAAGACCTCGGTCTGGACGGCGAAGAAGACGAAGACGGCCACCGCCGCGACGAGCGCGCCGACCTCGGGGCGTCGCAGCACCCGGGTCAGCGTGCTCTGGCGCGAAACCCGCTCGTCGGCGGCGGTCGCCTGGGTCGCAGCGGTCACCGCGTGCCTTGCTTGGCGAACTTCTCGACCTGGGCGGCGTTGTCCTTGGTGATGAACGCCGGGCCGGAGTAGACGGGCTGGCCACCACCGATGTCGTTGCCGTTGATGTCCTTCAGGTAGAGCGCGGTGACGCCGAGGTAGCCCTGCACGTACGGCTGCTGGTCGACGGCGAAGATGATCGAGCCGGACTCGATGTCCTTGATGACGTCGTCGGAGAGGTCGAACGTGGCCACCTTGGCCTTGCTGTTCGCCTGCTGGACCGCGCTGACCGCGTCGATGGCGTACTGGCCGCCGAGGGTGAGCACCCCGTCGATGGTCTTGTCGGCCTGCAGCTTGGAGGTGATGGTCGACTGCACGGCGTTGTCGTCGGTGCCGTCGACCTGCAGGTTGGTCATCTTGGCGCCGAAGGACTTGGCCGCGGCGGAGCAGCGCTGCTCCAGGCCGACGTTGCCGGACTCGTGGATGACGCAGATGACGTTGGTGAGCCCGGCCTGCTTGAGCCGGTCGCCGGCCGCCGCACCCGCGATGTCCTCGGACTGGCCGATGTGGGTGATGGCGCCGAACTGCTTCCACTGGTCGATGCCGGAGTTGATGGTGACGACCGGGATCCCGGCGGCCACCGCCTTCTCGACGCTGGACTTCAAGCCGTCGGGGTTGGCCATGGAGACCACGATGCCGTCGACCTTGTCGGCCACGGCGGAGTCGATGAGCTGGGACTGCTTGGCCACGTCGGCGTCGGAGGAGTAGGAGATCTTCACCCCGTAGTCCTTGCCGGCCCGCTCGGCGCCGGACTTCACGCGATCCCAGAACGCGTCGCCCGCGGCGCCGTGGGTGATGACGGCGTACTTCAGGTTCAGCGACGTCGCGTCCTTCGCGCCGCTGGGCTGGCCGGTGCCGCCGCAGGCGGCTGTGACGAGGGCGACGACGGCGAGCACCGCCACCCACAGCATCGTCTTGGCGTGACTGTTCTTCATGGGCGTCTCCTTCGACGGCTCCTCCGACGGCGATGCCGCCACAGTGTGGTCCGCGCCACACCTTGTGTCAATCATTTGTTAGGACATGAGGACATGAGCGACGACGGCTCGTATGCTGCGGCGCTATGCGTATCACGGTGGACCGGCTCAGCCCGGTACCGCTCTACTTCCAGGTGGCCGAGCAGCTGGAGCAGGCCATCGCCGACGGCACGCTCGGCGCCGGTGAGCGCATTGCCAACGAGATCGCCCTGGCCGCCGATCTGGGGCTCTCGCGACCGACGATGCGCCAGGCGATCCAGGTGCTGGTCGACAAGGGCCTGCTGGTGCGCAAGCGCGGCGTCGGCACCCAGGTGGTCAGCGGCCGGGTGCACCGGCCGCTGGAGCTGACCAGCCTCTACGACGACCTCAGCCACGCCGGCCAGGAGCAGACCACGCAGGTGCTGGCCCTGGAGCGGCGCGCGCCCTCCGACGACGTCGCCGCCGAGCTGGGCCTGCCCGAGGACGCCGAGGTGTGGTTCCTCGAGCGGCTGCGGTCGGTGGCCGGCGAGCCGCTGGCGCACATGCGCAACCACATCCCCTGCTCGGTGATCGACCTCGCCGGCGCCGACCTCGAGCACGACGGCCTCTACCGGCTGCTGCGCGCCTCCGGGGTCGTGATGCGGGTCGCCCGGCAGCGGATCTCCGCACGTCGCGCCGACCCGGCCGAGGCCAGAATGCTGGAGGAGAAGCGCGGCGCCCCGCTGCTGACGATGGAGCGGATCGCCTACGACGACGCCGGGCGGGCGGTCGAGTACGGCGTTCATGCCTACCGGCCGGACCGGTACGCGTTCGAGTCGACGTTGGTGGATCGGTAGGGGCTGCGGGGGCCGGGGGGGTTTTGCCGGGCACCCGGCAAAACTCTTCACAACTGCCGCATACCGCCCGCCGTTTCCCGGGGTTTTGCCGGGCACCCGGCAAAACCCCCGGCCAACGCTTGTCCGCATGTCCTGACAAAATATTGACGCCGCCGACCCCCGGACGTAGCGTCGCGCCCGTGGTCGACGTGCTTACCTTCGGACGCAGCGGGGTGGATGTGTACCCGCTGCAGACCGGGGTCGGGCTGGAGGACGTGACGTCGTTCGGCAAGTTCCTCGGCGGCACCACGGCCAACGTCGCGGTGGCCGCGGCCCGACAGGGGTGCAGCGCCGCCACGATCACCGGCGTGGGCGACGACCCGTTCGGGCGCTACGTGCGCCGCGAGCTGGTGCGGCTCGGGGTGGCCGACGACTTCGTGGTGACCAACCACGAGTTCCCGACCCCCGTCACGTTCTGTGAGATCTTCCCGCCCGACGACTTCCCGCTGTACTTCTACCGCTGGCCCACCGCACCCGACCTCGAGGTCACTCCCGACGACGTGCCGCTTGCGGCGGTCCGCGAGGCCGGGGTGTTCTGGGTCTCGGTGAGCGGGCTGAGCAAGGAGCCGAGCCGCGCGGCACACCACGCCGCGCTGGAGGCGCGCGGCCGGCGGTCGCACACCGTCCTCGACCTGGACTGGCGGCCGATGTTCTGGGCCTCGGAGGCCGAGGCGACCGCCCAGGTGCAGCAGGTGCTGGGCTCGGTCACCGTCGCCGTGGGCAACCTCGAGGAGTGCCGGGTCGCGGTCGGCGAGAGCGACCCCGAGCGCGCGGCCGACGCGCTGCTCGAGGCGGGCGTCGAGCTGGCGGTGGTCAAGCAGGGGCCGCGCGGTGTGCTGGCCAAGACGCACGAGGAGCGCGTGGTGGCCGAGCCGGTGCCGGTCGAGGTGGTCAACGGCCTCGGCGCCGGCGACGCCTTCGGCGGCACGCTGGCCGCCGGGCTCGTGGCCGGCCGGCCGCTAGCGCAGGTGATCGCCGACGCGAACGTCGCCGGCGCCATCGTCGCGGGCCGGCTGGAGTGCTCCACCGCCATGCCCACCACCGCCGAGATCGCGGCCGCGCGATGACCGGCTTCGCCCGCGACCTGGCCGAGGTCGCCGAGATCCGCGCCCGCCACCCCGAGCGGATCGCCGAGCTGCTGGCCGCCCGCACGCGCCGCCCGCTGCTGGGTGACGACGGCCGGCTGATGCTCGTCGCCTGCGACCACCCCGCCCGGGCGGCGCTCGGCGTGCGCGGCGTCGCCGACGCCATGGCCAGCCGCTCCGACCTGCTGGCACGGCTACGGACGGCGCTGGCGCGGCCCGGCGTCGACGGGCTGCTGGCCACGGCCGACGTCGTGGAGGACCTGCTGCTCCTCGGCGCGCTGGAGGACAAGGTCGTCGTCGGGTCGATGAACCGCGGCGGGCTGTCCGGTGCCGTCTTCGAGCTCGACGACCGGATGACCGGCTACGACGTCGCCGGCATCCGCGACGCCGGTCTCGACGGCGGCAAGATGCTCACCCGCATCGACCCCGACGACCCCGGCACCGTGCGCACCCTCGAGGCCTGCGGCCGCGCGGTCAGCGACCTGGCCCGCGAGTCGCTGCTGGCCATGGTCGAGCCGTTCTGGTGCCACCGCACCGGCGGCCGGGTGGTCAACCAGCTCGACGCCGAGGCTGTCATCCGCTCGGTGCACGTCGCCCAGGGCCTGGGCGCCACCAGCGCCCGCACCTGGCTCAAGCTGCCCGTCGTCGAGGAGATGGAGCGCGTCATGGACGCCACGACCCTGCCGACGCTCATCCTCGGCGGCGACCCGTCGGGCCGGCCCGACACCACCTACGCCGAGTGGGCGAAGGCGCTCGCGCTGCCCTCGGTCCGCGGCCTGGTCGTGGGCCGGGCCCTGCTCTTCCCGCCCGACGACGACGTCGCCGCCGCGGTCGACACCGCCGTCTCGCTGGTGCGCTCGTGAGCAGCCCGTGGGTGCTGCCGGCCGGCAGCGGATCGGGGCCGTTCGACGTCGAGGTGAGCCCCGAGACCGCTCCGGAAGGATGGGCCCACACCAGCCTGCACGTGCTCACCCTCGCGGCCGGCGCGAGCGTCACGATGCCGGCGGGCCCCGACGAGCGGCTCGTGGTGCCGCTCACCGGTGCGGTGCGGGTGGAGGTCGGCGACGAGGGGTTCGACCTGGCCGGCCGCACCGACGTCTTCGCCGGCGCCACCGACACCCTCTACTCCCCCACCGCCACCGCGCTCACCCTGGTCAGCGACGCGGGCGCCCGGGTGGCGGTCTGCGGCGCCCGCACCGACGTCGTCCGCGCGCCCCGCCTGCTGGCGGCCGCCGACGTGCCGGTGGAGCAGCGCGGCGCCGGGCGCTCGAGCCGGCTGGTGCGCAACTTCGGCACCACCGACGTGCTCGACGCGGGCGCGCTGATCGCCTGCGAGGTGCTGACGCCGGGCGGCAACTGGTCGAGCTACCCCGCGCACAAGCACGACACCGCCGGGCCGGAGGAGTCGGTGCTGGAGGAGATCTACTACTTCGAGGTGGCCGGCCCGCACGGCTTCGGCTTCCACCGCACCACCAGCTCCGAGGCCGGCGAGATCGACGTGCTGGCCGAGGTGCGCCACGGCGACACCGCGCTGGTCCCGCACGGCTGGCACGGCCCCTGCGCCGCCGCCCCCGGGCACGACCTGTACTACCTCAACGTGATGGCCGGCCCCGGCGAGCGGGCCTGGCTGATCAGCGACCACCCCGACCAGGCCTGGATCCGCGAGACCTGGCGCGACGAGGACGTCGACCCGCGGTTGGAGAGCTTCCGATGATCCGACTCACCGTGGCCCAGGCCACCACCCGCTTCCTGGCCCAGCAGTGGTCCGAGCGCGACGGCGAGCGGCAGCGACTCGTGGCCGGGGTGCTCGGCATCTTCGGGCACGGCAACGTCGCCGGGCTCGGCCAGGCCCTGCTGGCCGACGAGCTGGAGCGGCCCGGCGAGCTGCCGTACGTGCTCGGCCGCAACGAGCAGGCGATGGTGCACACCGCGGTCGGCTACGCCCGGATGAAGGACCGGCTGTCCACCTACGCCGTGTCGACCAGCGTCGGCCCGGGTGCCACCAACATGGTCACCGGCGCCGCGCTGGCCACGGTCAACCGGCTGCCGGTGCTGCTGCTGCCGGCCGACACCTTCGCCGACCGCAGCGCCGCTCCGCTGCTGCAGGAGCTCGAGGTGCCGTGGGCCGGCGACGTCAGCGTCAACGACGCCTTCCGGCCGGTCTCGGCGTACTTCGACCGCGTCATGCGCCCCGAGCAGCTGCCGGCCGCGCTGCTGGGGGCGATGCGGGTGCTCACCGACCCGGCCGCCACCGGCGCCGTCACCGTCTGCTTCCCCCAGGACGTGCAGGCCCAGGCCCACGACTGGCCCGAGGAGCTGTTCGAGCCGCGCACCTGGCACGTCGCCCGGCCGCTGCCCGAGCCCATGCTGCTGCAGCGCGCGGTCGAGATGATCCGAGCGGCCGAGCGGCCGATGGTGGTGGCCGGCGGCGGGGTGGCCTACTCCGGCGCCGAGGCCGCGCTGGCGGCGTTCTGCGAGGCCACCGGCATCCCGGTCGGGCAGACCCAGGCCGGCAAGGGCTCCCTGGTCTTCGACCACCCGCAGTGCCTGGGAGCCGTCGGCGCCACCGGCACCACCGCGGCCAACGCGGTGGCACGCGAGGCCGACCTGGTGATCGGCGTCGGCACCCGGTTCACCGACTTCACCACCGCCAGCCGCACCGTCTTCGCCGATCCCGACGTCGGCTTCGTCAACCTCAACGTCGCCCGGCTCGACGCGGTCAAGCACAGCGCGCTGCCGCTGCTCGCCGACGCCCGCGAGGGCCTCGACGCGCTCACCAAGGCCCTCGCCGGGTACCGCGTCGACGACGCCTACGTCGAGCACTACCGCGACCTCGACGTCGCCTGGCAGGCCCAGGTCGACGCCACCTACCACCGCGCACCAGGCGCCGCGCTCACCCAGGGCGAGGTGCTCGGCACCGTCAACGACCTGGCCGACGCGCGCGACGTCGTGGTCTGCGCTGCCGGCTCGATGCCCGGCGACCTGCACAAGCTCTGGCAGGTGCGCGACCCGAAGGGCTACCACGTCGAGTACGGCTACTCCTGCATGGGCTACGAGGTGGCCGGCGGGCTCGGCGTGAAGCTGGCCGCGCCCGACCGCGACGTGTTCGTCCTCGTCGGCGACGGCTCCTACCTGATGATGGCCACCGAGCTGGTCACCGCGGTGCAGGAGGGCCTGAAGCTGATCGTGGTGCTGGTGCAGAACCACGGCTTCGCCTCCATCGGGGCGCTCTCGGAGTCGCTGGGCTCGCAGCGCTTCGGCACCCGCTACCGCTACCGCAGCGACGACGGGCGTCTGGACGGCGACCCGCTGCCGGTCGACCTGGCCGCCAACGCCGCCAGCCTCGGCATCCGCGTGGTCCGTGCGCACGACGCCGCCGAGCTGGCCGACGCCGTCCACGCGGCCAAGGCGGCACCCGGCACCACGGTCATCCACGTCGAGACCGACCCGCTGGCGGGCTCGCCGGACTCCGAGGCGTGGTGGGACGTGCCGGTCAGCGAGACCTCGACCCTGGAGTCCACCCGCGCCGCCCGCGCCACCTACAAGCAGCACAAGGCCGCCCAGCGGCCCTACCTGAAAGGCCCCACGACATGACGATCACCATCGGCTCAGCCCCCGACTCCTGGGGCGTCTGGTTCGCCGACGACCCCGTGCAGACCCCGGCCGACCGGTTCCTCGACGAGGTGGCCGCCGCCGGCTACGAGTGGATCGAGCTCGGCCCGTACGGGTACCTGCCCAGCGACCCCGACGAGCTGCTGGCCGCGCTGGACAAGCGCAGCCTCAAGGTCTCGGCCGGCACCGTGTTCTCAGCGCTGCACCGCCCCGACTCCTGGGACGACGTGTGGCGCCAGGTCACCGACGTCGCCGCGCTCACCCGGGCGGCCGGCGGCGAGCACATCGTGGTGATCCCCGACCTCTACCGCGACCACAAGACCGGCGAGAACCTCGAGCCCGGCACGCTCACCGACGAGCAGTGGACCAAGCTCACCCGCGACACCGAGGAGCTGGGCCGCCGCATCCTCGACGAGTACGGCCTGCACCTGCAGTTCCACTCCCACGCCGACAGCCACGTGGGCCGGATGGCGGAGATCGAGCGGTTCCTCGAGGCCACCGACCCGGCCTACGTGAACCTGTGCCTGGACACCGGGCACGTCGCCTACTACGGCGGCGACAACCTGGGCCTCATCGAGCGCCACCCCGACCGGATCGGCTACCTGCACCTCAAGCAGGTCGACCCCACGATCGTGGCGCAGGTCGAGGCCGAGGACCTGGTGTTCCCCGAGGCGGTGCGTCGCGGCGTCATGTGCGAGCCGCCGAGCGGTGTGCCCGACCTGGGCGCGGTGCTCGACGCCGTCGGGCGCCTGGACCGCGACCTCTACGCGATCGTCGAGCAGGACATGTACCCCTGCCCGCCCGACCAGCCGCTGCCGATCGCGCGCCGCACCCACTCCTACCTGGCCGGCTGCAGCGGGGCGTCGGTCTCGTTGGGACAGCAGACCCGCTAGCTGGAGACACCGGGAGCGGCGTGCCGCAGCAGGTAGCCCTCCTTGGAGTTCGAGATGTGGCGCGTCATCAGCCGCGCGGCCTCGCCCGCGCGCCCGGCGAGCACCGCGTCGGCGATGGTGCGGTGCTCGGTCCAGGAGTGGCCGCCGCGCACGTCGACGTCCATGGCGTAGAGCCACTGGATCTTCGCCGAGACCTGGCGCAGCAGCGCGGTGAGGCTGTGGTTGCCGCACAGCTCGGCGATGCCCAGGTGGAAGGCGGTGTTCAGCGGCGGCAGGTCGTCGCGCCGGCCCGCGTCGAGCAGCCGCTCGCCCTCCTCCACGAGGTGGCACAGTCCGGTGCGCAGACCCTCGACCTCATCGTCGCCGCGCTTGAACCGCAGCGCCGCGCGGCGGGCGGTGATGGACTCGATGCTGGTGCGCACGGCGAACAGGTCCTCGGCGTCGTCGGCGCTCAGGTGCGCCACCCGCACGCCGGCGTAGGCGCGCGAGACGACGAAGCCCTCGGCCTCCAGCTGCTTGAGCGCCTCGCGCACCGGCACCCGCGAGACGCCGTAGGCCTGGCACAGCTGCTGCTCGACCAGACGGTCGCCGGGCTGGTGCGTGCCGGCGACGATCTCCTCGCGCAGGCGCAGCACGACGTCGTCGGCCAGCCGGCTCACGAGACCAGACCCGCTCCGGGGATCGCCGCGAGCAGCTCGCGGGTGTAGCCGGCCTCGGGGGCGTCGAAGACGGCCTCGACCGGGCCCGACTCCACCACCGTGCCCTGCTGCATCACCACGACGTCGTGGGCCACCAGCCGTACCACCGCGAGGTCGTGGGTGATGAACAGGTAGGTCAGACCCAGGTCGCGCTGCAGGTCGCCCAGCAGCGTGAGGATCTGGTCCTGCACGAGCACGTCGAGCGCCGAGACCGCCTCGTCGCACACCATCAGCCGTGGCTCCAGCGCCAGTGCCCGTGCAATGGCGACGCGCTGCCGCTGGCCGCCGGAGAGCTCGGTGGGGTGCCGCTGCGCCACGCTGCGCGGCAGCGCGACGTGGTCGAGCAGCTCGGCCACGCGGGAGCGCCGCGAGGCCCGGTCGCCGACCTTGAAGACCCGCAGCGGCTCGTCGACGAGGTGCTCGACGGTGAACATCGGGTCGAGCGAGGCGTAGGGGTCCTGGAAGACCGGCTGCATCGCCCGCCGGATGGCGCGCCGTCGGGCCCCGGTGGCGGTGGCCACGTGCTCGCTGTCGACGCGCACCTCGCCCGCGTCGGGGGTGTCGAGCCCGAGCACGAGCCGGGCCAGGGTCGTCTTGCCCGAGCCGGACTCCCCCACCACCGCCGTGGTGGTGCCGGGCCGGACCTCGAACGAGACGTGATCCACCGCCGTCAGCCGCTCGCTGCGCCCACGGATGCGGAAGCTGCGCACCAGGTCGTCGACGACCAGGATCGGCTCGGACCCGCTCCCGGCGGGGGCCGCATCCGGCGTCGCCGCCGCCTCGCGCGCGGCTCGCGCCGAGGCCAGCGACGGCGCGGCCGCCACCAGCGCCTTCGTGTACTCGTGCTGCGGCTCGCGCAGGATCCGGGCCGCCGGTCCCTCCTCGACGATCCGCCCCTGCGACATCACCACCACGCGGTCGGCGCGGTCGGCGGCCAGGCCCAGGTCGTGGGTCACGAACAGCAGCGACGCCCCCCGCTCGGCCCGCAGCCTCTCGAGGTGGTCGAGGATGCCGCGCTGCACCGTGACGTCGAGCGCCGAGGTGGGCTCGTCGGCGATGAGCAGGTCGGGCTCGCAGGCCAGCGCGATCGCGATGAGCACGCGCTGCCGCAGCCCGCCCGACAGCTCGTGCGGGTACTGCCGGTAGCGGCGCTCGGGCTCGGGGATGCCGGCCTCGCCGAGCAGCTCGACGGCGCGCTTTCGGGCCGCCGAGCGCCCCGCGAGCCGGTGCGCCAGCAGCGTCTCGGCCACCTGGTGACCCACCCGGGTGGCCGGGTTGAGGTTCGACATCGGGTCCTGCGGGATGAGGCCGATCTCGCGGCCGCGCAGCCGCTGCAGCCGCTTCTCGTCGGCGTGGGTGACGTCCTCGCCGGCGAAGCTCACCCGACCGCCCGAGACCGTGCCGGTGCCGGGCAGCAGCCCGATCACGGCGGCGGCGGTCGTCGACTTCCCCGAGCCGGACTCCCCCACCACCGCCACCCGCTCACCGCGCGCGACCCGCAGGTCGACGCCGTGCACGACCGGACGCAGCCCCTCGTGGGTGCGGAAGGAGACCTCCAGACCGGTGACGCTGAGCAGCGCCTCATCGTCCGACGGCATAGCCCTGGGCTCCTCTCGGGTTGGCGGCGGCCGACAGCAGGCCCGTCGCGGGGTCGCGCGAGACCGACGACAGCCGGCCCAGCGACCAGTCGCCCGCGCGGGTCACGACGTGCCCGCGGCGCTCCAGCCCGCCGATGACCTGCTCCCCCAGCCGGTCCTCCACCACCGCACCGCCCGGCGTCCAGTGCCGGGGCCAGAACGAGCCCGGCATCGAGGTGGTGTGCAGCGCCGGGGCGTCGACGGCCTGCTGCGGGGTGTAGCCACCGACGATCGTGCGCAGCAGGTAGAGCAGCTGCCACTGGTCCTGCTGGTCGCCTCCGGGCGTGCCCAGCGCGCTCACCGGCACCCCGTCGCGCAGCAGCAGCGTCGGGGTCAGCGTGGTGCGGGGACGGCGACCCGGGCGCAGTGCGGAGGGCGAGCTCTCCTCCAGCCAGGTCATCTGCAGCCGCGTGCCGAGGCAGAAGCCCAGCTCGGGCACCGTCGGGGACGACTGGAGCCAGCCACCCGACGGCGTCGCGGAGACCAGGTTGCCCCACCGGTCGACGACGTCGATGTGGCAGGTGTCGCCGCGGGTACGACCCGAGGCCTCGACGGTCGGCTCGCCGGTCCCGGCACCGGTCCCGGTGCTCTCGGCGTCGGTGCGCAGCGGCGGGCGGAAGGGCTCGGCGCCACCCACCTCACCGGGCCGGAACTCGTGCGAGGCCTCCTCGCCGATCAGCGAGCGCCGGGCCGCGGTGTACTCCTCGCCCAGCAGCACGTCGAGTGGCACCTCACCCCCACCGTCGCCGTAGTAGGCGTCGCGGTCGGCCAGCGCCAGCTTCAGGCTCTCCAGCACCCGGTGGGCGCCGGCCTCGGTGGCCGGGTCGACCTCGTCGGGGGCGAAGCCCTCGAGCAGGGCGAGGGCCTGCAGCAGCACCGGCCCCTGGCCCCACGGTCCGGTCTTGGCCACCGTCACGCCGTGGAAGTCGCGAGTCACGGCCGGCTCGTAAGAAGCGCTGAACGCCGCCATGTCGTGCGCGGTGAGCACGCCGGCGTGGTCGGTGCCCGAGGAGTGCCGGTGCGGGGTGCGCACGAAGGCGTCGACCGCCTGCGCCACGAAGCCCGTGCGCCACTCCTGTCGGGCGGCGTCGATGCGCTGCTCGCGGGAGCCGCCGCCGACGGCGGCCAGGCGCCGCAGCGTGGCGGCGTACGCCGGCAGCCGGATCACCTCGCCCGCGACCGGGGCACGGCCCTCGGGGTGCCACACCTCGACCGAGGTGGGCCAGTGGCCGGTGAAGAGCTCCTCGACCTGGGCGATGACCGACGCCAGCCGCGCGGAGGCCGGGTGGCCGTCCTCGGCGTAGGAGATCGCGTAGCCGAGCACGTCGGCCAGCTCCCACGTGCCGTGGTCGCGCAGCAGCATGAGCCAGGCGTCGACCGCGCCGGGCACGGCGGCGGCCAGCGCACCTGAACCGGGCACCAGGTCGAGCCCCTCGCCGCGGTAGTGCGCGATGGTCGCGGCCGCGGGGGCGGGGCCCTGGCCGACCAGCACCGTCGGCGTGGGGTCGGCCGCGGTGGAGAACAGCCCGGTGAGGTCGCCGCCGGCGCCGTTGAGGTGCGGCTCGACGACGTGCAGCACGAAGGCGCCGGCCACGGCGGCGTCGAAGGCGTTGCCGCCGCGTTCGAGCACCGACTGGGCGCTGGCGCTGGCCAGCCAGTGGGTGGAGGCGCACATCCCGAACCGGCCGCGCAGGGTCGGCCGCGTCGTGTGCTCGGGCGGCGTCACGAACAGGGCGTTCATCGCTGGGCGTTCGGGTCGAGGGCGTCGCGCAGTGCGTCGCCGAACAGGTTGAAGGCCAAGCAGATGACCGCGATGGTCACGCCGGGGAACACCGCGGCCGTCGGCGCTCGGAAGATGTACTGCTGGGCGTCGGCCAGCATGATGCCCAGGCTCGGCGTGGGCGGCTGGATGCCGAGCCCGAGGAAGGAGAGCAGTGCCTCGCCGATGACCGCCACCGGCATCACCACCGTGGCCTGCACGATGATCGCCGAGGCGGCGTTGGGCAGGATGTGCTGGGCCAGGATGCGTGGCCCGGAGGCGTCGAGGCTGCGCGCGGCGAGCACGAACTCCAGCTCCTTGTGGCGCAGCGTCTCGGCGCGGACCACGCGGATCATGGTGGGCACCTGGGCGATGCCGAGGGCGATGGCCGCGTTGGTGAGGCTGGCGCCGGTGATGGCGGCCAGCCCGACGGCGATGATGAGGAACGGGAACGCCAGCGTCAGGTCGGTCAGCCGCGAGACCACAGCGTCGCAGCCGCGCCAGTACCCGGCCACCAGGCCCAGCGGCGTGCCGACGACGACGGCCAGCAGCACCGAGAGCAGCCCCACCAGCAGCGAGGCGCGGGTGCCGTAGATCAGCCGGCTGAGGACGTCGCGACCCAGGTCGTCGGTGCCGAGCGCGTAGCCGACGGTGAAGGGCCGCTGAAAGGGGGCGTCGAAGTGCACGGTGGTGGGCGAGTACGGCGCGAGCAGCGGCGCGAAGATCGCGACGAGCACCACCACGAGCAGCAACCCGCCGCCCACGAGGCCCAGCGGGTTGCGCGCCAGCTGGCGCAGCACCCGGCCGCGCTCGCGGCCCAGGTCCACCGCGGCGGTGTCGGTGACGGCCTGGCTCATGAGGTCCTCCCTCCCACGCGGATGCGCGGGTTGATCAGTGAGTAGACGAGGTCGACCACGAGGTTGATGACGATGTAGGCCACCGTCACCACCAGCACGACGGCCTCGATGACCGGATAGTCGCGGGTGAACACCGAGTCGAGGGTGAGCTTGCCGAACCCGGGCAGCCCGAAGATCCGCTCGGTGACCACGGCGCCCGAGATCAGGCCGCCCAGCTGCAGGCCGACGATGGTGACCACCACGATCATCGAGTTGCGCAGCGCGAAGCCGGTCAGCACCTTCGAGCGCGGCAGCCCCTTGGCGCGGGCGGTGCGCACGTAGTCGGTGGTGAGGGTGGCGATCATCGAGGCCCGGGTCTGGCGCATCACCACGGCGGCCAGCGCCGTGCCGAGCACGGCCGCGGGCATCACCAGGTAGTAGATCCCCCGCAGCGGGTCGTCGGTGAGCGGCACGTAGCCCGAGGCGGGGAACCAGTGCAGGCCGACGGCCAGGTAGAGGATCGCGAGGATGCCGAGCCAGAAGCTGGGCACCGACAGCCCCACCAGGGCCGCCAGGTTGGCCACCCACTCCGGCCAGCGGCCGCGCCACACGGCCGCCGCCGTGCCGGCGCCGATGCCGACCACGACGGCGATGAGCACCGCGAACAGCGAGAGCCACAGCGTCACCGGCAAGGTGGCCTTGATGAGGTCGATCACCGGCTGCCCGGTGCGCACCGAGGTGCCCAGATCACCGTGCAGCAGGTTGCCCACGAACTTCAGGTACTGCACCGGCAGCGGGTCGTCGAGCCCGAGCCGGGCGCGGATGGCGGCGACGGCGGCTGGGTCGGCGTCCTCGCCGGCCAGCGCCCGCGCGGGGTCGCCGGGCAGCGCCCGGACGCCGGCGAAGACGACCATCGAGGCGAGCACCAAGGTGACCAGCGACTGCAGCAGCCGCACCAGCAGGTAACGGGCCATGGTCAGTGCGCTCCCTTCACGAAGGCCGCCGTGCCCAGCCGCACCACGCCGTCGGCGTAGGCGGAGATGCCGGTGACGTCGGTCGAGTACGCGGTGAGGTTGCGCTGGCGGTAGAGGTAGACGATCGGGTCGTCCTGCTGCACCGCCGTCACCGCCTGGCCATAGGTGGCGCCGCGCTGCACCGGGTCGGTCTGCTGCGCCGCCTGCGCCAGCAGCGCGTCGACCTCCTTGTTGCTGTAGCCCGCCACGTTGTTGCCCTGCTCGGTGGCCAGGAACGTGTAGAGGTTGCCGTGGGGGTCGATCCGGCCCGACCAGCCCAGCTGCAGCAGGTCGAAGTCGCCACGGTCCTGCTGGTCCAGCAGCGTGGAGTACTCGACCGCCTGGAGCCGCAGGTCGAAGCCGCCCTTCTTCACCATCGCCTGCAGCGCCTGCCCCAGCCGCAGCGTGTCCGGGGTGTTGGTGAGCGTCATCGTCAGCTTCAGCGGCGTACGCACCCCGGCCGCGCGCAGCAGCTGCCGAGCGCGCTTCGGGTCGTAGGCCGGGCAGTGGTTGCTGGCCGTGGTGGCGTACTCGGTGTCGGGCGCGACGCCCGAGCAGGCGGGCTCGGCCCAGTTGTTGAACACCGAGTTCACCAGCGCCGTGCGGTCCACCGAGAGCTCGAAGGCGCGTCGCACCCGGGCGTCGCGCGCCTCGGGGGTGTCGATCTTGCCCGGCGGCTTGCCCAGGCCGCGGGTGTTGCCGACGTTGAAGGTGACGCCCTGGTAGCCCAGCGAGCCGACCTGCAGCAGCCCGATGCCGGGCTCGCGCCGCAGCGCGTCGACGTCTTGAGCCGAGACGGTGTCGATCACCTGCACCTGACCCGAGCGCAGGTTCGCCGCCCGGATGTTGGCGTCGGTCATGATCCGGTAGGTGATGGTGTCGAGGTGGACGTCCTTGGCATCGTAGTAGCGCGGGTCGCGGCGCACGACGATCTCGGTCTGAGGCACGCGCTTGACGAAGCGGAAAGGGCCGACGCACGTGGGGTGGTTGCCGAAGTCGTCGCCGTACTTCTTCAGCGCGGCCGGCGACATGATCATGCCGGCGCGGTCGGCCAGCGCGGCGGTGATCGGCGCGAACGGCGTCTTGTAGTGCAGCACCACGGTGTGGTCGTCGGGAGTGTCGATGCTCTGCACCGGTCCCATCTCCGAGGCCCGCGCGGAGTCCTTCTTGGTCAGGTCGCGCTGCAGCGTCGTCTTGACGGCCGCGGCGTCGAACTTGGTGCCGTCGGCGAACTCGATCCCCTGGCGCAGCGGGATGGTGACCGTGAGCCCGCCGTCGCTCAGCGTGGGCAGCGCCGAGGCGAGCTGGGGCACCAGCTCGGTCTTGGCGTCGAGGTCGTAGAGCTTCTCGCAGATCGAGCTCATGACGTAGCGGGTGTAGAGCGAGCTGGACGTCGTGGGGTCGAGCACGTCGGGCTCCGCCGAGAGCCCCATCACCAGGTCGCCGCCCTGCTGCACCTGCCGGCCGCCGGACCCGACGCTGGTCCGGTCGGCGTGCTCGACCGCGGCCGGGCGCGGTTGGACGGCGTAGCAGGCGCCCATCAGCAGCAGGCCCAGCAGGCACAACGTCGTGCGGACGACGGGCAGCGTCGGTCGCAGTGTCACGGTGGTCCCCTCGAGATCGACTCCAGTGACGGTCGGATCGTATACAATCCGACGTCGTCGATCCTGCCCCGCCGACCGCCGAGCCGTCAACGACGTGGTCGATGACGTTCGTGTGACAGCGCCGTTCGTCTGTCAGCGTCGTTCGTGTAATGCCGTCGCCGGGCGCTACAGCTGCGAGGCGCGGGTCTCCAGCAGCCGGCGGGTCCGCCGGTCCTTGCGGCGTACCCGCGTGCGCCGGGCGCGGCGCGCGGCCGAGCGGGCCATGTCGGCCGCGCCGATGAAGCCGGCGTCGGGACCCAGCGCGGCGGCGTGGATGGGCGGCTCGGGCCGGTGGCCACGGCCGGTGAGGTGTCGCGCGAACGCGCGACGGGTCGGCTCGAGCAGCAGATCACCGGCGGCCGAGACGCCGCCGCCGACGATGATGCAGCTGGGGTCGAACGAGGCGGCCATGCCGGCCAGGCCGACGCCGAGCCACTCCCCCACGTCGGCGATGAGCTCCAGCGAGAGCGCGTCGCCCGCCCGTGCGGCCTCGGTGATCTGCGGTCCGCTCAACCGCGCCGGGTCGCCCTCGACCAGGTCGCGCAGGTGGTGGGCGACCGGTGAGTTCTGCGCGATCAGTTGCCGGGCCTCGCGCACCAGGGCGTTGCCGGAGGCGTACTGCTCCCAGCAGCCGCGGTTGCCGCACTCACACCGGTGGCCGTCGGGCACCACCTGCACGTGCCCGAACTCCCCGGCCATGCCGTTCGCGCCGCGGAAGACGCGGTTGTCCATCACCAGCGCGCCGCCGATGCCGGTGCCGAGCGTCACGCACAGCACGAAGCGGTGACCCACCCCGGCGCCGAACCGGCACTCGGCCAGGGCCGCGGCGTTGGCGTCGTTGTCGACCACGACCGGCACGCGCACCCGCGCCATCACCCGGTCGCGCAGCGGCTCGCGGCGCCAGTCCAGGTGCGGGGAGAACATGACGGTCGAGCGGGTGGCGTCGACGAAGCCGGCCGCCCCGATGCCCGCCGCCGCGATCTCGTGGTCCTCGGCGAACTCGCGGATCAGCTCGACGATGGTGTCCTCGACCGCTCTCACGTCGTGGCCCAGCGTCGCGCGGCGCTTGACCTCGACCACGTGGCCGAACTGGTCGACGACGCCGGCCAGCACCTTGGTGCCGCCGATGTCGATGCCGACGGTCAACGGGTCCCACCGGAGCAGCCTCGACCGCAGTGGTTCCTGTGTCACGTGGGCCACGCTAGCGATCCCTCTCGCCCGGTGTCGTCGGATCGTCGCCCTCGTCGATGGCCTTCCACAGCGCCCGGTTGCCGCCCTCGGGGTCGTCGGGGTCGGCGTCGGGGCGGGCGACGGCGCGAGGCGCGTCGCTCTGGGCGCTCGGTGCGTCGTAGCGGCGGCCCATCGTGGGCCAGGTGCCGACCACCCGCAGCGCGACGAGGGTGTCGATCAGGGCCACCACCGCCGCGGCCAGCGCCACCCAGTACCAGGCGGTGAACCCGGTGTGCAGCCGGGCGCCGGCCTTGGTCTGCGAGGCGAAGGCCGAGCGCACGTCGTCGGCCAGCCCGAAGCCGCCCAGCACGACGTCGACGAGCAGCCCCAGCGCCACCAGCACGACGACCACCGCCGCGACCCGGCGCACCGCGCCGCGGGTGACCAGGACGACGCCCCAGCCCACCAGCAGCACGTACGCCAGCGGCGCGGCCAGCGCCTCCTTGCCCAGGTCGGAGCCGACCAGGTCGATGCCGGCGTCACGACCCCCGACGGTCAGCGAGTGCGAGACCCACACCCGGGCGGCCGCGACCGCGAGCAGCACCGCCGAGGCGAGCCCGACCAGCACGACGGGGCCGAAGGTGCGGCGCCCCACCCGTGCGGATCCCTCGCGTCGCTGCTCGGCGGAGCGGACCGGGGAGGAGGCGTGTGGTGGGGTCACGAGAGGAGCCCGTCGTCGAAGCAGGTGCGGGTGCCGGTGTGGCACGCCGGGCCCTCCTGGTCGACGCTGACCAGCACGGCGTCGCCGTCGCAGTCGAGGCGGACCTCCTTGACGTGCTGGCGGTGGCCGGAGGTCTCGCCCTTGACCCAGTACTCCTGCCGCGAGCGGCTCCAGAACGTGCCGCGACCGGTGGTGAGCGTGCGGTGCAGCGCCTCGTCGTCCATCCAGCCGAGCATGAGGACCTCGCCGGTGTCGTGCTGCTGCACGATCGCGGCCACCAGGCCGGCCTCGTTGCGCTTGAGGCGCGCGGCGATCGCGGGGTCGAGACCGGAGACGGGTGCCGTGGTCATGGCTCCAGTGTCCCCGGTGCGGGGGCCGGCGCCGACCCTTGGGCCACCCACGAGGCGTGCAGCCGGCCGTAGACGCCGCCCTGGGCGACCAGGGCCGCGTGCGGCCCGCGCTGGACCACGCGGCCGGCGTCGAAGACGATCACCTCGTCGGCGTTCTCGGCCGTGGTGAGCCGGTGGGCGATGGTCACCGACGTCCGCCCCGCCATCAGCCGCTCCAGGGCCCGGCCGATGCGCACCTCGAGCTCGGGGTCGACGGCGCTGGTGGCCTCGTCGAGCACCAGCAGGTCGGGGTCGGCCAGGTGGGCGCGCACCAGCGCCACCAGCTGCCGCTCCCCCGCGCTCAGCGACTCGCCCCGCTGCCCGACCCGGGTCTGCAGCCCCTCGGGCAGCCCCTCGAGCCAGTCGGCCAGGCCGAGGTCGGTCACGGCGCGCCGCACGTCGTCGGCGATGGCGCCGAGCCGGCCGTACTGGGCGTTGGCCAGCAACGTGGAGTCGAAGAGGAACCCCTCCTGCGGCACCATCACCACCCGCCGCCGCAGCGCGTCGAAGCCGACGCTGCGCACGTCGACCCCGCCCAGGCGCACCGTGCCGGAGCCGGCGTCCATCAACCGGGTGAGCAGCTTGGCGAAGGTGGTCTTGCCCGAGCCGGTCTCGCCCACCACGGCCACGCGGGTGCCGGGGTCGATGTGCTCGGTGACCTCGCGCAGCACCGGCGGGCCGCCGGGGTAGGCGAACCCCACGTCGTCGAAGTCGACGGCCAGCGCACCGGCGGGCAGGTCGACGCCCACGGGTCCGGGGTCGGCAAGGTCGGCCGGGGTGTCGAGGATGCCGATGGTGCGCCGCCAGCCGGCGATGGCGTTCTGGGCGTCGGTGAGCACCTGCGTGCCGGTCTGCACCGGGCCGACGAACAGGCTGACCAGGAACGCGAAGGCCAGCACCTGTCCGGAGGTGATGTGGTCGCCGAACCCGAGCCAGATGCCGATCACCACGACGCCGGCGTTGGCCAGCCCCGAGGAGATGCCGCCGAGGGAGAACGAGACCGCCGTCAGCCCCTGGGCCCGGGTCGAGGCCAGCTGGTAGGCGTCGATGGACTCATCGATCCGGGCCTGGGTGCGCGACTCGATGGCGTGGGTGCGCACCACCGCCGCGCCCACCACCGGCTCGCTGATCGCCGCCAGCATCAGGCCGACCTGGCGGCGCACCACGCCGTACGCCGCGGAGAGCCGGCGCTGGAAGTACCGCAGGCTCGAGATCAGCGGCAGGAAGCTCACCCACACCCAGACCGTGAGCTGCCAGGAGTAGAACAGCATCACCACGGTGGCGACGATGACCTGCAGCACGCTGACCAGCGCCAGGATGCCGCCGAAGACCAGGAACTGGGAGACCTGGTCGACGTCGCTGGTGACGCGGGAAACCATCGCGCCGCGGCGCTCGGTGTTCTGGGTGAGCACCGGCAGCTCGTGCACGTGGCGGAAGGCCTTCGTGCGCAGCGTGGCCAGCCCGGTCTCGGCGGTGCGGAAGAGCCGGAAGGTCATCAGGTACGACGACACCCCGGTGACCAGGATGGCCACCGCGGCCACCACCGCCATCCGCCCGGTGAACCCCAGGTCGATGCCGCCGGCCCCGTTGAGACCCTTGTCGAGCGTCTGCTGCACCGCGATCGGCACCACGACGCGTCCGACGGTGCCCAGCACCGCCAGCGCGAGGGTGCCCTTGAGCCCGTCGCCCAGCTCGGGTGAGAAGTGCAGGCCGCGGCGCAGGGTGGCGAGCGCGCCGATCTCCTCGCCGGTGGCGACGGTGGTCATGACGCGGGCACCTCCTCGGCGTCGTAGGCGTTGACCAGCCGGGCGTAGGCCGGGTTGCGGGCCAGCAGCTCGGCGTGGGTGCCGCGGTCGGCGATCGTGCCGTCGGCGAGGAAGACCACCTCGTCGGCCAGCGCGATGGTGGCCTTGCGGTAGGCGACCAGCACCATGGTCACGGCGTCGTCGTCGGCGCTCTCGCGCATGGCGGCCAGGATGCGCTGCTCGACCTCGGGGTCGACCGCGGAGGTGGCGTCGTCGAGCACCAGCAGCCGCGGCCGGCGCACCAGCGCGCGGGCCAGCGAGAGCCGCTGCCGCTGACCGCCCGACAGCGTGGTGCCGCGCTCGCCGAGACGGCTGTCGAGGCCGTGCGGCAGGGCGGCGACGAAGCCGTCGGCCTGGGCGGTGCGCAGGGCCGCCCAGACGGCGTCGTCGGGCACGTCGGCGCCGAGGGTGACGTTGCCGCGCACGGTGTCGTCGAAGAGGAACGTGCCCTGCGGCACCAGCGCGGCCTGCTCGGCCAGCGCGCCGTGGGCGAGGTCGCGCAGGTCGGTGCCGTCGACGGTGATGGCGCCGGCGTCGGGATCGACCAGCCGCATCAGCAGCGACGCGAGCGTGCTCTTGCCGCTGGCGGTGGCGCCGACCAGGGCCACGGTGCGCCCCGGCTCGACCACCAGGTCGAGGTCCTCCAGCAGCCGCTGACCGGGCGTGTGGGAGTAGGAGAGGTGGTCCACGGCCAGCCGCACACCGTGCCGCGGCGACGTGAGGTGCTGCCCGCCGTAGCTGGTCTCGAGCTCCTCGTCGAGCACCCGGTGCACCCGCTCGTAGCCGACGACGCTGCGCGGGAACTCCCCCACCAGCCAGCCGATGCTGCGGATCGGGAAGGAGACGATGGTGAGCAGGTAGGCGACCGTGACGACGTCGCCGGCGTCGGCGGCACCGCCGCGCACCCGCAGTACGCCGACGCCGAGCACGACGAGGATGCCCAGGTTGGGCAGGCCCTCCAGCAGCGGGTCGAACGCAGCCCGGATCCGGCCGGCGCGGATGCCCAGGTCGCGCAGCTGGCGCGCCTTCGCGCCGAAACGTTCGGTCTCCTGCGCCTCGCGGCCCAGCGTCTTGACCACGAGCGCCCCGTCGAAGGACTCGTGCGCGATCTCGCTCAGCTCCGCGCGCAGCGCCTGGATCCGGGTGACCAGCGGTGAGGAGAGCCGCTGGTAGGCGACGTTGGCCACGATGACCAGGGGGAACACGCAACACCCGACGACCGCCATCACCAGGTCGGTGACCAGCATCTGCACCACCGCGAAGACCATCATCGCGATGGTGCCGACCGCCATCGGCAGCGGCGCGATCGGCGACCACGCGGCCTCGACGTCGGAGTTGGCGTTGGAGAGCAGCTGTCCGGTGGGGTGGCGCTGGTGCCACTCCATCGGCAGCGCCAGGTACTGCCGGGTGACCTCGCGCCGGTAGGCCGCCTGCATCCGGTACTGCATGACGCCCGCCCCCAGCCGCCGCGCCACGATGCCGACCGCCCGCAGCAGCGCGACGCCCAGGAACAGCGCCGCCACCGCCACCAGCACGCCGCTGCCGACCCGCCCCTCGCGGAACGCCGGTACGATCGCGTGGTCCGTGGCCCACCCGAGCACCCAGGCGTCGGCCACCGTCAAGGCGCCGAACAGCACGCTGCCCAGCGCCGAGAGCGTGAAGATCCCCGGCTCGCGCCGGATCGCCACCCCGAGCACCCGCAGCCCGTCGCGCAGCGTCCCGGTGCGTGCGGAGGCGAGGTTGTCGGTCACGGGTCCCCAACCTAAAGGGGGGCGCCGACCATTCCCGCGGCCGGTGACCCTCAGGGCCCCTGGTTGTCCGTTCACCACGGTGCCTTGGTGAACGGACGGTTCCCATGACGAACTCACCGCGGGAACCGTCCGTCCATCGTGGGAAGCGAAGGGACCGAGCGAGCTCGACCGGGCCCGGGACGGGCGGGCGACCCAATCTCTGCACCGGTGGCTGGGTCAGTTCACCGACACGTGCACGTGGTCGAAGTGGTTCGCCGTGGCCGAGCCGCGGTTCGGCATCGAGCGCCACCCCTCCGAGGCGCGCACCGGGGTCCAGATGTGCTGGCGCCAGATGACGTCGAAGAGGCCGAGCTCGGCGGCGTGGGCCTTGAGGAACTCCGCGATCTGGTACCCCACCTCGACGCTGGGGTGCATGATGTCGATCGCCTTGCCGCTTGCGTGCTCGCCGTGGGCGTCCCAGCCGCCGTACGAGGTGATCATCGGGAACGCGTGGCACACCGCCCGGTAGACGCGGACCGCACCGTCGGTCAGGCCGTGCTCGACCGAGGAGTCCGGGCAGGGGGCATCGGAGAGCGGCAGGTCGGCAGGATCGGTGGGCCGCTGGTCGGAGAGGTACTGGGCGGTCACCCAGCGCCGCTGCCCCTTCCAGCTGACCTCGGCGTACGCGCCGCGCACCAGGCCGGTGGCGATGAGCTTCGTGCCGCTGCTGATCTCCTCGGCGACCTGCGCGTCGGAGGCGGGGGTGAGGCGCACGTCGAGGCTGTCGGTGGTGAAGCGGACCAGCCGTTGCCTGGCCTGCCGGCCCTCGCGGGCGACGGCGACGACGCGGACGGCCGACCGGGAGAGCGAGGAGGTCCGCGCCTGGGACGACTGGGCCGCCCGGGTCGTCTGCACCGGGTCGGAGGCCGGTGAGGCGACGGTGCTGTGGACGTCGGCGGCCGCGAGCTCGCCGGACAGGGACCCGGCGTTGGCCAGGCCGACGCCGACGACCCCGACCGTGAGAGCGGGAGCGGTGACGGCCGCTGCGCGCAGCGCGGGGTTCTTCGCGGTCAGCGGCGAGAGCCGTCGCGCCGGGCGCACCGCGCGATGTCGGGCGGCCGCATGTCGACCCGTGGGCACCAGATCGATCCTCGTCGTCGGGGGCTGATGGACCCCGCTACCGTCCCCAAGGCCACCGCCTTGGTCAAGTTTCCGCGCCGGATCGCCCCGATTTGCCCGCTCATCGCGTGAGCCGGATCACCCGCCGGAGGTCTCCGAGGCGTCCTCCACGAGCTCGCAGCCGGTGCCGTCGGTGTCCGCCAGCCAGCCCTCCGGCAGGGCGACGCCGTGGCGCGGGCTGCCCTGGCGACCGCGCGGAGCACCCAGCTCGGAGACCGGGAACGGCTCCGCTGGGTCGAGGTCGGCCAGCAGCAGGTCCAGCGTCGCGAGGGAGTCGACCAGGCCGAGCGAGCGCCGCAGCTCACCGCCGGCCCGGAAGCCCTTGAGGTACCAGACCACGTGCTTGCGGAACTCCTTGCAGCCGCGCTCCTCCCCCATGTGCCGGCACAGCAGCTCGGCGTGGCGCCGCATCATGGCCGTCACCTCGCCGAGCGTGGGCAGCGCGGTGCGCTGCTGGCCGTGGGAGGAGGGGCCCCCGAACGCGGCGGCCAGGTCGCGGAAGAGCCACGGCCGGCCCAGGCAGCCCCGACCCACCACGACGCCGGCGGCGCCGGTCTGCTCGACCATCCGCAGCGCGTCGGCGGCCTCCCAGATGTCGCCGTTGCCGAGCACCGGGATGTCGACGTGCTCGACCAGCGCCGCGATCGAGTCCCAGTCGGCCTCGCCGGAGTAGCCCTGCACCGCGGTGCGACCGTGCAGCGCGATCGCGGCCGCGCCGGACTCCTGCGCGATGCGGCCGGCGTCGAGGTAGGTGAGGTGGTCGTCGTCGATGCCCTTGCGCGTCTTCATCGTCACCGGCACGCCGTGGCGCTCGCCGGCGGCCACCGCCGCCTCGAGGATGCGGGCCAGCAGGGTGCGCTTCCAGGGCAGCGCCGCGCCGCCGCCCTTGCGGGTCACCTTGGGTACCGGGCAGCCGAAGTTGAGGTCGACGTGCGCGACGCCGTACTCGCTGCAGAGGATCTCGGTGGCGCGGCCGACGTAGCCGGGGTCGGTGCCGTAGAGCTGCACCGAGCGGACGGTCTCGGACTCGTCGAAGGCCAGCATCGCCCGCGTCGTCGCGTCGCCCTCGACCAGGCCGCGGCTGGTGATCATCTCGCAGACGTAGAGGCCTGCGCCTTGCTCGGCGCACAGCGTCCGGTAGGCGGCGTTGGTGATGCCCGCCATCGGCGCCAGCACGACGGGCACGTCGACGTGCAGCGGCCCGAGCTGCAGGCCGCGCTCGAGCGTGACGGTCACCGGACTCCTACCTCCTCAGCGCTACTTCTTCTGCGGGCGAGGCGGCTCGACCTGCCCCGTCCAGGTCACCGCGACGTCGCCGGCGGCGGTGCGGTTGGTCAACGCCACCAGTGTCGCACCCTGCGGGACCAGGAACAGCAGGCACGTGTGCAGGCTCGCGCCGCGGGCGAAGGGCTGCGGCAGCGGCGTCGAGCGGCACTTGGCGAACGGCTGCGCGAAGGACGACGCACCGACCACGGCGCCGGCGGTGGTGGTCGCCCACAGTGGCACCGGCGAGCCGCCGACGTCGCCGGAGCCGTCGTTGGCGACGTCGACGCGCACGTAGTACGGCGTCGAGGCCTTCGCCTGGTCGTCGAGCGCGTACGCCGCCAGGTCGCTCACCCGGCCGGTGCGGGCGACGGTGACGGCGAGCCGCAGCGTCGTGGCCCGCTTCGCGTTGGGCCGGAACGAGACCTCCGCGCTCTGCCCGAAGGACAGCTTCTGCCCCTGCCCCTGCCCCTGGGCCGCGGCGCTGGCGGTCAGCGAGGGCGGCACGATGCCGGAGTTGGAGGCGTTCGGGGCGGGGGCGTCGGCGCCGCCTCCGGTGCTGCTGCACCCGGTGACCAGCGCCGCGAGAACCACCAGCACCGGGTAGCGGACCATCAGCAGCCGATCAGCCGCTGGGCGAGCCAGCCCTGCACCTGGTCCAGCGCCACCCGCTCCTGGGTCATGGCGTCGCGCTCGCGGACGGTGACCGCCTGGTCCTCGAGGGTGTCGAAGTCGACGGTGATGCAGAACGGCGTGCCGATCTCGTCCTGGCGGCGGTAGCGCCGGCCGATGGCGCCGGAGTCGTCGAACTCGATGTTCCAGTTGGCGCGCAGCACCTGCGCGAGGTCCTTGGCCTTCGGGGTCAGGTCGGCGTTGCGAGAGAGGGGCAGCACCGCGGCCTTCACCGGCGCCAGCCGCGGGTCCAGGCGCAGCACGGTGCGCTTGTCGACGCCGCCCTTGGTGTTGGGCGCCTCGTCCTCGGTCCAGGCGTCGATGAGGAAGGCCATGAGACTGCGGGTCAGCCCGGCCGCCGGCTCGATGACGTAGGGCATGTAGCGCTCGTCGGCGGCCTGGTCGAAGTAGGAGAGATCCTGGCCGGAGAACGTGGAGTGCTGGGTGAGGTCGTAGTCGGTGCGGTTCGCGATGCCCTCGAGCTCCTCGAAGTCACGACCGGAGAACCCGAAGCGGTACTCGATGTCGACGGTCCGCTTGGAGTAGTGCGACAGCTTCTCCTTCGGGTGCTCGTAGTGGCGCAGGTTCTCGGGGTCGATGCCGAGGTCCGTGTACCAGCGGGTGCGCTCGTCGATCCAGTACTGGTGGAGCTCCTCGTCCTCGCCGGGCTTGACGAAGTACTCCATCTCCATCTGCTCGAACTCGCGCGTGCGGAAGATGAAGTTGCCCGGCGTGATCTCGTTGCGGAAGCTCTTGCCGATCTGGGCGATGCCGAACGGCGGCTTCTTCCGCGTCGCGGTGACGACGTTCTGGAAGTCCAAGAAGATGCCCTGCGCGGTCTCGGGGCGCAGGTAGTAGACCGACGACTCGTCCTCGACGACGCCGAGGAAGGTCTTGAGCATCATCTGGAAGTTGCGCGACTCCGTCCAAGCGCCGCGGACGCCGCAGTTGGGGCACACGACGTCCTTCATGTCGACGGTGTCGGGGTCGCCGATGCCCTTCTTCTGCGCGTAGTCCTCCTGCAGGTGGTCCTCGCGGTAGCGCTTGTGGCAGTTCTGACACTCGGTGAGCGGGTCGGTGAAGGTCTCCAGGTGGCCCGAGGCCTCCCAGGTGCGCGTGGGCAGGATGATCGAGGAGTCCAGGCCGACGACGTCCTCGCGCGCGGTGACCATGTAGCGCCACCACTGCCGCTTGATGTTCTCCTTCAGCTCCACGCCCAGCGGCCCGTAGTCCCAGGCGCTGCGGGTGCCGCCGTAGATCTCGCCCGCGGGAAACACGAACCCGCGCCGCTTGGCGAGGGAGACGACGTGGTCGAGGGCGGACGGCGGCTTCTTCGGCACTTCTGGGTACTCCTGTGGTCGGGAGTCGCTCAGCCTAGTTGGCCGGTCGAGCCCGGAGCACATCCGTTCCCGGACCCGTCGGCCGGTCGGCGGTCTGCTCGCGCACCGCGGTGGAGGCGGCGACGATCCCGTCCTCGCTCACAGCTCCCGGGCGCCGGCGGTGTTGAGGGGCCCGTCGAGCGTCTCGTAGGCGCTCGGCTCGTCCAGCGCCCGACCCAGCAGCGGCACGGCCCGGAGCTTGACCTCGTAGGCACCGAGCGCACGCCGGTAGGAGCCGACGTCGGCCCAGACGGTCACCATCGTCCACAGCTCCGGCTCGTCGACGTTGCGCCCCAGGTGCGCCGACTCGAACCCGGGCCGCTCGGCCAGGGCGTCACGGGCGGTCTCCAGGTCGGCCCGGAACGCCTCGCCCTCGGGTTCGGGGACTCGGAAGCGGGTCACGACGAGCACGGGGGTCAGCGTAGGTCGCGGCGTCCCCGGGCTGCGCCAACCCCACACTTGCGAAGCAATTCCGGGGTGGCGCCCGATATATCACGCGCAAAACTGCGCAAGTGCGGGACTTTGGCGCGCACTAGGCTCCCCCCCGTGCCCCGCCGACCAACCCCTCACCCGTCGGGCGCACTCCCCCCGGACGTCCCGAAGAACCTGGTCCCGCGCCACGTCGCGATCATCATGGATGGCAACGGCCGCTGGGCGAAGACCCGCGGGCTGCCGCGCACCGAGGGGCACTCCCGCGGCGAGCAGTCGCTGTTCGACGTCGTCGAGGGGGCGATCGAGATCGGCGTGAAAGCGGTCTCGGCCTACGCGTTCTCCACGGAGAACTGGACCCGCTCGCCGGCCGAGGTCAAGTTCCTCATGGGTTTCAACCGCGACGTCATCCGTCGCCGCCGCGACGAGATGAACGAGATGGGCGTCCGGGTCCGGTGGGCCGGCCGGGCGCCGCGGCTGTGGCGCTCGGTGATCAAGGAGCTGCAGGTCGCCGAGGAGCTCACGCAGCGCAACGACGTCCTCACCCTCACCATGTGCGTGAACTACGGCGGCCGCGCCGAGCTGGCCGACGCCGCCGCCGCGATGGCGCGCGACGCCGTCGCCGGCCGCCTCGACCCCACACGCATCACCGAGAAGACCTTCGCCCGCTACCTCTACGTCCCCGAGATCGGCGACGCCGACATGATCTGGCGCACCTCTGGTGAGCAGCGGCTCTCCAACTTCATGCTCTGGGAGGCCGCGTACTCCGAGATGGTCTTCACCGACGTGCTCTGGCCCGACGTCGACCGTCGCGACCTGTGGCGCGCCATCGAGACCTACGCCGATCGCGACCGTCGGTACGGGTCGGCCTGAGGGATTGCTCGTAGGTTGTGAGGGTGATCACCCAACCGACCGGCACCCCGCTCTCCCGGCTCGCCGAGCAGGCCCAGGACCGCTTCGGCCAGGAGTCGACACTGGTCTTCGAGGGCGCCCGGCACACCAGCGCCCACACCGGGTCGCGGGCGCGGCGGTTCGCCTCCGGGCTCGCCGACCTCGGCGTCGGCCGCGGCGACCGGGTGGCGGTCTGCATGGCCAACTGCCCGGAGGTGCTGGAGACCTACCAGGCGGTGTGGCGGCTCGGTGCGGTGGTGACCCCGCTGCTGTTCCTGCTCAGCCGCGACGAGCTGCGCCACGCCCTGGTCGACTCCGGCGCGAAGGTCGTGGTCACCACCCACGAGTTCGAGGCCACGCTCGCCTCGGCCGTCGAGGATCTCGAGGTGCGGGTCGTGGTCGTCGGCGAGCAGTACGAGGCGCTGCTCACCGGCGACGAGGCCTCGCTGACCGACGTCGACTCCACCGACCTGGCCGCCCTGCTCTACACCGGCGGCACCACCGGGCGCGCCAAAGGCGTCATGATCAGCCACGACGCCCTCTCCGCTGCGGCGTGGGCGTCGGTCTCCTCCGGCGAGGTCGAGCCGATGGACGTCTCGTTGGTGCCACTGCCGCTGGCTCACGTCTACGGACTGATGGTCTGCACGATGGGTCTGCACGCCGTCCGGCCGGGCACCACGGTGCTGATGCGCTGGTTCGACCCGACCGCCTGGCTGGAGCTGGTGCAGCGCGAGCGGGTCGAGGCCTCCGCGCTGGTGCCGACGATGCTGCGGCTCATCGCCACGATGCCGGTCGGCGACTACGACCTGTCCTCGCTGCGCCGGGTCGGCAGCGGCAGCGCTCCCCTCCCGGCCGAGGTGGTCGCGCAGTGGGCGCGGCTGCTGCCCGGGGTCGAGATCGACGAGGGCTACGGCTGCTCCGAGACCACCGCCTCGGCCTCCTCGACGCCGTACGGGCAGGCCCGGGCGGGCAGCGTAGGACGTGCCGTGCCGCTGGCCGAGCTGCGCATCGAGCTGCCCGACGGCACCGACGCCGGCCCCGGCGTCGACGGGGAGATCTGCGTGCGCACGCCTGCGCTGATGAGCGGCTACTGGAACGACCCCGAGGCCACCGCCGTCGCGCTGCGCGACGGCTGGTTCCACACCGGCGACGTCGGCCACCTCGACGACGACGGCTACCTCTTCATCGTCGACCGCCTCAAGGACGTCATCATCCGCGGCGGCTTCAACGTCTACCCGCGCGACGTCGAGGAGGTGCTGGTGCAGCACCCGGCGGTGGCGGTCGCCGCCGTGGTCGGGCGGCCCGACGCCGAGCGCGGCGAGGAGGTCGTCGGCTACGTGGAGCTCCACGAGGGCGCCACCGCGACGTCGGAGGAGCTGGTCGCCTACGCGCGCGAGCATCTCTCGAAGGTGAAGTACCCCCGCGAGGTGCACGTGGTGGGCCGGATCCCGCTCACCAGCGTCGGCAAGCTCGACCGCAAGTCGCTGCGCAGCGGGTCAGCCGGGTAGCTCGAGCTGGGCGGCGAGCCGGCCGCCGTGCTCCTCGACCAGCCCGGTGCGCACGTAGCCGTGACGGGTGTAGAGGCGCTCGGCATCGGGGTTCGTCAGCATCGCGAACAGGTGCGGTCGCAGCCCCTGGTCCACCGCCCACGCGGTGACCGCGTCGAGCACCCGGCCGCCCAGTCCCTCCCCGCGTCGCTCGGGGCGGGTCCACATCGCCACCACCATCAGCCGGCCGGGCTCGTCGGCGAAGCCGCTGCCCATCGCCACCGGCTCGTCGCCGTCGAGGACCAGCGTGGCCGGCTCGTGGCAGAAGCCGCGCCAGCGCTGCTCGTCGTAGGCCTGCTCGCGGGCCAGTGTGCTGCCGAACGCGTCGGGGTCACCGGCCAGCGCCGCGAGGCGGATGCCGCGCCAGTGCGGCCAGTCCTCGGGTCCGATCATCCGCAGGTCCACCGGGCTATCGTCCTACGCCGTGAGCCTGGTATCCGAACGGATCGGGCAGCTGTTCGTCGACGGCTGCCGGCTGGAGTACACCGAGTACGGCGGCGCCCGCGGCGGAGACGACCGCTGGGTGGTGCTGCTCCACGGCCAGCTGATGACCCGTCGTATGCACCAGCCGCTCGCCCGGGCGCTGGCCGAGGCCGGCAACCACGTCGTCGCCCTGGACCTGCTCGGGCACGGCCGCTCCGACCGTCCCGACGACCCGCTGGTCTACTCGATGACCGCCTTCGGCGAGCAGGTGCTGGCGCTGCTGGACCACCTGGGCGCCGACGAGGCCGTCGTCGGGGGTACGTCGCTGGGTGCCAACGTCTCGCTCGAGGTCGCGGCGGCCGCGCCGGACCGGGTCCGCGCGCTGGTGCTGGAGATGCCGGTGCTCGACAACGCCCTCGACGCCTGCCTGGTCGCCTTCAGCCCGCTGATGTTCGCGGCGCGCTACCTGCCCCTCACCGTGTCGGCCGTCCGCCGGGTGACGCACGCGGTGCCCCGCGGCCTGGTGCCGTTCTGGGCGGGGATCGTGCTCGACACCCTCGGCCAGCGGCCCGGCCCGATGGCCGCGACGATGCACGGCCTGCTCTTCGGCCGGATCGCGCCGGGCGCCCGGATCCGGGAGTCGCTGGAGATGCCGGCGCTGGTCGTCGGCCACCCCCGCGACCCCATCCACCCGGCCGCCGACGCCGCCATGCTGGCCGAGGAGATGCCCAACGCCACCTTCGTCGAGGCGCGCAGCATCGTGGAGTGGGCGCTGCGCCCCGACCGGCTCACCGAGATCGCCGCGGCGTTCCTGGACGAGGTGTGGTCGGGCGACGCGCCGTCCCAGGCGCGCTCGGTGCGCTCCACCTAGGCGATGATCAAGGGGTGCCTCTCTACAGCGACGACGCGATCGTGCTCCGCACGCGCAAGCTGGCCGAGGCCGACCGCATCATCACGCTGCTCACCCGGCAGCACGGCGTGGTGCGGGCCGTGGCCAAGGGCGTGCGGCGGACGTCCTCGAAGTTCGGCTCGCGGCTGGAGCCGTTCACCCACGTCGACCTGCAGCTGGCCGTAGGCCGCAACCTCGACACCATCACCCAGGCCGTCACCCGCGACCCCTTCGGCGCCTCGATCAGCGCCGACTACGACACCTACACCGCCGCCTCGGTGATGCTCGAGACGGCCGAGCGGCTCGTGGCCGAGGAGCGCGAGCCGTCGGTGCAGCAGTACCTGCTGCTGGTGGGCGCGCTGCGCGCGATGGTCTCCGGCGAGCGCCGGCCCGCGGACGTCCTCGACTCGTTCCTGCTGCGATCGCTGGCCGTAGCCGGCTACGCCCCAACCTTCGCGGCCTGCGCCACCTGCGGGCTGGAGGGCCCGCACCGCTGGTTCAACCCCGCCCACGGTGGCGTGCTGTGCGCCGGCTGCCGGCTGCCGGGCTCGGCCTCTCCCGCCCCCGAGGCGATCACCCTCATGGGCGGCCTCCTCGCCGGCGACTGGGACCTCGTGGAGTCCCTCGGAGCCAGCCACGACCGCGCCCGCCGCGAGGCCGCCACGCTGGTCTCGGCGTACCTCTCGTGGCACCTGGAGCGGGGACTGCGCTCGATGGCCTACGTAGCCCGCTGAGGCGTCGCGTTCCCGCGCGTCTCGAGCCCCGAGGCGTCGCGTTCTCGCCCGTGCTAGGCACCGAGGCGTCGCGTCCGCTCGTACACGGCACGCCGCAGGGTGAGTCCGACGTTCTCGCGCGGGCCGAAGAGCTGCTCCCGACGGAAGACCAGCACGAGGTAGCCGAGGCGGTTGCGGATCCACGCCCGCCGCTGGGCGTCGTCCTCGGCGCGCTCGCCCGAGTGCCACTCCCACCCGTCGTACTCGGCGCCCAACCGGAGCCGGCTCACCCCGAGATCCAAGAAGAACGAGGAGCCGCGTGGTCCGGGCACCTCGAGCTGGAGCTCCGGCACCGGGAGGTCCGAGCACTCCAGCCACCGCAGGTGCAGCACCGACTCCGGCGGTGACTGCACCCGGGCGTCCACCAGCGGCAGCAGCTCGCGCAGCTGCCGAACTCCGCGGAAGCCGGCGAACCGCCGCACCTCGCCGAGTGCCTCGTCCTGGTCCACGCCGACCCGCAGCATCTGGCCCATCGCGGCGAAAGCCTGGTCGCGGTGGAGCAGCCGCCCGAGGTCGAGCGCGGTCCGCAGCGGCGTGGTGACGCGCAAACCCATGAGCTCGACGACGTCGCTGTCGGGCATGAGGCGCTGCCCGCTGGCCGTGAGGTCGTTGCGCAGCCGGCCGCCGCGACGCCGCTGGAAGGCCGAGACGGTCGGTGCCTTGAGGTGGTCGTTCGGAGCGAGGACCATCTCGGCACCGTGGAGCCAGCCCGCGGTGCGGTCGGTGACGACCGCGTCGTCGGGCACGACCAGCCGCACCGCCGCGCACCGCAGCGCGAGCGAGTCCTCGACGTCGGCCCTCACGTAGACGCCCTTCACGAGCCGACGCAGCGAGCCCGCCATCAGCAGCCGGGTGACGTGCCGGTCGCCCATCCCCACCTGCGCGACCTGCTCCGCCGTGAACGGAGCGTCGTCGGGCAGGTAGGCCAGGCGGGCGTGCAGGTCGTCGAGGGTGAGTGCACGGTGCATGCGCCGAGCCTCACCCGACCGGGCCGCTGGCGCAGGTCGTCATCCACAGGTGCGCGGATGCGACGCCTCGCCACCCAGCACGCGCGAGGACACGACGCCTCGCGCGTGCTGACGCGCGGAGATGTGACGCCTCAGCGGGCCCGGTTGATCGAGGAGATGACCGCCTTGAGCGAGGCGGTGACGATGTTGGGGTCCACGCCGACGCCCCAGAGCACCTCCTCGGCGCCCCCCGAGGGCACGGTGAGCTCCACGTACGCCGCCGCCTGGGCGTCGCCGCCCGCGGAGAGGGCGTGCTCGGCGTAGTCGAGGAGCCGGATGTCGAACCGCGGGTCGCCGAGGTCGGCCAGGGCGTTGATGAACGCGTTGATGGGGCCGTTGCCGGTGCCCTCGAGCCGGCGCAGCTCGCCGTCGACGTAGATGCCCACGGTGAGCGCGTCCTTGCCGCCCGAGGTGGACGAGGTATGCACCGAGTCGAGCTTGAGCGGCGTCTCGCGGTCGAGGTACTCGGCGGTGAAGGCCGACCAGATCTGGTCGGCCGACATCTCGCCGCCCTCGCCGTCGGTCTGTCGCTGCACGGCCCCGGAGAACTCGATCTGCAGCCGACGCGGCAGATCGAGCTTGTGCTCGGTCTTGATCAGGTAGGCCACGCCGCCCTTGCCGGACTGGCTGTTGACCCGGATGACGGCCTCGTAGGTGCGGCCGACGTCGCGCGGGTCGATGGGCAGGTACGGCGCCTCCCACGGGTGCTCGGCCACCGGGTGGCCGGCCTCCTCGGCCTCGGCCTCGAGCGCCTCCAGGCCCTTCTTGATGGCGTCCTGGTGGGAGCCGGAGAACGCCGTGTAGACCAGGTCGCCGGCGTAGGGGTGGCGCGGGTGCACCGGCAGCTGGGTGCAGTACTCCACCGTGCGGCGGATCTCGTCGATGTCGGAGACGTCGATCATCGGCTCGACCCCCTGGCTGAACAGGTTCATCGCCAGCGTCACCAGGTCGACGTTGCCGGTGCGCTCGCCGTGGCCGAACAGGCAGCCCTCGACGCGGTCGGCGCCGGCCATCAGCGCCAGCTCGGTGGCGGCGACACCGGTGCCGCGGTCGTTGTGCGGGTGGAGGCTGACGACGGTGTCCTCGCGCCGCGTGAGCTGGCGGCAGAACCACTCGATCTGGTCGGCGTAGACGTTGGGCGTGGCCATCTCGACGGTGGCGGGCAGGTTGAGGATGATCTCGCGGCCGTCGCCCGGCTGCCAGACGTCGGAGACCGCCTCGCACACCTCGACCGAGAACGGCAGCTCGGTGCCGGTGAAGATCTCCGGGCTGTACTCGTAGCCGATGACGGTCTTGTCCAGCCAGCTCTCGGCGTGCTTCATCACCAGCTCGGTGCCGCGGACGGCGATGTCCTTGATCTCGTCCTTGCCCGCGTGGAAGACGACGCGGCGAAACAGCGGCGCCAGCGCGTTGTACATGTGGATGTTGGCGTGGTGGACGCCGACCAGCGACTGCACGGTGCGCTCGATGAGGTCCTCACGGGCCTGGGTGAGCACCGAGATGGTGACGTCCTCGGGCACCTTGTCGGACTCGATCAGCGCGCGGACGAAGGCGAAGTCGGTCTCCGAGGCCGAGGGGAACCCGACCTCGATCTCCTTGTAGCCCATCCGCACGAGCAGCTCGAACATGCGCATCTTGCGGGCCGGGCTCATCGGGTCGATGAGGGCCTGGTTGCCGTCGCGCAGGTCGGTGGAGAGCCACCGCGGCGCCTGGGTGATGGTCCGCGAGGGCCAGGTGCGATCAGGCAGGTCGATCGGCGGGAACGGACGGTAGCGGTGCACCGGCATCCCGCCGGGACGCTGGGTGTTGACGTGGCGCTGGTTCTGCAGGGTCATCGGATGGTCCTTCGCTGGCGCTGGGATCCGGAGGCGGCACGGAACTCCGCAGCGAGGGGTCCGGAGTGGTCAGACCTCGCTGCGGCAGCGAAGGAGGAGCAGGCGCGCCATGGTGGTCCCACGGTAGCGCACCCGTCTCACACCAGGGACCCCACCAGGGCGAGGTTGAGCGCGATGACCAGCGCCGCGCAGGCCCCGCCGACGACGGTGGTGAGCCGTCGGTTCACCAGTGCGCCCATCAGGTCGCGGCGGCGGGTGAACAGCACCAGGGGCACCAGCGCGAACGGGATGCCCAGCGACAGCACGCCCTGGGAGGCGACGAGCGCCTTGGTCGGGTCGACGCCGACGGCGAGCACCACCAGCGCCGGAGCCAGGGAGACCAGCCGCCGCAGCACCAGCGGCAGCCGACGGCGCAAGAACCCCTCCATCACCAGCTGGCCCGAGAGCGTGCCGACGCTGGAGGCGGCGAACCCCGAGGCCAGCAGGGCGACGGCGAACAGCACCGCCGCCGGTCGCCCGGCCACCTCGCCCAGCGCCGCGTGCGCGGCCTCGATGGTGTCGCCGTGGCCGCGCAGCATGCTCGCCGCGACCACGAGCATCGCCAGGTTCACCAGGCCCGCCAGCGTCATCGCGACGACGACGTCGACGCGCTGGCCGCGAAGCAGGAAACGGCGACGCGGCTCGCTGGCGCCCACGGCGCGCTCGGCGGTCAGCCCGGAGTGCAGGTAGATGGCGTGCGGCATCACGGTGGCGCCCAGCATGGCGCTGGCCAGCACCACCGAGGCCGCTCCGTCGAACCTCGGCACGCTGCCGCCGACCAGCGCGCCGACGTCGGGCCGGCCGAGGACCAGGTCGTAGGCGAAGCCCACGAGGATCACGCCCAGCATGCCGGTGACGGCGATCTCGAACGGCCGGTGACCGCGGTTCTTGAGCAGCAGCAGCGCGAACGCGACGCCGGCGGTGATCAGTCCGCCGGTCAGCAGCGGCAGGCCGAACAGCAGCCGGAGCGCCAGCGCGCCGCCCACCACCTCGGCCACGTCGGTGGCGATCGCCACGAGCTCGGCCTGCAGCCACAGCCCGCCGACCACCCGACGAGGCAGGTGCTCGCGGCACAGCGCGGGCAGGCTCAGGCCCGTGGCCAGGCCGGCCTTGGCCGAGAGGTACTGGATCAGCATCGCCATCACGTTGGCGACCACCACCACCCACACCAGCAGGTAGCCGAAGCGCCCCCCGGCGGCGACGTTGGTCGCGACGTTGCCCGGGTCGACGTAGGCGATCGCGGCGACGAAGGCCGGCCCCAGCGCCGGCAGCGAGCGGCGCAGCCACCACCGCAGTCGCCACAGGCGGCCGGGCCGTTGCTGGTACATGGGCGACCTCGCGGAGGGCGGAGGGGAGAAAAAGAGCGGTCCACCGCACGCTAAACGCGAAAGGAATACCTGCGCAAGAGGGGGAAGATCGTGGCCTTATGAGTGTGCGGTTGTGATTCGGAGCACTTCATTTCTTGGATTGGCGACGACTTTTATTTTATTTGTTTGAACCCTTTCCCCTCGGACGCATCGGGCCTAGGTTCGGTTCCCAGACGCCAAGCTCAGTTGGCGATTCGGTGTTGTCACCGTCCCGCGCTAGGACGTCGGAACCGCGATCCGCATCCCCGACGTGCTGGCGAGTGACGGCGTAAACGGCCGAGGTATGACTCTAGCGAAATGGGAGAAGAGATGTTCGGAAAATCCGTCGTGCGCGACATGATCAACCGCAGCGCCGAGAACGAGACCGACCGGCGCGTGTTCCTCAAGGCGGCCGGTGTGGCCGGCCTGGGCACCCTGGGTGCCGGCTCGCTGGGCGCGCTCGGCGCCTCGCCTGCCGAGGCCGCCACCCCCACCGAGAGCGCGGTGCTCAACTTCGCGCTCAACCTGGAGTACCTGGAGGCCGAGTTCTACCACCGCGCGGCCTACGGTCGGGGCCTGGACAGCTCGCTGATCGGCGGCACCGGCACGCTGGGAAGCGTCTCGGGCGGTCGCAAGGTCCACTTCGCCACCAAGCGGCTCCGTTCGGTGGCCCAGGAGATCGCCGGCGATGAGACCCACCACGTCGCCTTCCTGCGCCAGAACCTCGGCTCGGCGGCGGTCTCGCGGCCGAAGATCGACCTGTACCACTCCTTCACCGCCGCGGCCCGTGCCGCCGGGCTGATCAAGAAGCACCAGCGGTTCGACCCCTTCGCCAACGAGAACAACTTCTTGCTGGCCGCCTTCATCTTCGAGGACGTCGGGGTCACGGCCTACAAGGGCGCGGCGCCGCTGATCGGCAACTCGGCCTACCTCGAGGCGGCCGCCGGCATCCTGGCCGTGGAGGCCTACCACGCCGGCATCATCCGCGAGAAGCTCTACGACCGCGGTCTGGGCTACGCCGCCGACAAGATCAGCCGGGCGCGCGACTCCCTCGACGGCACCACGGACCTGGACCAGGGTCCCGCCAAGCGCGGCTACCGCGCCAACCTGGTGCCCACCGACGCCAACGGCGTGGCGTTCAGCCGCTCGCCGCAGCAGGTGCTCAACGTGGTTTACCTCAACCCGGCCGCCACCACCAGCGGTGGTTTCTACCCCAGCGGCGTCAACGGTGTGGTCAACACCAGCGGCGCGAACGGTTGATCGCGATGGACCTGATCCTGACCGAGGTCGGCACCGTCCTCGCCTCGTTGCTGCTGGTGATGGTCGTCGCCCGGGCGGCCTGGCTCCTGGCCACCCAGGCGCCGCGAGCCTGATCCTCCGACGCCCGGTCGCACCCCTCTCGCGGCCGGGCGTCGGGGCCTGCCCACGCCCGGGCGCACCATTGGCGGCCGGTACATTCGCGGGCGTGCTCCTGAACCCCGGGCGCCTCGCCCACGCCACGCTGCTGCTGGCAGTCGTGGCCGCCGGTTGTGGCACCACAGCACCGGCGCGTACCGCCGCCCCCGCCGACGGCACCTGCCGTTCGCTCACCCCGCGCGACGTCGCTCGTTCCAACAACGACTCGCCGCGGGTGGCCTGCTCGCGGCGGCACACCGCGCAGACCTATCTCGTCGGCCGCTTCCCGGCCTCGCTGCGACGCGCGGCGTACGGCAGCAGTGCGCTGGGCCGCTACGTCTACGGCGTGTGCCAGCCGGCCTTCGTCGCGCACCTGGGTGGCGATGAGTCGATCGCGCTGCGATCCCTGTTCAGCTGGGCCTGGTTCGGCCCGTCGAAGCCGGCGTGGGCCGCCCGGGCCCGCTGGTTCCGCTGCGACGTCGTCGGCGGACCCGAGGACGCACGGGCCTATCGGTCGCTGCCGCGCACCACCGCGGGCGCCCTGGCCGCCCGCCCGCCGGAGGACTGGATGGCCTGCGCCCGTGGCACCCGGCTGGCCGGCGCCCCGCGGGTACCGTGCAGCCAGGCGCACACCTGGCGGGCGGTCACCACCATCAAGGTCGGGCAGCCCCAGGACGCCTGGCCCGGCGAGCGGATCGCCCAGGTGCGCAGCCAGCAGTTCTGCTCCGACTCGGTCGGCGGCTGGCTGGGCTACCCCACGACCGACTACCGCTACGGCTCGAGCGTCGTACGCGAAGCCGACTGGGCCGCGGGCGAGCGACGCTCGGTCTGCTGGGCGGCCACCACCCGATGAGGCGTCTCCTCCTCCTCGTGCTCCTCGTGCTGCTGGTCTCCGGCTGCGCGAGCGGTGGCGCGCCCGCCGCGAAGCGGTCCACGACCCGCAGCCCCAGCCCGAGCGCCACCACCTCGCAGGCGCCCGACCCGCCGCCGCAGGTCGGCCAGTGCTACCAGCTCACCTACGACGCGGCCACCAGCCCCACCACCGACGTCCCGGCGGTGCCGTGCTCGCAGGCCCACACGGCGGTGACGATCTACGTGGGTCGCATCGACCCGGTGGTCGACGGCCACCTGCTCACCGTCGACAGCGCCACGGTGCAGACCCAGATCGCTCAGACCTGCCCGACCAAGGTCGGCGGCTGGGTGGGCGGCGACCAGGACACCCAGCGGTTGAGCCGCTTCACCTCGATCTGGTTCAGCCCGTCGCTGACGCAGGCCGACCGCGGCGCCGACTGGTTCCGCTGCGACCTGGTCGCCGTGCGCGGCGCCGACGACCTGGCCACCCTGGCCACGACGAAGAACGTGCTCTCCGACGCCGACCGGGGCCTGGATCGCTACGGCATCTGCGGCAACTCGGCACCCTCAGCCAAGCGCTTCAGCCGCATCATCTGCGCCCAGCCCCACCAGTGGCAGGCGGTCAAGGTCGTCGCCATCGCCGCCGACGCTGCCTACCTCGGCGCCAAGGCGCAGGCCGCCGCCGACGACAGCTGCAAGGTCGAGGCCCAGCAGCGGGCCACCGATCCGCTGGTCTACAAGTGGTCCTTCGAGTGGCCCACGAAGCACGAGTGGGACGACGGGCAGCGGTACGGGCTGTGCTGGGTGCCGGCGACCTGAGCGAGGCGGGCGCGGAGGTCAGGGACGACCCGTGCCCGGCCACCGCGGTGGGGTGATCTCGACGCGCGGCTCGCCAGGGCTCGCCTGCTGCTCGATCACCGCAGCACTACGGCTCGCCTGCTCCTCGAACACCGCAGCACCACACGGCTCGATCCGCGGCGGCACCACGGGTGGTCGAGCAGCACGGCGAGGAACGAGCCGGCGCGTCGAGACCACCCCGCCGGCTGCGGCAGCCTAGAACCCCAGCCGTCGCAGCTGACGCGGGTCGCGCTGCCAGTCCTTGGCGATCTTCACCCGCAGGTCGAGGTAGACCGGCGTCCCCAGCATCGCCTCGATGGAGGTACGGGCGCGGGTGCCGACCTCGCGCAGCCGGGCGCCCTTGTGCCCGATGACGATGCCCTTCTGGGAGTCGCGCTCGACGAAGAGGTTGGCGTGGATGTCCAGCAGCGGCTTGTCGGCGGGCCGGTCGGGGCGCAGCCCCATCTCCTCCACCACCACCGCGATCGAGTGCGGCAGCTCGTCGCGGACGCCCTCGAGCGCGGCCTCACGGACCAGCTCGGCGACGATGGTCTCCTCCGGGGCGTCGGTGAGCTCGCCGTCGGGGTAGAGCGGCGGACCCTCGGGCAGTCGGGCCACCAGCAGGTCGGCGAGCAGGCCCACCTGGTCGCCGGAGACGGCCGAGACCGGCACCACGTCCGCCCACTCGGTGGAGGTCTGGTCGCCCAGCGCGGCGATGTCGAGCAGGTGCTCGGCCACCCGCTCGGGGCCGACGAGGTCGGTCTTGGTCGCCACCGCGAGCTTCGGGGTGCGCCGCACCTTGGCCAGCTCCTGGGTCAAGAAGCGGTCGCCCGGCCCGATCTTCTGGTCCGCCGGGAAGCACACCGCCACCACGTCGACCTCGGCCCACGTGGTGCGCACCAGGTCGTTGAGCCGCTCGCCCAGCAGCGTCCTCGGCCGGTGCAGGCCCGGGGTGTCGACCAGCACCAGCTGTGCGTCTGGCCGGTGGACGATGCCGCGCACGGTCGTCCGCGTGGTCTGCGGTCGCGAGGAGGTGATGGCCACCTTGGTGCCGACGATGGCGTTGGTCAGCGTGGACTTGCCGGCGTTGGGGCGACCGACGAAGCAGGCGAAGCCGGAACGGTGGCTCATGAGGCCCGCAGCCGGCGGCCGCGCGCGCCGCTCCAGTAGCCCATCACGTCGAATCTCGTGGTCTCGAAGCCCACCTCGTGACGCAGGTGCTTGCGGATCTCGCGCATCTGCGCCGACTCCCCCGCCATCCAGAAGTAGCCCGGGCCCGCGGGCCAGGTCAGCCCGCTCACCAGGTCCGCCAGCGCCGACGTCTGGCCCGACCCGTGCGCCGGCGGCTCCACCCAGGTCACCTCGCCCGCGATCGGGTCGTAGGCCACCTCGGTGCCGGCGGGCGCCTCGACGTAGGCCGTGACCCGGTGGTGGGCGGCGATCCGGGCCACCGCGGGCAGACCGGTCAGATCGGCCGCCAGCACCAGCCAGCCGGCGTCGTCGGGGAGCGCGAACGAGCCCTGCGGCAGCGAGACCAGCACCTGGTCGCCGACGCAGTCGCCGGCCGCCCAGGTGGTCACCAGCCCCTCGTCGTGGATGACCACGTCGAGCACTAGCCGCTCCCCCTCGACGTCGCGCACCGTGTAGTAGCGGGTCTGGTACTGACCCGGCACCGTGAGCGCCACCCACTCGTCGAGGACGCCGCTGCTGTGCCAGCCCGGCACCTCGACCTCGAGTCGCACCAGGTGGGCCGTGAGCTCGCGACGCGACGTGACGCGTCCGGGCAGCGGCGCGGTCCGGTGGCTCACCGACCCAAGGCTAGTGACACCGCGGCCGCCGTGGTCACGGGGCCGCCGACCTCATCCCCGGTCGGTGACGTGCAGCAGGCCGTCGGCGTCGATGGCCAGCCGGGCCACGTGGAGCCGACGCTGGTTGCGCGGATAGCCGACGCGACCGGCGTCCCAGGCGGCGTAGGCCAGGCGCAGCTGGCCGTCGGGACCCAGCACCGGCGTCGGTCCGCCCGGGCCGGCGATGCCGCCGCCGGTGGCCAGCAGCGGCGCGGTGCTCGGACGGACGCACGGTCCCAGCACGCTCTGGCAGACCGCGTAGCCGATGGCGTAGCTCGTGGTGCGGTACTCGTTGGCGGAGTAGAAGAGGTAGATCAGCCCGTTCACCCGGATCATCGTCGGGTTCTCGATGACGTGGCCCTCCCAGGCCAGCGCGGTGCTCAGCAGCGAGGTCGGGCTGGTGCCGTCGGCCAGCGCGGTGCCGTCGGCCCGCAGCCGCTGCGACCAGAACACCGTGGGCGCGTGCCCGACGATTCCCTCGGTCTTCCAGATCAGGTACGGATGGCCGTCCTCGGCGACGTAGACCTGCGGGTCGATGGCGCCCTGGTCCGAGGGGCACACCACCGGGTGCGAGCCGTGGTCGACGAACGGACCGGTCGGCTTGGCCGCACTGGCCAGTCCGATGCAGTTCTTGCGGGCCCCGCCGGCGTCGATCGGAGCGGTGTAGGCGAGCACGAACCGGCCCTGCCCGTGCGACTGCCCGTGCACGTAGGTCACCGACGGCGCCCAGGTGCGGGTGATCGACCGCCCGCCGGACCGGATCTGCCTGGTCCAGCTGCCCGGGCTCGGCATCGAGTCGCCGTAGGCGGTCCAGTGCACGAGGTCCTTGCTGGCCAGCGTGGGCAGGTTCAGGTTGGAGGTGTTGGTGGAGTAGGCGTAGTACGTCGACCCGGCCCGGATGACCGAGGGGTCGGGGAAGTCACCGGAGTAGGCGCGCCCGTTGTCGAAGGCTCCCGGACGCGCGGCGTCGGCCGAGGAGCCGACCAGCAGCGAGCCCAGCATCGCGGCCACCGCGAGCAGGGCGAGCACCACCGGCGTACGTCGGCGCGGGCCGCTGTCGCGGTGCTGGCGGCGGTGGTGGGGCGGCACTGCTGCTCCTGCGGGATCCGAGAACGACTGACCCGCAAACTATCGAGCGCGACGGGTCGCTCCGTCCGGCGTTCTTGCTAAATCGGACCAAACGGACGAGAGCTTCTCGGTGATCGAGACGCTCGCGGCGTTATGTACCGAACCTGGCGCCGTAGTCGGCCAGCCGCAGCCGCTTGGTGCCCGGCACCCGCACGAGGCGGGCGATGTGCATCCGACGCTGCGCGCACCCGCTGGGCTGGGTGAGGCAGGTGGTGGTCGTCGGGTAGCCGATGTTGCCCGGCGTCCAGGCGTGGTAGGCCATCCGCAGCAGTCCGTGGGCGTCGACGAACGGCGACTCGCCGCCGGGCCCGGAGATGGTCGCGGAGTTGCGCATCAGCGGGTAGCGCGTGAGCCGCTTGCACTTGGTGACCATCGAGGTGCACAGCGAGTAGCCGATGCGGTAACGGTCACTGGCCCAGTTGTTGGCCGAGTAGAACAGGTAGAGCCGCTTGCGCCAGACCACCATGGCCGGGTTCTCGATGACCCCGCCCTCCCAGGCCAGCTTCGGCTTGAGCAGCACCCGGGCCTTTGAGCGGTGCGCGAAGCCGGTGGCGTACTTGTTCAGCTGGCGCGACCAGATCTTCGGCGGCGTGCTGGCGTTGCCCTCGGTCTTGTAGAGCAGCCAGTTCTTGCCCTTGTAGCGGAACAGGGAGGGGTCGATCGCACCTTGGTGCGCCGGGCAGACGAGCGGACCGGCGCTGGTGTCGGTGAACGGGCCCCAGGGCGAACCGGCGCGAGCGGTCGAGATGCAGTAACGGCTGTGGTCGGCCAGCTGGGTGGCGTACGCCGCGACGTAGCGGCCCTGGATGCGCGCCACCGACGGCGCCCAGACCGGCGACTTGCGGTGCCCGTTGACCACGGTGTTCTGGCTGGCCCAGACCGGGCTGTCGGGCAGCGCGTCGTTGTCGGTGGCCGAGCCCGCGGTGTAGCTGGGACGCGTGGTCCAGATCGAGAGGTCGTGAGAGGTCAGGAGCGGCAGGTTGATGTTCGCCGTCGTGGTCGAGTAGGCGAAATAGGTCGAGCCGATGCGCAGGACGGTGGGGTCGGGGAAGTCACCGGTGTACGGCGTGCCCGCGGTGAACGGGTCGCTGCCCTTCGGGTTCGGCTTGTGATCGACCGCCTGCGCCGCCGGCAGCGTCGAGGCCGTCAGCGCCGCGGCCAGCAGCCCCGTCACGAGCGCGACCCGTCGTACCCCGTGCCTCATCGTTCACTCCCGTCACCCGAGGACTTCGGGGAAGGGTAACCCAGCAGGAGTTCCGGCGGATCCGGTTCAGCCGTTCCAGGTCGGCCGCAGCCCGAAGTCGGCCGCGCCCCCGGGGTGGTCCTTGACCGCCAGCACCTGGTGCAGCTCGATCTCGTCGATGTCGAAGGCGAACCGCGAGCCGGCCATGTAGAGCCCCCACACCCGAGCGGTGCCCTCGCCGACCTCGGCGACGCACTCGTCCCAGTTCGCCACCAGGTTGCGGCACCAGTCGCGCAGCGTCATCGCGTAGTGCTCGCGCAGGTTCTCCTCGTGGCGTACCTCCAGGCCGTGGTCCTGGATCGCGCTGACGATGGTGCCGACGCCGGTGAGCTCGCCGTCGGGGAAGACGTAGCGGTCGATGAACGCCCCGGTGTTCTTCGGACGGTTGTCCTGGCGGGTGATGCAGTGGTTGAGCAGCCGGCCGCCGGGACGCAGCTTGTCGCGCAGGACCGAGAAGTAGGCCGGGTAGTTCTTCACGCCGATGTGCTCGGTGAGGCCGATCGAGCTGATCGCGTCGAAGTCGCCCTCGGGGACGTCGCGGTAGTCCATGAAGCGCACCTCGGCCAGGTGGTCGAGCCCCTCGCGCTTGATCGCCTCCTGCGCCCACTCGGCCTGCTCCTGCGACAGCGTGACGCCGAGCGCCTTGACGCCGTACTTGCGCGCGGCGTGGCGCACCATGCCGCCCCAGCCGCAGCCGACGTCGAGCAGCCGGTCGCCCTCGTGCAGTCCGAGCTTGCGCGCGACCAGGTCGTACTTGAAGCCCTGGGCCTCCTCCAACGTCGCGTCGATCGTCGGGTAGCAGGCGCACGTGTAGGTCATCGAGGGACCGAGCACCAGCTCGTAGAACCGGTTGGAGACGTCGTAGTGGTGGTGGATGGCCTCGGCGTCGCGGGCCTGGGAGTGCCGCATGCCTTCCACCAGCCGGCGCCAGCGCGGCAGGTGCTCCTGCGGGGGCACCGGCGGCGGGTTGAGGTTCGACAGTCCGACCGAGCGCAGCATCCGCAGCACGTCGGTGGCCGGCGGCATCTGGAAGTGCGTGTGCTCCTTGATGCGCGCCATCGCCTCGTAGGGGTCGCCGGGGTGGACGCCGGAGATCTCCAGGTCGCCCATCACGTACGCCCGCGCCAGGCCGAGGTCGCCGGGGGCGGTGAGCAGGTAGCGCAGCCCGCGCTCGTTGGCCAGGTGGGCCTTGATCGGGGAATCCTGCGGGCCCGCCGAGCTGCCGTCGTAGGCGGTGAACGCGATCGGGAAGCCGCCCTTGAGCAGGGAGTCGAGCATCTGCCCGATGCTCATCGCCGAGGTTCCGTCCAGCAGGGTCATCCGCGTCGCACCGCCTTGTCGTAGAGGGAGGGGAACCGCCCGGCCGGGTCGTAGCGACCCTTCACGGCGGCCAGGTTGGCGCCGTCGTAGAGCCGGTCGAAGGTCTCGGGGTCGTAGAAGGCCTCGGAGTACAGGGACTTGTGGCCGCCCAGGTCGTGCACCTCGGCCTCGATCGCGCGGTTGCGCGGGGCGTCGTCGGCCTCGGGGCCCACGTGGACGGTGCCCCAGAACCCTGCGTTGACGTAGGTACGGCCGCGCTCCAGCGGGTAGGTGGGCCACGTGGTCTCGCCGCGCAACCGCAGCGGGCACAGCCACACCGGGCGCATCCCGACGTGCTCGTCGAACCAGGCCAGGAACTCCCCCAGCCGCTCGACGGGGACCTCGATGTCCTGCACCACGCGCTCGCGCCGCGGCCGGCCGGCGCGGCGGTCGAGCCGGTCGGCGATGTCGAAGCGCTGGTCCAGGCCCAGCAGCCGGTGGTAGACGTCGCTGCGCCGCCAGCGCCGCGGCCACACCCGGCGCAGGTAGGGGTTCTGCGCGCCGAACGCGCCGGAGCACCAGAACCAGTCGGTGTCCCAGCGCCACAGGTAGTCGTACGGCGTGAGGAGGTCGCTCTCGCGCTCGCGGATGCTGCGGAAGTAGATCTGCTGGCCGGCGTAGTCGCTGGTGGGTGCGCCGTCGCGCGCGGGCAGCCAGGTGGCCAGCGTCAGGTACGCCTCGCCCGGCTCGAAGGCGACGCCGTCCATGCCGTCGACGTGCTGGCCGTCGTACTCGCCGGTCTCGACGATCTGCTCGATCGTCTTGCCCAGCAGGCCGATGTCGTCGAACCGCACGTGACGCAGCCCCACCAGCGCGCCGATCGGCTCCAGCTCGATGCGCAGCCGGGTGGCGTAGCCGAGCGAGCCGTAGGAGTTCGGGAAGGTGGCGAACAGGTCGGCGTGCTCGTTCGTGGCGGTGGCCGTGACCACCTCGCCGGTGCCGGTGAACACGTCCATCTCCAGCACCGACTCGTGCGGCAGGCCGTTGCGGAAGCTGGTGGACTCGATGCCCAGGCCGGTGACCGCGCCGCCGAGGGTGATGGTGCGCAGCTGCGGCACCACCAGCGGGATCAGCCCGTGCTCGAGGGTGACGTCGCACAGGTCCTCGTAGGTGCACATGCCCTGCACGTCGGCCGTGCGGTTCGCGGCGTCGACGCTGATGACCCCGGCGAGCCCTGCGACGTCGAGGCCGGGAGCGTCGCTGTCGGCCCGCGGCCGGAACAGGTTCGAGGTCCGCTTCGCCAGCCGCACCCGGCGCTCGGCCGGGATCGCGGCGTAGGAGGCGCTGAGTCGTTCGACCGCGCGGTCGTGCGCCTGCTGCCCGACGAGCCCCATACCCGCAGGCTATAACTCCTCGCGCCCTCAGGTGGAGAGGGTCTCCGCCACACTCCCGCGGGGGTCTGCTCGGTGCACAGCGACGCCCTCGCCGCCGAGATCGCGCACCGCCGCCAGGTCGTTCTCGGCCACGGCGTCGGCGTCGGTGAGCACCACCACCGCCTCCACCCCCGCAGCCCCCGAGGCCACGGCCATCGCCAGCGCCACGCCCACCGCGCTGACCTGCAGGTGCGCCAAGTCGACCGTCGCCGCGGCGTACGTGCGCCCGTCGAGGTCGCGCAGCGCCGCCCCCTCCGCCGCCTGCGTCCGCGCCCGAGTCGCCCGGGCCAACGTCACCAGCTTCTGATCCTCGGGGTCGCTCAGCTCGGGCACGCCGCGAGGGTAGTCCAGACCGAGTAGCACCAGTGCGCAGGCCGAGATCGGTGCTACTCGGTCTGGACTAGGCGCTCAGGCGGTGGCGGGGAGGTCGCTGGGCTGCTCGAGATCGATGCCACGGCGCAACAGCTTGCGGGTGTAGACGGTGTCGGCGGAGACGAGGTGGCTGGCGCCGGTGGCCAGCACGATGGCCAGCATCATCGGCAAGATGATCGAGTACTCGCCGGTCAGCTCGAAGAGGATGACGACCGCCGTGACCGGGGCGCGCGCGGCGCCGGCGAACACGGCTCCCATCCCGATCAGCGCGTACGCCCCCGCCGGGCCGGCGCCTGGGTCGACGGCGTGCACCAGCTCACCGAAGGCCGCGCCGAGCATCGCCCCGCAGAACAGGCTGGGCGCGAAGACGCCGCCGGAGCCGCCGATGCCGATCGTGAGGCTGCAGGCGAGCATCTTGCCGGCCAGCAGCACGAGAAGGAAGCCCACCGCGTAGCGACCGTCGACGGCGTCGCCCAGCACCGGGTACCCCACCCCGTACAGCTGCGGCAGCGCCAGCAGCACCACGCCGAGCGCGAGCCCGCCGACGCCCGGACGCAGCCACTCGGGGCCGCGGGTGCGGTGCCAGATCCAGTCGCAGACGTCTTCGACGAGGTAGAGGAACCGTGAGAAGCAGACGCCCACCACGCCCGCCACGACACCGAGTACCGCGACGAGCGCGTACTGCGTCAGGTGGGTGACCTCGAAGCCCGGCAGGGACAGGAACGGCTCGTCGCCGAGCACCGCTCGGCCGGTGACGCTGGCCGTGACCGAGGAGACGGCCACCATCCCGAACGACTCGGCGTTCCAGCGACGCAGCACCAGCTCCATCGCGAAGAAGACGCCGGCCAGCGGGGCGTTGAACGTGGCGGCGATCCCGCCGGCGGCCCCGCAGGCGACGAGCAGGCGAAGCCGCGCGGTGTCGAGCCGGAGCATCTGACCGAGTGAGGACCCCAGTGCCGACCCGATCTGGACGATCGGACCCTCCCGGCCCACCGAGCCGCCGCCGCCGATGCACAGGGCGCTGGCCAGCGACTTCACCAGCGCGACCTGCGGGCGGATACGGCCACCGTTGCGGGCTACGGCGAGCATCACCTCGGGCACGCCGTGGCCACGGGCCTCGGGCGCGAAGCGCGTGACCAGCGGCCCGTAGACCAGCCCCGCCACCACCGGCGCGACCAGCACGAAGAAGGGGCCCAGCCACGGCACCAGCGGGTTGGCGGAGTGGCCGGCGCCGGCGTAGTCGGCGTGCCCGGAGAGCAGTCGGGTGAGCCCCAGGACCAGGTAGCGGAACACGATCGCGCCGGCGCCGGCACCGAGGCCGACCAGCAGCGCGAGCAGCAGCAGCCGGACCTGCCCCGGGCCGACGCTGCGGACGTGACGGACCTTCGTGGGGATGCGATGCACGCTTGCAGTATGCAACAGTTGCAGCTATGCAAGCGAATCAGCATGAGGCGGTCGACGCCCTGCTCGACGCCTCACGCGCTCTGGTGGCGGTCTCGGCCCGCTCGATCGCGGACTCGACGTCGATGACGCTCCCCCAGTTCCGGATGCTCGTCGTGCTCACCGACGGGCCACGCCGACTGGTCGACCTCGCCGCGGCACTGGACGTCGTCCCCTCCACCGCAGCCCGGATGGTCGACCGGCTCGAGGAGGCGGGCCTGGTCGACCGCAGCATCCCGCCCGAGAACCGCCGCGAGACCCGGCTGGCCCTGACCCCGGCCGGCAAGCGCATCGTGACCAAGATCAGCAACCGCCGTCGCCGCGACCTGACCGCCGTCGTCGAACGCCTCACCGAGGAGCAGACCGCCGAGCTCACCCGGTCGATGCGGCTGTTCGCCGACATCGCGGCCGAGCTGTGGTCGTGAGGCCGCCCCGCCCGGCGGCGTAGTCCGAGACGAAATGGCTGTCGATCGGCCTGATCGACAGCCATTTCGTCTCTGACTATCCCGCCACGGCGCGCTTGACCAGTTTCTCCAGCTCCGCCAGGACGGCCTCCGAGGTGCTGGTGACGGCGTACTCGGTGGGCCACAGGTCGCCGTCGTCGAGGGAGGCGGTGTCGTTGAAGCCGAAGGTGGAGTAGCGGGCACCGAACTTGGCGGAGTGCTTGTAGAAGCAGACCACCTTGTCTGCAGCGTTCGCGTAGGCCGGCATCCCGTACCAGGTCTTCGGGCGCAGGCCCTGGGCGACGTCGGTGACGATGGCGTGGATGCGCTCGCCGATGGCGCGGTCGAGGCCCTCCATCTTCTCGATCGCCTCGAGGCAGGCCTCGGCCTCCTCGGCCTTCTTCTTCCCGCCGCGGCCGGAGGACTGCAGCTCCTCGGTGCGCGCCTTCATGGCCTCGCGCTCCTCGGCGGTGAACCCGGACTTGCTGCTGGGCATCGTGACTCCTGTCGGTGGGTGCGTCGTGTCGTGAGGATGACGTGCGAGGTCGTCAGGATGTGACAGGGCGGATCGACACCGTGCCGATCCGGTTGCGACGGCCGGCGGCCTGCTCGGCCTCGAAGATCAGGCCGTCGATGACCACGATCGAGCCGGGGATCGGCACCTTGCCCAGGTGCTTGGCCATCAGACCTCCCACCGAGTCGATCTCGTCGTCGACGATCCGCACCCCCACGACGTCCTCGAGGTCGTCGACCGGGAAGCGCGAGGGCAGCCGCACGGTGCCGTCCGGCAGCCGCTCGACCTCCTCGGCGGCCGGGTCGTACTCGTCGACGATCTCGCCGACGATCTCCTCCAAGATGTCCTCGATGGTCACCACGCCCGCGGTGCCGCCGTACTCGTCGACCACGACGGCGATGTGGCGACGGTCGGCCTGCATCTCGCGCAGCAGGTCGTCGACCGGCTTGGTGTCGGGCACCCACAGCACCGGCCGCATCACCGACTCGACCTTCTCCTTGGCCTCGGCCTCGTGCCGGTCGAAGACCCGGCGCGAGAGGTCCTTGAGGTAGGCGAAGCCGACCACGTCGTCCAGGTCGTCCTCGACGACCGGGATCCGGGAGTAGCCGCTGCGCAGCAGCAGCGACATCGCCTGCCGCAGCGTCTTCGTGCGCTCGATGTAGACGACGTCGGTGCGCGGCACCATCACCTCGCGGGCGATGGTGTCGCCGAGCTCGAAGACCGACTGGATCATCCGCTGCTCGCCGACCTCCACCAGCCCCGAGGCCTCGGCCAGGTCGACCAGCTCGCGCAGCTCGGCCTCGGAGGCGAACGGGCCCTCGCGGAAGCCTCGGCCGGGCGTGAGGGCGTTGCCGATGAGGATGAGCAGCCGCGGTACCGGTCCCAGCACCCGGGTCAGCCAGATCAGGGCGCCGGCCGAGAGCAGCGCGACGGTCTCCGCGTGCTGGCGGCCCAGCGTGCGGGGCGCGACCCCGATGAAGACGAACGAGATGACGAGCATGACGGCGATGGAGACCACCACCGACGGCCAGCGGTGGGTGACGACGCTGGTCTCGTCGCCGCGGATCGAGCCCAGCAGGTCGAAGACGACGGCGGTGGCCAGCACGACGGCGCTGGTCTCGGCCAGCAGCCGCAGCAGCAGCAGCGTGGCCATCACCCGGGGCGGGTCGTCGACCACGGCCAGCAGCGCCCGCGAGCCCGGTCGCTTCTCCTCGGCCAGCTCGCTCGCCCGGGCGCGCGAGAAGCTCGACAGCGCGGCCTCGGCGCTGCTGAGGAGCCCGGCCACCACCACCAGTCCCACGACCAGGACCAGCAACCACAGGTTCTGCGCGGTCACGTCAGGGGCTGGCGTCGCCGGCCAGCTCGGTGCGCCACAGCTCGAGCAGCTTGTCTTGCAGGCCGAACATCTCCGCGTGCTCCTCGGGCAGCGCGTGGTCGTAGCCGAGCAGGTGCAGCAGGCCGTGGACGGTGAGCAGGTCCAGCTCCTCGGTGGTGGAGTGGCCGGCCGTCTCGGCCTGCCGCGCGGCGACCGCCGGGCACAGCACCAGGTCGCCCAGCACGCCCTCCTCGGGCTCGGCGTCGACCAGGCCCGGACGCAGCTCGTCCATCGGGAAGGCGAGCACGTCGGTCGGGCCCTCCGCCTCCATCCAGCGTCCGTTGAGCTCGGCGATGGTGTCCTCGTCGACAGCGGTCACGCACAGCTCGGCCTGCGGGTGCACGCGCAGCTGGCCCATCACGAACCGGGCGAGCCGCTGGGTGCGGTGGGGGTCCAGGTCCAGCCCGGACTCGTTGAGGACCTCGATGCTCATCGGGTGACCACCTGGTCCTCGTCGCTGGTCCTCATCGTCCGCGCGACCCGCCGGCCTTCTCCTCGCGGGCGTCGAAGGCGTCGTAGGCCGCGACGATCTGGCCGACCAGCCGGTGCCGCACGACGTCGGAGGCGGTGAGCCGGTTGAAGGAGACGTCCTCGATGCCCTCGAGGATGCCCTGCACCACGCGCAGCCCGGACTTGGTGCTGCCGGGCAGGTCGACCTGCGTGACGTCGCCGGTGACCACGATCTTCGAGCCGAACCCGAGCCGGGTGAGGAACATCTTCATCTGCTCCGGCGTGGTGTTCTGCGCCTCGTCGAGCACGATGAAGGAGTCGTTGAGCGATCGGCCGCGCAGGTAGGCCAGCGGTGCGACCTCGATGGTGCCGGCGGCCAGCAGCTTGGGGATCGACTCGGGGTCGACCATGTCGTGCAGCGCGTCGTAGAGCGGGCGCAGGTAGGGGTCGATCTTCTCGCTCAGCGTGCCGGGAAGGAAGCCGAGCCGCTCGCCGGCCTCCACGGCCGGGCGGCTCAAGATGATCCGGTTGACCTGCTTGGTCTGCAGCGCCTGGACCGCCTTGGCCATGGCCAGGTAGGTCTTGCCGGTGCCGGCCGGGCCGATGCCGAAGACGATGGTGTGCTTGTCGATGGCGTCGACGTAGCGCTTCTGGTTCAGGGTCTTGGGACGGATCGTGCGGCCGCGGTTGGACAAGATGTTGAGGCTCAGCACGTCGGCCGGGCGCTCGGTGGTCTCCGTGCGCAGCATGCCGATGGCCCGCTCGACGGTCTCGCCGGTGACGCTCTGTCCCGTGCGCAGGATGGTGACCAGCTCCTCGAGGAGCCGCTCGGCCAGCGCGACCTCGGCGGGCTCGCCGCGCAGCGTGACCTGGTTGCCGCGGACGTGGACGTCGGCGTCGAAGGCGCGCTCGATCAGCCCGAGGTTCTCATCACCCGGACCGAGCAGGGCCACCATGTTGATGCTGTTGGGGACGACGACCTGGTGGGTCGTCTCGGAGGTCGAGGAGCGGACGTCGTCCGGTTGGCGTTCGGTCATGGATGCCCGGGTGGGGGCCCTTCCTGGTGGGGCGGTGCGGCTCGCTCCATGCTACTGGCGCGCGCCGACAACCTCATCCGCGTTCTACGCTGGCCCCATGACCGGCGGCCCCGAGCACGACGAGGAGCAGCGGGCGACCCGCGACTGGGGTCCGCACGAGCCCTTCGGCACCGAGGACGCCGCCCGCATCGGGCTGGACCGCAACACCCTGGAGGGCGCGCAGCTGGCGTTCTTCTCGCACCTGGACCCGCGCAAGCCCAGCCACAAGCTCGTGGCGTGGGTCGCACTGCTGCTCCTCGTCGGCTGGCCGCTGCTCGTGACCGTCATGCACCTGCTCGGTCACTGAGTGAATCGGCTCGGGGCAGGTCGGCTCAGGCCGTGACGTCGACCAGGAAGCCGCTCTGCAGCGTCGAGGCGACCTGCGAGAGCGAGATCCCCTTGTCCTGCAGCAGCTGACCGAGGTCGGCACCCTGCGAGAGCTGCGAGGACAGGTCGTCGGAGGTCGTGCCGAGCAGGCTGCTCAACGAGTCCAGCAGCTCGCTCTGCGAGGAGGTCAGGTTGCCGCTGAGCACGCCGCTGCCACCGGGCGGCGGACCCGGGGGCGGACCGGGCGGCGGACCCGACGGCCCACCGGTGCGCGAGGCGATGTTCTCGACCATGGAGTCAAGCTCGCTGGTGCCCTGCAGCTCCTGCGGCGCACCCGCCTTGAGGGCGGCGATCAGGTCGTCGTGGGAGACGCCCTTGTCCTTGGCGAGATCGTCGAGGCTGGTGCCGTTGGAGACGGCCTTCGCGATGTCGTCGGCGCTCATGTCGAGCAGCGACGAGACCGCGTCGTAGGGGCTCTTGCCCCGTTGCGTGTTCTGCGTCGCCAGCGTGCTCAGCGTGGAGCTGAGGCTGGAGACGGAGCTGATGCTGGTCATGTCGCTGGCATCGGCCTCGCCCTCGCACGACCTGAGCGGCGAGGCGGCTTTCACAGGCAGGACGCGCCATTCACAGGCTCTTGACGGCCTGCTGCCAGCCTGGCTCGTCAGCCGGGCGGCCACTCCAGCTGCCGGCCACCCAGCAGGTGCAGGTGGACGTGGAAGACCGTCTGGCCGGCCTCCGCTCCGGTGTTGAACACCAGCCGGTAGCCGGTGTCGAGACCCTCGGCCACCGCGACCTGACCGGCCGCCGAGACCACCGCCACCAGGCTCTCGGGGTCCTCCGCGGCCAGCTCCGCGGCGTTGCGGTGGTGGCTGCGGGGCACCACCAGCACGTGGGTGGGCGCCTGCGGGTTGACGTCGCGGAAGGCGACAGTGCGCTCGTCGGTGTGCACCACCTCGGCCGGCACGTCGCCGGCGACGATCTTGCAGAACAGGCAGTCCGGGTCGGTGCTCACGCGCCCGACTCTAGGACCCGGGCGATGGTGCGCCGGCCCATCCGGGCCATCGCCGGGTTGGTGTCCGCGTAGTACCAGACCGCGCCGAGGGCCTGCTGCAGCGCCCACGCCCGGCCCCGCTGCCACTCGACGTCGTCGCAGCCCAGCGCGTCGCGCACCACCTGCCGCGGGGCCGCGTCGAGCAGGTGCCAGGCGCCGACGAGGTCCAGGGCGGGGTCGGCCGGTCCGGTGCCCCCGGTGTCGAGCACGCCGGCCAGGCGCAGGTCGGCCGAGACGAGCACGTTGCCTGTGGTCAGGTCGCCGTGCGTGGTGCGGTCGGGACCGGTCGGTGGCAGCTCCCGCAGCTCGGACCACAGCGCCGCCGCGCCCGCGACGTCGATCAGGCCGGTGCTCTGCTCCAGGCAGTGGGCCACCCACGCGTCGCTGTCGCGCAGGTCGCCACCGCGCCCGTCGCCGGAGAAGGTCCGGCCGCCGGTGTCGATCGCCCGGACCTGGGCGACGAAGCCCGCCAGGTCCTCGGCGAACGCACGCGAGGACGCCGGGTCGCGGACGTCGGCGGTCTCCCCCGCCAGCCAGGTCTGCACCGACCACGGCAGCGGGTAGCCGCGTCCGGGCCGGCCCAGGAAGAGCGGCTCGGGAGTCGGCACGGTGGTGGCGGCGGCGAGGGCCGCACCGGCCTCGGCCTCCCGCGACAGCCTGACGACCTCGCCGTCGCGAGCCCGCAGCGGCAGCCGCGCTGCCACCACGCCGCCGACGCAGAAGATCGCGTTGACGGTGCCCGCGTGGCCGGTGCGCACCACCGGCAGGCCCGCCCACTGCGGGAACTGGTCGGCGACGAGGCCGGCCACGACGTGCTCGTCCACGTCGAGCTGGTCGGGATGCATCACGCACAGCACCCTGACGGCGTGGGGTCCGCACGGCCAGCGGGTTTCGGCACGGTGCGTGAACCGCGGGCGACGCTGGTGCGTCGGACTGACGTGAAGATGCACCAGGCCCCGGCACCGGACCGGGAGTCGCGCGGCTGGGTGGTCGTCGCCGCCGTGGTGGTGCTGCTGGTCGCGGTGGCCGCGGTGGTGGCGCTCGTACGCGGGCAGCAGCCGGAGCGGCACTCCGACGCCACCGCTCAGCCTTCGCGCGTGTCGGGCGCCGCGACGCCATCGAGCAGCCCGCCCGCCACCCCCGTCGGCAGCGACGTCCGTGCGCCGGTCTACTACGCCGGACAGGCGGCCCGCGGGGTCCGGCTCTACCGCGAGCTGCTGTCGCTGCCGGGCGTGACCCCCGCCCAGGAGCTGCAGCGTGCGGTACAGGTGGCCGTCGGCGGCACCGCGAGCGATCCCGACTACCGCAGCCTGTGGCCGGGCGGCACCGTCGCCAGCATCACGTCGAGCACCGCCGACGGGGTCACCGTCGACCTCCACGGCAGCGCCGACGCCCTCACGGCGGCACCGTCCGGCGGCGGCAGCGTCGGCGTGCAGGCGGTGGTGTACACGGTCGACGCCGTGCTTGGTCAGCCTGTGCCGGTCACGTTCACCATCGACGGCGAGGCGGTGCCGAGCGTGCTCGGCGTCGACACGAGCGCCCCGGTCGCGAGGGCCGACCCGCTCCAGGTGCAGGCCCCCGTGTGGGTGACGAGCCCGACGGACGGTGCCTCCGTGGGCTCGACCATCACGGTTCGCGGTGTCGCCGCGACGTTCGAGGCCACCGTGGTCTGGGAGCTGAAGCAGGGATCGCGAGTGGTCCAGCGCGGCCACGCCACGGCGCGCGAGTGCTGTATGCCCTCGCCGTACCGGTTCACGGTCAGCGGCGTGCCCGCGGGCAGCTACACGCTGGTGGTGCATGACAGCGACGAGTCGGGCCAGGGCCGACCAGTCAGCCAGGACACGAAGACGGTTAACGTCCGTTAACCATTGGGCATCTCGTACTCGGCGAGCTCCTCGGCGGTGAGCGCGCGGAGTACGCACAGCTCGTTGCCCACCGGGTCGGCCAGCACGACCCACGACTGCGAACCGTCCTGACCGACCTCGACCCGCGTAGCGCCGAGACCCTCCAGGCGGGCCACCTCGGTGGCCTGGTCGTCGGGACGCAGGTCGAGGTGGAGCCGGTTCTTGCCGGCCTTCTCCTCCGGCACCCGCAGGAACAGCAGGTCCGGGCTGACGCCGTCCTCGGGGCTGCCCGCCGGCGGCTCGAGGACCACCTCGGCATCCGAGGAGTGGGTACGCCGCCAGCCCAGGGCGGCCTCCCAGAAGTCCGCCGCCACCTCGGGCTCGGCGACGTCGACGCACAGGCACTGCCAGCGAAGGGTCATGCCGCCACCCTGCTCCGTTCGTCTAGCGTTTTTCCGTGCAGCTCACCGCCCGCGCGCTCGACCGCACGCTGCTGCTGCGTCAGCACCTCCTCGAGCGGACGGACGTCGAACCACTGGCGATGGTCGAGCACCTCGTGGGACTGCAGGCCCAGGAGCCGTTGCCGCCGTACCTCTCGCTGGCCGCCCGGGTGGCCGGCTTCGACCCGCTCGCGCTGTCCGCGCACCTGGAGCGCCGCGAGGCCGTGCGGCTGCTCACCATGCGCGGCACCATCCACCTGCTCGCACCGGCCGACGCGCTGGCGCTGCGACCGTGGGTGCAGCCGTTCCTCGACCGGCAGCTGCGCAGCGACCGGCAGGCCCGACCCGCAGCGCACCTCGCTCGCGAGGAACTGGCCGCCGCCGCGAATGCCCACGTACCCGTGCCGGCGGCCGAGCTGCGCGAGCGCTTCACCGCGGCGTTCCCCGAGACCTCTGCCGATGCCACGCTGCAGGCGGCCCGCAGTCGGCTCCCGCTGGTGCAAGCACCGCCGCGCGGGCTGTGGCAGCGCGCCGGCGGCGTCAGCTACGTCGATGTGGAGCATTGGCTCGGTGCTCCGCAGACCGAGATCGACCTGCCGACGCTGGTGCGGCGCTGGCTGCGTGCGTACGGCCCGGCGACGGCGAGCGACCTGACCACCTGGTCCGGTGTGACCCGGCTCGGCCCCGTGCTCGCCGACCTCGTCCTGACACGCCACACCGGGCCCGACGGCGCCGTGCTCCTCGACGTGCCCGACGCCCCGATCGCCGAGGAGGACACCGCCGCCCCGGCCCGACTGCTCGGGCGCTACGACAACCTCTGGCTCTCCCACACCAAACGCGACCGGGTGCTGGCCGGGGAGGACCGGAAGCGCTGGATGGGGACCAACGGCGGCGTCGGGCAGCTGGTGCTCCTCGACGGCGCCGGGGCCGGGTTCTGGCGGCTGGAGAAAGGCAGGGTGGTCCTCGACCTGTGGCGCGAGCCGACCCGCTCGGAGCGCGAGGAGCTGGCCGAGGAGGTCGAGCGGGTGGAGCGGTTGCTGGCCGTGCGGTGAGTGGCGGCGGGCCCGGGGTGCGCCAACCCAACACTTGCGCAGTTAGGTGGACCGATTCCTACCGGCAAGTCCGACACGCCGGACTCGCAACTCCGCAAGTGCGGGGCTTTGGCGCTTCCGGGCTGGACGCCGACTGAGCTTTTCCCCGACGACCCATCACGTGCGGCAACTCAACACTTGCGCAGTTAGGGGGCCCGATTCGTGGCGGCAAGTCCGACACGCCGGACTCGCAACTGCGCAAGTGCGGAGTTTTGACGCCGGCACCATGCACGCCGGCCCCACAGCCGGCTAGCCCCCGCACAGGACCGCCCCGGGGTGCGCCCACTGCACACGTGCGCACCCGGCACGCCACATGCGTCCCATTCCGCGCGCCGTCTTCGCACGTGCGCGGTGGGCGCACTACCCCCAGCGCCGGGTGCGGGCCAGCAACGCGGCGACGGCGGCGACGCCGGCGGTGGAGGTACGCAGCACCGAGGATCCCAGCCGGACGGGCTCGGCGCCGACGGCGGCGAAGGCCTCGAGCTCCGCGGGCGAGATGCCGCCCTCGGGGCCGACGACCACGACGATGGAGCCGCGGCCGGGGATGGGCAGGTTGCCGATCGGGCCGGACGCCGCCTCGTCGAGGACGACCGGCACGCTGGCGCCGGCGAGCAGGGCGGCGACGTCGTCGGTCGTCGCGGGCTCGGCCACCGTGGGGAACCAGACCCGCCGGGCCTGCTTGGCGGCCTCGCGGGCCGTCGCGCGCCACTTGGCCAGTGCCTTGGCGGTCTTCTCCTCGCCCTTCCACACCGCGACGCACCGCTCGGCGGCCCAGGGCACGATCTCGTCGACGCCGACCTCGGTGAGCACCTCGACGGCCAGGTCGGCGCGCTCGCCCTTGGGGATGGCCTGCACCACGGTCACCCGCGGCTCCTCGGCCGGGCGCACCTCGGCCTCCTCCACCACGCCGGTCAGCGAGGCCTTCGCGGCGTCGGTCACGAGCACGGTGGCGGCGGCGCCGGCGCCGTCGGTGAGCACCACCCGCTCCCCCGCGGCCGTGCGCCGGACGGTCACCGCGTGGCGGCCCTCGTCGCCGTCGAGGACGACGTCGTCACCGGCGCGCAGCGACGCGGTGCCGTCGTGGACGTAGACCGGCAGCGTCACTTGAAGGCGTCCTTGAACCGGCCGAAGACCGACTTGTGCGCCGGCTCGACGCGGCCGTCGGGCGACTCCTCGTGACGCAAGACGGCCAGCTCGCGCAGCAGCTCCTGCTGGCGCTCGTCGAGGCGCGCTGGCGTCTCCACGACGACGGTGACGACGACGTCGCCGCGACCGCCGCTGCGCAGCGACGGCACCCCACGGCCGCGGATGCGCTGCTCGGCGCCGGACTGCGTGCCGGCGCGGATGTCGAAGGCGACCGAGGTCTCCAGCTCCGGGTCGGAGGACTCCAGGTCGGCCTCGAGCAGCGGCAGGTCGATCGTGGTGCCGAGCGCCGCGGCGGTCATCGGCAGCACGACGTGGCACAGCAGGTCGTTTCCCTCGCGCGTGAAGGTCTCGTGCGGCGCGACGCGGACCTCGACGTAGAGGTCGCCGGCCGGGCCGCCACCGGGGCCGACCTCGCCCTGCTCGGTCAGCTGCACCCGGGTTCCGGTGTCAACGCCCGCGGGGATCTTCACGGTCAGCGCGCGGCGCGAACGCACGCGCCCGTCGCCGGCGCACTCGCGGCACGGCTCGGGGATGATCTCTCCGAAGCCGCGGCAGGCCGCGCACGGACGCAGCGTGCGGACCTCGCCGAGGAACGAGCGCTGCACCTGCTGCACCTCGCCACGGCCGTGGCAGGTCTCGCAGGTGACGGGCCGCGTGCCGGCCGCCGCGCCCGAGCCGTGGCAGGTGCTGCACAGCACGGCGGTGTCGACCTTGAGCTCGCGGGTGGTGCCGAACGCCGCCTCGGCCAGGGTGACGTCGAGCCGCACCAGCGCGTCCTGCCCGCGGCGGGTGCGGGGCCGGGGTCCATGGCCGCCACCGGCCGCGGCGCCGCCGAAGAAGGCGTCCATGATGTCGGTGAAGGAGAAGCCGGCGCCCTGGCCGGCGAACCCACCGCCCATGCCACCGCCCATGGGGTCGCCGCCGAGGTCGTACATCCGCCGCTTCTGCGGGTCGGAGAGCACCTCGTAGGCGGCCGAGACCTCCTTGAACCGCTCCTGGCTGTCGGGGTCGGGGTTGACGTCGGGGTGGTACTGCCGCGCAAGCCGGCGGTAGGACTTCTTGATGGTGTCGTCGTCGGCATCGCGGTCGACGCCGAGGATCTCGTACGGGTTCACGTGGGTGGTTACTCAGCCTTCGTCGGGTCAGGTCTCGTTGAGGATGGCGGAGACGTAGCGGGCAACGGCCCGGACGGCCGCGATGGTGCCCGGGTAGTCCATGCGGGTGGGGCCCACGATGCCCAGCGCGGCCAAGGCGTCGGACCCCGGGCCGTAGCCGCTGGCGACGACCGAGGTCGACGAGAGCTCCTGCAGCGGCCCCTCGGCGCCGATGCGCACGGTGACGGCGGGCGAGGCCCCGGCCTCACCGAGGAGCTTGAGCAGCACCACGTGCTCCTCCAGCGCCTCGAGCAGCGGCTTCAGCGAGCTGTCGAAGGAGTCGCCGAACCGGGCCAGGTTGGCCGTGCCGCCGACGGCCACGCGGCCCTCGGAGCGGTGGTCGGACATCGCCTCGACGAGGGCCTCGACGAGCTGGCCGGCGACCTCCTGCTGGGCCGGCGAGATCGTCTCGGGCAGCCCGCGCAGCGAGGCGACGGCGTCGGCGATCCGGGCGCCGCTGACCAGGCCGAGCATCTGGCGGCGCAGGTCGGCCAGCTCGTCCTCCGAGGGAGCCGGCTGGTCGGCCGGCACCTCCACCAGCCGCTGCTCGACGCGGCCGGTGCTCAAGATCAGCACCACCAGCAGCCGGCTCGGCGCGATGGCGACCAGCTCGACGTGACGCACCGTGGACCCCGACAGCGTCGGGTACTGCACGATCGCGACCTGGTGCGTGAGCTGCGCCAGCAGCCGGACGCTGCGCTGCACGACGTCGTCGAGGTCGACCGCGCCGTCGAGGAAGGTCGCGATGGCCCGCCGCTCCCCGGCCGACATCGGTTTGATCGCGGTGAGCCGGTCGACGAAGAGCCGGTAGCCCGCGTCGGTGGGCACCCGGCCCGCGCTGGTGTGGGGCTGGGTGATCAAGCCCTCCTCCTCCAGCGCGGCCATGTCGTTGCGGATCGTGGCCGGGGAGACACCGAGCCGGTGGCGCTCCACCAGCGTCTTCGAGCCCACCGGCTCGCGGGTCTCGACGTAGTCCTGGACGATCGCCCGCAGCACGGCGAGCCGCCGCTCCTCCTGCATGGCAACCCTCCTCCGCCGACCGTGGTCCCTGGCACTCGTGTCCCCTGAGTGCCAAGCGTACTAGCGTGCCGGTGTGGTCCTGCTGCAGCGCGACGCCGGGTTCGTCGAGGTCGCCGACCGGGTATGGGTCTCGCGGCACACCCCGTTCGACGTGAGCACGAGCGTCGTCGCCGGCGCCCGGGGCTTCGTCATGGTCGACACCCTGTGGTCCGAGCGCGCGGCGGCTGCCGCCGTCGACGCCGCACGTGGCCTGGGCGTCGGCGAGCTGGTCGGGGTCGTCGACACCCACGTCCACTTCGACCACAGCCTCGGCAACGCCGCCGGCGACGTGGCGATCTACGCCCACGAGGACGCCGCCGCCGCGATGCCGGCCCACCTGGCGCAGGTGCAGCAGGCCTGCCGCGACGACCCCGACCAGCACCACCGCGAGGAGATGATCGAGAGCCGCGTGGCGCTGCCGACCCACACGTTCTCCTCGGTGCAGGTGGTCGACCTCGGCGACCGTGCGGTCGAGCTGGTCCACCCCGGCCGGGGTCACACCGGCGGTGACGTGGTGGTGCGCCTCGACGACGCCGACGTCGTCCTCGCCGGCGACCTGGTCGAGGAGTCGGACCGCTCCGCCGCCCCGGGCTTCGGGGCCGAGTGCTTCCCGATGTCGTGGCCGCTCTCCCTCGACCTGGTGCTCAACCTGGTCGGCCCCGACACCGTCGTGGTGCCCGGCCACGGCAACCCGGTGGGCCGCGGGTTCGTGGAGGAGCAGCGGGCCGCGATCGGCGTCGTCGCCGAGACGATCCGCGACCTGGCCGGCCGCGGCGTCCCCGTGGCCGACGCCCTCGACGCCGCCGAGTGGCCCTACCCCCGCGAGGAGCTGGGGCAGGCCGTGGTGCGGGGGTACGCCGAGCTGCCCCGGGCGGCGCGGCACCTGCCGCTGCTCTGAGGGGGTCCGTTCACCACGGCACCGTGGTGAACGGACGGTTCCCACGGTGTGCGCACCGTGGGAACCGTCCGTCCGTCGTGGGAGGTCACCAACCCCGACGATGCGTCCAGTGCCGGCCGCGCAGCAGACAGAACCCGAGGAAGGCCAGCGGCAGCAGCCAGAACCCGTGGAAGGCCACGAACACCACGGCGAGCACGAGCAGCGGCAGCAACGGGAACGGCAACCCGCGGGGGCCGGGCCGGCGGAACGTGCCGGCCGCGACAGCCGGCGTCGGTGCGCCGGGAGGCGTGGTCCGGGGTCCGTGCGGTGGGGGCAGGTCGGCGAACAGCGGCCGCAGGTCCTGGTTGGTGCGGGCGGCCAGCGCCCGTTCGGAGCGCTCGTCGAACTCCGCGGCGTCCAGGCGCCCGGCGGCGTAGTGCTCGCCGAGCGCCTGGAGGGCGGAGTGGCGGTCACCGTCGGTGATCCGCCACTCCTCGGCACTCACTGCGGGTCACCCTCGGCGAGGATGGTGTAGAGCTTGCGCCGGGTCTCGGCGAGCACCTCGGCGGCCTGCTCCACCTGGGCGGTGGTGCCGGTCGAGGCGAGCTGCCAGACGGCGGCCATGGTCTGGCCGATGACCTTCTTCAGGTCCGCGGACCCGTCCTCGGCCTGCTCCTCGGCGAAGGGCGCCCACACGGCGGCCATCTCCTCGGGGTGCTCGGCGACGTAGGCGCGGCCGGCGTCGGTGAGGTGCAGCGTCTTGCGGCTGCCGTCCTCCCTCTGCACGACCAGCTCCTCGTCCTCGAGCTGGGAGACGGTCGGGTAGACCGACCCGGGGCTGGGCTTCCACACGCCCTCGGTGCGCTCGGCGATCCGCTGGATCACCGCGTAGCCGTTGAGCGGCGTGGCGTTCTCGCCCCGGTCCTCGGCGAGGACGTCGAGGATGGCGGCGCGCACGTCGCCGCGACGCGCCCGGGGACCGCGGCCGCCGGGACCGCCAGGACCGCCGAAGCCGTGACGGCCGCGTCCGCGACCGCCCTGGTTGAACATCTCGGCCAGCCACGGCGGACCGCCGAAGCCAGGGCCGGGACCGAAGCCGCCGCGGTTGCGGCGGCGGGCGAACTCCGCGAGCTCGTCCTGGGTGTACTGCTGGGTGAAGTGATGGCGTCCCATGGTGGGACCTCCTTTGTTGTTCGAGATCGAGAGAAGAACACTCCCGATGCATTGACGATATATCGCGAACGCTCGTCGCGCAAGAGTTGTTCCCGGCCGCGTTTCGCTGCGCGGAGCTGTCGGTGGCGCGCTCTAGCGTTGAGCGCCGTGGATCGATACGGGACCGACGTCCTCAACACCGACTGGCGGATGCCCAAGCGCGGTCGTGCCGTGGAGACGGTCGCCGACCTCGGGCTGGTGGTCGAGGAGGTCACCACCGACTGGTGCGGCGAGATCGTCAAGGTCGAGCGCGACCTCGGCACGCTGACGCTGGAGGACCGGCGCGGCAGGCACCGCACCTTCCCGCTGGGTCCGGGCTTCCTGCTCGAGGGCGTCCCGGTCTCGCTCGTGGCGCCGACGAAGGCCGGACCGGCCGCGCCCACGCGCACGGCGTCGGGCTCGGTCGCGGTGCCCGGCACGCAGGCCCGCGTGGCGCGCGCGAGCCGGATCTTCGTCGAGGGCCGCCACGACGCCGAGCTGGTGGAGAAGGTCTGGGGCGACGACCTGCGCGTGGAGGGCGTGGTGGTGGAGTACCTCGAGGGCGTCGACGACCTGCCCGCGCACCTGCGCGACTTCCGGCCCGGCCCCGAGCGGAAGGTCGGCGTGCTGGTCGACCACCTCGTCCCCGGCTCCAAGGAGAGCCGCATCGCCCAGGCGGTGGCCAAGAGCCCGGAGGGCAAGCACGTCCTGGTGGTCGGTCACCCCTACGTCGACGTCTGGCAGGCGGTGAAGCCGCAGCGGCTCGGCAAGAAGGCCTGGCCGGTCGTGCCGCGCCAGCTGGAGTGGAAGAAGGGCGTGTGCCAGGCCTGGGGCTGGCCGCACCGCGATCAGGCCGACGTCGCGCGCGCCTGGAAGCACATCCTGGGGGGCGTCCGCGACTACAACGACCTCGAGCCGGCGTTCCTGGGCCGGGTCGAGGAGCTCATCGACTTCGTCACGGGTCCTGGCGCGTGAACGTCTCCAACCGCCGGTAGTCGTCGTCGGCGCGCAGCTCGCTCAACCGGCCCCACCGGGCCTGCACGCTTTCGGTGCTCCGGTCGCTCTGCAGCCACACCCGGTAGAAGCGACGCGCCCCGAGCGCGAGTCGACGCAGCAGGCCGCCACCATGGCGACGGCGCACACGCGGCGCCACGGGCGCCGGTTCCGGTGCGGACATGGCCTCCAGGTGCCGCTGCGCCTCGCTACGTCGGTCCATGCCGACGTTCTACCCCCTCGCCGAGGGTCGCCAACCAGCCGGCTCACGGGTCGAGCAGGCGTCGCACCACCAGGTCGGCCAGCAGCCGGCCACGGCGGGTGAGCACCAACGACTCCTCACGCAGCTCCGCGAGCCCGTCGCCGACGATGCCGGCCACCTGGTCGCGGCCGGAGGCGTCGAGCCGGTCGAGCGACAACCCCTCGGCCAGCCGCACCTCCAGCAGCACCTGCTCGACGCGACGGGTCTCCGCGTCGAGCGCCTCACGGGCGTGGGCCGGCGAGACGGCCTCGGCCAGGCGCGCGGCGTAGGCGGCCGGATGCTTGACGTTCCACCACCGCACCCCGCCGACGTGGGAGTGCGCGCCCGGCCCGACGCCCCACCAGTCGGCACCGGTCCAGTAGAGCCGGTTGTGCTCGCACCGGGCGTCGGGGCCGGTGGCCCAGTTCGAGACCTCGTACCAGGCCAGCCCGGCGGCGCCGAGTGCGTCGTCGGCCTGCAGGTACTTGTCGGCCAGGTCGTCCTCGTCGGGCATCGGCAACACTCCCGAGCGCACCTGGCGCGCGAGCGCGGTGCCGTCCTCGACGATGAGCGAGTACGCCGAGACGTGGTCGGGCCGGCTGGCCAGGGCCGCGTCGAGGGAGGCCTGCCAGTCGGCACCGGTCTCCCCCGGCGTGCCGTAGATGAGGTCCAGGCTCACCTGGGCGATGCCGGCCGCGCGAGCCTGCTCGACCACCAGCGACACCCGGTCGGGGTCGTGGGTGCGGTCCAGGACGGCCAGCACCCGCGGCACCGCGGACTGCATGCCGAACGAGACCCGCGTGAACCCGGCCTCGGCCAGCTGCGTCAGCGACTTCGGCGTCACGCTGTCGGGGTTGGCCTCGGTGGTGACCTCCGCACCGGGCGCCAGACCGAGCTCGTCGCGCACCGCCTGCAGCACGCGGGCGAGGTCCTCGGCGGGCAGCAGCGTCGGGGTGCCCCCGCCCAGGAACACCGTGGCCACCTGCGGTGCGCGGTCGCCCAGCACCCGGGCGGCGAGCCGGACCTCGGCCACCGCCTGGTCGGCGTAGGTCGCGCGCGAGGCGCCGGAGCCCAGCTCCTCGGCGGTGTAGGTGTTGAAGTCGCAGTAGCCACAGCGCACCCGGCAGAACGGCACGTGGACGTAGAGCCCGAGCGGCCTCTCCCCCAGCCCGGCCAGGGCGTGCTCGGGCAGGGATCCGTCGGCCGGGGCGGCGTCGCCCTCGGGCAGGGTGCTGGGCATCAGCGGGTCCGGACGTGCGCCAACTGCGCAGTTGCGCACTCGGCGCGCCGGGACCGACGGATCACGCGCGCCATCTTCGCAAGTGCGCAGTTGGCGCAACCCCCGGGCTCAGCCGTACAGCGCGTCGATCCGATCGGCGTTGTTGGTCTCGACGACCTTCCGCTTGACCTTGAGCGAGGGGGTGAGCTCGCCGGACTCGATGGTGAGGTCGTGCTCGAGGATCTCGAACTTCTTGACCGTCTCCCACCGGTTGAGGCCTGAGTTGAGCTCGTCGACGTAGCCCTGCACCATCTCGCGGCACTTCGGCGAGGTGACGATGGCGGTGTAATCGCCGCTGACGCCGTTGCGCTCGGCCCACTCCGCGATCGCCTCGGGGTCCAGGGCCACCAGGGCGATGCAGTAGTTGCGCTCGTTGCCGATCACCAGGAAGTTGCTGACGTAGGGGCACACGGCCTTGAACCGCGACTCGATGGCCGAGGGCGCGACGTACTTGCCGCCGGAGGTCTTGAACAGGTCCTTCTTGCGGTCGGTGATGCGCAGGTAGCCGTCGTCGTCGAGCTCGCCGATGTCGCCGGTGTGCAGCCAGCCGTCGACCAGCGCGGACGCCGTCTCCTCGGGCAGCCGGTGGTAGCCGTCCATGATGTTCGGGCCCTTGAGCAGTACCTCGCCGTCCTCGGCGATGCGTACCTCCTCGCCGGGGAAGACCGGGCCGACCGTGCCGAACTTGTTCTTGTCCGGGTGGTTCACGAACGCGCCGGCCGAGGTCTCGGTCAGGCCGTAGCCCTCGAGGATCACGATGCCGGCGGCGTTGAACCACAGCGCGACGTCGCGGTTGAGCGCCGCGGACCCGGAGATGAAGAAGCGCACCCGGCCACCGAACCGCTCGCGCACCTTGGCGAAGACCAGCCGGTCGAACAGGGCGTGCTGGGCGGCCAGCAGCGGCGGCACCGAGCGGCCCTCGCGCCGGCGGGCGTCGACGTCGAGACCGACGGCGAAGGCGCGGTCGAAGATCGCCTTCTTCAGCCCGCCCTCGGCTTCGGTCATGGTCGTGATCCGGCCGTAGGCCTTCTCGAAGATCCGCGGCGCGGCGCCCATGAAGGTCGGCCGGACGACGGCCAGGTTGTCGATGATCTTGTCGACCCGGCCGTCCACGGCGGTCGGGAAGCCGCAGGCCAGCTGCGAGCACAGCAGCACCTTGCCGAACACGTGCGACATCGGCAGCCACAGGTACTGCAGGTCGTCCTCGGTAAGGAAGCCGTAGGCCTGGATCACCACGCCCTCGTACACCCACGAGTCGTGGCGCAGCCGCACGCCCTTCGGCCGGCCGGTGGTGCCCGAGGTGTACACGAGCGTGGCCAGCGCGTCGGAGGGGATCTCACCGGCGATGGTGTCGATCTCCTCGGGCTGGTCGGCCAGTCGCTTCTCCCCCAGCGCGGCCAGGTCGTCCAGGCCGATGACCCAGTCGCCGTCGCCCGAGCCGGTGAAGGTGACAACCTTCTCCAGCTTCGGCAGCTCGGCCCGTTGCTCGACGAGCTTGGCCAGCTGGTCGTCGTCCTCGACGAACACGAACCGGCACTCGGAGTCGGCCAGGATGTAGCCGGTGTCGTCGGCGCGCGTGGAGGGGTAGACGGTGGTCGTGGCCCCGCCGGCGCACATCACCGCCAGGTCGGCCAGGATCCACTCGTATCGGGTGGCCGAGGCGATGCCGACGCGCTGCTCGCGCTCGAGACCGAGCTCGAGGAGACCGGCGGCGTAGTGGCGCACCCGCTCGCCGACCTCGTCCCAGGTCAGCGAGGACCAACCACCGCTCGCAGCGGGGTCGGGATAGCGGTAGGCCTCGCGGCTGCCGCTGCGGCGTACCCGATCGAGGAACTGCGCGGCGACGTTGGCCGGCCGCCCCTCGATCACGGAGGCGTCGTAGTCCTCGGGTCCGTGGGGCACAGGTGTTCTCCTCGCTGAGTGGCGACGATCACGTCGGCGGTGACCAGACAGTAGCCGAGGGTGTCTCCCCCGACCTCGGCACGACCAGATCCGCTCTCGCCCGCGACCTCTCGGCCCACCGGGCCGCGGGTCCGAGCAGCAGGCCGGCGACCAGCATCAAGGCCCCGAGCACCCACCATCCCGGTGGTCCGATCCGCAGCGGCAGCACGGCGATCACCGTCGGCCCGACCAGGGCCGAGAGGGTCATCGCCGAGCCGAACAGGCCCTGGTACTGGCCCTGGGCGTGCTCGGGGGCGAGGTCGAAGCCGAGGACGAAGGAGGAGGCGGCCTGCGTGATCTCGCCGACGACCTGCAGCAGCAGCGCCGCGACCAGCACCAGGGAGGCGATCACCAGCCCGCCGCTGCTGCTCAGCCCGAACACGACGCACGACTCGAACAGCAGCAGACCGCTCACCGCGCTGGCCGTGATCGCGTGGCGCAGCGTCACGATCCGCCGTGCGACCGCCACCTGGCAGGTGACCACCACGACGGTGTTGAGCACCAGCAGCACCGAGACCAGCCACTTGGGGGCACTGGTGTGGTTGACCACCCACAGCGGCACCCCGATGGCGAGCATCTCGTAGTGCAGCGCCAGCACGGCCGAGAGGCCGGTGACGGTCAGGTACGGCAGGTCCCTGACGGCGGTCAGGATCCCCGCCGCCTCCTCACGAGGGGGCGCCGACACCTTCGGCAGGCCGACCGCGAGGAAGGCGCACAGCACGTAGCTGACGACGTCGATCAGCATCACCACGATGTAGGAGGGCCGGTCGTCGGCATGGAGCGCCAGCGCGGCCAGGGCCGTGCCCAGTCCCGTTCCGACGTTGGTCACCGCCCGGACGTAGGCCCTCGACACCGAGCGCTCGGCCCCGGTGGCCAGGGCCGCGATCAGCGCGTTGCGCACCGCCGAGGCACCCGCCGTGGCGAAGCTGAAGACGCAAGCCATCACCACGAATTGCCAGTAGCTGGTCACCAGGAGCAGCAGGCCGTCCGCGATGCCGGCCAGCACCAGGGTGAGCACCAGGATCTCCCGCGGACCGCGCCGGTCGGCCAGGTGCCCGACGGGGATGCCGGCCACGAGCCCGGCGATGCCGGCGATGGAGAGGCCCAGCGCCACCTCGAGCACGGGAAGGCCGACGATGCGCGTGAAGTAGAGCGCACTCAGGGCGTAGAACGCCCCGTTGCCGGTGCTGTTGACCAGGCTGAGGACCGCGATCAGCCGCGTCGGTCCCGGGGGCGGCAGCAGTCGCGACAGCCGCGACGTCGAGCGCGCCTGGTGCCGAGGTCCGGCGTTCGGAGGGTCGGCGGTCGGCACGGAAGGATTCTCGGCGACCAGGCCGACTTCCTCGCCCTCATTAGGCAACTGGACACCTGCGAAGGTGTGCAACGCTCGGTTGCATGATCTTCATCGTCGTCAAGTTCGAGACCAAGCGCGAGTGGTCCGACCGGTGGATGGACCTCGTGGCCGACTTCACGCGCGACACCCGCGCCGAGCCGGGCAACCTGTGGTTCGAGTGGTCGCGCAGCGTCGAGGACCCGGCCGAGTTCGTGCTGGTCGAGGCGTTCACCGACGATGGCGCCGGCCCGCACGTCTCGAGCGACCACTTCCAGCAGGCGATGCGCGAGCTCGGCCAAGCCCTGGTCAGTCGACCCAGGATCGTCAGCCGTCAGGTCGACGGCGAGGGCTGGGACGAGCTCGGCGAGGTGCAGATGCCGGAGTAGCGCCCGCTACGACGCGGCCTTGTCCAGCTCGGCCAGATCCTCGGCGGAGAGCTCGATGTCACCCACCGCCAGGTTCTCCTCCAGGTGGGCGATCGACGACGTACCCGGGATGAGCAGCACGTTGTCGGCCTGGGCCAGCAGCCAGGCCAGACCCACCTGCGAGGGCGTGTGCCCGGTGCGCTCGGCCACGGCCTGCACCGTCACGTCGTCCACCACCTTGGGCATGTGCTCGAACGCCGAGCCGAGCGGGAAGTACGGGGCGTAGGAGATGCCCTGCTCGCGGCAGTACTCCAGGGTCGGCCGGTCGTCTTGGGAGAGCAGGCTGAACGCGTTCTGGACGGTCACGAGGCCGACGCTCTCGTGGGCCTGGCGCACCATCTCCAGCGGCACGGTCGAGATACCGATGCCGGCGATCTTGCCCTCCTCGCGCAGGGCGGCCATCTCGGCGAGCTGGTCCTCGAGCGGCACCGCCTCGACGCCCTCGTGCTCGTCCATGCGCCGCAGGTTGACCGCGGCCAGCCGCTCCACGTCGAGCCGCTTCAGGTTGTCCTCGACGCCCTGCCGCAGCTGCGCGGGGGTCTGGCCGGGCAGCCAGTTGCCGGCGTCGTCGCGGAAGGCGCCCACCTTGGAGACGAGGGCCAGGCCCTCCGGGTAGGGCGCCAGCGCCTCGCGGATCAGGTCGTTGGACACGTAGGGGCCGTAGAAGTCGGCGGTGTCGATGTGGTCCACGCCCAGCTCGATCGCCCGGCGCAGCACCCGCAGCGCCTCGTCGTGGTCGCGCGGCGGGCCCATCACTCCGGGGCCCGGCAGCTGCATGGCGCCGTAGCCGACGCGGTGGACCGAGTAGTCACCGATGACGTAAGTGGAGGTCATGTCCGGTTACGTTACCCCGGTCTCCGCGCAGCGCAACCGCTAGTCCTGCACGGCCTTCGCGATGGCCACGCACCGCGTCGGATCCAGGTCGTCCGCGGCCACCACCATGCGCAGCACCACCCAGTCGCGCGCACGGTCCTCGTCGAGCCCGGCCGCGTCGACGACGGCGTGGAACCGGGCCCGGGTGCCGCGCCGGACGTCGCCGGCGAGCTCGTCGAACCGGTTCCACAGCAGTGGCGCCACCTCGTAGTGCGGGTCGCCCGACATCGGCTTGGGGTCGATCGCCAGCCACGGCTCGCGCTCGGCGGCCAGCACGTTCTCGTAGTGCAGGTCCGTGTGGATCAGCGTGCCGTCGGTGGCGGGGTCGCCGGCGAGGTCGCGTGCGATCGACATCGCCTGCTGCACCAGCCGCGGCGGCATCGCGACCTCGGCGCGGGCGAGCTCCTCGGCCCAGCGGGCGACCGACGACGACAGCGTCCGCAGCTGCGGTAGCGCCGGCACGTGCAGGCGCCGATAGAGGTCGCCGACCACCTCGCAGGCGGCGACGTCCCACTCCTCGCGCAGGTCGCGGTACTCCAAGCGCTCGAGCAGCAGCGCCCAGCGACCCGGGTCGGCCCGCAGCAGCTCGACCGCACCGTCGCCCGCCCAGCGCTTGAGGGCCAGGTGCTCGTGCTCGGCCTCGGGGTGCGGCACGACGACCTGGTGGTTGAGCAGCCCGCGAGGGACGAGCGAGCGCGTCGAAACCTTGAGGACGGCCGGGACGTCGTCGGCGGTCAGCACCGGGGTGACGACCGCGGTGCGACCGCGCATCGGGGCACCGTCGACCCGCAGGTCCCACTCGGCGAGCAGGTCGTCGGTCAACGCCACGGGTGCCATCATCACGGCCGCCGAGGCGTCGCAACCTCGCGGGTCACTGGCGCCGAGGCGTCGCCACCTCGTCAGTCATCGGCGCCGAGGCGTCGCATCATCCGCACCGTCGGGACGCGACGCCTCACCGGCCACGACGCGCGACAACACGACGCCTCGGCGGTTGCTCGGGTGTCACCCGCCGATGATCCACACGTCGGGCGGGATCTCCGGCTTGCCGGGCACCGGGCGCCGCTCCTCGCGCCAGCCGTCGGGGAACGCCTCGTCGGCGATGCGGCGCCAGAACGACGCGGCACGGGGGTTCTCCTCCTGGAAGGCGATCTCCCACGGCCCGGGGTGCCGGCGGATCGTCTCCAGCGCGAGGTCGCGACCGAGGCCGGTGCGACGCACCCGCCGGGTCACGAAGAACGCCATCATGTGCCACTCGCCGCGCTCCCCCGCCGTCACCAACGAGAAGCCCACCGGCACCTCGCCGCGCCCCTGACCCGGATCGGTCAGGGCGAGATACGCCGTCCCCGTGCCGCGGGCCCGGTCGAGGTGGTCGTGGGTGAACCGGCCGTCGGGACGCGGGTAGGAGTCGCGGAACTCCGAGAGGTCGTGACCGTAGGCCTGCCACAGCCACTCCAGCACCGGCCACTCGTCGTCACGAGCCGGGCGGAGGATCACTTCGCCTTCTTCTCCGCCGGGGCGTTGGTGGAGAGCGCGGCGACGAACGCCTCCTGCGGCACCTCGACGCGGCCGACCATCTTCATCCGCTTCTTGCCCTCCTTCTGCTTCTCCAGCAGCTTGCGCTTGCGGGTGATGTCACCGCCGTAGCACTTGGCCAGCACGTCCTTGCGGATGGCGCGGATCGTCTCCCGCGCGATCACCCGGGTGCCGATCGCGGCCTGGATCGGTACCTCGAACTGCTGCCGCGGGATGAGCTCGCGCAGCTTGCCGGCCAGCATGACCCCGTAGGAGTACGCCGCCTCGCGGTGCACGATCGCGCTGAAGGCGTCGACCGGCTCGCCCTGCAGGAGGATGTCGACCTTGACCAGGTCGGCGGCCTGCTCGCCGGTGGTCTCGTAGTCCAAGGAGGCGTAGCCCTTGGTGCGCGACTTCAGCTGGTCGAAGAAGTCGAAGACGATCTCGGCCAGCGGCAGCGTGTAGCGCATCTCGACGCGGTCGGCGGAGAGGTAGTCCATGCCGTCGAGCTGGCCGCGCTTGGACTGGCAGAGCTCCATGATCGTGCCGATGTAGTCGCTGGGACTGAGGACGGTCGCCTTGACCATCGGCTCGTGCACCTCGGCGATCTTGCCGTCGGGGAACTCGCTGGGGTTGGTGACGACGTGCTCGCTGCCGTCCTCCATCACCACGCGGTAGACCACGCTGGGCGCGGTCGAGATCAGGTCGAGGCCGAACTCGCGCTCGAGCCGGTCACGCGTGATCTCCATGTGCAGCAGCCCGAGGAACCCGCAGCGGAACCCGAACCCGAGGGCGCCCGACGTCTCCGGCTCGTAGGCCAGGGCCGCGTCGTTGAGCTGCAGCTTGTCCAGCGCCTCGCGCAGGTCGGGGTACTGGTCGCCGTCGATCGGGTACAGCCCGGCGAAGACCATCGGCTTGGGGTGCTCGTAGCCGCCGAGCGGCTCGCCGGCGCCGTCGTGCTGGCTGGTCACGGTGTCACCGACGCGCGACTGGCGCACGTCCTTCACACCGGTGATCAGGTAGCCGACCTCGCCGACCCCGATGTGGTCGGCCTTCACCGGCTCGGGACTGATGACGCCGACCTCGAGCATCTCGTGCACGGCGCCGGTCGACATCATCTTGATCCGGTCGCGGTGCTTGAGCTCGCCGTCGACCACACGGACGTAGGTGACGACGCCGCGGTAGGTGTCGTAGACCGAGTCGAAGATGAGGGCTCGCGCGGGCTGGTCGGCGTCGCCCACCGGAGGCGGGGTCTGGGCCACGATCTCGTCGAGCAGCGCCGCGACACCGTCGCCGGTCTTGGCGCTGACCTTCAAGACGTCGCCCGGGTCGCAGCCGATGATGCCGGCCAGCTCCTCGGCGTACTTCTCCGGCTGCGCGCTGGGCAGGTCGATCTTGTTGAGCACCGGGACGATGTGCAGGTCGGCGCCGATGGCCAGGTACAGGTTGGCCAGCGTCTGCGCCTCGATGCCCTGGGCTGCGTCGACCAGCAGCACCGCCGCCTCGCACGCGGCCAGCGAGCGGGAGACCTCGTAGGTGAAGTCGACGTGGCCGGGGGTGTCGATCATGTTGAGCACGTACGGCGTCTCGCCCACCGTCCACGGCATGCGGACCGCCTGGGACTTGATGGTGATGCCGCGCTCGCGCTCGATGTCCATCCGGTCCAGGTACTGCGCACGCGCGCTGCGCTCGTCAACGACGCCGGTCAGCTGCAGCATCCGATCGGCCAGCGTGGACTTGCCGTGGTCGATGTGGGCGATGATGCAGAAGTTCCGGAGGACGGCCGGGTCGGTGCGGCCAGGAACGGGAGCGGTGCGGGTCACGGACATCTTTCAGGCTCGGCGTGCGTCGGGCTTGCCCAATACTCCCACGGCATCGGCTGGGGCGAGAGCGCGGCGACGTTCACGGAGCCCATCGCGGAACCGGTCTCGTGCTGAGCGTCGGTCCTACTCCGGTGCGACCAGGAACTCCTTGGACTTGGCGATCGCGAAGCCCCAGCCCTGCTCGAGCGTGGGCTTGGGCGGGATGGCGATCTCGTCGGGGTTGGTGAGGACGTCGAGCAGCACCGGGCCGTCGTGGGCGAAGGCGTCGCGGACCGCGCCGTCGACGTCGCGCGGGTCGGTGATCCGGACGCCGTGCATGCCGATCGCCTGGGCCAGGGCGGCGAAGTCCGGGTTGTGCAGCACGGTGCCGAACTCGGCCAGGCCGACCTGCTCCATCTCGAGCTTGACCATGCCCAGCCGGCCGTTGTCGAAGACGACGATCTTGACCGGCAGCCGGTGGCTGACCGCGGTGATGAGGTCGCCGAGGAGCATGGTCAGCCCGCCGTCGCCCGAGAACGAGACCACCTGACGGGCGCGGTCCAATGCCTGGGCGCCGAGCGCCTGCGGCATCGCGTTGGCCATCGAGCCGAGGTTGTAGGAACCGATCAGCCGCCGGCCGCCGGTCATGCGCACGAAGCGGGAGAGCCAGACCGTCGACATGCCGGTGTCGGTGGTGAAGATCGCGTCGGGCGCCGCGTGCCTCTCGACCGCCGCCGCGACCAGCTCGGGGCGGATGCGTCGCTCGGGGTTGTCGACCTTGCGGCGCAGCCGGCCGAACAGCTTCTTGTCGTAGTCGGGGTCGGCCAGGTGGGCCTGCAGCCGACCCCACTCCTCGTAGACCTTCCGGGCGGCGTCGAGGTGACGGCTGCTCTCCTGGTGCTCCAGCAGCGGCAGCAGCGACTGCAGCGTCAGCCGGCTGTCGCCCACCAACGGGTGCGTCACCGGAGTGCGCCGGCCGACGTGCTGGCCGCGCGAGTCCAGCTGCACCACGGTCTTACCGGTGGGCAGGAAGTTGCGGTAGGGGAAGTCCGTGCCGAGGAGGAACAGCACGTCGCAGGTGGCGAACGCCTCGGCGGTGGCCGGGTTGCCGATCAACCCGGACTGGCCGATCTCGAAGCGGTTGTCGTCGTCGAAGCCGTCCTTGGCCTTGAGCGTGAGCACCATCGGCGCCTGCAGCCGCTCGGCCAGGTCGAGCACCTCGGCCCGCGCGTGCCGGGCTCCCTGGCCCACCAGCAGCGTGACCCGCTTGGCCTCGTTGAGCACGCTGGCCACGGCGCGCACGGTGTCGGCGTCCGCGGCGGCCGGCGGGGCCGGTCGGACGAAGGCGCAGCTGCGGGTCCCCTTCGGCAGCTCGAGTGCGCCGACGTCGCCGGGGATCGAGAGCACGGCCACGCCCTGGGTGGAGATCGCGGTGTTGACCGCCTCCTCCAGCAGGTGCGGCATCTGGTCCACTGAGGTCAAGGTGCCGCTCCAGCTGGCGACGTCGGCGAAGACGACGTCGTTGTCGACCTCCTGGAAGAAGTCGGTGCCGATGTCCTCGCGGGGCACCTGGCCCACGATGGCCAGCACGGGCGCGTGCGACTTCTTGGCGTCGTAGAGGCCGTTGAGCAGGTGCAGGGCGCCCGGGCCCACCGTGCCCATGCAGACCGCGAGCTCGCCGGTCAGCTGCGCCTGCGCCGACGCCGCGAAGGCGCCGGCCTCCTCGTGGCGCACGCCCACCCACTCGATGCGGTCCTCGCGCCGGATCGCGTCGGTGACGGGGTTGAGGGCGTCGCCGACCACACCCCACACGGAGGTGACGCCGTGGTCGGCGAGGGCGTCGATGATGAGCTCGGCAACGGTGGTCATGGGTCCAACCTCTCGATCGGGGATCAGGCTTGGGCGGTGGAGCGGAGCACGATCTCGCCGACGTCGACCGACTCCGGCTGCTCCAGGGCGTAGGCGACAGCGCGGGCGACGGCCTCGGGCGGCATCGCGATCTCGTCGCGGCGGGCGATCATGGCCGCCGCGATCTCGGGGTCGCTGCCCTTGCCGATGCCCTCGGTGTGGGTGAAGCCGGGCGAGACCAGCGAGACCCGCAGGTCGGGGGCCAGCTCCTGGCGCAGCCCGTCGGTGAGCACCCGCACCGCGGTCTTGGTGGCGGCGTACAGCGCCTGCTGCGGCACCACCTTGTAGGCCGCCGTCGAGGCGATGTGCACGAAGTGACCGCGACCCTGCTCGCGGAACACCGGCAGCGCGGCGGCGATCCCGTGCAGCACACCGCGCAGGTTGACGTCGATCATCAGGTCCCAGTCGTCGACCCTGAGGTCGTCCATCAAGGAGACCGGCATCGCGCCGGCGTTGGAGACCATCACGTCGAGGCCACCGAAGTGCTCGCGAGCGGTGGCGACCAGGGCCTCGACGTCCTCGCGACGGCGTACGTCGGTGGCGCGGTGGACCGCTCGACCCCCCGCCGACTCGATGCGACCGGCCACCTCGCGCAGCGCGTCCTCACCGCGAGCGCCGAGCACCACGTGCGCGCCACGCTCGGCCAGGTGCAGCGCGATCGCCTCGCCGATGCCGCTGCTGGCGCCGGTGACGACGACGACGCGGCCCTCGAGCCCCTCGGTCACGGGGTGAACCGGTCGGCGTCGGCGAGCTCCCAGTCGCGCTCCCAGTCCGCGGGCGGCGTCGCGAGCAGCTCGCCGGGCTGCAGGGGCCGGTAGATCTCCGCGTAGCTCTTGATGGTGCCGTGGCTGACGTTGCGGCGCAGCATGTGCGGGCGCAGCTCGGTGAAGGAGCTCAGCCCCATCGAGGCGACGACCTGCATCGCCTGCTCGACCACCTGCTGCTGGTAGCGGTGCACGCGTTCGGCCTTGGACGGCACGTCGAGCGCGCGAGCTCGCCGAGGGTCCTGCGTGGCGACGCCGACCGGACAGGTGTTGGTGTGGCAGGTCTGGGCCTGGATGCAGCCGACCGCCATCATCATCGAGCGCGCGGAGTTGGTGTAGTCGGCGCCCTGGATGATGCGCTTGACGATGTCGACGCCGTTGGTGACCTTGCCGCTGGCGCCAACCTTGATCGTGTCGCGCAGCCCCACGCCGCGCAGCGCGTTGTCGACCGTCATCAGCCCCTCGGTCAGCGGCACACCGATGTGGTCCTCGTACTCCTGAGGCGCCGCGCCGGTGCCGCCCTCCGCGCCGTCGACGATGATGAAGTCCGGGGTCGTGCCCTCCTCGACCATCGCCTTGCAGATGGACAAGAAGTCCGAGCGCGAGCCCAGGCACAGCTTGAAGCCCACCGGCTTGCCGCCCGACAGGTTGCGCATGTGGGCCAGGAAGTGCACCAGCTCGCGCGGGGTGTGGAAGGCCTTGTGGTAGGCCGGGGAGACGCACTTCTCCCCCTGCGGCACGTCGCGCGCCTCGGCGATCTCCTTGGTCACCTTCTTGCCCGGGAGCACGCCGCCGATGCCGGGCTTGGCGCCCTGGCTGAGCTTGAGGCTGGTCATCCGCACCTGGTCGCCGGAGGCCACCTCGGCGAACTTGTCGGCGTCGAACCCGCCGTCGTCGGTGCGGCAGCCGAAGTAGCCCGACCCGATCTCCCAGACCAGGTCGCCGCCCTGCCGGTGGTACTTCGAGAGCCCGCCCTCGCCGGTGTCGTGGGCGAAGCCGCCCATCGCCGCCCCCTTGTTGAGGGCCTCGATGGCGTTGCCCGACAGGGCGCCGAAGCTCATCGCCGAGACGTTCATCAGCGCCATGTCGTAGGGCTTGGTGCAGGCCTGCGTGCCGATGCGCACGCGCGGCGCCTCGCTCATGGTCTCGACCGGCGCCGTGGAGTGGACGAGGTACTCGTAGCCCACCTCGTAGACGTCGCGCTCGGTGCCGAACGGCGCCTCCTCCTTCGTGCTTTTCGCCCGCTGGTAGATGGCGCTGCGGGTGTCGCGGTCGAAGGGCCGCCCGTCGTAGTTGCGCTCGATGAAGTACTGCTGCAGCTCGGGGCGGATGCCCTCGAGCAGGAACCGCATGTGACCCAGCACCGGGTAGTTGCGCAGGATCGCGTGCTTCTTCTGCACCAGGTCCCACACACCGACCCCGAGCAGGACCACCAGCAAGGCGACCAGGAACCACCACGCCAGCCCGCCGATCGAACCGGCGACCACGGTGACCACGAGGAGGAAGAACAGGCCGCCGAGGACGAAGAATCGCAGCACGGTTCGGACAGTAGACCCACCTACTCTGGGGTGGTGGCGACCGTGTGCTCCGTCAACGTCGGCTCGCGCGAGCCGAACCCGTGGAAGCGGGCGGGCTGGACCGGCATCGGCAAGGAGCCGGTCGACGGCCCGGTCCGGGTGGGCGTCCCCAGGGCCGGCGACAGTGGGCTCGACGGCGACTTCATCGGCGACCGCCGGCACCACGGTGGCCCCGACCAGGCCGTCTACGCGTTCGCTGCCGAGGATCTGGGCCACTGGGAGCGCACCTTGGGTGCGCTACTGCCGGACGGTTCGTTCGGCGAGAACCTGACGACGTCGGGCATCGACGTCAACGCCTCGCCGTTGGGCGAGCGCTGGCGGGTCGGCCGCACGGTCGAGCTCGTGGTCACGGTGCCGCGCATCCCGTGCGGCACCTTCGCCGGCGTGATGGGCACCAAGGGCTGGCTGAAGCAGTTCACGGCCGAGGCGAGACCCGGTGCGTACCTGTCGGTGGCCGTGCCGGGGCTCGTCCAGCAGGACGACCCGATCGAGGTCCTGCACCGCCCCGACCACGGCGTCACCATCAGCCAGTGCTTCCGGGCACTGACCACCCAGCCCGAGCTGCTCCCAGGCCTCGCCTCCGCAGGGTCGGACCTCACCCCCGAGCTCGCTGCGCGGGTGCGCGGCCGCTGATCGGCAGCCGTCGGGTCAGCGGTCCGTGGCCACCCAGTAGCGCAGCTTGCCGCCGCGCTCGTCCTCGAAGACGCCGCCGTTGGCCTCGATGGTGCGGCGCGAGGCGACGTTGTCGGTGTCGCAGGTGATGAGCGCCGGGTCGATGCCCAGCGCGTGGGCGGTCGGCAGAGCGGCGGCGAGCATGGCGGTGGCGTGGCCCTGCCGGCGCCGGGAGGGTCGGACGTCGTAGCCGATGTGACCGCCGAGCTCGGCCAGCCAGTCGTCGAGCTCGTGGCGGACGCCGATCCGGCCCAGGTACTCCTCGCCCGCGACCCACCACAGGTGCGTGCAGCGCACCTTGCCCGGCTCGGGCCGCCACTGCTCGTCCACCAGGTTGGCCACCTCGGCCGCGACGTCGGTGGGCGGCTCGCGGTCGAGCTCGCGGTAGGCGGCGCGGTAGGACTCGGCGTAGCGGACGTGCGGGGTCACCAGCTCGGGCACCGGGTCAGTGTCCTCGACGACCGGGGTTTGCGAGGATCGGGTTCGTGACCAGGGCCGTGATGGACGACGTCGAGCCGGTGCCGCACGGGCGGACGGCACGGCGGCTCACGTGGGAGTTCCTGCCGCCCAAGCTGCGCGGTGAGATCCAGCGACGCCTCGGGTCGCGCGTGGTCTCGGGCGAGTCGCGCGACGCGGGGTTCACGCCCGGGTTCGCCTCGGTGCTGACCGGCGAGGACGGCCGCCAGGTCTTCGTGAAGGCGGCCTCGAAGGTCGCCCAGGCCTACGCCGCGGACTCCTACCGCGACGAGGCCCGCAAGCTCACCGCGCTGCCGGCCTCGGTGCCGGCGCCGGAGCTCCTGTGGGTGCACGAGGACGACCTCTGGATCGCGGTCGGCATGCGGGTCGTGGCCGGGCGCCCGCCCACCCGTCCGTGGGTGCGCGAGGAGCTCGACCGCGCCCTCGAGGTCGCCGAGCAGATCGCCGAGGCCACCGCTCCGGTGCCGGCGATGGGACTGGAGCCGATCACCGCCGTGATCGGCGGGTTCGACCGGTTCTGGTTCCGTGCCGCCGACCGGCCCCACCGAGACGAGGCGGCCGAGCTGGCCGCGGCGTACGTCGAGCTGCCGATGGACGCCTTCTGCCACACCGACCTGCGCGACGACAACATCCTGCTGACCGCCGAGCCCGCGGGCGACGTCGCCGTGGACTGGAACTGGCCGACGCTGGCCACACCGTGGCAGGACAGCGTCGACCTGCTGGTCTCGGCGTGGGGCGACGGACTGGACGCCGACGCCGTGCTGGCCCAGCGGCGGCTCACCCGCGACGTCGACCCCGAGCACATCGACATGTGGCTGGCCGCGCTGTGCGGCTACATGGTGGAGAGCTCACGGAAGAAGGCGCCGAGCAACTCGCCGTACCTGCGCGTCCACGGCCGGTGGTACGCGGCGGCGCTGTGGGGCTGGCTCGGCGAGCGGCGGGGCTGGTCGTGAGGTCGCGGGAGCAGGATGGGGCCATGAGCTCGGAGCAGATCGCGCAGCAGATGTCGGAGCAGATGTTGGAGCAGATGTCGCAGCGGCCGGGGTTCATCGCCGCGCTGGACCAGAGCGGCGGCTCGACGCCCAAGGCGCTGGCCGGGTACGGCGTGCCGGAGGACTCCTGGAGCAGCGAGGCGGAGATGTTCGCGCTGATCCACCAGATGCGCGTACGGATCATGACCGCGCCGGCGTTCACCGGCGAGCGCGTGCTGGCCACGATCCTCTTCGAGCAGACCATGGACGGCGAGGTCGAGGGAGCCCCGGCGCCGACGTACCTGTGGCGCGAGCGGGGCATCGTCCCGATCGTCAAGGTCGACCAGGGCCTGGCCGAGGAGGCCGACGGCGTGCAGACGATGAAGCCGATGCCCGGCCTCGACGACCTCCTGGACCGCGCGGTGGGACTCGGGGTCTTCGGCACGAAGATGCGCTCGGTGGTCCAGCACGCCTCCCGCTCGGGCATCGCGGCGGTGGTCGGCCAGCAGCTGGAGATCGGCGAGCACATCTCGACCTACGGCCTGGTGCCCATCCTCGAGCCGGAGGTCTCCATCGACGCACCCGACAAGGCCGAGGCCGAGGGCATGCTGCTGGACGAGCTGCGGGCCGGGCTGGACGCGCTGCCCGCCGGGCGCCAGGTGATGCTCAAGCTGAGCATCCCGACCATCCCCGACCTCTACCGGCCGCTGGTCGAGCACGACCGGGTGATGCGCGTCGTGGCCCTCTCGGGCGGCTACTCCCGCGACGAGGCCTGCGAGCGACTGGCCCACGACCACGCCATGATCGCCAGCTTCTCCCGCGCCCTGATCTCCGACCTGCGCCGCGACATGGGCCAGGAGGAGTTCGACGCGGCCCTGGCGGCCGCCGTCGAGCAGATCTACGCCGCCTCGACCGAGAAGTCCTGAGCGCGCCCGCGACGCGATTTGGGCCCCGTGAGCCGGCGTTGGTATTGTTGGCGGCTGTGTCCGGCGCGACTCGGACCCTCGACTTTCCTCTCTCCACCAGCAACGTAAAGGGCGCACCCAGTGGCGAACATCAAGTCCCAGATCAAGCGGATCCGGCAGAACGACGCCGCGCACGAGCGCAACAAGGCGGTCAAGTCGGCGCTGAAGACCTCCATCCGCAAGTTCCGCGAGGCCGCCGACGCCGGCAACGCCGCCGAGGCCCAGCAGCTGGCCGGCGCCGCCGGTCGTGCGCTGGACAAGGCCGCCAGCAAGGGCGTCATCCACAAGAACCAGGCGGCCAACCGCAAGTCGGCGATCGCCCGCCGCGCGAGCAGCGTCTGACGCTGCTCGTCTCGAGCCCCGTCGGGATCCGTCAGGATCCTGGGCGGGGCTTCTTCATGCCCTGGCCCAGCTGGCCCAGCTGGCCCGGTGAGGGCCGACCGCGCCCGGCTCAGCCGGTGCGGCCGCGCAGGTCGGCCACCGTCATGACCATCCGCTCGAGCGCGTAGGAGGCGTCGGCGGCCTGCCCCTTGACGTCGGCGTCGGCCACCGCGACCGCTCGCACCGCGAGGGCGAGGGCGTCGGGGTGCCACTCCCGTAGCTGGGCGCGCACCGACTTCAGCTTCCAGTCCGGCATCCCGACGCTGCGGGCCAGGTCGGCGTCGCGGGTGCCGGAGGCGGCACTGCCGACCTTCACCAGCTGCCGCAGGCTGTTGGAGACCGCACTGGTCACCAGCACCGGCGCGAGCCCGGTGGACAGACCCCACCGCAGCTCGGCCAGGGCCTCGGCGCGTCGACCGCCCACCGTGAGGTCGGCGATGTCGAACGAGCGCGCCTCGGCCCGGCCCCCGAAGTACTGCTTGACCAGGTCGGAGCCGATGACCGTGCCGCGACCACCCGAGCCGGAGCCGAGCGCCGCGGCATCGGAGGCGAGCTGGTGACAGGCCGAGGCGAGGCCTCGCAGGTCCTGCCCCACGGCCGCCACCAGCGCGGACGCCGCGTCGGGCTCGATGCGTGCGTTGAGCGCCCGCAGCTCCGAGACGACGAAGCGCGGGTACTCACTGGGCTTGGGCGAGGTGGTGCGCTCCTCGCGGACACCGTCGACCTTGCGCAGCTTGGTGAGCAGTCCGCTGCCCCGCTGACCACCGGAGTGCACCAGCACGAGGGCGACGTCCTCGGCCGGCGCCGCGGCGTAGGCGAGGATGCCGCCCGTCGACTCCTCGGGCAGGTCCTCGAGCCGCCGGACCACCACGCACCGGGTGCTGGAGAACAGCGACGGGGCGCTCAGCTCTCCCAGCGTGGCCAGGCTGAGCTGGTCGGCGGTGGTCTCGCTGAACTCGGCCTCGGCGTCGAGCGCGCGCACGGCGGTCCGCACCCGGCCGATGGTCCGCTCGGCGAGGAACTCCTCGGGTCCCGAGACCAGCAGCACCCCGCCCAGCCCAGCCGCACCGTCGTCCGCCACGCCCACGACCCTCTCACGCAGCGCCGACACCGGACGCCCGCAGCCGGCGGTGATCACCCCACCCCGCCCGGGGGCGGCCGGACCGCCGGCATCCGGTGGGCGGTGCCGAGCCGTCCCCCGCCGTCGACCGTGACCGCGACGTCGCCCTCGGTGTCGGTGCGCGCGACGCTCGCGCCGGCCTGAGCCAGCAGCCGCAGCGTCGAGGGAGCGGGATGGCCGTAGACGTTGCGGACCCCGACCGAGATGACCGCCAGCCGCGGGCGCAGCGCGCGGACCAGGTCGGGGTCCTGCTTCGCCGAGCCGTGGTGGGCGACCTTGAGCACGTCGACCCGCAGTCCGGGGACGACCTGGGCCAGCCGCTCCTGCGACCAGGGCTCCTGGTCGCCGGTCAGCAAGATGGTGATGCCCCGGGTCCTCACCAGCATCGCGATGCTGGCGTCGTTGGGTGGGGAGTCGGAGTCGTCCGGTGGTGGACCGCTCGGGGCCAGGACCTGCCAGGTCAGCGCGCCGAGGTGCACCTTCTCCCCCACCTGCACGACGCGCGAGGCGACGCCGGCGGCCCTGGTCTCACGGACCACGTCGGCGTACTCGGCGGCGGGCTGGTCGAACGTCGTCACCTCGACCAGCCCCACCCGTCGACCGCGCAGCACTCCGGTGAGGCCGCCGACGTGGTCGGCGTGGAAGTGGGTGAGCACGACCAGCGGCACGCTGCTGACGTGGAGCCGGCGCAGGCAGTTGTCGATGAACTGCGGGTCGGGCCCGGTGTCGACGACGATCCCGACACCGTCGGCGACCCGCAGCACCAGCCCGTCACCCTGACCGACGTCGCAGGCGACCATCACCCAGTCGCCCGGTGGCCAACCGGGCGTGGGCAGGCCGCCCGGCACCACCATCGCCGCCAGCGCCACCGCGCACGTGCCCACCGTCGCGACGCGCCGGGCGAGCAGGCCGCGCATCGCCAGCGCCAGCGCGACGCACACCAGGCTGAGCACCAGCAGCGACACCGGGTCGGCCGACCAGCCCACCGCCGCCGTCGGCAGCGCCGCGCCGCGGTGGGCCACCAGGAGTAGCCACGACGCGCACCAGCCCGCCGGCACCCCCAGTGGCACCCCCAGCGGCGCCCACAGCGCCGAGAGCACCCCGCCCGCAAGACCGAGCACCGTCGCCGGCCCCACCACCGGCGCCGCGAGCAGGTTCGCGACCACCGCCACCAGGCTCACCTGTCCTGAGAGGCTCGCGACCACCGGCGTGCAGACCAGCTGGGCGGCCAGCGGCACGGTGAACGCCTCCGCCGCCCACCGGGGCAGCCATCGGCACATCGCCTCACGCCAGCCCGGCGCCAGGTAGACGATGCCCGTCGTGGCCAGCGCGGACAGCGCGAACCCGACCTGCTGGGCCAGCCACGGATCGACCAGCATCAGCACCAGCACGGCGACGCCGAGCGTGCGGCCCGCCCGCGTGGTGCCGCCACTGCCCATGCCGAGCAGGGCCACCGACCCCATCGCCGCCGCACGCAGCACCGACGGCTCGGGGCGGGCCAGCATGACGAACCCGACGACACCGAGCGCCCCCACGACGACCAGTCCTCGGGCCCGCACCCGAGCGGAGCGCGCCAGCAGCAACAACGCTCCGACGACCAGCGTGAGATTGGTTCCCGAGACCGCGAGCAGGTGGGTCATGCCCGTGGTCTGGAACTCGGTGCGGGTCTGCTGGGACAGGCCCGCCTCGTCGCCGTCGACGAGCGCGGGCACCAGCGCACCGGGCTGCCGCCCCGCCGGAGCGGTCGCATCGCGGACGCCGTGCCTGACCCGGTCGACCACCCGCCACCACGGCGCCGGCTCGGCGACCACCGCGGGCGGCCCGCGCGGTGTCACCAACGCGGCCAGGTCGTCCCCCCGGGCCATCCCCAGCCGCGCCGAGGACCGCAGCGTCTGCCCCCACCTGGTGCCGGCCCAGCTGCGCGGTGCGAGCACCAGCACCGGCTCGCGCAGCCCCTGCCAGCTGCGACCGCGAGCCACCAGCTGCCGCACCGATCCGCGCAGCAGCACGTAGCCGCCGAACCGACCGTCCCGGGCGGCCGGGTCGCTGGTCACCCGCAGCGTCACCTGGGCCACCGCCCGCTCCTGGGCGAGGGTGTCGACCGGCCCCCCGTGGACGGCCCCGGCGCGCAGGGCAGTGACCAGCCCGACGACCAGGGCCACGCCCAGCCAGGCCAGGTGCTCCGGCCGCGGGCCGCGGCGGACCGCGAACCAGGTCGCGGCGCCCGCCCCCAGCAACCAGCCGCTCGCCACCGTGGCGTGCGGTAGCCGCAGCGTCGCGAGGGCCGCCGCCCACGCGACCACCCCCAGCGCCACCGCCCGCAGGTCGTGGCGCGCCCGGCTGCGAGACGACCGTGGGACCTCATCGGTGCTCACAAGGTGGCGTGCGGGGCGATGTCGGCCAGCGTCTTGTCGCCGATGCCGTCGACCTCGAGCAGCTGGTCGACGGAGGTGAAGGCGCCGTGCGCGGTGCGGTACTCCATGATCTTCTGGGCGGTGACGGGACCGACTCCCGGCAGATCCTGCAGCTGGGTGAGCGTCGCGGAGTTCAGGTTGACCAGACCGCCCTCGGGCGCGGTCGTGGCGCTCGCCATCGACGGCGCGGCCCCGGCGGCCCCCGGCACGCCGACGAGGATCTGCTCGCCGTCGACCAGCACCCGCGCCAGGTTGAGCGAGCCGGCGGCCACGCCCACCCGCAGGCCGCCCGCGCGGCTGATGGCGTCCTGCACGCGCGAGCCGGTGGGCAGCGTGACGACCCCCGGCCGACGCACCTTGCCGGCGACGTCGACCACCACGGTGCCCGCCGAGCCGCCCGCGCTGGTCGGAGCACCAGCGCCTCCCGAGGCGACGGGGCTGGCCGGTGACGCAGCACTCGAGGCGGCCGCGCCCGACCCGGTGGTAGTGGCCGTGCCGGAGGCGAACCGGGCGGCCGGGACGGTCTCGCCGTGCCCCCGGTGCAGCGTCATCCAGCCGGTGAGGAGGAGCACCACGGCCAGCACCGCCGCGAGCAGCGTGAGGTGGTGTCCCTGCAGCGAGACGCGACCGCGCCAGGCCGAGGGGACCCGCTCCCCCACCCAGTCCGGCACCCAGTCGGGCACCACCTCGGCCGAGCCGTCGCTCGTGCCGCGGCGTGGCACGGCGTGACGCCCCGGGGCCCGCACCGGCGCCGGGGACTGCGGGAGCGGACGACCGTGCGGGGCGTAGAGCACGTCGCGGTGCGCGTCGAGCCCGGCCGGTGGGCCGGCCGAGACCGGCTCGGGCTCCTCGAAGAAGGGCGTGGTCTCCTTCGCCCGGCTCCCCCGCAGTCCGGCGAGCTCGGCCTCGAGCAGCTGGAGCCGGCGTCGGGCGGCGACGGCGGCCTCGTCTCGTTCTCTCCTGCGCATGCGATCGAACCTAGGAAGGCGGTGCGGTGAGCGACAGGGTCAGTTCGTAGCCTGTGGACAACCACCGGCGACCCTCGTCTGTGGACACGAAAGGACCTTCATGCGCGTCGTCATCGCCGGTGGACACGGCCAGATCGCCCAGCACCTCGAGCGCGAGCTGCAGGCCGCCGGGCACCAGGCGGTCGGCATGGTCCGCAGGGCCGAGCAGGTCCCCGACCTGGAGGACAACGGGGCCGAGGCCGTCGTCGTCGACCTGGAGGCCACCGACGTAGCGACCCTGGCCGGCATCGTCGAGGGCGCCGGCGCCGTCGTGTTCGCCGCCGGCGGTGGCGCCGACGGCAACGCCGCCCGCAAGGAGACCGTCGACAAGGGCGCCGCGATCATGCTCGCCGACGCCGCCGAACAGGCAGGAGTGCGGCGCTACCTGATGGTCTCGGCCATGGGCACCGAGAACGCCGACCCCGACAGCGAGGATGTCTTCCAGGTCTACCTGCGCGCCAAGCAGGCCGCCGACGACGACCTGCGTCGCCGCGACCTGGATTGGACGATCGTGCGGCCAGGAAGACTGACCGACGAGCCCGGCACCGGGCTGGTGCAGGTCGGCTCGCTGGATCGAGGCGAGGTGACCCGCGAGGACGTGGCGGCGGTGCTGGTGCACTGCCTGGACCGGGTGTCGACGGTCGGCAAGACCTTCGACCTCCTCAACGGCGAGCAGGAGATCGACGAGGCGCTGCGGCGGGTGTAGGTGCGCCAACTGCACACGTGCGACGTCGGCGCGCCGAATCGGCGTCGGACCGCGTGCCGGGTGCCGGGTGTGCAGTTGGCGCAGATTCGGCGGACCCGCACCCGACCGCCAAAACTCCACACTTGCGTGGGTTCACCGGCCGGATGACCGATATGTCCGGCACAAAACTTCGCAAGTGCGCGACTTTGGCACGCGAGGCGGACCTACACCACCGGCGCGACGGAGACCGCGACGAACCCCGGCCCCACGTGGGCGCCGAGGACCCCGCCCAGCTCGCTGACGTGCACCGGCCGGCCCTCGAGCGCGCCCTCCAGGCGGGTCGCGAGGGACGCCGCGAGGTGCTCGGCGCGCTCGGCGGCGGCCAGGTGCGAGACGGCGACATCCACGGTGCCGCCAGTCCCCCCGGTTCCACGGGTGCCGGCCTCGACCGCGAGGTCCTCGAGCCGGGCCAGGGCCCGCCCGGAGGTGCGGACGCGCTCGAGGGGGCCGACCCGGCCGTCCTGCAGGGCGAGGATCGGCTTGACCGCGAGCGCCGAGCCCAGCATGGCGCGGGCGGCGCCGATGCGGCCGCCGCGGCGCAGGTACTCCAAGGTGTCGACGTAGAACAGCGAGGTCGTGGCCAGCGCGCGCGAGCGGGCGGCCTCGGCGACGTCGGCGGGGGCGCCGCCGTCGGCGACCCGGGCCGCGGCGGTCATCACGGCGAAGCCCAGGCTCGGGCCGACCTGGCGGGAGTCGACCACCTCCACCGGGAGCGACGCCTCCTGGGCCGCCAGCTGGGCGGACTCGAAGGTGCCGCTGAGGTCGGCGGAGAGGTGGACCGACACCACGGCCGTCGCCCCCGACGCCGCGGCCTGCTCGTAGACCGCGCGCATCACGCGCGGCGTGGGGCGTGAGGTGCTGACCGGCACCTTCTCGCGCAGCGCCTTGGCGACGACGGCCGGCGAGGCCTCTTCGGAGCCCTCGTCGAAGGAGGTGGTGCCGATGACCACCTGCAGCGGCACCACGACCACGCCGTGCTCGTCGGCGAAACCCTCGGGCAGCGACGCCGTCGAGTCCGTGACGAGGGCAACGGGCATGTCGGCAACCTACCGACCGCGGCAACCGGCCTCACCCCAGCGCCAGCACCAGCTCCAGCACCCGTTCGGGGTCGTCGAGGTCGTCGCCGAAGAGCTCGCGCAGCCGGCCGACGCGGTAGCGCACTGTCTGCGGGTGCACGTGCAGCAGCTCGGCCACCTGCTCGCGACGGCCGCGGCACAGCAGCCAGGCGCGCAGCGTCTCGCCGAGCTTGTCCGCCGTGCTCTCGCGCACCTCGGCCAGCGGGGCCAGCGCGCGGGCGCGCAGGTCGGCCAGGGCCTGACGATCGGCGGCGAGCACCAGGCGCGGCAGCTCGGCGTCGGTGTCGCCGACCACCTCGAGCGCGCGGGCGCGCAGCGCGCGCTGGTAGGAGCCGCTCACCTCGCGCCACCCCACCGTCGGGCCCACGACCGCGCGGCGCCCCTCCAGGGCGCGCAGCAGCACGGCCCGGTGGACGTCGGGCACGACCAGCACAGCAGCCTCGGGGTCGTCGACGCCGGGCAGGTCCTCCACCGCTACCAGCGTCGCCGAGCTCAGCGCGGGCAGCACACCGCGCACCTGCGACGTCGGCAGCACCACGGCGGTCAGCGTGGTGGGCAGCGACCACTCGGCCCGTCGGGCGGCCACCTCGACGGTGGCCTCGGGGCTGCCGGCCAGGAGCTGGCGCGCCAGCCGCTCGAGCAGCCGCTGGCGCACCCGGCCCGAGTTCTCGAGCTCGTCGGCGTGACCGGCGGCGCTGGCGGCCGACAGCTGGTCGATGTAGGCGAAGACCAGCTCGGCGAAGGCGGCGACCTGCTCGGCGGGCAGCCCGGCCGCGACACCGCGCCCCGCCAGCGAACGCCACGCCACCCTCGCGCCCACCCGGTAGGCGGCGAGCAGCGCCTCCATCGACCGGCCCGAGCGCACCTCGCCCTGGCCCAGCCGGTAGGCCCCCTCGACCACGGTCTCGATGGCCTGCTGGCCCTCGGGCTCGATCCCGCGGCCGGCCAGCTCGAGGAAGCCGTCGAGGGCGAGGGCGACGGCCTGCTCGATGGTCGCGCCCATCGGGCCGGCGAACGCGTCGCGGTAGTCGGGCACCTCGGCGACGATGGCCGCCACCACCTCGGTTCCGGTGCGCCGCAGGTCACCCCGCATGGCCTCGGCCACCAGCGGTTGCAACGCCACCTCTGACTTGTTCACTGCGAACAAGAAACCGGGTCGAGTTCACCGTTCATGATGATGAGTTTACCTCCGGCAGCGGTCACGATGGAGTCATGGCAAGGATGCGGGTCCGCGACCGGGTCACCCGGGTCGCCGAGGCGGTCACCACGCCGCTGCTGCCCGCCGACTACCTCGACCTCTTCCACCCCCTGCGCTCCGGCGCGCCGCTGCGCGGACGCATCGAGCACGTCCAGCCCGAGACGGCCGACGCCGCCACCATCGTCATCCGCCCCGGCGCGGACTGGGCCGGCCACGTGCCCGGCCAGTACGTGCGCCTGGGCATCGACGTCGACGGCGTACGGCTGTGGCGGGCCTACTCGCTCACCCACGGCCCGCGCGCCGACGGCCGGATCTCGATCACCGTCAAGGCGGTCGCCGACGGCAAGGTCAGCCACCACCTGGTCCACGGGATGCCGGTGGGCAGCCTGGTGCACCTGGAGCAGGCCACCGGCGACTTCGTGCTGCCCCCCGAGGGCGGCAAGCTGCTCTTCGTCACCGCCGGGTCGGGCATCACCCCGGTCATCGGCATGCTGCGCAACCTGTTCCCGGTCACCGACGACGGCGTCGTTCGGCTCCCCCGCAGCGACGCCTTCGACATCACCGTGCTCCACGTCGCGCCGGGCGAGCCGCACTCGATCTTCGCCGCCGACCTGCGCGCCCTCGCCGCCGCCGGGGCCATCGACCTGATCGCCCGCTACGACGACGTGCACGGCGTGCTCGACGTCGAGGACCTGAGCCGCCTCGTGCCCGACCTCGACGCGCGTACCACCTTCGCCTGCGGGCCCGCCGGGCTGCTCGACGCCCTCGAGGCGCACCATTCCGGCCGCGGCTTGGAGCTGTTCACCGAGCAGTTCCGGCCCACCACCCGCGTCGTGGGCGAGGGCGGCACGGTCACCTACGCCCGCACCGGCACCGTCGTCGAGGCCGACGGCGCCACCGCCCTGCTCGACGCCGGCGAGGCCGCCGGCGTCCTCATGCCCAGCGGATGCCGGATGGGCGTCTGCTTCGGCTGTGTCCTGCCGCTGCGGCAGGGCTCGGTCCGCGACCTCCGCAACGGGGAGGTCACCACCGCCGAACCCGGCGACGGCGTCGTGGTGCAGACCTGCATCAACGCCGCCGCCGGTCCCTGCGAGCTCGAGATCTAGGAGACGACGCATGACCACGATCCAGAAGAAGGCCGCCAACCCCGCCGCCCACCTCTCCCCCGAGGACGTCGAGGAGATCGGCCGCCGGCTCGACGAGATCCGGCAGTCGGTGCTCGACACCCGCGGCGAGCGCGACGCCGCCTACATCCGCCGCGTCATCGACGCCCAGCGCAAGCTCGAGCTCGGCTCGCGCGCCGTGCTGCTCTTCTCGATCCTGCCGCCGGCGTGGGTGGTCGGCACCACCGGCCTGGCGATCGCCAAGATCATCGAGAACATGGAGATCGGCCACAACGTCATGCACGGCCAGTGGGACTGGATGCGCGACCCCAAGATCCACTCCACCACCTGGGAGTGGGACAACGCCTCGCCGGCCGACCAGTGGAAGCACTCCCACAATGAGCTGCACCACACCTACACGAACGTCGTGGGCAAGGACAACGACCTCGGCTACGGCATCATGCGCGTCGACGAGGAGCAGCGCTGGCACCCGATGTACCTGGCGCAGCCGCTGTGGAACTTCATCAACGCCTGCTTCTTCGAGTACGGCATCGCGGCCTACGACCTCGAGCTGGGCAAGAACCTGGCCAGCAAGAAGCGTCGCAGCAGCCCCGACTTCAAGGCGCGCGCCAAGGTGACGCTGAAGAAGATCCGCAACCAGATGACCAAGGACTACGTGCTGCACCCGCTGCTCTCGGGTCCCTCGGCGCTGACCACGCTGAGCGCCAACTTCACCGCCAACCTGGTGCGCAACCTGTGGACGCACTCGGTCATCATGTGCGGTCACTTCCCCGAGGGCGTCGAGACCTTCGAGAAGACCTCGATCGACGGCGAGACCCGCGGCGAGTGGTACCTGCGCCAGATGCTCGGCTCGGCCAACATCTCCGGCTCCCAGGCGATGCACTTCATGACCGGCAACCTGTCCCACCAGGTCGAGCACCACCTGTTCCCCGACCTGCCCAGCAACCGGTACGCCGAGATCGCCCCGCAGGTGAGGGCCCTCTTCGACGAGTACGGCCTGCGCTACCACTCCGCTCCCCTGGTCGCCCAGGTCGCCAGCGCGTGGCACAAGGTGTTCCGGCTCTCGCTGCCCAACGGCTTCATGGAGGCCCCGGCGTCGTCGGTGACGCTGCTGGCCACCAAGCGGGGCCGCCGCGAGCTGCGGCGCCGCCCGGCCGCGTAGCCACCGTCGAGCCGGGCGGCTGGGTCGGACCTGCCAGGATCGGCGGGTGCGCAAGCTCCTCGTCGCGGTCGTCGTCCTGCTGGTGCTGGTCGCCGCGGCCGACCGGGTGGCGGTCTTCGCCGCCGACCACGTCGTGGCGAGCCGGATCAGGACCACGCAGCAGCTGACGAGCGACCCGACGGTCGACATCCGGGGCTTCCCGTTCCTGACCCAGTTCGCCTCCGGTCGCTACGCGCACGTGACCGCCACGGCCAGCGAGGTGCCGGTCGCCGAGACCGGGCTAAAGCTGAGCCGGCTCGACCTGAGCTTCCGCGACGTCACCGCGAGCCGCGACTTCCGCACCTTCACCGCACGGGCCGGTCGCGCCACCGCCGTGATCTCCTACACCGACCTCGGTGCGGCGCTCGGCGTCACTCTGGGCTACGCCGGCGACGGACGCATCCGGGTCACCAAGACCTTCACCGTCGGCGGCGCGACGCTGAAGCCGTCGGCCACCGTGACGCCGCGCCTGAGCGGCGAGGTGCTCACCTTCGCCGACGCCACCATCAACGGCGTCGGCGAGCTGCCCGCCGCCGTGCAGGCCGTGCTGCGGCAGGCCTTCGGCAAGCGACTGGACCTCTCCGGACTGCCCTTCGACGTCCGGGTGAAGCGACTGGCGGTCTCCGACGCCGGGATCACGCTGACGCTCTCGGGCACCGGGCTGCGTTACACCGGCTCGTCCTAGGAGCGCACCGGCCGCAGCAGGTCCTCCAGCGCGTTCGAGCGGGACCGCTGGCGCGGGATCCTGGGTCTGCGAGCCCGGGCCCGCGGTGCGCGAACCGGTGCGGGCGCGGGGAAGAACAGCCCCCACAGCAGCAGGGCCGACAGCACGCTGGTCAGCAGGGCACCGATGCCCGCGGGCACCTGCAGGAAGCGTGCGACGTAGCCCATCGCGGGCAGACTGCCCACCGCGACGCCTCGCACCTGGTCCGGCGCGATCGTCCAGGCGTCGTCCGTCGCGTTGGCGTCGCCCTTGGTGGAGATGCCGGCCGCGGTGACCTTGACGATGCGGTGGGTGACCAGGTCGTCGTCGCCCTCGCCGTGGCTGAAGGTGATGACGCTGCCCACGGCGTAGGCCTCGTGACGCTTGATGAGCACCAGGTCGCCGCTGCGGTAGGTCGGCGTCATCGAGCCGGTATGCACGATGTAGGGCCGGTAGCCCGCGTGCCAGCCCAGACCGGCGTAGGTGAGCACGAAGCCCAGGCCGAACACCATCAGCACCTGGACGGCCCGTCTCGCCCAGAGCGCGCTGCCGGTCAGCACCATGTCGTCCCCCCTCCGCGGTGACCCGTCGGCCGGGCCCGAGCCCGGCCGACGGAGTGGCTCAGTTGTTGACGTCGTCGGGTCGGACGCCGTGCTGGGTCGCCACGATCTTGTAGGTCGCCAGCCTCGTGCTGGGCGCGCCCTGGGGGCCGGTCAGCAGCTTCGTGAACCCGAACTCCACGGTCGCGGTCTTGGTCGACCCGGACGGCAGTGCGCTGTAGAGCAGGATGGCGTGCGGTGCGCCGCACTCGGCGATCGGCGGTTGCGAGGCGCTCGTCGCCTCCTCGTTGCTGCCTCCCCAGCCCCTGCTGTCGACCTTGCAGTCGACACGGCCGGTGTCGTCGTAGCTACGGAGGTTGTTCGACACGAAGTGCGCGCCACCCTCGCTCGTGAGCTTGAAGTGGCCGTAGCGACCCAGAGCGTTCGAGCTCTGGTCCCCGGTCAGCGCCGACCCCGCGGGCATGACCATCCAGATGTCCTCCGGGGCAGTGCCGTCGTTGCGGAAGCTGACGGTCTGCGTCTTGTAGTCGCCGGGCAGGAGATCGCTGAAGTTCAGGGTGGTGCCACTGGGCGATGAGACCTTCACACTGCCCGTGCTGGTGTTGATCGACCCGTCCTTGCTGTCGGTGAAGTACGCACCGGTGGTGTGCACGGCCGCACCCACGAGCGCTGCGGAGCAGCCGAGCGCTCCGATGAACCCGGCGAGCCGGGCGGTCCTGGACTTGTTCACTAGGAAATCTCCCCTGTTGCGTGGCCGACCCCGTGCCGACACGTGAGGACTGTCACGTCACACGATCGAAACCTCAGCGAAACCTCAGAAGGAGTCCGATCCGCCCCGAATGTCGTCCCACTCGTCCGGTTCGCGGCCCGGTTCTTGCTGGGGATTTCCTGAACCCGCAAGGAGACGACCGTCTCACGGCAACCCACCTCGGGTGGCGTGAGCGAAGCGAGGCAGTGGATCTGGCACGCTGATCCGGTGTCGAGGAAGTCGATCGTGGTCACGATCATCGTCGTCATCGTGCTGCTCGTGGCCGACGTCGCCGCTGCATCCGTGCAGAACCACAAGGCGGCCGACGCCTTCGTCGCCAGCCAGCACCTGCCCGCCAGCCCGTACGTGCACATCAACGGCTGGCCGTTCGTGCTGCAGGGCATCCGCGGCAGCTACCGCTACATCACGGTGCAGGCCGACCCCGCCCGCACCAGCGGCGACGCGGACCTCGACGTGCACCCCATGCGCCTCTCGCTGTACGGCGTCCACACGCACGGCGGGTTCGCCGACGCCACGGTCGAGCGCGCGACGGGCACGGCCCGGATCGGCTACCGAAGCCTGAGCAAGGGGCTCGGCAAGCGGGTGGTGTTCGCCGGCGCCGACCGGATCAGCGTCACCTCGAAGACGACGGTCGACGGTCGCACCTACCGGCCCTCGGTCTCGGCCCGGCCCGAGGTCAGCGACGGCGCCCTGGTCTTCCATCAGGTGACGACCACCGACCAGAAGGGCCTCCCGTCCGCGGACCTGAAGACCCTGGAGCAGATCTTCTCCGGTCGCTTCGAGCTGGGCCGGTTCCCGTTCGGCGTCCACCCGACGAAGGTGACGATGCTCCCCGAGGGCATGGTCTTCCGGGTCACCGGCCACGACCTGCGTCTCGGCTGATGCGCCTCTCGCCGCGGTCCTGGGTGCCGGCGGACGTCGAGACCAAGGTCGGCGCGACAGCGTCGAGGGTCGCCGGTGCCGAGGACGCCGACGTGCTGGCGCTGCTCGACGGCCTGGTCGAGGAGAACCACCGCATCCACGACGTCGAGTGCCTTAACCTCAACCCGGCCACGAACGTGATGAACCCGCGCGCCGAGGCGATGCTCTCCGCCGGGCTGGGCACGCGGGCGTCGCTGGGCTACCCCGGGGAGAAGTACGAGACCGGGCTGGAGGCGATCGAGGAGATCGAGTCGGTCGCGGCCGCGCTGGTGGCCGAGGTGTTCGATGCCGGATTCGCCGAGGTCCGGGTGCCCTCGGGCGCGATCGCCAACCTGTACGCGTTCCTGGCCACCTGCCGGCCCGGCGACACCATCGTCGCGCCGCCGGCGACGATCGGCGGTCACGTCACCCACCACACCGCCGGCGCCGCGGGGCTCTACGGCCTCGAGGTGGTGCCGGCGCCGGTGTCGGCCGACGGTTACACCGTCGACGTCGAGGCGCTGCGCGAGCTCGTGCACCGCGTGCAGCCGGCGCTGATCACCGTCGGTGGCAGCCTCAACCTTTTCCCGCACCCGGTGGCCGAGGTGCGCCAGGTGGCCGACGAGGTGGGCGCCCGGGTGCTCTTCGACGCCGCCCACCTGTGCGGGATGGTGGCCGGCGGCAGCTGGCCGCACCCGCTGCGCGAGGGTGCCGACCTGATGACCATGAGCACCTACAAGAGCCTCGGCGGCCCCGCCGGCGGACTGGTCGTGACCGACGATCCCGACCTGGCCGAGCGGATCGACCAGATCGCCTACCCCGGTCTCACCGCCAACTTCGACGCCGGCCGGGTGGCCGCCCTGGCGGTGACGATGCTCGACTGGCGCGCCCACGGCCGGGCGTACGCCGCGGCCATGGTGGCCAACGCCGCGGCCCTCGCCGCGGCTCTGACCGAGCTCGGCGTGCCCCTCTTCGCCGCCGCGCGCGGCGCCACCCGGTCGCACCAGCTCGCGGTGCTCGCCGCCCGCTACGGCGGGGGGCAGACTGCGGCCCGACGCCTGCGCCGGGCCAACCTGCTGGCTTGCGGCATCGGCCTCCCGGTGGCGGCGGACCTGCTGGTGAATGGAGACCTGGCCGGCCTGCGCCTGGGCACCCCGGAGATCACGCGCCTGGGCATGGGCCCCGACGACATGCCCACGCTGGCCGGCTTCATCGCCCGCGGACTCGGCGACGACCCGGAGTCCGTCGCGCCGGAGGTCACCGCCTGGCGCAGCGGGTTCTCAGGCGTGCACTTCACGGTCTGAAGCTGACTCGGTACGCAGAACGGGCCAGATCGGACGGTGTCTGCCCGAAACTCGTCTCGGCGACCGCTTCTGGAGCGGATTTCCGGGGGGTTTTGCCGGGCACCCGGCAAAACCCCCGCCACCGAGATCTGGACCCGGGAGGCCGTGGGGACACTCCAGGCACATCGGACTGTGACCCCACGGAACTCGTCTCATCGACCGTTTCTGGAGCGAAATTCGGGGGGTTTTGCCGGGCACCCGGCAAAACCCCGCGCCGCCGAGACCGCCCAGAACCCGCCCCGCCTCACCCCGTGACGACGTTGACCAGTTTCGGAGCCCGGACGATCACCTTGCGCACCGTGGCGCCCTCCAGCGCCTTCTGCACCGCTGGGTCGGCCATCGCCGCGGCCTCGAGGTCGGCGTCGGAGACGTCGGCAGGGACCTCGACGCGGCCGCGCACCTTGCCCTGCACCTGGACGACCGCGGTGACGGTGTCCTCGACCAGCAGCGCCTCGTCGTAGGTCGGCCAACTGGTGCGGGCGATCGGCGGCTGGTGGCCCAGCCGCTCCCACATCTCCTCGGCCACGTAGGGCGCCACCAGCGACAGCAGCTGGGCGACGGTCTCGGTGGCGGCGCGGACGGCGGGGTCGGCGGCACCGCCGGCGTCGATCACCTTGCGGGTGGCGTTCACCAGCTCCATGACGCGCGCCACCATGACGTTGAAGCGGTGGCTCTCCACCAGCTCGGCGGCGTCGTGCACCGTCCGGGCGCGGGCCTTCTGGAGTGAGACGTCCCCGCCGTCGACCGTCCCCGGAGCGCTGGTGACGTCGCCGGAGAGCCGCCACGCCCGCTGCAGGAACCGCAGCGACCCCGCGGGCGACATGTCGGCCCAGTCGATGTCGTCCTCGGGCGGGCCGGCGAAGACCAGCGTCAGCCGTACGGCGTCGACGCCGAACTCCTCCAGCTGCGCGCCCAGGTTGACGCCGTTGCCCAGCGACTTCGACATCTTCTTACCCTGGTTGATGACGATGCCCTGGTTCAGCTGCGCGGCGAACGGCTCCTCGAAGTCGACCATGCCCATGTCGTGCAGCACCTTGGTGAAGAACCGCGCGTACAGCAGGTGCAGCACCGCGTGCTCGACGCCCCCGACGTAGATGTCGCACGGCATCCAGGCCCGCACCAGGTCCTCGTCGAACGGGCCGTCCTCGAAGTGCGGCGAGCAGTAGCGCAGGAAGTACCACGAGGAGTCGACGAAGGTGTCCATTGTGTCGGTGTCGCGCTTCGCCGGGCCGCCGCACTGCGGGCAGCTGACGTTGACCCAGTCGTCCGCGGCGGCCAGCGGCGAGACGCCCTTGGGCTTCAGGTCGGCGCCGCGCAGGTCGGGCAGCTGCAGCGGCAGCTCCTCGTAAGGCACGGCGACCTCGCCGTCGGTCGGGCAGTGCACGATCGGGATCGGCACGCCCCAGTAGCGCTGCCGCGAGAGCAGCCAGTCGCGCAGCCGGAAGTTCACCGTGCCCTCGCCGACGCCGTCGGCCTGCAACTGCTCGATGACCGTGCGGATGCCGGTGGCCTTGTCGCTCAGCCCGTCCAGCGGCCCGGAGTTCACGTAGCTGCCGTTGCCGGTGGTGGCGACGAAGCTGACCGCCGGGTCCTCCTCGCCGGTGTCGACCACCATCCGCACCGGCAGCCCGAACTCACGGGCGAAGTCCAGGTCGCGCTGGTCGTGCGCGGGGACGGCCATGATCGCGCCGGTGCCATAGTCGGCCAGCACGTAGTCGGCCGCCCACACCGGGACCTGCTCGCCGGTCACCGGGTTGGTGGCAGTGACGCCCAGGTCGACGCCGGTCTTGGGCCGCTCGGTCGACATCCGCTCGATGTCGGAGGCCTTGCGCACCTGCTCCACGTACGCCTCGTAGGCCGGCCGCTGCTCATTGGTGACCAGCTCGGCGGCCAGCTTGGCATCGGCCGCGACCACCATGAACGTGGCGCCGTAGAGGGTGTCGGGCCGCGTCGTGTAGACCGTGACGACCCGATCGCCCACCACGAAGTCGACGTGCGCACCCTCGGAGCGGCCGATCCAGTTCCGCTGCGCGGTGACGACGCGCTCGGGCCAGGTCGCCTCCAAGTCGTCGAGCCGGTCCAGCAGCGCCTGGGCGTAGTCGGTGATCTTGAAGTACCACTGGCTCAGCTCGCGCTTGGTGACCTCGGCGCCGCAGCGCTCGCAGCGGCCGTCGACGACCTGCTCGTTGGCCAGCACCGTCTGGTCGTTGGGGCACCAGTTCACCGGCGCCAGCTTGCGGTAGGCCAGCCCTCGCTCGCGGAACTTCAAGAACAGCCACTGCGTCCAGCGGTAGTACTCGGGGTCGGAGGTGTGCAGCCGCCGGGTCCAGTCGAAGCCGACCGCGTAGCGCTTGAACGACTCGTACTGGGTCTCGATGTTGGCGTAGGTGTAGGTGGCGGGGTGCTCGTCGTTGCGGATCGCGGCGTTCTCCGCGGGCAACCCGAAGGAGTCCCAGCCCATCGGGTTGAGCACCTCGAAGCCGCGCAGCTTCCAGTAGCGCGAGATCACGTCGTGCAGCGCGGTGACCTCGGCGTGACCCATGTGCAGGTCGCCACTGGGGTAGGGGAACATCGTCAATGCGTAGCGCTTCTCCGCGGCCGAGTCGTCGTCGGCCTTGAACGGCTCCAGCTCGTCCCACACCGGCAGCCACTTCGCCTGCACGGCCGCGACGTCGTAGCGGTCGGCCTCGGACGGGTCGGCACGGAAGGTGTCCTGCTCGCTCATCTGGTCGCTCTCTCTCATCTGCTCCTGACATGACAAAGCCCTCCACATGGGAGGGCGGCCGCGCGGGGTGAGAACCCGGCGCGGCTAGGCAAGGAGCAGGGACGTCTGCACGGGCCCATGTTAACTGACCCCATGAGCGTCGACCGCCACGAGGACTCGATCGTGATCGCCGCACCGCTCGCCGACGTCTACGCCGTCGTCTCCGACGTCACGCGCGTGGGCGAGTGGAGCCCGGTGTGCCGCGCCTGCTGGTGGGAGGACGACGCCGAGCGCGGCGTCGGCGCCTGGTTCGGCGGCCGCAACGAGTCCGGCGGCCGGGTCTGGGAGACCCGCTCACAGGTGAAGGAGGCCGAGCCCGGCGTCGCCTTCGCCTGGCAGGTCGACGGCAACCTCGTGGCGTGGGCCTACCGGCTGCGCGCGGTCGAGGGCGGCACCGAGCTGAGCGAGTCGTGGGCCATCAACGACGCCACCAAGCAGGTGTTCGTCGAGAAGTACGGCGAGCACGCCGACCGCGTGATCGACGACCGCCGGCAGGAGGCGCTCACCGGTATCCCGGCCACGCTGGCCCGCATCAGGCAGATCGTCGAGGGAGCCGCTTGAGCCTGCCACGAGGTGTCACAGGCCGGGCCCAGCGCCGAGCCAGCGCGCCTCGCTAGGGTCACAGTCATGGACCATCCCGTGACGTCTCGCACCGCTGCTCCGCTCCCCCGGAAGACGTTGCGAGGGCCACGGTGAAGGTCCTCGTCACCGGCGGCGCCGGCTACATCGGGTCCACGGTCTGCAAGGCGCTCGAGGAGGCCGGCCACACGCCGGTGGTGCTCGACTCGCTGCTCACCGGTCCGCGGGCGTTCGTGCGCGACCGGATCTTCTACGAGGGCGACATCGGCGACCGGAGCCTGCTGACACGCGTCGTCGAGGAGCACCCCGACCTCGACGCGACGATCCACATGGCCGCGCGCATCATCGTGCCCGAGTCGGTGGCCCAGCCCTATGAGTACTACCGCGACAACGTGGCGAAGTCGCTGGAGCTCTTCGACCAGCTCCAGCAGCTCGGCAAGCCGCGGGTGCTGTTCTCCTCCTCGGCGTCGCTGTACGCGCTGAAGGACGACTTCGAGGTCGTCGAGACCGACCCGCTCGCGCCGGGGTCGCCCTACGCCCGGACCAAGCTGATGATGGAGATGGCGCTGAGCGACATCGCGGCGGCCACCGACCTGCGGGCGGTGATCCTGCGGTACTTCAACCCCATCGGCTCCGACCCGGACCTGGAGTCCGGCATCTACGCCAAGGAGCCCTCGCACGTGCTGGGCCAGCTGGTGCTCGCCGCACGCGGCCAGCAGGACGCCTTCACCATCACCGGGACCGACCTGCCGACCCGCGATGGCACCGGCATCCGCGACTACATCCACGTCTGGGACGTCGCCCGCGCGCACGTCGCCGTCGTGGAGCGGTTCGACGACGTCATCGCCGCCGAGGGCTCGACCAGCTCGGTGATGAACATCGGCACCGGTGACGGCACCACGGTGCGCGAGCTGGTCGCCGCCTTCGAGCGCGTCTTCGGCGCCGAGGTGCCGATCCGCGAGGCCCCGCCACGGCCGGGTGATGCCGTCGGCGCCTTCGCAGCAGTCGACAAGATCCGCGAGGTGGTGGGCTGGTCGGCCACCGAGAGCATCGACGACGCCATCGCCTCGGCGCTGGCCTGGGCCGACAAGCGAGAGCAGGTGCTGGGCTATGAGTGAGCCGACCACGCTGGACCGGTTCCGCCTCGACGGCCGGGTCGCCATCGTCACGGGCGCGTCCTCCGGACTGGGCGTCGCCTTCGCGCAGGCGCTGGCCGAGGCCGGCGCCGACGTGGTGCTGGGGGCGCGCCGCGTCGACCGGCTGGCGCAGACCAAGGAGCTGGTGGAGTCGGTGGGCCGTCGCGCCGAGGCGGTGGCCACCGACGTCGCCGATCCGGACTCCTGCCAGGCGCTGGTCGACGCCGCGGTCGAGCGGCTGGGCCGGGTCGACGTGCTGGTCAACAACGCCGGCGTCGGCACCGCGGTGCCGGCCACGCGCGAGACGCCCGAGCAGTTCCGGCAGGTCATCGACGTCAACCTCAACGGCTGCTACTGGATGGCGCAGGCCTGTGGCCGGGTGATGGAGCCGGGGTCGAGCATCGTCAACATCTCCTCCATCCTGGGCCTGACGACCGCCGGGCTCCCGCAGGCGGCGTACTCAGCGTCCAAGGCGGCACTCGTGGGGCTGACCCGCGACCTGGCCGCCCAGTGGACCGGCCGCAAGGGCATCCGGGTGAACGCGCTGGCCCCCGGGTTCTTCGAGTCCGAGATGACCGACCAGTACCCCGACGGCTACCTCGACCTGGCCATGCAGCGCGTGCCGATGGGACGCAAGGGCGACCCGGCCGAGCTCGCCGCGACCCTGGTCTGGCTGGTCTCGCCGGCGGGCGGCTACGTGACCGGACAGACGCTGGCGGTGGACGGAGGTATCACCATCACCTGAACCAAAGGGCCGTGGTTGAACCTTTCACCACGTGGAGGGGGCACGTAGGTTCGACGGATGACCGCCTCCCTGCGCTGGCTGCTGGTGGCGCTGGTGGCGGTGGCCGTCGCAGCGCCCCCGACCGTGCTGCGGCTCTGGCCGGCGTCGGGGTCCGGCCTCAGCGCCGCCCAGGTGGCCGACCGCGTGCGAGCCGCCGAGAAGCTCGGCTGGAGCGGCGAGGTGCACACCGTCGGCTCGCTGAAGGTGCCCGGCACCGCCGGCTTCGCCAACCTCTCCTCCCTGGCGGGCGGCACCAGCGACCTACGGGTCTGGTGGCGCAGCGCCACGAGCTGGCGCGTGGACCGGACCCGTAGCAGCGGCGAGTCCGACCTCGCCCGCGACGACGACCGGGTCGTGCGCTGGACCTACGAGAGCCGGCGTGCCGTCACCACCAGCTACAGCCCGGTCCGGCTCCCCGACGAGTCCGACCTGCTGCCCCCCACCCTGGCCGCGCGGGCGCTGTCCGGCGCCCGGGACGACGAGCTCACCCGGCTGGCCCCCCAGCGCATCGCCGGCCACAGCGCCGTCGGGCTCCGGCTGGTGCCCGACCAGGCCGGCACGACGATCTCCCACGTCGACCTGTGGGCCGACGAGGCCAGCGGCCTGCCGCTGCGGGTCGCGGTGTACGCCGCGGGCAGCCGGGTGCCCGTCCTCACCACCCAGGCCTCCTCGGTGCACCTGGGGGCGCCGTCGGCCTCGACCACCCGCTTCGACTTCCCCTCAGGGGTGAAGGTGCACACCAGCTACGCCATCGACGACGCGGCCGGCGCCAACGCGTTCGCCCCGTTCACGATGCCGTCCTCGCTGGCGGGCATGAAGCGACGCGGCGACCCGGCCGACTTCGGCGCGGTCGGCATCTACGGGCGCGGCCTCACCGACGTCCTGGTGATCCCGCTGCGCCACCAGGTCGCGCACGAGCTCTACGACCAGCTGGCCCAGAGCCCGGCGGCGACGACGACCCGCAGCCGCACCGAGGCCCGGCTCACGCTGCGGCTCGGCCCGCTCTCGGTGGCGCTGGTCTTCGACCGCACGGGCCACTTCCTGCTCGCCGGCACGGTGACCCCGCAGAAGCTGCTGACCGCCGTGCCCGAGCTGCGCGAGGGCGTGGGGGTGGAGCGGCGGTGAGCACCGGACGATCGACCGACACCGGCGCGATCCGCACCTACGGCCTGACCAAGCGCTTCGGCTCGCTCACCGCCGTCGACGCGGTCGACCTGGACTGCCGTGCCGGCGACGTGTACGGCTTCCTCGGCGCCAACGGCTCGGGCAAGACCACCACCGTCCGGATGCTGCTCGGTCTGGTGCTGGCCACCTCCGGCCGCGCGGAGGTTCTCGGGGAGGAGATGCCGCGCGCCGCGGGCTCGGTGCTGCCGCGCGTGGGGGCGCTGGTCGAGGGGCCGGGTGCCTACCCGCACCTGTCCGGGCGGGCGAACCTGGCCACGTTCGACGCCGCCGGGCCGGGCCCGCGATCCGGGCGGCGCCGGATCCGCGAGGTGCTGGCCGAGGTGGGTCTCGACCCGGCCGATCGCCGTCCGACGCGGACTTACTCGCTCGGCATGCGCCAGCGCCTGGGACTGGCCGCCGCGCTGCTGCGACGACCCGAGCTGCTGGTGCTCGACGAGCCGACCAACGGGCTGGACCCGCAGGGCATCCGCGAGATGCGCGAGCTGCTGCTGCGCCTCAACCGCGACGGGACGACGATCTTCGTCTCCAGCCACCTGCTGGCCGAGGTCGAGCAGATGTGCACCCGGGTCGGCGTGCTGGCCGGCGGCCGGCTGGTGCTGCAGGACGACCTGGCGACGCTGACCGCCCCCACCGGTCTCGTGCGCGTGGTGACCCCCGACCAGGAGCTGGCCCGGTCGCTGCTGCCCGGCGCCCGCTCCCACGGGGCGGAGCTGGTGGTGAGCTCGCCGGACGCCGCCGACGTCACCGACCGGCTGGTGAAGGGTGGCTGCCGGGTGGCAGAGGTCGGACCGGTGCGCCGGTCGCTGGAGGACGTCGTGCTGGCCGCCACCGATCCCGGCGCCACGCCGGGTGCCGTGGCCGACGACGAGGTCGGAGCGGGGGCGGGCCGTGGTTAGCGTCGAGCTGGTCAAAATGCTGCGCCGGCCGCGCACCTGGATCACCATCGCGGCCCTCAACGTGCTGCCGGTCGTCGTCGCGATCCTGCTGGCCGTGACCGACCTGGCGCCGCGCCCGGGCACCGGTCCCCCGTTCCTGTCCGCCGTGCTCAGCGACGGCACGCTCTACCCGCTCGCCGCGCTGGGCATCGTGCTGCCGTTGTTCCTGCCGGTCGCCGTGGCCGTGGTGGGCGGCGACGCGATCGCCGGCGAGGCCCAGGCCGGGACGCTGCGCTACCTCCTGGTGCGCCCGGTGCGCCGCGGCCGGCTGCTGCTGGCGAAGCTGGTCAGCGTGGTCGCCTTCGTCTTCCTGACGACGCTGGTGGTGGCGCTGGTCGGTTACGTCACCGGCGTCCTGCTGCTGGGCACCGACACCTCCACCGCCGGCGTCGTCAGCGTCTCCGGCAGCTCGCTGACCACCATCCAGCTGCTCGAGCGGACCGCGATGAGCTTCGGCTACGTGACGCTCTCGATGCTCAGCGTGGCCGCGGTCGCGCTGTTCTTCTCCACCCTCACCGAGTCGGCCGTCGCCGCGGCGCTGGGCACGATCGGGGTGCTGATCGGCTCCACCGTGCTGCTCGGGCTCGACGCGGCAGACGCGATTCGCGACTACCTGCCCACGCGGTACTGGCTCTCCTTCGTGGACCTCTTCCGCGACCCCATCCGCTGGACCGGCGTGCTGCACGGCGCCGCGGCGCAGCTGGCCTACCTCGTGGTGTTCCTGGCTGCGGCCTGGGCCAACTTCGCGACCAAGGACGTCACGAGCTGACCTGCTTGGCCGTGACCTTGCTGCGCGAGATGCAGGTGATCTGGTAGGTGCTGCCGGCCACGGAGAACCGGTCGCCGACCGACAGGTCGGACGCCGCGTCGACGTCGGTCCCGCCGATGGCCAGCCGCACCGTCGGCGGCCGGCTGGAGCTGACCTGGCCGATGCCGGCGCTGCCTCCGCCGGGCAGGTCGGCCGGCTGGCCCTGCAGCAGCCGGATCTCCCCGCCCGGGCAGGACGACGCCGCGCCCGAGGAGCCGGTGGACGCCGCACCCGAGGGATCCGACGACGGCGACCCGCTACAGCCGGCCACCAGCAGCAGCCCCACCAGCGCGGCGGCCGCCAGCACGTGGCCGGCCGGCACCGCACCGGGGCGGCAGCGGCTCACTCTTCAGCTCCCACGAGCACCACGCTGCCACGATCGCCCACGATGACGCTCTCCACCAGCCAGCTGCGGCCGGCGAGGTCCACCACGTCGCCCGTGGCCGCGGTCGTCCGCACCGCGTCGCCGGCGCCGGTGACGGCGAGCACGGCCCGGTCGGGGTCGGTGCGCATGTCGTTGATGGTCAGGCGCGCGCCGCCGTCGAGGTCGAACGGCGTCCCGCGACGCACCGTGATCTGCAGGCGGCCCATCAGTGGTCCAGGTCCATCGCCGAGCCGCTGTCGTAGTAGTCGTCGAACTGGTCCTGGGTCATCGTGATGTCGGGGTAGTCCGGCCCCCACGGGTTGCCGACGGTGATGGTGGAGTCGGTGACGCTCTTGACGAAGTACACGTGACGGGTGCTGTAGGAGCTGCCCCACTCCGAGGGTGGGTCGGGCGCGTCGGACTTGGTCGAGATGATCACCGGGTCGCCGTCGCGGAAGTGGTCGCGGATGTCGTCGAAGTCGTGACCCAGATCGTCGGCGCCGTGTCCCGAGATGTACGGCGCGGGCTTGTCGTTGTAGTCCCACTCCAGGGCGCCGTAGTCGCCGACCTCCTTCTTGTCGTAGTCCGGGTCGCCCTCCTTGCCGTCCGGCGCGCCGCCGTCGTCGCCGGTGTAGAGCTGCGCGAAGGCCTTCTCGTAGTACGACCCCCACAGGTAGTCGCCGCGGGCCATCGCGACCGAGCCGTCGGGCTTGAGCGGCAGCTCGTTGGTGACGGTGGTCCAGTGCTCGTCGCCGTCCTCGTCACCCATCAGCACCGAGATGGTGCCGTTGGGGTTCTGCTGCATGTGGTCGGGGATGAAGTTCTTGTCGGCTCCCTGCGCCGCGAGCATCGAGGCGATGAACCAGCAGTCGCCCAGGCTGCCCTGCTCGGACTCCGAGGAGTCGACGACCGGCTTCCCGTCCGGGCCGTAGCGCCACAGCTGGCCCTCGGGGACGCCGTAGTGCATGCCTTGGGCGGACTCGCCGGTCTGGGAGTTCTCGTCCAGCGCGCCGTCGGTGGTGTCGAAGCCGGGGTTGAGCTCCGGGAACGCCGCGACCACTCGCGGGATTCGGCTGGGCGAGACCCGGCTGAGGATGCTGCCGAAGAACTCGAACCGCTCGGGCCGCTCCAGCCCGTTGTGGTCGAAGGGCGACCAGCCCGAGTCGTCGGTGTCGCGCGCCATGTCGCCCAGCCGCGCCAGCTCCTGGTCGCTGAGCCCGTCGAGCACCTGGTCGAGCTCCTCGGGGTTGAGCCGGTCGAGCTGGTCCTTCAACGCGCCGAGGTCGTCGCGGTTGCCGTTGATGCCGCAGTCCTTGTCGAGCAGGCCCTTCGTGGCGTCGACCGCGTCGTCGACCTTCGTGTCGTCCACCACGTCGAGCGCCATCGGCTGGGCGTCGATGTCGATCCCCAGCCGCTTGAGCGACGCCGCCTGCTGGATCAGCTGCAACCGGCGCTTGATCTCCGTGGACACGTCGAGCGCGCCCAGCCCGACGTCCTTGATCGACGGCGTCGTGAGCCCGGCGTCCGAGGGCACCGGCGTGCCGCCCATGTCGTCGGCAGCCTTCGAGCGCAGCGTGGCGATGTCGCTCTCCAGATCGCCCAGGCCGGGCGTGGCCGTGGCGATCGAGGTAGCCAGCGCGGAGAGCCGGGTGACGTCGAATCCGACGGTGCCCACCTCAGTGCGCCCCCGCCGGCTGCTGGTCGGCGGCCGACCTCGCCGCGGCCTGCTTCTTCGCCTCGGCCCGTGCGTCAGCGGCGTCGGCGTCGAGGTGGTCGGCCTTGCGGTCCCAGGCGGCGGCGTCTTGGCGCAGCAGGTCGGCAGCACGCCCCAGGGCCTGCTGGTCGGCGGTGAGGTCGGCGGTGGCCTTGGTGGGGTACGGCCCCTTCCAGACGCCGTCGTCACCGGAGGTGGTGACCACCGCGTCGAGCTGGGTGGCCAGCGCCTGGGCCTTCTCGCGCCCGGTACGAGCGCAGGCGCGCAGCCGGTCGGCGGCCTGCTCCATCTCCTCCGGCGACGTCATGGCGCCGGTCTACCCATCCGCGCTACCGGACAAACCCCCGCACGCGGCGCGCGGGCGGCTCGGCACGGCACGACCCAGCGCGCTGCGCAGGGTGGCCAGCACCACCGGGTCGCCGGGCAGCGCGCCGTGGCTGGTGGTACGGCCCGGGCACACCTCCTGCACCAGCACGTTGAGCGCCCCAGCGAGCTCGGCGCTGTCGGTGGGCACCACGGTACGGTCCGAGCTCGACCGCACGGTGACCCAGCGCGGGCCCGTCGGCGTCTCGTCCCCCGCGTCGAGGCGCTGGATCAGGTCGCTGCCGGTGGCCAGCTGCTCGCAGGCCGTGGGGCAGCTGCCCGCGACGTCCTCAGCCAGCTGGGCGACGTCGGTGCCGTGGTGGGGCGAGCCAATGGTGAGCACCCGCCGCACCGTGTGCCGGCCGCCGTCGTCGCGGACGTAGAGGCGGGCCACCACCCCGCCGGCGGAGTACCCGACCAGGTCCACGGACTCCGCGTGCGAGGAGGTCAGTGTGCGGTCCACCAGGCGACCCAGCGCCCGGGCCTCGGCCCGCAGGTCCCCGGTGCCGTCGTCGGCGGGCCGGAAGACCACGCTCGTCCTGCCCTGCTGGACCAGCGTGCGCGCCAGCGGGTCGAGCGCAGCGAGGTCGGCGCCGTAGCCCGGCACCAGCACCACCGGTCCGGGCGTGGCCTGGTCGGCCACGCCACCACCCGTCATCCGGCGGACGACCACGACGGCGACCGCCACCACCACCGCGAGCACCACGACACCCGCCACGGCGATCACCAGCCGTCGCCGTGCGGGCGCCAGGCTCTCGAGCACGTCAGTGGCCGGCGGGCGGCCCCTCCTGCTCGTCGCGGGCCAGCTGCTCCTCGTCGACGATCGTGGGACGCGCCATCGCCCAGCCCTGCATCACGGCGGCGAAGACCAGCAACGCGATGCCGACCCACAGGTTGGGGTTGCCGTCGGCCTTGGTGCCGATGGTGGTCTCGTTGCCGCCGAAGATGCCGGTCAGGACCAGCACCACGCCGAAGACGCCCATCAACGCCGCGATGAACGTACGGACGTCGAACGCACCGGCGGTGTGGCGGTTGTCGTGCTCACTCATGGCTGCTCCTCACCAGAAGATGATGTTGAGGACGATGACCATCACGGCTCCGATGCCGGCCAGCACGGTCGGCTTCTGGTACCAGGTGAGCACGCCCTCGTTGTCGTCGTGGAAGTCCTCCTTGGGCGTCAGGCTGTAGACCAGCCCGCGCAGCTCGGACTCCGGTTTGGGTGCGGTGACCATCGTGACGACGACGCTGACCACGACGTCGACGATGAAGGCCGCCAGCGCGGCCACGAAGCTCGCGCCCTGACCGCTGAGCGACCACACGCCCGTGGAGAGGCTGCCGAGCACGTCGGTGCCCAGGACCGAGACGACGATGGCGGCCAGCGTGCCCGAGACCAGGCCGGTCCAGCCGGCGGTCGGCGTCATCTTCTTCCAGAACATGCCGAGGATGAAGGTGGCGAACAGCGGGGCGTTGAAGAAGCCGAACAGGGTCTGCAGGTAGTTCATGATGTTCTGGTACTGCGAGGCGAAGGTCGCCGTGCCGATGGCCACCACCGTCGCCGCCAGCGTCGCCCAGCGGCCCACCGAGAGGTAGTAGCCGTCGGGCTTGTCCTTCACGACGTAGGTCTGCCACAGGTCGTAGCTGAAGACCGTGTTGAAGGCCGAGATGTTCGCCGCCATGCCGGCCATGAACGAGGCCAGCAGGCCGGCGATCGCCAGTCCCAGCATGCCGTTGGGCAGCAGGTCGCGGATCATGTAGAGCAGCGAGTTGTTGAAGTCGAACGACGAGCCCGAGTCGGCCTTGGCCTTCGCGACCGCCGAGACCAGGACGCCGGCGATCATGCCCGGGAAGATGACGATGAAGGGGATGAACATCTTGGGGAAGGCGCCGATGATCGGCGCTCGCTGTGCGGCCGAGATCGACTTGCTGGCCATGGCCCGCTGCACCTCGACGAAGTTCGTCGTCCAGTAGCCGAACGAGAGCACGAAGCCCAGGCCGAAGACCAGGCCGAGCACCGAGAGCACCGGGTTGTCGATGGCGGTCAGGTTGGTGCCGGGCCACGAGGAGAGCTGCGCGTGGCCGTTGCCGGCGGCGGTGATCTTGTCCTTCAGGCCGCCGTAGCCACCGACCTTGTTCAGCCCGATGATCGTCAGCGGCAGCAGTGCGGCGACGATGACGAAGAACTGCAGCACCTCGTTGTAGATCGCCGCCGACAGCCCGCCGAGCGTGGTGTAGGCGAGCACGATGAGGGCCGCGACGATGAGCGAGACCCACAGCTGCCAGCCGAGGATGACCTCGACGATCTTGGCCAGCAGGAACAGGTTGATGCCGGCGATCAACAGCTGCGCGATCGCGAAGCTCAACGCGTTGACCAGGTGGGCCGTCGGCCCGAACCGCATGCGCATGAACTCCGGCACCGAGCGCACCTTGGAGCCGTAGTAGAACGGCATCATCACCACGCCGAGGAAGAGCATGGCGGGCACGGCGCCGATCCAGAAGTAGTGCACCGTCGGGATGCCGTACTGGGCGCCGTTGGCGCTCATGCCGACGATCTCGACCGCGCCCAGGTTGGCCGAGATGAAGGCCAGACCGGTCACCCACGCCGGCAGCGAGCGTCCGGAGAGGAAGAAGTCCAGGCTGCTGGAGACCGCGCGTCGCGCCATCACCCCGATGCCCAGCACGAACACGAAGTAGATCGCGATGAGCAGGTAGTCGACCCAGTTCGTCCCGAGTCGTAGCGCGCTCTCCGTCGCCAGCACCATCGATGGCCTCCTAGGTCTCTCCCGATGTAACCCGCCGGGCAGGCTACTCCCCCACCGGCCCGCTCACGCCTCACCCACCGGGGCGAGACGGCGGCGTCGCCTGCTCGGCGAGGCGCTCGAGCTTCTGGCGCGTCTCCTCGTCGGCGGGTGCGTAGACGACCACGCGCACGTGGCCGTTGACCTGCGGGTAGAGGTTGGCGGTCTCGAAGGTCAGGGTGCCCAGCTCGGGGTGCAGGACGCGCTTGGTCTGCTGGGCGACCGGGGCGACGTCGTGGCGCTCCCACAGGTCGGCGAACTGGGGCGACGCGCTCTGCATGCCGGCGATGAACCGCTGCCAGGAGCTGTCGCCGAAGTGGTTGGCGGCGGCGGCCCGCAGCGCCGCGACCATCCGCGCCCGGGCGGTGTCGGGGTCGACCATGACGTCGCAGATGCGGCCGCGGGTGAAGGCCTGGAACACCAGGTTGCGCTCGTGCACCGGCAGCGCGTCGACGTCGGTCACGGCACGGGAGTAGGCGGCGTTGTGGGCGAGGATGTCGTAGCGGTCGTTGAGGACCAGGGCCGGCAGCGGGTCGAGGGCGTCGACCGCCGCCCGCGTCACCGGTGAGAGCGCCGCGCACCCGGGGTCGGCGGTGGTGGGGCTGGTGCCGGCCAGCAGCGCTAGGTGCGACCACTCGGGCCGGCTCAGCCGCAGCGTGCGGGCGATGGCGTCGACGACCTGGGCGCTGACGTTGATGTCGCGGCCCTGCTCCAGCCACGTGTACCAGGTGACCCCGACCCCGGCGAGCTGGGCGACCTCCTCGCGTCGCAGTCCCGGCGTACGACGCCGCCCACCCGGGGGCAGCCCGACCTCCTCGGGCCGGATCCGCTCACGGCGGCTGCGCAGGAAGGAGGCGAGCTCCTGGCGGCGGTCGGCCTCCGGGGACGCCGGACCCGCCACGGACGAGGGCGGGGTCGGCTGAACGACTGGTGCTGACATGCTCACGGACCCCATCCTGCGCGGTGACGAGCCAGGTAGCCAGGTGCTCCCGGTAACAGGATAAACAGTGTCTTGGTACCAGTTTCAGATTCCGCCAACGTGGTGTCATGGCTCTTCTCTCCCGCTCCGCGGTGGCCCCGCTGCACCGCTCGAACGGCCCTCTCGGACTCACCGGACCCGGGCTGGTCGTGCTGCTGATCGGCGCGTTCCTCCCGGTCATGTCCTTCTTCATCGTCAACGTCACCCTGCCCGCCATCGGCCGCGACCTGCACGCCTCGGCCGCGGCCCTGCAGCTGGTGGTCGCCTGCTACGGCATCACCAACGCGGCGCTGGTGGTCGTCGGCGGCCGGCTCGGCGACGGGCTCGGCCGGCGGCGCCTCTTCGTCGTCGGGCTCACCGGCTTCACGGTCACCGCGCTGCTCTCGGGCTTCGCGCCGACGCTGCCGGCGCTGCTCGTCGCCCGCGCGGCCCAGGGCGTCTTCGCCGCGCTGCTCACCCCGCAGGTGCTCTCCACCATCACCGCGACCCGGCAGGGCGAGGAGCGGGCCCGGGCCATCGGCTTCTTCGGCGCCTCGGCCGGGCTGGCCGCGGCCGCCGGCCAGGTGCTGGGCGGCTGGCTGGTCGAGGCCGACGTGGCCGGGCTGGGCTGGCGCGCGAACTTCCTGGTCGCGGTGCCGGTGGGCCTGGTCGCGCTGGCACTGACCCGCCGCACGGTGCCCGAGACCCGGGCCGAGGACCGGCTGCCGGTGGACGCCACCGGCGCCACGCTGCTCGGCGGCACCCTGGTCGTGCTGCTGTTCCCGCTCTCGGAGGGGCGGCCGCTGCACTGGCCGTTCTGGATCTGGGCCGTGCTGGCCGTCGTCGTCCCGATCGGGGTCGGCCTGGGCTACCACCAGACCCGCGCCGAGCGGCTGGGCCGCACCCCGCTGGTGCCGCCGTCGGTGCTGGCGCTGCGCGAGATGCGGATCGGCCTGGCGAACGGGCTGGCCTTCTTCACCAGCTTCGGCGGCTTCATGTTCGTCTTCGCGCTGGCCACCCAGACCGGTGCAGGGCTGTCCCCGCTGGAGGGCGGGCTCGCGCTCGGCCCGTTCGCGCTGGCGTTCCTCGTGGTCTCGATCGCCGGCCCGCGGCTGCAGCGGCGCTGGGGGCCCTCGATCATCGCCCGCGGCTGGGTGCTCTCCGCCGTCGGCTACGCCGCGACCGCCGGCGTCGCCGCGGGCGTGTGGCCCCACGTGGACCCGGTCAACCTGGCCGGCCCGCTCGTCCTGGTCGGTCTCGGCAACGGCCTGGTCATGCTGCCGCTGATGGGTGTTGTGCTCGGCCAGGTGCCTACGCACCAGGCCGGACTGGCCAGCGGCCTGCTCATCACCACCCAGCAGACCTGCCTGGCGCTGGGCGCCGCCACCGTGGGCACCCTCTACCTGGCGCTGGCCGGCGGGTCGCTCGGCGCCGGCCGCGCCCTGGAAATCGTCAGCCTGCTGCTGGCCGTGGTCGGCGTGCTGATGGTGCCGGTGGCGCTGCGGCTACGACCGCGGCGGCAGCCCGTCGTCGCCGCGTACCGCGAGGAGCTCGCCGAGGCCGCCTAGTGGCGCGGGTGCGACGTGCTGGAACGGTTCGCGTCGTCCGCGGCGTCGCGTCGGCACACCGGGGCGTCTTCCTAGCGATGCCAGCGCAGCGGGGTGCGTGCCATGGCGGCGCCGACCGTCCCATGAGCTCGTGCCCGCGGCACTAGGCTCGCCGACGTGTCCGAGGAGCGAGCGGTGGCGGCGCTGGAGGCGTCGGGCATCGCCTACGAGATCACCCGGCACGGCCCGGTCGGCTCGCACGCCGAGGCGGCCCGGGCCCGCGGCGTGACGCCCGACCGCATCGTCAAGACGCTCGTGGTCCGCCGCGCCGAGGACGACTACGTGCTCGTCCTCGTGCCCGGCGACCGGCAGATCTCGTGGCCCAAGCTGCGCACCCTCCTCGGTGTCAGCCGGCTCTCCATGCCCGACGCCGCGGTGGCGCAGGAGGCGACGGGCTACGAACGCGGCACCATCACGCCGTTCAGCGCCACGCATGCCTGGCCGGTGGTCGCCGACGAGCGGGTCACCGGGACGATCTCGATCGGCGCGGGGGCGCACGGCGTCGGCGCCACCCTGGAGGCGGCCGATGCGATCGTGGCGCTCGCGGCCGGGGTCGCCGACGTCACGGAGGCGGCGTGAGCCCGCGCGAGTGGTTCGCCGGTGCGGCCTCGGGGTTTCGGGGAGGTCGTCGGGGGCCCGGAGGATGCTCGGCTGGACTCCCCCGGCCTCGGCGACTGGGACGTCCGCGCTCTGCTGGGTCACACCTGCCGAGCGTTCCTGACCGTCGAGAGCTACCTGGCCCCAGCCGAACCAGGTGGTGGTCCGACGCTGACCGGAGCGGCCGACTACTTCCGCGCCGTCGCCGCCGGGCTCGCGGACCCCGCCCAGGTGCGGCAGCGCGGAGTCGACGCCGGCGCGGCGCTGGGTGAGGACCCGCGTGGTGCGGCGCTCGCGATCGCCACGCGGGTGGCGGAGCTGGTGGTGTCGACGCCCGATGAGGCGCCCGTGGCCACGCCCGTGGGCCTGATGATTCTGGAGGGCTACCTACCCACCCGTGCCTTCGAGCTGACCGTGCACACTCTCGACCTCGCCCGAGCGCTGGACCGGCCGGTGCCCGACGTCATCGCGGCCACGGCAGCGCCGGCCCTGGAGCTGTGCGCCCGGCTACTGCCCGTCGAACGGCAGGTCGCGGTGCTGCTGGCGCTCACCGGACGAGAGTCGCTGCCGGTCGGCTTCTCCGTGCTCGGCGGCTGAGCGGGGCTACTCCCCCTCGCCCACCTGGTCCTGCTCCTCGGCCGTGCCCTCGGGCATCTCGCGCAGCGCCTCCCGGTCGGCCGCCTCCGACCCGGAGTCGCCGGGGTCCTGCTCGGGCGCCGAGGAGGAGCCGTCCTGCTCGGCGACGTCGACCTCGTCGGTCTCGGCCTGCTCGGGGTCGATGGAGCGCGGGTCACTCATCGAGGTTGGCCTCCTCGTCGCCGGTCGCGGAGCCGGTCGACTTGTCGGGCACGGCGTCGGCGCCGCCGGCCTGCGCCTCGAGGTCGTTCGGGTCGCCCGCCGCGCCGCCGGCCTCGGACACCTGCTTGCTCACGGGTGGCTCTGCTGCGGTCCGTCGACCTCGAGGGCACTGTTGTCGTCGGGCTCCACGGCCCGCTCGGCCTCCTGCTCGTCGATCTGGACGCCGGCGACGGGGTTGCCGGTGGCCGTGCCGTCGACACTGTCGTCGGGCGTGATGTCGGCGTCGATGCGTTCGGGCTGTTGCTCGCTCATGCGCGTCCCGTACCCAGCCACTCACGCCTCACTCTCGCTCACGCCCTCGCAGCTTCGAGGAGCCGGTCACCTCACGGCGATGCGGGGGCCACCGTCCTGGGCTACCAGCCGGCCGACCACTGGGTGGCCGGGCAGCTCGCCGGCCACCAGCAGCCCTCCGGAGGTCTGGGCGTCGGCCAGCAGCAGCAGCTCGTCGTCGGTCACCGCGGCGTCGAGGTGCGGGCGCACCCAGTCCAGGTTGCGCCGCGAGCCGCCCGGCACGTAGCCGTCGGCGAGCGAGATGCGCACACCGTCGAGGTAGGGCACCGCCGCGGCGTCGACCTCGGCGGAGACGCCGCTGGCCCGGCACAGCTTGAACAGGTGGCCCAGCAGCCCGAAGCCGGTGACGTCGGTGGCACACACGACGCCGGCGTCCAGGGCCGCCCGCGAGGCGTTGCGGTTGAGCGTCGTCATCGTCGTCACGGCGTCGGGGAAGACCTCGCCGGTCGCCTTGTGCCGGTTGTTCAGCACGCCGAGACCAAGCGGCTTGGTCAGCGTGAGCGGCAGCCCGGCCTCACCGGCGTCGTTGCGCATCAGCCGGGCCGGGTCGGCCAGCCCGGTGACGGCCAGGCCGTACTTGGGCTCGGGGTCGTCGATGCTGTGACCGCCGGCCAGGTGGGTGCCGGCGAGGCGACAGACGTCGGCGCCGCCGCGCAGCACCTCGGCGGCGAGCTCGAACGGGATCCGGTCGCGCGGCCAGCAGAGCAGGTTCAGCGCCACCAGCGGGGTGCCGCCCATCGCGTAGACGTCGGAGAGGGCGTTGGCCGCGGCGATCCGGCCCCAGTCGTAGGCGTCGTCGACGACCGGGGTGAAGAAGTCGGTGGTGGCCACCACCGCACGACCCTCTTCGATGCGCACGACCGCGGCGTCGTCGCCGGTGTCGAGACCAACCAGGAGGTCTTCGCCGCCGACGGCCGGCAGCGAGCCGACCACGCGCTCGAGCTCGCCGGGCGGCACCTTGCAGGCACAGCCACCACCGGACGCGTACTGGGTCAACCGCACGTCACGACCGTAGCGACCCGGTCGCCGAGAAGGTAAGTTCTCGCCCTTGTGCGTACCTACTGGCGGCTGCTGCTCGCGGGCATCCGGCGCCAGTCGACGTACCGGCTCGCGGCGCTGGGCGGCCTGGTCGCGAACACCACCTTCGGGCTGCTCAAGGTGGCCGTGCTGTTCGCGGCGGTCCGGGCCGCCGGCGGCCAGCTGCGCGGCTACGACGTCGGCGCGATGAGCGCCTACATCTGGCTCTCCCAGGGGCTGCTGGGCTCGGTGAACCTCAACGGCCGCACGGACCTGGCCGACCGCATCAAGGACGGCAGCGTGGTCGTCGACTTCCTGCGCCCGCTCGACGTCCACGCCGCGGCGATCACGACCGAGCTCGGCCGGTCCCTGTTCAACCTGGTGCCACGCGGCCTACCGACGCTGGCGATCGGCGTGCTGCTGGTGGGCATGGACGTGCCGCACGGCGTCACCGGGTACGCGCTCGGCGCGGCCGCGCTGCTGCTCGGCCTGGTGATCTCCGGCGCCACCGTGTTCCTGGTGGGCGCCTGCGGCTTCTGGCTGGTGGAGACGCGCGGGCTGCAGGTGTTCTACCTGGTGCTCTCCGGCTTCCTGGCCGGCCTGTTCGTGCCGATCTCGCTGTTCCCGGACTGGCTGCGGACGACCGCCGCGCTGACGCCGTTCCCGTCGATGCTGATGTACCCGGTCGACCTGCTCTCGGGTCGCGTGGTCGGCGCCGCGGCACTCGGGCTGGTCGGCCAGCAGCTGGTCTGGCTGGTGCTGACGCTGGCGGCCGGGCAGGCGATGACCCGCGCCGGCCGGCACAAACTGGAGGTGCAGGGTGGGTGACCTCCGTGGGTGATCTTGCTGCCTACCGGGCGGTGCTGGCGTCGCGGATGCGCTCGCAGCGGACCTACCGGTTCAACTTCCGGCTCGACCTCGGCAGCTCGCTGCTGGTCGGGATCGTCGAGCTGGCCGAGGTGGCCGTGCTCTACACCAGCGTCCACCGCATCGGCGGGCTCGACCTGAGCGCGGTGCTGCTGGTCTTCGGCCTGGCCGATCTCACCTACTCGATCGCCGACCTCGCCGTCGGCCACTGCGACACGCTGCCCACGTACCTGCGGGCGGGCACCATCGACGTGTTCTACCTGCGCCCGCAGCCGCTGCTGCTGCAGCTGATCACCTCCGACATCTCGCTGCGCCGGCTGGCCCGCGCCGGCGTCGGTCTGGCGGCGCTGGTGGTGGGACTGGTGGTCAACGACATCGACTGGACGCCGGGCCACGTGGCGGTGCTGCTGCTCGCGGTGCCCTGCGGCATCGCCATCTCGGCCGCGATGTACGTCTGGGCCGCGGGCGCGCAGTTCTTCCTCGTCGACGGCGCCGAGGCCACCAACGCCTTCGTCTACGGCGGCCGCTACGCCGCCACCCAGCCGGCGTCGGTGTGGGCGCGCCCGCTGCAGGCCCTCTTCGGCTTCCTCTTCCCGATGGCCTTCACCGGCTACCTGCCCACCGTCGCCGTCCTCGGCCTGAGCGGGCCCGCGTGGTTGCCGGCGTGGCTGGCCTGGTGCACGCCACTGGCCGCCGGGTGGGTCTGGCTGCTGGCGCTGGGCTCCTGGCGCCTCGGCGTACGTCACTACCAAGGAGCAGGCGGATGAGCGAGCCGATCATCGAGACCGACGCCCTCGGCCGCGACTTCTCGGTGCGCGACGGCCTACGGCGTCGCACCGTGGTGGCCGTCGACGACCTCAGCCTGCGGGTCGAGGCCGGTGAGTCGGTCGGCTACATCGGCGCCAACGGGGCCGGGAAGTCGACCACGATCAAGATGCTCACCGGCATCCTCGTGCCGACGCGCGGGGCCGCCCGCACCTGCGGGCTGCGGCCGGTGGCCGACCGTCGGCGGTTGGCGCGCGAGGTGGGCGTGGTCTTCGGGCAGCGCTCGCAGCTGTGGTGGGACCTCTCGGTGCGCGAGTCGTTCTCCATCCTCGCCGCCATCCACGGGCTCTCCCCCGAGCGGGAGCGTCGGCGCACCGACGAGCTGGTCGAGCGACTCGAGGTCGGGGAGTTCCTCGGCACGGCCGTGCGTCAGCTCTCGCTGGGGCAGCGGATGCGCGCCGAGGTGGCCGCCGCGCTGCTCCACTCGCCGCGGCTGGTCATCCTCGACGAGCCCACCATCGGGCTCGACGTGCTCTCCAAGCAGCGGCTGCGCGAGTTCCTGCTGGCCGAGCGGGCCGCCCACGACACGACGCTGCTGCTCACCACCCACGACATGGGCGACGTGGAGCGGCTCTGCGACCGGGTGCTGCTGGTCGATCGCGGCCGGCTGGTCTTCGACGGCACCCTGACCGGCCTCTCGCGCACCGTCGGCGCCCAGCGCGTGCTGGTCGTCGACCTCGCCGAGCCGACGCCGGACCTCGCGATCGCCGACACCGAGCACCTCGGCAGCGAGGCGGGCGGCCTGCGCCAGCGGCTGGCCTTCGACCCCGAGCACACCACCGCCGCCCGCGTGTTGGCCGCGGTCACCGAGCGGGTCGAGGTGCGCGACCTGGCCGTCGAGGAGCCCGACGTGGAGGACGTGGTGCGCCGCGTCTACAGCGCGCGGGGACGCTGAAGGCGTGCTCGCTCAGCCGGTCCGGGGAGCTGCCGTCCGCTCGGCCCATCGGGCGCTCTCGCGTGCCGCCTTGCGCGCCTTCTGCGGCACCACCACGTACTTCGGGTCGCGTGCCGACTCCATGCCGCCCTCGAAGACGCCGAACCGGGTGGTCACCGAGCCGGCGACGAGCGCGACCCCGGCCGCACGGCGCCACCACTGCGAGCGTCGGCCGAGCACGGCCAGCCCGACCCCGGACAGGGTCAGCAGGCGGGCGCTGCGCATCAGGCGCCCGGCGAAGCCCTTGCTGTAGGGCTCGGCCAGCATGTCGAGCCGACGCTCCATCACCTCCACCACGGCGGTCTCGGCGACGGCGCCGACCACGGCCATCCGCCACGCGGGGCCGGTCTGCTCCATCGGGACCAGCACCATGGCCAGACCGCCTGCCGCGGCCGCGCCGGACCCGGCGAACACGAACGGCAGCTCGCGGTGCGCCTCGTGCCAGATCGGCACGGCGGTGTCGGCGAAGAGCGCAGCCGTGTAGGTCGCCAACGGCGGACCGAAGGCGGCGGCGCCCAGGCCGGCGAGCCGGCCCAGCCGCGGGAACAGCCCGGTCAGCTGTGAGCCGGCGGCCACCGAGGACAGCGTCGCGAACGGCGCCAGGATGAAGGAGCCGACCGACAGCGGGGAGGTCGGCTTGAGGACCCTGAGCATGTGTAGGAACCGTTCGGGGCGGCCCAGGTCGTGGATCAAGAACACGGTGCCCCCAGCGGCGCAGGCCGCGGCCACCAGGCGCGTCGTGCGCTCCAGGGCCGGCAGGCCTCGCAACGCCGCCCCCTCGGCCAGCAGCGCCGACGCGCCGCCCAGGCCGCCGAGAAACAGGTAGAGCGGCACGTCGGGGGTCTTCCAGACCGGCTCCTTGAGGATCGGCCGTCCGTAGTAGGACTCGAACTCGACGTCGGGGACCATCGCCTGCTCGGCCCGACCTCCACCGCGGGCCATCAGCCCCGCTTCCCGGCGAAGGAGGCGATCCCCACGCCGACGAGAACGGCAGCGGCCGCCCCCACGTGACGCCACATCGACCCGAGGTCGCGGGTGGTGACCACCGGATCGGGCGGCAGGCCGTAGACCTCGGGCTCGTCGAGCAGGAGGAAGAAGGCACCGTCACCCCCGACGCCGTCCTCGGGGTCGCGGCCGTAGAGCTGCGCGACCTCGACCCCCTGGGCGTGCAGCTCGGCGAGCCGGGCGTCGGCGCGCTCGCGCAGCACGTCGAGCTCGCCGAACTGGATGGACTCGGTGGGGCAGGCCTGGGCGCAGGCCGGCTTCTGGCCCTCCTTGAGCCGGTCGTAGCACAGCGTGCACTTGAAGGCACGGCCGTCGTCCTCGCGCTTGCCGATGACGCCGTAGGGACAGGCCGGGATGCAGTACCCGCAGCCGTTGCAGATGTCGGGCTGGACCACCACCGTGCCGAACTCGGTGCGGAACAGCGACCCGGTCGGACACACGTCGAGACAGGCGGCGTGCGTGCAGTGCTTGCACACGTCTGAGCTCATCAGCCACCGGACCGCACTGTCGCCCGAGGCCGTCTCCTGGTCCTCGTGGACGGTGCCGGCGGTGGCCGCGCCGGGAAGTCCGACCCCGGGCATCCCCAGGTCGGTGAGGGCAGGCCCGTCGGCCTTCTCCACGAAGGCGACGTGGCGCCATGTGCTCGCCGAGAGCGCCTGGGTGTTGTCGTAGGACATGCCGGTGAGCAGGTACCCGTCCTCGGGCACCTCGTTCCACTCCTTGCAGGCCACCTCACAGGCCTTGCAGCCGATGCACACCGAGGTGTCGGTGAAGAAGCCCATGCGCGGCGGTGGCTGTTCGTAACCGGCGTCCTGCGCCACATCGTGCAGCGGGCCCGACAGGCGTCCCATCAGAGGTCTCCTTCCTCGGGCACACCGGCGCGGCGCCGGTACTGCGCGACGTACTCGACCAGCGCCGGTCCCCGGGGGCGTCGGCCGGGCTGCACGTCGCAGGTACCGACCTTGTCCTGGATGAACACGTTCGGGTCCATGGTGACGTTGACCAGGTCGTTGGCGGAGTCACCCGTGCTGAGCCCGTTGCCACCCCAGTGGTACGGCAGTCCGACCTGCTCGACGAACCGGTCGCCGAGCCGCAGCGAGCGCAACCGGTCGGTGACCAGCACCCGCGCCTCGATGGCGGTCCGCGCGCTGATGATGGTGGCCCACTCCCCGTGCACCAGGCCTCGCTCCCGCGCCAACCGCGGTGAGACCTCGCAGAACGGCTCCGGCTGGAGCTCGGTCAGGTACGGCAGCGTGCGGCTCATGCCACCGGCGGTGTGGTGCTCGGTGAGCCGGTAGGTGGTGAAGACGTAGGGGAACACCTCGGACCGGCTGGGGTTGATCGGGTTGCTCGGCGTCTTCAGCGACCTGCGACCGGGGTTGCTCTGCACCGGGTACAGCGGGTTGGCCACCGGGGACTCGGCCGGCTCGTAGTGGGCGGGAAGGGGTCCGTCGGCCACCCCCAGCGGCGCGAACAACCAGGCCTTGCCGTCGGTCTGCATCACGAACGGGTCCTGCCCCCCGATCGCGTCCGGCCCGTGAGCGTCCGGCGCGGGCGTGTGGTCGGGCGCCCGGTCGGGCACGAAGTCGGGGACGTCCTTGCCGACCCACCTGCCCTGCTCGGGGTCCCACCAGACGTACTTCTTCCGCTCGCTCCACGGCGTGCCGTCGGGGGCGGCGGAGGCCCGGTTGTAGAGGATGCGGCGGTTGGCCGGCCAGACCCAGCCCCACTCGGCGGCCACCTGGTCCTGCTCCCAGTGCGGCTTGCGGCGCCGCGCCTGGTTGACCTCGTCGGCGTACACGCCCGCGTAGATCCAGCAGCCGCAGGCGGTCGATCCGTCGGGCTTGAGATCCAGGTAGGAGGAGACGGCCCCGTCCGGGCCCGTGCCGTTGACCTCGCGCAGCACCGACTCGCCGTCCGGCTCGCCGGTCTCGTCGACCGGGTAGTCCCACGCCAGCTCCAGGACCGGGGCGTCCATCTCGTCGGTGGAGTCGGCCAGCTTCTCGCGGATCCGGTTGCCCAGGTCGACGTAGAACTGCAGCTCGCTGCGGCAGTCCCCCGGTGGCTCGACCGCCTTGTCGCGCCACTGCAGCATCCGCTGGGTCTGGGTGAAGGACCCCGACTTCTCCACGTGCGTGGCGGCCGGGAGGAAGAACACCTCGGTGCCGATCTCCTCGGTCACCAGCTCTCCGGTCTCGATCTCCGGGCCGTCCTTCCAGAAGGTGGCCGACTCGATCATCTGCAGGTCGCGCACGACCAGCCAGTCCAGGTTGGCCATGCCGAGTCGCTGCATCTTGCCGTTGGCCGAACCGACCGCGGGGTTCTCCCCCACGATGAAGTAGCCCTTGCAGCCACCGTCGATCATCGACTTGACGGTGGCGTAGGTGGAGTGGTCCCCCGTCAGCCGGGGCAGGTAGTCGAAGCAGAAGTCGTTCTCGGCGGTGGCCGCATCGCCCCAGTAGGCCTTCAGCAGGCTCACGGAGTAGGAGCGGATGTTGCCCCAGAACCCGGCCTTGCCCTCGTCGTCCTCGACCCAGGCGTCCAGCGACTGGTGCAGCGGGGCCAACGGCATCGGGATGTAGCCGGGGAGGATGTTGAACAGCGTGGGGATGTCGGTGGAGCCCTGGATGCTGGCGTGGCCGCGCAGCGCCAGGATGCCGCCGCCCGGGCGACCGATGTTGCCCAGCAACGTCTGCAGGATCGCGGACGTGCGGATCATCTGGGCGCCGGTGCTGTGGTGGGTCCAGCCCACCGCGTAGCAGAACGCGGTGGTGCGCTCCCGGCCGCTGTTGGCCACCAGCGCATCGGCCACCTTGGCGAACTCCGAGGCCGGGATGCCGCACGTCTCCTCGACCATGTGCGGGGTGTAGCGGGCGAAGTGGCGCTTGAGGATCTGGAACACGCAGCGGGGGTGCTGCAGGGTCTCGTCACGCCGGCCCTTCCACGGCAGGGGCGAGCCACCCGAGCCGTGGGTGTCGGACTGCGCCGCCTCGTGGGAGACCGGTTCCCCGTCCTGCACGTCCTCGATGTTCGCCACGTCGTCGTCGCTCATCCGCGCCGGTGGCTCGTAGTGCCAGCTCACCGGGTCGTACCGCTTGGTCTCGGGGTCCCACCCCGAGAACAGTCCCTCGAGGTCCTCGGTGTCGGCGAAGTCCTCGGTGATGATGTTGGCCGCGTTCGTGTAGGCGACCACGTACTCGCGGAAGTCGAGGTCGTTGCTCAACACGTGGTTGACCAAGCCGCCCAGGAACGCGATGTCCGATCCCGCCCGGATCGGCACGTGGAGGTCGGCCACCGCCGAGGTACGGGTGAAGCGCGGGTCGACGTGGATCACCGTGGCGCCCCGCTTCTTGGCCTCCATGACCCACTGGAAGCCCACGGGGTGGGCCTCGGCCATGTTCGATCCCTCGATGAGGATGCAGTCAGCGTTCTGCAGGTCCATCAGGTTGGTCGTTGCGCCACCACGGCCGAACGAGGCACCCAGACCGGGCACCGTCGAGGAGTGTCATATCCGGGCCTGGTTCTCGATCTGGATGGCACCCAGCGCCGTGTAGAGCTTCTTCATGAGGTAGTTCTCCTCGTTGTCGAGGGTCGCTCCTCCCAGGCTCGCGAAGCCGGTGGTGTGCCGGGTGCGACGGCCCTGCTCGTCCTCCCACCGCCAGAACTGCCTGCGCGTGGCGATCACGCGATCGGCGATCATGTCGACCGCGGTGTCGAGGTCGAGGTCCTCCCACTCGGTGCCGTGTGGTCGGCGGTAGCGCACCGTCGTGACGCGGGTGGGCGAGGTGACCAGCTGCTTGCTGGCGCTGCCCTTGGGGCACAACCGGCCCCGCGAGATCGGGCTGGCCGGGTTGCCCTCGATCTGGACGACGCGTCCGTCCTTGACGAAGACCTTCTGACCGCAGCCGACCGCGCAGAAGGGACAGACGCTGTCGACCACGCGGTCGGCGGACCTCGTGCGCGGCTCGAGGTCGCGGCTGCGGGGCGACTGGGCCGCGGCACCCCGTCCGAGGCGGTCGGCGCCCGTCAGCTGGCGTACCAACGGCCAGCCCAGGAAGTCCACCACGTAGCCACGATATCCACGCCGGGCGCGATCTAGGCTCACCCGTATGAGCGACGTCCGCCGGCTCACCCCGCGCACCGATGCGGTGCTGGCCGATCCCGACGTCGCGGCAGCCGTCGAGCGGCTCGGGCGCGACCGGGTGAAGGCGCTGGTGGCCGATGTCCTCGACACCTGTCGTAGCGGCGGGCTCCGGCCCGAGGAGGTGGTGGCCACGGTCGTCGCCTCGCTGCCGGGCTCGCCGGTGTCGCTGCGGCGCGTGGTCAACGCGACCGGCGTCGTGGTGCACACCAACCTCGGCCGGGCGCCGCTGTCCTCGGCCGCGGTCGAGGCCGTGACGGTGGCCGCGGGCGCCACCGACGTCGAGCTCGACCTCGTCGCGGGCACCCGCGGTCCGCGGGGAGAGGCGACCCTCGCGGCACTGGCCGCCGCCGTGCCAGACGCCGGGCGGGTGCACGTGGTCAACAACGGCGCGGCGGCGCTCGCGCTCGCCGCCTGCGGGCTGGCCGCCGGCCGAGAGATCGTCATCGCCCGTGGCGAGCTGGTCGAGATCGGCGACGGCTTCCGCATCCCCGAGCTGCTGGAGTCGGTCGGCGCCCGGCTGCGCGAGGTCGGCACCACCAACCGCGTGCGGGTCGAGGACTACGAGCGGGCCGTCGGCCCCGACACGGCCTTCGTGCTCAAGGTGCACCCCTCGAATTTCCGCGTGGAGGGGTTCACCTCCACCGTGCCGGTGGCCGGGCTCGCGGGGCTGGGCGTGCCCGTCGTCGCCGACATCGGCTCGGGCCTGCTCAGACCCCACCCGCGGCTGCCCGAGGAGCCCGACGCGGCGACGACGCTGCGGGCGGGCGCCTGCCTGGTCACGGCGTCGGGCGACAAGCTGCTCGGCGGACCCCAGTGCGGACTGCTCCTCGGCGATGCCGCGCTCGTGCTGCGGCTGCGGCGGCACCCGCTGGCGCGGGCGATGCGGGTCGACAAGCTGACGCTGGCCGCCCTCGAGGCGACGCTGACCGGGCCACCGCCGCCCGTCGCCCGCGCCCTCGACACCCGGCCCGAGGACCTGCTCGCCCGTGCCCGGCGCATCGCCTCGCAGCTCGACGCCGAGGTTGTGACCTCGCAGGCGGCCGTCGGCGGTGGCGGCGCGCCCGGCGTCGTGCTGCCCAGCGCCGCCGTGGCGCTGCCGGCCGAGCTCGCCGCACCGCTGCGGACCGGCGCCGCACCGGTCGTCGGCCACGTGAACGAGGGCCGGCTGCTGCTCGACCTGATCGCGGTGGATCCCGCCGACGACGCCGTGCTGGTCGACGCCGTGCGGGCATGCACGTCGTAGCCACCGCCGGGCACGTCGACCACGGCAAGTCGACGCTGGTGCGTGCCCTCACCGGCGCCGAGCCCGATCGGCTACCCGCGGAGCAGCGACGGGGGCTGAGCATCGAGCTCGGCTACGCCTGGACCGAGCTGGGCGGCCACGACGTGGCGTTCGTCGACGTCCCCGGTCACGAACGGTTCGTGGCCACCACCCTGGCCGGGCTCGGGCCGGTGCCGGCGGTGATGTTCGTCGTGGCCGCCGACGACCCGTGGATGCCCCAGGCCGAGGAGCACCTCGCCGCACTCGACGCGCTCGGCGTGAGCCACGGCGTCCTGGTCGTCACGCGTGCCGACCTGGCCGATCCCGGCCCCACCCTGGCCCTGGCGCGCCGGCGGCTCGCTGCGACCTCGCTGGCCGGCGTGCCCGAGGTGGTGGTCAGCGGCCGGACCGGCGAGGGCCTCGACCGGCTCCGCAGCGCCCTGGCGGGGATGATCCCCACTCTCGCCGAGCCCGACCCCGCCGCCCCGGTGCGGCTCTGGCTCGACCGCGCGTTCCACGTGCGCGGCACCGGCACGGTGGTCACCGGGACCCTGCAGGCCGGCACGCTGCGGGTCGGCGACCGGCTGGCGTGGCACGAGGAGCAGGTGCGCATCCGCGGCCTGCAGTCGCTGGAACGGCCCGTCGAGACCGTCAGCGGCGTCGCCCGGGTGGCACTGGCCCTCGGCGGCCACGTCCCCGACGGCCTGGACCGTGAGAGCGTGCTGGTCACGCCGGGCGCGTTCGGTGACATCAGCGTCGTCGACGTCGCCGTGGCGGGCGACCCACCCGGCCGGCCGCTGCTCCACGTCGGCGCCACCGCCACCTCGGTGCAGGTACGCCCGCTGGCCGACGGGTACGCCCGGCTGCGACTCGAGCGGCCCCTCCCGCTCGTCGTCGGCGACCGGGTGCTCCTGCGCGACCCCGGCGCCCGCACGGTGTGGGGGGTCGACGTGCTGGCCCTCGACCCGGCGCCGCTGCGCCGCCGTGGTGCCGCCGCGCGCCGAGCAGCCGAGCTCGCCGACGGGCCCTTTGAGCCGCCCGTGGCCGTCGTCGACGAGCCGGAGCAGCGAACCCCTGCGCTGACTCCCCGGCTCTCCGAGGCCGCCGCCATCATCCGCGAGCACCTCGCAGGCTTCGACGCCCCCGACGCCACCACCCTGGCCGACCTTGGTCTCGACGCCGCCGACCTCGCCGCCCTCGGGGCGGACGGTGAGCTGCTGCGTCTCGACGCTCGCACGGTGATGCTGCCGGGCTCCGACGAGCGCGCCGTCGAGGTGCTGGCCACGCTGCCCGCGCCGTTCACCACCAGCCAGGCGAGGCAGGCGCTGGGCACCAGCCGCCGGGTCGTGCTGCCGCTGCTGACCTACCTAGACCGCACCGGTCGCACGGTGCGGCTGGCCGATGACACCCGGCGGATGCGAGCCCGCTGAGCGGGTACCGGCCGCCCATGCCTGCCAAGAAGAGCCCCGGCCCGTCGGTCAAGGACGCCGAGATGTACGAGGCGCTGCGCGAGGACGGCGCCAGCAAGCAGAAGGCGGCTCGCATCGCCAACGCCGCCGCCAACTCCAGCCGCAAGGCCGTCGGCAAGAAGGGCGGCCGGTCGGGCACGTACGAGGACTGGACCAAGGCCGACCTGGTCGAGCGCGCCAAGGAGATCGGGATCCCGGGTCGCTCGAAGATGTCGAAGGACGAGCTGATCGAGGCGCTGCGCGACAGCTGAGCGCAGCTGCGGGGGCGGCTCCCCGGCGGGGTCAGCTGCTCCCGGCCGCGGCGCGGAGTCGCTCCAGCAGCGGGCCGGCGGCCTCGGCCAGGAACCGGTCCTGGGTCTGGTCGCCGATCTGCACCAGCGCGACGTCGGTGAAGCCGGCCTCCCAGAACGGCGCCACCTTGGCCACGATCTCGTCCAGGTCGGGCCCGCACGGCATCGCCTCGGCCACGTCCTCGGGACGGACGAACTGCGAGGCGCCCGCGAAGCCGGCCGGCGTGGGCAGGTCGGAGTTGACCTTCCAGCCGCCGGCGAACCAGCGGAACTGCTCGTGCGCCCGCTCCACCGCGGCGTCCTTGGACGAGGGGTCCCAGCTGATCGGGATCTGCCCGATCGCGCGCGCCGACCCCTCGCCGCTCCCGATGTCGGGCACGTCGGGGATCGCGTTCCACGACGCGACGAGGTCGGCGCGGGGCTCGACCGCGACGAGGTGGTCGGCCAGCGGCGCGAACCGCTCGATGCCCTTGTCGCCGCTGGCGGCGACGGCGATGGGCACCCCGCCGTCGGGACAGTCCCAGATCCGGGCGGAGTCGACGCGGTAGTGCGCGCCGTCGAAGGTCACCAGGTCGCCGGTGTGCAGCTCCCGGATCACCTGCATGGCCTCGACCAGCATCTGCTGGCGTGCGTCGACCGAGGGCCAGCCCTGCCCCACCACGTGCTCGTTGAGGTTCTCCCCCGCCCCCAGCCCGAGGGTGAACCGGCCGTCGGCCAGCAGCTGCAGCGTCGCCGCCTGCTGGGCCACCACCGCCGGGTGGTAGCGGATCAGCGGGCAGGTCACGTACGTCATCAGCTCGACGCGCTCGGTGGCGTGGGCCACCGCGCCCAGCACCGTCCAGGCGTACGGCGCGTGGCCCTGCTCGGTGAGCCAGGGCGAGAAGTGGTCGCTGGAGACCTCGAAGTCGAACCCCGCCTCCTCGGCGGCCACCGCGTAGCGCACCAGGTCCTTCGGGCCGCTCTGCTCGGTCATCAAGGTGTAGCCGAATCGGGTCATGGGCGCTCGGTTCCCGCCGTTCGGGCGGGCATGCCCACCCCTCGGGCGGGTACGCATCCGCCATGGACGCAGATCGCAACGAAGCCATCCAGAACGTCGTCGACCGGGTCAGCTCCTACCAGGACGGCGCCCCGGAGGGCACGGTGGAGAAGGAGCTGCGCTCGGGTGCCGACGAGGCCGGGCTCGAGCTCAGCGACGCCGAGGTCAGCGCGCTGGCCCAGGCCATCGAGCAGCACGGCGGCGACGTCTCGGTCGCCGAGGTGCTCGGTGAGTGACGGCCACACCCCGCCCAAGGGCGTGCAGCAGGTGGGCAAGCGCGCCGTCGGCTGGATCGAGGACGGCAAGGCCGGGCGCAACTTCACCGACGTCGGGCGCCACCGAGCCCACCAGCTGGCCGACGGCAAGGCGCTCTCCGACGCCGAGGTGAAGAAGATGCAGGCCTACTTCAAGCGACACAAGGTCGACAAGGCGGCCGACGGGTTCAAGCGCGGCACCAAGGGCTTCCCGTCGGCCGGCCGCGTGGCCTGGGACGCCTGGGGCGGCGACGCCGGCGAGCGCTGGGTGCGCGGCATCGACCTGTGACGTCGGTTCGCACGTGCGGGTGGGGATACCGCGGGCGCGCACGGGTACCCAGCCGGGCATGAGTGACCTGAACGGGAAGACCGTCGCCATCATCGCCACCGACTTCTTCGAGGAGGCCGAGCTGGTCTCGCCGCGCGACGCGCTGCGTGAGGCCGGCGCACAGGTGCGCATCTACTCCACCAAGAACGAGCCGATCCAGGCGGTCGAGGGCGACACACAGCCCACGCAGAAGGTCGAGGTCGACGGCACGCTGGACCAGCTCGACGTCGACACCGTCGACGCCGTCGTGGTGCCGGGCGGCACCGTCAACGCCGACCGGATGCGCGTCGAGGAGGACGCCCGCGCGATCGTCCGGGCCGTGGACGCCGCCGGCAAGCCGCTGGCCGTCATCTGCCACGGACCCTGGCTGCTGGTCTCGGCCGGCCTGGCCCAGGGCCGCCGGCTCACCAGCTACGCCAGCCTCGCCGACGACCTGCGCAACGCGGGCGCCGAGTGGGTCGACGAGGAGGTCGTCGTCGACGAGAACCTGATCACCAGCCGCGATCCCGACGACCTGCCGGCGTTCATCGAGGCCATCGAGAAGGCGCTCACGGAGAGGGTGTCGGCATGAGCGAGGAGAACGCCCACGACACCGTCATCGACCTGATGCGTCAGGCGCACGTGGCGATGCTGACGCACGTCGACGCCACCGGATCACTGGTCTCCCATCCGATGGCCACCCAGGACGTCGACTACGACGGCACGCTGCGCTTCATCGCCCGCCGCTCCAGCGACAAGGTGCAGGACCTCCTGGACCACCCGGCGGTCAACGTCTCCTACGCCGGCAGCGGTTCGTGGCTCTCGGTGGCCGGCACGGCGAAGATCGTCAACGACGAGGCGAAGCTGGCCGAGCTGTGGGACACCTTCACCGACGCCTGGCTCGAGGGCGGTCCCGAGGACCCCGAGAACGTGCTCATCGAGGTCGAGCCCGGCACCGCGGAGTACTGGTCGGCGCCGGGCGGCAGCAAGGTGACGCAGCTGGTGAACCTGGTGCGCACCCGGCTGAGCGGTGAGCGGGCCGAGGGCGAGAACGAGGTCGTCGACCTGTAGGTGACGCTGACCCGTCGCCTCGGCGTCTGCCGCGGCGACGGGTCGGCGGCCTACTTCTTGAGGAACGCCACCAGCGCGTCGTTGAACTCGCTCGCGTGGCTGACGTTGAGGCCGTGCGGACCACCCTCGACCACGACGAGCTCGCTGCCGTCGATGGCCTCGTGCGTCAGCTTGCCGGAGCCCTCGAACGGCACGATGCCGTCGGAGTCGCCGTGGATGACCAGGGTGGGCACGTCGACCTTGGTCAGGTCGTCGCGGAAGTCGGTGGTGCCGAAGGCCTCCATGCAGCCCACCGCCGCCTCCTGGTCGGACTGGCGGCACATCCGCACCGCGTCCTGACGCTGGTCCTCGCTGACCTTCAGCTCGTCACCGGCGGAGAAGAACTGGGTGGTGAAGTCGTCGAAGAAGGCGTCGCGGTCGTCCTTGAGGCCCGACTCCATCTCCTGGGCCGCCTCCTCGGTCAGCGGCCCGTCGGGGTTGTCGTCGCTCTTGAGCAGGTAGGGCGGCACGGCGGCGGCGAAGACCACCGAGTGCAGCTTCGAGGTGCCGTGCTTGGCGGCGTAGCGCGCCACCTCACCGCCGCCCATCGAGAAGCCGACCAGGCTGACGTCGTTGAGGTCGAGCTCGTCGATGACGTTGCTCAGGTCGTCGGCGAGGACGTCGTAGCCGTAGGAGTCGCCGGGGTCGGAGTCGCCGAAGCCGCGGCGGTCGTAGGCGATGACCCGGAACCCGGCGTCCTTGAGCGCCGGCACCTGCTCCGACCACGACTCCCCCGAGAGCGGCCAGCCGTGGATCAGCACCACCGGGCGGCCGTCGCCGCCGGAGTCGCGCACCTTGAGGTTGTGTCCGTCGTCGGCCATGGAAGCTCCTTCGGTTCAGCGGAACGGTCTGCGTCGAGCAAACCGCGCCCGTCCGCTGGTGGCAACCACCCCGGGGGTGGCCCCGAGCGGCGCCTGGAGGGGCCCCTCAGGCGTGCGTCTCGTGCTCGTGGTCGGCGTGACCGGCGGCCTCGAACTGGATGGTGGAGTGCTCGATGTCGAAGTCGCGGTCCAAGCAGTGCTGCAGCTCGTCGAGCATCGGGGCCAGGTGGCCGTCGCGGAAGCAGGAGTCGTCGACCACCACGTGCGCGGTGAGCACCGGCAGGCCGGTGGCGACCCGGCTGGCGTGCAGGTCGTGGACGTCGTGCACGTGCGGATGGGCCACCAGGCGCTGCCGTACCTCGGTCAGGTCCAGGCCGGGCGGCGTGCTCTCCAGCAGCACGTTGAGGCTCTCGGCCAGCAGCCGCAGGGTGCGCGGCACGATGAGCGCGGCGATGATCAGCGAGGCGACCGCGTCGGCGCGGGTCCAGCCGGTGGCGGCGATGACGCCGGCCGCCGCGAGCACGGCCACCGAGCCCAGGGCGTCGTTGGTGACCTCGAGGAAGGCGGCTCGCAGGTTGAGGTTGGCCGACCGGCCGCCGGCCAGCACGGCCAGCCCGACCAGGTTGCCCAGCAGTCCCACCACGCCGAAGACGACCATCGCTCCCGAGGTCACCTGCGGCGGTGCGACCAGCCGGTGCACGGCCTCGACCAGCACGAAGCCCCCGACCGCGAGCAGCACCGCGGCCTGCGCGGCCGCGGCCAGCACCTCGGCGCGCTTGAAGCCCCAGGTGCGTGCCTCGGTGGCCGGCCGTCGGGCCAGGCCCGCGGCGACCAGCGCCAGCGTCAGCCCGGCGACGTCGGTGAGCAGGTGCCCGGCGTCGGCCAGCAGGGCCAGGCTGCCCGAGACCACGGCGCCGACGACCTCGACGACGAGCACGGTCAACGAGATGGCGAGCACGAGGGCCAGTCGGCCCCGATGGTCCGGCGTCGCGTGCGCGTGGTCGTGCCCCACGCCTCCAGGGTAGGGGCCTGCCGGTACGATGAGGCAGGAAAGGGAGTAGTCCCCAACAGCGGCGTCGACATGCTGATCCGTCTCCCACCAGGGAGGATCCGGCGCCGCGGGCCATGCAGCGTCGTGGCGGACGAGACTTTCGACCAGTTGCCGCAACGTTCGGGCGCCTGGTCGAAGGGACGTCCCCGACCGGGTCGCAGCCCTCCGGCCGGCGCCGGAGAGGGACCGACCGTGGAAGCCTTCCTGATCAGTACCGCCGTCATCTTCGTCGCCGAGCTGGGCGACAAGAGCCAGCTGATGGCCATGACCTTCGCCACGCGCTACAAGGTGCGCGACGTGCTCGTCGGCATCACCGTGGCCACCGCCCTGGTGCACCTGGCCTCGGTGGGCATCGGCTACTGGATCGGCGACGCCTTCGCCGGCTACCAGCCGACCATCGAGGTGATCGCCGGCATCGCTTTCTTGGGCTTCGCGCTGTGGACGCTGCGCGGCGACAGCCTCAGCGAGGAGGAGGAGGCCAAGGCCGCGTCGAGCCGTGGCATCGCGCTGGTCGCGGTGGGCACGGCGTTCTTCCTGGCCGAGCTGGGTGACAAGACGATGCTGGCCACCATCACGCTGGCCACGCAGGAGGGCTGGTTCGGAACCTGGATCGGCTCGACGCTGGGAATGGTGGTCGCCGACGCGCTGGCCATCGGCGTCGGCGCGGTGCTCGGCCGCAAGCTGCCCGAACGCGCGATCACCTACGGCGCCGCCGCGCTGTTCGCGATCTTCGGTGCCCTGCTCATCGGGCAGGGAGCCGGCTGGCTCTGAGCCGGCCGGCCCCGACGCGGGCAGCGGTGACCCGCGGTCCGATCGCGCGGCACACCAGGTAGATCAGGAACGAGATGGTGGTGACGTAGGGGCTGATCGGGACGTCGCTGCCCAGTGCCAGCAGGATGCCGCCGACCACCGAGACGACCCCGAACCCCATGCTCAGCAGCGGCACCAGCCGCGGTGAGGACGTCACCCGCATCGCGGCCGCCGCCGGCGTGCAGATGACGCTGAGCACCAGCAGCGCACCGATCACCTGGATCGAGATGGCCACCGCGAGCCCGAGGACGAGCATGAACAGCGGCGAGAGCAGCGCGACGGGCACGCCGCGCGCGGCCGCCAGCTCGGGGTCGGTGCTGGCGAAGGCGAGCGGGCGCCACATCACCAGCAGGGCCACCACCACCACGGCGCCGGTGGCCAGCAGCCAGGCCAGCTGCGGGTCGTCGATGGCGACGATCTGCCCCGTGAGCAGCCCGAACTTGTTGGCCGACCGGCCCTGGTAGAGCGAGAGGAACAGCACCCCGAGCCCGAGCCCGAACGGCATCAGCACGCCGATGATCGAGTTGCGGTCGCGGGCGCGGCTGCCCAGCCCGCCGATCACGGCGGCCGCCAGCAGCGAGCCGACCAGCGAGCCGGCGACGACGTTCGCCCCCAGCAGCAGCGCCCCCGAGGCGCCGGCGAACGACAGCTCGGAGATCCCGTGCACCGCGAACGGCAGGTCGCGCATCATCACGAACCAGCTGACCAGTCCGCCCACCAGGCCCAGCGCGGCCCCGGCGAGCAGCGAGTTGTGCACCAGGCCGAGCAGCTCGCCGTAGTCGGAGAAGTCGAAGATCCGCTGCCACACCTCAGCCATGGGCGGCCTCCTGCACCTGGCCGCGGTGGTCGTGGTGGTGCTCGTGGTGATGGGCGTTGTCGGGGGTGTCGGGGATGCCGGCGACCAGGATCCGGCCGCCGGTGCGCACCACCTCGATCGGGGCGTCGTAGAGGTCGCTCAACGTGCCTGAGGTCAGCACCTCCTCGACCGTGCCCACCGAGAAGCGGCCGCCGGCGAGGTAGAGCACCCGGTCGACGTACGGGAGCACCGGGTTGATCTCGTGGGTCACGAACAGCACGCCCGAGCCGTGCTCGCGACGGCGACGGTCGACCAGCGTGGTCACGGTGCGCTGGCTGGCCAGGTCCAAGGACAGCAGCGGCTCGTCGCACAGCAGCAGGCTCGGGTCGGCCACCAGCGCCTGGGCGATGCGCACCCGCTGCTGCTCACCGCCGGAGAGCACCCCGACCGGCACGTCGGCGTACGACGTCGCCTCGACCGCCTCGAGGGCGCGGGCCACCTGGTCCCAGCCGACCCGGCCGGGTCGGCCGATGCCCCACCGGTGGCCGTCGAGCCCCTGTCGCACCACGTCCTTGGCCCGCATCGGCGTCGTCGGCTCGAGCCGGCGCTGCTGCGGCACGTAGCCGATCGCCCGGTCGCCACGCCGCGCGGGCCGTCCCCCGACGCGCAGCGTGCCGCTGGTCAGCGGCTGCAGCCCGAGCACCGCGCGCAGCAGGCTGGTCTTGCCCGAGCCGTTGGCGCCGAGCACGGCGACGAACTCGCCCGGCTCGACGTCGAGGTCGAGACCGGACCACAGGACACGACCGTCGTAGCCGAGCGCGGCGTCACGCAGCTCGAGGACGGCACTCACGAGAGGGCTTTCTGCACGGCAGCCAGGTTGCCACGCATCCACTCCAGGTAGTCCTCGTGTGCCGGCAGCGTCTCGGTCACCGGCACGACGGCGACCCCCGCCTGCCGCGCCGCCTTGAGCACGGACTCGGTCTCGGCGCCCGACGTCTGCTCGTTGTAGGCCAGCAGCTGCACGCGGTGGCCGCTGAACAGCGCGAGGGTCTGCTGCAGCACCTGCGGCGAGACGTCGGTGCCCTCCTCCACCGCCTCGCTGAAGTCGGCCGGCGTCTGGTTGACCAGCCCGCACGCGCTCAGCAGGTAGAGGGGCACGGGCTCGGTGATCGCCACTCCGACCCCGGCGTGGGCGGCCTTGACCGTCGCCTCGGTCTGCTCCAGCTGCTCGAGCTGGCCGCGGAAGGTGGCGGCGTTCTTCTCGTACGTGGCGCGGTGGTCGGGGTCCGCCTTCGACAGTGCGGAGGCCACCCGGTCGGCGACCTTCGCCACCGTCGGGAAGTCGTACCAGACGTGCTCGTTGAGCTCGGCCCCGCCGCTGGCCTTCTTCCCCGAGATGTCCACCGCGTCCAGGACGGTGACGCCGGACTTCTGGTGCGCCTTGAGCATGCGGTGCACGAAGTCGTCGTAGCCGCCGCCGTTCTCCACCACCAGGTCGGCCTTCGAGACGGCCAGCTGGGTCCGGGCGGAGGCCTCGTAGGAGTGCGGGTCGGCCGAGGGGTCGGTGATGATCGAGGTGATCTGGACCTCCGAGCCGGCCAGGTCGCCCGCGACGTGCTCGACCACGCTGCCCCAGACGTCCGTGGAGGCGACCACGTCGACCTTCGCGTCGCTGCTCGATGACGAGGAGCCGCAGCCCGCGGCCAGCGCGAGAACGAGAATCGTTGTCAGCGCCAGGGCGGGTCGTCGGAGCGCCGGTCGCTTACTGGGAATGATTCTCATGAGCGATAACGTACACCGAACATGAGAATCATTCCCAGTTGGGCCGTAGGGTGATCCCATGGCGGTGACCAGAGCGACGGCGCAGCAGAGCATCGTCCGCGACGCCTTGCAGGCCCACGACGGGTTCCGCAGCGCGCAGGACGTGTTCGCCGACCTGCGCGCGGCCGGCCACCGAATAGGACTCTCGACGGTCTACCGGCACCTGCAGTCCTTCGCGGCCCAGGGCATCGCCGACGTCATCCACGACGGCGACGGCGAGGCCACCTACCGCTACTGCGGTGAGTCCCACGTCGGCGAGCACCACCACCACCTGGTGTGCCGCCACTGCGGACGCGCCGAGGAGGTCGAGGGCGGGCCGGTCGAGCGGTGGGCGGCCCAGACCGCACGCCGCTTCGGCTACGTCGAGCTCGACCACACCGTGGAGCTCTTCGGCGTCTGCGGCAACTGCCGGAGCTACCTCCCGAGCTGATTCCCCGGGCTGGGCCGACGGCTCAGACGCCGGCCACGGTCGAGGTGCGGACGGCGTCGGGTGCGGCCTGCGGGTGACCGAACAGGTAGCCCTGGGCGAACCGGGCACCGAGCCGTCGCAGCTCGGCGGCCTCCGCCTCGGTCTCGACGCCCTCGGCCACCAGCTCGGCGCCGACGTCGCCGGCGAAGGCGATGAGTGCGCGCGCCACTGCTCGGCGGCCGGCATCGAGGTGCACGTCGCGGACGAAGGCGATGTCGAGCTTGACGATGTCAGGGTTCATCCGGGTCACGTGCTGCAGGCTGGCGTAGCCGGCCCCCGTGTCGTCGATGGCCAGCCGCAGCCCGCGCTCACGCAGTCCGGCGAGTACGTCGAGCAGGGCCGGGTAGTCGCTGACCCGCTCGTGCTCGGTCAGCTCCACCACCACCTGGCCGGGGTGCTCGGCCACTGCACGGGTGAGCAGGCCGAAGGCAGCCGGCGAGATCAGGGCCTGCGGCGAGAGATTCACCGAGAGGTAGCACCCGTCCGGGACGATCGGCATCAGTCGCAGCGCCTCCTCGGCGGCCTGCAGCTCCAGCTCGACGCCCATGCCCAGCCGGGCCGCACGCTCGAAGACCAGGTCGGGACGTCGCGGATTGTCGTTGGCGTCGGTGAACCGGCTCAGCGCCTCGAACCCCAGCGGCCGTCCCGTGGCCAGGTCGACGATCGGCTGCAGGTGGATGGCCCGGCGCTCGGGCTGGACCGAGAGCTCGAACTCGGCCAGCTGCTGGCGCCGGGACCGCTCCCGCTGCTGCTCGTGGCTCAGCTCCACGCCGATCAGCTCGGCCAGGACGCGCAGTCCGGCCAGCTGGGTTGACGACACCTCGCCGCCGGAGTCTCCCGAGAGCCCGCACAGCGTGCCGTAGAAGGTGCCGTCGGGCAGGGTGACCGGGGTGCCGCAGTACGAGCGGGCACCCAGGAGCTCGGTGACGCGCATCGCCGCGGTGGCCGGATGGGCCCGCAGGTCGGGCACCGACGCCGGGATGATCCCGTCGAGGAGCAGCCCGCAGTAGGTCTCCGACCGCGGCAGCTTCTCCCCCTCCTGCAGCGGCGGGGCGCCCGGACCGGCGTCGACGTAGACCACCGTCTCGGTCTCGCACGTCATCTGGGTCAGGTAGGCCAGGTCGGTGTCGAGCACCCTCCGCGCCGAGGAGAGCAGCCGCCGCACGGTGAACGAGGCGGCGCCAGCGTCGTCGCCGACCCGCCTGGCCTCGACCCGGCCGAGGCGGTCGAGCAGGAGGTCGGTCGCGCTGCGGTGGCGTAGGGCGAGGGCCAAGCCGGCCGTGGCACCCACCAACGACTGCACCGCGCACAGGTCGGACTGGTCGTAGGCGCTCTGCTCGGGCGTGCGCCCCACGTAGACGGCACCGAGCACCTCGCGGCCGTCGAGGATCGGGACGCCGAGGAAGGCGCCCGTGTGGTTGCCGATCGCCTCGATCAGCCGCAGGCCGTCGGGGGTGAGCGGCGACGACGGGTCCACGATGTCGGTCCATCGCTCCAGCTGCACCGGCTCCCCGGCGAGCACCCTGCCGAGCAGGCCGTCGGGTCGCGGCAGCAGGTTCATCACCGCGACCGTCTCGCGGCTCAGGCCGTGCTGGGCGATGACGACGGGGCGCCCATCGGCGCCCACGAGCAGCGCGAGCGCACCCCAGGAGTCGGTCAGCTCGGCCGCGGATTCGGCGAGTCGCTGCATGAGCCCCTGCTCCGTGCGCTCGCTCACGAGCGCAGCGGTCCGGGCTACCGCGCGGGACCTGTCCACCTGACCAGGGTAAACAGACCTTCGCATTTCGGGCAGCGATCGTCTGGATTCCTGTCGGAACGTCCGTGAGGCCGTGCCGGCGTCACCAGGCGACGACGACGCCTCGATGGTCAACGAAGTGCAGGCCACCGCGGCCCGCGTACGCCTCGATCACCTCGGCCAGCCCCGACGTGCTCTCCTCGACGCTCAGTGCCGCCTCGGGACCACCCAGGTCCGTACGCACCCAGCCCGGAGCCAGCAGCAGCAGCGTGTGTCCGTCCTCTGCGAGCTCGTCTGCGCGGCGGGCCGCGAAGCTGCGCATCAGCTGGTTCAACGCCGACTTGCTCGCCCGGTAGATCTCCCATCCGGTCACCCGGGTGTTGTTGGCGATGCTCCCCTGCCCCGACGAGGTCACCGCGAGCGTGCCGCCGGGAGAGACGAGGTCGCGGAACTGCTCGATGAAGCGCATCGGGCTGAGCGCGTTGGTCACCATGACGCGCTCGAAGGTCTCCGTGGAGACGTCGGCGATCGTCTCCCAGCGGTCGTGGGTGGTGCCGGCGTTGACCAGCACCAGGTCGAACGCGGCGCCGGCCGGCTGGTCGTGCAGCTGATCATGAAGCTGGTCGTGCAGGGCCCGCACCCGGCCCGGGTCGTCGATGTCGACCTCCGCGATGTGCACGCGGCCGTCCGCGCGGTCCGCCAGGTCGCTCAGTGCCTCGTTCGTCGCGCTCCGGCGGGTGGCCGTGACCGACCAGCCCCGCTCCACCAGCCGCTCGGTCAACCCGAGCCCGAGACCCTTCGACGCCCCGACGATCAGGGCCTGCTTCGACGCCATCGCTCCACCTCATCTACTCATCGCTTGTTGAGCCAACCTAGCTCGTCGCTCAACATCTGTAGAGTCGACCGCGTGCCGTCGTCCCCCACCCGCGCCGAGCAGCGGGCCGCCAGCGCGCGACGCATCCTCGACGCCGCGCGCGCCGAGTTCGCCGCCCACGGCTACGAGAGCACCACCATCCGCGCCGTCGCCGCCCGCGCCGGCGTCGACCCCGCCCTGGTGATGCAGCACCACGGGTCGAAGGCGGCCCTGTTCCGCAGCGCCGCGCGCCTCGACGCGGTGACGTCCGAGGAGGTCGGAAGCCATCTCGACGACGTCGTGGCCTCCCGCGTGGCCGGTCTGCCGCCCGAGCTGCACGCCCTGGTCCGCTCGATGCTGACCGTTCCCGAGGCCACCGACGCGATGCGCGAGTACCTCGACGACCGGGTGGCCAACCTCGCCCGGTCGACGCCCGGTCCGGACGCCGAGCTGCGCGCCGCCCTCACGGTCTGCGCGATCCTGGGGCTGACGCTCGGCCGCCACTTCCTGCGCCTCGGGGCCCTCGAGCAGGGCTCCGCCGAGGACGTCTCCCGCGTGGCCCGGGCCTGGCTCGCGGCGAGAAGCGAAGACGCGGAGCCGCCCGAGGACCGACCCGAGGACTGACCCGAGGACTGACCCGGCGCCGACGGGGTGCCCTCAGACGCTCTCGCGGCCCCAGGTCACGGCGTCGCGCACGACGGCGGGCAGGGCCTCGACGACCGCGCGGTCCAACCGCAGCCCGAGGGCGTCGTTGAAGGTCGAGAACGCCAGCCGCAGCACCACGAACAGTGTCGCGGCGAAGATCTGGTCGTCGTCGAAGCCGGCGGCGCGCAACGCCTCGAGGTCGGTCTCTGTCGTGGAGTTGGGGTCACCGACGACCTGACGGGCCCAGCGTGCGAGCACCCTCTCCTGCGCGGTGAGCGCCTCGTCGTCACCGCGCAGGACGCTCGCCGGCACCTGCGGGTCCTCGGCCCAGCCGGCGAGCTTGCCACCCCAGGCGTACGCGCACGCCGAGTCGCCGAGCGTGGCCGCGGTCGCGGTGGTCAGCACCCCGCGGTGGCGCAGCGACAGCCCGCCGAAAGCGGCGGCACTGCGCTGGAGGGCGAAGAGCTGGTCGAACGCACCCGGCATCCGGGCCCAGAGCTTGGTGACCGTGGAGACGTAGCCGTCGTCGTCCAGGTCTTCTCGGCGCATCTGCTCGGCGGTCTCGTTCGGCGGGTACGCGGACAAGAAGCTGCCGGTGAAGGCGTCGTCGTAGGACTCCGGGAGGTCGAGCCGGCGGCGGGCGGTGAAGCCGGCGACGTCGATCTCCGCGCGCAGCGGCAGTCCCTCGCGCACTCGCTCGCTCGCCAGCTCGACGCAGCGTCGGTGAAACTCCTCGGCGCCGACCTCACCGATCGCCTCGTACGCGGGTCCGGTCGAGGCGAGCGCCCGCGCGTACGCTTCGGGGTCGGCGAACTCCCAGGCGAACGGGATGCTGATGCGCTCGACGTCGGCGAACCCGGCCTCGACCAACAACCGCTCCCCCACCCCCGGCCGGCCCATCTGGTTCATCGCGGCCTGGTTGCTCACCGTGGGCGCCGCGGCCAGGGCGAACGGCGCGAGCGACCACGCGCCGGGCGAGGCCTTGATATGACCCCACACGGTCATCGCGAACCGACCACCGGGTCGCAGCACGCGCAGCGCCTCGGTGAGCGCATCTGGCGTCGTGGCCCATACGCCACGGAAGCTGGTCACGACGTCGAAGCTCGCCTCAGGCCACGGCAGGTGGTTCATGTCGCCCACGCGGAGGTCGCCGTCGGGGTTGCGGTCGCGCGCGATCGCGACCAGCCGGGGCGAGGCGTCGATGCCGGCGACGTCGGCGCCGCGCAGCGACGCCAGCTCCAGCGCCAGGCCCGCACCGCAGGCGAGGTCCAGGACGCTGTCGCCCGCCTCGAGGCCAACGGCTCGGTGCAGGCTCAGGTACTCACGGACGTTCGACGGCTCGCTGAACGTCGCGAAGTCGGCCGCCAGCCGGCCCCAACCGGCGTCGACCGTCTCCCACTGCTCCATGCCGGCGATCATCGTGGCTGGCGCCGGGTCCGGCAATGGGGCGCTTGAGCGAATCGCTGGAGCCCCTCCATGCCATCGGCCGGAGATGAACAGCCGCTACCAACTGCGCCCGCGCGACCACGCGAAACACGATCGGTGGAGCTGAGGGGATTCGAACCCCTGACCCCCTCCATGCCATGGAGGTGCGCTACCAACTGCGCCACAGCCCCGTAGGGACAACAGTCGAGAATGTTAGCCGCCCGCCGGCCCGGAGACGAAATCGGGTCGAGCCGGCCAGGCTGCGGTGCGCCAGACCGGGAATCGACGGGCCGGACCCGGTCCCACGCACCGCTCCGCCGGCTCAGCTCGGCGTGGCCGCCCCGAGGTCGACGTTGTAGGCCTGCAGCCGCAGGCCGGTGCCGTGCTCGAGCAGGACGGCGGCGTGGCAGTTGTCCAGGCCGCGCACGACGGCGTGCGAACCGGGCGGGAGGCCGAGCAGGTCGACCATCGCGGCCTTGGCGCACCAGCCGTGCAGGACGGCGACGCCGAGGTCGTCGGGGCCGAGAGCGGCCAGCAGGGCGCGCAGGCCGGCACTCACCCGGGCGACCAGCTGCTCGAGACTCTCCTCCCCCGGCACCCGCGGGCTGTCCTCGCCGCGGGCCCAGGCCGCGTGCTCGAGGGGGAAGCGCTCGGCGAACTCGGCCGGGGTCAGGCCCGACCGGTCGCCGACGTCGAGCTCGCGCAGCCGCGGGTCGAGGACGAGGTCTAGCCCGCAGGCCGCAGCGACGGCGTCGGCGGTCTTGGCTGCTCGGGCCAGGTCGCTGGACCACAGCGCCGACGGCCGCAGGGCCGCGATGCCGGGCGCCACCCGCGCTGCCTGCTCGCGGCCGGTCTCGTCGAGCGGGACGTCGGTCTGGCCCTGGGCGCGCAGGTCGGCGTTCCAGGCGGTCCGTCCGTGCCGCAGCAGGACCAGGCGCCTCATGCGGGTCCGGGGGTCACGTCAGGTCGAGGTCGATCGTGGGGCAGTCGCGCCACAGCCGCTCGAGGGCGTAGAACTGGCGCTCCTCGGTGTGCTGCACGTGCACGACGATGTCCTGGTAGTCGATGAGCACCCAGCGGCCGTCTCGCTCGCCCTCGCGGCGCACCGGCTTCGCGCCGACCTCGCGCAGCTTGTCCTCGATCTCGTCCACCACCGAACGCACCTGCCGCTCGTTGGAGGCCGAGCAAAGGAGGAAGGCGTCGGTGATGACCAGCTGCTCGGAGACGTCGAAGGCGAGCAGGTCGGTGGCCAGCTTGTCGTGCGCCGCCTGAGCTGCGGTGCGCACCAGCTCGGTGGCGCGGGGGGTGGCGCTCATGCGGAGGTGTAGAGGTCGTGCTTGGCGATGTACTGCACGACGCCGTCGGGGACCAGGTACCAGACCGGCTCACCCTTGGCGCGCCGGTTGCGGCAGTCGGTGGAGGAGATCGAGAGCGCGGGGATCTCGATGAGGGTCACCCGCTCGCGCGGGATCGTGGCGAGCATCGAAGGGTCCATCTCGTAGCCGGGTCGGGTACAGCCCACGAAGTGGGCGAGCTCGAAGAGCTGGTCGACGTCACGCCAGGTGAACAGCTGGGCCAGGGCGTCGGCGCCGGTGATGAAGTACAGGTCGGTCTCTGGGTTCTCGGCGGCCAGGTCGCGCAGCGTGTCGATGGTGTACGTCGGGCCGTCGCGGTCGATATCGACGCGCGAGGTGGTGAAGCGCGGGTTCGAGGCGGTCGCGACGACCGTCATCAGGTACCGGTGCTCGGCGGCCGAGACGTCGCGGTCGACCTTCTGCCAGGGCTGGCCGGTGGGCACGAAAGTGACCTCGTCGAGGTCGAACCAGGACTGGACCTCGCTGGCGGCCACCAGGTGACCGTGGTGGATCGGGTCGAACGTGCCGCCCATGACCCCCAGCCGACGGCGTCGCCCGTCGGGGGCGTCGAGGGTGCTCACGCGAGGCTCAGCTGTGCTCGCGGCCCTTGCCGATGGCCAGCAGCACGAGCATCGCGGCGACCAGGACGAGGAGGACCGCGCCGCCGATGACGATCGGCCAGGCGCCCGCGCCCTCGGTGATGTCCAGCGGCGCGACGACGAGGCTCTGCATGCGGTCGATCCTAGTGGACCCTCACCGCAGGATCAGATGCGTCCCCCCCAGGATCGCCCAGAAGAACAGCGTGCGACCGAGGAAGCCGGTGACGAAGAAGACCAGCACGTTGATCCGCAGCGACCCCGCGATCATCGCCATCGCGAAGAACGGCGGCACGCCGACCAGCGCCGAGATGAACGTCAGCAGCCCGGTCATCAGCTGGTTCTCCTGCGCGATGGCTCCCCACCGCGCCAGCTGGGCCTGCCGCTTGGGCGTCTGCAGGCGGCGCTGGAACCAGGGCAGGTCCAGCGACTGCCGGCACACGTAGTACCAGGCCAGCTTGCCGAGGTTCTGGCCCAACGATCCGACCAGTGCCATCTCCAGCGCGGCGTGGTCGGACTTGGCGTAGGCCACGACGATGTAGGCCTCCATGTTGAAGACCGGTACGACCGAGGACAACGCGGCGTAGACCAGCGTGACCAGGAGCAGCTTCACCGCTGGCTCAGCCGTCGGGGCGCGACCACGGCATCAGGCTACTGACTGCGGAGCCGGTCTCCGGTACCCGGCAGGCCTCGGCGCGGGTCGTTGGAACGAAACGGATGTGTGACCGGGGTGGGCGCGCGAAACCGGCCCATCACCAACTTAGAAGCTCGGCCGCACGTCCTGTCCCCCGACGAGGACCTGGTGTCCCTCGGTGCGGTTGTGGTGCAGGTCGCGCTCGACGACCTCGAGGCCGACGACCTCCCAGCGCGGCAGGCCGGCGGAGTCGCGGTGCTCGTTCCAGACCCGCAGCGCCAGCGAGGCGACGTCGAGCATGGAGTCGGCCTGGTCCCAGAAGGTGATCTCGGCGCCGGTCCCGGTGAAGCGCATCGACTCCAGGAACGGGCGCTGCTCGGAGAACCGGATGAGGGCCGAGCGCATCAACAACGGCTCGACCTGCTCGCCGGCGACGGTGACCGTGACGTGCCAGTGACGTCCCTGGGAGTCGACCAACGCACAACCTTTCGCTCATCGGCCCGGGCGCGACCGATGGCAGCAGTGTGCTGCAGCCGAGAGGCCGGGACCCGAGGTTTCCCGAACTTAGCCACCAGTGTGACGGATGGGTCAGGTGGGCAGGACGACGAGGTCGTCTCGATGGACCACCTCGCGCTCGTAGGCGGCTCCGAGCTCGCGGGCCAGCTCGTGGCTGGAGCGGCCCAGCAGCTGCGGCAGCTCGGTCGCGTCGTAGTTGACCAGACCCCGTGCGACCACGGTCCCGTCCGGCCCGACCAGGTCCACCGGGTCGCCGGCGACGAACTGCCCGCTGGCCCCGACGACGCCCGCCGCCAGCAGCGAGGCCCGCCGCTCCGTGAGCGCCCTGACCGCCCCGGCGTCGAGGTGGACGGCGCCCTTGGCCTCGGTGGCGTGGGCCAGCCACAGCAGCCGGGCCGGGCGACGCTTGCCGGTGGCGTGGAAGTACGTGCCGACGTCCGCGGAGCCGTCGACCAGGCGCCACAGCGCCGCCACGGCCTGCTCGGCGGAGGTGAGCAGCACCGGGATGCCGGCGCTGGTGGCGATCCGGGCCGCCTCCACCTTGGTCCGCATCCCGCCGGTGCCGACGCCGGAGCGGCCTTCACGGCCCAGGTCGACGTGGTCGAGGTCGTGGGCGTCGCGGACCTCGGCCAGTCGCCGCGATGCCGGCCGCGACGGGTCGCCGTCGTAGAGACCGTCGACGTCGCTGAGCAGCAGCAGCGCGTCGGCGTGGACCAGGTGCGCCACCAGGGCGGCCAGCCGGTCGTTGTCACCGAACCGGATCTCCGTGGTGGCCACGGTGTCGTTCTCGTTGACGATCGCCACGACGCCGAGCTCGAGCAACCGGGCGAAGGTGGCGAACGCGTTGCGGTAGTGGCTGCGGCGCGTGACGTCGTCGAGGGTGAGCAGCACCTGCCCGGTGACGATGCCGTGCCGGCGGAACTCCTCCGTGTAGCGGTGCACCAGCAGCCCCTGCCCCACCGAGGCCGCCGCCTGCTGGCTGTTGAGCGCCCGCGGCCGCTTGGCCATGCCCAGCGGGGACAGCCCGGCCGCGATGGCGCCGGACGACACCAGCACCACCTCGACGCCGCGCAGCCTGACCCCGGCCAGCGCGTCGACCAGCGTCCGCACCCGCTCGGGGTCGATGCCGCCCTCGGCCGTGGTCAGCGACGACGAGCCGACCTTGACGACGACCCGCCCGACGCCTTCACTCACGACTCGCCCAGCCGGCGGGCGACGTCGGCCCGGGTCTCGGTCTCGCCGCGCTCGGGCATCGCCTCGTCGATGTCACGGCGACGCTGCGCGGCGGGCCGGTCCTCGGCGAAGCGGTGGTCCTCGCCGCGTCGTCCCAGCATCTCCGCCGCGCCGGCGTCCAGGCCGGGCTTGAAGTCGAACACGACCGCGTTCTGCGGGTCGCCGATGAGCACCGAGTCGCCCTCGACCGCACCCATCGAGACCAGCCGGGCCTCGACGCCGAGCCGGTTGAGCCGGTCGGCCAGGAAGCCGACGGCCTCGTCGTTGCCGAAGTCGGTCTGCCGGATCCACCGCTCGGGCTTCTCACCGCGCACCCGCCACCCGGCGCCGGTCTCCACCGTGATCTGGGTGACGGTGAACTCCGGGCCGCCGCCTCGCACCGGGGTCGGGCGCACCACGACGCGCTCGGGGGCCACCACCGGCGTAGCGGCTCGTCGCGCCGCGACGATGCGGGCCATCGCGAACGACAGCTCCCGCAGCCCCTCGTGGCTGGCGGCGCTGACCCGGTAGACGTCCCAGCCGCGGGCCCGGACGTCGTCGATCACGATGTCGGCCATGTCACGTCCGTCGGGCACGTCGAGCTTGTTCAGCGCCACGAGCCGCGGCCGGTCCTCCAGGCCGCCGTAGGAGGCGAGCTCCTGCTCGATGACGTCGAGGTCGGCCAGCGGATCGCGGCCGGGCTCGAGCGTGGCGAGGTCGACCACGTGCACCAGCGCCGCGCAGCGCTCCACGTGGCGCAGGAAGTCGTGGCCCAGACCGCGACCGTCACTGGCGCCCTCGATGAGCCCGGGCACGTCGGCGACGGTGAACGTGACGTCGCCGGCCTGCACGACGCCGAGGTTCGGCACCAGGGTCGTGAACGGGTAGTCGGCGATCTTGGGCCGCGCGCGGCTCAGTGCCGCGATCAGGCTGGACTTGCCGGCGCTGGGGAAGCCGACCAGGCCGATGTCGGCGACCACCTTGAGCACCAGGGAGATGTCGCGCTCCTCCCCCGGCTCGCCGAGCAGCGCGAAGCCAGGGGCCTTGCGCTTGGAGGAGGCCAGCGCGGCGTTGCCCAGGCCGCCGCGGCCGCCCTCGGCGACGACCAGCTCGGTGCCCGGACCGACCAGGTCGGCCAGCACCTCGCCCTGGGCGTCGGTGACGACCGTGCCGTCGGGCACGGGCAGCACCAGGTCGGCTCCGTGACTGCCGTTGCGCAGGCCACCGGCGCCCTGACCGCCGTGCTCGGCCTTGCGGCTGCCGGTGTGGTGGTAGTCGAGCAGCGTCGTGACGTCGGGGTCGACACGCAGCACCACCGAGCCGCCGGGTCCGCCGTTGCCGCCGTCGGGACCGCCGAGCGGCTTGAACTTCTCACGGTGCACCGAGGCGACGCCGTGGCCGCCGCGGCCGCCGACGACGTGCAGCCTCACCTGATCGACGAAGCTGGGAACGGCCATGACGACAACTCTCTCGAAGACGTGGAAAGGGCGCCCCCGGTGATCCCGGGGACGCCCTTCAGCGACGGTGGACCGGGCTCAGGCCACCGGCACGATGTTCACGACGCGACGACCGCGCTTGGTGCCGAACTCCACCGCACCGGGGATCAGCGCGAACAGCGTGTCGTCGCCGCCGCGGCCGACGCCGCTGCCGGGGTGGAAGTGGGTGCCACGCTGGCGGACGATGATCTCGCCGGCGTTGACGTTCTGGCCGCCGAACCGCTTCACGCCGAGGCGCTGGGCGTTGGAGTCGCGACCGTTGCGCGTGGAGGCCGCGCCCTTCTTGTGTGCCATGTCGGTAGTCCTGTCGGTTGCGCCGGGTGCCGGCTAGAGCGAAATGTCGGTGACCTTGACCTGGGTGTACTTCTGGCGGTGACCCTGCCGCTTCTTGTACCCGGTCTTGTTCTTGTACTTCTGGATCACGATCTTGGGGCCCTTGGAGGCGCCGAGCACCTCGACGCTGACCGAGGCCTTGCCCAGGGCGGCGGCGTCGCTGGTGACCTTGCCGTCGTCGACGACCATGACCACCGGCAGGCTCAGCGAGTCACCCACGGCGTGGCTGCCCGGGTCGATCTCGATGACGTCACCGACCGTCACCTTCTGCTGCTTGCTGCCACTGCGCACGACGGCATAGACCACGGGGATTCTCCTTGCTGGCACGGGTTGGTCGCGGCTGCCCTCGGGTGGAACGAGAAGGGGCCTGGCGACCGGCTCGGGGGGTGTTCGCACACCAGCGGTCAAGTCTACGGACGGCGCCAGGCCGGGTCAAAACGGCCGACCCGCCCGAGTTTAGTTAGTAGATGTGAACTAACGTCATCCATCGTGACCTCGCCCGCTCCCTCGCGTCGCACCCGTCTGGTCCGCTTCGACCGCGACCACCCCCGCTACCGGTGGGTGGCCCTGTCGAACACCACGCTGGGCATGCTGATGGCGACCATCAACTCCTCGATCGTCATCATCTCGCTCCCGGCGATCTTCCGCGGCATCGATCTCGACCCCCTCGGCGCGGGCAACGTGTCCTACCTGCTGTGGATCATCATGGGCTTCCTCGTGGTCTCCGCCGTGCTGGTGGTGACGCTGGGGCGGCTGGGCGACATGTTCGGCCGGGTCAAGATGTACAACCTCGGCTTCGTCATCTTCACCGTGTTCTCGGTGCTGCTCTCGGTGGACCCGTTCCACGGCGGCACCGGCGCGATGTGGCTGATCGTGGGCCGCATCGGCCAGGGCGTGGGCGGGGCGATGCTGTTCGCCAACTCCACCGCGATCCTCACCGACGCCTTCCCCTCCCACCAGCGCGGGACCGCGCTGGGCATCAACCAGGTCGCGGCCATCGCCGGGTCCTTCCTGGGCCTGATCATCGGCGGCGTCCTGTCCGAATGGGACTGGCGCGCGGTGTTCTGGGTCAGCGTGCCGATCGGCATCGCCGGCACGGTGTGGAGCTACCGCTCGCTGCACGAGCTCGGCGAGCGCCGCGACTCCGGGCTGGACCTGCCCGGCAACATCACCTTCGGCGTGGGGCTGACCGCCCTGCTGGTCGCCATCACCTACGGCATCCAGCCCTACGGCGACCACTCCACCGGCTGGACCAACCCCTGGGTGGTGACCGGCATCGTCGGCGGTCTGGTGCTGCTGGCCGCCTTCGTGTGGGTCGAGGCGCGCGCCGAGCACCCGATGGTCTCGATCGGGCTGTTCCGGATCCGCGCGTTCACCCTCGGCAACCTGGCCGGGCTCATGGGCTCGGTCGGCCGCGGCGGGCTGCAATTCATGCTCATCATCTGGCTGCAGGGCATCTGGCTGCCGTTGCACGGCTACTCCTACGAGTCGACGCCGCTGTGGGCCGGCATCTACCTACTGCCCTTCACCATCGGCTTCCTGGTGGCCGGCCCGGTCTCGGGCTTCCTCTCCGACCGCTACGGCGCCCGGTGGTTCGCTACGGGCGGCCTGACGCTGGTCGCGGTCACCTTCATCGCGCTGCTGGTGATCCCGGTGAACTTCTCCTACTGGCAGTTCGCGCTCATCACCGCCCTCAACGGCATCGGGTCGGGTCTGTTCTCCGCGCCCAACGCCACCGCGATCATGAACTCGGTGCCGGCCTGGGAGCGCGGCGCCGCCTCGGGCATCCGCGGCACGGTCTTCAACTCCGGCACGTCGCTGTCCATCGGGCTGTTCTTCTCGCTGATGATCGCCGGCCTGGCCAACGTGCTGCCCACCTCGCTCTTCCGCGGCCTGAGCACCCAGGGCGTCCCGGACCGGATCGCCCACCAGGTGGCCGAGCTGCCTCCGGTCGGCTCGCTGTTCGCAGCCTTCCTGGGGTTCAACCCGATCGAGTCGCTGCTCAAGCCCTTCGGCGTCCTGGGCACGCTCAGCGACCAGCACCGCTCGGTGCTCACCGGCAAGGAGTTCTTCCCGCACCTGATGGCCGACCCGTTCCACCACGGCCTGGTCATCGTCTTCACCGCGGCGGCCGTGATGTCGCTGCTGGGCGCAGCCTGCTCGTGGCTGGCCGGCGGTAAGTACGTCCACGAGGATGCCGACCCCGACGAGAGCGCTCCCGCCGCGGGCGAGGCACTGGGGCGCGAGGTGCCCGAGGCGGCCCACCGGTGAGCACCGACATGAGTACCGACACCCGCACCCACACGGGGGCCGACGCCGGGCGGCTCTACGTCGCGCTGGGAAGGATCAGCCGTGCCGTGCGCCGCGACAGCCCCGACGCCTCCGTCGGCCACGGTGCCCTGAGCGCCCTGGCCACCCTGGTGCAGGACGGGCCCCAGCGGCTGGGCACGCTGGCCGGCACCGAGGGCGTCTCGGCGCCGTCGATGAGTCGCATCGTGGCCAGCCTGGAGCAGCTGGGCTACGTCGCTCGCACGCCCGATCCCGACGACGGCCGGGCCGCGCTGGTCGGGGCCTCCGACGCCGGTCGCGAGCTCGTGGCGGGTCGGCGCAGTGACAAGCTGTCCGCGTTGCGGACCCGGATCGAGCGGCTCGACCCCGACGCCCGCGACGCGCTGGCGGCGGCACTGCCCGCGCTCGAGGCGCTCGCCGCCGACTGACCTGCACGAACCTGCACCTGCTCAGACCCGCAAGTCTGCCGCGCCCGATCCCGGGTAGGACCAGGACGAGGGAGCCGCCACTCGGGGCCGGCTCCCCGCACTCCTGCAGGGGGTACACCCATGCGCACGACCCGCTCACTGGCCGCCGCTGCCGCCGCGGCCGCGATGATCGCCGTCTCCGCACCGGCCACCGCCGCCGGCCACGACGACGACCACCGCGACGACCACCGGGACCCGCTCGGCCTCAACGCCACGGCCCAGGCGGCCGGTCTCACGCCCGCCGACGGCGGCCAGATGGGTTGGCGCTCCTCGAGCAGCGCCAACCCGCAAGCCGCAGCCGCCGACCCGACCCTGAGCGCCACCGTCGCCGGCATCGACGTCTCGAACTACCAAGGCAGCGTCGACTGGGCCTCCTCCTACAGCCAGGGCAAGCGCTTCGCCTACGTCAAGGCCAGCGAGGGCACCTACTACACGAGCCCGTCGTTCAGCTCGCAGTACACCGGCTCCTACGACGCCGGGTTCATCCGGGGCAGCTACCACTTCGCCAACCCGTCGGACTCCAGCGGCGCCGCCCAGGCCACGTACTTCGTCGAGCACGGCGGCGGCTGGAGCCAGGACGGCAAGACGCTGCCCGGTGCGCTCGACATCGAGTACAACCCCTACGACGGCGGCACCTGCTACGGCCTCTCGCAGGCTGCGATGGTGAGCTGGATCAGCGACTTCGTGTCCACCTACAAGTCGCTGACCGGGCGCGACGCCGTGATCTACTCCACCACCGACTGGTGGACGACGTGCACCGGCAACTCCTCGGCCTTCGCCGCCAGCAACCCGCTGTGGATCGCTCGGTACGCCTCGTCGGCGGGCACGCTCCCGGCGGGGTGGGGCTACTACACGATCTGGCAGAACTCGTCCTCGCCCATCGACCAGGACGTCTTCAACGGCGACGAGAGCCGGCTCGAGGCGCTGGCCAACGGGTAGCGGCTAGCAGCGACCGGGAGTCGATCGCCGCTGCTTCTAGTGCCGACGCGAGCCCTTGCGCTTGATCGGCACGTGGAAGAGCGAGCCACCCGAGGACTCGTCCTCGGACTCTGGGTCGGACTCCCCCTTCGCCCCGATCCCCGCGTCGCTGTCCGGCTCGGTCTGGTCGACCGGCTCGTCTGCCGGCCGGTCGGCCGCCGAGTCGGGCAGCGGCTGCGGCGGCCCGGCGGCGCGGCGGGCGCTGCGACGACGCGTGGTCACCAGCTTCGGCGCGGGGTCGGCCGGGGTGTCCTCGGCCGGCTCGGGCTCGGCAGCAGGTTCGGCCTCGGCAGCGGGCTCGGCCTCGGCAGCGGGCTCGGCAGCGGACTCGACCGGGGACTCGACCGGGGACGTCGCGGGGGCGTTGTCCAGCTCGGTAACTGGGTCGTTCTCGACAGCAGGCTCGACACCCGCCTCGACCGCCGCCTCGGCGGCGGCACCGGCCAGCGTGTCGGGGATGGTCTCGCCGGACTCGTCGGACTCGTCGGTCGTGTCGGTGTCGTCGGTCGGCGGGGCCTCATGACGCGGCATCGCGGCGATGTCGGCCGGTGAGGGGGCGTGAGACCCAGGTCCGTTGCCATTGCCGGTCCCGTTGCCGGTTCCGTTCCCGGTACGGCTGCGGCCGCCGCCGCGGCTACGGCGGCCGCCGCGCCGCTCGGGCTCCTCGAGCTTGGTGCTCGGCTCGATCGGGTGGTCGTGGACGACCAGCCCGCGGCCCTTGCAGTGCTCGCACTCGTCGCTGAACGCCTCCAGCAGCCCGGTGCCCAGTCGCTTGCGGGTCATCTGCACCAGGCCCAGCGAGGTCACCTCGGCCACCTGGTGGCGGGTGCGGTCGCGACCCAGGCACTCCACCAGGCGGCGCAGCACGAGGTCGCGGTTGGACTCCAGCACCATGTCGATGAAGTCGATGACGACGATGCCGCCGATGTCGCGCAGCCGTAGCTGGCGCACGATCTCCTCGGCCGCCTCGAGGTTGTTCTTGGTGACCGTCTCCTCCAGGTTCCCGCCGGAGCCGGTGAACTTGCCGGTGTTGACGTCGACGACGGTCATCGCCTCGGTCCGGTCGATGATCAGCGAGCCGCCCGAGGGCAGCCAGACCTTGCGGTCCAGGCCCTTGGCGATCTGCTCGTCGAGCCGGTAGGAGGCGAAGAGGTCGACGTCGTCGTGCTCGGTCGGGTCGTACTTCTCCAGGCGCGGGGCCAGGTCGGGGGCGACGTGGGTGACGTAGCCCTCGACGAGCGACCAGGCGTCCTCGCCCTGGATGACCAGCTTGGCGAAGTCCTCGGTGAACAGGTCGCGGACGACCTTGAGCGTCAGGTCGGGCTCGCCGTAGAGCAGCTGCGGCGACTGGCCGCCGGCGATCTTGGCCTCGATGTCGCTCCAGCGGGCCTTGAGCCGCTCGACGTCGGCGGTGAGCTCGTCCTCCGAGGCGCCCTCGGCCGCGGTGCGGACGATGACGCTGGCGGTGTCGGGCACTACCTCGCGCAGCAGCGTCTTGAGCCGGGCGCGCTCGGTGTCGGGCAGCTTGCGCGAGATACCGCTCGTGGTCCCGTCGGGCACGTAGACCAGGAACCGGCCCGGCAGCGTGATCTGGCCGGTGAGCCGGGCGCCCTTGTGCCCGATCGGGTCCTTGGTGACCTGCACCAGCACGGTCTGACCCGAGCTGAGCACCGACTCGACCTTGCGGGGCTGGCCGTCCTTGGCGCCGAGCGCCTTCCAGTTGACCTCGCCGGCGTAGAGCACCGCGTTGCGGCCCTTGCCGATGTCGATGAACGCCGCCTCCATCGAGGGCAGCACGTTCTGCACCCGGCCGAGATAGACGTTGCCGATGAGCGAGGTCTGCGAGGCGCGGGCGACGTAGTGCTCGACGAGGACCTTGTCCTCGAGCACGGCGATCTGGGTCAGGTCCTCGCGCTGCCGGATGACCATCGAGCGGTCGACCGACTCGCGGCGAGCGAGGAACTCGGCCTCGCTGACGATCGGGGCGCGACGACGGCCCGCCTCGCGGCCCTCGCGGCGGCGCTGCTTCTTGGCCTCCAGCCGGGTGGAGCCCGAGAGCGCCGTGATCTCGTCCTCGGGATTGCGGGTCTTGCGGGTGCGGGTGACGGTGTTCTCGGGGTCGTCCGCGGAGCTGCTGCCGTCCTCCCCGGCACGACGCCGCCGACGCCGGCGGCGGCTGCCCGAGCCGCTGCCCGAACCGTCCTCGTCGGAGTCGTCGTCGCTGCTGTCCTCGGCCTCGCCGCTCCCGCCGGAGTCGCTCCCGGAGTCGCTTGCGGAGTCACCGCCGGACTTACGGCGCCGGCGACCGCCCCGGCGACGCGAGCGGCGACGGGCGCCACCCTCCTCGCCGGACTCCTCGGCCGCCTCGCCGCCCTCGTTCTCGGCAGCGTTCTCCGTGGCGTTCTCGGTGGCGGACTCGGTGACAGTCTCGGGGGCGCCAGCGTCGGAAACCTCAGCGGCGGGCGCTGCGGTCTCCGCGGTCTCGGCGGTCTCAGTGGCCTCGTCGGGGTCCGCAGCCTGCTCGGCGGGCTCCACCGCCTTGGGCTGCGCCTTCTTGCGCGAGGCCCGCTTGCGGGGGGTCGTGGGCTCGGGGGCCTGGAACAACACCGCGGCGCTGCCGGCGCGAGGGGTGTCGTCGGTGCTCTCGGTGTCCCCGGTGTCCTCTGTGTCCTTGGCCGGAGCCTCGTCCGACTCAGCGACCGGGGGCGCGGCCGCCGTCTTCTTCGCCGCCCGCTTGCGGGCGGTCTTCTTCGCGGCCGGCGCACTGGCCGCGTCGGCCTCCGCCGGGGGGGCATCGGAGTCAGGCGCGGCGTCAGGCGCGGCAGTGGGCTCCGCTGCAGCGACGGCCTTCTTGCTGGTGCGCTTCGCCGCGGTCTTGGTGGTCGTCTTCTTGGCGGCCGCACGCTTGCGGGGCGCCGCCTTCTTGGCCGGGGCCGCGGCCTCGCCGGACTCCGTCGCGACCTCGGTCGGGGCCTGGTCGTCGGTGGTGGTCGGGTTGTCGTCGTCGAGCACGGTGCTCTCCTAGGCACCCGGCGTACCGATGGTTCAGGGCAGCTCGGGTGCGGTGTCGTCCGTCCCGAGCACGCCCGGTCCGGCAAAGCCTTCAGTGGCGGCGACGCCCTCCGTGTCTGCCGCTGGGGGCTCCTGGCGACACCGTGCCGCGGTCGACTCTCCGGGGCGGCTGTCACCCGCCTCCGGCCGCGTCGCGGTCGGGTGCCAACGGATCCCCCACCGTGCCGTCGCGGGGATCGAACGGGCCCTGGGCCACACGCTGCGACACTGCCGCAGCGCCCGCTTCCAGTCCGGCGATCCCGCGCAGTCCGGCGAGGATGTCGTCGGGTCTCACGGACGGCGTGCCGTGCCGTAGGACCGCGTCGAGTATCGCATACCGGGCGTCTGGCGGGCGTTCGTCCCCGGTTTCTCCGGCGATTCCGACCTCCGGCGCCGCCGCGAGCGCCAGGACGGCGGCTCGAGCGTCGAAGCTGCGCAGCCCCTTCTTGGTCATCCGCTCCACCGGCACCTCCGCCGTGCCCAGGAACCTCTCGACCGCCTCGCTCAGCCGCTCGACGGCGACGTCGGGCAGCCGGATCCGCCAGTGGCTGGCCTCGAGCCGCTCGGTCAGCGACCCACCGCCGGAGACCACCACCTCGAGCACATCGAGGCCCGGCGGCAGCGCCTCGTCGAGCACGCGGCGGACCTCCTCGGGCTCGACCACGGCCGCCAGCCCGATCTCGAGGTACTCCGCCTCGCTGGCCGCCCCGGTCGGCGAGGCTCCGGCGTAGGAGATCCGCGGGTGCGGGTTGAAGCCCGAGGAGTAGGCCATGGGCACCCGGGCGCGCACCAGCGCCCGCTCGAAGGCCCGGCTGAAGTCGCGGTGGCTGGTGAACCGCAGCCGGCCGCGCTTGGCGTAGCGGATCCGCAGGCGCTGCACCGGAGGTGCCTGCTGCTCGGGCTGCGTACGCACGGCGGTCGAGCCTAGGGCTTGCGGGTCAAGACGTTGAACTCGTTGTAGACGAACAGCGTGCCGAGCGAGCGCGGGAACGGGAAGGAGAAGGCCTTCTCCACTGCCAGCCCGTTGCGTGCGGCCAGCTCGCGCAGCGCGTCGAAGTCCGTGAACGCCAGGTGCGTCGGGTCGGAGGCGTGACCCCGCTCCTGGGGGGTGATGAAGTGCACGTGTCCGCCCGGACGCAGGTAGGGCAGATACGACTGCAGGATCTCGTCCGCAGCCGCAGGCGTGACGTGCTCCACCAGGTGGGAGAGGATCAGGCCGTCGAAGCTCTCCGGCCGAGCCTCCGGCGCGGTCGGCCACTCGGTCGGCGTGTAGGCCACGAGCCCGGTGGCGCGGCAGTGGTCGACGAAGGCCTGGTTGTGGTCGACGCCGACGCCGTGGCCGTCGAGCTGGTGCAGGGTGCGTCCCAGGCCGCAGCCGATGTCCAGCACGCGTCCCAGCCGCAGCCGCCTGATGTTCCACCGGTACGGCGCCTGCACCGGCAGCAGCCGCTTCCACCACTTCTGCTGCAGCCGGCTGAGGCGTTCGGCGTACTCGGTGCCGCTGGTCTGCTCGCCGTGAGCGGTGCCGTCATCGGTCACCCGATCAGCCTAGATTCATCCTCGTGGATCTCGGCTCCGACACGATGGGCACCGCCTGGTCCGTCCTCGTCGTCGACGCGACGACCGGTGAGCGCCTCGTCGACCAGCATCCTGAGCGCGTCCTGGGGACCGCCAGCGTGGCCAAGCTGTTGCTGCTGACCGAGGTCGCGGCCCGCCTCGCCGCAGGAACCCTCGACGCCGACCAGCCCGTACAGCGCAACACCACTCCCCCAGTCGCCGACTCAGGTCTGTGGCACCTGATGCGCCTCGACACCCTGCCGCTGGCCGACGTGTGCCTGCTGGTGGCGGCGGTGAGCGACAACTGGGCCACCAACGCCCTGCTGGAGGTGGTCGGCCTCGACGCCGTCACGGCGCGTGCGGAGTCGCTCGGGATGGTGCACACCCGGCTCCTCGACCGGGTCCGCGACGCGCGCACCCCCGCCGACCCGCCGACCCTGAGCGTCGGCAACGCGGCGGAGTGGGTCGAGTTCCTGCTCCAGGTTCACCAGGGCATCCTGGTGAACCGCCAGGTCAGCGAGCAGCTACGAGCGTGGCTGGCCACCAGCGTCGACCACTCGATGGTGGCCGCCGCCTGGGCGCAGGACCCGCTGGTGGCGACCGGTCGTGTCCTCAACAAGACCGGCACCGACGACGGCGTGCGGGCCGACGTCGGGATCGTCACCGGCGAGCGGCCGGTGGTGTACGCGGCGATCGCGGGGTGGCGAGTGGACGGCGCTCGAATCGTCGCCCAGGATCGTGTGCTGGCGAGGCTGCGGGCCATCGCCCTCGAGGCTCAACGAGCTGAGGTCTCCACGGCGGCGCCGATCCCGCACATCGTGAAGCGCCCCGCCGGGAGGGACAGCTTCACCGTCGACGACGCCGCTGACCAACCCACCCAGAACGGCTCGTAGGCCTCCCTCTGCCAGTGACGTGTGCTGCTCGTGAGTCCATCGCGGATCAGCGACACCCCGAGATCGCCGGCCGCGGTCGAGAGCCACACCTGTGCCGGCTCTGTGGCCGAGAGCTCGATCGTCGTGCGTCCGGTGGCCGCTCCGCGCACGCACCCACCGGACGAGTGCAGCTCCACCACATCGCTGACGCGCACCGCAGCTGGTCCGCCGAGGTGCAGGGAGCGATCGCCGACCGCCACCTGCAGGTTCGCGGCCTCGTTCAGCCGCTGGCGAGCAGAGGCTCGAGATGTCGGCAACCGCCCGGTGATCGCCGGGTCGCGCAGGAAACCGGTGGTCAGATCGGGCGCGACGAGGGGATCCACCTGGCGCGAGACCAGTGGCTCGCCGTCGGCCAGCATCGCCCGCGCGGCGGCGATGCGCTGCTTGAAGCCGGCCTCGAGGACCACCTGCTTGGCCGTGTAGCCGTACTGCATCCAGGCTCCCGGCACGATGAGCACCGCGACCAGCGCCAGGCCCAGTAATCGGAGACCCAGCATCTGTTCGCGGATCCGCTCCCAGGCGAGCTGCGTCGTGTAGGCGAAGGCGGGAAGGGTCAGCAAGATCCCGACGTAGGCATAGCGGTCGGCGACCGCCGCGAAGACGAACCCGTCGACGGCCCGTGTCAGCGTGATCAGGATGAGGTTCACCAGCAACGCGGCCAACCCGGCGACGGCGAGCATCCTCAGCCGCGGGTGCCGGCGCCCGCGCCAGGCCACGACGCAGAAGAGCACGAAGACCAGCAACCCGGTGTGCGGGACCATCACGATGTGCTCCCAGAGCACCGCGAGGCCGATCAGGATGGCCGGCACCATGAGCATCGGGTTGGCGTACTGCCCGCTGTTGCCCACATGCCCGATGGCCGCGTACCAGACGACGTAAGCCGCCGTCGGCGCCGAGGCGACCAGCAGGGCCGACCGCAGGCCATGGCGCATGAGAGAGAAGAACGCTGCGAACGCCACCATCGAGATGCCAACACCCGCGCACATCAGACTGGCACTCAACATCGCCCAGACAAGCGCGCGGCGTCGGCCGGTCGGAGCCGAGTCGGCGATCATCGCCAACGCGCCGAACCCCAGCGCCACCGCTCCTAGAAAGCCGATCTGAAACGCCCAGAAGATCGTGGTCGAACCGGCTCCCAAGAACAGCAGCAGAGCCATGGTCGCCACCGCCGGACCCGGCCCAGCGCCGGTGCGTCGGAGCACAACGAACAGGACGAGGCACGTCACCAGATGCGCGCTGATCGGCATCAGCGCGTAGGGCAGGTAGTCGAACCCGAACAGCGTGAACATCGCGCGCCACAGCACGACGGGAATCGTCGACCAGTGCTCGTTGTGCGGGTGGAACAGGTTCCACCACGTGTCGTGCGAGAGGTGCCGCTTGAGCAGGAACGACCAGTCGTCGTACCAGAACCACAGTCTCCGAACGAGCCAGACCTCCCACAGGCCGGCTAGACCGCATAGGAACAGGGCGCACCGCGTCGCGGTATCGAGCCGGGCGCGACCGAGCGGGCGAGGTTGCAGCACGGATCAGGTCCTCTCGAGCGCGCCCAAACACGTCTAAACCCGTATAGAACTGGCAGGTGAGACGAGTGAAGCACGAGCAGGGCCCGCTAGGGGGCGTTTCGACTCATCGCACTCGACACTGCCGAGGTCGAGACAGCGCGATGGGCAGGAACTCCTAGCGGCATGCGCGGAAGTAGCCCGACGGCAGCCGAACCCTCAGCTCGGCGTCGGCCGACGTGCCGACCCACACAGAGGTGCCGGGAGGGACGCCACGAGCGACGGGATGGCTCTTGACGCGCCCGCGGATCAAGAGTGTCGAGACGGTCGTGCCGGAGGTTTCCAGCGAGAACTGACCGCCGCCGTCGGTAGCAGTCAACTGCAGGTGCCCACCGGTGGAGTAGCCCGAAAGACAACGGTCCCGTTCGGTGACCTGGCCCGGACCACGGAAGGTCAGGCTGGACGTCGTCGGCACGTCGTCGAGGCGTTCGGCGCCGATGCCGACCTGAAGTCCGCCGGCAGCGTCCAGGCGGGACTGGGGGCCGGTTCGCACCTGGGGTAGCCGCGAGCGAAGTACCCGATCGCGAAGGCTCGCGGTCGTGATGTCAGGGCTGTACGTGGGATCGAGCGACCCGACCACGACCGCGCCGCCCTGTGCGATCCCAACCCCAGCGACCAGGCGCGCCCGGCTGTCGCCGATAGCTGTTTCGCGTTGCTGGTGGAACACGAGCAACGATCCGATTCCACTCGTCATGAGCAAGGCGGCGATGAGGACACCACCGATGACCGCCACCACGGGTTCCGGACTCACGGCGGCAGCCAGCCACGACAGCGCCACCACGAAGGCGGGAATCGTCAATACCAAGCCGAGGTAGACGTAGCGGGACGCCGTCGCCGCCTGTTCGCCGGCCAGCGCGACCCGCGAGTAGCTGAGAAGAAGCAGGAACGGAACCAGCGCCAGCATCCCGGCCCGCGCGAGCGCCCGTAGTGCGGCCGGCGCCGGCGCAACCAGACTCGCCAGGGCGAGCACCAAGATCATCGGGCCGCCGACACCGGGAAGGGGCACGACCTGCTGCCAGATGTTGGCGGCACCGGTCAACATCGCTGAGGGGATGTACATGCGCAGCGCCGAGCTGTGATCGGTGCTGCTTGAGCCGAAGGTGAGGAGCCAGGATACGTACACCACCGCCGGCACGAATGCCGTCGCGACCGCCGAGCGCCAGCCATTGCGGACCAGCGCGAAGGCTGCGACCCAACAGGTCATCGTCACCCCCATTCCCGAGCACATCAGCCCCGCCACCAGCAGTACCCAGACCACCCCGGTCCGTCGGAGTCCGGGCGACATCGACTCAGTGACGGTGAGCGCCAGCAGCGCCAGGAGAACCGGCCCCACGAACTCCGACTGGAAGGCCCAGAGCAGATCCTCGGCTCCTGCGCCGGCGAATGCGACCGTGACGGTGCCAATCACAGCGGGCCACGCCGAAGCACCGACCCTTCGCAGCAGCAGGTAGAGCGTGCACACGACCAGGACGTGCAAGATCACAACCACGGCAGCGAATGGCAGGTAGCGGATTCCGAATAGCGAATAGAGGATTCGATATTCGATCACCGGAATGGTGACCCAGTGCTCGTTGTGTGGGCGAAAAAGTGTGTGCAGCGGCGTCTCGGTCACGCTGCGGTGCAGCAAGAACTCCCAGTCGTCGCCGAAGAACCACAGCGATCGCGACAGTTGCAGCAGCAGAACCGCAGAAGCGAGCACCGTCGCTACGACAGCAATGCCAGGACGGCCTGCACGGCTCAGTGCCTGCCGCACGACGCGCGAGACAGGCCGGTTCAGAGACGACCGTCAGTCACAGCATGGGTCACCCACGGGATCACCTCGTCGAGCATCTCGTCGAGCGAGGTCGAGCACTCGAACCCCAGCACGTCCTTGGCCTTCCCGACATCGGGCACGCGCCTTTGCACGTCGTACTCGTACGCCGGGTCGCTGACGATCGAGAGCGGCACGTCGGACCCCTTGATCTTGCGCCAGATGACCTCGGCCAGCTCACGCACACTGGTCGACTCCGGGGTGGAGATGTTGAAGTCGTTGTTGTGCGCGGCCTCTTGGCTCATGCACTCGACGATGCCGCGAGCCAGGTCGCCGCCGTAGGTGTAGTGGCGGATCTGGTTGCCCTCGCCGAGGATGTGCAGCGGGTCTTGGCCCTTGACGATCTTCTGCACCAGATCGGGCACGACGTGGCTCATCGCGAGCTTGACGTTGCCCGAGGAGACCTCGACGTCGCCGACGGCCCGTCCTTCGCCGATGCCGACGCAGTTGAACGGCCGCACGATGGTGTAGGGCAGCTGGTACTGGTCCCAGGCCGCCTTGGCGAAGTACTCCACCGCGAGCTTCTGGAAGCCGTAGGAGGACAGCGGCGGCGGGATCTTGCGCTCGTCACCCTCTTTCGAGGGCCAGTGCTCGGTGGACTCGAAGACCATCGAGCTGGACAGGTACGTGACCTTCTTCAGCTTGCCGTTGCGGTGCGCCTCGATAGCAGCGTCGCACTCGGCGGCCATGATCCGCTCGTTGGTGGCGAGCAGGTCGTACGCGTAGGCGTGGAAGTAGGAGATGCCCCCGATGAGCGCCGCGCCGGCGATGAAGTGGTCGCAGTCGGCGAGCAGCTTGGTCATCAGCTGCACGTCGCGAGCGTCGTCCTCGTAGAAGTGGTAGTCGGGGTGGTCGTCGTAGGACTTCGTGACCGGCCCGTACTTGGAGTAGTTGTCGATGCCCACGACGGAGTAACCGCGCTTGAGCAGCTCCTCGACGACGTAGCCACCGATGAAGCCGGCCGATCCGGAGACCAGGACCTGCTGCTTCTCTTCGCTCATACTCGTGCTTTCCGTTCCTTGGGGGGTCGATTGTTGAGGTCGGCGATCTGCCGAGCTTCGCGCTTCACCTGGTCCAGCGACAGCGCGGGCCCGAAGGCGAAGCGGTACCAGCGCAGGTACTTGGGGATCCAGCCCTGCAGGTCGAAGTTCGACTCACCGAGCGTCCGGTCGAGCCAGATGGTCGGCAGCTCGGCGACGGGTCGGCGCAGCCGTCGAGCCTTGGCCGTGAGCTCCAGTCCGATCTCGAAACCACTGCGGCTGTCGATACCGACTTCCTGGATGAACGCACGAGAGTAGGCCTTGAAACTGTTAGTGGCGTCCTTGGTTCCGACCCGCCCGGCCAGGCCGAGCGATCGGCCGGCGGTACGAGACATCAAACCCTTGAGCAGCGGTCCACCGACCTGCTGGCCGCCGGGGCTGTACCGCGAGGCCGCAGCCACCACGACCCCACGCTCGACCAGCCGCGCTAGGTCGTCGATCTGACGAGGGTCGTCGCTGCCATCAGCCATCGTCACCACAACGACGGGGTGGGTAGCAACGTCGATGCCGAACCGGACGGCGTTGGCCGGGCCCCGTCCGTAGGTATTGACGACGCACCGCACACGCGAGTCGACGGCGGCCATCTTCTCGACATACGGGATCGTGGTGTCCTCAGCGAAGTCCACCACCACGAGTATCTCGCAGGGCAGCTGCACCGCCTCACCGAGCCGCTCGAGGACGGGGACGACGCTGTCGCCCTCGTTGTAGGCGGGGATGACGACCGAGACGCCGAGGGTCATATCGTGCTGCCCCCGCCCCGTAGGTTCCAGACGTCGACGACCGGGACCTCGATGGGCAGGTCGCGGTATTCGGCGTGCGGGGCTCCAATGACGATGATGTCGGACTGCGCGAGCACGGCCTCGGTGGGCGAGAGGGTGTCGTCCACGCGGACGTAAGGATCCGCCGTGAGCACCTGCCTGGCGCGAAACTCCAGGATCCGCTTCAGCTTGTAGGACAGGCTCGATCGGATGTCGTCGCTCTCGGCCTTGAACGCCATGCCGAGGATGCCGACCCGCAGGGTAGCGAGGTCATACTTCTTTTCCAGCTGGCTCACCATGTATAGCGGCAGGCCCTCATTCACCAGCATGGCCGAGTGACCTAGCACGAACGAGTTGTCGGTGAAGGCCGCCAACTGCATGGTGTCCTTGAACAGGCACGGGCCGGCGGCGAAGCCGGCTCCGGGCATGTCCGCGGCTCGCGGGTAGTCGGTGGCGAGGGCGGTGCGGATGCGGTCGAAGTCGAGCCCGTGGTCGTTGGCCATGACATAGAACTGGTTGGCGGCGGCGAACTTGATGTAGCGCCACGTGTTGGTGAATAGCTTCGCCAGCTCCGCCTCTTCAGGCTCGAGCTCGACGATGGTGTCGGTCAGCGAGCGGAACAGGCGCCCGGCACGCTCGCGCACCTCGGCGGTCCGGCCCGACACGATCTGCGGCAGCGCGAAGAGCTCCACCATGGCCTTGCCCTCGGCGATCCGCTCGGGGCAGAACGCGACGTCCACGCTGAGTCCGGCCTCGGCGAACACCCGCTCCACACCTGCCGTCACGCCCGGGTACAGCGTGCTGCGCAGAACGACCATCTGGCCGTCGTGGAACTGGGGCAGGGTCTCGGCCAGTGACCGCGTGACCGCGTGCGGGTTGGGGTTCAGATGCTCATCGACGGGGGTGCCGATGACCACCACGACGTGCTCGGCCCGCGAGATGATGGCGGGGTCGCTGCTCACCTCGAGCGAGCCCTGCTCGAGTACTCGGTCGAGAACGACCTGTGCCCCCTCCTCGTGGAAAGGCAGCTGACCACCGCCGACCTGCTTCACGGCATGGTCGTTGATGTCGTAGATCCCGACCCTGCGTCCTCGATCCGCGAAGGCGATCGCAAGGGGCAGTCCCACATGTCCGCATCCGCCGACGACAACCACATCGAGTTCGTGCTCAGGTCCGCTCGTCACACTCGTCACCGTTCGTATCGCCGACAGGCACCAGGGCCGTGACGTCCCCGGCCCCTGATCGCCGTGAGTCTATGAACCGCGTATCGATAATGCACATCGACACGACGCGCTCGACCAGGTCATCGCGTGAGGTAGCGACAGCTGAAGACCGCGCGCCACCCTACAGGTGACACGGCAAGGACCTCGCGGTGCCGCGCGCTGTGGTTGGCACAATCCGCCCGTGCGACAGCGACCTGCGACTGCCAGGTCGGCCGCGCGGACCTCCCCATGTCGTTGGCGTGCCACGACGAGAGCACACCGAACAGGCACGCACCTGCTACGGCCAGCGCCACGCCGGATCGCAGCAGCCTGCTTAAGGTCGGGGCCCGGTGGAGCGTGCTGACCAGCAGCGCCAGCGCCGTCAGGAACATCAGAGCGGGTACGACGAAGTATCGGCTCGCCTCCGGAACCAAGACGGTAGTCACCTTCAGCGGCAGCAGCGTGACCGTGAACAGGACTAGCGACCCCGCGAGGAGCACGGCGGGCAGCGACACGGCAGCGACTCCCTTGGACCATGCCACGAGCGCCGCCATGAGTGCCGCCACCAGGACGACGAGAACCCCCACGGTGACGTCGGGGTGCACGTGCTGCTCGGGGTCGTACCGACCGACTCCGAGCACCCCGTCGCCCGCGACGCGGCGCAGCCATCCGCGCAGCAGCTCGAGCGGCGGGTTCGGATAAGTGCCCATGGTCCTCGCCGGAGCCGTCAGCATCACGACGACCTGTGTCGCCGCGGCCACGATGCCGGCCAGCACCATGGGCCTCATTTCGGCGTCCCGGGTAACCCACCACACCAGCGCCGCAAGCACTACCGAGCCGACGCCGAAGGGCGTGCTCAACGCGGCAAAGGCAAGAACGAGGGCTGCTGTCACGGCGCCCGTCGTACCGCGTGGTCGCCAGAACACCACGAGTATTGAGCCGAACAGGAGGAACCAGGCCGTGTTGGCGAGGTTGTCGACGACCTCCTGACCCAGCGGCAAAGCGACGACCCATGCCGCGACGAACGCCGCGGGGGCCCTCGACCCGGCCATCGCCTTCACCGTGACGTAGGCCAGGACCGCGACACCGGCTTGGGTCAGAGCGCCGGACAACGAGATCGCGACACCCTGGGAGGGCACAGGCAGGAAGGTCACGAGCCAGGCCACCACTCGCTGATAGGCGGCCGCGTAGCCCGCGTACGGATGGACCAGCTCGGCGAGACCCCCCAACGGGCCGTGATGCGTGGACGCCCGATGCAGGAACTCGTAGGCGTCCTCGGCCCAGGGCGACTCCCACGCCCGGACAGGAATGCGCAACGCGGCGAGAATAGACCCCAGCACGAATACCGCCACGAGCTCCCAGAGTCGCGCCGGCATCGGGTCGGCAGGTCGGAGGAGCTCAAGCATCGAGCTGGGAGGGATGCCACCTGGTTCCACCGGGGAGCGCCCACTCCAAGGCGCCGCCCCTCGCTGCCAGTGCTCCTGGAACCGGCTGCTACTCATAAGCTCGGACCCAGGCAAACCCGAGAGTTCACGACCATGAGCTGGAGGTCCTCACCGTCCCCGGCTCGAGCACAGGCTCGGGCGTCACCGTTCAGGGGCCGAACGTTACCTGAGAGCGCGGAGACGTCGGCCCTATCGAAGCCGTGCACCAGCGGTGATCGGTGGATCCAGCGGACGAGGCCGCCACCGAGCCAGGCGGTCGGCTCCGAGGCCTGCGCCTCGAGCGTCCCGCGCGAGCCCGGCCGCCGGCGGGCATCACGACGACCGGGCGGCGTCCAGCCGCCGGCCGGGATCCTGGTCGGCGTGACCGCCTGGACCTTGCTGCCAGCGCCCCTCATCGTGCTGCGCGCGGACGCCCCCGAGAACCGCAGCGGTCTCCGACTCCATTCAGTCCCTCGGTGACCTCTTCGCCACGGTCGGCCTCGTCGCGGTGAAGCTGCGTCAGCGGCGGCTCAAACCTCCCGGTCTTGGCTTTCGCAGCCGGCAACGTGTCGTTGCTGTTCGCCACGCTCGGTTCCTCACGGGCGGCATACGTCGAGGACCAGCTGCAGCTGTGACACCCTTCGCGGACAGCAGGAGACACCGCAGCCGGCAACTGACGAGGTGAGCACGCCGTGAGCGACCTACGCGACCCACGCGACCCACGGACCCAGTCGTTTTGGGACCTGCACGACTTCGGAAGTGGTCGGGGCATCGAGGTGGGACCCCTCTTCCGGCCGCTGGTTCGTCGTGAAGAAGCCGACGTGCGCTACCTCGACATCGCCGACCGCGAGTCGTTGGTGGAGACCTACCGCGAGCACGTCGGGATTCCGGTCGACGACATCGTCGACGTCGACTTTCCCATGACGGTCGACGGCGTGGTCATCTCGATGGCGCAGGCGGTCGGATCACACGGTCCCTTCGACTGGGTCGTTGCGTCCCACGTCATCGAACACGTGCCCGACGTGATCGGATGGTTGGCCGACCTTGCCGAGCTGACGGTCGACGGCGGATCGGTGGTCCTCGCCGTGCCGGACAAGCGCTACTCCTTCGACCTGCACCGGCCGAGTACGACGGTAGGCGCCATGTTGCAGGCGCATCTGGACCAAGACGTCGTGCCCTCGGTCCGGGCGGTTTACGACCACCACCGAGAAGCAGTGGCGGCTACATCCACCGACCTGTGGGCGGGCGCGCTACCGGGCTTCGAGGCGCGCATCCACGACTCGTCCTACGTCAACGACCAGGTGGCACAGGCGGCGCAGGTGTACACCGACTGCCACGTCTGGGTCTTCTCCGAACAACAGTTCCTGTCCCAGATGTCCGAGCTTCGTGACCTCGGTCTGTCCCACTGGTACGTCGATCGGTTCCTTCCGACTGCTCCTAACCAACTAGAGTTCCTTGTCCGCCTGCGCCGCGTTCCTCGTGGTGCGGACGCGGCGGCTTGGGAAGCCGAGCAGGAGGTCCGCTCGACCGAGACGCGGCCGGACTGGATGGCTTGGAGACAGGACGCGGCAGAAGTCGATCAACTCCGAAAAAAGGTGCAGCGGCAAGGCGACCGCATCGATCGGCAGCGCCAGCGGATCGAGCGGCAGCGCGCAAGAATCGAGCGGCTTCAGACCCGACTCAATGCCTCGCCACGGTCACGTCGGCTGCAGCCGAACCTGCTGAGCAAGGCCGGCCGTCGGGCACTGTCGCCGTTGCGTCGCGCTCTGACCCGGCGGCCATCGTGACGCCGCCTCCAGCTGGCACACGCAGACACATTTCCGACGACTGGGGATCGCCGTTCGGTTGATCACGTCGGCGAGCCGCCGGCGGCGTAGGAGCGAATCAACGGCGACTGGTAGATCGACCTGACTACGTCGCCACCTAGCCAGGCCGTGAGTTCCTCCGCCCGGTCCTCCAGAACACGCTTCGCACCCCGGGGCCAGCCGTCGACTGGCACGACCACCACGCGACCGTCGTCGTCCTGCGTCCAGCCGCCGACGATGCGACCGTTCCACCAGGCGGTGGGGCCGCCGTTGCCGTTGCGGTCGAAGATGTGCTCGGCGTGCTCGCCGAGGTAGAAGCCGCGCCCCTTCCACCCCATGGTCGTCGGGTCCAGCGAGGGCAGCAGGGCCGCCCACGCCTCAGGCGCGTCGACCTCGTCGGTGTCGTCGGGGTGCAGCCAGGCCGGCGTCCCGTCCTCCAGCGCGACCGCGACCGCGCCGACGTCGGCCAGGGCTCGGCGCACCGCCGCCTTGGTGGCGCCGAGCCACCAGACGACGTCGTCCTCGGTGCCGGGGCCGAACCGCAGAAGCCAGCGCGAGACCAGCTCGGCGTAGCCCTCCTGCTCGGCGAGCGGCTCGACCGGTGCGCCGACCCAGTCGCCGACCGGGACCCACGCCGGGCGCGACGTCTTCCAGCCGGCGGTGTTGCGCCCACGGGTAAGCACGCCCCGGGCGTCGAGGACGACCAGGAGCGCCCGTGCGAGCGAGGTCTGGGCCTCGTACGACTTGCCTGCCGACCGGGTCACTGTCCGGCCCAGCTCGGGCAGCTCACGGCGCACCGCCGCCAGCGGCATCGGACCACGCTCGGCCAGCAGCGCGAGGAGCGCGTCGGTCTGGGTGACGGCCCACGCCTCGGGGTCGGCGACGCCGGCCTGCGCCGCCTCGGCCAGCAGCCGGCGGTACTGGATCCCGGCCACCCGTGCGCCCGCGCTGCCGTAGGCCGCCGGCAGCAGATCGCGGGGGAAGCCGAAGACGGTGCGTCGCATGGCCAGGTTGCGCACGATGCTGCGGTCCTCGTAGAGCGCATGCTCGACGTCGGTCATCGACGACGGCGTCCGCGCGGCCACCGAGAGGTAGACGCTCGCCGGCTCGGTCCCGTGCAGGCAGACGACCGCACGGGTGGCCGATTCGGCGTCGGCTTCGGGCGCCGCCAGGGCGTGGCGCCGCCCCAGTCGGGCGCGCCGCTCGGCGTCGCTGACGGTGCGCATCCCCCGATCCTGCGCCGCGCGTGCCGGATGCCACAATCGAGCAAGTGACCGGAACGAGCCTGCGCGAGGGCCGGGCCGCGAAGGTCCTGGTGCTGGCCGGCATCGTGTTGCTGGCGTTGAACCTGCGGCCGACCGCCGTGAGCGTCGGCCCGGTGCTGGGCGAGATCCGCGACGGCCTGGGCATGAGCGACACCGAGGCCGGGGTGCTCACCTCCCTGCCGGTGATCGCGTTCGCGATGTTCGGCGCGCTGGCGCCGCGCCTGGCCGGCTGGGTCGGACCGCACCGCCTCGCCACCGTCGCGCTGGTCGGTGTCGTCGTCGGGCTATTCGGCCGCAGCCGGGTGCACGACGTGGCGTCCTTCCTCGCCCTCTCGTTGCTCGCGCTGGCCGGCATGGCCACCGCCAACGTCGTGCTGCCCTCCCTGGTCAAGCTCCACTTCCCGCGTCGCGTCGGCCAGATGACGGCGGTGTACTCCACCTCGCTCGCGGTGGGCCTGACCGCCGCCTCGGTGCTGACTGTGCCGATCTCGCAGGCCACTGGCACCTGGCGCGACGGGCTGGCGGCCTGGTCGGTGTTCGCCCTGGTCGCGCTGGTGCCCTGGCTGGCCCTGTCGCGGCACGACTCCACCAGCGAGGTGGAGACGTCGGCGGGCGAGCGCATCGGGCTCGCCCAGGTCGCCCGCACCCGGGTCGGGGTACTGCTGGCGCTCGCCTTCGGGCTGCAGTCGTTGCTGGCGTACTCGATCTTCGGCTGGTTCGCCGAGGTCTACCGCGACGCGGGCTTCTCGCCGAGCACGGCGGGCCTGCTCCTGGGCGTGATCACCGGCACCAGCATCCCGCTGTCGTCGTTCATTCCGGCCCTGGCGGGGCGGCTGGGCGACGTCACGCTCATCGTCTGGGTGCTCGTCCTGTGCTACCCGGTCGGATTCGTCGGACTGATCCTGGCGCCGCACGCGCTGGGCTGGCTGTGGGCGGTCGTCATCGGCGTCGCCACCTGCACCTTCCCGCTGGTGCTCACCCTCATCGGGCTGCGGGCGCGGACCCCCGCCGGCACGGCCGCGCTCTCCGGGTTCAGCCAGTCGGTCGGCTACCTGATCGCCGCGCTCGGCCCCTTCGGGTTCGGGCTGCTGCACGACCTGAGCGGCGGATGGACCGTGCCCATCCTGGGTCTCGCGGTCGTCGTGGCGCCGATGCTCCTGGCCACCCTGGGAGTCGCCAAGCCGGTGTTCGTCGAGGACCAGCTGACGTAGACCGCTAATCTCACAGCCCTCCCTCAGCCCAACCTGACTAGACGACCAGGTGACGGCCCTAGCGTCCTGATCCTGCACCGTCGGGACCAGGAGGGGGATTCGTGTCGAACGTCGCTGTGGACGACAGTCCGGTGGCGGTGCTGGTGGTCGGCATGCACCGCAGCGGCACGTCGGCGCTGACGAGGCTGGTCAGCATCTTGGACGTCGCGCTGCCGCAGTCGATGCTGCCCGCTGCGGAAGACAACCCGTTGGGCTTCTTCGAGCCGAGCGACCTGGTCGAGCTCGACGAGCGCATCCTGCAGACGTTCGGGTTGGGTTGGGCCGACATCGAACCGCTCCAGGACCCGGCGGCCAAGGTTCGGGCCCATCCCGAGCTGGTGCGCGAGGTGGCCCGGGTCATCGACGCCGAGTTCGGCCCTGCGCCGCACATCGTCATCAAGGATCCGCGGCTGGCGAGGGTCCTGCCGTTCGTGGTGCCCGCGCTCGACCTGCACGGTCGCAGGACGGTGGCGCTCCTCCCCTATCGCGACGCGTGGGAGGTGGCGGGCTCGCTCGCGGCACGCGACGGCATGACGCGCTCGCACGCCACGGCGCTCTGGTTGCGCTACCTGCTCGACGCCGAGCTGAACACCCGCGGGCTCCCGCGCGCGTTCTGCCGGTTCGACGAGCTGCTGGACGCACCGGTCGAGACCGCGAGCCGCCTCGTCGAGCAGACGGCGCTCCTGGCCCCCGCGGCAGTGACGAGCCGGGCCGACTGCATCGAGGCCGTCATCGCCGCGGACCAGCGACACCACCAGCGTCGCCCGGGCCAGGCCGGCCTCGCCCAGGAGTGGCTGAATGACCTGCTCGCCGCCTTCGACCGCCTGGCGGTGGACGGCTACGACGCCGAGGCACTGGCCCGCATCGATGAGATCCGCGCGGCGTTCGACGCCGGCGCACCCCTGCTGTCCGCGGCCCAGCACGAGCACGCGGCCGCCACCGAGGAGCTGCGCACCGAGTTCGCTGCCCGAAAGGCCCTGAGCGAGGCCGAGCGCGTGACGCTGGCGGCCCAGCTCGAGCACGCGGTCGCGGAGCGCGACGACGCCCGCAGCCGGCTGCGCAACACGCGCGGCCTGCTCCGGCAGGCCCGCCAGCAGCTGCGCACCACCCGGGTGCAGATCCGGCGCACCCGTCGCGAGCTCCAGGAGGCGACCGAGGCCCTGCAGCGGCGCCCGTCGCACCGGCTGCGCCGGCTGGCCGTCGAGGCGGCTCGGCGCGCTCGTCTCCGGGCTAGACGACGCTGAGCGGCAGCAGCTGCTGGCCGGTGGGCCCGACCTGGATGTCGGTGCCCATCTCCGGGCAGACGCCGCAGTCGTAGCAGGGGGTCCAGCGGCAGTCCTCGACGTCGACCGAGTCGGGGTCCAGCGCGTCCTCCCAGTCCTGCCAGAGCCAGTCCTTGTCCAGCCCGGAGTCCAGGTGGTCCCAGGGCAGCACCTCGGCGTAGCCGCGCTCGCGGGTGGTGTACCAGGCCAGGTCCACCGGCTGGGGCAGCTCGGCGCAGGCGGCCATCCAGCGCTCGTAGGAGAAGTGCTCGCTCCAGCCGTCGAAGCGGCCGCCCTCGCGCCACACCCGCTCGATGACGGCGCCGACGCGACGGTCGCCGCGCGAGAGCAGTCCTTCGACGATGCCGGGCTGCCCGTCGTGATAGCGGAATCCGATGGCGCGGCCGTAGCGCTTGTCGGAGCGCACCTCCTCGCGCAGCTTGCGCAGCCGCTCATCGGTGGTCTCGACGTCGAGCTGTGGGGCCCACTGGAACGGCGTGTGCGGCTTGGGCACGAAGCCGCCGATCGAGACCGTGCAGCGGACGTCGTTGTGCCCCGAGACCTCGCGGCCCTTGGCGATGACCCGGCGGGCCAGGTCGGCGATCTGCAGGACGTCCTCGTCGGTCTCGGTCGGCAGCCCGCACATGAAGTAGAGCTTCACCTGGCGCCAGCCGTTGCCGAACGCCGCGGCCACGGTGTCGATCAGGTCGTCCTCGGTGACCATCTTGTTGATGACCTTGCGCATCCGCTCCGAGCCGCCCTCGGGAGCGAAGGTCAGGCCCGAGCGTCGGCCGTTGCGCGAGAGCTCGTTGGCCAGGTCGATGTTGAAGGCGTCGACCCGCGTGGACGGCAACGAGAGCGAGACGTTCGAGCCCTCGTAGCGGTCGGCCAGGCCGCGGGTGACGTCGGCGATCTCGGAGTGGTCGGCCGAGGAGAGCGAGAGGAGCCCGACCTCCTCGAACCCGCTGGCCCGCACCCCGTTCTCGACCATGTCGCCGATGGTGGTGATCGAACGCTCGCGCACCGGCCGCGTGATCATGCCGGCCTGGCAGAACCGACAGCCGCGGGTGCAGCCGCGGAAGATCTCGACGCTGAACCGCTCGTGCACCGTCTCGGCCAACGGCACCAGCGGCTTGGCCGGGTAGGGCCAGGAGTCCAGGTCCATCAGCGTGTGCTTGGCCACGCGGTGCGGGATGCCGGGCCGGTTCGGGGCGACGCTCGCGATGGCGCCGTCGCCGGCGTAGGTCACGTCGTAGAAGCCCGGCACGTAGACGCCGCCACTCACCGCGAGGCGTCGCAGCAGCTCCTCGCGGCCACCCGGGCGGCCCACGCCCTTCCACTCGCGCACCACCTCGGTGATGGCGAGCACGACCTCCTCGCCGTCGCCGAGCACGGCGGCGTCGACGAAGTCCGCGATCGGCTCGGGGTTGAACGCCGCGTGGCCGCCGGCCAGCACCACCGGGTCGGCGTCGCCGCGGTCGCGGGCGTGGAGCGGGATGCCGGCCAGATCGAGGGCGTTGAGCAGGTTGGTGTAGCCCAGCTCGGTGCTGAAGGAGACGCCCAGCAGGTCGAAGTCGCGCACCGGCCGATGGTTCTCCAGCGTGAACTGGGGAATCCCATGCTCGCGCATCAGCGCCTCGAGGTCGGGCCATACGGCGTAGGTGCGCTCGGCGAGAGTGTCCTCGCGCTCGTTGAGCACCTCGTAGAGGATCTGCACCCCCTGGTTGGGCAGGCCCACCTCATAGGCGTCCGGGTACATCAGCGTCCAGCGGACAGTGCGGTCGTCCTCGCCCCAGTCCTTCAGCGAGGCGTTCAGCTCGCCGCCGACGTACTGGATCGGCTTCTGGACGAGCGGAAGCAGCGGCTCCAGGTCGGGGAAGACGGTGCGTGTCGCCATGTCACCCAGGCTAAATGTTCTGCGGATAGGTTCCCCCCGTGCCCCGACACAGCGACCAGACGACCGAGCAGATGATCGAGGCGGACCGGCGCGAGCCCGACGTCGCCCAGTTCGCCGGCGGCGTCTCCTCCGACGCCCACCACGCGGCGCTGCGCGCATCGGTGCGGCTGCTGGGCCGGCTGCTGGGCGAGGCGCTCACGCGGCACGAGGGGGCCGACCTGCTCGAGCTGGTCGAGCGGGTGCGCGGGCTGGCGCGCGAGCCCGAGGACGAGGACCTGCACGCGCTGCTGGCCGAGGTCGACCCGGCCACCGCGGTGGTGCTGGCCCGGGCCTTCACGGCGTACTTCCAGCTGGTCAACGTCACCGAGCAGCAGCACCGCTACGCCGAGCTCGCGACCGGAGAGGCGGGGCCGCTGGCGGTCGCCGTCGAGCGGATCGGCGCCGCACTGGCCGGTGGCGACATCGACGCCGACCTGGTCGCCGACGTGCTCGCGCGCCTGGAGTACCGCCCGGTCTTCACCGCCCACCCCACCGAGGCCAGCCGTCGTTCGGTGCTGGAGCTGCTGCGCAAGGTGGCCGACCAGACCACTGCCCTGGCCGACGCCAGCCGGCCGGCCCAGGAGCGGCCGCTGGCCGAGCGACGGCTCGCCGAGCTGGTCGACCAGCTCTGGCAGACCGACGAGATCCGGATCGCCAAGCCCGACCCCAGCGACGAGGCGCGCACGGCGATCTACTACCTGCAGTCGCTGGCCGAGGACGTCGTGCCGGGCCTGCTGGCCGAGCTCGACCGCGTGCTCGCCGGCATCGACGTCGAGCTGCCCGCCACGGCGCGGCCGCTGCGGTTCGGCACCTGGGCCGGTGGCGACCGCGACGGCAACCCGAACGTCACGCCCGAGATGACGCTGCAGGTGCTCGAGCTGCAGCACGACTTCGGGCTGCGCACGCTCATCGCGCAGGTCGAGGACCTGCTGCGCGAGCTGACGACGTCCTCGCGGATCGTCGCGGTGAGCGAGGAGCTCATGAGCAGCCTGCAGCAGGACGCCGCTGCGCTGCCGGTCACCTGGGAGTCGGTGCGCCGACTCAACGCCGAGGAGCCCTACCGGCTCAAGCTCAGCTTCATCCGCGTCCGGCTGCAGCGCACGCGCGACCGGCTGGCCGCCGGCACCGCGCACGAGCCGGGCCGCGACTACCTGGGACTCCCCGAGCTCATCGACGACCTGGTGCTCGTGCGTGACTCGATGCTCGCCGACGGCGACCGGCTCACCGGCGACGGCGCTATCCTGCGCGCGATCCGCACCGCCGTCGCGATGGGCGCGGGCCTTGCCACGATGGACGTCCGCGAGCACAGCGGGAAGCACCACGCGGCGCTGGCCGAGCTCTTCGACCGGCTCGGCGAGCTGTCCACGCCGTACGAGGAGCTGGACCGCGAGGAGCGCAAGGAGCTGCTGTCGGCCGAGCTGCGCGGCCGGCGTCCCCTGGTCGGTGCGGGCGTCGACCCCGGACCGGCGGCCACGGCGTCGCTGGACCTGATGGCCTCGATCCGCACCGCCCTGGACACCTACGGCCCCGACGTGGTGGAGACCTACATCGTCTCCATGACCCACGACGTCGACGATCTGCTCGCCGTGGTGCTGCTGGCCCGCGAGGCGGGGCTGGTGGAGATCGGGCGCGACGCCGCCGCGACCACGGCCCGGCTCGGGTTCGCGCCGCTGTTCGAGACGGTGGCCGAGCTGGAGCTGGCCGGACCGCTGCTGCGCACCCTGCTGGAGGACCCCGGCTACCGCCGCGTCGTGGCCGCGCGCGGCGACGTGCAGGAGATCATGCTCGGCTACTCCGACTCCTCCAAGGACGCCGGCATCGCCGCCTCGCAGTGGCAGATCCACCGCGCGCAGCGGGCGCTGCGCGACATCGCCCGCGAGTTCGGCGTGGTGCTGCGGCTCTTCCACGGCCGCGGCGGCTCGGTGGGACGCGGGGGCGGCCCGACCGGCGAGGCGATCATGTCGCAGCCCTACGGCAGCCTCGACGGACCGATCAAGATCACCGAGCAGGGCGAGGTCATCTCCGACAAGTACACGCTGCCCACGCTGGGCCGGCAGAACCTGGAGACCGCCCTGGCCGCCGTGCTCGAGGCATCGCTGCTGCACCGCACCTCGCTGCTGCCGCCCGACGTGCTCGAGGGCTGGAACTCCACGATGGACCTGGTCGCCGGCCGCGGCCAGGAGGTCTACCGCACCCTCGTGCGCGATCCCGAGCTGGTGCCCTTCTTCTCCGGCGCGACGCCGGTCGACGAGCTCGGCAAGCTCAACATCGGCTCCCGGCCCTCCAAGCGCCCGGGTGGCGCGGGCGGCCTGGACGACCTGCGGGCGATCCCCTGGGTGTTCGGCTGGACGCAGTCGCGGATCATCCTGCCCGGCTGGTACGGCGTCGGCTCGGGGCTGGCTGCCGCGCGCGAGGCGGGCCGCGGCGAGACGCTGGCCGAGATGTACGGCTCGTGGGCGTTCTTCCGCACCTTCGTCTCCAACGTCTCGATGACGCTGGCCAAGACCGACCTCGACATCGCCGCCCGCTACGTGGAGGCGCTCGTGCCCGGCGCCGCGACGCACCTGTTCGACTCGATCCGCAAGGAGCACGCCCGCACGGTGAGCGAGGTGCTGGCGGTGACCGGGCAAGCCGAGCTTCTGGAGTCCGCCCCCGTGCTGCGCCGCACCCTCGAGCTGCGCGACCACTACCTCGCGCCGCTGCACGCTCTCCAGGTCTCGCTGCTGGCCCGCACCCGCGCCGTGCCCGACGGCGAGGAGCCCGACCCGGACCTGCAGCGGGCCCTGCTGCTCACCATCAACGGCATCTCCGCCGGGCTACGGAACACGGGCTGAGACTGGTCTGCTCGGGGGCAGTGGTACGTCGGACCGGGGAGCGACCCGGGGCCGCCACCGGGTCGATAGGTTCTAGCCATGGCAGGCACGGCGACCAGTACCCGCCTCAACGCGATCGTCCCGCCGGTGGCACTCGCCGTCCTGGTGGTCTCGCTGGTGACCCACCCCACCGGACCGGTGCTGGTGCTGCCGGCCCTGGCGCTGGGCGCGGCGGTGCTCAGCGCCGTGCATCACGCCGAGGTGGTGGCGCACCGCGTGGGCGAGCCGTTCGGGTCGCTGGTGCTCGCCGTCGCCGTGACGATCATCGAGGTCGGGCTGATCGTGACGCTCATGGTCAGCGGCGGCGACGACTCCACCACGCTCGCGCGCGACACCGTCTTCGCGGCTGTGATGATCACGACCAACGGCATCCTCGGCCTCTCGCTGCTGCTGACCGCGATGCGGCACCACACCGCGATCTTCAACCCCGAGGGCACGGGGGCCGCCCTGGCCACCGTCGGCACGCTGGCGGCGCTGTGCCTGGTCTTCCCCACCTTCACCACCACCCGCAGCGGACCGCAGTACTCCGGCGCGCAGCTGGCTTTCGCCGCAATCGCCTCGCTAGTGCTCTACGGGCTGTTCGTGGTGACCCAGACCGTCCGCCACCGCGACTTCTTCCTGCCCGTCGACGACGACGGCCGGCCCCGCCAGGAGGAGCACGCCGACCCGCCGAGCACCCGCGAGACGCTGATCAGCCTGGGGCTGCTGCTGGTCTCGCTGGTCACCGTCGTCGGTCTGGCGAAGGTCGAGTCGCCGGCGATCGAGTCCGGCGTGCGCGAGCTCGGCTTCCCGCAGGCCTTCGTCGGCGTCGTCATCGCGCTGCTGGTATTGGCCCCGGAGACGATCGCCGCCGCCAACGCCGCCCGCCGCGACCGGGTGCAGATCAGCCTCAACCTGGCGCTCGGCTCGGCGATGGCCAGCATTGGGCTGACCATCCCCTCCCTGGCGGTGGCCACCATCTGGCTCGACACCCCGCTCCACCTGGGGTTGGGCGCCACTCAGATCGTGCTGCTGGTGCTCTCGGTGGTCGTGGCCACGCTCACCGTCGTGCCAGGACGCGCGACGCGGTTGCAGGGCGGCGTGCACCTGGTACTGCTGGCTGCGTTCCTGTTCTTGTCGATCCAGCCCTGATGTCGGGGGCTATGGCGCACTCTCGAGACGAACCCGTCGTCGCTTGTCGCGTGACTCACGAGCCCTGCGTTCCTGACCAGTGGGAGGCAGTTCTGGAAAATCCGGTGTGAAGCGGTCGTTCGTGGGTCGCCCCCACCGACGACGGATCGCTCGATACTCCCAATCGGCGACCGCACCTTTACGCGTCATCGTCTCGAAGTGGAACAACTCGCAGGTGGCAACGAAGACGGTCCGATAACCGAGGAACTCGATCTTGTAGCTGAAGTCGACGTCGTTGAAACTGTTCCACAACTCCTCCGAGAGACCCCCGACCTCCAAGAAAGTCTCGCGGCGGATACCGACACAAGCACCGGTGACGCCGCTCACCTCACGATTAATGCCGAGAATCCCAAAGGGGCCGTAGTCGTCTCTCTCCCACTCACGGAACGGGTGGATGTAATAGCCACGACTCCACGCGAGGCCCGCATGCTGGAGAGTGCCACTGCTGTAGGACAGCTTCGCACCGGTCATGCCGACCGACTCCTCCTCCAGCGGGGCGAGCAGGGTCTCCAGCCAGCGATCACTCACTACCTCCGTGTCGTCGTTGAGGATGACGATGCGGTCGCCGGTCGCTCGCAGCACACCGAAATTGACTTTGCGGCTGTAGTTGAATTTTTCACGGAAGTACACCAGGACCAGTCGGTCGCCCACAATCGCGCGGATCTCCTGCAGGACCTTCGGTGGAGTTGGCTCGTCGGCGACCACCACGACCTCGACGTTTGGATGCTCGGTGTGCTCGAGCGCCGTCCTCAACGCGTTGAGCACCATGACGGTAGGTCGTCCCCAGACCATCGCCGTTGAGCCGATGGTGGGCACGATGATGCTGACCCGCCGCTCGGCCGGCAGCGTGCGCTCGATGCGATAGATCCCCGGACCGTGGAACTCGACGCGTCCCTCGATGCCGACTCGGTCCAGGTGTTCCTGCACCGCCCGCTGACCCGCGCTGAAGGCGTAGGGCTTCGCCTCCTCGTCTCCCACCGTCGACCCGGGGACCGCCCGCCAGCGGTACAGCACTTTCGAGATGTGCACGATGCGGCGGGCTCGCTCGGACACGCGGAGAACGAGATCGTGGTCTTGGGCCCCCTCGAAGCCCTCCCGGAAACCGCCAACCTCCCGCAACAGGGTGGTCCGGTAGACGGACAGGTGATTGCAGTAGTTCTGCGCGCGCAGCCTCTCTGGCGACCAGTCCGGTTTCTTGAAGACGATGATTTCGCCGTCGGGGAAGGTGATCTCTTCGTCGGAGTAGAGGTAGTCGACGTCCTCCTCGGCCGCGATCGCGTAGGCATTCGCGCGCAGCGCGCGGGGGGTGAGCAGGTCGTCGTGATCGAGCAGAGCGATGAACTCACCGCGCGCAGCATCGATGCCGTCGTTCGATGCCACCGAGATGTGTCCGTTGGTCTCGCGTGCGATCACGCGGATGCGAGAATCCGCCGCCGCCGCCTCGCGCAGCGTCGGCAAGATGGCCGGGTCGGTCGAGCAGTCGTCGACCAGGATGAGCTCCCAATTCTCGAACCGCTGATCACGTACCGATTGGATCGTCTCGCGGAGTGCCTCGACCGGAGGGTCGAAGACCGGTGTGATGATCGAGAACATCGGACGCTGCGGCTCGGTCATCAGTCGCGGCCTCGCCGGGTCGGGTACGTTACCGCGCGGCCCACCCGCCAGGCCTTCGAGGCGTGCAGCTTCTCGAGCTCGTCCTCCTTGTCGTCCAGCGCATCTCGCAGGTCGCGGTTGCGCTTCCTGGCTGCTTCGAGCTCACGCTGCAACCGCACCTGCGAGGCCTCGAGCCCGATGACGTGATCGCGCGCACTGAGCGCGGCATGGCGGGCCAGCAGCGCGTCGTCGTCGATCTCCACCTCGGCTCGGATGGTGTCGTACTCCGATGCCTCATCGGCCGGGCCCTCGACCTCGTCGTAACGACGTTGCAGGTCGAGCAGCGCGCGCCGCTTCTCGATCACCTCGTTACGCATCGGCTCCATGCGCGCTTCGTAGCGTTCGACCAGCGCTCGCGGAGCCAGCTCCGCCCTTTGGAAGACGATCGCCCAGGGCGCTAGGAACGTGGAGTCGACGTCCACCCGTCGGAAGAAGCCGCGCTCCGCGAACCAGGCCGCCCATTGCGCGGTGGGGTTGGTGTTGACGTGCGTCGATTCTTCGTAGTCGTTGGGGCAGGAGCTGAACAAGACCGTGTCGGTCGCCGCGCACATCGCGTCGATCGCCTTCTGCGCGTCGCGCGGCTCCATGTGCTCGAGGACTTCACAGCAGGTCACGACGTCGTAGCGACCCTCGATCGGCTCGGTGGCCGAACCGACACGAAGCCGGTCGCGCACGTCCGGATGAGCGCCGGAGATCGCGTCCTCGGAGATGTCGAAGCCTCGAGCGTCGACGCCGCGCGCGACCAGCGCCTGGACCAGGATCCCCCTGGCACAGCCCACGTCAAGCGCCGTGGTCGGAGCCAGTGCACCGACGATACGGTCCGCGACGCCGAGGAAGAAGTTTCGCCAGTGCTCAGTCTCCCATGCGTACTCACCACCGACGGGGTCGTAATGCAGGTAGTAGCGGGCTGAGTAGTCGGAGGAGGTGGTCTCCGGCGTCGCGGCTTCGGGTATCGACATGGCCTGAAGCAAATCTCCGTCGTCAAGGGGTCAGCTGCTGGCACGTTACCCGAGACGACGTGCCCCTGCCGCCTCGGCATGCCGATGCTCGTCCCCATCGTTGGAGGCCACTGCGACAGCGCTCGGCTCCGGTTGTTCGTAGACCGGCCCCTGCAGTACGTGTCGGGTAACGGACTCTGTTCGCCGCAGGAGCGCGAACGAACCGATCACGACCATGGCGCCGAGGTAGATCATCGTCAGTCCCGACGCGTTCAGCGGCGTCGTGCCGGTCGGGCCTCGCTCGCTGTAGCAGACGGCTACGTAGACCAGCGAGAGCGCGATCAGGGTCTCACCCAGGCCGGTTATCCGCTCGCTGTACCACGCGAAGGGCACCGCCAACAGGATCACGATCCAGACATAGCTGCCTTGGTGGACGATCGCGTCCCTGCCCGAGTAGAGGGTGACTATCCAGAACGCCACCGACGCAAGGCTCGAGTGGAGAAGGACAGTGACCGCCGATGCGTGGGGCCCCCGGGTCGGCGACCACGCAAGTGTCCACCATGTAGTTCGCTTCCGTAGCAGATGGATCACCAGCCCCACGCTTAGTATCGAGCCCCACCCCAACGCCCAGGACGTGTCGTAGAAGTCCTGATCGCGCACGCTCCTCACCCATTGAGCCCCGATGGCGAGGTGGCCGCTGGGATCGAGGTTCAGCACGTGTCCGAGGTTGTGCCACCGGGCCCCCACGATTTCGCCGACCGACTGCTGGTCGTAGCGGCGCACCATCGCGTGAAGCAGACCCTCGTTCGTCGGTTGCCGGATGCCGGCGAAATACAACTTCATGAGGCGTCCACTGAACGGGTCGCGATAGGTCCCGTAGAGCTGCCATGGCAGATAGACCGCCGCGCTCGCCAGCAACGCCGCCGCAACTGCCGCCACCCGCTCGCGACGGGCGGCCAGGCGAAGCGTGAGTATTCCGATCAAGAGGAACATCGGTGCGGAAAAGGCGACCGCACCGTGGCCGAGGTACGCCAGGACGGCCAGCACTGCCGCCGCCACGAATCGCGAGGAATCGAATCGACGTTGGTGGATGAGCACGTGAAGCAGCAGGGTCACACACCCCAACGCAAAGCCCGCACACATCAGTTTCGGCCAGGTATAGATGATGTTGCGGAAGAAAACAGGCGTCACGCCGCAGAACAGCAACGTGAGATGAGCCGACCGCCGCGAGAAGCCGATGACGCGGAGTAGCGCCGTCAGCGTTACACAGACGAGAAGTTGCGCGACGACGCTCGTCGCGAAAGCGACGGCCAGCACGTGCGGCGCGTAGACCTGCGCCGAGCGCGGCACGCCGATCAGCAGCGCGAGCGAGCGATCGAGCAGCAAGAGACCGGACTGGAGCGGAGGGCGGTCACTGCCGTTCCACAGTTCGAAGAACCCGGTCGTGTTCACGCCTCGCCACAGCGCGTCCTCGAAGAGGTGCTGCAGCACATTGTCAGGCGGCTCGTAGCGAAACCGGGCGGCGACGGTGACGAAGGGCTGTGACGCGCCGCCGTACATGAGCGCCAGTCCGAGGCTCGCACCCACGATGCCGACGGCGAGCAGCGCCGTTGGCGCCCAGCTCCGCCATGCACGCCACACTCGCGCTCGTACCACGACGCCGATGGCGGCGGTCGTGACCACGAAGGAGCAGGCGATGCCCAATAGCGGCCCGATCCAGAAGAGGACCCACTCAAGCTGCGCAATGAGCCCGACGCCCAGCAGGCCGTAGGTACCGGCGAGAACGGGTGCGTCGAACCACCAACGCCGAGTGAGTACCACAGAGGCGCCACCGAGCACGCCGATCGACCCCAGAGCAAGAGCCAGCGCGATCAGCAACATCGCATCACCAACGTCTCCTCTACCTGGGCGACCGGCATCGCTGTTGAGCTCGACCATCTCCGAGCCCACCGCGCCCGAGCCCACCGCGCCTGAGCCAACCCGGGCAAGGTGCTAAGGACCCAGAAGCCCCATCAACATACGTCGAGCCTGGCCTACGGTCGCCTATTCCCGGCCAGTCGCGACGCTCAAGAACAACGACCGTTCCTTTAGCCCGCCACCAACCGTCTACCAATGGGCTGTACCGACCATCTCGTGGTGCGGTGGCGCCACCTTGCCCTTCTCGAAGACCACGATGCTGTCGTAGAAATGCATCGACCGCGTCGTACGGGTGAACCGCGAGACCGCGAAGTCGTCTTGCTGGGAGTGCCACGCGTTCAGCTGGTCGGTCTTGCCCTTTGCGAACTCCATGAAGGTGCCGGGACGATGGAGACCTCCGTCGTAGCCCGGCCAGTAGCTGGTATGGAGGTCCTCGATCAAGAAGACGCCTCCCGCACGGACGCGAGGGTAGAACACCTGGAAGGTGGCGATCTGCTGCTCGGGTCGGTGCCCGCCGTCCTCTATGAGGACGTCGACCGGGCCGATCTTCGCTGCGATGTCCTTCAGGAACGTCTTGTCGGCCTGGTCACCGATGAAGACGGTTGTGCCGGCGTCGTCGCCGAAAGCCTCGCACCGCGGATCGATGTCGATGCCGTAGATGCGCGCCCGAGGACCGAAGTAGTCGCGCCACATCTGTAGCGAGCCGCCGTGACTCACGCCGAACTCGACAATGGTCACGTCCTGACCACGGAACCTGGAAAAGTGTCGATCGTAGATCTCGAAGTAGTGAATCCACTTGTGGACCAGACGCCCCTCGTGGCGGCGAAACCAGGTCTCCAGGGGATTGGTCCGACGTCGTCGCCACGGCAGCCTCATATGGCCAACCTAGGCGTCGTGATGTCTGATGGGGCCCGTCGTCGGCGTGTCGTCACACTCCCTGCGACACGTAGACCGGCGGCGACGTGTGGCGATCTTGGGCGGGCGCCGGACGCTGACCGATGTTCAGCAGCAGCCCGATCGCGGCGAGCGAGGCGAACATCGACGACCCGCCGTAGGACATCAGCGGGAGCGGGACGCCGGTGACGGGCATGATCCCCAGGCACATGCCGATGTTCTGGAAGGCCTGGAAGCCGAACCAGCAGGCGATGCCCGCGGCGGCGACCCGGCCGAACATGTCGGTGGCCTTTCGCGAGATGGTCAGCGCCCGCCAGAGCAGCACGCCGAAGAGCACGATGATCAGGGCCGAGCCGATCAGGCCGAGCTCCTCCCCCGCCACCGTGAACACGAAGTCGGTGTGCTGCTCGGGCACGAAGCCCGCCCGGGTCTGCGAGCCGTGGAAGAGTCCCTGGCCGAAGAGCCCGCCGTTGCCGATCGCGATCCGGGCCTGGGTGGTGTTGTAGCCGGCGCCGCGGGGGTCGAGGGCGGGGTTGGTGAAGGCCAGGAACCGGTCGACCTGGTACGGCTTGAGCAGGTGCAGCGTCACCGCCGCCACGCCGGCGAGGACACCGAGGCCGGCGAGCCCCACCAGGTACCGGCGGCCGACCCCGGCCACACCGAGCACGCCGAGCACCGTGGCCGAGAGCACCAGCAGCGTGCCCAGGTCGGGCTGGGCGATGATGAGCAGGGCGGGCAGGCCGGCGATGGCGAGCATGAGCGCGACCTCGCGCCAGCCGACGTCGGGGGTCGAGGTCCGCTGGGGGGTGGTCTCGACGCGCCTGCTCGCCAGGGCTCGCAGAGCTGCTCGACCACCGGTCATCCGCGGCAGGGCTGCGCGACCCGCGATCGAGCGGCCCTCCGTGCGCTCGGCCAGGACCAGCGCCATCGCGACCACGACCGCGGGCTTGGCCAGCTCGGCCGGCTGCAGGGAGAGGCCGCCGAGGATGAGCCACGACCGCGAGCCGTTGATGGTGCTGCCCATGACCAGCACCAGGAGCAGCCCGACCACCGAGACCAGGTAGACCACCGGCACCAGGATCCGCACCCAGCGGTGGTCGGTGACCAGCACCAGCGCGCCGAGCACCAGCCCGATGCCGATGTTGACCACGTGCTTGACCACGTAGGAGTGGGGGTGGCCGTGGGTGAGCGCCTCGTTGGCCGAGGTGGCCGACCACACCAGCAGCGTGCCGACGACCAGCAGCAGGCCGGTGGCGAGCAACAGCGCCCGGTCGAGACCTCGCAGACTCATTCGGCGCTCCTGGTCGAGACGGGCGGCAGGATCGAGCCGTCGCGGGCGAAGACCGGTAGGCCCTTCGGGGTCTTGGCGTCGGGCAGCACCGAGTTGGCGCTGTTCACCTTCTCGCCGTCGACGCCGTAGAGCGACTGCCAGATGTTGCGCACGTACGGGCCGGAGGTGCCCGAGCCGGTGCCGCCCTGCGTCACCATCATCACCACCACGTAGTCCTTGGTGTAGGTGGCCACCCAGGAGGTGCTCTGCTTGCCCTGGACCTCCGCCGAGCCCGTCTTGCCGCGGATCTTGACCTTGTCCAGCGGGAAGCCGTTGAACTTCCAGGCCAGCGTGCCGGTCCTCGGGGTCTCCTGGAGCGCCTGGTCGACGTAGTCCAGCGCCGACTTCTTCGCCTTCACGTGGCCCACGACCTGAGGCTTGATGACCCGCTCGGTCTTACCGTCGGGCGAGACGATGGCCTTGGCCACCCGCGGGGCGTACAGGGTGCCGCCGTTGCTGATCGCGGCGTAGGCCCGGGACAGCTGCAGCGGGGTGACGAGGGTGTCGCCCTGTCCGATGGCGAAGTTGACGGCGTCGCCGGCGCGGTAGAGGTTTCCCTCGGCGCAGAACTGGGTGGCGAAGAGCTTCATGTAATCGCTCGTCGTGCGCTTCTTGGCGACGTGGCAGTAGTAGCTCTTCATCGACGTGAAGTAGCGGGCCTTCCAGTGCCGGTCGGCCACGCGTCCGGAGGCCTCACCGGGGATGTCGATGCCGGTGGCCTTGCCCATGCCGAAGGACTTGGCCTCCTTGACCAGCGGGTCCTTGGCGTCGACGTTGGAGGGGTCGCTGCCGTACTTCTGCCAGTAGGCCAGGCCGACGCGGTAGAAGAAGGTGTCGCAGGAGACCGAGAGCGCCTGGGCGAAGCTGATCTGACCGTAGCTCTCGGACTCGTAGTTCTTGAACCACCGGTTGCCGACCTGCAGGCCCGAGGAGCAGTCCAGCCGGGTGTCCTCGCTGTAGCCGTTGGAGAGCGCGCCGGCGGTCATGATCGGCTTCCAGGTGGAGCCCGGGGCGTACTGGCCCTGGGTGGCGCGGGAGACCAGCGGGTAGTCGTTCTTCTTGCTGTACAGGGCCTTGAGCTGCTTCTGGGTGATGCCGCCGACCCACTCGCTCGGGTCGTAGGTGGGCTGGCTCGCCATGGCGACGATGCGCCCGTTGTGGGCGTCCATCACCACCACGGCGCCGGAGTCGGCGACGTAGTTCTTGTGCGTGACCTTGTCGTAGGTGCTGCGAGCGGTCTGGATGGCGCCCTGCAGGTTCTGCTCGGCGACGGCCTGCACCTTGGCGTCGATCGAGGTGACCAGGGTGTCGCCGGGCTCGGCCGAGACCTCGCTGTCGTCGCCGATCACGCGCCCCTGGGAGTCGACGGTGACCCGCTTGTAGCCGGGCGTGCCGCGCAGCCAGCGGTCGTAGGACTTCTCCAGCCCGGCGCGGCCGACCTCGGAGGCGCCGTTCACCGAGGTGTCGCCGCTCTTCTTGGCCGCGGCCATCTCCGTGGAGGTGATCGAGCTGAGGTAGCCCAGCAGGTGCGCGGCGTTGACGCCGTACGGCGAGGGGTAGGCACGCACGCTCTGCTGCTGGGTGACGATGCTCGGGAAGTCCTCGGCCTGCTCGAGGATGTCGACGGCGACCGCCTGGCTGACGTCCTCGGCCACCGGCATGGGCTGGTAGGGCGAGCCGTTCCAGCAGGTGCCCTTCGCCGCTCCCGGGTCGCCGCACAGCACCGTCCGCGCCTTGACGGTGCGGTAGGGCTGCTTGACCGCCTTGGCGACGCGGTGCAGCACGTCGGTCTGCTGCTGGGTCGAGAGCCGCTGGAAGAGCGTCCGGTCGACGCCGACCACCCAGCTGGTGCGGTTGGCCACCAGCGTCCGGCCCATGTCGTCGACGATGAGGCCGCGCGCCGGTTGCACCACCAGCTCGCGGATCGACTGGTCGGCGGCCTGCGCCTGGTAGGTGTCGCCGGTCAGCACCTGCACGAACCACAGCCGGGCGAGCAGCGTCAGGAACAGCGAGAGCATCAGCACCTGCAGCACGAGCAGGCGCAGCCGGCTCTTGCGGCCCAGGTGCGGGCGGATCAGGATCGCCGCCATCAGATCAGGGCCTGGTGGGCCGGGCGGAGCCGGCGCAGCAGGGAGAGCAGCGGCGGCAGCAAGATGGGTGCGACGACCATGTCGAGCGCCACCCCGATGCCGACGACGACGAGCATCCGGCCGACGCTGCCGGTGGCGTCGTGCACCACGAAGCCGCTGAGCGCGAAGATCGAGGTGGCCACGAAGCTGCCCGCGCCGACGGCCAGCACGGCGTCCAGCGGACGGTCGCCGCCCCAGGCGGAGCGCTCCGCGTGCAGCCGGCCCACCAGGTAGCCGACCACCGCGAGCGCGAGGGCCCAGCGGCCGGCGACGTGGTCGGCCGTCGGCGCCAGGTCGACGGCCAGGCCGGCGCAGAAGCCGGTGATGCTGCCGATCTCGGGCCCGCGCACCAGCGCGACGCCCACCACGACCACCAGCACCAGGTCGGGGGTGACGCCCCAGACCGGCATCTGGCTGAGCACCGCGGTCTGCAGCACCACCGCCACCAGCACCAGTCCCGCGACGCCGGCTGCCCGCCAGGCGGTGCCCATCACTGCACCTTCCCGTCGGCCTGGATCAGCGACCGGTCGCTGTGGGTGCCCTTGGCGACGACGACGCCGACGAGGTCCAGCGCGCCGAAGTCGACGTACGGCTTGATGGTGGCCGTGCGCGAGAGCTCGCGCGGGCTGGTGGAGACCTTGGTGACCTGGCCGATCGGGATGCCCGCCACGTACGGGCCGCCCTTCCCCGAGCCCCAGGTGACCACCGCGTCGCCGACCTGCGGCGGCACGGCGTTGTCGACGAGGTCCAGCGAGAGCCGGCCGCCGTTGCCCAGGCTGCCGTTGCCGCGCAGGAAGCCGATCTTCATCGTCGAGGCCAGCCGGCCGCCGACCACCGACTGGGAGTCCACGGCCAGCAGCACCGTCGCACTGTCGCGGGTGGCGCGTACGACCCGGCCCACCAGGCCGTCCTTGCTGACGACCGTGGAGTCGGCGTGGATGCCCGCCGAGGTGCCGGCGTCGAGCGTCACGGTGCGGGTGAAGGACTGGGCCGCGCCGATACCGACGACGTGCGCTGGCACCAGGGTGTAGCCGGTGTCGTGAGCGGCACTGGTCAGCCCGTCGTACTCGGCGAGCCGGTTGCGGTCGACCGGCTCGGTGGCCAGCCGGCTGCGCAGGTCGGAGTTCTGCTCCTGCAAGGTGGCCACGCGGCCACGCAGGTGGCCGTTGGTGCGCACGGCGTCACCGAGCGCGCGGAAGGGCCGCACGGCGCTGTTCGCGCCGGCCTCGACGGGCCCGACGACGGTGCCGACGGCCGCGCGGGCGGGGTCGATCGGCGAGTCGCCCGAGGTGCCGCCGCGGGCGTCGACGACCATCAGGGCGGCCGAGGCCAGCACCAGCAGGGCGAGCAGCCGGGCCGCGCTGCGAGGCGCGTCGCGGCCGTCGCGGACGAGTCGGCTCAGCCGGGAGCGGGCGGTCATCGACAGCTCACCGCCGATCCGCGACCAGCACCTGCTGGAGGGCCTCGAACTCCTCGACGCACTTGCCCGCGCCCATGGCCACGGAGGTCAGCGGGTCCTGCGCCACGTGTACCGGGATGCCGGTCTCGTGGCGGATCAGCTCGTCGAGCCCGCGCAGCAGCGCTCCCCCGCCCGTCAGCACGACGCCGCGGTCCATGATGTCGCCGGCCAGCTCGGGCGGCGTCTGGTCCAGGGTCTCGCGGACGGCGTCGACGATGACGGTGATCGGCTCCTCCATCGCCTGCCGGATCTCGCGCGTGCTCACGGTGACGGTGCGCGGCAGGCCCGAGGCCATGTCGCGACCGCGCACCTCGGCGTCCACCTCCTGCGGGAGCGGGTAGGCCGAGCCGAGTGTCATCTTGATCTCCTCAGCGGTGTGCTCGCCGAGCATCAGCCCGTGCTCCTTCTTCAGCCACGTGATGATCGCCTGGTCCAGCTCGTCGCCGGCGCTGCGCACCGACATGCTGGCCACGACGCCGCCGAGTGAGATCACCGCGACCTCGGTGGTCCCGCCGCCGATGTCGACGACCATGTTGCCGGTGGCCTCGTGCACGGGCAGCCCGGCGCCGATCGCGGCCGCCATCGGCTCCTCGATGATGTAGACCCGCCGCGCGCCGGCCAGGTAGCCGGCCTCCTTGACCGCACGCTGCTCGACGGTGGTGATGCCCGACGGCACGCACACCACCAAGCGCGGCTTGGCCAGGTAGCGCCGACGGTGCACAGTGGCGATGAAGTAGCGGAGCATCTGCTCGGCGGCGTCGAAGTCGGCGATGACGCCGTCCTTGAGCGGCCGGATCGCGCGGATGTGGTCCGGCGTGCGCCCGATCATCCGCTTGGCCTCGTTGCCCACCGCGAGCACGTCGCGCGTGGTCGTGTTCAGCGCCACCACCGACGGCTCGTCGAGGAGCACGCCCTTCTTGCGCACGTACACCAACGTGTTGGCGGTGCCGAGGTCGACCGCCATGTCGCGGCCGATGACGCTGTTGGCCATGCGTGATCCGTTCGCGCTCGTCTACCGGGGGAAGAAGGCCGGTGACGCGTCGCCGACCCCGTGTCCAGCAGCCTAGGAGCGCGGCAACGCATGGGGCGTCAGTGACACGCGGGGTTGATGTGACTTGTGAGGTCGCTGAGCCCGCGCTACTGCCGGCAGCTCGGCGAGGTGGCCAGTACCTTCGCCGTCAGCAGCCGGACCAGGACGGGCACGTTCTTCTTCGAGGTGCCGCGGATGTAGGGCCGGGCGCCGGACTCGCTGGTGACGTAGAGGCTGTCGCCGGCGAACTGCAGCCCCTCGGAGCCCGGGACGAAGTCGTAGCGGTGGCCGTCGGGACCGATCAGCTGGGCGCAGCCGCCGCCGGAGGTGGAGTACCAGAGCCCGCCCGGACCGACCGCGATGCCCTGCAGCAGCCGCGGCACCCGGCCCGACGCGACCGGACGGACCGCCGAGGCGGAGGCCCGGCCCAGCGTGAGGTCGGTGACGCCGCTGCGCAGCAGGTCGGACATCGCGAACCAGTAGATCCGGCCCCGGTAGCGCGGGCTGAAGCTGGCCACGCCGACCCGGTCGCCTTGAACGACCATGGCCGAGCCGCGCAACCCGGCGCCCATCCGCCACCACCGCTTCACCGGCGCGGCGGGCGTGCCGCCGAGCGCGGAGGGGTCCAGCACCCACAGCCGCTGCGTCTCCTGCACCCACAGGCCGGCGCCGTCACCGGAGGAGACCAGCTGCATCCCGCCGCCGTGGCGGCAGTAGGTCGGCGCCGTGTGGTAGATCGAGGCCCAGAACTTCGACTGGAACGCCCGTACCGCACCGGTCGCCAGGTCGACGACGGCGATCTGGCAGGGCCGCGGACCGTAGGTCCTCGCCCACCGGTAGCCGCCGACGTAGGCCACGCCGGCGGACTCGTCGACGGCCAGCGACTGCGGCACGAAGAGGTCGTCGCTCTGGGCCAGCCAGTACGCGGCGCACGCGAAGGCGTCCACGGGGTAGTGACGCAGCCGTCCCGGCCCGTACGCCGGCGCCTGGCCCAGCACCTGGGCGTACCGGACGCCGGTGCAGGCAGCCGGGGCCGCCGTCGGCGAACCAGACGTGCTGGGCGACGTGCTGGGCGATGAGCTGGGCGAAGCCGTGGCGGTGGAGCTGCCCGAGGACGACGGACCGCCCGACGGCGTGGGCGACGGTCCCGGCGAGGGCGAGCCGCCACAGGCGGCGACCACCATCGCGACGGCCACCAGCAGCAGGGCCGGGCGCAACCAGCTCACCACAGGCATCGGCCCCACGTCGTCGCTCCGCCCCGGGCGCAACCGGCTCACCACAAGCATCGGGCCCACGCCGTCGCTTCGCTCCGCCCCGGGTGCGACCTCGCTGATCTCGGACTTCGCAAGCTCAGTTCGAGATCAGCTCGGGGAACCAGATCCCGATCTCTCGCTCGGCGGACTCCGCGCCGTCGGAGCCGTGCACCAAATTCTCCCGGTTCGACAGCGACAGGTCGCCGCGGATGGTGCCCGGTGCGGCCTTGCGGCCGTCGGTGGCGCCGTTGAGCGCGCGCACCACCTCGATCGCCTCGTCGCCCTCGAGCACCAGGGCCAGCAGCGGCCCGCTGGTCACGAACGCCCGCAGCGGCGGGTAGAAGTCGCGCTCGACGTGCTCGGCGTAGTGCCGGTCGGCCAGCTCGGCGTCGATGGTGCGCTGCTGGAGCGCCGCGATGGTGAGGCCCTTGGCCTCGAACCGGCCGAGGATCTCCCCCACCAATCCGCGGCGGACGGCGTCGGGCTTGAGCAGGACCAAGGTGCGCGACATGGCGCGAAGCCTACGGAACACCCCTGCGCCCACCGGCGTTGGCCGGGTCATGCGAGCAGTGGTCTACGAGGAGTACGGGGGCCCCGAGGTGCTCCACCTGGGCGAGGTCGAGGAGCCGCACGCCGCACCTGGCGAGGTCCGGATCCGCGTCGCCGCTGCCGCCATCAACCCCTTCGACTCCGAGCTGCGCTCGGGCGCGTTCGACGACGCGCCCGCACCAGCCTCGACGCGGGTGCCCGGCCTGGAGGCCAGCGGCGTGGTCGACGAGGTCGGAGCGGGGGTCGACGACCTTGCCGTGGGCGACCTGGTCTTCGGAGGCGGCAGCGCCACTCTCGCCGAGTACGCCGTGCTGCACCATGCCGCGCGGGTGCCGGCGGGGCTCGGCCTCGAGGCCGCCGCCGGACTGCCGGTCGCGGTCGAGACCGCGACGCGCGTGCTGCGCATCCTCGGCCTGGGAGCCGGTGAGGTCGTGGTGCTCGACGGCGCCTCCGGCGGCGTGGGCACCGCCGCGGTGCAGCTCGCCGTCAGCCAGGGACTGCGCGTGGTGGCCACCGCCTCGCCCGGCCACCACGAGCGGCTGCGCGACCTCGGGGCGGTGCCGACCACCTACGGCCCCGGGCTACCCGCGCGGGTCCGCGCCCTGGTCGACGCGCCCGTCGCCGGCGCGGTGGACCTGGCCGGCCACGGCGGTCTGGCCGAGCTGGCAGAGCTCACCGATGACCCGAGCCGAGTCGTCACCATCGCCGACTTCTCCGGCTCCGTCCCCGGCGTCCACGTGTCCGAGGGTGGTACCGACTCGGCCTGGGACGCGCTGGCCACGGCCGCGCGGCTGGTCGAGGAGGGCCGGCTCCGCGCCGAGGTCGCCGCACGGTTCCCCTGGACCGAGGCGGCCGAGGCCTACCGGCTCAGCCAGAGCGGCCACGCCGGCGGCAAGATCATCGTGACTCCTGCTCGGCCGCAGGCGTAGCGGCCTCCCACGCGGCCCGCTCTCGCTCGATCTTGCGGCCCAGCCAGTACGCCGTGGCCCACAGCGCCAGGAAGATCACCCCGAGCAGCACCATCACACCGATCTCGATCCCGAGCGCGATCGCGGCGACCTGGATCGCCCACCCCAGCACGTAGGCCCATCGCATCCGCAGCAGCCCGGCCACGACCAGGCAGGCCACCGCGAGTCCCAACCCGATCGCCAGCGCGGTACCCGAGGAGACCCCGGCGACGCCGATCAGCACCGGGGTGGTGAGGGCCAAGACGATCGCCTCGAGCAGCAGGATCGCCGAGCACAGCCGCCGGGTCATCGCGTCCGGACCAGCAGCGCGCGCGCCTCGCCCACGGTCACGACCGACCCGGTCACCAGCACCGCGCCGGAGCCGATCGCGTCGCTCAACGAGCCGCCCGCCTCGGCCAGCGCGGCAGCCTGGTCGATGGCGTCGGCCAGCGACGGCGCCACGCTCACCCGGTCCTGGCCGAAGATGCCGCGCGCCTCCTCGGCCAGCGCCGCGGCCGGCAGCGAGCGGTCGGTGGAGTTCTGGGTGCACACGATGTGGGCCAGCACCGGCTCGAGGATGGTGAGCACCTGCTCGTGGTCCTTGTCCTCCATGACGCCCACGACGCCGACCAGCGGGTCGAAGACGAACGAGTCGCCGATCGCCTCGACCAGCGCCTGCGCGCCGTGCGGGTTGTGGGCGGCGTCGAGCACGACCGTGGGGCTGCGCCTCACGATCTCGAGCCGGCCCGGTGACGTGACCTCGCCGAACGCCTCCTGCACCACCTCGGCGTCGATCGGGTCGTCGCCGCCGAGGAACGCCTCCACGGCCGCCAGCGCGACGACGGCGTTCTGTGCCTGGTGGGCGCCGTACAGCGGCAGGAACACCTCGTCGTAGGCGCCGCGCAGCCCCTGCAGCGAGACCACCTGCCCTCCGACCGCCGGCACGCGGGTGCGGACCCCGAAGTCGACGCCCTCCCGCACCAGCGTCGCGCCCACCTCGACGCAGCGCTCCCCGATGACCAGCGTGACGTCCTCGTCCTGGAGCGCGCTCACCGCCGTCGCGCCCGGCTTGACGATGCCGGACTTGTCGCGGGCTATCTCGGCCGGGGTGTTGCCCAGGTACTTGGCGTGGTCGACGGCGATCGGCGTCAGCACGGCCACCGAGCCGTCGGCGACGTTGGTGGAGTCCCAGGTGCCGCCGAGGCCGACCTCGACCACCGCGACGTCGACCGGCGCGTCGGCGAACGCCGCGTAGGCCATGGCGGTGATGGTCTCGAAGAACGACAGGGGGTGGTCGTGCTGGGCGTCGACGAGGTGGGTGTACGGCGCGACGTCGTTGAAGGCGGCGACGAAGGCCTCCTCGCTCATCGGCTCGCCGTCGATGACGATCCGCTCGGTCATCGACTCCAGGTGCGGGCTGGTGAAGCGGCCGGTGCGCAGCCCCAGGGTGCGCAGCAGCGTCTCGACCATCCGCGCGGTCGAGGTCTTGCCGTTGGTGCCGGTCAGGTGGATGACCGGGTAGGCCCGCTGCGGCTCGCCGAGCAGCTCGAGGAAGTCGGCGATGCGGTCCAGCGTCGGGTCGATCCGGGTCTCGGGCCACCGCGAGAGCAGCGCGTCCTCGACCTCGGCGTAGGTTTCGGCGAGACGCGCGTCGGCGGGATCGGGCACCACCTCAGGATGACAGCCCGCCGTCGGCGGTCAACGTCCGGCGTACACCGCCGGCGTGACACCCAGGAGCCGTTTGAAGTGCCGGCCCAGGTGGGCCTGGTCGTGGAAGCCGACCGCGGCGGCCACCTCAGCCGGCGCCCGCCCCTCCAGCAGCAACCTCCGTGCGACATCGAGCCTGCGTCCGGTCAGGTACCGGTGCGGAGCGATGCCGGTGGAGCGGCTGAACGCGCGCACCAGGTGGGTCGGGTGCACACCGAGCAGGCGACCGGCCTCGGTCAGGCCGATGCCGTCGACGAGGTGGTCGTCGAGGAGCTCGCGCAGCCGACGCACCAGCGCCGGGTCGGACGCCGTGGTCCTCTCGCGACGCCCGTCGAGGTGCGCAGTCAGCCGGGACGTGACCAGGGCCAGGCGGTTCTCGGCCTCGAAGGCATCGCCGGGGTGCAGCAGGGAGCCGTGCAGGGCGTCCACCTCGTCGCGCAACGCCGGGTCGTTCCACGCGGGCCGGCCGACGGCCCGTCCCACCCGCTGGGATCCCAGAGCACCGGCATCCAGGTAGAGCACCCGCTTGCGGAAGCCGCGACCGGCCAGTCCGGCCCCGTCGTGCGGGACGTCCGGAGGCAGCAAGGTCACGTGCGAGCACGTGGTGGCGTGCTGGTGGCGGTCCAGCGCGTACCTCACGCAGCCGCGGTCCACCACGAGCAGCGTCCAGGTGTCGTGGACGTGCATCGGGTAGGCGTGGTCGGGGAAGTCGGCGTGCAGCACCTCGCTCACACCCGCGACCGGCGGACGCCACGCGCGGACCACCGGACCCATGTCAGGAACGTACAAGACCTCCGGCGGCGGGCCGGGCCACCATCGCAGCCATGGACGACGTGCTGATGCCTCCCTTCCAGACCAAGGTGGCGGTCGTGGTGCGCGACGACCTGGAGTCCTGGCAGCGGCTCAACGTGACCGCTTTCGTGGCCGGCGGCATCACCGCTGCGCACCCGCAGCTCGTCGGCGCGCCGTACGCGGACGCCGACGGCACGCGCTACCTCCCGCTGCTCGGCATGCCCGTGCTGGTGTTCGAGGCCACGGCCGACCAGCTGCGAGCCGCGCGTGAGCGGGCACTGCGCCGCGACCTGCCGATCGCGCTGTACACCAGCGACATGTTCCGCACCGGGCACGATGCCGCCAACCGCGCGGCCGTCGCGGACGTGCCCGGCGACGCACTCGACGTCGTGGGCCTGGCGGTGCACGGGCCCAGGAACGCCGTCGACAAGGTGGTGAAGGGGGCACACCTGCACCCGTGAGGCAGCCGAACCTCGCAGCGAACGGCGGGGCTAACCCAGCTGCAGCATCACGGTGTCGGTGACCGGCTCGAACCCGAGCGCGGCGTAGATCCGGTTCGAGGTCGGGTTGGCCTGGTCGGTGAAGAGGCAGACGCGGTTCCCGGCGGCCTGCAACCGCCGACAGGTCGTGGCCACGGCCGCGCTGGCGTAGCCGCGGCCACGGTGGGCCGGCGGGGTGTAGACCGGCCCGACCCGCACCACGCCGAGGCTGGGAGCGTTCACTCCGGTCAGGTGCACCGGCTCGCCGTCGACCTCCCACAGCCACACCAGCTCCGAGCGCAGCCGGCGCAGCATGTCGTCGCGCCGCACCAGGTGGGGGGTGGCGCCGCGCACCCGCCCGGCCTGCTCGTCGGCGTCGCCCGCGAACGCCTCGTACCAGCCCGAGGCCAGCGCCAGGTCGGACTCGGTCGCCAGGCGCAGCGAGCCCGCGACGTCGGCCGGCTCACGCAGCGTGCCGAGCTCGAAGAGGCGCTGGTGGTGCAGCACCTCCACGCGCCCACCGTTCAGCCGCGCGCACTCGGCCAGGCACGCGGTGGCCGGCCCCGCCACGCCGCTCACCGCGCGCAGGTCCTCCCCGCGACGGTGCAGCTCACGGGCGAGCACCACGCCGGCCTCGTCGGGCATCGCCAGGAGGTAGGCCGGCCGCTCGCCGAAGGGGGCCGTGCGCATGCCCGCACCGACCAGCTCGCCACCCGATCGCACGAGCAGCCACCAGTCCTCGGCCGGCGACTCCTCGAGCCCGTCGGCCCGTCGCTCCGCGATCGTCGCCGGCACCGTCGCCAGCACCGGGTCGGCCTCGAGGAGCGGGCGCGCGGCCCTCAAGAACTCCGCGGGATCGGTGAGGAACTCGCACTGCATGGCCCGGACGGTAGGTCCGCGACCGGTGCGGGCGTGACTGGTTTTCGGCTGCGGGCGCCGCGCCCGTAGGATTTCAGGTCATGACCCAAGCCCCGGAACGCACCGTCGCGGTCCCCGACAAGCCCGCGCTCGAGGGCCTGGAGGACAAGTGGTCCGCGACCTGGGAGGCCGAGGGCACCTATGCCTTCGACCGCACCCGCGACCGCTCCGGCGTCTACGCCATCGACACCCCGCCGCCGACGGTGTCCGGCAGCCTGCACGTGGGCCACGTCTTCTCCTACACCCACCCCGACCTGATCGCCCGTTTCCAGCGGATGCGCGGGAAGTCGGTGTTCTACCCGATGGGCTGGGACGACAACGGGCTGCCCACCGAGCGGCGGGTGCAGAACTACTTCGGCGTGCGGTGCGACCCCTCGCTCCCCTACGACCACGACTTCACCCCGCCCGAGAAGCCCGACCCCAAGAAGCAGGTGCCGATCTCACGGCCCAACTTCATCGAGCTGTGCGAGCAGCTGGTGGTCGAGGACGAGAAGGCGTTCGAGGAGCTCTGGCACACCCTCGGCCTCTCGGTGGACTGGTCGCAGACCTACACCACCGCCGGTCCCAAGGCCCGCGAGATCAGCCAGCGGGCGTTCCTGCGCAACTACGCCCGCGGTGAGGCCTACCTGGCCGAGGCGCCGACGGTCTGGGACGTCACCGACCGCACGGCCGTCGCCCAGGCCGAGATCGAGGCGCGCGAGTACCCCGGCGCCTACCACCGGATCTCCTACCACCGCCCCGACGGCACGCCCGTCTACGTCGAGACCACCCGCCCCGAGCTGGTCGTCTCCGCGGTCGCGCTGATCGCCCACCCCGACGACGAGCGCTACCAGGCGCTGTTCGGCAGCACCGTGAGCTCGCCGGTCTTCGGCGTCGAGGTGCCGGTGCTCCCCCACCCCGCGGCCGAGATGGACAAGGGCGCGGGCATCGCCATGTGCTGCACCTTCGGCGACCTCACCGACGTGCAGTGGTGGCGCGAGCTCGACCTGCCGGTGCGCACGGTCATCGGTCGCGACGGCCGGTTCACGCGCGAGGTACCGCCGTGGCTCGAGGGCGCGGGAGCGGCGGCGTACGAGGAGCTGGCCGGCAAGACGGTCTTCTCGGCCCGCGAGGCGATGGTCGCCCTGCTGCGCGAGAGCGGCGACCTCGACGGCGAGCCGGTGCCCACCACCCGCATGGCGAACTTCTACGAGCGCGGCGACAAGCCGCTGGAGATCGTCGCCACCCGACAGTGGTACATCCGCAACGGCGGCCGCGACGCCGAGATCCGCGCCGACATGCTGGCCCACGGAGACCAGATCAGCTGGCTACCGCCGCACATGAAGGTCCGCTACGACAACTGGGTCTCCGGCCTCACCGGCGACTGGCTGATCTCGCGGCAGCGCTACTTCGGCATCCCGTTCCCGGTCTGGTACCCGCTCGACGACGAGGGCGATCCCGACTACGCCCACCCGCTGCTGCCCCGTGAGGACCAGCTGCCGATCGACCCGTCGGTCGACGCGCCGGCGGGCTACGAGGAGGACCAGCGCGGCAAGCCGCGCGGCTTCCTCGGCGACCCCGACGTCATGGACACCTGGGCCACCTCCTCGCTGACGCCGCAGATCGCCGGCGGCTGGAGCGTCGACGACGACCTGTTCTCGCGCGTCTTCCCGATGGACCTGTGCACGCAGGCCCACGAGATCATCCGCACCTGGCTGTTCTCCCGGGTCGTGCGCGCGCACTACGAGAACCACGTGACGCCCTGGAGCCACGCCATGCTCTCGGGCTGGATCCTCGACCCCGACCGCAAGAAGATGTCGAAGTCGAAGGGCACCGCCGTCGTGCCCACCGAGATCCTCGACAAGTACGGCGCCGACGCCGTCCGCTGGCGTGCCGCCACCGTGCGGCCCGGCATGGACTCCCCCTTCGACGAGACCCAGATGAAGGTCGGCCGCCGGCTGGCGATGAAGGTGCTCAACGCCTCGAAGTTCGTGCTCGGCTCCGTCGGGGCCACCGACCCCGACCCGCAACACGTCACCGAGCCCATCGACCGCGCGCTGCTGGCCCGGCTGCTGCAGACCTGCACCGAGGCCACACGACGGTTCGAGGCCTACGACTACGCCAGCGCGCTCGAGGTCACCGAGCGGTTCTTCTGGGAGTTCTGCGACGACTACCTCGAGCTGGTCAAGGAGCGCGCCTACGCCGACGGCGACGCGCCGGGGAGCCGGTCGGCCCGCGCGACCCTGGCCTGCGCGCTGGACACCGTGCTGCGGCTGCTCGCGCCGTTCCTGCCCTACGTCACCGAGGAGGCGTGGTCGTGGTGGCACGACGGCTCGGTGCACACCAGCAGCTGGCCCGACCCTGCTGAGCACGCCGGTGGCGAGACGCCCGGCGACCCGGCCGACCTCGACCACGTAGCGGCCGCGCTGGCCGGCATCCGCGGCGCGAAGAGCCAGGCCAAGCAGTCGATGCGCGCGCCGCTCTCCCATGTGCGGATCACCGGCTCAGCAGCGGCGCTGGCCGCCGTCCGCAGCGCGCAGTCCGACCTGGGCAAGGTGGGCAAGGTCGTCGGCACCATCGAGCTGGTCGAGGCCGCCGAGGACGCCGCGCTCACCGTCCAGGTCGAGTTCGCCCCCGTCCCGGAGGACTGAGCACCGGAGGACTGAGCACCCGGAGGACTGAGCACCCGAGGACTGGGCACCAGAGGACTGGGCGCCGCTCCCCGCCGGCCAGTGAGGCCGTCGGCGGCCCTCGGTGTCGGTGGCGCTCAGCTTCCGCTGACGGTCGCGTCCGCGTCGGTCGTGGCGTCGGTGCCGTCGTCGGCGGACGAGGCGACCTGGCGGTCCGGATTGGCGACGGCGTCGGGATCGGAGGTAGCGGGGTCGCTGGGCGTTGTGCTCGGCGAGGAGCCGTCGGTCGGCGTGTCCGTCGGGGTCGGGTCGAGGGCGTCGACCTGACCCGAGAGCGTGGTCACCTGGTCGGCCAGGTCGGCGGCCTGGGAGGCGAGGTCGGAGACCTGCGAAGCCAGCGTGGCCACCTGAGTGGCCAGGATGACGGTGGCGCTGGGGCCCAGCGCGTCGGCCATGTCGGAGAGCTTCGCCGCGGAGTCGATGAGCGCGTCGCCCTGGGCCGAGAGCACGTCCGCCTGGGCGGCCAGCGCCCGGGCGGTGTCGGCGAGGTCGGCGGCGGTCTGGCTGGCCCGGCGGTCCAGGTCGGCGGCCTGAGCCTTGAGCTGCTGACCCTGGCTACGCAGCTGCCCGACCAGCGTCACGGCCTGGTCGCGCAGGTCGGCCGGCGGCGTGCTCGCCGGGACCGCGACGTGGTGGTGACCGCCCTGCACCTGGTCGAGGTCACCCGGCAGCGTCGGCACCGAGGTGGCCTGCGGGTGCTGGCCCGAGGCCGACGTCGCGGTAGCACCGCGGTGCGCACGCGCACCGTGCCCGGCGGAGGCCGTGGCCGCGAGGGCGACGTTCGCCGAGCTGGCCGAGGAGGGGGCGGTGGTGGAGTCGGACGACGAGGACGACGTCGAGGTGGTGACACCGGTGCTGGCCGAGGGCACCTCGCGGGCGACGGAGGCCCGCGACCCGCCGAGGTCGAGGACCGAGTGCACCATGAAGAGGGCGCACACACCCACCACGGCGACGAACGCCGCGAGGGGACGTGCATGCTGCTGGATCATCGAACCGCCAACTCCGAGATCGTCACCCCGGGCTGGGTGACGTTGAGGTCACCGTAGGGCCGACAAACCGGGCACGTCCGGCAAACGCCCAAATCCGGGGCCCATGGTCTAGCCCAGAGCCGGCGGGCCGGTACGCGCTAGGCCGACTTCTTCTTCTTGGCCTCGTCGCTGCGCTCGACCAGCGTGGGAGCGACGTGGTCGGTGACGACCTCGGCGGTGACGATGACCTTCTCGATGTCGCCGCGCGAGGGCACGTCGTACATGACGTTGAGCAACGCCTCCTCGATGATCGCGCGCAGCCCGCGGGCACCGGTCCCCCGCTCCATCGCCGCGTCGGCGATGGCCACGATGGCGTCGTCGGTGAACTCCAGCTCCACACCGTCGAGGTCGAAGAGCTTCTGGTACTGCTTGATCAGCGCGTTGCGCGGCTCGGTGAGGATCTGCACCAGCGCGGCGTTGTCGAGCTTGTTGACGCTGGCGATGAGCGGCAGCCGGCCGATGAACTCCGGGATCAGCCCGAACTTGACCAGGTCCTCGGGCCTCACCTGGGCGAACATCAGGTCCGCCTCGCGCTCCTCGGCGTTGCGGATCTCGGCGGTGAAGCCGAGCGTCTTCTTGCCCACTCGCTGCTCGATGATGTGCTCGAGCCCGGCGAAGGCACCGCCGACGACGAAGAGGATGTTGGTGGTGTCGATCTGGATGAACTCCTGGTGCGGGTGCTTGCGGCCCCCCTGCGGCGGCACCGAGGCGGTGGTGCCCTCCAGGATCTTCAGCAGCGCCTGCTGCACGCCCTCGCCGGAGACGTCGCGCGTGATCGAGGGGTTCTCCGCCTTGCGGGCCACCTTGTCGATCTCGTCGATGTAGATGATGCCGGTCTCGGCCTTCTTGACGTCGTAGTCGGCGGCCTGGATCAGCTTGAGCAGGATGTTCTCGACGTCCTCGCCGACGTAGCCGGCCTCGGTGAGCGCGGTGGCGTCGGCGATGGCGAACGGCACGTTGAGCATCCGGGCCAGGGTCTGGGCCAGGTAGGTCTTGCCGCAGCCGGTGGGACCGATGACCAAGATGTTGGACTTGGCGACCTCGACGACCTCGTCCTTGTTGTGACGACCGGCGATCGGGGCGGAGCCGGCCTGAACCCGCTTGTAGTGGTTGTAGACGGCCACGGCCAGCGACTTCTTCGCCGTCTCCTGGCCGATCACGTAGGAGTTGAGGAAGTCGAAGATCTCCCGCGGCTTGGGCAGCTCGTCGAGGCCGACCTCACCGGTCTCGTTGAGCTCTTCCTCGATGATCTCGTTGCACAGGTCGATGCACTCGTCGCAGATGTAGACGCCGGGGCCGGCGATCAGCTTCTTGACCTGCTTCTGGCTCTTCCCGCAGAAGGAGCACTTGAGCAGGTCGCCTCCGTCACCGATGCGTGCCACGGGCGGCGACCTCCACTGGTCGTTGGGACTGGTCAGGGAAAGCGGCTGCGGACTTCACAGCAGAACGGATCGACGGTACCCCGTCGAGGCCCGCCGCGGAGGCGGACACGACGAACCGGGCCGGCGGCGACCCGGCCGGCGGTTAGACCGGCAGGGCCTTGCGCGACTCCAGCAGCGAGTCGATGAGCCCGTAGTCGAGAGCGGCCTGCGCGGTGAGGATCTTGTCGCGCTCGATGTCGCCGCTGACCTCCTCGACCGTCTTGCCGGAGTGCTCGGCGATCATCTGCTCGAGCTGCTCGCGCATCCGCAGGATCTCGTTGGCCTGGATCTCGATGTCCGAGGACTGGCCGTAGGTGCCCTCGGTGTAGGGCTGGTGGATCAGGATCCGGCTGTTGGGCAGCGCCAGCCGCTTGCCCGGCGCGCCGGCGGCCAGGAGGATCGCCGCGGCCGAGGCGGCCTGGCCCAGGCACACGGTCTGCACGTCGGGCTTGATGAACCGCATCGTGTCGTAGATCGCGGTCATGGCCGTGAACGAGCCACCGGGTGAGTTGATGTAGATGGAGATGTCGCGGTCGGGGTCCATCGACTCCAGGCAGAGCAGCTGGGCCATCACGGCGTTGGAGATGTCGTCGCTGATCGGGGTGCCCAGGAAGATGATCCGGTCCTCGAAGAGCTTGCCGTAGGGGTCGATGCGGCGGAACCCGTAGGAGGTCCGCTCCTCCCACTGCGGGATGTAGTAGTTCATGGTGATGTCCCTCAGTTCTTCTCGCGGGCGGGTCGGCCCTCGTCGGCGGCCTCGCGGGCGTTGGTGATGACCGCGTCGATGAAGCCGTAGTCCTTGGCCTGCTCCGCGGTGAACCAGCGGTCGCGGTCGGCGTCGCGCTCGACCTGGTCGCGGGCCTGTCCGGTGTGCTCGGCGATCAGGTCGAAGAGCACCTGCTTGATGTGCAGCGACTGCTGGGCCTGGATCTTGATGTCGGAGGCCGAGCCGCCCATGCCGCCCGAGGGCTGGTGCATCATGATCCGCGCGTGCGGCAGGGCGTAGCGCTTGCCCTTGGCCCCGGCGCAGAGCAGGAACTGGCCCATCGAGGCCGCCAGCCCCATGCCGACGGTGGCGACGTCGTTGGGGATGTAGTTCATGGTGTCGTAGATCGCCATGCCGGAGTCGACCGAGCCGCCCGGTGAGTTGATGTGCAAGAAGATGTCGGCCTCGGGGTCCTCGGCGGACAGCAGCAGCAGCTGGGCGCAGATCGCGTTGGCGTTCTGGTCGCGCACCTCGGAGCCGAGGAAGACGATCCGCTCGCGCAGCAGCCGCTGGTAGATGTGGTCGTCGAGGCCGTACCCGGCACCGCCGTCGGCCATCAGTTCTGTCCCGTCAATTCGCACGAGGCCGACCATAGACGTCGCCACCCCCGATTCCACGGGTCAGACACCGTTGTTCGCCCACAGCAGACGACCAGGTGCTCACCGGCGCAGCGAGAGCCACGACTCCAGGGCGCGGTGGACGTCGGGGTGGTTGAGCAGCGCGAAGTGGTCGGCCCCGGGCACGTGGAGCACGTCGGCGCCGGGGAACATCTCGGCGCCGCGGCGGTCGCGCCCGGTGGCCGAGGGGTAGCGCACCAGCAGGTCGCCGACGACCTGCGACACCGGGTGCCGCGGCGAGCGGGCCAGCGTTCCGGCCACCAGGTGGTACCGCGCGTGCGGCAGGTTGCGGACGTCGCGCGGCAGGCCGTCGCGCAGGTCGAGGATGCCGGCCGAGCGATGGTCCAGGAACCGCCCGAACGGCGCCGACTCCGGCAGCAGCGAGAGCCCCGCGGAGCCGGCCGTCAGCGCCCGCGCGATCGGCGCGCCGAGGTGCGGCGTGCCGAGGGTGACGACGTCGGTGACCAGGTGTTGCCAGGGGCCGGCCGAGGACGAGACGGCGCAGGCGCTGCGCACGATCAGCCCGCCCATCGAGTGCCCGACCAGCGCGAGCCGACGCACCGGCACCGGCCAGGCCGCCACCAGGTCGCCGAGCAGCGAGGCGAGGGCGACACCGTTCTCGGCCAGCGTCAGCCCCGAGTTCGCGCGCAGCTGCACCGGCGTCCAGCCCAGCCCGGCCAGCCGCTCGGGGTAGCTGGTGCCGGCCTCGCGCTCGCGCAGCCGCCAGACGTCCTCGGTCTCGCCCAGACCGTGCAGGAAGCAGACCACCTCCCCGGTGGCCCCGGGGAAGGCGGCGGCGAACCCGTCGGAGGTCGGCGCGACGTCGCGCCCCCCGCGGCGTACCGCCAGCGAGATGCTCAGCCCCGGGCTGCGCTCGTGGATACGGTCGCCGAACAGACCGTTGAGGGCCGAGAGCGCGACGCGACCGCCGGTGGAGTCCTCCAGGGGACGACCGACCCCGGCTCGCAGCAGGCTGCGGTCGGCGGACCGGAGCGCGCTGGAGGTGGCCCGCAGGCCGTGGCCGACACCGGCGTACACCAGACCGGCGACGCGGCCCTCGCGCCCGTGCACGCGGCGCCCGATCGCGCCGTGCACCTCACGCACGGTGCCCAGCACGGCGTCGTGGGCCAGGTCGGCGCCCAGCGCCAGCGCACCGAGCGTTCCGGCCCGGGTCGAAGCCCCGGCCGTGGCGGTGGCCGTGGTGGTGGACGGCTGTGCACTCACCGCGCCAGTCTGCGGGCCCGGCCGCGGCCGGTCAACGCACCCGGGCCGACGCCCGGGTGCGGGCGGGTCAGTCCTTCTCGGCCTCGGCGGCGTCGTCGGCGTCGTCGGTGACCTCGTCGGTGACCTCGTCGGTGACCTCGGCGACCTCGGGCCCATCGCCCGGCTCGGCGATGCTGCCGTCGGGGTTGAGGTTCTCCAGCTCCACCGGGCGACCCGAGGCGTCGGTGACCGTGGCGGAGTTGACCACCTGGGCCAGCGCCTTGCCGCGCACGACCTCCGAGACCAGCTCGGGGATGTGGTTGTGCTCCATCATGTGCTTGACGAACTCGTTGGGGTCCTGGCCCGACTGCTGGGCGCGGGTCCACAGGTGCTCGGAGAGCTCCTCCTGCTCGACGCCGATCTGCTCCTTCTTGGCGATCTCGTCGAGGATGAACTGCGCGGCCAGGGAGTCGCGCACGCGCTTCTCCAGGTCGGCCTCGAACTCGTCGATGGTCTGCTTCTCGTTGTCCAGGTACTGGTCCAGGGTCATGCCCGCCCAGCCCAGCTGCTGCTCCATCTCACCGCGACGGCTCTCCAGCTCGGCGCTGACGACCTTCTCCGGCAGCGGCACCTCGGTGTCCTCGATCAGCTTCTCCAGCACCGCGTCGCGGGCCGCGGCGGCCTGCTCGAGCCGCTTGCCGCGCTCGAGGCGGGTGCGGGTGTCGGCGGTGAGCTCGTCGAGGGTGTCGAACTCCGAGGCGGTCTGGGCGAAGTCGTCGTCGAGGTCCTCGAGCTCTTGTTCCTTGACCGAGGAGACGGTGACCTCCACGTCGACGTCCTGACCGGCCAGGTCGCCACCCAGCAGCTGGGAGGTGAAGGTCTTCGTCTCACCGGCCGACATGCCCGCCAGGGCCTCGTCCGCGCCCGGCAGCAGCTCGCCCTTGCCGACCTGGTAGCTGTAGCCGGAGAGCTCGCCGCCCTCGACGGGCTCGCCGTTCTGGGTGGCCTTGACGTCGATGGTGACGAAGTCGCCATCCTGGGCCGCACGCTCGACGTCGGCCAGCGTGGCGAACCGCTCGCGCAGGCTCTGCAGCTGCTCCTCGACGTCGGCGTCGGCGACCGTGATGTCGTCGACCTCGGCGCTCAGACCCAGGTAGGTGGGCAGCGTGATGGTGGGGCGGACGTCGACCTCGGCGGTGAACTCCAGGGTCTCGTTGTCCTCGAGCTTGGTGATGTCGATGTCGGGCTGGGCCAGCGGCACCAGGTCGTTGTCCTGCATCGCCTGGGCGTAGAGCGCCGGCAGCGCGGCGTTGATCGCCTCGTCGAGCACCACGCCGCGACCGAACTGCCGGTCGATGACCGGCGGCGGCACCTTGCCCTTGCGGAAGCCCGGCACGTTCACCTGCTTGGCGATCCGCTGGTAGGCGGCGTCCAGGCTGGGCTTGAGGTCCTCGAAGGGGACCTCGACGGTCAGCTTCGCGCGGGTCGGCTCGAGGGTCTCGACGGCGCTCTTCATTCCGGCTTGCTCCTGACTACAGGCAGCGACAGCGCTGCCGAGGGTGACGACACGACGAAAACGGCGCGCGCCAGAGCGCGTCAGCCGCGTCCGGTCAGCCTACGGCACCGCGCCAGATCGGCGAAAAGCCGGGACCTGCGCCGAGGCGTCGCGTTGTCGCGCGTCAGGAGAGCCGAGGCGTCGCGTTGTCGCATGTCAGCGGCGCCGAGGCGTCGGGTTGCCGTATGTCGGCGTTGCCGGTGGTCCCGCCGAGACGTCGCAAGCCTCCTGGCCGGGGCGTGCGCGCTTCGCGCGGGCGGCCCGACCGAGAGTTTGCGACGTCTCGGCTGGCTTGCCTCCCTCCCGGCCTCGCTCGCTTCGCTCGCTCGGCCGGTCGGTCGGGGCGACAGGACTCGAACCTGCGGTCTCCTGCTCCCAAAGCAGGCGCGCTAGCCACTACGCTACGCCCCGGTCAGGGCGCCTCCGAGAGCCTCGGCGACGACCCCTCGAGCGGATGACGGGAATCGAACCCGCGTAGCCAGTTTGGAAGACTGGGGCTCTACCATTGAGCTACATCCGCGCGGCCGGTTGATCGGCCTCGGACATCTTTCCACACCGCAGCTCACTGGCCGGTCACAGCGGCCGGACGGTCCGTCGTTCGCGTCGGTGGACCAGCAGCAGGGCCCGGTCGTCGTCGGTGCGCTCGAGCTCGTCGATCAGCGTCCGCTCACCGCCGTCGAAGCCGGTCTGGAAGAGCCGCTGGCCGCGGCCGGCGAGCTTGTCGATGCCGCTGCCGATGTCGCGGCGCGGGTCCTCGACGAGCCCGTCGGTGTAGAGCATGAGCCCGTCGCCGTGCCGCAGCTGTCCGCGGACCAGGGCGAACTCGACCTCGGGCGTCAGGCCCAGCGCCGGGCCGTCCGACTCCAGCACCGACCAGCGCCCCGAGCCCGCGTGGAGCCACACCGCAGGCGGGTGGCCGGCCTTGCGCAGCTCGAAGTCCCCGGTGCGCAGGTCCAGGCACAGGTGGATCGCGGTCGCGAACCCCTCGTCCCAGTCCTGGTTGACCAGGAACCGGTTGGCGGCGGGCAGGAAGTCGGGCGGTGCGAGCGAGGTGAGCAGGCCACCGAAGGCACCGGAGAGCTGCAGCGACCGGGTGCCGGCCTCCACGCCCTTGCCCGAGACGTCGACCAGCACCACCTGCAGACGCTCGGCGTCACGGGAGCTGGTGGCCACGATGAAGTCGCCCGCGAACGCCGTGCCCCCGGCCGAGCGCAGCACCGAGCGGGCGTACCACTCCTCCGGCAGCGGCGGGATCTCCCCCTGGCTGATGATGCGGTCGCGCAGGTCGACCAGCATGGCCTCGCCCTTGGGTCCCGCGATGCCCAGCCGGCTGCGGCGGAAGGAGGCGATGAGGATCAAGAACGCGACGAAGACGGTGACGAAGACGCGCGCGATGCCGCGTACGTCGTGGGGCGGCTGCACGACCACCATCACCGTCACGCCGAGCATCGTGATGACGATGAACCACGGCAGGCTGCGCGGCCCCAGCATCACGCTGCCGAGGAACATCGGGATCAGCAGCGCGCTCAGCGGGGTGAGCAGCGGCCAGGCGACCCCCGCCGCCGTCAGCGCGGCGGTGAGCAGCACCAGCGCGAGCATCGGCAGCGTCTCGCTGTAGGCGGCGCGGTAGCGGAACTCGTCGAACGGGCTCGCGACGGCACGACCCAGCCGCCGGACGGGCCGGCGTAGGGAACGGCTCGCGAGAGGCGAGGACATCGGTGTCCTGAAGGCTGGGACCCGGCGGGGGGTCAGGGGTGGGCAATTACCCCCAGGCTAGGGCTTTCTACCCGCCCGCGAGCGGAAACGCGGCTGACAGCGCGGGCACCAGAACAGGTTGCGGCCCTTGAGCTCGGTGGTCCGCACGACCGAGCCGCACACCAGGCAGGGCTGGCCGGTGCGGCGGTAGACGTACACCTCGCCGCCGTGGTCGTCGCGACGTGGTGCACGGCCCATCGCCTCAGGCGTGTGCTCGGGGCGGACGGTGTCGATGCGGCCGCTGCGCACGCCCTCGGCCAGCAGGACGACGAGGTCGTCCCACATCGCCTGCCACTGGCCGTGCCGCAGGGTGCGGCCCGGGCGCAGCGGGTCGAGCCGGTGCCGGAACAGCACCTCGGCGCGGTACACGTTGCCCACCCCGGCCAGCACGTCCTGGTCCATCAGCAGGTCGCCCAGCGCTCGGTCGCTGCGGTGGATGCGGGCCCACGCCCGCTCGGGGTCGGCGTCGGCGCGCAGCGGGTCGGGCCCGAGCTTGCCGATGACGGAGTCGCGCCGCGCCCGGGTCACCAGGTCGCAGACGATGGCGCCGCGCAGGTCGGCGTGCGCGCGGTCGTTCTCCAGGCGCAGCCGCACGGCCCCGACCGCGGCGCCCGCCGGTCCGGCGACGACGTCGAACGTGCCGATCAGCCCCAGGTGCACGTGTACGAACCGGTCGCCCTCGAACTCGACGAAGACGTGCTTGCCCGCGGACTCGGCTCCCACCAGCAGTGCGCCGTCGAGGGTGGCGGCGTCGGCGGCGAACCGCCCCTGCGGGCTGCTGACCCGGACGCGGGTGCCGGCGAAGGCGGCGTCGAGATCGCGGGCGAGCCGGTAAAGGGTGTGTCCCTCAGGCATCGGACGCCGAGGCGGGCAGCGGCGGCAGCGTGCCGTCGACCTCGTACGCGCTGAGCATCGCGATGCGGCGCACGTGCCGCTCCTCGCCGGTGAAGTCGGTCGACAAGAAGATCTCGACGAACCGCATCATGTCCTCCAGCGGGTGCATGCGCCCGCCCACCGAGAGCACGTTCGCGTCGTTGTGCTCGCGGGCCAGCCGGGCGGTCTCGTCGCTCCACGCCAGGGCGGCGCGCACGCCCTTCACCTTGTTGGCGGCGATCTGCTCACCGTTGCCCGAGCCGCCGATGACGACGCCCAGGCTGCCGGGGTCCTCGACGACGCCGAGCGCCGCGCGCAGGCAGAAGACCGGGTAGTCGTCCTGGGGGTCGAAGCTGTGCGGCCCGTGGTCGACGGGCTCATGGCCGTGCTCGCGCAGCCAGTCGGCCAGGCTCGCCTTCAGCTCCAGTCCGGCGTGGTCGGACCCCAGGTGCACGCGCATGCCCCGAGACTATCGGCGGGCACGGACCAGCCGGCCGCCGCCGCGGGACCCGCCCCGCGAGGCGACGCCGAGGTAGCGCGGCACGAGGTCGGGAGCGCCGACGTCCTCGACGTCGGTGAACCCCAGGTCGGTCAGCATCCGGGGCACCTCGCCCTCGGCGAAGGAGGAGAGCAGCGGCTCGCCGACCGCCTCGGTACGACGCCGCAGATCCGCGCGCAGCGCCTCGGCGCGAGCGTCACCGGCCGCGTTCAGGGGATAGTCCAGCACCACCTCGCCGTCCAGGTCCGCGACCGTGCGCAGCGTGGTGGTGATCGCCTCGCGGGTCAGGTACGGCACCACGCCGAGCCACGCGAAGAACGCGGGCGCGTCAGGGTCCAGCCCGCCCTCGACCAGCCGGGTGCGCAGGTCGTCGCGCTCGAAGTCGACCCCGACGTAGCGCGCCGTGGCCGGCACCGCGATCCCGGCCTCGCGCAGCCGCTCGCGCTTCCACTCGCCGGTGGCGAGATGGTCGACCTCGAGGACCCTCAGGTCCTCGTGCGGGTTGCGGTAGGCGATCGTGTCGAGCCCGGCACCCAGCACCACGGCCTGCCGCACGCCACGCTCGTAGGCCGCCGCGAGCGCGTCCTCGGCGAACCGGTGCCGCATGGCGATGAAGATCCGCAGCGGACGTCGCGGGTCGCCCGGCTCGACGCCGAGGTCACCATCGCCGGCACCGAGGATCGGCACCGCCAGCGGGTCGCGGAAGACCGAGCCACCCTCGATCACCTGGTGCTGGGCGCGGTGCCGCGCGGCCCCGAACGCCGTGCGGCTGGGCGCGCCCTCGATCACGCGGGGCCGACCGCCTCGAGGAAGGTGCGGATCTCGGCCAGCGAGCGCTCGGCGTCGTCGAAGAGCTGCGGCTGACGCCAGAAGCCGTGCACCAGCCCGGGGAACACCCGCAGCGTGACGTCGCCGCCGGCGCGGGCGATCCGCTCGGCCAGCAGCACGTCCTCGGCGAGCAGCACGTCCTCCCCCGCGGCCTGCACCAGGGTCGGCGGCAGGGTGCCAAGGCGGTCGCTGCGCAGCGGGGCGAGATCGGGATCGGCCGGGTCGCCCGCGTACTGCTCCCAGAACGCAGCGGCGTCGGCGCGGGACATGCCGCCGTGGGGCCGGTCGTAGGTGTCGCCCGAGGTCGTCGGGTCGAGGAAGGGGTAGATCGCCACGAGCGCGGCGTACCGGCCCGGGTCGCGCAGCGCCGCCACCAGCGCCAGGTTGCCGCCGGCGCTGTCGCCCATGGCCACCACCGGGCCGTCCCAGGTCGAGACCAGCCAGCCGCCGGCCCGCTGCACGTCGTCGGCGGCCGCGGGGAACGGGTGCTCGGGCGGACGCCGGTAGTCCACCGCCAGCACGGCCGAGCCGGTGCGCAGCGCGATCCGGCGCGCCTGTGCGTCGTGGGTCTCGAGGTCACCGAACACGAACCCGCCGCCGTGGGCGAAGACGATCGCGCGCCGGGCGCCGCTGGGCACGTAGAGCCGGCAGCCCACGCCGTCGGCGTCGACGTCCTCGACGCGATCGACCGGCTCGCCGGCCTCGCGCGAGGCGACCTCCCGCTCCGCGCGCCGTCGTGCCTCGACGTCACCGCGGTCCGGCAGGCCCGCGGCCGCCCACACCTGCAGCGCGGCGCGCGCTTGCGGGTGCAGCGTCACTGATCCAACCGGGCCAGCTCGTCGTCGACCACCGTGACGTCGAGCTTGGTGAAGACCGGCGTCGGCTTGGCGATGGGTGTGCCGACCACCAGCGGCGTGCGGCCCCAGCCCGGCGCGGAGCGGTAGTCGCCGGTGATGACCGGGTAGGACGGGCCGCCGTCGAGGTCCTCGACCTCCTCGACCACCGGCATCGGCGCGACCTCCGGGCCGCCGAGGACGGCGGAGACGCGGTTGGCGCTGTGCGGCAGGAAGGGGCTGAGCATGAGGTTGCAGTCCACGACGCACTGGGCGGTCACGTGCAGCACGGTGGCCAGCCGCTCGCGCTCGTCGTCGGCCTTGAGCTTCCACGGCTCCTGCTCGGAGACGTAGCGGTTCACCTCGCCCACCACGTGCATGATCTCCGCGATCGCGGCCTTCTGCCGGTGCCGGCCGATGAGGTCGCCGACGGTGCCGAACGCCTGCTCCACGGTCGCCAGCAGGGCGAGATCGGTCTCGGTCGGCACGCCGGCCTGCGGGATCTCACCGAACCGCGCGGCGATCATGCTGGCGGTGCGGTTGACCAGGTTGCCCCAGCCGGCGACGAGCTCGTCGTTGGTGCGCCGGACGAACTCCGACCAGGTGAAGTCGCTGTCCTGGTTCTCCGGACCGGCGGCGCAGATGAAGTAGCGCAGCGCGTCGGCCTGGTAGCGCTCGAGCACGTCGCGTACGTAGATGACCACGCGCTTGGAGGAGGAGAACTTCTTGCCCTCCATGGTCAAGAACTCGCTCGAGACCACCTCGGTGGGCAGGTTGAGCGACCCGTACTCCCCCGGCTCACCGCCCTTGTCGCCGCGGCCGTCGTAGGCCAGCAGCTCGGCGGGCCAGATCTGGGAGTGGAAGGTGATGTTGTCCTTGCCCATGAAGTAGTAGGAGAGCGCCTCGCCCTCCCCCGACGCCGCCGGGTTCCACCACTGCCGCCAGGCCTCGGGGTCCTCGGTCCGGCGGGCCCACTCGATCGAGGCCGAGAGGTAGCCGATGACGGCGTCGAACCACACGTAGAGCCGCTTGGTCGGCTGGTCCTCCCAGCCGGGCACCGGGATGCCCCAGTCCAGGTCGCGGGTCATCGCCCGCGGCCGCACCTCGGCGAGGATGTTCTGGCTGAACCGGATGACGTTGGGCCGCCAGGTGCCGCTGGCCTCGCGCTCGTCGAGCCACTGCTTGAGAGCGTCGGCCAGCGCCGGCAGGTCCAGGAAGTAGTGCTGGGTCTCCACGAACTCCGGCGTCTCGCCGTTGATGCGCGACCGCGGCTCGATCAGGTCGGTCGGGTCGAGCTGGTTGCCGCAGTTGTCGCACTGGTCGCCGCGCGCGCCGTCGTAACCGCAGATGGGGCAGGTGCCCTCGATGTAGCGGTCGGGCAGGGTGCGACCGGTCGACGGCGAGATGGCGCCCCGAGTGGTCTCCTCGACCATGTAGCCGTTGCGCAGGCAGCCGCGGAACAGCTCCTGGGCCACCGCGGCGTGGTTGCGCGTGGTGGTGCGCGTGAAGAGGTCGTAGGAGAGCCCGAGCGCCACCAGGTCCTCGACGATGAGCCGGTTGTTGCGGTCGGCCAGCTCGCGCGGGGAGACGCCCTCCTCGTCGGCGGCCACGAGGATCGGCGTGCCGTGCTCGTCCGTGCCCGAGACCATGAGCACGTCGTGGCCGGTCATCCGCATGTAGCGGCTGAACACGTCGGAGGGCACGCCGAAACCGGCCACGTGGCCGATGTGGCGCGGCCCGTTGGCGTAGGGCCAGGCGACCGCCGAGAGGATCTTGCTCACGCCGCAAGGCTAGTGAGGTGCCGCCAGCGGGTTAGCAGGACGTCGGGGTGAAGACGATCGTGCGCAGCCCGATGTGCGGGTTGCCCGTGACCGCGGTGTTGGACTGGGCGTAGGTGAAGTTCACCGACGTCGCGCTGACCCAGGTCAGCGACACGTTGTTCGTCGTGGCGCCGTCGGCCGCCTGGTTCGTCGCGTAGAACGGTGAGCTGCTCGACCCGTCGCCCTTGAGGCTGGACCCCTTCGACGCCGTGTAGCCCGCGGTGTTCACCACGACCCTGTCGTCGTAGCTGCTGGCGTAGTCGATGTCGACGATGTTCAACGTGAGGTTCTTGACCTGCTGGCTGAAGTTGACCGTGATGGTCTGCGCGGTGTTCTTGGCGTTCAGGTCGTAGAAGCGCAGCTCCTTGGTCGATGTCGTGGTCGCGTACACCGTCGAGTTGTTGTCCGCACCGGTGTCGCCGCTGAGCTTCAGCGTCACGGTCACACCGTTGAAGGTGTAGGACGTCCCGCTCGGCACGGACTGGCCGGTGGGGTAGCTCGAGAAGTCGATGGTCACCGGGGAGCAGGTCGAGGCCGCGAAGGCCGGGGCGGCGCTGACGGCGGCGATGGCAGGCACGGTCCACACCGCACCCCGTACCAGGCCGCGCCTGGTCGGCCGTACACCCGATGTGGGCGCGCTCTCAGGTACGTGCGGCGCCGCCGCTGTGCCCTCCCCCCGGAGAATCACTGCTCATCCCGTCCAAATCTCGCCTATCACCCAAACTGGGCAATAACTACGATACAGGTCGAGAAGCTTCACCACGACCGAATCAGCTGAAGTCGAGCTCCGCCGTGCGCGAGCGCTTGAGCTCGAAGAACAGCGGGTAGGACGCCACGGCGAGCACGCCGTCCCACAGCCGGCCGGCCTCCTCGCCGCGGGGCGCCTTGGTGATCACGGGACCGAAGAACGCAGTGCCCTCGATGTGGATGGTGGGGGTGCCCACCTCGTCGCCGACGGCGTCCATGCCCTCGTGGTGGGACTTCGCGACGGCCTCGTCGAGGGAGGCGTCGTCCCAGGCCTCGGCCAGCTCGGCCGGCAGCCCGGCGTCGGCCAGCGCGTCGACGGCCATCTGCTGGTCCGGCTCCTGCTTGTCGACGTGGATCCGCGTGCCCATCGCGGTGTAGAGCGGCGCCAGCACCTCGTCGCCGTGCTCCTGGGCCGCCTTGATGCACACCCGCACCGGGCCCCAGGCGGTCTTGAGGAAGTCGCGGTACTCCTGGGGGACGTCCTTGTCCTGGTTCAGGTACGCCAGCGACATCACGTGCCAGCGCACCTCGATGTCGCGGACCTTCTCGACCTCGAGGATCCAGCGGGAGCTGATCCAGGCGAAGGGGCAGCGGGGGTCGAACCAGAAATCGGCGTGAGAGGTCATGACCGGGCAACCCCGGATCCTGGTCTGCACATTCCCCGGTGGAATGATGCCCACATGCCGGGAACCAACCTGACCCGCGAGGAGGCGCAGGCGCGTGCCGCGCTGCTCGACGTCTCCTCCTACACCGTCGACCTCGACCTCACCACGGACGAGAAGACGTTCGCCAGCCGCACGACCATCGCCTTCGACTGCACCGAGCCGGGCGCCTCGACCTTCGCCGACCTCGTCGGCGCCACCGTGTCCTCGGTGACCCTCAACGGTCGCGAGCTCGACCCGGCGCAGGTCTACGCCGACAGCCGCATCCAGCTCGACGGCCTCGAGGCGAGCAACACCCTGGTCGTGCAGGCCGACTGCGCCTACAGCCACACCGGCGAGGGCCTGCACCGCTTCGTCGACCCCGCCGACGACCGGGTGTACACCTACACCCAGTTCGAGGTGCCCGACGCCCGCCGCGTCTACACCACCTTCGAGCAGCCCGACCTCAAGAGCGTCTTCACCTTCTCGGTCACCGCGCCGGAGACCTGGAAGGTCGTCTCCAACGCACCCACGCCGCAGCCGCGGCCGGTCGGCGAGGGCAAGGCCGTGTGGGACTTCGAGCCCACCAAGCCGATGTCGACCTACATCACCGCGATCGTGGCCGGGGAGTACCACGAGGTGCTCGACGTCTACCAGGGCGAGCACGGCGACATCCCGCTCGGCCACTACTGCCGCCAGTCGCTGGTCGAGCACCTGGACCGCGAGGAGCTGGTCAAGCTCACGAAGGCGGGCTTCGAGTTCTTCGAGCGCGAGTTCGGCTACCCCTACCCCTTCGGCAAGTACGACCAGCTCTATGTGCCGGAGTACAACATGGGCGCGATGGAGAACGCCGGCTGCGTGACCCTGCGCGACGAGTACCTCCCCCGCAGCCGCCAGCCCCGCTCGTTCTACGAGTTCCGCTGCAGCGTGATCCTGCACGAGATGGCCCACATGTGGTTCGGCGACCTGGTGACCATGAAGTGGTGGGACGACCTGTGGCTCAACGAGTCCTTCGCGGAGTGGGCCTGCTACCACGCCGAGGCCGAGGCCACCGAGTACATCGAGGCCTGGACCGGCTTCACCAACGCCCGCAAGCAGACCGGCTACCGCGCCGACCAGCTGCCGAGCACCCACCCGATCGCCGCGGACAACTACGACCTGCGCGCCGTCGAGGTCAACTTCGACATGATCACCTACGCCAAGGGCGCCTCGGTGCTCAAGCAGCTGGTGGCCTGGGTCGGCATCGAGCCCTTCCGCGCCGGGCTCTCCCAGTACTTCCGCGACCACGCGTTCGCCAACTCCGAGTTCAAGGACCTGCTGGCCGCGCTGGAGCGCTCCTCGGGTCGTGAGCTGGCCGGCTGGGCGCAGGAGTGGCTGCAGACCGCGGGCGTGAACACGCTCACCCCGCAGTTCGAGCTCGACGAGAGCGGCGCGTACGCCTCGCTCTCGGTGCGCCAGAGCGCCGCGCCCGAGCAGCCCACCCTGCGCCGCCACCGCATCGGCATCGGCCTCTACGACCAGGTCGGCGAGGCGCTGGTGCGACGCCGCTACATCGAGACCGACGTCGAGGGCGAGCTCTCCGAGATCAAGGAGGCCGTGGGCGAGCAGCAGCCCGACCTGTTGCTCCTCAACGACGGCGACCTCACCTACGCCAAGATCCGGCTCGACGAGCGCTCGCTGGCCACCGTGGTCGGCGGCCTCTCCCGGCTCGAGGACTCCCTCGCCCGGGCACTGGTGTGGAGCGCCGCCTGGGACATGTGCCGCGACGCCGAGATGAGCGCCACGGACTTCGTGCAGCTGGTGCTGGCGAACATCGGCGACGAGACCGACTCCTGGGGCGTGAGCCGCATCCCGGTCTACGCCGCCCAGGCGGCCACGATGTACTCCGCACCCGAGCACCGCGAGGACGTCAAGGGCGCCTGGGAGCGCGGTCTGCGCGACCTGCTCGTCGAGGCCGCCCCCGGCAGCGACCAGCAGCTCACGTTCTGCCGCAGCCTGGCCTCGGCAGCGCGCACGTCGGAATCCGTGGAGCTGCTGGAGGCGCTGCTCGCCGGTGAGCGCACGCTCGAGGGTCTCGACGTCGACCAGGACCTGCGCTGGAGCCTGCTGACCGGCCTGGCCGCGGCCGGCCGGATCACCGAGGACCGGATCGCCGAGGAGCTGGGCCGCGACAACACCATCTCCGGGCAGGAGCACGCCGCCGCCGCCCGCGCCGCGCGTCCGACGGCCGAGGCCAAGGCCCAGGCCTGGGCCAGCGCCGTGGAGGACGAGAACGCCCCCAACGAGACCGCCCGCTCGATCGTGCTGTCGTTCAACCGCTCCGGCCAGGACGAGGTGCTCTGGCCCTACGCCGAGAAGTACCTGAGCCAGGCCGAGGACATCTGGGACCGGCTCGGTACCCACCGGGCCTCCGTGGTGCTCGAGCACATCTTCCCGCGGGTCCTGGCCAGCCAGGAGCTGCTGGACCGCGTGGACCAGTGGCTGGAGACCACCGACGCCAACCCCGCCGTCCAGCGCTACGTCCGCGAGGGCCGCGCCGACGTCGCGCGGGCGCTGGCGGGGCAGCGGCGCGACGCCGAGGGGTAGGAGCGGGGCCGTGCCGTGATTCGCCGGTGCACCGGCGAATCACGGCGCGCACGACCGAAACTTCGGTTGCCCCTGCCGTGTTTCGGTAGCGACTCCCCGACCGCCGAGCCCGACACCGCTCGGGGCTACTCCTCGGGCGTGTCGGCGTGCAGGACCCGCGGGCGCCGGCAGCGCTCGCCGAGTCCGCGCACCGCGCGAGCCAGACCGCCGACCAGGTCGCCGGTGGCGAGATCGGACTGCAGGCCGGCGGCCACCAGCGACAGGCCGTGGGGGTCGAGCACCCGGTCGGCGTCGGATCCGGTGACGATCTCCAGCAGCCGCTGGTTGGGGTCGACCAGCAGCAGGACGCTGCGGGCCGGCGAGCTCATGCCGGCGTGGAGCCGGCGGGCGAAGCCGGTGGCGTCCTCGCCCTGAGCGACGGGGCCGACGAAGACGGAGAACTCCAGCCGGCTCGTGGTCTCGGCGTCGCGGATCGCGGCGTCGATGGTGGCCCGCTGGGAGGCGGTGAAGGAGTCGGCCATCAGTAGCGGGCGCTCGTGCCGCCCTGGCCCCCGGCCTGCTCCAGGGCCGGGGAGTCCTCGGCGGGCGCCTTCTCGATGCCCTCGCGCGGGCCGCCGAACCACTCGCCCTCGCCGGTCCACGGGCGTCCGGGCTGGTAGCCCTGGTGCCGGATCAGGCTGGGCAGCGCGGACAGCACGGAGATCAGGACGAACAGCCCGAACGGCACCAGGAACAAGATCAGCACGAAGTCGAAGCCCGAGACGTGCGGCGTGCTCTGCCAGGACTCGGGCTCGTCGGCGACGGCGGCACCGCCGAGGCCCAGCGCCGCCGACGCGACGCCGAGGGCGCCGGCCCGGACCACCACACGGATCAGCTGGCTCATCACGTCCCCGAGGATATCCGCACGCTCGGGTTTGGGATGCGTCGGTGGGCTTCCGTAACCTCGGCGAAATGCTTCTCGCGATCGGCAATCTCGACCTGGACCCCTCCGACCTGCCCACCAGCTGGCTGATCGGGAAGCCACTGGCGATCGTGGTGCTGGTCCTGGTCGGCGTCGTGGCCCGCTGGCTGATGCACCGCATGGTCGACCGGGTGGTCGCCGGCGCCACCAGCGGAGCGCTGTCCGCGCGCATCGGCAAGGGTCGCAACAGCGGTGACGTCACGGCCTCCTCCCGGCACGGCCAGCGGGTGCGGACGATGGGTTCGCTGATCAAGAGCATCGTCACGGGCGTCGTGTTCACCGTCGTGGTGGTCATGGTCGTCAGCGAGCTGGGCTACGACGTCGCGCCCATCCTGGCCGGGGCCGGCATCCTCGGCGTGGCCATCGGCTTCGGGTCCCAGACGCTGGTCAAGGACTTCCTCTCGGGCATCTTCATGATCTTCGAGGACCAGTACGGCGTCGGCGACGTGGTCGACCTGGGCGACGCGACCGGCACCGTCGAGGCGGTCAGCCTGCGCGTGACGCGCATCCGGGCCATCGACGGCACCGTCTGGTACGTCCGCAACGGCGAGATCGCGCGGGTGGGCAACATGAGCCAGAACTGGGCGCGCACCGTGCTGGACATCCCGGTCGGCTACAACGAGGACCTGGCGCGGGTGCGCGCGGTGCTGGCCGAGGTCGGCCACGAGCTGTGGGACGACCACGACTACCGCGGCGACATCCTGGAGCAGCCCGAGGTCTGGGGCGTCCAGTCGCTCGACGCCGACTCCGTGCTGGTGCGGGTGGTGCTCAAGACCGTGCCGGGCCAGCAGTGGCTGATCGCCCGCGCGATGCGCGAGCGGGTCAAGGACCGCTTCGACGCCGAGGGCATCGAGATCCCGCTCCCCCAGCGCGTCGTGTGGCAGCGCTCCGAGGAGTCCGTCGCGGTCTGAGCCGGTCGGCTGAGTAGTCGTACTCAGCCAGGGATGAGTCCGCGGCCGGCTGTGCGTCCGGGTCGGGCGCAGGACCGTGGTGGCATGAGTCGTCTCGCCGACCCCTCGCTGTGTCCTGACTGCCGTGGCCGGGTGCTCCCCAACGCCACCTGCGCCTCCTGCGACCTGGTGCTGCGCGGCCCGCTGGCCGACCGGCTGTGGCAGGCGATGCTCACCGCCGACGGGCTGGTCGAGCAGCTGCGGGCGGTGCCCGCGCCGAGCGTGGCTCCGATGCCGGTGAGCCGGCCCGCGCCGGCCGCCGCGCCCCGGGTGACGGGCCGTACCGTGCCGGCCCTGCTGCTCGCCCTGGGCGGGTTGCTGGTGTTCGTGGCGGTGAGCCTCTTCCTCGCCGTCACCTGGACGGTGCTGCCGCTGGGGGTCAAGGCGCTTCTGATGGCCGGCTTCACCGGCGCCGTCACCGCCGGCGCCCAGCTGCTCTCCCGGCGCGGGCTGCGCGGCTCCGCCGAGGCGATCTGGGCGCTGGCCGGCGCCGTGCTGGCGCTGGACGTCGCCGCGGCCTGGCGGGCCGGGCTGTTCGGGCTGCAGGCCGTGGGCACACGGCCGATGACCATCGCCGGCGGCCTGGTCGTGGCGGCCTTCGGCCTGGGCGCGCTGCTGCTGGTGAGGCGTACGCCGCTGCGGCACGCGCTCGCCCCCGAGGTGCTGGTGGTCCTGGCCGGCGGCGTGGTCACCGCGGCCGGCTTCTGGGGCGGCCGATGGGGCAGCTCGCTCGGACCGGTGGTGGGCGTGGTGGTGCTCGCCGGCGTGGCGCTCGGATTCCAGCGGCTCGGGGCGAGGCTGTCGGCCGTGGGCGCCACGGTGCTCGCCGTGCTGACGTGGCTCGACGTGCTCGTCCAGGGCTGGCTCCGCGGCGACGGGACCATCGACCGCACCGCGTACTGGTCCCACGGCCAGTGGTGGCAGCTGCTGGCGGCCGCGCTGCTGGCCACCGTCCCCGCGCTGGTCACGCGGCTCCGCCGCGGCTGGCGGACGGCCGCCGCCCTGGCGAGCCTGGTAGCGCTGGCCGTGGCCGGTCTCGAGCCGGGCTCGGCCGCCGACACCGTGCAGGCCGTACAGGCGTGCCTGGTGCTGCTGGCGCTGACCGGGTTGGTCGTCGCCCGCGCCAGCGTCTGGTCCGACGCCGCACGCTGGCTCGCGGGCCTCGCCGCAGTGATCGGAGCCGCGCTCGTGGTGCTGGCCGCCACACTGCCGACGCTGGAGCTCGTCGGCTCGCACCCGGGCGGCGTCAGTCCGACGGCCGCCTTCGAGCGGTGGCACGACGCCGCCTCCTGGACGGTCCTCCTCGGCACCGTGACGGTGGCGCTGGCCGCGTGGGTGGTGCTGGCGGCTGGGATGCGCGCCACGCTGCTGGAGCTGCTGCCGGGCTGGCTGCTGGTGGGCGTGAGCGCCGCGCTCGTGGGCGGCGGCGCACCGGTGTGGGGGGTCGCGGCGGCGCTGGGGACCGCCGCGGTCCTGCTCCTCGCCGGTGGCCTGCGGGCGGGCGGCGCCTGGCCGGTGGCGGCGACAGCGCCGGCCGCGCTCGGTGCCGTCCTGGCCGGCGTCTTTGACCCGACCAGCAGCTGGGTCGGCTTCGGGCTGGTGGCGCTGGCATCCGTCACCGTGCTGCTGGCTCCTGTGGTGAGCGCACGGGAGCGCGACGAGCGCTGGGCCGAGATGAGCGCCGCGCTGCTCGGGCTGACCGCGCTGCTGGCCACCTACGGCGACGCCGGGCGGGTGGCCCTGGCGCTCACCTTGATGGGCAGCGCGACGGCACTCGCCGCGATCGTGCGCACCGGTCGCGACCACCTGGGCTGGGTGGGCAGCGGCGTCCTGGTCGCGGCCACCGCGGTGCGGGTGCTGGTCGCCCACACCCCGGCCCCCGAGCTCTACGCGCTGCCCGCCGCTGCGGCTTTGCTCGGCGTCGGTGCCTGGCGGTTGGCGCGCGACCCCGGGCTCGGCTCGTGGCGCCCGCTGGGCTCGGGGCTCTCGCTGGCCCTGCTGCCCAGCCTGGTGCTCTCGCTCGGCGACCCCGGCTCGCTGCGCACCGCCCTGGTGGTGGTCGGGGCCGGCATCACGCTCGGCGTCGGGCTCGAGCGTCGCTGGCAGGCACCGGTGCTGCACGGCACCGCGGTGCTCGTCGTGCTCGCGCTGCGGTTCCTGCTGCCGCTGGCCGCCGACGTGCTGGCCGACCCGCTCGGCGCCTGGCTGCTGTTCGGCGCCGCCGGCGGGGCCTGCCTGACGGTCGGCGTGCTGTGGGAGCGCTCGGTCGCCAACCTGCGGACGGCGGGGCGGTTCGTCGGCTCGCTACGGTGATCGTCGTGGACGCCGCGACGACCTTCTACGACGAGATCGGCGGCGGCGAGGTCATCGCCGGCATCGTCGCCCGGTTCTACGAGGGCGTCGCCGACGACGAGGTGCTCCGCCCGCTCTACCCCGAGGAGGACCTCGGTCCGGCGCAGGAGCGGTTCACGCTGTTCCTGCAGCAGTACTGGGGCGGCCCGACGACGTACTCCGAGCGACGCGGCCACCCCCGGCTGCGGATGCGGCACGCGCCGTTCGCCGTCACCCCCACCGCGGCCCAGCACTGGTTGCGCTGCTTTCGCACCGCCCTCGACGAGGCCGACCTCACCCCGGAGCAGGACGCGACCTTCTGGGAGTACGTCACCCACGCCGCGCAGTTCATGGTCAACACCTTCGACGAAGGTTAAAGACGCAGGTCAGGAGCTGTTTGGCCAGGCCCATCCAGGCCCGATGTACCACTGATGTAGCAGCCGAGCGCCTGATCCACCGCCAGACGGGTCCTTTCGGCGCTGGACGGCATGAGGTGCGTGTAGACGCGGAGGGTGAACCCTGCGTCGGTATGGCCCAGGTACTCGCTGACCGCCTTGATGCTCTCGCCGGCGTCGAGCAGGACGCTGGCGTAGTGGTGCCGCAGGGCGTGCATCCCGTTCTCACGTGTCGGCTCGACGCCCGCAGCTCGCAGCGCCGGCTTCCAGACGTAGTGATTGACGGAGTTGCGGTTGAGAGCGCTGCCGTGCAGCCCGCGGGCGACGAGCGACACCTCGACCGGCTCCCCGCCGGGCTCGGACCAGGGCAACGTGACGGCGGCGGCCGGATGCAGCGCTAGGTAGGCGGCCAGTGCGTCGCGGACGGACGACGGGAGCGGGACAGTCCGCGTCTTGTTGGCCTTCGGTGCTGCGAACACGAGCCTGCTACGCACCTGACGGACCTGACGCCTCACGGTGACGGTCCCGCGCAGGAAGTCGACGTCGTCCGGCGACAACCCGAAGATCTCCCCCTGCCGAAGTCCAAGCCCCGCTCCCAGCGCGACCAAGATCTGGTACCGCGGGGAGAGCTCGTTCATGACGTCGCCAACGCGCTCAGCAGACCACGGCACGATTCGACGCACGTCGCGTCTCGGCGGCGACACCGACCCGGCCTTGCAGGGGTTCTTCGCGATCCGCTCGTCGTCGACCGCAGCAGACAGGATCGTGGAGACGGTGCTGAGAGCGACGCGACGCGTACTTGCGGCCCCCGTTAGTCCAGCCAGCCAGGCCTGAATCGTCGACGGCTTGATCTGCGAAAGCCACTTCGACCCCAGGACGGGATAGACGTGCACCCGAAGTCGACCCTGAACCCGCTCAGTGGTGGTCGGTTCCGTGGACTGATTAGCCAACCACTGCTCGGCGTACGCCTTGAACGTGATCCGTCCGGCGTCGGGATCCAAGTAGGTCCCGCGCGCCTTGTCGGCCTCGACGGTGGCGCGGAAGATCTCGGCGTCGACTTTTCGCGTGAAGGTTCGTCGACGCGCTCGGCCATCAGGTTCGCGGTAGTTGACGTCGTAGCGAGGCTTACCGCCGGTGTTGCGCCTACTGATGCTGGCCATCTCGAGCCTCCTAGGTCTCGGTGTTCGCAGGCTCCCCGTCCGAAGCGCTGCGACTCCACGGGCTCGGGTACACCGCGTGCACCACGTCCTCCGGCTGACTGCGGCACTCGAACCGGCGGCGCCGCCTCGGTTGGCCGGTCTTGCTGTTCTATCCCGTGGTTCTCACACCACGCCAGCACCAGTTCGCTGCTCGGCAATCCATCCTCGGAGGTCGGCGGCGGTGGTCACTAAGTGCCGGCCGATCTTGAAGAAGGACGGTCCCGTCCCCAGCTGACGCCAGTAGCGAACGGTGTTGACCGGTACGCGGAGAATCGCGGCCGTTTCGCTCAAAGTGAGGAGCTCGTTGTCGCCGCGTCGGTCGAGATCAGCTGTGAGTGCACTGGGAACGTTCATGGGTACAGAACGCAACGGACGGTGCCGGCGTGCTCACCTAGGCCCGAACTTCCAGTGCTTGTCCTTTGTGATTGGCGTCTTGTGGAGAGTGACCTGCCCGGCAGTCTCGGCCCGAGAGCGTCGCCGCTTCACTGAGTCGCACCCGCAGAACGACCCGGGGATCGTCTTTGAGACCTTTGACGATCTTGGGCTGCCTGCGGTCGGCGGGCCATCCGCCCAGAATGACACGCGCCATCGCGCCAGGCGCGAGTGCGGCCGAAGGGCGGCTCCGACTCTCCCCGAAGATCTGGCTTGCCGTTATCGAGTGATGTCGCTTTCTACAGAATGCGCGGCGCAAATGTGTCGGAGGGCTCTCGTAGTCTGAAACCCCCGAGATGAAGGAGGGTCAATGACGACCCTTGCAGCACAATTCAGTGACGCGCTCAGCAACATCGAGCCGGATGATGACGTCGGGAACGCCATCGAGGCGCACAAAGAAGTCACCAAGGCGCTCAAGGCTGACGACCGGCTGAAGAAGCTCGGGGTGGACCCGATTCTCATCGGCTCGTACAAGCGGCACGTGTCCATCAAGCGCATCAAGGACGTCGATGTGTTCGCGCGGCTGACCGAGGCCGACGAGACGCTGCGACCTGGCGACATCCTGGACCACGTGACTGATGTGCTTGAGACGGCGTTCCCGAACCAGGTCGAGCGGCAGCGGCGGTCGGTGAAGATCGAGTTCCTCAACTTCGACCTGTCGGTGGACATCGTCATCGCGCGTCCCTGTGTTGACCACCCGGATGACCATTGGCAGATCCCGGAGAAGATCGAGGACGACGGCAACGCAACCTGGGTCGAGACGAACCCGACCCGGATGACCAAGCTGTCCACCGAAGCCAACAAGGAGTTTGTCCTCGACGACGGCGACCAGAAGCCCGGCATCTACGTCCCCGTGGTCAAACTGATGCGACAGATCCGGCGCACCTGCCTGGGCGACCACCCCGGTGGGTTCTACATCGAGGTCGTCACCCTGCACGTCTTTAATGACCTCCAGCCCGACCATAAAACGGTCGCCGGTTACCTGACCCAGGTGCTGCGCGGTGTCGCGGACGCCATGGCCAAGATCGTTGAGGAGGGCGGTCTCGCCGACCCGACCCTGAAGGGGAAGATTATTTCCACCAAGGCTACCGATGACGAGATCGATGCCGCCGCGGTCGCGCTCGCCGAGGCAGCCGACCTGGCCGAAAAGGCGCTCTTGGAGAAGAGCACGTGTGAGTCCGCGGTCATGTGGCGCAAGCTCCTCGGCGTCACGAAGAACACCGAGACCGAGGAGCACGTGTTCCCGCTGCCCGAGTACTGCAACCCGGACGGCACCTATAAGACGACGTCGTCGGTCAAGCCCGGTTCTTCGACCGTCCCGGCAGGTGACGGCCGGTACGCATGACCGGTGACTCGTATCTGCCGACTCGCGAGACCTTCGCCGACGAACTCGTTTCCGCCGGCTTCTCCGACGACGGAGTTCGTCTGCGCGGTGAGGTCGCGTGGGCGACAGCCTTGGGTCAGATGCGCACGACCAAGGTCCAGATCACGTTCGGTGCAGCGTTCCCGTTCGCGCCGCCGACCGTGAACCTCGTCGGCGACTCAGGCGTCGATGTCACCTTTCACGTCGATCGCCCCGACCTGGACGCCGACCCGTCCCTGTCTGGGAACCTCTGCCTGTGGGAGCGAGACCATCCCGTCGAGCACGCACCCTGGCTCACCGCGGACGGCCTCCTCGCCCAAATTCGCGGATGGTTGGACCACACCGAAGCTGGGTGGCTCGATGACGACGCGTGCGATCTCGAGCGGTACTTGCCAAGTTGCCATGAGCTGGTCCTGTTCGATTCTGACGACACCTCCCAACGAGACCTTGTTCTGATGCAGGTTCACGGCATGAAGGCCCCGGCAACGGTCCGAATAACCAGCGACGTCTCTCGTGTTGGGAAGACACTCCCGAAGAAGCCCAGTCAGGTGCGACGTAAGGACGCGGGTGCCTGCTGGATCGAGGATGTCGGTGAGCTGAGCCGGCCGGTCAGTTCTTGGCAGGACCTGCTCGGCGTCGTCGCCGATTCGAACCGTCTAGTTTACCTGGCAGCCCTGCAGGCGGTCCGGTACGTGCATCTTCGCTACACCCGCAACGGAAAGCCGGGGGTGTTGGTCGTTCGCCTTCGAGGACAGGGGGTCATTCAGGCATGCGAGTGCGCTGACGAGTCGCCCGGCGGCAGGTCTCTGCGCGCCGGACCGCAGGCCAAAAATCTGGCTCATGCATCGGTCGCCATCATCGGCTGCGGGGCCATCGGGTCGTTCGCCGCCGACCTGCTATTCCGGTCCGGAGTTCGTGAGTTCGTCCTCTACGACGCCGAAAGGTTGCTGCCCGGGAACGTAGTGCGGCACGTCGGAACGCTTGACGAGGTCGGGCTTGCCAAAGTCGATGTTGTGCGTGATCAACTGATTCGACTCGGCGCCGATAAGGAGGCGGTGGCACGTCACCCGGGAAACGTGAATACCCTGGCCGTTGCCCGTCGCATCGTCGCCAGTCACGACCTGGTGCTGGATGCGACCGCGGATGCTCGTGCGACGAGCCTGTTCGCTGTCGCCGCTGCGGGCCAGGAAGCCAGTAGTGGTGATTGCTCCGTAATTTCCGCCTGTGTCCAACGTCAAGGTCAAGTGATTCGTGTGGACCGGCTGACCGTCAACGCGGCGGAGGAACACCTACCTCCGCTAGAGCGCGACCCAGCTGAGGCCCAACTCGAAGACCCGGGCTGCGGGAGCCCTGTGTCAGTGACGCCGCCGGCATCGGTGCTGCGCGCAACAACCCTTGCTGTTGAAGTTGCGACCCTCGAGCTCCGGCAGAAGGGGTCGGCGCCGGTAACGACCGTTGAGGTGCTCGTTGCTCAGCCAGAAGCGCCGTACGACGTCGTCGGGCGACTGACGTCCCTGACCGAGGAGGACCCAGCGTGATCGGGCGGCGACAGCGCGTATCGCTGCACCCCTACGTTCCTCGAGCGCTTACGGCGGCTGCCCGGCGCAGCGAACCGAAAGAAACCGGCGGACTCCTCCTGGGCTGGACCGATGGCGGAATCATCGTGGTCCGCCACGCCCTCGAAGTCCCCGACCCTAGCGCTACCCAGACCAGCTGGACTCGCAGCGAGACACGGGCCAACGAGGCACTCACCAAGTGGCTGTCGGAGGCTGCACATCCCTGGCTCGGATACGTTGGCGATTGGCACGCCCACCCAGCTCCCGTCGGAGCGAGCACGACGGACAAACGGTGCCTCAAGAAGGACTCCCGGGTCACGCAGAAGTCACTCGTGCTAATCGTTCATCGAAGCGACGAGACCCTCGATGTCCTTACAGCCCAACGCGGCAGCGCAGCACGCACCACGCTGATCACCTATGAGGAGATCAACCAAAAGGATCAGACAAGTTGAGCAACGTCGGGCCCGCAGCAGGGAGGTCGTCAGCATCCGGCGTGAGACGCATGGGTGATGAGTTCCAAGATCTCGCCGCGTGGGCGGCCGCGGTCCAGCTCATCGTGCCCGGGCCGAAGTACCAATCGGTTCAGATGGAGATGAACGGCCTCGGAAACCTCGATGACGTCGTTCTACGGACCAAGGATCCCGACCAAGCGGGCGACCTGTTCCAGCAACTCAAATGGACTACGCGGGAGTCCAACTTCCTCGACGAGGAGTACATGACGAGCGTTCCCAGCTCAGGCACAAGGTCCTTGCTCAACAAGCTGTACAGCTCCTACGTCGGGCTCCGTGACCGGGCCGGGCAAGCGCACTTCCAGATGCAGCTCCTTTCTAACCGGCCGGCCGACCCCGCACACCCGCTGCTGTCACAGATCGACGGCCGTACCGGCATGCTCGTCCCGTTCGCAATGGACCAGCCCTCCGGATCCAGCGCCGGGAAGGCGCTCACAACCTGGGCCGAACACCTCCAAGTCGAACGCGACGGGCTCCTGGAGATGCTGTCGAAACTTCGTTTTCGCGCCGGCCGCGACCTTGCCGGCGAACGTGAAAACGCAAAGGCCCTCATGCTGGCAGCTGGCCTAGCGAGAACCGACGTTGCACTCGACAACGGCATTCGAGCCGCTGGCGCTTGGGTACGCGACGGCCGCCGCGAAGCCACCGAAACTGACGTCCTCGCGGTTGTCGAAGCTTTCGGGTTATCCGCTCAACCGCCGACCGCAACTGTGCTCGTCGAAGACATCGACCACGACCGGAGCCCCGAAGCAGCCACCGTCAACGTGAATTGGGTATCTCACTACGCCGAGACCGACCCGGCCCTACGCCGAGTCCGCACCGACCCGGCAATGTACGAACATGCCGCAGCCGACATCCGCGGAGCCGCCGACACCATCGAAGCCGAGGGGTACCGGCGCGTTCACATCCGCGGCCACTTTCGCCAAGCCACCGCGTTCCTCGTAGGCAACTCCTTCCCGAAGACTCGCGGGTTCGACCTCGAGTACAAGCAAGGTCCAACATGGTGGGCAACCGACGCAGCCCGGCAAGCCCCGCACATTCAGGAACACCCCACCGCCATCGGGCAAGGGGACGACCTAGCCGTCCTTGTTGCTACAGCTGCAACGGCTACAGACGACGTCCTGCGCTACCTCAAGGATCAACAAGCGCCCGTCTCCGAACTCCGGACCTACATACCCGACGAAGGAGAGCACGACACCTCAGTTCTCGGCCCCGGCCACGCAGTCGGAATCGCCAGTGAGATTCGCCAACGAGTACGCGCAGCGCTCGCCGCCGCAGGTGGCACCGACAGGAGGGTCCACCTGTTCGTTGCAGGTCCCAACGGACTCGCAGTCTTCCTCGGGCACCGCTGGAACGCTGTCACGACAACGATCGTCTACGAACACCGAGGAGTTGGAGCAGGGTACGTCCCCTCCTTCGTCGTCCAAGCATGACCAACGGTGCGCGCCACTCATCGGTGACTAGGACCTGAATACCGTTCGCCAAGTGCATCATGCCGCCGCGTGAGCCGCTTGGCCTCCCGCCAATTGGTTACCGGCGGACCGCTCGCCCGCTCTCCTGACGCCAGATTGCGTGGTCGAGGTCGCGTGCCTGGGCTCCCAGGAGTTCCGCAGCACCGATTACGGCGCCGTGGGCCCGTTTCGGGTCTAGGGTCCCGTCTCCGATCGCCTTGGACACGAATCGAATGATCATGGTGTCCGCCTTCACCCCAGTTCGTCCGAGGAGCATCGTGAAGTACTCCCAAGTGACCCAGCCGAGGCCCACGGTCCCGGTCCAGGCGGACTTGTGGGCAGGACTGTCCACCTCCACGTCTGAGGCCTTCGCGATTCCCGCGTCCAGGAGGCGGCCTGCGACGTCGAGGCACACCTCCGACTTGAGGCGCCCACCACTTCGCTGCAAACCGAGCAAGCCTTGCAACCAATCAGGATCGAGCCGGCTGAACTCGGACAGATCATCGAGCGGGTGCCTCTCGACTACTGAGCGATAGCGCAACACACGGCCCAAGACTCCCGATGTCTCGGTGCCGTACCTCGCGCGGATCGACATCACCGAGTCGACCAGGGCGAGCTCGATCTGCCCCGGCCAGCCGTAATCGGTGACCGCCTGAACCTCGATGCCGACGGCTCGAACCCGGCGGGCTACGTCCTCGGCATCAGTCACACCCAACACCTTGTCACGGCCGGTCGGCCGGGAGTGTTGAGCGGCGTAGCGTCGATGCTTTGACCTCGCTGCGTCGACGGCGAGCACAGCAAGTCACCCCGGCAGCGCCGCGGAGTACTAAATGACCAGCCAAGACGCTCCTCGGGAGCTGATGCCGTTCAGCCTGCAAACATGACGCCCGCGCAACTTGTCGCCGTCTCGTTCCTCACCCGCTATTCCGGGCCAACCCACCACCTATACGCCTGCCAGTTGCGCCGGCGGTTCGACTGGTGCGAAACCAACGGGATCGACGCCCTGATCGGCGTCGAGCGGGCAAACGTCGAGCTCTACATCCGCTCCTTGACCGAAGGCGGCCTGATGGCCTCGTCAGTGGTCACGATGATGCACGGGGTACGCGGGTACTTCCGGTTCGCCCAGATCGACGGACTCACCTCCTCCGACCCAGCGGTCTACGCCCGGCTACCCGAGGTGCATCGTGACGAGTCCCGCACCCAAGGGCTTGACCGGCTCGAACTCATCCGCTTCCTACAGGTCGCCCAGACGATCACCGTCCACCACGGCGCTCTCGCCTACCTGCTTGGCATCAACGCCCTGCGAGCCTCAGAGGCAGCAGCGGTCCGGATCGAGGACTACGCCCAAACGCTGCGTGGCCACTGCGTCCTGCACCTCGTCGGCAAAGGCCACAGACCCGCCACCATGCTATTTACCGTCCCGGTCCTTCGGGTCCTCGAAGCGTGCCGAGGCCAGCGGAGCGCCGGACCGCTCATCCTGCGTCCACTCACCGGCGAACCGGTTGATCGACGTGACGTCTATCGGACGGTCCAGCGCATCGCCCGGGCCGCAGAGATCCCGCGACACATCAGCTCACACTCGCTGCGTCACGCCGCAATCACCAACGCGCTGGACGCCGGAGTCCCGCTACGCGACGCGCAGATCCTCGCCCCGCAAGCCGACCCGCGCACCACCGAGCACTACGTCGGCGCCCGAGGAAACCTCGACCGCCACGGCGTCCACTTCCTCACCGCCTACGTCGCTGGCTTCTAACTTTCACGGCACGCCGCCGCGATAGGCCCTCTATCGCGCAGGACGAGGCCTGGAGCCGAGTCGGGCCGATGTTGAGGCTGGGATGGGGTCTTCAAGTGCATGTCGCTGGCCAGTCAGATGCTCGTCTGGGCCATTTCCGATCCGTCGCAGTCGACCAGTAGGCCCGTAGCGTTCGAGGTCTTGACGGGCGAGGGCGACGGCGTGGCTTGGACCGAGGTCCGCTCGGTCGCGGCTGAAGGCGCCAGCCCATTGCGCTCGCGCCTGATTAATGTCGTCGGCGACGAGGTGTGCGACGTTGTGGTGTCGGCCGCGGGTCATGGCGACGTATGCCGACGCCGCCCCGGTCTGCTCACCGAAAGTGAAGTGGGCGGTATCGACGGTGACGCCCTGAGCGCCGTAGACGGTGGTGGCGTAGGCAAGCTGGACGTGATGAGCGACGTAGTCGTGCGGTAGGACGGCGCTGCGGCGGCCGGCCCCGACGGTGATGCTCCCGTCAGCACCGGTCGCGGTGATGGTCCAGGTGTCGCGGTTGGCGACTCCGAGGGCGGGCGCGTTGCGACGGGTCGCGACGCGGTCGCCGACGGCGAGACGCTCGCCGGCATCGGTTATGGTCGCGTGGGCGCTGATGGTGCCCTCAATCATCCTGCGTTGGCGGACCGCAGCGTTGAGCTCGGCGACGTCCTCCAGGCCGTCGGCAATGAGCAGACCGTCGACGCTGGCGAGGGCTTGGCGGCGCTCGGCGTCGCTAGCGTGGACGGCGATCTCGCCGCGCTGAAGGAGCCGGTTGAAGACCTCGTCACTGCGTTCCCCCGTTCGCATCAGCAACGTCAAAGCTGCGTAGCTTGGGTCGGCGAAGCGGTGGACCTCGTCAAGCACATGGACAGCGTGAGGATCGGTCCACCGGGCGGCATGGTCGAGCACTCCCCCACGGCCGACCGCGGGCAGCTGGTGGCGGTCGCCGACCAGCGCGATCGAGCAGAAGGCCTCGTCAGCGACGACCAGGAGGGCTCGGGCGGTGTCCTGGTCGAGCATCCCGGCCTCGTCGACCACCAGCACGTCACCTGGACGCAGACACGCCTGCGGTGGCGGTTCGGACTGGCGTTCGCGGGTCCAGTGGCCATCGGTGTCCCAGCGGAAGCCGTGCTGGTGGATCAGCCACGCCGCCGAGAACGCATCACCGCCGACCTCGCCTCGGGCGACCTGGGCGGCCTTCAACGTCGGTGTCACCACCACCAGACGCCGCCTCTCGCCGGCTAGGTGACGGTGGGCGGCAGCGAGCATGGCGGTCTTCCCGGCACCGGCCGCACCCTCGACGACGACGAGGCGGTCGGTGCCGGTGATCGCCGCCGCGGCAGCGCGTTGCGCCGGGTCGAGGCCGGGTGCATCGACGTCACCGTGGATCGCGGTCGGTCGCGTCCGCCGCGACAACCGCAGTGCGAGGTCGTCCTCGACCGCCACGACGCGCGGTGAGGTGAGGGCTCGGATGTGTTCGGGAACGTCATCGCGGTCGAGGAGGGGAACGCACCGCTCGAGGGCGCGGGCGGTGAGATCCTCGGCCAGCTCGCGACGCACCCCACCCTCGACGACGACACCGGCTCGGGCGATGAGCTGCTCGATCTCACCGCGGACGTCGGCGGCGTTCCACGCCGAGCGACGGGCACCCAGCCGCGTCATCGCTCGCTCCACCAGTCCCTCTCGGTCTAGTGCACCGATCGACGTTCCCCCCACCCCGACAGGACGCTCCGGTGGCCGGAACCCCAGCTCGGCCAGCTCCTCGACCCACCGTTCCCCCAACTCGCGTCCGTCCCTGGGGACGACCTTGTCCGGGCGGGCGTCGGCCCACGCCCGGGCGTCCCACGCCCGCTGCAGCTTCGCACCCGGCTCCTCACCGGGATGCTCGGTCCGCCACTGGGCTTCGTAACGGTCGACGTTCCGCCCGATCTGCGCCGTCCGGCCACTGAACGCACCGATGAACCCCACCAGCTCGACGATCTCGCCGGACTCAAGATTGAGGTGATAGCCGTGGGCGGCCAAGACCGCCCGAAACTCCGGATCCGCGATGACCGCCGCGTGGCCGATGCCGTTGATCGCGTCCAGGCTGTCGCGGACCCCGACGGTGTGAATCCCCCGCCAACCCCCGGACGCTTTCACGCGGGCGTTGACCTGCAGATGCAGATGCCGGTGCGGGTCACCGGCACGGGAGGTGAAGTGACGCACCACTGCCGCCTCCAGCTCTTCCACCGGCACCTGCACCTGCCGCCCCCGCGGACCCACCCGGGTTGTCGAGTGCTCGACCAGCCACCCGATCACCTCACGAGCCGCCCGCTCCTGCGCCCCGTCATACGCAGCAGCTACCTCGGGGTGTACGGCTGCCGCCAGCGACCACGTCTTCGGACCGTTGACCACGACCTCGACGAACCGCACCCCCTGCCCGTCCTTGCGCAATCGACCCTTCGCCACGCCCGTGTCGGCTCCAGCCTCGACGTCGTAGCCGGCCACCCACCGCTCATAGGCGTCCCCATCAATCGCAGGCCGCTGATTCATAAGAGTTCCCCCGAAACCCCTGCCAGCACGTTCCCCCTCCCCCACCACGCGAACACGACCAGATGCGGGACCAGCGGTCGCGACGTACCGGTCGGCCAGACCCGTCCCCTCGGCCAGGTAGTAGTCGTCCGCCCGCGACCGATCCGCCTCCACGTAGCAGCGCGCCGCAGCCGCAGAACCCCGGTAGACCTTCATCCCACCGTGCATCCATCACCATTCACAAATAACCATCATTGACCCAAAGAATGCAGAAAGACCGCCCGAGGGCGGCCTTTCATCTACAAACCTTTGTAGCATACGTGCCGCTTTCTTGAGCGTTTCGATGTGGCGTTCGCGCGCCCTGCTGAGCGAGCGGGCGATGACGCACGCCCGCGATGCGTGTCTCGGTGCTCGCTTAGTCTGCCGCGTTCAGGGCCGGTCGGCTTCGGCGGCAGGGCTGCGTTCGCGCCATCGGACGCCGGCTACCCGGCCCACTCTCGGCAGCGCCGGTCCGAGCACCGCGCTTCACCTCCAGGATCGATCCCGCAATGGACCAAACTGATAGATCGCTCTAGCGAGAGTGATCGAGTGCAGCTTCCGATCGCAGATCAATCGCACTGGATAGAGCCAGCCGGGCATGACGTCGGGCTCAGCCACGTCCGATTAAACCCGCGGACATCGCCTATGCCTCACATGGGACTGGCTCAACTCGTCACCGGTTTCGAACTGACATATTTGAAGCCGCGGCGAGCTTGGAAAGTTGGCCGCTCGTTACGGCTCCGTCCACGAAGTAGCTGCATGAGGCTGCTCCAGCCCTGTTGAGGTCGGCAAGTCGCCGGCGCACTGTGGCTGCCGTTCCCACGATGGCGAGCTCGTCGATCCACTCCGCCGGCAACAGCCTGGCAAGGTCGTTCGTCGACCGATGCTGCGCGGCGAGTGCCTTGAAGGCCTCCGCGAACGGGAGCGAAGCGATGTGCGGCCACCAGTCCGGCTGCCCGAACACGGCGACCGTCTGACGAACCCGGTCACGTGCCACGTCGGGGTCGTCGTCGACCCAAGCCACGTTGTACGCATGTAACTGGTGCTCGGCCGCGCTGCTGACATCTTTCTGGCGTGCGGGTCGACGCGCGACTCCTCGCTTGGTCAGCGTACGCGTGTGCTCTAGGTACTCAACGGTCACCGGTTCGGCCAGAAGGGTGCCGTCCGCGTGTTCGCCGGAGACTTCCATTGATCGAGGACCGCGGACCCCGGCGAGAACGACGGGGGGCAGTGCCGGCGGCGCCTCGAGGCGGACGGCGTCTAGGTGCACGTAGCGGCCGTCGATGCTGACCGTGTCGCCGGCCAGCAGGCCACGGACTGCATCAAGCGTTTCGGCGAGCAGGGTCAACGGGCTGTCGACGGCGATGCCAACCTGCCGCATCCAGACCGGCATCCCGTGTCCCACGCCGAGGGTGATTCGGCCCGGGAACAGGTTTGCCAGCGTGGCGGCCTCCATGGCGGTGAAGACCGGGTTGCGGGCGGCCACCGGCAAGACCCCGATCCCGACGCGCACGCGCGACGTGGCGGCGAGGACGGCACCAGCTTGGGCGAACCCGCCCTTGTAGCCGAGGTCCTCGACGACCCACAGGTTGTCGAAGCCGAGCTCGTCGACGTTCCTGGCGAACGTGATGACGTTCGTGTCGGGCAGGTCTCGCGGCAGTACGACGCCGATCCTCATTGGTTTCTCCTTTGCCTCGGTGCTCTGCACGGCCGCTGGCCCGATCAGTGGCCGTGTTGGGTGGGCCAGCGGACCGGCCAGAGAGGGTGGTTTAGGTGAGGGTGTGCTCGTCGGAGATGGCGACGAGTCGATGTGCGGTCAGGCCGGGCTGCTGCTGCTCAAGCTTGGTCGTCAACGCCAGGAAGACCTCGCCGGTGGTGAGCGCGTCGCCGAGGGCCTGGTGTGGGGTGTGCACGCAGAGCCCTAGATGCTTGGCGCTCACTTCGATATCGGGTTCGTAGCCGGTTCCGCTCGGGGCCAGTCCGGTGGCACGCAAAAGGGCGGCGGTGTCGACGACGGCCGGCTTCCATCGGCGGCGGGCTGCACGGAGCGGCCGTGTTAGGAACGCTCGCTCGACCCAGGCGGCGTGAGCCACGAGAACTCTGCCGTCGAGCTGGGCCACGATCCGGTCTGTCACCTGGCCGAGTTCTGGTGCGTCGTCGAGGTCCTGCTCGCGCAGGCCGTGCACTGTCATCGCGCCGATGCTGATTGGGCGGGACGGCTTGATCTCGAAACTCTCGCACGAGCTCACGTGCACGCGTCCGGACTTCACCAGGACGCTGCCGAAAGAGATGAGCGTGTCGCGACGCAGGTCCAGGCCCGTGGTCTCCACGTCGACCACGCAGTACTCGACGTCGCGCCAGGCGACGTCGAGGTCGGGCACTTCGAGGGCGGGTTTGAGCAGCGGGTTCACAGCTTCAGCCGGGTCGTCCAGCAGTTAGCAATGTCGTCCTGGATGGACGCGGTCGCGCGGAACGTCTCGCGAAGGTGCCGGCGCGTGAGGGTGTCAAGCTCTCGCGGGTCGACGTACGTGCTGGGGTTAGTGCCGCCTGCGATGGCGGCGAGGTCGCGCTTCATCAGCAGTTCGTACGACTGCTCGAACGCGGCGGTGAGGGTGTCAGCCTCGTCTCGCGTAAGCAACCCGGCGGCGTGGCCGCGGCGGAGCCGGTCGACGGTGCCGCCGCGAGTGTCGCCGGTGACGACAGCGACCCAGCGGCCCAGCGCGGCGATCGGGAGCAGGCCACCGCGCTTGAGGTCGAGCTGGCCGCGGTGATGGCCACGGTGGTCGACGACGAAGTCACGGACGAAACCGCTCGGCGGCTTCACGGCAGTCGCTTCGCGCAGGAACGCGGCGAGGAACTCGACTTGGCGTTCACGTCGCTGCAGCGTGTCCGTCACGGTCCGTCCGAGCGCGACTTCGGTCAGCGGCCGACTGTCGATCACGATCGAGGAGAGCAGCAGCGCCTGCGGTACGGCCGGGTTCTCGAGCCAACGGGTCACGGCCGCGGCCCAGCTGGACGCGGAGCGGGCGAACAGTGGGTTGACGGCATTGGCACCGTTGCTGCACCGGCGAAACCCGCACGACTCCATGTCGACCAGGAGTGCCTCAACACGTTCGAGCAAATCCTTCTGCTGTTGGTCGCTGACGTGGTCGGGCCAGACCAGGGCGGTGTCGACGTCGGAGTTCGGCAGCGGTTCGCGGCGCGCCATCGACCCGAGCACGATCAGCGACAGCTGCGAGGTCGCGTCGTCGAGTCCGTGGAAGGTGACGAGCTTGCGGAGCAGGCCGTCGATGATCGCGGCCAAGAGGCTGGCGACCTGGGCGGCGGTCATGGAGCTGTCGCCAAGCTCGACCAGCGTCGGTCGGACGAGCTTCGCTGCGCAACGAAGTTCATCGATGCTGGTGGCGGACTCGATCTGGGAGCGCACCAGCAGCGGGTTACGGATGTCGGTCGAGGCGAAGTCGACTGCTCGCAGAATCCCCTCGGGCGCGCCGTGGCGGTCCAAGACGACGAGGTGGTGCACGCCGCGGTCGATCATCCGGGAGAACGCGGCCGCCTGCGAGAACTCCTCGCTCACGCTGAGCGCCGGGAACGTCGCCATCGTGTGGATCGGGTCGTGTGGGGCGACCTCCCCGGTCGCGACGCTGCGTCGGAAGTCGGCGTCGGTGACGATGCCCCAATCCCCGCTTGCGTCACCGCCGCCACGCACAAGTGCTCCCGAGTGGCCAGCGTTGGTGATGCGGCGCGCGACTTCGGCGACGGTCTCGTTCGCCTCAGACCACACCAAGGACCGCATCAGGGTCCGCGCGGACCCGGGTGTTTCGTCTAGGGCACCGCTGCCGGTGAGCCGTTGCCTGCTGATCATGGTGCCGAAGTGGGAGAACCGGAGCCGGTCCGGGTCGTGGACCAGGTGGCGGGGGTCGGGCAGGAGCAGGCACAGGCTGTCCTCGAGTGCGCGCACCGACAGTGCCGGCGGTAGCCCGGTCAGGACCGAGATGTGCCCGAACGTGTCGCCAGGACCGAGCTGGTCGACGACCCTGCCACGGTCGACGACCTCGACCGCGCCGGTGCGCACGACCCACATGTGGTCCAACGCTGGTTCGTCGGCCCGCACGATGAGCGAGCCGGCCGCGAAGTACTCGACCTGCAAATGCTCGACGAGCCGGCCGAGGTCGTCGGCGGTGAGCGCGTCGTACGGGGACTGGGTGCCGAGGAAGTCCGCGTACTCCTTCACGGGTCCATCCTTGCCTAGTGCAGCGTCACCCAGATCGTCTTGACCTCGGTGTACTGCTCGAGCGCCTCGATGCCGTTGTCGCGGCCACCGAAGCCGGACATCTTGTACCCGCCGAACGGGGTCGAGATGTCGCCCTCGCTGTAGCCGTTGACCGCGACGGTGCCGGCCCGGATGCCACGGGCGGTGCGGATGGCGACGTCGATGTCCTTCGACCACACGGTCGCGGCAAGCCCGTAGGTGCTGTCGTTGCTCAGCCGGAGCGCCTCGGCCTCGTCGGAGAACGACAGGACCGACACGACAGGGCCGAAGATCTCTTCGCGGGCGACGCTCATGTCCGGGGTGACGTCGTCGATGACGGTCGCGCCGGCGAACCAACCGCCGGACTCGGTGAACAGCTGCTCGCCACCGGTCACGATCCGGGCGCCGTCACTGCGGGCCTGGTCGATGAAGGACAGCACCCGGTCCAGCGCGGAGGCCTCGATCAGTGGCCCCAGCGCGGTGCCTTCGTCGGTGGGCTCGCCGACGATGCGGCTCTCAGCCTCACGGGCGAGCGCGGTCACGAAGTCGTCCTTGATCGACTCGTGAACCAGGATCCGCGAGCCTGCGCTGCAGTTCTGTCCGGAATTCCAGAACGCTGCATCGGCCAGGTCGGCGGCGATCGCGGCGAGGTTGTCACGGCAGTCGGCCATCACGACCTGGGGAGACTTGCCGCCGCACTCGAGCACGATGCCCTTGAGGTTGCTGTCCGCGGAGTAGCGCAGGAACGCGCGGCCCACCTCAGTAGAGCCAGTGAAGGAGACCATGTCGACGTCCATGTGCAGACCGAGCGCCTTGCCAGTCACGTGCCCGAGCCCGGGCGCGACATTGAACACCCCGTTGGGCAGGCCTGCTTCGACGGCGAGCTCGGCGAGCCGGATGCTGGTCAGGCTGGCCAGCTCCGGCGGCTTCACGACCACCGAGTTGCCTGCCGCGAGCGCGGGCGCGACCTTCCAGGCGAGCATCGCCATCGGGAAGTTCCACGGCAGGACGCAGCCGACGACGCCGACCGGTTCGCGCACGATCAGACCAAGGTGGTCGCTGCCGGTGGGGGCGGTCTTGCCGAACACCTTGTCGGCGGCCTCGGCGTACCAGCGGAACGTGTTGAGCACGTCAGGGATGTCGAAGTCGCGGCAATCGCTGATCGGCTTGCCTGCGTCGATCGCCTCGGTCAAGGCGAGCTCGTCGCGGTTGGCCTCGATCAGGTCGGCGAACGCGAACAGCACCGCCTTGCGTTCGGCCGGAGAGCGACGGCTCCACTCGCCGGCCTCGAACGCGGCCCGGGCATAGGCGACGGCCGTGTCGACGTCGGCCTCGGAACACGAAGCGACGGTCGCGATGACCTGTCCGGTCGCCGGGGCGAGGCTCTCGAAGGTCTCGCCGCCCTCTGCGTCGACAAGGGCGCCGTTGATGAACGCCTGGGTGCGGATGGTGTCGGGCAGGGTCGAAGTCATGACGTTCCTTACTGGTCGCTGGTCGCTGGTCGCTGGTGAGCCGGTCGCCCGTGAACCGGTCGCCCGGACCGGGTCGCTGGTGCCGGTCAGTTCTGTTGACCGGTGGTGGCCGGTGCAAGGGCTGGGTAGATCTGGGCGAGCGTCGACTCCCACTCGGTACGGAGTTCGGCGTACTGGGCAAAGGCCTCGGCGCGCGGGGTAACGGTCGGGGCGAGCTCGAGCACGACGGCCAGCGCGGCCTCGACGTTCGCGAACAGGCCGGTTCCCATGCCGGCGAGCATCGCGGCGCCGATGGATGGTGCTTCGACGCGCAGCGACGGGGTGATGGTCTCACCCATCACGTCGGCCTTGATTTGGTTCCACAGGCGGCTGCGTGCTTCGCCGTCGGAGATCGTGAAGCCGGTGACCTTGTGCCCCCGGGAGGTGACCACGTCGCGCAGCGCCGGGTACTGGTAAGCGATTCCTTCGAGAGTGGCGCGGGTGAAGTGGGCGCGCGCGTGGTGTCCGGCGATGCCGTAGTACGAAGCACGGGCCATGTCGTCTTGGACCGGGATCGAGGCGCCTTCGACGTAGGGGAAGCACAACAGACCGTCGCTACCGGGCGGCACGTCGGCGCCCTCGGCTATCAGCTGCTCGTAAGTGCGGCCCTCGCCGAACACGCTGCGGAACCAACGCAGCGTCGTGCCGGTGCCGGTAGCGACCATCTCGTGCAGGTAGCGGTCCGGGATGAGGTGCGGCATCAGCCCGATGACGCCGGTCGGGTCGAACATTGGGTTGTCCTCGACGATGCGCCAGCTCATGGAGGAGCCCGTGCCGAGGCTGACGTCTCCGGGTGAGACGACACCGGATCCGAGCGCGGCCGCGGGGTCGTCACCGCCGCCGGCGACCAGGACGGTGCCGGGCAGCAGGCCGAGGTCGACGGCGGCCTGGGCGCTGAGCTCGCCGCGCGGTTCCCACGGCTTGTACTTGACGTCGGGGAGGATCTCGCGCGGGATACCGGCCTCATCGCAGGTCTGCTCGCTCCAGCCCTCGGTGCGCCAGTCGTTCATGCAACTGCGGGTCGGGCCGGTCGGATCGGTGCCAACGTCGCCCGTGAGCCGGTAGGCGAGGTAGTCCTTCGGCTGCAGCGCGTGCCGGGTCTCGGCCCACACCTCGGGCAGGTGTCGCTTGGTCCACATCAGGTTCGGCAGCACAAGACCGGGGATGGGTAGCGTGCCGCTGCGCCGGATCAGCACGTCGCGTCCGAGCGAGTCGTACAGGTCGCGGGTCTCGCTGGGGTCGCGCCGGTCGGTCCAGTGGATGCAGCGGGTGAGGACCTCGCCGTGCTCGTCGAGGAGCACGGCGATGTCGCGCTGCCCGACCAAGCACAGCGCGGTGATGTCTTTGGCCGGCACGTTGCCGGTCGTGAGCACCTCCGCAACGGCGGAGGCGAGCGCGTCGTACCAGTCGTGTGGGCTGTTCTCCGCCCATCCGCGGTGGGGGCGGTGCATCGGGTAGTTGCGCTCGGCGACCGCGACGACGCCGCGGTCGGAGTGCACCAGCGAGGCCTTGAGGGCCGACGATCCGACGTCGGCCCCCACCACGTAGCCGCTCATGCCGAGGGCGCGAATTCCGGCGCGGGGATCGGGTCCGGCGCCGGGAGGGGCTCGGGAGCACCGGGGAACTGGGCCCGGAAGTACGACGCGATCCAGTCGACCTGCTCCTTCGGCAGCTCGGGCACCTCACCGAACTGGCGAGCGCTTAGGTACACCTCGCACGCGCCCTCCACGACCGAGGCGGTGTGGAAGGCGTGCTCGATGTCGGCGCCGATGGCGAGCAACCCGTGGTGTTGCAAGAACGTGGCGCCGCGCTCACGCAGGTACGGCTCGGTGTAGGTGTACATCTGGTCGGTCTCGGGCTGCGAGTACGGCGAGGTGTACACGGGGCCGCCGGCGGCCTCGCAGAGGCCGGTCAGGATGGGCGGAAGGGTCCAGTTCAGCGTCGCGAACGTCATCACGGCCTTGCCGTGGGTGTGCACGATGCCGCCGATCTCGGGGCGGTTCTTGCAATACATCGTGTGCATCTGAACCTCGGAGGTCGGCTTGAGCCGGCCGTCGATGAGGTTGCCGTCGAGGTCGACGATGGCGACGTCCTCGGGCTGCAGCAGGTCGTACTGCGTCGAGGTGGGAGTGCATGCCAGCAGGCCGGGCTCGCCCGGGATGCGGATGCTGATGTTGCCGGCGCAGGAGTAGACGAGGCGCTCTGCCTGCAGCTTGCGGGAGTAGGTGATGACCTTTTGCCGGGTCTCGAGCCACTTGATGCTCATGTTGTTGGATTCCCTTCCTTCTCAGGCTTTCCGGTGCGCCCGGGGACGGCGTGCCAGGGCGACGATCAAGGTGGTGCCGCCGAGCGCGTACAGCGCGGGGCGGGTCAGCCGGAGCAGGGCTGGTAGGTCGGAGATGTCGAGATCGACCTGGGCGGGCCAGGCGCCCATCCGTCCCTCGACACGCAGCCCGCCGGCGACGATGCGTATGGCCGTCGCCTCGAATGGCAGTTCGCCGATGGGTGAGCTGACCTTCACGACGGGCCTCCGATCGTCTGCAGCCAGCTCCGGGTCGCGCGGGCGGCGGCGTCGTAGCGCAGCCGCGGCGACGTGGGCTGGGTGGGTTGGTGGAACAACACGTTCGGGTCGTCCTCGGTGAGGGCTCCAACCACGTTGCGGTTCGGGCGCGGGTCGGCGGCGAGCACCAGCGCGTCGCATGAGGTGAGAGATGTGGTGCCGTCGGCCGTGGTGAGCTCGACGCCGCTGATCCGGTCGCGGCCGGCGACGCGGACGCGTGCTGTGGCGTCGATACGTTTATCGGCCCACTGCGACCAGTCGGGCACGTCGGCCAGGTCGGCGACGACGGTGACCCGCGTGCCGAGTTTCCGGCACAGCTCGGCGACCGGGCGGGCCCACGGGCCGTTTCCGAGGATGACTGCGTGGGTCCACAGCTGCACGCCGGTGCGGAGGAGGTGTTCGGCCACGGTCGCGGGCACGACGCCGGCAGGGCGGTACCCGTCGATGTGCAGGTCGGCCGGGGTGCCTGGGCGCAGACCGCCGGCGAAGACCAGGTGCCGTGTCGCCACGGGCTGGAATCCCGTTGGTGAGGCGACAGTGAGGGTCGCCCCGTCGTAGCGCACAGCAGTCTGGCCGAGGGCGAAGTGGGCGCCGCGGGAGACCACGTCTCGGGTGAGGTCCTTGATCAGCGGGTTTTCCCAGCCGGCAGTGCCTCCGGTGACGGGGATCCGGTCGATGACTGTCACCGGGCCTGCGTGCAGCAGTTCGGAGGCGCACCCCAGGCCGCTGGGTCCGGCGCCGACGACGACGTAGGCCGCGTCAGCGGCGCGGGCGGTCACTGGCCGACCGTCCCGTGTGCGGTCTGCTTGACGTCTCGGGGGCCGGTGTTGGTGTGCAGGGCGGTGAGGAACGAGATGCCGGCCGCGCACAGTGACCCCTGGCAGCGCCCGTACATGGCGCCGGTGCGCTTGCGGACCCCGTCGAGCGAGCAGGCCGGGACCGGGGAGGTCAGGGCCCGGTTGATCTCGGCGGCGCTGACGCTCTCGCACGCGCACACGACCTGCGCGTACAGCGGGTCCTGTGCGAACAGGGTGTTCAGGTCGGTCGCGGTCCTCAGTCGCGGTGTCGAAGGCAAGGCCCGGACGGCGTCGGGTCGGTCCTCGGCGTCGAGTCCGGCGTCGCGCAGGAGGTCCAGCGCGTACGCGCCGGCTGCTGGCGAGACGCTGACCCCGGCTGAGCGGTTCGTGACGTGCAGTAGATTTGCGACGGTCTGGTCGAAGCGCAGCCGGTGCGGTTCCTCACTGGCGGGACGGTTCGCAGCGAACGTCTTGATCACGACGTCGCGGGTGATGCTCGGAACCAGTCGGCGCGCACTCTCAATCAGCGCCTCGACCTGGTCGCGGTCAGTCGAGGTGTCGCCGGCGTCCTCGAGGTCCTGCGCGGTCGGACCGAGCAACGCGGAGCCGTGCGTGGTCGGAACGACGTTGATGCCCTTGGTCGTCGGTGAGTGGGTGCAGAAGACGGTGCGCTGCAGCTGCTCGGCGAAGCGACGGTCGAGCACGGCGTACTGACCCTTGCGTGGCCACGAGCGCAGCGGCTCACCACCAGCCAGCTCGGAGACGTCGCCGGCCCTTACGCCGGCGGCGTTGACGACATAGCGGCCGCGGACGGTGCCCTGGGGGGTGGCAAGCTCCATCGAGCCGTCGTCGAGCCGTCGAATGGTGGTGACCGGTGCGTTCAGCCGCAGCTGGGCACCGTTGGTCACCGCCAGGTTGGCGTACGCGACGGTCAGTGCCATCGGATCGATGACTCCCTCATCCGGCATCCACAGCCCGGCCACGGTGGCCATGTTGGCCAGCGGCTCGAGCTGGGCGACCTCGGCAGGCGTCTTCATCTCACCGCGCACACCCGCCTCGTCGAGCTCGGCGAGAGTGTGCCCGAGGGTCTCGGCCTCGGCGTCGTCGAGCGCGAGCATGATCGCGCCGCCGCGACGGTACGCGACCCCCAGTCGCCCGCACAGCTCTTCCCAGTGCGGGTAGCTGCGGTTGATCAGCTCGGTCTCAAGCGTTCCCGGGGGCCCGTAGTAGGAGCAGGCGGTGCCGGCGTTGCCCTTCGAGGCGCCCTCGCACACGTCGCTGGCGGCCTCGAGCACGCACACCGACGCGGACGTGGCTGCGAGCCGGGCCGCAACCGAGGTGCCCAGGACTCCGCCACCGACGACGACTACGTCGAACCGGTCAGTGCCGGTGGACGAGTTCATCTGGGTCATTGGGGTTCCCTCGAGGTGTCGTTGCGGTCCAGTGTCGCGCTCGTGATGCTCCGCCTGAGTATCGGACCGTAACAGTGTTCAAGTGAACGCACAAGAACACATTTCGAACATGTATTTTTGTGACTCGGAAGGCGTTTAGCAGCAACTGAGCACCAAGTTACGTGATGTTCATATGAACACGCCTCGTTGACATCTGTGTGATTGCAGGTGTTCACTTCGTCGCCAAGATCGTACGAGCGCCCCGGGGGCGGAGCTCGACCCATGGCGAAAGGGCTTCAGATGAGCCAGGACATCAGCGACATTCACCGGGCAGACGAGGAACACCTCGCCCGCCTGGGCTACAAGCAGGAACTCGGCCGGACTCTCGGCGCGTTCTCCACGTTCGCGACGGGCTTCGCGTTCATCTCGATCCTCACCGGGGCGTTCCAGCTGTTTTTCTTCGCCTTCGGGATCGCCGGGCCGGCCTTCTGGTGGACCTGGCTGATCGCGTTCGCCGGGCAGATGCTGTTCGGGCTGATCTTCGCCGAGCTGGCCACGCACTACCCGATGGCCGGATCGGTTTACAACTGGTCCAAGCACATCGGCAGCCGCACGGCATCGTGGCTGGCCGGGTTCTCGCTCACGCTGGCCCTGATCGTGTCGACCGCCGCGGTCGCGCTGGCGCTACAGTTCGTGCTGCCGAACATCTCAAAGGTTTTCTGGATTTACGGTGACGGGACCGGCCCGAACGACGCGGCCGCGAACGGCGTCATCCTTGGCGTGATCGCCATCGTGCTGGCCACGATCATCAACTGCCTGGGCGTCAAGGTGGTTTCTATCGTGAACAACATCGGCGTCATCGTCGAGCTCGTCGCGAGCGTCTTCATGATCGTCTTCTTCTTCGTCACCGCGAAGCGCGGCCCGCAGATCGTGTTCCACACCGAGGGCCACGGCCACGACGCCGGTCTAGGCGTGCCCGGAGCGCTGCTGATGGCGCTGCTGCTCGGCTGCTACATCATGTGGGGCTTCGACACCGCCGGCTCCCTGGGTGAGGAGACCGTCAACCCGCGCAAGAACAGCCCCACCTCGATCCTGCGTGCGCTCGCGGCTGCCGGCATCAGCGGCGCTTTGCTGATGCTCGGCGCGCTCATGGCGGTGGGCGACATCAACGCCAAGGAGCTGTCCACTAGCGGCCTGCCGTACGTCGTCGAGGACGTGATGGGCCATACCCTGGGCAGCGTCCTGCTCACCTGCGTCGCGATCGCGATCTTCGTGTGCATCTTGGCCAACCAGACCGGTGCGATGCGGATGATGTTCGCGATGAGCCGCGACAACGCCCTCCCGGCAAGCGCCTCGCTCGCGAAGGTCAGCCGGACGACCAAGGCGCCTGTGACGACCGCGCTCATCGTGGGCGTCATCGCGGTGGCCATCCTGCTGGTGAACATCAAGCAGGCGCAGATCTTCTTGGTGGTCACCAGCACCACCGTGGTGCTGGCCCTGATCGCCTACGTAATCGTCGCCGGCGCATTCGCTCGCAAGCGGCTCACCGGCGAGTGGAAGACGACCCCGGAGTACTTCCACCTCGGCCGCTGGGGCGTCCCGGTCTCGATCGCCGCAGTCGTGTGGGGCGTCGCCATGGTCATCAACATCGCCTGGCCCCGCAACGCCGTCTACAACCCGGCACCGCCGCACCACTGGTTCCTGCAGTGGGGTGCCGTCGTGTTCGTCCTCGTCGCCTTCGCCCTCGGCTTGGCGTACTACTTCACCCAGCGCGACAAGATCGGCATCCTGCCGCAGCACGCGTCAGCAACCGGGGCCAGCGCCCAGTCGCCTGAAGAGGTCGGCGCCTAGCCGAACCCAGTCGATGGGGGTGGTCCCTCGCCCTGACGGCCACCCCCATCAGGTGCCCCCGTCTGGCCGTCACAACAAATTCATACCTGCGCCGCTACCAACCGCAGCGGGAAAGACCCGACTGTCCGTCGTGCACAACTCGCGACGTCAAGGACCGACGGGGCGCCGACGGAGCAACACCTCCCCAGGAATCTCTCAGGCCCACCGACCGCCGCGGCCAGGCGCTCTCTGGAAAGCCAGGACCAGGTCCTGCACCCACGGTGCAAGCCGCAGCTGCGGCGAAGCTCTCAGGTACCCACGACAGAGCGGGGAGGTCACCGCAACTGCCCGGCCCGCCACGCGACGCCGGTCAGTCCGAGCAGAAGGACCTCAGCCGATGAGCACCCGCACCCCGCAACCCCTGAACAGCCACACCGCATGAGCCGCCAGACCGCTCTGCACTCCGTCCATACCGAGCTCGGCGCCTCGTTTACCGACTTCGCCGGCTGGTCGATGCCTGTGCGCTACACCTCTGAGACGGCCGAGCACCACGCCGTGCGCACCACGGCCGGGCTGTTCGACCTGTCGCACATGGGCGAGATCAAGGTGACTGGACCTGACGCAGGGCGCGTCCTCGACCGCGCCGTCGTCGGAACGCCGTCGCGCATCGGGCTCGGACGGGCCCGTTACTCGATGATCTGCAACGACGCGGGCGGCATCCTCGACGACCTCGTCGTGTACCGGCTCGCCGACCACGACTACCTCGTCGTCGCGAACGCCAGCAACGTCGACGTCGTCGCGACAGCCCTGAGCGAACGAACCACCGACGAGGCTGCGGATGCTCAGGTCTCCGACAAATCCCAGCACTGTGCGCTCCTCGCCGTCCAAGGACCCGCTGCGGTCACGATCCTCGCCGGCCTCGGCGACGACCACGTCACCGCGCTGAAGTACTACTCGATCGCGCGCACCAAGGTCGCCGGCCACGACGTCCTGCTCGCCCGCACCGGGTACACCGGCGAGGACGGCTACGAGGTCTACTGCTCGCCGAGCGTCGCTCCTGACCTGTGGCGCCAGATCAGCGCCGCGGGCGAAAGGTACGGTCTCGTCCCTGCCGGACTCGCATGCCGCGACACCCTGCGCCTCGAAGCGGGGATGCCGCTCTACGGCCACGAGCTCGATGCCGACACGAACCCGTTCGAGGCTGGGCTCGGGCGGGTGATCTCCTTCGACAAGCCCAACAGATTCGTTGGCGACACCGCCCTGCGCCGCTTCCGGGATCTCCCACGCCGGCGGTCCCTCGTCGGCCTCGCGACGTCCGGGCGGCGAGCGCCGCGTGCCGGATACGACGTGGTCGACCGTGCGGGAAATACCGTCGGCCGCGTTACGAGTGGTGCCCCCTCGCCCACTCTCGGCTACCCGATCGCCATGGCCTACGTGGAGGCCGGTCACAACACCCCGGGAACCGAGCTCGCGGTCGACCTGCGTGGAACGCGCGAGCCGGCCCTGGTCGTCGACCTGCCGTTCTACCAGCGTCCCAGCGCCTGACCTGGACCGGAACCACCACACCCAACATCTGCACCACCGACTAGACCTGAGCGTCCAAGGAGCCTCCATGAGCATCCCCAGCGACCTGCGCTACACCGACCAGCACGAGTGGGTCGACTTGAACGGCGACATCGCCACGATCGGCATCACCCAGTACGCCGCGGACTCCCTGGGAGACATCGTGTTCGTCGGGCTGCCACCGATCGGATCGAGCCTCGCGTCCGGCCAGCCGTGCGGCGAGCTGGAGTCCACGAAGTCGGTCAGCGACCTGATGGCACCCCTCGACGGCGACGTGGTCGAGATCAACGACGCGGTCGTCGATGACCCCAGCCTGCTCAACTCCGACGCCATGGACGCCTGGCTGGTGCGCCTGAAGTTCACCGCAATCCCTGTACTGCTCGACGCCAGCACCTACGCCGCCCTAGTCGCTGCCGGCTGACCCAGCCGGCAGCCCAACACGCTTCGGGGGAGCACATGGCCTTCCACGACCCCTACGCCGCCCTCGAGCTCCTCGGCACCATCGCCTTTGCCGTCTCCGGCGCCGAGGTCGCAGCCCGTGCCGGCATGGACTGGGTTGGCATCAGCGTCCTGGCGGTCGTGGCGGCTGTCGGCGGCGGCACGGTACGAGACCTGCTTCTGGGACTCGAGCCGGTCGGATGGATTTCTCGTCCGCTGCCCGTGTGGATGGCCGTCATTGCTGCTGGCGTGGTGATCGCGGACGCGCACCGACTGAAGCGCAGAGCGCTCGATGCGCGCACCCTCATCTTGCTTGCCGACGCAGTAGGACTAGCTGTGTTCACGGTCACCGGTGCCGGTCTCGCCTACGCAGTCGGCGCATCGCGCCCGGTCGCGGTGCTGCTCGGCGTCGTTACCGGTGTGGGCGGTGGGGTGGCGCGTGACGTCCTCGCCAGGCAGTCACCGCTCGTGCTGGCCGGACAGGTCTACGCGCTCGCGGCCGTTGCCGGCGGCTCGACGCTGATGCTGCTCGATGCCGCAGGCGTGCCGAACTCCCTGGCTCGCGGGCTCGCCGTCGGCGTTGGACTCGGGCTCCGTTTGCTCGCGATCAGCCAGAGCTGGTCACTTCCGCGCCCGCTGCACCGCGCGGAGCCGGACTGCTACGCCGAGCGCGAGGATGAGGCGGGGCGCTAGACGACGACCACGTCGACGCCGCCGGCCTTGAGCGCGGCGAGCTCCTCGGGGTCAGCACCGGAGTCGGTGATCAAAGTCGTTAACGTCGAGATCGGCGCAATGTGCGCGAACCCACGGCGACCGACCTTGCTCGAGTCGGCGACCACGATTACTTTACGGGCACGCTTGACGATGATGGTTCCAATCTCGGCGACCAGTTGGTGCGGCGTCGTGATCCCCTCGTCAGCGGTCAGGCCGTCGCAGCCCATCACGGCCACCTCGGCGCTCAGGTTCGCCAGCGACGACACCGCCTGCGGTCCGACGAAAGCCATATACGCGGGCAGATATACGCCACCGACCGCAACCAGGTGCGGCTCGTTCCACGAGCTCACCTCGTTGATGATCGGCACAGCTGGGGTCACGACCGTTAGGCGCTCGCGTGTGGACTCGTCGAGGGCGCTGACGACCTTCGCCACGGTTGAGCCGGAGTAGAAAAACGCGCTGGTCTCGTTCGCGAGCATCTCTGCCGCTGCCCGAGCGATCTGCGCCTTCTCCGTTGCGTGACGGCGCTCTGCCTCGAGGTACATGCGCGAGGTCGAGGACGTGCGAGCGCGCGTGGCTCCGCCGCGCACTCTCGTCAACAGGCCCCGAGCCGCCAAGGCGGTCAGGTCGCGACGCAGGGACATCCCCGTCACCCCAAACTCGTCCGCCAAGTCGTTGACCGAGACAAATTCTTGCTCCTGCAGACGCTCGAGGATTAGCTGACGGCGCTCGACGGCACCGCTGGGGCCGTCCTCGGGCTCGCCGACCTGGTCAATGTCAGTCGACATGCGTCCTCCTCTCGCTCAGCAGTCCAATAGAACTTACACCGTTGTGTTCGAATAGTGTTCGTTTGCACATTTTAGGAGCTGGTCGCGCCGCCTGGAGCTACTGGTGGTGCGCTGGACGCCGCCTCGGTGAGCGTCGAAGTCCCATCACGCAAACGAGGGGGCGGGCACTGATCTGACGCCATCGCTGTGACTGCCCCGGTTTGCCACCCGGGTGCTGCCTGCAAAGCGTCGGACTGGTTCAAGCGAAACAACCGCTAGGCCCACCCGCTGCGCGGCACCTCTGCCCTCGGAACGCCACAGCCTGATCCCACTCATGTACCACTGATGTAGCAGACGAGCCGTTCTTGACCATGAACGACCATCAACGGTCATCGCGCGTTCTCCCAGGTCAAAGGCCCTAGAGGCGGGCTTTCCTGCTCTCCGATCAACCCCCCAACTACTTCATGGTCAACACCTTCGATGAGGCCTGAAGCCGCAGTTCGAAAGGCGTGGCGCGCGGCGAGTGGCGGCTGGGTCAGAGGCTGAGCAGCAGCACGACCAGTGTGACGACGGAGAGCACCAGGAAGGCTGCTGCGCCCTGCCACTCGGGATCGTGCGCGCGGACGTGCGCCCCAACCGCGCCGGCGAAGTACAGGACCAGCCCGGTCGCGGCAGCGATCCCGAACGGCGTGAACCACAGCCCGGCGAAAAGACCGGTCGTGGCGAGGAGCTGCAGGCTCCCCAGCACGACGAGGCCCCGACCACCCACACCGACGGCTGCCATGAGTCTGACGATCCGTTCGGTCCGAGCGATCTTGAGGCTGCCCGACGCGAGCATGGCGACGGCGAGGAGGGCGGAGAGAACGTGGGCGGTGAGTGGCACGAGAGGTCCTTTCGAGGATGAACGCGATGGATCAGCGGCGAGCGCCGCTACGAGAACTGGGGCACGACGTCGTGAGCGAGGCGATCCATCGAGGCCAGCGAGAGACGCGTGTGCAGTCCGCCGAGATCGACCTGTCCGAGGAACCGGTCAACGCCCAGGACCTCGTGCTGCGCGGAGACCTTGTCGGCGACCTCGGCTGCGCTGCCGACGACGAGGGGACCGCGCGGTCCTGCCATCTGCTCGAAGGTCGCACGGTCGAGGTGCACGCCGCGCCCGTCGGCGAAGTACGTCCGGTAGTAGGGGTAGAACGTCTCGCGCGCCTGCTGGGAAGTCGGGCCCACGTAGAAGTGGCTGACGCCGGCGATGGACGTGTGCGCGTGGCGATCGCGGCCGACGAACGCCTCGCGGTAGGCGTCCACGAGCGGACGGGAGCGAGCAGCGGTGCCGCCGAGCAGGGCGAGGCTGAGCGGGAGGCCGCGACGACCGGCGCCCGTCGCGCTGGCGGGTGTGCCACCGACGCCCACCCAAACCGGCAGCGGTCGCGACAGCCGAGGGACGACGTGCGCGTTCGCCAGCGGTGGCCGGTAGCGGCCCGTCCAGGTGACCGGCTCGTCGTCGCGCAGCGAGACCAGGAGGTCGAGCTTCTCCTCGAACACGGCGTCGTAGTCGGCGATCGGCACCCCGAAGAGACCGAAGGGCTCGGCGTACGCGCTCCTGCCGACGGTGACCTCAGCACGGCCTGCGGCGACGAGGTCGAGCTGCGCGAAGTCCTGGTAGAGCCTCACCGGGTCCAGCACGCTGAGCACCGAGACCGTGCTGGTCAGGCGGATCGACGTGGTCCTCGCCGCGATCGCCGACAGGACGACCGCGGGCGACGACACCGCGAAGCGAGGGGTGTGGTGCTCGCCGACGCCGAACACGTCGAGGCCGACCTCGTCGGCGTGCACACCGAGGTCGATCACGGTGCGGACGCGGTCCGCCACGGTCGTGTCGCCCGCGACGTCGGTGAGCGAGAAGACACCGAACTCCATGTCCACCACGCTAGGAACCCGATAGGAACCATTCGGTACCTTTCGGAGCGTGACCCTTCAAGCAGGCACCGTGTTCTTGGCGGACTGCCCCGCCCGCACCGCCATCGAAATCATCGCTAACAAGTGGTCCGTCGTCACTCTCTTCGCGCTCAGTGAGGGTCCGAAGCGGCACGGCGAGCTTGTGGCGCTCACCGGCGGCATCTCCCGCAAGGTCCTCACCGAGACCCTGCGCAGGCTCCAGGCCCACGGACTGGTCGATCGCCACGCCTACGCCGAGGCCCCGCCACGTGTCGAGTACAGCCTCACCCCACTCGGCGAGACCCTGCAGGAGCCCATCCGCATGCTCACGGAATGGGCTCGCACCAACGGAGAGGCACTGGTGGACTTCCAGGAGTCGGCGGCCAGGAAGTTCCTGCCCTGACGGGCTGAGACCCACCCCCTACCGACGAGAACGGCCTGGACTACCCCGAGACCTCCGCCTCGAGGCGGCCGTGCTGGGCGGGGTTCATGGCGGCGGAGCGCTGGGTCTCGCGGTCGAAGGCGACCATGACGACACGGGCCCGTGCCAGGACGTGGTCGTCGTCGCGGATCTCGGAGACCAGCACCGCCGAGCGGCCGCCGACGGCGTGCACCCAGCTGTGGACGGCGTACGGCTCCCGGCGGAACAGGATGGGGCGGCGGTACTCCACGTCGGTCTGGGCCACCACCCACGGCGTCCAATCGCCGTCCTCGGGACGTGGCAGTCCCCACAGGTAGGCGATCCGCGACTCCTGGAAGTACTCGAAGTAGGTGACGTTGTTGACGTGCCCGTAGGCGTCGACGTCGGACCAGCGCACGAAGAGCGGGAACACGTGGCGGGCGCCGGGCGCCGGCACCGCCGGAACCGGCCCGGCCGACTCGAAGCCGGGCTCGAGCCAGCCGCTCAGCGCCTCCTTCTCGCTGGCGGAGAGCCGACGCGGGCGCTCCTCGGCGAAGACGAACGGCGAGATGATGGTCGTGGCGCGTAGGTGGACGACGCGCTCGCCGTCGACGACGTCGACGATCTCGTAGGCCATCGTGAAGCTCGCCGCTCGGATCTCGGTGACCCAGCACTCGATCGTCACCGGCTCTTGGCGGAAGACCAGCGGGCTGACGTAGTGCACCTCGTGCCGGACCACGACCGTGCCCTCGGCCAGCTCCTCGCCGCCCTGGACCGGCGCGTGGGTGGCGAGCATGTCGATGCGCGCCTCCTGCAGGTAGTCGACGTAGGTGACGTTGTTGACGTGGCCCAACATGTCCATGTCGGCCCAGCGCATGGGGCAGGCGTAGGTGTGGCGCACGGGCCCGATGCTCGCAGATCCGGACGCGGGCTAACCTCGGCCCGTAGCTACCCGCGAGTACTCGAAGGAGCCCGTCATGCCCGAGGCCGTCATCGTCGCCGCCGCCCGATCCCCCATCGGCCGCGCCAACAAGGGGTCGCTGAAGGACCTGCGCCCCGACGACCTCACCGCCACGATCGTGCGCACCGCGCTGGAGCAGGTGCCCGAGCTCGACCCGACCGAGATCGACGACCTGTACCTCGGCTGCGGCCTTCCCGGCGGCGAGTCGGGCTACAACATGGGGCGCGTCGTGGCCACGCTGCTCGGCTACGACCACCTGCCCGCGGCCACCATCACCCGCTACTGCTCCTCCTCGGTGCAGACCTCGCGGATGGCCTTCCACGCCATCAAGGCCGGGGAGGGCGACGTGTTCATCTCCGCCGGCGTCGAGACCGTCTCGCGGTTCGCGAAGGGCACCTCCGACGGGCTGCCCGACACCACCAACCCGCTCTTCGCCACGGCACAGGCCCGCACCAAGCAGACCGCCGAGTCCGGCGCCGAGTGGCACGACCCGCGCCAGGACGGCGAGGTGCCCGACGTCTACATCGCGATGGGCCAGACCGCCGAGAACGTCGCCAAGATCCGTGGCCTCTCGCGCCGAGAGCTCGACGAGTTCGGCGTCCGGTCGCAGAACCTGGCCGAGAAGGCGATCGCCGACGGCTTCTGGGCCAACGAGATCACTCCGGTCACCACGCCCGACGGCACGGTGGTCGACTCCGACGACGGGCCCCGCGCGGGCGTCACCTACGAGGCGGTCTCAGGACTGCAGCCGGTGTTCCGCCCCGACGGGGTGGTGACGGCGGGCAACTGCTGCGCGCTCAACGACGGAGCCGCGGCCGTGGTGATCATGTCCGACACCAAGGCCGAGCAGCTGGGTCTCACCCCGCTGGCGCGCATCGTCTCCACGGGCGTGACCGGGCTCTCGCCGGAGATCATGGGTCTGGGCCCGGTGGAGGCCTCCAAGCAGGCCCTGGACCGGGCCGGCATGAGCATCGGCGACATCGACCTGGTCGAGATCAACGAGGCCTTCGCGGCCCAGGTGGTGCCCTCCTACCAGGACCTCGGCATCGACATCGACCGGCTCAACGTCAACGGCGGCGCCATCGCGGTGGGCCACCCGTTCGGCATGACCGGCGCGCGCCTGCAGAACACGATGCTCAACTCGCTGCGCCACCACGACAAGACCACCGGGCTGATCACCATGTGCGTCGGCGGCGGCCAGGGCATGGCGATGATCCTCGAGCGGCTGGGCTGACGGGGCTGGGCTGACGGGGCTCGTCTCCGAGACGCCGACCGGGCCGCAATTCCCCGCACGTGCGGGGAATTGCGGCCCGGAGGCATGGAATGTCATGAGTCCACGAGGTGATTCCCCGCACGAGCGGGGAATCACCCGGACGGCTCAGGCCTGGTCGAGCACGGCCTCGATGGTGAGCACGATGGTGATCTTGTCGCCGACGAGGACCTTGCTGCCGTCCACGACGCCGTTGAAGTTGACGTTGAAGTCCTGACGGACGATCTCGCCGCTGGCCTCGAAGCCGATGCGGGTGCCGCCCCACGGGTCGCCGCCGATGCCGGTGAACTCGACGTCGAGCTCGATCGGCTTGGTGATGCCCTTGATGGTGAGGTCGCCGACGGCCTTCTCGCCGTCGAAGGAGGTGGTCGTGAAGGTCATGCCGCCGTGGTTCTCGACGTCGAAGAAGTCGGCCGAGCGCAGGTGGTTGTCGCGGTTCTCGTCGCGCGTGTTGACCGAGTTCAGGTCGATGGTGGCCTCGGCGCGGGTGTCCTCGATGGAGTCACCGGTGGTGACGGTGCCCTCGAACGTCTCGAACTGGCCGCGCACCTTGCTGATCAGGTGACGCACGGTGAAGGCCACGGACGAGTGGCTCGGGTCGATCTTCCAGGTGCCGGCGACCCAGTCGGTCTGCGTGGCGGCTGCCTCGGTCATGTTGTCTCCTCCATGGCGAATCGTTGAACGTTCAACTGTCGGCGGGTCCAACGGGCGAGTCCGGCCGGCTATTCCCGGTTCCTAGAATATTTTTCATGGACCCCCGCGAGACCCAGTGGCTCACCGTCGAACAGCAGCGCATCTGGCGGGCCTACATCATGGGATCGCAGCTGCTCCAGGACCGGTTGGACCGCGACCTGCGCGTGGAGCACGGTATCTCGCTGACCGAGTACGAGATCTTGGTGCGGCTCTCGGAGATCCCCGAGCGCCGGATGCGGATGGCGTTGCTGGCCGACTCGGTCTGCCACTCGCGCAGCCGCGTCACGCACACCGTCGCCCGCATGGAGAGCGCCGGCTGGCTGCGGCGCGAGGAGGCCGCCGACGACGGCCGCGGCGTCGACGCCGTCATGACGGCCGCGGGCGGCACGCTGCTCGAGCAGGCCGCCCACACCCACGTCGAGGGCGTGCGCCGCAACCTGGTCGACCTGGTCGGCGACGACGACTTCGAGGCGCTGGGACGGGTCATGAACACCGTGTCCGACCGGCTGCTCGCCGGCCGGACGCCGGCCGCAGACATCAGGTGATGCGAGCCCTGGCGAGCGAACCTGAGGTCTGCGGCCAGGAGCCGAGACGTCGCATCCTGTCGGCGCTGCGCCCGCGCGAAGCGCGCACCTCAGACCCGGCGGGATGCGACGCCTCGGCGAGACAGAAGCGAACCGGACCGTCAGCCCGGACCGCGGGAGAAAACGGGTTGGTCTGAACGTCGGGAACCGTCTCGTCAGTCCCGGGTGAGCCTGCGGTGCGTCACCCGGTGGGGCCGAGCCGCCTCGACGCCGAGGCGCTGCACCTTGTTCTCCTCGTACGCCGCGAAGTTGCCCTCGAACCAGAACCAGTTCGCCGGGTCCTCGGCGTCGCCCTCCCAGGCCAGGATGTGGGTGGCGACACGGTCGAGGAACCACCGGTCGTGGGAGGTCACCACGGCGCAGCCGGGGAAATCGAGCAGTGCGTCCTCCAGCGAGGAGAGCGTCTCGACGTCCAGGTCGTTGGTGGGCTCGTCGAGCAGCAGCAGGTTGCCGCCCATCTTCAAGGTGAGCGCGAGGTTGAGCCGGTTGCGCTCGCCGCCGGAGAGGACGCCGGCCTTCTTCTGCTGGTCGGGGCCCTTGAAGCCGAACGACGCTACGTAGGCGCGCGAGTTCATCTCGAAGTTGGCGACCTTGATGAAGTCCAGGCCGTCGGAGACGACCTCCCAGACGTTCTTGTTGGCGTCGATGCCGCCGCGGCTCTGGTCGACGTAGGAGATCTTCACCGTCTGGCCGACCTCCAGCTCGCCGGAGTCGGGCTTGTCGTCGCCCACGATCATCCGGAACAGCGTCGTCTTGCCGACGCCGTTGGGGCCGATGACGCCGACGATGCCAGCGCGCGGCAGCGTGAAGTCCAGGTCGTGCATGAGCTGACGCTCGCCGAAGCCCTTGCTCAGGTCGCGGGCCTCCAGCACGACGTCGCCCAGGCGCGGACCGGCCGGGATGTTGATCTCGGAGGTGTCGATCTTGCGCATCCGGTCCGCCTCGGCCGCCATCTCCTCGTAGCGGGAGAGCCGCGCCTTGCTCTTGGCCTGCCGGGCCTTGGGGTTGGAGCGGACCCAGTCCAGCTCCTTCTCGAGCATCTTGGCGCGCTTGGCGTCCTTCTGCCCCTCGATCTTCAGGCGCTCCTTCTTGGTCTCCAGGTAGGTGGAGTAGTTGCCCTCGTAGGGGTGCGTCTTGCCGCGGTCGAGCTCGAGGATCCACTGGGCGACGTTGTCGAGGAAGTACCGGTCGTGGGTGACGGCCAGGACGGCGCCCGGGTAGGCGGCCAGGTGGCCCTCCAGCCACTGCACGGACTCCGCGTCGAGGTGGTTGGTGGGCTCGTCGAGCAGCAGCAGGTCGGGCTGCTGCAGCAGCAGCTTGCACAGCGCGACGCGGCGCCGCTCACCACCGGAGAGGTTGTCGACCAGGACGTCGGGCGGCGGGCAGCGCAGCGCGTCCATGGCCTGGTCCAGGCGGCTGTCGAGGTCCCAGGCGCCGGCGTTGTCGAGCTCGGTCTGCAGGTCGCCGGTCTCCTGCATCAGCGCGTCCTGGTCGGCGTCGGGGTCGCCCATCTCCATGTAGGCCTCGTCGAGGCGGCGCATCTTGGCCTTGAGGTCGCCCACCGCCTCCTCGACGTTCTCCAGCACGGTGGCGCCCTCGGTCAGCGGCGGCTCCTGCTGCAGCATGCCGACGGTGGCGCCCGGATCGAGCAGGGCGTCGCCGTTGTTGGCCTGCTCGAGCCCCGCCATGATCTTCAGCAGCGTCGACTTGCCGGTGCCGTTGGGTCCGACGACGCCGATCTTCGCCCCGTGCAGGAACGAGAGGGTGACGTTGTCCAGGACCACCTTGTCGCCGTGGGCCTTGCGCACGTTGCGCAGCGTGAAGACGTACTCAGCCATGCCGATGAGCCTACGAGGCTGGGGTCGTTTCCGGTCCACAGCCCCTGCCCCGGCGCAGTTCTCCACAGCCTGACCACGCGGCGGGTGCGGCCCGCCGCCGGCCCGGCTTGGCTGGTCCTACGAGTCGAGAGGAGCAGACATGAACGAGTCGACGGTCACCCTGCAGGGGTGGGTAGGCAGCGAGGTGCGCGAGCGCGACGCCAACGGGGTGCCGGTGGCCAGCTTCCGGCTGGCCTGCACGCCGCGCTACCTCAAGGAGGGCACCTGGACCGACGGCCCGACGTCGTGGTTCACCATCAATGCCTGGCGCGGGCTGGCACACAACGTGGTCGAGTCGGTGCACAAGGGCGACGCGGTGTTCGTCGAGGGCCGCATCCGCGCCGACACCTGGCAGCGCGACGGGCTGCCCGACAGCACCACGCTGGTGGTCGACGCCCGCGTGCTCGGGCACGACCTCAACCGCGGGGTGTGCAGCTTCGTGCGGCCGGTGCGCGGCACCGTCACCGAGGAGCAGGCGGCCGAACCGACCCGTGGACCGGAGCAGCCCGTGCAGGAGGTGGCGTGAGCCGTACCGCCCCCGGCAGGCTCGCCAGGATCAGGCCAGGGCCCGCTGCAGGCCCTCGCGCACCTTCTTGTAGGCCTCCAGCTCGGAGTCGACGGGCCGCAGGATCATCTCCTCGGTCACCCCGCTGATCGCCTGTCGCAGCCGCCGATCGGCCGACCGCGCCCGGTTGCGGGCGCCGATGCGGACCAGGACGCGGCTGACCGCGGCCAGGACCAGGCCGATCGCGAGACCGGCGACCAGCAGCAGGGTGGGCGCGGGCAGGCCGCCATAGTGGGGCGGGTCGGCCGGGTTGAGCTGCATGAAGTCCATGACCGCCACGGCGGCCAGCCAGCCCAGTCCGGCGACGACGGCCAGGATCGCGAGCCACTGCACGACCTGGACCAGCCGGCACCACAGCGGCACCTTGCCCGCCCCCAGCGGCGTGGAGGTGATGGCCCGGTCCACCGCGTCGGCGAAGTCGTCGCCGTGGGAGGTCGAGGCCCGTCGCACCGCGCGCACCCAGGGCTGGGCGAGGCCACCGGACACCTCGTCGGCCACGTGGCGCACGGCGGTGTCCACGCGGGCGCGCTGCACCTGGGTGGCCTCGGGCACCGACGAGCGTGCGCTGACGACCATCTCGCGACCCTCCGTGTCCAGGTCGAGGTGGAGGCGCTTGAGCGGGTCGGGTCGCAGCCGCGACACCCACGTCAGCGGCGGCCAGCCGGTCGCGCGGGCAGCACCCAGCCGGGAGGAGCGCTGGACGGCATCGACGACGACCGGGACGCCTGCCGCGTCGGCGACCGCGGCGGTCAGCTCCGCCCGGGTGGCCGACGTCAGCTCACGCGGCGGGGCGGACCCGCAGGCCGTGTCGAGCCGCTCGGCGGCTTCGTGGACGTCGATGCGGAACCGGGCGCGGCTGGCCTTCTTGTCCTGCACGCGCTGGGTGATCAGCCGCTTGAGCTCGGGGATCCCGTCGCCGGTGGTGGCGGAGGTGGCCACCACCGGGATGCCCTCGAGTCCGTCGAGGGCCAGCAGCCGCCGGACGTCCTCGATCATGCCCTGGCGCTTGTCGCGCGGCACCTCGTCGATGTGGTTGAGCACCACGATCATGACGTCCTTGTGGCCGGCCAGCGGCGCGAGGAACTTCTGGTGGACGGCGGCGTCGGCGTACTTCTGCGGGTCGAGGATCCACACCATGAGGTCGGCGAGCACGATGAGGCGCTCGACCTCGAGGTGGTGGGCCACCTCGGTGGAGTCGTGGTCGGGCAGGTCGAGCAGCACCAGGCCGCGCAGGTCCTTGGCCTCGCGGCCCTTGTCCAGCATCGAGTCGCGGGTGGTCTGGTGTCGCTGCGGGATGCCCATCCACTCCAGCAGCTCCTCCGCGCCTGCGGGACCGCCCCACAGGCAGGCGGTGGCCCACGAGGTGGTGGGCCGGCGCACGCCGGTGGAGGCGAGGTCGACGCCGGCGAGGGCGTTGAAGGTCGAGGACTTGCCCGAGCCGGTGGCACCGGCCAGCGCGACGACCGTGTGGTCGGGTGAGAGCCGCAGCCGGGCGCCGGCACGCTCGACGATGGCGGCGGCCGGCGCCAGGTCCTCCTCGGCCAGCCGGCCGCGCGCCTGGTCGACGGCCTGCTGGAGGCCGCCGATCTGCCCGGCGAGGTCGGAGCGGCGGCCGAGCAGCCGGCGGGCGCCTTCGAGGAGCGAGCTCATCCCTGACCACGGTCCTGTTCGCGGCTGAAGTCGGTCAGCGGCGTGGCCTCGTGGAACCCCACCGCGTGGCCGGTGCCGGCGGACTCGGCGCTCTTCTGGGCGAAGCGCAGGTCGTCGACCCGGCGGGCCAGCTCGCGGATCAGCTCGGGGCTCTCGGCGGAGATCTCCAAGGTGTCGATCCGATCGGTGAACCGACGCTGCTCCTCGGCCAGCAGCACCTGGACGCGCTCGGCCAGGTCCTCGCGAGCGCGTTGGGCCAGGCGGCGGACCGCCTGGTCGCCGAAGACGGCCTCGAGGAGCTTCTGGCCCAGCAGGGCGCTGCCGCCCGCGATGCCCACCTCGGCGCCGGTGAGCCCGGCCGTGGAGGCGAAGACGACCACCATCAACGCGACGCCCAGGCCGTTGACGCCGTAGGCGAGGAAGCGCGCGGTGGTGCGCTTGCCGGCGCCCTCGCTGCGGACCAGGTCCATCACCCCTTGCTGCCAGTCGCGCACGGCGCGGTCGGCACGACCGCGGAAGTCGCGTGAGGCGCGGCCGAGGTCCTGACCGCCGTCCTCGAGCAGCCGGCGGCCCGCGGGCACGCCGTGCCAGGCGTTGGCGGCGCGCTCGGCGGCGTCCTCGGCGTTCTCCAGGATCAAGGTGTGCAGTCCGGACTCCACCGCGACCGAGACCCGGCCGGCCTGCTGCGGCTTACCGCGCACGGCGTTGCCGAGCCGGTCGCGCAGCCACCCGACCTTGGCCTCCAGCCCCTTGAAGAACTCACCGGTGCCGACGAACTCCTGCCACCGCGCGAGCACCTCACCGCGCAGCAGGGTGCCGTCGGCGCAGCCGCGGTCGATGGCCAGCAGGGCGTCGGCGTAGGACTGCTCGACGTCGCGCAGCAGCCGGCCGCGGATGGCGACCTGCTCGGTGGCGGCGTCGGCGACCTGGTGCGAGGAACGCGCCAGGACCCGGATGGTGCCCTCGAGGGTCTGGCGCACCACCCGGCCGCGGGCTCCGGAGTCGGCGGCCAGCGCGGCCAGCCAGTTCTTGATCTCCACGACGTCCTCGGGCGGCAGCAGTCCGTCGGCGTCGACGTGGCCCTCGCGCACCACGAACAACGGCGAGTCGCGCAGCCCGCGGGCAGTGAGCATCCGGGCGAGGTGGCTGCTCACCTCCGCGACCGCGGCCGGGGGCGTGCGGTCGAGCACGATGGCCACGGCGGCGCTGCGGTCGGCGGCGCGGCGCAGGTAGTCCCAGGGCACCTGGTCGGCGTACCGCGCGGCCGTGGTGACGAACAGCCACAGGTCCGCGGCAGCCAGCAGCTCGGCGGCCAGCACGCGGTTGCTCTCCTCGACCGAGTCGACGTCGGGCGCGTCGAGCACGGCGAGCCCGGGCGGCAGGACCGATGAGGCCACCAGCTGGAGGGCACCGGGGTCGTTGGTGGGGCGCTGGGTGCGCTCGAGACCGGGCAGGATCCGGTCCTGGCCGAACCACTCGGCGTCGCCGGTGCTGTGCACCAGCACCGGGGAGCGGGTGGTCGGGCGCAGCACGCCGGGGGTGGTGACCTGGGTGCCGACGAGTGAGTTCACCAGCGTGGACTTGCCCGCACCGGTGGAGCCGCCGACGACGGCGAGCAGCGGGGCGTCGAGCTGCACCAGCCGGGGCAGGACGTAGTCCTCGAGCTGGTCGACCAGCTCGACGCGCTGCGTGCGCCGCTCCTCGACCTCGGGCAGGTCCAGCGGCAGCGAGGTCTGGGCCAGGGCGTCGCGCAGCCGCACCAGGGTGGTGAGCATCTGTGCCGACGTCGCCCCGTCGGGTCCCGGCGGCATGCCGGGGCGGGTGCCGCTCACGCGAGTCCTCCGGCGGCAGGTCCGACGGCACCGCTGGGGCCCGTGGCGCGCGGCCAGACCAGGTGCGGTCGCAACCGGATGAGCTGGTCGACGTAGGCCTGGCCGCGTGCGGTGGCGTCGCGCGGGGCGGTGCCGCGCAGGTAGCGGCTGTGCAGGAAGCCGAGCTCGACGGCGGTCTGCTGGTACTCGCGCATCACCCCGAGCGCGTCGGGACCACCGGCCTGCCGGGCGTAACGGCGCGCAGCGCGGCGGGCCGGCAGCCGGACCAGCCAGGGCACCTCGGCGGGGTCGAGGAAGCCCCGGCGGGCGCAGTCGGCCAGTGAGTCGGTGAGCATGCGGGCCTCGCGGCGGCGCGCCCAGATCGCGAAGCCGGCCAGCAGCGCGAAGGCGGGGACCATGACGAACAGGTAGGTCAGCACGAAGCCGCGGCCGCCGCCCATGAAGGCCGAGGCGTTCCACGTGGCGTGGGCGGCGACGGCGAGCAGGTAGCCGCCGATCGGAGCCAGCACGCGCACGGCCGGACGGCGGCTGACGACGGCCAGGCCGACGCCGATGCCGGTGAAGGTGGTGAACAACGGGTGGGCGAACGGGCTGAAGATGCCGCGCACCACGAACAGCCCGACGGCGCTGCCGATGCCGCCCAGCTGGCCCTGCTCGCCGACGTAGGCCGAGGAGAGGTAGAGGATGTTCTCCACGAAGGCGAAGCCGACGCCGACCATCCCGGCGTAGACGATCCCGTCGAGGACCCCGTCGAGCTCGTTGCGGCGGAAGAAGAGCAGCAGCAGGATGAACAGTCCCTTGGCCGCCTCCTCGGTGACCGGGGCCACCACGGCGCCGCTGAACGACTGGGGCGCCCGGAACGCGAACTCTCCGACCAGCTGCAGCACCAGCGCGCTGGACGTCGCCACGAACGCACCCCAGCCCAGCCCGAGCAGGAGCAGGGTGCGCGGCTCGGGCTCGTAGCGGTCGAGCCACAGGAAACAGCCCAGCACCGGGCCCACCGGGAGGGCGGCGAGGACGGCGCCGACGACGATCGCGCCGGGGGCGTCCGAGGCCAGCAGGACGAAGCCCATGGCCAGCGCGCCGAGGAGCATCGCCACCGAGACCGAGACGGTGAAGCCCAGTCCGCTGCGCCGCGGGACCACACGGGTCGGAGACGGCGCGACAGACATGGACGAAACCCTAGTAGTTCGGGTCGTAGGCTTGCCGAATGGCAGCGGGTGAGCAGGACGCGCAGGCACCGGGCGAGCTCGAGCAGGAGCACACCGAGACCCACGACCTCCAGGTGCCACAGGCCTGGGCCGAGTTCATGCGGAAGGGCTGGGGCGAGCGGGAGCTCGACCTGCCCGCCCACCCGGTCACGCCGTGGGCGGCCCGCCGTCGGGAGCGACTGGCCGGTCAGTTCCCCGGCGAGCGGCTGGTGGTGCCCGCCGGCGGCTTCAAGGTGCGCTCGAACGACACCGACTACCGGTTCCGGCCCGACACCGCCCACACCTGGCTCAGCGGCAACCAGACCTCCGACGCCGTGCTCGTGGTCGAGGACGGCGAGGCCACCCTGTTCGCGCGCCCGCGCAGCTCGCGCGAGAGCGACGAGTTCTTCCGCGACCGCCAGTACGGCGAGCTATGGGCGGGGCGGCGACCCTCGCTGCGCGAGATCTCCGACTCCCTCGGCGTGACCACCCGTCACCTCGACGACCTCGACGACGTGCTGGCCCGGCCGGGGAAGACCCGGGTGCTGCGCGGCGTCGACGCGCGGGTGGACGCGGCGGTCGCCGGCGACGAGGACAGCGACATCGAGCTGGCCAAGGTGCTCTCGGAGCTGCGGCTGGTCAAGGACGAGTGGGAGGTCGGCGAGCTGCGGACCGCCTGCGACACCACCACGCTGGGCTTCGAGGACTGCGCGCGCGAATGGGGCGACGTGCTGCGCTACGGCGAGCGCTGGGTCGAGGGCACGTTCTTCCGACGGGCCCGCGCCATGGGCAACGACATCGGCTACGACTCGATCGTCGGCGGCGGGCGCCACGCCACGACGCTGCACTGGATCGACAACACCGGTCCGATGACGCCCGGCGAGCTGGTGCTGCTGGACATGGGTGCCGAGGCGACCTCGCTCTACACCGCCGACGTCACCCGCACGCTGCCGATCTCCGGCACCTGGACGCCGCTGCAGCGTGACCTGTACTCGCTCGTGCTCGAGGCCCAGACGCAGGGCATCGCCGCGGTGCAGGTCGGGGCGACGTTCCGCGGCGCCCACCACGCGGCGATGGACGTGCTCGCCCACGGTCTCGACGACCTCGGGCTGCTGCCGGTCTCGGTCGACGAGGCGCTGGCCGAGGACAGCAAGGTCTACTCGCGCTGGACGCTGCACGGGGTGAGCCACATGCTCGGCATGGACGTGCACGACTGCGCGCAGGCCGACCCCGACATCTACCCCCAGGGCGACCTGGAAGCGGGCATGGTGCTCACCGTCGAGCCGGGCCTGTACTTCCAGGAGGACGACCTGCTGGTGCCCGAGGAGCTGCGCGGGATCGGGATCCGCATCGAGGACGACATCCTGGTCACCGCCGACGGCCCCGTGAACCTGTCCGAGGCCCTCCCCCGCGAGCCCGACGCCATCGAGGAGTGGATGGGCTCACTGCGCCGGTGAGTCCAACCGGGCCCGCCGGGCGGCGCGTCGCAGCGTGGTGAGGATGGCGGGTCCGAGCACCACGATGGCCAGCGCGTTGGTGATGGCCCGGCCGGTGTCGAAGCTGCCGGTGGAGGTCAGCAGCGTGTAGACGCCGAACCGGTGCAGGTTGTCGACCAGCGGGTCGCCGGGGACGAACGACAGACCGCCGTCGTGACCGGGGACGGCGACGCCGAGCAGGAACGGCCAGCTCGACAGGTTCATCAGCAGCCCGAAGACGTAGGCCGCGACGACGCCGTAGGCCACGAGCATCGCGATCTCGGCTCGGCCGGTGACCCGGCGCGGTAGCAGTCCGGCACCCAGACCGATCCAGGCCGAGGCCAGCATCTGGTAGGGCAGCCAGGGGCCGACGCCGGCGGTGAGCAGCGCGGAGGCGAACAACGAGGTGCAGCCGAGCACGAACCCGAAGCCGGCGCCGTAGACCCGGCCGGCCAGCACCAGTAGGAAGAAGACGAACTCGATCCCGGCCAGACCGGCGTCGAGGCCGCGCAGCACCGCGTTGCAGGCGGTCAGCACGCCGAGCACGGCCAGCACCTTGGCGTCGATGCCGCCCTCGCTGAGCTCGGCGAGGACCACCAGCACGACGACCGGCAGCAGCACGAGGAAGAAGAACGGCGGCGAGACGGTGTCGCCGTGCACGCGCACGTGCACCAGCAGCGGCCAGCAGAACATCAGCAGCCCGGCCACGCTGGCCAGCCCAAGCACGGCGGCCGAGCGCGGCCGCAACGCCAGCGCCGGACGAGTCACTGCACGACCGGTCAGGTCGAGCGCGCTCATCGCTGCTCCCGGGCCGCGACGACCTGCTCGACGGTGAGCCAGGGCGGCCCGAGGATCTTGGCGACCTGCGGCGCGAAGGCCGGCGACTGAGCCAGCACCTCGCCGGTGGGGCCGGACGAGACGACCTCGCCGTCGGACAGCACGATGACGCGGTCGGCCACCTCGGCGACGAACTCGACGTCGTGGCTGGCGACGACCACGGCCCGGCCCTCGGCCGCCATCGCGAGCAGCACCTCGGTCAGCGCCCGCTTGGCCGGGTAGTCCAGGCCGCGGGTCGGCTCGTCGAGCGCCACCACCGCGGGCGCGGCAGCCAGCACGACGGCGAGCACCAGCGCGAGCCGCTGGCCCTCGGACAGGTCGCGCGGGTGGACGCGGTCGTCGACGCCCGGCACCAGCCGGTCGAGCAGTGCCCGTGTGGTGCCCGCCGCCGCGGCGGCGTCGCGGTCGGCGGCCGTGCACTCCTCACCCACGGTCTCGAGGTAGAGCAGATCGGCCGCGGTCTGCGGCACGAGGCCGACGCCGACGCTCCCCGACACGGAGCCGGCCGCGCGGCGCGCGGGCTCGCGCAGCGCCCACAGCAGCGAGGACTTCCCCGACCCGTTGCGGCCCATCACCGCGGTCACGGCCCCGGCCGGCAGGTCGACGTCGACGTCGCGCAGCGCAACCGTCTGCCGGCCGGCGGAGCCATACGTGACCCGCAGACCGCGAGCGGCAAGGCCCTCGCCGGCGGCGGGGGTGTTGCCGGGCGCCCGGCAAAACTCTTGGTCTTGTGAGGTTGGTGGGACTGGTGGGATCGGTGAGGCATGGCGAGCGGCCCGGCGGGCGTCGCGCACCGAGAGCGGCAGCGGCGACCACCCGGCCACCCGGCCCAGCTCGACGATGGGCGGGACCACCGGTGAGGCGGCCAGCACCTCGGCGGGCGGGCCCACCACGACGGTGCCGTCGCCGGGGAGCAGGCACACCCGGTCGGCGAAGGGCACCACCCGCTCCAGCCGGTGCTCGGCGACCACGACGGCCAGGCCGACGTCGTGCACCAGGCGGGCCAGGGTGGCCAGCACGTCCTCGGCCGCGGTCGGGTCGAGCGCCGAGGTGGGCTCGTCGAGCACCAGGAGCCGCGGGTGCATGGTGAGCACCGAGCCGATCGCCACGCGCTGCTGCTGACCGCCCGAGAGGGTCCGCAGGTCGCGGCCGCGCAGGTCGGCCACCCCGAGCAGGTCGAGGGTTTCCTCCACGCGGCGGCGCATCGTCGGCGGGTCGAGGCCGAGCTGCTCCATGCCGTAGGCGAGCTCCTCCTCCACCGTGTCGGTGACGAAGCCGGCGCTCGGGTCCTGGCCCACGTAGCCGACGTCGGCGGCCCGCTCCCGCGGCGGCCGGGCGGTGATGTCGACGTCGCCGAGCCACACTCCCCCGCTCATGGTGCCGCCGGTGAACCACGGCACCAGGCCGTTGAAGGTGCCCAGCAGCGTCGACTTGCCCACGCCGGTGCGCCCGGCCACCAGCAGCAGCTCGCCCTCCTCGACGGCGAGGTCGACGTCGCGCAGTACCCGGTTGCCGGCCAGCTCCACGCCGACCGCGCGCAGCTGCATCACGAGGACGTCCTCGGCGCCACCAACGCGGGCACCAGCCCGAGCAGCACCAGCAGCAGCGCGGCCAGCGTGAGCGTCGGCGCCGCGGTGAGGGCGGGGTCCTGCACCGCCGGCTGGTGCGGCAGCAGCACGAACGCCGCCGCCGCCACCAGCACCCCGCTGCCGGCGACCAGCAGCTCCGGTACCCGCCACGGGTCGGGCCGGTAGCGCGTGCGCTGCACCCGCCGGCCGGCGGAGACGAAACCGGCCGCCGCCGCCAGCGCCCCCAGGACGAGCATCGGCACCGCCAGCACCCGCGGGGCGCTCTGGTCGAGCACCGCGTACACCCCGACGCTGATGCCCACCAGCCCGGCGATGAGCAGCGTGCCGGTCACCCGGCGCTGGCGCGGCGTCAGGTCGCCGGCCCGGCCGTAGCCGCGGGCGTCCATGCCGGCAGCCAGCGCCAACGACCGCTCGAGCGCGTCCTCGAGCACGGGAACCAGCAGCCGACGCAGGCTGCGGCGACCGTGTCCGGAGCCGCGCAGGCGCTGCGCCTGGCGGACCCGCCGCACGCTGTCGGCCAGCTGCGGCAGGATCGCCACCGCCACCACCACCGTCGTCCCGACCTCGTACAACGCGGGCGGCAGCGACTTGAGCAGCCGCTTGGGGTTGGCCAGCGCGTTCGCCGCGCCGACGCAGATGAGGATGGCGGCCAGTCGCATGCCGTCGTAGAGCCCGGCCAGCACGGTGTCGGCCGTGACCGGCCCGAGCAGCCGGATGCCCAGCACCCAGTGCGGCAGCGGGATCTCGGGCAGGTCGAGGAGCACGGTGCCGGTGCCGGTGGCGCCGCCGAGCACCACCCGGAACAGCACCCGCAGCACCACCACGACCAGACCCAGCCAGAGGTAGAGCCGGAACGCCCGCGACCACGGGTGGTCGGAGCGTCGCAGCGCGACCACCACCCCGGCCTCGGCCACCACCAGCAGGAGCAGCAGCGGGTTGGTGGTGGCCGACGCCGCCGCGGCCAGGCCGAGCGCCCAGATCCACCACGCCCCGGGATGGAGCTCGCGCGGGAGCTGCCGCACGCGGACCCTCGCCCGGGGCAGCTCGGCCGTGGTCACACGCCTCGACGCCGCCACACGACCGCGCCGAGGCCGCCCCCGGCCAGCAGCACGACCACGATCACCGGCAGCCACCACGGCAGCGTCCCACCACCGGTCTGCTGACTGTCATCGGTCGTGGCCGCCGCGGGTGAGAGCGCCTGGGCGCTCGACGTCGCGCTCGGGGTGGCCGTGGGCGACGGCGTGGCGGCCGCCGGTGTCGCCGCGGTGGGGGTCGGGGTGGGCGTTGGGGTCGGCGCGGAGGTGGTGGCGGTGCTCGCCGCCACCGTCGCGGTCGACGCCGCACGCGGCGTCGCCGAGGCCGTGGTCTTGGTCTTGGGCTTGGACTTCGTCGTGGACTTGGACGTGGGCGCGCGGGTCGGCTTCGCGGCGGAGGTGGCCTTCACCTGCGTCGGCGCGACCCCCGGCGGGTTGGCGTTGGTGCTCCCCTGCCAGGCGAACGCGACGCTGCCGCCGGCAGGGACCTGCAGGCCTCTGACGCCGCTGGTGGAGTAGGTCCACCCACCGCCCTGGCCGTCGTTCCAGAACAGTCCCCAGTAGGCGTCGGCCGGCGAGGTGGTGGTGCACGGGTCGCTCTGCGGGGCGTTCTCGACCCGGCACACGAACCCGGGCTGGCGCGAGGCGTAGCTCAAGCTCACGCCGACGTCGCGGAAGATGTCGTCGGCGTACCGGCCGCCGCCCGCGGTGTCGCAGGACTGCCGCACCCCGCCCCCGAGCTGGTGGAAGTCGACGACGACGGTGACGCCGCCCGCGGTGCAGGCACCCGCCGAGCTCGGCGCGGCGCCCGCGGGCGCCGCGCCGAGAACCAGGAGTGCTGCGATCGCGACCAGGAGTCGGGTCACCGCACCACCTTGAAGGTGATGGCCCCCTTGCGAACCCCGCCGAAGCGGCCGAACACCTTCACCGTGACCTTGCGCACCCGCTTGCCGGCCTTGAAGCTCAGCGAGACCTTGCCCTGAGCATTGGCGACGCGGTTGATGGTGGTGCCGTAGACCTTGATCCGCACCGGCTCACCGGTGGCGAAGCCCTTGACGGCCAGGTACTGCCGGGCGCCGCGCTTGATCCGCTTGTGCGAGACGTAGGTCTTGAACTTCGCGTTCTGGAGCACCTGCACCGACGCCGCGGCGCTGCGACCCTGCGAGTCCACGATGGTGTAGCTGGCCGTGCCCGACTTCGGCGCCGTGACCGAGACGTCCGCCGTGCCGCTGGCACCAGCCGTGCCGAGCTTGGCGGTACCGGGACCGGTGACGCACACCGAGTCACCCGGGGCGACTCCACTGACGCTGATCGTCGTGGCCGCCTTCGGCCGGGCGAAGCCGTCGGTGGTGGAGACGGGGCCGGTGCCGGTGGGCGCGTTCCCGAGCACGAGCATGCCCTGGGTCGTGGCGCGGCGGAACTTGTCGAGCACGGTGGCGTTGCCGAGACCGTTGTAGCGACCGGTGCTCAGCGTGGCGGCGTCGTAGCCGACGGTGCCCTGGGCGTTCGACAGCGCGTCCGTGCACGCGGCCGGCTGGTGCACCTGCAACGAGCGCACGTAGACGGCCGCCTTCTGGGCGGCCGCGGTGTCGCCGAGCAGGCCGAGGGCGTACCCGGCGAGACCAGTGCTGTTGGCGTTGCTGGCCGCCGTGCTGGTGCCGCCCCCGAACGAGCCGTCGGATTTCTGCTGCGAGGCCAGCCAGGTCTTCGCCGTGTTGAGCTTGGCGGTGATCGCTGGGGTGGCGGCGAGCTGGCTGAGCTGGATGACCGCGATCGACGTGGCGTCGGTGTCGGCGGTCGAGGACGCCGTGCATCCCGCCGCCGACAAGCTGAGGCTGAAGTAGCCGGCGGTGCACTCCTGGTTGAGGAGCGCGTTGACGGCGGCCGACGCCTCGCTGGATCCGGCGTTCGTCAGGCCGCGCGCGGCGTAGGCCTGACCGATAGTGCTGGCGTAGTTGTCCCCCGAGCTGTCCGCTACCACACCGGTGGTGTTGTCGGTCAGGTCGTTCATGCGGGTCAGGATGTTCTGCCCGCCGTAGGTGCCGTTGGTGTACCCGTTCGCCTGGGCGAACACGAGGAGCTTGGCCAGCGAGTTGGCGTAGTAGGTCGTCGTGTTCGTGGAGGAGTCGGTGTAGCTGTAGTAGTCGGTCGCGTTGGTGCCGGAGGCGACCGCGTTGGCGATGGCGGTCCGCTGCGGGGCGTGGCCGCCGGCGACACCCAAAGCGTCGAAGGCGTCGATCGACAGCCCGACGTCGTTGCCGTAGGGGCCCACCATGAGGCCGCCCGACGAGAGCTGCCCGGCCACCCAGTCGGCGGCACCGGCCAGCGGCTTCGGGTCGTTCGCGGCCTGCGCGGGCGCCCCGACGAGCGCGGTACCAGCCAGCGGCAGCACGAGTGCGGCGGCGGTGGCGACGCCACGCAACCGGCGCCTTCCCGGGGCTCCCGGAGCGGCAGAGAAGATGGTCATGGGTGTCCTTCCCGCTGCTGGCGGAAGGGCGGCGCTCCCGAGTGCCGCTCATCCACCGTTGTCCTCGACAGCGTGTGATGAAGACGCCTCGCCCCAGGCGCTCCGGCTCGTCACGCCTGGCGACCAGGCGGGACACACGGTTGCGGGACAGCGCCGGAATCGGACCGGCTTCCCCTGTGGACGTGCGTATGCGGTTGTGTGAACGAACGGTAACCCATCTGTGAGCCACTACCCTGTGGCCGGTCGGGCCCCCGTAGCTCAGCTGGATAGAGCAAGAGCCTTCTAATCTCTAGGTCGCAGGTTCGAGTCCTGCCGGGGGCGCTGGTCCTCGCCGCAGGCGGAACCGGAGGGCTACGACCTAGGTCCCATGGCGGATACGACCAGGTCGAGGAGATCGTCGACTCGTGCCTCTCCCCCTCGCGCTGCGCGTCGTCGCTCCGGCCGCCCGGCCCCAGGCTGCGCGCCTGGGGTTGGCCGCCGGTTCGGTGCTGGTGCAGGTGGGCCTGGAGCTGCTGCGGCCCTGGCCGCTGGCCCTGGCGGTCGACCATGCGCTCGCCGCGGGGGCACGCCCGCTGCGGCTGCCCGTGCTCGGCGAGCTGGGTGCGACGTCGGCGCTGGTGCTGGCGGCCCTGGCCACCGTGGTGCTGACCGTGGGCATCGGCGCGCTCGACCTCGTCCTGGAGCGTTCCGCCGAGGGCGCGGCCGAGCGGATCGGAGCCCGGGTGCGCTCGGACATGTTCACGCGGCTGCTCACCCGTTCGTTGCGCTGGCACGACCGGACGAGGGTCGGCGAGCTGCAGTCGCGGATGAGCACCGACGTCGGCCGGCTGCAGGACGCCGTGGTGGCCACGACCACCACGCTCGTCCCCGACGCCGTGATGGTGGCGGCCGTGGTCGTGCTGATGGCGCGACTCGACCCGATGCTGGCCGTCGTCGGCCTCAGCGTGGTGCCGGTGCTGGCGCTGCTGGTGGTGGTGCAGCGGCGGCAGGTCCGTGCCGCCCAGCTCGCGGCGCGCAGCACCTCGGGCCGGCTCGCGAGCACCACCACCGACCTGCTGCGCAACATCCGGGCGGTGCAGGCCTTCGGTCGCCACGACCGCGCCGAGACCATCCACGGCGCCGACAACCACGCGGTGCTGCGGGCCGAGCTGCGAGCCGTCGACGTGACGGCGCGGTGGACGCCGGTGGGCGACGTCGTGCTGGCCCTCGGCACGGGTCTGGTGCTGGTGGTGGGTGGCACCCACGTGCTGCGCGGCGGGCTGAGCGTCGGTGCGCTGCTGGTGGTGCTGGCCTACCTCTCGAGCCTCTACTCCCCGGTGAAGAACCTGGCCCGGCTCTCCACCGTGCTGGCCAAGGCCTCGGTCTCGGCGGGCCGCGTGCGGGAGGTGATGGTCTGCGAGGAGGCGATCCGCGAGCACCCGCTCGCCGTCCCCGCGCCCTCGCTGCGCCACGGCATCTGGTTCGAGGACGTCAGCTTCGGCTACGAGCCGGGCCGCCCCGTCATCAGCCACCTCACCCTCGCGGTACGCGCCGGTGAGACGGTGTGCCTGCTCGGCGCCAGCGGTGGCGGCAAGAGCACCCTGACCTACCTGCTGCTCCGGCTCTACGACGTCGACTCCGGTCGCGTCACCCTCGACGGCGTCGACGTCCGCGACTGCACGCTGGCCAGCCTGCGCTCCCGGTTCGCCTACCTGCCGCAGGACCCGTGGCTGCTGGACGCCACGCTCGCCGAGAACATCGCCTTCGGAACGCCCGACGCCGACCGCGAGCAGGTCCGCGAGGCCGCTCGCCTGGCGCGGGTGGAGGAGTTCGTGGCGCGGCTGCCGCTGGGTTACGACACCCCGCTGGGTGAGAACGGCGTCCGCCTCTCCGGCGGTCAACGACGCCGGGTGGCGCTGGCCCGAGCCGTGCTCGGCGACGCGCCGATGATGCTGCTCGACGAGCCGACCGCCTCGCTCGACCAGGCCTCGGCGGAGGCGGTGCTCGACGCCGTCGGCGCCACCGTCGGGGCCGGCGCCGGGACCGGCGCCGGCGTCGTCTCCGGGGCCCCCGGCCGCCGGACCACCCTCATCGTCACCCACGACCCGCGACTGGCCGTCATGGCCGACCGCGTCCTCGAGCTGCGTCCCGGCGATCCGACCGGGACGCCCGTCGTCACCGTGGAGAGGAGGTGAGCCTCATGGTGAAGAAGGCCATCCGCAAGCACCGCACGCGCACCCGCTCGCGCTCGCGCAGCCGCTCGCGCAGCCACGGCTGACGCGCACCCGCTCGTCTCGTCGCTCCGGTCGTTCCCCTGGACCGGAGCGACGGGGCGGGCACCGCACTCCCGGACGAGGACCCCGCATGACGCTGCTGATCGAACGAGCCGATGTCGACGACGTCGACGGCCTGCCCGTGTGGGGCTTCGAGGCGGGCGAGGAGCTCGTCCCCGGCGCTCGGGCCCTCGAGCGGCTCGGCGTCGGCCACCGGTGCGAGACCTGGCTGGCCTGGTGGGCCGCCGGCTGGCACCCCGTCGTGGTCAAGCTCGCCCGCCCGCACCAACGCGACCACCCGCGCGCCCGCGCAGCGCTGCGGCGCGAGGTCGACGCCGCACTCCCCCATCCCCATCTGGCCCGGCTGCTGGTCGACGGCAGCAACGCGCCGCTGCCGTTCGTGGTCACGGAGTACCTCGACGGGCCCACCGTCGCCGACGTCGTCGACGACCAGGGCGCGTTCACCTTTGAGGACGCCGCCACGCTCGGCAGCGCCGTGCTCAGTGCGCTGCGGGCCCTGCACCGCGCCGGGCTGGCCCACCTGGACGTCAAGGCCGAGAACGTCGTGCTGCGCGACGGCAGGCCCTACCTCATCGACGCCGGCTCCGCCCGGCCGCTGGGGCGCACCCAGCCACCCGGCCGGCCCGTCGGCACCCCGGGCTACACCGCGCCGGAGATGGAGGCCTGCTCGCCGGTCGCGGCGGCGATGGACCGCTTCGGGCTCGGCACGCTGCTGGCCGAGGCGCTCACCGGCACGCCCTTCCCCGAGGCCGGGCGGCTGCCCGACGTCGCGCTGGCCGCGGTCGTCCGTCGGTTGCTCGACGCCGACCCACTGGCGCGCGGCACCGACGAGTCGATCCTCGGTGAGCTCGCCGAGCTCACCGGCGAGGACCGACCCTGGCCGACCTGGGCCGACGCCGACCTGGCCTGATCCCCGGCGGGTCGACTCGCGGCGTCGGGCTCTCGTGCTCTAACATTAGTAACCCGATAGACAAAAGGGGTTACGGATGCGGGTCACACGGGTGGTGATCGTCGGCGGTGGCGCCGGCGGCGTGATCACGGCGGCCCAGCTGCTGCGGAGCGCGACCTCGCACGACCCGGTGCACGTGACCCTGGTCGAGCAGCGCCCACGCACCGGACCCGGGCTGGCCTACCGCACCCGGCACCGGCTGCACACGCTCAACAACTACGCCGGGCGGCTCAGCGCGTTCGCCGACCGTCCCGACGACCTCGTCGCCTGGTGCCGCGAGCGCCAGTACGCCGCCCACGAGCACTCCTTCCTCCCGCGCGGGCTCTACGGCGACTACCTGGCCGAGGTGCTCGACCGCGTCGACGTCCCCACGGGGAGCGCCGTGGAACAGGTCCGCGGCGAGGTGGTCGACCTGCTCCCGGGACGCCCGCACGCTGTGATCGTCCGGACCGCACCCAACGAGCCCGAGCAGCTGCTCCGCCTCGCCGCCGACAAGGTGGTGCTGGCCCTGGGCAACCCGCCGGTCGGCCGGCTGCGGCACCTGGAGTCGCTCGGCGCCCGCTATGTGGCCGACCCGTGGGCCGAGGACCTGGTCGAGCAGGTCGGCCCGGCCGACCACGTGCTGCTGGTCGGCACCGGACTGACCACCATCGACGTGGCCGCGCAGCTGCACGAGGCCGACCCGTCGGTGCGGCTGGTGGCGGTCTCCCGCCACGGACTGCTGCCGCGCACGCACCTGCCCTTCCCTGCCACCACCGGCGGCCCGTGGACCCCGCCGGGCGGCTCGCTGAGCGCGGTGCTCAGCGGCGCCCGCGCCGGCGTCGAGGAGCGCGAGGGCGAGTGGCGGCCCGTCGCCGACTCGCTGCGTGAGTACGTCAACGACCTCTGGCACGGGCTGCCGCCCGCCCACCGCGAACGCTTCGTGCGCCACGTCGCGCGCTGGTGGGAGGTCCACCGCCACCGCACCTCACCGGAGATGGGCGACCGCATCCGCGGCCTCGTCGACGCCGGCTCGCTGCGGGTCGCGCACCCCGACGATGTCGAGCCGGCCAGCTTCGACAAGGTCGTCAACTGCACCGGCCCCTCGCCGGTGTTCAGCTCCGGCTGGAACCCGCTGGTCGACGCCCTCCTCGAGCGCGGCCTGATCAGGCCGCACCCGCTGGGGCGGGGCCTCGACCTCGACCCCGACGCCGGCCCCATCGGCGTCGACGGCGCGGTGCTACCCGGCGTGCACGTCGTGGGCGCCGCGCGCCGGGGCCTGGAGTGGGAGGTCGCGGCCATCCCCGACCTGCGCGAACAGGCGTTCCGGCTGGCTCGGGCCTGGCAGCCCGTGCCGACGCCGACCACCGCGGTCCGGCCGTAGCCCCCACGTTCACGTGCAGGTGCGTGTCGCACCACGGAACCGATGCTCCGGTGCCCTAGAAAGGGAAGCGGGCTGAGCGGAGTATGAGACCGCTCAGCCCCGTTGCGTGACGGAGTTGATCTCCTCCAGCACGCGGGCCCGTACCTCGTCGGGGGCGTAGCTGGACCTCACGGCCGAGCGCGCCAGCTCGGCCAGCCCCGCCTCGTCCAGGCCCAGCAGGCCGGCCGCCACCTCGTACTCGTGGTTCAAGGTGGTGCCGAACATCGGCGGGTCGTCGGTGTTGATGCTGACCCTCACGCCCGCCTCGACGAAGCGCGGCAGCGGGTGCTCGGCGAGGTCCGCGACCGCCTTGGTGGCCAGGTTCGACGACGGGCACACCTCCAGCGGCACGCCGGTCTCGGCCAGACGGGCCAGCAGCTCGGGGTCCTGGGCGGCCGAGGTGCCGTGGCCGATCCGCTCGGCCCCCAGTTCGTTCAGCGCGTCCCAGATCGTCTGCGGACCGGTGGTCTCGCCGGCGTGCGGCACGCTGTGCAGCCCGGCGGCGCGGGCGGCGTCGAAGTAGGGCTTGAACTGCGGACGCGGGACGCCGACCTCGGGCCCGCCCAGCCCGAAGCCGACGAGCGTGTCGGGCGCGTGGTGCAACGCCATGTCGAGCGTCGCCTCGGCCGCCGGCAGCCCGGCCTCGCCCGGGATGTCGTAGATCCACCGCAGCACGATCCCCAGCTCGCGCTCGGCGGCCACCCGGGCGTCCTCGATGGCCTCGACGTACGCCTCGATGGCCATGCCGTGCTCGTCGTCGTGCGGCAGCACGATCGTGTACGGCGTGCAGGTGAGCTCGGCGTAACGGATCCGCTGCCCGACCGCCATCTCGCGGGCGATCTCGTAGGTCAGCAGCCGCACGTCCTCGGGCGTGCGCACCAGGTCGACCACCGAGAGGTAGACGGTGATGAAGTGGCCGAAGTCGCGGAAGGCGAAGTAGCGCCGCAGCTCGTCGGGGTCGGTCGGCACCGGGGAGTCGGCGTGGCGCTCGGCCAGCATCGCCACCACCTCCGGCGACGCCGAGCCCACGTGGTGCACGTGCAGCTCCGCCTTCGGCAGGGCCCGGATGAACTCGGCGAGCCCGGCGCCCGGCTCAGCCATCCGCCGCGATCTTCTTCTCCAGCGCCGAGACGAGCGCATCGATGCTCTGGCCCTGCGCGAACTGCTTGCCGTCGACCATCACCGTCGGCGTGGAGTCGATGCCGGAGGCCGACTGCTGGGCCTCGTCGTAGAACGAGCCGTCGTCGTCGCCGATGAGCTTCTGCACGCTCGAGCTGACACCGGCCTTGGCCGCCAGCTTGCGCAGGTCGGCGGCGTCGGGGAACGACGAGGCGGTCTCGTAGGGCTGGTTGTCGTAGAGCAGGTCGTGGAACTTCAGGGCCTGCTTGCCGGTGCCGTGGTTGAGCACCTGCCCCCACGCCACCAGCGCTTCTCGCGAGTAGTCCTCGGAGAGCAGGTGGAAGGGGCGGTAGGTGATGAGCACCTTGCCCGCGGCCGCGTCGGCGTGCAGGAAGTCGCGCGAGGAGGTCTCGAACTCCCGGCAGTACGGGCACAGGAAGTCCTCGTAGACGGTGACCTTCACCCTGGCGTCGGGGTTGTTGCCCACGACCATCGCGTCGCCGTCGCGGACGACCTTCAGCCCGCTCGTGGAGCCGGCGGCGGCGGTGTCGCCACTGCCGCGGGTGGCCCAGAACGCGGCCCCGATGATGAGCGCGACCACCACCACGACCACCCCGGAGATGGCCACGCGGCGGTTGCGCTCCTTGCGGTGCTGCTCGCGCTGGATGGCGGCCGCCCGCTCGGTACGGCCCTGGTCGCGGTTCTTCGTCGACATCGGTGTCCTTCCTCAGGTGTCTGCGGTCACCGGCTCCGCGGCGACGTCTCGCTGGGGGAACAGCAAGCCGTCCAGCGAGGCGGGGGTGCGCGGGCGCCACACCAGCAGCAGTGAGCCCAGCGCGAGCGCGGTGTCGCGGGCGATCTCCCACGGGTACTTGGCCGCCGCGTTCGGGTCGTAGCCGCCGTCGCCGAAGCAGCCGCAGTTGATGGAGATCCCGCGCGCCCAGACCGAGGAGATGCCCACGATGAAGGCGATCAGCAGCAGCGCCGAGACCAGGCCCGAGACCCGCGTCAGCAGACCCAGCACGAGCAGCACCCCGACGGCGACCTCGACCAGGGGCAGCAGCCGGCCGACGGTGTCGGTGGTGGAGGTGGGCAGCAGCTGGTAGGCGCGCACGGCCGTCACGCTCGACTCCAGGTGGGGCAGCTTCAGCGCCCCGGCCCAGATCCAGACCCCGCCGACGACCAGCCGCGCCAGGAGTCCGATCCACCTGACCATGACTTTCATGCTAATCCGGGGCTCCAGAGGGTCTGGGTAGGGTCGGGGGCGTGAGTGACCGACTGGTGTGGATCGACTGCGAGATGACCGGCCTGGACCTCGGGGCCGACGCCCTCATCGAGGTGGCCGCGCTCGTCACCGACTTCGAGCTGCAGGTGCTCGGCGACGGCGTCGACGTCGTCATCCGGCCGCCCGAGGCCGCCTTGACCCAGATGGACGAGTTCGTGCGCACCATGCACACCACCTCGGGGCTGCTCGAGGAGCTTGCCGAGGGCAGCACCATGGAGGACGCCCAGGCCCAGGTGCTGGCCTACGTGCGCGAGCACTGCGACGACGGCAGCCGCCCCCCGCTGGCCGGCAACAGCGTCGGCACCGACCGCATGTTCCTCGAGCGCGACATGGCCGAGCTCACCGCGTTCCTGCACTACCGGATCATCGACGTCTCCTCCATCAAGGAGCTCTCGCGGCGCTGGTTCCCGCGGGCCTACTACAACGCCCCGGCCAAGAACGGCGGCCACCGCGCACTGGCCGACATCCGCGAGAGCATCGAGGAGCTGCGCTACTACCGCGAGGCCGTCTTCGTCCCCCCGCCCGGCCCGTCCTCCGACACCGCCAAGGAGATCGCCGCCCGCCACGGTGGCGCCCTGACCGCCGATTCGTCTGCGACGCCCGGGACCGCTTAGAATCCTCTGCGGTCTCCCCGGAGACCTCTTGGTGGGCGTAGCTCAGCTGGTAGAGCATCGCGTTGTGGTCGCGAGGGTCGCGGGTTCAAGCCCCGTCGCTCACCCCAAGGTTGTCGGCGCCGCGAGACGTCATACGAACTGGTCGCTCCCGCGACCCGGACGTATGACGTCTCAGCCCAGCGCGGCGGACTGCTGGGCGGCGGAGTGCAGCGCGTATTCCGCTGGTTGTCGGGCTTTCCGGCAGATCCTCACCACGAGAAGCGCCGGCGCCCTCAGCCCTCCTGCAGGCTCGTGGGCGCACCGTGGACGCTGGGGATGGTGCCCAGCCGGCCCTTCTGGAAGTCCTCGAAGGCCTGCTGCACCTCGGCCCTGGTGTTCATCACGAACGGTCCGGCCCAGGCCACGGGCTCGTTGATCGGACGTCCGCCGAGCACGAGGACGTCGAAGGCCGGGGTGCGGCTGTCGTGGCGGGTGTCGCCGGCGACGCTGACGAAGTCGCCGGCCCCGAGCACCGCGAGGTTGCCGGTGCGCAGCGGACGCTTCTCGACGCCCACGAAGCCCTGCCCGGCCAGCACGTAGACCAGCGCGTTGTACTCGACCGGCCACGGCAGCTCCAGCTGCGCACCCGCCTCGACGCTCGCGTGCACCAGCGACATCGGCGTGAAGGTGGACCCCGGCCCCGCGACACCGTCGACCTCGCCGGCGATGACGCGCACCAGCGCGCCGGCGTCGGCCGAGGTGGCCAGGCCGACGTCCTTGGCGCGGATGTCCTGGTAGGCGGGGGCGTTCCACTTGGCCTCGCGCGGCAGGTTGACCCACAGCTGGATGCCGTGGAACAGCCCACCCGAGGTCACCAGCCACTCCGGCGGCGCCTCGATGTGCAGCAGGCCGGAGCCGGCGGTCATCCACTGGGTGTCGCCGTCGGTGATGGTGCCGCCGCCGCCATGGCTGTCGTGGTGGTCGAAGGTGCCGTCGATGATGTAGGTGACGGTCTCGAAGCCCCGGTGCGGGTGCCACGGCGTGCCCTTGGGCTCTCCCGGCGCGTAGTCGACCTCGCCCATCTGGTCCATGTGCACGAACGGGTCGAGGTCGCGCAGGTCCACGCCCGCGAACGCACGCCGCACCGGGAACCCCTCGCCCTCGTAGCCCGAGGGCGCGTCGACGACCTGCCTCACCGGCCGCACCCGGTCGCCCAGTCCTGGCGTACGCAGGCGGCGCAGGACGGTGAGGTCGTCGACGCTGATCGCAGGCATGTCGTCTCCAGCGTGGTTGAAGTCTCTACTATTCCGCGTTCCCGCTAGCGTGACCACCCGTGGACAGCTACGACGTGGTGGTGGTCGGCGGCGGGCACAACGCGCTGACGGCGGCTGGCTACCTGGCCCGCGAGGGGCTCAGCGTGCTGGTGCTGGAGCGCCTCGACCACACGGGCGGAGCGGCGGTCAGCACGGAGGCGTTCCCGGGCACGGGCGCCCGGCTCTCCCGCTACTCCTACCTGGTGAGCCTGCTGCCGCAGCAGATCGTGGACGACCTCGGCCTCGACATCGAGCTGCGCTCTCGTCGCACCGCCTCCTATACCCCGGTGCACCGCGACGGTCGCGACCTCGGACTCCTCGCCGAGCGGCCGGAGGGCCAGCTGACCGCGGACTCGTTCTGGACACTCACCGGCAGCGACGAGGCGTACCGCGCCTGGCAGCACTTCTACGAGCAGATGACGGAGTTCGCCGAGGTCGTCTCCCCCACGCTCACCGAGCCGCTGCCGTCCGCCCGCGACCTGAGCGCCCGCATCGGCGCCGACCTGTGGCGCGGCGTCGTCGAGGAGCCGCTCGACCTCCTGCTGCGCGAGCGCTTCGCCGACGATGCCGTGCGCGGCGTGGTGGCCACCGACGCCCTCATCGGCACGTTCGCCCCGATGGACGCGCGCTCACTGGTGCAGAACCGCTGCTTCCTCTACCACCTGATCGGCAACGGCACCGGCGAGTGGCGCGTGCCCGTCGGCGGGATGGGCTCGGTCACCGCGGCGTTGGACGCGACCGCCCGCGGTGCCGGCGCCGAGATCCGCACCGGAGCCGGCGTCAGCTCGCTGGTACCCGGACCCGACGGCGTCGAGGTGACCTTCCACGACGGCTCGTGGCACCGCTCGGTGCGTGCCGGCACGGTGCTGGCCGGGGTCGCACCGTGGGTGCTGCGGATCCTGCTCGGCGAGCACCCCGGGCCCCGCACGCGTCCCTCGGGCGCGCAGCTGAAGGTCAACCTGCTGCTCTCGCGGCTGCCGCGGCTGCGCTCGGGCGACGACCCGGAGACCGCCTTCGCCGGCACCTTCCACGTGGCGGAGTCCTACGCCGAGCTGCAGCAGGCGTACGAGGAGGCGGCGGCAGGGTCGATCCCGTCCCGGCCGCCGGGCGAGATGTACTGCCACTCGCTGACCGACCCCTCCATCCTCGGCCCGCTCACCGGCACCGGCGCACAGACGCTGACCTGGTTCGGGCTGCACATGCCCGCCTCGCTGTTCGCCGAGGACCGCGAGGCCGCCCGCGCCGAGGCGCTGCGCCGCACGATCGCCGTCATCGACGAGTACCTGGCCGAGCCGCTCATGGACTGCGTGCTCCTCGGCCCCGACGGCCAGCCGTGCATCGAGGCCAAGGTGCCCCAGGACGTCGAGGCCGACCTGGCGATGCCCGGCGGCCACATCTTCCACGGCGACCTCTCCTGGCCGTGGACATCGGGTCGCGAGTCACTCGACACCCCCGCCCGTCGCTGGGGCGTCGACACGGGCGTCGAGGGCGTCCTGCTCTGCGGCTCCGGCGCCCGCCGGGGTGGCGCGGTGAGCGGCCTGGGCGGCCACAACGCGGCGATGGCCGTGCTGGAGTCGCGGCGCCGCTGAACCGATTTCGCTGCGCCTGCGACCCGCTGCTATCGTTCCGGAGGCTTCGCACCTGAGGCCTTGCGCCATTAGCTCAATTGGCAGAGCAGCTGACTCTTAATCAGCGGGTTCGGGGTTCGAGTCCCTGATGGCGCACCACCCCTGTGATACCGCTGGGTCACTCAGCGTCCAGGTATTTGTAGGCGTGCCCCTGCACACCGTGTCAGCGGCTATGGGTCCTTGGCCGCACCAGGCTGATGTAGCTCCATCTCGGCCAACCGTTGGCGGACCTGCTGAAGTTCGGCGAGCACACGCTCCAGGTCCCGCCTGGTCTCCATCTGCTCGGCTCGCTCGATGCTGCTCAAGTGCGAGAGTAGCCAGTTGGCGAAAGATGCCGTGACGACCGCTACCAGGGCGATGCCCGAGACCATCAGGCCAGCGGCTATCAGCCGGCCTGTCTCGGTTACCGGATAGCGATCGCCGTACCCCGTAGTACTAACCGTGGCGAGCGCCCACCACAGCGCGTCACCGAAGGACGTGATGTTCGCTGAGTGCGACTTCCTCTCGGCGTCGAGAACGGCCAGCGCAGCGACGAAGACCAAGAGCGTGCTGGCGCCCAGCGCGTACACCGCGACCCGGTTGCTGAGCCTCAACTCGGCGCGCCGATTGAGCACTTTAAGCACCGTGATCAGGCGCAGGAGTCTCAACGGTCGCAGGATGGGCACCACGACGATCAGCAGATCGACCAGGTTCTGCCGCATGAAGGCCGCCTTGTCCCGACTGAGCACGAGGCGTACGACGTAGTCGACGGCGAATCCCACCCAAGCCGTTGCCGCGACCGCGCTGCAGACATCCCCCACCGGCTGATGCTGGATGCTCGGCTCGAGAATCGGCCACGCGTAGGCGACGAGAAATGCTACGGCCGCTAGCGTGAGCGGGAGGTCGCTGAGTCGCTCCCACGCCTGACGCGCTGGCTCCCGACCCACTGGCTGAGGGTAAGCCCACCTCGTGCCGTTGGTGCGCGAGTTCGTATGCGAGTTCGCTCGGCGCACCACCCCTGTGGACAACCGCACGCACGGTCGGCGGAGCCGGCGCAGACTCCCGGGCATGGACCTGGTCGAGGCGGTGGCAAGGCTCGGCGGCGTCGCCTCGCGCGCCGACCTCGTCGCCGCCGGGTCGCGGGCCGAGCTCGACCGGGCGATCCGTGCCGGCGACCTGGTCCGGACGGCCAAGGGCCGCTACGTGCTGCCGCACATCGACGCCGCGACGCGCGTCGCCCACACCCACCGCGGCGTGCTGTGCCTGACCAGCGCGGCCCTGTTCCACGGCTGGGAGGTGGCTCGCGCACCGGCGCGCCCGCACCTGCTGTTCCCGCACAACCGCAAGGTTCCCGACCAGGTGTACGAGGTCGCCCACGTGCATCGCGGCAGCGTTCACCCCGACCTCGTCGACGGCCCGGCCACGTCGCGGGCCGCCACCGTCGAGGCGTGCATGCGGCGGCTGCCGTTCGACGAGGCGCTGGCCGTGGCCGACTCCGCCTGGCGTCACGACGACGTCATCTCGGCGACGATGCGGTCCCTGTCGGCCTCGGCCCGAGGGCCGGGTTCGGTCCAGTTGCGCCGGGTGGCGGCGGTGTCGGGGCCCGAGGCCGCCAACCCGTTCGAGTCCGTCCTGCGCGCCATCGTGCTCGACGTGCCGGGGCTGCACGTCGTGCCGCAGCTCGTCATCCGCGACCGTCGCGTCTGGGCCAGGCCCGACCTCGCCGACGTCGACCTCGGCATCGTGCTGGAGGCCGACTCGTTCGAGTGGCACGGCGGCCGCGCGGCCCTGGACAAGGACGCTCGGCGCTACAACCTGCTCGTGGTCGAGGGCTGGATCGTGCTGCGGTTCAGCTGGGAGCAGGTGATGTTCGAGCCCGACGAGGTGCGGCGGATCGTGGTGGCCGCCGTCGATCTCGCATTGCGACGTAGCAAAGGCGAGGTGCGTGCCCGGTTGGTGGCTGAGGCGCAGTTCTGGGAGGGGTTCCCTACGTCGCCATGCGGAGCACGGCAGGATCAGGCTCATGACCGCCTACTGGATCGCCACCTACGACGAGATCTCCGACCCGGACAAGATGGCGGCGTACGCCGCGCTGGCCGCGCCCGCGCTCGAGGCGGCCGGGGGGCGGTACCTGGCACGGGGCAACCCCGAGCAGGTCTACGAGCTGGGCCAGGACACCCGCACCGTGCTGCTGGAGTTCGAGTCGGTGCAGGCGGCTCGCGACGCCCACGACGGGGCGGCCTACACCGAGGCCCTCGAGGCGCTCGGCGACGGCGCGCGCCGCGACATCCGGATCGTGCCCGGGGTCTAGTAGCCCACCAGGCCCGGGAGCTTGTGGCCCACCGAGACGAACTCGCCCGAGACGGCGGCGACGCCGCGCGAGCAGAGCAGCACGACCACGGTGGCCACCTGCTCCGGCGTCGAGTCGCCCGGCACGCCGCGCTCGGTCCTCGGTGAGGCGTCCTCGCGGACCGGGCCGGGGTTCACCACGTTGATCGTCACGCCCGTGCCGGCCACCTGGTCGGCCAGTGCCTTGGCGGCGATGGCCACGCCGGCGTTGCGCACCGTGCCGGTGATCGAGCCGGTGACGTACATGTTCTGCCCGTTGACCTGCACCACCCGCCCGTAGCCGGCCTCGCGCATCTGCGGCAGCACGGCGTTGGTCATGCGCAGGTAGCCCATCGCCTTGCCCTGCAGGCCCTCGACCACCTGCTCGGGGTCGCTGGACCGGCCGGGGTCCAGGGTCTGCGCCGACGGCGCCGCGGTGTTGACCAGCACGCCGATGGTGCCGAACCGCTCGTTCACCGAGGCCACGGCCGCGTCGACGGAGGCCTGCTCGGCGGTGTCGACGACCACCGTCTCGACGCCGAGCTCACCGGCCACCCGCGCCAGGGAGTCCTCCGAGCGCGCACCGACCACGACGGTCGCGCCCTCCTCCTGCAGCAACCGAGCGGTCGCCTCGCCGATCAGGCCGGTGCCGCCCACGACGAAGGCCACGATGTCGCGAAGTCCCAGATCCATGGCTCAACCCTTCCACTCGCGCCGCAGCAGCGCGTAGCTGTACCCGTCCTGCCAGCCCAGCTCGCGATGCAGGGAGTCCTCGACGGTGTGCGCCTCGCGCCGCATCCCGAGGTCCTCCATCATCCGCCACGACGCCTCGTTGGCGGCGAAGCAGTTGGAGACGACGCGGCGCAGCCCCAGGTCGGCGAAGCACAGCCCGATCAGCGCCCGCGCGGCCTCGCGGGCGTAGCCGCGACCGGTGTGGGCCGGGTGCAGGCACCAGCCGATCTCGGCCTGGGTCGCGGCGGCCTGCTCGCGCACGTCGAGCTGCGCCCATGCGTCCTCGACGGCCAGGAACAGGTCGCCGACCAGCTCCTCGCCGGACTGCACCACCAGCGTCTTCGCCAGCATCGGCGGCCGGCCGAGGTGCGCGACGAAGGCCTCGAGCGAGTCCGAGCGCGAGGTCATCCAGGCGATCACGGCGTCGTCGCCGCGGTAGGGCCACATCCGCGGCAGGTCCTCGCGGGTGGCGGGTCGGATGGTGAGCCGCTCGGTCCGCAGCGGCCAGGAGATCTGTTCCAACGAAGCGCCCACGACGACATGTTCTCCTCTTGCCACGATCCGCACGAGCGGGATCTACTGGTTCGGACCACTCTCGGGTCCGTTTCTTCGGAGGTCTGATGCACCACCGCATGTCCAGTCGCCTGCTCACCCTCGGCGCGCTCGTCGTGGCCGGCCTGGCCGCGCCCACCGCTGCGCACGCCTCGCCCGGGTACGCCGACCCCTGGCCAACCAGCTTCCATGCCTTCACCAGCTCTGGCGACTTCGCCCGGGGCGCCTCCCAGCACGTACGCCAGCGGCGCGGCTCGATCACGCTCGCGCGCGGTGCGCAGGAGGGCGTCTGGACCTCGCCGTACGTGAGCCCGCAGCACGGCTTCTCCGAGCTGGTCGCCTCGTGGCAGGCCACGACGCCCGGCGGCAGCTGGGTGGAGATCGGCATGCAGGCGCAGACCGCCACGACCACCAGCCGCTGGTTCACGATGGGTCGCTGGGCCTTCGAGAACTCCGCCGCGTTCACCCGCACCAGCGTCGACGACCAGGACGACCCGATCGGGAAGATCTACACCGACACCTTCCTGGCCCACGACGCCGCCCCCGGTGGCACGCCGACGCGCTACCGCCTGCGCGTGATCCTGCACGGAGCCGGGCGCGCCGCGCCCACCGTGCGCCAGGTGGCGGCCACCGCGAGCCTGCCCGGCGACGTCCCGCAGACCACGACGAGCCCCACCACGATGCGGCGCACGGTGGACCTGCGGCTGCCCTCCCACTCCCAGGAGATCCACCACGGCGAGTACCCCGCCTACGACGGCGGCGGCGAGGCCTGGTGCAGCCCGACCTCGACGTCGATGGTGCTCTCCTACTACGGCGTCGGCCCCACGCGCCGCGACGTCGCCGCGCTGCCGGCCGACCCGGTCTTCGACGCCCACCAGCGAGTCGACGGCGTGGTCGACTACGCCGCCATCCACGTCTTCGACCAGGCCTACGACGGGGCCGGCAACTGGCCCTTCAACACCGCCTACGCCAGCGCCTACGGGCTCGACGGCTCGGTGCGCCAGTTCGCCTCGCTGCGGCCGGTGGAGGAGCAGGTCAAGCGCGGCGTGCCGGTGGTGGTCTCGATCGCGTGGGACAACACCGACAGCGACTCGAGCAACGACCTGACCGGGTCCTCGATCACCGGCACCGACGGCCACCTGGTCGTGGTCGGCGGGTTCACCGCCAGCGGCGACCCGATCGTCTACGACCCGGCCAGCCCGAGCGACGCCGAGGTGCGCCACGTCTACCAGCGCAGCCAGTTCGAGCGCGACTGGCTGACCGCCTCGGACGGCACCACCTACGTCATCGCGCCGGGCTCCGGTCACGGGTGGCGGGGCCACCGTCGCCACTGAGCCCCGGCGGCTCTACGGTGGGCGGCCGTGGACCTCTACGACGCCATCCACCGACGCCGTGACGTCCGGGCCGAGTTCACCGGCGAGCCGGTGTCCGACGACGCGCTCGAGCGCGTGCTGGCCGCCGCCCACGCGGCACCCAGCGTCGGCCACAGCCAGCCGTGGGACTTCGTGCTGGTGCGCGACCCCGCCACGCTTGCGAGCTTCGCTGCGCACGTCGCGCACGAGCGGGAGGTCTTCGCGGCGGACCTGAGCGGCGAGCGGGCCGAGACGTTCGCGCGGATCAAGATCGAGGGCGTGCGGGAGTCCGGGCTGGGCGTCGTGGTGGCCTACGACCCGAGCCGCGGCGGCGACCAGGTGCTCGGCCGCCACGCCATCGCCGACACCGGGCTGTACTCCACGGTGCTCGCGGTGCAGAACCTGTGGCTGGCCGCGACCGCCGAGGGTCTCGGCGTGGGCTGGGTGTCGTTCTACCGCGAGGAGGTGCTCCGCGGGCTGGTCGGGCTGCCCGACGGGCTGCGGCCGGTGGCCTGGCTGTGCCTGGGCCACGTCGACCGGCTCCAGGAGACCCCCGACCTGGTGCGCCACGGCTGGCGGCGCGGCCGACCGCTCAGCGAGGCGGTGCACCAGGAGCGCTACCGGGGCTGAGCGGGCGTGATGGAGGTCAATGCGTCGGATCGGGCCGGTTGGGGTACGCAGGGGGCATGGCCGACGTCTCTGACGACCTCCTCCCCCACGTCCTCGTGCTCTTCGGCGCCACGGGCGACCTCGCCAAGCGCAAGCTGTTCCCCGGGCTCTACTCGCTGGCGAAGGCCGGCCGGCTGCCCGAGGACTACGCGATCATCGGCAGCGGCCGGCACTCCCCGGGCACTGACGAGGAGTTCCGCGAGCACATCAAGGAAGCCCTCGAGGACACCGTCGACGACCTCGACGAGTCGGTGGCCGACGACCTGCTGGAGCGGCTGAGCTTCCAGACCTCCTCGGCCGACGACGGCTCGGACCTGGCCGAGAAGGTGCGCGAGGCCGAGGAGCGGCTCGGTGGGAGCGACGACGTACGCCGGCTGGTCTACCTCTCGGTGCCGCCCAGCGCGATGCAGGACATGATCGCCATGCTCGGCACCGAGAAGCTCACCGAGCGGGCCCGGCTGGTCATCGAGAAGCCGTTCGGCCTCGACCTCGCCTCCTCCCGCGAGCTCGACACCGCGCTCAAGGACGTCGTCGAGGAGGACCAGGTCTTCCGCATCGACCACTTCCTGGGCAAGGAGGCGGTGCAGAACATCTTGGCGCTGCGATTCGCCAACGGCCTCTTCGAGCCCGCCTGGGACCGGCGCAGCATCGCTCAGGTGCAGATCGACGTACCCGAGACGCTGGGCATGGAGGGCCGCGGCTCGTTCTACGAGTCCACCGGCTGCCTGCGCGACATGATCTCCACCCACCTGTGCCAGCTGCTCGGCTTCGTCGCGTTGGAGGATCCCGGCGCGTTCGAGGAGAAGGCGCTGCGCGACGCCAAGCACGCCGTCTTCGAGGCCATGCGGCCGCTCGACCCGGCCCGCGTCGTGTTCGGCCAGTACGACGGCTACCGCGACGAGGACGACGTCGCCGACGACTCCGACGTCGAGACGCTGGTGGCGGTGGAGGCCTACGTCGACAACGACCGCTGGCGCGACGTGCCGTTCTACCTGCGCACGGGCAAGGCGATGGCGCAGACCCGGCGCACCATCACGCTGCGGTTCCGCACGCCGGACTCGCAGATCTTCCAGGGCAGCCCCGGGCCCAACGAGCTCGTCCTCGAGCTCACCGACGAGCCGGAGGTCTCCGTCGACGTCCGCGCGAAGCGACCCGGCCCCGAGATGGAGCTGGCCGAGGCCACGCTGCGACTCGACTTCGCCGACGACTTCCCCGACGACCACCCGCTGGAGGCCTACGAGCGGCTGCTGCTCGACGTGCTGCGCGGCGACCAGACGCTGTTCACCCGCGCCGACGAGGTCGACCGGCTCTGGCAGATCTGCCAGCCGGTGCTCGACGACCGACCGCAGGTGCACACCTACGAACAGGAGTCGTGGGGACCGCAGCAGGCGCTCGACCTGCCCGACGGCGGGTGGGCCCTGCAGGGATGAGCGACTATCCCCCGATCGCCGACCACGGGTTGATCGGCGACCTCCGCTCCTGCGCGTTGGTGGCGTGCGACGGCACCATCGACTGGTTCTGCGCCCCCCGGTTCGACTCCCCCAGCGTCTTCGCCTCCCTGCTCGACGCCGACCGCGGCGGCTCGTGGTCGCTGGCCTCCACCGACCCCGACTCGCGCACGCTGCAGTACTACTTCCCCGAGTCCAACATCCTGGTCACCCGGTTCCTCAACGACGAGGGCGTCGTCGAGGTCCACGACTTCATGCCGGTGCTCAAGGCCCACGACGAGGAGCACCGCCAGCGCCTGGTGCGACGTGTGAGCGTGGTCCGTGGCCGGGCCAGTGTCGCGATGCGGATGGCCGCCAGACCCGACTACGGCCGGGTCTCGCCCGACCTGACCCGCACCGACGTCGGCATCCGGTTGGCCGACGGCGAGGTCGCCCTGGGCCTGAGCGCCACCGTCGACCTCGACATCGACGGCGACGACGTGACGGCCCAGGTCGACCTGGCGGCCGGTGAGACCGCCCTGTTCGTGCTGGAGGTGCTCGATCCGGACGAGGAGATGCGCGGCTGCGACGACGCCGACGTCGACCGGCTCTTCGACGCCACCGCCCTGTTCTGGCGGCAGTGGCTCTCCCAGTCGGGCTACAAGGGACGCTGGCGCGAGCGGGTGAACCGCTCCGCGCTCACGCTGAAGCTGATGTGCCACGAGCCCACCGGCGGCGTCATCGCAGCGCCCACGACGAGCCTGCCCGAGCACATCGGCGGCTCGCGCAACTGGGACTACCGCTACGTGTGGATCCGCGACGCCGCCTTCACGATCTACGCCCTGCTGCGGCTGGGGTTCACCGACGAGGCCGACTCGTTCGTGCGCTGGCTCTCCGAGCGGCTGGGCGACCACGGCGAGGACGACGCCGACCTCGGGCCGCTGCGAGTGCTCTACGACCTCGACGGCCGGGTGCCCGACGAGACCGAGCTGGACCACCTCTCGGGCTACCGGGGGTCGCAACCTGTGCGCGTCGGCAACGCGGCCGCCGGCCAGCTCCAGCTCGACATCTACGGCGAGCTGATCGACTCGGTCTACCTCTTCAACAAGTACGGCAGCGGCATCAGCCACGAGGCCTGGCAGGACCTCACCCGCATCGTCGAGTGGCTGATGGAGAACTGGGACCGCCCCGATGCCGGCATGTGGGAGATCCGCGACGAGCCGCGGGCACACGTGACGTCGCGGCTGATGTGCTGGGTGGCCTTCGAGCGGATGATGCGCACCGCCCGGCAGCGCGGTCTGCCCGGCGACCTGACGCGCTGGGCGCAGGTGCGCGACGCGGCGTACGCACGGGTCATGGAGGAGGGCTGGGACGACGACCTGGGTGCCTTCGTGCAGTACGAGGGCGCCGACGTGCTCGACGCCGGCGCGCTGCTGATGCCGATGGTCAAGTTCGTGGCCCCCGACGACCCACGCTTCCTATCCACCCTGGCCGCCATCGAGGAGCGACTGGTCTCCGACTCGCTGGTGTTCCGCTACGACACCGAGCGCAGCACCGACGGCGTCGGCGGCGAGGAGGGCACGTTCTCGCTGTGCTCGTTCTGGTACGTCGAGGCGCTCACCCGCGTCGGCCGCGCCGACGACGCCCGGCTGGCACTGGAGAAGATGTTCACCTTCGCCAACCATCTCGGCCTCTATGCCGAGGAGATCGGCCTGAACGGCGAGCAGCTGGGCAACTTCCCGCAGGCCTTCACCCATCTCTCCCTGATCAGCGCGGCCATCAACCTCGACCGCGCGCTGGGCTGAGCCCATCCGCCGACGAAAGGACCTTCACCCATGACCACGCTCGCGATCATCGGCGCCGGGCGAGGCCTCGGCGCCGCCGTGGCCCGGCGCTTCGGCACCGAGGGCTTCTCGGTGGCCCTCATCTCCCGCCACCAGGGACGTCTCGACGCCCTCGCCACGGAGCTGGCCGAGGACGGCGTGCAGGCCCAGGGCTTCACCGCCGACGTCCGCGACCCGGCCTCGCTGGCCGCGGCCCTGGAGCGGGCCACCGTCGAGCTTGGCCCGATCGAGGTGCTGCAGTACAGCCCGCTGCCGCAGAAGGACTTCATGCGCCCGGTGCTGGAGACCACCCCGGCCGACCTGGTCGGCCCGGTCGAGTTCTCCATCTACGGACCGGTGGCCGCCGTGCACGCGGTGCTGCCCGGCATGCGGTTCCTCGGCCAGGACCGGGGCACGATCCTCTTCGTCAACGGCGGCTCGGCGGTCAAGCCGGGGCGCGCCGTGACCGGCACGTCGGTCGCCTTCGCCGGGCAGGCGGCGTACGCCGAGCTGCTGCACGAGGTGCTCGGCGAGGAGGGCATCGCGGTCTCCCAGCTGATCATCGGGGGCGCGATCGACCCCGACAGCGAGGACAAGAGCCCCGAGGCGCTAGCCGAGCGGCTCTGGGGTCTGCACACCGACCGCACCACCTTCCGGGTGCAGGTCGACAGCGACTGACGACCGGTTGCACGAACCTGCAACAACGCCCGGCTGCACAGACCTGTGAGTGCCCGTTTTGATGGGGTATTGCCATTTCCTGCAAACCGGCGCACGATGGTCGAAGACCGGGTAGGCGCACCGCCCGCCCAGCGAATCGCCCCCCACACGATTGGCTCCCCGACATGGGTTCGACGCTCGACTCCCCGGTCATCACCCACAAGGCCGCGACGGCGGCCGTTATCACCTCCGCTGCCCTGCGCGGCGCGACGACCACCTCCGAGGTCGGCGCGGCGCGTGTCTCCCGGCGGCGTCGGCACATCGCCGAGGCGACCAGCGTGGTACCCAAGCACTACCGCTGATCGCTGTTCTCGAAGGCCGAGGCCCGCAGACTGTCCCCCCAGCCGCGGACCTCGGCCTTCGTGCGTCCGCACGCAGCCCGCGGGGCGCCTGTGCGGTGCCTGGCGCGTGAGGTCGGCTCAGAGGTAGAGGCCGGTCTGGCTGTCGCCGAGCCGGTCGGCCGCCACGGCGTGGATGTCGCGCTCGCGCAGCACCACGTAGGTGGAGCCGTGCACCTCGACCTCGGCCTTGTCGTCGGGGTCGAACAGCACGCGGTCGCCGTTCTCCACCGCGCGGACGTGCGGGCCGATCGAGACCACGCGCGACCACGCCAGCCGCCGTCCACCCATCTCGGCGGTCGCGGGGATCAAGATGCCGCCGGTGGAGCGACGCTCGCCCTCACCGCGATCGACGCTGACCAGGACCCGGTCGTGGAGCATCCGGATCGGGGTGCGCTCAGGATCGCTCACCGGGTTCAGTCGCGAACGATCCTGCGCAGCACGACCACCACGACGACGGCGCCGACCGCTCCGCCCACGACCTTGACGATGTTGCCGGTGCGCGGCGCACCGTCGACGTCGACGAAGTAGCCCTTGACCGCGGCGACCTGTCGTCCCGCGATCGTCTTGGGGTTGGCGCGGTACACGAGCTGGTCCAGGGTGGCACCGAGGTGCTGGCGCGTCTGCTCCATCTCCCGCTCGATGGCATCGCGTGACTCCGGCGTACCCGGCATCGGCTCGCTCCTCGGTTGGCTGCTGAGGCTGTCCCGGCTCACGCTATCGCGCACGGCGCCCGGTACCTTCACGCGCATGCCCCGACTCTCCCCCGGCGACACCGCCCCCGACTTCACCCTGACCGACGACACCGGCGCCTCGGTGTCGCTCTCGGACTACCGCGGCAAGCGCACCATCGTCTACTTCTACCCCGCGGCGATGACTCCCGGCTGCACCACGCAGGCCTGCGACTTCACCGACTCCCTCGACTCGCTGCACGCGGCCGGCTTCGAGGTGCTCGGCATCTCACCCGACAAGCCCGAGAAGCTGGCGACCTTCCGCGAGCGCGACCACCTGACGATCACGCTGCTCTCGGACCCCGACAAGCAGGTGCTCACCGCGTACGGCGCCTACGGCGAGAAGAAGCTCTACGGCAAGGTCGTCGAGGGCGTCATCCGCTCCACGGTGGTCGTCGACGCCGACGGCGTCGTGGAGATCGCCCAGTACAACGTCAAGGCGACGGGGCACGTGGCGAAGCTGCGTCGCGACCTCGGCCTGTAGGAGGTCATACGCTCTGGTCGTCTCGGCGACCACGGCGTATGACGTCCTGCTCGCCCCGACGCCGGAGTGGTGGAACAGGCAGACACGCAGGTTTTAGGTACCTGTGCCTTCGGGCGTGGGGGTTCAAGTCCCCCCTCCGGCACGTCAGGAACCCTGCAGCACCTCGACCACCAGAGCCGCGATCTCCCGCAGCGCCCGGCCGCGGTGCGAGATCGCGTCCTTGACCTCCGGGCTCATCTCGGCGGAGGTGAGCGCGCCGTCCTGGTCGTCGGGCACGAAGAGCACGTCGTAGCCGAAGCCGCCGGTGCCGCGGGGTTCGCGGATCACCCGGCCGGCCATGTCGCCGCCGACGACGAGCTCGCCGCCCGCGTGCACGAAGGCGACGCTGGCGTGGAAGTGGGCGCCACGCCGCTCGTCGGGGACGTCGCCGAGCTGCTCGAGCAGCAGCCGGTTGTTGCGGTCGTCGTCCTTGGGCCGGCCCGACCAGCGGGCCGAGAGCACGCCCGGCATGCCGTTGAGCGCGTCGACGGCGAGACCGGAGTCGTCGGCCAGCGACGGCAGTCCGGTGCGCTCGAAGCCGGCGCGGGCCTTGAGCAGGGCGTTGCCGTCGAAGTCGGGAGCGTCCTCGACGGGCTCGTCGTAGGGGTCGACGTCGTCGAGACCGAGCACGCGGATCTCGGGCAGCAGCTCGGCGAGGATCCGCTGCATCTCCCCCAGCTTCTTGGGGTTGCGCGAGGCGAGGAAGACCTCGGTCACGAGGAGAGTGCCTGCTGCTGGAGCCGGGTCAGCTCCGCACAGCCCTGCTCGGCCAACCCGAGCAGGGCGTCGAGCTCGGCGCGGTCGAAGGGCGCACCCTCGGCGGTGCCCTGCACCTCGACGAACGTGCCCGCACCGGTCATGACGACGTTCATGTCGGTCTCGGCGCGCACATCCTCCTCGTAGGGCAGGTCCAGGCGCGGCACCCCGTCGATGACGCCCACCGAGATCGCCGCCACCGACCCGGTGAGGGGGTCACCGGCGAGGGCACCCTCTGCCTTGAGGTGGGCGACGGCGTCGGCCAGCGCGACGTAGGCGCCGGTGATGGCCGCGGTGCGGGTACCGCCGTCGGCCTGGAGCACGTCGCAGTCGAGGACGATGGTGTTCTCGCCCAGTGCGGCGTAGTCGACCACCGCCCGCAGCGAGCGCCCGACCAGCCGCGAGATCTCGTGCGTACGTCCGCCGATGCGGCCCTTGACCGACTCGCGGTCGCTGCGGGTGTTGGTGGCGCTGGGCAGCATCGCGTACTCGGCGGTCACCCAGCCCAGCCCGGAGCCCTTGCGCCAGCGCGGCACCCCGACCGACGCCGACGCCGCGCACAGCACGCGGGTGCGGCCGAACTCGACGAGGACCGACCCGGCGGGGTGGTCCTGCCAGTGGCGGGTGAGCTTCACCGGACGGAGCTCGTCGTCGGCACGACCATCTGCGCGAGTCATGCCACCGACCCTAGGGCGCCACCGCGATCATGGGCTCATGGACCCCGCGACCCACGTCGACCATCTCGAGGCCGAAGGCGCGCGGGTGGTGGCCGCGGCATCGCGGTGCACCGGCCAGGAGGCGGTGGCCGCCTGTCCCGGCTGGGACGTCGACCAGCTGCTGCGCCACCTCGCCACCGTGCACGAGTGGTCGCGACGCGCGGTCGTCGGCGGCGGCGCGAAGCCGCCACCCCGGCGACCGTTGGAGGCCGACGCCCCGGCCGACCACACCTCGCTGGTCGCCTGGTACGCCGAGCTGCACCGCCGGCTGGTCGACGAGCTGCGCGACGCCGACCCCGACGCCGCCTGCTGGCAGATGTGGTCCGGCCCCGACGGCCCGGCGTACTGGGCCCGGCGGCAGGCGCACGAGACCGCGGTGCACCGCATCGACGTGGAGATCGCTGCCGATCGGCCGACCCCGCTCGACGCCGGGCTGGCCGTCGACGGCATCGACGAGCTGATGATGCTGGTGCCGCGGCTGCTGCCGGTCACCGAGCCGCACACCGTCTACCACCTGCTCGCCACCGACACCGGCGACTCGTGGCGGGTGGTGGCCGGCCCCGAGCTGACCACCGTCGAGCGTGGACACAGCGCCGAAGGCGTACAGGTCAGCGGGAGTGCTGCTGACCTGTACGCCTTCTGCTGGAACCGTCGCCCGGGCACCACCCCCGTGGTGTCCGATCCCTCCCAGTGGGAGGTCTGGCGCGGTTCGGTCCAGGTGTAGCCCGGGCTACTTGACCTCGGTGCGCAGCACGCGCCACAGGCCGACCACGAACGGCACGACCACCCAGATCAGCGTGGTGGTCAGCAGGTGTTGCCACTCGGTGGAGGTGAGGTGGTCACCGCTCTGCAGCGGTCCCTGCGCCGTGGCCGGGTCGATCCACGGCTGCGCCTTGTGCACGGCGTTCCACAGCGAGGTGACGACGCTGAACACGATCGGCAGCGCGAAGCTGACGACGATGGCCGCCGCGGTGTTGAGGAACAGCAGGCCGAACACCAGGCCGCCGACGACGCCGACCACCTCGAGCAGGAAGTACTGGCCGATGACGCCGGCGTCCATGCCGGCCCAGGGGTCGGCCGCGCCGCCGATGGCGGCGACGACGGCGGCCAGCGCGAGCGCGAGCACCATCGCGGCGACGCCGAGCACGACGGCCGCGGCTACCTTGGCCCACAGCACCTTGGCGCGGTGCGGTTCGAGGGTGAAGGTGACCATGCCGGTGCGCTGGCCCCACTCCTGGGTGATGAGCAGGATGCCCAGCACCGGCAGCAGGATGCCCTGAGGTGTGGCCGCGGCTCCGACGGCGTTGGCGAACGTGTGCTCCTGCGTGCTCGCGGCCAGCAGCAGGATCACCAGCGCGGCGGCGGTCAGCAGACCGATGACGCCGAGCAGCCACTTGCCGGCGCGGGTGTCCACCATCTTGCGCAGCTCCACGCGGAGCAGCCGGCCGAAGGGGATCGCATTGCCGGTGGCGAACGCGGGGGTCTCGAGAGTGGCGGTGGTCATGCCTGGGGTCCTTCCTGGACGGGCTGCTCACGCTGGGTGTCGGAGGTGAGCTCGAGGAACAGCTGCTCGAGGCCGGCGCTCTCGGCGGGCCGGAGCTCGGTGAGGACAACGCCGTTCGTGGCGGCGGCCCGACCGACGACGACGGGGTCGACCTCGGTGCGGAACCCGCCGTCGGCGATCGGGGTCGCCGTGATGTCGGCTCCGGCGAGCGCCTTGCCGAGCAGTGCGTCGTCCTCGGCGCGCACCAGGGTGCCGGCGCTGCGGAGCAGCTCGGCCTTGGTGCCCTGGGCGACGATCTTGCCGCGGCCGATGACGACCATGTCGTCGGCGATCACCTCCACCTCGTGCAGCAGGTGCGAGGAGAGCAGCACGGTGCCGCCGCGGGAGGCGTAGTCGCGCAGCAGCCCGCGCATCCAGTGGATGCCGGCGGGGTCGAGGCCGTTGGCCGGCTCGTCGAGGATGAGCACCGACGGGTCGCCGAGCAGGGCATGGGCGATGCCCAGCCGTTGCCGCATGCCGAGGGAGTAGGCACCGACCCGGCGCTTGGCCTCCTTCTCGTCGAGGGAGACCAGCCGCAGCATCTCGTCCACGCGGCTCTCGGGCAGGCCCATGGTCATCGCGGCCAGGTGCAGCACCTCGCGGCCGGAGCGGCCGGCGTGCTGGGCGGAGGCGTCGAGCAGGACGCCGACGTGGCGTCCGGGGTTGGGGATGTCGGCGTAGCGCAGGCCACCGATGGTGGCGGAGCCGCTGTCGGGCGGAGTGAGCCCCACCATCACCCGCATCGTGGTGGACTTGCCGGCGCCGTTGGGGCCGAGGAAGCCGGTGACCCGGCCGGGCTCGGCGACGAACGAGACGTCGTCCACGGCCCGGTAGGGCCCGTAGGTCTTGGACAGTCGGTCGACTCGGATCATGCGACCAGCCTGGGGCACCCGACGTCGCTGCCACATCGGGCGAGCGTCTGCTCCTTCCCTGACTTTGGTAGGGGTCCGACCCCGAGGCGTCCCCTACCTGCGCCGCTGGTCCGGCGCGTTGCGGGCTCCGTAGCCTGGTGACGTGCACGAGAGCGCCGTCGACTACGCGCCGCGGCTGGGGTGGTGGGGCCACACCTGGCGGGTGGTGGCGTGCCTGCTGACCAGCGCGGTCGTCCTCATCGACATGGCGCCCCGCGAGACCTCACACGCCCACGTCTTCCTCGCCGTCGACATCCTGATCGGCGTGGCCGCCTACGTGGCGATGTTCTACCGACGGCGCTGGCCGCTGGCCGTCGCGCTCGCGATCAACGCCGCGACGCTCATCTCGGGCCTCGCCGCCGGCCCCGCCGTGCTGACGGCGGTGTCGCTGGCCACCCGCCGGGTGTACTGGCAGGTGGTGCTGGTCGGCGTCGTCGGTGCCGCGGCCGGCTTCGGCTACCTCTACGTGGAGCCCGGGCGCGGCGGCGGACCGAACTGGTGGGTGCCGCTGGGCTTCGGCATCGCCGTCACCATCGCCATGATGGCGGTGGGCATGTACATCGGCTCGCGCCGCGAGCTGGTCTTCACCCTGCGCGAGCGCGCCCGGCAGGCCGAGGCGCAGCAGGAGCTGCGCGTGGAGTCCGCCCGCGCCGCCGAGCGGGAGCGGATCGCCCGCGAGATGCACGACGTGCTCGCCCACCGGATCTCGATGGTGAGCATGCACGCCGGCGCGCTGGCCTTCCGCCAGGACCTGCCGGCCGAGCAGGTGCGCGAGACGGCGGCGCTGATCCAGACCTCCGCGCACCAGGCGCTGACCGACCTGCGCGAGGTGCTCGGCGTGCTCCGCGAGGACGCCGAGGTACGCGGCGACCGTCCGCAGCCGACGCTGGGCGACCTGCCCGGTCTGGTGGCCGAGGCCCGCGCCAACGGCATGTGCGTCGACCTCGCCGTGGAGGTCGACCCGACCGTGCCGGTGCCCGACCAGGCCGGTCGCACCGTCTACCGCGTCGTGCAGGAGGGGCTGACCAACGCCCGCAAGCACGCCGCGGGCGTCCGGGTGGAGGTCAGCGTCGTCGGCACGGCGGGAGACGGCGTCGAGGTGTGGGTGCGCAATCGGCGCGGCTTCGGCCAGACCCCGCTCGCCCCCGGCTCCGGACTGGGCCTGGTCGGCCTGCGCGAGCGCGCCGAGCTGGCCGGCGGCCGGCTCGACGTCGACGACGACCGCGAGGGCTTCGCGCTGCACGTGTGGCTGCCGTGGCCGGCGGCCGCGTGATGGCCACCCGCGTGCTGGTGGTCGACGACGACCCGCTGGTCCGCTCCGGGCTGGGACTGATGCTGGGCGGCTCGCCCGACATCGAGGTGGTCGGTCAGGGCGAGAACGGCGAGCAGGCCCTGGCCCTGGTGGCCACCGAGCAGCCCGACGTCGTGCTGATGGACATCCGGATGCCGGTCATGGACGGCCTCGAGGCCACCGAGCGGCTCTGCGGCGACCGCGACACCGATGACGAGGAGGGCGACGCGCTCCCCCGCGTCATCGTGCTGACCACCTTCGCTGCCGACGACTACGTGGTGCGCGCGCTGACCGTCGGTGCGAGCGGCTTCCTGCTCAAGGACACCCCGCCCGCCGACATCGTCGAGGCGATCCGCACCGTCGCCCGCGGCGAGCCGATGCTCTCCCCGCAGGCGCTGAGCAGCCTGATCCGCCAGGTCACCGACCGCGCCCCCGGCCGCGGTGACGCCGACCGCGCCGAGCAGGCCCGCCGGCAGCTCGCGACGCTCACCGACCGCGAGCGCGACGTCGCCGACGCCGTGGGCCGGGGCCTCTCCAACGCCGACATCGCCCGCGAGCTCCACCTCTCGGTGCCCACCGTGAAGGCCCACGTGAGCCGGCTGTTCGACAAGCTCGCGGTGGAGAACCGGGTCCAGATCGCGATCATCGTGCACGACGCTGGGGGCTGATCCGGGGGGCTGGTTGGGGGCTGGTCGTGAGGCTGCTCCGGCGGGGGTTTTGCCGGGTGCCCGGCAAAACCCCCCGAAAGTGGGCTCGAAACGCGGCATTTGCGAAGAGTTTTGCCGGGTGCCCGGCAAAACCCCCCCGGGCCTCAGACCTCGTACGTCGTCCCCACCTCGGCCAGCCGGACGTCCCCGACGAAGGACTCCTTGGCCTCCCCCAGCACCACGGCCGGGTCGTGCCAGGGCGGGATGTGGGTGAGCAGCAGCTGTCGGGCGCCGGCGGTGGTGGCGATGGCGCCGGCCTCGAGGCCGGTGAGGTGGATGTCGGGCGGGTTGTCGGCCTCGTCGAGGAACGAGGCCTCGCACAAGAACACGTCGGCACCGTCGGCCTGGGTGACCAGGGGCTCGCAGTAGGCGGTGTCGCCGGAGTAGACGAGCACGGCGTCGTCGACGCTGATGCGCAGCGCGTAGGCGGTGACGGGGTGGTTCACCCGTCGGGCCAGGAAGGTGAACGGGCCCAGCGAGAAGGAGCCGCCGGGGTAGGTCCGGAAGTCGAACTCCTCGGTCATGCCGGGGGTCTCGGGCAGGTCGTAGGCGCGCGCCATCCGCGATGCCGTGCCCTCGGGGCCCCAGACCGGGATGCGCGGCTGGGGGCCGTCGGGGTGGTACTTGCGCAGCACGTAGTAGCCGCACAGATCGAGGCAGTGGTCGGCGTGGAGGTGACTGAGCAGCACCGCGTCGACGGCCAGCGGATCGGCGTAGCGCTGCAGCGCGCCGAGCGCGCCATTGCCCAGGTCGAGCAGCACGCGCCAGGTGCGCTCGTCGTAGTCGGCCTCGAGCAGATAGCAGCTGGCCGAAGAGTGCGGCCCCGGGTAGGAACCCGAGTTGCCGACGACGGTCAGCCTCATGTCGTCACCCTAGCGAGCGGCGCCGTTGGCCGTTCAGCCATTGTCAGCCGGACCACACGATGGTTCTATACGACCCCATCAGGGACGGCCCACCCCGATCGGGCGGCGTCGTCCGTCTCTCGGGTGAAAGGGCACGACCCATGCGCACCATTCTCGGGTTGGGGGCAGCGGCGGCCGTGATGGCCGCCTTGACGACCCCCGACGCCTTCGCACAGCAAAGCGACACCTCACCGCCGGCGGACTCCACCGCCGACACCAGCGCCGCCGCCGACGAGCTGCCCAACCCGGCCGAGGAGAAGCGACGCTCGCTCAAGCAGCGCGCCATCGCCGAGGTCGTCAACGGCACCGCGACCCCGCAGCGGCGCGGTGCGAGCACCGTGGTCAAGGTGGCCTCGCAGCGCACGCAGGCGGCCGCGACCAAGCGGGGGCTGGTCAAGCAGCAGGCCTCCACGAAGGACCAGTACGTCGAGCTGCAGCGCGAGACGACCGACCACATCTTCGTGATCCTCACCGAGTTCGGGACCAAGCGGGACCCGAAGTACCCCGACAAGGACATCGAGCCCAGCACCACGGGCCCGGTCACCTGGGACGGGCCGCTGCACAACAAGATCCCGGCGCCCGACCGCAGCCAGGACAACTCCACGGTCTGGCAGCCCGACTACAACCAGAAGCACTACCAGGACCTGTACTTCGGCACCGGCGGGAAGCCCGGCTCGGGCCAGGCCGTCGAGTCCGTCCGGCAGTACTTCGAGCGGCAGTCCTCGGGCCGCTACAGCATCGACGGCACCGTCACCGACTGGGTGAAGGTCGACTACAACGAGGCGCGCTACGGCCGCTCCTCCGACGACCCCACCACCAACGGCGACGACCCGAACGTGTGCGCCTCCAACGTCTGCAACACCACCTGGGACCTGGTCCGCGACGCCGCGGACAAGTGGTACTCCAGTGAGATCGCCAAGGGCCGCAGCAAGGCGGCGGTGACCAAGGAGCTGAAGTCCTTCGACACCTGGGACCGCTACGACATCGACGGCGACGGCGACTTCAACGAGCCCGACGGCTACCTCGACCACTTCCAGATCGTCCACGCGGGCGGCGACGAGGCCGACGGCGACCCGATCCAGGGTGAGGACGCGATCTGGTCGCACCGCTGGTACGCCTACGGCACCAGCTACGGCCAGACCGGCCCCGCGCAGGGCAAGCAGGGCGGCACGCAGATCGGCGACTCCGGGGTGTGGATCGGCGACTACACGATCCAGCCCGAGAACGGCGGCATGAGCGTCTTCGCCCACGAGTACACCCACGACCTGGGTCTGCCCGACCTCTACGACACCAACGGCGGCGAGAACTCGGTCAACTACTGGTCGCTGATGGCGCAGTCGCGCGAGAGCGCGCCGAAGGACCAGGCGATCGGCACCCGGGCCTCCGACCTCGGCGCCTGGGACAAGCTGCAGCTGGGCTGGCTGGACTACGAGACGGTCCTGCCCTCGCAGAAGCGCACGCTGACGCTCGGCCCGAGCGAGTACAACTCGGCCAAGCCGCAGGCGGCGGTCGTGGTGCTGCCGAAGAAGGAGGTCACCCGCGACCTGGCCACGCCCTACGCCGGCACGAAGTCGTGGTGGAGCGGCAGCGGCGACGACTACACGGCCACGATGCAGCGCTCGGTGACCCTGCCGACGGGCTCGCCAGCGTTCACGGCCCAGGCGCAGTACAACATCGAGGACGGCTACGACTACGCGTACCTCGAGGTCGACGACGGCTCGGGCTGGAAGAGCGTGCCCGGCAAGGCCGGGTCGGTCTCGACCGACCCCGACACCAACGGCCTGACCGGCGACTCCGCCGGTGCGTGGGTGCCGCTGAGCTACGACCTCGCGGCCTACGCCGGGAAGACGGTCGACCTCCGGGTCCGCTACACCACCGACGGCGGGGTCCAGGGCAACGACCCCGACCTGCCGCCGGGGCTGTTCCTCGACAGCATCAGCGTGGGCAGCCTCAGCGACGGCGCCGAGAGCGGCGCCAACGGCTGGACCCTCGACGGGTTCTCCGCCGTCGGCAGCACGGTGACGCAGGCCTACGACAACTACTACATCGCCGCCAACCGGGTGTACGCCTCGTTCGACAAGTACCTGCAGTCGGGGCCGTACAACTTCGGCTGGGCCACCACCCAGCCCGACCGCGTCGAGCACTTCCCGTACCAGGACGGCCTGCTGGTCACCTACTGGGACACCTCCCAGAGCGACAACAACACCAGCACCCACCCGGGCGAGGGGCTGGCGCTGCCGGTCGACGCCAACCCCACCGCCCGCGTCCGTCTCGACGGCACGCTGTGGCGGCCGCGGGTGGCCGGGTACGACGCGCCGTTCGGCCTGCAGAAGAGCGACAACATCACCCTGCACGTCAACGGCGTGGCGAACTACATCCGGGGTCAGGCCGCCGTGCCGGTGTTCCGGGACGACCGCTCCTACTGGGATGCCTCGCAGCCCACGGCGAGCGTCGACGTGCCCGACACCGGGACGGTGATCCGGGTGCTCACGCAGGACGGCACCTCGATGAAGGTCAGGGTGTCGAAGAACTGAGGCGCCCCGTGCGCCAGAGCCACCACAGGCCGACGAACGGCAGCACGAGCGGCACGTAGCCGTAGCCGTTGCCGTAGGTCGACCAGACGGTGGAGCGGTCCACGTCGTCGGGCTGGCTGAGCGTGCCGATCACGAGCACGCCGGCCAGCTCGACGGCGACCGCGGCGATCGCGACCCGTCGTCGGTTCGTGGCCAGGGCCCAGGTGGCCACGCAGTAGACGATCCCGGAGAACAGCGAGACCCAGTAGGCCGCTGGCGCGAGGTGGTACTGGGTGGCCAGCTGCACCAGCGAGCGGGCGGTCGCGGCGAGGGCGAAGAGGCCGTAGACGAAGACCAGGATGCGGCCGAAGCGTCGGTTCGTGCGTTCAGCCACGGGTGGCCTCCCAGAGGTCGTGGAGCCGGAGGAAGAGCACGGGCAGCACGATCACGGCCACCAGCAGAACGCCGGTGCCCGACCGGCTCTTCTCCGCGGCGGCCCACACGAAGCCGACGGGGAGGATGACCAGGGCGCCGAGGAGGTAGCCGACGTAGGCGGCGACGTTCACGCCCGCGTGCGGTCCGCTCAGCCGCACGATGCCGACGACGAGCTGCACCACCAGGCCGGCCTCCAGGGCGAGGAGGGCGTAGAAGGTGGGGTCGTCGAGCTGACGGTCGCGCACGATGAGGTAGACCAGCCGCAGCGCCACCAACGCGCACAGCACCGAGAGCACCAGGTGCAGCAGGCTCACTTCTCCACCTTCCGCATCGCCGAGAGGCCGATCAACCGGGTCACGACCATGGCCAGGTAGAAGACGCCGGCGATCTGCTCGAACATCACGATGCTGCGCGCGTGCGGACGCACCGGCATGACGTCGGACAGGCCGGTGCTCGAGAGCGTGGTGAAGGACAAGAACAGCAGCTCGCTCCAGCTGCGCTCGCCGGACGGGTGCTCGTAGGCGGTGAAGGCGTGCGGCTCGAGCGCGGCGACCACGACGTAGACGTGGGCGAAGGCCCAGGCGATGACGGTGAACACGGCACCGACGGCGAACAGCTCGTCGGTGGTGACCTTGTCGTCGGCCAGCATGTAGCGCAGCAGCGAGTAGGCGGCGTAGAAGTACAGCGCCGCCTCGAAGCCGGCGCTCCACGGCACCAGGTCCTCGTTGTCGGTCACCACCTGCACGACGAGCAGCACCACCGCCGGCACCGCGATCGCGCCGGCCACCCACGTCAGCGCCGGAGTGGTGCGGACGGCCAGCAGCGCGGCGCCGAGCACCACGATGCCGAACACCGCGATGACCGCACGCCCGGTGACCGACCCCTCCAGGAACGGGTAGAGCAGCACGCCCAGGAGCTGCACGAGCAGCAGGGTCGCGCAGGGCGTACGCAGGAGGAACCTCGCGGCTTGGCTCACGCGCGCATCCAGGCGAACTGGCTGACGGCCTGCAGCTCGGGGCCGAGGAACCGGGCGCCGATCCGCTCGAACTCCTCGGGCGTGCCGGTGGTGAGGAAGCGGTGCTCCGGAGCGCCGTCGGGTCGTTCCAGGCCGTGCTCGACCAGCACCCGGTAGACATCCTTGGCGCACTCCTCGGCGCTGGAGACCAGCGTGACCTCGTCGCCGAGCACGTAGGAGATGACGCCCGTGAGCAAGGGGTAGTGGGTGCAGCCGAGGATGAGGGTGTCGACGCCGGCGGCGGCCACCGGGTCGAGGTACTCGTGAGCGGCGGCCAGCAGCTCGGGGCCCGAGGTGATGCCGGCCTCGACGAACTCCACGAAGCGCGGGCACACGCGGGTGGTCAGCGCGACCTGCGGCGCGGCGGCGAAGGCGTCGTCGTAGGCCATCGACTCCGCGGTGGCCCGAGTGCAGATGACGCCGATGCGCCCGGACCGCGTGGCCGCCACGGCGCGCCTCGTGGCGGGCAGGATCACCTCGACGACCGGCACGTCGTAGCGCTCGCGGGCGTCGCGCAGCACGGCGGCGCTGGCGGAGTTGCAGGCGATGACCAGCAACTTCACGCCCTGGTCGACCAGGTGGTCCAGGCACTCCAGGGCGTACTCGCGCACCTCGCTGAGCGGCTTCGGCCCGTACGGCTGCCGCGCGGTGTCGCCGAGGTAGAGCACCGACTCGTGCGGCAGCTGGTCGATCACCGCCCGCGCCACCGTGAGGCCGCCGAACCCGGAGTCGAAGATCCCGATCGGCGCGCTGGTCACGAGGGTCGATCCTAAACGGCGCCGCTCACAGGCCGGGCGCCGCGACCCGGGCGTAGAACTCGACCGGGTCGCTGGCCACCCCGTCGCGGGCGGTTCGGCTCCAGTCGTCGACGAGCACCTCGCCGACGCCCGCGGCCAGGCCGTCGAGCGCGATGCGCACGACGTCGGCCGGGTCGAGGAGCGGCCCGTCGTAGCCGGCCATCATGTCGGTGTCCGCGGCGCCCAGCGCGACACCGGTCACCTGGGTGCCCTGCGCGGCCAGCTCGACGCGGGTGGCGTTGGTCAGGCTCCACTCGGCCGCCTTGCTGGCGGCGTACGCGGTGGCGCCGTTGTAGGAGAACCACGACAGCGCCGAGAGCACGTTCAACACGGCGCCGCCGCCGTGGCGGCCCAGGCCGTCGGCGAAGGCGCGGGTGACGCCGAGGGTGCCCCAGAAATTGACGTCCATCTCCCGGCGGGCGCCGGCCAGGTCGCCCCGGACCAGGTTCTGGCCCGTCGTGACGCCGGCGTTGTTGACCAGCAGCGTCACGTCGGCGGCCTGGGCCGCGGCGCGCTCGATCGAGGCAGGGTCGAGCAGGTCGAGCTCCATCGGCTCCACGCCCGGCACGTCCACCTGGCGCGGGTCGCGGGCCGCGGCGTAGACCTTGGCGGCTCCTCGCTGCAGCAGCTGGGCGGCGAACTCGCGACCCAGCCCGCGGTTGGCGCCGGTGACGAGGGCGGTGGATCCGGTGATGTCCATGGAGGGCTCCTGATGTTCTCGACGGGTGAGGAATGACTGCGTTGCTCGGGACGCTAGGACCTCACGTCGACGTGAGGGGCAAGCGTGAGTGAGGCAGGTCATATGCGGATCGGTGAGCTCTCCGAGCGCACGGGCGCCAGCGTGCGAGCGCTGCGCTACTACGAGGAGCAGGGTCTGCTCAGACCGTCGCGGACGCCCAGCGGGCAGCGCGTCTACACCGCCGACGCCGTGGCGCGCGTCGGCCTGCTGCGCCGGCTCTACGCCGCCGGGCTGAGCAGCCAGGTGATCGCCCGGGTGATGCCGTGCGTCGACACGCCCTCGACGTCGGTGACCGGGCGCACGCTGGAGGTGATGCACGGCGAGCACGACCGGCTCAGCGAGCAGATCGAGCAGCTGCTCGCCACCCGCGACCAGCTCACCCTCCTCATCGAGGCGGCCTCGACGCACCATGCCGCCGAGCTCGCCGCGTCGGCGGCCTAGCAGCCCCTCAGGCCCAGAGCTGGCCCTCGAGGCGGTCCTCGGCCTGGTCGACGGTGCCCTCGTAGGCGCCGGTCGAGAGGTACTTCCAGCCGCCGTCGCAGACCACGAAGGCGATGTCGGCGCGCTCGCCGGCCTTGAGCGACTTCGCGGCCTGGCCCAGGGCCGCGTGCAGGATCGCGCCGGTGGAGATGCCGGCGAAGATGCCCTCGGCCTCCAGCAGCTCGCGGACCCGGCGTACGGCGTCGCGCGGGCCGACGGAGAAGCGGGCGTCGATCAGGCTCGCGTCGTACAGCTCGGGCACGAAGCCCTCGTCGAGGTTGCGCAGGCCGTAGACGAGCTCGCCGTAGCGCGGCTCGGCGGCGACGATCGAGACGTCGGGCTTGTGCTCGCGGAAGAACCGGCCGACGCCCATCAGCGTGCCGGTGGTGCCCAGGCCGGCGACGAAGTGGGTCACCTCGGGCAGGTCGGCCAGCACCTCCGGGCCGGTGCCCTCGTAGTGCGCGAGGGCGTTGGCGGGGTTGCCGTACTGGTAGAGCATCACCCAGTCCGGGTGCTCCTCGGCCATCTGCTTGGCCACCCGCACGGCCTCGTTGGAGCCGCCGGCCGCAGGTGAGGAGTAGATCTCAGCACCCCACATGCGCAGCAACTGGCGCCGCTCCTCGGAGGTGTTCTCGGGCATCACGCACACCAGCCGGTAGCCCTTGAGCGAGGCGGCCATGGCCAGCGAGATGCCGGTGTTGCCGCTGGTGGGCTCCAAGATGGTGCAGCCCGGACGCAGCGTGCCGTCCTTCTCGGCCATCTCGATCATCTTCAGGGCCGGGCGGTCCTTGATCGAGCCGGTGGGGTTGCGGTCCTCCAGCTTGGCCCAGAGCCGTACGTCGGGCGACGGCGAGAGGGTCGGCAGCCCCACCAGGGGGGTGTTGCCGACCGAGGCCAGCAGCCCGTCGTAGCGCACCTGGCTGCTCAGCCGCCCGCGACGGCGGGCAGCACGACCACCTGGTCGCCGTCGCTCAGCTCGGTCTCGAGCCCGCCGGTGAAGCGGACGTCCTCGTCGTTGACGTAGACGTTCACGAACCGGCGCAGCTGACCGCCCTCGATGAGGCGGTCCTTGATCCCGGAGTGGTTGCTCTCCAGGTCGTCGATGAGCGCCTGCAGCGTCGCGCCGCTGGCGTCGACGGACTTCGCACCGTCGGTGTAGGTGCGCAGGATGGTCGGGATTCGGACCTCGATGGCCATGGCTACTCCTGGATCTCCACGTCTTCCTCGTCGACGTGACCGTCGACGATCCTGTAGGACCTGAACTCCACCGGGCCCTCACTATTCCCGTGCTCGCGGGTGCTGACCAGCACGTAGTGGGCGTGGGGCTCGTTCGCCAGCCCGATGTCGGTGCGGCTGGGGAAGGCCTCGGTGGCGGTGTGGGAGTGGTAGACGACGACCGGTTCCTCGTCGCGGTCGTCCATCTCCCGGTAGAGGCGCAGCAGGTCGGTCGAGTCGAACTCGTAGAACGTCGGCGAGCCCGCCGCGTTCACCATCGGCACGAACCGGCTGGGGATGTCGCTGCCCTCGGCGCCCGCGACGACCCCGCACGCCTCGTCCGGGTGATCGCGCTTGGCGTGCGCGACGATGGCGTCGCGGATCTCTGCGGGCAGCCTCAGCACGGGACCGAGGATAGGTGGCGCGACACAACCTGCAGACACATGTCCAGGTTCAGCCCGGCGCGGAGCTCCAGGACGTCATGTGAGTAGGTCGCTTGGGCGACCACGTCGTATGACGTCCTGTGGCGCGCGATCGGCACAAGCGGTCGTCCACCCCGGTCAGCGACTGATGGAGTCCACCAGCGTCTCCTGGAGGAACCCGAGCCAGCTGTAGATGTCGTGCACCGGCCGGCGCGGGTCGTCGTCGGGCAGGTCCTCCCAGTCGCCCTCGTCGCCGTCGCGGATCTCCAGGCGCGTGCCGATGGCCAGCCGCATGTCGGTCAGGCTGCGCAGCCAGGTCCGGGCGGCGGCGGTGTCGAGCTCGACCTCCACCTCGGTCGGCTGGGTGTCGTCGTCGGGGTCGACGTCGCGCAGCCCAGCGGCCTCGAGGCTGTCGATGACCGCGGCGGCCGCGGCGGCCTTGCCGTCGCGCAGCGTGCCCTCGGTGAAGCGGCGGAACTCCCCGGCCGCCTCCTCGTCCTCGGGATAGGCCGTCGGGAACAGCCGGGCCAGCACCGGGTCCTCGGGCTCGGCGGTGGGGCCGGAGAAGTCCAGCATCCGCTCCAGCTCGTCCTCCGCCTGCGGTGCGGCGTTCTCGTTGCGCAGCAGCTCGACCAGCTGACCGGCCAGGGAGCGGATCAGGTCGGCCTCGAAGGCGCTGAACACCGCGACGCTGGTGCGCGTGCGGCGGTGGCGGGAGAAGCCGTGGGTCACGGGCCTCAGTCGTCCTTCTGCATGGTGGCCCAGAGGCCGTACTCGTGCATGGCCTGCACGTCGCGCTCCATCTCCTCGCGCGAGCCGGTGGAGACGACCGACCGGCCGTCCTGGTGCACCTCCATCATCAGCTTCGACGCCTTCGACTTGGAGTAGCCGAAGTAGGTCTGGAAGACGTAGGTGACGTAGGACATCAGGTTGATCGGGTCGTTCCACACGATCGTGACCCACGGCTTCGCGAGGCTGGTGACCTCGTCGACCTCGGGCTCCTCGAGCTCGACCGGGCTGGTGGACACGGCGCCCATTGTGTCCCACTAGCCTGATCCGGTGAGCACGGCGCTGCTGACCGACCAGTACGAGCTGACCATGCTGCAGGCCGCGCTGGCCGACGGCACCGGCGAGCGACGCTCGGTCTTCGAGCTGTTCGGCCGGCGGCTGCCCGAGGGGCGGCGCTACGGCGTCGTGGCCGGGGTGGGCCGGGCGCTGGACGCCCTGGAGGAGTTCCGCTTCGGGTTCCCCGAGATCGAGTTCCTGCGCCGCGAGGGCGTCGTCGACGCCGCCACGCTGGAGTGGCTGGCCTCCTACCGCTTCTCCGGCGACATCCTCGGCTACCCCGAGGGCGAGACGTACTTCGCGCAGTCGCCGATCCTCACCGTCGAGGGCACCTTCGCCGAGGCCGTGCTGCTGGAGACGCTGCTGCTCTCCATCTACAACCACGACTCCGCGATCGCCTCCGCGGCCTCACGCATGACGTGGGCGGCCGGCGAGCGGCCCTGCATCGAGATGGGCTCGCGCCGCACCCACGAGGAGGCGGCCGTGGCCGCCGCGCGGGCGGCGTACGTCGCGGGCTTCGAGCGCACCTCGAACCTCGCGGCGCGACGCCGCTACGGCGTGCCCAGCGGCGGCACCAGCGCCCACAGCTTCACGCTGCTGCACGACACCGAGACCGACGCCTTCCGCTCGCAGGTCACCTCGCTCGGCGTCGGCACCACGCTGCTGGTCGACACCTACGACGTCGCCGAGGCCGTGCGCGCCGGCGTCGAGGTGGCCGGCCCCGACCTCGGCGCGGTCCGCATCGACTCCGGCGACCTGGCCGGGCTGGCCGTCGAGGTCCGCCGGCAGCTGGACTCGCTCGGCGCCACGGGCACCCGGATCATCGTCACCTCCGACCTCGACGAGTGGGCCATCGCCGGTCTCTCCGCCGCACCGGTCGACGGCTACGGCGTGGGCACCCGGCTGGTCACCGGCAGCGGGCGTCCCACCTGCGGCTTCGTCTACAAGCTGGTGGCGCGCGAGAACGCCGACGGCGAGCTGATCGGGGTGGCGAAGAAGAGCCAGGACAAGGCCTCGGTGGGCGGTCGCAAGTTCGCGCTGCGCCGGCTCTCCCCCGACGGCCGCGCCGAGGCGGAGGTCGTCGGCATCGGCGAGCCGGTGGCCAACGACGGCGACGACCGCGACCTGCTCGTCCCGCTGGTGACCGGCGGGAAGGTGGTGGGCCGCGAGCCGCTGGCCGCCGCCCGCGAGCGCCACGCACGCTCGCGAGCCGAGCTCCCTCGCGAGGCCGCGGCGCTCCAGCCCGGCGACCAGGTCATCCCCACGCTGTGGGAGGGCCGCTGACCCCTCCTCAGGCGTGCGCGTCGGGGACGGCGGTGAGCGAGGCGACCAGCAGGTCGGGGGTGACCTCGACGAAGGTGGTCACCAGCACCCGGAACGGCGTCCGGCCGGCGGGCACCTCGATGGCCAGCCGGAACGCGACGAACCGGCCGTGCACGGTGACCGCGCCGTCGAGCCGGGCGTCGAAGGTGAAGGAGAACCACTGCTCGAAGAACGTGCGGATGGCCGGGCGCCCGTGGTCGACGCCCTCCCCCACCGGGTCCTCGTGGCGGGCGTCGGCGGCGAACAGCGCGGTGGCGGCGTCGACGTCCTGGGCCGCGACGGCGGCGGCGTAGCGCTGGACCAGGTCGACGACCTCCGGACGGCTCGGCACGGCCCCACCCTCGCAGAGGCCTTGGCAAACTGACGCCATGGCCCGCGCGCTGATCGTCGTCGACGTCCAGAACGACTTCTGCGAGGGCGGCTCCCTCGGGGTCGACGGCGGTGCCGCGGTGGCGGCCGGCGTGACCTCCCTGCTGCGCGGCGAGCACGGCTACGACGTCGTGGTGGCCACCCGCGACCACCACGTCGACCCGGGCACGCACTGGTCGAGCGAGCCCGACTTCCGCGACTCCTGGCCGGTGCACTGCCGAGTGGGCACCTCGGGCGAGGCGTTCCACCCCGACCTCGACGCCGGCCTGCTCGACGCCGTCTTCCTCAAGGGCGAGCACCAGGCGGCCTACTCCGGCTTCGAGGGTCACGCCGAGGACGGGACCGGGCTGGCTTCGTGGCTGCGCGAACGTGGCGTCGACGCCGTGGACGTGTGCGGCATCGCCACCGACTACTGCGTGCGGGCCACCGTGCTCGACGCCGTCCGCGAGGGCTTCGAGACCGCCGTGCTGACCGACCTGGTGGCGGCGGTGGCCCCGGGCACCGGCGAGGACGCGCTGGCCGAGATGCGGGGGGCCGGCGCCGTCATCGGCCGGTGAACTCCGGCGGCCGCTTCTGGTTGAACGCGGCCATGCCCTCCGCCGCGTCGTGGGTGCGCAGCAGCACCTCCTGGCCGGCGCGCTCGGTGGCCAGCGCGGGCTCCAGCGTTGCCAGCGCCGCGGCGTTGACCGCCTTCTTGGTCGCGGCCTGCGCCAGCGGCGCGCCCGAGGCGAGGCGGTGGACGACGTCGGCCAGGCCGGCGGCGTAGCCGTCGTCGGGGAACACGTGCGAGACCAGCCCCGCCTCGAAGGCCTCCGTGGCGCCGAGGCGCTCGGAGAGCAGCGCCAGCCGCATCGCGCGTGAGCGGCCCACCGCCGCGGTGATGGTGGCCGTGGCGCCGCCGTCGGGCATGATGCCGACCCTGCCGAACCCCAGCGTGAGCGAGGCCGACTCGGTGGCCACCGCCAGGTCGCACGCGAGCGCCAGGGAGAGTCCGAAGCCGGCGGCGACGCCGTTCAGCCCGGCCACCACCGGTCGGTCCAGACCCACCACCGCGCGGACCAGCGCGTTGGCGGCGTCGACCGAGGTGCCGTCGAGGTCGGCGCCGCCGGCGTCGAGGTCGGCGCCGGCGCAGAAGGCCGGGCCGGTGCCGGTGAGGACCACGACGCGCACGTCGTCGGCGACACCGCGCACCTGCTCGGTCAGCTCGACCATCAGCTCGCCGGTGAGTGCGTTGTAGCTGGCCGGCCGGTCCAGCCGCAGCCACAACGCGCCGGCCTCCCGGGTCGCGACGAGTCCCGTCATGTCGGGGAGACTAGCCGCGTGACCTCGGGGACGCTGGCGCCGCTGCGCGCGCCCGTCTTCCGGTGGTTCTTCGCCTCCCAGGGCGTCAACCGGCTGGGTTCGACCATGGCGCCGATCGCGCTGGCCTTCGCGGTCCTCGAGCTGAGCCGGGCACCGTGGGCGCTGGGGGCGGTACTGGCCGCCCGCACCATCCCGCTGGTGGCGTTCCTGCTCATCGGCGGCGTGGTGGCCGACCGGCTGCCGCGCTCGCTGGTGCTCACCGTGGGCAACACCCTGGCCGGCCTGACCCAGGCGGCCGCCGCCGCACTGGTCATCAGCGGGCACGCCGAGATCTGGATGCTCGTCGTCCTCGAGGCGCTCAACGGCACGCTCTCGGCGATCACGCTGCCCGCCCTCAACAGCCTGGTGCCGCAGCTGGTCGAGGGCGACGACCTGCGCTCGGCCAACCTGCTGCTGAACCTGGTGCGCGGGCTGATCCAGGTCGGCGGACCGTCCATCTCGGCGCTCCTCGTCGTCGGGGTCGGCCCCGGCTGGGCGCTCGGCGTCGACGCCCTCACCTGGATCGTCTCGGCCCTGCTGCTCCTGCCCGTGCGCCTGCCGCGCCCCGGCCGCTCCTCGAGCAGCGGCTGGAACGACCTGCGGGAGGGCTGGACGCTGTTCCGCACCACCCAGTGGCTGTGGGTCGTGGTGGTCGCCTTCGGCGTGCTCAACATGCTCTCCACCGGCGCGATCAGCACGCTCGGCCCGGTGCTGGCCAAGGAGACGTTCGGCCCGAGCGGCTTCGGGGCGATGCTCTCGGCGGGCGCCGCCGGCGACTTCGTCGGCACGCTGGTGCTCACCCGGATCCGGTTCGGGCGGCCGCTGCTGGCCGGCATGCTCGCCTGCGTCGCCACCGGCGTCCAGATCACCCTGTTCGGCCTCCAACCGACGCTGGCCTCGCAGGTGCCGCTGTGCTTCCTGGCCGGCGTCGCCCTGGCCGTCTTCAGCCTGGCCTGGTCGGTCTCGATGCAGGAGCACATCGCCACCGACAAGCTGGCCCGCGCCTGGTCCTACGACGCCCTCGGCTCGTTCGTCGCGATGCCGGTGGGCCAGCTGCTCTTCGGCCAGCTCGGGCACGTGTACGGCATCCGCGAGGTGATCGCCGTCGGCGGTGTCGGCTACGTCGTGGTGTGCCTGCTGGCGCTCCTCTCACCGGAGGTGAGGACGCTCAGGCCCACTTCTCCAGGATCGCGCGCAGGACCTTGAGGTTGCGGTTGGTGCCGTCGCCGGCCGCCTTCTGGGCGGCCGCGTTGAGTCCCTTGGCCTCGTGGAACGCCCTGTCGTAGAGCATGTGCACGGCCCTGCCCCGCACCACGAACCGCTCCCGGTCGCGCTCGAGGCCCTCGATCAGCTTCGCGCCCGCGGCACCCGGCTCCGCGCGCAGCAGCTCGACGTAGTGGGCGACCTCGGGCGGCGGCAGCTCCTCGGCGTCGGCGACGACCTGCTCGATCTCCGCCCGTGTGAACACGATGGTCGGCACCGCGAACCCGCGGTCGGCCTCGAACACCCGCTCCAGCTCGGCAGCCACCCTGTCCCGCGACCGCATCGGCGTCGTCACCCTCAGGTTGCCGGTCTGGATGTGAGTGGCGACGTCGGCGAACCCGGCCGCCTCGACCGCCGCCCGCAGCTCCGCCATGGGGTACGTCCGCTTCCCGACGTTGACCGCGCGCAGGAAGGCCACGAACGTCGGCATCAGACCTGCCGGCCCGCCCAGGTCCAGGCGTACGCCGGGTCCTCGCAGGCGGCACCGGCCTCGCCGAGCTCGAGCGGGCGGAAGGTGTCGACCATGACCGCCGACTCCTCGAAGTACTCCACGCCGATGGAGGCCTCGATCGCCGCGGGCTGCGGGCCGTGCGCGAAGCCGCCGGGGTGCAGCGAGATCGAGCCGATGCCGATGCCCGAGCCCTTGCGGGCCTCGTAGTCGCCGCCGACGTAGAACATCACCTCGTCGGAGTCGACGTTGGAGTGGTAGTACGGCACCGGGATGGCGCCCTCGGCGTAGTCGACCTTGCGCGGCAGGAAGTTGCAGACCACGAAGCCCGGCCCCTCGAAGACCTGGTGCACCGGCGGCGGCTGGTGCACCTTGCCGGTGATCGGCATGAAGTCCTCGATGTTGAAGGTGTAGGGGTAGAGGCACCCGTCCCAGCCGACGACGTCGAGCGGATGGGTGTCGTAGGTGAGCCGGGAGCCGCCGATGCCGCTGCCCACCCGGTGCTTGACCAGCACCTCGACATCGGCGCCCTCGACCAGCAGCGGGTCGGCGGGGCCGTGCAGGTCGCGCTCGCAGTAGGGCGCGTGCTCGAGCAGCTGGCCGAACCGGGAAAGGTAGCGCTTGGGCGGTGCGACGTGGCCGTTGGCCTCGATCGGGTAGAGCCGCGACTCCTCGGCCGGCAGCCAGCGGTGGGTGGTGGCGCGCGGGATGACGACGTAGTCGCCGGCGCGGTAGGTCAGCAGCCCGAACACGGTCTCCACCGTGCCGGTGCCGGACTCGACGTAGACGCACTCGTCGCCCACGGCGTTGCGGTAGTAGGGCGAGACCTCGCTGGTGACGACGTAGGAGATGCGGACGTCGGCGTTGGCGAGCACCAGCCGCCGGCCGGTGACGGCGTCGGAGCCGGTGTCGAGCGCGTGCAGCTTCAGGTGACGCGGCACCAGCGGGTGGTTGGGGGTGGTGGCCAGGTCGCCCACCTCCCACGGCTCGCTGGCCACGATCGCCGACGGCACGCCGCGGTGGTAGAGCAGTGAGGAGTCGGAGCTGAACCCCTCCTCCCCCATCAGCTCCTCGTACCGCAGCGCGCCGGAGGGGTCTCGGAAGGCCGTGTGACGGCGACGGGGTAGCTCGCCGACGGCTCGGTAGTAGGCCATCTGCTCACCCTCGCGCCTGTGCTCTAGCGTGGCAAACCTCATGTTCTGGTCCCAGCTGGTCGACGACGCCGCCGTGTTCCCGCCGGTCGGTCTGCCGCTGGAGCGGGCGGTCGAGCAGCACCGCGAGCACCTGGCCGCCGACTACGCCGACCTGGTCGCCTCGCTGGTCGTGCCCGACACCAAGCTGGCCGACCTGCGGCCGCTGCTCGACCCTGTGCTCGACGCCGGGCTCGCCGCCGACCGGCCGCTGGCCATCACGGTCCTGGTCACCGGCGGTGCGGGGGCGATCGAACCGGCCGTGCGCTGGTCCGAGGGCGACGGGCTGGAGCTGCGTCGGGTGCGGGTCCTGCTGCGCGACGGTGGCGGGCTCGGTGACGACCTGGCCCGCAACGCCCAGCGCGTGGCCGCGATGGTCGACCACTGCGGGGTCGACGTGCCGGTGCACGTCGAGGTCCCGAGCTCCCCGGAGACCTCGGAGCACGCCTGGTCGGCCGCGCTCGACGAGGTGGCGATGGCCGGTCTCGGTCTCACCGTGCGTGCCGACGAGGACCTTCGCCGCTGCCTGGACGCCGCCTTGGACCGAGAGACCCCGTTCGTGGTAGTCGGCGGTCCGGTGCGCGAGGTGCTCGCCGCGACGGCCTCGGCCCTGCACGGCGACCCCTCGCCGGACGGCTGGGAGTCGGCCCGGCGCTGGCTGAGCGCCGTCTCGATCGCCGACGTGAGCGAGGTCCACGAGGAGCTCGTGGACGCCGACCTGTGGAGGAGCCCATGACCACCAGCAGCTGGGTACCGGGAGCCGCCGGCTCGGGGTACGACGTCGACCACCTGCCCTACGCCGTCTTCACCACCGCCGAGGACGACGAGCCGCGGGTCGGGGTCCGCATCGGCGGCCTGGTGCTCGACGTCGCACCCGTCGCCGCCGCCGAGATGCTCGACGTCGCGGCGCTGTTCGAGCAGCCCACGCTCAACCCGCTGATGGCCGCCGGCCCGCAGGTGTGGGCGTCGGTGCGCACGTGGCTGACCCAGCTGCTCACCGACGAGGCGGAGCGGGAGCTGGTCGAGCCGCACCTGGTGGCCCTGGACGAGGTGACCACCCGGCTGGGCTTCGAGGTGGCCGACTACGTCGACTTCCTGTGCGGCAAGCAGCACGCCGAGAACGCCGGACGCATCTTCCGCCCCGACTCCGAGCCGCTGGGGGCCAACTTCACCTCGCTGCCCATCGGCTACCACGGCCGCGCCGGCACCGTCGTGGTCACCGGCACCCCGATCGCGCGGCCCTCGGGCCAGCGACCCAGCCGCGAGGGGCCGACGTTCGGGCCGACCCGACGCCTCGACCTGGAGGCCGAGCTGGGCTTCGTCGTCGGCACGCCGTCGGCCACCCCGGTGGGCACGGGCGCGCTGGCCGACCACGTGTTCGGCGTGACGCTGCTCAACGACTGGTCGGCCCGCGACATCCAGGCCTGGGAGTCCCAGCCGCTCGGCCCCTTTCTCGGCAAGTCGTTCGGCGTCTCGGTCTCGGACTGGATCACCCCGCTCGCCGCCCTGGAGCCGGCCAAGGTCGCCCTCCCCGCGCAGGACCCGCCGCCGTTGGACTACCTGGTCGTCGAGGACCCCCGGCCCGGGTACGACGTCGAGGTCGAGGTGATCCTCAACGGCGAGGTGGTCAGCCGGCCGCCGTACCGGGTCATGTACTGGTCGCCGGCGCAGATGCTGGCCCACCTGACCAGCAACGGCGCGACGCTGCGCACCGGTGACCTGTTCGGCTCGGGCACCATCTCCGGCGACGAGCGTGAGCAGCGCGGCTGCCTGCTGGAGCTCTCCTGGGGCGGCCGTGAGCCCTTCACCGCGGGCGGTGTGGAGCGCAGCTGGCTCGAGGACGGCGACGAGGTGACGCTGCGCGCCACGGCACCCGGTGCGTCGGGCGGCCGCATCGCGCTCGGTGAGGTGACGGGAAGGATCGAGCCGGCCACGTCACAGCGGTGACGCGCTGTCACACGTATCCTCGGTCGACATGACCCCACCGGCGAAGGACGGCACCGACGGCCGCGCCGCGCGGTGGGAGGAGCACCGGGAGAACCGCCGCGTCGAGCTGGTGGAGTCCGCGGTCGCCGCGATCGACGAGTACGGCCCCGAGGCCAGCGTCTCGGAGATTGCGAAGGCCGCCGGGGTCAGCCGACCGGTGCTCTACCGCTACTTCGCCGACAAGGACGACCTCTACGCGGCCGTCGGCATGTGGGGCGCCACCACGCTGCTGGAGATGCTGGTGCCGGCACTGCTCAGCGACGGCCCGATCCACGACCGCGTCGCGCAGGGCGTCGAGACCTACCTCGACCTCATCGACACCCACCCGCACCTGTTCACGCTGCTGGTGGGCCACGCCAGCAGCGGTGACCCGCTGGCCGACGGCAAGGCGATGATCGCCGCCGCCATCGCCCGCACCCTGGGCGACGCGCTGCGCGACCTGGGCGTCGACGCCGGCGGCGCCGAGCCGTGGGCCCACGGCCTGGTGGGTCTCGGCCTCTCGGTCGGCACCTGGTGGCTGGAGCGGCGCACCATGTCGAAGAAGGCCGTGACGACCTATCTCACCGGCTTCGTCTGGCACGCCTTCGAGGGCATCGCCGCCGACTACGGCGTCGGCCTCGACGACCGCGGCCGGCTGGTCGTCGTCGGCTAGTGTCGCGAGTCAGAAATCCGCACACAGCATCGTG
>NZ_RDBE01000006.1:394409-734050 GCF_003674065.1 Nocardioides mangrovicus
TTCTGACTCGCGACACTAGGACCCGGCCCGCAGCCCGACGGTCGTACCGTCCGGGTCGGCGAGGTCGACGCGGTCGTCGAGCTCGCGCACCAGCGTCGCGCCGAGGCCGAGCAGGCGTGCGGTCTCGGCGGCGAGGTCGTCGGCCACCGCGTCGAGCCGCTGCCGGGCGGGGCCGGCCTGCGGCGCCACCGGCGGGCCTCCCCAGGACACCTTGGTGCCACCGAGCGGCGACTGCACCGCGGTCTCGCCGCCGTCGTCCCACACCAGCGACCAGCCCAGCGCGTCGCGCCAGAACACCCCGACGTCACGGCTGCCCTCGCACGTGACCTCGCCCAGGAACCCGGTGCCGGCCAGGAAGCGGTTGCCCGGCTCGATGACGCACAGCTCGTTGTCGCCGGGGTCGGCCAGGACGACGAAGGCGTCCGCCGGGGCCTGACCCACGTCGAGGTGACGCCCGCCCAGCTCGAGCACGCGGTCCACGGTGCCCTGCTGGTCCTCGAGGCTGGTGCTGGTCAGGTGCAGGTGCAGGCGTCGCGGACCGACCTGCTCGCGCTCGGAGGCGACGAAACGCAGCCCGACCTGGGTGGCCGAGCCGGGCAGGAGGGCGCCGCCCGCCTCCGCGACCACCGAGCGGTCGAGCAGCGCCGCCCAGAACCGGGCCGTCGCCTCGGCGTCGGCCACCTCGAACGTCGCCGCCTCGAGTCGCACCGCCATCGAAGCACCGTAGCCCGGGGTGATTTATATAGGGAACCTATGTATAGTGAGCGCTGTGGGACAGGACCGGCTGCGAGACCTCAGCAGCGACCTGGTGATCCAGGTGGCGCGGCTGGTGCGCGACGTACGCCGCAACAGCTCGGACCTGCCGGCCAGCGCGACGCGGCTGATGAGCCTGATCGACGAGCTCGGCCCCAGCACCGTCGGCGTGCTCGCCGAGCGCGACCGCTGCAGCCAGCCGACGATGACCGGGATGGTCAAGGGCCTGGTCGAGCGCGGCTGGGTCGACCGGACCCCGCACCCACACGACTCGCGCGCCCAGCTGGTCGACCTGACCGACCTCGGGCGCACGGTGCTGACCGACCTGCGCCGGCGCCACTCGGCGCTCATCGCCGAGCGCGTCCTGGCCACCGGACACACCGAGCAGGAGCTCGAGGCGGCCGTCCGGCTGCTCGCCGACCTGCTCCCACCCCACCCCGACGACACCACCCAGGAAGGACCGGCGTGACCGCCACCCAGCACACACCCACCTCTCACCAGCAGGCCAAGGCCTCGATCCTGCGGCAGCCACGCGCGGTGTGGGCGGTCGCCTTCGCCTGCGTCATCGCGTTCATGGGCATCGGCCTGGTGGACCCGATCCTGAAGTCGATCGCGGCCCAGCTCGACGCGACCCCGAGCGACGTGTCGCTGATGTTCACCAGCTACATGGCGATCATGGGGATCGCGATGCTGGTCACCGGCGTCGTCTCCAGCCGCATCGGGCCCAAGCGGACCCTCATCGGCGGCCTGGTCCTCATCATCGTCTTCGCCGCACTGGCGGGCTCGTCGAACAGCGTCGGCGCCATCGTCGGCTTCCGCGCCGGCTGGGGGCTGGGCAACGCCCTGTTCGTGGCCACGGCCCTGGCCACGATCGTGATGTCGGCCTCCGGCTCCACCGCGCAGGCCATCATCCTCTTCGAGGCGGCCCTCGGCATCGGCATCGCCTCTGGCCCGCTGGTCGGCGGGGTGCTAGGCGAGCACTCCTGGCGCGCACCGTTCTTCGGCGTGTCCTGCCTGATGATCATCGCGCTGGTCGCCACCGCCTTCTTCTTGCCCACCACTCCCCCGAGCGGACGCAAGACGTCGCTGGCCGACCCGTTCCGCGCGCTCAAGCACAAGGCGCTGCTGCTCATCGCGCTGACCGCGATCTTCTACAACATCGGCTTCTTCACCATCCTCGCCGCGGGCCCGTTCGCGCTCCCCGACGCCGGCATCATCCAGATCGGTTGGGTCTACTTCGGCTGGGGCCTGCTGGTCGCGTTCGTCTCGGTCGTCGTCGCGCCGATCGTGCAGCGTCTCGTCGGCACGGTGCCGGCCATCCTGGGCACGCTGGTGCTCTTCTGCGCCGACCTCGCCGTGATGGCGGTCTTCGCCGACCACCCGACCGTGGTCACGATCGGCATCGTCGTCTCCGGCGCGTTCATCGGCAGCAACAACACCCTCATCACCGAGGCCGTGATGGGCGCGGCCCCGGTGGAGCGGCCGGTGGCCTCCGCGGCGTACTCGTTCGTGCGGTTCTGCGGCGGCGCGATCGGCCCCTACGTGGCGCTCAAGCTCTTCGAGCACGGCGGCCAGGTGCACGTGCACGCGCCGTTCTGGTTCGGCGCGGCGGCCGTGGGCCTGGGCATCCTCGTGCTGGCCGCCGGTGCGCGCACCGTCGCCGGCCGGACGGCGCACGACCCGGCCGGCTCGGAGCCCGAGACCGAGGCCGTGCTGGCCGGCGACGCCGCCTGAGTCCGGAGACGTCATACGTTGTGGTCGCTCGCACGACCACGGCGTATGACGTCAGCCGCAGCTGTTCTTGGCCAGCTGCTGGTCGGTCATCTGCTTGCTCTTCGCCGGCGCCACGACGGTGTCGCTCGAGGCCCCGGGCGTGACGGTGGCGAAGTAGCGGTCGTTCTGGATGGAGCTGAACTGGCTGGTGTCGACGCCCAGCGCGGCGGCGAGCTCCGGCACCAACCCGTAGCCCGGGACGGTGAAGGTGATCGTCTTGCCGTCGGCGACCAGGAAGGCCGGCGCGGTGCCCTTCGGGTTCGCCTGCTCGAGCTGCTCCTTGAGCGAGCCGCTGAGCAGCGGCAGCACCGAGGCGATCGGGATCGAGCCCTGGAAGGTCCCCGGGCCGCTGTTGCCGGTGACCTTGAACTCGTCGAGCAGGGCGACGGCGAGCGGCGTCGAGCCGCCGGAGGACACGTCGAGGGCGTAGGACGACGACAGGTCGCTGGCGGTGCTGGCCAGCCAGCACGAGCGCGAGGGCTGCTTCCACTGGTCGACCTGCAGGTAGGCCTTGCCGTCGACCAACCGCACCCGCGCGGTGGCGACCTTCTTCGTGGTCGTGTCCGGGATGGTGACGGTGGCGGACACGGTCTCGTCCTTGAGCGAGTAGCTGCCCTGCGCCCTGGAGACCTGGGTGCCGTCGACCTTCTCGTCGGACTGGGTGAAGGTGCCGGTGCCCTGCTGCTGCACGCTCTGTCGGATGCTGGCGAGCTTCGGATCGGCCGAGGCCGAGCCGGACGGAGTCGACGAGGCGGAGGCGCTCGCCGAGGCCGACGCAGACATGGAGGCAGAGGCCTTCTTGGGTGAGTCCGAGCCGCCGCAGCCGGCCAGGCCCACGGCCAGCACGGCGGCACAGCACAGCAGGCCCGACACACGCCCGACGGAAGCAGCAGACACGGCAGCAGACGGTACCGCCTGGCCCTGAGCCCGGCCCGCCCGCGTCGCCGGGCGCAGGAAGGTCACAGGTTGCCGCGCAGCTCCTGCTCGCGCTCGATGGCCTCGAAGAGCGCCTTGAAGTTGCCCTTGCCGAACCCGAGCGAGCCGTGGCGCTCGATGAACTCGTAGAACACGGTCGGCCGGTCGCCCAGCGGCTTGCAGAAGATCTGCAGCAGGTAGCCGTCCTCGTCGCGGTCGACCAGGATGCCGCGGGCCTTGAGCTCCTCGATCGGCACACGCACCTCGCCGATTCGGGCGCGCAGCTCGGGGTCGTCGTAGTAGGAGTCCGGGGTCTCGAGGAACTCGATGCCGTTGGCGCTCAGCGTGTCGACGGTGCGCAGGATGTCGTTGGTGGCCAGCGCGATGTGCTGGCAGCCGGCGCCGGCGTAGAACTCCAGGTACTCGTCGATCTGCGACTTGCGCGCCGCCACGGCCGGCTCGTTGAGCGGGAACTTCACCCGGTGGTTGCCGCTGGCCACCACCTTGCTCATCAGCGCCGAGTAGTCGGTGGCGATGTCGTCGCCGATGAACTCGGCCATGTTCACGAAGCCCATGACCTTGTTGTAGAACTCGACCCACTCGTCCATCCGGCCGAGCTCGACGTTGCCGACGCAGTGGTCGACGGCCTGGAACGTACGCCGGCCGCGGGCGTTGGCCGCGTCGCCCTCGCCGCGGGCCACGGTGCCGACGGCGGCGACGTAGCCGGGCAGGTAGGGCCCGTCATAGTGCGAGCGGTCGACCAGGGTGTGCCGGGTCTCGCCGTACGTCGCGATCGCGGCGGTGCGCACCGTGCCGTGCTCGTCGGTGACGTCGTGCGGTTCCTCGAGGATCGTGGCGCCCACCGAGCGGGCGTGCTCGATGCACCGGTCGACGTCGGGCACCTCCAGCGCCAGGTCGACGACGCCGTCGCCGTGGCGGCGGTGGTGGTCCAGCAGCGGGCTGTCGGGGCTGACGCCGCCGGAGAAGACGAACCGCGCCGAGCCCGAGCGCAGCACGTAGCTCTTGGCCTCGCGGCTGCCGTTCTCGGGACCGCGGTAGGCCTCCAGCTCCATGCCGAGGGCGAGCTGGTAGAAGGTCGCGGTCTGGGTGGCGTTGCCGACCACGAAGCACACCGCGTCCATGCCGGTGACCGGGAACGGGTCGCTGCTGGCGTCGTACTCGACCAGCCCGACCAGCTCCTTGAGCTGATCGAAGCTCAGCCCCGCCTGGATCTCCTCGTCGGTCAGCGCCGTCACGGTGGTCTGCGTCATGTGCGCACTGTGCGGGGAACCGGTCAACCTGTGCAACACTTACTCGGTTTGCTGGACATGTTGCCCACCCTGGGAGCCGAGAGTGGACGATCTGGATCGCACCTTGCTCAGCCTGTTCACCGACGAGCCGCGCATCGGCGTCCTGGAGGCCTCGCGTCGCCTCGGCGTCGCCCGTGGCACGGTGCAGGCCCGCCTGGACAAGCTGTCCGCCACCGGAGTCGTCACCGGCTGGGCGCCCGCCCTCGACCCGGCCGCGATGGGCCATCCCGTTACGGCGTTCCTCACCCTCGAGATCCACCAGCAGAGCCAGGACCACGACACCGTCGGCCGCGCCCTGGCCACGATCCCCGAGGTGCTCGAGGCCTGCACCATCACCGGCCCGGGCGACCTGTGGTGCCGCGTGGTCGCCCGCTCCAACACCGACCTGCAGCGCGTCATCGACGCCGTGCTGTCGATCCCCGGCGTGCTGCGCTCCAGCACCGTCATCGCGCTGGCCAGCCAGGTGGCCTACCGGGTCAGCCCCGTCCTCGGCGCCGAGGACGGCTAGCCTGTCGGCTCGTGACCCAGCCCCAACCGGTGCCCGATCCGCTGCCGCAGCCGCAGTACACCTACGACGGCCCCATCGGCCGCCCGCGCAGCACCGGGACCTGCATCCTGCTGACGGTCGTCACGCTCGGCTTCTACACCTGGTACTGGTTCTACGTCGTCCACGACGAGATGAAGCGCCACACCGGCAACGGCATCGGCGGCGGCCTCGGCCTGGTGCTGGGGATCCTGCTGGCGCCGGTGCTGTACTTCCTCACCCCCTACGAGGTCGAGGCGATGTACCAGCGCAAGGGCTGGCAGAGCCCGGTCAGCGCCCTGACCGGTCTTTGGGCGCTCCTGCTGGGCTGGGCCTGCTTCGCCGGCCTGATCGTGTGGTTCGTGCAGACCAACAACGCGGTCAACGCCTACTGGCGCAACCTGGGCGCCGAGGGCTGAACACCCACGCGAGGCGTCGCGTAGCCCGAGCCCCAGCGAGGGCTACGCAGGAGCCGAGACGTCTGCGCAGCTAGCGGCAGGAGCGGGTTGGTCTGAAGCCGGGGAGTGCGCTCGCCAGGATGCGACGCCTCACCGTCCCAGACCGGCGGCAATGCGACGCCTCACCATTCAAGACCGGCAGCTAAGCCCCCCTCGCCCAGTCCCGGATCCGCTCGATCCGCTGCTCGAGCTGCACCTCGCTGGCGACGGCCGACGGCGGCCCGCCCAGCTCCTTGCGCAGCGTGTTGTGCGTGACGCCGTGGGGCTGGCCGGTGCGGTGGTGCCAGGCGGCGACCAGCGAGTTCAGCTCCCGACGCAGCACCGAGAGCCGCTCGTGGGTGGCCGGCTCGCGCACCGACGGCTCGGGGGCGCCGGTCTGCTCGTCGCGACGCTTGCGGGCCCGGTCGCTCTGGCGCTGCCGCAGCAGGTCGCGCACCTGGTCGGCCTCGAGGAGGCCGGGGATGCCGAGGAAGTCCATCTCCTCCTCCGAGCCGACGTGCACCTCGCCCTCGTGGCCGAACTGGGCGCCCTCGTAGAGCACGTGGTCGAAGGTGGCGTCGGAGCCGAGGGCCTCGAAGGGCAGCGACTCCTCAGGCTCGGTCTGCGTCTGCTCCGCCGCGGCCAGCAGGTCCTTCTCGGCGGCGAAGATGTCGTCCTCGTCGCGCACGGTGCGGCCCAGGACGTGGTCGCGCTCGAGCTCCATCTCCGAGGCGAACCCGAGCAGGCCGGGCACCGAGGGGACGAACACCGACGCCGTCTCGCCGCGCGCGCGGGCCCGCACGAACCGGCCCACGGCCTGGGCGAAGAACAGCGGCGTGGAGATGGTGGTGGCGTAGACGCCGACCGCCAGCCGCGGCACGTCGACGCCCTCGGAGACCATGCGCACCGCGACCATCCAGCGCTGGTCGCCGTCGGTGAACTCCGCGATCCGCTTGGAGGCGGTCTTCTCGTCCGAGAGCACCACCACCGGCTTCTCGCCGGCCACCTCCGCGAGCAGCTTGGCGTACGCCCGCGCGGAGTCCTGGTCGCCGGCGATCACCAGACCACCGGCGTCGGGCACGTGCCGCCGCACCTCCGAGAGCCGCCGGTCGGCGGCGGCCAGCACCGACGGCACCCACGAGCCGTGCGGGTCGAGCGCGGTGCGCAGCGCCTGGGCGGTCATGTCCTTGGTCAGCGGCTCCCCCAGCCGGGCGGCCACCTCGTCGCCGGCCCGCGTGCGCCAGCTCATGGTGCCGCTGTAGGCCAGGAACAGCACCGGCCGCACGACGTGGTCGGCCAGCGCGTGGCCGTAGCCGTAGGTGTAGTCCGCCGCACTGCGCGGGACGCCGTCGGCGCCCGGTTCGTAGCGCACGAACGGGATCGGGTTGACGTCGGAGCGAAACGGCGTGCCGGTCAGGCACAGCCGGCGCCGCGCCGGCTCGAACGCCTCGCGTACGGCCTCGCCCCAGCTCAGCGCGTCGCCGGCGTGGTGCACCTCGTCGAGGATGACCAGCGTCTTGGAGCGCTCGGTGCGGATCCGCAGCGCCAGCGGGTTGGCCGCCACGCCGGCGTAGGTGACGGCGATGCCGACGAAGTCCTTGCTGGTGCGACCGGCCCGGCCGGCGTACGCCGGGTCCAGCGGGATGCCGACGCGCTCGGCGGCCTGCGCCCACTGGGTCTTCAGGTGCTCGGTCGGGGCGACGACGGTGACCTTGTCGATCACCCGGCGGGCGAGCAGCTCGTTGGCCACGGTCAGCGCGAACGTGGTCTTCCCGGCCCCCGGCGTCGCCACGGCGAGGAAGTCGCGGTTCTCGCCGTCGAAGTACCGCGTGAGCGCCGCCGACTGCCAGGCCCGCAGGCTGCCGGCCGTCCCCCAGGCGGCACGCTCGGGCCACGCCGGGGAGAGGTCGACGGGAGCGGGTCCACCTGATGAGGCGTCGAGCGGCTGGTCCTCCCCCGTCACGACGCCCGGTGCGGGGCGCGGTAGTGCGCCCAGCTGAGGTCCATGTACGAGGACTGGTCCGGCGTGAACTGGTACATCGCCTCGTCCCAGCTGTAGTCCATGAAGTTGTGGATCGCGTCGTCGCCGACCCACTGCGGGTGGTCCGCGTCCTGGACGCAGGTGTCCTTGCCGACCGGGTCGCCCGAGGTCGGGTAGGCCTGCACCGGGGTGTCGGCCAGTCCGTCGTTGTCGACGCAGTCGTCCACCGGGTCGGGTGCCTCGGTGCTGCCGACGGCCTGGTCGTTGAAGACGTGGCGCAGCCCGAGCCAGTGGCCGATCTCGTGCACCGCGGTGTTGCCCAGGTTGAAGTGGGTCAGGTTCCCACCGGGCAGCGACTGGTCGTTGACGATCAGCCCGTCCAGACGCGGGTGCGCGGCGTACTGGTAGGGGAAGGTCGCGTACCCGAGCAGCCCGCTGCTGCGGCTGGGCTGCACGAAGTAGATGTTGAGCGTGTACGCGTGTCCCTGGTGCAGCGTCCGCTTCATGCGGTTCGCCGTCGCCCCGGGGGCGCTGACGTGGTACCAGGCCTCGTTGCGGGTCTTGGTCACCCCGCGCAGCGCGAACCGGAAGCTGGTGTCGGCCGTCGTGGTGCTGTTGACGTCCGGCGTCCGCCCGAGGGCCTCCTGGCCCGCGTAGGCCTGGTTAAGCACGGCGATCTGGCGGCGGACGCCCGCCAGGGTCGCGTGGCGCTCGCCGCGGTGGGTGCCCTCGATGATGTGGGCCCGCACCCCGATGACGATCGACCCCGGCGCGTACTGCGCCTGCCGCCGGGTGGCCTGCGAGCGCACCGCGCGGTCGACGGCCCGCGCAGTGGCGGCCGACATCGTGCCGCCCGCCTCGGATCGCTCGACAACCTGCGTCGAGCGGTGGGACGAGACCGGCTCCTCCTCGGCCGAGGCCGAGGAGGACAGGCCCGCCCCACCGCATACGACGCCGACCAGCGCGCCGGCCGCGAAGACGCGGACCGGCACACGAGGTGACTTCACCGGTGGTGGGTTCCTCTCAGGAGGGGGACGAAGCAAGCGTGCAGGTCAGGAGGCGCGGTAGGCCGCCCGGGCCGCCGAGATGCGTGCGGCCTGACCCGCGGTGAACTGGTACATGAAGTAGTCCGGCGCGTAGTCCATGAAGTTGTGCACCGGGTCGGTACCGGCCGCCGGGCAGGTGTCGCGCTCGGCGGGCTGGTACTGCGGCTCGCCCTCGGCCGGGGTGTCGCCGACGTAGTCGTTGGGCTCGGCGCAGCCGGATCCGGCGTTGCCGTCGTAGCCCTGGAAGGTGTGGAGCAGACCCAGCCAGTGACCCACCTCGTGCACCACGGTGTCGCCCTCGTTGTACGGCGCCAGCTTGCCGCCGCGAATGCTGCTGTACTGGATGACCGACCCGTCGAGCAGCTTGCCCCGCTTGCCGCGGTTCTGCCACGGGAAGGTCGAGATGCCGAGCAGACCGCCGGGCAGGCCGGTGAAGTACAGGTTGAGCGTGTTGCGGCCGCCGCGGTGCAGCTTCTTCTTCATCGAGTTCAGCTGGCCGACGGTGCGCAGGTGGGCCCAGCGCTTGGACTTCGTGGTGCTGATCGAGCGCAGCCGGAACCGGACGCCGGTGTCGACGCCGGGGCCCTCGCCGCCGGCGTAGGCCAGGTTGAGCCACTTGACCTGCTGGCGCACCTGCCGCTTGGTCGCGTGACGGTGACGGTCGCGCTTCTTGGTGCCCACGATGATGTGCGCCCGCACCTTGATGACCCCGCCGCCACGGTGGGCGGCCACCGCGCGCTGGGTCGCCTTCGACGTCAGCACGCCCTGCACCTGCCGGGCGGTCGCGGCCGAGATCCGGCCCTCGTCGGCCGGCGTCAGCAGCCGGTCACCGGGCTTGGTGGCCTTGGCCGTGGCCTGCTGGTGGGCGCGCGCCGAGGCGGGCTGGGCGGCCTGGGCCGACGGCACGGACAGGCCGGCGAGCCCGCCGGCCCCGAGGAGCAGGGAGGCGAGCGCGACGGCGCGGGTGCGAGTGGTGGTCATGGTGGGAGCTCCCAAGATGTGGCGTGGTTGAAGGGGTCAGCGCCGCTGGCGGAACGTCGCCCAGGCGGAGAACATACGGGCAGCCTGCCCCGCGGTGAACTGGTCCATGCACGAGTCGAGGCTGTAGTCCATGAAGTTGTGCACCGGGTCGAGCCCCGGGCTCGGGCAGGTGTCGGCCGTAGTGTCGCAGCGATACTGCGGCGCGGCCTCCGCCGGGGTGTCGGCGACTCCGTCGCCGCTGCCCTCGCAGCCGCCCTGGAAGGTGTGCAGCAGCCCCAGCCAGTGACCGACCTCGTGGACCGCGGTGTCGCCCTCGTCGTAGGGCTTGAGCCGGCCGCCGGGCACCGTGTTGTAGGCGACGACGACGCCGTCGAGCCGCGGGTGCACGTGGTAGCGCCACGGGAACGTGGTGTAGCCGAGCAGCCCGTCGTGGGCGAGGTCGACGAAGTAGAGGTTGAGGGTGAAGCTCTTGCCCTGGTGCAGGCTGCGCTTCATCTGGTTCGCGACCCGGCCGGGCCCGCTGATGTGGAACCAGCGGTCGTTGACGGTGGCGGTGATCGAGCGCAGCCGGAAGCGGACGTGGGTGTCGGCGGCGACGCCCGGCGCCTCCTGCCCGGAGTAGGCCTTGTTGAGCTGCTTGACCTGCGCGATCACCTGCGCGCGCGTGGTGTGGCGGTCGTGACGGTGGGTGCCCTTGATGACGTGGGCGCGGATCGGCACCACGATCGTCGAGGGCACCGAGCGCTCGCCCGAGGCCGCGAGGCGTCGGTTGACCTGCTCGGCGGCCGCTCGCGACAGGCTCGAGCCGACGTCGCGGCGATAGGTGGGCACCGACGTCGACCGAGCCGTGCCGCTCACGCAGGCCGTGCCGGCCGAGACCCCGGTCGACGCACCGTGCGCGGGCGCCGCGGCCAGCGCCGGGGCCAGCGAGAAGAGGAGCGCAGCAGCCAGGAGGAGGGCGCGCTTCACTCCTCGTCACCGTGCTTGAGGCTCTCCCAGATCTCCTGGCACTCGGGGCAGACCGGGAAGCGCTGCGGGTCGCGACTGGGCACCCACACCTTGCCGCACAGGGCGACGACCGGGGTGCCGTTGACCATGGCGTCCATCAGCCGGTCCTTGGGCACGAAGTGCGAGAACCGCTCGTGGTCGCCCTCGTCGGTGGGGACGGTGCGTCGGTCCTGCTCGACGTCGGTCAGGACCCCGGTCCCCTGTTCGCTCACCGGCGCAGTTTAGGACGCCGCGCCGACGAGCGCGACGGGCGCCGATGTTCGGGCTCGATCAGTTCTGGGTGGGGTCCGCCGGCCAGGTGGCCAGCCAGGCCAGGTCGCCCGGCTGGCGGCCCAGCACCTGGCGCCACAGCGCCGCGGGGTCCTCGACCAGCAGGTCCTCGGGGACGCTGGGCACGACGTACCAGGCGCCCTCGGCGATCTCGCCGAGCAGCTGCGACCAGGACCAGCCCGCGTAGCCGGCGTAGATGCGCAGGCCCGCCAGCGCCGGGCCGACCAGCTCGGTCGGGGTGTCGAGGTCGACCAGCCCGGTGGCCTCGTCCAGCGCGCGCCAACCGACCGGGTCCCCGGCCCGCGGATCGCTGAGCCGGCCGACGGCGACCGCGGACTCCGGGCTGACCGGGCCGCCCTCGAAGAGCACCGCCGGGGCCGAGACGGCCGGACCCCAGGCGGCGAGCACGTCGCCGACGGCGACGGTGCCGGGCCGGTTCAGGACGACCCCGAGCACGCTCCCCTCGCGATCGACGGCGTCCTCACCGCCACTGTCACCGTCACCATCACGGTCGCCGGTCTCGACCTCGAGCAGCAGCACGATGGTGCGCACGAAGTGCGGGTCGCGCAGCATCGGCGCCGCGACGAGCAGGCACCCGGCGGCGGGCACGATGTTGGCTGCGCGCAGGTCCGCCGGCTCCACCCGCCCATCGTGGCACGGGTCAGGCGGCGAGGACCTCGCGCAGCCGGCGCACGAAGCGGGCCGAGCCGCGCGGCACGCGCTCGACCCGGCTCGGCGCCACGGAGGGCTCCGGGCGCTCGGCAAGCCTCGCCCGCGCCGCTTGTTCCAGCTCGCGCCCGGCGGAGACGGCGCGGGAGTCGGGGCGCACGTCCACGCGGCCGCCGATCCCGGCCATGGCCGCGAGCAGCTGGCGCTCCTTGGCGGTGGCCCGGCGCATGGCCTCGCCGACCTCGGGGTCCACCGGGTCAACGAGCTGGGCGTCGAGCAGCGCGCGCAGCCCGGGCAGCGAGCGGGCCGCCTCGGCCCAGGCCTCGCTGACGGCGCCCGCGCGGTCGGCCGAGGACTCGGGGTCGGCGTCGAGGCGCTGCTCGAGCAGGCCGACGAGGCGGTGGTGCCAGCGGAACTGCAGGGCGCCGACGAGGTCGCGGTGGTCGTGGAACGGGGCAGGCACGGTGGTGGGCAGAACGGGAGCCAGGGTGTGGTCCTCGCGCTGCTCGAGCCGCTCGGCGAGCTCGCGCAGGACGTCCCCGCGGCGGTGCTGTGCGGTCCAACTCATGGTGTGCTCCTTGGGGTGGTGGGAGTACATACCGTTGGTACGTACTCACAGTATGTCGGGCTCGCGGCGCCGCCTCCAACCCCGACACGGGTGACCTCGCCCACCCGGGTGACGCCGGTCATATGCTGGTCCGATGCCCCGCGCGCCCCGACCCACCGAGAAGCTGCTGGAGGTGGCGCGCTCGGGCTCGAAGATGGGCCGGCGCCAGCAGTTCTCCACCGCCACCAAGCGGGCGTTGGTCGACGTCGCCGAGGAGCACTTCGCCGGCCAGGGGTACGCCGCCACCAGCCTGGACTCGATCGTGGCCGGCGCGCAGGTGACCAAGGGCGCGCTCTACCACCACTTCCACGGCAAGCAGGCGCTCTTCGAGGCCGTCTTCGAGCGGGTCGAGCAGGAGGCCTGCGGCCGCATCACCGAGGCGCTACGCACTCGCGAGGACCCCTGGGACGCCGCGATGGACGGGCTGCGCGCGTTCCTCACCGTCGTCCAGGACCCGACCTACCAGCGCGTGGTGATCCAGGACGGTCCCGCCGTACTGGGCTACGAGCGGTTCCGCGAGCAGGAGCGGCGCTCCACGTTCGCGCTCATGCAGGACATCGTCCGGGCCACCTTGGACTCCTCGACCTACGACCTCGACGGGGCCATGGTCGAGACCTTCAGCCGGATCTTCTACGGCGCGCTCTCGGCCGCCGGCGAGAGCGTCACCAGCGCCGACGACCCGGTGCTGGCCGTGGCCCGCATCGAGGTGGCGGTGGGGCTGATCCTCGACGGACTGCGCGTGCTCTCCGACCAAGGCGTCACGCCGCGGGTGCCCTCCACCTGAGAAGAGGGCCCCAGCGGCCGGCTCACTGGTAGCTGAGGTTGCCGCCCTTGTCGTCGGTGGGCATGACCTCGATCCAGGTGTGCCCGGCCGGGATGCGCACGGCCTTGCCCGAGGCGTCCTTGAAGCGCCAGATGGCGCTCGGGCCCACCTTGGACCAGGTGCCCTTGAGTGCCTTCCCGTCGTGGAAGATCCAGGCGTTGCCGCTGCCCGTGGTGATCGACTCCGGCACGAAGTTGCCGGCCGGGTCGAGGTAGCCGGCGCTCTTGATGCCCACGCGCACCGCGATGACGGTGTTCGGGCGGAACCGGCCCTTGGGGTCGGCGTTGGAGTTGGTGTTGACGTACTTCCCGCCCTGGAAGGACCACTGGGTGGTGTGCCCGCCGCCGAACCGCGCGCTGATCGAGGTGGCGGGCTCGGTGCCGGCGAAGGCGCCGTCGGTGCTCCACTGCAGGTAGGGCTTGGTGGAGGAGGCCGGCTTGAGGGTCTTGACCAGGTCGCGCAGGTGCATCATCAGGTTGTACGGGGCGTGGCGCGAGGAGTCGCGGTAGAAGCCCGAGGCGCCGCCGTCGTTGGACTTGAAGTTGACGCCGGCGGCCTTGAGGCGCCCGATCGTCACGGCAGCGGCCCCGCTGGTGACCACGACGCCGTGCACCGGCTTGACGATGCCGATGTCGGAGGCGCGCATCGAGCGCACCGGCCCGACCAGCTCGGGGATGCGGGTGTCGAAGAAGACGGCCAGCCGGGTCAGCCCGCCCTCGACCAGCTCCTCGGTGATGAGGTCGGCCTTGCCCAGCCCCTCCTGCGGCTCGGAGGCCACCGTGTTGTCGATCTTGACCACCACCGGCGGGTGCGTCGGCGCGCTGCCCTTGAGCGGCAGGCCCGTCAGCGGCCAGACGGCCGGCTCGGCCGTCGCGCTCGGGCTGCTGCTGGAGCCGCCGTCCTTCGTCGAGGAGCTCTGGGAGTCCGCGCCGTGACCGCAGCCGGCCAGGGTCAGCGACAGCGCGGCGATCGCGGCGAGCGAGGCGGTGCGGGCAGGACGAGAGGAGCGGCGAAGCATGGTGATCATCATGGAGGGCCGGCCGTGGGCATCGTCCGACCGGGCGCGGCGAGTCGCCGCGCCCGATGTGATATCGATCAGCCGCCCGCGAGCGTGGCGCCGCCGTCGACGTAGAGGATCTGACCGGTGATGTAGGAGGCCTCGTCGCTGCACAGGAACGCTGCGGTGGCGGCGATGTCGCCGGGCTCGCCGACGCGGCCGATCGGGTTGCGCTGGGCGGCGGCCTGGCGGAACTCCTCGACGTCCATGCCGACCCGGCGTGCGGTGTCGTCGGTCATGTCGGTGGCGATGAAGCCGGGGGCGATGGCGTTGACGTTGACGTTGTAGCGACCCAGCTCGATGGCCAGGGTGCGGGTGAAGCCCTGCACGCCGGCCTTGGCCGCGGAGTAGTTGGCCTGGCCGCGGTTGCCGCGGGCCGAGCTGCTGGAGAGGTTGAGGATCTTGCCGTACTTCTGCTCCACGAAGCTCTGCTGGGCCGCCTTGCTCATCAAGAAGGCACCACGCAGGTGCACGCCGAGCACCGAGTCCCAGTCGGCCTCGCTCATCTTGAACAGCAGGTTGTCGCGAGTGATGCCGGCGTTGTTGACCAGCACGTGCACGCCGCCGAGCTCGGCGACGACGCGACCCACGGCCGCCTCGACGCTCGCGGCGTCGGCGACGTCGCAGCCGACGCCGATCGCCTGAGCGGCGCCGAGCCCCTCTGCGGTCTGCGCGGCCTGCGTCTCGTCCAGGTCGAGCACAGCCACCGCCGCACCCTCCTCGGCGAAGCGCTGGGCGATGCCGGCACCGATGCCGCGCGCGCCTCCTGTGACGATGGCCACACGTCCGTCGTAGCGTCCCACGTCCGACCTTTCTCCTCGACTGCGGTCGAGGTCACTGTAGGGTCATGCGTTTTCTGTGAACGCCCCACCCTCGCGGTAGCGTCTCCGGCGTGGGTGCGCCGAGATTCCGATTCATGGTGGCGTTGGCCGCCGTGATGACCGTCGCGACGGTGCTGGTCTGCAGCCTGCAGGACCTGCCCATCACCGACCCCGACGACGACGTCGCCGGTGCCGCCTACATCCGCTTCCCGCTGTTCCTCCTCGCCGCCTTCGCCGTCGACGTCGTGCCGCGCGCCCTGTGGCGTGCCCGTCGTGAACAGGAGCGGTTCGCGGTGGCCTTCCGCGAGGTGCTGCGCCGGCGCTGGACGCGCGAGCAGGTGCGGTTCACCCTGGTCGGGCTGGTCGGCTGGTACGTCTGCTACGCCACGTTCCGCAACCTCAAGAACGCCGTCCCGTTCGTCAACAGCAACCTGTGGGACAAGCCGTTCGAGCGCCTCGACCACCTGCTGTGGTTCGGCCACGACCCGGCGCAGGCGCTGCACTCGCTGTTCGGGCAGGGCTTCGCCGCGCAGGTGTTCTCCCTCATCTACGTCACCTGGATCGTGCTCATCCCGCTCGGGCTGACCTGGGCGCTGGTGTGGACCCGCAACCGGGCCATCGCCTCCTGGTTCGTCACCGCCATCGCGGTCGACTGGGCCATAGGCGCCTCCACCTACTTCCTGTTCCCGACGCTGGGTCCGATCTACTCCGACCCGAGGTCCTTCGCCGGCCTCGAGCACACGATGGTCAGCGGCCTGCAGAAGTCGATGTACGAGCAGCGCACCGTCGTGCTCAACAACCCCACCGGGCACCACACGCTGCAGTCGATCGCGGCCTTCGCCTCGCTGCACGTCGGCCTGATGGTGACGATGTGCCTGCTGCTGGAGCTGTGGGCGGTCAGGCGCTGGACGCGAATCCTGGCCTGGGTGTTCCTGGTCGCGACCTCACTGGCCACGATCTACCTGGGCTGGCACTTCTTCGTCGACACGCTGGGCGGCATCGTCGTGGGCGCCGCGGCGGTGTGGGTCTCCGCGCTCGGCACCGGCAACCACGACGGCTGGCGACCCAAGCTGGTGCCCGACCCCGAACCGGCCGCGCAGACCACCCTGGGTCACAGGACCGAGGCGAGCCGGCGCGCGTAGTCGTCGCGCTCGGCGACGTCGGCGTACGTGGTGCGCGGCCAGAAGAAGCCGCGCAGCCCGTCGCCCTTGGTGCGCGGCACCACGTGGCAGTGCAGGTGCGCCACCGACTGCGAGACCACGTTGTTCATCGCCACGAACGAGCCCTGGGCGTCCAGGGCCTGCGTCATCGCCGTGGTCAGCCGCTGCGCCACGGCCAGGAACGGGTCGCGCAACCGAGCGGGCAGCTCGGGCAGTGTCACGACGTGCTCTCGCGGCACGAGCAGCGTGTGTCCCTTGAACAGCGGCCGGACGTCGAGGAAAGCCACCACGTCCTCGTCGGCGTACACCACCGACGCCTCGGCCCGTTCGTCGGCGATCGCGCAGAACAAGCAGTCGGCCACCTCCTGAGCGTAGGGGCCGCTCAGGACAGGTCCTCGGGGACCGCCCGGCCGTAGCGGTCGGCGACGGCTCGGACGGCCCGCGCCAGCTCGGGCGAGTCCTCCACCTCGAAGTCGGCGTCGAGGACGCCCAGCCAGGACGCGACGTCGGCCGGGGTGCGACCGCCGATCGTGACCCGGCACCGGTCCTCGGCCAACGGCTCGACGGCGCCCTCGGCCCACCAGCCGAACCGCTGCTCGACGCGCTCGGCCGGCAGGTGCACCACCACGCGCCCGGTGACCTTCATCTGCACCTGGCGCGTCTTGCGGGCGACGTAGTCGGCGATGTCCTCGGCCGGCAGCTCGCGCAGCCGGAACCGGTGGCCCACCGAGCGGGCCTCGCTCATCCGGTCGACGCGGAACGTGCGCCAGTCGTCGCGCTCGACGTCGAACGCGACCAGGTACCAGCGCCGCCCCATGCTTACCAGCCGGTACGGCTCCACCCGGCGCTCGGTGCCGGCGCCCGCGTGGTCGGCGTACCCGAAGCGCAGCACCTCGCGGTCGCGGGCCGTGCCGGCCAGCAGCGCGAGCAGCTGGCCGTCGACGTCGGAGCCGCCCCGCTTCGGACCGACCCGGACGGTGTGGGCGGCCAGGGCGTCGACGCGACCGGCCAGCCGCTTGGGCAGCACCTGCATCAGCTTGGTCAGCGCTCGCAGCGAGGTCTCCTGGATGCCGTCCATCCCGCTGCCGCTGGTCGTGGCCAGCGACACCGCGACGGCCACTGCCTCGTCGTCCTCGAGCAGCAGCGGCGGCATGGCGGCCCCGGCCGCCAACCGGTAGCCGCCCACCGACCCTCGCGAGGCGTGCACGGGGTAGCCCAGACCGCGCAGCCGCTCGACGTCGTTGCGGATGGTGCGCTGGGAGACCCCGAGCCGCTCGGCCAGCTCGGGGCCGGGCCACTCGCGCGGGGTCTGCAGCAGGGACAGCAGCGTGAGCAGCCGGCCCGACGTCGTGGTCTGGGACATGTCGTGGAGAATAGTTCCACATCAGGAACTAAACATGCCTGATGCGCTCCTAGCGTCGGCCGCATGACGACACTCACCGATGCGCCGGTCACCGGCGCAGCCGTCCCCGTGGCGGCCCCGCAGCAGGAGACGGCCTCGCGGCCCTGGCTGGCGTTCTCGGCGGTCATCGCCGCGATCGTCCTCAACGTCTTGGACTCCACGATCGTCAACGTCGCCGCACCCTCGGTGCAGCGCGACCTGGGCATGTCCTCGGCCAGCCTGGAGTGGGTGGCCGCCGGTTACACCCTGGCCCTGGCCGTGGGGCTGATCGCCGCCGCACGGCTGGGCGACCGGGTCGGTCGTCGCCGGCTGTTCCTCCGCGGGCTCACCGGCTTCCTGGCCACCTCGGTGCTCTGCTCGGCGGCCTGGAGCGCCGAGGTGCTCGTCGGCGGCCGGGTGCTGCAGGGAGTCGCAGCCGCGCTCATGGTGCCGCAGTGCTTCGGGCTGATCCGCGACATCTTCGGTCCGGCGAGGATGGCCGCGCCGTTCGCCGCGCTGGGCCCCGTGATCGGGCTCTCGACGATCCTGGGCCCCGTGGCGGCCGGACTGCTGATGAAGGCCGACCTGTTCGGATCGGACTGGCGGATGCTCTTCCTCATCAACCTGCCCATCGGGCTGTTCTCGCTCGTGGTCGGGCTGGGTACGCTGCCCGCGCCCGCGCCCTCGCATGCGGGCTCGCGACCCGACGTCGTCGGCACGCTGCTGGTCGCGATGATGAGCTTCCTGGTGGTCTTCCCCCTGGTCGACGGGCGGACGCTCGGCTGGCCGGCCTGGGTGTTCGGCGTGCTCGCCGCCGCGGTCCCCGTGGCCGGGCTGCTGGCCGCGCACCAGCGCCGGCGCATCCGGGCGGGGCGCAGCACGCTCATCGAGACGTCGCTGCTGACCAAGCGCTCCTACGTCTCGGGCATCGTCTTCACGCTGTTCTTCTTCGGCAGCGTCATCGGGTTCTCGCTGGCCATCGGCCTGTTCCTGCAGGTCGGGCTGGGCTTCAGCGCGCTGAGGGCCAGCCTCTACCTGGCCGCGATGGCGGTCGGCGCGTTCCTCGGGGCGGGCGTCGGCGCCTGGGCGGCCACCGCGATCGGCCGGCCGATCCTGCACGTCGGACTGACGTTGATGGCGGCCGGGACGCTGGTGCTGTGGGTCGCCCTGGACCACGCGACCGGCGAGGTCGGCGTCGGGTCGCTCGCACCGGGTCTGGCCGTGTTCGGCCTGGGCATGGGCATGATCTTCGTGCCGCTGTTCTCGATCATCATCAGCGAGGTCGAGGACCACGAGGTCGGCTCGGCCAGCGGTCTGCTGGAGTCACTGCAGCAGCTCGGCGCCTCCCTGGGCGTCGCGGTGCTGGCCACCTTGTTCTTCGACCGGCTCGAGCTGGGTCGGCCGCTGGTCGCGGCACAGGACACCCTGCTGGCCGTCGTCGGCGCCATCGCCATCGCCTGGCTGCTCGGCTGGCTCCTCCCCCGCCGGGCCCGCGCCGAGGCGTGAGACGTCATACGTCCCGGTCGCCGCAGCGACCGGGACGTATGACGTGGTGTCGCTCAGTGGTGCGGGTGACGGATCGAGCCGAACCCGGCCCGGCGCTTGAGCGTGATCCGGTCGATCTCGGTGTAGCGCTGGTTGCTGCCCGGCAGGGCGTCGGCCAGCGTCCGGATCCGGAATGTCGTGTGCTTGCCGTGCGGCGCCGGGTCGACGTCGATGGCGATGAAGGCGTAGTTGTCGTAGCGCACCTGCGACCAGTCGACGGTCTCGGGCACCTTCGTGCCGGCGGGGTAGCCGCTGGAGTTCACGGCCGTCCCCTCCTTGCTCCACACGTAGCTGTTGAGCACGTTCTCGGTGTTGTTCTCGGTCACGTTCGCACCCCCGGGCGGCTGGTAGCCGCGGTAGCGCTGACCCTCGGCGAGCGCCTGCGGCCCGCTGGGCACGACGCCGGGAGGCGCCGGGTTGGCGGCGCTGGGTGCCGGTCGGAACGGGTAGCGCGGCCGGCCGCCGGAGCCGACGCAGATGTAGGTGACGCCGTCGACCTTGGGGTGCACGGTCGAGTGGTCCGGCGCGGCCTTGGTCCGCTTGCCGTACTTGATCGGGTCGGTGCGCTCCATGAGGTGGTTGTGGCCCTGCACCACCAGGTCCACCTGATACTTGCTGAACAGCGGGTCCAGCACGTCGCGCACGCCGCCGTCGGAGGCGTGGTTGTTGGTCGTGGAGTACGCGCAGTGGTGGAAGAAGGCCACGACGAAGTCGATGCCGGGCGCGACGTCGGGGTCGGTCCGCCACTTCTTCAACGTCCGCTTCAGCCAGTGGAGCTGGGCGCCGTCGGAGTAGCCGGTATTGGTCTGGATCTCCGCCGAGAGGTCGTTGGCGTCGACCGAGATCACCGCGACGTTGCCGTAGACGAAGCTGTAGACCGACGGGCAGGTCTTCGGCCCGTTGTTGGGCAGGTCGAGCCGCTTCTCGTGGCTGGCGTACCCGTGCTTGGGGCTGTCGCCGAGGAACTTCGTGCCGCCGTAGAGCGGCTCCATGTCGTGGTTGCCAGTGGCGAACATCCACGGCGTGTACGCCGCCTGCGGCTCGATCTGGTTGAGGAAGACGTCCCAGACGTAGGGGTTGTAGGCGTTCTTGCCCACCGGCGTCGGCATCGTGTTGTCGGCCGGCAGCCCGGACCCGCCGGGGTCGGCGTAGCAGATGTCGCCGGCCAGCAGCGTGAACACCGGCCGCTGGGTCTTCATCAGGTTGGTCATGGTGACCGCCGGCGTCAGGTCGGTGCCGCCGGTGCCGGCGACCGGGTCGGTGGTGGAGTAGTAGTTGTCGTCGAAGACGCCGCGGGCCCAGACGCCGTTGTTGGCGGTGACGGTGGCCGGGTCGTTGCCCCAGGCGTACTGCGGGTCGGTCGGCGCGTTGTTGGTGCCGACGTCGGCGAACGCGGTGAAGGTGAAGGGCTTGGGCACGTCGTGGTGGTGCCGCTTGCCGATCCGGTGCAGCGGGGCGGTGGCGAAGTGCGCGTCGCCGGTGCGCGTGCCGTCGGAGAGCCGGACGCGGTAGTGGTAGACCTCGTCCGGGCGCAGCCCGTGGATCTTGGCCTTGAGGTAGAACTGGCTGCCGACCGGCCCGTTGGGGATCGCGTACTGGCCGACCAGGTGCACGATGTCGGCCTCGACGCGTCGGCCGTAGTGACCGTGACGGTCGCCGACGTCGACGAAGGCGCGCAGCCTCTTGGGCAGCGAGCCCGTCTTGCTGACCAGCTGGGCGGTCAGCGCCATCCCGGACTCGCGCAGCCCGAACGACTCGGGGATGAACGAGAGATGGCGCCCGGACACGACGACGCCGGAGCGCCCCGCCACTCCCCCGCCGGCCGCGAACGCGGCGTTGGCCAGACCGAACTGGGCCGCGGTGAGCGCCCCCGCGCCCGCCGAGATGGTCTTCAGCGCGCTGCGGCGCGTGACGCTGTGGCGCGCCAGCTCGCGCGCGTTCCACTCCGTGAACTCGTCAACGGTGAGGGGCAGGTCCGGGTTGTACCGGATATTGGGATCAGGCATGAGCCCATCTGACGCCCCTCAGCCTGTGTCGCGCCCGGACAGCGGCCGACACGGCGGCCAACAGCAGGTGAACACCGCGGTGGTCCAGCCCGGGGCGGACCTCAGCCGCGCGCCTCCAGCGCGTCGAGCAGCAGCGCCTCGAGCGCCGCCAGCTGCAGGTCGGTGCTGGAGCCGATCTCCGCGTCGGAACCGTCGAGCGCCCGCGCGGCGAGGCCCGCCTTGTCGTCGATCAGCTCGGCGATCTTGGTGTCCAGCGTCTGGGAGGCGATGACGCGCCAGGCGGTCACCGGTTCCTCCTGTCCGATGCGGTGGACGCGGTCGATGGCCTGGGTCTGCTCGGCGTCGGTCCACGACAGCTCGGCCAGCACGACGTTGGAGGAGACCTGCAGGTTGATGCCCACGCCGGCCGCCATCAGCGAGCAGACGATGATCGAGACGTCGGGATCGTTGGTGAAGGCGTCGATGTTCTCCTGACGCGCCTTCGCGGTCTGGTCGCCGCGGATGACCGAGTAGCCGATGCCGCGGTTGGCGAAGAGCTTCTCGGCCTCGTCCATCACATCGACGTGCTTGGCGAAGAACACGACCTTGCCGACGTTGCGCACCAGCTGGGCGGCGTAGTCGGCGGCGAGCCCGGCCTTGGCCTGGCCGATGCGCCGCATCATCGTGAAGACGTTCTCCTCCGAGGCCGTGTCGCTGTCCTCGCGCTCCCAGGTGGCGACGCGGTGGACCAGCTCGCGGTCGATGCCCTCGACGACCTTGCCGGAGATCCGGGTCTCCAGCGCCTTGTCGTAGCGGGCGACCATGCGGCGGGCCAGCTCGCGCTCGGCCTCCCGGATGGAGCGGCCCAGCTCGCCGTCGAGCTCGACGGGCAGGTCGGCCACGCGACGGGCCGGGATGTCGGCGGCGACGTCGACCTTGCGGCGACGCACGATGCCCAGGTCGATGACCGCACGACGGGCGGAGGAGTAGAAGGAGGGCTCAGCGGGGGTCAGCCCGGTGTCCTCGAGGGCGTCCATCAGCGTGTGGGTCGGGCGCTTGTCGTCGATCCACCCCAGGAACTGCCAGATCGCCCGGAAGTCCTCGATGTCGTTGATCAGCGGCGTCCCGGTGAGCGCCATCATCAGCGGCTGGTGGGAGCGGGCGCGGATCCGGTCGGCGATCTGCAGCACGTGCTGCGAGCGCTGGGAGGACTTGTTCTTGATGAAGTGGGCCTCGTCGACGACCATGCCGCGGAAGCCGTGCACACCGAGCCAGCCGACGTGGCGGTCGAGGATGTCGTAGTTGACGATGACGACGTCGGCGAAGCCGTCGACGTCGGCGCCGTCGCCGTGGATGACGGTGGAGCGGCGCGTGGGCAGCCACAGCTCGACCTCGCGCGCCCAGTTCGTCTTCACGACGTTGGGCACCACGACCAGCAGCGGGAACGCGTCGGCGGCCTGGGCGGCCAGCAGCGCCTGCGCGGTCTTGCCCAGGCCCGGCTCGTCGGCGAGCAGGAAGGTCCGATGCCCGGCCGCGGCCGACTCGACCAGCTGGGCCTGGTGGTTCATCAGCACCCGGCCGCCGGCCACCATCGACGTCGGCTCGGGCAGCGTCATGCAGGAGGCCTTGCCGTCGGTGGCCTTCTCGAAGGAGCGGAAGAGCGGCCCGAGCAGCTCCCAGGTGGCCAGCCGGTGCGGTCCCTCGCGACGCGGCACCACGTGGGAGAAGTCCGGGGCCAAGAACGGGTTGGCCAGCTGCCGCGAGATCACCGACTGCGGCACGACCTGCCGCTCGTGGTGGCCGTGGTCGTCGACGTCGTCCTCGACCTCGGGCTCCTCGGCGGCCTCCAGGCCGGCCTTGGCGACCATCTCGCGCTTGAGAGCGCGGGCGGCGTCGGACACCTCGGCGTCCTCGGCCAGCAGCATCAGCAGGCTGGTGTCGCGGGTGGCGGTCTTGGCCAGGATGGTGGCGACGCCGTCGAGCCGCTTGAGCTGCTCGGCGCGCTGCGCCTCGCTCAGGTCGGGGTCGACCTTCATCCGCGCGCGCTCCTCGCGGACCAGGATCGCGATGACCTGGAACTGGGTGCGCACCCACGACTGGGCACGGCCGCCGCGCACGTTGTTCTCGACCTCGCGCACGGCGCGGGCGAGGACCGGCATGATCCCCTCGTTGTCGAGCGGACGCCGCCGGTTGCGGGTGGCGCCACCTCGACGTTGGTTGCCTCGAGCCACGGTTTCCTTCCTGGGCTCGCGCCCGGGCGGGTACCCGGCCGCTGCTGACGACGTCGAACACGTCGTCGGCTCCCTTGGTGCGAGGCGCCGGCGCGCCGAGAAGCACCAGGAGAGTCGGCCCGCCGCGGAGAGTTCCACCGCCGGGCCGCCGAGTCCCCAGGACCTCGTCGGTCCTACTCGGCGGGACCACTATAGCCCGGTCGTGCCGCCGTGGTGGTGCAGTCCTCGGACGTCATACGAAGGGGTGCTTCCCGCGACCACCTCGTATGACGTCCTGAGACGACGTCGTCCGATCGCCAGCGTGCCGGGCCGCTAGGCCGCTGACCGCTGGGCCGAGGGCCGCCGGCGCAGCGTCGCCTCGAGGATCGGCGGGGTGTTGTACTCCTGGTCCATCCGGCCCACGCCGGTGCCGGGCGGAACGATCGCGTCGACCCGGTCGAGCACCTCGTCGTCGAGCGCGATCTCCGCGGCCGCCAGCAGGTCGTCGAGCTGCTCCATCGTGCGCGGGCCGATGAGCGCGGCGGTGACGCCGGGGTGGGCGATCACGAAGGCCAGCGCCAGATGGGTCAGCGGGATCTCGACCTCCTCGGCCAGAGCCACCAGCTCCTCGACGGCGTCGATGCGACGCTCGTCGCGCAACGCCGCGAACATGGCGGTGCGGCGCAGGTCGGACTCCTGGCCGCGGCGCACGCGTCCGGTCAGCATGCCGCTGGCCAGCGGGCTCCAGATCACCGTGCCGAGGCCGTACCGCTGCGCGACGGGCAGGACCTCGCGCTCGATCGTGCGGTCCAGGATCGAGTAGTGCGGCTGCTCGACGCGGAACCGCTCCAGCCCGCGCCGCTCGGCCACCCACTGCGCCTCGACCATGTCCGAAGCCGGCATGTCGGAGGACCCGATCGCGCGGACCTTGCCGCTGCGCACCAGGTCGGTGAGGGCCGAGAGGGTCTCCTCGACGTCGGTCTCCGGATCGGGGCGGTGCATCTGGTAGAGGTCGAGGTGGTCGGTCTGCAGCCGGCGCAGCGTGTTCTCGACCGCCGTCATGATCCAGCGGCGCGACCCGCCGCGGTGGTTCACGTCCTCACCGATCGGGCGCGAGAACTTCGAGGCGAGGACGACCTCGTCGCGCCGCCCGCGCAGCGCCCGGCCGAGCATCTCCTCGGAGTCGCCGTAGGCGTCGGCGGTGTCGACGAGGTTGACGCCGGCGTCCAGCGCACGCGCCACCATCTGGTCCACCTCGCCCTGGTCGCCGTTGCCGAACGAGCTGAACATCATCGCGCCGAGCGCGAACGGGGAGACGTGGATGCCGGTGCGGCCCAGCGGTCGGTACTTCATCGTTTCCTCCTCCATCAGCACCGCCGGGGGCGGTACAGTCATAACCGGAACACTGCTCCGAAACTATACGGAACATTGTTCCGTTTGTCGATGGGAGGACATGCGTGGACGTGGAAGCGCCGGTCAAGCGCAAGCGAGCCGACGCGGTACGCAACACCGCGGCCGTGCTCGAGGCGGCCAAGGCGGTGTTCGCCGAGTCGGGCGTCGACGCGCCCGTACGCGAGATCGCCGCCCGCGCCGAGGTGGGCGTCGGCACGATCTACCGGAACTACCCCCAGCGCTCGGACCTGATCATCGCGGTCTTCCGGCACGAGCTCGACGCGACGGCCGACGCGGCCGAGCGGCTCGGCGCCGAGCGCCCGCCCGCCGAGGCGCTCCGGCTCTGGGCCGAGCGACTGCGGCGGTTCGTGGAGACCAAGCGCGGCTTCGCCGCCGCCCTGCACTCCGGCGACCCCGCCTACGCCCCGCTGCCCCGGCTGTTCCTCGGCGTGCTCGCATCGAAGGTGCAGGCCATCCTCGACGCCGGCGCCGCCGACGGCACCCTGCGCCCCGACGTCCGCGCCGAGGACCTCGTCGAGGCCCTGGCCCGCCTCATCAGCATCTCGGTCGACGGCGAGCCCGGCCGCTCGGACACGATGGTCTCGGTGCTGCTCGACGGGCTGGCAGGCCCACCAGCACCCACCGCTCAGCAACAGCCCCGCACCGACTGACCCTCGCCCGCACCGTCACCGAAGTCGTCGGCGTCGGAAAGCACCGCGTAGATCTCCCAGCGCTCGGCGTCGGGGGCGTTCTCCACCCAGAACTTGTCCTGCCTGGCATAGCAGCAGATGGTGCCGCGCTCGTCGATCGAGGCGAGGCCGGCGCCGTGGAGCCGGGTCTGCTCGGCGTCGACCTCGTCGGTGTCGCGCACCTCGACGCCGAGGTGGTTGACGGTGCCGCCGTGTCCGGAGTTCTCGATGAGCACGAGCTTGAGCGGCGGCTCGACGATGGCGAAATTGGCGTAGCCGGGCTTGGTCTTGGCCGGCATCGCGCCGAAGAGGGTCGAGTAGAACGCGACCGACTTCTCGAGATCGTCGACGTTGAGGGCGAGCTGCAGGCGGGACATGGCGTCCTCCATAGATAGACATCTGTCGATGTTCGACATTGTCAGAGACATCGACGTGCGTCAACATAGACAGGTGTCGAAGTCACTGCTCGCGCTCACACCCGTCGAGACCGTGGCGTGCTGCTCGCCGCTGACGTCTACGCCGCTGACGGCCGATCAGTCCGAGCGCATCGCCCCGCTGCTCAAGGCCCTGGCCGACCCGGTGCGACTGCGTCTTCTGTCGCTGGTGGCCTCCCACGCCGAGCGCGAGGCGTGCGTGTGCGATCTCAACGACGCCTTCGACCTGTCCCAGCCGACCATCAGCCACCACCTGAAGGTGCTGCACGAGGCCGGCCTGCTCGACCGCTCCAAGCGCGGCACCTGGGTCTACTACTCGGTGCGCACCGAAGCGCTGGCCGACCTGTCCGCCTTGATCGGTGGCGGCCTGTGACGACCCGCCCCACCGTCCTGTTCGTCTGCGTCCACAACGCCGGCCGCTCGCAGATGGCCGCTGGCTACCTGCAACATCTGGCGGGCGACCGGGTCGTGGTCCTCTCCGCCAGGTCGGCGCCGGGTCACGAGATCAACCCCGTGGCCGTCGCCGCCATGGCCGAGGTCGGCGTCGACATCGCCGGTCCTCAGCCCCGCGTCCTGACGTCCAAGGCCGTGCAGGCGGCCGACGTCGTCGTCACCATGGGCTGCGGCGACGAGTGCCCGTTCGTCCCCGGCAAGCGCTACGAGGACTGGGTCCTCGACGATCCGGCCGGCCTGGGCATCGAGTCCGTTCGCCCGATCCGCGACGAGATCCGACCCCCATCAACGACTCGTCGCCCTCGACCACTCGCGCGGGGTGCTGGGCTGGGCGGCCGCGTCGGCCGTCTCCGACCGATGCGTCTACGCCGGCGTCGTCGAGTATTCGGTCTACGTCGACCCCGGCGCCCAGGGCCGCGGCGTCGGCCGGCTGCTCCTCGACGCGCTCATCACCTCCACCGAAACCGCCGGCATCTGGACCATCCAGTCCGGCATCTTTCCCGAGAACGCCGCGAGCCTCGCCCTTCACCGCGCCGCCGGGTTGCGCGACGTCGGCACCCGCCAGCGCGTCGGCCACATGACCCACGGACCGCTCGCCGGTACCTGGCGCGACGTGATCTCCATCGAGCGTCGCAGCGACACCGCGGGCCGCTGACGCATCGGACACCCCTTGTAGCCATAGCGCGGCGCCATGATGACGTCCGTGAACCAGATTCACCGGACGCCGATGCTCTCCCGACGACCTCTCCTGGTCCTGGCCTCCCTCGGCACGCTGGCCGGCTGCGGTGCCGCCGCCCATGCACGACCGGTGGCGCCCACCGCAGGAAAGCAGGAGCACGTGGACTCCAGACCCACGCGGTTCACCATCCGTCCCGACGACTACCACGTCCCCTACGCCGGCACCGCCGCGGACGGGCGACGGTTCTTCCTCAGCGACGAGCTCTTCAGCGACGACCGGGGCTGGGTCGGCCTCTTCCTGTGGACGGCCGACGGGGTCTTCGACGAGGTCCGGGTCAGCGCCGTGGGCCGCGCCACCGGCGTTCCCCCGGGTCAGGCCGCGCCCGCCCCATCGGACCGCACGCTGCAGGACCGATTGCACGAGCTGGGGAAGTTCGTCCTCGAGCCGATCACGGTCGAACCGTTCACCCGGACCGTCGACGGCACGGAGTTCGGATGGGAGGTCGGCCGGTACGACGACGGCAGCTACTACATCAGCATCGAGCCCGGCGACTTCATCGCCTACTCCTCACCGTGGGACGGGTACGAGTACGACACGTGACGCCAGCACCTGCATGCAGATCGACTGCATAGCAGGGATCTGTCGCCATGGCTGTCGCGATCACACCGTCCGCGACGTGCCGGACGGCGAGCACGACTCTCACGAAGCAACAGCCGGCGCAACCCCGGCCTGCGCCTAGGACGATCTACCGGACGCGGAGGAAGTCGGCCGGCCGAGTCAACCAGCGGCGCTCTGGAGCGAGTCGATCCATCGCCGCAACCGTTGGCTCTGGCGATGCAGGAGATCGGGGTCACGTAGCGAGTGGGTCAGGATCGTCGCGCCTTCGTAGGTGGCGATGAGGTTGACCGCAAGGTCGCGAGCGTCGCTTCGACCCATCTCGTTGAACTGTTCCTCGACCCAGTCGACCATGGAACCCAGCAGCTCTCGGCTGCCGAGAGCCTGGTGGGTGCCGCTGCGTTTGTTGAGCTCGGTGGACAACGTGCCGATGGGGCATCCGTAGTCGGTGATGAGGTCGCGGGTCGCGTCGAGTTCCTCGATCAACGCCTTGAGCCGGGCGCGTGGGGTGCGTCGCCGGCCGAGACGGGCGAGCAGCTGCTCGCGGGCGTCGGCGTGAGTCTTGACGACAGCGTCGACGAACTCGTCCTTGGTCTTGAAGTAGTAGTAGATGTTGCCGACCGGGATGCCGGTGTGCTCGGCGATGTCGGCGATGGTGGTGCGTTCGACGCCGCGTTCGTAGAAGACCTGCCGCGCGCCGTCGACGAGTCGATCACGCTTGTCGGCACCACGGGGCGTCGTCGGAGAGCTCGCTGCGGCCATCACGTCACCTCGTATCGGTTGGTTACCCGACTCAGACTCTACGCGCTCTTCGCGACATCGCGAGGATCAGCCCAACGGCCAGCCGGACCCCACTTGCGGACACGGTGGTCGTTCGTGTTTAGTTGGTTACCCAACCAAGTTTTGGAAGTGATCCCATGTCAGTCACGACGCCTGAAGCGTCCTTCCTGTCCACACCACGGGGGCGGGTGACGCTGCTCTTCTTGTGCCTGGTCGGCTTCATCGACTTCGCCGACGGCTCGATCCTCAACGTCTCGCTGCCGGCGATCCAGCGCGACCTCGGCGTCAGCGTCCAGAACCTGCAGTGGGTGCTGTCGGGCTACGTCCTGACCTACGGGGGTTTCCTTCTGCTCGGAGGCCGGCTCTCCGACCTCCTTGGCCGGCGCCGCTTCCTCCTGGCGGGCACCACCGCGTTCGGCGTGGCGTCGCTGGTCTCCGGCTTCGCCCACCACGCGGGTGTGCTCGTGGCCGGTCGCCTGGTGCAGGGGCTGGCTGCGGCGCTGATGACCCCGGCCGCGCTGTCGATCCTGACCACCACGTTCGACCAGGGCACCGATCGTCTCAAGGCTCTGGGGGCCTGGGGGGCGGTTGGCGGTCTTGCCTCTCTCCTGGGCGTGTTCTTGGGCGGTGTGCTCACCGGAGGCCCCGGGTGGCGCTGGGTGTTCTACGTCAACCCACCGGTGTGCGTGATCATCGTCGCCGCGACGTACTGGCTGGTCGAGGACGACCGACGACGAGCACGACTCTCCCAGTTCGACATCCCGGGCGCGCTGCTGATCACGTCCGCCATGCTGTCGTTGATCTACGGCCTGGTGCGGGCGCCCGTGATCGGGTGGAGCAGCCCAGGAGCCATCACCGCGCTCGCCGTGGCCGCCGTCCTGCTCGTCGGGTTCATCCTCAACGAACGACTGCAGGCCCACCCCCTGGTGCCGTTCTCGATCTTCAGGGTCAAGGGTCTCGCCGCCGCCGACGCCACGCAGGTCATCGCGTTCGCCGGGTTCGGTTCGATGTTCTTCTTCATCACCCTGTACATGCAGAACGTCCTCGGCTTCTCCGCCACGCAGGCCGGACTCGCCTACGTTCCTGCGGGACTCGCGGTCGTCCTCGGTGCAGGTCTGTCCTCCCAGCTCTTCGCCGCCGTCGGCACCCGGCCGCTCATTGTTGCCGGCGCCGTGTTGGCCGCGATCGGAGTGCTCTGGCTCTCGCGCGTGCCCGTCCGGGGGTCCTACCTCGCCGACCTTCTCGGGGGTCTCGTCATCATGGGCGTGGGGTTGGGAGCCGTCCTTGTCGGCGTCCAGACCGCCGGCAACGCCGCCGTCCTCCCCGAACAGGCCGGCCTCGCCGCCGCCCTCGTCAACGCCGCCTTCCAGCTCGGGGTGGCCCTCGGCCTCGCCGTCTTCTCCGCCATCGCGACCGCCCACACCACCGACCTGCTCGGCCGCGGCATCGCTCCCCCAGTCGCCCTGACCGGCGGCTTCCACCGAGCCCTGCTCGCTTCCGCCGTCTCCCTGATCGTGGCCGCGGCCATCGCCACCCGCGCCGCCAACACCAAGGGAGAGCCCATTGCCGACGACACCGCGACCAGCCTCGATGTCGACCCGATCACGCTCGGCGCCGATGCGCAGGCATCGACCCCGACGACACCGACGACACCGACGACACCGACGACGCAGAGCTGACGACGGCTCCGACGCCACCACCGCCCCGACCCGACCCGACCCGACCATCCTCCTCACCGGACAGGACCCACCATGATCTTCGGCATCCGCATCATCACCGACGACATCGACCGCCTCGTCGAGTTCTACGAGCGCCTGACGGGCGTGCAAGCGAGCCGACCCACGCCCTTCTTCGCCGAGCTTCGGCTCGAGACGGGCCTGCTCGCCTTCGCAAGCCCCGCCACGGTCGCCATGCTCGGCGAGCACGCTCCGCACCCCACCGACAACCGGAGCGTGCTGCTGGAGTTCCTCGTCGACGACGCCGACAACGCCTTCCAGGCGCTGCGCGAGCACCTCGCCGACATCGTCCAGGAACCCACGACCATGCCGTGGGGCAACCGCTCGGCGGTGTTCCTCGACCCGGACGGCAACACGGTCAACCTGTTCTCCAGGCCCAAGTCCTGAGGTCCGACGACACGCCGAGAAGCCGATGGCGCCGGTAGTACCGACGTCGATAGCGATGCCCACGCATCCTCGACGACCTCGGATCAACGATCGATCATCGCCTGCATCGCCTCGGGATAACGCTCGCCGACGACCTTGACCTGCGTCGACGCCTGGTCGAGCTCGGCCAGGTCGGTGTCGTCGAGGACCAGGTCGGCCGCGCCGAGGTTCTCCTCCAGACGGCTCAGTCGGCGGGTGCCCGGGATGGGCACGATCGTGGGGCTCTGGGCGAGCAGCCAGGCGAGGGCGATCTGTCCCACGGTGGCGTCCTTGCGTTCGGCGACGACGCGGACCCGGTCGACCAGGGCCAGGTTCGCCTCACGTGCCTCCGTGGTGAAGCGGGGCAAGTTGGAGCGGATGTCCCCGTCGGAGAACTGCGTCGAGGCGTCGACAGTTCCGGTGAGGAAGCCACGGCCCAGCGGACTGAACGGCACGAAGCCGATTCCGAGCTCATCCACCCTGGTGAGGATGGTGCCTTCGGGCTCACGCCAGAACAGGGAGTACTCGCTCTGCAACGCGGCTACCGGGTGCACGGCATGTGCCCGGCGGATGGTGTCGACGCCGGCCTCCGACAGCCCGAAGTGGCGCACCTTGCCCTCGGCGATGAGCCTCTTGACCGCACCAGCGACTTCCTCGATGGGCACCTCCGGGTCGACCCGGTGCTGGTAGAGCAGGTCGATGTGATCGGTACGAAGCCGCCGTAGCGACCCCTCGACCGCCTCGCGGATGTGCTCGGGACGGCTGTCCAGCTTGCGGTCGCCGTCATCGAGGGAGAACCCGAACTTGGTGGCGATGACCACCTCGTCGCGGATGGGCTCCAGCGCCTCACCGACGACCTCCTCGTTGTGGAACGGCCCGTAGACCTCGGCGGTGTCGAAGAAGGTCACACCGCTGTCGGCGGCGTCGCGGAGGAACTGCAGCATCTCCGGGCGCTCCGGCGAGGGGCCGAACGACTGGCTGATCCCCATGCAACCCAGCCCGACCGCCGATACCTCGAGAGCCTGGCTGCCTAGCGTGCGCTTCTTCATCTCGTGACTCCTGCCTTTTGGTCCACTACGGCTTCTCCGCTGTACTCCTGGTCGGTGACGTGCTCACCCCACGTGGTCTCCTCACTGCCGTCGACCGGTGCTTCCCATATGGCTAGATGCACCATGAAGCTGTCGTCGCTGGCGCCGTGCCAGTGCTCAACACCGGGCTCGGTGTAGACCGTCTCCCCCGCCTTGAGCTTCACGACGTCGCTGCCGCGTTCTTGCAACAGCGCCGTGCCCTCGACGATGTGCAGGTACTGACCCACGGCGTGGGAATGCCAGGCGGTGCGAGCGCAGGGCGCGAAATGCACCGAGCCCATCCGGACCAGCGAAGGGTCCTCACCGGACAAGACGATGGTCGGGTGGACGTCCCCGGTGAACCGCTCGGCCGGTCCCTTCGACGTGCTCGGCTCCACACGCTTCATCCTTGCTCCTCGCTCACGCGGACCAGCGACTTGATCGCCCGCCGCTCGTCCATGGCTGCGTAGGCCTCGGCGATGTCGTCGAGGTCGGTGGTCAGGTCGAAGATCAGACCAGGGTTGATCTCGCCCGAGAGCACTCGCTCCAGCAACTCGGGGATGTACCGCCGAGCGGGCGCGACGCCGCCCTTGATACCGACGTTCTTCCAAAACAGCGTCTGATACTCGAAACCCTCGTACAGCGGCACACCGACGGCGCCGATCATGCCGCCGGCGCGCGTGATCTCGGCTGCGGTCCTGATGGACTCATCGGTGCCCACGCACTCCAGAGCGGCGTCGACACCGACGCCGTCAGTGAGCGCCATGACGGCTTGGAGAGCGTCGTCGCCGCGCTCCTCGAGAATGTCGGTCGCGCCGAACTCGATGGCGACCTTCTGTCGCTCAGCGTGACGGCTCAAAGCGATGATCCGGCTCGCGCCGAGCAGCTTGGCACCGAGCACGCCGCCAAGACCCACCGCCCCGTCACCGACCACTGCGACGACGTCGCCCTTCTCGACCCCGGCGCTGACCGCGGCGTGGTAACCGGTGCAGATGACATCGGACAGAGCGGTGAACGAGGCCAGCTGCTCGTCGGTGAAGTCCGAGCCCGTCACCTTGACCAAGGTCTCGTCGGCATACGGGCTGCGGACGAACTCGCCCTGGCCGCCATCGGTCTCGCCATCGCCGAACGCGCCGCCGTGCTCGCAGTTCGACTGGAAGCCGTTGCGGCACGCCGAGCAGGTGCCATCGTTGTAGGTGAACGGTGCGATCACGAAGTCACCCACCGCGAGGTCCTTGACACCGACACCGACCTGGTCGACGACGCCGATGTATTCGTGGCCGATGCTGCCGACCTTGTGCTGGTTGATGCCCCGGTAGTACCAGAGGTCCGAGCCGCAGACGCAACCACGGATGACCCTGACCACGGCGTCGGTGTCGTTCTGGATCGTCGGATCGGGTCGCTCGCCGATCTCGATCTGCTTCTCGCCCTTGAACAGTGCTGCCTTCATGATGTGGTCTCCTCTGCTTGAACGATCTGGGTTGATGAGCTGGGGTCGGTGCGCTTGACGGGGTTCAGCGGCGCCGATTCGGCTGCGGAGCTGCGCCAGGTCGCGATCAGCGTCACCACCGCCCCGAGGGCGATCGACAGCAGGACGCTGCCTCCGGTCAGGGCCGCGGTGACTCGCTGGACGACGGCCTGCGTGGGCGCGGCGGTGGCACTGGCGGCCGCGGCGCCGAGGGCGGCCAGGACGCTGAGGCCGACAGCACTTCCGAGCTGGTGGAACGTGTTGACGAGGCCCGACGACGCCCCGGCGTCCGGGCCGGCCACTTGGTGCAGGCCGGCCGATGTCATCGGCGCGAAGGCCAGGCCCTGACCGATACCGATGAGCACCATCGGCGGCGCGACCGCGCTCAGGTAGCCGCTGGTGAGCTCCACACGGCTGAGCCACACCATCCCGGCCAACGTGACCGCCACGCCCACGATCAGGGTAGGCGTGGCGCCGATGCGGCCGATGATGCGCGTGACCAGTACCGCCACCGCGAAGTTCATCGCCGACATCGGCAGGAATGCGAAGCCAGCCTGCAGCGGTGAGAAGCCGAGCACGTCCTGCAGGTACTGGGTGGTGAAGAAGAAGAACCCGATCATGGCGCCCAGGAAAAGCAGACGCGTCAGGTAAGCCCCGACCCGCTGCCGGTCCGCGAACAGTCGCAGCGGCATGATCGGCTGCTCGGCTCGCGCCTCGTTGAGCACCAGCCCACTCAACAGCAGGGCGCCGACCAGCAACGAACCGATCGTGCTCAGCGCTCCCCAGCCGGACTCGGCGGCGTTGATGACCCCGAAGACGACGGCCGTCATCCCGAGCGTGGCGAACAGCGCACCGCGGACGTCGAACCTGCCGCGCTGCGTCGGCGGCTCGCGCTTCAGGATCCGAAGTGCGGCGAGCAGCATGGCCATACCGATCGGCACGTTGAGGAAGAACCCCGCTCGCCATGAGATCCAGTCAGCGAGAACCCCACCGACGACCAAGCCGGCGCTCGCGCCGATGCCGGCCACCGCGCTGTAAGCGGCGACCGCTCGGCCGCGCTCCCGCGACTCGGTGAAGGTCGCCGTCAGCAGCGCCAGCGCCGACGGCGCCAGGATCGCTGCCCCGACGCCCTGGAACGCCCGGGCGGCGATCAACCACCACCTGAGGGGGGCGATGCCCACCAGGAACGATGCGCTGCCGAAGACCACCAGGCTCCACACGAACATCCGACGACGGCCGAGGATGTCGCCAGCCCGGGCGCCGAGCAGCAGCAGGCCGCCGAAGACCAGCGTGTAGGCGTTCTGCACCCAGGTCAGGCCGGTCGCGCCGAAGTGCATCGAGGCCTGGATGCTCGGCAGCCCGGTGAAGATGATCGAGTTGTCCAGGATCACCATGAAGTAGCTGATGCAGATGATCCCGAGGATGGCGGTCTTGCGAGTGCCGGTCCGCGACGGCCCCCGCTGGGCGACGTCGTGCGTCTGGTCGGCCAGCTGCTCGCTCTGCACGTCTGCGACGTCGCGAACAGCTCGCGACCGGTTGCTCATGCAGCTATGCAACGCAAGATCGCGAGGACCCGGCAGTGACTGCCTTGACCGGTACTGGCAGTACCCCCATCCCCTCAGCGAGAGCCCTTACCGTCGAGGGGTGTACAACCGCAGCGAGGTGCGCGACTTCCTCACATCGCGCCGGGAACGACTGACGCCGGACGGGGCCGGCCTGACGTTCTACGGTGGCAACCGCCGGGTCAAGGGCCTGCGCCGAGAAGAGGTCGCACTGCTGGCCGGGCTCAGCGTCGACTATTACGTCCGTCTGGAGCGGGGCAACCTGTCCGGCGCCTCCGACTCGGTGCTCGATGCGCTGGCACAGGCGCTGCAGCTCGACGACGCGGAGCGGGCGCATCTCTACGACTTGGCCCGAGCCGCGAGCTCCGCGGGTCGACGGGGATCGACGCCGCCGAGCCGGGTACGAGCCGCAACGCTGCGTGTCATCGACGCGATGGCGACGGTACCGGTCTACGTGCGCAACGGCCGCTTCGACATCTTGGCTGCCAACCAACTCGGAAGGGCCCTGTACGCCCCGGTGTTCGAGTCACCGCTGTTCGCCGAGCGCGGCCCGGTCAACTCGGCACGGTTCTGCTTCCTCGACCCGGCTGCCGAGGACTTCTGGGTCGACTGGGACAAGGCGGCGGACGACTCGGTCGCCTTCATCCGATCCGAGGCGGGTCGGGCGCCGAACGACCGCGTGCTGACGCAGATGATCGGCGAGCTCAGCACCAGGAGCCAGGCCTTCGCCACCCGCTGGGCCCGGCACGACGTCAAGTTCCATCGCGCCGGCGTCAAACGGCTGCGACACCCGATCGTCGGCGAGCTGACCCTCCCGTACGAGGCGATGGACCTCAGCGCCGACACCGGTCTCAGACTGAACGTCTACACACCCGAGCCGGACTCGCCAGAGGCCGAAGCGCTTGCGCTGCTGGCGAGCTGGACGAGCTGGGAGCCCAGACTTAGGACGACTCGGGGCTGAGCGGTGACGGTAGCCGCGGCGACACCCGGGGATGCCGCACGTGCGCGTTGCGTGGAGCTGGCGGGAATCGAACCCGCGTCCTCGAGCGCCGAACCAGGTCTTCTCCGGGTGCAGTTCGTGATGGCGGTTTCTCGGCTCCGGCACTCCCACGAACAGGTCGCCGACGAGCTCAGTCAGGAAAAAGTCCCGGTCACCCCTCCTGACAGGGAGTGACCAGCAAGTCTCCTAAATGAGGCCAGGGTCCGGGACGGAGACGGATGCCCGGTCTGACCCTTCGATCACTGCTCAGGCAGCGAGAGCGAAGTCGTTGCGCTTAGAGTTGGCAACTGTGTGTTCCAGCGGTCGTTTACGAGATGACGCTGGCTCCTCGACCCGCTTCTCCTGGGACTAGCGTCCCCAGTCGAAACCAATCAGCCCCTCTTGAGTTGTGCTGACAGCATAGCAATCGGTCGACGAGGTAGATGGGTGTCAACGGCCGAAGGTAGACTTCTACCCGTGGGACTGAACATCAAGTCCGAGCGGGTGCACCAGCTGGCGAAGGACGCCGCGGCGCGGACGGGCAAGACGCAGACCGGTGCGATCGAGGAGGCGTTGGAGATGCTGTTGCGCCGTCACGGCGCCGATCCGGAGCAGGTGGAGCTGGCGAGGCGTCGCGAGAGGATCGACGTGATCCTGGCGGAGATGCACGCCGAGGTCCCCGATCCGGACCGGGCGATCGAGACGACCGATGACCTCTACGACCCCGAGACCGGCCTGCCGGCGTGATCGTCGACTCCTCGGCCATCGTGGCGATGGCGCGGGACGAACCCGAGTGCGATGTCTTCGCCGCAGCTCTGCTCGGCAGCCGCGCGCGCATGTCGGCGGCGTCTTTGGCGGAGTGCGGCATCGTGCTCGACGCTCAGGGACCGGCCACCCGCCAGCGTCTCGACGAGCTCCTCGACGAGCTGCAGATCGACGTCGCACCGTTCACCGCCGAGCAGGCGCGGATCGCGCGCTTCGCCTACCGGCGCTACGGCAAGGGCTCGGGGTCACCGGCTCGACTGAACCTCGGCGACTGCTTCTCCTACGCCCTCGCCTCGGTGGCCGGAGAACCCCTGCTGTTCAAGGGCGAGAACTTCACCCACACCGACGTCCTGCCGGCGCTATAGCGAGCGGCGACCCAGCGCCCGGTGGGTCCAGCCCTCGCGGGTCCACAGCTCGCGGTCGAGCTTGTTGCGCCCGTCGACGATGTGACGCTGCCGGACGACGGCCGAGAGCGTCGAGGGGTGCATCGTGACGAACTCCTCCCACTCGGTCAGGTGCAGCACGACGTCGGCATCGGTGGCCGCCTCCACGGCACTGGCGGCGTAGGCCAGCGTCGCGTAGTCGCGGCGGGCGTTGTCCATCGCATGGGGGTCGTAGACGCGCACGGCGGCGCCGGCGCGCTGGCAGGCCAGGGCGACGTCGAGGGCCGGGGAGTCGCGGATGTCGTCGGAGTCCGGCTTGAAGGCCGCACCGAGGACGGCCACGCGCTGGCCGGCCAGCGACCCGCCGCACATCTCGCGGGCCAGGTCGACGGTGCGGGCTCGGCGGCGCACGTTGATGTCGTCGATGGACTTCAAGAAGGTCAGCGCCTGATCGATGCCGAGCTCGCCGGCGCGGGCCATGAAGGCGCGGATGTCCTTGGGCAGACAACCGCCGCCGAAGCCCAGCCCGGCGGAGAGGAAGCGGCGGCCGATCCGCTCATCGTGGCCGATGGCGTCGGCGAGCAGGGTGACGTCGGCGTCGACGGCCTCGCAGACCTCGGCCATCGCGTTGATGAAGGAGATCTTGGTGGCCAAGAAGGCGTTGGCGGCGACCTTGACCAGCTCGGCGGTGGCGTAGTCCATGCTCACCACCGGGGTGCCGGCCTCGACCAGCGAGGCGTACACCTCCAACAGCGTCTTCTCCGCGCGCTCGGAGGTGGCCCCGACGACGATGCGGTCGGGGCGCAGCGTGTCGTCCACGGCGAACCCCTCGCGCAGGAACTCGGGGTTCCAGACCAGGTCGGCGTCGACGGCCTCCACCCGCTCGGCCAGACCCGCCGCCGTACCGACCGGCACCGTGGACTTGCCCACCACTAGGGCCCCGGCCCGCAGCTCGGGCAACAGGGCGGCGATGGCGGCCTCGACGTAGGTGAGATCGGCGGCCTTCTCCCCCGGCTTCTGCGGGGTGCCGACGCACAGGAAGTGCACGTCGGCGCTCGCGCCCACGTCGGTGACGTCGGTGGTGAACCGAAGCCGCCCGGAGGCCAGGCCCTCGCGCAGCAGCTCGGGCAGGCCGGGCTCGTGGAAGGGGACCTCGCCCCTGGACAGGCTGGCGACCTTGTCGGCGTCGACGTCGAGGCCGACCACGTCGTGGCCGAGGGCGACCATCGCGGCCGCGTGGGTGGCACCGAGGTAGCCGGTGCCGATGACGGAGAGCTTCATGGGGGTACTCCTTCGGTTCGGGTGAGTGCGGGAGGTGGTGCGAGGCAGGGTCAGGAGTCGGGGTCGACGCCGGCGGCGAACGCCTCAGCGGCGACGCCGGCGGAGAAGGCGGCGAGCGCGTCGGCGGACGAGCTGACCCGCCAGTCGTTGGTCACCCCCTCGGCGGTGGCGACGTTGTTGAACCACAAGAAGCCGACGATGCGGCTGTCGGCGGCGAACGTGCTGAGCACGTTGGCGGTCCAGGCGGCCTTCAGGGCGGTCTGGTCGGCGCCGTTGTCGGTCTGGATGGCGGCGGTCTCAGCGAAGAAGATCGGCTTGTCGGTCAGCGCCTCGAGCTGGTTGACGGTCTGGCCGAACGAGGCCGCGTAGCTCGCGCCGACGCTGGCGCGACGCAGGTAGACGGAGGCGCCCACCCAGTCCACGTAGGCGTCGCCGGGGTAGTCGTCGGCGATGGAGCTGATGCCGTTGGTGCTGCTCGGCACGAGATTGTCGACCCGCGAGGGCGACCACAACCAGATGACGTCGTCGTTGGCGCCGACGCTCTGGAAGATCGACCACACGTGGCGCCAGGCGGCGACGTACTTGGCCGGGGTGTTGTTGTACGACGTCATGCCCGCGGCCCACGGGTAGGAGGTGCTGTTCATCTCGTGGGCGAACCGGATGGTCACCGGGAGGTTGGTACGGACGACGTCGCCGGCGTAGCGGGTCAGGTAGCTGTCCCAGCTGCCGTTGAGGATCGAGGTCAGGCTGTAGCTCTTGGTGGAGTCCGCGCCGGTCGGCATCAGCGTGATGACCGGCAGGGCGCCGGCTTTCCAGGCCTTCGTCACCAGGTCGCCGCGGTAGGCGGTGTCGAAGTTCTGGAACCAGCCGACCGAGCTGGGCGCCTTCCCGGCCTGCTTGGCCAACGAGGTGAACATGGCGCTGTCGCCGGGCAACCCGTTCTGGGAGTAGCCGAAGTAGTCCTGGCTCGGGTTGACCAGTGCCGCCTTCGCGGCGGCGCTCGGGGTGGGCGGCACGTACGCCCCCACGGGCGTGGAGGCCGCCCGGCTGGGGTCGTCGGGCAGGGCCGAGCAGGCCAGTCCGTCGCCGTCGTAGGGGCCGACCTTGCCGTCGAGGCCGTAGGGGTCGGACAGGTTCTGCACGTACACGGCCTGCGCGTCCTGCTGGTAGGTGAAGGAGGAGCAGGAGATCTTCTTGGCCGTGTTGCTCTTCACGATCGAGGCGTGCGCCGCGGTGTGGGTCGGCGTCGCCGAGGCGGTGGCCGACGTCGAGGCCGAGGACGTCGGCGAGGCGCTCACCGTGGCAGCTCGGGCGGCGACGGCAGCCTTGGTGGTCGGCTTCGCGCTCGGTGTCGCCGACGGGCTGGCCGCGCCGGCACCGAGGTCGGCCACACCGGCCTTGTCGAGGGCCGCCGACACCCCCGAGGTGACCTGCTTGCGGGTTCCGGCGGCGATCGGCGACATGTAGAGCGCGGCGCACATCGAGACGATCGAGAGGCAGATGAGGGTCAGGTTGAGGCGCGAGAGCCGCGGCATGCCGTCGGAGACCTCGGCCTCGGCGGCGTCGGCCTTCTGGTCAGAAGAGCTGAGCATCGAACATCACTCCCAAGGTCACGAGCGCGGTGGCGATCAGGTACGGGACGAGCGCGCGGGGGTCGCCGGTCCGGGGTGCCCCGCCGGCCACCACGGCCGAGCCGTCGGCGCCGGTCGAGCGGTCGTCGGTGTCGACGGAGTACGCGGCGGTGCGGGTGCCCCAGCCGCCGACGTGGCCGAGCCGGAGGAACCCGTAGGCCCGCAACGGCATCAAGAACAACGTGCTGAAGACGATGTAGAGCGGCATCCACAGCAGGTCGCTGGGTTTGTCCTCGATATGGCGCAGCTGGCGCAGCGTCATCGACAGCGTGGAGAGCAGCACCGTGAACGCGATGATCGCGGGCAGCATCCACGAGCGCGAGGGCATGTGCAGCAGCCCGGCGTAGAGGTTCTCCCCCGTGCCCAGTCCGAGCCGGATGGCCCAGGCCGTGATGACCGTGATGAGCAGGAAGGGCATCACGATGTCGCAGACGAAGAAGAACGCGAGCACCCGGGCCCGACGGCTCATCCAGGGCAGCATCCGCAGCGTGTTGTACTGGCTGCCGCGGGCCCACCGCAGCTGCTGCTTCATCATCTTCCACACCCGGGTGGGCGCGTCGGTGTAGACGAGGCTGGTGGCCTGGTAGACGGTGCGGAAGCCGCGCTTGAGGGCGAGGTTGGTCAGCGTCCGGTCGTCGGAGACCTCGAGGAAGATGCCGAGGAACCGCGCGGTCATGAACTCCTCCATGGAGTCCTCGAGCACGTCGCGCCGGAAGGCGATGGTGCGCCCGGGCAGGCAGCCGACGGTGCCGAGCACGCTCTGGGCCGGCATCGAGTACAGCGCCCGGGTGTTCTCCAGCCAGTCGGCCCAGCGGGTGAGGAAGCAGCGCTCGGGCTCGAGGATCCGCTGCCGGGTGGTGACGCCGCCGACGTCGGGCTCGGCGAACGGCTTGACCAGCTCGCGCAGCGTGTGCGGTGTCCACACGGTGTCGGAGTCGACCAGCACCACGACATCGCCCCGGGTAGCCTCGACGCCCACCCGCACGGCGTTGCGCTTGCCGGCCACCGGCGTCCACGTCCACCGCACGGCGGGCGCGAACTCCTCGCACACCTCCTGCAGCGCGACGTTGACGGGGCCGTTGATCACGACGACCGTCTCGTCGGGCCGCTGCTCGGTGATCCGGCGCAGCACGTCGCGGAACAGCTCCAGCGGCTCGTCGACGACGGGGATCACGACGCTGGTGGACACCGTGTACGCCCGGCGCCAGGGCCGGTAGCGCCGCGAGAGCATCACCTTGACCCACCAGACCAGCCAGGTGAGGACCACGAAGATCGAGAACAGGTAGAGGTGCGCGTGCTGGGTGATGGTGTGCCGTAGCTCGAGGATGGCGATGAACATCAGCGGCTCTCCTTCGCGGCCCGCAGGACCGGTCGCAGCGCCGGTGCGAGCCAGCGGCTGTAGGGGACAGTCATGTGCGAGTCGTTGCGGTAGACCAGGACGTTGCCGACGACGGCCGGGCACTCGGTGCTCGTGCAGAACCAGTCGGCCGGATCCGTCTGGGCCACCCCGGCCTTGCGCAGCGCCGGCGCCAGGGCCGCGTGCCGGGCGGGGTAGGTGTAGGCCTTCGAGCGCTCGAAGTCGCAGTGGCCGACGTCGTCGAGGTGGCTCGCGACGCAGGTCGGCAGGTCGGTGCCCGGGATCGGGATGTCTTGCAGATAGTGGACCTTCACCACACCGCCGGCCTGCAGCGCGTCGATCGTGCGCAGCGTCGCGTCGGCGAACGCGGAGGGGCTCACCGAGGACGAGGCGACGTTCTCCGACTGGCTCATCAGCACCAGCGCCGGTTGCAGCGCGCGGATCCGAGAGATGGTCTGGGCCCGCCAGGTGTCGCACTCGGTGTACGTGCGGTTCAACGACGGGTTCTGCACGGTCAGCGCCGCGGCGGGACAGGCGGCCTTGGTCCAGCTGACCACCCGCCAGTGCATCCGCCGGCCGAGCTGGTCCAGCGCCGGCTGCCACTGCTCCATGTGGGAGTCGCCGAAGAGCACGACGGTGCGGTGCGCGGTGGTGTCGCCGTAGACGCACGAGCCCTGCTGCACCTGGGTGAAGCCGGCGTGGCAGCCGTCGTGCGAGGTCGGCGGCAGGCTGGCCGAGGCGTCGGCCGGCTTCGGCGTGAGGTTGGCCGGGGCGGCCTCGATGCGTAGGCCCGCCTTCAGCTGCCGCTCGATCACGGCGTCGATGCCGTGGGCGCTGCTGCTCGTCGTGCCCAGCACCGTGAGGTTCTGGTCGGCACCGGTGCCCACCAGCCGCGGACCCCACAGCACCGCCGCGCCGCAGGCCGCCACCACGGTGCCGCTCAGCGCGAACGCGGTGGCGAACCAGCGCCAGTCGGGCATGCGCAGGTTGCGGGCCGGCTCCTCGACGGCGAAGAAGCTGACCAGCGCGGCCACCAGCGAGAGCCACACGACGGCGCCGCGCTCGACGGCGTCGAGCCGGTGGCCCAGAACGTCGGGGGCCAGTACCAGCATCGGCCAGTGCCACAGGTACCAGGCGTAGGAGATCCGGCCGAGGCACTGCATGAGCGGCTCGCCGAGCACCCGCTCGGCCGAGGTGCGCTCACCGCACCCGGCGGCCACGACCAGCGCGGCGCCGCCCACCGGCAGCCACGCCGCGTAGCCGGGGAACGCGGTGGCGTCGGTGTAGCGCACCGCGCTCAGCACGATCATCGCGATCCCGCCCCAGGCACCGATCGCCGCCAGCCGGCGCGGCAGCCGCGCCAGGGCGGGTGCGGCCAACGCGACGAGGGCGCCGAGCGCGAGCTCCCAGGCGCGGGTGTGCAGCGAGAAGTACGCCCAGGGCGCCGAGGCGCGCGTGACCACCACGGCGTACGCCGAGGACACCGCGACGACCGCGACCACGAGCACGATCAGCGCCGCCCGGCCACGGCGCGAGCCCAGCACGAGCGCCAGGGCCACGACGATCGGCCACACCACGTAGAACTGCTCCTCCACCGCCAGCGACCAGAAGTGCTGCAGCGGAGAGGCGGCGGTGCCCACGTGCTGGTAGTCGGTGCCCAGCGCGGCCAGCCGGTAGTTGAGCCCGTAGAACGTGGTGAACGCGGCGTCGGTGACGATCGAGCGCAGCTGCAGGGCCGGCGCCCAGATCCGGGCCGCGAGCACGGTGGCCAGCACGACGACCACTGCGGCCGGCAGCAGCCGCCGGATGCGGTGGGAGTAGAACACCGGCAGCGCGCGGATGCCCTGCTGGGCGACGGCGGCCACCAGCTGCCGGGTGATGAGGAAGCCTGAGATGACGAAGAAGACGTCGACGCCCACGTAGCCGCCGGGCAGCCCGAGGCCGGCGTGGTAGACCACGACGCTGACGACGGCGATCGCCCGCAGGCCCTCGATGTCGGGTCGGAACCGGCGCGGCACCGGGCGCGGTGCGCGCCGTGAGCGCGACGGCTCGTGGGCGGGCGGTGCCGGTGGGTCGGTGGCGGGCCGCGCCGGTGGGGCTGTGCGGACAGGCGGGGACGGCGGAGCGATCGTCAACGTGACTCCCGTCGGGGGCAGGAGGAGCGCGAGGCGGGCGGTGAGCTGTGCGGCTTCGACGTCGACGTCGGCGGCCGGTTGGAACGCTCAAAACGTACGAATCATCTGATACCCCTACATCACGGACAGATGAGGGGCTTGTGTCGTACCGACCCGTAGGACAGGTGTACGTGACGGGCCGATGTCGGCTCGTCCCACCGGTCACTCCAGCGGATCACCCAGCAGCCGGACCGGGGTGTGCCAGCAGACCTCGCGCAGCCAGTCGTCGTCCAGGCGCGGCTCGAGGTCGCGCAACCGGGTGAGCGCCTCGAGCTGGTGGGCGTAGGGGTACGGGATGGTCGGGAAGTCGCTGCCGAGCAGCACCTTCGGCCCCAGGTCGACCACGCGCGGCAGCAGGTCGGCCGGGAAGCCGCCGTGGCCGTGGTCGAGCGCCTCGAAGAAGTCGGTCCACACCATCGTGGTGTCCAGGTGCGTGCGCTCATAGCGTTCGGCCAGCGCCAGGAAGTCGGCGTACTCGGGCGCGCCCATGTGGGCCACGACCGCCGTGAGCCGCGGGTGCTGCTGGAGCACCCGGGCCAGCGACCCGGGCCCGGTGAAGGCGTTGCCGACCGGACCGGAGCCGGCGTGGATCACCACCGGGGTGCCGGCGTCGGCCAGCGTGCCCCAGGCCTCGTCGATCAGGGGGTCGTCGAGGGCGAACTCCCCCACCTGCACGTGGACCTTGAACACCTCGGCCCCCGCGGCGACCAGATCGGTCACATAGGTGGCCGCCTCGGGTTCGGGGTAGAGGGTGGCGGACCAGAACGCGTCGGGGGTGCGGGCAGCGAAGTCGCGGGCCCAGTCGTTCAGGTAGGTCGCCACCCCGGGCTTGTGGGCGTACGGCAGGGCCCCGAAGCGGCGGACGCCGAGCGCGCGCAGCTGGTCGACGCGCTCCTCGTGGGTGCCGCGGTAGGTGATCGGCCACGGCTGGCCGATCTTGGGACCGGCGGCGTCGAACACCTCGTACACCGCGCGCTGGATGCCGGGCGGCAGGAAGTGGACGTGGACGTCGACCAGCCCCGGGAGCCCGAGCGAGCTCCACCAGGCGGGGACGTCGGCGTCGGACTCCGGGATCACGCGGCCGCCTACTCCATGCCCTTCAGACGGCGACCCAGCGCCTCCTGCTTCTCCCGGTCGGCCTGACGCTCGGCCAGCGCGTGGCGCTTGTCGTAGCTCTTCTTGCCCTTGGCCAACCCGAGCTCGACCTTGGCGCGGCCGTCCTTGAAGTAGAGCGAGAGCGGGATGAGGGTGAAGCCGCGCTCGTTGACCCGCGACTCGATCTTCTCGATCTCGGCGTGGTGCAGCAGCAGCTTGCGGACGCGGCGCGGCTGGTGGTTGGTCCAGGTGCCCTGGGTGTACTCGGGGATGTGGACGCCGTGCAGGAACGCCTCACCGCGGTGGATCTCGCCGAACCCGTCGGTCAGCGTCGCGCGGCCGGCGCGCAGCGACTTCACCTCGGTGCCCTGCAGCACCAGCCCGGCCTCGAAGGTGTCCTCGATGTGGTAGTCGTGCCGGGCCTTGCGGTTGGACGCGATCAGCTTCGTCCCCGTCTCCTTGGCCATCGGACCATTCTCGCAGTCCGGTCCAGGCGATAAGCCGCTGGTGGAGCAGGTTGCGCGGCAATCGTTTCGACACCAAGGCCAGAACCAGGCTCACCGGGCTCGGTTTCGAGACGGGCGCGGGGCGCCCTCCTCAACCAGCGCCCCCACGTGAGCACCGTCCTCAACCAGCGCCCGGGGCGCAGTCCTCGACCAGCGTCCCCATCGGACGCCCTGCTCGACCAGCGTCGGCGCAGCTCCTCAGAACCACTTCATGGGGTCCTGGGGCTGGCCGTCGACCATCACCGTGAAGTGCAGGTGGCAGCCGGTCGACCAGCCGGTGGTGCCGGAGAGCGCGACGGTCTGGCCGCGCGTCACCGACTCCCCGACGGAGGTCTTGTAGGAGGTGAGGTGGTTGTAGATGACGGTGATGGCGTGGCCGTTGACCTTGCCGAGGTCGAGGAAGAGGCGGTTGCCCCACACCGAGCTGTAGTACTCCTGGGTCACCTTGCCGTTGCCCGACGCCTTGAGCGGGGTGTCGCAGCCGACGCCGAGGTCGACGCCGTCGTGCAGCCCCCAGTAGTGGTAGATCGGGTGCTCACGCCAGCCGAACGGCGAGGTGACCGCCGCCTGGGCCGGCATCAGCAGCGGTCCGGAGTTGCTGTAGCTCTGCGCGTGCGCGGCCTGGGCCTTGAGCTGCTTCTCGATCTTGGCGTCCTCGGCCTGCAGCTGCTTGAGCTTCTGCCGGTCGGTCTTCTCTACGACCTTGGCCTGCCGTGCGGCGGAGCGGCGCTGGCCGATGAGGGCGACGACCGACTGCTCGTCGGCGGCGGCCTGGTTGGTCAGCCGCTGCTGCTCGGCGACGTTGGCCTCGGCGGCCGCCTGCTGCTTCGCGACGTCGTCCTTGGCCTGCTTGACCTGCTTGCGGGTCGCGCGCAGCTGCTCCTCGGCGGTGCGCAGCCCGGCGAGCACCGCGCTCTGGTGGTCGATCGCGTTGCCGACCCCCTGCATCTGGTCGCTGAGGTTGGCCGGGTCGTCGTCGCTGACCAGCGCGACCAGCCCGACCACGCGCGGGTCGATGCCCTGCACGCTCTGGGCGGCCATCCGGGCCACCTGCGAGCGCTGGTCGACCACCCGTTGCTCGCCGGCCCGCAGCTTCGCGGTCGCCGTCACCAGCTGGGCCTGCGCGGCGGCCAGCTGTTGGCCGACCTGCGCGGCGACGGCTTGGGCCTGCACCAGCTGCGACTGCGTCGTGGCCAGCTTCTGCTGGGCCCCGCCGAGCTGGGTCTTCGCCGACTGCAGCTTGGTGTAGGCGGCCACCGCGGCGTGCGAGGACTCGTCCAGGTCGGCCTGGGCCGAGCTGATGTGGGCCTCGACCTGCTTCTTCTTGTGCTTGAGGTGGTCGTCGGCGTTGGCCGAGGGGGCCAGGGTGCCGGCGGTGACCAGGGCGACCAGCGAGGCCGTCACGAGGGCGCGCTTGACCAGGGGGTGCGGCTTCTCCACAGGGATCTGCCTTCGTTCAGTGGGGGAAGATGAACGAGGAGAACGTATGCCCGCAGCGTCAGACTTTGAGGTATTTGCGGGTCATCAGGAGTGTCGGGATCACCGTCATGACGATGCCGAGCACGGCGATGGCCGCGATCGCGCGCAACAGGTCCCAGTAGTCGATCCAGTACACGATGTTCGACGTGCGCAGCTTGCCGTAGACGACGTACCAGACGAAGAAGGCCAAGGCGCCGGCCGAGAGCACGATGCCGATCATCGCGGCCACCAGCGTCTCCATCAGGAACGGCAGCTGGATGGAGAGACTGCCCGCCCCGACCAGCCGCATGATGCCGATCTCGCGACGTCGGGCGTGCGCGGTGAGCCGGATGGTGTTGCCCACCTCCAAGACGGCGGCCACCAGCAGCACGCCGGCGAAGACGAGCGCCCCGACCAGCATCGCGGAGAGGAACTTGTAGATCGGCGAGAGCAGGTTGTGCAGGTCCTGGACGTTCTCGACCCCGTCGAGGCCCGCGATCGCCTGCTCGACCCCCTGGTACTTGCGGGGGTCCTTCAGCGTCACGGTGTACGACTGGTTCATGTCGTTGACGGTGACCGTGGAGTAGAGGTCGTTGCTCGAGGTGTCCTGCTGCTTGGCCAGCTTCTGCAGCGCGTCGTAGGCCTGCTGCTTGCTGCGGTAGGAGAAGTTCTTGACCTCGGGGTGGGTCTTGAGCACCTGCACCACCGCCGACTTCTGCGGGTCGGTGACCTCGCCGCCCGCGCAGGTGGCGGCGCGAGCGTTGGCGTTGCACAGGTAGACGGTGATCTGCAGCTGGGAGCCCCAGCGCTGCTCGGCCTTGTCGGCCTGGGCGTGCAGGAGCAGCCCCATGCCCACCAGCGTGAGCGAGACGAACATCGTCACCACGAGCGCGATGGTCATCGTCAGGTTGCGCCGCAACCCGATGGCGGCCTCGGAGAAGACGTACCTCAGCTGCATCGATCAGCTCCGACCGTAGACGCCACGGGACTGGTCGCGCACGACCCGGCCCTCGTCGAGCTCGATGACGCGCTTGCGCATCTGATCGACGATGTCGACGTCGTGGGTGGCCATGACGACGGTCGTGCCGGTGCGGTTGATCCGGTCGAGCAACTTCATGATCCCGACCGAGGTGTTCGGGTCGAGGTTGCCGGTGGGCTCGTCGGCGATGAGGATCATCGGCCGGTTGACGAACGCGCGCGCGATGGCCACGCGCTGCTGCTCGCCGCCGGAGAGCTCGTCGGGCATACGGTTCTCCTTGCCCTGCAGCCCGACCATCTCCAGCGTGTCCGGGACGACCCGCTTGATGTGGGCGCGCGGCTTGCCGATGACCTGCAGCGCGAAGGCGACGTTCTCGGCGACGGTCTTGTTGTGCAGCAGCCGGAAGTCCTGGAACACGGTGCCGATCTGGCGGCGCAGTCCGGGGACCTTCCAGCCGGCGAGGCGGTTGATCTCCTTGCCGGCGACGTAGACGCGGCCGCTGGTGGGCCGGGTCTCGCGCAGGATGAGACGCAGGAACGTCGACTTGCCGGAGCCGGAGGCCCCCACCAGGAAGACGAACTCGTCCTTCTCGACCTCGACGTTGACGCCTTCGAGCGCAGGATGCTGCGCGGCGTCGTAGGTCGAGGTGACGTTCTCGAACTTGATCACATCGTCGGTGGCCGGAGGTGGACATCACCGCCCCGGGCCGCCTCGGGACCGGGCGCGGGCGTGCAGGGCTGCACGTCCGACCGCTCGCCACTGTAGGGCGGCGCCCAAGGCGGGCGGCGCAGGCTCGCCCGTAGGGTGTGGCGGTGCGCGGATGGGTGCTGGGGCTGGCGGTGGCGTCGTTGGCGCTGGGCGCGGGCTGCAGCTCCGCGCCGAAGCAGTCGCACACGGCCGTCACGGCCTCGCCGACGCCGATCGAGCGGCTCAACACCGGCTCGATGCGGCTGGCCCAGACGCCGTTCTGCTCCCGGCTCTCCGACGCGGCCCTGCGCGATGCGCTGGCCAGCAAGAAGCTCAGCGGGGTCAAGGCCACGCGGTGGGGCAACGGCGACAAGGCCGACGTGGAGACCGGTCTCGACGACGTCGTGCACGAGATCGGCTGCCGCTGGTCGCACGACCAGAGCTCGGCCAGCGCCTGGGTCTTCGCCCGCTCCACCACCGCGCAGCAGGCACAGGCCGTGGTCGCCGACAGCGGGCGTCACCGCGGCTGCCGGGCCGCCACCACCGGTGTGAGCTTCGGCTCACCCAGCGTGCGTCAGGCCTGCCGGCTCTCCGACGGCACCCGCCGCGTCCGCGTCGCGGGGCTCTTCGGCGCCACCTGGCTCTCCTGCGAGGTCGCCGCGCCCGGCGCGACGCCGGCCCGCGACGTGCGCGAGCGCGCCGACGCGTGGTGCGTCCAGGTGGCGAACGCCCTCAACACGACGCGGTAGCGCTCAGGCCGTGGCGGTGGCCTCGGCGCCGCGGCGCCAGCGGATGCCGGCTTCGAGGAAGCCGTCGATCTCGCCGTCGAGCACCGACTGCGGGTTGCCGGACTCGAACTCGGTGCGCAGGTCCTTGACCATCTGGTACGGGTTCAGCACGTAGTTGCGCATCTGGTCGCCCCAGCTGGCCGCGACGTCGCCGCGCAGCTCGTCGAGGTGGGCCTTCTCCTCGGCCTTCTTCAAGGCCAGCAGCTTGGCCTTGAGAATCACCATGGCCGAGGCCTTGTTCTGCAGCTGGGACTTCTCGTTCTGGCAGGACACGACCGTGCCGGTCGGCAGGTGGGTCAGCCGGACCGCGGAGTCGGTGGTGTTGACCGACTGGCCGCCCGGTCCGCTGGAGCGGTAGACGTCGACGCGGATCTCCTCCTCGGGGATGTCGATCTCGTCGGTCTGCTCGAGCACCGGCACCACCTCCACGGCGGCGAAGGAGGTCTGCCGGCGGCCCTGGTTGTCGAAGGGGCTGATGCGCACCAGCCGGTGGGTGCCGGCCTCGACGCTGAGCGTGCCGTAGGCGTACGGGGCGTGGACGGCGAAGGTGGCCGACTTCAGGCCCGCCTCCTCGGCGTAGGAGGTGTCGAAGACCTCGACGCCGTACTTGTTGCGCTCGGCCCAGCGCGTGTACATCCGCATCAGCATCTCGGCGAAGTCGGCGGCGTCGACACCACCGGCGCCCGAGCGGATCGTCACCAGCGCCTCGCGGGCGTCGTACTCGCCGGAGAGCAGCGTGCGGACCTCCAGCGACTCGATCGACTTGTGCAGCCGGCCCAGCTCCGCCTCGGCGTCGGCCAGCGACTCGGCGTCGCCCTCCTCGCGGGCGAGCTCGACGAGCACCTCGAGGTCCTCCACGCGGTTCTGCAGCGAGGTGAACCGGTCGAGCTGGCCCTGCAGGTCCGAGAGCCGGCCGGTGACGCGCTGGGCGTTGGCCTGGTCGTCCCACAGATCGGGTGCGGCCACCTGGTCGCCGAGGTCGGCGATCTCGGCGCGCATCGCGTCCAGGCCGAGCACCTTGCCGATGGTGCCCATCGTCGCCTGGAGCTGCTTGATCTCGGTGTCGAAGTCGGGTCCTGCCACGACCGGACAGCCTACCTACGACTCGGTTGCCCAGGTGCCGGGCGCGAGCTCGCCGACCAGCCCGACGAGGTCGGCGATCGAGTCGACGACGTGCGTGGGCAGGTAGGGCCAGTCGCCCACCTGGTCGGGGCGGGTGGAGCCGGTCTTCACCAGCACCGTGCGCATCCCGGCCTCCAGGCCGCTCTTGATGTCGGTGTCCATCCGGTCGCCGATCATCACCGTCGACTCCGAGTGCGCCTCGAGCCGGTTGAGCGCGCTGCGCATCATCAGCGGGTTGGGCTTGCCGATGAAGTAGGGCTGCTTGCCGGTGGCCGCGCTGATGAGCGCCGCCACCGAGCCGGTGGCCGGCAGCGAGCCGTCGGGGCTGGGCCCGGAGACGTCGGGGTTGGTGGCGATGAACCGGGCCCCGGCCTCGATCAGCCGGATCGCCCGGGTGATGGCCTCGAAGGAGTAGGTGCGGGTCTCGCCGAGCACGACGTAGTCGGGGTCGCGCTCGGTCATCACGTAGCCGACGTCGTGCAGCGCCGTGGTGATGCCGGCCTCGCCGATGACGTACGCCGAGCCGCCGGGTCGCTGCTCGAGCAGGAACTGGGCGGTGGCCAGCGCCGAGGTCCAGATCCGCTCCTCGGGGACGTCGATGCCGCTGCGCAGCAGCCGCGCGCGCAGGTCGCGCGGGGTGTAGATGGAGTTGTTGGTCAGCAGCAGGAACTCACGCCCGGAGCTCTGCAGCGCCTCGACGAACTCCTGGGCCCCCGCGATGGGCGTCTCCTCGTGCACCAGCACGCCGTCCATGTCGGTCAGCCAGGTCTCGATCGGCCGGTCGTTCATGTCACTAGTCTGAGGCAGGTGCTGACCGACGTCGTGCGACCCACCGCGGACGAGGTGGCCGCCCGGCTGCCGGGCGACGACCTGGTGGCCGCCGACGTCGCGATGGACCGGGCGTTCACGCTCGCCGCTCCGCCCGAGGACGTCTGGCCGTGGCTGGTGCAGCTGGGCAAGCAGCGCGGCGGCTGGTACCTGCCCCGCAGCGTCGAGCGGTTCGTGCCCGCCGGTCGTCGTGCGACCCGCGAGGTGGTGGCGTCGCTGCAGCACCTCGAGGTCGGCGACACCATCCCCGACTGGGGCGGTCGTGAGGCCACTCTGACCCTGGTGGAGGCGGTCGAGCCCGTGGTGCTGGTGCACCGCTCGCAGCGCGGCCGCACGGCGTTCTCGTGGGCGCTGTTCTGTGCCCCCACCCCCGACGGTGGCACCCGCGTGCACTCCCGCGTGCGGCTCGGACCGGTCCGGCGCCGGTGGCTGGCCGAGCGCGTCGGCGGCGCCTTCGACGAGGCGACGCTGCTCGGGCTGGCCCTGGGGCTACGGGAACGACTGGGCGAACCTATCCGTTCTGTCACGAAATAGACGGATTCTTTCTACGCTGGCGCGGTGACCCGTCTGCTCCGCGCCGTCCTCGCGACGCTGCTCGTCGCCGCACTCACGTGCGGCGGCACGTCGGTGGCCCAGGCCCGTCCGGCGGCCGCACCGGCCGAGGCCACCACGCCCCACCTGGCCCAGCCGTGGGGCGTGTACACCTCCAAGTACGACGAGGCCTACGGCGCCTACCTGCGGGCCAGCGGCACCGACAAGACGCTGCTGGCCAAGATCGCGCTGACGCCGCGGGCGCGCTGGTTCGGCGGCTGGGTGGGCACCAGGGCGATCACCGCCAAGGTGCGCAGCTACGTCGCCAACAGCCAGAACGGCAACCCCGACGACCTGGTGCAGCTGGCCGTCTTCCGCGAGTGGGGCAGGTTCGGCGAGAAGGGCAAGGGCCACAGCTTCGGCCCGGCCCAGCAGCGCGCCTACCGCGCCTGGATCGACGCACTGGCCGCCGGCATCGGCAACGCCCGTACCGCGATCGTCCTCGAGCCGGACCTGCCGCTGGCCCTCAAGGGCTGGAGCCCCAGCGTCCGCCTCGGCCTGGTGGCCTACGCCGCGCAGACGCTGTCGGCACTGCCCCGCACCTCGGTGTACCTCGACGCCGGCGACGCCGACTGGCTCACCGCCTCCCAGGCCGCCTCGCTGCTGCAGCGCGCCGGCGTGCAGTACGCCCGCGGCTTCGCGCTCGGCGCCACCCACTACTCCCCCGCCGCCGACGACGTCGCGCACGCCCACGACGTCGTCGCCGCCCTGACTCGGCTGGGCCTGCCCGGCAAGAAGGCGGTCATCGACACCGCCGACAACGGCCAGGGCTTCACCTGGTCGCAGTACTGGACGATGCACCCGCACGGCGACTTCGACAACGCCGACGTCTGCCGCTCGCTCACCCAGACCCGCTGCGACACCCTCGGCATCCGCCCGACCCCGAACACCGGCGACGCCGACGTCGACGGCTACCTCTGGTTCGGGCGTCCCTGGCTCTACCGTCAGGCCAGCCCGTTCAAGATGGGCCGCGCCCTGGCCGTCGCGGCGACGACTCCCTACTGAACCAAGCGCGTCCGGGCGCCGGGACGAGGTGGTGGGACCCGTCAGCGCGGCACGTGGACGCGTCTGACCGCGTACCACGTGTTGCCGCTGGCGTCGGCGAGGTTGACCAGCACCTTGGCGTCGCCGTGGGCGACCTTGCGAGGCACCTTGACCCGCAACGTGTGCGCTCCCTGGGCGAGCCACCCCCAGCGACGGTGGGCGAGCACGGTGTCGTGACGGACCAGCCGGACCCTGCCGGTGACCCGCTCACCGGCGTTCAGGCGCACCACGACCAGGCGGCGCCGTGATCGACGCTTCGCGACCGCGGAGACGAGCGTCGCCGAGACCGTCTGGTCGGTGCTCGAGCTGCTGGTGCTGGTGCTGCTGTCGTCGCCGAAGTCGAGGTTGGCGGTGAACGAGCCCGCGTAGCCGCTGGTGGTGTCGCCGGTGAGAGGCACCTGGAGCGTGGCGTCGTAGAGCTGGTCGCCGGAGTTGTAGGTGTCGCGGTTGGCCTCGGACTTGTAGCCGCTGGTGGCGAGGACCGCGCTGTTGATCGTGTCGTCGAAGTAGAGCTGCGAGGTGAAGTTGACCGTCGAGCTGTCACTGAGGGTGAGTCGCACCCGGAAGTGGATGTGGATGGTGCGGCTGGTGTACCAGCCCGGCATGACGGTGGTGAAGGTGACCGAGCCGTTGGCGTCGCTGACCTGGTAGCCGCGAAGCCAGTTCTGCCCGACGTTGTCGGGGTTGCCGCTGCCGGAGACGTCGGAGTAGGCGCCCTGGTTGTTCGCGTGCCAGATGTCCACGTACGCACCGGCCTGGGGTGCGCAGCTCGCACCGGCGTCCTGCAGGTTGATGGTCAGCGTCAGGGGCACACCGGCCTGGGTCCCGGTCGTGCCCTCGGTGTCGGTGCGGATGTCGGAGCGCTCGAGCTTCTCATCGACCCAGAACGGGCCTTGCGTCTCCTCCTTGGTCAACGTGGTGCAGGCGGTGGAGGTGGCGAGGGCGGCCCTCGACGAGGCGGTGGGCACCGCGAACGCGGTGTCACGGACGGCGCCGAGGATCTCGGTGGCCAAGACAGCGCCGATGCCGCTGGCGGCACCGGCACGCAGCACGGTGCGACGGGAGTGAGGAGGAGTCATGACGCGAGAGCCTCGCGGCGGGTCCTGTGCCGTTCCTGTGGCCTTTCTGGGGGGTCGCTTCGCACCGGTGAGGATCCGGACGGCCGGCACGCAGTCCACACCGATTCAGCGCGTCGCCCACGCGATCGCTCTCCTCATCGGCCGATGAGTACCTCGGAGGCCGCATCGCCGGTGACGGTCGTGCTCGGTCCGGCGTGGGGTACGTGGAAGGGCAGCACGAGCGGGGCGCTGAGGCGGACGCGGACCACGTTGGTGTCGGTGACCACCCGGACGTCGAGGCCCGGGTAGGCCGATCTCGCCCCCGAGCGGGCGAGGTAGTCCTGCACGTAGCGCTGCGCGGCCACGGGGTCGATCTCGGCCTGCTCGTGGTCGAGGCCGCGCGTGTAGACCTGGTCGCCCTGGAGGCCGTCGGTGGCGGCGAGCGCGGAGGCGTCGGCGAGGGAGTCCATCTCCTGGCGGCGCAGGAACGCGGCACTGGCGTCGGTGACGACGGCGACGAGCACCAGCAGGATCAGCGTGAAGCCGATGATCAGCGGGGTGACGCTGCCCCGCTCGTCCCGGCTCACGGGCGGTCCTCGCGGAAGGTGCCGTACGGCGACTGGTGCGAGGCGTCGACGGCGACGGCCGGCGCCTGATGGCCGAGCGCCGCCGGGAAGAGCGGCAGCCGCACGCTGGAGCGCACCTCGGCGAAGACGACCGATCCCGGCGAGAGGCAGTTCGAGGGCTGCGGGGTGCAGTGCAGTCGGAGGTCGAGCGGCGCCTGGTCCAGGCCCTGGTCGGCGAAGGCGAGCCGGGCGGCGGCGCGGGCGCGGGCCGGCGCCGAGGCCTCGTCGGGCGAGGTGACGAAAGCACGGGTGGCCGAACGTGCAGCCGTGGTGGCGGCGAAGGCCGTGCGCTGGGTGTCGAGCACGCCGAGCACGATGTAGACCAACGGCACCAGCAGCAGGATCGCCAACCAGCTGAACTCCACGATCGCCGTCCCCTGCTCGGTCCGGCGTCTCACGGTGCCTGCTCCTTCACGGCGTGGCCGCTGACGTCGAGCGCGACGCCCGGCCCCCACAGCCCCAGCGGCGGCACCACCGCGCGCACGTGCACGACGACGCCGGCCACGCCGTCGACGGTGGCCGGCTCGGCGGTCACGTCGCGGGCGAAGTGGCCGGCGATCGCCCGCGAGACCTGCTGTCGCGTGCGGGCGACGCCGTCGGCCGGGCCCCGGTCGATGGTGGCGGCATAGCGAGCGCCCTCGGAGGCGGCGGAGGTGAGCGTCGTACGGACGAAGGTCACCAGCGCCACCTGCATGATGCCGAGGAACAACGGCACCAGCACCAGGCTGACCAGCACGAAGTCGACGACCGCGGCCCCGCGGTCGTCCCTCCGACACACGGCTACCCCGAGACGGAGGAGAGCGCCGACCGCAGCATGGCGCCCAGCTGGTTGCCGGCGATGGCCCATAGAGCAGCGACCAGGCCGGCCGTCATCACCGTGATCAAGACCCACCCGGGCACGTCGCCGCGCTCGTCGTCCTGGCGGGCATGCAGCCAGCGATCGATCAGTCGTGTCATCTCTTTCTCCAACCTCGTTAGGTGGTGACCAGGTGCAGCCCGACCAGGCCGGGCCAGAAGGCGAACAGGATGGTGATGGGCAGGACGAGGAACACGACGGGCACCATCATCGCGATCTCGCGCCGGCCGCCGGACTCGATGAGGGCGCGGCGCCCGGCCTCGCGGACGTCGGCGGCCTGGGCGTGCAGGACGTCGGAGAGCGGGGTGCCGCGCTCGACCGCGATGGCCAGACCCTCGGCGAAGCGGGCGACCACGGGGAGTCCGGTGCGACTGGCCAACGCGTCGAAGGCGTGGGTGACCGGGGTGCCGGTGCGGACGTCGGCCAGCACGCGGCGCAGGTCGGCCGCGAGCTCGCCGTGGGAGCGGCGGCAGACCCGGTCCAGCGCCGCCACCGGGCTCTCACCGGCGGCCACCGAGAGCGCGAGCAGCTCGGCGACGGTGGGGAACTCCTCCATCACCAGCCGCTCGCGGGTGGTCACCTGGGCAGTAAGACGGTTCTCGCGCAGCAGCACGCCCAGCGCGAACGCGACGAGGCACACCGCCAACAACGGCACGGCCCGCTGCGGCGAGGCCAGGGAGACGAGCACCGCCGGCACGGCCACCACGGCGAACCCGACCAGCCCCCACAGCACCTGCTGCACCCGGAAGTCGCGCACCGTGAGGTCGAGGTCCGCCCGCTCGAGCCGGCGCCGGATGGACGCCGAACCGCCCAGCAAGCGCTCGACGACGTCGGCGGCCTGCTGCAGCAGCGGCCCGAACACCCCTTGCAGGGCGGAGGTGGGCGCGAGCGTCGGCCGTGCTGCGCTCTGCTGCGGCAGGTCGCGCAGGTAGGGCAGCACGCGGACCTCGAACGGTGTCCGTCGCGCGGCGAGCACGCGGTCGACCACCAGCAGCAGTCCGACGCCGACGCCGGTGCCGACCACCGCTCCCCACAGGGTCGGCGTCATGTCGGGGTCCCCGCGGCGTTGTTCGGAGGAGCGAAGCGGAGGAGAAGAACGTCGTGGGGTGAGCTCATGACAGGATCCGTCGTTCGGCGGGAAGCCGCCCGATGCGCAGCATCACCCGGTAGGCGACCACGCAGGCGACGGCGCCGACGACCAGCACCACGACGCCCGCGGTGGAGGAGTAGCGACCGATCACCTCGGGCTGGAAGCACAGCAGCAGAAGAACCAGCCAGGGAGCCGCGACCGCGAGCCGGGCGCCGTTGACGGTCCAGGACTGGCGCGCCTCGATCTCCGAGCGCGTGCGGGCGTCGTCGCGCAGGAAGCCCGACAGGCTCCGCAGGAGCCGGCCCAGGTCACCGCCGCCGACCTCGCGAGCGACGCGCAGGCCCTCGACCACACGGTCGCCGACGGGGTCGGCCAGACGTTCCTTGAGCCGGTCGAGGCTCTCCTCGAAGCGGCCGGTCACCTGGTAGTCCAGGGCGAACCCGGCGAACGCCGGCCGCAGCGGCTCGGGGCCGCGAATCGCCAACGCAGCAACGGCTTCGGCCAACGACAGGCCGGCACGAACAGCGCTGGCGAGGTTGTCGACCGCTTCGGGCCAGACCTCGGCGAGCTCGCGCTGCCGGCGTCGCGCCCGGCCGCGGGTGATGGCCACCGGCAGGTAGCCACCCATCAGCGCGAACGCCGCTGCCACGCTGGCCGTGCGCGAGACGACCAGCACCGCCAGCCCCGCCACCGTCGCGCAGCCGAGGCACAGCGCGACGAAGCCGGCCACGCTGACTCCGCCCATCCCGGCCGCGGCCAGCATCGGTCCGATGCGTCCGGGCCCCTTGCGACGCGGTGCACGAGGAACGAGGAACGCCGACCACACCAGCAGCAGGCCGATGCCGATCCCGAGTCCGACGACGACGCCCATCAGTCGGTCCTCAGCAGCGCGTGGACGTCGATCCCGGCCCGCTCGAAGGCCTCCAGCCGTGCCGGCATGCCCGGCGAGCGGACCAGCTGGTCGCCCTCGCGGTGGAAGAGCGGCTCGGTCTCGATGATGTCGTTCTCCACGCGGCCGGGCACCGCCACGATCTCGTTCACCCGGCGTACGCCGTGGCGGTCCAGCCCCAGGTGCACCACGAGGTCGGTGGACGCCGCGACGGTGGGCACCACGAACCGCGAGGAGATGTTCTCCCCGGCCAGCAGCGGTAGTGTGCACAGCTTCACCAGCGCCTCGCGGGCGCTGTTGGCGTGGATCGTGGCCATACCCGGCAGGCCGCTGTTGAGCGCGAGCAGCAGGTCGAGCGCCTCTGCGCTGCGGACCTCGCCGACCACCACCCGGGTGGGCCGCATCCGCAGCGCCTCCTTGACCAGGTCGCGCAGCGTGACCTCGCCCGTGCCCTCGAGACCCTGCTGCCGGGTCTGCAGTGCCACCCAGTCGGTGGCCGGGAACCGGAGCTCCCACACCTCCTCCACACTGACGATCCGGTCGCTGCCCGGGATCGCGGCGCACAGGCAGTTGAGCATGGTGGTCTTGCCCGCCTGCGTACCGCCGGCGACGACGATGTTGAGCCCGGCCAGCACCGCGGCCTCGAGGAACCTCGCCGCCTGCGAGGTCAGGCTGCCCAGCTCGACCAGGTCGCCCAGCTGCGCGGCCCGCAGCACGAACTTGCGGATGTTGACCGCCGAGAAACCCCGCGAGATGCCCTCGAGCACCACATGCAGCCGATGCCCGGCCGGCAGCATCGCATCGACGAACGGCTGGCTCAGATCGATCCGCCGACCACTGGTCTTGAGCATCCGCTCCACCAGCTCCTCGACCTGTGCCTGGCTCAAGATCAACGACGTCAGCTCGTGACGACCGCGCCGCGCGATGAACACCCGGCTCGGGTCGTTGACCCAGATCTCCTCGACCTCCGGGTCGTCGAGGAAACGCTGCAACGGCCCGAACCCCGCCACCCGCGCCACCAGCTCGCCGACCACCTGCGCGACGTCGGCCACCGGTGCCACGACCCCGGTCAGGCTCCGATCGTCGTGCGCACGCACCACCTGCTCAGCGATCCGCCGCACCCGCGGCACCTCACGCTGCGGGTCGACCCCGTCACGACGCACCACCTCGCGCACCCGCGCGTCCAAGTCGTCGAGCAGGGTCTCGGGCACGATCGGCACGACGGTCTGACTCACGCCCCCGCACCTCCTCGAGCGACCTGTGGGTTGCCGAACCATCTCCCCAGCCCGACCGCAGGTCAAACAGGTCCCACTGCAATCTGTGGACAGTGGGACGAATGGTTCGGCCGGGGCGTGGCAGGCGCGGAACGATCCCGCAGGCGCGAACCGGACCGGTCGGAGATACCGGACACGTGAGTGACGGAAACCGCCCTTCGGTGACCTGCTTTCACCCAATTCGCAGGGCGGTTTCCCCGCCTAGGCGGGGAAACCGCCCAACCGCGAGGTCACAGCAGCAGCCACAGCACCTGGGTCAGCACCAGCCCGACGACGGCGATGATCGTCTCCATCACCGTCCACGTCTTCAGGGTCTGGCCCACGCTCATGCCGAAGTACTCCTTCACCAGCCAGAAGCCCGCGTCGTTGACGTGGGAGAGCGCCAGGGAGCCGGCACCGATGGCCAGCACCACCAGGGCGAGGTGGGTGGCGGAGAGGTCGGAGGCGAGCGGCGCGACGATGCCCGAGGCCGTGACGATGGCGACCGTCGCCGAGCCGGTGGCCACGCGCACCAGGACGGCGATGATCCAGCCCAGCACCAGGGCCGAGAGACTCGCGGCCACGGCGACCTTGCCGATGGCGACGCCGGTGCCGCCGTCGACGAGCACCTGCTTGAAGCCGCCGCCGGCGCCGACGATCATCGTGGCGCTGACGATGGGCTTGAGGCTGTCGGCGAACTTGGTGGTCACCTGGTCCAGCGACATGCCGACGCCGGTGCCGAAGGTGACCGTGGCCAGCAGCACCGCGATCAGCAGCGCCACGATCGGCTCGCCCAGGAACTGCAGCAGCGGGTAGATCCAGGCCTTCTCGCTCATCCAGATCTCGGCCGCGGCGCGGATGAGCATCAGCACCACCGGCGCGAGGATGGTGGCGATCGTGAGGCCGAAGGTCGGCCGCCGGGTCGAGCGCTCGTCAGCCCCGTCGGCGTCGCGGTCGTCGGCGGCGAGCAGGCCACCTCCGGCACCCTCGGCCCCGATCGGCACCAGGCGCGCGGCGAAGCGGCCCCACACGGGACCGGCCAGGATCACCGTCGGCACCGCGCAGACCAGGCCGAGGGCGAGGGTGATGCCGACGTCGGCGTGCAGGTTGCCGATGGCCGCGAGCGGGCCGGGGTGCGGCGGGATGAAGCCGTGGAGCACCGAGAGTCCAGCCAGGGCAGGGATCCCGAGCAGCATCGCGGGCGCCTTCGAACGACGGACGGCGAGCATGATGACCGGGATCAGCAGCACCAGGCCGATCTCGAAGAACATCGGGATGCCGATGATGAACGCCACCGCGGCCATCCGCCACGGCAGCCCGCCGCGGCCGCCGGAGAGGATCTTGTCGACGATCTCGTCGGCGCCGCCGGAGTCGGCCAGCAGCTTGCCGAGCATCGCGCCGAGCACGATGAGGACGCCGACGTTGCCGAGCACCGCGCCGACCCCGGTCTCGAAGGACAGCGCGAGGTCGGTCAGCTTGATGCCCGAGCCGATACCGACGAACAGCGAGCCGATCGTGAGCGCGAGGAAGCCGTGCATCTTCAGCGCCACGATGAGCGCGACGATCAGCGCGATGCCGAGCACGGTGACGACGACGACCTGGGTGTCGTGCCCGCTCCACGGTTCGTGGATGAGCTTGAGCGTGTCGTCGTCGGACGCCAGCGGGGCGAGCAGCGGGTTCATGCGGTGACCTTTCCGAGAGCGGCGACGAAGTCCGTCGCCTTGCTGGTGATCGCGGACCAGCGGCCGTGGACGACGTCGTCGCCGCTGACGACGGAGGTGCCGGCCGTGACGGCCAGCGCGCCCGCGGCCAGGTAGTCGGCGGCGTTGGAGGCGTCGACCCCGCCCGAAGGCACCAGGGCGACGTCGGGCAACGGACCGTGGAGGTCGGCCAGGTGGCGCGGGCCCACGGTGCGCGCGGGGAAGATCTTGACGACGTCGGCCCCGAGCGCGACCGCGGTCATGACCTCCGAGGGCGTGAGCGCCCCGAGCATCACCGGCACGCCCGCGGCGTGGGCGGTCGCGACGATGGCGGCGGCGTCCGGGCCGAGACCCGGGGTGACCAGGAACCGGGCACCGGCCAGCACGGCCTGCTCCGCCTGCTCGGTGCTGAGCACGGTGCCGCAGCCGACGAACGCACCGGCGTCGACCGCGGCGCGCAGCAGGTCGGTGACCCCCGGCGTGGTGAAGGTCAGCTCGACCACGCGGATGCCGCCGACGGCCAGGGCGTCGGCGAGCGCCACCGGGTCGTCGATGCGCGGGGCCCGCACGACAGCGAGGCAGCGGTCCTGGGTCAGGAGGTCGATCATCGGCTCGAACCTCGGCGACCCGATCCCCTGCGACGCAGCGCCCTCCCCGGCATCGCGGCGGTGCGGCGACCGTCGGACACCACGCTCTCGCCAGCCACCCAGACCTCGTCGATGCCCTCGCACTGGCGGCGCGGGTCGGCATAGGTGGCCGTGTCTCGCACGCGGTCGGGGTCGAGCAGCACCAGGTCGGCGGCATGGCCCTCGCGGACCAGGCCGCGGTCGGTCAGCCCGAGCCGGGAGGCGGGACGGCCCGTGAGGTGATGGACGGCCTCGACCAGGTCGAGCACGCCCTGCGCCACGTAGTGCCCGAGGTAGCGCGGGAAGGTGCCCCAGGCGCGCGGGTGCGGCCGCTCGCCGACGAGGATCGCGTCGGAGCCACCGCAGTGTGTGCGGTGCCGCATGATCGTGCGCACGTTGTCCTCGTGACCGACGTGCTGGAGCACGGAGGTGGCGAGCCGGTCGGCCTGCAGCAGCCCGACGGCGTCCTCGAAGTCGCGCACGTAGGTGCCGGCGCGCTCGGGCACCGAGGTGCCGCTGACCTGCACGGTGCTCCAGTCGACGACGCAGCCGTGGCAGCCGTCGCTGCCGCTGACCTCGACGTCGTGGCGTATCCGCTGTGCCTGCTCAGGATCGGCTAACCGCTCGAGCACCGCCGTCGGCCCGCCGGAGGAGGCCCAGCCCGGCAGCAGCGCGGCCAGCGTGGTGGCGCCGGCGAGATACGGGTAGCTGTCCAGGGTCAGGTCGAGGCCGCGCTCGAGCGCCGCGTCGAGCATCGCGACCAGCTCGGGGGCGCGGCCGCGGTTGGGCTCGAAGTTGAGGGTGGCGTGGGTGAGGTGGAGCGGGCAGCCGGTGCGCTCGCACAGCTCGATCATCTCGGCGTACGCCTCGAGCGCGCCGGCGCCGTAGGAGCGGTGGTGCGGGCTGTAGTAGCCGCCGTGCTCGGCGACGACGCGCAGCAGCGCGGCCAGCTCGGCATCGTCGGCGTACATGCCGGGCGCGTAGGTCAGCCCGCTGCTCATGCCGAAGGCGCCCTCGCTGAGACCCTGGGCGAGCAGGTCGCACATCGCGTCGATCTCCGCGGATGTGGCCGGCCGGTCGTCGGCGCCCACCACCATCAGCCGCAGCGTGCCCTGCGGCACCAGGTACGCCGCGTGGCAGGCGATGCCCTCGTCGAGCCGGGCGAGGTAGTCCGCCACGGTGTCCCAGCCGGCCTCGGCGCAGTCGCCGTTCCAGCCGGCGATCTGCTGGCGCAGCACCACGCGGGTGGGCTCGTCAGTGGGCGCGAAGGAGAGTCCGTCCTGGCCGAGCACCTCGAGCGTGACGCCCTGGCTGACCTTGGCGGTGTGCTCGGGCTCGGTGAGCAGCACGACGTCGGAGTGGGCGTGCATGTCGATGAACCCCGGGCACAGCACGCGACCGCGCGACTCGACCACGTGGGCATCGCGGACCGGCTCGAAGGTGATGCGGCCCTCGACGATCCCGACGTCGGCGGTGTAGCCCGGCTCCCCAGAGCCGTCCACCACCAGTGCGTCGCGGACGAGCGTGCGCATCAGAAGTACGTCCGTACGACGTCGACGACCACCGGGTCCTCGGCGTCGACGTCGTCGAGCACCGGGATGTAGGCCCACTTGTCGAAGGCGGTGCAGGGGTGGGAGAGCCCGAGCCGCACCACGTAGCCGATGCCGATCGGTGCCCGGTCGGCATCGAAGCGCGCGAAGGCGTGCTGGTCGTTGAGGGCGATGATGCGGACGCCCTCGGCGTTCTGCACCTCGGGCAGGCCCTCGTCGTAGGGCAGGTCGCGCTTGCCGGCGTCGAGGATCGCCAGTCCTGGCTCAGGTTGCGAGCTGACCCGGCCCCAGCCGTGGATGGCGGGTCGCAGCGCCGGACCGGACGTGCGCGGCTGCTCGCCGAGCGGCGAGACGTGCCGGTAGAAGCCGTCGTCGTGGGCCACGTAGGCGCCGCTGCGGAGCACGAGGCGAGCGTCCTCCACCTCGCCGAACACCTCGTCGACGACGTCGAAGTAGGCACTGCCGCCGGCCGTGAGCACGGGCTCGGTCTCGTAGCGGCCGACCAGCGAGCGATGCACCTCGACCAACGAGCGCAGGTATGCACGCACGGTCTCGCGGCTGGCCTCGTCACGGTCGTGGGCCAGGGCGCCCTCGTAGCCGGCGACGCCGGCCAGTCGCAGGTTGGGAGCCGCGAGCACTGCTCTCGCGACCTCTGCGGCCGTCTGCGCCGACCGCGCTCCCGTCCGTCCGCCGGCGCCGCCGACCTCGACCAGCACCGCGAGGGCGGCGGCGTCGGGCAGTCCGCGCGCCATCCGCTCGACCGTCTCCACCGCGTCGGCCCACACCAGCACCTCCTGCTCGGGATGCGCGGCGATCTCCTGCAGGGCGGGGACGTGGAGGATCGGGTTGGCCACCAGCACACGCGGGATCTCGAAGGCCCGGGCCACCCACAGCTGCGCGGCGTTGGCCACGGTGATCGCCCACGCACCTGCGTCGAGCTGCTCGCGCCACAGCTGCGGGGCCATGGTGGTCTTGCCGTGCGGGGCGAGCTCGTAACCACGCTCGCGACACCACGCCGCCAGCACGTCGCGGTTGTGGTCGAGGGCCACTCGGGAGAGCGTGAGGAGCGGCGTCGGCATCTCGCGCAGCAGCGTGCCGCGGACCTCCGCGAGGGTGCGGCCCCACCACGCCGGTGGGGCGCACTTGACCCACGGATCGATGCGGTCGGACGGTTCCACGAGACTCCCAACCCAGCGATTGCACAATGTGCAATGCATGTTGCGCGATGCGAAGGCACATGCCTAGCATCGCCATCGATGAGCGGTCAAGGAGTCGTGTGCCTGGGTGAGGCCCTGGCCGTGCTGGACGCCGTCGGCGATCGCACCTGGCGCGCCGGCGTCGGCGGCGCGGAGGCCAACGTGGCCTGGGGTCTGGCCGTCCTCGGCGTGCCCGCGACCTTCGTGACAAGGCTGGGCGCTGATCCCTTCGGCGACCTGGTGCAGGCCGACCTCACCGCAGCCGGCGTGCGCGTGCTGGGCGCGCGCGACGAGGTCCGACCGACCGGCGCCTACGTGAAGACCGCCGCGAGCCGCATGCACTACTACCGCTCCGGCTCGGCCGCCTCGGCGATGTGCGCCGACCTGCTGGACCGGCCCGACGTCGCCGAAGCGCTGGCGCAGTGCGCCGTCGTGCACACCTCGGGCATCACGGCCGGCGTGCTCGCCGACGACACCCTGCTGCACCGGCTCGTCGGCGAGCGTGACCGTCTCGGCTTCACGCTCTGCGTGGACCTCAACTGGCGCCCCGCCCTGTGGCACGGCCGCGACCACGACGCGTTGGTCGACCTGCTCTCGCTGGCCGACGTCGTGCTCCTGGGCGCCGACGAGGCGCTCGCCGCTCTCGGCACCGCCGACGTGGCGGGCCTGCGCTCACGACTTGGGCCACGGCCCCGGCTGGTGCTGAAGTCCGACGCCCACGAGGCCACGGAGGTCGAGCCGTCCGGGGCGAGCACCACCGTGCCCGCGTTGAGCGTCGACGTCGTCGAGCCGATCGGGGCCGGCGACGGCTTCGCGGCGGGCTACCTCACCGGGCTGGTCGAGGGCCTCGACCCCGCCGAGCGGCTCGGCCTGGGCCACCGGGTGGCGGCGTCGGTGCTGACCCACCGCGGCGACCACCTGCTCGAGGATCCACGATGAGCCAATCGGTGGCACGGGCGCTGCAGATCCTCGGTGAGCTGGGCGAGGGCCCGCGCTCCCTCGACGAGCTCGCGGCCCGGCTCGAGGTGCACAAGAGCACCGTGCTCCGGCTGCTGCGGACCCTCGAGCACGACCGGTTCGTCCGCCACGACGAGCAGCACCGCTACTCCCTGGGCTCGCGCCTCTTCGACCTCGGAGCCGTCGCGCTCGAGCACCACGCGGTGCGCGACCTCGCACTCCCCCACCTCACTTCTCTCGGCCGCACGACCGGCGGCCAGGCGGTGCACCTTGCCGCACTCGAGGGGCACGACGCCGTCTACCTCGCCAAGGTCGAGAGCACCAGCCCGGTGCGCATGTACTCGCGCGTGGGTCTGCCCGCGCCCGTGCACGCCACCGCCGTGGGCAAGGTGCTGCTGGCCGACCTGCCGGCGCGACGGCTCGACGCCGTGCTCGCCGGCCTCGACCTCGCCCCCTTCACCTCGCGCACCATCACCGACGCCGGCGCCTTCCGCGCCGAGCTCGACCTGGTCCGCGAACGCGGCTGGGCCGAGGACGCGATGGAGCACGAGGAGTTCGTCAACTGCATCGGCGCTCCCGTGCACGACCCGGGCGGCCGGGTCGTCGCCGCGGTGTCGGTCTCTGTGCCCACCGTGCTGCTCGAGCGCGACGGCGTCCACGACCTGCTCCCCCACCTGTTGCAGACCACGTCGGCCATCGAGGCGGCGTGGTCGGGAAAGGAACCCTCATGACCCGCACCGCCGTGACCACCTCCGACGCGCCGGCCCCGGCCCACACCTTCTCCCAGGGCGTGCTCGCCGGCGGACTGCTGCAGGTCTCCGGCCAGGGACCGGTGGACCCCGCCTCCGGGGAGTACGTCTTCGCCGGCGACGTCGCCGCGCAGACCACCCGCACCCTGCAGAACGTCGAGGCGATCCTGCTCGCCGGCGGCGCCTCGCTGGCCGACGTCGTCATGCTGCGCGTCTACCTGACAACCCGCGACGACTTCGCCGCGATGAACCAGGCGTACGGCGACTTCCTCGCCGAGCGGCTCGGCGCGCACGCCGTCCTCCCCGCGCGGACCACGGTGATGGTGGGCCTGCCGCGTGAGGAGATGCTGGTGGAGATCGACGCACTGGCCACCATCGACCGGACCTGACGCGGCTGCGGTCGGCGGTGGGGTGATCTCGACGCGCGGCTCGCCAGCTGCTCGATCACCACAGCCGGCCCCACGACCGAACCCACCTGCACCCACCGTCAACACCCTTTGACGACCCACCCACGACACTCCGGTGGTCGAGCCGGGCAGCGGCATTCACCGTCGGCGGCGGGGTGATCCCTACGCGCGGCCGGCCAGGGCCGCCAGCCGCTCCAGCGAGGCCGCGAGCATCGCGGGGGTGGTGGCGCGGGCGCGCTCCTCGCGGTGGGGGTCGGTGAGCTGCGACCAGTCGTAGGTGTGGGTCACACGGGTGCGGGCGGCGTCCAGCGGCTCGAGCTCCCAGCGCCAGAGGTGGCCGGCGACCGGCTGTCCGGCGGTGGCCGGCCGCCACGCGATGAGGCGGGGCTCCTCGAGCTCGACCACGTGGTTGTCGCGGTCGGTGCCGCCGGTCAGGGTGGTAACGAAGACGTCGCCGACGGCGCGCACGCGGGGCGAGATCGAGAAGGCGAGGTTGTCGTTGCCGTCCCACTCCGGCTGCCGGGCCGGGTCGGCGATGAGCTCGAAGAGCACGTCGGCCGGGGCGTCGATCTCACGGCTCGCGGTCACCACGCGCGCGTCGTCGTCCACGCGAGCAGTCAACCACCGCGGCCTCACTTCGTGGCGGACGTCCCGGTGCGCCACAGCTCGAGGAGCTGCTGGCGGGTCAGGTCCGGAGAGACCAGCGCCATCGGCCGGCCGTCGTTGCGCGAGGGCACGGTGACCCAGATCGCCTCCCGGTCGGTGCCTGGGTAGTGACCGACGGCAGCCTCGACGCCGTCGGCGTTCCGCACCCGGCTGGCATCTGTCGGGACCGGCACCGGGTCGGTCACCAGGGCGGCGACGGCGTGAGCGGCGTCCACCCCGGCCGGTGAGGTCATCAGGTAGCCGGCGAAGCGGATGGTCGAGGACGGCGTGCCCAGCGACGTGGTCACGACCGTCGGGCTCGGCGGCGCGGCGTGGGTGCCCGGTGAGTGCGGTGATGGCGCCGCACCCGGCTGGCCGGCCACGACGACTCCCATCGCCGCAGCACCGGCCAGGGAGACCGCCGGCACCAGGACCAGCGCCGGGCGCGGGCGGGGCGGGGCGACCGGCCGGGCGTAGTGCAGGTCGGCGGTCGCGTGCTCGAAGCTGCGCCGCAGCCGGGTGGTGATCTCGTCGTCGGTCAGCATGGTGACTCCTGTTCGGTGAGGGCGTGCCGGAGCCGTTCCAGCGCGCGGGAGGTCTGGGACTTGACGGTGCCGGTGGAGCAGCCGAGGGTCTGAGCGGTCTCCTCGACGCTGAGGCCCTCGAAGTAGCGGAGCACCAGGACGGTGCGCTGGCCCGGCGGCAGTAGGCGGACGACGTCCAGCACGGTCGGGTCGGCGCCCGTCTCGACCGACACCGGCTCGGGCACGCCGTCCCACGCCGTCTCGACCGGACGGCGCGAGAGGCCGCGCCAGCGGTCCTTGGCCAGGTTGACCAGCACGCGCCGGGCGTAGGCCTCCGGTGTCCGCCGGGCCGCACGCCAGCGGCGGGCGGTGCGGAGCAACGTCGTCTGCACCAGGTCCTCGGCGTGACCGCGGTCGCCGCACATCAGGTAGGCCGTGCGCAGCAGCCGGTCGGAGGAGCCGCGCACGAACTCCTCGAACGCACGACGGTCGTGGCTGGCGATCATGCCTGGATAACTCCAAGGAATCCGATGGGGTTGTCGGCGGGCTCCGGATATCCTGCTGCCGGCTCGACGTGAGGCCTGACAACCCTCGCTGACGTCGGCCCGCGCGTCACGGCGTACCGACGAGAGGCCGATCCGATCCGGGTCGGCGAAGGTGTGGTGGCACCGCGATCTAGCCCCCGCCCACACCTCCAGGGCCCATGACTGGAGGTGGAGATGACACGCACGTTGAACGACTCGCTCGCGCACGCCGAGCCCGGCTCGCAGGTCACCCTGCAGGGCTGGGTGCACCGGCGCCGAGAGCTGGCGTCGGTGACCTTCCTGGTGCTGCGCGACCGCACCGGGCTGGCGCAGGTCGTGGTCGCGCCGGGGACGCCGGTGCCGCCGGAGGAGACCACGGTGGAGGTCACCGGCACCGCGACGGCCAACCCGCAGGCGCCGGGTGGCGTGGAGGTGACCGCGCCGACGATCACGTTGCTCACCGAGCCCGCCGAGACACCACCGGTGGAGCTGTGGCGACCGACGCTGGACACCTCGCTGCCGACGTTGCTCGACCACGCGCCGGTCACCTGGCGCCACCCGGCGCAGCGGGCCCGGTGGGAGCTGGCCGCTGCCAGCCTGCGCGGCTTCCGGGCGACGCTCGACGCAGCGGGCTTCACCGAGGTGCAGTCGCCGAAGTTCGTGGAGTCGGCCACCGAGTCCGGCTCGAACGTGTTCGAGGTCGACTACTTCGGCCGGCCGGCGTACCTGGCGCAGAGCCCGCAGTTCTACAAGCAGCAGCTGGTAGGCGTCTTCGAGCGGGTCTACGAGGTCGGTCCGGTGTTCCGCGCGGAACCGCACGACACGGTGCGTCACCTGGCCGAGTACGTCTCGCTCGACGTCGAGCTGGGCTTCGTCCGCGACCACCGCGACGTGCTGGCGGTGCTGCGCGACGTCGTCGCCGGCATGGCCGACGGCGTGCGCCGCTGGGCCGCGGCGGCGATCAAGCGGCTCGGTGTCGAGGTGCCGGTCGTGCCCGAGGAGATCCCGGTGATCGGTTTCGCCGACGCGCTGCGACTGGTCGGCGCACCCGAGGACGAGCCCGACCTGGCGCCGGAGCACGAGCGGGAGATCGGTGCCTGGGCGAAGGCGGAGCACGGCTCGGACCTGGTGGCGGTCGAGGGGTACCCGATGGCCAAGCGGCCGTTCTACACCCACCCGTGGTCTCGAGACGACGCCGCCGCGCCTCCTCGACCGACCGGCCATGCGGGCTGGTCGAACAGCTTCGACCTGCTCTTCCGCGGGCTGGAGCTGGTCACCGGCGGCCAGCGGCTGCACCGGCCGGGCGACTACGACGCGGCGCTCCGGGCGCGCGGCGAGGACCCGGCGGACTACGCGGCCTACCTGCAGGCGTTCCGGCACGGCATGCCGCCGCACGGCGGGTTCGCGATCGGGCTGGAGCGCTGGACGGCACGGCTGGTGGAGGCGGCCAACGTGCGCGAGGTGACGCTGTTCCCGCGCGACCTGCACCGGCTGACGCCCTGATTGCGCTTCCGGCACACGGGTACGGGGCGGACATGGCACTCATTGACAGCTCGGGCTTCGGCCATGTCCGCCTCACCGTCACCGACATCGCTCGATCGAAGGAGTTCTACGACCGCCTCTTCGGGTTCGAGGTCGCGGCCGACAACTCGGCCAAGGTCGATGACCCCGGCGTCCGCGAAGACCCGGCGCAGTTCTACGGCGGCGTCGTCTACCAGACCCCGCAGGGCACCCTGTTCGGGCTGCGACCGGTGGGGTCCTCCTCCTTCGACGCCGACAGCACGGGACTGGACCACGTGAGCTTCGCGGTGTCCTCCCGCGCGGACCTGGAGGCGGCCGCCGAGGCGCTCACGCAGGCGGGCATCGAGCACGGCGAGGTCACCGACCTCACCGACGCCGGCATGGCGATCCTGTCGATCCAGGACCCCGACGACATCAACCTCGAGCTGGCCGCACCGCTGTCCTAGAGGGCGCTCGGGCGGGCGCTCTCCTGGGCGGTCAGCTCAGCTTGCCGGCGTAGCCCGGGAGGCGGAAGCCCTTCTCGTAGTCGCCGCCGACGAAGTCGGTGGCGCGGTTGCCGACGTTGGCGATGATCGTGTAGCCGTCGGCGTAGAACTGGGCCCGGCAGCGCTGCTTGCTGTGCGTCAGCGACTCGCCGTGCTGGCGCCCGCAGATGCGGGTGTAGTCGTACCCGGCCTTGGTCAGCACCTTGGAGATCGCGCCCAGCTGGTCGGCGTAGCGGCCGGTGTTGAAGAACAGCGTGACGCCGTGCTTGGTGGCGTAGCGGGCGAACCGCTGCGTCACCGGCACCGCCTTGGGGTAGGCGTAGTGGGACTGGATCGAGGTGTTGTCGATGTCGAGGTTGATGGCGAGCTTCTGGCCCTTCTGCTGGGCGTCGACCCGCTGCCGGACATAGGCCTGCGAGCCCTTCATCGCCCTCACCGTGTCGGCCAGCCAGGCCTTGCGTGTGGGGAGGGGTGCGGCGCCGGCCGAGGCCTGCACCCCCATCACCAGGCTGACGACGACGGCGACCAGCGCGGCTCCGGTCCGAGGCGAGAGGTGGCGCAGGCGAGCAGACATGCCGAGCACGGTATCCCGGAAAGGGAGGTTTGCGACGCTGCTGCGCGGGAACAGAGAAAGTAGTCCGCCGTATCTCGGGAGCGGCGGACTCACGCTGTCCCGAACAGATCGCCGTCGGCGGCGACCCGTTCGAGGACCTCCTCGTAGCGCAGCTGCTCCAGCTCCAACGGGTCGTCGGCCCCGGCCTCGATCTCGGCCCAGGTGCGCGGGGCGGCCACCGTCGGCCGTTCGCGGCCGCGCAGGGAGTACGGCGAGACGGTGGTCTTGGAGCCGGCGTTCTGCGACCAGTCCAAGAAGACCTTGCCGCTGCGGCGCGACTTGGTCATCGACGACAGCATCAGCGCCGGGTGCTGCTTCTCCAGCTCCTGGGCGATCTCGTGCACCCACGCCCGGACGTCGTCGGGGTTGCCGAGGTCGACCGCCGCATAGAGATGGATGCCCTTGCTGCCGCTGGTGACCGGGTAGGCGGTCAGGCCGTCGGCGGCGAGCCGGTCGCGGACGATGAGGGCCACCTCGGCGCACTCCCCCGTGCCGGCTCCCTCGCCCGGGTCGAGGTCGATGACCAGCCGGTCGGGGTTGCGCGGCTGACCGTTGCGGCCCACCGTCCACTGGTGCACGTGCAGCTCCAGCGAGGCCAGGTTGACCAGGTAGGTCAGCGCGGCGAGGCCGTCGACGATCGGGAAGCGCAGCGTGTCGGCCTGGCCCGAGGCGCTGCGCGAGCCGGTGGTGGGCACCTTGGCCGTCCGCAGCCACGACGGCGCACCGGCCGGTGCGTTCTTCTCGAAGAAGCTGCTCTCCTCCACCCCGTGGGGCCAGCGGATGCGGGTGACCGCGCGGTCGGCCAGGTGCGGCAGCAGCACGGGCGCCACCTGGGCGTAGTAGTGGAGCACCTCGCCCTTGGTGGTGCCGGTGCGCGGGTAGAGCACCTTGTCGAGGTTGGAGATCTTCAGCGTGCGGCCGTCGACCTCCACCTGCATCTCAGCCATCGACGTCCTCCCGCACGCCCCGGAACGACGGCTGGCGCAGCCGGCCGTCGGCGGTGATGCGCAGGTAGTCCACGTCGACCACGACCTGCGGCTCGACCCACACCGTGCCGAGCGCGTCGACGCGCGGCACCTCGACGAACGGACTGTCGGCGCGTCGCAGTGGTTCGAGCAGACGGGCCACTGCCCGCCCGGAGCGACCGGCCAGGCCGCTGCCCACCCGGCCGCGGAAGACCAGCCCCGACCCGGTCCGCTCGCCGAGGAGCACCGCCCCGAGCCGGCTGGCGCTGTCGGTCTCGAACCGGTATCCGCCCACCACGTAGGAGCCGGTGGTGCGCAGCGGGAACTTCAGCCAGCTGCGGCTGCGCGCGCCCCACTCGTAGCGCGAGGTCACCTTCTTCGACACCACGCCCTCCAATCCCTGCTCGCGCACGCCGGCCAGCAGCGCCTCGCCGTCGCCGTAGGTGGGCGGCACCTGCCAGGAGACGTCGTCGAGGCCGAGCGCCTCCAACCGCTCGCGGCGGACCGCCCACGGCTCGCGGCTCAGGTCGCGACCCTCGGCCCGCAGGACGTCGAAGGCCAGCAGCGTGATCGGTGCGGTGTCCGCCAGCCGTCGCGCCTTGCCTGCGTTGGTGAGGTGGATCCGGTCGGCCAGGCCGGCCAGGCTGGGCACGCCGTCGCCGAGACGGACGATCTCCCCGTCGAGCAGCAGGTCGCAGCCGGCGTGAGAGAGCGCCTGGAGCTCGGGGAACGCCACGCTCACGTCGCGCTCGGTGCGGGTCCAGACCCGTACGCGCTCGCCGACGTCGACGAGTGCTCGGATGCCGTCCCACTTCACCTCGTGCGACCACGCCTCACCGCGCGGCACGCGCTCGCCCTTGGTGGCGAGCATCGGACGACCGGGGGCGGGCACGCGTCGACCCTATGCTGGTGCTATGCGATCGATCTGGAAGGGCGCGGTCTCGTTCGGGCTGGTCAGCGTGCCGGTGAAGCTCTACTCCGCTACCGAGAGCAAGGACGTCACGTTCCGCCAGGTGCACGTCACCGACGGCGGCCGGATCAAATACCAGCGGATCTGCTCCCTCGACGGCGAGGAGGTGCCCTACTCCGACATCGCGAAGGGCTATGAGACCGAGGACGGCGAGATGGTCATCCTCGACGACGACGACATGGCCGACCTGCCGGTCACCGGCAGCCGCGAGATCGGCGTCGAGAAGTTCGTGCCGAGCGACCAGATCGACCCGATGCTGTTCGAGAAGAGCTACTACCTCGAGCCGGAGAAGACCGGCGTCAAGCCGTACGCCCTGCTGCGCCAGGCGCTCCTGGACTCCGACCGCATGGCGCTGGTGACCATCGCGATCCGCAACCGCACCTCGCTGGCCGTGCTCCGCGTGCGCGACGACGTGATCGTGCTGCAGACGATGATGTGGCCCGACGAGATCCGCCAGCCCGACTTCGGCGGCCTGGACGCCGAGGACGCCAAGCCCAGCGAGGTCAAGATGGCCACCATGCTGGTCGAGACGCTGGCCGGCGACTTCGACGCCTCCGAGTACGAGGACGACTACCGCGAGGCCGTCGAGGCGCTGGTGAAGGCCAAGATCGAGGGCGGCGAGGTCAAGCGCACCCCGGAGACCACCAAGACCTCCGGCGAGGTCGTCGACCTGCTGGCCGCGCTGCAGAAGAGCGTCAACGCGGCGAAGTCCAAGCGGGGCGAGGCTGTCGACGACACCGAGGACACCGAGGACACCGACGACACCGACGAGAAGCCGGCGGCGAAGAAGACGACCAAGAAGGCGCCGGCCAAGAAGGCGGCCGCCAAGAAGACCGCGGCGAAGAAGACCACCACCAAGAAGGCAGCCGCCAAGAAGGCGGCCCCGGCGAAGAAGAGCGCCTGAGCCGACCTGCCTACCGGGCCGCGAGCTCCTGGTTGCGTCGCACGGAGTCGACGAAGCGCGCCTGTTGGCGCAGGTGCAGCCGTCGGTAGCACAGGCCGAGGAGCAGTAGCAGCGCGTCGAGAACCAGCGACAGCCAGCCGAAGACTCCCACGTCACCGGTGACAACGGTCGTGACCGCTGCTACCGACGCCAAGAACACCAGCGTGCGCGAGACGGACCTGTTCGCCGCCATCCGGCCACTGGCGGCGGCCAGCGCCTGGCCGCGCTGGACGGCGAACGGAGCCAGCCGCGACGACCGTGTCGCCCGACCCGCCGCATTGGCGCGCCACAGTGCCCACCGGTCGCGCCAGGGCAGGCTCCGGGCCACCGATCGCCACTCCTGCAGGCCGGTGCCGCCGAACCAGCGCTCCTGCAGCCGGCCCCTGAGCACCAGGGCCAGCACCACGATCAGGGCGACCGGGACGAGCCCCACGACGATGAGCCAGGTCGTGGACACGACGCGACCTCATCACGCTCAGCACGCTCAGGACAAGAGCGAGCCGACCTACCGCCCGATCGCGATGACCGGCTTCGCAGCCGGGTCGAGCCGGGCCAGCAGCGACCTCATCATCCAGCGCGGCACGGAGACGCAGCCGGCGGTGGGGCCCTTGCCGTTCACGTGCAGGAAGATCGCGAAGCCCTTGTGGCGCACCTGCTTGGCGTTGAAGCCGATCGGCACGACGTACTCGTACTGGCTGGCGTAGTCGATCAGGTGCTCGGAGGCGTCGGCGTCGCTGCTGGGCAGCCACCAGCGGAAACCGCCCTCGCTCTTGGCGCGGAACTGGTTGTAGAAGGCTGAGCTGTTGTCGCCGACCCAGTAGTCGCCGTCGGTGAGGCGCCGGTAGGGCAGCCGCCAGGCGGGGTCGGCCTCGTGGGTGCCGAAGGCCGAGGCGAGCGAGAAGGTGCCCAGCGGGATCGTGCCGCTGCCCTGGTGCCGCCGGTTGCCGGCCACCAGGCCGCCGTAGCCGGTGCGGGCGTCGTTGCTGCGGATCACCTTGGCCCACCGGCCGTCGGTGAGCTGCCACAGCGTCGCCCGAGCGTGGTAGCCGTGGGTGTGCCGCACGGTGAGCACCTGGGTGGCGCCGGCGGGCAGCCGTACGGCGACGCCGTCCAGTCGCAGCGCCGGCGCGGCGCTCGCGGGAGCGATCGTCACGGCCAGCAGAGTCGTCAGCAGCAGGACAAACCGGGCGCGCATGCGGAGACCGTACCGGGAGAACGTGTGCGGCGCGGGGATGTCGGGTAGTGGTCGGCCATGGCCAGCTCCGTGGAGACCGGAACGATCCAGACCGACGTGCCCGCCCGGATGGACCGGCTGCCGTGGGCCCGCTGGCACTGGCTGATCGTGGTCGGGCTGGGCACGGTGTGGATCCTCGACGGGCTCGAGGTGACCATCGTCGGCTCGATGTCCGATGCGCTGAAGCCGAGCAGCACCGGCCTGGGCATGGACTCCACCGACATCGGCATCGCGGGCGCCGTCTACGTCGCGGGAGCCTGCATCGGTGCGCTGTTCTTCGGCCAGCTCACCGACCGGTTCGGCCGCAAGAAGCTGTTCATGCTCACGCTCGGCGTCTACGCCGTCGGCACCGTGCTCACGGCGTTCTCGATGAACCCGCTGTGGTACTTCGTGTGCCGCGCCATCACCGGCACCGGCATCGGCGGCGAGTACGCCGCGATCAACTCCGCCATCGACGAGCTGATCCCCAAGGCCTACCGGGGCCGCGTCGACGTGGCGATCAACGGCTCGTTCTGGGTGGGCGCCGCCGCCGGCTCGCTGTTGACGATCCCGCTGCTGGACCCGAAGGTGCTCGACCCCTCGTTCGGCTGGCGGCTGGCCTTCGGGCTGGGTGCGGTGCTCGCGCTGGGGATCCTGTTCGTGCGCCGCAACGTACCGGAGAGCCCGCGCTGGCTGTTCATCCACGGCCGCGAGCAGGAGGCCGACGAGGTGGTGGCCGGCATCGAGCGCACGGTGGCCGACGAGGACGGCGTGCAGCTCGAGCCGGTGGAGGAGACCATCACCATCCGGCAGCGCCGCACCATCCCGCTCTCGCTCATCGCCCGCACCGTCGTCACGATGTACCCCAAGCGCACCGTGCTGTGCTTCTCGCTCTTCTTGGGCCAGGCATTCCTCTACAACGCCTTCTTCTTCACCTACGGCGACACCTTGTCGACCTTCCTGGGCGTGAAGCAGACCGGCTGGTACCTCGCGGTCTTCGCGGTCAGCAACTTCGTGGGCGCGCTGGCGCTCTCGCCGCTGTTCGACTCCATCGGCCGGGTGCGGATGATCACCGGCACCTACGTCGTCTCCGGCGTGCTGCTCGGCGTCACCGGCCTCTTCCTGGGCGACCTGTCGGCGATCGGGCTGACCGCGTGCGGCGCGGTGGTCTTCTTCATCGCCTCCGCCGGCGCCAGCGCGGCGTACCTGACGGCCAGCGAGGTCTTCCCGATGGAGACCCGGGCGCTGTGCATCGCCTTCTTCTACGCGATCGGCACGGCCGCGGGCGGCATCACCGGACCGCTCATCTTCGGCAAGCTGATCGACAACGCCTCGGCGGACAAGGACATCACCGGCATCGCGGTGGGCTACTTCATCGGCGCCGTGCTGATGATCGGCGCCGGCCTCGTGGAGGCGTTCCTCGGCGTGCGGGCCGAGGGTCAGTCGCTGGAGAACATCGCCAAGCCGCTCACCGCGGAGGAACCGGACCGCAGCAGCGCGCCGTCAGCACCGCCAGCGCCCGCGTGAGGAAGCGGCCGCTCAGGTCGACGCCTCGACGTGGGCCACTCCCAGCTCGCGCGCGGCCTGGGCCAGCCGCCGATCGCGGGTCCACAGCGTGGCCCCCGGCGTGACGCGCACCGACCCGAGCAGCTGCGCATCCACTGCGCTCAGCCCGCGGCCCCACAACCGCTGCGCGTCGACGAACCCCAGCAGCTCGTGATGCCCGACCCGGACGAAGCCGACCAGGTGCGAGAGCAGCGCCAGAATCGTCGTGCGGTTCACGATCGACCCGAGCGCGAGCTCTTCCACTACCGCCGGATGACACCTGACGGCGTCGTCGGCCAGCCGGTCCGTCAGCTCCCGGACCGGCCGGTGGAGGTGATCGATCCACACCGAGGTGTCGACCAGGATCACGCTGCTCCGTCGCGGCGACGCGGCCCTGCCGAGGCTTCGGGGTCCGACCCGCCGAGCGCCGCGAGCCGTCGTGCGCTCTCGACCCGGACCAACGCCTCGAGCCCGGCGCGGAGCAGGGCCGATCGCTCGGCGATGCCGGAGAGCTCACTCGCGCGCGCGACGAGCTCGTCGTCGATCGTGACGGTCGTTCGCATGCATCGCATCTAGCATCAGATGATGCTCAACGAACGCCGCAGCAGCGCGCCGTCAGCACCACCAGCGCCCGCGTGACGGCCACGACGTCGGCCAGCTCCACGTGCTCCAGTGGGGCGTGGGCCAGCCGGGGGTCGCCCGGCCCGTAGTGCAGGGTGGGGATGCCGCCGACGCCGGAGTAGAGCCGCAGGTCGCTGCCGTAGACCTCGGCGCGCACCGGCGGCTCCACGCCGTCGGTGTCGACGACGGCCGCGGTGGTCGCGGCCACCAGCGGGTGGCCGGGGTCGAGCCGGCCGGAGGCGAACTGGCCGCCGGGCCAGGTGACGACGGGTCGGTGGTCGCGCAGCCACGGGTCCTTGAGGCTGGCCTCGGTGACGACGTCCTCGAAGGCCGAGCGCGCGGCGGCGGGGTCCTCCCCCAGCATCACGCCGTAGCGGCCCTCGGCCACCAGCCGGTCGGGCACGCTGCTGGCCCAGTCGCCGGCGCTGACCAGGCCCACCGAGAGCGAGTAGGGCAGCGTCCGCTCCCCGAAGAGCGGGTCGACGTCGACGTTGCGGGCGGCCTCGAGGTCGAGCAGCGCGCGGTGCACGGGCAAGAACGCCTCGAACGCGCTCTGCCCCTCCTGGCGCAAGCTGCCGTGGGCCGAGCGTCCGGGCACCTCGATGCGGAAGGTGAGCGCGCCCGCGTTGGCCACGACGAGCCGGTCGCCGGTGGGCTCGGTGAGCACCGCGGCGTCGCCGCGGTGCCCGCGCCGCAGGGTCGCGAAGGCGCCGAGGCCGCCGTCCTCCTCACCGGTGACCGCGTGCAGCGCCAGTGGCCGCTCCAGCGTGACCCCGGCGGCGCGCAGGGTCTCCACGACGGCCAGGTTGGCCGCGAACCCGGCCTTCATGTCGCACGCGCCGCGGCCGTAGAGCCGGCCCTCGTGCACCTCGGCGGAGAACGGATCGGTCAGGCCCCACGCCGAGGGATCGCCGGGCGGCACGACGTCGAGGTGGCCCTGCAGGATCAGCGCGGGCGTCCCCTCGTCGGTCGTGCCGACCAGGCCGAGCGCCCGCTCGCGCTCCACCTCGGCGCCCGGGAACCACGGGTCGGCGGCCAGCTCGTCGAGGTCGATCTCCCAGCGGTCGATCGCGAGCCCCGCCTCGGCGAACATCTGCGCCGCGACGTCGACGACGTCGACCTCGCCCTGGGTGCCCGAGACGCTCGGCACGCGCACCAGCGCCGCCAGCCGCTCGACCAGCAGGTCCTCGTCGAGGTGGTCCAGCAGCCGGCGCTCGGTCTCGGTCAACGACACGCGCGTGACCGTACGCGAACTCTCAGGCGAGCAGCGAGCGGACCACGCGCAGGCCCACGGAGAGCCGGGCCAGGTCGGCCGACTCGTCGCTGCAGATCTCCTCCAAGGTGGCGACCGCCCGCGAGACGACGACCTCCTCCTCGGACTCCCAGTCGGTCACCCGGGCCGGGGCGCCGTCGTCGGGCGACGTCGCGGCCAGCACCTGGGCCGTGAGCTGGGTGTGGACGCCGTGCAGGTCGTCTCGCAAGGCCGCGCGGGCCATGGTCTCCCAGCGGTCCGTGCGCGGCAGCGCGAGGATCCGGGCCACCAGCGTGGGCAGCCCGAGCCGCTCCCCCAGCGCGAAGTGCACGCGGGCGACCTCGAGGGGGTCCAGGCCGTCGCGCGAGGCGGTCTCGACGATCCCGATGATCATGTACGCCGGCGGCATCGCGGCCACGCGGGCGGCGAGCTCGGCCGGGACGCCCTGCTTGACGTACTCGTCGCGCCGCTCCTCGAAGGCGACGAGCTCGCGGCCGGTCATGACGTCGGGCAGGGCCGCCAGCACGCGCTGCGTCATCACGTCGAAGTGGTCGACGATGGCCTCGCTGTCCAGCGGCGGACGGCGGTTGTTCACCAGCCACCGCGAGGCGCGCTCGGCCAGCGTGCGCACCTCCAGCCGCATCCGGGTCTGCACCGCGGCGTCGACCCGGTTGTCGAAGCCGTTGATCTCACGACGCAGCGCCTCGGTGCCGAACACCTCGCGGGCGATGAAGTTGGCGCGGGTGAGCTCGGCCGGCGTGGCGCCGGTCTCGCCGCCGAGGCGGTGGAGGTAGGTGATGCCGGCACCGTTGACCAGGTCGTTGACGATCTGGGTGACGATGATCTCGCGGCGCAGCGGGTGGGCCTCCATGGCCGACCGGTAGTCCTGCCGCATGGCGTGAGGGAAGTAGGAGTACAGGTCGTTGCGCAGGAACGGGTCGTCGGCCAGGTCGGTGGTGAGCAGCTCCTCGGCCAGCCCGATCTTGGCGTAGGCCAGCAGCACGCACAGCTCGGGATCGGTCAGCCCCTCGCGGCGCTCGATGCGCCCGGCGTTCTCGCGACGGCTCGGCAGCCCCTCCAGCGCCCGGTTGAGGCGGCCGTCGGCCTCCAGCTGCCGCATCCAGCTCTCCTGCACGTGCAGCAGGTCGGCCGCCTGGTGCATCGAGTTGGCCAGCGCCAGGTTCTGCTCGTAGTTGTCGGCCAGCACCAGCGAGCCGACCTCCTCGGTCATCGAGGCCAGCAGCTCGTTGCGGTCGTCCTCGCTCAGGTCGCCGTCGGCGACGACCCGGTCGAGCAGGATCTTGATGTTCACCTCGTGGTCGGAGGTGTCGACGCCCGCGGAGTTGTCGATGAAGTCGGTGTTGAGGCGACCGCCGGCATGGGCGTACTCGATGCGGCCGAGCTGGGTGAGCCCGAGGTTGCCGCCCTCGCCGACGATGGCGCAGCGCAGGTCGCGACCGTCGACGCGGATGGCGTCGTTGGCCTTGTCGCCGGCCTGCGCGTCGGTCTCGTCGGAGGCCTTGACGTAGGTGCCGATGCCGCCGTTCCACAGCAAGTCGACCTCGCTGAGCAAGATGGCGCGCATCAGCTCGGGCGGCGAGAGGGCGACGACGTCCGCGGCCAGCCCGAGCGCCGCCCGGACCTGGGCGCTGACCGGGATCGACTTGGCGGCGCGAGAGTAGATCCCGCCGCCCTCGGAGACCAGGTCGGCGTCGTAGTCCTGCCAGGAGCTGCGGGGCAGGTCGAAGAGCCGGCGGCGCTCGGCGTAGGAGGCGGACGGGTCGGGGTTCGGATCGAGGAAGATGTCGCGGTGGTCGAAGGCGGCCACCAGCCGGATGTGCTCGGAGCACAGCATCCCGTTGCCGAAGACGTCGCCGGACATGTCGCCGATGCCGACGGCGGTGAAGTCCTGGGCCTGGCAGTCGATCCCGCGCTCGCGGAAGTGGCGCTGCACCGAGACCCACGCACCGCGCGCGGTGATGCCCATCGCCTTGTGGTCGTAGCCGACCGAGCCGCCCGAGGCGAAGGCGTCGCCGAGCCAGAAGCCGTAGCTCTTGGCCACCTCGTTGGCGATGTCGGAGAACGTGGCGGTGCCCTTGTCGGCCGCGACCACGAGGTAGGAGTCGTCGGCGTCGTGACGCACCACCAGGCCCGGCGGCACGACGGCGCCGCCGACCAGGTTGTCGGTGACGTCGAGCAGCGCGGAGATGAAGGTGCGGTAGCAGGCGATGCCCTCGGCCAGCCAGGCGTCGCGGTCCTTCTGGTCGGGCAGCTGCTTGCACACGAAGCCGCCCTTCGCGCCCACCGGCACGATGACGGTGTTCTTGACCATCTGCGCCTTGACCAGCCCGAGCACCTCGGTGCGGAAGTCGTCGCGCCGGTCGGACCAGCGCAGCCCGCCGCGGGCGACCGCGCCGAAGCGCAGGTGCACGCCCTCCACGCGCGGGGAGTAGACGAAGATCTCGAAGCGCGGCCGCGGCTCGGGCAGGTCGGGGATCTGCGAGGGCTCCAGCTTCAGCGACAGGTACGGGTGCGGCTCGCCGTCGGCGCCGGGCTGGAAGTAGTTGGTGCGCAGCGTGGCCCCGATGAGCGCCAGGTAGGAGCGCAGGATCCGGTCCTGGTCGAGCCCGGCGACGTCGTCCAGGGCGCGGGTGATGCGGGTGACCAGCTCCTCGCACTTGGCCACGCGCGACTCGGCGTCGGCGGCCAGGCCGTTGCGGCCGGGGTCGAACCGGGCCTCGAAGAGCGCCACCAGGTAGCCGGTGATGTCGACGTTCGCGGCCAGGGTCTCCTCGATGTACTCCTGGGAGTACGGGGTGTTGCCCTGCCGCAGGTAGCGGGCGTAGGCGCGCAGCAGCATCGCTTGTCGCCAGGTGAGCCCGGCGCCGAGCACCAGCGCGTTGAAGCCGTCGCTCTCGGCCTGGCCGCGCCACACCGCCTCGACGGTGTGCTGGAACGGCTCGAGCGCGGCCTGCGGCCAGGGCCGGCCCAGGTGGAGGCCGAAGTCGTAGATGTGGGTGGGCTGGTCGAGCCCGGTGAGCACGTAGGGCCGCTCGTCGACGATCTCGACGCCCATCGCGGTCAGCATCGGCAGCACCTGCGAGAGCGAGAGCGAGGGCCCGGTGCGGAAGATCTTCAGCCGCGCCTCGCCAGCGCCCGCGTGCTGCGGGGTGAGCAGCAGCTGCAGGTCGTCCTCGCCCATCGACACGATGCGGCAGAGGTCCTCGGCGCCGGTGGCGGCGTCGTAGTCCTCCTTGTAGGCCTCCGGGAACGCCTCGGAGTAGCGGCGCACCAGCTGCGGACCGTCGTCGGTCTCGCGCTCCAGCACGCTGGCGGCGAGGTCGTCGGTCCACGAGCGCGCGGCCTGCGCCAGCTCCTGCTCCAGCGCGCCGGTGTCGACGTCGGCCAGCTCCTGGCCCTGCGGCGGCCGGGCCACGAACTGCAGCCGGGCGGCGAAGGACTCGGTGACCCGCGCGGTGTAGTCGACGCTGTCAGCGCCCAGCCGGTCCTTGAGGATCGTCGAGATCCGCTCGCGGACCGAGGTGTTGTAGCGGTCGCGGGGCAGGTAGACCAGGCAGGAGAGGTAGCGGCCGTAGCTGTCGCGGCGCAGGAACAGCCGCAGCTGGCGCCGCTCGCGGGTCTGGGCGACAGCGTCGGCGATGCGGACCAGGTCCTCGGCCGGGGTCTGGAACAGCTCGTCGCGCGGGTAGGTCTCCAGCACGTCCATGACGGCCTTGCCGGCGTGGCTCATCGGCTCGTAGCCGGCCAGCGCGATCACGCGGCGGGCCTTCTCGCGCAGCATCGGGATCCGGGTGACCGACTCGGTGTAGGCGGCCGAGGAGAACAGTCCGAGGAAGCGCTTCTCGCCGACCACCTCGCCGGCGGCGTCGAACTTCTTCACCCCGACGTAGTCCAGGTGCACCCGGCGGTGCACGGTGGCGCGGGAGTTGGCCTTGGCCAGCACCAGCAGCTGCTTCTCCCGCGCTCGGCCCGCGACGGCGTCGGCCAGCCGGCCGGCGTCGGCCCCGCCGTCGGGGTCGCCGCGCAGGATGCCGAACCCGGTGCCGGGCACGGCCCGCAGGAACGTCCCGTCCTCGCGATCCTCCAGGTCGTACTCGCGGTAGCCGAGGAAGGTGAAGTGGTTGTCGGCCAGCCACAGCAGGAAGTCGCGGGTCTGCTGGACCTCCTCGCCGGTGATCGCGCTCGCGGGCGACGGCGGGTGCTCGGCCAGCTCCTCGACCAGCACCCGTGCCTGGTGGTGCATCCGCGGCCAGTCCTCGACGGCCTCGCGGACGTCTTGGAGCACCTTGAGCAGCGCGGCCTCCACGGCGGCCTGCTCGGTGCCGTCGCCCTCGGGCAGCCGGTCGATCTCGACGTGCATCCACGACTCGCGCTCGACGTCGTGCGCCCCCGTCGCGGCGTCGTCGGCCAGCACCTGCTGCAGCTCGCCGTCGACGCCGCGTCGCACCACGAACTGCGGGTGGAACAGGGCGCGCACCTCGTGCCCGGCGGCGTCGAGCGCCATGCTCACCGAGTCGACGAGGAACGGCATGTCGTCGGTGACCACCTCGACCACCGTGCGGCCGCCGACGCTCCAGCCGTCGCGGTCGCGCAGCGGGGTGAGCAACCGCACCACGGCGGTGCCCTGCGGCCGGTTGCCGGCGGTGCCGAGGTGGTGCAGCACGGCGGCACCGAGGTCGCGCGACGTGCGGTCGATGATGTCCTCGGCCGGCACGTGGCGGTAGTAGCCCCGGATCAGCGCCTCCAGGTCCACCCCGTCGAGGGTGGGGAGGTTCTTGGCCTGCGCGAACAGGTCGTTCAGCAACGCGTCTTTGCGTGCGTCAAGGCTTGCGGACACGCTTCGAGGTTAGCCCCGCACGAGCGGGCGCAGGCGAGCGACGTGCGGGGCCGACCTCGAAGCGTCCAGAACTTCTCGCGCGCGAAGACGCAGGAGCCGAGACGTCGCCACCTGGCAGCCCGGCGCGTCGCGCGGAGCGCGCTTCCCGGGGTGCTGGGTTGCGACGTCTCAGCGACCAGGACACGCGGGGACGCGACGCCTCGGCGCGCAGGACGGCCGGGAACGCGACGCCTCAGAGGACCGACCGCAGGTCCCACAGCAGGGGGTAGAACTTCAGGTCCAGCCGCGAGCGCAGGTAGGTGGCCCCCGTGGAGCCGCCGGTGCCGGTCTTGGCGCCGATCATCCGCTCCACCATGACCACGTGGCGGGCCCGCCAGGCCGCGGCCAGCTCGTCGTGCTGGAGCAGCGCCTCGGCCAAGCCCCACACGTCGGCGTAGGAGGAGCGGTCATGGGCCACGCGGCGCAGCGAGGCGGTGATCGCGTCGGTCGAGGAGACGTCGAGGCCGGCCTCCCCCAGCACGTGGACGAAGCCGTCCCACAGGCTCGGCTCGGCGAGCCGGCGCTCCAGGCCGCGCTCCTCGGCGTCGGTCAGGCCGCGGAAGCGCTGCAGGTACCCGGCGTCCTTGGCCCCGGAGAGGAACTCCAGCTCGCGGAACTGCACCGACTGGAAGCCGCTGGCCGGCGCGAGACGCTGGCGGAACTGCAAGAAGTCCTGCGGCGTCATCGTCTCCAGCACGTCCACCTGCTGCACCAGCAGCCGCTCGATGACGTGCATCCGGGTGAGCAGGTGACGGCAGAACCACAGGTCGCGGCCGCCGCTGGCCGCCTCGGTGGAGATCAGCCGGTCGCGCACCGTCTCGGCCTCGTGGAGCAGCTGCTTGAACCACAGCTCGTAGGCCTGGTGGATGACGATGAAGAGCAGCTCGTCGTGCGCGGGCGGCCGAGCGTCGTCACCGCTCTCGAGGTGCTGGCTGTCCAGCAGCTGCGGGAGCCGCAGGTAGCTGCCGTAGGTGAGCTGCTCGCCCTCCTCGCCGAACGCGACGAACCGCTCCCGCTCCACCTCGTCCACGTGGGACATGATGCCGCCATGACGAAGACGATCGACCATGCCCTGACCTACGAGGGCGCGAGCGCCGAGCAGGTCTACGCGATGCTGGGCGACGAGAAGTTCCGCAACCTGGTGTGCGACGCCCAGCGGGTGATCCGCAAGGACGTCTCGATCACGCCGGCCGGCGAGGGCATGACCGTGCGCATCGAGCAGGTGCAGACCGCCCAGGGCATCCCCTCCTTCGCCACCAAGTTCGTCGGCGAGGAGATCACGATCCTGCAGGAGGAGCAGTGGGCCTCCCCCACGCAGGGCACCGTCCACGTCTCCATCCCCGGCAAGCCCGGTGAGATGAACGGGACGATCACCATCTCCGAGTCCGGCGGCACCACCACCGAGACCGTGCACATGGACTGCAAGGTCTCCATCCCGCTGGTCGGCGGCAAGATCGAGGGGCTGCTGGTCGACCTGCTCACCAAGGCCCTGAAGGCCGAGAACCGCGTGGGACGCGACTACTTGGCCTGACGCACCTGGTCGTGCGGCACGCCGAGGTGCGGCACGCCGATCAGCCGCTTGCCGTGCCGCACCCGGTCGGCGTGCTCGGCCAGCACCTGCCACAGCGCGACGTGCGCGGCCCACGGCAGCGGCTCCTCGCCGTCGTACCAGCTGGCGCCGAAGGCGACGAAGACCGGCGTCCATGCCGCCGCGCAGTCCCACTCCCCCCGTTTGGCCTCGACCATGCGGTGGCGCACCTGGAAGGCGTGGCGCTCACCGTCGACGCTGACCGCCGAGGTGGCCACCGGCCACACCCACAGGTCGCTGCTCATCAGCTCCAGCTCGAGGTCGCGCAGCGCTGCGGGCTCGACCAGGACGGTCGCCACGAGCTGGTGGGGGCGCCTCATGCCCGTCAACGCTACGACGAGCCGCCGACAATCGGAACGACACGACACCGACGCAGGTGTCGAGACGGTTGCCAGCGCAACCCCTCGACCAGCGCCCTGCTGTCAGCCCATGTGCGGGTAGCGGTAGTCCGTCGGCGGGACGAACGTCTCCTTGATCGAGCGCGGCGACGTCCAGCGCAGCAGGTTGGCGGCCGAGCCGGCCTTGTCGTTGGTGCCCGAGGCGCGGGCGCCGCCGAAGGGCTGCTGGCCGACGACGGCACCGGTCGGCTTGTCGTTGACGTAGAAGTTGCCGGCGGCGAAGCGCAGCCGGTCGGTGGTCCAGTCGACGGCGTGACGGTCCTGGGCGATGACCGCGCCGGTGAGTGCGTAAGGGGCGATCGACTCCATCTGGTCCACCACCGACTCGTAGTCGCCGTCGTCGTAGACGTGGACGGCGAGGATGGGGCCGAAGTACTCCTCGCTGAACATCGCGTCGGTCGGGTCGGTGGACTCCACGACCGTCGGCCGGACGAAGTAGCCCACCGAGTCGTCGGTCCGGCCGCCGGCGAGGATCTCCAGCTTCGAGGACCGCTTGGCCCGGGCGATGGCCTTCTTGTGCTTGGCGAAGGCGCGGTCGTCGATCACGGCGCCCATGAAGTTGGACAGGTCGGTGACGTCGCCCATCGCGATGGACTCGGTCTCGGCCACCAGGTCGGCCTCGAGCCGGCGCCACACCGAGCGCGCGACGTACGCGCGCGAGGCGGCCGAGCACTTCTGGCCCTGGTACTCGAAGGCGCCGCGGATCAGCGCGGTGCGGGTGACCTCGACGTCGGCGGAGGGGTGGACGACGACGAAGTCCTTGCCTCCGGTCTCGCCGACGATGCGCGGGTAGGACCGGTAGGACCTCAGGTTCGCCCCGACCGTGCCCCACAGGTGCTGGAAGGTGGGGGTGGAGCCGGTGAAGTGGATGCCGGCCAGGTCGCGGTGACCCAGCACGACGTCGGAGACCTCCAGGCCGTCGCCGGGCAGCATGTTGATGACGCCGGGCGGCATCCCGGCCGCCTCGAGCAGCGCCATCGTGTGGTGGGCGGCGAGCTGCTGGGTGGGCGAGGGCTTCCAGATCACCGTGTTGCCCATCAGCGCCGGCGCCGTGGGCAGGTTGCCGGCGATGGCGGTGAAGTTGAACGGCGTGATGGCGTAGACGAAGCCCTCGAGCGGGCGGTGGTCGGTGCGGTTCCACACGCCGGCAGCGTTGGCGATGGGCTGCTCGGCCAGGATCTGGCGGGCGAAGTGGACGTTGAAGCGCCAGAAGTCGGCCAGCTCGCAGGCGGCGTCGATCTCGGCTTGCCAGACCGTCTTGGACTGTCCGAGCATGGTGGCGGCGTTGAGCCGCGCGCGCCACGGACCGGCGAGCAGGTCCGCGGCCTTGAGGATGATCGCGGCCCGCTCGTCGAAGGGCAGCGCCCGCCACGACGGCGCCGCCTCGGTGGCCGCTCGCACCGCCGCGCGGGCGTCGGCCTTGGTGCTGTTCTTCAGCACGCCCAGCACCGAGGCGTGCGCGTGCGGCTGGACGACCTCGAGCTCGGCGCCGCCGCCCATCTTCTGCTCGCCGCCGATGGTGGCGGTGAGGTCCTCGGCCTTGGCCTGCAGCCGGATCAGCTCGGTCTCCACGGCGGCCCGCTCGGCGCTGCCGGGGGCGTAGGACAGGTTGGGCTCGTTGGTCGGGGCGGGCGGGGTGGTGACGGCGTCCATGGACGTCACAGTAGGTCGGGGATCTCCTGGGTGGCGAACCAGCGCAGGTCCTCCTCCTGGGTGGCGTCGACCTCGGTGAGGTCGGCGTGGACGGCGGCGACGCGGCGCAGCGGCACCTCGTGCTCGACCACGACCAGGGTGGGGTCCTCGGGATCGTCGGGGCGCACCACGGAGACGTCGGCCGCCACCACCACGCGTCGGCCCGGCGGGCAGTCGTCGGCGGCCAGGTTGAGCGCCTCGTACTCCCACTCCTCCTCGCTCGCCCCGGCCCACTCCTCGCGCACCGCGTCGGTGACGGCGTGCGCCCGCAGCGGCGGCGCCAGCGTGCCGGACGCCTGCAGGTCGGCCAGGCCGGCGAGGGTGAGCGGGATGTAGACCCGGGTCATGCGTCGCTCTCCTTCTCGGTTTTCCTCACGCGCCCGCGCGGAGCACGGCGCTTGGAGTCGGTGGCGGAGTCGACCAGCTCGTCGAGCGCGTCGCGCACGCACTGGCCCAGCACGTCGGCGTCGGCCAGCGCGTCGCGGTCGGCGGTGATCCCGTAGTAGACCGAGCCGTCGTAGGAGGTGACGCCGATGGAGAGCGCGAACCCGGGCAGCAGCGGCGGCAGCGGGTAGGTCTCGAGCATCTCCGCGCCCGCGGCGAACATCGGGAACTGCGGGCCCGGCACGTTGGTGACGACCAGGTTGACGTGGTGCTGGTCGGCCAGCGCCACCCGCGTGCCGAGCGCGTGGAAGGTGGTCGGCGCGAAGCCGGCGACGCCGGCGATGCGGTCGGCGGCCACCGCCCTGCCCGCCTCGCTGTGGGCCTTGAGCGCGTAGGAGACCTGGTGCAGCCGCACCACCGGCGAGCTCTCGCCGATGGGCAGGTTGATGAGGTGGCCGATGACGCTGCTGCCCAGGCTGGTGGGCTCCTGCTCGTCGTCGATGACGCTCATCGGCACCAACGCGCGCAGCCGGCGGTGGCTGGAGACCGTCTCGGCCCGCGTCATCAGCCAGACCCGGATGCCACCGGCGATGGTCGCCAGGACGACGTCGTTCACGGTGCCGCCGTGCACCCGGCGCACCTTGCGGTACTCGCTCAGCGCGGTGCGCACCAGCACGACCCGACGCTGCTCGGAGGGGTCGACGTCGAAGACGAACTCCGGCGCCTGCCGGCGTCGTCCCACCGCCAGCGCCCCGGCCACCGACCGAGCCCCGGAGGTCACCGCGCCCGCCGTGCGCCAGGCCGCCTGGCCGGTGCTGCGCAGCGCGTCGAGGGCGACGTCTCGGTCGCCGAGCGCGTCCTGTACGGCGCCGGCGACCAGGGCCGCGGCGCCGGGCTGGCGGGCCGGGCGCCAGTCCTCGGCGACCAGCCGCCGCGGGCCGGGGTCGACGTCGAGCAGCACCTGGCCCAGGTCGACGGTGCGGACGCCGTCGACGAGCACCTGGTGGGACTTCGAGAGCACGGCCACCCGGCCCCCCTCGAGCCCCTCGACCACGTACACCTCCCACAGCGGGCGGGCGCGGTCCAGGCGCCGCGACATGATGCGGGCGACGAGCTCGCGCAGCTGGTCGGTGCTACCCGGACGCGGCAGCGCCGAGCGGCGCACGTGATAGTGCAGGTCGAAGTCGGGGTCGTCGACCCAGACCGGGTTGCCGACGCCACCCGGGACGCGCCGCAGCAGCTGGCGGTAGCGCGGCACGAACGCGATCCGGTCGTCGATGTGGGCCACCAGCCGGTCGTGGTCGAACCCGGACGTGCCGGGGTCGAAGATCTCCAGCGTCGAGTTGTGCATCGGGGTGCGGGCCGACTCCCGCGCCAGGACCGACAGGTCCCCCGCGCGCAGCCGCTCGCTCATGGCACCCAAGCATGGACCATGATGAGCCGGTGGCACGTCCTGCCCTGCGTTGGCTCCGTGCCGCCCTGCTGACCGGGGTGGCGCTGGGTTCGGGCGTGGCCGCACACGTCTCCGCGCAGGGCCTGATGCCGCGCTGGCCGGCGCTGGCCGTGATGGCCGGGCTCGGGCTGCTGATGTCCTACGCCTTCTTGGCCCGGCCGGCCTCGCGGCTGCGGGTGGTGCTGCTGTGCGTCGGCGGCCAGCTCCTCACCCACGGCACGCTGACGGCGATGTCGGGCCATCGCGGCGACCCGCCGATCCGGCGCACGAGCGCTCCGCGCTTCGTGCCGGCACCGCCGACGACCAGCCGCCACGGCACGTACTACGAGCTCACCTACGGGCGCTCCCACACCGCCCCGACGCAGGCCTCGGTCCCCGCACCGGTGCAGCACCTCGTGGCCGACATGACCGGTCCCCACGCCGCCATGGCGCTGGCCCACGTCGCGGCCGCCGTCGTGGTCGGCCTGTGGCTGGCCGGCGGTGAGCGCGCGCTGTGGACGATCGTCGCGCTCCTGGTCGAGGGCATCCGTCAGCTGGCGGCACCCCTCGTGCCGACGGTTCCGGCGAGGCGGCCGGCGCCGTTCGTCGTCCGGCTACGTCGACCGCACGCGTGGCCGCTGCTGCGCGGCGTCGTCCTGGTCAGAGGGCCCTGACGCGGGCAACGAGTCGGTGCCAGCGCACCTCCTCGCCCAGCGTCATGTCCCGTCACCAGAAAGCGATCACCCATGTCCAGATGCATCCGCCTGCTCGCGCTCGCCTGCGCGGCGGTCCTCCTCACCGGCTGCGGCAGCAGCGGTGGCTCCAGCAGCACCACCCAGCACATCCACATCACCGTCAAGGGCGACACCGTCACGCCGACGAACAAGAAGATCAGCGTCCCGCTGAAGAAGCCGATCACCCTCACCATCGACGCCGACGCCCCCGGTGAGCTGCACCTGCACTCCTCACCGGAGCAGCACATCGAGTTCGCCAAGGGCACCACCACCAAGAAGATCACCTTGAAGGTCCCCGGCGTCGTGGAGCTGGAGGACCACGCCACCGACACCCTCATCGCGCAGCTCGAGGTGAAGTAGTGGCGGTGCCCGTGGCGGTGCCGGTCCCGCTCCACGGGGTCGGCGGCGCCAAGGACCTGCCGATCCCGGCCGCCCTCGCCATCACGGCGGGGGCGGCCGCCCTGGCGGTCTCGTTCCTGGTGCTCGCCCTGGCCTGGCGGGTGTCCCGCTTCGACGGATCGGCGCGAGGCCGGCCCGTCGCCGCTCCCCTCGCCCGGTTCGTCGACAGCCTCGGCCTGCGCTGGACGCTGCGCGGCCTCGGCCTGGCGTTCGCCGCCTACCTGGCCTGGCCGACGGCCGTGGGTCCCGACGTCGTCACCAACCCGATCTTCGGCACCTTCTACGTGCTGCTGTGGGTGGGCATCGTGCCGGCCTCCCTGCTGCTCGGCCCGGCGTTCCGGCTGGTCAGCCCGGTGCGGACGCTGCACGCACTGGTCTCCCGCGCCCGCGGCGTCCGTCCCGACCAGGGGCTGGCGCGCTACCCCGCATGGCTGGGCTACTGGCCGGCGGCGCTGGGGCTGCTGGCCTTCGTGTGGCAGGAGCTCGCCAACGAGGACGGCACGCTGCTGGTCAGCGTGCAGGTGTGGCTGATCCTCTACGTCGTCATCACCTTCGTCGGCGCCGTGGTGTTCGGCGACGTGTGGCTGGCCCGGGCCGATCCCTTCGAGGTGTACTCCACCCTGGTCGGCCGGCTCGCCGTCATCGGGCGACGAGCCGACGGCGTCCTGGTGTGGCGCAGCCCGCTGGCCGGCCTGGCCGCGACGCCGCGCGGACCCGGGCTGGTGGCGGTGCTGGCCGTCCTGTTCGGCAGCACCGCCTTCGACAGCTACAAGGACAACCTGCACTGGGCCGGCTTCGTCGACTCGCTCTCGGTGTCGCCGGAGCTGACCAACTCGGTGGCGCTGGTGGTGTTCTGCGGCGTCATCGCGGCGACGTTCTCGCTCGCGGCGATGGCCACCGGCCGAGGCACCACGGTGTCGACCGAGCGAGGGCCGCGCCGTGCGCTGCCGGGTCTGCTGGTGCACTCGCTGGTGCCGATCGTCGTGGGCTACATGACCGCGCACTACCTGTCCTACTTCGTGGAGCAGGGCCAGGTGACGCTGATCCAGCTCTCGGACCCGATGGTCGACGGCTCGAACCTGCTCGGCACCGGTGGCCTCACGGTCGACTACTGGCTCTCCCAGCACCCCTCGTTCCTGGCGGACGTGAAGGTCCTGGCGATCGTCGTCGGGCACATCACCGGCGCGGTGGCCGCCCATGACCGGGTGCTGCGCCTGCTGCCGCCTCGCTCGCGGATCGTGGGGCAGCTGCCGATGCTGGTGCTGATGGTGGCCTACACCTACGCCGGCCTCTGGCTCCTCTTCAGCAGCTGACGGCGCCCACCGGCGCGGCGCCCGGCGAGGGGCCGCGCCGGTGCGGGCACCACCCGCTCCGCCAGGGCGCACATCGCCTGCCCCAGCGCCGATTCGCCGACCTCGACCAGCGTCTTCCCGCCGACGGCCGCGCGGTCGCAGGCGGCCTGGTCGTCGGGGAGGAAGGCCACGCCCAGGGGCCGGGTGAAGCCCTCGACCATGCCGGTGATGTCGTGCTCGCTCCAGCCCAGCCGGTCGCGCATCCGGTTGACCACCACCCACGGCGCGACGCCCGGCACGACGTCGCCCAGCTCGACCAGCGCCCGCGCGAGCCGCGAGAGCCCCACCGGGTCGGCGCTGCCCACGACCACCACGTCGTCGGCGGCCTGCAGCGCCTCCAGCGTCATCCGGTTCCGCCCGGCTCCGCGCCCCCACCCGTCGTCGTCCTCCAGGCAGAAGCCGGTGTCGACGACCACGTCGCCGCGGGCGGCGGCCAGCCCGAGCAGGTCGGTGGTGATGGCCTCGCGCACCTCGACCCACCGGTCGGCCCGCGGCAGCCCGGTGAGCACCTCCATCCCGGCGACGACGCGGCGGCACGCGGCGAAGCGACGGGCGTCGAGCTCGCCGGCGTTGCCCAGCCGGGCCGCGGCCAGCAGCCCGGAGACCTCGTCGAGCACCCCCAGCGTCTGCGCCACCGCGCCGCCGTAGGGGTCGAGGTCGGCCAGCACCACCCGCGCCCCGCCGGCGGTGCCGTGGCGCCGGGCGAGCTCGGCGGCCAGGCCGATGGCGACCGTGGTGCGGCCCGGGGCGCCGGTCGGTCCCCACACGACGACGGTGCGGCCCGGCTCGTCGTCGGCGGCGTCGTAGGTCACCGCGTCGGGTCCGGCGACCGGATCCTCGACAAGCTCGCGCGACGCGGCCCGGCGCACCACCTCAACCAGGTCGTCGACGGCCTCGGCGCCGACCACCTCGGTGATCCCGATCCGGCCCAGGCTGGTCATGCCCTCGTCGCCGACCGCGACCGTGCGGACGTCGCCGCGCAGCAGCCGGGTGATCGAGGATGCGTCGAGCCCGGGCAGGTCGGCGGCGACGACCGCCACCTCGGCCTGGCCGGTGGCGGCGGTGGCGAGCAGGTCGGCCAGGTCGACGCAGCGCTTGACCACGACCACTCCGGCCGCGGCCAGCCCGCGCAGCGCCGCGGACTCCCAGGCCGCGCCCGCGGCGGCGAGCAGCACGGTGGTGCGGGTCTCCGGCAGCACCGGCTCAGCCCCGCCGGGTGATCACGACGCGTCCCGCGGCGATGCTGCCCAGCGCCTGGCCGAGGTCGTCGGCCTGCGCGCGGGTGACGCCGACGATGACCTGACGGGTGCCGGTGGGGGTCAGCGAGTCGACGGCCTTGGGGACCTCGACCACCACGACGTCGTCCAGCACCCGCGTGGCGTCGGCCAGCTGGTCGGCCGTGGTCGCCGTCTGCGGGCTCACCCAGACGTCGACCCGCGACCCCTGCCTCACTGTGGCCGGCAACCCGTCGACGTCGACCGACAGTGGCACCTCGACCACCGCGCCACGGGACTGGTCGAGCGCCGCGCGCGGCAGCAGCTCGCCGTCGGAGACCGCGCGCGTCAGCACCACCCCGCGGGGCAGCGACCGGTCGGCGGCGAGGTAGCGGTCGGCCTGGTCGTCGCCGGTGAAGCGGATCCGCACCCGTTCGACGTCGTCGCTGCCCACGGTGGTGCCCGCCGCCAGGTCGTGGCGCGCGGCCCACACCCCGACCGTGTCGTCGGCGGCGCCGACCACCTTGGCCCCCAGCACCACCGAGGCGGCGATGATGATTAGCCCGACGAGCACCCGCGGGTCGCGCCACCCCGGCCTCCGGTGCCGTCGGGCCGTGGGCACGGCGTCGCCACCGGCGCCCACTTCGGTGTCGACCGCTCGCGGTCGTCCCAGCATGCTCGTCATCGCACCCGCCTCCTGTGCCGACCAGCCTTCCCCTTCCTGAGGGTCCAAACGCGGTCGTCCACAGGTCTTTGCGTCCACGTGGGCACGGTTGCGTCCCAGGTGGCACAGTGATGCACATGCCCCCCAGCCCGCGGTTCCTGCTGCTCGCCGACGTGGCCGAGATCCTCAACACCTCCAGCGCGCAGGTGTACGCCCTGGTGCGTCGCGGCGACCTCAAGGCGGCCAAGATCGGCGGCCGCGGTCAGTGGCGCGTGCAGGCCGACGATCTGGAGACCTACATCCAGCGCGCCTTCCGCGACGCGGAGCAGTTCATCGCCGAGCACCCGTTCAGCGACGAGGGCAGCGACGAGGGCAGCGAGGCGACCGAGGAGGTCTGAGGCCCGCCTCTCACCCCACCGACCGGCACCACCGCTGGCTGCGGGAGACCTGGTCGGTGATGACACCGTCGACCCCGTTGCGCACCACGCGGCGCCAGGTGGGGTGGGAGTCGACGGTCCAGGTCTGCACCGTGACGCCGGCCCGGTGCAGCGCCCGCACCGCGCGCCAGGTGACGGCGTGTGCCGCGAGGTCGACCGAGCCGCCGTAGCGGCGCATCGACGCCGCATGCCGCGGCGCGTGGGTGAGGATCGGCGCGGTCTGCCAGCCGGGGTCGAGACGGCGCAGCCGGGCCAGGACGGCGGGATGGAAGGAGGTGATGGTGGCCCGCGCGCGCAGGCCGTGGGCGTCGAGCACGGCCATGAACCGCTGCAGCGCGCCGCGACCCGGCGAGGCGGGCTTGATCTCGATCTGCAGCTGCGCGGGCGCCGCGTCGAGCGGTGTCAGGGACGCGTCCAGGGTCGAGACGCCCACGCGGCCGTCGGTGTAGCGCAGCCGGGCCAGCGTGGCGTCGTGGAGGCGGCTGACGCGGCCGCGGCCGTTCGTCGTGCGGTTGACGGTGGGGTCGTGCATGAGCACCCAGGTGCCGTCGGCGGAGAGCCGGGCGTCGCCCTCCACGACGTCGGCCCCCTTCTGCACCGCACGCAAGAAGGAGGCGGCGGAGTCCTCGGTGGTGTGGACGCTGTGGACGCCGCGATGGGCGACGACCGGCACGCCGCCGCAGCCCGCCAACGAGCGGTCGGGTCCGGCGGCCGCGGCAGCGGCCAGAGCGATGGCGGCGACGAGCACGAACGACCTCCCGAGATCGGCCCTCCCACCGGCGACGGTTCCACCCGGAGGGAGCCTCCGGCTGCCGCCGTGGCGTCGTTACGGTGAACAGGTGATGGCCGAGGAGCAGGACCGGTGGCGAGCGCTGGCCCTGTGCCTGGTGGCCGGCGCGATGACGCTGCTCGACGTCAGCATCGTCAACGTGGCGCTGCCAACCATCCGCAGCGGGTTGCATGCCGGTGACGCCACGATCCAGTGGGTCGTGGCCGGCTACTCGCTGGCCTTCGGCGTCGCGCTGGTGCCCGCAGGACGGTTGGGCGACGCCCGCAGTCGCCGTCAGGTCTTCATCGTCGGCGTCGCGGTGTTCACGCTGGCCAGCGCGGCCTGCGGAGCCGCGCAGAGCCCGCTGTGGATCGCCCTGGCCCGGGTGGTGCAGGGCGCGGGCGGCGGGCTGATCACGCCGCAGGTCTCCGGCTTCATCCAGAACCTGTTCAAGGGTCCCGAGCGCGGTCGGGCCTTCGGGCTGTTCGGCACCACGATCGGCGTCTCCACCGCGCTGGGCCCGCTGCTGGGCGGGCTGCTGGTGCAGCTGGGCGGCTCGGACTTCGGGTGGCGGCTGGTCTTCTACGTCAACGCCCCCATCGGGCTGGCGCTGGTGGTGCTGGCGCTGCGCTGGCTGCCGCGCACCGAGCGCGGCCCCCGGCAGTCGCTGGACCCGGTGGGCGTCCTGCTCTTCGCCGCCTCGGTGGTGCTGGTGCTGCTGCCGGTCGTCGAGGGCAAGCAGGGCGAGCGCCTCTCGCAGCGGCCGTGGTGGCTGCTGGCGGTAGCGGCGGCCCTGCTGGTCGGGTTCTGGCGCTGGGAGCGGCACTGGGACCGGCGCGGCCGGGCCACCCTGGTCGACCTGGCCCTCCCCCGGATCCGCTCCTACGTCTTCGGGCTGGGCCTGGGCACCTTCTACTTCGCCGGGTTCACCTCGATCTTCATCATCCTCACCCTCTACCTGCAGACCGGCCTGCACTACTCGGCCCTGCAGGCCGGCGCGACCCAGGTCGCCTTCGCGGTCGGCTCGGCCACCTCGGCCTACGTCGCAGGTGGCCTGGTGGGCCGCTTCGGGCGCTGGCTGGCCGTGACCGGTCTGGTGATGGTTGCGGTCGCGCTGGTCGGGCTCGACGTCGTGGTGCCGCGCGTCGAGGGCGACGTCGGACTCAAGCTCGCCCCGCTGCTGCTCCTGGCCGGGCTGGGCGGCGGGATGGTGATCTCGCCCAACATCACGCTCTCGCTCGACGAGGTCGACCCCGCCAAGGCCGGTGCCGGCGGCGGGCTGCTGCAGACCGCGCAGCGCACCGGGTCCGCGATCGGCGTCGCGGTCGTGCTCGCGCAGTTCTTCGACCAGGTCGGCGCCACCCGCGGCGACTTCGGCGAGGCCTTCTCCGTGGCGCTGCGCACCACGCTGGGGCTGGTCCTGGTGGCGCTGCTCATCGCCCTGGTCGACCTGGGCCGGCGCGCGGTGCGCCGCGACGACCAGGAGCCACCGCGCCACCTGGCCGGCGCCCACCTCACCTGATCCGGCTCACCTGACCCGGCTCACCTGAAGCGCGCGGCGGCCACCACCACCAGCGGCACCACGTCGTAGCCCTCCGGGCCGACGTCGCCGGCCAGCCGCAGCTCGGCGAAGTCCTCGCCCAGCCGCAGCAGCCGGCCCTCCAGCGTGGCGCCGTCGACCAGGTGGAGCACGCACACCGCGCTCTGGTCGGCGAGTCGGCGCAGCACCGCGCGCAGCGAGAGCCGTCGCAGGACGCCGACGGCGCTGGCCGGCACCGCCCGGGCCGGCGCACCGCGCAGCACCGCCACGGCCGGCACCGGCACCACCCATTCCTGCCCGGCCGGGTCGGCGAGCAGCAGCCAGTCCGCCCCGGTGCGGGTCACCGTGCCCTCCAGACGCAGGCCGCCGAGCAGCGTGAGCCGCACCGGCCGGTCCACGACCGCGTGCACCCGTGCCAGCAGCGGCACCTCGGCGTACTCCGCACGCGCCCGGTCGGCCACCTCCAGGTCGCGCTCGACCAGCGCGAGCCCCTCCGCCTGCTGCTCGAGGTCGTCGAGCACCCCCAGCAGCCAGCCCGACCCGGACGTCATGGCCTCACTCAACCCTGTGGACAACCCTTTGACAACTGCTCTGATCAGACGTTGTATGAGGCAAACGTAGGCAAACAAAGGTATCGAGATGGGTCGACGCTGGTGGGGGCCGTGGCTGGCCGCCTCCCTGACCGCCCTGGGCGGCGTCGGCTGCTGGCGCGTCCTTCCCGCCGAGCGCGCCGCCCTGCTGCGGCACGACGCCGACCTGGCCACGCTGCTGGTGGCGCTGTGCGCGTGGCTGCTGCTGGCCGCCTCGGCCTGGCTGACGGTCCTGCTGGTGCTGGTGGCCCTCGAGCCCTGGGCCGGTCGCGAGCTGACCGGCTGGGCCGGCTGCCCGGGCATGCTGCGACCGGTGCTGCTGGGCGTGTGCGGCATCGCCGTCGCCGGCGTCGTCGCGGCCCCGGCCACCGCGGCCGACCACCCCCACCCGACCGGGACGTCGACGCGAGTCACCGGGCTGGTCACCGGGCTGGCCACCGGGCTGGCCACCGGGTTGGCCGACGGCCTGCCCGTCCCCGACCGCCCCGAGACGCCGGTCGCTCACCCCGCCTCGATCGTGGTGCGCCCGGGCGACTCGCTGTGGCGCATCACCGCCGAGGAACTGCCGCGCACGGCCACACCGGCCGACATCGACCGCGGCTGGCGACGCCTCTACGACCGCAACCGGGCCCGCATCGGCGCCGACCCGGACCTCATCGAGCCGGGCGTCCGGCTGGAGACGACCACCACGCAGGAGAACCGATGAACCGCACCCTTCCCCCCACCAGCTTGCCCCCGACCAGCCTGCCCCGGAGCGGGGTCGCCGGCGTCACGCGGCTGGCCGACCACGCCACCTTGTTCGGCGTCTCCCTCGAACCCGACCAGCACCCGACCCAGGGCGCCCTCGCGCTGAGCCCGCCCTGGGCCGGCGGCGTCGAGGACCTGCCGGCGGCTCCCGGGCTGCGGCTGGTCGCCGGCAGCGCGTCGCCGGTCAAGGCCTGGGCGGTGCGCTTCGCCCAGGCGCTGGTCGAGGTGGTCTCGGGCGACCGCACCCCCCATCAGCTGCTGCGCTGCACCAGCGCCGACGTGCACGCGCGGATCGTGGACCGCTGCTCGGTGCTCAACGGCGTCAGCCGGCCCGACCAGCGCCGTCGACGCGTGCGCTCGCACGTGCGCAGCGTCCACTGCTTCCAGCCCGACCCCGCCACCGCCGAGGTCAGCGTCCACGTGCGCCAGGGCGAGCGCTCCCGCGCCCTCGCACTGCGAGTGGAGCACCTGGAGGGCAGGTGGGTGTGCACGGCGGTCGAGTTCGGCTGAGCGGGTCACGTGGCGTCATCAGTGAGGCATGCTTGCCAGCGCCCCACCCGGTGGTTGAGCAGCGACGCGAGGAACGAGCGAGCGCGTCGAAACCACCCCACCACCAGCGCCGACCACAGACGTCCTGGTTTGGTTTCGAGACGGTGCGAGCGCACCTCCTCAACCAGCGCGACCCGGTGGTTGAGCAGCCGCGCGAGCCCTGCGAGCGGCGCGGCGGCTAGCCCCCGGCGCGGGTGACCTGGCCGGTCGGGCCGTTGGGGGCGCCGTGGCAACGCTTGTACTTCTTGCCCGAGCCGCAGGGGCACAGCTGGTTGCGACTGACGCCGGCGAACGGGTCGTCGGCGTCGGCGGCGCTGCCGGCGGTGACCTCGACCTCGCCGCCCTCGGCCGGGGCGGAGTAGGTCAGGTTGGTCGGCGCCTGCGGAGCCTCGAGACCCCGGGCGTGCAGGTGGGTGGCGGCCGCGGCCGAGGGGGTGAGCTCGAAGGCCTCGTCGCCGGGCTGCGGCTCCTCCTCCAGCTCGACCTCGATGTGGAACAAGAAGCCGACGGTCTCCTCGCGGATGCCCTCCTTCATGGCGGAGAACATGTCGAAGCCCTCGCGCTGGTACTCCACCAGCGGGTCGCGCTGGGAGTAGGCCCGCAGCCCGATGCCCTCGCGCAGGTAGTCCATCTCGTAGAGGTGCTCGCGCCACTTGCGGTCGAGCACCGAGAGCAGGACGCGACGCTCGAGCTCGCGCATCACCTCGGCCCCGAGCTCGGCCTCGCGGGCGTCGTACTGCGCCTGCGCGTCGGCCTGGACGGCGGCGAGGAGGTCCTCGCGCTCCATCACGTCGCGGTCGCCGGCCTCGGCCTCGAGGTCCTGCCAGCGGATCGAGATCGGGTACATGGTGCGCAGCGCGGTCCACAGCGCGTCGAGGTCCCACTCCTCGGGGAAGTTCTCGGTCGCGGCGTTGACGTAGGAGGCGACGGCCTCGTCGATCATGGTGCGGATCTGCTCGTGCAGGTCGGCGCCCTCGAGCACCTCGCGGCGCTCGGCGTAGATGACCTCGCGCTGCCGGCTCATCACGTCGTCGTACTTGAGGACGTTCTTGCGGGAGTCGAAGTTCTGCGCCTCGACCTGGGCCTGCGCCGAGGCGATGGACTTGGTGACCGACTTGTTCTCGATCGGGACGTCGTCGGGCACCTTGAGGGCGACCAGCACCCGGTCCACCCAGTCGGACTTGAAGAGCCGCATCAGCTCGTCCTCGAGGGAGAGGTAGAACCGCGACTCCCCCGGGTCGCCCTGCCGCCCGGACCGGCCGCGCAACTGGTTGTCGATGCGGCGCGACTCGTGGCGCTCGGTGCCGATGACGTAGAGCCCGCCGGCCTCGCGGACCTCGTCGGCCTCGGCGTGCACCTGGCCGGTGACACGCTCCACGGCGGCGGCCCACTCGGCCTCGTAGGCCTCGGCGTCGTCGACCGGGTCGAGGCCCTTCTCGCGCAGTTGCTGGTCGGCGAGGAACTCCACGGAGCCGCCCAGCATGATGTCGGTACCGCGACCGGCCATGTTGGTGGCCACCGTGACCGCGCCCCGGTGACCGGCGAGCGCGACGACCTTCGCCTCGTCGGCGTGCTGCTTGGCGTTGAGGACGGTGTGGGCGATGCCGCGTCGCTTCATCAGGTCGGAGAGGTGCTCGGACTTCTCCACCGACACGGTGCCGACCAGGATGGGCTGGCCCTGGCGGTGCCGCTCCTCGATGTCGTCGACGACGGCCTGGTACTTGGCCGCCTCGGTGCGGTAGACGAGGTCGGACTGGTCGGCGCGCTGCATCGGCTTGTTGGTCGGGATGGGCACGACGCCGAGCTTGTAGATCTTGTCGAACTCCGAGGCCTCGGTCATGGCCGTGCCGGTCATGCCGGAGAGCTTGTCGTAGAGCCGGAAGTAGTTCTGCAGCGTGATCGTGGCCAGCGTCTGGTACTCCTCGCGGACCGTCACGCCCTCCTTGGCCTCGATCGCCTGGTGGAGACCGTCGTTGTAGCGGCGCCCGGACAGGATGCGTCCGGTGTGCTCGTCGACGATGAGCACCTCGTCGTTCATGACGACGTACTCCTTGTCGTTGCGGAACAGCTCCTTGGCCTTGATGGAGTTGTTCAGGAACGAGATGAGCGGGGTGTTGACCGAGTCGTAGAGGTTGTCGATGCCCAGGTGGTCCTCGACCTTGGTGATGCCGGGCTCGAGGATCGAGATGGTGCGCTTCTTCTCGTCGGTCTCGTAATCGGTGTCCTTGGTCAGCCGCTCCGCGAGCGTCGCGAACTCCGCGTACCACTTCACCTCGTCCTGCGTGGGGCCGGAGATGATGAGCGGCGTGCGCGCCTCGTCGATGAGGATGGAGTCGACCTCGTCGACGATGGCGAAGTTGTGGCCACGCTGCACGCAGTCCTCGAGCGCGTTGGCCATGTTGTCGCGCAGGTAGTCGAAGCCGAACTCGTTGTTGGTGCCGTAGGTGATGTCGCAGGCGTAGGCCTCGCGACGCTCCTCCGGGGTCATCTCGGGCACGACCACGCCGGTCGAGAGGCCCAGGAAGTGGTGCACGCGGCCCATCCACTCGGCGTGGTAGGTGGCCAGGTAGTCGTTGACGGTGACGACGTGGACGCCCTGGCCGGCCAGCGCGTTGAGGTAGGAGGGCAGCGTGGCGACCAGGGTCTTGCCCTCGCCGGTCTTCATCTCGGCGATGTTGCCCAGGTGCAGCGCGGCGCCGCCCATGATCTGGACGTCGAAGTGACGCTGCCCCAGCACGCGGCGGGCCGCCTCGCGGACGGTGGCGAAGGCCTCGGCCATGAGGTCGTCGAGGCTCTCGCCGTCGGTCAGTCGCTTGCGGAACTCCTCGGTCATGCCGCGCAGCTCCTCGTCGCTCATCGCGACGAAGTCGTCCTCGATGGCGTTGACGGCACGGGCGACGCCCTCCAGGCGACGCAGGATCTTGCCCTCGCCGATCCGTAGGACCTTGTCGATGACCGACACAGATGTCTCCTCAACCGCTGCTCGGGCCTCGCGGCCCCGGAACCACCTGCCATCGTACGGGTGGGGCTAGCCGCGGCGACGCCTGCGCGTCACCAGCAGCGCGCCGAGCAGCGTCATCGCCGCACCGCCGAGCGGGAGCCCGGGTCCTGCCTCGTTGCCGGTGGCCGGCAGGACGGGGCTGGCGGCCGGCGCCGCTGCTGCGGGATGCACGGTGCTGCTCGAGGTGCTACTGGAGGTGACCGTCGCGCCGTGGTGCACCACCGAGGTCCAGCCCCCCGTCGTGGTGCCGGTCGTGGTGCCGGTCCCGGTGCCGGCGGCCCGGGTCGCCATCACCGTCACGCTGCTCTGGGCGGTGCTGGTCTGGCCGTCGGCGTCGACGACGGTGTAGGAGAAGGTGACCGTGCCGGAGAACCCGGGCGCCGGTGTGAACCGGACCAGGTCGCCGTCGACGACCAGGGTGCCGGTCCCGGCCGGCGGCTGGGTGACCGAGACCAGGTGCAGCGAGCTGCCGCGGTCGTTGGCCAGCGTGTCGAGGGTGATGGGCCGTCCCGCCGGGGTCGTGCTCCGGTCGGGCACGGCGCAGGGACCGACGCCGACCCGCACGGAGGCCGCGGCGCTGCGACCCCGGGCGTCGCGCACCCGGTAGCCGAAGCCGTCGGCGCCGGCGAAGCCGGGATCGGCCGAGTAGGCCAGCGATCCGTCGGCCCGCACGCTGACCGCGCCGTGGCCGGGCAGGTCGATGCCCACGACCGTCAGGGCGCTGCCCGCGTCGTTGCGGAGCAGGCCGTCGGCGGCGGTGACCGTGAGCGGAGTGCCGCACGGGGTCAGGTAGGCGTCGTCGGCCGCGTGCGGCACCACCACCACGTCGATGCCCGCCGTCGCCGTGCGGCCGGCCGCGTCGCGAACCGTGTAGTCGAGGTGGTCCTCGCCGGAGAACCCGGACGCCGGCCGGTAGACGAAGGAGCCGGTCGGGTCGACCGACGCGGTGCCGTGCGCGGGTGCGGAGCTGGCGGTGACGACCAGCCCGGTGCCGAGGTCGTTGACGAGCACGCCGGCCGAGGTCAGGACCACGAGGTCGGTGCCGGCCGTGGCCTGGGCGGTGTCGTCGAACGAGCGCGGCGCGACCACCACCGAGACGGTGGCCGTGGCGGCCTGTCCGGCGGCGTCGGTGAGCGTGTAGCCGAAGGAGTCGTCGCCGGAGAAGCCGGCCGCGGGCCGGTAGGTGAACGACCCGTCGGCGGCGATGCCGAGCACGCCGTGGGTGGGAGCGGTGTGTCCGCTCACGTGCGGCGAGGTGCCGACGTCGTTGCCCAGCACGCCGGGCGCGGCCACGTCGAGCAGGCCGCCGGCGACGAGCAGCTCGACGTCGTCGACCGCCCGCGGGACGACCTGGAGGCCGACGGCGGCCGTCGCGGTGCGTCCGGCGGAGTCGGTGGCGGTGTAGATGAAGGAGTCCGGTCCCGACCACCCCGGCGACGGCTCGTAGCGGTAGCCGCCGTCGGCGTCGAGGACCAGGGTGCCGTGCGAAGGCGCCGACGACACGGCTGCGCGCAGCCCCGAGCCGGCGTCGTTGGCCAGCACGCCGGCCGAGGACGGCACGACGAGGACGGTGCCCGCCGAGGTGGTGCCGGCGTCGTCGGTGGCCACCGGGGTCACGGTGATGCTCACCGTGGCCTGGTCGGTGCGGCCGGCCGCGTCGGTGAGGGTGTAGCGGAAGGAGTCGTCGCCGGAGAAGCCCGCTGCGGGCTCGTAGTGGTACCCGCCGGCGGCGGTCCAGGTGAGCGTGCCGTGGCCCGGCGTCGTCGCCGCGGTGACGACCAGCGACGTCCCGTGGTCGTTGCCCAGCACGCCCGCCGGGTCCACCTCCAGGGCGTGCCCGGCGCGCGTGGCGGCGGAGTCGGCCACCGCCCGCGGCGTGACCACCACCGAGACGGTGGCGGTGACCGAGCGGCCGGCGCTGTCGCGCGCGGTGTAGTCGAAGGAGTCCGAGCCGCTGTAGCCCACCGCCGGGGTGTAGGTGAAGCCACCCGCGGTCCCGACGGTGGCCGTGCCGTGGCCGGGGGCGGTGCTGGCGACGACGGTGAGCCCGCTGCCGGTGTCGTTGGCCAGCACGCCGTCCGCCGCTGTGACGGTGCGGGCGAGGTCGGCTCCGGTGGCGACAGCGTCGGCCGCCGCCACCGGGGCGACGACGATCCGCACCGTGGCCGACGCCGTCTGCCCGGCCGGGTCGGTCACGGTGTAGCCGAACGCGTCGTCGCCGCTGAACCCGTGGTCCGGGGTGTAGACCCAGGAGCCGTCGGCCGCGACGGTGAGACCGCCGTGGGCGGGGGTGGTGTGGCCGGAGACCGCGAGCTGGGTGCCGGAGTCGTTGCGCAGCAGGCCCGCGGTGTCGCCGGCGGCCACCCGCAGCACGGTGCCGGCGGGGACGCCGGCGCTGTCGTCGACGGCCACCGGGCCGGCCGGCACGGCGTCGACGGTCAACGACGCCGCCTGCTGGTCGCTGGGGTGGAAGACCCAGGTGTCCAGCGCCTTCCAGTCACCGAACTGACCGCTGCACCCGGCGTTGGCGTCGGTGGAGGTGGTGGACCCGTAGGCGCGCTGGGTGCCCGAGCTGTCGTAGCCGTCGACGCCGTCGGAGTGGTTGACGGTGGGCGGGTTCAGGCCGCACAGGGTGCTGCCGGGGGTGCCGACGTTGCCGGCGCTGGTGGTGTAGCCGCGGTCGTCGTAGAAGGCGCGCGTGCACGAGCCGCCGAACGCGCAGCTGCCGCCCGGCGGGTTGGTCAGGGTGACGCTGGGACCACCGCGCGTGGAGTTCTCGGCGTCGATGAGCGGGAAGTGGGCCATGCCGGCCTCGACCCGGGCCCGCACCGTGTACGTCGCGCCCGCGGGGAAGTCGGTGCCGGCGTTGTCCTTGCCGTTCCACACCACGCTCTGGGAGCCGGCGGGCACGGTCCCGCGCAGCACGCGGTTGGTCGTGGTGCCGGGGTCGAAGCCGTTGCCGTCGCGGGAGATCACGATCTCGTAGCGTCCGGCGACGTTGGTGGTGAACCGGAACGTGCCGCCGCGCCCGACGAAGACGTGGCGACCGGTGGCCGCGCCCTCGAAGGTCAGGTCGCCCAGCGTGGGCGCCGTCGGCCCGGCGGGCACGCCGAGGGCGGCGAGGGTCTCGGGAGCCAGCGGGGACTGCGAGATCGGGAACTCCGGCGCCGCGAAGCTGACGCCGCCCTGCACGGTGGACAGGTCGTTGCTGTTGCCGACGACGTCGTGGAACAGCGGCTCCCCGGCCGGGTCGAGGAACCCGCGTCCGCTGGAGAAGAGCATGAAGCCCGCCGGGTCCAGGCCGCGGGTGTCGAGCCGGTACACGTACCCGTCGCTCGTGGTGGCGTAGAGCGTCTGGGCGATCGGGCGCTGGTTGGCGCCGGTGGTCTGCTCGAGCACGTAGGAGAAGACGCGCCCGGCGATGCCCTGGGTGCTCGACACCGTGGGCCGCACCGTGGCGTCCCAGGCGGCGACGCTGGTGCCCTGGGTGGAGGAGAAGTTGCCGGCGCTGGAGAGCTTGGTCTCACCGGTCGGGCTGGTGCTGTCGTTGGTGGGGTTGGGGCCGGCGGTGCCGAAGAACGCCACCTTGTACAGGCCGGTGGCGGGGGCCGCGTAGCTGCACGGCACCCAGCCCGCGGTGTTGGTGGTCCCGTCGACCGAGCGCGGGCCCTGCTGCTCCTGGGCGCGCGTGGTGATCCTGCCCTGGGCGCTGACGCCGGTGGCGGCGCGCTGGGTGGAGCACTTGAAGACCGGACCGCCCGCGGCGCCGTTGATGCCGGGCAGGTCGGTCGCCTGCTCGTCGGTGATGGCGCCCGGCGCCCACACCCAGGCATCGCCCTGGTCGACGCCGACGGCCGAGGAGCCCAGCAGGAGCTGCTCGCCGCTGCGCAGGTAGACCGTCAGCAGCGTGCGCTGCTGGATCCGACTGCTCGCCGGCCCGTAGGTGGCCTTGTGCCACCACAGGTTGGCCCGGCAGCTGCTGGCGGTGCCGCACGTGGTGTCGGTGGGGTTGAGCGTGCGCGACCCATCGGCGAAGCCGCTGACGGGCAGCAGCATCGCCAGCAGGAGGACGCCGAGCAGGCCGGTTGCGTACCCCCGCAGCGGGACCTTACGACGACCACGGTGGGTCGCGTTCACCTCTAGTTCATCGGCCGGTGAGCGGTGATCCTTAACGGCCCCGGCTCGCCGCTACTGCGAGAGCCGGCGCGGCACGAACGACTTCGGCCGCGAGCTGCTCCAGTACGGGTAGGGCAGCACGTGGTGGGCCGCTCCGCTGCTCGGGGTCTCCTCGTAGGCCCAGTACTGGGTATGGGCGGCGTTGGCCCAGGCGTCGAAGAGCACCACGTGGTAGCCCGGCGAGTTCAGCACGTCGCCGCTGCGCAGCTGGTCCTTGGTGATGACCGTGGTGATGCTCGGGATCGTGCGGGTGGTGTAGCTGCTGGAGAGCCCCCACATCATCGACACGAAGCCGGAGCAGTCGGTGCGGTAGCGGCCGTAGGAGTTCGTGTAGTACTTGCTCTGGGAGTACTTCACCTTCGCGTCCACCCAGGTCTGGCCGCGCACGGCCGCCTGGGAGGTGCCGACCGGGTCGGTCGGCACGTGGACGCCGGCGACGCGGTCCCACAGCACCGTGGTGCCGTCGTGCACGCTCACGCCGCCCGCGTCGTCGACGGACAGGTCGCTGCCCGCGTCGGCGGTGCTGGTGCTCCACAGCAGCACGTTGGCGGGGTCGACCAGGACCAGGTTGCCGGCGTACTGCATCACGAGCCGTGCGCCGGGGTGGCCGGCGGTGTTGGTGCTCCACACGACGGTGGCCGGGTCGGCCACGGTGGTGAGCACCAGGTTGCCGTCGGGCTGCATCACGAGCTGGTAGACCCCGCCCGGCGAGGTCAGGAACTGACCCGACTGCAGGGTCTGGCCGCTCTCCAGGGAGCTGGCCAGCCCGACCGTGACCGTGCTGGAGGTGACCGCACGCAGCGTCCGGCCGCTGACCCGCGCCCGTGGCATGACGACGCGGTACTGACCGATGCGCGAGGACGGGTCGGCGACGAGGTACTTGCCGCGCTTGGTGGTGCGGGCCTTGGCGACGTTGCGCCACACGCCCGCACTGTTCAGCTGCAGCCGCACCAGCCGGTGCGAGCGGGTGCTGACCCCGCCGGCGAAGGTGGCGTGGCCGCCAGTGAGGATCCCCGCGGGCGTCGCCGCAATGCTGACCCGGGTGGCCGCCTCGGCGGGGGCCTGCACCAGCACCGGCGCCACAGCCACCGCCGCCAGCGCCAGTCCGACGACGATCCGCTCCTTGATCCCGTGCGTGCGCAACCCGCTGCTCCCCTGCTCGTCGACGATTCGGCCGCTCGATGCGACAACGCGACGACCGTAAAGGAGATATGTCCGTTTTGTACGGTGTTTGGAGAAAGCAGTGGGGCGGGTGGGATCAGCGCCCCGCGGCCACCGCGCCCCTCAGGGCCGGCGCCAGATCGCCGCGCTCCTCGACGAGGATGTCGGCCAAGCCCAGCCAGTCGGCCAGCGACCGCAGCTCCGCGGCCAGCTCGGCCGCGGCGTGGGCGGGCGCGTCGGGCTCGGCGTACGCCGCGGGCACCCGCAGCACCCCGGCGCGCCGGTCGGCCTTGAGGTCGACTCGGGCCACGATCTGCTCGCCGAGGAGGAACGGGAGCACGTAGTAGCCGTACTCCCGCAGCTCGGCGGGGACGTAGATCTCGATGCGGTAGTGGAAGCCGAAGAGCCGCTCGGCGCGTGAGCGCTCCCAGACGACCGGGTCGAACGGGCTGAGCACGGCCCGGGCGGGCACCCGGCGCGGGTGGGCCGCGTCGGCGTGGAGGTACGCCGGCTGGCGCCAGGTCTCCACCTCGACCGGCACGATCTCCCCCGCCTCGACCAGCTCGCGTACCGCCGGGACGACGTCGGCCTGCTTCATGCGGTAGTAGTCGGCCAGGTCGCGGACCGTCGCGACGCCGTGGGAGCGCGCGGCACGGCGCACCAGCTCGCGGGAGGCCTCGGCCCGGCTCGGCGTCGGCTGGGCCAGCACGTGCGGCGGCAGCACCCGCTCGGGCAGGTCGTAGCGGATCTCGAACTGCGAGGTGCGCGAGGCGACGGCGACCTGGCCGGCCGAGAACATCGCGTCGAGGGCGCGGCGCGTCACCGACCAGTTCCAGCCCCAGTGGTCCTTGGTGCGCGGCAGCCCCTCGTCCAGCTCCCGGGCGGTGCTCGCCCCGCGGTCGGCGATCTCGGCGAGCAGTGAGTCCATCAGCTCGTCGGTGACGCCCGAGGAGCCCCACTTGCCGCGCTGGGCGGCGTAGTCGGCCATGCGGTGCCGCATCGCCGGCCACAGGTCGACCGGCATGAAGGCCTGCACGTGCGCCCAGTACTCCACCATCCGGCGCGGCCGGTGCTCGGAGGCGCGTCGCAGTAGCTCGACGTCGTAGGGGCCCATCCGCGAGAACAGCGGCATGTAGTGGGCCCGCTGCAGCACGTTGACCGAGTCGACCTGGAGCACCCCGGTGCGCTCGAGCGTGCGTGAGAAGGTGCGCATGGTCGGCACCGCATGCGCCGGGTCGCGGAAGCCCTGGGCCGCCAGCGCCACCCGGCGGGCGCGCGCGAGCGAGAGGCGCTCGGGGACCACCTACGGGAGGTCGAGCAGCTTCTCGCGGACGGCGTACATGACCGCCTCCATGCGCGAGTGGAGCTGGAGCTTCTCCAAGATGTTGCGCACGTGGTTCTTCACCGTGTTCTCGGAGATGAACAGCTCCTTGGCCACCTCGCGGTTGTTCAGCCCTTTGGCCACCAGCCGCAGGACCTCGAGCTCGCGGTCGGTGAGCCGCGGCGTCGGCACCTGCTCCTTGTCGGTGCGCGACATCTCCTTGAACTCGTCGAGCAGCTTGACCGCCATCGACGGGCTGATCAGCGACTGCCCCTCGGCGACGACGCGCACGGCCTGGGCGACCTCGTCGATCGAGGAGTCCTTGAGCAGGTAGCCCGACGCTCCGTTCTTGACCGCCTCGTAGAGGTCGGCCTCCTCGTCGCTGACGGTGAGCATGATGATCCGCGCCGCCGGGACGAGGTCCTTGATCTCGATGCACGCCTCGAGCCCGGTGCGCTTGGGCATCCGGACGTCGAGCAGCACCACGTCGGGCACGACGTTCTTGACCAGCTCGACCGCGTCCTGCCCGTCGCCGGCCTCGCCGACGACCTCGATGTCGGGCTCGACACCGAGCAGCATGATCAGCCCGCGCCGGAACAGCTCCTGGTCGTCGACCACCACCACGCGCACGGGCTCGGCGCCGGCGGGGCGGACCGCGACTGGCTGCTGTGACACGTTCGCATCATGTCAGACGTCCAGACGGGCTACTCAAAGACCACTCAGGGAGATCACCCCGTAGTCGTAGCCGCGACGCCGGTAGACCACCGAGGGCTTCTCGCTCTCCTTGTCCACGAACAGGTAGAAGTCGTGACCGACCAGCTCCATCTCGTACAGCGCCTGCTCCAGCGTCATCGGCACCGCCTCGTGCACCTTCTCGCGCACCACCAACGGGCCGTCGCCGGTGACCGTGACCGGGCCGACCTGGTGCTCGAGCACCTCCTCGGCCGACTCCTCGAGCACGGGGGCGCCGATCGAGGCCATCGCCCGCGCCACCGACTGCGGCCGACGCTGGCCCCGGTGCACCTTGCGGCGGTCGGCGGCCTTGCGCATCTGCGCGGCCATCTTGTCCAGCGCCAGGTCCAGCGCCGCCATCTTGTCCTCGGCGGCCGACTCGGCCCGCACCACCGGCCCGCGCGACTTCGCGGTGAGCTCGATGCGCACCGCCTGCGCGGGGTTCGGGCTGCAGTCCTTCTCGACCAGGACGTCGACCCGGATGATCCGATGGTCGTGCTTCTCCAGCCGCGTGAGCTTCTCCTCCACGTGCTCCCGGAAACGATCGGACACGTCGCAGTGGCGACCGCTGACCACGATGTCCATGCGCTGACCTTCCTTGTGAGACGACGGTGAAAACGACAAGACCCGAGGCACCACGTGCCTCGGGTCAGATCGCGGAGTCGGGCTCCATGGGCCGACGGTACGCGATCGGTGGGGAACCGTCACCGGCCGTTCGGACGTCCGTGGCAGCCACGCAGGCGATGCCGGCGACCGACACGCCGACCGCCGCCAGTGCTCGCTGGGCCTCGCGCGCGGTGGAGCCGGTGGTGACCACGTCGTCGACCACCACCGCGGCCACCGGCGCGCCCTCGCGGGCCAGGCGTCGCAGTGCGGCGCCGCGGGCGGCCATCGTGCGGCGCACGTTCTCCCGGCGCTGCGCACCACCCAGGTCGCCCTGGTCCTGCGGCCGCTCGGACTGACGCAGGACGTCGACCGCACGGACGTCGTGCCCGGCGGCCCGCAGCCGTGCCGCGGCCCGCCGGGCGACCCGCTGGACCGGGTCGTGGCCGCGGCGCGCCACCACCGCCGGGCGCGAGGGCACCGGCACCAGCAGCACGCGCGAGCCGGCCAGGCAGGGCCGCTCGACCAGCCCGGCCGCAGCGCTCGCCAGCAGATCGCCCAGCGGCCGCGCGAGCGCGAACGCGCGGCGCTCCTTGTGGGCGATGACCATCGCGCGCACCACGGGATCGTCGTAGCCGCCGGCGGCCACGGTCGGCGCCAGCCCGGCCGGACGGGGCGTGGGTCGCGCCGCTCGAGGGCGCAGCGGCAGGGCGGCCTCGCAGGCGAGGCAGAGCACGCGACCGGGCCGGGCGCACCCCACGCAGACCGTGCCCGCGGCCAGGTCCAGCAGGGCGTCGAGGAGGCTCACCCCCGCCATCCTGGCCGCCGGCGCCAGACTCCGCCAGGGCCGCCCCGCCCGGCTGTGGACGAGCGCTATCTGTCCGAAAGCTGTCCGAGATGTCCGAATCCCCTCCACACTATGGCGCATGCCGTACCGCCGCTTCCGCGCCCGCGGGCTGCGCCTGTTCGCGCTGTACGCCGGTGCGAGCCTGGTGCCCGTGCTGGTGCTGGGCGTGGTGCTGGGAGCCAGCTACCGCCATGACGCGGAGCAGGGCGCGCTGCAGCAGGGACTGGCCCAGGCGGCGGTGATCGAGCAGATGTCGATCGGTCCCGCCCTGCTCGACGTGTCGCCCGGCCTGCGGCTCACCGACGCCCAGGAGATCAAGCTCTACGCCGTCTCGAACGAGGCGATCTTCAAGGGCTCGGTGGCCCAGCTGAACCTCGTGAACTTCGACGGGCAGGTCGTCTTCGCCTCCGCGGGCGATCGCGAGCAGCGACGCGACACCACCACCGCGGCCTTCCGACGGGTCGAGTCCGGCACGCCGGTGGCCCAGTTCGACATGACCGGCACCCGCGCCGTGCGGGTGCTCGAGCCGGTGGTCTCCGAGCGCAACGGACTGCCGATCGGCATCTTGGAGATCCGGTTCCCCTACGACCACATCGCCAAGGTCGTCGAGCACAACACCCACCGCGGCTACCTGCGGCTCGGGCTGGGCCTGCTGGCGCTGTACGTGATGCTCGCACTGATCTCGTGGTGGACCACGCGGGCGCTGCGCCGCGACGCCGCGGGCCACGAGCACCGCGCCCTGCACGACCCGCTCACCGGGCTGCCCAACCGCGCGCTGTTCCGCCGGCTGGCCGAGCGCGCGCTGGCCGAGAGCTCAGCCGAGCGCAAGGGCGGGCTGGTGCTGGTCGACCTCAACCGCTTCAAGGAGGTCAACGACACCCTCGGCCACGCCGCCGGGGACGAGCTGCTGCGCGTCGTGGCCCGCCGGCTGGTCGGCGCCTTTCGCTCCGACGACGTGGTCGCCCGGCTCGGCGGCGACGAGTTCGCCGTGCTGCTGCGCCGGGTCCACGACGCCGAGGAGGCCATGGTGCTCATGGAGCGGGCCCGCCACGAGATCCGCGAGGACGTGGCCGTCGACGGCGTCGTCATCAGCATCGACGCCAGCCTGGGCCTGTGCCTGTTCCCCGACGACGCCGGCGACGTCGAGGAGCTGTTGCAGCACGCCGACACCGCGATGTACGAGGGCAAGCGCGGCGCCACCAAGATCGTCACCTACGCCCCGGCCATCGCGCCCGCCGCGCTCTCGCCGCTCGTGCTGCAGCGCGAGCTGGCCGAGGCCATCGCCGAGGACCAGCTCTTCGTGGAGTACCAGCCCAAGGTGCTGCTCGCGACCGGTCGCACCGTCGGCGTCGAGGCGCTGGTGCGCTGGCAGCACCCCCAGCGCGGCCGGATGTCACCCGACGAGTTCATCCCCGTCGCCGAGCGGTCGCCGCTGATCGACCAGCTCACCGCCTGGGTGGTCGACCGGGCGCTGCGCGACTGCGCCGCCTGGCAGCAGGCGGGCGCCGACTGGACGCTCTCGGTGAACGTCTCGGCCCGCAACCTGACCGCCCCCGACGTGGTGCAGCGCGCCGTCGAGGCCACCCGGCGCTACGGCGTGGACCCCGAGCGGCTCATCCTGGAGCTCACCGAGACCATGACGCCCTTCGACGACGAGGTGCTGCGCCGCACCGTGGTCGACCTGCAGCAGGCGGGCATCCGGGTCTCGCTCGACGACTTCGGTGCCGGCGTGACCAATCTGGCCCAGCTGCGCGCGATCCCGGTGGCGGAGATCAAGATCGACCGCCAGTTCGTCGACCGGCTCGACCGCGAGCCGGCCAGCGAGGCCGTCGTCGCCTCGATCATCGACCTGGGCCATCGGCTGGGCTGCACCGTCACCGCCGAGGGCGTCGAGAGCGCCGAGGTGGCCGAACGGCTGGCCGCGTACGGCTGCGACCTCGGCCAGGGCTACTACTGGCAGCGCCCCACAGCGTGGCGAGAGCTGCTGGCCCAGGAGGTCCTGACCGCCGCTCAGCCCACGTAGGCCGGGTCGACGAGGCCCTTGGGGATGCCCGAGGCCGCCCAACGCGAGCTGTCGTCGAGGCGCAGCAGCTGACCGCCGCTGAGCACCAGGTAGAGCGGCAGCGTGCTGTCGGGCGCCCCGACCAGCCCGGTCACCTCGCCGCGGCGGGTGTCGGGCGGGACGGCGCGCGGGTCGCCGGGCGAGCCGTCGAGGCTGACGAAGAGCACCTCGAAGACGCCGTTGGGCAGCCGCCCGAGCACCGCGAGGTCGTTGGGGCTGCGCCAGACCACGTCGCGCAGGTCGTCGAGGTCGTCGGGGACGTTGCCGATGCTGCGACCCGGCAGGGCGCCGACGACGTCGCCGTCGGCCGTGCGCTCCAGACCGGCGGCGATCACCTGGTCGCCGCCCGTGGCGTCGACCACCGCCACCAGCGACGTGCCGTCGCGACTGATCGTGAACGACTTCACCTTGGCGCCGCTCACCCCGGGCACCCGCACCGGGGTCGGAGTGCCGTCGACCATCCGGTAGACGCGTGCCCCACTGGATGCGTCGTCGACCCACCACAGCGTGCCGAACATGTCGTAGCCGGGCCGCAGCAGGTCGGCGCCGGCGTAGACGCGGCTCGGCGGGGGTGCGTCAGCGCCCGCGCCCAGGCGCCGCGAGACGTAGAGCATCCGGCCGTTGCCGCTCACACCGGCCACGGCCCCGCCGTCGAGGCGCACCGCGAACGACCGCAGCACGAAGGCGCCGGTGCCGAACGCGCCGGCCACCGGCTGCTCGGTGGTGCCGGTGCGCACCACGAGCCGGCCCTTGCGCAGGCCGTAGAGCGCCGAGCGTGCGGTGGCCACCGTCGGCGCGTAGCGGTTGCCGCTCTGGGCGCTGAAGTCGCGGCGGCCGTCGGGCAGGGTGATCGCGGTGTCGCCGACGGTGATCCGCAGCCGGGACACGCCCGGCACCTGGCGCAGCGTCCAGGCCAGCTGCGCGGCGGCCCGGCTCAGCTTGGCGGACGGCAGCGACGCGAGGTGGTCGCCGCTGGGCCCGCTGAGCGGGATCTCGGCGGTGCCGTCGTCGGCGACCACGACCGAGAGGTTGAGCTGGGTCTGCGGCGGGAACTCCGTGCGCACCCTCGTCGACAGCCCGGGCCCGGGGCCGTTGAGCAGCGCGCGCACCAGCTGCGAGGGGGCCTGCTCGCCGCGCGGCACGTAGACGCGGTCGGGCACCAGGGTCTGCTCGCTGGGATCGAAGTAGTACAGGTTGTACGGCTGGTAGCGCTGGTCGAGGAACCAGTCCGGCACGAGCAGCTCGTCGGGCGGATCGGTGATGCGCCACTGCCCGTCCTCGCGCACCACCTGCAGGCTCAGCCGACCGGCGGCGGCCGGCGCGCTGCCCAGCCAGCTGCCGCGGGAGTCCAGCAGCCGCGGATCGGCCAACCGGGCCCGGACCTGCTGGCTGCCGCGCTGGGTGACCGAGGCCGTCGAGTAGACGACGGTGCCTCGGGTGGGGTTCCACGAGCCGCGGGCGTCGCGGGAGAGGTAGCTGCGCGCGACCGAGGTGGTGGCGGGGTTGGCCGTCATCGCCTGCAGGAAGCCGTTGACGATGGCCACCGGGTCGTCGCCGTCGGCCGGTCCCGGCGCCGAGAACCGGGCGTCGCCCTCCTCCACGCCGTCGCCGCTGCCGGCGGTGTGGTGCACGACGCCCGACGTCGGCAGCATGCCGCAGCCGGCGAGCAGCAGGAGGCAGGAGACGAGCGCGAGAACCCGCGCCCTCATCGCGCGACGTCCTCGCGGGTGCGCGGGCGCGAGGTCGCCGCCGCTGCGGGCACCAGCGGCAGCGGGCTGGCCGTGATCGGCGCGCCGACGTGGCGCGGCAGCACCAGCCGGAAGGCGGCACCGCGGTGCGGACGGCCCCACGCCTCGAGCCGGCCGCCGTGCAGCCGGGCGTCCTCCCGCGCGATGGCCAGGCCCAGACCGGTGCCTCCGGTGGTCCGCGCCCGGGCCGGGTCGGCCCGCCAGAACCGGTTGAACACCAGCGACGCCTGACCCGGCTCGAGCCCGACGCCGTAGTCGCGCACGCTCACCGCCGCCGCGCCGGTCACCGGGTCGGGGTCGGCGCCCAGCCGGATCTCGATGTCGGCGGCCCGCACGTCGTCGCGCACGGCGTGGTCGATGGCGTTGCTGACCAGGTTGCGCACGATCCGCTCGACGCGGCGTACGTCGGCCTCCGCCACGCACGGGCCGTCGGCGGTGACGCTGACCCGCACCTCCCGCGCGGCGGCGAGCGGTGCGGTGGCCTCGACGACCCGGTTGACGACGTCGACCAGGTCCACGTCGTCGAGCTCCAGCGCCGCCGCACCGGCGTCGAAGCGGCTGATCTCGAGCAGGTCGGTGAGCAGGTTCTCGAACCGGTCGAGCTCGGCCTGCAGCAGCTCGGCGGCCCGGGCGGTGACGGGGTCGAAGTCGCCGCGGGAGTCGTGCAGCACGTCGCCGGCCATCCGGACGGTGGTCAGCGGCGTGCGCAGCTCGTGGGAGACGTCGGAGACGAACTGCCGCTGCACCCGCGAGAGCTCCTCGAGCTGGCGGATCTGGTGCTGCACGGCGTCGGCCATCTGGTTGAACGACGTGGCCAGCCGGGCCAGGTCGTCCTGGCCGTGCACGCGCATCCGGTCCTCCAGGCCGCCGGCCGAGATGCGCTCGGCCACCTGCCGGGCCTGCCGGATCGGGCTGACCACCTGTCGCACCACCAGCCAGCACAGCCCGCCCACCAGGAGCAGCAGCAGCACCGCCGCGGTCAGCAGCGAGCGGTTGAGCAGGCCGAGGGTGTCCTGCTCCTCGTTCATCGAGAAGACAAGGAACACGTCGTAGGTGCCGCCGTCGGAGGGCAGCAGCACCTGGCTGCCGACCACGACCCCCGGGCCGCCCCCGCCACCGGGACGCTGGATGCGGGTGAAGGTCCAGGCGGTGCCGGGGTCGGACTCGACCTCGGTCCGCAGCCGGGTGGGCACGCTCGCCGCGCGGACGTCGGAGCTGGTGCGCGTGCCGACGCCGGCGCCCTGGCCCGGCGCGCTGCCGGCCACGGGTCCCACCACGACGACGTCGAAGCCGCGGACCTTGCCGCGCTCGACCAGGGTGCCGACGAGCTGGCGCAGCTGGGCACCGGCGTCGAGGTCGCCGCTGCCGGCCTGCCGCAGCCGGTTGCTGGCGATGGAGATCTCGCTGTCGGCCTCGGCCACCGACACCCGGACCCGGTTGTCGACCAGGCCGCCGGAGATCTGGCGCAGCAGCACGTAGCCGACCACGCCGACCACGACCGCCGAGAGCAGCACCACCGAGAGCAGCACGCGGGCCTGCACCGAGCGGCGCCACACGGTCAGCGCGCGCCCGACCAGCGAGCCCTCAGCCCTCGGCATCGAGGCTGCCGCCGGCCTTGTAGCCCACGCCGCGCACCGTCACCACGATCTCGGGGTTCTCCGGGTCCTGCTCGACCTTGGCCCGCAGCCGCTGGACGTGGACGTTGACCAGCCGGGTGTCGGCGGCGTGCCGGTAGCCCCACACCTGCTCCAGCAGCACCTCGCGGGTGAAGACCTGCCAGGGCCGCCGGGCCAGGCAGACCAGCAGGTCGAACTCCAGCGGGGTCAGCGCGAGCGGCTCGCCGGCGCGGGTGACCGCGTGCCCGGCGACGTCGATGCGCAGGTCGCCGACCGTCAACGACTCCGGCGGGTTCTCCCCCAGCCGGCGTACCCGGGCCCGGATGCGGGCCAGCAGCTCCTTGGGCTTGAACGGCTTGACGACGTAGTCGTCCGCGCCGGACTCCAGCCCGGCGACGACGTCGACGGTGTCGCTCTTGGCGGTGAGCATGACGATCGGCACACCGGACTCGGCCCGGATCTCGCGGCACACCTCGATGCCGCCCTTGCCCGGCAGCATGAGGTCGAGCAGGACGACGTCGGGTCGGTAGTCGCGGAAGGCGCCGAGAGCCGCATCGCCGGTGGCGACGATGCGGCTCTCGAAACCTTCGTTGCGCAGCACGAGCGAGAGCATCTCGGCCAGGGAGGCGTCGTCGTCGACGACGAGGACCCGGCCGGTCCCGCGCGGCTGCTCTGCCATGTCGACCGCTACCTAGTAGCGGTAGTGCTCCGACTTGAACGGCCCCTGCTTGTCGACGCCGAGGTAGGAGGCCTGGTCGTCGCTGAGCTCGGTGAGCTTGACCCCCAGCGAGGCCAGGTGCAGCCGGGCGACCTCCTCGTCGAGGTGCTTGGGCAGCACGTAGACCTCGACCGGGTACTCCTCGGTCTTGGTGAAGATCTCGATCTGCGCCAGCACCTGGTTGGTGAAGGAGTTCGACATCACGAACGAGGGGTGGCCGGTGGCGTTGCCCAGGTTCATCAGCCGGCCCTCCGACAGCACGACGATCGCGCTGCCGCCGTGGGCGTTGGCCTCGGGGAACGTCCACAGGTCGACCTGCGGCTTGACGTTCTTCCGCGTGGCGACGCCGTCGGCCTCCAGGCCGGCCATGTCGATCTCGTTGTCGAAGTGACCGATGTTGCCGACGATCGCGTTGTGCTTCATCTGGCGCATCTGGTCGACGGTGACGACGTCCTTGTTGCCGGTGGCGGTGATGATGATGTCGGCGACCGGCAGCGACTCCTCGAGCGTGCTGACCTGGTAGCCGTCCATCGCCGCCTGCAGCGCGCAGATCGGGTCGATCTCGGTGACGATGACGCGGGCGCCCTGGCCGCGCAGCGACTCCGCGCAGCCCTTGCCGACGTCGCCGTAGCCGCACACGACCGCGACCTTGCCGCCGATGAGGACGTCGGTGGCGCGGTTGATGCCGTCGACCAGGCTGTGACGGCAGCCGTACTTGTTGTCGAACTTGGACTTGGTGACCGAGTCGTTGACGTTGATCGCGGGGAAGAGCAGCGTGCCCTCGCGCATCATCTCGTAGAGCCGGTGGACGCCGGTGGTGGTCTCCTCCGTCACGCCCTTGATGCCGTTGGCGATCGGGGTCCAGTGGTCGGAGTCCTTCTCCAGCTGGGCGACGAGGGCCTCGAAGATGATCCGCTGCTCGGCCGAGGTGGCGGTGGCCGGGTCGGGGGCGGTGCCGTTCTTCTCCGCCTGCACGCCCAGGTGCACCAGCAACGTGGCGTCGCCGCCGTCGTCGAGGATCATGTTCGGACCCTCACCGGAGCCCTGCGTGGCCCAGTCGAGGATCTGCTGGGTGCACCACCAGTACTCCTCCAGGGTCTCGCCCTTCCAGGCGAAGACCGGGACGCCCTGCGGGTCCTCGGGGGTCCCGTCGGGGCCGACCACGACCGCCGCGGCGGCGTGGTCCTGGGTGGAGAAGATGTTGCAGGACGCCCAGCGCACCTCGGCGCCGAGCGCGACCAGCGTCTCGATGAGCACGGCGGTCTGGATGGTCATGTGGAGCGACCCGGCGATCCGGGCGCCCTTCAGCGGCTGGCTCGCGCCGTAGCGCTCGCGCATCGCCATGAGGCCGGGCATCTCGTGCTCGGCGAGCTCGATCTCGGTGCGGCCGTAGTCGGCCAGGGACAGGTCTTTGACCTTGTGGTCCAGCACAGACATGGAAAGCAGGAACCTCTCGAGGAGTCAGACGGACGGTGTGCGCCGCGCCGACAGGGGCGCGGGGCGTCTGGCCACGATCTCGTGCGCGAGGCGCGGCCCCGAGTCTACCGGCGGACGTCCGGCTCGACGTAAATCCGGGTCGCGGCGGGTTCGGCGCTGCGCACCGCCGCCTCGGCTCGGTCGATGGCCGCGGCGACGTCGCCGGCGGTCTCGGCGGCCGGCACGGCGACCTTGACCGCCACCAGCAGCTCCTCGGGACCCAGGTGCATCGTGCGCAGGTGGATCACGCCCTCGAGGCCCTCGGTGCCCTCGATCGCGGCGCGGATCCGGCGCTGGGCGTCGGGCGAGGCGGCCTCGCCCAACAGCAGGCTCTTGGTCTCCAGCCCGAGCACCACCGCCACCGCCACCAGCAGCAGGCCGATCAGCGCGGTGCCGGCGACGTCCCAGTACTCCGAGCCGGTGATCAGGCTCAGCCCCACCCCGAGCAGCGCGAAGACCAGGCCGGTCAGCGCGGCGGTGTCCTCGAGCAGGATCACCGGCAGCTCGGGCTCCTTGGCGCGGCGGATGAAGGTGACGTAGGACGCCGAGCCCTTGAGCTTCGCGCTCTCGCGCATCGCGGTGCGGAAGGAGAAGCCCTCCATGCCGATCGCGACGACCAGCACCAGGATCGGCACCCACCACCAGCGCGAGTCGAGGATGGAGTCCTCGGGGTGACCGTGGGCGGCGTGCACCTCGTGGAACTTGTGGTAGGCCTCGTAGAGCGCGAACAACCCGCCCACGGTGAACAGCACCACCGCCACCAAGAAGCCGTAGACGTAGCGCTCGGCACCGTGGCCGAAGGGGTGCTCCTCGTCGGCGTCCTTGCGGGCGGCCTTGCCGCCGCGCAGCAGCAGCAGCTGGTTGCCCGAGTCGGCCACGGAGTGGATCGCCTCGGCCAGCATCGAGGAGGCGCCGGTGAGCAGGAAGGCCAGCAGCTTGGTGACCGCGATGCCGGCGTTGGCCAGCAGCGCGGCCAGCACCGCCTTGGTCCCACCCTCGCTCGACACGGGACCAGACCCTATCCGCCCCTCTCCGCACGGCCCGCCGATCACCCCACGAGGTGCGACCAGTCGCCCTCCAGGTCCGACCACGGCCCGACGGCGGCCACCCGTCCCTCGACCAGGACGACGACCCGGTCGGCCTGGGCCAGTGCGGCCCGCTTCGAGGTGGCGCCGAGCACCGTCGAGCGGCGGGCTCGCAGCGCCGACCAGAGCTCGACCTCCGTGCTCGCATCGAGTGCGCTGGACACGTCGTCGGCGAGGAGGAGGTCGGACTCCGCGGCGAGGGCGCGGGCCAGGGCGAGCCGCTGCACCTGCCCGCCCGAGAGCCGGACGCCGCGGTGGCCCACCAGTGCGTCAGCGCCGCCAGCCTCGCGCACGTCCGCCCCCAGCCGGGCGTCCTCGATGGCCTGCTCCACCGGCCGGTCGTGGTCGAGCCGGATGTTGTCGACGATGCGGCCCGAGAGCACCCGCGGCACCTGCGCGACGTGAGCGACCCGGGAGGGGCGCAGGAACCTCTCGGCGTCGGTGACCGGGGTGTCGTTCCACAGCACCCGGCCCCGGTGCTCGACCAGTCCGGCCAGGGCGGAGAGCAGGCTCGACTTGCCCGAGCCGATCTGGCCCAGCAGCAGCACCAGCTCACCGGTGGCCACTTCGAGGTCGACGTCCTCGACGCCCACGGTGCCGTCCTCGTGCGCCGCGGAGAAGCCGACCAGGCGCAGCCGGCGCAGCGGCTCGCGCTCGGCAGCGGACGGGACGGGTGCGGGCGCCGCGCCGGTCTCCAGGTCGACGCCGGCCGGGAGGTCCATCAGGTCGGTCCCGCCGGCGAGCCGGGCCGTGGCGCGCTGCCAGGACCGCACGCCGGGCGCCTCGGTGATGACCGCGCCGGCGACCTGGCCGAAGTAGGCGAAGCCCGAGAGGGCGGCGGTGATCAGGATCGCGGTGGCCAGGTCCCAGCCGCCGAGCTCGTAGACCGCCCAGGCGACCACGACCCCCAGCTGCACCAGGACCACCGGCATGCCGTCGAGCACGGCCTGCACCCGGTGCTCGCGGATGGCGGCCTCGATGCGGCCGCCGTCGACGCGCCGCAGGTGCTGCTGCACCGCGCGCGTCGCGGCCGCGAGCTTGACGGTGCGGGCGCAGTCGAGGGCGGAGACCAGCGCCCGGCCGAACCCGGCGCGGGCGGTCGAGGAGGCGGCGGCCGAGCGGCCGGCGACGGGACGTCCGGCGGCCGAGGCCGCCGCGGTCAGCACCATCACGGCCAGCAGGACGCCACCGGCGGCCACCGTGCCCGCAGCCAGTGCGGTGACCAGGACCACCACGACACCGTTGCTGGCGTCGATCCAGCGGTCGCCGTAGCGGGCGAACCGGTCGGCGTCCAGCGCCCGCGCGACGACCTCCCCCGCGGGCGTGGGCGGCAGCCGTCGCTGGTCGGTCTGGCCGAGCAGCACCGACATGCGCGCGCGCAGCATCACCTCCACCCACCAACGCGGATATCGACGCAGCGCCACCGTCAGCGCGGGCGGCGCGGCCAGCAGGCTGGCCACCAGGGCCACCAGGAGCAGCACCGGACGCCCACCGCCGTCGACGTCTTGGACCACGCGTCCCCAGACCCACCCCGTGATCGCCCCGGTGGCGCCGGTGAGCACCACGACGAGGAAGACCCCGATGCTGAGCAGTCCCCACCACGGCCGCACCAGCAGGGCGTGCGTGACGCCTCGCGCCAGCGATGGGCCGGTGCCCGGCTCCGGCCGCTCCGGGACCGGGCCCTGGCGGCGCCGCGAGCCGATCTTTGCCGCCGAGGTGCCCTCGTCGGGGGCAGGGATGGTCGCGGCGGGCTCGTCGCGGGCGTCGCGGAGCAGCCGCCGGAACGGGCCGTCGACCGCAGCGATCGCCGCCCGCTCGCCGTGCTGGACGACGCGGCCGCCCTCGAGGACCGCGACCCGGTGGGCGCGTCCGGTGGTGGAGAGCCGGTGCGCGACGAGCAGTCCGGTGCGGCCGGCCAGGAGCCGGTCGGCGGCACGGGCCACGCGCGCCTCGGTGAGCGGGTCCATGCGTGCGGTGGCCTCGTCGAGGACCACGACCCGCACGTCGCGCACCAGCAGCCGCGCGAAGGCGACCAGCTGCTCCTCCCCCGCCGAGAGCGTGGTGCCCCCGGGGCCCAGCAGCGTGTCGAGGCCCTCGGGGAGGCCGGCCACCCACTCGGAGAGGCCGAGGTCGGCCACGGCGGCAACCACCTGGCTCGCCTCGACCGACGCGAAGAGCGTGATGTTCTCGGCCAGGGTGGCGGCCAGGATCTCGGTGCGCTGGGTCACGACGCCGACCGCGGCCCGCAGCCCGGACAGGTCGAGGTCCACGACGTCGACTCCTCCGACGAGCACGGTGCCGGCCTCGGGGTCCACGGCGCGCGAGACCAACGACGCCAGGGTGGACTTGCCCGAGCCGCTGCGACCCACCAGCGCGAGCGTCTCCCCGGCCGGCACCCGCAGCGCGACGTCGTGCAGCGCGAACCCGCCCTCGGGGTAGGCGAAGTGCAGGTCGCGGAACTCGACGCCGACGTCGCCCGTCGGCGCGGGCAGCCCGCCGACGGGCTCGGGCTCCGCGGTGAGCATCTGGCGCAGCCGCACCAGCGCGCCCATGCCGGCCTGCAGGTCGGGCAGGTGGTGGGCGAGCCGGTCGATCTGGCCGACGAAGGTGGTGGTGACCAGGAAGAGCGTCACCAGCCGCGCCACCGAGAGGTCGCCGCCGACGGCGAGCGCCACGCCGGCGACGCCGACCGCGGCCAGCATGCCGTGGAGCAGCAGCCCGGCCCGCCGCGTCATCCGCGACTCGACCAGCAGCACGCGGTAGAAGCGGCGGTGCACCTCCGCGGACAGCTCGGCCAGGCGGCGGACGGCGTAGGGGCGGCCCAGACTGGTGCGCAGGTCGTCGCGTGCGTTGACGGCCTCCTCGAGCGAGGCGGCGTGATCGGTCCAGGCGATCTCCTCGAGGACCTTCAGCCGCGACACCTGGCCCAGCAACGGCCGGACCAGCCGCAAGGTGGCCACGCCCGCCAGCGGGAACAGCACCCAGGCCGGCCACCAGGTCAGGCCCGCGACGATCCACATCGGCAGGATGCTGAACGCGGTCCGCAGCGCCTCCCAGGCCTGGCGCCGCATCAGCGTGCCGACCTCGTGGGTGTCGTCGTCGACCCGGTCGAGGACCTCCCCCACCGCCTGCTCGGAGATGACGGCGAGCGGCTGGCCGAGCGCCGCGGACAGCAGGTCGTCGCGCAGCCGGCCCTCCGCCCGGTCGACCACGCCGGCCCACACGACGCGTCCCAGCGCATCCAGCAGCGCACCGCCCACGACGCACAGCGCCAGCACCAGCACCAGTCGCTGCGTGGGCCCGGCCGCCAGCCGGCCGGCGACGACGGTGCCCAGGACCTCCCCCACCGCCCCCAGCCCCGAGGCAGCCAGCGCGAGCGAGGTCAGCGGCCCCCGCAGCCGGCGCTGGTCCACGGTGCGGTTCGTGTCGTCGGCGCGGTTCGTGTCGTCGGCGCGGTTCGCGTCGTCGGCGCGGATCGAGGTCAGGGTGGACATGGCGGCGCCCACCGTAGGCGGCGGGTCCGACCGGGCGCGCCTCCTTTTCGGTGGACCGGCCCTTCAGTGGACCGGTTCAGCCGACGAGGCCCACGTCGAGGTACGCGGCGGCGTACTGGCCGGTCCCCAGCAGGGCGGCGTAGCGGCCGACCTCGCCCTCGACCTCGCTGGTGACGACCTCGACGCGGACGCCCCGGGAGTCGGCGACCTCGACCAGGCGCTGCCGGTTGGCGCTCACCGCGGGGTCGTCGGCACCGTCGTCGAGCACGACGAGCGAGGGACGCGGGGCCGAGGAGGACTCGTCGGCGAAGGGGTCGGCGAAGACGTCGGCGGGCTGGGCCTGCTCGAGCAGCGGCAGCATCTGCTCGACGTCGCCGGAGACGGCCGTGCGACCCGTGGCCCGGCGGACGGCCTCGGCCACGCGGCGCGCGGCGCGGGCCGCGAGCACGGTGCCGCCCCACACCAGCGGGGTGGTGTCGGCGATGGCGCTGGCCAGCGCCTTGGCCGGGTTGACGGCCAGGTCGCGGAAGGGCGAGCAGGCCACGGCGACCTCGTCGAGCGCGTCGGCCACCGCGTCGCCGCTGGTGAGCGGGGCCAGCTCGAGACGGTGCAGCAGCTCCAGCGCCACCACGGCCGTGGCCAGCTGGTCGCCGGTGACCACGGGCAGCACCGTGGTGTCGCGGCCGGCGGCGTGCTCGGCGACCAGCGAGGAGGCCGGGCAGGCCACCACCAGTGAGCAGCCGCGGCGCACCGCCTCGGCGACGCCGGAGGCGGTCTCGGGGTCGTTGCCGTCGGGGGCCAGCACCACCACCAGGTCGAGGCTGCCGGCCCAGCCGGGCAGCCGGGGCGCGGGCCAGGCCACGAAGGGCACCGGGCACCACGGCTCCAGCACGGCGCGCAGCAGCCGGGAGTCCGGACCGGCGGCGATGACCGCGCGGGGGCGGGCCCCGCCGAGCCGCTCCGCGCCCACCGAGACCGCCTCCGCGGCGGCCACCGCCTCGCGGCGCACGCGCGAGCCGGCCTCGGCCAGGTGACGCAGCCGCAGGTCGGCGCGACGCAGCGCGGACTCGTCGTCGAGCAGGCTGTCGTCGAACATCTCTCAGGCCGGCTTGCGCGCCTCGTCGACCAGCAGGATCGGGATGTCGCCCTGCGGGTCGGTGTGGACGGGGTAGGCGTAGCCGCAGTCGCCGCCGGGGTCGGTGCACACCAGCTCGGTGGCGGCCTCGTCGACGCGCAGCGCGCCACGGCAGTGGGGGCAGACGACGATCTCCAGCAGCTGCGGGTCGAGGTTCACTGTTCTCTCCTGATGGTCGCCAGCACCCGGTCGCGGACCTCGGTCATCGTGGCCTCGTCGCGACCCTCGACGTTGAGCCGCAGCAGCGGCTCGGTGTTCGAGGGTCGCACGTTGAAGAAGCCGCCGGGGAAGCTCACCGTCATGCCGTCGAGGAAGTCGACCTCGGCGTCGGACCACTCCTGCTCGATCCGGGCCATCACCGCCTGCGCGTCGGGGACGGTGGAGTTGATCTCCCCCGACGCCACGTAGCGCGCGTAGGGCGCGAGCAGCGCCGAGAGCGGCTGGTCGGTCCCGGCGAGCGCCGAGAGGGCGTGCAGCGCGGCCAGCATCCCGGAGTCGGCACGCCAGAAGTCCCGGAAGTAGAAGTGGCCGGAGTGCTCGCCGCCGAAGACGGCGTCGGTCTCGGCCATCGTCGCCTTGATGAAGGAGTGCCCCACCCGCGTACGCACCGGGGTGCCACCGAGCTCGGTGACGATCTCGGGCACGGCGCGGGAGGTGATGAGGTTGTGGATCACCGCCGAGCCGGGCGACTTGGCCAGCTCGCGGGCCGCGATCAGCCCGGTCAGCACCGAGGGGTCGACGAGCTCGCCGCGCTCGTCGACCAGGAAGCAGCGGTCGGCGTCGCCGTCGAAGGCCAGCCCGATGTCGGCCCCGGTCTCGCGGACCTTGGCCTGCAGGTCCACCAGGTTGGCGGCGTCGATCGGGTTCGCCTCGTGGTTCGGGAACGAGCCGTCGAGCTCGTAGTACATCGGCACCACGTCGAGGTCGAGCCGGCCGAGCACCTCCGGCGCGGTGAGCCCGGCCATGCCGTTGCCGGCGTCGACGACGACCTTCAGCCGGCGCCCGGAGACCGGTGCGAGCGAGAGCAGGTGGTCGGCGTAGGCGCCGAGCAGGTCCTGCTCGGTGGTCTCGCCGGGCGGGGCGTTGTCGGGGACGTCGTCGGCGGCCACCCGGTCGCGGATCTCGGCCAGGCCGGTCTCCAGCCCGATCGGCACCGCGTTCGCGCGGCACATCTTGATGCCGTTGTACTGCGCGGGGTTGTGGCTGGCGGTGAACATCGCACCTGGCACCCCCAGGTGGCCCGAGGCGAAGTAGAGGCCGTCGGTGGAGCACAGCCCGATCAGCACCACCGAGGTGCCCACCGCGTTGGCGCCCTCGGCGAACGCCGCGGCCATGCCGGGCGAGGAGGGCCGCATGTCGTGTCCCACCACGACCTCGCGGGCGCCGGTGACGGCGGCGAAGGCGCGGCCCACGGCGCGGGCGAGGTCCTCGTCGAGCTGGTCGGGCACCGTGCCGCGCACGTCGTAGGCCTTGAACAGGGCTCGGAGGTTGTCCGGGTCCAGCGTGGTCATGCGAGGAGTCTGTCAGGCGTCCGCGTCGCGCAGGACGCGCAGGTGTCCGCGACGTCCCACCTCGCGGGTGCCGCCGTCGGGCTCCGGCGGTCGCACCGGCCGGCCGGCCTCGCGCACCAGGTCGGCCAGCGCCAGCAGGTCGTCGCTGCTGGGCCCGGCGGCGGCCGGGTCGGGGGCCAGCCGGATGACCTCCCAGCCGCGGGGCGCGGAGAGCCGCTCGCTGTGCGCCTCGCACAGGTCGTAGGCGTGCGGCTCGGCATAGGTGGCCAACGGCCCGAGCACCGCCGTGGAGTCGGCGTAGTTGTAGGTCAGGGTCGAGACCGCCGGGTGGCCGCACGCGGTGCGCGAGCACCGGCGGTCCAGGCGGTGCACGGTCACGGACGGGGACGCTACCCCGGCGCGGGCCCGGCGGCGCCTAGGCTCGCTGGTCGTGCGAGGAATCGGCAGGGACCGTCACGGACGCGGCCGGCGGGGTCCCGACCTGCTGCCCACGCCGCTGGCACCGGACGGCGTCCCCCGCGACCGCACCCGCGGGGAGGCGTTCGACGCCTTGGCCCTGGCCGTGCTGGAGGACCTCGAGGAGCGCTACGACGGCAGCCTGCCGCCGCTGGACCTGGCGGTGGAGGAGATCCCGGTGCTGCCGCCGGACTGGTCCTCCTCGCGCGTGCCGCTGGGCTCCCAGGTCGCCCCGCGGGGTCCCGACCCGGCGCGGATCGTGCTGTTCCGGCGCCCGATCGAGCACCGCGCGGAGTCCCGCGCCGACCTGGCCGCGGTGGTGCTGGCCGTCATCGTCGAGCAGGTCTCCGAGCTGACCGGCATCGCTCCCCACGAGCTGCACCCGGACTACCCCGACGACGAGGACTAGGCACGGCCTACGACATTGGCCGGACCTCGGGCACGCGCAGCGCCGCGAGCACCGGACTGAGCGGGAGCGCGGCGTAGGCGGTGCCGTCGGCGATCTGCACCGAGCCGACCACCTGCCCGCGCGAGGAGACCACGACCGAGACCGCGCGGGCGCTGATCGGCGTGGCGAGGGTGCTGCGCGCCGGGACCGAGAGGTAGCGACGGCTCAGCCGGCTGCCGTCGGCGGCGAGCTCGGAGATGGCCACGCGACCGGCACGCCGGTCGGCGGTCACCACCAGCGTGCGCCGGCCCGCCGACGGCAGCGCCGCGGCGGCGGGTCCCTCCCAGTGGACCCCGGGCACGGCGTGGAAGAGGTCGGTCTTGCCGGGCACGAGGTAGCCGGCCGTGATCGGCCCGCCGGCGTCGACGATCAGAGCCGTCCCGGCGTTCTTGACCTGGTCGCCCAGCGGCACGGTGACGGCCGCTCCTGCCGGCACCGACGTCGGCCCGGCGCCGGTGGGATCGGAGGTGCCGTCCTCGCCGCTGAGCCGCACCCGGGCCACCACCGCCGAGCTGCCGGGGTTGAACAGCACCAGCGACCCGCCCGGCCGCAGCGCCGAGGGCAGCGAGGCGGCGTCGGTGGGGGCGTCCTGGGCGTCGGGCGGCGGCAGCCCGGAGAGCACCAGGTGACGGGCGGGGGCGAGCAGGTCGGGGATCCACTCGGTGGTGGGCTGCGCCTTGGGGTCGAGTACGTCGAGGGTGTGGTCGGCCAGGTCGGCCACCACCAGGCCGCGGGAGGCCTGCACGTGGACCACCAGGTTGCCTTCAGCGGGGGCCGCGTCGGCGAGCGCGACCTCCTTGGTGCCGCCGGGACGGACGGTGATGCCGCGCAGACCGGCGCCCTGCACGACGCCGTCGGGTCCCCAGACGGACACGTCGACGACAGCCGCGCCCGGTCGCGGGTTGACCAGCTCGACGGTGGAGTAGTGCGCGGGCGAGGCGCCGGCGCCGCTGAACCACCACGACGCCCGCGGCGAGCTGCAGCGGCTCACGCCGTGGGCGTAGGTGCCGCCGGTCTGCTCGCGGCTGCCGAAGATGCCGCGGGTGGACTGGTTGCGGGCCACGACGCTCAGCGGCGAGCGGCCGGGCGTGCCGATCTCGGCCACCTGCCCGGCCTGCACGGCCAGCGGTCGCTCGCCCGCCACCACCGAGCCCCCGCTGGGCGTGCCCGGCAGCAGGCCCACGTGGCTGAGCGTGTCGGCGTCGGCGGAGGAGGGACACACCAGCTGTCGTACCTGGGGCGTGACGATGGACTGTCCGCGCAGGTGCGGGGTCGACGTCGGCCGGGCCTGCCCGGCGAACAGGGTGGCCAGGGCGGTCACCACCACGGCGGCGACCAGCCAGGCCAGCGGACGCAGCCTCATCGGCGCACCCGCCTCGACGGCATGGTGAGCACGATCGCCGCGACGATGGCCAACCCCTGCAGCACCACCAGCACGAGGTGGAACGGCTGGCCGTCGTGGTCGGTGGCGCTCAGGGTGGGCGTGTCCTGCAGACGCCAGGAGGCGTCGTGGCGGGTGGCGCCGCTCGCGCGGGAGAACCCGGGGGCCGCGTCGAAGGCCGCCGAGACGCGACGGCTCACCGGCGCCCGCGCGTACACGTAGGCCACGCCGTAGGCCGCGAGGCTGCGCGCGTCGGCCGGCTGCGGGTCGGCCAGCAGCCGGCGCAGGACGCCCCGCAGCGCCGGGTCGGGCGCGGTGAGGGCCGCGATGGCGTCGTCGCCGACGGGCAGCGGGCCGTCGCGCAGCACCTCGTAGCGCACGCCCTGGGCCCGGCCGCCTCGCAGCTGCAGCACACCGCTGGCGTCGTGGGTAGCGGACAGGTCGCTCATGTAGGCCGGCGGTCCCGCCACCGGTCCGCGCTCCAGCGGGCCGGAGATGCCGGCGACGGCCCACCAGGCGAGGCCGCCCACCACGCTGAACGCGGCCAGGACCCCGCCCAGCAGCCCGGCCGGCCGGCGCCACCCGCCGGCACGGACCTCGGTCAGCAGTCCGTCGCCGGCCACCACCACGGCGCCGACGAGCCCGGCCTGGAGCACCAGCAGCCCGAAGCCCGTCCAGGGGTGGACCGCCGACGTCAGCCCGGGAAGCCGCACGCTCACCGTGGCCGTCAGGGCCGCCACCAGGGCGCCGGCTGCGGCGACGCCCCAGGCCACGGCCACCCGGCCATGGCGCTGCTCGCGCAGACCGGCGAGGAGCGCGGCCACCAGCAGGCCCGCGCCCAGCCACCACGGCGCCGCTCCGGGCCCGCCGGGGCGGCCCAGCAGCAGCCGCAGCGCGTCCTCCGAGGCCGGCAGCGCGCCGGCCACGCCGGCCTCGAGCAGGAGGGACCCGGGGTGCTGCAGCGCTCCGGCGGCCCAGGGCAGGAGCAGCGCGACGGGGGCCACGAGCACGACCACGGGGCCCGCCCACCAGCCCGGTCGCCGCACGATCAGCACGACCGCGACCAGCAGCGCCACCAGCCAGGCCGTGGGCGCGAAAGCGCAGGTCAGCGCCAGGCCGACCGCCGTACGCCAGACCGCCCGCCAGCGACGCTCGCGCTCGGGGCGCGCCAGGCCGAGCGCCGAGGTGGCCGCCCACGGCAGCAGCAGCCCGCCGACGACCGTGCCCAGCCGGCCCTGGGCGTAGGCCCCGGCGACGACGGGCGCGAGCGCGTACGCGGTGGCGCCGACGAACGCCGCGGCCCAGCCGTCGGTGACGCGGCGGAAGAACCGCAGCGCCGAGAGGGCGGTGAGCGGCACGCCGAGGACGAACAGCACCCAGATGACGGCGCCGGCATGACCCAGGGTCAGCACCCCGAGCACGGCCAGCACGAGCACGTAGCCGGGTGCCGGCGCCGACGAGCCGGTGCCGAGGTCGTGGTGGGCCGACCACCACGCCGACCACCAGTGGCCGGTGCCCGCGGGCGCCGCCGGGAGCGCACCGCCGTGCAGCGGGCCGCCGTGCAGCAGGTCGCGAGCGGCCACCAGGGCCAGCACGAAGCCGCCGACGATGAGCCAGGTGCGCGGGCTGCGCAGCACCAGGGCGACCAGCCCGGGCTCCTGGGAGGACTCGACGTCGTCGACGTCGACCTGGTGGGCCGTGCGGACGGTGCGCCCGCCCACCGACTCGCGCCCCAGGTCGACCAGGGCGGAGAAGAAGTCGCCGACGTTGTCGAGCAGGTGCCGCAGCGGCAGCCAGGGCGGGGCGAGCAGGTGGCGCACCTCGCTGTGCCCGACGACGGCCGTGCGCTGGCGGGCGCGGCGGGCGGCGGCGATGCGGCGAGGGGCGAAGACCGTGGAGCCGAGGGCGACCAGCTCGTCCCAGGCCTCCAGCGGCGCCCGGATCAGCAGGAAGCCGAGGGCGCGCAGCAGGCCGAGCACGCCCAGCCGTAGCGACTGCAGCGCCCAGCCGCGTCCGGTGCCGTTGGCCAGCAGCGTGTAGATCGCGCCCGCGCGCTCCTGGCGGTGATGCAGCTCGGCCAGCCGCGAGGCGCGCTGCCCGCGGTGGGCGGCCTCGACGTGGAAGCAGACCGCCTCGGGCACGACCATCGTGGAGTACCCGGCGCGGGCGGCCCGCCAGCCGAAGTCCAGGTCGTTGCCGTAGACGGGCAGCGAGCGGTCGAAGCCGAGGTGCTCGAGCACGTCGCGTCGCACCAGCATCCCGGCGGTGTTGACCGCCAGCACCACCCGTCGCCGGTCGTGCTGGCCCTGGTCGTACTCGCCGCGCTCCAGGCCGGTCTCGCGGCGGCCGGTGCCGGAGATGGTGACCCCCATCTCCAGGAGCCGTCGCAGCGAGGGCCACTCGCGCAGCTTGGGGCCGAGGACGGCCACGTCGGGGTGGCGGTGGGCGGCCTCGAGCAGCAGCGCCAGCGCGTCGGGGGCGGGGGCGCTGTCGTCGTGCAGGATCCAGACCCAGCCCGGGTGCGGGTCGCTCGGCGGCGGGGCGGGGATACGCGCCAGGCCCGCGCGGACGCTCTCGGCCCACGGCGTCGCGGCGCCGAGCTGCTCGACGTCCCAGCCGCTGGTCCGCAGGGCGGTGACCGACCCGTCGCGAGACCCCGTGTCGATCGCGACCCGGTGGTCGATCGGGTGCGTCTGCTGCTCCACACCGGCCAGCACGGCCGGGAGCCAGCGCTCGCCGTTGTGGCTGACGAGCAGGACGGAGACGGGCACGGCGGCCACCCTAGGGGGACCCCGGGCGGCCCCCCGAATCGAGATCGATCAGACCGCGCGCTTCTTCAGCTTGCGGCGCTCGCGCTCGGACAGACCACCCCAGATGCCGAACCGCTCGTCGTTGCCGAGCGCGTACTCCAGGCACTCATCGCGCACGTCGCAGGTCAGGCAGACCCGCTTGGCCTCCCGCGTGGAGCCGCCCTTCTCGGGGAAGAACGCCTCCGGGTCGGTCTGGGCGCACAAGGCGCGCTCCTGCCAACCGTTGTCCTCGCCGTCGTCGTCGGCGAGCAGGTAGAGCTCTCTCACTGGTACGCCCCTTCGACCCCTCGGCTACCCCGTGGGAGCGCCGTTGTTGAATGGTTCCTCGATTCGCACGCCGCGTCGTTGACGAGTCGAACCACAGTGGTGTGATTACATGCCTGTCGCTTCGCGGTGTCAAGCGGGCGACCGGGCGGTCCAGCCGTGCGGGAAGGTCCGAAATGTCGCTGAAACAGCTGCCGCGCCGCGTCACCGTCCTCTCCGGCGGGGTCGGCGGGGCCCGCTTCCTGCAGGGTGTCCTGCGGCTGCGGGAGCGCTCCGGGAGCGCCACCGAGGTCACCGTGGTGGCCAACACCGGCGACGACATCTGGATCCACGGCCTCAAGGTCTGCCCCGATCTCGACACCGTGATGTACACCCTCGGCGACGGGATCGACCCCGAGCGCGGCTGGGGGCGCACGGGTGAGACCTGGCACGCCAAGGAGGAGCTGGCGGCCTACGGGGTGGAGCCGACCTGGTTCGGACTCGGCGACCGCGACATCGCCACCCACCTGGTGCGCACCCAGATGCTCGACGCCGGCTACCCGCTCTCCGCGGTCACCGAGGCGCTGTGCCGGCGCTGGCTCTCCCCCGTCCTCGGCGACGGGCTGCGGCTGCTGCCGATGACCGACGACCGCACCGAGACCCACATCGTCATCACCGACCCCGACGGCGGGGAGCGTCGCGCCGTGCACTTCCAGGAGTACTGGATCCGCCACCGCGCCGAGGTGCCCGCCCACGAGGTCGTCGTCATCGGGCTGCCCGACGCCAAGCCCGCCCCGGGGGTCCTCGAGGCGCTGCTCGAGACCGACCTGGTGCTGCTGCCGCCCTCCAACCCGGTGGTCTCGATCGCCCCGATCCTCGACGTGCCCGGCATCCGCGACGCCGTGCGCACCACCTCGGCGCCGGTGGTGGGCGTCTCGGGCATCGTCGGCGGCGACCACGTGCGCGGCATGGCCCGGCAGCTGCTCGGGGTGCGCGGGGTGGAGGTCTCGGCCGCCGGCGTCGGGCTCCACTACGGCGCCCGCAAGGCCGACGGGGTGCTGGACGGCTGGCTGGTCGACACCGTCGACGCCGACGCGCTGGACCCCCTGCACAGCGCCGGGATCGCCGCGGCGGCCGTGCCACTGATGATGACCGACCATGACGCGACGGCCGACATGGTGCAGGCGGCGCTCGAGCTCGTCCTGCCGTGATCAGCTGCTGGGCGCCCGAGGGCGTCGGCGAGGTCCGCGAGGGTGACGACCTGGTCGCGCTGGTCGTCGGCGCGGTGCCCGACCTGGCCGACGGCGACGTCGTCGTGCTCACCAGCAAGATCCTCAGCAAGGCCGAGGGCCGCACCTCCACCCGGCCGCGCGAGGACGTGATCGCCGACGAGACGGTGCGCGAGGTCGCCCGCCGCGGGCCGGTGCGCATCGTGGAGAACCACCTGGGCCTGGTGATGGCCGCCGGCGGCGTCGACGCCTCCAACGTCGAGCCGGGCACCGTGCTGCTGCTCCCCCGCGACCCCGACGCCAGCGCCCGCTCCGTGCGCGAGGGGCTGCTCGCCCGCACCGGGCGCAACGTGGCCGTGATCGTCACCGACACCGCCGGCCGGGCCTGGCGGCTGGGGCAGACCGACCTGGCCATCGGCGCCGCCGGGCTGCTGCCGCTGGACGACCACGCCGGTCGCACCGACGGCTACGGCAACCCGCTCGCCGTCACCGCCCCCGCCGTCGTCGACGAGATCGCCGCGGCCGCCGAGCTGGTGGCCGGCAAGACCTCCGGGCGTCCGCTCAGCGTCGTCCGGGGTCTCGCGCAGCGGGTGCTGGCCGCCGGCGACCACGGCCCCGGGGCGCGGATGCTCGTGCGCCCCGCGAGCGAGGACATGTTCGGTCTCGGCGCCCGCGAGGCCGTCGTCGCCGCGGTGGCGCGCCGCCAGTCGACCTCGTTCGGACGCCGCGCCTCAGCCGGCGAGCTCGCCGAGGTGCTCGCCGATCTCGGGCTGGAGGCGGGCTCCCCGCTGGCCGCCGTGGTGGCGCACGCGTACGGCTGGGAGGGGTCCGTAGACTTCGCCCGTCCCGGAGCCCGTCAGAAAGAGACCCGTGGCCAAGCAGAAGAACGTTGACCGCAAGGCACGCATCGAGGCGATGCGTCGTGAGCAGCAGCGCAAGGAACGGCTGCGCACCTGGGGAGTCCTCGGGGTGTGCGGCGTCGTCGTCGTCGCGCTGCTCTCCGTCGTGGCGGTGAAGCTGGTCAAGCAGCACCAGGAGGACGAGCGCATCGCCGGCAAGCCGCTGGCGAAGATGGGCGTCGCCGCCTCCGCCGCGTCGTGCTCCTCGCCCAAGACCGAGGACGCCAGCGGCAGCGGCCAGCACGTCACCCCGCCGACCGTCATCGACTACGCGACCGCTCCCCCGGCGTACGGCAAGCACTGGGGCAACTACCTCAGCGGCTCGGAGATCAAGACCTTCTACTCCCGCCAGGACGTCCCCGAGATCGAGCGGCTCGTCCACAGCCTCGAGCACGGCCACACGATCCTCTGGTACGACGACACCGTGAAGCAGGGATCGGCCGACTACAAGGCGATGCAGGCGATGGCCACCAAGCTCGGCCTGGACAGCTACTTCATGGTCGCGCCGTACATCAAGGCCAAGGACGGCAACCACTCGTTCCCCGCCGGCAAGCACGTCGCGCTGACCCACTGGACCGGCCCCGACGACCAGAAGGGCGTGTGGCAGTACTGCGCCCGCCCCAGCGGCAGCGTGGTGCAGGACTTCGTGAAGAAGTACCCCAAGACCAACGCCCCGGAGCCCGGCGCGGCCTGAGCCGGCGGCTCGTGTGCTCAAGTGGCCGCTCCAGCGACCGCTCGAGCACTCGAGCCGGTGACGGGGCCTCCTAGGTCAGCTCCCCCAGCTCTCGCTGTCGCAGCTCGGCGACCACGTGCTTGACGTCCTGGGCGCGGTCGCGGGTGGTGACCAGGAGGGCGTCGCCGGTGTCGACCACGACGACGTCGTCCAGGCCGACGACGGCCACGGCGCGGTCGCCGGGGACGACGAGGCCGGAGGCGTCGACCATGACGACGCGGGCGGGGTCGCCGAGGACGGCGGTGCCGGGGGTGCCGTCGAGGGCGGGGATGAGCTCGCCGAGGGACGCGAAGTCGCCGACGTCGTCCCAGCCGAAGGGCCCGGGCACCACGGCGACGCGGCCGGCGGCGGCGGCGGGCTCGGCGACGGCGTGGTCGATGGCGATCTTCTCCAGCGTCGGCCAGACCTCCTCCAGGCACGAGGGGTCGGCGGCGATGCGCCGCAGCCCGGCGGCCAGGTCGCGGTGTTGCTCGGCGAGCAGGTCGAGCAGCACGGAGGCGCGCACGACGAACATGCCGGCGTTCCAGCGGTACCCGGCCTCGACGTAGGTCGCGGCCCGGGCGGCGTCGGGCTTCTCGACGAACTCCGCGACCGACCGCGCGGTCGGGTAGCCGGCCAGGGCGGCACCGGGGCGGATGTAGCCGAACGCGGTCGACGGCGAGCGCGGGTCGATGCCGATGGTGACCAGCAGCCCGGTGTCGGCGACGTCGGCGGCCTCGCCGACGCAGGCGCGGAAGGCCTCGGCGTCGTCGATGACGTGGTCGGCGGCGAAGGAGCCGATCAGGCCGTCGGGGTCGTCGCGCTCGACGGTGGCGGCGGCCAGGCCGATGGCGGCCATGGAGTCGCGCGGGGAGGGCTCGGCGACGACCTGGGCCGGCTGCAGCTCGGGGAGCTGCTCGCGCACCGCCGCCTGGTGCACCGCGCCGGTGACCACCAGCGCGCGGTGGCCGACCAGCGGCACCAGCCGGTCCACCGTGCCCTGGATCAGGGTGCGGCCCGTGCCGGTCAGGTCGTGCAGGAACTTCGGCGACCCGGCTCGCGAGAGCGGCCAGAGCCGGGTGCCGGCGCCGCCGGCGGGGACGACCACCCAAAGACGGTCCACGGCAGAGGTCATGGCGCCGATCCTTTCATCAGGTCCCTACGGTGATCTCGTGCCATCCTTCGCAGACGTCCTGCAGCGCCGGCTGCGTACCGACCCGGGCCAGCCGCTGGTGACCTTCTACGACGAGGCCACCGGCGAGCGCACCGAGCTGTCGGTGACCACCTACGCCAATTGGGTGGCCAAGACCGCCGGCGTGCTCGTCGACGACCTCGGTCTCGACGCCGGCGACGCCATCGGCCTCGAGCTGCCGCCGCACTGGCTGGTGCCGGTCTTCGAGGGCGCCGCGCTAACCGTCGGCCTCACGCTCGACGACGCCGCCGGCACCGTGGTCGGCACCACGCCCGAGGCCACCCTCTTCTGCGCGCTGCTGCCCTTCGCCGTGCCGGCCCGCGAGCCCGTGGCCACGCTGGACTTCGGCACGCTCTGGCCGAGCCAGCCCGACGTCTTCCTCGGCGTCGCCGACGCCACCCCGCTCGAGGTCGCGTCCGAGGCGGGTCGCGTGCTCGGCGACCCGGGCCGGTTCCTGGGCCTGCTGGCCGGGGGCGGGTCGCTGGTCATCGTCGTCCACGCCGACGACGAGCGCACCGAGGCGATCCGGGCAGCCGAGCGGGCCGGCTAGCTGACGGCCCCTCGCGAGCTCGGGGAGCGGGCGGTCAGATCTCGGCGCCGAGCGCGGAGTCGGCCAGCGCGCTGATGCCGTTCTTGTCGCCGGGGGCGTCCGGCTCCTCGTCGTCGTAGTGGAGGAACTTGATGCCGCCCTCGACGCTGCCGCCGTCGACCAGCTTGGAGTCGTAGTTGAGGTGGCCGCCCTCGAGCACGAGGATCCGGTCGCACATGTGCTGCACCGACGCCGCCGCGTGGCTGACGTAGAAGATCGTGGTGCCCTGCTGGCGGATCTCCTGCATCTTCGCCATGCACTTGACCTTGAACGGCTTGTCACCGACCGCGAGCACCTCGTCGGCCAAGAAGATGTCGGCGTCGACGTGGATGGCGATCGAGAAGCCCAGCCGCGCGCTCATGCCGGAGGAGTAGTGCGAGACCGGCGTGTCGAGGAAGCGGCCGATGTCGGCGAAGTCGACGATCTCGTCGAACTTGCGGTGGGTCTCGGCCTCGCTCATGCCGAGGATGGCGGCGTTGAGGAAGAGGTTGTCGCGACCGGAGAGCTGCGGGTGGAAGCCCGCACCGGTAGCGATCAGGCCGGCCACGCGGCCCCGGGTCTTGACCGTGCCGGAGTCGGGCTTGAGCACGCCGTTGATCAGCGTGAGCAGCGTCGACTTGCCCGAGCCGTTGAGTCCCATCAGGCCCACCGACTCGCCCTGCTCGACCTCGAAGTTGATGTCGGTCAGCGCTTGGAAGGTCTCGCTGAGCGGCAGCCCGCGCACCTTCGCGACCATGATCTGCTTGAGGCTGCGGTGGTAATGCATCGTGAAGATCTTGCTGACGTCGTCCACCACGATCGAGGTGTTCGAGGAGACCATCTCAGAGCCTTTCGGGGAACTTGTGCTCGAGCCGGCTGAACGCCCACTGGCACAGCACCAGGAAGACCAAGCAGCAGGCCAGGGTGATCCCCCCGCGCTCGAGCATGTGCGGCGGCAGCTCGGCGTTGTGGCCCAGGTCGCCGTCGGCCATGTTGACGCCGGTCCAGAAGAACCGCTGCAGCAAGATCACCGAGTCGCACACCGGATTGGCCAGGTAGAGCTGCACCAGCACCGGGTGGGTGGGCTGGAAGCCCGCGATGCGGTCCCAGCCGTACATCATCGGCACCATGAAGTGCAGCATCTGGGTGATGGTGCCGGTGACGTTCTGGAAGTCGCGGTAGTAGACGTTGACGGCGCTGAACAGCAGCGCCACCGCCATGCCGAACACGCTGATGATCGCGGTGCCCAGGAACAGCGCGACGACGCCGGTCAGATCGGTGCGGAACCCCGAGAGCAGGCAGCAGATGAACAGCAGCAGGATCTGCGGGAAGATGTGGTAGTACCCCACGATCACGTGGGCGATGGGGAACGTCTCCCGTGGCATCGCCATCTTCTTCACCAGCGTGCGGTTCTCCCAGATCGAGCGCGTGCCGCCGTTGAAGACCTCGGAGAAGAAGTGGGTGAAGACGATGCCGCAGAAGAGGTGGATGGCGAAGTTGGGCAGGCTGCGCTGCACGTCGAGCAGCACGCCGAACACCAGGTAGTAGACGCCGAAGCGCAGACCCGGCTGGATGTAGGACCACAGCAGGCCCAGCACCGAGGCGGAGTACATCTTGGCGATCTCGCGCCGCACCAGCAGCCGCAGCAGGTAGGGGGCCTTGAAGAGGCCGACGACGCCGCCCGCCGGTGCCGGCGTGACCAGCTCGCCCTCGACCACCCGGGTCTGCTGCGGCGCCTCCAGCGCCTCGACGACGGGCATCGAGTCGGCCTTCTTGCGCGCCATCTTGCGCGCGCGCTTGGCCGCGTTGCGTTTGCGGCCGTCGCGCGACTCCTCGATGGTCTCCTTGGCCATCGGGTGGGAGGCCCGGGCCTCCCGCCGCTCCTCGCGGCTGGTCGGCGCTCCGCCGCTCATCGCGCCCCCTTCGTCGGATCGGACTGCGTCGAGCGCATGAACGTCTTCTCCCAGACCTCAGGCGAGGTGATCTCCGCCAGGGAGTCACGGTACTGCCGGGACAGCTCGGGCCACTCGCGCGCGAGTCGCCGGTGGATCTCCACCGTACGACGAAGCAGGTCGCGGAAGTGCTCGGGATCGCGCTGGTAGAACGCCGCCGAGGTGCCGTCGGGCATCGAGACGACCGCCGAGTCGTACTTGGCCAGGTGGTACCACTTGCCGTCGACCGCCGGGATCTCGGTCTCGGGGTACTCCCGCGAGAGCGGCCGCGCGGGGCTGAGCTGGCGCAGCGTGTTGACCACCGCGTTGAGCGCCAGCGCCGGCTTGGTGGGGATCTCGGTGTCGTCCTTGCCGCGCTTGGGCGGCTTGGTGCGCCGCACCGGCGGGAAGGCGTCGCGCGCGGGCTCGAGCACGGCGTCGGCCCACTGCTTGCGGAAGGCGTTGATGTCGGCGAGCTTGGTCGGCAGCTCCTCGTGCAGCAGCGAGGGTCCGGCGAAGACGTCCTCCAGCGCGAGGTGGCGCAGCTCCACGGTGGAGTACTGCATCGCGACGAGGTGCTTGACGGTGTGCGCGAAGCTCTCCTGCACGAAGCCGCCGCCGCGCGGGTAGGGCGAGTGCAGCAGCGCCGCGATGAGGCGGTTGCGGTGGTGGAAGTAGGCCTGCCAGTCCAGCGCGTCGTTCTTGTCGCTCCACGGGATGTGCCAGACGGCCGCCCCGGGGAAGCTCACCGTCGGGTAGCCGGCCTCGGCGGCGCGCAGCCCGAACTCCGAGTCGTCCCACTTGATGAAGATGGGCAGGGACAGACCCACCCGCTCCAGCGTCTCGCGCGGGATCACGCACATGAACCAGCCGTTGAAGTCGACGTCGATGCGCCGGTGCAGCCAGCGCGCGGAACGCAGGTTGCGGGCGGCGAAGTCCCAGTCGTTGTAGACCGTGACCGGCGAGCGCCACCAGAACTTGTAGCGCTGCACGATCTCGCCGTAGGAGTGCAGGCGGGCGCGGTCGTAGATGCTGAACATGTGACCGCCGACGATGGTCGGCCGCTTGGCCAGGTCGGCGAAGGTCACCGCGCGGACGATGCTCTGCGGCTCGCACACGACGTCGTCGTCCATGCACATCACGTAGGTGGCGCTGCCGCGCTGCACGGCCTCGGACTGGCCGCGCGCGTAGCCGCCGGACCCGCCGATGTTGCCCTGGTCGACTACCCGGAGCCGGCCGCCCAGCGCCTCCTCGGCGGCGGCGAACCGGTCGGCGTCGCGCACCTTCTTGGTGCCCTGATCGGCGACGAAGACCTCGTCGAGCAGCGCGAAGGTCTCCTCCTCCGAGCCCAGCTGGGCCAGCAGGTCGGCACACATCTCGGGCCGGTTCATGGTGGTGATGGCCACCGCCAGGCTGCCCGGGGTCACCCGGTCCTCGGGCACCTCGGTGTCCCAGACCGCCGTGACCTCGACCGGCTCGTCGGCGGCGACGACGTCGTACCAGTACCAGCCGCCGTCGACGAAGGGCACCAGCGTCAGGTCGAACACGAAGTCGGTGGGCTCCGAGCCGGCGCTGGTCGCGGTGTCGACGCGCTGGGAACGGCCGTTGGCCATCGAGCGGTAGACCACGACCGAGCCGCCGGCGCCCTGCAGGGTGACGGTGAGGCGCACCTGCTCGACGATGGTCCAGCGGCGCCAGTAACCGGCCGGGAAGCCGTTGAAGTAGGTGCCGAGGGAGAGCTGCTCGCGGGCCTCGACGCGCACCCCGTGGCGCCCGGTGATCTGGTCGGGGTGGATGGTCTCCCCCGAGGACGTCTTCTGCCGGATCTGGGAGTTGTTGAGGTCCTTGGCCCCCCGGTTGCCGCCGATCGTGTACTTGTCGGCGTCGAGGCTGATGGGGTCGGGGTCGACGTAGAGCGGCAGCACGTCGACGTCCTTGTCGGCCGGCATGATCTGACGCTGCAGGACTCTTCTGCTCATTCGGCGACTCCCCCGCTCGCGAACGGTGCACCTTCGGCGAAGTGCGGCCGGATCCGGTTGTCGAACATCGACAGCGCCGAGCCGATCGCCATGTGCATGTCGAGGTACTGGTAGGTGCCCAGCCGGCCGCCGAAGAGGACCATCGGCTCGGCTTGGGCCTTCTCGCGGTACCGCAGCAGCTTGGCGCGGTCCTCGGCGGTGTTGATCGGGTAGTACGGCTCGTCGTCGGCCTCGGCGAACCGGCTGTACTCGTGCACGATCACGGTCTTGCCGGGCAGGTGGGTCCGCACCCGCTCGGGGTGGAAGTGCTTGAACTCGATGATCCGGGTCCAGGGCACCTCCTGGTCGTTGTAGTTCACGACGCCGGTGCCCTGGAAGTCGTCGACGTCCTCGACCGACTGCTCGAGGTCGACGGTGCGCCAGGAGAGCCGGCCCTCGCTGTGGTCGAAGTACTCGTCGACCGGACCGGTGTAGACGATCGGGACCGAGCCGAGGTAGTCCTCGCGCAGGTCGCGGAAGTCGGTCTCCAGGCGCACCTCGATGCCCGGGTGGTCGGCCATCTTGGTCAGCCAGGCGGTGTAGCCGTCGACCGGCAGCCCCTCGTGGGTGTCGCTGAACCAGCCGTTCTCGTAGGTGTAGCGCACCGGCAGCCGCGTGATGATGTCGGGCGAGAGCTCGGTCGGGTCGGTCTGCCACTGCTTGGCGGTGTAGCCCTTGATGAACGCCTCGTAGAGGGGCCGGCCGATGAGGCTGACGGCCTTCTCCTCGAGGTTGGCGGCGTCCTCGGTGGCGATCTCGGCGGACTGCTCGGCGATCAGCTCACGCGCCTGCGCCGGGGTGTGGGCCTTGCCGAAGAACTGGTTGATGAGCCCGAGGTTCATCGGCAGCGAGTAGATCTGCCCCTGGTACTTGCCGAACACCCGGTGCCGGTAGTCGGTGAACCCGGTGAACCGGTTCACGTACTCCCACACCCGCTCGTTGGAGGTGTGGAACAGGTGAGCGCCGTACTTGTGGACCTCCACGCCGGTCTGCTCGTCGACCTCGGAGTAGGCGTTGCCGCCGATGTGGGACCGCCGGTCGACGACGAGCACCTGCAGCCCGAGCTCCGTGGCGCAGCGCTCGGCGATGGTCAGGCCGAAGAAACCGGCGCCGACGACGAGCAGATCAGGGGCAGACACGATCCGTCAGTCTACGGAAGCCGGTGGCAAGGACCGCATCGTGCGCGCCGAACGCATGGCACGAATCACGTTGCGGGCCTCCGCGACCCCGCCGCGCAGCGGGCTGAGCACCACCACGGCGGCGGTCAGCAGCCACGGCTTGAGCCGGACCGCCGCGGTGGCGCCGTAGCGCAGATGCACCACGAAGAGGTTCCGGTACATGTAGAAGCCCTTCCACCCGGCCAGGTCGTGCTGCTGGTCGAAGTCGAGGCGGCGCACCACCACCGCGTCACGCACCCCCCAGATCCGGAAGCCCGCACGCCGGGCCCGCAGGGCGTAGTCGACGTCGTCGTAGAAGATGAAGAACGACGGGTCGGGCAGGCCGACCGCGCTCACCACCTCCCGGCGCACCATGAACCCCTCGAAGGGCACGTTCTGCAGCTCCACCAGCTCCGGCATGGCCCCCCGGCTGCGGTAGGTGGTCTCGACGCTGGCCCGCTTGGGCCGCAGCGCGGTGGCGTGGGTCAGGTCGAAGTCGGTGGCCGCCTTCTCGACCAGCCGGCCGGCGGAGTCCTCGCGGGTCACCATCAGGCACGCAGCGTGGTCGGGGTCCACCGCGAGCAGCACGTCGAGGCAGTCGGGCGCGGGCAGCACGTCGTCGTCCATCAGCCAGATCCGGTCCCAGCCGGCCTCGTACGCCGCGCGCACGCCGGCGTGGAAACCGCCCGCTCCCCCGGTGTTCTCGGCCATCGAGACCACCGCGAGCCCGGGGTTGGCGCTCTCGGCGAGCACCTGCGCGGTGTGGTCGGTGCTGGCGTTGTCGACCACGAGCACGGCGTCGGGCACTGTGTCGAGGGCGGCGAGCCGCTCGAGCAGCCCGCGCAGCAGGTCGGCGCGGTTGAAGGTGACGACCACGACGCAGACGGTTTCGGTCACGGCAGGTACCTCTCGTGCCGGCCCCAGCGCCCGTAGAAGCCGTCGTGCATCGCCCCCAGGCTCATCCGCAACCGGCCCAGGTCGGGCTTGGTGAGCAGGTAGAACCAGACGGTCTTGACCACGAAGGCGAGCACGCCCAGCGGACCGGCGTACTCGCGCAGGTTGGCGACGTTGTTGCGGCACATGCAGTAGTGCTTGAGGTCGCTCGGCGAGTGGTTGTAGGTCGTCAGCCCGAACATCTCCGGGGTGCCGAGGTCGTCGGTGGCCGGGTGGGCGAACCTGGCGGCCACCACGGTGGCGATCCGGGCGCCGGCGCGCCGGGCCCGCCACAGGTACTCCACGTCGTCGCCCCAGATGAACAGCTCCTCGCGCACCACGCCGATGCGCTCGACCAGGGCGCGGGTCACCAGCACGCCGTTGAAGGGGATGACGACGTCCTCGACGAGGCCCCCGTCGTGCGAACCGTGCGCGGCCGCCTCGACGTCGGCCAGCCGCCGCACCGTGCGCGAGCCGCCGGGCAGCCGGATCGGGAAGCAGAGCTGCTCGGGATCGGAGTCGGAGACGACCGCCGGGCCGACGAAGTCGTAGCGGTCCACGTAGGGCAGCAGCAGCTCCAGGCAGTCCGGCGCGGGGACGCCGTCGTCGTCCATGAGCCAGACCAGATCGGCGTCGGAGTCGAGGAAGGCCTCCAGCCCGGCGGCGAACCCGCCCGCTCCCCCGGCGTTACGACCCATCTCGTGCACCCGCACGCCCAGCTCCCGCAGCGCCGCGACGGTGTCGTCGGTGGAGGCGTTGTCGACCACGAGCAGCTCGTCGGGCACCACCGACCCCGCGGCGACGGCCCGCGCCAGCCGCGTGACCATCGCGCTGCGGTTGTAGGTCACCGCGACGGCGAGGATGCGTGGCACGCGCAGAGACCCTAGTGGTGACTCAGCAGGAGTCGTTGAGGTTGGTGGACTGGTTGGCCAGGTAGCCGGACTTCAGGCTGCCGTAGGAGCCACCGGTGACCGGCCCGGCGGGCGTGCTGGTCGCCGGCGCGGACGGGGTGGTGGTCGTCGACGACTTCGGCGCCGCCTGCACCGTCTTCTTCTTGACCGTCTTGCCCTCGGAGACCTTGATCGCCCGCTGGACCATCCGGTGGATCTTGGGCAGGTCGGGCTTGTAGGTCTCGATGACCGGCGGCACGAACGAGACCGTGCGGATGGGCTGCTTGCGGGCCTTGAGGGCCAGGTCGATGAAGCGGTCGACCTCCGAGCCGGGGATGTCGGTCTTGAGCATCGTCTCGCCGGCGTCGGCGATGGCGCCGAACTTCAGCACCACCGTCTTCGGGCTGAGCTGCTGGAGCATCGCGTTCATGACGCACTTCTGGCGCGCCATGCGCGAGTAGTCGTCGGCCGCCATGCGGGAGCGGGCGTACCAGAGCAGGTCGTCGCCCTTGAGCTTCTGCACGCCCGGCTCGATGTAGGAGTGGCCGTCGAAGTCGCCGAGCGCGCCCTTGGGGATCTTCTGGCGGACGTCGATGGTGACGCCGCCGACGGCGTCGGTGAGCTTGCGGAAGCCCTGCAGGTTCACCATCGCGTAGTAGTTGATCTTCAGGCCGGTAATGCCCTCGACGGCCTCGGTGGTGGCCTCGACGCCGGGGTTGTCGAAGCCCTTGAAGAGCGCGGTGTGGTTGCCCGCCCAGGTGACGAGCGAGTTCAGCTCGCACTCATCGCAGTTGTAGCCGCGCGGGAACTGCTTGGCCATCAAGGAGCCTGGCCGGAAGGTGAAGTGGGTCATGTTGCGCGGCAGCCCGAACAAGATGGTCTTGCCGGTGCCGGCGTCGATGCTGGCCACCGTGAGGCTGTCGGGACGCAGCCCCCAGCGGGTCTTGCCGGAGTCGCCGCCGAGCAGCAGCACGTTGAAGCGGCCGGCGTGCGCGCTGGTGACCGTCGTGCTCCCGAACATCTCGGCCAGGAAGCCGCGCTGCACCCCCACCACGTGGGAGACGAAGAGCAGGCTGCCCACCATCGAGAAGGTCAGGACCCCGTTGAGCCCGACCATGGCCAGCCGCTGCTTCTGGCGCAGCCCCAGCGGGTCGCCGAGGCGCCAGGCGTCGACGAACAGGTAGGCCCAGCCGACCGCGAGCACGATCAGGCCGAAGCGCAGCAGGCCCAGCACGACGGTGTTGCTGACCAGCCAGAACACGAAGCTGTGCGAGACCAGCCCGAGCAGCATGACCAGCACGGTCGTGGCCACCAGCCCCAGCACGACGCGGATGGCGACGCGGCCGGTCTGCTTGCTGCCGGCCGTCAGCTGCGCGGAGCCCGGCAGCACCAGGGTCATCAGCATCAGGGCCACGGCACGGCGGAACCGGATCCGCGCCACCTCGGGCGAGCGGTCGCGGCGGCCGAAGGCATCGACGCTGGGAGCAGGCGAACGGAGCCCAGGGGAAGGGTCGGGCAGCACGCCGCCAAGTATCACCAGTCACAGCAGTCACACGGGTACCGACACGCCTGCTCCCTCTACGGTGGCGGGTGATGTCCCCGGTCGCGCTCGCCCTGGTCCTGGTGGCCGCAGTGGCGCACGCGGCCTGGAACCTCGCCTCGCGCGGGGTGCGGGCCGATGCGAGCGTGTTCGTCTTCGCCTACGCCACCTGGTCGGCCGCGCTGTGGCTGCCGGTGGCGGCGGTGGTCTGGGCCCTCGACCCGCAGCGCCCGACCTGGGCCTGGCTGCTGGCGCCCGTGGTCTCGGGCGCGCTGCACAACGTCTACGGCACCGTGCTGCAGCGCGGCTACCACAGCGGCGACCTCAACCTCGTCTACCCGGTGGCCCGCGGCGTCGGGCCGATGCTGACGCTGGTGGTGGCGGTGAGCGTGCTGGGCGAGCGACCCTCGCTGCTGGGCGGGCTCGGAGCGGTGATCATCGTCGCCGGCATCGTCGTCATCGCCTTCCCGGCGGCCGGTCTGCCCCGCGACGGGCTGCGGCGCAGCGTCGGCTGGGGCGCCGCCACCGGCGCCACGATCGCGGCGTACACGCTGTGGGACGCCTACGCCGTCACCGACCTGCGCGTGCCGCCGCTGTCGTACTTCGCGCTCAACCTGGTGGCCCAGGTGCTCACGCTGGCCCCGTGGACGCTGCGGCGGCTGCCCGCCGTGCGAGCGGTCTGGCGCGAGCAGCGCGGCCCGACGGCGACCGTGGCCGTGCTCTCGCCGCTGGCCTACGTGCTGGTGCTGGAGGCGATGCGGATGGCGCCGGTGGCGCTCGTGGCCAGCACCCGGGAGACCAGCATCGTCATCGGCTCACTGCTCGGCACCCGGCTCTTCGGCGAGCCCGGCGGTCGGCGACGCGGCCTGGGGGCGGTCATCGTGCTGGGCGGGATCGCGCTGGTGGCCCTGTAGGTTCGGGCGCATGCCGAACCGGGACGACCCCGAATTCGACTGGCTCTACGGCGGCAAGCAGGCCAGCGCCAGCGAGGACTCCGAGGCCACCCGCATGATGCCGGTGACCCCTCGGGAGGCGCCGCGGCGCACCGCGCCCTCGGCCCCGAGCAACGGCCCGGACCGGCGCACGCCGGCCCCGGCGCCCGCACCGGAGCCGACCGGCACGACCAAGCGGCCACGCAGCCGGGCGCGCATCGTGCGCCGCGTGGTGCTGCTCGTGGTGCTGCTCTACGTCGTGTTCCTCATCGTCGTGCCCGTCCAGGCCTGGGGCCGGCTGAAGAAGGTCGACGCCGAGCCTGCCGGCGACCGGCCCGCCGAGCAGCCGGGCACCACCTACCTGCTGGTCGGCTCCGACAGCCGCCGCGGCCTCTCGGCCGAGGAGCGCAAGAAGCTCGGCACCGGCGACGCCGCCGGGCAGCGCACCGACACGATCATGATGCTGCACGTCGGCAGCGGCCCCAGCACGCTGATCTCCATCCCGCGCGACTCCCTCGTGCCGATCCCGGGCCACGGCACCACCAAGGTCAACGCCGCGTTCGCCTACGGCGGACCGAAGCTGCTGGTCAACACCATCGAGCAGGACACTGGCGTGCGCATCGACCACTACGTCGAGATCGGGTTCGGTGGCTTCGTCAACGCCGTCGACGCCGTGGGCGGCGTGCAGGTCTGCGCGCACAAGCACCTCGTCGACAAGCTGGCGAACCTCAACATGACGAAGGGCTGCCACCACGTCGACGGCGTCACGGCGCTGGCCTTCTCCCGCTCCCGCCACACCCAGGCGCTCGGCGACATCGGCCGCGCCCAGCACCAGCGCCAGGTGCTGGCCGAGGTGGGCAGCAAGGTGAAGTCGCCGCGCACGGTGCTCGACCCGTTCCGCTACTACGGCCTCAACGAGGCCGCCGCGAGCTCGCTGGTGGTGAGCAAGGGCACCTCCCCCGTGGCGCTGGGCCGGTTCGCCTGGGCGATGACGAGGGTCAACGGCACCAGCGGGCTCACCTGCTCGATGCCGATCAGCGACCTCGCCGTGCACTGGGACCGCACCCGAGCGCTGGCGCTGATGAACCTGATCAAGAACGACGAGACCGACCAGATCAAGGCCGCCGGGCTGTGCACGGCCACCGGGTTCAAGAAGTGAGCGACCAGCCCTTCGAGACCCTGCACCTCGCGCTCGACGAGGACGGCATCCTCACGGTCACGCTGAATCGACCGGACGCGCTCAACGCCTTCGACCTGACCATGGCCGCGGAGCTCGAGACCCTCTTCGTCGCGGTGCGTGGGGACGACGACGTGCGTGCCGTCGTCGTGACCGGCGCGGGGCGCGCCTTCTGCGCCGGCATGGACCTCTCCGCCGAGGGCAACGTCTTCGGCCTCGACGAGTCGCTCGAGCCGACGCCGGCCGACCTGCGCGACCACCTCACCGACGAGCCGTTCGATTCCGGCGTCCGCGACACCGGCGGCAGGGTGACGTTGGCGATCCGCGCCTGCCGTAAGCCGGTGATCGCGGCCATCAACGGCGCCGCGGTCGGCATCGGCGCGACGATGACCTTGGCCATGGACGTCCGACTCGCCTCCGAGTCCGCCCGCATCGGCTTCGTCTTCGGCCGGCTCGGCATCGTGCCCGAGGCGACGTCGTCGTTCTACCTGCCCCGCATCGTCGGTCTGCCGACGGCGCTGGAGTGGGTCTACTCCTCGCGCATCCTCACCGCCGAGGAGGCGCTGGCCGGCCGGCTGGTGCGCTCGGTGCACCCGGGCGAGGAGCTGCTACCCGCCGCGTACGCGCTGGCCCGCGAGTTCACCCGGGATCGGTCCCCCGTGGCCGTCGCCATGGCGCGCGAGCTGCTCTACGCCGGAGCGGGCGACACCGACCCGCTGGAGACCCATCGGCGCGACAGCCTGGCCATGTGGCATGCCTCCGTCGGCGACGGCAAGGAGGGCGTGGCGGCGTTCTTGGAGAAGCGGCCGCCGCGGTTCACCGGTCGCGCCAGCCGCACGCCCGACCTCGACTGAGGGCGCGCCGCACTCGGCTCGACCCTGGTCTTTGGCTGGGAACGCTGTGCTTCTGCTGAGGGAGCCCCCTCGCGGGCCGCGCGCGGCGTACCTTCGCCGGATGTGAGCAGTGGGGGCCCGCTGGGCCTGACGTCGGTAGGACTGGCGATCGTCCTGGTCGTCCTCGCGGTGGCGGCGCCGGTCGGCGTGGGACTGCTGTGGTGGTGGCGGCGACCGGCTCGCCGCTGGCTCACGGGCACCCTCGGCGTCGGCGCCGTCGTGGTCGGGCAGGTCGCCGCGGTGGCGGCCGTCTTCGCGCTGGTGAACCAGCAGTACGACTTCTACGCCAGCTGGAGCGACCTGCTGGGCAACGGATCGGCCGCCACCTCCGACCAAGGCGTCTCCACCGGCACCAGCCATCCCGGCGGCGGACGTACCGAGGTCATCCACATCGCGGGCACGGCCTCCCACGCCAGCGGCTTCGCACTGGTGTGGCTGCCCCGGCAGTACGACGAGCCGGCCTACCGGCACCACCGGTTCCCCGTGGTGGAGTTCCTGCCCGGCCAGCCCGAGCAGCCGCTGGGGGCGTTCTCGGCCTTCAACCTGGCCAGCGACGCAGCCCACGAGATCGACAGCGGCCGGGTCGCGCCGTTCGTGCTCGTCGTGCCGCCGCTGATGATCCGCCCGCCCCACGACACCGAGTGCACGAACATCCCGCACGGCCCGCAGGCGCTGACCTGGCTCTCCCAGGACGTCCCGCACGCGATCACCGCGCGGCTGCGGGTGCAGCCGCCCGGGCGGCACTGGTCGGTCATGGGCTGGAGCACCGGCGGCTTCTGCGCGGCCAAGCTGCTCTACACCGACCACCGCGAGTTCGCCTCGGCGGTGAGCATCGGGGCGTACTTCCAGCCGATCACCGAGGGCAGCTGGCCGCGGCTCTTCGGCGTCGGCCGGCACGCCCAGACCGTCCGGCGGCTCAACTCGCCCCAGTGGCTCTACCGCCACACCCTGGCCGGCCTGCGCGCGCGGCTGCTCATCGTCTCCAGCCGTCAGGACAAGGAGTCGTGGCCCTCGACGGCCCGGATGCTCGCGGTCACCACCGACAGCACCGCGGTCGGCCACATCGCGCTGACCGACGGGGGTCACAACTTCCGCGTCTACGAGCCCTACGTCGGCCCCGCGCTGCGGTGGCTGGCCACCACCGGGTCGCTGGGCTCGGCCGGGTCGACGTCACGGGCGGCATCGGGAGCGACATCAGGGTCGACGTCATCGTGACGCCACGATGACGGCGCGATGCTTGACTATGACGTCATCGTGATGTCACAGTGACGTCATGGAGCTCTCCCCGTACGTCGACCGGCTGCGCAGCGACCTGACCGACGCCGCCGCGGCCGGCGGCGAGGAGACCCGGGTCGTCGCCGAGCGGCTGATGCTGGCGCTGGACCCCGCCACCCGCATGGTCCTGCTCGAAGCGCTCTCCCAGGCCGCCGCGGAGATCACCGGCGAGCTGCCGCGCGACGCCGTCGACGTGCGCATGGTCGGTCGCGAGCCGGAGTTCGTGGTCACCCACGTCGGCGACGTCGAGGAGACCGCACCGATCACCGCGGCGCCGCTCGCCCCCGAGCCGCCGGCCGCGCCCGCCCCGCCCGAGCCGCCGGTCGACGACAGCCTCTCGCGGATCACGCTGCGGCTGCCGGAGTCGGTCAAGACCCGCGCCGAGGAGGCCGCGGCCGCCGACGGCCTCTCGCTGAACTCCTGGCTGGTCGACGCCGTGCGTGCGGTGCTCGACGGCGCCAGCATCGGCGACCGCGTCGACCTGCGGCTGGGTCGTCACTCGATCAGCGTCAACAGCCCCACCGGCGGCCCGGGCTCCGGGCGCCGCCCCAACCGCGTCCGCGGCTGGGTCAGCTGAACTCCCGAGGAGATCCGCGATGCACACCTTCCACACCCCCGCCCCCGTCGCCCTGCGGGTCCGCACCGGCAGCGGCCTGGTCGACGTCCGCGCGAGCGAGACCAGCGAGACCACCGTCCACCTCAAGGGTCTCAACGAGGCCGGGCAGGAGGCGGCCGAGCAGGCCCGGGTCGAGCACGACGGCCACACCGTGCTGGTCGACGTCCCCCGCCGCCAGGGCTTCCTGCGCCGCGGACCCGAGGTGCAGATCGAGATCACCGTGCCCACGGCCAGCAGCGCGCACCTGCAGGCCGAGTCCGCCGACATCCGCGCCACCGGCAGCTACGCCGACGTGACCTGCGCGACCGGCTCGGGCGACGTCGGCGTCGACGACGTCGCCGGCGAGGCCCAGCTCACCGCCGGGTCGGGTGACCTCTCGGTCGGCGCCGTGCGCGGCCGGCTGGAGGTGCGCACCGGGTCCGGGGACGTCGCCGTCGACGAGGTCCTCGCCGCCGAGGGCCGCATCACCTCGGGCTCGGGCGACATCAGCCTGGGCCGCATGGCCGGCCGTCTCACCGTCAAGACCGGCTCCGGCGACCTGGAGGTCGGCGTCCTGGAGGGCTCGCTCGAGGCCAAGTCGGGCTCGGGCGACCTGATCGTGCGCCGGGCCAGGTCGGGCCGGCTGCGCAGCACCGGCGCCAGCCAGGACGTGCGGATCGGCGTCGAGCAGGGCACCGCGGCGTGGCTGGACGTCTCCAGCCTCAGCGGCCGCGTCAGCCAGGAGCTCGGCGACACCGAGGCCCCGGCCGAGGGACAGCCCACCGTCGAGATCAGCCTCACCACCGTCAGCGGCGACCTGCGCATCCACCGCGCCTGAGCCGTCCAGCCGTCCAGCCACCTCACGTCAGGAGTACGCCATGGTTCCCCTCTTCGGGCCCCGCGCCCGCCGCTTCCCGACCGCTCCCCGGCCCACCGGCCACCACGAGCCGGTCCCCACGAGCGCCGAGCTCACCGCACGCGCCCGCGCGGTGCACAACCCCACCGGGGTGCGCGTCGTCTGACCCGGCCCGCCGGCCTCAGGACCGCGGGCGGTCCAGCGTGCGGGCGAACAGCGCCTCGAGCTCGGCGAAGTGCCGCTCGGTCCCGGCCTCCTGGTAGGCCGAGGTGTCGGCCATCGTGTAGCCGTGCGGGGCGTCGGGATAGACCTCGTTCGAGGCGCTCAGCCCGTGCTCGGCCAGCGCCTCACCCAGCGCGGCGATCGCCTCGGCCGGGTTCGCGTGGTCCTGGTCGGCGTGGCCGAAGCAGAACTCCGCGCGGGTCCGCCCCAGCCCCAGGTGCGGGCTGTCGGGGTCGTCGGTGACCAGCCCGGCACCGTGGAAGCCGCCGACGGCCGCGACGCCCTCGTCGCCGGTGGCCGCTCGCACCGCGAGCCGCGCGCCCATGCAGTAGCCGGTCGCGCCGAGCGGGCCCTCGGTCACCCCCTCCGTGCCGCGCAGCTCCGCCAGATAGGCCGTCAGGTCGCGCTCGGCGAGGTCGGCGGTGAGGCGACCGATCCGGGGACCGGCCACCTCGAAGAAGCGCTCGCGCTCCCCCGGCTCGCGCAGGTCGGCGTCCGGCGAGGTCTCGGCGGCCGTGCCCTCGCGGTAGAAGACGTTCGGCGCCAGCACCACGTAGCCCCACGAGGCGATGCGGTCACACATCTGCGCGATCCTCGGGCGCAGCCCGATGGCGTCGATGAGGAACAGCACCCCCGGCCCCGACCCGCCCTCGGGTCGCGCGAGGTAGGCCTCGGCGGACCCGTCGGCGGCAGGGATCTCTGTGAGCTCCATGCCCTCGACGTTAGGTCATCGACGAAGAGCGCGGATCAGGGCTTGCCGTAGTTCATGGGCAGCGCCTGCAGCCGGCTCCACGGGAAGTTCTTCATGATGTTGTACGCCGGCACGCCGGCCATGAGGGCGTTCCAGGGGTTGGTGCCGGTCACCGTGGCCACCCCGGTGCCGCTCTCGGCCTGGACGCCGACGCTTCCGCCCTTGTCGGAGACGATGAACCCGTACTTCTGCGCGGCCTTCGCCACGGCCTTGGCGATCGGCGTCAGCTTGAGGCTGTCGACGTCGAGCGTGGGGTCCAGGCGGAAGCGGGTGCCCTCCGGGATGGCGTGGGCCGTGCCCACCGCCTGGTTGCCGTCGCTGCGCTGCGCCGGGTAGCTGTAGGTGGCGTAGTTCGCGGCGTTGATGACGACCAGGTTCAGCGCGTGGTTGATCGAGCCCGCCTGCGCCTCGGTGATCCCGATCGCACCCGAGGCGACCGGCAGCCCGGTGGCGGTGGCGCCGGCGCCGTTGGTGAAGTAGCCGGGGCTGGTGGACCAGCTGTCGATGCGACCGCCCCAGCACGCGTGCCAGCCGTCGGATGACTTCTTGGCCTTCCAGAACTCCCACAGCTTGTCGCGGCTCGGGCTCCAGATCGCCAGCTCGGCGTCGGTGCCCGAGGCGGCGACGGCGTCGGCGGGGATCGGCACGTCCACGAAGGCGGCCCCGGCGCTGACGGTGTAGAGCAGCGAGGGCGTGTAGGACTTGTTCTGGCAGTTGTCCCAGATCACGCGCTGCAGCGGGGTGCTCGCGGCGGCCTGGTAGAAGGTCGTGTTGTAGTTCCAGACGTTGAACGCCGCGACGCCGCCGTAGTAGGAGGTGACCTGCGAGGTCAGGTTGGCCACCATCCCGGCGCTGTCGCTGTTGAGCGGGGCGTTGCTGACGTCGAGGCGGTAGGCGTTGGCGGAGCCGAGGAAGCCGGTGACCGGCTTGGCGGCGCCCGTGGCGAGCACGGCCGCGCTGGACACGGTGGCCGCGGTGGTCGTGGTGGCCGTGGTGACGGTCGTGCTCGGGGTCGAGGCGACCGCCGAGGCGGCGGTCGCCGCGCTCGTGGTCGCCGGCGTCGTCACGTGCTTGGTGACGTGCTTCTTCTTCGACTTCTTCTTGCTCTTCTTCTTGGCCTTCTTCTTCGTGTGCTTCTTCGCGTGCTTCGCGGCGTGGTGCGCGGCCGCGTGGTGGGCGTGCTGGTGAGCAGCGCTCACCTGCGCGACGGGCTCCGCCTGCTCGAACCCGACCAGCGGCAGCGCGCACAGGGCGAGCACCAGCAGCGAGCCGGTCAGCCGGAAGCGCAGCGGTGCGTGCGCGCGATGACGAGACACGTGAAAGCTCACGAGATGGTCCCCCGATGCCGTCGCACGACGTCAGGCATCCCCCGTGGAACCCGATGCGTCGCTCGACCTGCCTTCCGAACCCTACGGAAGCCGTGTCCGTTTTGTGGGGCTTTTGGAGAACTCCGGTCTCGCTGGCTGATCGACCTCCGGCGAACCGGTGCGTCACCCGGCTGCGCGTGAAAGCGTGGCCGGGTGCCCGGGGGTCGCGACAGGTTCCGTAGCGAGGACGCGTTGTCGAGCTACCTGCGCGAGCAGTGCACGGTGGTGATCCGCGGCGAGCTGCTGCTGCGCACGCGGTCCGACGCCGAGCTGGTGCACGACACCCGCGTCGGCCTGCGGCGGCTGCGCAGCGCACTGCGCTCCTTCGCCCCGCTGCTCACCCCCGACGCCGCCGAGCTCGAGGTGCTCGAGGAGGACCTGCGCTGGCTGGCCGCGCTGCTCTCGGACCTCCGCGACGCCGACGTGCTCGGCGAGCGTCTCACGGCCCGGCTGGCCGCACTGCCCGCCGACCTGGTGCTGGGCGGGCCGCTGCGCGACGACGTCACCCACGAGGTCCGCCAGGCGCTGGCCGGGGTCCGTCACCGCAGCTACGAGGTCTGGCAGGCGCAGCGCACCACCGACCGCTTCCGCCGCACGATGCGCGCCGTCGCGCGCTGGTACGACCGGCCGCCGGTGGCCGGCGAGCCGCTCTCGGACAAGGCGCTGCGACGCGCCGGCCGCGAGCTCCTCGACGTCGCCGAACGTCGCGCGCGGCGACGACTGGCCGACGCCGACCGAGTCGGGGCCAACGACCCGGCCGCGCCCGAGCTGGCGCACCGTGCGCGCAAGGCCTTCAAGCGGCTGCGCTACACCGCGGAGGTGCTGGAGCCGGTGCTCCCCCGGGCGGTCGAGCTCGCGCGGCGGGCCAAGAAGCAGCAGCGACGGCTCGGCTCGCACCAGGACCTGGTGGTGGAGGCGGCCTTCCTGCGGCACTGCGCGACCGTGCTGCCGACGGTGGAGGCCCACCACGGCTTCGTCTACGGCCTGATGCTGGCCCACGCCGAGCACGAGGCCGCGCGGCTGCGCGAGCGCGCCTGATGGACCTGGTCGTGCGCCCGGGCCCGGGCGTGCCGCACGGACTCGTCGTACCCGAGACCGATCTGGTCGAGCGGTTCTCACGCGCCTCGGGACCCGGCGGCCAGTCGGTCAACACCAGCGACAGCCGGGTCGAGCTGCTGCTCGACCCGGCTGCCACGGCCGCGCTCGACGACGCCCAGCGCGCCCGCGTGCTGCGCGCCACGAGCGGGCGGGCGCTGGTCGTCGTGGCCGCCGAGCACCGCTCCCAGCACCGCAACCGGGTGGCCGCCCGCGAGCGGCTGGGCGACCGGCTGCGCGAGGCGCTGGCGCCACCGCCGCTGCCGCGGGTGCCGACCAAGCCCAGCCGCGCCGCCCGACGGCGCCGGGTGGAGGCCAAGAAGCAGCGCGGCCGCACCAAGGCGCTGCGGCAGCGGCCGACCGACTGAACGGGTCAGAAACCGGTCTTGCGGGCCGTACCCTCGACGGCTCGCCGGACGGTCTCGCCCTTGGCCTCGGCGGCGGCTCGCAGCTCGGCCTGGAAGTCGGTCATGCGCTGCTGCAGGTCGGCGTCGGCGGCGGCCAGGATGCGCACCGCCAGCAGGCCGGCGTTGCGGGCGTTGCCGACCGCGACCGTGGCCACCGGGACGCCCGAGGGCATCTGGACGATGGAGAGCAGCGAGTCCATCCCGTCGAGGTGCTTGAGCGGCACGGGCACGCCGATGACCGGCAGGGGCGTGACGGCCGCGAGCATGCCGGGCAGATGGGCGGCGCCACCGGCGCCGGCGATGATCACCGACAGCCCGCGCGCCGCGGCGTCGCGGCCGTAGGCCAGCATCGCGTCGGGCATCCGGTGGGCCGAGACGACGTCGGCCTCGTGCGGCACGTCGAACTCGGCCAGCGCCTCGGCCGCCGCCTGCATCACCGGCCAGTCGGAGTCCGACCCCATGACGATGCCCACGCGTGCGCTCACTGCGACTCCTCTCCCAGGTCGCCGCGGAACCAGGCGGCGGCGTGCCGGGCGCGCTCGAGACAGTCCTCGAGGTCGTCGCCGTAGGCGTTGACGTGGCCCACCTTGCGCCCGGGCCGCAGCCCCTTGCCGTACAGGTGGACGCGCAGCCGCGGGTCGCGGGCCAGCGCGTGGGGGTAGCCGTCGTAGAGCCGCCCGGTCTCGGCCGCGCCGCCGAGGATGTTGACCATCACCGTCCAGCGCTCGCGGGCGTCGGGCGCGCCGAGCGGCAGGTCGAGCACGGCGCGCAGGTGGTTCTCGAACTGGCTGGTCACCGCCCCGTCCTGGGTCCAGTGGCCGGTGTTGTGGGGGCGCATGGCCAGCTCGTTGACCAGGATCCGGCCGTCGGTGGTCTCGAACAGCTCCACCGCGAGCAGGCCGGTGACGCCGAGCTCGGCGGCCACCCGCATGGCCAGCCGCTGGGCCTGCACGGCGAGTCCGGGGTCGAGGTCGGGTGCGGGCGCGACCACCTCGTGACAGATGCCGTCGAGCTGGGTGGTGGCCACCACCGGGTACGCCGCCACCTGGCCGCTGGGCGAGCGCGCGACGATCGCCGACAGCTCGCGGCGAAACGGCACCCGCTCCTCGGCCAGGACCGGCACGCCGCTCTCGAAGGCGGGGGCGCAGTCCTCGGGGGTCTCGACGAACCAGACGCCCTTGCCGTCGTAGCCGCCACGGGTGGTCTTCACGACGCACGGCAGGCCGAAGGCGACGACCGCCTCGACGTCGGCGACCACCGCGTTGCGCGGGCACGGCACGCCGAGCTCGCCGAGCCGGCGGCGCATGACGGCCTTGTCCTGGGCGTGCACCAGGGCCTCGGGGCCCGGGCGGACCGCGAGGTCGCGCTCGAGGGCGCGCAGGTGCTCGGTGGGCACGTGCTCGTGGTCGAAGGTGACCACCGCGCAGCCGTGCGTCACCACCCGCAGCGTGTCGAGGTCGGCGTAGTCGCCGACGACCTGGTCGGGCACCACCTGCGCCGCGCTGACCCCCTCGGCCTCGGCCAGCAGCCGCAGCGGCACGGCCATCGCGGCCGCCGGCTCGGCCAGCATCCGGGCGAGCTGACCGCCGCCGATGACGGCGACGACGGGGGCCTCGGGCACTGTCGAACCCTATCGGTGGGCAGTCGGCGGCCCGTGACCCGTCAGCGGCGGCGTACTGCTACGGGTTCCAGATCCCCGAACCCGCGCACCGGGCGGGCCGGCAGCACCCGCACCTGGAACTGCTCGGCGGGCAGCAGGTCGGCGGTGCGCTGGTCGGCGATGATGCGGTTGCGGCGCGCGACCGAGGTCATCCGGGCGGCCAGGTTCACCGCCGGGCCGAAGACGTCGCCCAGGCGCAGCTGCACCGGGCCGGTGGCCAGACCGACGCGGACGTCGGGCAGCTCGAGGTCGCCGCCGACCTCGCGCACCACGTCGTCGGCGATGTCGTAGGCCGCCACGGGCCCGGCGCACACGTAGAGCACGGAGTCGCCGAGGGTCTTGACTACGCGGCCGCCGTGCAGCGCGACGGCGTCGGACGCACGGTCCTCGAAGGCCTCCACGACGCGGCCGATCTGCTCCTGGGAGTGCTCGTTGCTCCAGGCCGAGAAGCCGACCAGGTCGGCGAAGCCGACGGTGACCTCGGTGGTGCGCAGGTCCTCGTCGCGCGCGCCGAGGGCCTCCACCCGCGCGACGGCGGCGGAGAGGTGGCGGTGCCAGGCGTAGAGCAGCAGTGCCTCGAAGGGGCGGCCGACGCCGTCGTGCAGCCGCAGCGCGCTGCCGATGCGCGAGCCGGTGGCCTGGTCGCCGGACTCCAGCTCCTCCACGCGCCCGACCAGGGTGTTGACCTCCCACTCCGCCAGGCGGGAGACCGTCGAGCCGATGGCGCGGGTCATGCGCAGCAGCGTGTCGCGGTCGACCAGGCCTTCGCTGAGCAGGTCGGAGACGACCCGGAGGGCGTCGACGTCGTGGCTGGTGAAGGCCGACCCGCTGCCCGGGTCGGGGAAGCCCAGTGCCCGCCAGAACCGGCGGGCGTCCTCGGGCTCGATGTCCAGCTGCTCCTCGACCACCTGGGCGAGCTCGTCGGTGGAGAGCTCGGGGGCGGCTCCGAGGAGGGACTCCTCGAGCCGTGCGCGGCTGTACGGCTGCTCAGGCACCTTCGTCCGAGCGCGCCTCGGGAGTGGCGCTCGCGTGACCGTAGAGCAGGTCGCTGAGCTTGAGCTGGATCGCCTCGACGCCGGGAACGTCCGGCAGCGAGACCCGGCCGTGGGTGCTGGCGTCGGAGATGATCAGGGTGCCGCAGCCGACGAGCCGGTCGACCACGCCGCGTTCGTAGGAGACGTCGCTGATGCGGTTGAGCGGGATGTCGTGCCCGGTGCGGGTGAGGATGCCGTGGCGGGTGATGAGGCGGCGGCTGGTGACGGTGTAGGTCGAGGTCACCCAGCGCAGGAACGGCAGCAGCGTCCACCACACCAGCAGCACGACGGCGACGACCACCACGACCCAGCGGGCCACCGCGTTGTCCAGACGGCTCAGCGCGAACCCGGCCACCGCGGCGACCACCACGAGCGCCAGCACCGGCAGCACCAGCGCCTTCCAGTGGGTGCGCGTGCTGATGACCACGGACTCGCCGGGGTTCAGCAGCTTGCTGGAGATGGCCACCCCCAGAGTGTGGCAGCAGTGGCGGCCCGGCGTCTCGGTTCAGCGCACGTGGACGACGTCGCCGGCACCCACCGGATGCCGTTCGCCGCCGGTCACCACCACCAGCCGGCCACCGTCGTCGATCGACTCGGCCCGTCCCGCAAGACGCCGCTCGCCGGGCAGGTGCACCTCGACGTCGCGGCCCAGGGTGACGCAGCGGGCGATGTAGGCGGCCCGCAGCCGGTCGGCGCCGCCCGGCTCGCGCCAGTCGGCCAGCCGGGAGGTGTAGCCGGCCAGCAGCGCGGCCAGCAGGTCGCCGCGGTCGCGGGCGGCCCCCTCGAGGGCCAGCGAGGTGGCGGTGGGCACCGGGAGCTCGCTCTGGTGCACGTTGAGGCCGACGCCGAGCACCGCCAGCGGTCCGCTCGAGGTGCCGGGCACCCGCTCGACCAGGATCCCGGCGATCTTGCGCCCGCCCACCATCACGTCGTTGGGCCACTTCAGCCCGGCCGGCACCGGGATCGCCTCGGCCACCGCGAGGCCGACCAGCAGGGGCAGCCAGGGCCACCGGGCGTCGGGCTGCTGCGGGTCGACGACGGCCGAGGAGGTCAGCGCCACGCCGGCCGGCGTCTGCCAGGTCCGGTCGAGCCGGCCGCGGCCGGCGGTCTGATGGTCGGTGACCACGACCGTGCCGGCGGGCCGCTGGCGGGCGACGGCGTTGGTCGAGCCGACGGCGTCGAGGTACTCCACCTGCCAGCCCGGCACCGCGAGGTCGGCGAGGCGCGAGGAATCCACGCGGCTAGTCTGCCCATCGTGAGCGCGCAGCCTGCCAACGAGATTCGTGACAGCGGGACCGAGGTCCCCGACGACATCGACATCCACACCACCGCGGGCAAGCTGGCCGACCTCGACCGCCGCATCGACGAGGCCGTCCACGCCGGCTCGGCGAAGGCGGTGGAGAAGCAGCACGCGAAGGGGAAGAAGACCGCCCGTGAGCGCATCGAGCTGCTCTTCGACGAGGGCTCGTTCGTCGAGCTCGACGAGCTGGCCCGGCACCGCTCCACGGCGTTCGGCCTGGAGAAGAACCGGCCCTACGGTGACGGCGTCGTCACCGGCTACGGCACGGTCGACGGGCGCCAGGTGTGCGTCTTCAGCCAGGACTTCACCGTCTTCGGCGGCTCGCTGGGCGAGGTCTACGGCCAGAAGATCACCAAGGTCATGGACCTGGCGATGCGCACCGGCTGCCCGATCATCGGCATCAACGAGGGCGCCGGCGCGCGCATCCAGGAAGGCGTTGTGAGCCTCGGGCTCTACGGCGAGATCTTCCGGCGCAACGTGCACGCCAGCGGCGTCATCCCGCAGATCAGCCTCATCATGGGCTCCTGCGCCGGCGGTCACGTCTACTCCCCCGCCGTCACCGACTTCACCGTCATGGTCGACGGCACCTCGAACATGTTCATCACCGGTCCCGACGTCATCAAGACCGTCACCGGCGAGGACGTCACGATGGAGGAGCTGGGCGGCGCGCGGGCGCACAACACCAGGTCGGGCAACGCCCACTACATGGGCAGCGACGAGGACGACGCCATCGAGTACGTCAAGACGCTGCTGTCCTACCTGCCGCAGAACAACCTCGACGAGCCGCCGGCCTACCCCGAGGAGTCGGACCTCGACGTCTCCGAGGAGGACCGCGCCCTCGACACCCTCATCCCCGACGGCGCCAACCAGCCCTACGACATGCACGACGCGATCAACGCGGTGCTCGACGGGGCTGAGTTCCTCGAGGTGATGGAGCTCTTCGCGCCCAACATCCTCGTCGGCTACGGCCGGGTGGAGGGTCGCTCGGTCGGCATCGTGGCCAACCAGCCGATGCAGTTCGCCGGCACCCTCGACATCGACGCCTCGGAGAAGGCGGCACGCTTCGTGCGCACCTGCGACGCCTTCAACATCCCGGTGCTCACCTTCGTCGACGTGCCGGGATTCCTGCCCGGCACCGACCAGGAGTGGAACGGCATCATCCGCCGCGGCGCCAAGCTGATCTACGCCTACGCCGAGGCCACCGTCCCGCTGGTCACCGTCATCACCCGCAAGGCCTACGGCGGCGCCTACGACGTCATGGGCTCCAAGCACCTAGGCGCCGACGTCAACCTGGCCTGGCCCACGGCGCAGATCGCGGTGATGGGCGCCCAGGGTGCGGTCAACATCCTCTACCGCAAGGAGCTGGCCGGCGCCGACGACGCGGAGGCCCGGCGCGCGGATCTGGTCCAGGAGTACGAGGACACGCTGGCCAACCCCTACATCGCGGCCGAGCGCGGCTACGTCGACGCCGTCATCGCCCCGCACGAGACCCGCGCCGAGGTCGTCAAGGCGCTGCGGCTGCTGCGCACCAAGCGCGAGACCCTGCCGCCGAAGAAGCACGGGAACATCCCGCTGTGAGCGACATCTCCGACGAGGCCGCTCCGCTCTTCCTGGTCGACGGCGACGCGACGCCCGAGCAGGTCGCCGCGCTGGTCGCGGTGTTCTCCTCGCTCGGCGGCCGGGAATCGCCCGCGCCGCCCACCAGCGAGTGGGCCGCGCCCGCCCGCCGGCTGCGGACGACGTACGCCGCCGGGCCGGGCGCGTGGCGTGGCAGCGGCCTGCCGGGTTCCTCCTAGTCTGAGCCCGTGCCGTCCGCTCCCCCGCTCGTCCTCGCCTCCGCCTCGCCCGCTCGCCTGAAGACCCTGCGGGCGGCCGGGCTCGACCCGGAGGTGGTCGTCTCGGGGGTCGACGAGAGCACGGTGGAGCTCACCGAGCCCGCCGAGTACGCGCTGAAGCTGGCCCAGCTGAAGGCGGTGGCGGTGGCCGCCGACCGGCCGCGGTCGCTGGTGCTGGGCTGCGACTCGGTGCTCGAGCTGGACGGTGAGGTGCTGGGCAAGCCGCACACCGCCGAGGAGGCGACGCTGCGCTGGCAGCGGATGCGCGGCAACGCCGGCGTCCTGCACACCGGCCACTGCGTCATCGACACCCACCGCGAGGTGTGGCTGGCCCGCTCGGCGGCCACGCGGGTGCGGTTCGCCGAGGTCAGCGACGAGGAGATCGCCGCCTACGTGGCCACCGGGGAGCCGCTGGAGGTGGCCGGGGCGTTCACGCTCGACGGCCGGGGCGGCGCCTTCGTCAGCGGCGTCACCGGCGACCCGCACAACGTGGTCGGCGTCAGCGTGCCGCTGCTGCGGCTGATGCTGGAGGAGATCGGCTTCGTCTGGACCGACTTCTGGTCCTGATCGGCCACGCTCAGCGGCCGGGCGCGGCCGCCGGCGCGGCGGGCGCGGGCGTAGCGCACGGGTCCGCGCAGCAGCCCCATCCGCTCGGCGCGCCCGATGCGGGCCAGCGTGCGGCGCAGCACCGGGTCCAGGTCGGCGTCGGCGGCGACCGGGGTCGCGTCGCCCAGTGAGCGCAGCCGGCCGACCGCCGAGCCCAGCCGGCGCGGGCCGAGGCAGCCCAGGGCGAGTCGTCGCAGCCGGCGGTCCAAGGCGACCTTGGTCAGCCACGCCCCCAGCCCGACGCCGTAGCCGACGGCCTGGGTGAGCAGGGCGTCGGGATCGGCGCGGTGGCGGTGCCAGGCGACGGCGGACGGTGCGGTCGCCAGGTCGTGACCGGCGGCGAGGACCCGGACGAAGAGGTCGATGTCCTCCCCGCCCATCGTCACGGTGCCCACGCCCAGCGCCTCGTCGAACCCGCCGAGGGCGATGGCGACGCGGCGCCGCACCGCGAAGCTGGCGCCCGTGCCGTAGAGCCCGAGGTGGAAGGGGAAGAGCCGGTCGCCCGCCGGGGGCCGCGCCAGCGAGTAGAGCGCACGGCGGCACGAGGCGGCCCAGTCCACGCGCTGGTCGAAGCTGGCCTGGGTCGGCGTCGCCAGCTCGCCACCGGGCACCAGCCCGGTCACGCACGCCACCTCGGCCGAGGCCGCAAAGGCGTCGGTGAGGTGGCACAGCCACCCCTCGTCGACCACCACGTCGTCGTCGGCGAAGGCCACCAGGTCGCCGGTGGCCTCGCGCAGCCCGCGGTTGCGCGCGTAGGGCACGCCGGGGTGCGGCTCGGTGACCAGGCGCACGCGCGGGTCGCCCCAGGCGGCCACCAGGTCGTGGGTGGCGGTGGTGGCCGGCGCGTTGTCGACGACCACGACGTCGAAGCCGGGGTGGCACAGCCGCAGGACGGCCGCGAGCGCCTCGCGCAGCCGCTCGGGACGGTCGCGGGTGCAGATGACGACGGTGACGCTGGCGGCGAGGTGGTCCTCGCTCGCGGGGTCCGGCGCGGGCAGCGGTGCGGCCAGCCGGCGCAGGTCGGCGGTGCGTACCCGGCCCTCGACCACCGGCAGCTCGACGAAGCCGCGCACCCGGCCCTCGGACCGGACCAGCAGCCGGGCGTGGCGGTAGCCCTGCGAGGCGTCGAGCTCGAGCTCCTCGACCGCGAGCCGCTCGACGTCGTCGACCACGCCGACCCAGCGCGCGCCGGGCCAGGCCGGAGCCACCTGGTCGGGCATCGGCCGGACCAGGGTGTGCGTGTGCAGCTGCGCCACGACGCCCCCGCTTCCTCCCGTGACGACTCCAGCGTAAGCGCGTCTCGGCCCGGCTGTCCGGGCTACGCTGATCCTGCTGAGGGGGAACGGGGTCCGTGGTGAGCACACGCGTGTCGGTGGTGGTGCCGGCGTACAACAACGCCGCCTTCCTGCGCGAGACCCTGCTCTCGGTGCTCGCCCAGACCTACACCGACTTCGAGCTCGTCGTGGCCGACCACGCCTCGGTCGACGACACGCCGCAGATCCTCGCCGAGTTCGCCCACGACCCTCGCGTACGGCTCCTCTCGACCCCGGCGGGCGGCGGCGCCGAGCGCAACTGGAACCGCGTCACGCAGGCCGCCACCGGCGAGCTGGTCAAGCTGGTGTGCGGCGACGACCTGCTGCGACCCACCGCGCTCGAGCACCAGGTGGCCGCGTTCGACGCCCACCCGGACGCGGTGATGGTCTGCTCCCCGCGCGACATGATCGACGCCACGGGCAAGGTCATCGTGCGTCGTCGCGGGCTGGGCGGGCTCAGCGGTCGCGTCGACGGCCGGACGGCGGTCCGCACGGCGGTGCGGCAGGGCGCCAACCTGTTCGGCGAGCCCTGCTGCGTGCTGCTGCGGCGCAGCACCCTGGCCGAGGTCGGCGGCTGGCACGGCGACCCCGGCTACATGATCGACCAGGCGACGTACTCGCGGGTGCTGCTGCGCGGCGACCTGGTCACCACGCCGCACACCGAGGCGGCGTTCCGCTTCAGCGACACCCAGTGGAGCGTGGAGCTGGCCGGGCAGCAGTCCGCCTCCATCGCCCACCTGCACCGCGAGCTGCAGCGCATCGCGCCGGAGAGCGTGAGCGCCGCCGACGTCCGGCGCGGCAACCTGATGGCCTCGCTGCGGACCGCGCAGCGGCGGGTCTTCTACCTGGCCTTCGGGCGCCGGATGCGCAGCGCGGCTACTCCACCGGCAGGCCGAGCCCCCGCGCGATGAGCATCCGCTGGACCTCCGAGGTGCCCTCGCCGATCTCGAGCACCTTGGCGTCGCGGTAGAACCGGGCCACCGGGTATTCCTCCATGAAGCCGTAGCCGCCGAAGACCTGCGTAGCGATGCGGGTGGCCGTGACCGCCGACTCGGTGGCGTAGAGCTTGGCCACCGCGGCGGCCTGCTTGAACTCCTTCGCCGGCACGGCGCGACCGGCGTCCATGGCGTCCTTCATCGCCGCCGCGCTGTAGGTGAGCAGGCGGCTCGCGCGCAGCATCGTCTCCAGGTCGGCGATCTGGAAGGCGACGCCCTGCTTGCGTCCGATCGGGCCGCCGAAGGTCTGCCGATCGCCGGCGTAGGCCAGCGAGGCGTCCAGGCAGGCCTGGATGCAGCCGACGGCGAGCGCCGCGATGGCCACCCGGCCGTCGTCGAGGGTGGCCAGGAACTGGGCGTAGCCGCGACCCCGCTCGCCCAGCAGGTTCGCCTCGGGCACGCGGGCGCCCTCGAAGGTCAGCGGGTGGGTGTCCGAGGCGTGCCAGCCGAGCTTGTCGTAGGCCGGCTCCGCGGTGAAGCCGGGAGTGCCGGCCGGGACCAGGATGGTGCTGATCTCGGGCTTGCCGCCCTCGCGCTCGCCGGTGCGCGCGGTGACCGTGACGACCGAGGTGATCTCGGACCCGGAGTTGGTGATGAACTGCTTGGCGCCGTCGACCACCCACTCACCGCCGTCCAGCCTCGCCTTCGTACGCGTCGCGCCGGCGTCGGAGCCGGCGCCGGGCTCGGTGAGCCCGAAGCCGGCGAGCGAGCGCCCGGCCACGAGGTCGGGCAGCCAGGTCTTGCGTTGCTCGTCGCTGCCGTAGGTGAGGATCGGGTTGATGCCCAACCCGACCGCGGCCTCGAGCGTGATGCCCATCGACTGGTCGACCCGACCGAGCTCCTCGATGGCCAGGCACAGGCTGGTGAAGCCGCCGTCCTCGCCGGCCAGGCCGGCGCCGCCGTACTCCTCGGGGGCGGTGAGGCCGAACAGCCCGAGGTCGCCCAGCTGCTGCACGACCTCGACCGGGAAGTGGTGGTCGCGATCCCACTGGGCCGCGTGCGGCGCGATCCGGTCCTCGGCGAACGCACGCACGGTGCGCCGGAACTCCTCGTGCTCGCGGGAGAGCTCGTACGACATGCCCGCACTGTAACCGAGCAGGTTAACGATCGTTAACCTTCGACGCTGGTGGCCAGCCGGCGCAGCGCCTCCTGCAGCGAGTGGGCCTCGCGCGGGCTGAGCCCCATCGCCTCGCGCATGCCGTCCTGCACCTCCCCGAAGCGCTCGACCACCTGCCGACCGCGCGCGGTGAGCGCGATGTCGACCACCCGCTCGTCGTCGGCGTTGCGCGAGCGGGTGAGCAGGCCGGAGCGCTCCAGCCGCCGCAGCAGCGGGGTCAGGGTGCTGTGGTCGAGGTGCAGGTCGGCGGCGATGCGACGCACGCTGAGCTGCTCGGCGTCGCCGAGCAGCAGCAGCACCAGGTACTGCGGGTAGGTCAGGTCGAGCTCGGCCAGCAGGGCCCGGTAGCGCGCGGTCACCGCGCGCGAGGCGGCGTACAGGTCGAAGCAGAGCAGGTCGGCCAACGGTGCCGAGCGTTCGGTGGCGACGCTCATGGGTCCTCCTCGCCGAGTGCTTGTCACGCCAGACTAGCGCGTGTACGTTCATCTCGTGCACAAGACAACCGTGCACCCCCTATCGACGAAGGAGCTCCGATGCCTACTCGCACCGCTCGCACCGCCTGGAACGGCGGCCTCCAGGACGGCTCCGGCCAGGTCGAGCTGTCCAGCTCCAAGGTCGGCACCTACGAGGTGTCCTTCCCCAAGCGCGCGGCCGACGACGCCGGCGGCACCACCAGCCCCGAGGAGCTCATCGCCGCCGCCCACTCCTCCTGCTACGCCATGCAGCTCTCGGCCCTGATCGCCGAGGCCGGCGGCACCCCGCAGTCGCTCGACGTGACCGCCGACGTCTCGCTCGGCCCCGACCCCGACGGCGGGTTCCGGCTCACCGGCATCAAGCTGACGGTCGTCGGCGAGGTCGAGGGCCTCGACGCGGCCGGCTTCGAGAAGGCGGCCAACGACGCCAAGGCCGGCTGCCCGGTCAGCAAGGCGCTCACCGGCGTCGACATCACGCTCGACGCCTCCCTGGAGAGCTGAGCTCTCTTCCCCCGGACCCCCCGCGGCCGTCGCATCCCCCGTCGGCGGCCGCGGGGCCCGAGTGCGAAACCTGGGGCGCTAACCTCACGACCGTGAACCAGATCAAGCCGCTGCAGAAGGTGCTCGTCGCGAACCGGGGCGAGATCGCGGTGCGGGTGATCCGGGCCTGCAAGGACGCCGGCATCGGCAGCGTCGCGGTGTACGCCGAGCCCGACCGCGACGCCCTCTTCGTCCGGTTGGCCGACGAGGCCTACTCCCTGGGCGGCACTACCCCGGCCGACTCCTACCTCGACATCGCCAAGATCGTCGCCGCGGCCGAGGAGTCCGGCGCCGACTCGGTGCACCCCGGCTACGGCTTCCTGGCCGAGAACGCGGACTTCGCCCAGGCGGTGCTCGACGCGGGCCTGATCTGGATCGGCCCGCCGCCGGCCGCGATCGACGCGCTGGGCGACAAGGCGAAGGCCAAGCACATCGCCGAGCGGGCCAACGCCCCGCTCGCCCCCGGCACCAAGGACCCGGTCGCCGACGCCGACGAGATCGTCGCTTTCGCCAAGGACAACGGGCTACCGGTGGCCATCAAGGCCGTCTACGGCGGCGGTGGTCGCGGCCTGAAGGTCGCCCGCACCCTCGAGGAGATCCCCGACGCCTACGAGGCGGCGGTGCGCGAGGCCGTCAGCGCCTTCGGCCGCGGCGAGTGCCTGGTGGAGAAGTTCCTCGACCAGCCCCGCCACGTCGAGACCCAGTGCCTGGCCGACCAGCACGGCAACGTCGTGGTGGTCTCCACCCGCGACTGCTCGCTGCAGCGCCGCAACCAGAAGCTGGTCGAGGAGGCGCCTGCGCCGTTCCTCACCGAGGAGCAGCTGACCCGGCTCTACGAGTCCTCCAAGGCGATCCTGCGCGAGGCCGACTACGTCGGCGCCGGCACGTGCGAGTTCCTGGTGGCCCAGGACGGAACCATCTCCTTCTTGGAGGTCAACACCCGGCTGCAGGTGGAGCACTGCGTCTCCGAGGAGGTCACCGGACTCGACCTGGTGCGCGAGATGTTCCGGATCGCGGCCGGCGAGGAGCTCGGCTACGACGACCCGGAGATCAGCGGCCACTCCATCGAGTTCCGGATCAACGCCGAGGACGGCGGCCAGAACTTCATGCCCGCGCCGGGCACGCTGACCCGCTGGGAGCCGCCGAGCGGCCCCGGCGTCCGGCTCGACGGCGGCTACGTCGAGGGTGAGACCATCCCCGGCGCCTTCGACTCCCTCATCGCCAAGCTCGTCGTCTCCGGCCGCGACCGCACCCAGGCCCTGGAGCGCAGCCGCCGGGCGCTCGACGAGTTCGTCGTCGACGGCATGCCGACGGTGATCCCGTTCCACGCCGCGGTGGTCCGCGACCCCGCGTTCATCGGCGACGGCGAGTCCTTCAGCGTCTACACGCAATGGATCGAGACCGACTTCGACAACCAGATCCAGCCCTACTCCGGCCCGAGCGCGGACGCCCCCGAGGCCGGCGAGCGGCAGCGGATCACGGTGGAGGTCGGCGGCCGCCGACTGGACGTCGTGCTCCCGGCCGGCCTCGCCGCGATCGGCGGCGGCGCCGCGAGCGCGGGTCCGAAGAAGCCGAAGCGGGGCAGCGCCAAGAAGGCCGGCGCGGCCGCCTCCGGCGACTCCGTGACCAGCCCGATGCAGGGCACGATCGTCAAGGTCGTGGCCGCTGACGGCGACACCGTGGCCGAGGGCGACGCGATCGTGGTCATCGAGGCGATGAAGATGGAGCAGCCGCTCAAGGCCCACAAGGCCGGGACCGTCAACGGGCTGAGCGCCGAGGTGGGCGCCACCATCGGCAACGGCGAAGTGGTCTGCGAGATCAAGGACTGATGCGCGCCGGCTCCGGCCAGGCGGTCCTGGCCGGGGTCGTCACCGCCGTCGTCGGCTTCACCTCGGCCTTCGCGGTCGTGCTCACCGGGCTGCGCCACGTCGGCGCGAGCCCGGCGCAGGCCGCGTCGGGGCTGTTCGCGGTCTGCGTGACGATGGGCGCCGGCTGCCTGTGGTTCTCGCTGCGCTACCGCCGCCCGCTGACGATGGCCTGGTCGACGCCGGGCGCCGCGCTGCTGGCGTCGGTGGCTGCACCGCACGGCGGGTACGCCGCCGCGGTGGGTGCCTTCGTCGTGGCCGGTGTGCTGTACCTGCTCACCGGGCTCGTCTCGCCCCTGGGCCGGCTGGTGGCGCGCATCCCGTCGTCGCTGGCCAGCGCGATGCTGGCGGGCGTGCTGCTCGGGCTGTGCGTCGAGCCGGTGCGGGCGCTGACCGAGTCGCCGTGGGCGGTCGCCCCCGTTCTGCTGACCTGGCTGGTGATGCTGCGGCTCGCGCCGCGGTGGGCGGTGCCGGTGGCCTTCGGTGTGGTGCTGCTGGTGGTGTTGCTCAGCGGATCGCTGGCGCACGTGGCCGCCGACGACCTCGTCCCGCGGCTCACCTGGACGACGCCGCACCTGGAGCCGGGCACGGCGCTGGCGCTGGGCATCCCGCTCTACCTGGTCACGATGACCGGCCAGAACATCCCCGGCGTCGCGGTGCTCTCGACGTACGGCTACGAGGTGCCGTTCGGGCCGGCGCTGACCTACACCGGCGCGGCCACCGTCGCCACCGCCGGACTCGGCGGGTTCTCGATCAACCTCTCGGCCATCGCCGCCGCGCTGTGCGCCTCGCCGACCGCCCATCCCGACCCCGACCGACGCTGGATCGCCGGCACCACCACCGGCGTGGTGTATGTGCTGTTCGGGCCCCTGGCCGCGGCGGTCGTCGCCATCACCAACGCGGCCCCGGCCGGCGTGGTGGCGGCGATCGCCGGCGTCGCGCTCCTCGCCTCGTTCGGCACCGCCGCCGCGACCGCCCTGGCCGACGAGCACGACCGCGTGGCCGCTGCGCTGACGTTCGTGGTGGCGGCCTCCGGCGTCTCGATCGCCGGGCTGGGCGCGGCCTTCTGGGCGCTGGTGGCGGGCGCGGTGCTCCTGCTGGTCACGCGGCGGTCGCACGCGCGAGGCTGAGGGTTCACCCGCACCTCGACCGGCTCCGCGACCCTGATCCGGTGCGGCCGCCCGTCACGTTCCTGCTCGCCGACGCCACCGGCACCGGCGGGCTGGCTCGTGCCGTCATCGGCACGGCGAACCGCCTGGGCCGGCACCGGCCGACCCGGTTGGCGGGGCTGGTGCACCGCGGCGGTGCGCAGGGCTACACCGTGGACGTCCCGCACGAGGTGGTGCACACGGAGCGCCGCTGGAGCCGGCAGCGCGGTCCCTCGCAGCTGGTGCCCGAGGACGGGCTGCTCAGCGCGGAGAGCGATCGCGCGCTGCGCCGCTGGCTGGGCCGGCTGCCGCCCGGGATCCTGGTCACGACCCGGCCCAGCCTCCACCTGGCCGCCGCCACCTGGGCGCCGCCCCACGTGCGCCTGGTCGGCTGGGACCACAAGAACTTCCTCACCCGCTACGCCTCGGGCTGGCTGGGCGACGTGCTCGACCGGGCCGTGCCGGCGACGTCGGCCTGGGTGGTGCTCACCCACGCCGACGCCGTGGACTACCGCGAGCGGCTGGCCCCTGCTCGGGTCGAGGTGATCCGCAACGCGCTCTCCTGGCCGCCCGCCGAGGAGCCCGCCCCGCTCGAGGCGCCGGTGCTGGTGGCCGCGGGCCGGCTGGCCAAGGTCAAGGGGTTCGGCCGGCTGGTCGACGCCTTCGCCCCCGTCGCCGCCAAGCACCCCGACTGGCAGCTGCTCGTGCACGGCGAGGGCGAGCGCCGTGAGGCGATCCAGCGCCGCGTCGACCGGCTCGGGCTGAGCGACCGGGTCCGGCTGCCGGGCTACACCACCGATCTGCGGGCCGCGCTGCGCGGCGCCTCGGCCTTCGCGATGACGTCGCGCGCCGAGGGGTTCCCGATGGTGCTGCTGGAGGCGATGAGCCAGGGGTTGCCCCTGGTGGCCATGGACTGCCCCCGCGGCCCGGGCGAGATCGTCGACGACGGGCGCAACGGCCTGCTGCTGCCCGACGGAGACGTCGACGGCTTCAGCCGCGCCCTGCTGGCGCTGGTGGAGGACGCCGGGCTGCGCCGCCGTCTCGGCGACCGGGCCTGGCGCGACGCCCGCCGCTACGAGCCCGCGATCGTGACCGCCCAGTGGCTCGACCTGCTCGACAGCCTCTCGTGACCACCCTGCACGTCGGCCTGCCCAAGACCGGCACCACCTGGCTGCAGGCCTCGCTGCGGCGCCACGGGCTGCTGCCCGATGCCGACGCCACCTTCCTCGGCGCGCTCGACGTGCGCGAGCACCACGACGGCTGGGGCCGCACCGGCGAGGAGACCCGCGGGGCCTGGAAGCGGCTCACCCAGGAGCACCCGGACCTGATCAGCCACGAGCTGCTGGCCGCGGCCGACGCCGAGCGAGTGCGCTGGGCATTGCGGCGGCTGGACGACGTGCACGTCGTCGTCACCGCCCGCGACCCCGCCCGGCAGGCCGTCGCGGAGTGGCAGGAGGGCGTCAAGCACGGCCGCCGGCTCTCGTTCGCGCGGTTCGCCACCGCCGTGCTGCCCGAGACGGCCGGCTCCTCGCACGCCAGGAAGTTCCGGGCGGCGCAGGACCTGCCCGCCGTGCTGGAGCGCTGGGGGCGCGACCTGCCCGCCGAGCGCGTGCACGTGGTCACCTGCCCGCCCCGCGGCGCGGACCGCACCGTGCTGTGGCGGCGCTTCGCCGAGGCCTGCGGCGTCGACCCCACCCTCGAGCCGGCCGGCGCCGAGGAGGGCAACGCCTCGCTCGGCGTCGACGAGATCGCGCTGCTGCGGCGCGTGAACAAGGCACTCGACGGCCGGCTGCAGGAACCGGCGTACGGCCGGCTGGTCAAGCGGCTCTACGCCCAGCGGCTGCTGGGCGAGCCGGCCTCGCCGGCACCGGACCTCCCCGAGCCCCTCTACGACGACCTCACCGTCCGCGCCGAGCGCTGGGCGAAGCAGATCCACGCCGCCGGCTGGCAGGTGCACGGCGCCGTCGACGACCTGCTCCCCCGCCGTCCGGCCACCGCCACCGACCCCGACGCGCTGGACGCCGTGCGGGCGCTGCGCACGAGCGCCCGGGCCACCGCCGGGCTGCTGCTCGAGGTGGCCGGGCGCGACGCGGAGATCGCCTCGCTGCGCGACGAGGTGGCCCGGCTCACCCGCAAGCGCGACAAGCTGCGGCGGCGCCTCAAGCGCGCGGTCGGCCCGCGCTGAGCGGGCTCAGCTGAAGGTGAACCAGGTCGAGCGCAGGCCGTAGGTCGAGCGGAACTTGTCGCCGGTGATGCTCGCGGTGGAGCCGTCGGCGTAGGTCACCGTCATCGTCAGGACCCGTCCGCCCCACTCCTGGCTGCTCGCGGAGTTGTCGCGGGAGGCGACCGCGATCGCGGTGACGGCACCGTGCGTCGTCGAGTCGAGCTTGCTGGTGTCGATCGTCGCCGTCCAGTGGCGGTAGGCGGTGTCGTAGGGGTCTTGCTGCGGCGTGGGCGCGAGCGTGCTGCCGGCGGTCCAGCCACCGTTGCTGGAGGAGAACTCGGTGAAGGCCACGCTGCCGTCGTTGCTGAGCACGCGGCCCCGGGTGGCGGCCACCGCGGCGTTGGTGGAGGTCTGCTCGGCGCCGGTGCCGCGGTAGACCTGGCAGGCGGTGGTGTCGCACAGGTCGTAGTCGCGGGTGCCGGCGTGGCCGCGGGCGTAGAGGGCGTAGGTGCGGGCCGCGACGGCCTGCGCCTTGAGCGCCTCGGTGCTCCAGGTCGACGGCATCTCGACCGGCACGACGCCGCGCACGTAGGCGTCGAGCGCGACGATGTTCACGGCCCGGCTGCCCGACAGCTTCGCCGGGATGGACCGCATCCGGCCGCGGTAGGTGACCGCGCCGCTGGGCGTGACCAGCACCAGCCGGCCGGCGCTGGAGAGGAACTCGTTGGTGGTGCCCGGGATCCAGCGGTAGCGGTGCCAGCGACCGCCCTTCTTGTACTGCACCGCCGTGCGGGCCACGTAGGGCCGCAGCCGCCAGGCGGTGACGCCGCGGTGGCCGATGCGGTAGGTCCGCCCGCCCACGGCGTGCACGCGCAGCCGCGCGGCGGGCTTGACGGTGACGAAGCGCGCCGCGTCGGTGAGCAGCACCCGCACCGCACCGGAGCTCCTGGTCAGCGTGGTGCCCGGGTAGTACGCGGCCAGGATCGCGGCGTAGGACTGCCCGGCCTTCGCCCGGCCGTAGGCGCCCCACTGCGAGAGCCCGCGGCCGTGGCCGAAGCCGTTGCCGGTCACGCTCAGCTGGCTCTTCGCGCCGCTCGGGGTGGGGGCGGGCGCCGCGCTGGCCATGGCGGTGGCGGGGGCGATCGACCCGGCCAGCAGGAGCGCGGTCACGGCAGCAGATGTCCTCAGGCGCATCCGCAGGACACTAGCGACGATGCCGACGCGCGTCTAAAGAACGCCGTCAGAAGGGACGGTGATGCAGCCGCCGCGCGGCCTCGGCCACCGAGCCGCTCATCGAGGGGTAGACGGTGAAGGCCTGCGCCAGCGCGTCGACGGTGAGCGACTGCGCGACGGCCAGCGCCACCGGGTGGATCAGCTCCGAGGCGCGCGGTGCCACGACGACGCCGCCCACCACGATCCCCGTGCCGGGCCGACAGAAGAGCTTCACGAACCCGTCGCGGACGCCCTGCATCTTGGCGCGGGCGTTGCCGGCGAGGTCGAGCATCACCGTCTCGGCGTCGATCTCGCCGTCGTCGACCTTCTGCTGCGAGCAGCCGACGGTGGCGATCTCGGGTGAGGTGAACACGTTGGAGGAGACCTGGCGCAGGTCCAGCGGGGAGACCTTGTCGCCGAGGAAGTGCCACATCGCGATGCGGCCCTGCATGGCCGCCACCGAGGCCAGCATCAGCACGCCGGTGCAGTCGCCGGCGGCGTAGACGCCCCGGGCCGAGGTGCGCGAGACCCGGTCGACCCGCACGAAGCCGCCCTCGTCGAGCACGACGCCGGCCTCCTCCAGGCCGATGTCGTCGGTGTTCGGCACCGAGCCCACCGCCAGCAGGCAGTGCGAGCCCTCCACCGTGCGGCCGTCGGTGAGGGTGACGGTGACCGTGTCGCCCTCGCGCGTCACCGACTGCATCCGCGAGCGGTCCAGCAGCGTCATCCCGCGCCGCTCGAGCACCCGTTCGAGCACGCTGGCGGCGTCGGCGTCCTCGCCCGGCAGCACCCGGTCGCGCGAGGAGACCAGCGTGACGTCGACGCCGAGCGAGAGGTAGGCGCTGGCGAACTCCGCGCCGGTGACGCCGGAGCCCACCACGATGAGCTTGGTGGGCACCTCGCCGATGTCGTAGACCTGCTCCCAGGTCAAGATCCGCTCGCCGTCGGGCCGGGCGCTGGTCAGCGTGCGCGGCTGGGCGCCGGTGGCCACCAGCACCGCGTCGGCCCGGATGGCGTCGGTGCGCCCGTCGGGCAGCTCGACGCCGACCTGGTCGGGCCCGTCGAGCCGGCCCCGGCCGGTGACCACCCGCACCCCCTCGCGCTCCAGGCGTCGGGCGATGTCGCCGGACTGGTCGGCGGCCAGCTGCTTGACCCGCTGGTTGACCCGGCCCAGGTCGACCACCACGTTGCTGCCCGCACCGGCGAAGGCGATGCCGAGCTCGGCGGCACCGGCCAGCTCGATCATGAGGTCGGAGGTGGCGATGAGGGTCTTGCTGGGCACGCAGTCGGTGAGCACCGCGGAGCCGCCGATGCCCTCGGAGTCGACGACCGTCACCTCCGCGCCCAGCTGAGCGGCCACCAGGGCCGACTCGTAGCCGCCCGGTCCACCACCGATGATCACGACGCGGTCCACGCGGCCCATTGTCCACGACCGGTTCCCACTAATCTGCTCGGCGTGACGCTCTATGCCGCGTACGGCCCGAACCTGGACCCCGTGCGCATGGGCGCCCGCTGTCCGCACTCACCGCTGCGCGGCGTCGGCTGGCTGGAGGGGTGGCGGCTCACCTTCGGCGGTGAGGACCTCGGCTGGGACGGCGCCATGGCCACCGTCGTGCAGGACCCCTTCGAGCAGGTCTTCGTCGCCGTCTACGACGTCACCGACGAGGACGTCGTGGCCCTCGACCAGTGGGAGTCGGCCGACACCGGGCTGTTCCGCAAGCTCAAGGTGCGGGTCTCGCTGCTCGACGGCGAGGTCGTGGCCTGGGTGTACGTACTCGACGCGTTCGAGGGCGGCCTGCCCTCGGCCATCCACCTGGGCGCCATCGCCGACGCCGCGGAGGCCGCGGACGCACCCGTCGACTACGTCACGGCACTCCGGGCCCGCGAGTGCCGCTCGACCGGGTTGTAGTCAGGCCATCGCCACGCCGATGCGCCAGTAGCCCATGAACGCGACCTCGCCCTTGTCCCAGCCCGCCTCCGAGACCAGCGTGCGTCGCAGGGTGCGCACCACCCCGGACTCCCCCGCGATCCAGGCGTAGCGCCCGGCGGCCACCGGTACCTCCGGCTCGTCCCATATCTCGTTCTCGGCGCGCTCGACGACGGCGTCGCCGCCCAGACCCAGATGACGGCGCAGTGCGGGCACCACATGGGATCCGGGCGCCTCGCCGCAGCGGGAGAGCCAGACCACCTCCACCCCCCGCGGTGCGCGTAGCTGCTGGATGTCCTCGACCCACGGCACCTCCAGGTACGCCGTGCCACGGGCGTCGGCGGGCAGCTGGCCGAGGATGGCGGCGACGGCCGGCACCGCGGTCTCGTCGCCCACCAGGAGCAGGTCGTCGGCGGTGCCCGGGGCGAAGGCGATGCCGCCCCAGTCGACGCCGATCTTGGGCCCGACCACCACCACGGCGTCGCCGGGCTGCACCTGCTCGGCCCAGGCGGCGCCCGGGCCGACGTCGCCGGGGTCGTGAGCGGGGTGCACGACGACGTCGACCACCAGCCGCCTGGCCTCCCCGCTGCCGTAGAGGTCGCGCACGGTGTAGGTGCGCATGTGGCCGCGCTCGGCCTCGGGCAGCGCCTGCCAGTCGGAGTACCAGGAGTACTCGCCGGGCGGGCCGGCCTCCAGGCGCGGCAGGGTGCCGGCGGCGCCGGGGAAGACGAGCTTGATGCGCTGGTCGTAGGTGGGCCCGTCGACGCCGAGCTCGGCCAGCCCCTGCCCGGTCAGCTCCACCCGGACGAAGCTCGGCGAGAGCCGCTCGCGGCGGGCCACGCGTACCTCCTCGATGATCATGCGGTGTCGCTCTCTCTCCTCGTGAGCTTGCTGGTGACTGTGCTGGTGACTGTGCTGGTGACGCCGCCCGATCGGGACGACGAGCGGCGTGCCGGTCACCGGGTCGGGCACGACCCGGCTGCGCAGCCCGAAGGCGTCCTCGACGACCTGCTCGGTGAGCACCGCCGGCGGTCCTTCGGCGACGATGCCGCCGTCCTTCATGACGACCAGCCGGTCGGCGTAGCGGGCGGCCAGGTTCAGCTCGTGCAGCACCATCACGATGGTGGTGCCGCGCTCGGCGTTGAGCTCGTGCAGCAGGTCCAGCAGGTCGACCTGGTGGGCCAGGTCGAGATAGCTGGTCGGCTCGTCGAGCAGCAGCAGCTCGGTCTCCTGGGCCAGCGCCATCGCCACCCAGACCCGCTGCCGCTGACCGCCGGAGAGCTCGTCGACGCACCGTTCGGCCAGGTCCACGGTGCCGGTCAGCTCCAGCGCCCGGGCCACGGCCTCGTCGTCCTGGCTGCTGCGGCGCACGAAGAACCGCTGGTGGGGGTAGCGGCCACGGGCGACGAGGTCGGCCACGGTGATGCCCTCGGGCGTCACTGGTGACTGCGGGAGCAGACCGAGGACCTTCGCCACCTCGCGCGTGGGCCGACGGTGGACCAGCTCGCCGTCGAGGAGCACGCCGCCCGACGCGGGCGCCAGCAGGCGCGCCATGCCGCGCAGCAGGGTGGACTTGCCGCACGCGTTCGCGCCGACGATGGCGGTGACCTGCCCGTCGGGCACGTGCAGCGAGAGTCCGTCGACGACGGTGCGCTCGCCGTAGCCGAGGCGGACGGCGTCGGCCACCAGCCGGCTCGTGTTCAGGCGCGTGGTCATGCTCTCCTCCGGGAGGGGTCGCGGGCGATGAGCCAGATCAGCACCACGGCGCCCACGGCGCCGGTGATGACACCGACCGGCAGGTTGGTCTCGGGGACGGCGTAGGCGCCGATGTAGTCGCTGATCTCGACCACCACGGCGCCGACGAGCGCCGCGCCCGGCAGCGTCACCCGGTCGCGGTTGAGCCGTCGCGACAGCGGACCCGCGATCAGTCCGACGAAGGCGATCGGTCCGGTGACCGCGGTGGCCAGCGCCGTGAGCAGCACCCCCACGAGCAGCAGTGGCATCACCCCCCGCACGGGCACCCCCAGTCCGGCCGCGCTGTCGGCACCCAGCTCGGCTGCGGCGAGCCGGGGGGCCAGTGCGGCGGTGGCCGCGACGAGCACCAGCACCTCGACGGCGAGCCGGCCCAGGCCGGGCCAGGCGGCCTGGTTCAGGCTGCCGGTGATCCACAGCAGGCCCTCCTGGGCGTCGTAGAGGCTCGCGCGGGTGAACAGGTACTGCACGACCGAGACCAGGGCCGCCGAGCAGGCGACGCCGATGAGCACCAGCCGCGCCCCCGAGCGGGGCCCGGCGAGCAGGAGGATCGCGAGGCCCGTGCCGAGCGCGCCGACCACAGCCCACACGGCCAGCCAGCCGCCCGTCACGCCGAACAGGACGATGGCGGCGACCGCCGCCGCACTCGCCCCGGCGCCGATGCCGATGATGTCGGGACTGGCCAGCGGGTTGCGCAGCACCGTCTGGAACAGGGCGCCCCCCAGCCCGAAGGCGGCGCCAGCGAGCACCGCGCCCACCGCCCGGGGCAGCTTGGAGTCCAAGACGACGAAGGAGGTGCCGGGCAGGTTCTCACCGGAGAGCACGCGGACGAGGTCGGGCACGGTGACCAGGTAGTCGCCGAGCAGCACCCGGGCGGCGAAGGCCGCCAGCAACACGACGGTGAGCACCGCCACGATCAGCCGGCCGCGGCGAGCCGTCCGGCGCCGGACCAGCCGGACGCGCGCCACTGCCTCGGCGCTGGTCGTCGTGGCGCTCACAGGGCCACCTCTCGACCGCGGCGCACGACCCAGACGAACACCGGGACGCCCACCAGGGCGGTCATCACGCCGACCTGCACCTCCGTGGGCGGCGCGAGCACCCGGCCCAGCGTGTCGGCCAGCAGGACCAGCGCCGCGCCCCCCAGCAGGCTCGCGGGCAGCAGCACGGTGTAGTCGACGACGCCGAGCATTCGCAGTCCGTGCGGCACCATCAGGCCCACGAAGGCGATCGGACCGGCCAGCGCGGTGGCGGCGCCGCACAGCAGCACCACCCCCAGGCCGACCAGCAGCCGGTCGCGCACCAGCGAGCCGCCCAGGCCGCGCGCGGCGTCGTCGCCGATCGCCAGCGCGTTCAGCGTGCGCGCGCGGCCGAGCAGGACCAGCGCCCCGATGACGAGCAGCGGCAGCACTGCGACCACCGAGCCCCAGCTGCGGCCACCGACGGAGCCGACGGACCAGTACCGGAAGACGTCCATGGTCTCGCTGTCGGAGAGCAGGACGGTGGTCATGACGCTGGTCAGCACCGCCGTGGTGGCGGCCCCGGCGAGCACCAGCGCCGCCGGCGTGGCGCCCTGCCGGCCCGCCGTGGCCAGCAGCTGCACCAGGACGGCCGCCGCCGCTGCCCCGAGCAGCGCGGCGACGACGAAGGAGGATCGCGAACCGAGCCCGAACCAGCTGATGCCGATCACCACGGCGGTGGCGGCGCCGGCGTTGATGCCGAGCAGGCCGGGATCGGCCAGCGGGTTGCGCGAGAGCCCCTGCAGACCGGCCCCGGCCAGCGCGAGCGCCGCCCCGACCAGCGCGGCGACGACGGTGCGGACCACCCGCGCGTCGACGATGGGGTGCACCGGATCACTGGCGGTGAGCAGCGCGTGCACGACGTCGCCGACGGGGACCATCCGCGAGCCCACGCAGATCGAGAGCACCACGGCCGCCGCGAGGGCGACCGTGGTGCTGGTCAGGGCCCGGCCCACGACAGGCCGGCCCACGACGGGCAGGGACACGACCGCTAGCCCTGGGCCTTCTTCGCCGCGGCGGCGAGGTCGGGGCCGATGGTCTTGAGGAAGTACGGCATGGCCAGCGGCGTGGGCAGCGACATCGACAGCGAGTCGCCCCGGTCGGCCAGCCACACGGTCGCCCCGGACTTGATGGCCGGGATCTGCGACCACAGCTTGTCGGCCAGCACCTTCTTCTCGGTGCCCTTGGGGTCGTCGTAGCTGACGAGCACCCCGGCGTCGACGGAGGAGGCGCGCTCGGAGGAGATGCTCTCGTAGAACGACGAGGAGCCCTTGCTCAGCTTCTCCACCACAGACGGGGTCGAGAAGCCCAGCTGGTTCAGCATCTGCGGACGCAGGTCGCGCGTGGTGTAGAAGCCGATCTGCGAGGTGTCCTTGACGTCGAAGTAGGGCATCGCCGCCGAGGTCTCCGAGAGGGCCGGGTTGGCCTCCTTGAAGGCGTCGATCTCCGCCTCCGCGGTGGCCACGAGCTTCTTCGCCGCGGCGGGCCGTCCCAGCGCCTGGCCCACCATCTCGGTCTGGGTCTGCCATGGCGTGCCGAAGGCGGCGCCCTTCCAGGCCACGACCGGTGCGATCTTCGACAGCTTCGCGTAGTCGGCCTTGCTCACCCCCGAGCTCGTGGCGAGGATGAGGTCCGGGGAGAGCTTGGCGATGGCGTCGAAGTCGACGCCGTCGGTGTCGGCGTAGCGGGTGGGCTGGGTGCCGCCCATCTTCTCCAGAGCGGCGTCGAACCACGGCGTGGAGCCGTTGGCGTTGCCGCCGTAGGTGATCTTGGTGGCCCCGACCGGCACCACCCCCAGGGCCAGGGCGTTGTCGGCGTCGGCCCAGCCCACGGTCGCGACCCGCTGCGGCTCGCTCTTGATGGTCACCGAACCCAGCGAGTCGGTGATGGTCACCGGGAAGGCGCCCTTCTCGACCCCGCCCGCGGCGGTGGTGCTCTTCGTGGGGCCGGCGGCGGCGGAGTCGGTGGGCCCGGAGCTGCACGCCGCGGTCGCGGCCAGCGCGAGGGCGGCGAGGACGGCGGCGGAGGAACGTCGGAGTCTCATGGCAGGTAAGGCTAGCCTTAGTTAGGTCAACCTCACAGACCGGGTCGAGGTTTGGACCGCCGCTCGTCGGTAACTGTCCCTCCCATGTCCACGACGACCGACCAGAAGAGCGGCTCCGACGAGCAGCCGAACCTCAAGCGGCACGTGGGCGTGGTCGGGCTGCTCTTCGCCAGCGTCGGCTCGATCATCGGCTCGGGCTGGCTCTTCGGGGCGCTGAACGCCTCCCAGACCGCCGGTCCCGCCGCGATCCTCTCCTGGGCCATCGGCGGCGTGCTGATCCTGCTCATCGCGCTGACCTACGCCGAGCTGGGCACCATGTTCCCCCTCTCGGGCGGGGTCGTGCGCTTCCCGCACATGTCCTTCGGCAACCTGGCCAGCTTCACCGGCGGCTGGATCACCTACGTCGCAGTGGCCACCACCGCACCCATCGAGGTCGAGGGCGCGCTGCAGTACGCCACCAAGTACGCCCCCTTCACCACCGAGAAGACCGTGGGCGGCGAGACCGTGCACACGCTGACCGCGCTCGGCTACGGCTCGGCCGTGGTGCTCATGGCGGTGTTCGTGCTGGTCAACTACTTCGGCGTGCGCTGGTTCGCGCGCATCAACAACGTGCTGGTGGGCTGGAAGCTGCTCATCATCGTGCTGGTCATCGCGGCCTTCCTGTTCACCGCCTTCCACTCCGCGAACTTCACCTCCCACGACTTCGCCCCCGCGGGCCTGCACGGCGTCTTCACCGCCATCGCCACCAGCGGTGTGGTGTTCTCCTACCTTGGCTTCCGGCAAGGCATCGAGCTGGCCGGCGAGACCGACAACCCGCGCCGCAACGTGCCCATCGCCGTCATCGGATCCGTCGTGCTCACGGGCGTGATCTACGTGCTGCTGCAGGTCGCCTTCATCGGCGCGCTGCGTCCCGGCGACCTCGACCACGGCTGGGCCAACCTGTCCTTCGAGAACGACTTCGGCCCACTCGCCGCCGTCGCGACCATCCTCGGGCTGAGCTGGCTGGCCGCCCTGCTCTACCTCGACGCGATCATCTCCCCCGGCGACACCGGCCTGATCTACACCACGATCACCTCGCGGATCTCCTTCGCCATGGCCCGCAACGGCAACGCCCCGCAGGCGCTGGCCCGCACCAGCCGCAACGGCTCGCCGATGATCGGGCTCGGGCTGGCGTTCGTGCTGGGGCTGATCGTCTTCCTGCCCTTCCCCAGCTGGCAGCAGCTGGTCGGCTTCATCAGCTCGGCCACCGTGCTCTCCTTCGCCAACGGCCCGCTGGTGATGGCCTCGCTGCGGCGCCAGGTGCCCGACCACGAGCGGCCGTTCCGGCTGCCCGGCGGCCACGTGATCCCGCTGCTGGCCTTCTGGGGCGCCAACCTCGTCGTCTACTGGTCGGGCTGGACCGTGGTCTGGAAGCTGATGGTCGCCATCCTCATCGGCTTCGTGCTGCTCGGGGTCTTCATGGCCACCGGCGGCCTGCGCGGCAAGTCCCTCGACGTGCGCTCGGGCATCTGGGTGTTGCCCTGGCTGCTCGGTCTCACCGTCATCTCGTGGGTCGGCAACTACCCCGAGCCCGCCGCCGGCAACCTCAACGCCTTGAACTTCGAGCTCTCGGCCGGGCTGCTCCTGGTGCTCTCGGTGGTGATCTACGCGATGGCGTACGCCATGCGCCTGCCCGACGACCAGGCCCGCGCCTACATCGACGAGACCACCCACGAGGCAGCCCTCGAGGACGACGAGCTCGGCGCGGCCCACTAGGGTCCCGCGAGTGGCGACCTACACCGAGGAGGCGCAGCGGGCCGCGGCCACGCTGCGAGAGCTGACCGGCGTCGAGCGGCACGACGTCGCGCTGGTGATGGGCAGCGGCTGGCTGCCCGCCGTCGACGCCCTGGGCGAGGCGACGGCCGAGATCAGCACCACCGACCTGCCCGGGTTCGCGCCCCCGGCCGTGGAGGGGCACGCCGGGAAGATCCGGTCGGTCAGGTCGGGGTCGCGCAACCTGCTGGTCTTCTTGGGGCGCACCCACTTCTACGAGGACCTCGGCGTGCGCGCGGTGTGCCACGGCGTCCGCACCGCCGCCCAGGCGGGCTGCTCCAGCATCGTCCTCACCAACGGCTGCGGGGGGCTCGACCCGTCGTGGTCGCCCGGCACGCCGGTGCTCATCAGCGACCACATCAACCTCACCGCGGCCTCCCCGATCGAGGGCGCCCACTTCGTCGACCTCACGGATCTCTACAGCCCGCGCCTGCGCGAGCTGTGCCGCTCGGTGGATCCCTCGCTGGCCGAGGGCGTCTACGTCCAGTTCCGCGGCCCCCACTACGAGACGCCGGCGGAGGTCCGCATGGCCGGCGTCATGGGCGGCTCGCTGGTGGGCATGTCGACCTCGCTGGAGGCCATCGCCGCCCGCGAGGCGGGCATGGAGGTGCTCGGCATCTCGCTGGTCACCAACCTCGCCGCCGGCATCTCCGACGCGCCGCTGGACCACGAGGAGGTCCTCGCCGCCGGGAAGGCCGCCGCCGGACGGATGGGCGACCTGCTGGCCGAGGTCGTGCCGCGGATCTGAGCCCCCAGGACGACGCCGGCGAGGACGAGCATCAGCCCGGCCAGCTGCCCGGTCGCGAGGGACTCTCCGGCCAGGAGCACGCCCAGCAGCGTCCCGGTGAGCGGGTTGAGCAGACCGACGACGCCAGCCACCGCGGGCGCCACGCGCGAGAGCCCGCTGAACCAGGCCACGTAGGCCAGGGCGGTGGCCGGCACCGCGACGTAGCCGAAGCCGAGGGCCGAGGTGGCCGTGACCGCAGGCGGGGCGCCCTCCACGAGCACGGCGAGCGGCAGCAGCACCACCGAGCCGGCGAGAAGCTGCCAGGCCGTCATCGTCAGCGGCCCGGGCGCGTCGTAGCGCTTCCAGCGCACGCCCAGGACGAAGCCGACCGAGGTCGAGAGCATGGCGCCGAGCGAGGCCGCGACGCCCCACGGGTCGACCAGCTGCACGCCCACCCCGACCATCAGCATGACGCCGACCAGTCCCACGCCCGCCCCGAACAGCAGCCGGTTGGCCGGACGCTGGCCCAGCAGCAGCCACCCCATGAGGGCCAGGCACGCCGCGGACGCCGACATCACCGTCGCGGCGACACCCGAGGGCAGCCGCTGACCCGCTACGTAGACGAGCACGAAGAAGCCGCCGACGTTGAGCGTGCCGAGCACCGCCGAGCGCCACCACCAATCCCCGCGCGGCAGCCGTCGGGCCAGCGCCAGCACGAGCAGACCGGCGGGCAGGGCGCGCAGCGTCGCCGCCCACAACGGCACGCCGGCCGGTAGCAGCTGGTGGATCACGACGTAGTTGCTCCCCCACATCACCGGTGCGAAGGCGGTGACCGCGAGACTCTTGAGGCGGTTCTCTTCCATGGAAGATACTTTACCTTCCATGGCAGGTAAACTCCACACGTGAGTGCCGACCACGTCGACCGGATCCGCGAGGAATGGGCCCGCGAGCGGCCCGAGATCGACACCTCACCGATGTCCGTGATCGGCCGGCTGCATCGCGTGGGCCTCGCCCTCACTCGGCGGATCGAAGAGCTCTACGCCGAGTCCGGGCTGAGCGAGCCGGAGTTCGACCTGATGGCCACCCTGCGTCGCAGCGGTCCCCCGTACGAGCGAGCCGCCGGCGAACTGGCCGAGCACACCATGGTCACCACCGGCGGACTGACCAAGCGGGTGGACCGCCTGGTCGCGCGTGGTCTGCTGGAGCGCACCACCGGTACCGACGACGCACGCCGCCGCATGGTGCGTCTCACCCCGTCCGGGTTCGGCGTCATCGACCGCGCCTACGCCGCACACATGGCCAACGAGCGGTACCTGGTCGACCTGCTCAGCCCTACCGATGCCTCACGGCTCGAGGCGATCCTGCGACGCTGGCAGTCCGCGCTGGCGACCGACTAGGCCTGTCGTAGGCCGGCACCGTGCGCATCGTTGCGCGGGCGTCGGACGTCATACGTCGTGGCTGCCCGAGCGAGAAGTTCGTATGACGTCCCGGACGCGCCGGCCACGACGTCATACGTCGTGGCTGCCCTGGCGACCACCAGGTATGACGTCAGCGATCCTCCCGCCCGCACGGACCCACCCGCAGCGGACCCACCCCCGGCGCCGCTTGACCACCGGTGTTGGCTGAACCCATGCGCACTCTCGGTACGACCTCCTCCCTCGCCGTCTCCGACCTCGGCCTGGGCTGCATGGGCATGTCGGAGTTCTACGGCGAACGCGACGAGCAGCAGGGCGTGGAGACCATCCAGCGGGCCCTCGACCTCGGCGTGACGTTCCTCGACACCGCCGACATGTACGGCCCGTTCATCAACGAGCGCCTGGTCGGCCGGGCCATCGCCGGGCGCCGCGACGAGGTCCAGCTGGCCACCAAGTTCGGCAACGAGCGCGAGGAGGACGGAACCCGGCTGGGCATCAACGGCAGCCCGGAGTACGTCCACCGCGCCTGCGACGCCTCGCTGCAGCGTCTCGGCGTCGACCACATCGACCTCTACTACCAGCACCGCGTCGACAAGACCGTCCCCATTGAGGACACCGTCGGCGCGATGGCCGAGCTCGTCGAGGCGGGCAAGGTGCGCCACCTCGGCCTCTCCGAGGCGTCCGCGCAGACCATCCGCCGCGCGCAGGCCGTGCACCCGATCACCGCGCTGCAGACCGAGTACTCGCTGTTCACTCGCCACATCGAGGACGAGATCCTGCCCACCCTGCGCGAGCTCGGCATCGGCCTGGTGCCCTACTCCCCGCTGGGCCGCGGGCTGCTCACCGGCGCCATCACCACCACCCCCGACGCCGAGGCGGGCGACTCGCGCGGCACGGCGTACTTCCCGCGCTTCTCCGGCGACAACCTCGCCCACAACCTGGAGCTGGTGGCCAAGATCCGCCAGCTCGCCGACGCCAAGGGCTGCACCCCCGGCCAGCTGGCCTTGGCCTGGGTGCTGGCGCAGGGCTCCGACGTGGCGCCGATCCCGGGCACCAAGCGCGTGAAGTACCTCGAGGAGAACGCCGCCGCCGTCGACGTCGACCTCTCCGCCGACGACCTGCGCGCCCTCGACGAGGCCGTCCCCCGCGACGCCGTCGCCGGCGAGCGCTACGGGGACCTGTCCTCCATCGACGCCTGAGGAAGCACGCACCGGACTGCGGAGGTTGGGGAGGTGCGCCAGCACCGTCTCGAAACCGGAGCTCTCCGGCGCGCTCAGGCGAGGTCGAAGCGCGCCACGGTCTCCCACTGCCCGCCGTCGAAGCCGATCAGCCGGACCTCCGCGATGCTCGTGACCACCGGTAGGCGGGGCAGGACCACGCGCTCGGCGGCGTCGAGGACCTCGTCGTCGCCCTCGGCGACCGTCAGGTGCGGTACGACGTCGTCGTAGACGCCCTCGTACGGCGGGCACTGCGGCCAGCGGTGGGCGACCTCACCGGTGAGCGCGCGGAACGGTACGTCGGGATCGGGGTCGAGCCAGAGCACGCCTGGGAACCGCCCCGCCGCGCGGAACGCGACCTCGAAGCGCCCGTGGCCGCGCACCAGGCGTGCCAGCTCGTCGAGGACCTGGTCGTCGACCTCGGCCAGCTCCAGGAAGGGGAAGAGCACCGTGACGTGGGCGGGCACGCCGAGCTGCGTCGAGGAGTCGTGCGCGGCGCGCTGGTCGCCGACCGCGGCCTCGGCCGCCGGCACCGGCGCGATGAGCCCGGTCTGGCCGGCCCGGAAGGCGGCGCTCACTGCCACTTCTCGTGGTGCGGGGGCAGCCACGTGGCGAAGGCGTCGAGCAGGGCGTCCGGGTCGTCGCGGAGCAGCATGGCGTCGGCGTGCTCGCGGGGCAGGAAGCCGGCGTCGACGGCGGTGTCGAGGAAGGCGACGAGCGGGCGCCAGTAGCCCTCGACGTCGAGCAGGCCGATCGGCTTGCTGTGCAGGCCCAGCTGCAGCCAGGTGAACGTCTCGAAGAGCTCGTCGAGGGTGCCGGTGCCGCCGGGGAGGGCGACGAAGGCGTCGGCGACCTCGGCCATGAGCTGCTTGCGCTCGTGCATCGTGTCGACGACGTGCAGCTCGGTGAGGCCGGTGTGGGCGAGCTCCTTGTCGCGCAGACCGGCGGGGATGACGCCGACGACGGTGCCGCCGCCGGCCAGCACGGCGTCGGCGACGACGCCCATCAGCCCGACGTGGGCGCCGCCGTAGACCAGGCCGAGGTCGCGCTCGACGAGCGTCTCACCGAGGCGGCGCGCCGCGTCCGCGTAGGCCGGGGAGGAACCGTTCGAGGACCCGCAGTACACGCACACCGTCCGCACCCGGCTGACCTTAGTAACGTCGCGCCGGTGAGTCTCCACGACACCGCGAGGGCCTGGCTGGCCGAGGACCCCGACCCCCAGACCCGGGCCGAGCTGCAGGAGCTGCTCGACCGCGGCGACGAGGCCGAGCTCGCCGACCGGTTCGCCGGGACGCTGCAGTTCGGCACCGCGGGCCTGCGCGGCGCGCTGGGCGCCGGGCCCAACCGGATGAACCGGGTAGTGGTGACGCGCGCGGCGGCGGGGCTGGCGGCGTACCTGAGGGCGAACGGCGCCGGCGCCGAGGACGCGGTGGTGATCGGCTACGACGCCCGTCACAACTCCGACGTCTTCGCCCGCGACACCGCGGAGGTGATGACCGGCGCCGGGCTGCGCGCCCTCACGCTGCCACGACCGCTTCCCACTCCGCTGCTGGCGTTCGCGATCCGCGACCTCGGCTGCGTCGCGGGCGTCATGGTCACCGCCAGCCACAACCCGCCGCAGGACAACGGCTACAAGGTCTACCTGGGCGACGGCAGCCAGATCGTGCCACCCGCGGACGCCGACATCGCCGCGCAGATCGAGGCGGTCGGCGCCCTGGCCGACGTCGCACGCGGCGACGGCGGCGAGCTGCTCGGCGACGACGTCGTCGACCGGTACCTCGACAGTGTCGTCTCGGTCGCGGACGCCGGGCGCAAGGACCTGCGCATCGTCTACACGCCGATGCACGGCGTCGGCGGCACCTCGGCGCTCGAGGTGCTGCGCCGGGCCGGCTTCACCGACGTCCACGAGGTGGTGGCGCAGGCCGAGCCCGACCCGGACTTCCCGACCGTGGCCTTCCCGAACCCCGAGGAGCCGGGCGCGATGGATCTCGCGCTGGCCCTGGCCGAGGAGGTCGACGCCGACCTGGTGGTGGCCAACGATCCCGACGCCGACCGCTGCGCCCTCGGAGTGGCCGGCCCGCGGCGTCACGGGACGGGCTGGCAGATGCTGCGCGGCGACGAGGTGGGCGTCCTGCTCGGGAGCGAGCTGCTGCAGCGCGGACGGACCGGCACCTACGCCTGCTCGATCGTCTCCTCCTCGCTGCTGGGCGAGCTGGCGCGTGCGGCCGGGCAGCGGTTCGTCGAGACCCTCACCGGCTTCAAGTGGATCGGCCGCGTGCCCGACCTCGCCTTCGGCTACGAGGAGGCGCTGGGCTACTGCGTCGACCCCGCGCACGTGAAGGACAAGGACGGCCTCTCGGCGATGCTGCTGGCTTGCGACCTGGCCGCCTCGCTCAAGGCGCAGGGCCAGACGCTGCGCGACGCGCTGGACCGGATCGCCCGCGAGCACGGGCTGTTCGCCACCGACCAGCTCAGCGTCCGCTTCGACGACCTGGCCCAGATCCCGGCCACGATGGAACGGCTGCGCGGCACGCCGCCGCAGACCCTCGGCGGCCTCGACGTGCTGGGCGTCGACGACCTCTCGGCCGGCTCCGACGACCTGCCGCCGACCGACGGCCTGCGCTACCGGCTGGCCGAGCGCGCCCGCGTGGTGGTGCGTCCCTCGGGCACCGAGCCGAAGGTGAAGTGCTACCTCGAGGTGGTGGTGCCGGTGGGCGAGGAGGACGACGGCGTCGACGCCGCCCGCATCGCCGCCGCGGGCCGGCTGGACGCGATCAAGGCCGACGTCCGCACGGCGGCGGGGCTGTAGGGCCCGCTAGAGGAACAGCGTGACCACGAAGGCGACCACGAGCACGCCGAGCGCGGCGTAGAGCCCCACGAACGGCGTACGCCGGATCTCCTCCTCGCCGGCGCCGAGGCGCTTGGCGTCGCGGCGGGCGTCGGCCGCGGCGCGGTTGACCCACTCCTCGAGCAGGTCGGCGTTCGTGTCGCCGGCCGGGCTGCCCTCCGAACGCCGCATCCCGAAGGGACCCAAGGGCGCGCCCATCGTCGTCGGTCGCACCATCTGCCGGGTCTTGCGCCCGACCGCGATGCCGACGTAGGTGCGGGCGCCGGAGTGCACCTTGGTCACCGCGCGCACCTCGACGTCGTCGACCAGGTGCAGCGGCAGCGACAGCTCGTGGAACGGGTTGCGCAGCACCAGCCGGCCGCCTCGCACCAGGATCTTCGGGCGCAGCATCAACGCCCAGGTGAGCACCCCGAAGGCGACCAGCGCCAGCTGCACCCGCAGCCCGTCGAGGCCCCAGCCGTCGACGGCGATGACGACGACCAGGAGGATCACCAGGCCGATCCCGACGATGCCGCTGACGGTGCCCTGGCTGGACGGGAAGGTGTACCTGCCGACTTCGGGGGTGGATGGGCCGGCCATGGCCACCAGGGTACGGACTTCGCTAGGTTCGTGAGCTCGGTCACATCTCGGGAGGATCCATGACCCAGCTCACCCGCCGTTCCCTACTCGGCTCCACCACCGTCGGGGCAGCCGCCACCGGCCTGTCCACCGGGCTGATCGGCACACCGGCCCAGGCCGCCCCGTTCCGCACGGCACGCCGCCGCGACCGCGTCGAGCGCCTGCTGGCGCGCATGACGCTGGCGGAGAAGATCGGCCAGCTGCGGCTGGCCAACACCGCCGAGGACACCGAGGCGGCACTGCGCACCACGGGCTGCGGCGGCGTCTTCTCCGTCGTCGGCGCCGCCCAGCTCAACGCCCTGCAGCAGCAGGCGCTGCAGACCCGGCTGGCGATCCCGCTCATCGTCGGGCTCGACGTCATCCACGGCTACACCACGAACTTCCCGATCCCGCTGGGCCAGGCGGCCTCGTGGGACCCGGAGGTGGCCGCCTCCGACGCCCGCACCAGCGCCGCCGAGGCCCGCCGCAGCGGCATCACCTGGACCTACGCGCCGATGATGGACGTCAGCCACGAGCCGCGCTGGGGCCGGATCGCCGAGGGCAACGGCGAGGACCCGTACCTGACCACGCGGTTCGCGGTGGCCAAGACGAAGGCCTACCAGGGCGCCGACCTGGCCCGACCCGACACGCTCGCCGCCTGCGCCAAGCACTACGTCGGCTACGGCCAGCCCGAGGGCGGCCGCGACTACAACACCGTCGACGTCAGCATCCAGCGGCTGCACAACACCTACCTGCCGCCGTTCCGGGCCTGCGTGGAGGCCGGCATCGCCACCGTGATGGCCAGCTTCAACACGATCTCCGGCGTGCCCGCGCACGCCAACGCCTACACGATCCGCGAGGTGCTCAAGCAGCGCTACGGCTTCGACGGGTTCGTGGTCAGCGACTACACCGGCATCCAGGAGCTGATCCCGCACGGCATCGCCGGCAACGGCACCGATGCCGCCCGCGAGGGAATCCGCGCCGGCGTGGACATGGAGATGACCAGCACCAACTACGTCGAGCACGCCCGCGACCTGCTCCGCACCGGCGCCATCTCCCAGCGCGAGATCGACGACGCGGTGCGCCGCATCCTCACCGTCAAGGACGACCTGGGCCTGTTCGACAACCCGTTCGTCGACCCCGCCGGCGAGACCGTCAGCGTCTCGGCACAGGCCCGCGCGGCCGCCCGGACGGCAGCGGCGCGCAGCCTGGTGCTGCTTCGCAACGAGAACGGCGTGCTCCCGCTGAGCAAGGGCAGGACCGTGGCCGTGGTCGGCCCGCTGGGCACGGCCACCTACGACCTCAACGGCACCTGGTCGGGCCTGGGCACCGGCGCCTCGACCACCGAGCCCACCACCGTGCTCGACGCGATCAAGGCGATCTCCGGCGGGAGCGTCACCTACACGCCGGGCTGCGCGGTCGACGACACCGACACCTCCGGCATCGACGCCGCCGTGGCCGCCGCCCGCGCCGCCGACGTCTGCGTGCTGGTGCTCGGCGAGACCGCCGCCATGAGCGGCGAGGCCGCGGCCCGCAGCGACATCGGGCTGCCCGGCGTGCAGCAGCAGCTGGCCGACCGCGTCGGCGCCGCACAGCCGCACACCGTCGCGGTGCTGCTCAACGGCCGGCCGCTCACGCTGACGCAGCTCGCTGCAGCGGTGCCGGCGATCCTCGAGGCGTTCGCCCCCGGCCTCGAGGGCGGCAACGCCATCGCCGACGCGCTGTTCGGCATCACCAATCCCGGCGGCAAGCTGCCGGTGAGCTTCCCGCGCTCGGTGGGCCAAGTGCCGATCTACTACAACCACGAGAACACCGGGCGCCCCTACGACCCGGACAACAAGTACACCTCGAAGTACCTCGACCTGCCTGACGGCCCGCTGTACGAGTTCGGGTTCGGGCTGTCCTACACCAGCTTCGAGGTGAGTGGCGTGCGCTTCTCCTCCGACACCCTCCCCCGGCGCCACGGCCGGGTCACCGTCGCCGCCACCGTGCGCAACACCGGCGCGCGCGCCGGCGATGAGGTGGTGCAGCTCTACCTGCACGACCCCGTGGCCAGCATCGTGCAGCCGGTGCGGCGGCTGCGCGGCTTCGAGCGAGTGACGCTGGCGCCCGGCGAGCAGCGCACGGTGCGGTTCACCCTGACGCGCGAGGACGTCGGCTTCTACGACGACCAGGCGCGCTTCATCGTCGAGCCCGGGCAGGTGGAGGTCTACGTCGGCACCTCCTCGGACCAGGCGACGAAGGCCGGGGTGCTGACCGTCCGCTGACCGGCGTCGTGGGCCGCCCTTGACGGATCGGGTGACCGCTGTCACAGTCCTCTGTAAACGTTTTCTGTAAACGATTACAGCAAGGAGCCACGTGCCCACCATCCAGGACGTCGCCGCGCGAGCCGGCGTCTCCGTGGCCACCGTCTCCCGGTTCCTCTCGGGCCAGACGGTGCGCAGCGCGGACGCCGTGCGCGAGGCGGTCGACGCGCTGGGCTACCGGCCCGACGTCGCCGCCCAGGCGATGCGTACCGGGCGGCACAGTGCCGTGGGCGTGATCGTCCCCGACATCGGCAACCCGTTCTTCGCCGCCATCGTCAAGGGTCTGGCGCAGGGCATCCCCGACGGCGGGCTGCACATGCTGCTGGCCAGCTCCGAGGAGTCCGCGCAGCTGGAGGCGCGGCTGCTGGCCGACCTTGACTCGCGCGTCGACGGCTACGTGCTGGCGCCGGTCAACGAGCAGGACCGGCTGCCGCTGGAGCTCGTGCGCCGCGGCGTGCCGGTGGTGCTGCTCGACCGGGAGGTCGACGGCGGCGAGGACTGCGACGTCGTGCTCGTCGACAACGCGGGCGGCGCCGCGTCGGCCGCGCGCCACCTGCTCGACCTGGGCCACCGACGCATCGGCGTCATCAGCGGCCCGGCCAACACCACCCCCGGTCGCGAGCGCCGCGAGGGCTTCCTGAGCGTGCTCGCCGAGCACGACGTCGTCGTGGAGCCCGGACTGGACCTGGTGGGCGACTTCCTCGAGGAGTCGGGGCGCCGGCTCACCGAGCAGCTGCTCGCCCTGCCCGAGCGGCCCACCGCGATCTTCACCGCCAACAACCAGATGACCGTCGGGGCGCTGCGCGCGCTGCAGGCGGCGTCGGTCCCGGTGCCCGACGAGATCTCGCTCATCGGCTTCGACGACCTCACCCTCGGCGGCCTGCTGCAGCCGCCGCTGACCTGCGTGGTCCGCGACGAGGTGCGTCAGGGACGCACCGTCATGGAGCTGCTGGTCGAGCGGCTCGGCCACGCGCGCCTGGCCGAGACCCCCCAGGTGCCGCCCCGCCGGGTGGTGCTCGAGACGACGCTGCTGGTCCGCGGCAGCACCGCCACACCCCGACAGGAGGCCTGATGGGCCGGGTACTCGTGATCGGCTCGATCACCTGCGACGTCACCGCCTTCGCCGACCGGCTGCCCGGACGCGGCGAGACCGTGCTGGGCCGCGAGCTCACGCTGGTGCTGGGCGGCAAGGGCGCCAACCAGGCCGTGGCCGCCGCCCGCGCCGGCGCGCGGACCGCGATGGTCGGCCACGTGGGCCGTGACCCGTTCGCCGAGATCGCGCTGGCCGGGCTGCGCGACAACGGCGTCGAGACCGACCAGGTGACGCCGGTCGACGGCCCCACCGGCGTGGCCCACATCCGGGTGGCCGACGGCGAGAACGACATCGTCATCGTGCCGCTGGCCAACGACCACGTGGACGCGGCCCGCGTCGACCAGGCCCTCGCGCAGGCCGAGCCCGGCGACGTACTGCTGCTGCAGCTGGAGATCCCGGCCGCCACCACCGCCCACGCGGCGCGCGCCGGCCACGAGGCGGGGCTCCTGGTCGTGCTCGACCCGGCGCCGGCGGTGGAGCTGCCCGAGTCGGTGTGGGCCGACGTCGACGTGGTGACCCCCAACGAGACCGAGGCCGCCGCGATCACCGGCGAGACCGACGAGGACGCCGCCGCGCGGTGGTTCCTCGACCGGGGCGTCGCCACGGTGATCCTCACGCTCGGCGGCCACGGCGTGCTTATGGCCACCTCCGGCGGGAGCCGGCGCCACGACGCCTACGAGGTCGAGGCCGTCGACACGACGGCCGCCGGCGACGCCTTCACCGGCACCCTCGGCGCCACCCTGGCCGCCGGGACCCCGCTCGCCGAGGCCGTCCCCCGCGCGATGGCCGCCGGCGCACTCGCCGTGACCAAGCCGGGAGCCAGCCCCTCGCTGCCCTCGGCCACCGAGATCGACACCTTCCTGGAGCAACGAGCATGAGGCGCAACGGCGGCACCCTGAACGGCCAGCTCTCCCGGGTGATCTCCGAGCTGGGCCACACCGACCTGCTCGTGGTCACCGACGGCGGGCTGCCGATCCCGGCCGGCGTCGAGCGCGTCGACCTGGCCCTGCGCGAGGGCGTGCCCGCGTTCCTCGACGTGCTCGACACGGTGCTGGCCGAGGTCGAGATCGAGGGCGCCCTGATGAGCGAGGACGTGCGCGGGGCCAGCCCCGCCATGCACGAGGAGATCCTGCGCCGGCTCACCGAGCGCGGCGTCACGCCGCAGTACGTGCCGCACGTCGAGTTCAAGGCCGCCACCGCCGGCGCGCGGGCGGCGGTGCGCTCGGGTGAGTTCACGGCGTTCGCGAACGTGCTCCTGACCTGCGGAGTTGTCTACTGATGAAGCTGCAGGCCCGCGACATCCACCACCGTTTCGGCGAGAACGCCGTGCTGCGCGGCGTCGACCTCGAGGTCGCCGGCGGCGAGGTCGTCGCGCTGGTGGGCGAGAACGGCGCAGGCAAGTCGACGCTCACCCGCATTCTCTCGGGGGCGCTGCGGCCGACGTCGGGCACGCTGAGCGTCGACGGCGACGACGTGTCGTTCTCGCGCCCGCAGGACGCGATGGCCCGCGGCATCTCGGTGATCTACCAGGAGTTCTCGCACAACCTGTTCCCGCACCTCAGCGTGGCCGAGAACCTGCTGATGCACTCCGAGGCCACCGGGCTGGCCCGCGTGGTCACCCGTCCGCATCGCACCCGCGCCGCCGCCCGCGAGCTGCTGGCCCGCGTGGGCGTGGAACTCGACGTCGCCCGCCCGGTCGGCCGGCTCGGCGTGGCCCAGCAGCAGATGGTCGAGATCGCCAAGGCGCTCGGCGGGCGCACGGAGGTGCTCATGCTCGACGAGCCCACCGCCGCGCTCGACGACCAGGAGTCCGAGCAGCTCTTCGCCCAGGTGCGCCGGCTGCAGGCCGACGGCGTCGGCATCCTCTACATCAGCCACCGCCTCGACGAGGTGTTCGCGCTGGCCGACCGCGTGGTGGTGCTGCGCGACGGAGTCGTCGCGCACGAGTCGGCCATCGCGGAGACCACCCGTACCGAGGTGGTCGCGGCGATGGTAGGCCGCCAGGTCGACGACTTCTACCCCAAGGAGCACCACACTCGCGCCGACGCCGACCCCGCCCTCGTGGTGCGCGGCCTCACGACGCGGGGCGCGTTCGCCGACGTCGACCTCGAGGTGCGTCCCGGCGAGGTGCTCGGACTGGCCGGGGCGCTCGGCTCGGGGCGCAGCGAAGTGCTGCAGACGCTGTTCGGGGTGCTGCCGACCGACGCCGGCACGGTCAGCGTCGCCGGCCGGCAGGTGCGCACGACCAGCCCGCGCCGCGCGATCCGCGCGGGTCTGGCCTACGTCGTGCCCGACCGCGGCGAGCGCGGGCTGCTCCCCCACCGCTCCACCGGCGACAACATCACGCTGGCCTCGCTGGCCGAGCACGGCGGACCCGCCGGGCTGGTGCAGCGCGGCAAGGAGCACGACGTCGTGCGGCAGGCGATGGACGACCTGCGGGTGCGCGCGAGCGGCCCGGCCCAGCCGGTGGGCTCGCTCTCGGGCGGCAACCAGCAGAAGGCGCTGATCGCCCGCTGGGTGCTCACCGGACCACGGGTGCTGCTGATGGACGAGCCCACCCGCGGCGTCGACGTCGGCGCGAAGACCGAGATCTACCGCATCCTCAACCGGCTGACCGCCGACGGCGTCGCCGTCGTGCTGGTCAGCTCCGACCTGCCCGAGCTGGTGGCGATGTCCGACCGCGCGCTGGTCATGCGCGGTGGTCGCGTGGTCGCCGAGCTGGCCGGCGACGACCTCGACCAGCAGCACATCCTGACCCACTCCCTGGAGGTGGAGGCCTCGTGAGCCGCACCCTGCAGATCCTGTCCAACCTGCGCTCGGTCTGGGTGCTCCTCGCCCTCGGCGTCGTGCTCAGCATCGCCTCGTCGCACTTCGCGACGTCGAACAACCTGCTCAACGTCGCGCTGGCGACGTCGGTGACCGCGCTCCTGGCGGTCGGGCAGACGTTCGTCATCATCCTGGGCGAGATCGACCTCTCGGTGGGGGCGACCCTCAGCTTCACCGCCGCGATCACCGCGCTCACCCTGCGCCACCAGCCGACGCTGGTCGGCATGGTCGTCGGCATCGGCGCCGGCGCGGTGGTGGGCCTGGTCAACGGGGTGCTGGTGACCAAGATGCGGCTGCCCTCGTTCATCGCGACGCTGGCGATGATGTCGGTGCTGGCCGGGCTCGCGCTGCAGGTCACCCAGGGCAACCCGGTGGGCGTGAGCGACTACAGCTTCCAGAACATCGGCCAGGCCTACGCCGCCGGCATCCCGGTGCCGGTGTGGATCATGGCCGTCGTCTTCCTCGCCTTCGGGCTGCTGCTGGCACGCACGCGCTTCGGCCGGTTCGTCTACGCCACCGGTGACAACGAGGAGGCCGCGCGGCTCTCCGGCGTGCCCACCCACACGGTCAAGATCGCGGCGTTCGTGCTCAGCGGCTCCCTGGCCGCGCTGGCTGGCTTCATCATCACCGCCCGGCTCTCCACCGCCGAGCCCACGGCCGGCACGGGCCTGGAGCTGGAGGCGATCGCCGCCGTCATCATCGGCGGCACCAGCCTGGCCGGCGGCCGCGGCGACATGCTCGGCACGGTCGTCGGCGCTCTCATCCTCGGGGTCATCGACAACGGGCTCAACCTGCTCAACGTGAGCCCGTTCCTGCAGAGCGTCGTCAAGGGTCTGGTGATCCTCGCCGCCGTGCTGCTCGACCGCAACGCAGCCGTCGTCCGCGGCTGGTTCACCCGCACCACCACCACCGAAAGGGTCACCTCATGAACCGTCACCTCCAGCGCAGCGCCGCGCTGCTCGCGGCGACCACCCTCGCGCTCACCGCCGCGGGCTGCAGCCGCAAGTCCGACGACGCCAAGGCCGGCGGCACCGGCAAGGGCCGCGACAAGTCCGCGGTGATGATCATGAGCACGCTGAACAACCCGTTCTTCGTCTCGGTCAAGAACGGCGCAGCTGCTCAGGCGAAGAAGAACGGCATCAAGCTCGACGTGCAGAACGCCAACAACTCCGACGGCACCGCGCTCAACCTGGCCACCACCGCCATCGCCAAGCAGCCGGGCGTGCTGGTCATCGACCCGGTGGGCAGCGAGTCGGCCACCGCCAGCGTCAAGGCCGCCAACTCCGCCGGCATCCCCGTGATGGCCTTCGACCGCAAGCCCGACGGCGGCACCCTGTCCAGCTTCGTCGGCTACGACGCCGTCCAGGCCGGCAAGAACGCCGCCGACGCCCTGGCCAAGGGCATGGCCGCCAAGAACGGCAGCGAGAAGGGCTCCATCGTCGAGATCCAGGGCATCCTCGGCACCAACGTCGCCCAGGACCGCTCGAAGGGCTTCGAGACCGAGATCGCGAAGTACCCCAACATCAAGACCGTCGCCAAGCAGTCGGCCGACTTCGACCGCGGCAAGGCGCTCAACACGATGACCGACATCTTGCAGGCGCACCCCGACATCGACGGCGTCTACGCCGCCAACGACGAGATGGCGATGGGCGTGCTCGCGGCGCTGAAGTCGCGCCAGCTCGCCGGCAAGGTGGTGCTGGTCGGCAACGACGGCATCTCCGATGCCCTGCAGGCGATCCAGGACGGCCAGATGTACGCCACCAACGCGGAGTCGCCGTACGCGCTGGGGCAGCGGGTCTCCGACCTGATCCTGCAGCTCGCCCAGGGCAAGAAGGTGACCTCGAACAAGGTGCTCGAGGGCGAGCTGATCACCAAGGACAGCGTCAAGGACTACGCCTCGCACCTGGTCGAGATCGGCGACTCCGCCGACGTTCCGGCTTCCCTGAAGTGAGGCACCCCGTGGGAGAGTGGCGCGAGTGACGATCACCCCATCCACCGCCACGGCGCTGTCGGACGCGGTCGCGTCCGACAGCGCCCTGCGCGGCTTCCTGCACGGGCTGCCCGGCGTCGACCAGGTCGGCGCGGAGCAGCGGGCCGCCGCCCTGGGCACCCGGTCGATCAAGACGACCGCCAAGGCGTGGGCTCTCGACCTGGCCGTCTCGATGGTCGACCTGACCACGCTGGAGGGCAACGACACCCCCGGCAAGGTGCGCACGCTGGCGGCCAAGGCGATGCGCCCGGACCCCACCGACCCGGGCTGCCCGGCCACGGCCGCCGTGTGCGTGTACGGCGACCTGGTGGGCGTGGCCAAGGAGACGCTCGGCACGTCGGGGGTGAAGGTGGCCTCGGTGGCCACCGCGTTCCCCGCGGGCCGCGTGCCGCTGGAGGTCAAGCTGGCCGACGTCCGCGACGCGGTGGCGGCCGGTGCCGACGAGATCGACATGGTGATCGACCGGGGCGCGTTCCTGGCCGGTCGCTACCTCGAGGTCTACGAGGAGATCGTCGCCACCAAGGCGGCCTGCGGCCAAGGAGATCGCCGGGCCCACCTGAAGGTGATCCTCGAGACCGGCGAGCTGCAGACCTACGACAACGTGCGACGCGCGTCGTGGCTGGGCATGCTGGCCGGTGGCGACTTCATCAAGACCTCCACCGGCAAGGTGCAGCCGGCGGCGACCATGCCGGTCACGCTGGTGATGCTGGAGGCGGTCCGCGACTTCCGCGAGACCACCGGCACCCAGATCGGCGTCAAGCCGGCCGGCGGCATCCGCACCGCCAAGGACGCGATCAAGTACCTGGTGATGGTCAACGAGGTGGCGGGCGAGGACTGGCTGCACCCCGACTGGTTCCGCTTCGGCGCCTCGACGCTGCTCAACGACCTGCTGATGCAGCGCCAGAAGCTGGCCACGGGCCACTACTCCGGCCCCGACTACGTCACCCTCGACTGATCGAACGGGACTGAATCCATGAAGTTCGAGTACGCCCCCGCCCCGGAGTCGCGCGCGATCGTCGACATCGCCTCCTCCTACGGCCTCTTCGTCGACGGCGCCTTCACCTCCGGCTCCGGTTCGTCGTTCAAGACGATCAACCCGGCCACCGAGGAGGTGCTGGCCGAGGTCGCCGAGGCCGACGCCGCCGACGTCGACCGTGCCGTGAAGGCCGCCCGCCGCGCCTACACGCGCGTGTGGTCGCGGATGTCGGGCGCCGAGCGCGGCAAGTACCTCTTCCGGATCGCGCGGATCATCGCCGAGCGCAGCCGGGAGCTGGCGGTGCTGGAGTCGATCGACAACGGCAAGCCGATCAAGGAGTCGCGCGACGTCGACATCCCCACCGCGGCGGCCCACTTCTTCTACTACGCCGGCTGGGCCGACAAGCTGGAGTACGCGCTGCCAGGAAATGGACACAGCGGGGCGGACCCGCAGCCGCTCGGCGTCGCCGCGCAGGTCATCCCCTGGAACTTCCCGTTCCTCATGCTGGCCTGGAAGATCGCGCCCGCACTCGCCACCGGCAACACCGTGGTGCTCAAGCCGGCGGAGACCACGCCCCTGACGGCACTGCTCTTCGCCGAGATCTGCCAGCAGGCCGACCTGCCGCCCGGGGTCGTCAACATCGTCACCGGCGCCGGCGAGACCGGTCGCGCGCTGGTGGAGCACCCGGACGTCGACAAGGTCGCCTTTACCGGCTCCACCGACGTCGGGCGCGCCATCGCCCGCTCGGTGGCCGGCTCGCGCAAGAAGGTGACCCTGGAGCTGGGCGGCAAGGCGGCCAACATCGTCTTCGACGACGCGCCGGTCGACCAGGCGGTCGAGGGCATCGTCAACGGCATCTTCTTCAACCAGGGCCACGTGTGCTGCGCGGGCTCGCGGCTGCTGGTGCAGGAGTCGGTGGCCGAGGAGGTCGTCGAGCGGCTCAAGCGCCGGATGGCGACGCTGCGCGTGGGCGACCCACTGGACAAGAACACCGACGTCGGCGCGATCAACTCAGCAGAACAGCTGCAGCGGATCCGTGAGCTGGCCGAGATCGGCGACGCCGAGGGCGCCGAGCGGTGGACCGAGCCGTGCGAGCTGCCCGACCACGGCTTCTGGTTCGCGCCCACCATCTTCACCGGCGTCAGCCAGGCCCACCGCATCGCCCGGGAGGAGATCTTCGGCCCGGTGCTCTCGATCCTCACCTTCCGCACCCCGCAGGAGGCGGTGGCCAAGGCCAACAACACCCCCTACGGGCTCTCGGCGGGCATCTGGAGCGACAAGGGCTCGCGGATCCTGTGGGTGGCGAACCAGCTGCGCGCCGGCGTCGTGTGGGCCAACACGTTCAACCGCTTCGACCCGGCCTCGCCGTTCGGCGGCTACCAGGAGTCGGGCTACGGCCGCGAGGGCGGCCGTCACGGACTGGAGGGCTACATCAAGTGAGCAGGCTCGACGTCAAGAAGACCTACAAGCTCTACGTGGGCGGGGCGTTCCCGCGCTCGGAGTCCGGGCGCACGTTCGTGGTCGAGGACGCCAAGGGGCGGTTCCTGGCCAACGCCTCGCTGGCCTCGCGCAAGGACGCCCGAGACGCCGTGAAGGCCGCCCGGTCGGCGTTCGGCGGCTGGTCGTCGCGCACGGCCTACAACCGCGGCCAGGTGGTCTACCGCATCGCCGAGGTGCTCGAGGGCCGGCGCGAGCAGTTCGAGGCCGAGCTGCGCGCCACCGAGGGCATCACGGCGGCCAAGGCGCGTACCTACGTGGACGCCTCGGTCGACCGGCTGGTCTGGTACGCCGGCTGGGCCGACAAGCTGGCCCAGGTGGTCGGCGGCGCGAACCCGGTGGCGGGGCCGTACTTCAACCACTCCACCCCCGAGCCCACCGGCGTGGTCGCGGTCGTGGCGCCGCGCGGGCCGCTGCTCGGCCTGGTCAGCGTCGTCGCGCCGGTCATCACCACCGGCAACACCTGCGTCGTGATCGCCAGCGAGGAGCACCCGCTCACCGCCATCACGCTGGCCGAGGTGATGGCCACCTCCGACGTGCCGGGCGGCGTGGTCAACGTGCTCACCGGCAAGCGCGCCGAGATCGCCCCGTGGCTCGCCTCGCACGCAGACGTCAACGCGCTCGACCTGACCGGCGTCGACGACCCGGAGCTGGCCACCTCTGTGGAGCAGGCGGCGGCCGGCACGCTCAAGCGGGTGCGCCGGCCAGCCGAGGAGGATCTGCTCGCTCCCCCGCCGCTGGACCGGATGACCGACTTCTTGGAGACCAAGACGGTCTGGCACCCGATGGGGATCTGAGCCCGACGCTCAGACCGGCAGCGGCAGCGGCTTCCAGGTGGAGCTGTAGTCGATGCCGCTGCGGCGGAACAGCTGCGTCACCGGGCACCGCCGCTCGAGCTCGCTGACGAGCCGGTCGAAGGTCTCGCCCTCCGCGTCGGTCTCGACACTGGCCTCGACGGTGACGGCCTCGAAGTTGGCGTTGCCCTCGGCACCGCCGACGAAGACGGCTGGGTCGAGGTCGCCGCGGGCGTTGAAGGAGAACTCTCCGAGCCGCACGCCGAGGTCCTTGGCCACCAGCTGAGCGGTGATCTGGTTGCAGGCGGTCAGCGCACCGAGCGTGTAGGCCAGCGGGCTCGGGGCGGCGTCGGCGCCACCGAAGGCCGGGTAGGTGTCGGAGCCGAACTCGTGGGGGTGGTCCCCGGGGACGGCGATCTGCTGGGCGACGCCCGAACCGCGGCTCTCGACGACGAAGGGGACAACAGACAGGGCGGGCTCCGATCAAGAGACAAAGTTGATTGGAATACTATAGAACTCGTCGCCATCCCGTCGTCCTTGCGGAACGTCAGCTTCCTGATGCGGTTCTAGGTTGACGTCCATGAGCGAACGAGACGACCTGTTGCAGATCCTCGACACCCGGCGCGCCCTGTTCCTGCGCACCGTCGAGGGCATCGACGACGACCAGGCCCGCACCCGCACCACGGTCAGCGAGCTGACCCTGGGCGGGCTGGTCAAGCACGTCGCGCAGACCCAGGAGCAGTGGCTGTCCTTCATCACCGAGGGACCCGCGCCGCAGCCCGACATCGACTGGTCGAACATCGACTGGAGCAACCCGCCCGCGGCGGTGAAGGCCTTCCAGGAAGGTCACCGCATGCTGCCCGAGGAGACGCTGGGCGACCTCGTGGCCGCCTACCAGGACGTCGCGGCGCGCACCGCGGAGCTGGTCGACACCGTGGACCTCGACGCCACCCAGCCGCTGCCCGAGGCACCGTGGTTCGAGCCGGGCGCCTCATGGTCGGCGCGGCAGGTGCTGCTCCACCTGGTCGGTGAGACCTCCCAGCACGCGGGACACGCCGACATCATCCGCGAGGCCCTCGACGGCCAGAAGACGATGGGCTAGCGGCGGCGGGCTAGAACAGCGTCAGCTGGGACTCGCGGCGCGGCTCGGCCTCCCGCTGCGGCAGCGGCGGGTGGCTGCGCCGCGCGCGCCACTCGGCGGTCGGGTCCCAGTTGAGGGCGTCGGGGGGCGGCGCTGCGGCCGGTGGCTCGACGTCGCACAGGGCGCGCAGCGCCTGGGCCTGCGTGCCCGGCAGCCGGCAGAAGGCGTAGGCCTTGCGGACCGCCTCGACCGCCAGCGGCAGCCGGCTGCCGGTGCCGACCACCAGGTCGGTGCGCATCGCCATCAGCTCGCAGTTGCGCGCCCAGTTCTCGTGGGCCTCGGGGGCGGCCAGGCGCGGGTGGGCCCCGGCGGCGAAGGCCGTCTGGGCCGTGCCGTGGTCGGCCAGCAGCCGCGCCGCGATCTTGGGCCCGACGCCGTAGACGCCGGGCAGGTTGTCCGAGGGGTCGCCGCGCAGCGCGGCGAAGTCGCGGTACTGGTCGGGCCGGACGCCGAGCATGATCTCCAGCCGCTCTGGGGTAAGCAGCGGCGAGGCCTCCACTCCCCCGTTGATGACCCGCAGCACGCTGGTGTGGTCGTCGATGAGCGCGAACGCGTCACGGTCGGAGGTGACCACGACCGTGCGTCCGCCCGTCTCCCGGGTGCGCGCCGCCACCGAGGCCAGCACGTCGTCGGCCTCGAGCCCGGCCGGCACCTCGACCGCGACCCCCATGGACGTCAGCACATCGGCGGCCAGCGAGAGCTGGGAGACCAGCGTGCGCAGCTTGTCGGGCCGCTGCGCCTTGTACGCGGGGTAGGCCTCGCGCCGCTGGCTGCGCTCGGGGTCGTCGAAGCCGACCACCACGCTGCTGGGCATCACCCGCTCGACCGCGTGCACCAGTTGCATCAGCAGCCCGCGCACCGCCCACACCGGGTCGCCGGCCAGGCTGCGCATCCCGGTGTGCGCCAGCGCGTGGTAGCCGCGGTGGACCAGCGAGTTGCCGTCGACCGCGAGGACGACCGGCTGCTCCATGACCCCTACTCTGCCTCACGCCGCCGACACAGCAGGACCATCTCCTTGCCGGGCCGGTCGGGGGCCTCGCGGAGGTCGACCACCTCGAAGCCGTGAGCGCTCAGGTCGCGCTCCAGCTCCTCGCGATCGCGGAACCGCAGCGTCGAGGTCGAGGTGATCGGCACCTGGTCGACCACCATCGTCGAGGCGAAGGTGACCAGCGGCAGGTCGACGTCGGTCACCGTCCGCGACACGGTCAGCTCGCCCACCTGCGTGGGCGCGACCTCCCAGGTCTCCCAGTCGCGCCGCTGCGGCCGTCGCGTCTCGAAGGCCAACCAGCCGCCGGCCCGCAGGCTGCGCCGGACGGCGTCGAGGGTGAGCGACCAGTCCTCGTCGTCGACGAAGACCTGGGCCACGTTGCCGGTCATCAGCGCCAGGTCCGCCCGACCCGACACGGCGTCGGGCAGGTCGGTCGCATCGCCGTGGATCCAGTCGACCCGGTCGGCGTACGGCTTGGCCCGGGCGACCTCCAGGGACGCCGCCGCCGGGTCGACCCCGATCACCCGCACGCCCCGCTCGGCCAGCAGCACCGCCAGGCAGCCGGTGCCGCAGCCGACGTCGACCACCGTGCGCGCGCCGACCTCCTCGACGATGCCGACGTAGGCCGTCAGATCGTCGCGATCGCCGTCGAGCGCGTCGTAGAGCACTGCCAGCCGCGGATCGGCGAAGACCGGATCGGGTGGGCGCATCCGATGAGGCTAGGCGCCTCGAGCCCTAGGCGACCTGCGCGGGCGTCGACGGGTCGGGACTGCACCTCAGGAGTGGACGTTGAGCTGCGACGCATCGCCGACCAGGTAGTGCACGAAGCGCCCCTCCGGATCACGTACCGCACGGATCTCCTCCAGGCGCGCATAGTTCTCCTCGCTGAGGAACCGGTCCGTGCGCCGGGTGAAGTCGGTGTCGCCGAGGTAGACGCCTCGGCCGTCGAGGGCTGCGAGCCGTGCCGTGCGTGAGTGCACGAGGTCGCGCATCTGCTCGTCCTCGGCGGGATCGGTGTAGATCAGGTAGGTCGCCAGGTAGACGTTCGCCTCCACCGAGAAGGCCATGTCCGGCAGCGCCCGGGTCGGCGCCCAGCCGTACCAGATCGAGAACGAGTGCTGCGTTGGCAGCTCGCGCCAGAGCTCCTCGAGCACCGGGGCCAGCTGCTCGGCACTCGCGTCGCTCCACGTGCAGTCGACGGCATACCGGTGGCCCTCGGGATTCTGTGCGGCCTGGGCGGCGTTCTCCTCGGGGATCGAGGTCTGCGACCGCACGTGACCGAGCTCCTCCAGCCCGGCTGGGCACGAGGCGAACGGCGTCAGTCGCTGCTGGACCTGCTCCAGCGAGTCGCCCATGCACGTGGTGTGCACGAGCAGCACAGTCCCCGTGGGCCGTTCCACGCCGGGGTGGAGGGGCACGTCGGGCAGCCGGGTCGCGGCCAGGACCGGCTCGACGGTGCGATCCAGGCCCGGCAGGACGTCGTGGAGCCAGGCCAGCACCGGGGCCGTGTCCTCGACCCGGAAGGTCCAGGTGTCCTGCACCATCACCGGAGGCAGCGGGTAGGTCTGGAGGTGGAAGCGTGCCACCAGGCCGGGGAAACCGGGTCCTGCGCCGCGCGCGGCCCACCACAGGTCGGAGTTCTGCTCGGCGTCGGCGCGCACCAGCTCGCCGTCTGCCGTGACGACGTCGATCGCCACGAGGCTCTCGCAGGCCCACCCCAGCGAGCGGCTGTTCCAGCCCTGGCCGCCCTGGAGGACGAAGCCGCCGATCCCGACCGACTCACAGTGCCCGCCCGGGAACGACCGACCGCGCTCCTGAAGGAAAGGCGCCAGGTCGAGCGCCCCGCGCACGGCGGTGCGCGTGGTGATGATGCCGGTCTCCTCGTCGTAGGTCATGTCCTTGAGGAGCCCCAGGTCGACCAGGAGTGTCTCGTCGCGCACGCCCCAGGCCGCCCAGGAGTGTCCGCCCGAGCGCACGGAGACCTGCAGACCCTCCTCGCGCGCCCACCGGACGGCGTTGACGAGGTCGTCGTCGCTCTCGGCCAGCAGCACGGCGGCCGGGTAGCGGTCCGGGCGGCGGGCGTTGAACACGCGGCCGACACGAGCCTCCTCGTAGCCCTCCTCACCGCGCTTGAGCAGCCGCCCGTCGAACGTGAAGCCTGAGTCACTCATCTGCTCGATCGCCTCCCTCAGCCGATCGTGGCCGAGCCGCCGTCGACCGGGATGTTCGCACCGCTCACGTGGCCCGCCTCGTCGGAGGCGAGGAACAGCACGGCCGCGGCGACGTCGTCCGGTTGACCCACCTTGCCCAGCGGGATCCGTCGGGTGACGACGTCCCGGTCGCTGCCGGGTCCTTCCAGGTGTTGGCGCGTCTGGGGTGTGGCCGTCATGCCGGGACTGACGGCGTTGACCCGAATGCCGCTCGGGCCGCCCTCGGCGACGAGTTGGTAGGTCAGGGCCAAGACGCCGCCCTTCGCCGCGCCGTGGGCGTTCTGCGCCATGAAGAAGGCCCCTCGCGACGCTGAGAGCGAGGCGATGTTGACGATCGAGCCGCCGCCCCGCGCGACCAGGTGCGGCCACACGGCACGGGTCACGTAGAAGACGATGTCCAGCTCGTGGCTGATCGTGAACCGCCAGTCCTCGACCGGCATCCGGTCGATCGCGCCGAATCGGATGGCAGAGGCGTTGTTGACCAGGATGTCGATGCCGCCGTGCTCGGCGGCCGCCTGGTCCGCCCATCGCACGGCGGCGGACGGGTCGGTGAGGTCGATCGGCGCGGTGGTGGTGAGCACGCCGTCGCCCTCGGCCAACGCGGCCGTCTCGCGCGAGCCGTCCGCGTCCAGGTCGCAGCAGACCACGGTGGCGCCCTCGCGCACGAAGGAGAGCGCCACGGCGCGACCGATTCCGCCGGCCGTGCCGGTGACCAGCGCGACCTTGCCGGCAAGCCGACCCATGGGCCCTCCTCCTGGACTCTGCGTGTGACCGGCACCATACTGGAGAAGTTCATCTGGTAGAAGTCGCTCTCATCTGGCGAGAACAACCGAGAGGTCGAGATGGCTCACGGGAAGATCCTGGGACTGTCCTGCGGAGCAGTCGACGGCAGCGCGGAGATCCTGCTTAAGGAGGCGCTGCGGGCCGCCGAGGGCGACGGCGCCGAGGTCGAGCTGGTGCGGCTGATCGAGCTCGCGCTCCCCTTGGAGCCGACCGGGCGCGACGCCGACCTGCCCGATGACGCCTGGTGGCTGTGGGAGAGGTTGCTGGAGGCCGACGGCATCGTCGTCAGCACCCCGATCATCAGTCGCACCGTCGCCGCTCGTCTCAAGGTGGTCGTCGACCGGCTGCTCGGTCCCAACGCCGACGTGGCGATCGTCGCAGGCCTGCTCGACCTGCGTGCTCGCGGCGAGGAGCCCGCGGTGCCGTTCCGGGTGGACGAGCGCGTGCTCAAGCCTCGCGTGGCGGGCTTCCTCTCGGTGGGCGGCTCGCTCACCTCGCAGTGGAAGACGCTGAGCCTGCCGCTGCTGCACACGACGACGTTCTCGATGCACACCACCGTCGTGGACCAGGTGGAGTTCGAGGGAGCCGGAACGCCCCGCTCGATCGTCCTCGACGTCGACGCGCTCGCACGGGCCGGCGAGCTGGGACACCACGTGGCCGGTCAGCTCGGCCGCAGCGCGGAGGAGGCGCAGTACCTCGGTCCGGAGGGCCTCTGCCCGATGTGTCACCTCGACGTCGTCAGGCTGAGGCTGCCGGACGTGGAGTGCGCCACCTGTGGCGCACGTGGTGTGCTCGAGGGCGGCAGCGTCACCTGGACCGATCTGAGCACCTCGGTACTGTCGATGGCCGAGAAGCAGGCGCACGCGGTGGAGATCCAGCAGACCGCGGCCGCCCATGCCGGGCGTCGCGAGGAGATCGAGGCCGCCGCAGCCGTCCTCACCGCCTACGACCGGCTGGTGCGGCCCTAGGCCGTGTCGATCGACCCACGGCCTAGGGGACGATGTTCTGGTTGAGCCGGAACACGTTGTGCGGGTCGTACTCCCGCTTGACCTGCGCCAGCCGCGCCTGCAGGTCCCCGTAGGCGACCGTCGCCCCACCCTGCTCGTCGCCCTCCATGAAGTTGGAGTAGGCACCGCCGGTGCCGAGCGGGGCGAGGGTCTCGAAGGTCTCGCGCACCCACGCCTTCTCGCGGTCGGTGTCGTCGGGTTCGGTCCAGCTCGCCGGGATGTTGAGGAGCCAGCTGGCGGTGCGGTGCGGGAAGGCGGTCGCATCGACTGGCACCTGGCGGATCGCGCCGCCGGTGGAGAGCACCTCGATCTGCGTCAGGGGCGAGCCCAGAGACGATCCGCGCTCGACCAGCGCGGCCACGATGTCATCGGTGAGCGAGTCGGCGAAGGTGGCCTTCACGTACGACATCAAGCCGTGGCCGAACTCGACGTCACCCGCCTGCTGGAGCATGAGGTAGGGCACGGTCTCCACGGTCGCGTCGGCGGAGCCGAGCCGGGAGCGCAGGGCCGCCAGCACCTCCTCGCCCTCCTCGGGCTCGCCGGACCACTCGATGACCGAGGTCAGGCCCAGATCGCCCTCCCGCCCCTCAGGCAGCCAGGGTCGGCTGGGCGCCTTGCGGACGAAGCTGGTCCACAGCAGGGCGTCGGGGGCATCCCCCTCCATCACCTCGCGAGCGATCGCGAGGACCTCCGGCAGCTCCGCCATCGGATGGAAGGCACCCAGGACCGCGATGTCGGTGAGCGGGTGCGCCGTGAACTCGAACTGGGTGACCACACCGAAGTTCCCGCCGCCGCCGCGCAACGCCCAGAACAGCTCGGGACGCTCGGTGGCCGATGCGTGGAGGCGGCGACCGTCCCAGGTGACGAGGTCGACGGAGAGCAGGCTGTCGATGGTGAGCCCGAACCGGCGCATCAGCCGACCCACGCCACCCCCGAGCGTGAGCCCGCCGACGCCGGTGTGGGAGATGACGCCCGCCGGCACGACCAGGCCGTGACGCTGCGCAGCTCGGTCGACGTCGCCGAGAAGCGCACCCCCGCCGACGGTGACGCGACGGCTCTCGGCGTCGACATCGACCCGGTTCATGGCGCCGAGGTCGACGACCAGGCCGTCGTCGCAGACGCTGAACCCGGGCAGGCTGTGCCCTCCGCCTCGGACGGCGACGACCAGGTCGTGCTGGCGGGCGTAGGCCAGAGCGGCGGCGACGTCCGTCGCAGTGGCACATCTGGCGATGAGGGCCGGGCGCCTGTCGTGGAGCACGTTCCAGACCCGGCGGGCATCGTCGTAGACCTCGTCGTGGGGCTCGATCAGCTGTCCGGCGAAGCCCTCGATCTCGATCGTGCTCGTCATGGGAGTCAGCTCCAGATATTAGCAATGGATTTATAGCTATTAGCTGATAGATATCATGGCGACTCCCTCGAAGCAAGGAGCACGATGCCGACGTCGCTGCCGTGGCACCGAGAGCTGTCCGTCGTGCTGCACGACCTGGCGTGGCTGCTGCCACGCACCGTCGGCGCGGTCGCCACCCGTGAGGAGCCGCTCCCGGCATCCGAGCTGGAGATCATGCGGTTGCTCACCCGGCGTCCGGGCCTGAGCGTGACGGAGGTCGCCGACCGCCTCGGTCTGCGAGGCACCAACGTCAGCACCGCGGTCGGTTCGCTCGAGCGCCGCGGACTCCTCGAGCGCACACCCGACGAGCACGACCGGCGAGTGGTCCGGGTCACGCCGACCCGGGCCGCCATGGGGCTGCGTGATCGGCGGGAGGCGCGCTGGGGAGAGGCGATGGCCGAGGCGCTGCTCGAGCTCGCCCCGGACGATCTCACCCGGCTGCAGGAAGCCGTGACGGCCCTGCAGTCGCTCGCCGAGGGGCTCTCCCAGCACGAGGAGTGACCCTCACCCCCACCGCCAGCCCAACGGCCCAGCCCAACGGCCCAGCCCAACGGCCCNTCAGCCCAACGGCTGCACCAGCTCGACGAAGAACCCGTCCGGGTCGCGCACGAACGCGATCCGCGCGTGGCCCGCGCCGTTTCCGGCCCCCACCTCACCGGGCTCGGCGAGCGGGGTGACCCCTGCCTCGGCGAGCCGGGCGAGTGCGGCATCGAGGTCGACGACGCTCATCGCCAGGTGCATCGTCCCGGGGTCGTGGAACTCGCCACCCGGCGCTGTGCGCCGCTCGACGTCGCGTACCTGCACCAGCGTGATCGTCGCGCCGGTACCGCCCGAGGTGAGGTTGACGATGCGGATCGCGCCACCGGGCGTCGCCGTGTTGGCCAGCATGGCCGGGTCGTCGATCCAACCCGAGTCGACCACCGTCTCCAGCCCGACGACCTCGCGGTAGAAGGCCAGCGAGCGCTCGACGTCGTCGACGTGGAGCCCGACGTTGGGTATGCCCGTCACGCCCATCATGCCCGTCACGCCCATCATGCGCGGCTCACCGGCGTCGGCCCGGCGACGTCCTCCACGAACGCCCCGTCCTGACCCGGCACGTCCAGGACGACCGGTCTGTGCCGGCGCGGGATGATCCGGTCCCGCAGGGCGGCGACCCTCGGGCCCGGCCCCCTCTCGCCGGCCATGTTGCTGGCAACGCCGTCCGGGTTCTGGATCGCGGTCAGCGCCAGGGCGATGCCGGCGACGACGGTCTGGTACTGGCCGACGTGCAGGGTCTTGTCGAGGAAGGAGACGAAGAGTCCGTCGGAGGCGAACATGATGCCCGCGACCACCGCGCCCGCGATCCGGCCCACGCCGGCGACGTAGACGAGCGCGAGCAGGCTCAGCGAGGCCTGCGCCGTGAACGTCGAGGACGACACCGAGCTCTGCTCGTAGGCCAGCAGACCACCACCCAGGCCGCTCAGGAACGCCGACAGCGCGAACACGTAGAGCTTCACGGGCGCCACGCGGATGCCGACCGCCGAGGCCGCGCGCTCGTTGGAGCGGACCGCCACCAGCATGCGTCCCGTGGCCGAGGTACGCAGCCGGGCGACACAGTAACCGGCCCCGATGACGACGACCAGCAGCATGACGCCGAAGACGACACGAGGGTAGGAGTTCCCCTTGGCGATGCCGAGATCGAGGCCGAACAGCTCGGGGCTGCCGATCTTGCGGCCGCCGAGGCCCCCGGTGAACTTGACGCTGCTGAAGACCAGCGCATCCATCGCCGCCGCCGCGGCCAGGGTCACGACCGCGAGGTTGACACCGCGCACGCGCAGCGCCGGCAGGCCCATCAAGATCCCGAGCGGGACGGCCGAGAGCGCCGAGATCAACAGTGCCAGGAAGAACGGCATGCCCACGCTGTGGCCGAGGTGGCTGAGGACGAAGGCACCGAACCCCGCAAACGACATCTGCGCCAACGACACCTGCCCGACGTACCCGGTGAGCACGACCAGGCCGAGCGCCAGGCACACCGTGACGATCGAGGCCATGAAGGCGGCACGCAGCGACCCGTGCAGCGCCACCAGCACCACGACGCCGACGGCGAACGCCAGCAGCGCCGTGGCGCCGGGCCGCGTCGGTCGACCCAGCGAGGGATTGCGCAGCGTGCCGGTGGCACCGCGAGCACCCAACCGCTTGGCCGCCAGGGACATCGTGACCAAGATGATGAGGAACGGCACACCGTCGGAGAGGCCCTGCTGCGGGAGCCAGGTGAACACCGTCTGCAGCTTGACCAGCTCGGACTGCACGATCCCCAGTCCCAGGCCGGCGGCGGTGGTGATCCAGAACGACTCGAACCGTCCGATCAGGACGGCACCGAGGGCAGGCACCACGAACAGGGTGTAGGAGGTGGGGTCGAGCGAGGAGATCGGTGTGATGAGGACGCCGGACAGGGTGGCCAGCAGGGTGGCCAGGACCCAGTTGCGGGCAGCGATCCGAGTGGCGGAGAGCCCGATCAGGGCCGCCCCCATCTCGTTCTCGGCACCGGCGCGCGTCGCGAGGCCGAAACGCGTGTAGCGGAAGGTGACAGTGAGCGCCACGGCGATCGCCACGACGATCCCGGCGATCCAGATCCGGTCACCGGGTATCACCACACCGCTGATCACGAAGGCCTTGCTCGGCAGCACGGGGGGTGCAGAGGTGGCGGTCGTGCCGAAGTTCAAGACTGCGACGGCCTCGAAGAAGAGCGTCACGCCCACCGAGGCGCAGACCTTGGTCAGCGGCGCGGCGCGCAGCAGAGGCCGGTAGACCAGGAAGAAGACCACGAGCCCCAGCACCGTGCCGTAGACCAGGGTGATCAGCAGCGCCGGCACGATGGCCATCCCGGTGCCGAGCGAGATCTCGTGCGGCAGGGCGAACCACGGCAGCTCGAGCTTGCCCGTCAACCGCAGCCGCAAGAAGACGTACGCCCCCCACATCGCGATCGCGCCCTGGGCGAAGTCGACGACGCCCGTGCTGCGGTACTTGAGCACCATGCCCAGGCCGAGGAGCGAGTACACGGACCCGGCACCCAGGCCCAGGAGCAGGAACAACACGTACGACGTCACGCGACGCTCACCTTCGACGGTTCAGGAGGAGACGACCGGCGGACGACGGACCGGACGGCGTGCAGCTGCGTCCGGTCCGTCGCACGGGGTCAGCTGGTGGGCTTGTAGTAGCTGCCGGCGGTGAAGAAGTCCTTGGCCGCGACGGCGATGTTGGACCCCTTGACCTCGCGCATCTGCTCGTAGGTGTTGCAGACCGCCGTGGCCCCGGCGAGCTGCTTGCCGTCGCAGGTGTAGTCGTGGCCCATGAAGTTCGCCATCGCCGATCCGGTCCTGAAGGCGGCCAGGATCTTGTCGGTGGTCAGGTCGGCGGGGGCGGACTTGCCCAGCACGGACTGCAGGTTCATGACCGACTGGAACCCGATGGAGGCCAGGCTGTCCAGAGCGGTGTCGGGCGCGTACTTCTTGAGCACCGTCAGCATGAGGTTGGTCTCATCGGTCCCGGCCGTCGGGTCCAGGGTCGGCGAGGCGAAGATGAGGCCGTCTGCGCCGCCGTTGGCGCCCTTGATCGCCTTGGGCGAGGTGCACGGGTCGACGCCCATGAGCTTGCCCTTGTAACCCAGCTGCTTGAGCGAGCTGAGGATGTTCGGGCACGCGGCCGGCGCGTCGACGTAGATGAGGTCCGGCGAGGCCCCCATGGCCGAGGCGACGGCCGAGGAGACGTCGGATGCGGTGGGCGAGAGCCCGACCTTCGTGACCGAGGTGATGCCGGCGTTCTTCATGGTGGGGATGATGACCCCCTCACCGGTGGCGGTGCCCTGGGTGTCGGAGGTGTAGATGACCGCGGCCTTCTTCACCCCGAGCTTCTTGGCCGCGTAGACCGAGGCAGCCGCGTTGTCGGAGGTGGAGACGCTGGAGAAGATGACGGCGTTCTTGTAGTTCTGCTCCACCGGGGTGAAGGGCACACCCCCGATGTAGGCCAGGTCGAGCCGCTGCCACACCGGGATGGCGCCGGGCGCACCGGTGTCCGCCCCACCGAGGATGGCGACGGGCTTCTGGTCGGCGATCTGGTTCGCGCACCGCGCCGAGGTGGCGGGGGTGCCGTCGGTGGCGCAGGTGACCAGCTTGATGGGGTGTCCACCGATGCCGCCCTTGTAGGCGTTGACGTACTTCACCGCCGCCTGCTCGGCCTGTAGGACCTCGGGGAAGGTGACGGGCCCCGACTGCAGGTTCAAGACGCCGAAGACGATCGGCGTGCCACTGGCCGCGTTCGCGGCGCCGAGGTCGACCGAGGTGTTGACGCCGGCATTCGTCGACGCCGACGAGGACGATGAGCCCGAGCTCGACCCCCCGGAACTGCTTCCGCAGGCGGCCGCGGTCATGGCGACCGCCGCCATCCCGGCCGCGAGAGCGACCTTGGGGCCCAGCTTTGCTGACATGGTTTCTCCTTTGTGATGTCCGACGGTGGACGTCTGGTGGTCGGTCAGTCCGCGATCACGTCGAGGGCGCGGCCCGGACGGCGTCGCCGAGGTAGCTCGCGGTGAGCAGGTCGGGCTGGTCGCGCAGCTGCGCCGCGGTGCCGCTGAGCACGAGCCGGCCGTGGGCCAGCACGTAGGCGCGCTCGGCGACGTCGAGGGCGAGGGTCACGTGCTGCTCGACGACCAGCACGCCGGTGCCGAAGCCGACGGCGACACGGCGCAGCACCGGCAGCAGGCGCTCGACCACCACCGGCGCCAGGCCCAGGCTCATCTCGTCGACGACCAGGAGCTTGGGACGAGTGACCAGGGCCCGACCGACCGCCAGCATCTGCTGCTCGCCGCCCGACAGGAGCCCCGCCTTGCGGTCCAGGCACTTCGTGAGCTCGGGGAGCAGGTCGAGGACGTCTCGCTCCGAACCCGTCTTGGCCCGCGCCAGCCTGAGGTTCTCGCGGACGGTGAGCTCGGCGAACAGGGCGCGGTCCTCCGGGACCAGCGACAGACCGCGCCGGGCCAGCCGGTGGGCGGCCACACCGCCGATGCTCTCGCCGTCGAAGCTGATCGAGCCGCCGAGTGGCGCCAGCAGGCCCGCGACTGTCATCAACGTGGTGGTCTTGCCGGCGCCGTTGGAGCCCAGCAGCGCGACGACCTCACCGGCGCGTACCTGCAGGTCCAGTCCGCGCACGACCGGGATGCCGTGATAGCCGGCCTCGAGTCCGGTCACCGTCAGCACGGCCTCGGCCTCGGGCTCGGCCTCAGTGGCGGGCATCGACACCTCCCAGGTAGGCCGCGATGACGGCCTCGTCGGCGCGGATCTCCTCCGGTGTGCCGCTGGCGATGACCTTGCCGAAGTCGATGACGACGATGCGGTCGCACACGCTCAGCACCAGACCCATGTCGTGGTCCACCAGCAGCACGCTGACCCCGTGACCGGGAAGGGAGCGCAGCCGGCGTCCGAAGGCCAGGCTCTCCTCGGTGTCCAGACCGGCGGCAGGCTCGTCCATCAGCACCAGCCGAGGACGCTGGGCAAGTGCGCGGGCGACGCCGACCAGCTTGCGCTGGCCGTGCGAGAGCTCCTGGGGGTAGCGATGGGCGACGTCGTCGAGCTCGCACAGCATGCGGGCCCACGCGACGTCGTCGACCCCCTCGGGTCGCGAGGGCAGCACCAGGTCGCGCAGCATCGTGACCAGCCGGGGACGCTCGGCTGCGACCAGCAGGTTCTCCTCCACCGTGAGGTCGTCGAAGAGCTCGACCGACTGGAAGGTGCGCACCAGGCCGCGTCGCGCGACGGCGTAGGTGGCGAGCCCGTCGAGCGACCTGCCCTCGAACTCCACGTGGCCGCCGCGCCGGGGCAGGTAGCCGGTGAGGCCGTCGATGAACGAGGACTTGCCGGCGCCGTTGGGGCCGATCAGCCCCACGACCTCGCCTTCGGCCACGTGCAGCGACACGTCGTCCACGGCCACGACCCCGCCGTAGGTGACGCGGAGGTCCGTGACCTCGAGCAGCTGTCCCACGCCTGCCGGCCTTCCGGTCATTCTCACCAGGTGAGAGTTACTTTTGGAATGACCCGACAGTACGTGACGCGCAGCACATCTGTCCATACTCGGCGCCGCACCCGCCCCGAGTGGCGCGTGTACGGTGCGGCCCGTGCAGATCACCCACCTCGGCCACGCGTGCCTCCTCCTCGAGACCGGGACGGCCCGGCTGCTCTTCGACCCCGGGACGTTGTCGGCGGGGTTCGAGTCGCTGACCGACCTCGATGCCGTGCTCGTCACCCACGAGCACCCCGACCACGTGGACGCCGAGCGGCTGCCCGCGCTCATGGCGGCCAACCCGGGCGCCCGACTGGTGCTCGACGAGCGCACAGCCAGGCAGGTGAGCGGCATCGAGCGCGCTCTGGTGGCGCACCCGGGTGACACCCTCGAGCTCGGCGGCGAACGCGTCGTGGTGCTGGGCGGACCCCATGCGCCGGTGTACGCCGACGTGCCCGACTGCCCGAACCTGGCGTTCCTCGTCGATGACGGCGCCTTCTTGCACCCCGGCGACTCCTTCGAGGTGCCCGAGGGTGACGTCGAGGTGCTGGCCGCGCCGGTCGACGGTCCGTGGCTCAAGCTCGCAGAGGCCGTCGACTACGTGCGAGCGGTGGGCCCGTCGGTCGCGATCGCCATCCACGAGGGCGAGCTGACCGACGTCGACAAGTACGCCGGGATGCTCGGTGCCTTCGTCGGCGAGGGTGTCCGCGTGCTCCGACCGACCCCCGGTGAGGCGATCCGGATCTAGTGCCGCATCCCGCTCTCGGACGTCGCGGCCCAGCTCGCCTCGAGCCCGTGGACCAGGGCAGTGAGCGCCTCGTGCAGAGGTGCGCGGACGCCCGCATCGCGAGCTGCCGAGGCCACTCCCCCGGTGAGGACGTCGACCTCCGTGCGGCGGCGGGCCAGCACGTCCTGCAGCATGCTCGGCTTGTGGGCGTAGGCGTTGACGATCTCGCGCTCGAGCGTGGTCACCGGATCCGGCGGGTCGACGCCGATCGCCTCGCAGACCCTGGTGGTCTCGGCGGCGAGGGCCTCGACCAGCGCCCGCAGGTCCGGACGCTCGCCGAGCTGGCCGATGCTGAGGCCCGTCAGCGCGGCGATGGGACTGGTGGCCGCGTTGAAGGCGACCTTCCCCCACTGCGCGCCCCGCGCGTCGGCCATCGCCTCGGCGGGTAACCCACCCTCGGTCAGCAGGCGCGCCAGCAGCTCGATCTCCTCCGCCCGGGCCGGTTGCGGCTCGAAGGGGCCCAGCCAGGTCGGCCCCAGCGAGTCCAGCCGGACGACGCCTGGGCCCGCGAGCGCTCCGGCGGGCAGGATGCTTCCCCGGATGACGCGCGGCGCGAACTCGGCGACGACCTCCTCGTTGCCGAGTCCGTTCTGCACACTGGCGACGGCACCGTCGGTGAAGACGTGCGCGACGGCCGCCATCGCCGTCGCCGTGTGCTCGGCCTTGGTGGCCACGATGCCGAGCGCGCAGGGCGGGATCGCAGCGGCGTCGCTGGTCGCGCGCACGGGAGAGACGAAGTCCGCCCGGCCCGTCACGCGCAGCCCGCCGTCGTTGATCGCGGCGACGTGGGCCTCGACGATGTCGTAGGCCCAGACCTCGACCTCCTCCGCGCGGCCCAGGTGAGCGGCGTAGAGACTGCCGATGGCCCCGACACCGACCACGCAGACCCGGACCGGATCGCTCACGACAGCGACCTCAGCGCATCCTGCGCGATCTCGGCGCAGACATGGGGCGGCGGTCCGCCCACGCCCAGGCCGGCGACCACCCGGCCGTCCACGCTCACCGGCAGACCTCCGGGTGAGGCGAGGACGGGCACGGGGAGCAGCGCCGCCAGCTGAGCGAGGGTCCCCGGCTCCTGGTAGCGACCCGCCAGCACGTGGCTCGGCACCTGCATCAGGGCGGCGGCCGCGGCCACGCCGTCGGCGAGGAAGGTGGCGGCGGTGGGGGCGCCGTCCATGACGTCCTGCTGGACCGGGTCCCCGCGGTGGTCGACCACGGAGATCGCGACGAGGACGCCGGCCGCCTGCGCCCGCTCCATGACGGCGTCGGCGAGCGAGACCGCCCAGCGGTGCTCGGGCTGGTCGGCAGCGACGGGCGCCGGGTCGTTGCCGCGACCCGCCGGCGGGTCGTCGGGGAAGGGCCCGAAGCTGATCTCCCACCGCTTGTGGTCGTCACCGTGCTGACCGACGTAGGGCAATCCCATCGCGTAGTGCACGACGAGGTCCTCGGGGTTGGCCGGCTTCCCGTCGGCGATCATGTTCTCCTGGGCGATGTCGGTGGGGAAGAACGGGCTGACCGTGGCCCCCGACGCTGCGACACCGGCCACCACCGCGCCGCTCGGGTCGCGGATCGGCATGCCACCGGCCCCGGGGAACCTGGCCTCGGGTGAGCACTGCTTGAAGCCGTTCGCCACCTGCTCGCCGACGAAGCCCATGCGCTGCAGGTGCTCGAAGCTCGGGATCTGCTGGGTCGCGGAGATCCAGGCCTTCGACCGGGCCCGGGCCATCCCCCCGGCACCGCCGCGGTCCATGCGGGACGCCGTCACCAGGGCCCCGCTGGCGCCGACGACGGCGAAGCCACCTCGAAGGCCGAGCTGCTCCCCCTTGTCGATGGCGCGCTCGACGATCGACCGGGCCGAGGCCAGGTCGAGGTCGGTCGTCCGACCGCCCGGTACGGCCACCCTCAGGCCCCGACCATGTTGTAGCCGCCGTCGGAGATCATGTAGGCGCCCGTGGTGTGGAAGGCGTCGTCGGTGGCGAGGTAGAGCGCAGCGCCGGCGAGCTCGGCCGGGCCCGGGATGCGCCCCATCGGGGTGAGCTTGCGCAGCTGGTCACCGCGACCGGACTTCCAGTCCTCGCGGCCCAAGGTGGCCTCGGTCTCGATGAAGCCCGGGGCGAACACGTTGACGCGCACGGTGGGCGCGAGCGCGTGGGCATAGGACTTGGTCAGGCCGAGGATGCCGTACTTGGCGGCCGCGTACTGCGGGGCGCGGGCGCTGCCGCGGACGATGACGGTCGAACCGATGTTGACGATGGAGCCGTGGCCCTGGTCGACCATCTTGGCGCCGAACTCGTGCGTGCACGCCATCGTGCCCTTGATGTCGACGGCGAGCACATGGTCGACGGACTCCTCGGTGATGTCGCGCCACGACATCTGCTCCCGAGCCACGTCGCCGACGTTGTTGATCAAGGCCTCGACGTGACCCATCTGCTCGAAGGAGTCGTCGGCCATGGCGCGAACGGCCTCCCACGAGGCGATGTCGGCCTGCAGCAGCACCGCGGTGCTGCCGGCCTCCTCGACGCGGCGTGCGGTCTCCTCGGCACCGGTCCGGGAGCTGCGGTAGTGGACGCCGACGGCGGCCGCGCCCTCCTGGGCGGCGCGCACGGCGATCTCCGCACCGAACCCGGTGCCGGCGCCGGTCACGACGACGTTGCGTCCCTCGAACCTGCGGGGCATCGGGGTGGCGGACAGGTCTGACATGGTCACTCCTTCGTGAGGGTTGCGAGGCCGGCGGGAAGGGTCTCAGACGAGAACGCGCCCGCCGTCGACATAGAGCACCTGGCCGGTGATGAAGCCGGCTCGATCCGAGGACAGGAACGTCACCGCGTCGGCGACCTCCTGGGGACGGCCGAGACGCTCGGCGGGCACCAGCGACGTGAGCTCGGCGCGGACGCCGTCGACCTCGAGATAGTCCTTGGTCAGGTCGGTCTCGACGTAGCCCGGAGCGACCGTGTTCACGGTGACACCGTCGGCCGCCCACTCCCGTGCCATCACGCGCACGAGCTGGTTGAGGCCGCCCTTGGTGGCGGCGTACGGCGCGTGCTTGGCGTGAGCGAGCAGGCCGGAGACCGACGAGACGAACACCATGCGGCCGTAGCCGGCGCGCACCATCAGCCGCCCGACTTCCTGACCCGACCAGTAGGCCGTGGAGAGGTTGAGGGTGAGGGTGTCGGTCCAGGCGTCATCGTCGAGCTCGAGGACGGGCTTGCGGATGTTCATCCCCACCGCATGGAGGAACACCTCGGGCGTTCCCAGCTCGGCCACCGCACGGGTGACGGCCTCACGGCACCCGGACGGCGTCGAGAGGTCGGCGGCCAGGGTCCAGATGTCGTGACCCGACAGCTTGCCGTCGTCCTGGAGCGCTCCGAGGGTGCTCTCGTCGAGATCGACGGCCAGGACCTGGGCGCCCGCGGCCGCCAGCGCGGCCGCACTCGCTCCGCCCAAGCCACCGGCGCCGAGCACCAGTGCGCGGCGTCCTGTCAGCGACAGCCAATCGGTCGGCATGCTTGGCACGGCTCTCCCGGTTCAGGTATTCTCGTCTGGTGAAAGTGGCTTCCGCAAAACAGTAATACCGCTGTCCGACCACTGTCCAGACACACCCCCCGACGCGTGGAGATCCCGGTGCCCCCCAAATCCAGGCAGACCAGCAAGCGCACGACCGCGGTCGCGTCGTCCGACGACCCCGACAAGCCCGAGTACCGGGTCGAGGCGTTGGCCAAGGGACTGCGACTGCTCTCGATGTTCACCGAGCAGCGACCCACCTGGCGGGTGAGCGACCTCGCCACCGAGTCGACCCTGCCGCTGCCGACGGTCTACCGCGTGGTGATGACGCTGACCTCCGAGGGCTACCTCGATCGGTTGCCCAACGGTGACTACCGTCCCGGGGTCAAGGTCCTCACGCTCGGCAGCGCGGCGCTGCGCAGCCTCGACCTGGTCGAGATCGCGACACCACGGTTGCAGGAGCTCTCCGAGCGCACCGGCGAGACGGTGAACCTCGCGGTGCTGCAGGAGGATCGCGCGCTCTACCTCGTGCGGCTGCGCAACGCCGACCTGGTCACCGCGAACATCCAGGTCGGGTCGACGCTGCCGGCGGTCTACACCTCCATCGGCAAGCTGCTGCTGGCCTACCTCCCCGAGACCGAGCTCGGCGAGCGGGTGAGCCCCGCCTCGTTCTCGCTCAACCACGGCCCCAACGCGCAGAGCACGATGAAGGGCCTGCGGGCCGAGCTCAAGCAGCTGCGCAGGCAGGGGTGGTCGCTGCAGAACGAGGAGGTGGCCTTCGGGCTCCGCTCGGTCGCCGCCCCGGTGCGCATCGGCGAGCGCGTGGTGGCCGGCGCGAACGTCGCCGTCCAGGCGCGCGACTGGCCCACCGAGCGGATCGTCGAGGAGCTGCGGCCCCATCTGCTGGAGACCTGCGCTGCGATCTCCGAGCTGCTGACCGACGGCGCCGCACGGTGAGCGCCGCACCACGCGGCACGCGGCTCGCCAAGCTCGATCCCGCCGCTCTGCAGCCGGACGCCGCGGAGCTGTACGCCTCGATCGCCCGCGGCCCGCGAGCCCAGGGTCCGCAGCTGTTCGCCCTCCTCGACGAGGACGGGGGCCTCGAGGGCCCCTTCAACGCGATGCTGCTCAGCCCGCGAGTGGGCGCCGCACTGCAGGCGGTCGGGGCCGCAGTCCGCTACGGCACGGCGTTGTCGGACCGGGCCCGGGAGATCGCCATCCTGGTCGTGGCCGCTCGATGGGACAGCGATTTCGAGCGATACGCGCACGAGGCCGTCGGGCGGGCGGCCGGGCTCTCCGATGAGGCGATCTCGGCCATCCGCGCCGGTGAACCACTGGTGGTCGAGGACCCCGACGAGGCACTCGTCGCACGGTTGACCACGCGACTCGCCCACGACGGCGACCTCGACGACGCCGAGTACGCCGAAGCCGTCACGGCCCTCGGTGAGGCCCAGCTCTTCGAGCTCCTGACCCTCGTCGGCTACTACGCGACGCTCGCGCTGCAGCTGCGGGTCTTCCGCGTGGCCGCGCCCGACGTGTAACGTCGACCAGGATCTGTAAGTTACTTTCATGATGTGAGAATGGTGGGCTGAGGCCATGAAGCTGGTGACCTTCGACGAGGGACGGGTCGGTCGACTCGACGGCGACGACGGCCTCGACACGGTGATCGAGCTCGACTGCGCGAGCACCGTCGAGTTCTTCCAGCGCGACCAGCAGGTCGGCGAGACGGGGCAGCGGCTCCCGGTCGCGGACGTCCGGCTCCGGGCGCCCATCACGCCGAAGAAGTTCTTCCACACCGCCGGCAACTTCACCGCGCACCACCAGGAGCTCACGGCGGTCGACTGGTCCCACCCGGTGCACAAGGGCATCGTCTTCTTCCAGAACGTCGACGCGATCATCGGTCCCGACGACGACATCGTCTACCCGGAGGGACTCACCAACGAGCTCGACTACGAGCTCGAGATCGCCGTCGTCCTCGGCCGGGCCGGCAAGTTCTTCAGTCCCGAGGAGGCCGTCGAGCACATCGCGGGCTACACCGTGTTCAACGACATCACCGCGCGCGACATCCAGCGTCGCGAGATGCAGTCCGGCGTCTTCTCCTTCTCCAAGGCCATCGACACCTTCTGCCCGATCGGGCCCTACATCGTGACAGCCGACGAGATCGCCGACCCGCACGACCTGGCGATGGAGCTGAGGGTCAACGGTCAGGTCCGCCAGACCGGCAACACCAAGGAGATGGTCATCTCCATCCCGCACCTGGTGGCCTACCACTCGCCGCAGGGTTACTCGGCCGGCGACCTGATCAGCACCGGCACCGTCTCCGGTGTCGCGGCCGTGCAGCCGAACCCGTTCGACTTCTACCTGCAGGCCGGCGACGTGGTCGAGGCGGAGGTGCAGGGCCTGGGCATCCTGCGCAACACCGTCGTGCCGTGGAGCGCGGCCCACGACACCGAGCCGTACTCCATCGACCTCTACGCCCCGGTCGACTAGTGCGCTTCGGCACCGTCGACGGCCGCGGGGTGGTCGTCCGCGACGAGACCTTCCTGGATCTGGCCCGCGCCACCGACGACTCGCTCCCCCACGACCCACTCGCACTGCTCGCTCGCTGGGACGACGTCGTCGCCGCCGAGCCCACCCTCGACTGGTCCGTGGCCCGTCGGCTCGCGCCCGGGTCGCTCGGTGCTCCCGTCCCCGCCCCGCGGCAGGTGTTCGCGATCGCGCTCAACTACCGTCCCCACGCGGCCGAGGCCGGCTGGGACCCGCCCGGCCAGCCGCTCGTCTTCACCAAGTTCCCCAGCTGCGTCGTGGGTCCGGACGTCGACGTCACACTGCCCGAGGGTCACGTGGACTGGGAGATCGAGGTCGTGGCCGTCGTCGGCCGCGGCGGGTACCGCATCCCTCGTGAGGAGGCGTGGGACGCCCTGGCGGGCATCACGGTCGGCCAGGACCTCTCCGAGCGGGTGCAGCAGCTCGCCGGGAAGCCGCCGCAGTTCAGCCTGGCCAAGTCGCACCCCGGCTTCGGACCCATCGGTCCCCTGGTGGTCACGCCCGGCGAGCTGCCCGACCGCGACGCCATCGGCTTCGCCTCGTTCCTCGACGACGAGCCACTGCAGAGCGGCAGCACCGCCGACCTGATCTTCCCCGTCGACGACCTCGTCGCCCGGCTCTCCGAGGTCTGTCGGCTGCTCCCCGGCGACCTCATCTTCACCGGCACCCCGGAAGGTGTCGGCAACCGCCGCACTCCCCCGCGCTTTCTGCAGCCCGGGGAGACCCTGGTCAGCCGTGTCGACGGCGTCGGGGAGATCGTCCAGCGCTTCCGCTGAGCGCCGACCTCACCGCTGCAGGAGCTCCACCAGGTTGCCGAACGGATCGGCGAGGAACACCATCCTCACCCCGGGCTCTGGCGAGGGCTGGGGTGCCATCACCGAGCGTGCGCCGAGGGAGACCAACCGGTCGTGCTCGGCGTCGAGGTCGTCGACAGAGAGCGCCACGTGACCGTAGCCGTGGCGCAGGGCCGCCTCGGCCGGATCGGCAGGCGCGTCCCCGCCGGCGCCCTCGCGGCTGAGCAGCTCCAGCCGGTAGCCGTGCTCGGGGTGCAGCAGCATGCGCACGTCCATCGAGATGGGGTCGATCCGCAGCGCCACCTCCCGCCGCACGCCGAGAGCCTCGCCGTACCAGGCCTCCGCGGCGTCGAGGTCGGCGACGTTGAGGCCCCAGTGGTCGAATCTCATGACAGCTCCTCCACGAGATGTCCGGCGCTGCGCATGGCGAGCGCCTCGATGGTCGGAGTCGGGTTGGTCCCGGTCGACGACGGCCACGTGGCGCCACCGAGCACGTAGACGTTGGCGGCGTCGTGCAGGCGCTGCCAGGAGTCCGTGACGTTCGTGGCCGGGTCGTCGCCCATCCGAGCACCGCCGAAGGCGTGCGGGCTGATGTCGAAGGGGTGGTACGGCGAGCTCCAGGTCTCGCTCGCACCCGCCTCGCGCAACCATGCGTGACCCTGCTCGGCGAGATAGGCGAACGACCTGGCGTCGTTCTCGAGCAGCGGTTTGGTGATCCGCAGCACCGGGGTGCCGGTCGGGTCCACGTGCGTGGGGTCGAGGTCGAGACGTCCGTCGCGGTGCGGCATCTCGTCGGCCCAGAAGTGCACGTGGGCCATCGATCGGAAGTCCTCGGCCAACCAGCGCTTGTAGCCCTCTCCCCAGCGCCCGGCCGACGGGGGCGGCTGCCGGGCCATCAGCATCGTGAGCTTCTCCATCATCGCCAGCAGCGAACCGCCGCCCACGAAGCCGAGATCGGTGTGGTCGACGTGGTCGGCGTTGAACTCCTCGACCGAGACGGCCTGCGACATCGACCCGGTCCAGGTGTTCATCTCCCGACCCCCGAAGCTCCCGAAGGCGAAGCCGAACGCGTGGGTGGAGAAATGCCGGCCGAGCTGGTCGGTGGAGTTGCCCAGCCCGCTCGGGTGGTCGCCCCCGGCGGAGAGGTGCAGCAGCCTCACGTTCTCGTAGGTGTACGCCGCGAGCATCACCGCCCGCGCACGGACGGTCTCCGTCGTGGTCGACCCGTCGGCCACGATCTCCACACCGGTGGCCGTGCCGTCCGAGCCCGTGAGCACCCGCGTGACCCGCGCGTGCGTACGTACCTCGACGCTGCCGCGACTGCCCAGGACGTCCTCGATCCGCAGCACGCCCTTGGCGTCGGCGTAGCAGCCGTTGAAGACGCACTGTCCGCAGTACGTGCAGGCACCGCGGCCGCCGTAGGGCCGAGACCGGATGGCGGCCGGCGTGGCGAACGGCGTCCAACCCAGACGCGAGGCCGCTGCCGTCATCAGCTCGTTGTAGCCCGAGCGTCGTAGCGGCGGGTTCGGGTACGGCTGGGTGCGGGGGCCCACGAAGCGTTCGGGCCCGGGCTCGCCGGAGACCCCGTGCACGAGCTCGAGCTCGTCGTAGAACGGCACCACGTCGTCGAAGGTGACCGGCCAGTCGGCCAGGCTGATCTCGGGGGGCAGCACCTGCTCGCCGTAGCGCTCGAGGAGGTTGCTGCGCGAGCGGAACTGCCACGGGGGCAGCCGCAGGTGACCATTGCCCGAGTGGATCTTCGTACCGCCGACCGCGTTCATCGTCAGCCCGCCGAAGGGTGGTCGGACCGCGACGTTGGCGACGTCGCGACGCACGGTCGGCATCTCGGCCGCCGTCTTGCCGCTCGTGAGGGCCCCCCGCCGCTGATTGAGCAGCTGGTCGGGCAGGAAGTCGGTGGAGGCGTAGGAGCCGCCGGCCTCCAGCGCCAGCACCCGCAGACCACTCTCGGCGAGCCGGCGGGTGGCGATCGTGCCAGCGGCACCGAGGCCGACGACGACCACGTCGTAGCCGCTCACAGCGAGACGTCCTCGACGGTGAGCCCGCCGAAACCGATCGGCGTCCCGATCTGCTGCTGCTCCTCGGTGGGCGTCAGGACGACCCCCGGGTAGCCGACGACGCGCCATCCCACCCCGTCGCGGTTGCCACCGTGTCGCGGGTCGCAGAGGAACCCGTCGATGCTCAGCTGCAGCAGCATCTCGAAGAACGGAGCCGTCTCGACCGCCGCCAGCAGGTGGTCCTGATCCGCCGCCGAGACGTCGACGAAGGACACGCCGTGGGCCGTCCGAGCCGCGGCGTCGAGCGATCGCAGGCCGGCGACGACGGCGTCCTGCTCGGCGGCGAAGTGACCGCCGAGCTCACCGCGGACGAAGTCGGGCACGCCCGCCTCGTGCGCCCCGGGCGAGGCGGCGTCACCGGGGATCAGCCGGCCGACGACGGCAGCGAGCAGCTGCTGCGAAGACGTGTCCATCCGGCTCCTCCGACCCTCGACAAGTGTGACGGCGCGCACTAACGTAGCAGTTAGATAGTCACTTTCGCAGAGTGAAAGTAACCGGACCCGTCGCCAGGAGGCTCGCAGATGGCCAGCTCGTCCCCTTTGAACGTCATCATCGCGGGAGGAGGCCTCAGCGGCCTGGCCCTGGCCCAGGGCCTGCGCAAGGACGGCCACTCGGCGACGGTCTACGAGCGCGACCCCGACTTCACGCGCAAGGTCGGCTACATGCTCCACATGAACGCCGACGGCGGCGAGGCCCTGCGGCGCGTGTTGCCCGAGGATCTCTTCGAGCTGTACCTGGAGACCTCACGCCGGTCCTACGAGCGCAAGCTGTCCACGGTGTGGTCCAAGGACCTTCACGAGATCACCTCGCAGCCCCACGTGGGACCGCCGAACCCAGGTCCCCGGGAGCACACCGGCGTGCACCGCCGCACGTTGCGGGCGATCCTGCGGGCCCGCCTCGGCGACGCCTTCCAGCCCGGCAGGCCGATCGTGTCCTACGAGGAGCTGCCCGACCGCGTGGTCGCCCACTTCGCCGACGGCACCTCGGCCGAGGGCGACCTCCTGGTCGGCGCCGACGGCATCAACTCCGCCGTGCGCGCCCAGCGGCTGCCCGACGTCACGCACGTCCCGGGCGGGGTCCAGGGCATCGGGGTCTTCGGACGGACCCCGATCACGCCCCGGTTGCTCGAGCTGCTGCCCGACGAGCTGCTCCAGGGGGTCAACTTCGCCACCGACGGCCAGGGCCGGGTGCTCATCGGGGCCTACCAGGCCCGGCAGCGCCCGGACGAGGCCGCGAGGACCATCGCGCCCGACGTCGAGCTCGAGCCGGTCGACGACTACGTCATGACCAGCGCCTCGGTGTCCCCCGGCACCGTGATCCCGCCGAACGACCAGTGGACCGAGAGCACCCCCCTGGAGCTGCGCGAGTCGATGCTGCGCTCGGTCGAGGGCTGGCACCCTGGCGTGATCGAGCTCGTCGGCACCATGGAGCCGAGCACGATCTTCCAGATCCCGTTCGGGTTCTTGATGCCCGCCGAACCGTGGGCGCCCTCGCGCGTGACCCTCGTCGGCGACGCCGCCCACGCGATGCTGCCGACGCTCGGGATCGGCGCGAACCTGGCCCTGCTGGACGCCAAGCGCCTCCTGGAGGAGATCAGCGGCGCCGCCGGGGCCGGGACCGACGTGGTCGAGGCGGTCGGCCGGGCCGAGGCCGGGATGCGCGAGTACGTCTACCCCTTCATGGAGATCACCATGCAGCACGACAAGGCGTTCGGCGGTGGCGGTCTGGAGCGACCGGAGAGCGCGTGAGCGTAATCGTCGTCGGCTTCGGTCCGGCGGGGGCCGCGGCGGCTGTCGCGGCCCATGACGCCGGAGCCGACGTCGTCGTCCTCGAGGCCTCCCCTGCCGGCGGCGGCAACGCGCCGTACAGCGGCGGCTTCCTGTTCGACCTACCGGAGGACCGGATGGTCGACCATCTCCGATCGCTGTCCTTCGACCGCACACCGCTCGACGTCCTCGAGGCCTACGGTCGTGGCGTCCACGAGCTGCCCACCCGCCTTCCGGAGCTGGGCATCGACCTGACCGAGTTCACCCCTCCCCCGGGACGCTTCCCAGCCACCTTCCCCTCATGGCCAGGGTTCCCGGGTGGGCGGGACGTCCGTTACACCGTCGCGGCCGGCGGCGAGGGCCGGCGGGGCGTCCGGCTGTGGCAGGGGCTCGAGGCCGCGGTGCGCTCGCGCGAGATCGAGGTCCGCTGCTCGGCCCGTGTCGACCGTTTGATGATGTCGGAAGCGGCCGTGACCGGTGTGGTGCTGGCCGACGGCTCCTCGCTGTCCGGGTCGGTGGTCTTGACCTGCGGCGGCTTCGAGGGCGACGCGGCCCTCGCCGACGCCTATCTGCCGCTGGGACCGACGTACCCGGTCGGGCACGGCTACAACGACGGGGCCGGCCTGCGGATGGCGCAGCAGGCCGGCGCCGCGTTGTGGCACATGTACGGGTTCTTCGGCTGGTTCTCGGTGCGGGTGCCGGAGTTCGCGGCGCCGTTCGCCGTCGACTTCCTTGCCGCGGGCCACGTGCTCCTCGACGCCGAGGGACGCCGCTTCGCCGACGAGACCGGCTTCGAGGTGCACGACCGGCTGCGCGCCCTCACGACGTACCTGCCCCGCAACGCCAATCGACCGGCGCTGCCCACGTGGGCGGTCTTCGACGAACCGACGCGGCTGGCCGGCCCGCTCAACGGACTCCTGGGCACGCCCAACGACTACACGTGGAGCGCGGACAACGGCGCCGAGGTCGAGCGGGGTTGGATCCGCACCGGGGCCGGGGTCGTCGAGCTGGCCGCGGCCACCGGGCTCGATGCCGGTGTGCTCGGCTCCTCGCTGGAGCGCTACAACGAGCACGCCGCCGCCGGCGTCGACCCGGATTTCCACCGGGAGCCCGAGACCCTCGTCCCCCTCGAGCTGGACCGGTTGTACGCCGTGCCCACCTGGCCCGGGGTCGCCGGCACCACGGGCGGTCCGCGTCACGACGCCCGGGCCCAGGTGCTGCGCACCGACGGCGCGGTCGTGCCGGGCCTGTACGCCGCGGGCGCCGTGAGCCTCGTCTGGGGCCATCTCATCGACCACGGCGGCGGTCTCACCGACGCCCTCGTCTTCGGTCGGATCGCCGGCGAGCAGGCCGCTCGTGGCTGAGTCGCGCGTCGCAGTCGTCACCGGCGGAGCGGGCGCGATCGGCGGTGCCATCGTGACGGCCCTGCGCGAGAGCGGGCACCGGGTCGTCGTCCTCGACCGCCACGGCGTGGACGGCGTGGACGGCATGGACGGCGTGGACGGGGTCGACCTCGCCGACGCCGACGCCGTACGCGCCGCCGCCGACGATGTGCTCGCCCGGCACGGCCGGGTCGACGTCTTGGTGCACGCCGCCGCCGACCTCTCGCAGGCGGCGTTGGCCGACGTCGGCCTCGACCTGTGGCGCCGCGTGCAGGCGGTCAACGTCGAGGCACTGCTGCTGCTCGCCCAGACCTTCGCACCCGGCATGGCCGCGGCGGGGTTCGGCCGCATCGTGCCCGTCGTCTCCGACACGGTGTGGTCGCCGCCGGCCCCGGAGCTGCTCGCCTACGTGACGAGCAAGGCGGCGGTGGTGGGGATGACCCGGTCGCTGGCGCACGCGCTCGGCGGTGACGGGGTCGCCGTCGTCGCCGTCGCGCCCGGGCTCACGCCCACCCCGGCAGCTCGCGAGGGCATGCCCGCCGAGGCCTTCACCGACGTCGTGCGGCGACAGGCGCTCGCCCGCGAGCTCGACGTCACCGACGTCGCGGCCTCCGTCGCGTTCCTCGCCGGGCCCGGGGGCGCGGCGCTGACCGGCCAGGTGCTGTGCGTCGACGGCGGTCTGGTCCTCAGGTAGCGCCGTCTCACTCATAAGAGGTCATCGGGTTGCCGAGCACCCCACCGTGGCGCAGCGCCGCTGTCCGGGCCGCCTCGAAGCTCGGGTAGTCCACGACGACCTCCCAGCGGTAGCCGTCGGGGTCGTCGAGGTAGACCGACACGAACGAGAGCCCGCCGTGACCGTAGACACCCACGACGTCGGCACCGGTGTCACCCAGGTGCCGGAGCCAGCCGTCGAGATCGCCGTCGGCGCTCAGGGCGTAGTGGAAGAAGTGCTGGTCCTCCTCGCGTCGCACCGCACGGCCCTCCGCCAGGTTGACCACGACGCTCCCGACCGCCAGCCACGCCTGGCGGGTGCGCCCGGCGCGGAGGTCGGCATCGTCCACGTCTGTGCGACGCGTGACCTCGGCACCGAGAACGCGCTCGTACCAGTCGACGGAGAGCTCGAGGTCGCTCACCGGCAGGGCGAGGTGGTGCAGCCTGGTGCTCACGCGCGGATGTTCTGGTTGTCGGCGAAGGTGTTGGCCGGATCCCACTGCTGCTTGAGAGCGACCAGTCGTCGCCAGGTGCGAGCGCTGTACGCCGCGGGCACGTGGTCGGGCTCGTCGAAGAGGTAGTTCACGTAGAAGGCGTCGTGGGAGAGTCGCTCGACGTCGGCCAGGTACCCCTCGTGCCAGCGACGGCGCGCCTCGCCGTCGTCGCCCTCCGACCAGGTCACCTGGACCATGTAGTTCCAGGGCTTGTCGCGGTGACTCATCGCGGTGGCCTCCTCCGCGACGCGCTGGATCGCACCTCCGTAGTAGTGGGTCGACATCATGTCGAGCGGGCCCAGCTCCTCGGCCCTGTCCACGGTCAGGTCGACGGCCGCATCGTCGAAGGCGCGCAGGTAGTACATCCGCGAACGTCGGTGCAACCCGGGGGTGAAGACGTCGTTGCCACACGCCAGGTCGACCCACGGCATGCGCCGGACCGAGTCGGCGACGACGGCGCGATGACCTCGCAGGTCCGCCAGATCCCGCTCGGCCTGCTCGGCGGTGCCGCAGTGGCAGACGATGACATGAACCGCGGGGCGTCCGGCCAGGCGCGCGGGTCCGTTCCAGTCCGGCGGTGGCACGGCGAGCGAGCCGATCGCTGTCACCTCGTCGGGCTGGGCCACCACCCAGTCGCGGAAGTGGGCGAGCGCCTGCCGGGACTCGTCCGGGTGGAACCACACCAGCCCGAAGGCGACCTCGGCCAGGGGCATCACCTCGAGCTCTATCGCGACGGTCACGCCGAAGTTCGAGCCGGCGCCGCGCAGTGCCCAGAACAGGTCCGGCTCGTGGTCGACGTCGGCACGGACCAGCTCGCCGTCGGCGGTGACCAGCTCCACCGCGCGAACGGTGTCCGACGCCCAGCCCAGCTTCCCCGAGAGCCAGCCGTGGCCACCGCCCAGGGCGTGGCCGGCGACGCCGAGCCGTGGGAACTGCGGCGCCGCCCCGGCGAACCCCGAGGTCGCGAGGATCCGGCTGACGTCTCGCCACACCGCGCCGCCGCCGACGCGCACCCGCCGGCTCCCAGGGTCGACGACGACGTCGTCGAGGTCGCGCAGGTCGAGCAGCACGCTGCCCGGACGAGCGCCAGAGAAGCCGACCCCACCACCGCGGACGGCGACCCGTCGGCCGTGGCGAACTGCGTCGCCAACAGAACGACGCACGTCGTCGGCGTCCTGCGGACGCACGACCGAGTCGGGCGACCAGCGGATCTCGGGATTGGCGAAACGGGAGCCGAGGTCGTCACTCATGCGGGCAGCTCCGGGAAGTGGTAGGGGTCGGCGGTCAGGACACCACCGTCGACGGGGACCGTCACGCCGGTGATCCAACCCGCGTCGTCGCCGAGCAGGAACCCGACCAACCGGGCCACCTCCTCACCGGTGCCGTACCGGTCCTGCGCCTTCCCCAGCGGTGTTGTCGCGTGAAGCGCGCGTGCCGCCGCCTCTCCTCCTCCGAGGACGCCCTCGAGCGCCCGCATCATCGGTGTGTCGATCGAGCCCGGAGCGATCGCGTTCACCCGGACACCGAACGGCGCACCCTCGATGGCGGCGGTACGCACCAGCGCCCACGCACCGTGCTTGGCCGCGCTGTAGGCCGCGAGCTCGGAGCCGGCCAGCGCCGCCGTCGACGTCGTCACCACGATCGCGCCACCCTTCCCCTGCTCGCGCATCAGCCGCAGCGAGCCGCGCAGTCCGAGGAACACCCCGCGCAGGTTGACCGCCACGATCGCATCGAAGCGCTCGACCGTCTCCTCCAGCAACGGCGTCGCGCCGCCGATGCCGGCGTTGAGGAACACCCGGTCGAGGCTGCCGAACTCCTCGACGGCCGCGGCCAGGTAGCGCTCGGTGTCCTCGGGCACGGACACGTCCGCGCCGATGCCCAGTGCGGGTCCGGAGAGCGAGCGGGCGACGTCCTCGGCCCGTCGGGCGTCCAGGTCGACGACCACGACGCGGGCCCCGTGGGCGGAGAGGTGTCGAGCGGTGGCGGCACCCATGCCGCTGGCGCCACCGGTGACGAGGACGACAGCGTCGTCGTGCGGAGAGGTCATGGGGCAGGCGTCGATTCTGTTCGTCGGTGGGCAGGGGTCGGCTGCCGGTGACGCGCCGCAGGGGTGGTTGCGTGGCGGACCGGCGGGATCAGCCCGCTCTCTCGAGCGCCCGTGTGGCGCGCAGCCACTCCATCGGTCCCACGGACCCTATTCTCACCTACGCAATACGGCTTTCGCTAGGTGGTCTCGCCAACGGGTGACGCGTAGCCGGGCTTGATGACCCCGTCGATCAGCGCCAGCCGCTCCTCGAAGGGCAGGAACGCCGACTTCATCGCGTTGATGGTGAACCAGCGCAGGTCGTCCAGGTCGTAGCCGAACGCCTCGCTGAGCGCCACCATCTCCTTGGTCATGGAGGTGTCGCTCATCAGCCGGTTGTCGGTGTTGACGGTGACGCGGAACCGCAGCTGCGTGAGCAGCCCGAGCGGGTGCTCGGCGATCGACGCCGCGGCGCCGGTCTGCAGGTTCGAGAACGGCGCCATCTCCAGCGGGATGCGTTTGTCGCGCACGTACTGGGCGAGCCGGCCCAGCTCGGCGGTGCCGTCGGCGTCGATCGTGATGTCGTCGATGATGCGCACCCCGTGGCCGAGCCGGTCGGCCCCGCACCACTGGATCGCCTGCCAGATCGACGGCAGCCCGAACGCCTCCCCCGCGTGGATCGTGAAGTGGGCGTTCTCGCGCTGCAGGTACTCGAAGGCGTCGAGGTGCCGGGTGGGCGGGAAGCCGGCCTCCGCGCCCGCAATGTCGAAACCCGCGACGCCGCGGTCGCGCCAGGCCACGGCCAGCTCGGCGATCTCCATCGAGCGGGCCTGGTGGCGCATCGCCGTGAGCAGCTGTCGCACCACGATCCGCTGTCCGTTCCCGGCGGCGGCCACCCCCTCCTCGAAGCCCTGCTGCACCGCGGCCACCGCCTCGTCGAGGGTGAGCCCCTGCTGCAGGTGCTGCTCGGGCGCCCACCGCACCTCGGCGTACACGACGCCGTCGGCGGCTAGATCCTCGACGCACTCGCGCGCGACGCGGGTGAGTGCGCTCGCGTGCTGCATCACCGCGACGGTGTGGTCGAAGGTCTCCAGGTAGCGCACCAGCGAGCCGGAGTCGGCCGCCTCGCGGAACCAGCGCCCCAGATCGGCCGGGTCGGCCACCGGCAGCTTGTGGCCGATCTCGGCGGCGAGCTCGGCCACGGTCGCGGGCCGCAGCCCGCCGTCGAGGTGGTCGTGGAGCAGCACCTTCGGTGCGCGGCGTACGACGTCAGCGTCCAGTGGGTTGCCGGCCATGTCCGCCATCTTGGCAGGCGACTATCTTCAGCCTCATGCGCACCTTCACCACGTTCGAGGAGCTCGAGTCGGCCATCGGCGAGGACATCGGCACCTCCGAGTGGCTCACCATCGACCAGGACCGCGTCGACCGCTTCGCCGACGCCACCGGCGACCACCAGTGGATCCACGTCGACGTCGAGCGCTCGAAGGACGGCCCCTTCGGCGGCACCATCGCCCACGGCTACCTGACCCTCTCTCTCATCCCCTACCTCGGCTCGTCGGTCTTCGGCCTCGAGACCCCGGGCGCCAAGCTCAACTACGGGGTCAACAAGGTCCGCTTCCCGAACCCGGTACGCGTCGGCTCCAGGGTCCGCGCGCACGTCAAGGTCACCGGCGTCACCGAGCTGCCCTCGGGCCGCCAGGCCACCTTCGGCTGGACCATCGAGATCGAGGGCGTCGACAAGCCGGCGTGCGTGGCCGAGACGGTCGTGCTGCTGCTGCCCTGACGGGCTCGTCGAGGTCTGCTCGGGACGTCATACGAGGTGGTCGCTGGAGCAGCCGCTTCGTATGACGTACGACCGACCTCAGCCGATCCGGTCGATCACCAGGTCCTGCTTGACGACCTCGGCGCCCTCGGCGCCGACCTCCCAGCCACCCTCCAGCGCTTCGAGCGCACGCTCGAAGCGGGCCGGCTCGTCGGTGTGGAGGGTGAGCAGCGGCTCGCCCTCGGTGACGGCGTCCCCGGGGCGGGCGTGCCACTCGACGCCGGCGCCGGCCTGCACGGGGTCCTCCTTGCGGGCCCGGCCGGCGCCGAGGCGCCAGGCGGCGGTGCCGACGGCGAGGGCGTCGAGACGGGTCAGGACGCCGGAGGCGGGGGCGCTGACGACGTAGGTCTCGCGGGCGCTCGGCAGCGGTGCATCGGGGTCGCCGTGCTGGGCGCGGATCATCGCGTTCCAGGCGTCCATCGCCCGGCCCGAGGCCAGCACGTCGGCGGGGTCGACGTCGTCGCGGCCGGCGCCGGCGAGCATCTCGCGGGCCAGCGCGAGGGTGAGCTCGACGACGTCGGCCGGGCCGCCGCCGGCGAGCACCTCGACGGACTCGCGGACCTCGAGGGCGTTGCCGGCGGTGAGGCCGAGCGGGGTGCCCATGTCGGTGAGCAGGGCGACGGTGTGCACGCCGGCGTCCTGGCCGAGGGCGACCATGGTGGAGGCGAGCTCGCTGGCGGAGGCGACGTCCTTCATGAAGGCACCGGAGCCGACCTTGACGTCGAGCACCAGCACACCGGTGCCCTCGGCGATCTTCTTCGACATGATCGAGGAGGCGATGAGCGGGATGGCCTCGACGGTGCCGGTGACGTCGCGCAGCGCGTAGAGCTTCTTGTCGGCCGGCGCCAGCCCGGACCCGGCCGCGCAGATCACGGCGCCGACGTCCTCGAGCTGGGCGAGCATCTCCTCGTTCGACAGCGCCGCCTGCCAGCCGGCGACGGACTCCAGCTTGTCCAGCGTGCCGCCGGTGTGGCCGAGCCCACGTCCCGAGAGCTGCGGCACCGCGACGCCGCAGGCGGCGACCAGCGGTGCGAGCGGGAGCGTGATCTTGTCGCCCACACCGCCGGTGGAGTGCTTGTCGGCGGTGGGTCGCGAGAGCGAGGAGAAGTCCAGGCGCTCTCCGGAGGCGATCATCGCGCTCGTCCAGCGGGCGATCTCCTCGCGCGTCATGCCGTTGAGCAGGACGGCCATGGCCAGCGCCGACATCTGCTCGTCGGCGACGTCGCCGCGGGTGTAGGCGTCGATCACCCAGTCGATCTGGCTGTCGCTGAGCGCGTGACGATCGCGCTTGGCGGCGATCACCTCGACCGCGTCGTGCTGTGCCACTTACTCGAACCCCCAGGACTTGGGGAGGACCTGCGCCATCGTCAGGACCCCCTCGTCGGTCATCAGCTCGGTCGCCGGGCTGCCGTGCTCCCACAGCAGCTGCCGGCAGCGCCCGCACGGCATGATCGGCTCGCCGCTCGCGTTCACGCAGTACACGTGGGTCAGCTTTCCGCCGCCGCCCAGGTGCAGGTTGGACACCATCGCGCACTCCGCGCACAGGGTGAGCCCGTAGGAGGCGTTCTCCACGTTGCAGCCGACGACGACGCGGCCGTCGTCGGTCAGCCCGGCGACACCGACGGAGTAGTCGGAGTACGGCGCGTAGGCGTGGCCCATCGCCTCGACGGCCGCTTCGCGCAACCGCTCCCAGGTCTCACCGGGCAACGTACGGCTCCCCGTCGGCGGCCGGGGCGCGCACCCGGCCGACCAGGCCGGCCACGGCCAAGATGGTGGCGACGTAGGGCAGCATGGCCAGGAAGTTCGACGGGATGCCCGGCACCGTGAACGAGAGCAGCGTCTGCAGTGCCGAGGCGAAGCCGAACAGCAGCGACGCGGCGACCGCGCCGCGCGGGCTCCAGCGGCCGAAGATCAGCGCGGCCAGGGCGATGAAGCCGTTGCCGGAGGTGATGTTCTTGCCGAACGCGCCCACCGAGCCGACCGTGAAGTAGGCGCCGCCGATGCCGGCGATCGCGCCGCCGATGATGACGTTGCGGTAGCGCATCGCCAGCACCTTGATACCCACGGTGTCGGCGGCCTTGGGGTGCTCGCCGATCGCGCGGGTGCGCAGCCCCCAGCGGGTGCGGAAGAGCGCGACGTCGACGGCCACGATGATCACGTAGGTCAGGTAGACCACGATGTTGGCCTGGAACAGCAGCGGCCCGATGAACGGGATGTCGCCGAGCACCGGGAGGTCGATCGGCTTGAACACCTTGGGGGTGTTGAGCGCCTGGGTGTTCTGCTGCATGAAGGCGTCGTAGAAGAAGCCGGTGAGCCCCAGCGCGAAGACGTTGAGCACGACGCCGAGGACGACCTGGTTGACCAGGTACTTGATGGCGAAGACGGCCAGGATGGCGCCGATCAGCGCGCCGAAGACCGCGGCGCCGACCAGGCCGAACCAGCTGCCGGCCACCGAGCCGATGAGCGCGGCGCCGAACGCACCGGCCAGCATCTGGCCCTCGATGGCGACGTTGATGACGCCCGACCGCTCGCACAGCACGCCCGCCATCGCGCCCAGCATGAGCGGCACGGCCAGGCCGATGGAGTTCTGCAACAGGCCGGTCAGGTCGACGCGGGCGCCGTCGCCGTGGGCCGAGACCCAGGTCAAGAACGCGACGACGAAGAGAAGGAGCGAGCCGCCCAGCACCAGGCCCACCTGCTGGCGCCGGAAGCCGCGCGCGAGCTGGTAGCCGGCGAGCGCCAGGATCACGACGCCGACGACCACACCGGTGGCCAGGCCGGGCAGCACCAGCTTGTTCAGGTGCGCCTTGGCCGAGCCGTCCAGCTTCAGGCCGAGGAACCACAGGCTGACGACCCCGAGCAGCACCAGGAACGCACCGACCCCGATCCGGGTGCGGAGGGGCTGGGCGTCGACGACCTGGTGCTCGACGACGACCTCGGTGGCCTGCTCCGTGGTGGCCATCACCCGTTCCATCCCTTCGCGAGCGCCTGGCCGACGCCGGCACCGCTGGCCTTGATGCGGAAGATCGCGCGGACCACCGCCGGCGCGGCGATGAACAGCACGATGAGCGACTGGATCACCTGCACCAGGTCGATCGGGGTGCCGGTGACCGACTGCAGCTGGACGCCGCCGGCGTGCAGCGCGCCGAAGAGAAGCCCGGCCCAGACGATGCCGCCGGGCTTGGCGCGTCCCAGCAGCGCGACGGTGATGGCGTCGAAGCCGATGCCGGCGTCGATGTCCTGGGTGATCTGGGTGTTGGTGCCCACCGCCTGGCAGGCGCCGGCCAGGCCGGCCAGCGCGCCGGCGACGACCATGACGACGATGATGCTGCGCCCGACGTCCATCCCGGCGGTACGCGAGGCGAACTGGTTGGCGCCCACCGCCTTGAGCCGGAAGCCGAGCACGCTGCGCTCGAGCAGCCACCACACGGCCCAGGCGGCGAGGAGCGCCAGGATCAGGCCGGCGTGCACGCGCATCGTCGAGCCCAGCAGCGGTGGCAGCTGAGCGCTCTTGTCGACCGGGCGCGAGATGGCCTGGCCGAAGGGCGGCGCCTGGAACCACTTCACCGAGAGCAGGTAGGCCAGGAGGGCCGTGGCGACGTAGTTGAGCATGATCGTGGTGATCACCTCGTGCGCGCCGGTGCGGGCCTTGAGCCACCCAACCAGCCCGCCCCACAGCGCGCCGCCCAGGGCCGCGGCCAGCACCGCCACGAGCAGGTGGAGCACCGGCGGCAGGTCCCAGGCGAAGCCGACGTAGCCGCCGAAGATCGCCCCCAGGACGATCTGGCCCTGCCCGCCGATGTTGAACAGCCCGGCGCGGAAGGCCAGCCCCACCGAGAGCCCGCCCAGGATCAGCGGCGTGGCGTTGGTCAGCGTCTCCGAGAGCGGGCCGAGGTAGCCGACCAGCGTGCCGTTGGCCGCCGTCCGTGGGTTGAAGATCGCGCCCTGGAAGAGCGCCACGTAGCCGTGCCAGGCGGCCTCGGCGCCGTAGGTGAAGGTGTCGAAGGGCCACTGGAAGAAATAACCGGCGGCCGAGCGGGTGCGCTGGTCGGCCAGGGCGATCAGGACCCCGCCGATGACCAGCGCGACCACGACGGCCAGCGCCGTCACCAGCAGGTCGCTGGAGCGGGTGGGCCGCTTCAGCCGCGGGCCGGCGGCGGGTGTGGGGTCCGCGGTGGTCGGGTCGGTCTGCGTGGCGCTCATGCCGGCTTCGCCTCCAGGACCGAGGCGTCGCCGGCCATCAGCAGGCCGATGGTCTCGGCGTCGGTGCCGCCGGGCACCTCGCCGATGATCCGGCCGCGGTACATCACGCCGATGCGGTCGGCCAGGCCCAGCACCTCGTCGAGCTCGGTGGAGACCAGCACGACGGCGGCACCGGCGTCGCGCGCGGCGACGATGCGCTGGTGCACGAACTCCATCGAGCCGACGTCGAGGCCGCGCGTGGGCTGGGCCACGATGAGCAGCCGCAGCTCGCGCGACATCTCCCGGGCCAAGACGACCTTCTGCTGGTTGCCGCCCGAGAGCGTCGAGGCCGCGGCGTCCACCCCGGAGGTGCGCACGTCGTACTCGCTGACCCGCTCCTCGGCGAAGCCGTGGATGTAGTCCAGGTCCAGGCTCCAGCCCTTGCGGTAGGGCTTGTCGTCGTAGAGGTCGAGCACCAGGTTCTCGGCCACGGTGAAGCTGGAGATCAGCCCGTCGTGCAGCCGGTCCTCGGGCACGTAGCCCACGCCGGAGTCGAGGATGGCGTCGACGCCGGCCTTGGTGATGTCGGCGCCGTCGAGGTGCACGCTGCCCGACTCGACCGGGGTCAGCCCGACCAGCGCCTCGGTCAGCTCGGTCTGCCCGTTGCCCTGCACACCGGCCAGCGCATAGATCTCACCGGCGCGCACCTTCAGCGAGACGTCGTCGACCAGCACCTGGCCGGCCGCGTCGACGACGCGCAGCGTGTCGGTGCGCAGCCGCTCGTCGCCCGGCTTCGCGGTGGCCTTGTCGACCTCCAGCTTCACCGGGCGGCCGACCATGAGCGAGGCCAGCTCGGCGGCGGTGGAGGTGGGGCTCGCCTCACCGACCACCTTGCCGCGCCGGATGACGGTGATCCGGTCGGCGACGGCGCGCACCTCGCGCAGCTTGTGGGTGATGAAGACGATCGAGGTGCCGGCCTCCTTCAGCGAGCGCATCACCTCGATGAGCTCGTCGGTCTCCTGCGGGGTGAGCACGGCCGTCGGCTCGTCGAGGATGAGCACCTGCGCGTCGCGGACCAGCGCCTTGAGGATCTCCACCCGCTGCTGCACGCCGACCGGGAGGTCCTGCACGAGCGCGTCGACCGGCACCTGCAGGCCGTAGCGCCGCGAGACCTCCTCGACCTCCTTGCGCGCGCGGCGGCGGTCCAGGAAGCCCAGCGGTCTGGTGCGCTCGTGGCCGAGCTCGATGTTCTCGGCGACGGTGAAGACCGGGATCAGCATGAAGTGCTGGTGCACCATGCCGATGCCGGCGCGCATCGCATCGCCGGGGCCGGCGAAGGTGACCGGCACGTCGTCGATGAGGATCTCGCCCTCGTCGGGCTGGTAGAGCCCGTAGAGGGTGTTCATCAGCGTGCTCTTGCCGGCCCCGTTCTCGCCCAGCAGGGCGTGGATCTCACCCGGCTCGACGACCAGGTCGATCGAGTCGTTGGCCGTGAGCGCGCCGAAGCGCTTGGTGATCCCGCGCAGCTCGAGCTTCACCCGATCTCCTCCCTGATCGCCTGGTCGCCACAGTAGAAGAGCCGGGAGGCACCCTGCTGGGTGCCTCCCGGCCCGCGGGCTTCGTCAGCTGGTGGGCTGGCTCTGCGAGGTGATCGTGATGCTGCCGTCCTCGATGCCGGAGGCCACCTGCTTGATCTCGCTTTGCAGGTCGCTCGGGATCTTCGACTCCCAGTCGTGGTACGGCGCCAGGCCGGTGCCGCCGTTCTTGAGCGTGCCGACGTAGTTGCCGCTGGGGAAGGAGCCCTTGGCGGCCGCCTCGGCGTACTCCTGGGTGGACTTGGTCAGGCCCTTGGTGACGCTGGAGAGGAAGTACTTGCAGTACTGCGACGCGCTCTCGCAGCCGTCGGTGTCGACCCAGATCAGCATCAGCTTGCCGCCCGAGGCCTCGGCCGCGGCACCCGAGCCCAGACCGGTGCCACCGGCCACCGGGAAGACGACGTCGGCGCCCTGCTGCTCGAAGGCCTGGGTGATGGCCTTGCCCTTGTTCTGGTCGGTGAAGGACTGGGCGAACGTGCCGGCCTTGGGCTTGGTCTCGTCCCAGCCGAGGACCTTGACCGACTTGTTCTTCTGCTTGTTGTAGTACTGCACGCCCTCCCAGAAGCCGTCCATGTAGATGGTCACCGGCGGGATGTTGAGACCGCCGTAGGTGGCCACCGTGCCCGTCTTGCTCATGCCGGCGGCGAGGTAGCCACCGAGGAAGCCGCCCTGCGCGGTGTTGTACTGCAGGCCGTAGACGTTGGAGCCCGAGGACGAGGAGTCGATCTCGGCGTAGTGCTGCTTCGGGTTGGCCTTGGCCACCTTCTTGACCGCGTCGCTCATCAGACCGCCGACGGCGATGACGGTGTCGCAACCCTTGTTGGTCTCGGTGGTCAGGTTCGGGGTGTAGTCGTTCTGGGAGTTCGACGACACGTAGGAGGACTTGATGCTCGAGTTCGCCTTGGAGGCCGCCTGCAGGCCGGCCCAGGAGGCCTGGTTGAACGAGTGGTCGTCGACACCGCCGGTGTCGAGGACCATGCACGCGCTGATGCTCTTGGAGCTGCTGCTGCCGCTCCCACCGCTGTCGCCGCTGGACGCGGGCTTGCCGCAGCCGGCCGCGGTGGCGGCCAGCGTGAGGACCCCGAGGCCCGCCATGATCTTGGTAGACAGACGCACGATTCTGCTCTCTCCTCAGCAGTTGCCGACGCCTCGGTGAGCGTCGGGAGTGGCCCGCACTCTAGACCGAGCAGATGTCGCCGAGCATCACAACAACTGCCGGAGCGGGCAGTTGTTACCTGTCAGTGATCGACCAGACCTCAGCTGGTCTGGACCGACCCGCTCGAGACGGCGAGCGCCGTGCGTGCGAGCAGCCGGGCGGCGACCCCCGTCGCCCGCTCGTCGACCGCCAGGTTGCCCTGGTGCAGGTCGTACGTCGCACCGCCCGGGGTCCGCGTCCCCAGACGGGCCATGGCGCCCGGCACCTGCTCGAGGTACCAGGCGAAGTCCTCGCCGCCGAGGCTCTGCCGGGTGGACTTCACCTGGTCGGCCCCGAGCAGGTCGGCGGCCACCCGATTCAGCAGCGCGGTCTCGGCGGGCGCGTTGACCACCGGCGGCACCCCGCGGACGTAGTCGACCTCCGCGGTGACCCCGTACGGGAGCAGCAGCTGGGCCACCAGCTCGCGGATCAGCTCCTCGGCCTCGGCCCAGGCCACCGCGTCGAGCATGCGCACCGTGCCGGCGGCGCGGCCGACCGACGGGATCACGTTCATCGCCGCACCGGCCTGCACCACGCCCCACACCACGCTGGCGCCGGCGCGCGGGTCGAACCGTCGTGAGAGCGCGGCCGGCAGCTCGGTGACCAGCTTGCCCAGGGCGAAGGTGAGGTCCTGGGTCAGGTGCGGGCGCGAGGTGTGGCCGCCGTGTCCCCCGAGCCGGACGCTCAGCGAGTCCGCCGCCCCGGTGATCGGCCCCTCGCGCAGCCCGATCGACCCGACGTCGACACCGGGGTCGCAGTGCACGCAGAAGATCGCGACGACGTCGTCGAGCACGCCGTCGGCCACCGCCGAGCGGGCGCCGCCGGGCATGACCTCCTCGGCGGGCTGGAAGACCAGCCGCACGCGGTGCTCGAGCCGGTCGCCGAGCGAGGCCAGCGCCAGCCCGGCGCCGAGCAGGGCGGTCGTGTGGACGTCGTGACCGCAGGCGTGGGCGACGTCGGCGACGGTGGAGGCCCAGGGCAGCCCGGTGCGGTCGGGCACGGGCAGGGCGTCGAGGTCCGCGCGCAGCACGACCGTCGGCCCGTCCTCGGGGCCGACCTCCGCGACCAGCCCGGTGGTGGCGGCCAGCGGGCGGCTGCGGACGCCGGCGTCGGCCAGCCGTTTGGCCACCAGCTCGGTGGTGCGCTCCTCGTGCCAGGACAGCTCGGGGTGGGCGTGCAGGTCGCGACGGATGTCGACCAGCTCGGGGTCGAGGCGGTCGAGCGCCTCGGAGATCACCACGTCCGGTTCCACTGACCGAAGGTTACTGGGCGGCTCGGATCGCGTTGAACCGGAACACGAAGTCCGGGGAGGTGACGCCGGTCTTGGCGAACAGGTTGGTGGAGTTGATGCAGGTGCCGTCGCCGGGCCGGACGAAGGAGCCGGAGAAGCGCACCTGGTCGCCGTCGTGGAGGTCGGCCACCTTCTCGAAGGGCGTGGAGCCGGGACGCAGCTTCGCCCGGTCGGCGGTGTGGAGCATGACGCCGTCGTCGAGCGCGACGGTGACCTCGCCCTGCTGGGCGTCGGTCGAGACGCCGTGCAGGGTGCCCAGCCAGTCGTGCACCCGGCGGGAGGGTCCCAGCAGCGCGCAGATGGTGCGGTCGCGGTGCCGACGGGCCGAGACCAGGGTGACCGCGTTGCCGTCGGCCACCCGGTCCTGCGCGGCGCCGACGGCCACGGTGAACAGCCACTGCGGCAGCGGCGGCCCTGCCGGCTCGCTGGCGTCGGAGCGGCGGACGACGCCGACCAGCGCGAGGACGAGCACGACGCCGACCACGGGAACCCAGACGCCGGGGCCCACCCGGCGTCGGATCCAGGACGGCACCCAACTCACCGGGCCAGTGTGGGGCGTGACGCTCAGCCCTCGTCGTAGGCGCGCAGGATCCGGTCGGCCGCGAGCGGCGCGGGCAGCTCGCCGGAGAGCACCTGCGCGCGAACCTCGTCGCGCACGCCGCGGACGCCCGCAGAACGTCGCAGCCGCTGCTGCAGCTCGTCGCGCACCAGGGCCCAGGTGAACTCCAGCTGCTGCTCGGCGCGCTTGCCGGCCAGGCCCTGGGCGCCCAGCGACTCGCGGTGGGCGAGCACCTTCGCCCACACCTCGTCGATGCCGGTGCCCTCCAGGGCCGAGCAGGTGAGCACCGGCGGGGTCCAGTCCTCGCTGCGCGCGACCAGCCGCAGCGCGCTGGACAGGTCGCGCGCCGCCTCGCGGGCCTCGCCGGCCCGGTCGTCCCCACCCTGGGCGTCGGCCTTGTTCACGGCGATGACGTCGGCGATCTCGAGGATCCCCTTCTTGATGCCCTGCAGCTGGTCGCCGGTGCGGGCCAGGGTAAGGAAGCAGAAGGTGTCGACCATGCCGGCCACCGTCACCTCCGACTGCCCGACGCCGACGGTCTCCACCAGCACCACGTCGTAGCCGGCGGCCTCGAGCACGATCATCGCCTGGGTGGTCGCGCGGGCCACGCCGCCGAGCGTGCCCGCCGAGGGCGAGGGCCGGATGTAGGCCAGCGGGTCGGCGGCGAGCGCGCCCATCCGGGTCTTGTCGCCGAGCACCGAGCCGCCGGTGCGCACCGAGGAGGGGTCGACGGCGAGCACGCCGACCCGCTGCTCGCGGCCGGTGAGCAGCGTGCCGAGCGCTTCGATGAAGGTGGACTTGCCGACGCCCGGCACACCGGAGATGCCGACCCGGACGCACGGGCTGTCGTTGCCGGGCGCCAGCTGGCCGACCAGCTCGCGCGCGGCTTCGCGATGGTCCGCGCGGCCGCTCTCGACCAGCGTGATCGCCCGCGAGACGCTGGCCCGCTCCCCCGCCCGGACGCCGTCGACGAGGGCGTCGACGTCCACGAGGGGCACTAGTGGCCCAGCTGCTTCGACAGCTCGGCGAGCAGGTCCAGCGCCGCGTCGGCGATGACGGTGCCCGGGCCGAAGACCGCGGTGGCGCCCATCTCCTGGAGCTTGGCGACGTCGTCGGGCGGGATCACGCCGCCGACGACGACCATGATGTCGTCGCGGCCGAGGTCGGCCAGCGCCTGCTTGAGGGCAGGCACGAGCGTGAGGTGACCGGCGGCCAGGGAGTTGACGCCCACGACGTGCACGTCGGCGTCGACGGCCTGCTGGGCGACCTCCTCCGGCGTGGAGAACAGCGGGCCGACGTCGACGTCGAAGCCGAGGTCGGCGAAGGCGGTGACGACCACCTTCTGCCCGCGGTCGTGACCGTCCTGGCCCATCTTGGCCACCAGGATGCGAGGGCGGCGGCCCTCGTCCTCCTCGAACCGCTCGGTGGCGGCGAGCGCTGCGGCGACGGACTCGCTGCCACCCGAGGCGTCCTTGTACACCCCCGAGATCGTACGGATCTGCGCGCGGTGGCGGCCCCAGACCTTCTCCATGGCCTCGCTGATCTCGCCGACGGTGGCCATCGCGCGGGCGGCGTCGATGGAGAGGGCGAGCAGGTTTCCAGATGACGCTGCGCCGTCGCCGGCGTCCGCGGCCTTCGTCAGCGCGTCGAGGGTGCGCTCCACCTCGCCGGCGTCGCGCTCCTCGCGCAGTCGCTCCAGCTTGGCCAGCTGCTGGCGCAGCACGTCGGCGTTGTCGATCGCGCGGACCTCGATCGGATCCTCCTCGTCGACCCTGAAGGTGTTGACACCGATGAGCTTCTGCTGCCCCGAGTCCAACCGGGCCTGGGTACGGGCGGCGGCCTCCTCGATGCGCATCTTGGGGATGCCGGCCTCGATGGCCTTGGCCATGCCGCCGGCCCGCTCGGCCTCGGTGATGTGCTCCCAGGCGCGCTCGGCGAGGTCGTGGGTCAGGCGCTCGACGTAGTAGGAGCCCGCCCAGGGATCGATGGTGCCGGTGGTGCCGGACTCCTGGGCCAGCAGCAGCTGGGTGTTACGGGCGATGCGCGCGGAGAAGTCGGTGGGCAGCGCGATGGCCTCGTCGAGGGCGTTGGTGTGCAGCGACTGGGTGTGGCCCTGGGTGGCGGCCATCGCCTCGATGCAGGTGCGGGCGACGTTGTTGAAGGCGTCCTGCGCGGTCAGCGACCAACCGCTGGTCTGGCAGTGCGTGCGCAGCGAGAGCGACTTGGGGTTCTGCGGGTCGAACTGGCGCATCAGGCGGGCCCAGATGGCGCGGGCCGCGCGCATCTTGGCCACCTCCATGAAGAAGTTCATCCCGATGGCCCAGAAGAAGGAGAGCCGTGGTGCGAACCGGTCGACGTCGAGCCCCGCCGCGATGCCCGCGCGGACGTACTCGACGCCGTCGGCCAGCGTGTAGGCCAGCTCCAGGTCGGCCGTGGCCCCGGCCTCCTGGATGTGGTAGCCGGAGATGGAGATCGAGTTGAAGCGCGGCATCTCCTCGGCGGTGTAGCGGAAGATGTCGGAGATGATCCGCATGCTGGGCTGCGGCGGGTAGATGTAGGTGTTGCGGACCATGAACTCCTTGAGGATGTCGTTCTGGATGGTCCCCGTGAGCTGGGCCGGCTTCACCCCCTGCTCCTCCGCGGCGACGACGTAGAGCGCGAGCACCGGCAGCACGGCGCCGTTCATCGTCATCGAGACCGACATCTCCTCCAGCGGGATGCCGTCGAAGAGCTGCCGGGCGTCGTAGATCGAGTCGATCGCGACGCCGGCCATGCCGACGTCGCCCTTCACGCGCTCGTGGTCGGAGTCGTAGCCACGGTGGGTGGCCAGGTCGAAGGCGACCGAGAGCCCCTTCTGGCCGGCCGCGAGGTTGCGGCGGTAGAAGGCGTTGGACTCCTCGGCGGTGGAGAAGCCGGCGTACTGCCGGATGGTCCACGGCTGGGTGGTGTACATCGTCGGGTACGGCCCGCGCAGGAACGGCGAGAGCCCGGGATAGGTGTCGAGCGCGTCGAGACCCGCGAGGTCGCTCGCGTCGTAGCGGGGCTCGACGGTGATGCCCTCAGGGCTCTCCCAGCCGTCGCCGGCCTGCCCCGCCGGTCGAGAAGTGCCCCCCGGACCCGACCCTGCCGGTTGAGGAGGGCCCCCCGGACCCGTCTCGAAACCAAGGGGCTGCTCACCGAACCGCTCCGGAACGCTCACGACAGCTTCTCCCGCACGGTGGTGAGGAACGCGACCGCATCGGTGCCGACGCGGGCGGCGTCGTCGACGCCGAGACTCTGTCCGTTCGGGAGGCCGGGCTTGCCGGCCACCACGACCCACTGCGCGCCGGCCTCGCGCAGAGCGCCGACGAGCTCGGCGCCCCAGGCGGCGTAGGTCGGGTCCGCTCCGGCGAGCATGACGACCGCTTGGCCGTCGTAGGCGGCGAGGACGTCCTCGACACCGTCGGTCGGCCCGGCCGACACCACGGTGAGCCCACCCGCGGCGAGCAGGTTCGTCGCGAACCCGGCGCGCGCGGTGTGGCTGGCGAGCGGACCCATGGTGGCCAAGAAGACGGGCTGCTCGACGGGCCGGTCGCGCAACGCCTCAAAGGCGGCGCCGTAGCCGGCCGGCTCGCCGGACAGCGCGCCCTCGTCGGCCGACGGGAACTCGCTGAGCCCGGTGATCGGCTGGCTGCGGCGCGCCACGCGTCCGGCCCGCTCGGCGGCGGTCGCGGCGACGCGGGCGTCGAAAGCGTCGGTGCCGTCCTGCTCGATCCGCGCGAGCTCGGCCCATGCCGCCTCGGCCAGGTCGTGGGTGAGGCGCTCGACCAGGAACGAGCCGCCGGCGGCGTCGGCCACCACGGCCAGGTGCGACTCCTCGATCAGCAGGTGCGAGACGTTGCGCGCCATCCGCCGGCCCAGCGTCGAGTTCTCGAAGGGCAGCACGGTGACGGAGTCGGCGCCGCCGACACCCGCGGCGAAGCCGGCGACGGTGGTGCGCAGCAGGTTGACGTGGCGGTCGTAGCGGCTGGTCATCATCGTGCTGGTGACCGCGTGCTGGCGTTGCGCGACATCGGCGATCGAGGACAGCTCGAGCATCCGAGCCCACAGCACGCGGGCGGCGCGCAGCTTGGCGATGGTGGCGAACTGGTCGTCGGTGGCGGCGTAGCGGAACTCCAGCAGCGCCGGGTCGCCGACCCGTCGCAGGTAGGCGGCCCCGAGCCAGCAGCCCCAGGCCAGCTCCTGCGCATCGGAGGCGCCGTCGCGGTGCGCGGCACTGGCATCGGCGACGAAGCCCAGCACGCCCGCGCCGCGGGCACGGTCGGCCTGCGCCTCATCGGCCTCCTCGGCCGGGTGGCCGAGGTTGGTGTGCGGGTGGAGCTCGCCCATGGCCAGGAGCTCGGTCGCTGCGGAAGGGTCGGCGAGCACCACCGGGGCGATGTCGAGCAGCACGTCGGCGAGGACGGTCTCGGGCGGACCCTGGAGCCACAGCGAGGTGGCGCCGCCGGTCAGCTCGGCCTGCGCCTGCTGGCCGTCGCCGGCTCGGGCACGGATGTCCCAGGCACCGGCTCGGGTCGGCCGCACGGGCTGCGGCAGGTCCGCCACCAGGGCGGAGGTGCCGAGCGGGGTGACGTCGATGCCATCGAGGGTGGTGCGGGCCAGCGTCGACCAGACGTCGTGGTCGGGAGCGTCGTCGGCCAGCCGGTGCGCCTTGCGGAGCACCCCGGCCGCGGCGGCCTCCCAGGCCTCGACGCCGTGGGACGCAGCGTCGTCGTCCAGCGCGAGGGACATGCCAGCGACCCTAGGGTGGTGCCGTGGCATCGGCCACACGCTGTGAACTATCCAACCCGCGTTCACCTGCTGGTCGGACCCGTCGGACACGGTGGGCTTCGTGCGAGCAGCCGTCGTGACCGGGGCGTTCCCTCCCTCCCAACGCGCGGTGGCCACGAGCGTCAAGCACGTCGTGGACGCCGGGTGGCGCTGCGGCCACGAGCTGCTCGTCGTCGCCCCCGGCACCCCGCTCGGCCCCGCCAGCTACCGCGGGGTCCGGGTGGCCCGGCCGCGGGCCGCCGACAGCACCGCGATCGCCCGCGAGCTGCGGGCCTTCGAGCCCGACGTGGTCCACGTCGCCGACCCGCGGCTGCTCGGTGCCGCCACGATGCGCGCGGCGCGGGCCGTCGGCGTGCCCGTGGTCGCCAGCCAGCACAGCATCGGCAGCGACCGCTGGGGCGAGTGGTGGAGCACCATCGCCGACTCCGGTGCCGACCTCACGCTGGCCACCTGCCGGGCTGCTCGCGACGCGCTCACCGGCGCCGGTGTGGCGGCGTCGCTGTGGGCCCCCGGCGTCGACGCCGACGTGTTCACCCCGACGATGCGCGTGCCCGAGCTGGCGCAGCGCTTCTCCCGAGGCGGCGACCTGGTGGTCTGTCACGTCGGCGACGTCGCCTCGCCCCACGTGCTGCGCCGACTGGCCGACGTCGCCTCCCTGCCCGGCGTCCGGCTGGTGGTGGCGCGCTCGGGCGCCGCGGCCGACCGGTACCGCTCGGCGCTGCCGCAGGCCAAGGTGCTCGGCGACATGTCCGGCGTCGAGCTGGCCCACGTCGTGGCCTCCTGCGACGTCCTGGTGCAGCCGCGCAAGAAGGAGCTGGACTGCCACGCCGTCCGACGTGCCCTGGCCGCCGGCGTGCCGGTGGTGGGGATGACCGCGGGCGGGGTGGGCGACGTCGTCGCCCACGAGGCCAACGGACTGCTCACCGACCCTCGCGAGCGGCACGGTCTGCGGGAGTCGGTGCGCCGGCTGCGCGAGGACCGGGACCTCGTGGCACGACTGGCCTCGCGGGCGCGAGACAGCGTCGCGGACCGCTCGTGGCAGGTGGCCGTGACCGAGCTCGCCGAGACCCACTGGAACGCCCTGCGACCCGCCGCGATCCGCCACTCGGGATAGGTCGCGGGACGTACCCTGGCGGGCGTGCGGACCAGCCTGAGGCACTTCGTCGCCGACCCCGTCGGCAGCTGGCGCAGCGGCAGCCGCGACAGCCAGGCCTACACGCTGTGCCTGCTGCTGGGCGGGGTGGTGGGCTCGTTCATCGTCTCGATGACGAGCTACGACCTGATGCCGCTGACCGCCTACTTCGTGTGGCTGCTGCTGGGCATGGTGCTGCTGCGGTTCCGGCCGCTGCTGGCGCTGGTCGCCGTGACGGCCGTGGCCGGCCTGACCGCCGCCCTCTCGCACCCGCCGATCATCGCGGCGCGGGTGAGCGCGCTGGTGGTGATGGCGATGTGCATGGCGGTGATCCTGTTCCAGTCCAGCCGACAGCGCAGCGGACTCCCGTCGGCCATCAGCGAGGGCATGCTGGCCGACCTGCGCGACCGGCTGCAGCGCCAGGGCGCGGTGCCGACGCTGCCGACCGGCTGGCAGTCGCAGTCGGCCATGATCGCCGCGCACGGCGTCGGCTACGGCGGCGACTTCCTGGTGGCACGGCGCTCGGACAGCAGGACCCGGCTGGAGATGATCCTGGTCGACGTGTGCGGCAAGGGCGTGGGCGCCGCCACCACCGCGCTGCAGTTCGCCGGAGCGCTCGACGGCCTGCTCGGCGCGCTGCCGCCGCAGCAGCTGATGCGCGCGGCCAACGACTTCTTGCTGCGACAGGACTCCGACGAGGCCTTCGCGACCGCCGTGCACGTTGCCGTGGACCTGGAGACCGGCGCCTACGAGATCATCAGCGCCGGCCACCCACCGGTGCTGGTGTGGTCCGACCCGGACGAGGTGTGGAACCTCGACGCCACGCGCGGCACCGCGCTCGGCATCGTCGCGGAGCCGCTCCTGGAGTCGACCACCGGCACCTTGCGCCCCGGCGAGGCGCTGCTCTTCTACACCGACGGCGTGGTCGAGTCCCGCGACGCCGACCTCGACGACGGCATCGCCTGGCTCCAGACCACCGCCCGCGACGCCATCAGCCGCGGCTTCGACGGCGCCCCCCGCCGCATCATCCGCAAGGTCGCCGCCGGCGACGACGACCGGGCGGTGCTGATGTTGTGGCGCGAGGGGGTCGGGGTGGCGGTGCCGGTGGCGCCCGGTTTCACCGGCCGGCCGGCGAAACCGGGCGACATAGCGGACTGATCGCCCGCGAAACCACCGGTTTCGCGCGCCCGTCGTCCGTTTCGTCCGGCTAGACGCCCAGCGCGACGAAGGCCGCGGCTGTCGCCTGACTCACCGCGTCGCCGGCACCGGCCCGCCGCGCGTGGTGCATCGCCTCGGCCAGGCCCGAGCCCGCGGCCAGGGCGGCGTGCAGGTCGAGCATCAGCTGCACGGTGGCCTCGTCGTTCACCTCGGCGACGCTGGCCACCACACCGGCCGTGCCGAGCGAGAGCAGGGCGGCGGTGAGGCCGAGCAGCTCGTCGGCGCCCACCGGGGCCATGACGCCGGAGTCGCAGGCCGAGAGCACCAGCCGGTGCGGCGGGCGGCGCAGGAGCTCGAGGTCGTGCACGGTGAGCGGGCCGTCGTCGAGGCGGAGCGAGGAGAACATCGGGCTGTCGGGGCGGAAGTCGCCGTGCGCGGCCACGTGCGCGAGTCGCGAGCCGTCCAGGGCCGCGAGGGTCGCCTCGACCGTGGCGGTGCCGTCGCGCAGCACCGTGGTGGCGCCGGGAGCCAGGACGTCCACCTCCGCGCCGCCCGTGCCCAGGCCGGGACCCGCCACCAGCACCGTCCGCTCACCCGAGGGCCGGCGGGCGGCACGGGCGCGCAGCCACATCGTCGCGCTTGGCACCACGGACACCGGGCGGTCGGCCAGCCCCGGCAGCAGCGTCCACGGCACGGCGTGCAGCCTGCTGGGCGGTGCGACCACCACCGGCCCGTCGCCCAGCCGGACGCCGGCCAGCAGCGTCTGCTGCAGCCGCTCGGCCGCGGCGGCGATCGTCGCCGGCCTACCCCGCGCTGCTTGGCGAAGTGCGAACCGCGCCTGGGCCACCGCCTGCGCCGCGGCCTCCACCGGACCTCCGACGCTGTGCCGCACTCGGCCGCCGCAAACGGTCAGGGCGTGCAGGACGCCGTCGACCTCGACCAGCTCGACGAAGGTCCTCTCTCCCACCGCGTCGACGAAGGCGTCGACGTCGAAGCGCACCGACTGCCGCCGCGTCCCGGCCAGCAGGTGCCGCTGGTGACGCACCGCCTGCTCCCAGGCCTGCCGGGCCCGGGCCACCGCCTGCGGGTCGCCCTCCCCCTGGGCCTCCTCGAGCCGACGCGCCTGGCTGCGCAGCGCGGCCAGACGCGAGGCGTCGCGGCCGGACGGGCGCACCGGCGGTTCGGCCAGCGCGGTGGCCCGCCAGCGCTCGGTCCAGGTCAGCAGCCGGCGCGCACCACCGCGACGGACGGCCTCCCGCAGCGCCAGATCGGCCAGGTCGGTGCCGTGCCGGGTGGCGAGCGCCCGCAGCTCCGAGCTGCCGAGCGTCTGGCGGTGCTCGTCGAGCGCGTCGAGCCCGCGCCCGCAGGCCGAGAGGATCCCACGCGAGTCGCCCGCCAGCTCGCGGTCGAGCGCCTGCCCGAGCCAGCCGGTCGCGCGCACCAGCGGCGCCGGCCGACGCCGGTAGCGCGCCGCCGCCGTGAGGAGCCGGTGGGCTTCGTCGGGGTGTCGCTTCGTGGCGAGCCGGCCGGCCAGCAGGAGTGCCAGCGGGGCGTCGTCCGCCTTCAGGTCGACCAGGCGATCGGCCAGCTCGGCGGCCTGGCCGATGAGCCGATCGCCGCCGTCACCGCGGATCTGTCGTGCCTGCAGCACGACCAGATCCGCGCGAGCCTGCCACCAGGAGCGCCGCTGCTGCCTGAACAGCCTGCTCGCGACGCGAGCGCGCCGCAACGCCAACCCGGGGTCACCATCGACGAGCGCCACGGAGGCCGAGATGAAGTGGAGCTCCGCCTGCCTCGTCGGCAGCGCAGCGGCCTGCAGCGCCTCGTCGACGACCTGTCCGGCCTCGGCGGCCAGACCGGCCGCGAGCAGGGCCTGGCAGCGGTGGTAGGCCAGCTCGGGTTCGACGTGGGAGAGCTCGCTGTATCCGCGTGCCGCCCGGTCGTAGAGAGTCAGCGTGCCGGGGATGTCGCCGCGGTTGTAGGCCACGAGCCCCCGGTTGTGCACCAGCATCACCGCCTCGAGGTCCTGCCCGACCCGACGGAACAACGACTCCGCGTCCGTCAGGTCGGCGTCCGCACGTCCCAGTGACCCTCGCGCCACATGCACCAACGCACGGTTGGTGAGGGTCCGCGCCTCCCACAGCACGTCGTGGTGGGCGCGGCAGCCGGCCAGCGCGCGGCTCAGGTCCTTCAACGCCTCGGCATGGCGCCCCAGCGCGGACAGTACGTACGCCCGACGCATGACGATGCGCGCGAGCACGATCCCGTTCGCCATGTCCACCGCGGAATCCAGCTCCCGCAGGCCCGCCCGGGTACGACCGCCCACGACGAGGGTGGCGCCCAGGGTGGCCCGGACGTCGGCGACCCGGTCGGGCTGGTTCGCCGCACTCGCCGAACTGAGTGCCGCACGCAGCTCCGGCACGGCCTCGGACCACCGCCCGGCGTCACGCAGGACGATGCCGGCCGCTTGGTACGCATACGAGCGCACGGCCGGATCGGTCGAGGAGGCGGTCAGCCGTCGTGCTCGTCGCAGCGCGTCCACGGGGCGCGACAACGCCAGCGCCAAGAGCGCATCCGGCTGGGTCGACACATCGATACGCTACCGACGTCGCGCGGGGGCCGATCACTTCGTGAAGGGGACGTACGGATGGCAGCACGTGAAGGGCGTGGGAAGCGGGGCCAGACGGCCGAGCGCGAGCGCGCACGCACTCAGGTGGGGATCATTCGCCGCGCCTTCGGCGACGAGGTCGAGGCACATCGTGGCGACAGCGAGGACGACGCGGACTTCGAGTACCTCTACCGCACCGCGCACATCTTGGTGCGCGACGCCGACGTGGCACGGGTCCGCGAGGTGATCGAGGGCGCCGAGGTGTCCGACAGCCTGGTCAACGGCGTCACCCGGCTCTCACTCCCGGACGATCTCGATGTGGCAGCAGCGCTCGACCGGCTCGATGTCGCGCTCGGCGTGGGAGCGGCCACACCCGATCACGTGCTCTGGGTCGTACCGGGAGGCTGCTGCCCCGCCACCGAGCCCGAGGAGACGAAGGCCGCCGACGCCTGGCCCGAGCCGAACCACCGCGAGCTGGACGGCAAGGGCGTGCTGGTCTCGGTCGTCGACACCGGCTGGCACACGCCGTCGGCCACCGACCCGAGGTCGCCGTGGCTCGCGGGCGTCAGGGGCGATGAGGAGACGATCGACCCGAACGCCATCCATCCCTACGCCGGGCACGGCACGTTCATCGCCGGCGTGGTGCGCTGCGAGGCGCCGGCCAGCGACATCTACGTCGAGGGCTACCTGACCCACGGCGGCGCGATCTTCGAGTCCGAGATGATCAAGCAGCTGGTCGAGGCACTGGCCAAGGGCCCCGACGTCATCAGCTTCTCCGGCGGCACCGTCACCCGCGGCAACCGCCCGTCGCTGGCGTTCGAGGTGTTCTACGAGAACTTCCTGAGCAAGCTCAAGGGCACGGTGCTGGTCGCCGCCGCCGGCAACGACGACACCCGCGAGCCGTTCTGGCCCGCCGCGTTCCCGTGGTCGGTCTCGGTCGGCGCGATCGACCGGCACGGCAACAAGGCGGAGTTCTCCAACTACGGCAGCTGGGTGGATGTCTACGCCCTCGGCGTCGACGTCGTGAACGCCTTCCCCCACGGCACCTACACGTGCACCGAACCGCCGCACGTCGGCGAGGTGCGCCATTTCGACGGGCTGTGCCGGTGGAGCGGTACGTCGTTCTCGACGCCGGTCGTCGCGGGCAAGATCGCCGCGCGCATGAGTCGCACCGGGCTCAGCGCCCGGGCCGCGGCCGACGAGCTGCTGGTGGAGGCGCGCAACAACGCGATCGTGGGCGTCGGCGCGATCCTGTAGCCGCCTAGAAGCTGACCCAGCTGGTACTGAGCCGGTCCTCGCCGACCTCGACGACGAACCGCACCGCGCCGGTGAGCGTGAACGGAAGCGAGAAGAACCCGGAGTCGTCGACCTCGATCACGAACGGCTCGGCGTCGCGGCCGACGGCCGTGAGCCGGCACCGGCCGGTGGGGATGACCTGCCCGGTGAGCACGCCGTCGTCGAGCTCGACCTCCAGGCCGAGGTCGCGGGCCTGGAAGCCGAAGGCTCGTACCGTCTCTGCGCCGCGCACCCGCAGCTCGCCGGTGGCGGCCGAGTCGTGCACCAGGTCCATCAGCTCCTCGTCGATCGTGCGCCAGGTGAAGGCGGCACGGGCGGCCTCGCGGGCGCGGTCGGTGACGAGCGCCCCGTCGGCCACGGCCTCGCGCAGCTCGGCGATCAGGGCGTCGTCGTCACTCATCGGGTCTCCTCGGTCGTCTCGGCGAGCGCGACGAGCGCTGCCGCGTTGCGCAGCTGCTCCAGGGCACGGGCGCGAGTCGGCCCGATGGTGCCGATCGGGATGCCGAGCAGCGCACTGACCTCGGCGTACGCGCGGGGTGGGTCCTCGATCAGCAGCAGGAGCAGCCGGCGCCGGTCCTCGGGCAGCTGGTCCAGCGCCTCGCGCAGCGCCCGGCCCCGCTCGGCGCGCAGCAGCTCGGCGTCGACGTCGGGACCGTCGGCGACGACCTCGGGACCGCTGGACAGGTCGACCGGGACGGCCCGCCGGTCGCTGTGCCGCACCCGGACCGACTCGCGCCGTGCGGTGGTGGCGAGCCAGCCGGGCAGGGCCGCCGGCTCACGCACGCCGTCGAGGTGCTCGACCAGCCGCAACCACACGGTCTGGTTGACGTCGTCGGCCTCGGCACCGCGGAGGCCGACGCGGGCGATGGTGCCGCAGACCAGCGGCAAGAAGCGCTCGACCAGTGCGTCCCACGCGCTCTCGTCGCCGGCGCGCGCCGCCAGCACCAGCTCTCGGAGACCTCGCTCCATGCCTGCCCTCCCGGTGGACCGGGGCAAGTCCACACCGCGGACGGCGCCGGGATCAACCAACCAGAGCATGCACCACTGCCCGACCGTCGCCACGACGCACGACCGCGGCCGTGTGGGAGGCCGCGGGGGCGTCCAGCAGCCCGTGGCGCAGCGCCACCTTGACCGCGGTGCGCATGGCGGCGACGTCGTGCGCCTGGTGGGCGCGACGGACCACGATCGTGAGCACCAGCGGGGCCAGCGCGCTGCGCTGGCGCAGCGGCAGGGCCCGGTACGCCGTCGCCCAGCGGGGGCCGTGAACCGGTGCCGGTAGCGCCAGCACCCGCTCGCCGTCGCGACGGACCGCCCGGCGCAGCCTCGCGGTGGCCAGGAGCGCGTTGAGCACGCCGGTGGAAAAGGCCGCCGCGTGGGCCGGGCCTCCCGTGGCTGGCGGGGCCTGGGCGTCGACGAGGCCGAGCGCGAAGTCGGCGGGCGCACTCCACGGCAGGTCCAGCAACGGCCAGAGCCACAGCACCTCGGCGACCAGCGCGAGGTCGTCGGCGTCGAGGGCCAGCGCGAGCGCCGCCTCGGCCTGTGCGACGCGGATCGTGTGGGAGGTCGCGCGGTGCCCGACGTCCGTGGCCATCAGCGCCGCCCTCGTCAGGGCGTAGAGGTCCTCGGTGGTCGTGGCGAGGGCGTCAACCGGGCGTCCCAGGGGGCTGCGGGCGAGCACCTCCTGGTCGTCGAGACCGGAGTGGTCACCGGTCCACACCGCGTGGACCCAGGCCTGCGCGAGCTCGAGGCCGCCCGCGACGTGCATGGGCCCGGCGACGGCCTCGTGCAGCCAGCCCAGCGCCACGGTGCGCGACGTCGTGCCGTCCCCCAGCGACGGCACGACGTCGGCACCGAGCGCCGCCCCCGCGACCTCGACCAGCCGAGCCCGGGCGCCCCCGACGCCCGGGTCGGCGGCCCATCCCCCGGTGGCGCGCAGCAGGAGTGCGGCCTCCCCCGTCACCGGACCCACCCCAGGCGGCGGGACGATCCCCCGCGATGGCCGTCCCACCACCTGGGTCACCGCATCGGCGAGCTCGCCGAGCGCACGGACGACCTGCTGCTTCCGCCCCGTCTGCAGCGCTGCCGTCCTGACCCTCGTCTCCGCCACCGCTGCGCCCTCCCTGACCGGTCGACCGTCACCTGCTGTGGGTGACACTGGAGAGGAGTACGGGGTGGTGGCGGTGATACGTCCGGGGCGATTTTTCTTGGCGGGGGTTTTGCCGGGCACCCGGCAAAACCCCCCCGAATTCGGCTCCAGAACCGGTCGCCGACACGAGTTTCGGTAGCACAGCGCCCGTTTGGTCAGGTTCGGACCGCGACCCCGTGCAGGCACACGTCGTGACGTCGAACGCCGCCGACGGCGTGCTCGTCGCGCAACGGCAGGAACCCGCGCCGCACTCCCTCGCGCTCCAGGCCGGCGGCCAGCGCCGTCCGGCAGGAGGCGAGGTTCTCGACGCTGTGGTCCAGCTGCACCCGTGCCTGGGCGGGGCCGGGCGGGTCGGTGGTCAGCCAGGCCACCATCAGGCCGATCGCGGCCGTGGCCACGCCGCGGTGCCGGGAGTCGGGGTGCACCGAGTAGCCGATGTCGGCGATTCGCAGCGGCGGCGGCACGTCGTGACGCCAGGCGATGTCGCCGAGCAGCCGGTCGTTCTCGTCGACGATCGCGAGCGTGCCCGGCGCCAGCTCGGCGTACGCCGCCTGGGAGGCGACGACCTGCTCGAGGAGGTCGTCGGGCGAGGCCGGTGGCCTCACGAACGCCGGTGCGCCGAAGGCGATCTGGGCCGGGTCGGTGCGCACCTCGAACCAGCGCTGCCGATCGGCGTCGCACAGCGGACGGAGAGTTCGCGCGAGACCTCTGCTCACACCTCGGTGCGCCCGTCGTTGTCCTTGTTGCGGATCCCGATCTTGTTGCCCAGCCACACCAGCGGGTCGTACTTGCGGTCCACCACGCGCTCCTTCATCGGGATGATCGCGTTGTCGGTGATGTGGATGCCCTCCGGGCACACCTCGGTGCAGCACTTGGTGATGTTGCACAGCCCGATGCCGGCCATGCCCTGCACCAGCACCCGCCGGTCGTGGGTGTCGAGCGGGTGCATGTCGAGCTCGGCGTAGCGCAGGAAGAACCGGGGACCGGCGAACTTCTCCTTGTTGTCCTCGTGGTCGCGGATGACGTGGCAGGTGTCCTGGCACAAGAAGCACTCGATGCACTTGCGGAACTCCTGGCCGCGCTCGATGTCGACCTGTGCCATCCGTCGCTTGCCGTCGGCGTCGGGCGGGCCGGGCTCGAAGGCCGGGAGCTGCTTGGCCTTCTCGTAGTTGTAGGAGACGTCGGTGACCAGGTCGCGGATCACCGGGAACGTCCGCATCGGCGTCACCGTGATCGTCTCGGTCTCGTCGAAGTCCGAGAGCCGCGTCATGCACATCAACCGCGGCCGGCCGTTCACCTCCGCCGAGCACGAGCCGCACTTGCCCGCCTTGCAGTTCCACCGCACCGCCAGGTCGCCGACCTGCGTGGCCTGCAGCCGGTGGATGGCGTCGAGCACCACCTCGCCGGTCTCGACGGGCACGGTGTAGTCGCCGAGGTCGCCGCCGTCGGCGTCGCCGCGCCACACCCGCATCTTCAGGTCGTAGCTCATGCGAAGTACTCCTTGAGCTCGTCGGGCATGACCGGGAGCGGCTGTTCCTTGAGGTTCACGCCGGTGCCGGTGGCGTCGAGGCTGAGCACCAGGTTCTTGGCGCCCCAGGTGGGGTCGGGGCCGGGGAAGTCGTCGCGGGTGTGTCCACCGCGCGACTCCTGCCGCGCCAGCGCCGCCTTCGCGATGCACTCGGAGACCAGCAGCATGTTGGCCAGGTCGAGCGCCAGGTGCCAGCCGGGGTTGTACTGCCGGTGCCCCTCCACGATCAGGTGGCGGGCGCGCTCCTGGTAGGCCTCGATCTCCACCAGCGACTCCTCGAGCTCGGCCGCGGTGCGGATGATGCCGACGAGGTCGTTCATCGTCTGCTGCAGCTCGGACTGGATGGTGTAAGGGTTCTCCGAGGCCTTCTCGCCGCCCGAGAAGGGCGCGAGCGCCCGCTCCTGCGCGACGGCGACGTCGGCCTCGGCCACCGTGGGCCGCGAGCGCGCCGTGCCCTCGGCGTACGCCGCCGCGGCCTCACCGGCTCGGCGACCGAAGACCAGCAGGTCCGAGAGCGAGTTGCCGCCCAGCCGGTTGGAGCCGTGCATGCCGCCGGAGCACTCCCCCACCGCGTAGAGCCCGGTGACGCCGGACTGCTCGGTGTCGGGGTCGACCTCCACCCCGCCCATCACGTAGTGGCAGGTGGGGCCGATCTCCATCGGCTCGGCGGTGATGTCGACGTCGGCCAGCTCCTTGAACTGGTGGTACATCGAGGGCAGCCGTCGCTTGATGAACTCCGGCGAGCGTCGCGAGGCGATGTCGAGGAAGATGCCGCCGTGCGGTGATCCCCGGCCGGCCTTGATCTCGGAGTTGATGGCGCGGGCCACCTCGTCGCGCGGCAGCAGCTCGGGCGGGCGCCGGTTGTTGATCTTGTCGTCGTACCAGCGGTCGGCCTCCTCCACCGAGTCGGCGGTCTCGGCCTTGAAGAACTCCGGGATGTAGTCGAACATGAACCGCTTGCCGTCGGCGTTCTTCAAGATGCCGCCGTCGCCGCGCACCGACTCGGTCACCAGCAGCCCCTTGACCGAGGGCGGCCACACCATGCCGGTGGGGTGGAACTGCACGAACTCCATGTTCAGCAGCGACGCGCCCGCGCGCAGCGCCAGCGCGTGCCCGTCGCCGGTGTACTCCCAGGAGTTCGAGGTGACCTTGAACGACTTGCCGATGCCGCCGGTGGCCAGCACGATCGAGGGCGCCCGGAACACCACGAAGCGGCCCGACTCGCGCCAGTAGGCGAAGGCCCCGGCGACCCGGTCCTCGGCGGCCCCGGTGTCCTTGAGCAGGTCGGTGACCGTGCACTCCATGAACACGTCGATGCCCAGCGCCACGGTGCGCTGCTGCAGGGTGCGGATCATCTCCAGCCCGGTGCGGTCGCCGACGTGGGCCAGCCGGGCGTACTTGTGGCCGCCGAAGTCGCGCTGGGAGATCAGCCCGTCCTCGGTGCGGTCGAACAGCGCGCCCCAGGTCTCCAGCTCCAGCACCCGGTCGGGGGCCTCCTGGGCGTGCAGCTGCGCCATGCGCCAGTGGTTGAGCATCTTCCCGCCGCGCATCGTGTCGCGGAAGTGGACCTCCCAGTTGTCCTCCTTCCACCGGTTGCCCATGGCCGCGGCGATGCCGCCCTCGGCCATGACGGTGTGGGCCTTGCCCAGCAGCGACTTGCAGACCACGGCCACCCGGGCGCCCGCCTCGTGGGCGGCGATGGCCGCGCGCAGCCCCGAGCCGCCGGCTCCGATGACGACGACGTCGTAGTCGTGGCTCTCCAGGCCGCCGGCGGCGTCGCCGGACATCTCGTTGCCGGTCATCGGGTGCCGCTCGGACGTCACAGGAACCTCGTCTCGGTGATCGCGCCGGAGGCGAGCAGGAACACGTAGAGGTCGGCGATGGCCACCGAGAACAGCGAGAGCCAGGCGTACCGCGCGTGGTGGTGGTTGAGCTTCGAGACGAACGTCCACGCCCGGTAGCGGGCGGGGTGCTTGCTGAAGTGCCGCAGCCGGCCGCCCACGACGTGACGGCAGGAGTGGCACGAAAGCGTGTAGAGCCAGATCAGCACGATGTTGGCCACGAAGATCAGCGAGCCCAGTCCGACGTGCCCGCCGCCGGCCTCGCGGAAGCTGATGACGGTGTCGTAGGTGAGGATCAGCGCCACCACGACCGCGGCGTACCAGAACCAGCGGTGCACGTTGTTGAGGATCAGCGGCAGCCGGGTCTCACCGGAGTAGGACCGGTGCGGCTCGGCGACGGCGCACGCGGGCGGGCTGAGCCAGAACGAGCGGTAGTAGGCCTTGCGGTAGTAGTAGCAGGTCATCCGGAAGCCCAGCGGGAAGACCAAGACGATCAGCGCCGCCGAGAGCGGCCAGCCACCGAAGGGCTGCCCGAAGTCCGAGCTGCCCTTCACACAGTCGCCCAGGCAGGGTGAGTAGAACGGGGAGAGGTAGGGCGCGGCGTAGTAGTCGGCGCCGGCGAAGGCGCGCCAGGTCGCGTAGACGACGAAGCTGGCGAAGACGACGAACGTGGTGAGCGGGTAGAGCCACCAGGTGTCGGTGCGCAGCGTCCGCGCGTCGAGCCGTGCCCGCGTCGGCCCGCCCACCCCCGGCGCCGTGCCACTCGCCATACCGGGTCCTCTCGTCAAGAACGTGGCCCGCGTCACACCGTACTCGTCCGGGTGCATCGAGGGTGCGACACGCGGGTACGTTGACCTTCGTGGCATCCCAGACCGAGCTCGCCAAGCCGCTGGTCGAGCAGGTGCGCTCCACCAGGTCGACCATCGCGCTGAAGATCGGCATGGCCGCCAGCGGCCTGATCTTCGTCCTCTTCGTGCTGCTGCACATGTACGGCAACCTCAAGGCCTTCGGCGGCGAGCACGCGTTCAACACCTACGCCCACCACCTGCGCACCTTCGGGGAGCCGATGCTCCCCTACGGCGGTCTGCTGTGGATCGTCCGCGCGGTGCTGATCGTCTCGCTGGTCGTGCACGTCGCGACGGCGGCGACGCTGTGGAAGCGGGCCCGCCGCGCCCGCCGGGTGCGCTACGCGGTCAAGAAGAACACCGGCGCCACCTGGGCCAGCCTGCTGATGCGCTGGGGCGGCGTCACGCTGCTGCTCTTCATCATCTGGCACCTGCTGAACTTCACGATCGGCAAGATCAACGTCACCGGCGGCCCCACGGACAACCCCTACCGGCTGCTCGTCGACACCTTCGACACCTGGTGGCTCACGCTCATCTACCTGGTCGCGATGGCGATGCTCGGCGCCCACCTGCACCACGGCGTGTGGAGCGCCTGCCAGACCCTCGGCCTGACCAGCAACGCCCGGGCGCGACGACGCGCCAAGGCGTTCGGCCTCGTCCTGGCGCTGGTGATCACCATCGGCTTCTCGCTGGTGCCGATCTTCACCGTCTTCGGCGTCATCTCCTACTGAACCTCGTAAGGCAGCCGTCCTATGACCAAGCCCAAGATCCTCGACTCCGACTTCTGGGGTCGCAACGACGCCGCCGAGTACTTCGACCTCGGTGACGGCATCGCCGACGAGAAGGCCCCGCCCGGCCCGCTGGACAAGAAGTGGGAGACCCGCGAGTTCGAGGCCCGCATCGCCAACCCGGCCAACCGGCGCCGGCTCTCCATCATCGTGGTCGGCACGGGCCTGGCCGGCGCCTCAGCCGCGGCCACGCTGGGCGAGGCCGGCTACGTCGTGAAGTCCTTCTGCTACCAGGACTCCCCGCGCCGCGCCCACTCCATCGCCGCCCAGGGCGGCATCAACGCGGCGAAGAACTACAAGGGCGACGGCGACTCGGTCTTCCGGCTCTTCTACGACACGATCAAGGGCGGCGACTACCGCAGCCGTGAGTCGAACGTCTACCGGCTGGCCGAGGTGAGCCGCAACATCATCGACCAGTGCGTCGCGCAGGGCGTGCCGTTCGCCCGCGAGTACGGCGGCCTGCTCGACAACCGCTCCTTCGGCGGCGTGCAGGTCTCCCGCACGTTCTACGCGCGCGGCCAGACCGGCCAGCAGCTGCTCCTCGGCGCCTACCAGGCGCTGGAGCGGCAGGTGGCCGCCGGCACGGTGAAGACCTACAGCCGCCACGAGATGCTCGAGCTGATCGTCGTCGACGGACGGGCCCGCGGCATCATCGTGCGCGACCTGGTGAGCGGCGAGATCGAGACCTACTTCGCCGACGTCGTCGTCCTGGCCTCCGGCGGCTACGGCAACGTCTTCTTCCTCTCCACCAACGCGATGGGCAGCAACGTCACCGCCAGCTGGCGCGCGCACCGCAAGGGCGCCTACATGGCCAACCCCTGCTTCACGCAGATCCACCCCACCTGCATCCCGGTCACCGGCACCCACCAGTCGAAGCTGACCCTGATGAGCGAGTCGCTGCGCAACGACGGCCGCATCTGGGTGCCGAAGGACGCTGCGGACGCCGACAAGGACCCCCGCGAGATCCCCGAGGAGGACCGCGACTACTACCTGGAGCGGATCTACCCCGCGTTCGGCAACCTGGTCCCCCGCGACATCGCCTCCCGGCAGGCCAAGAACGTCTGCGACGAGGGCCGCGGCGTCGGCCCGGAGGTCGACGGCGTACGCCGCGGGGTGTACCTGGACTTCGCCGACGCGATGGAACGGCTGGGCCGCAAGGCCATCGAGGAGAAGTACGGCAACCTCTTCGACATGTACGCCCAGATCACGGGCGAGGACCCCTACCAGGTGCCGATGCGGATCTACCCCGCCGTGCACTACGTGATGGGTGGGCTGTGGGTCGACTACGACCTGCAGTCCACGATCCCGGGTCTGTTCGTGACGGGCGAGGCCAACTTCTCCGACCACGGCGCGAACCGGCTCGGCGCGTCGGCGCTGATGCAGGGGCTGGCCGACGGCTACTTCGTGCTCTCCAACACGATCCGCGACTACCTGGCCGACGGACCGTTCGAGAAGATCGACGAGGACCACCCCGCGGTCGTCGAGGCGCAGCAGTCGGTGCAGAGCCGGGTGGACCGGTTCCTCTCGGTCAACGGCACGCGGTCGGTCGACTCCTACCACCGCGAGCTGGGCAACATCATGTGGGAGTACTGCGGGATGGAGCGCACCGAGGACGGGCTGAAGAAGGCCATCGACCTCATCCGCGGGCTGCGCGACGACTTCTGGCGCAACGTCCGCGTGCTCGGCACCGCCGAGTCGCTCAACCAGTCCCTGGAGCGCGCCGGCCGCGTCGCGGACTTCCTCGAGCTCGGCGAGCTGATGTGCATCGACGCGCTGCACCGCCGTGAGTCGTGCGGCGGTCACTTCCGGGCCGAGTCGCAGACCGAGGACGGCGAGGCGCTGCGCGACGACGACCACTACGCCTACGTCGCGGCCTGGGAGTGGAAGGGCCTGGACGTCGGCGAGAAGCCGGTGCTCCACAAGGAGGACCTGGTCTACGAGAACATCGAGCTGAAGCAGCGGAGCTACAAGTGAACCTGACCCTGAAGATCTGGCGCCAGCCCGATCCGGTCTCCGAGGGCGCCCTGGCGACCTACCAGGTCGAGGACATCTCCGAGGACATGTCGTTCCTGGAGATGCTCGACGTCCTCAACGAGCGCCTCAACAGCGAGGGCGAGGAGCCGATCGCCTTCGACTCCGACTGTCGCGAGGGCATCTGCGGCATGTGCGGGCTGATGATCAACGGCGACGCCCACGGCCCGCTGCGCACCACGACCTGCCAGCTGCACATGCGCACCTTCAAGGACGGCGAGACCATCACCATCGAGCCGTGGCGCTCGACGGCGTTCCCCGTGCTCAAGGACCTGTGCGTCGACCGTCGTGCGTTCGACCGGATCATCCAGCAGGGCGGGTACGTCTCGGTGAACACCGGCGCGGCGCCCGACGCCCACGCGATGCCGGTGCCGAAGGCCCAGGCTGACCGCGCCTTCGACACCGCCACCTGCATCGGCTGCGGTGCCTGTGTGGCCTCGTGCCCGAACGGGTCGGCCTCGCTGTTCCTCGGCGCGAAGATCACCCATCTCGGTGAGCTGCCGCAGGGTCAGGCCGAGCGCGACACCCGTGTGGTCAAGATGGTCGCCCAGCACGACCACGAGGGCTTCGGCGGCTGCACCAACATCGGCGAGTGCGCAGCTGCGTGCCCCAAGGAGATCCCGCTCGACGTCATCTCCCAGCTCAATAAGGACCTGCGCACCGCGGTTCGCCACGGTTACTGAGTCGATGCTCTCTCGGGTCGGCCTCGCCGCGATGGCGGTGAGCCTGCTGTGGGCTGCGCCGGCGGCCGCGGACTCCTCGCGGCAGCCGCGTCCGGCGGTCTCCTCGACCGCCGTGGCGCCCGGTGCGCCGGTGCGCCTCTCGGGTCGTCTCGCCGCCGCTGCGCACCGTCTGGTCCGGCTGCAGCGGCACGAGACCGGCACCGCGTGGCACACCGTCGCCCATCGGCGCACCACGGCCGGCGGGCGCTACCGCTTCACCACGCCGGCACCCACGTCGTCGGGCCTGGCGTCCTACCGCGTCGTGGCCCCGCGCCACGGCAGGCACGGACGGCTGGTCAGCCGCGTCCGAGAGGTGTCGGTGAGCATCACCGCGGTCTCCGCGCCGAGCGACCTCGCGCCGCCCGTGCCGACCAACCTGAACGCCGAGTCGGTGTTCCCGAGCGTGTTCTTGGACTGGGTCGACGCCCCCACGCCCGACCTGGCCGGCTACGTCGTGTACCGGTCCGCCTCGGCCTCGGGCCCGTGGCAGCGGCTCAACGCTGTCCCGACCACGGCGGCCTCCTATACAGACACGAGCGTGCAGCTGCTGAGCACCTACTACTACGCGGTCAGCTCGCTCGACACCGCCGGCCACGAGTCCGCGCTCTCGGAACCCTTCCGGGTCCTGGTCGTCCCCATCATCGGCCCCTGATCCGGGCATCTCCCGTCCTTCTGCGCACCGCGCCCGAAAGCGACCTTCCTCGCAAGCGGCGAGCCTCCGGGCATCTTGCCTCATCCGTTCGGTCGGACCCGCTCGATCGGGCGCCGCACCGCCGCTCGGACGCCCTAGCGTCGCGCCTGCCCGCCGGACGCAGCCAGCCGGCGGGCGCCGCACCACCTGAGCGATGACTTCTCCACCCGGACCCGGTCAGACTCTTCCGGAGACCCCACCCGGACGGAGCCCGATGCCGATCGTCACCTGCCACATGTCCATCTCCCTCGACGGCTTCGTCGCGGGACCCGGCCAGTCGCTCGAGCAGGGGCTCGGCCGGCGCGGCGTCGAGCTGCACCACTGGCACCTGGGCGAGGTCAACGACCCGGTGGACGCCGACTTCGCCGGGCGGATCGTGGCCGACAAGGGCGCCTTCGTGATGGGCCGGAACATGTACGGCCCCGTGCGCGGCGACTGGGGCGAGGACCAGTGGCGGGGCTGGTGGGGCCCGGAGCCGCCGTACCACGCGCCGGTGTTCGTGCTCACCCACCACCCGCACGACCCGATCGAGATGGCGGGCGGCACCACGTTCCACTTCGTCACCGAGGGCTTCGACGCCGCCCTGGCTAGGGCGAAGCAGGCCGCCGGCGACCGTGACGTCGACATCGCCGGCGGCGCGGGCACGGTGCGCCAGGCGCTGCTGGCCGGAGCCGTCGACGAGCTGACGCTGGACGTCGCCCCGGTGCTGCTGGGCGAGGGCGAGCGGCTCTTCGAGGGCGTCGGCGACGTGCGCCTGGAGCAGCTAGAGGTGGCGGGCTCGTCACAGGTCACCCACATCAGGTACGGCGTGCGGGGTCCCGAGCGCGCCTAGAGTGACCCGATGGCCGCTCACGAGGGCAGCGATCCCGTGCTCTCGCGCGCCGTGGACCTCACCGCCGCGAGCGCGCAGCCGGCCCACGTGCGGATCGCGGCCTGGCTGGAGGCGCTGATCGCCGACGGCGTGGTGGTGCCCGGCGACCGCCTGCCGAGCGAGATCGAGATGGCGGCCCGCCTGGGCGTGAGCCGGATGACGCTGCGCCAGGCGCTGGCCGGGGTGGCCACGAAGGGTCTGATCGAGCGCCGCCGGGGCCGGTTCGGCGGCAACTTCGTGAGCCGCCCCCGCTACGACTTCGACCTGACGGGCCTGCCGGGCTTCACCGAGCAGATGCGCCGCGCCCACGTCGAGGCGGGCGCCCGGGTGGTGAGCGCGCGCACCCGGACGCCGAGCGCGGAGGTCCGGCAGGCGCTACGGCTGCGACGGGGCGCGCGCGTGCACGAGGTGGTGCGGGTGCGCTCGGCCAACGGCCAGCCGATCGCCCTGGAGGAGACCTTCCTGCCCGCCGCGCTGTTCTCCGGCATCCTCAACGCCGACCTGACCGGGTCGTTGTACGCGGTGATGGAGAGCCGCTACCGTCGCCCGCCGGTCTCGGCCGACGAGGTCGTCGAGCCCGTCAACGCCGGGGAGACCCGGGCCGAGCTGCTCGGCGTCGAGCCCACGACGGCGCTGCTGCTGCTCACCCGCACCGCCTACGACGTCGCCGGCACGCCGGTGGAGTACTCCCACGACGTCTTCCGCCCCGACCGCACCCGGATCACCCTGCACGCCCGCGTCGACGCGGCACCGGTGGCCCTCGTCCAGCCCACCCGATCCGTCTAGACTTTTGCCATGGCGCCGGCAGCCGAGGAGTCCGCCACCGCGGCCCTGGACCGCATCGCGCTGCTGGCCGACCCGGCCCGGACCGTCGAGCCGCTCCCCGGCGGGCTGACCAACCTCAACCTGAAGGTGACCACCCAGGCCGGCGTGTACGTCGCGCGGTTCAGCGACGAGAGCTCAGCGGCCCTGGGCATCGACCGCGACGCCGAGCACGTCAACTCCCTCGCCGCCGAGCGGGCCGGCGTCGGCGCCCCCGTGCTGGACCACCGGGCCGATCTCGGCGTGCTCGTGATCGGCTTCATCGAGGGACGCACGCTCGGCCCGGCCGACGTCCGGGAGCCGGCGATGGCGCCGCGGCTGGCGGCCGCGGTGCGGACGCTGCACGAGGGGCCGGCCTTCCGGGGTCGCTTCGACATGGTCGAGCGGCAGGCGGCCTACCTGCGCACCGTCACCGAGCGCGGCTACCGGCTGCCCGACGGCTACGCCGACCACGCCGCCACCCTCGCCGAGGTGACGGCGGCGCTGGCGGTCCGCGACGAGGGACTGGTGCCCTGCCACAACGACCTGCTCGCCGAGAACTTCATCGACGACGGCGAGCGCGTGTGGATCATCGACTACGAGTACTCCGGCATGAACGACGCCTGCTTCGAGCTGGGCAACATCGGCTACGAGTCCGGGCTCGACCCCGACGGGCTCACCGCGCTGGTCGACGCCTACTACGGCCGGCACCGCCGCAGCCGGGTGGCGCGGGCACGGCTGCTCGGCGCTGTCGGCCAGTACGGCTGGACGCTGTGGGGCGTCATCCAGCACGAGGTGAGCGCGCTGGACTTCGACTTCTGGGCCTGGTCGCTGGAGCACTACGAGCGGGCGGTGGCGCTGCTCACCAGCGAGGAGCTCCCCCGGCTGCTCGCCGACGCGCAGGTGGCGGACTGATGGCCGCGCTCCCCCAGCGGGCCCGCATCGTCGTCGTGGGCGGCGGCGTCATCGGCACCAGCGTCGCCTACCATCTCACGCAGCTGGGCGAGACCGACGTCGTGCTCCTGGAGCAGGGCCGGCTCTCCGGCGGCACCACGTGGCACGCCGCGGGGCTGGTCGGCCAGCTGCGCGCCTCGGAGTCGGGCACACGGCTGGTGCAGTACTCCGTGCAGCTCTACGCCGAGCTCGAGGCGCGGACCGGGCTCTCGGCGGGCTACCGCCAGTGCGGCGGCGTCACGGTCGCGCGCACGCCCGAGCGCATGACCCAGCTGCGGCGCACCGCGGCCAGCGCCGACGCCTACGGCCTGGAGTGCGAGCTGCTCACCCCCGACGAGGCGGCCCAGCGCTACCCGGTGATGCGCACCGACGACCTGGTGGGCGCCATCTGGCTCCCCGGCGACGGGAAGGCCAACCCGACCGACCTGACCACGGCGCTGGCCAAGGGCGCCCGCACCGGCGGGGCCCGCATCCACGAGGGCGTGCGCGTCACCGGCGTCCGCACCGAGCGCGGCCGGGTGACCGGCGTCGTCACCGACCAGGGCGACGTCGAGTGCGAGGTGGTGGTGAACTGCGCCGGTCAGTGGGCGGCCGCCGTCGGGGCGATGGCCAACGTCACCGTGCCGCTGCACTCGGCCGAGCACTTCTACGTCGTCACCGAGGCGATCGAGGGCGTCCACCCCGACCTGCCCGTGCTGCGCGACCCCGACGGCTACACCTACTTCAAGGAGGAGGTCGGCGGCCTGGTCGTGGGCGGCTTCGAGCCGCAGGCCAAGCCCTGGGTCTCGCCGTACGAGATCCCCTACCCCTTCGAGTTCAGCCTCCTCGGCGAGGACTGGGAGCACTTCTCGATCCTGATGAACAACGCGCTGCTGCGGATCCCCGCGCTGGAGACCACCGGCATCCGCAAGTTCTACAACGGCCCCGAGAGCTTCACCCCCGACAACCATTTCCTGCTCGGCCCCGCACCCGGGCTCAACGGCTTCTACGTCGGTGCCGGCTTCAACTCCGTCGGCATCGCCTCGGCCGGCGGCGCCGGCCGCGCGCTGGCCGAGTGGGTGGTCGCCGGCGAGCCGACCAGCGACCTGCTGGCGGTCGACCTGCGCCGCTTCGCCCGCTTCAACGCCGACGTGCCCTGGCTGCGGGCGCGCGTCGGCGAGGTGCTCGGACTGCACTACGAGGTGCCGTGGCCCAACCGCGAGATGACCACCGCGCGGCCGTTCCGCCGCTCCCCCGTGCACCACCTCCACGAGGCCGACCGGGCGGTCTTCGGCAGCCGGATGGGCTGGGAGCGGGTCAACGTGTTCGCCCCCGAGGGCGAGCAGCCGGTCATCGAGTACGCCTGGGGCAAGCAGAACTGGCTGCCCTGGTCGGCCGCGGAGCAGACCGCCACCCGCACCGGCGTCTGCGTCTTCGACCAAACGTCGTTCTCCAAGTACCGCGTCAGCGGCCCCGACGCCGTCGCCGCGCTGCAGTGGCTGTGCACCGCCGACGTCGACGTGCCGGTCGGCCGTGCCGTCTACACCGGCCTGCTCAACGCCCGCGGCACCTACGAGTCCGACCTCACCGTCACCCGCGTCGCCCCCGAGGAGTTCCTCCTGGTCAGCAGCGCGGCCACCACCGTCCGCGACCTCGACCACCTGCGGCGCCACACCCCGGCCGGGCTCGACGTCCGCTACGACGACATCACCACCTCGCTCGCCGTCTTCGGCGTGATGGGTCCGCACGCGCGCGACCTGCTCGCCCGGCTCACCGACGCCGACCTCTCCGACGCGGGCTTCGCCTTCGGCACCAGCCGCGAGCTCGACCTCGGCCACGCCCGCGTGCGCGCCACCCGGATCACCTACGTCGGCGAGCTCGGCTGGGAGCTGTACGTGCCCGTCGAGCTGGCCGTCGGGGTCTACCAGGCGTTCACCGCGCACGACGACGTCGTCCGCGGCGGCTACTACGCCATCGAGTCGCTGCGCCTGGAGAAGGGCTACCGCGCCTTCGGTCGCGAGCTCACCCCGGACTTCTCCCCCGTCGAGGCCGGGCTGCTCTTCGCCTGCAAGCTGCGCACCGACGTCGACTTCCTGGGCCGCGAGGCCCTGGAGCGGCTGCGGGCCGAGGGCCCGGCTCGGCGGCTGGTGTCCTTCGTCGTCGACGACCCCGAGGCGATGCTGTGGGGCGGCGAGCTGGTGCTGCTCGATGGCGAGCCGGTCGGCCAGGTCACCTCCGCGGCCTGGGGCGCGACGCTCGGCGCGTGCGTCGGGCTGGCCTACGTGCGCACCCCGGTGGCCGAGGCCGGCTACACCGTCGACGTGGGCGGCGACGTCCACCCGGTGAGCGTCTCGACCAAGCCGCTCTACGACCCGGCGAGCGAGCGCGTGCGGGGCCCCGCGAACGGCTAGGGTCGCCGTACCCGTCCAGGAGGTCGTCCGTGAGTGATCTGCGTGTCATCGCCACCATCCCGATCAAGCCCGAGTCCGTCGAGGAGCTGCGGCCCGCGCTGATCGCGCTCGCCGAGGGCACCCGCGCGGAGGAGGGGTGCCTCTCCTACGAGCTCTTCGAGTCGGCCGCCGCGCCCGGCGTGTTCGTGACGGTGGAGGAGTGGCGCGGCCAGGACGACCTGGACGCCCACATGCAGACCGAGCACGTCGGGGCCGCCCTGGCCGCGGCGGAGGGACACCTGGCCGGCGACATCGCCATCCACCCGCTGGTGCCGGTCGGCTGAGCATGATTCTTGCCACCGGAAGAGTCTGAGAAAGAATCGGCGAGAACGCTCAGATCCCTTACCTGGTTGGCGAAAGTGTCGGTCGCCGGTGCTGGAATAGAGCCATGTCCAGCCCGCTACTCACCCTGCTCCAGCGGGTCGACGCGGCCCTGGACGCACACGGGTCGACACCGGTGTTCGGGCTCGACGAGGAGGAGCTCGCCGAGGCGATGGTGCTGGCCCACCGCGTCGCGACACGGGTCGCCCACACGGAGCTGCGTCTGGCAGCGCAGGCGGCCACCGGCGACGTCGACGTCAAGACCGCGTGGGTCCGTGGCACCCAGCAGACCCCACGAGCCACGGCCGCCCGCCTCAGCCTGGCCGCGGCGCTCGACGCACGCGAGCCGCTGCGCGTGGCCATGGCGGGTGGTGAGGTGTCCGAGGCGCAGGCCCGAGTGGTCGTGGCGGCGCTCGACCGGCTTCCCACCGACCTCGGCCCCGACGTACTCGCCGCCGCGCAGACGCACCTGATCGGACTCTGCGCCGACCACCACCCCGACGAGCTGCGCCGGCTGGGCCGTCACCTGCTGCGCGTGGTCGCACCGGACGTCGCCGAAGCGCTCGAGGCCAAGGCCGTGGACGCCGAGTACCGACGGGCCCTGGAGCGAACCCGGCTGGAGGTTCGCGATCGCGGCGACGGCTCCGTCGAGGGCCGCTTCCTGCTGCCCGCCGCGCACGGCCACATGCTCACCAAGCTGGTCACCGCCTACGGCTCACCGAAGCATCGCCGCGCCGTCGAAGGAGCCGGCATCAGTCACCGCGAGTCACCTCAGCGCCAGGGCCGAGCGTTCTGCGAGCTCCTCGAGCGCATGTCGGCCGACCACGTCCCCCACAGCGGCGGCGTCACCGCCCGCGTCGTCGTCGACCTCCGCCTCGACGACCTGACCGCGCGGCTCACCGAGCATGGCGTGGCCACCCTCGACGGCATGGTCGAGCTTCCCGCGTGGGAGGCCCGCCGCATGGCGTGCGAGGCCGGCATCATCCCCGCCGTGCTCGGCTCGAAGTCCGAGACCCTCGACCTCGGCCGGAGCGCCCGCTTTCACAGCCCGGCCCTGCGGCTGATCATCATGCGTCGCGACAAGACCTGCCGCGCCCAGGGCTGCGACTGGCCCGCCTGGATGGGGCACATCCACCACCCGATCCCGTGGATCCGTGGCGGCAGGACCGACCTCTCCGGCATGGCCCTCTGCCCCCACCACCACGCCCGCGCCCACGATCCGACCTACGAGATGTCCACCGGCAAGAACGGGAAGGTGATCTTCAGGCGGCGTGAGGAGCGAGGTCGGGTGGACAGGAACCGCGACACTCGCGGCGGTACGCCGCACCCATCGCAACCGATCCAGATCTCTTTCAATGCGGCGAGCAGCAAGGGCGGGCGTTCTTAGCTAGGCGCTCAGCGCGTTGATCCTGTTCCTCAACTTCGCGGACTTTGCGCTCGATGGCCGAGTGCCATCGGCTGTGTCTATCGACGTAGTCGGGATCGACTAGAGCTCCGCAAGATAGGCAGGTTCCGGGATTCATGATGAGCTTTCGGCGAGTGCAGTGGCACCGACGACGGTAGGGATCGGCGCCGGCTACCCCAACTTTCGGCCCAGCTCCAGGTGCGGAACCATCGGTCCCCGGCTCAAGGTTGGACGCAGTTGATGGCTTGGATTTCATGAGCGGGCCTTTTCTCGACCGCCATAGACGCTGGCTCCCGTAGCCTTCCCATGGGTGAACAAGAGGAGATATCGGATGCGCCTCAACGTTTTCAAGATTCCGGACGAACAAACTGCCCTTCTCCGATCTCGACTGGACGAGGTCGGTCTTACAGTGACTACAGAGGTGGACCAAGCTGGATGGTCGGGAAAGTTCCTGTTCTCGGATGATCCGCAACCTGGCGCGATCTCCTGGGTTACGACTTTCGCGGACTACCTGAGTGGAAAGAAGTACTACAACAGGTCCTACTTCGCGGTGTTTCTCCTGAATAATGCCAAGACCTGTTACGCAATTAGCTTTGGCAAAGCGCATTTCTACGTGCGGCCATACTGTGACTACGACTTCGGGATTGAGTTGGCGAAGCGCATCGCCGATGCCGAAGACATTGCCCAGACTGCCGCCAAGCGATTCCAGGGTAAGCAACGCAAGAGCATTCGGAGCTTCAGCGGGCACGCTCGTTTGAACGTGCCCCCAGGAGAGTCCGTTGACTTCCTCCAGGCCTCAATCATCCCGGCCTCAGCAACCACCTACGGCAAGACAGGCAAGTTTGGGACTTCCGCGCTGTTGTCACCGGACATCACCCCGGACGGGATCGGACAGTTCCTGACGACGATCGAGGCAGAGCTAGCCAAGCCGGAACGCTTCAAACTCCCGCGCACTGTCGTCTTGACAGAAAAGGAAGAGGTCGCCAGATTCGATGAGAAGCTCCTCGACGAATTGACAGCGCCGATCGGCACCAGTGAACTCACAGCCAACACCTTCGAGTTGTTCGGCGTGGACTTCGTTTTCGGCAGCCTCGGAACCTTCCGCCTCCGTTGCGGCCACTACAAGGCCGTGGACCTCGAGCAACTCACGATGAAGGACGTCAAGCAGTACATCGCGGATCGCAAGATTCCGCGCGGAAAGCTGCTTCAACTCCGGGTCACCCGCATCAGCGAGGATGGCCCCGATGTAGTGCAACCGATCAAAGAGGCCGTCGACTTCATCTGCGACGATGACCGCGTCGTCCTGACTGGCGGCAAGTGGTTGAAGTTCAATCAGGACTACTTGGACTTCCTCAACGAGTCCATCCGCGACATCGCGATTGAAGAGGTGGAGCCGCAGTTCGCCAGGATCACGGTGCGCGAGGGAGACTTCAATGCCGAGCTCGTCGAGCACGGGTACCAAGTGGCAGACAAAGACTTCGAAATACTTAAGACGAGCGCCGCGACCCCTGTCGAAGCTTGGGACCTGTCGAAGGACACCACCGTGTACGCGGTGAAGTTCGGTACCCCGCAGAAGCTCAACTACGTGGTCGACCAAGCGATGAACGTTCTCGAGCTTCTGCACAACAAAGCAGGCGTGAAGTCCGTACCTGATTTCGAGCGCTACTGCCTTTGGTTGGGATACCGAGCCAAGAATCTGCCGGACCACCTTGCTGACTCCGGGTCGATCATCCTTAAGCAAAAGATCGATGCGTGGGCCAGACGTTGTGACGAACTCGGGATTACCCCGGTTGTGAAGCTCAGCCTTGCGGTGAAACCCGAGGCAGGTGACGCATGACGACTTCGCCGGAGCTGGCGGTGCGAGTTCACCGCCCCGTGGATTGATGCGGCCGACGGGTAACGACTTCGTAGGGGACGGCGCCTCATTGGGCTGATCTTGGCGCCCAGCACGCGGCGGAATGACGCGCCTAAATTGCGCCCTTGGCGACCCGAGCGGATACGCGGAGAAGGCTTGAGCCCCGATGTTTCCCGCCATGTCCGGCCAATGCCCTGCGAGGCTCTCGATCAGGACCACGGACGGTGCGCGTAGCTCCGCCGGGCCGGACAATCAAGTTGTGGCCGAGGCGCGGCGCTGTTTGATCCTGTTGTCCTTAGTCGTGAACGTGTGGCTGAATCCACCTGCGACAGGCGCTCGATGGACGAGTGTCGGCTCGTCGAGCAGTACCTCATACCTCCCAAGATCGATCACCTGATCGTCGATCGTGACCTCCCAGGGCAGTGAGACCGCAACCGAGTCCTCAACTTCGATCTCGGAGTCGAGGTCGAACGTAAGTGCCTGCCCTTCTGGGATCGTTGCTGTCAACTCACGACCCTGCAGCATGGCCGCTGCGAAGCGCCACGCCTGAAACTGACCCGGGTCGACCTTCGGGAAGTCCGGCACGCGAATGACAGTGCCGACGTGGTCCTGGATCACGTTCAGCACCTCGAGGATGCGACGCACAGCCGCCAGTCCGCCCACCTGTTCCTGGTCCCATCCGAAGTCTGTGTGCTCGTCGACGACGCCTCGGCCCGGGGCGGTATGCCGCGAGCTAATCCGGATCCGGTTCGGCGACTTCAGCTCGGTCAGAAACTGGATGCCGGGCACCGCCACCCGGACTGGTAGGCCAGTGATGTCGCCGCTGCGAATGTGGCGCGACTCCGTTTGCTGGGTCAGGTTCCATCGTTCCTCGAGCTCGAAGATTCCGTTGACCTCGCGGAGCACGACCCGGATTCCGCTGCCGTCGAGCCCTTGGCTTCGCTCGGTGCGGTCCATGTCGACGGACGCGAGGACCGTGTCGTCCGGACCGAGAATGTCGAGGTGCATCGCGGGATTGTCACCGAGATCCGTGTTGATCGCTGTCCCGATTTGTACCGTTGCGCTCGTCAGCTCGCCGCCGAGACCAGCCGGCGCGGTCAGCTCGCCGGTGAACGCATCCTCGGCGTGGACCGGCGCCCCGTACTCGTAGAACTCCTGTATCGCCTTCGCGAGCTCCGTGCCGGGCTCGGCCTCGAAGCGCCCGTTGATCGTGATTGGCTCTACGTCCGCGGAAGCGACGCACCGGGCGATCACGTCGACAGTGATCCACCTGCCGCCGTCTCGGGTCCCCTGTGCCGTATGCAGCACAAGGCCGGGTCGATCCGCCGGCGGTGTCGGCAGCGGACCCTCACCGAACCGGAACTCGAACCGGTAATGCGGGTCGTGGTCGAGCACGCCGAGCGCACGCTGCACCCGTTCGGTCACTTCCTGCGTCGACGTCGCGGTCCCGACGTTGTCGAGACCCATCAGGGTCAGCACCTCCGCTTGCGCTTCCCGGATCCGGGTCGCGCCGCCTTTGAGGTAGTAATCCACCACGTCCGGGAACTTCGCAGCGAGCTGCTCGACGAACCCGAGGCCACGCCACGTCGCAGACACACCCGAGTCCTTCGCGAGGTCCTGCAGCCACAGTTCAGCTTCCGGGGACGGGTCCAACGGCATCACCAAATGCCACTCCTCAACCCGCAGATCGTCCCAACGCGGATCGGACCGCAGCGTGTCCCACGAATCCTTCACCGACGCCTTCTGGCTCGTACTGAAGCCGTCCGTGTAACGCTTCACCTGGTACACCACGTCGCCTCCGGTCGGGCCGGCACCGCGGTCCAAGATGTCGACACCACCGTCGCCACGCGACGGCGTGATCCGGGTCGACCCCATGCGCTCACGGTTCACAAACATGGCCACGAGTGCCTCAACCTGGCCAGGCTCCAGACGCGTCCACTCGATCAGCGACATGACCACAGTGTCTCAGCACCCCTGGACACCTAGCTGACACGCGCAAGCCGGACGCGTGAGCCGGACGCGTGAGCCGGACGCACCTACCCTCGAGAAACCAGGTCGTGGATAGTCCAATCTATTGGCTGCGGGAGCCACGATGCCCCTGGTTGGTGGCGGCCAGGATCACGACTAGACGCGGCGGAATGGCGCTGGTCGTGGAGGGTGCTGCACGCGCGAGGAGCAACGGCGACCCGCGCAAAGTCGCTAGACGCCCCAAACTTCCACTAGCGATTGGGCGAATACACACGGAACTACCGCGTCCTCCCTAGTGTGGCGTAGGGCTGCTTCCGGAGCGGATACTCCGGTGGGTACATAGACCCCCCGGGCCGAAGAAGGCTGGCGGTCATTCACTTTGATCTTTTCGGGGTTTGAGGATGGAAGGACTGTGAACAGCGTGCAGCAGGTGGCGGTGGGAGCTCCACTGTTCCCGGAATGGTTCGACCTACAGCCAAGCAGTCCCATTCGTCAGGGCGACGTCCTACAAGCAATCGCAACTGATTGCGACCGCTGGCGCCAAACGTTGGTGATCCTCACTGCGGACTGCGATCTCGCGCATGCAAAGCACGGAGGCGCGCTCACTTGTGTGCCCTTGCTCGAAGCTCCGGACTACCTATTGTCGTTCCGGGCGGAACGACTTCGCGACGGACTAGTCACACGGCTAGTGGCCAAGCTCCTCAAGGTTTACCGCTCAGAGGCGCGAGATGGAGCAGTTCAAATTTCAGAAGAGCGAATGCGTTCCTGGCTCGCGGAAGAAGCCGATACGCGGGCTCTGTCCGCAGCGCTCAAACTGGCAGGTGCATCCGCAGAGCGATTCAACTCGATAGCCCTCTGTGCGGGAGCCCTTTTGAGTGAAGAACCATCCTCGATAAGACAGGCGGTTTGGTCGCTCGCGGCCGCCAAACTGGAATTGGGCGATGTACCTACAGACGACCGCGCACGCCAAGCTGTGGCCAGTGACTTCGCTTCGTGCTTACGAGAACTACCAGGAGACGCGCTTTTTCTGAACGAGGTTTCGCCGGCGCACGTGAGTGGCTACGTGGCATACCTCCGGCGCGTAATTGAGCTGGACGACACGGTAGTCGCTTTGACTGCATCGCGGCTTCCCGGGGACGCTGAGTACGTCCGAGTTAGCCGATTGCGATCGCCATACATCTATGCACTGACCCAACGCTTCGCAAGTGTGTTTTCGGCAATTGGCCTGCCAGAGGAATACGAAAAGGCCCACGATGCCAATGCTGAGCGAGTTCGTTCTTTGGAGGGAATCTGATGAAGTCTGCCGCAGTTCTTACCAAGCGGTCGCTCGAACGAGTGGCCGCGGGGGCGACGATGAACTTCGCCGGCTCGGACCTCTTTGAAGTCAATCGCGAGCTCGACGGCGTGAGGGTTCGCGCGGTCTACAGTCGCGAAGACAGCGAAGATGAGATCCTCATCGCCCTCATGGCCGAAAGGGAAAGGGGCTTTCTTCCCGAGACTTTGCGGGCAAATCAAGACGCCGCCTTCCATCGGATTCTGAATTTTGCCCAGCGAGCGGAAAATTATCCGATCAACCTCCCAAGAGGGTGGCGCCAGTACAAGCACGACAACCTGATGGCCTTCTTTGCGTTACCTGAAGCCATCGGACGATCTGATCGATGGATCGCAGAGGTGAATGCTGATCAGCGCGGCGACGTTGCTTTTTGGGAACTGACGTCATCGCAGGATAAGGAGTCGTTGGAAGCGTATTCGCCCGACGCTGCTCGATTCATAACCGCTCGTGAAGCGTGGCACGCTTGGCGCAGTGAGGCTCTTGCTGCCCTAGGCCAGGAGACTGCGACATCGTTGGGGATTGACGTCTCTCTCGAACCCGCTCTTCAGGCACAAAGCATCACTAAGGCGCGCACATACAGTCAATGGCTGCCCGACCTCACCACTCCGCAGCGAGAGTTCGTTGAAGCTCCGACGGACAGCTCGATACGTTTGCGAGGACCCGCAGGCTCCGGGAAGACCCTGACGCTCTGCCTCAAAGCCGTTCGTGAAGCAACGAAAGCTCGCTCGGAAGGCCGCAGTATCCGCGTTCTCTTTGTGACGCATAGTTGGTCGCTTGCCGGCGAGGTTGACCAGCTCCTCACAGTGATAAGCGAGCATGGTCGGCTCGACGAGATCAACGTCCTGCCGCTTGTCGCTGTTGCGCAGGAAACTCTGCCGGCCGGAATGATCCCCGGCGATCTCGAGCTGATTGGTGATGACAGCCTCACAGGAAAGATGACGCAGCTCGCCGAGATTGAAGACGTGATTTCCGAGTTCCGTTCGGGCGACTGGATCACGTATCGCGGACGGTGTGGTTCCAACTTTCGTGAGCGTCTCGAAAGCGATGATCAAGACGTTCTTCGTGGGCTCGCCTGGGATTGCCTCATCGAGTTTGGCTGCGTCCTAGGCGCTGATGGAATCTTTCCAGCGGTCAACGCCGAGAGCCGCTATCTACGCGTTCCGCGTGCGCCGTGGATGATGCGACTCGACGAGATCGGCGACAAACGCGCGGTCTACGGGATGTACTCCATGTACTACCGATCGCTTCAGGAGCGAAAACTGTTGACCTCGGATCAGTTGTTGAATGACTTCTTGAACTATCTCGAGGGCTTCACCTGGAACCACCGAAGACTTCAGGATGGCTACGACTTGGTCTTCGTCGACGAGTTCCACCTCTTTAACACCCTAGAGCGGCACTCGTTGCGCTACTTAAGTCGCGACGTGGACTCATACCCACGCATCTTCATGGCGATGGACCCGCGACAGTCGCCATGGGACGTGTACTTCGAGGGCGAGAACGCAGAGAGCACTAGTCGGCTAGGGCCGCCTGATGACGACAACGAGGTCAAGACGGTCGACATTCCAACCGTCCACCGTTCGTCACCGCAGATATTGGATCTCATCAAACACGTTCACCTAGACTGGGCAAATCTAAACCTCGATGAAGACTGGCAGTATTCGATCTCTGCTGTCGAGTCGCTCGCCAGCCCCGGTCCGAAACCGGCTCTCTTCCTTTCCGACTCGTTCGCGGATGAGGAAACTGCTATCGCCAAGGCCCTGAGCGAGACTTATTCGCAGGGTCACACAGGCGCGCGCATCGCCCTAGCGATCCTTGACGAAGACTCAATGTCGCGTTATCGGCCGCTGATCGAACGCATCGGGAAGTCCGGCACCTACAGGGTGATCCCAATCACCAGTCGCGAGTCAACCGGAGTTCTGCAGTACAACCACCGCGGCATAGTGATCGGTCCGGCCGAATATCTCGCCGGCCTTCAGTTCGACACCGTCCTGGTTGCAGGCCTACCGCAGATCTCCGTCAACGTTCCGAATCAGGGTGTTCGGCGTCGCGGCGCATTGTCTCTGCTTTACCTGGCAATCTCCCGAGCTTCCCGGGAGGTGCGTCTGTTCTCGTCGGAGGACTATGCAGGCCTTCCGGAGGTGCTCGCTCGGGCGCGAGACGAAGGAGTCCTGGGCGTTTTCCGAGTTTGAACGAATACGACCCCCCTGCTGTGTCCCGTCCGCTCCGACGCTGGAGAGACCACAGCGCCCGCTCCTCCGTGCGTCCTTCTGGGCGGAATGATTGACATAGTCGCAGACCCACCGGACAAAGGTGGTGAGCCCCTCACCCCGCCCCCGCCACGAACCGCTCCACCTGATCGACCTCGGCCCGGGTCAGCCCGGTCTCGAGGGCCGGCGCGATGCCGAGCACGTCGCCGCGCTGCTCCACCCAGGCCAGGGCGTCGGGGTCGTGGCGCAGGTCGTCGTCGAGCCAGACGGCCGGGACGCCGTCGGGCAGGTGCTGGGCGATGGCCTCGAGCTTCCACCACGGGCCGTCCGCGAGACCGCCCCAGCTGCGGCCACCGATGTGGTGCTCGACCGGCCCGAGCACGGGCCAGTCGCGGCCGTCGATGCCCAGTGCGGGGCACAGCGCGCCGGGGGCGTCCGCGCCCCAGGTGGTGAGCCAGTGCATCGCGGTGTCCTCGCGCGCGGCCAGCGCGTTGAGCCGCACGACCAGCTCCGGCGACCACTGGATGCGGTAGCCCCGCACCACGACGCTCTCGTAGGACTCCCAGCCGGAGTCCGAGGTGGGCGCGAGGGCGTTGAGCACCCCGTCGACGTCGACGTAGAGGTGGACGGCCACCTGGTTCGGCGACCTAGGCGCTGAGCGGGAAGGCCTGCTGTGGCACCCAGCCCGGCTGGTCGTCGTAGGTGTAGAGCCAGAAGCCCTTCACGGTGAAGGCGGCCTCGAACCCGGCCAGGTCGTCGAAGGCCCGGTCCAGCGAGGGTTCGGGCAGCTCGTGGGCGACGGTGACGTGCGGGTGGTAGGGGAAGTCGACGTCGACGTCGAGCGGGCCCGTACGCACCGCGTCGGCCAGCAGCTCGCACTCGGAGATGCCGGTGACCAGGTTGACGAAGACGACCGGCGAGAGCGGCCGGAAGGTGCCGGTGCCGCGCAGCCGGATCTCGAACCGGTGGTGCTCCGCGGCGACGGCTCTCAGGTGCTCCACGACGCCGCCCAGCTCGTCGTCGTCGATCTTGGTCGGCGGCACGAGCGTGATGTGGGTGGGGATGCCGCTGGCGTCGCGGTCGCCCAGGCCGACCCGGTAGTCCTGCAGGTCGGTGCCGGCGGGGTCGGGCACGGCGATCGACACTCCGATGAGCATCATGCGTCGAATGTAGGCGAGGGGCTCAGGAAACCGACACGTTCGTACACCTGGGCCAGGGTCGTGTCGGCGACGGCGGCCGCCCGCTCCGCGCCGTCGCGCAGGATGGCGTCGAGCGCGGTGCGGTCCTCCAGGAGCTCCAGCGTGCGATCGCGGAACGGGGTCACGAACTCCACCACCACCTCGGCCAGCTCGCCCTTGAGATCGCCGTAGCCGCGACCCTCGAAGGAGGCGGCGATCTCCTCGACGCCGCGCCCGGTCAGGGCGGCGAAGATGGTGAGCAGGTTCGAGACCCCGGGCTTGGTCTCGGGGTCGTAGGCCACCACCGCGTCGGAGTCGGTGACCGCCGAGCGCACCTTCTTGGCCGACCGGGCGGGCTCGTCGAGCATCTCGATGATGCCCGCGGGCGAGGAGCTGGACTTCGACATCTTCCGCGTCGGGTCGGCCAGGTCCGCGATCTTCGCGGTCTCCTTGAGGATGTAGGGCTCGGGCAGCCGGAAGGTCTTGGCGTAGCGGTGGTTGAAGCGCTGCGCGAGGTCGCGGGTGAGCTCGAGGTGCTGGCGCTGGTCCTCCCCCACCGGCACGTACTGCGGCCGGTAGAGCAGGATGTCGGCGGCCTGCAGGATCGGGTAGGTGAAGAGGCCCACCGACGCGGCGCCCTCGCCCTCCTTGGCCGACTTGTCCTTGAACTGGGTCATCCGCCGTGCCTCGCCGAAGCCGGCGAGGCACTGCAGCACCCACGCCAGCTGGGTGTGGGCCAGCACGTGCGACTGCACGAACAACGTCGTGCGCGCCGGGTCGAGGCCGGCCGCGATCAGCTGCGCGGCCGAGATCCGGGTGCGCTCGGCCAGCAGCTTCGGGTCGTGCTGCATCGTGATGGCGTGCAGGTCGGCGACGAAGATGAAGGCGTCGTGGGTCTCCTGCAGGCTCACGTACTGCCGCACGGCGCCGAGGTAGTTGCCGAAGTGGAAGGAGTCGGCGGTCGGCTGGATGCCGGAGAGCACGCGGGGGCGTGCCGGGGGTGAGGTCGGCATGCGGTCGATTCTGGCAGCCGCCGTTACCGCCGCGTACGCCGGTGCAGGGCGGCCGAGGCCAGGAGCACCACCAGCCCGAGCAGCGAGAGCCCGACGCCCACGTAGGCCGGAGCCGTGTAGCCCAGGCCCGCCGAGATGACGATGCCGCCCAGCCAGGCGCCGAGCGCGTTGGCCAGGTTGAGCGAGGCGTGGTTCATGGCCGCGCCCAGCGTCTGCGCGTCGCCGGCCACCTGCATCAGCCGCAGCTGCAGGTTGACCACCAGCACCGAGCTGGAGACCGAGACCAAGAACGGGGTCACGATCGCCCACCAGCCCAGGTGGATCCCGGCGCCGAAGAGGAGCAGGGAGAGCGCGGTGGTGACCGAGCCGAGGAACAGCGAGCGGAAGACCGACCAGTCGGCCAGGTGGCCGCCCAGCCAGGTGCCGACCGTCATGCCCAGCCCGAAGGAGAGCAGGAACCACGGCACCGCGGACTCGTGGAGGCCGCCGACGCCGGTGATGGTCGGCGCGACGTAGGAGTACATGGCGAACATGCCGCCGAAGCCGATCGCGCCGGTGAGCAGCGTCAGCCAGACCTGCGGGCTGGTGAAGGCGCTGAGCTCGCGACGCCCGGTGGCCTCGGGGTCGCCCGGCGCCGAGGGGACGAACGCCCACACCATCGCGATCGTGACCGCACCGAGCGCGGTGACGGTCCAGTACGCCGAGCGCCAGCCCAGGTGCTGGCCCAGCCAGGTGGCGGCCGGCACGCCCAGGATATTGGCCACCGCCAGACCGAGCATCACGCGGCTCACGGCGCGGCCGCGGCGCTCGAGCGTGGCCAGCGAGGCCGCGACCAGCGAGGCGACGCCGAAGTAGGCCCCGTGCGGCAGCCCGGCCAGGAACCGCGCGGCCAGCAGCAGGTGGTAGCTGCCGGCCACCGCGGTGGCGGCGTTGAAGACCGCGAACCAGCCCATTAGCGCGATCAGCAGACCGCGACGGGGCAGCCGGGCGCCGAGGAACGCGAACGTCGGGGCGCCCACCACCACGCCGACGGCGTAGACGGAGATGGCGTGACCGGCCACCGGGATGGAGACGTCGACGCCGCGCGCCACCTGCGGCAGCAGGCCCATGGTGACGAACTCGGTGGTGCCGATGGCGAAGCCGCCCGCGGCCAGGGCCAGCAGCGCCAGCCCGAAGTGACTCGCGCGGACCTGGGGCCGGGTGCGGGCAGGCGTCTCCAGGGTCGTGGTCACATCAGGCGGAAACGACATCACGACCACGCTATTCCCGTTGGCGTGCAGCCCGCTGCGTTGGCAGGGTCACACCCATGACGACCTTCCCGATCCTGGTCGACCCCGACGGCGCGACGGTGGTCTCGCTGCGTCGGCACACCGAGGCCGACACCGAGCGCGTGTACGAGCAGTGCGTCGACCCGCTGAGCGTGGAGTTCACCACCGTGCCGGTGCCCTACACCCGTGGGATGGCGCGCTCCTTCGTCACCGAGGCGATGCCCGGCGGCTGGGAGAGCGACCAGGAGTGGGCGTTCGCGGTCGACGTCGACGGCCGGTTCGGCGGCACCGTCTCCTTGCGGAACGAAGGCGACGGCCGCGCCGAGATCGCCTACGGCTCGCACCCCGACGTCCGCGGCACCGGCGCGATGGAGCGGGCGCTGCGGCTGCTGCTGGGCTGGGGCTTCGACACGCTGCGGCTGCAGGCGGTGGTCTGGTGGGCCGACCGCGGCAACTGGGCCTCGCGGCGGCTGGCCTGGAAGCTCGGGTTCTCCTTCGACGGCACCGTGCGCGGCTACCTCCCGCAGCGGGGCGGACGTCACGACGGCTGGGTGGGGATGCTGCTGGCCGGTGAGGAGCGCAGCCCGCGCTACCCGTGGTTCGAGGTGCCGACCATCGAGGGCGAGCGGGTGCGGCTGCGCGCGCCTCGCGAGGACGACAGCCCACGCGTCGTGGAGCTGGAGAACGACCCGCTCACCCGGCGCTGGAACTTCCTGCCCGAGCAGTTCGGCGACGCGGAGGCGCGCGCCGGACTGCTGCGCGCCCGCGAGGAGATGGCGCTCGGTGAGCGGCTGCTCTTCGCGGCGGCCGACCCGGCCGACGACCGGTTCCTCGGCGACGTCTCCCTTTTCCGCATCCACCGTGCGTTCGGGTCCGCGATGCTCGGCTACTCCACCCACCCCGACGCCCGCGGTCGCGGCCTGACCGGCGAGGCGGTGCGGCTCGCGCTGCGTCACGCCTTCGTCCCCGCCGACGAGGGCGGCCTAGGCCTGCTGCGGGTGGCGGCGGGGGCCGCGGTGGACAACGTGGCCTCGATCGCCGTGCTGCGCCGGGCCGGGATGCGCGAGATCGGCCTGGAACGGCGCGGCGTGCGCACCGGCGAGGGCATGAGCGACGCCCTGCGCTTCGAGGCGCTCGCCGACTGACGCGCCCTAGCGTCGCGGTGGGCCGGGCGGGCGGTTGGCCGGACTCGGCGGCCGTGACGGGCGGGCGGGCGCCTCGATCCGGGCCGACTCGATCCGGGCCGGCTCGGTGCGCGATGTCTCGGTGCGCGATGTCTCGGTGCGCGACGTCTCGAAGGCGGGCAGCGGCAGCAGCGCGCCGGACTCCCCCGGCCGGAGCCCGCGGCCGGGTCGGCGCACGAGCCCGGCCAACCGCCGCCAGAGCGGCGCCGAGCGTCCCGCCGAGGCCGGGGCGTAGTCGTAGCTGTAGCCGTAGTAGCCCGACTTCACGCCGCGCTTGACCTTATTGAGCACGACGCCGAGCACGTGGCCGTTGACCGCCCGGACGTTGCCGATGGCCTCGCCGAGCTGGACGTCGAGGGAGCTGCCTGCACTGAGCACGATGAGCGCGCCGTCGGCGTTGGCGGTGAGCACGGCGGCGTCGGTGACCGGCAGCAGCGGCGGGGCGTCGACCACGACGGTGTAGGTGTCGGCCAGCTGGGCCAAGAGCTTGCCCATCGTGCGCGAGCCCAGGAGCTCGCTGGGGTTCGGCGGCACCCGGCCGGCGGCGAGGACGATCAGCGCCGGGTGCTGGGCCGGGCGCTGGGCCACCTGCTCGAAGGTGGCGCGCCCGATGAGCACGTCGGTCAGCCCCGCGCCCTCGGCCAGCCCGAAGGAATCGGCCTGCACCGGGCGGCGCAGGTCGGCGTCGATGATGACCACCGGCCGCTCGGAGGCCGAGAGCGCCACCGCGAGGTTGGCGGCCACCGTCGACTTGCCGTCACCGGGGAGCGGGCTGGTCACCACGATGGTGCGCGGCGGGTCGTCGATGTCCATGAACTGCAGGTTGGTGCGCAGCTTGCGGATCGCCTCACCGGGCGCACCGCTGTCGGCACGCAGGTCGCGCGCGCTCTCCACGCTGACGCCGCGGCGCTTGGCGAAGGCCGAGTTGAGGGGGATGACGCCGGCCACGGTGACGCCGTATGCGGCGACGTCGCTCGAGCCGTGGATGCGGCGGTCGAGGCGGAAGCGGACGAACCCGTAGCCGGCGCCCAGCACCAGACCGGCCATCACACCCAGCAGCTCGTTGCGCTTGGGACTGGGCGAGATCGGGGCGGTGGGCAGCTCGGCGGACTCCACCGGCTCGAGGTGCACGTAGTCCTCGGCGGCGGCGGTGGTGTCGGTCGGCGCCTCGATCCGCTTGATCTCGGCCGCCAGCGCCTCGATCCAGGCGTCGGCGAGCTGCTTGGCCTGGCTCGGTGAGGAGGAGACGGCGGAGATGTCGATGAGCACCGTGCCGTCGTCGTTGCTGGCGGTGATCTGCCCGACCAGCGCGGCCGGCGAGGTGTCCAGGTGCAGCTTGTCGATGACGCGCGCCGCCACGGAGCGGCTGGTGGCCAGCGGCACGTAGGAGGCCGCGCGGGACTTGGCCACCTGGTCGGCCACCGAGGCCTCGCCGGCACCCGAGGTGGGCCCGGTCGTCACGATGCCCGAGGCGTCCGCGGCGTAGATCTTGGGCTGGGTCGCGGTGTACACGTACGCCGCCGCCGCGCCCAGCAGCACACCCACGACCAGGCCCGGCCAGTAGCTGCGCAGCAGCCCGAGCACCACCCGGATGTCGATCACCCGCGAGACCAGCGGAGTCGACGGACCGGCGCCGGAGGCGGGTGACGGCGACGACACGACACCCAGCCTGCCAGCCCAAACGCCCCAGACCCCGCTGATCGGGCCGAACGTGGCCGAACGGCCCTACCGGCCAGCTCGGGCAGCGCTCAGCCCGCGGTGACCTTCCCGATCGCCTCGTCCAGGGTGGTCGAGGGCGTCATGACGGCCGTGGCCTTGGCGTCGTCGGGGCGGTAGTAGCCGCCGATGTCGACCGGCTCCCCCTGCACCGCGATGAGCTCCTCGTCGATGGCCTGCTCCTTCTCGGCCAGCGTCGCGGCGAGCTCGGCGACGCGGCCGGCGAGCTCGGTGTCGTCAGTCTGCTCGGCCAGCTCCTGGGCCCAGTAGCGGGCCAGCCAGAAGTGGCTGCCGCGGTTGTCGATGCCACCGACCTTGCGCGAGGGCGACTTGTTCTCGTCCAGGAAGCGCGCGGTGGCCCGGTCGAGGGTCTCGGCCAGCACCTTGGCCCCGGCGTTGCCGGTGACGTCGGCGTAGTGCTGGAAGCTGGCCGCGAGCGCCAGGAACTCACCCAGGCTGTCCCAACGCAGGTAGTTCTCCTTGACCAGCTGCTGCACGTGCTTGGGCGCGGAGCCGCCGGCACCGGTCTCGAACAGCCCCCCGCCGTTGATCAGCGGCACGATCGAGAGCATCTTGGCCGAGGTGCCCAGCTCGAGGATCGGGAACAGGTCGGTCAGGTAGTCGCGCAGCACGTTGCCGGTGACCGAGATGGTGTCCTCACCGCGCCGGATGCGCTCCAGCGAGGTGGCGATCGCGTCGGTGGGCTTGGCGATGGTGATGTCCAGGCCGCTGGTGTCGTGGTCGGGGAGGTACGCCTCGATCTTCGCGATCAGGTTCGCGTCGTGGGCGCGGTCGGCGTCGAGCCAGAAGATCGCCGGGGTGTCGGAGGCGCGCGCCCGGTTGACGGCGAGCTTGACCCAGTCCTGGATCGGCACGTCCTTGGTCTGGCACATCCGCCAGATGTCGCCCTGGCTGACCGGGGTCTCCAGCACGACGTCGCCGGCGGCGTCGGTGACCCGCACCGTGCCCGTGGTCGCGATCTCGAAGGTCTTGTCGTGCGAGCCGTACTCCTCGGCCGCCTGCGCCATGAGGCCGACGTTGGGCACCGAGCCCATCGTGGCCGGGTCGAAGGCGCCGTTGGCGCGGCAGTCGTCGATGACGACCTGGTAGATCCCGGCGTAGGAAGAGTCCGGGATGACCGCGAGGGTGTCGTGCTCCTCGCCGTCCGGGCCCCACATGTGACCCGAGGTGCGGATCATCGCCGGCATCGAGGCGTCGACGATGACGTCGCTGGGCACGTGCAGGTTGGTGATGCCGCGGTCGGAGTCGACCATCGCCAGGTCGGGGCCCTCGGCGATCGCTTTGTCGATCGCGGCCTTGATCTCGGCGGCCTGCGGCAGCTGCTCGATGCCCTTGAGGATGCCGCCCAGACCGTCGTTGGGGCTCAGCCCGGCCTCGGCCAGCACGTCGCCGTACTCGGCGAAGACGTCGGGGAGGAAGGCCCGGACCACGTGGCCGAAGATGATCGGGTCGGAGACCTTCATCATCGTGGCCTTCAGGTGCACCGAGAACAGCACGCCCTCGTCCTGGGCCCGCTGGATCTGGGCCACGAGGAACTCGCGCAGCGCGGCCACGTGCATCGCCGTCGCGTCGACGACCTCGCCCTCGAGCACCGGAACGGCCTCGCGCAGCACCGTGGTGGTGCCGTCGTCGCCGACCAGCTCGATGCGCAGGTCGCCGGCCTGCTCCACCACCGCGGAAGTCTCGGTGGAGCGGAAGTCGTCGGCGACCATATGGGCGACGTTGGTCTGCGAGTCGTTGCTCCAGGCGCCCATGCGGTGCGGGTGCTTGCGGGCGTACTGCTTGACGCTGGCCGGCGCGCGACGGTCGGAGTTGCCCTCGCGCAGCACCGGGTTGACCGCGCTCCCCTTCACCTTGTCGTAGCGGGCGCGGACGTCCTTGTCCTCGTCGGTGGTGGGCGACTCGGGGTAGGCGGGCAGGTCGTAGCCCTGCTCCTGCAGCTCGGCGATGGCCGCCTTGAGCTGCGGCACCGAGGCGCTGATGTTGGGCAGCTTGATGATGTTGGCCTCGGGCGTCTTGGCCAGCTCGCCGAGCTCGGCCAGCGCGTCGTCGAGGCGCTGCTCCTCGCTCAGCCGCTCGGGGAACTGCGCGATGATCCGGCCCGACAAGGAGATGTCGCGGGTCTCCACGGCGACGCCGGCGGCGCCGGCGAAGGCCTGGATGATCGGCAGGAGCGAGTAGGTCGCCAGCAGCGGCGCCTCGTCGGTGTGGGTGTAGATGATCGGGGCATCAGTCACGCCCGCCACGCTACTCAGCACATTATCTTGACGTCAAGATAACCCGGCCGTCGCGGGCCACCTCCAGCCGCAGCCGCCGCTCGCCGTGACGCAGCCCCGACAGCGTGTAGGCACCGAGCACCGGGTCCACCCGGTCCGCCACCACGGGCCCGTCCCGGCCCGCGCGCAGGCCCGCGGCGGCGGCGAGCACGGCGAGCGGGGCGGCCGCCGCCCAGGCCTGGGGCCGGCACGCGGCGGGGTACGCCGAGGGCGGGGTGTCGCCGCCGAACAGCTCGGGCAGGCGGTGGGCGAAGGCCGGGGCCGTGCCGAGCAGGTCGCGCGCCAGCCTCCCGGCCTCCTCGTGCAGCCCCTCGGCGGCCAGGCCGCGGACGGCGATCGCGGTGTCGTGGGGCCAGACGCTGCCGCCGTGGTAGCTCAGCGGCGAGTAGCGGGGCGAGTGCGAGGTCAGCGTCCGCACCCCGTGTCCCGACGCGAGCTCGGGGCCGGCGAGCAGCCGCGCGATCTGCCGGGCGCGATCCGCATCGAGGATCCCGGTGCCGAGCACGTGGCCCATGTTGGAGGTCACCGAGTCGACCGGCCGGTCGTCGCGGTCCAGCGCGATCGCGACGTGGCCCACCCAGAAGCGGTCGTTGAACCGCTCGCGTAGGTCGCCCGCCCAGGCCTCGAGCCCATGCACCTCGGGCTCGCCGTACCTCGCCAGCAGCGCCGCGCCACGCACGGCCGCCTCGTAGGCATAGGCCTGCACCTCGCACAGCGCGATCGGCGCCTGCGCCAGCCGGCCGTCGGCGTACTGGACGGAGTCCTCGCTGTCCTTCCAGCCCTGGTTGGCCAGCCCGCGGCCCGAGCGGTCGACGTAGCGCAGCCAGCCGCTGCCGGCCGAGGCGCTCAGCTGCCAGCTCAGGCACCGCCGGGCCGCGGGCAGCAGCGAGCGCACCTGGTCGGCGTCGGCGCCCCAGTCGTCGGCGTCGGCCAGCGCGCACACGAACAGCGAGGTGGCGTCGATGCTGCCGTAGTAGAGCGGCGGCAGGCTGTGGTCGAGGTCGGGGCTGCGCACCTCGTGGAGGATCCGGCCCGGCTCCTCCTCGGTGGCGGGGTCGTCGCGCTCGCCCTGGCGCCGGGCGAGCACGCGCAGGGTGGAGAGCACCAGGTCGGGATCGAACGGCGCCAGCAGCCGGGCGGTCCACAACGAGTCGCGCCCGAAGAGGGTGAGGAACCACGGCGATCCCGCCGCGGGGAAGCGGTCCTCGCCCTCGCGCAGCATGAGGCCGGCGAGATCGCCGACGGCCTGGCGCACGGTGCGCTCCAGGTCGGGGTCGTCGGCCTCGACGGCGATCTCGGGCTTCCAGCCCGCGGTCTCGAAGCCGGTCGCCGCCTCGGCCTCGAAGCGCTCGGTGACGCTACGGGTCTCCCCGCGCTCGAGCCGCAGCCGCCAGCTGCGTCGCCGCGGCGCACCGCTCGGCTCGGCCGCCCCGGTCTTCACCCGCGCCACCGGGGTGTCGTCGGGCTGGGCGTCGAGGTGCACCTCGACGTCGACCGGTCGCTGAGCGGTCGACGTCAGGCTCAGCGTCTCCCTCAGCTCGCCGGCGCGCAGCTCGCGGACGCGGTCGAGGAAGACCGTGGGGTCGGGGATCGGGTCGCCGAGCCCGCGGGCCACGTAGCCGAAACGGTGCCGGCCGGCGTCGTCGGTCTCCGCGCGCACCAGCTCCAGGTCGCTGCCCGCCACCGAGACCTCGAGCCGGGCCAGCCGGCGGACGTCGGCGACGTACCAGCCCTGCACGCCGCCGGCCAGCTGACCGTCCGGCGCGCTCAGCACGGTGGCGGGGGCCGCAACCAGCACGGCCAGCTGGTGCAGGGCCGGCTGCAGGACCCTTGACGCGACCGCGCGCTGCTCAGTAACGTCCGTCACACCGACGATTTTAGCGCTAAACATCCGCACCGGCGCAAGGAGCGACATGCGAGGTCCCACCGCTCACGGCAGCGTGCGGCTGGCCGACGTTGCGCGCCACGTCGGCACCTCCTCGCAGACCATCTCCAACGCGCTCAACCACCCCGAGCGGCTCACCGCGGACCTCCTCGAGCGGTCGCTGGCCGGGGTCGAGGAGCTCGGCTACCGGCCCAACCGATCGGCGCGCACCCTGCGCAACCAGCGCTCGCGGCTGATCGGCGTGCGCGTGGAGCCGCCGCGGCCCGATCGCGCGGCCCTGCTGCTCGACCAGTTCCTGCACGCGCTGGCCGCCTCGGCCGCCGGGCTGGGCTACCACCTGATCCTGGCCCAGGCGGCCGGCGACACCGCCGAGCTCGACGCCTACGAGGAGCTGCGCCAGACCACCACCGTCGACGCCTTCGTGCTCTCCGGGGCCCACCGCGACGACCCCCGCGCCGCGTGGCTGCGTGAGCGCGGCATCAGCTTCGCCAGCTTCGGCCGGCCGTGGGACACCGACCTCGACCCGGACGACGGGAGCGATGCCGGCTCCGAGTCCCCGTGGGTCGACGTCGACGGCGCCGCCGGCGTCCGCGCCGCGGTCCGGCACGTCGCCGCCCAGGGTCACGAGGAGATCGCCTTCCTGGGCTGGCCCGAGGAGTCCGACGTCGGCCGCGACCGGCGCCGCGGCTGGGCCGAGGCCTGTCACGAGCTCGGCCTGCCCGCGCGCCGGCAGGCGGGCGTGGTCGACGAGTTCGAGGCGGGCCGCGACGCCGCGCACCGCCTCCTGCACCCGCGCCGCGGCGGGCCGGTGCCGACCGCCGTCGTCTGCGCCTCCGACACGCTCGCGCTCGGCGTGCTGCGCACGCTGTCGGAGCTGGGGCTGCGCGCCGGTGCCGACGTCGCCGTCACCGGCTTCGACAACACCCCCACCGCCGCCCTCACCACCCCCGGACTGACCAGCCTGGAGCAGCCCCTCGCGGCCATTGCGGCCGAGCTGCTCCGGCTGGTCGACAGCCAGCTGCGAGGCGACGTCCCCGGCAGCTCCGGCGACGCCCACACCCTGCTCGCGCCGACGCTGGTCGTGCGCGGGTCGAGCACCCGATGAAGGAGTTCTCATGAGTCCGATCCGTCGTCCGGCCCTCGCCGCCGCCCTCGCCGGCGGCCTGGCCCTGGCCGCTCTCGCCGGCTGCGGCGGGGGCTCCGGCTTCGACAGCACCGCGAGCTCCTCGGGCGCGATCAAGGTGCTCATCGGCAGCTCCGGGGACGCCGAGACCGCGGCGGTCAAGAAGGCGGTCGCGGCGTGGTCGAAGCAGACCGGCAAGAAGGCGAGCGTCTCGGTGGCCAACGACCTGGCCCAGCAGCTGAGTCAGGGCTTCGCCTCGGGCAAGCCGCCGGACCTGTTCTACGTCAGCACCGACCAGCTCGCCGGCTACGCGGGCAACGGCTCGCTGTACGCCTACGGCGACAAGCTCTCCGACACCGGGGACTTCTACCCCAACCTGGTGCAGGCGTTCACGGTCGACAAGAAGCTCTACTGCGCGCCCAAGGACTTCTCCACCCTGCAGCTGGTCATCAACACCGAGATGTGGCAGAAGGCGGGCCTCACCGACGCCGACGTCCCCACCACCTGGGACCAGCTCGACGCCGTGGCCAAGAAGCTGGCCGCCTCCTCCGGCGCGAAGGCGGGGCTGACCTTCAGTCCCGAGTACGCGCGCATCGGCTCCTTCATGGCGCAGGCGGGCGGCGGCATGACCAACGCCGACCAGACCGAGGCCACGGTGGACAGCTCGGCCAACGTGACCGCGCTCGACTACGTCAAGAAGCTGCTCACCGACGGGGCCGCGGCGTACTCCTCCACGCTGGGGGCCGGCTGGGGCGGCGAGGCCTTCGGCAAGGGCCTGGCCGCGATGACCATCGAGGGCAACTGGCTGATCGGGGCGATGGCCAGCGACTACCCCGACGTGAAGTACCGCGTCGTCGCGCTGCCGGCCGGGCCGAAGGGTCCGGGCACACTGGCCTTCACCAACTGCTGGGGCATCGCGGCCAAGAGCGGCCACAAGTCCGACACGGTCAAGCTGGTGGACTACCTGACCACCGCCCAGCAGCAGATCCGGTTCGCCGACGAGTTCGGCGTCATCCCCTCGGTGAAGTCCGCGGCCGAGCAGTGGCAGCAGCAGCAGCCCGGCTACGCACCGTTCATCGCCGGGGCCGACTACGCCCAGAACACGCCCTCCACCCAGGGCTCGGCCGACGTCGTCTCGGACTTCAACTCCCAGCTGGAGACGTTGGCCAAGTCCGACCCGAAGACGATCCTGGCCTCGGTGCAGAAGAGCCTCGCGGCCACGATGACGCAGTGATGACGCAGTGACGCGCGGATCGGGCCGGCGGCGGATCCAGCTGCACCACACCCGCGACGGGTGGCTGTTCGTGGCGCCGGTGCTCCTCATCCTCGGGCTGTTCCTGGTGCTGCCGGTGCTGATGGCGGCCTGGGTCAGCGTCTCGGACTGGCACGGCAACGGGAGTCCGTTCGCCTCCGGCGTGGGCTTCGTGGGGCTGGACAACTACCGCTCGATCCTCTCCGGCGGCGGACTGGCCGAGCGCGACTTCGGCACGTCGCTGCGCAACAACCTCTACTACGTGGTGCTGGTGGTGCCGCTGCAGACCGCGCTGGCCCTGTTCCTGGCGGTCCTGGTCAACCAGCGCGCCCTGCGGGCGAGGGGTTTTTGGCGTACGGCGTTCTACTTCCCGTCGGTGACCAGCTCGGTGGCCATCACGGTGCTGTGGCTGTTCTTGTTCAGCACCACCGGCGCGGTGAACCGGCTGCTCTCCTTCGTCGGGATCCACGGACCGAACTGGTTCCAGGACCCCGACGGCCTGGTGCACCTGCTGCTGGGGCGGCTCGGCGTCGACAGCGCGCCGGGCGCGCTGGCCGACCACGGCGCGATCGGGATCACCTGGTGGGACTGGCTGGCCGGGCCCTCGGTGGCCATGACCGCGTTCGTCGCGATGGCGATCTTCACCACCTCGGGCACGTTCATGCTGTTGTTCATCGCCGCGCTGCGCAACATCGGCGAGGAGACCGACGAGGCCGGCCTCATCGACGGCGCGAACTCCTGGCAGCGCTTCCGCTACCTCACGCTGCCCCAGCTGCGGCCCACGGTGTTCACCGTCGTCACCCTCGGCCTCATCGGTACTTGGCAGGTCTTCGACCAGATCTACACCGGCACGCAGGGCGGTCCGGCCAAGACGACACTGACGCCGGCGTACCTCTCCTTCTCCTCGGCCTTCAACAACCAGCAGTGGGGACAGGGCGCGGCGATCGCGTTCATCCTCTTCGCCATCATCGTCGTGCTCACGCTGGGCCAGCGCTGGCTGCTACGGGAGCGCTCGTGAGGCGCCGGCGCGGCGCCTGGTGGGCGTACCTGGTGCTGGCGGTGCTGGCGATCGGCTACATCGCGCCCTTCCTCATCGAGGTCGCCACCTCCTTCAAGACCGACCCCGAGGCCGCGAGCAGCCCCCTCTCGCTGATACCGGCGACGCCCACCACCGCCGCCTACCGCACCCTGTTCGTGAACTCCCAGCTGCCGCTGTGGTTCGCCAACTCCGTGCTGGTCACGGTGGTGGTCACGCTGGGGCGGGTGCTGTTCCAGTCGCTGGCCGGCTACGCGCTCGCGCGCATCCCGTTCCGCGGCCGGGCGGCCATCTTCGCCGGACTGGTCGCGGTGATGGCGGTGCCGAACGTGGTGCTGCTGATCCCGAAGTTCCTGGTCATCAACACCTTGCACATCTACGACTCCTACGCCGGCATGATCATCCCGCTGCTGGCCGACGCGGCCGGCGTCTTCATCATGAAGAACTTCTTCGAGTCGATCCCCAGCAGCGTCGAGGAGCAGGCCCGCATCGACGGCGCCGGCACCTTCCGGCTGTTCTGGTTCGTCGTGCTGCCGATGGCCAGGCCCGCAGTGATGACCACGGTGATCTTGTCGTTCCAGGGCTCCTGGAACGAGCTCAACCACTTCATCGTGGCCAGCCAGTCCCCCTCCCTGTACACGCTCACCAAGGGTGTCGCCCAGCTGGCCTCCGGGGCGCTGAGCCAGGGCACCCAGTACCCGGTGAAGCTCGCGGCCGCCGCCTTGATGACGCTGCCGTTGGCGGTGGTGTTCTTCGTGTTCCAGCGGCGGATCACCAACACCACCTCGGGCGCGGTCAAGGAGTAGGCGCAGGAGTAGGCCGAGGAGGTGAGGGGCTCCGTGAGGCTTTGGCGGGCGCTGGGCTAGCGTCGGTCCCACCCGAACCCTCGAGGAGAATCTCGTGAGCACCAGCCCCGTCAAGGTCGCCGTCACCGGCGCCGCCGGTCAGATCGGCTACAGCCTGCTCTTCCGCCTCGCCAACGGCGACCTGCTGGGCAAGGACACCCCGATCGAGCTGCGACTGCTGGAGATCGAGCCGGCCCTGAAGACCCTCGAGGGCGTCGTCATGGAGATCGACGACTGCGCCTTCCCGGGCCTGGCCGGTGTCGTCACCGGCTCCGACCCGCGCAAGGTCTTCGACGGCGTCAACCTGGCGCTGCTCGTCGGCGCCCGACCGCGCGGACCGGGCATGGAGCGCGGCGACCTGCTCGAGGCCAACGGCGCGATCTTCACCGCCCAGGGCAAGGCGCTCAACGAGGTGGCCGCCGACGACGTCCGCATCGGCGTCACCGGCAACCCGGCCAACACCAACGCCCTCATCGCGCTCTCCAACGCCCCCGACATCCCGCACGAGCGGTTCTCCGCGCTCACCCGGCTCGACCACAACCGCGCCATCTCCCAGCTCGCGGCGAAGACCGGCGCGGCCGTCACCGACATCAAGCAGATGACGATCTGGGGCAACCACTCCGCCACCCAGTACCCCGACATCTTCAACGCCACGGTGGGCGGCACCAACGCCGCCGAGGCGGTCGGCGACCAGGAGTGGCTGGAGAGCACCTTCATCCCGACCGTCGCCAAGCGCGGCGCCGCCATCATCGACGCCCGTGGCTCCTCCTCGGCCGCGTCGGCCGCCTCGGCCACCATCGACGCCGCCCGCGACTGGCTGACCGGCTCCGCCGAGGGCGACTGGGTCTCCATGGCCGTCGTCTCCGACGGCTCCTACGGCGTCCCCGAGGGCATCGTCTCCTCCTTCCCGGTCACCACCTCCGGCGGCGACTGGACCATCGTCGAGGGCCTCGACGTCAACGACTTCTCTCGCGGCCGGATCGACGCCTCCGTCGCCGAGCTCACCGAGGAGCGGGACGCGGTGAAGGGGCTGGGCCTGATCTGAGGCGCCGGCCCCGGCGTCCGTTCCCCAAGGCACCATGGTGGACGGACGGTTCCCACGGTGAACTGACCGCGGGAACCGTTCGTCCGTCGTGGGAAGCGCGGCTCAGGCGACGGCGTCGAGCAGGCGTGTCACGCGGCGGCACGACTCATCCGGACGAGCCAGATCGGGCCAGGTGAACCGCACCATCAGCGAGCGGGTCGCGGCGCGTGCAGCGTCTTCGCGGACCTTCTCACCGAAGACGACGTCGCCCGGGTCCTGACCGGGGCGAAGAGTCCTGCCGTACTTGACCTTGCCGTCGAACTCGCCCAGCAGCCGGCGCAAGGGCCAGGCGAAGTCGGTCCTGGCGATGATCTCGCCGCGCTCGTCGCGCACCACGTACTGCAGCACGGGCCGCGGCACCCCGCCCCACCAGAACATCCAGCGGCATCGCGACTCTCCAACCGATTCGGCTAGCCCGTCCATGAGCCGGATCGGCACGTGGAGGTGCTGCGTCTTCGGCCAGTGCTCGACGACCTCGAACAGGTTCTCCAACTCCTCCATCGAGGCCAGGCCGAGGTGCAGCACCGAGTCAAGGGTCACCAGCGCCGACTCGGCGCCGGCGAACATCCCGGTCTCCAGAGCGGCGCGCGCCGGTGGAACCACCAGCCAGCCGCCCACGCGGACGACGTCGTCGTTGCCGGCCGGGAAACCCTCGTGGTGCTTGATGTCGCGCTCGGTGCGGCCCGACCCACGATCGAGCCGAGTGACGTGGACCCGGCCGAGGTCGACGTCCCAGATGTCGACGCCGTGGATCAAGGCAGCGGTGGCGTGCGTGAAAGCGACCCGGTCGCCGTAGGAACGGTGGATCGCTGCGGCAGTGATCAGGTGACGGGTCCGCGCATCGGCCGCCCGCCAGTCCGGGCCCGAGACGAAAGCGCCTCGCCTGATGCGGTGCCAGTCACCCCGGCGTACGGCCGTCGCGATGCTGCGACCGTCCATCCCGGACGCCTTCGCCTCCGCCGTGGTGAACACACCGAAGTCGCCGGCCAGGCGGTCCAGCAGCCCCGTTCGGTCCATGCCGAGAGCCTCATGGACCCACGGACGGTCGACAACACCTGCTGCGCGAGCTGTGGATAACGGTTCCCACGACCAACGGACGGTTCCCGCGATGAGTTGCTCGTGGGAACCGTCCGTTCACCAAGGCACCCTGGTGAACGGACTCCGGCGGCCACTACTGCCCGGGCTGGTTCGGGATCGTCGCGGCGAGGAAGATCAGCACGGCGCCGGTCAGCGCCAGGAGCAGGACGTCGAACCACTTGCGGCGCACGCGGAGCATGCCGGCGTCGTACTCGCCGAGCACGAGGCGGGCCACGGCCGAGAGCAGCAGGCCGGCGCCCAGGAAGGTGATGCCGCGGCGCCAGCTGGAGACGCCGACAACGACCAGGCCGACGACGGTGAGGGCGAGGACGCCGAAGTAGAGCAGGCCGCCGATCGTCTTCGGCCGCTGCAGCGGCGGGAGCGAGCGGACCACCTCGAGGCCGCTCAGAGCGACTGCTCGGCGATCTGGACGATGTTGGAGAGCAGCATCGCGCGGGTCATCGGGCCGACGCCGCCGGGGTTGGGCGAGACCCAGCCGGCCACCTCGTAGGCGGACGCGGCGACGTCGCCGGCGATCTTGCCGTCGACTCGCGAGACGCCGACGTCGAGCACGGCGGCACCGGGCTTGAGCATGTCGCCGGTGATGATGTCGGGTACCCCGGCGGCGGCGACGACGACGTCGGCCTCGCGGGTGTGCGCGGCCAGGTCACGGGTGCCGGTGTGGCACAGCGTCACGGTGGCGTTCTCCGATCGCCGGGTGAGCAGCAGGCCCAGCGGCCGGCCGACGGTGATGCCGCGGCCGACGACGACCACCTCGGCGCCGTTGAGCGGCACCTCGAAGCGCCGCAGCAGCTCCACGACGCCGACCGGGGTGCAGGGCAGCGGGCCGGGCTCGCCGAGCACCAGCTTGCCCAGGTTGGTCGGGTGCAGGCCGTCGACGTCCTTGGCCGGGTCGACGCGCGACAGCAGGGCGAACTCGTCGAGCCCGGTGGGCTGCTGGACGATGAATCCCGTGCAGGCCGGGTCGGCGTTGAGATCGTCGATGACGGCCTCGACCTCGGCCTGGGTGGCGGTGGCCGGCAGGTCACGGCGGATCGAGGTGATGCCGATGGCCGCGCAGTCCTTGTGCTTGGCGCCGACGTACCAGTGCGAGCCGGGGTCGTCGCCGACCAGCACGGTGCCCAGGCCCGGGACGATGCCCTGCTCGCGCAGCTTGGCCACGCGCTCGGTGAGCTCGGCCTTGATGGTGGCCAGGGTGGCCTTGCCGTCGAGGAGCTGTGCCGTCACTTGGTCATCACGAGGCCATCGTAGGGACGCCGGCGACGTGGCGCTGCGCGGCCCGCGGCGCTACGTCGGGCTCGGCTGCGCCACGAACCGCTCGGCGTAGCGCTGGGCGGCGTGGGCGGCCGGGTGCGAGGCGACGGCGGCGGCGACGCCGATGGCGGCGATGACCGCCCAGCCCACGGCGCCGACCTGCAGCGCCAGGAAGGTGTAGAGGGCGGGGAAGACGATGGGCTCGACCTGGTGACCCAGGCTCCAGATGCCCTGGTAGTCGCCGAGACGGCGCGGGTCGGAGAGCTCGGAGGTGAAGCCCCAGTCCGAGGCCGACTGCCACAGCTCGGCGCCGGTGATGGTGACGTGGCCGGCCCAGATGAGCACGATCGAGACCCAGCCGACGGTGTCGTGGGTGACGGCGATGACCCCGCACGAGATCACGAACGCCCAGCCGGAGCGGCGGACGGCGCGCAGCGCACCGGGCACCGTCTCCGCACCCCGGCTGGCGCGCACCTGCAGCAGCACGGCGAGCACGGTGTTGGTGCCGAACAGCCAGGCCAGCAGCACCTTCGGGGCGTCGGTGCGCTCGACCAGCCACAGCGGCACCACCACGTTGAGCAGCACCTGGTTGGAGGTCAGCACGCCGTTGGTGAAGGAGAGGGCGACGAAGCCGAGGTTGCGCCAGGCCGGGCCGCCGACGTGCAGCTCCTCCCCCACCGTCGCGGCCGGTTGCTCGACCTGCGGCAGCTGCGGCAGCCGGGTGACCATCCCGGCGTTGACCAGCAGCAGACAGCCGGTGAGCAGCGGCACCGCGATGATCGCGGCGTGGGTGCCGATGCCGAGCGCGACGCCGCTGGCGCCCGCGCCGAGGGTGTAGCCGACGTTGCGCGCCGCCCGCATGCGCGCCAGCGCGTTGACCCGGGTCTCCCGCGGGAAGACCGCGATCCGGTACACGTTGCGCGCCGACTGGCCCGAGGCCTCCACCACGGCGAGCACGGAGAGCATGGCCACGAACAGCACGAAGCCGGAGATGGCCGGCCAGGCCAGGTAGAGCAGCGCCTCGCAGGTGGCGGCGGCGATCCAGAGCCGCTTGGCGCCGACGCGGTCGGTGAAGCGGCCGATCGGGATCGAGAGCACGACCGTGACGATCGCGGAGAAGGAGAGTCCCAGCCCCACCTGCGCGCCGGTGAGTCCGACGATCTGGGTGAAGAACACCGCGGTGCCGGTGAGGAACGTGCCCGTCCCGAACGCGGACAGGACGGACTGGGTGACGAGGCTGCGCACCAGCGGGTCGGCCGGCAGCACCGAGTGCGGGATCCTCACGGCCGGTGAGTCAACCACCGTCCACCGACGGTGGCCGAATCGATTTCCGTCGCGGGCGGAGGCCTCCCTCTGCCTCCGACCGCGACGACGCATGGTGGCCGCGCTCCCTCACGCGGCACATGAGTAACGTAGGCCCCACCCGAGGATCACGGCTCACAAACCGGCCCAAAGGGTGTGGTGGTACAGACAACCCCCAGCGGGCGCCTCAGTGGAAAAAGTGGCGCGTCCCCGTGACGTACATCGTCACCCCGGCCGCCTGGCACGCGGCGATCGTCAGCTCGTCGCGCACCGACCCGCCCGGCTGGACGATGGCCGCCACGCCGGCGTCGATGAGCACCTGCGGTCCGTCCTCGAAGGGGAAGAAGGCATCGGAGGCGGCGAAGGCACCGGCCGCCCGCTCCCCCGCCCGCTCGACGGCGAGCTTGCAGGAGTCCACCCGGTTCACCTGTCCCATGCCGACGCCGACGGACGCGCCGTCCTTCGCCAGCAGGATCGCGTTGGACTTCACCGCCCGGCAGGCTTTCCAGGCGAAGGCCAGCTCGGCCAGCCCGGCCTGGTCGAGCGCCTCGCCCGTGGCCAGCGTCCAGGAGGCCGGGTCGTCGCCGGGTGCGTCGACGTGGTCGACGCGCTGCATCAGCACGCCGCCGGAGATGCCGCGGAACTCCACCGGGTCGGGGTGCTCGTCCGCGCCGCAGAGCAGAATCCGGATGTTCTTGCCGCCGCGCGGCAGCGAGGTCAGCACCTCGACGGCGCCGTCGTCGTAGGCCGGCGCGACGATGGCCTCGGTGAAGGTCTCGCGCATCGCCTCGGCCATCGCCACGCTCACCGGCCGGTTCACCGCGATCACGCCGCCGAAGGCCGACGTCGGGTCGCAGGCGTTGGCCTTGACGTAGGCGGCGGCCACCTCGTCGGCCACCGCGATGCCGCACGGGTTGGCGTGCTTGATGATCGCCACGGCCGGCTGGTCGAAGTCGTTGGCCGCGCGACGGGCGGCGTCGACGTCGACGTAGTTGTTGTAGGACATCTCCTTGCCGTGCAGCTGCTCGGCGGTGGCCAGCCCCCCGCGCCAGTGGCGGTAGAGCGCGGCCGACTGGTGCGGGTTCTCGCCGTAGCGCAGCACGGCCTGCTTCTCCCAGGTGGCGCCGGTGAAGGCGGGGAAACCGGTGCCCTCGGAGGTGTCGGCCAGCACGCTGCCCATCCACGAGGCGACGGCCACGTCGTAGGCGGCGGTGTGTGCGAACGCCTCCGCGGCCAGCCGCTGACGCTGGCCGAGCGTGAACCCGCCGTCGGCCACGGCGGCCAGCACCTCGTCGTAGGCGGCGGGCGAGGTCACGATGGCCACCGACGGGTGGTTCTTCGCGGCCGCGCGGACCATCGAGGGGCCGCCGATGTCGATCTGCTCGACGCACTCGTCCGGCGACGCTCCGGAGAGCACGGTCTGCCGGAACGGGTAGAGGTTGGAGACCACCAGGTCGAACGGCTCCACGCCGAGGTTGGCGAGCTGCTCGACGTGGCTCTCGAGCCGGCGGTCGGCCAGGATCCCGGCGTGCACCTTGGGGTGCAGCGTCTTAACGCGGCCGTCGAGGCACTCGGGGAACCCGGTGAGGTCCTCGACCTTGGTCACCGGCACGCCGAGGCCCTCGATCAGCGCGGCCGAGCCGCCGGTGGAGACCAGCGCGACGCCGGCCTCGTGCAGGCCGCGGACGAGGTCCTCCAGGCCGGTCTTGTCGTAGACGGACACCAGGGCCCGTGTGATGGCGATGCGGTCGGTCACCGCGCACTCCTCATCGTCGATCCGATGAGGGCACCCAGGCGGTCGATGCCCCTCGACGTCACTCCCCGGTGGTCGCCCACCCGCGCCAGTCGTGTGGTGGCACCCTACCCACCGAACCGCACCCGGCGCCCCTCGACCGCGAAGCCCTCGCGCGCCATGCGACCGACCGCCTCGACGAGCATCCCCCGCTCGGCGGTCTTGATCCGCTCGTGCAGCGACTCGACGCTGTCGTCGTCGGCCACCGGCACCGCCGTCTGGGCCACGATCGGGCCGGTGTCCACGCCGTCGTCGACGACGAAGAGCGTGGCGCCGGTGACCTTCACGCCGTAGGCCAACGCGTCGGCCGGGCCGTGCATCCCGGGGAACGACGGCGAGAGCGCGGGGTGCGTGTTGACGGTCCGCGCGCCCAGGCGCGGCAGGTAGGAGGAGCCGACCAGCTTCATGAAGCCGGCCAGCACCACCACGTCGGGCCGGTAGCCGGCGACGGCCTCGCTCAGCGCGGCGTCCCAGTCCTCGCGGCTGTGGTGGTCCTCGACCCGCAGCACGAACGTCGCCACCCCGGCGCGCTCGGCACGGGCGAGGCCCTCGATGCCGTCGCGGTCGGCACCCACCGCCACCACCTGCGCGCCGTACGCCGGGTCGGCGCAGGCGTCGAGGAGGGCCTGGAGATTGGTGCCCGCCCCGGAGACCAGGACGACGAGCCGCGCAGTCACGACAGCGACCCTCTCAGATCGGCCGGTCAGATCAGCCGGATGGTGTCCTCGTCGTCGTCGGCCTGGCGGACCAGCCGCTGCAGCAGGTCGGTGGCCTCGCGCTCGCGCTGCGACGCCGGCGGCGGGGGCGGCCGGTCGGTGCGGTACTGGCGCACGATCTCGACCGTGGGCTCCTCGGCCAGGTCGGGCTCGACGCGGAGCAGGCCCCGGCGCTGCAGCACGGTGGCCACCACCGCGCCCACCACGCCGCCCAGGCCCATGGCCATCGCCCCGGCCCCCAGCACGGGCAGCAGCGGCGTCCCGACCTCGGCCATCCGGCCGGTGCCGACCGCGCCGCCGCCGAGCGCGGCGGCCACGCCCGTCAGCACCCCGGCCGCCACACCGGCGGCCAGACCCCGCAGCAGGGCGTCGCGCCAGCCGAGCACCGGGTGGCGACGCTGCACGAGCACGACCGCGAGCGCCGCGACCACCGCGGGCGAGGCCATCAGCGCGGTGGTCCACCACGGGGTGGCGCCGGTGTCGGGCAGCCCCGAGAGCAGCGGGAACGAGGGCACCGGGCCCAGCACGACGACGGCCGGGGAGACCGTGGTGCCCGTGCCGACGGCGAAGCCGGGGCCCAGCAGGTAGGCACCGCCGAGGGCCACCGCGTTGGGGGCCAGCAACGCCGTCACGGTCACCAGCATCACCGCGTCGCCGCCGTGCAGGCCGAGTCGGGAGACCAGCGAAGCCGAGGAGCCCAGGCCGACCACCAGCATCGCGGTCACCAGCAGCGCGGCGGCGGCCATCACCCCGGCCCAGGCGGCCAGGGCGGCCCGCACCACCGGACGCACGCCGGCCGGCAGCGTCCGGGCGGCCGCCGGCCACGCGTCGGCGCCGGTGAGCACGCCGCAGCCGCCGCCGATGCCGGCGACCAGCACGGCGCCGACCAGGGTGAGCACCAGCTCACCTCGGATCTCCGCGGTGGCCGCGAGCACGCTGGTCGCCACGGTCACGACCACGTAGCCGCAGCAGAACAGGCCGACGCCGTGCACCAGGTCGCGATCGCGGCCCGGCGGCGAGACCCGCCCGGCCCAGCGACCGCCGCGGAACGCGGCCCAGGCGAGCAGGGCGGTCAGCCCGAGCGGCACCAGGGTGTAGTCGGTGCCGCCGAAGCTCAGGTGCGAGCCGTGCCCGACGAGCCAGGCGTCGGCCCCCACCCGCAGCGCGTCGGTGGTGTCGCCGTGGGCGCCCGCGTCGGCCAGGAACCAGCCGGTCACCGCGACCGCCAGGAACACCGCCAGGCCGCCCAGGGCGGACCCGAAGCCGGCCAACGTCGCCGAGACCGTCAGCGGGCGCGTCACGGGGGCGGCGGCCGTGGTCGCGGCGCGCGCGCCCACGCGGGGACGGCTCAGCAGCTCGGTCATCACTCCTACCCCACCAGAACCACGACGTCGTTCGGTGGTGCCACGCCCGGAGGGGCGGTGCGGACCCGTACGCTCGATCCTCGTCATGACCTCCGCGACCGCCGACTTCGACGCGTTCTGCGACGGCGCCTGGGACCCGTTGCTGCTGCAGACCTTCGCGGCCTGCGGCGACCTGGCCGTCGCCCGGGACTCACTCGAGCGAGCCCTCGTCGACGCGTGGCACCACTGGCCGCGGGCCACCTGGCAGGGCCCTGAGAGCTACGTCCGCCAGGCCGCGCTGCGGCGCGCGGCCTGGCGCATCCGTACCCACCCCTTCCACCGCTCGCAGCGGCTCACACGCGACCAGCGCTCCACCTTGCAGGCGCTGGACACGCTCTCCCTGCCCGCGCGGCGCGCGGTGGTGCTGAGCAGCCTGAGCACCCTGGACCCGGCCCGGATCGCCCACGAGACCGGCGAGACGCTCGAGCGCACCACCGCCCTGGTGGCCGCGGGCCGCGAGGGCGTGGCGAGCGCCCTCGGCGTTCCCGCCGAGATGGTCGCGACCCGCCTCCACGGGTTGGCCGGCGCGGCGCGCTCGGCCCAGCGGCCGGTGCCCTCGCGGCTGCGCGAGCACGGCAGGCGGCGCCGCCGCGCGTGGCTGGGCGGCGGCGTGGTGGCCGCCTTGGTGCTCACGGTGCTGGGCGGGCTGTACGTCCACGCGGACTCCGGACCGGCCGAGACGCTGCCGCCGGCGGTGGGACCGGAGGTCTCGACCAAGCTCCTGCTCTCGGCTTCGGACCTCGCCCCGCTCGGCACGGCCGCCCGCTGGACCGTGGTGGCCACCGGGGCGGTCACCGGCTCCTCCGGCGCCCGCAGCGTCTGCCAGACCAGCCGGCTGGCCGATCCCGACGGCCTACGGGCCTACGCCCGCACGTTCCGCTTCGGCTCCGGACAGCGCGCGGCCACCCAGACCCTGCAGCTCTCCCGTACCGAACGACAGGCCCGCGCGGCGTACCGGCGGGCGCTGGACTGGTTCGACGACTGCTCCAGCGGCCGGTTGCAGGTGCTCTCGGCCTACGACGTCAGCGGCCTGGGCGACGACGCCACCGTGCTGCGGCTGCGGCAGCAGACGGCCACGGGCTCCCGGCTCTCCAGCTACGCCGTCGGGATCGCTCGCACCGGCCACATCCTGACCTGGACCGCCCTGACGGTGCGCGGCGCCCAGGCGCCGGCCACCACCGCGGTCGTGACCTCGCTGGCCACCTCGATCCGGCGGGCCTGCGCCAGCTCGGCCGCCGGCAGCTGCCGCGAGCACCCGGTCGCCAAGGAGGTCAGCGACCTGGAGTCCGGCGAGGCGCCGGGCATGCTCACCACCGCCGACCTGCCGAGCGTGCCGGGGGTGAGCTCGGCGTGGCGGGGCACCGACGCCCAGGCCACCACCACCAACGCCGCGGCCACGACGTGCGACCGCACCAACTTCGCCAGCGCCGGCTCCACCCGCACCACCGCGCGCACCTTCTTGACGCCCGGCGCCAAGGTGCCGACCCGGTTCGGGGTCACCGAGACGCTGGGCCGGTTCCCCACCCCGGCCGGCGCGAAGGGCCTGGTCGCGCAGGTGGTCGACCGGCTGGCCACCTGCCAGAACCGCGACCCGGGCGCCAAGGTCGGCCCCACCGCCCAGCAGGTGAAGGGCCCGCACGGCACCTCGTGGTACCTGTGGCGGGTCACCAGCGACATCAGCGCCAAGCGCTCGGTGACCTTCTGGATGGGGATCGCGCGCTACGGGGTCAACGTGGTGCAGGTCGGGTTCGTGCCGGGCAACGACGGCCAGGACCTCACCGCGGCCGGGTTCCAGTCCCTGGTCGAGCGCGCCCGCGACCGGCTCCTCGAGCTGCCGGGCAACGGCCAGTGACCACGCGCGAGGAGGCTGCCCGGCTGGACGCGGCGGGGCCGGCGACCGGCTGGCGCGAGCGGTTCGCGCTGCCCGAGGGCGTCGTCTACCTCGACGGCAACTCGCTGGGCGCGCTGCCCGTGGGCGTCGCGGACCGGCTGGTGCGCGTCGCCACGCACGAGTGGGGCCGCGACCTGATCACCTCCTGGAACCCCACGGCCGCCGGTGGCGACTGGATCTCCCTGGCCCGCCGCGTTGGGATGCGCATCGCGCCCCTGATCGGTGCTGCGCCGGGCGACGTCCACGTCGGCGACTCCACCTCGGTGAGCCTGTTCAAGACGATGGTGGCCGCGCTGCGGCTGCGACCGGGCCGGCGGGTGCTCGTGGTCGAGCCCTCCACCTTCCCCACCGACGGCTACGTGGCCGCCGGCGTCGCCCGGCTCACCGGGGCCGAGCTGCGCTGGTGCGACCCCGCCGACCCGGCCGCCTCGCTCGACGACGATGTGGCGCTGCTCTCGCTCACCCACGTCGATTTCCGCACCGGTGCGATGTACGACCTGCCGGGTCTGTCCGCCGCCGCCCACGAGGCCGGCGCGCTGGTGCAGTGGGACCTGTGCCACTCCACCGGTGCCGTGCCGGTCGACCTCACCGCGGCCGGCGCCGACCTGGCCGTCGGCTGCAGCTACAAGTACCTCAACGGCGGGCCCGGCGCGCCGGCGTTCACCTGGGTCGCCCCGGCCCTGCAACCCGATCTCGACCAACCGGTGCAGGGCTGGATGGGCCACGCCTCGCCCTTCGCGATGCAGCGCGACTACGAGCCGGCCGACGGCATGCGGCGGATGGCCTCCGGCACGCCGCCGGTGCTCGCGCTCTCGGCCCTCGACGCCGCCCTGGACGCCTTCGACGGCGTCACCGTGGCTGACCTCCGAGCCGTCTCGCTCTCGCTCACCGACCTGTTCATACGGCTGGTCGCCGACCGGCTGCCCGACGTCGAGATCGTCACCCCGCGCGAGCACGAGCGGCGCGGCAGCCAGGTCTCGCTGCGCCACGCCGACGCGTACGGCATCGTGCAGGCGCTGATCGCGCGCGGCGTGGTGGGCGACTTCCGCGATCCCGACATCGCGCGGTTCGGTTTCGCGCCGCTCTACGTACGCCACGTCGACGTCCTCGACGCCGTCGACCACCTGGTCGCGGTCCTCGAGGCCGGCGAGCACCGCGACCCGCGGTACGCGGTGCGGAGCACGGTCACGTAACGGCACCGACCGGTCACGTTTAGCCACCGGTGTGCGGTGGTACACCCCTCGGACGACGTCACCTCACGGGGAGGGGACGCGAACGCAAGGGGTGCACATGATCACCAAGAGGATCCTCGCTGTCATCGGCGCGGTCACTCTGGCCGGGAGCCTCGCCGCCGGTCCGGCACAGGCGGCTTCCGACAACGGCGCACGCAAGAAGGCCCACACCCACGTGGGCGTCAGCGTGGTCAAGGACGCGACGTACGGCTGGGACATCCAGGTCTCGCTCAAGCGCAGGGGCGCCCCCTACGCGGGCAAGGTGCTGATCGTGCAGTCGAAGGTGAACGGCAAGTGGAAGAAGGTGCGCTCCAGCGCCATCCGCACCGACGCCAACGGTGCCGCGGCCTACCCGGCGGGCATCTGCGTGCACAAGGTCTACGGCCGGGCCTACAACCCGGTCCTGCGGGTGCACTTCAACGGCGACCGCAACTCGGCCGAGGGCAACTCGCGCAAGTTCCGCGCGCCCTGCCGTTGACCTGCCGCTGACCTGGCGTTGATCACACGCACGAACGCCGCCGTCCCCCTCGGGGGGGCGGCGGCGTTCGTCGTCTCGTGCCTACAGGCCCGCGAGGATCTCGCGCATGAGGGCGGCGGTCTCGCTCGGCGTCTTGCCGACCTTGACCCCGGCCGCCTCGAGCGCCTCCTTCTTGGCCTGCGCGGTGCCCGAAGAGCCGGATACGATGGCGCCGGCGTGGCCCATCGTCTTGCCCTCGGGCGCGGTGAACCCGGCCACGTAGCCGACGACCGGCTTGGTGACGTGCTCCTTGATGTAGGCCGCCGCACGCTCCTCGGCGTCGCCGCCGATCTCGCCGATCATGACGATCGCCTGCGTGTCCGGGTCGGCCTCGAACGCCTCGAGGGCGTCGATGTGGGTGGTGCCGATGATCGGGTCGCCGCCGATGCCGATGGCCGTGGAGAAGCCGTGGTCCTTCAGCTCGTACATCATCTGGTAGGTCAGCGTGCCGGACTTCGAGACCAGCCCGATCGGGCCCTTGCCGGCGATGGTGTGCGGCGTGATGCCGGCCAGCGACTCCTCGGGCGTGATGATGCCCGGGCAGTTCGGCCCGATCATGCGGGTGGTCTTGCCCTGCAGGTAGCTCCACACCTCGGCGGTGTCCTGCACCGGCACGCCCTCGGTGATGACGACGAGCAGGCCGATCCCGGCGTCGATCGCCTCGATGCAGGCGTCCTTGGTGAAGGCGGGGGGCACGAAGACGACCGACACGTCGGCGCCGGTCTCCTTCATCGCCTCCTCGACGCTGCCGAAGACCGGCAGCTCCTGGCCACCCAGCTCGACGCTGGTGCCCGCCTTGCGGGCGTTGACGCCGCCGACGATGTTGGTGCCGGCGTCGAGCATGAGGGTGGTGTGCTTGGAGCCCATCCCACCGGTCATGCCCTGGACGATGACCTTGCTGTCCTTGGTCAGGTAGATCGACATCGCTGTCCCCTTACTTCGCAGCGCCGGCGAGCTCGGCGGCCTTGTCGGCCGCGCCGTCCATGGTCGGGACCTGCGTCACGAGCGGGTGGTTCAGCTCGTCGAGGATCGCCCGGCCCTTGTCGACGTTGTTGCCGTCGAGCCGCACGACCAGCGGCTTGGTGGCCTGGTCGCCCAGGATCTCCAGCGCGCCCTTGATGCCGTTGGCCACCTCGTCGCAGGCGGTGATGCCGCCGAAGACGTTGACGAAGACCGACTTCACCTGGTCGTCGCCGAGGATGACGTCGAGACCGTCGGCCATCACCTGCGCGTTCGCGCCGCCGCCGATGTCGAGGAAGTTGGCCGGCTTGACGCCGCCGTGGTCCTCACCGGCGTAGGCGACGACGTCGAGGGTGCTCATCACCAGGCCCGCGCCGTTGCCGATGATGCCGACCTCGCCGTCGAGCTTGACGTAGTTCAGCCCCTTCGCCTTGGCCTTGGCCTCCAGCGGGTCGGCCGCGCTCTTGTCCTCGAACTTCGCGTGGTCCTCGTGGCGGAAGTCGGCGTTGTCGTCGAGGCTCACCTTGCCGTCGAGCGCCTCGAGCTTGTCGCCCTCCAGCCGCGCCAGCGGGTTGACCTCCACCAAGGTGGCGTCCTCCTCGACGAACGTCGCGTAGAGCGCCTTGACCATGGCGATCGCCTGGTCGCGCAGCTCGGCCGGGAAGCCGGCCTCGTCGACGATCTCGGCCGCCTTGGCGTCGTCGACGCCGGCGCCGGGGTCGACCGGGATCTGCTTGACCGCGTCGGGGTTGGTCTTCGCGACCTCCTCGATCTCGACGCCGCCCTCGACGCTGGCGATGCACAGGTAGGAGCGGTGCGAGCGGTCGAGCAGGAAGGAGAAGTAGTACTCCTCCACCGGCGGCGTGGCCGGGGTGATGAGCACCCGGTGCACCGTCAGCCCCTTGATCTGCATGCCGAGGATGGCCGAGGCGTGCTCGAAGGCCTCGTCGGGCGAGGTGGCCAGCTTGACGCCGCCCGCCTTCCCGCGACCTCCGGCCTTGACCTGCGCCTTGACGACGACCGTGCCGCCGATCTCCTCGGCCGCCGACCGGGCCTCCTCGGCGGTCTCGACGACCTTGCCGAGGGTGGTGGCGACTCCGTGCGCGGCGAAGAGCTCCTTCGCCTGGTACTCCATCAGGTCCACTGACTCACCTTTCGCAGACGTCGAGGCGACCCTAGACCCGGCTCCGGACGCGCTGACCACGGGTTCCGCGTGACCGCGGACACACTCGCTCGTTGTACTGCTCGGTAACAACGAGACAAGGAGCCCTCGTGAAGCGCACCGCCCTGCTCGTCAGCCTCGGTCTGGCCTGCGCCACCCTCATGGCCGCCCCGGCGCACGCGACCGACCAGGCCTACACCGTCACCGCGGTCAGCATCCCGGTGAAGGTCGGCCCGAACGGCGACCAGTCCTGCACCGTGGACGCCGACCTGTACCGGCCGGCCGACGCCACCGCGTCGCACCCCGACGCCGCGATCCTCACCACGAACGGCTTCGGCGGCAGCAAGGACGACACCAGCACCGCCGGCATCGGCACCTCCTTCGCCAAGGCTGGATACGTGGTGCTCAGCTACTCCGGGCTCGGCTTCGGGGCGACCACCTGCAAGATCAGCCTCGACGACCCCGACTACGACGGCCGCGCCGGCTCGCAGCTGGTGACCTACCTGGCCGGGTTGGACTACGTCGCCACCAACGCACCGGGCGACCCGAAGGTGGGCATGGTCGGCGGCTCCTACGGCGGCCAGATCCAGTACGCCGTCGCCTCCCAGGACAAGCGCGTCGACGCGATCATCCCGATCATCACCTGGAACGACCTGTCGTACTCGCTGGCCCCGAACAACGCCACCACCACGCGCGGCGTGAGCTACGCGGTGCCCGGTGTCGCCAAGCGCGAGTGGGTCGACCTGTTCTTCGCCGACGGCATCGCCTCCGGCGTGCAGAACGTCACCGTCGCCCACGACCCCGAGACGCTGGTGGGCTGCCCCAACTTCACCGACGCGGCGTGCACCGCGGTGCTCGCGCTCAACGCCACCGGCGCCCCGAACGCCCAGGCGCTGGCGCTGACCCGGCACGCGTCGGTCTCCTCCTACGCCTCGAAGGTGACCGCGCCGACCCTGCTCGTGCAGGGCGAGAAGGACACGCTGTTCAACCTGCAGGAGGCGGTGGCCACCTACCACCAGCTGCGGGCCGCCCACACCCCGGTGCGCATGGTGTGGCAGTCCTGGGGCCACTCCGACGGCACCCCGGCACCGGGCGAGCTCGACCTGACCGCCGGGCTCCAGCACTCCTACCTCGGCACCCGGTTCCTGAACTGGATGAACCACTACGTCCGCGGCGACTCCTCCGCGCCCGTCGGCCCCCAGTTCAGCTACTTCCGGCCGTGGGTCTCCTACGCCGGCACCGACGTCGCGAAGGCGTACGCCACCGCGAGCAGCTTCAGCGAGAGCCCGACCGCGCGGCTGTGGCTGAGCGGCACCTCCGCCCTGGTCGCCTCGCGCTCCTCGGTCGCCCCGGGGGCCGCGACCTACGCCAACGCCGGACCCGTGCCGACGTCGTACTCGGAGACGTCGGGGGTGGAGGGCAGCCTGGTGAATCTGCCGGCCACCGACGGCGCGGGCAGCTTCGTCTCCTTCACCACCGCGCCGCTGACCAAGGACGCCGACCTGGTGGGCTCACCGCAGGCGACACTGCACCTCTCGGCGCCGGCAGTGCTGTTCGCGAAGCTCTACGACGTGGCACCCGACGGCACCCAGACGCTGCAGAACCGGCTGATCTCGCCGGTGCGGGTCACCGACGTCTCGCACCCGGTGCACATCGCGCTGCCGGGGGTGGTCCAGCGGTTCGCGGCCGGCCACCAGCTGCGGCTGGTCGTCGCCGCCAGCGACGCGGCGTACGGCGGGAACCTGGTGCCGGTCGTGCAGACGGTCTCCACCAGCCGTACGGCGCCGAGCTACCTCGACCTGCCGCTGACCTCCTCGCTCTCGCTGGGGTGAGCCGGCAGGCAGCGGTATAGACGGCTTGGCGGAGCCTCGCCGACCGTTCGCGGGGGCCGCTCCCCCGGTCTGGTCAGGGCCTTCGGGACCGGGCCGGAGGACCTCGATCGGCCCCACCCGAAGGGCGGTCTCGGCGGTTGCCAGGTTCGGTTTCGCCACTGTTCACCCTTCCGTTACTGTGGCGCCCGGCATCGGGAGCCAACTCGTAGGGACTGGTATGAGCAACCACCGAGCGAACCGCCGCACGCCAGTGCGCAGCACGGTTCCGACCACTGCCCAAACCCCGGGCAGGCGGGCCGCGGGCGGTCGCCGACGGGCGGCCGGGAAGCCCGGATCCGTCGCCGGTCCGCTGGCCGGGCGCGCCCTGGGCGCGCTGCCGATGATCCCCACCATCACCGGCGCCGTCGCGGTCACCGTCGCGGCCGGCGGCACCGTCGCGGCCGGGCCGGGTCAGGCCGCGGCCGACGACGTCGTCACCGCCAGCGGGCACCAGCAGAACGGCACCGACGCCGGCATCGACACCACGCGCCACAGCCGCAGCAGCCGCCGCAGCAGCGACGTCAACGCCGACCGCCGGGTGACGCTGTCCCGCGACTCCGAGCGCGACGCGCGCGGCGACGCCGCCGGCAGGCGGGTGCAGAGCGCGCTGGACACCCAGGCCACCCAGCGCAACGCGGCACTGACCAACCTGGCCCGCTCGGCGGAGAAGCAGGCCGGGATCATCAAGGCCAACATGTGGCACCTGCCCACCGAGGGCTACCACCTCACCGCCCGCTTCGGCAGCGCCGGCGGCCTGTGGGCGAACAACCACACCGGCCTGGACTTCGCCGCCCCCACGGGCACGCCGATCTACGCGGTGGCCAACGGCGTCATCACCTCCACCGGCTTCGACGGCTCCTACGGCAACAAGACCGTCGAGACCCTCGATGACGGCACCGAGATCTGGTACGCCCACCAGTCGGCCATCGACGTCACCGTCGGCGAGCAGGTCACCGGCGGCGAGACCATCGGCGCCATCGGCTCGACCGGCAACACCACCGGTCCCCACGTGCACATCGAGGTCCGCCCCGGCGGCGGCGACCCCGTGGATCCGTTCACCGCGATGGTCTACCACGGTCTGCACCCGTAGCTCGCGCAGCGAGCTAGGGGTGCAGCCGTGGCAGACCATCGCAGGAGCCGAGACGTCGCATCTCGATGTCTCTGCTTGCCGCGCGAAGCGCGCACGTCATAGACGTCGGGATGCGACGTCTCGGCGAGACCACCACCCACCGCCACAAGCCCCGCCACCGCAGCAACAACGGGTCGGCCTGAAACCCCGGGCACGGCGCACCGACGACAACGCGACGCCTCACCGCCGCACACCGACGGCAACGCGACGCCTCACCGCCCCAGACACGCAGGAACCCGACGCCTCACCGGCCCCGGCGTTTGTCCGGGCCCCGGCCGGGTAGGAACCCTCCCATGGCTCTTCGTCCTGCTCGGAGTGCGAGCGCACTCGTCTCGGTCCTGATCTCCCTCGCCCTGCTCGGGCTCGGCCTCGCCGCACCGGCCACCGCCGCCTCTCCCGACGCGGCCCGGGCCAAGGCGCCCTCGCACCTACGGCTGGTCTCCAAGGTCTACGACCCGGACTCGGTGTACTCCGGCGTCACCATCTACGACGTGACCTTCCTGCTCAAGCGCAAGGGCCACGCCTACGCGAACAAGCGGGTCTGCCTCTACGTCAAGCTCGGCAAGCACGGCCTGCTGCGCGGTGAGTGCCACCGCACCGACGCCGCCGGCCACGCGGTGCTCCACCTCGGCGGAAGCGGCAAGTCGGTCTACTACATCAAGTTCAAGGGCGACCGGAAGACCAAGGGCACCTCGAAGAAGGTCATCATCCACGGCCACAAGATCTAGGCCCGCCGGAGAGGCTGCCGCTGCCTACAGCAGCTACAACTTCTCCACCGGCGCATAACGCAGCAGCAGCCGCTTGACGCCCTCGCTGCCGAAGTCGACCGAGGCCACGCTGTTGTCGCCCTGGCCCTCCAAGGACACGACGGTGCCCAGTCCGAAGGTGTCGTGGGTGACCCGGTCGCCGGGCTCGAGCGACGGCACGGCGCGGCCGGCCTTGGCCTTCGAGGCGGCGTCGACCCGGGCCGCGGCGGCGCCGAAGCGGCGCTGCACGGTGCCCGAGAGGCCGCCACCGAACGACGAGGACCCCGACCCGGTGCTCGACCCAGTGCTCGACCCGAAGCTCGACCCGAAGCTCGGGCGGGCCCACACCGTCTGGTCGGCCTCGGTGCGCCGCCAGTCGACCAGGTCGACCGGCAGCTCGTCGACGAAGCGCGAGGCGGGGTTGTGCGACGGCGCGCCCCACGCCGAGCGCATGACCGCGCGGGAGACGTAGAGCCGCTGCTCGGCGCGGGTAAGGCCGACGTAGGCCAGCCGCCGCTCCTCCTCCAGCGCCTGCTTGTCGCCCAGCGAGCGCGAGTGGGGGAAGATCCCGTCCTCCAGGCCGGTCAGGAAGACCACCGGGAACTCCAGTCCCTTGGCCGTGTGCAGCGTCATCAAGGTGACCACGCCCGGCGCGTCCTCGCCCGGGGCGTCGGGGATCTGGTCGGAGTCGGCCACCAGGGCCACCCGCTCGAGGAAATCGGTGAGCCCGGGGGCGGTCGCCTGGGCGGTGTCGTCGCCCGGGTCGGCCGACGGGCCGAGCACCGGGTCGTCGGCGAACTCGCGGGCGACGGCCACCAGCTCGCCGAGGTTCTCCACGCGGGTCTCGTCCTGGGGGTCGTCGGAGGCCTCGAGCGCGACGAGGTAGCCCGAGAGCGCGAGCATCTGCTCCAGCACGACGTCGACCCGCTCGCCGGCCGCCACCATCTGCTGCAGCTGCTCGATCATGGCGACGAAGCCGTTGACCTGCGTCCGCGAGCGAGTGGCCAGGTCGGGCACCTCGCCGGCGCGGCGCAGCGCCTCGAAGTAGGTGATCCGCTCCCGGGCCGCGAACGCAGCCACCGCCGCCTCGGCCCGCTCGCCGATGCCGCGCTTGGGGACGTTGAGGATGCGGCGCAGCGACACCTCGTCGTCGGGGTTGGCCAGGGTGCGCAGGTAGGCCAGGGCGTCGCGCACCTCGCGCCGCTCGTAGAACCGGACGCCGCCGACCACGCGGTAGGGCATGCCGGAGCGGATGAAGACCTCCTCGAACACCCGCGACTGGGCGTTGGTGCGGTAGAAGACCGCGATCTCCCCGGCCCGCGCCTCCTTCTCGTCGCTCAGCCGGTCGATCTCCTCGACCACGAACCTGGCCTCGTCGCGCTCGTCGTCGGCGACGTAGCCCACGATGCGGCTGCCGTCGCCGGAGTCGCTCCACAGGTTCTTGGGCTTGCGGTCGTCGTTGCGGCTGATGACCGCGTTGGCGGCGGTGAGGATGGTCTGGGTGGAGCGGTAGTTCTGCTCCAGCAAGATGGTGCGGGCGTCGGGGAAGTCGAGCTCGAAGTCGAGGATGTTGCGGATGCTGGCGCCGCGGAAGGCGTAGATCGACTGGTCGGCGTCGCCGACCACCATCAGCTCCGCGGGCGGGGCGACCGGCGCCTGGGTCTCCTGCTCCTCCAAGGCCTGCGCGCACAGCTCGTGCACCAGCGCGTACTGGGCGTGGTTGGTGTCTTGATACTCATCGACCAGGACGTGGCGGAACCGGCGCCGCCAGGACTCCCGGACGTCGGGGAAGGCGCGGAACAGGTGGACGGTGGTGGCGATGAGGTCGTCGAAGTCCATCGCGTTGGCCGCGGCCAGCCGGCGCTGGTAGTCGGCGTAGGCCGTGGCGTAGGTCTGCTCCAGCTGGTTGGCGGCGCCCTGGGCCGCTGCCTCGGGATCGAGCAGCTCATTCTTGGCGTTGGAGACCCAGTGGAGCACCGCGCCGGGCGGGTAGCGCTTGACGTCGAGATCGAGCTCGCGGCACACCAGCGTCATCAGCCGCTTGGAGTCGGCGGCGTCGTAGATGCTGAAGGAGCTCTTGAACCCCAGCTTGTCGGCCTCGCGGCGCAGGATCCGCACGCAGGAGGAGTGGAACGTGCTGACCCACATGATCTTCGCCCGGTTGCCGACCAGCTCGGTGACGCGCTCGCGCATCTCGGCCGCGGCCTTGTTGGTGAAGGTGATGGCCAGGATCGAGCCCGGGTGGGCGTCGCGCTGGGAGATCAGCCAGGCGATGCGGCGGGTGAGCACCCGGGTTTTGCCCGAGCCGGCCCCGGCGACCACCAGCAGCGGGGTGCCCTCGTGCATCACCGCCTCGCGCTGCGGCTCGTTCAGTCCGGCCAGCAGCTCCTCGCGGCTGGGCCCCCGGCCCCGCGCGGGCCGCTCCTGTGCCGTGGGCTCGACCGGCAGACCGGGGATCGGGAACTGGACCGTCATCGCACCGCCCACCCTACGGTCGGTCGCCGACAGTCTGCTCACGCGTCCACAGGCTTGCGAATTGCGTGGTTCTGTCCCCGACGTCGGTTTCTGAGAGGACCATGGACCGGTGCCCGAACCGGACGACGAGAACCGCCTCGTGGGGCTGAGCCGTCGCGAGATCGACGCGCTGGTCAGCGACCTGATCCGGGCCGAGGACAGCGCGGCCGGCGAGGCGTCCCCGCCGGCCGGCGGCCGGCACGCCGTGGACCGACCCGCTGCGGAGCAGTCCTTGGTGTCCGGGCCGGCAGGCGGTTCGTCGGTCCTGGACTGGCTGCGTCACCTCGGCGCCGCGGTGAGCGTCGTGCTCGTGATCTGCGCCGCCCTGGTGCTGGTGCGGTGGTGGCCCCACTACAGCGAGCGCGGGCTGCCCTCCGGTCCGCGGACCTACGCCGACGGTCACTACGCCTTCCTGCTCACGCAGTCGGACTCCTCGGACGAGCCGGTGGGCTTCGACCCCTGCACCACCGTCCAGGTCGCGATCGACACCGACGGTGCCACGTCCACGATCCGCTCCGACGTCGAGCGCGTGGTCGCCTCGATCGACCAGGTCAGCGGGCTGCACCTGACCACGCTGGGCGTCGGCGAGACGCTCAGCTCCACCACGAACGTCATCCTGGTCTCGTTCCAGGACCCCTCATCCGACACCCATCTGAACGACACCATGATCGGGGTCGGCGGGTTCCTCTCGGTCCGGCAGCCGACGCAGGACGGCACCGCCTACGTCGCCCACGGCTTCGTGACGCTGAACCGCCACCGCTACAACTCCGCGAGCCACGACAGCCAGCTGCTCTCGCTCGCGCGGCAGTTCGGCCACGCCGTGGGCCTGGCCAACATCAACGGGCACGAGCTGATGAGCACCGACCTGCACCAGGGCGTGCGTCACTTCGGGCACGGCGACCTCACCGGGCTGGCGCTGCTGGGTCGGCTGCCCTGCGCCGGCGCCTCGGCCTGACCGCGCCGGCGAGTCGGTCGGTTCCGCGGACGGCGCGGCCCCGCACGGCGCACCATGGGTGCTGTGCACGGGGGTGGTGCTCGACCCGGCGGCATCCGCCGCGCGGCGGTCAGGGTCTGGTCAGCGGTCGTCGTGATCTGTGCGGTGGGGTACCTCACCGACAGCCATCACGACTCGGACTCCTACAGCGAGGCCGGCCTGCCCTCGCATCCGACCCATTACGCCGATGGCACCTACCGCTTCATGCGGACCCAGCCACTGGACCCGACGCAGCCCGTCGGCTACAACCCGTGCCGGTTCATCGAGGTCGAGATCAACTACGCCGACGCCACGCCCACCATCGCGGCCGACGTCGAGCGCATCGCGCGCGACATGCTCCAGGTGAGCGGACTGCACCTGCGTTACGTGGGCGCCAGCCAGCGCACCCACCTCGCGCCGCCGAGCGGACGGATCCTGGTCTCCTTCACCCGCGCCAGCAACGACACCTCCATGAACGACGCGATCGCCGGGCGGGGAGGAAGCTCCTCCTACACCAGTGGCTACCCGGACCAGACCCTCTACTACGTCGGCGGGACCGTCACCCTCAACGCGGACACCTACAACCGCTCGACCCACGACCAGCAGCTGCTCATCTTGGCCCACGAGTTCGGCCACGCGGTCGGCCTCGCCCACGCTCCCGGCGCCGAGCTGATGAACGCCGACGCCTGGGGCTACCGGTTGCACCACTGGGCCCACGGCGACCTCACCGGCCTGGCCCGGCTGGGCGAGCTGCCCTGTCGGTGACCCCATCGTGTCGGGCTTTGACGGTCTATAACATTTTGTGACAAAACGGGCGTTTGCTGACATGCTCCCCCGATGCTCTCCCCTCGTGTCAGAGCCCTGCTTCTCCGCCTGACCGCCTGGTGGGCGCCGCTCCTGGCGCTGGTCACGGTCACGGCGCCGCCCGTAGCCGAGGCCGCACCAAAGACTGCCGCACCGATCGCGCCGTACGCCTTCGAGGCGACCCAGGCGCGCGGCTCCTACCAGGCGGTGGGCTGGAACCCGTGCCGCGCCATCTCGGTGCGGGTCAACCTGGCCCACGCCCCGCGCCACTCGCTCCGGGTGGTGCAGCAGGCGCTGACCCAGGTGGCCGCCGCCACCGGCATCGACATCCGCTACGCCGGGCTCTCCCATCACACGCCGGGATTCCTGCGCCACTACGGCGTGCTGGTCGCCTGGAGCACGCCCGCTCGCCAGCGGACGCTGGCCGGGCCCATCGTCGGGCTCGGCGCGAGCCGGTGGCGCCAGCCGGCCGGCGGCTCGCGCCACTACGTGCGCGGCGCCGTCACCTTGGACGGCCCGGCGCTGCGGCACGCCGGCGCCGCGAGACAGCTCGCCGTGCTCGAGCACGAGCTGGGCCACGTCATGGGCCTGGCCCACGTCGGCGACCGTAACCAGCTGATGTACCCCGTCATCGGCCGCGTCTCGAGCTACGCGGCCGGTGACCTGGCCGGGCTCGCCGCCCTGGGCAGCCTGCCCTGCAGCTGAGGCACCCGCGACGCCCTACGCTCCCCGCGTGGCCCGGTTCACCCGCGAGCAGCTGCAGGACTACTACGGGGCGACGGTGCCCGACCTCATCGGACCGGGCCTGCGCCTGCTCTTCGTGGGCATCAACCCCGGGCTGTGGACCGCCGCGGTGCAGACCCACTTCGCCCGGCCGGGCAACCGCTTCTACCCCGCGCTGCTCGCGGCCGGCATCATCACCGACCCGGTCGACGCCGGCGCGGGCATGACCGAGGAGGACCGCACCGCCTTCGTCGCCCGAGGTCTGGGCATCACCAACCTGGTGCCGGTGGCCACGGCCCGCGCCGACGAGCTGAGCACCGACCAGCTGGTCGAGGGCGCTCGCCGGCTCGAGCGCGTGGTGGGCGAGCACCACCCGCGCGTCGTCGCGATCGCCGGGGTGACGGCGTACCGCACCGCCTTCGGGGTCCGCCGGGCCCAGCAGGGCCGCCAGCTCGAGCCGCTGGCCGGCGCGGAGCTGTGGGTGGTGCCCAACCCCTCGGGGCTCAACGCCCACGACACGGTGGCCAGCCTGGCCGCGGCGTACGGGGCCGCGGCCCGCGCGGCTGGGGTGATCTGAGCTCGTCGTGTTATCTTTGGATCGTTCAAATGGAACGATCCAATCCACCCGGAAGGGACATCATGGCACGCATCCGACTCCTCGCCAGCGCGATCGACAGCTGGACTCTGTGGGCGTTCAACGCCCAAGCGCCGCTGGCCCACCGCGGCTACCGCGGCTGACCCGCCGCTCCAGCCGCCCAGCTGCTCAGCGCGGTCGCTGCTCGATCCGGCGCTGCTCGCGCCGGGCCAGCCGCCGCTTCTCCTCGGCGATGTAGCCGCGCTTGTCGAGCATCAGCTTGAGCAGCGGGATCACCGAGAACATCACGAACACCGGCCACGGGAACCCGAAGCCGCTGATGGCCCAGATGACCCAGCACACCAGGCTCGGGGCCATGAACGTGCCGAGCGCCCCGCCGCGCGCGCGGTAGTACCTCTCCGTCGCCTGCTCGGTCAGCGCGGCGTCGCTGGAGAGCCCGACGGCCTTGCTCGGCTGCTCGGGGGCCAGGTCCCGCAGCGGCGGCACCAGCTCCCCCAGGGTCTTCGAGCCCTGGACGGCACCGGCCCGCTCGTCGTACTCCTCACGGTCCAGTCGGCCGTCACCGTACGCGGAGGCCAGCGCGTCGAGGGCCAGGCTGCGGTCCAGGTCGGAGGAGCGCAGCCCGGCGTTGCGCTCGGCGCGGGGGTCGCTGCTGAAGCGCTCCCACGGGATCTGCACCTCGTCCATGCCGCGAGTCTAGGAAGCCCCCGAGCACCCGACCACTGCGGATTGTCACGGCCCGCGCCGGCTCCTGCCCAGTGCTGCTCAGTGGTGATCAGTGCTGCTCAGTGGTGATCNNNNGAGGTGATCAGTGCTGCTCGAGGTCCAGCAGGGCGCGCTTGCGCTCGGGGCCGCCGGCGTACTGGCCCAGGGAGCCGTCGGCGCGCACGACGCGATGGCAGGGCAGCACCACCGGGAGCGGGTTGAGGGCGCACGCGGTGCCGACGGCTCGCACGGCGCGGGGGCTGCCGGCCAGCGAGGCGACCTCGGAGTAGCTGGCGGTGCGGCCGTAGCCGATGTCGGCGAGGTGCTCGACGACCGCACGGCGAAAGCCGCGGGCCAGTCGCAGATCCAGGGCCACGTCGAACCGGCGGCGCCGTCCGGCGAAGTACTCCTCCAGCTCCGCGGCGGCCCGGTCGAGCCGGCGAGGAGCGGCCAGCACCCGCGCGCCCACCTGCTCGGCCAGCTCCTGGAGAACCTCGTCCTCGCGGACCTCCCCGTCGAAGGCCACCCGCACCAGGCCCGCCTCGGTGGCGGCCAGCAGCAGCGGGCCGACCGGGCTGTCGACCAGCCGGTAGCCGACGTCGAGCAGGGCGTCGCGGTCCGCGGCCCGGGCCAGCCGCTCGTGCAACCGGGCCAGCGTGCGCGCCTCGTCGCCGTCGGGGAAGAGCTCGCTCATGACGCCTCCAACCGCGTGCGCAGGTTCTTCACGCCGTCCGCGCTCGCGCGGCGCGCGGCGGCCTCGGTGCCGCCGAGGATCTGAGCCACCTCGCGGTGGCTCAGTCCGCCGAGGTGGTGGTAGGCCACGGCCAGCCGCTGCTTGTCGGGCAGCGTCCGCAGCGCCGCGTAGACCGGGTCGTGGGCGGTCGGGTCGCGATCGAGCACGCCGTGCTCGGGCACCTCGTCGGTGGGCACGGCGCGCCGGGTGCCAGCCCGGTACAGGTCGATCGCCTTGCGGTGGGCGATGGTGACCAGCCACGCCTCGGTGTTGGCGCCCTCGTCGAGCTCGGGGTAGGCGCGCAGCGCGGCCAGGAACGTCTCCGACCAGGCGTCCTCGGCGTCGACCGGACCCACGACGGCACGGCAGACCCGCAGCACGGTCGCACCGTGCCGCGCCACCACCTGCTCGAACGGGGCCACGACCAGCAGACGCTACGGCGCGCACCGGCGTGAGGTCACCTCACGGTCAGCAGGGAGGTGAGCCACTGACCGGTGTCGCCGATCAGGCTCGGGTCGCCGACCAGGACCGCGATCGCGACGCCGATGGCACCGGCTCGCAGTCCGATCTTCGTCATCGGCTCGGCCAGCAGCCGGCCACGTCGCCGACGCGGCGCCGGGTCGGCGAGCAGCTCGGTGACGTCGTCGTCGGCGCTGCGACCGCGAGCGAGCTTGATCTCCAGCAGCTGCGCGATGAACCGGGACCGGTCGGGGCCGATCACCTCACGACGGCTGGTGATCATCTGCTCCAAGAAGTTGCTCGAGCAGTAGACGACCCCACGAGTCATCCCGGCCACGGGCTCGTCGCGCACCAGGCACAGCACCGGCACGACCCACCGGGGGTCGACGCGCTCGAGCACCGAGGCGACGTCGAGCGCCGCGTCGGCCGCCTCGGCGACCTCGCGCTCGCGCGGGCGCCCCTCGGCGCGCAGGATGCCGTCCTCGAGCACCACCGGTCCGTCCCAGTGACGCAGGTCGACGACGAAGATGCCGCCGGGACCGATGACGACGTGGTCGATGACCTGTCCCTCGCGGCCCGGCCACGGCACGTCGTGCATGACCCGCCACGTGTAGGCCGGCAGGTTGTCGAGCGCGTCGGCACTGGGCTCCAGGCGAGCCGGACCACGCTTGTGGATCGGGGCGGCGGCCGCCGGCTCCACGGGCACGGCAGGCTGCACCGTCGCGGGCTCCGTGCGGCGTCGCCGCAGCGTCGCCGGTGCCGGCGCCGGCGTTGTCGGTGGTGCGTAGTCCAGGGCCATCGAGCCTCCTCCCCCGGTACCAGTGTCCACTATGTCCGGTTTCCAGGAAAGGAAAGGGCCGGATCGCCCTTAGCCCGACAGCAGCAGCCGGCCCCCGAGCCCCAGGGCCGCGAGGTCGACCAGCACGAAGACCCCGACCCAGACCAGGCCCGGCACCCGGGTCAGCCGGGCCAGGACGTCGGCGTCCGAGCCCGGCGCACGGCCACGGTGACGCAGCCGCTGGAGCTCCACCACGGTGCGCGGCGTGGCCAGCAGCAGGAACCACGTACCGACGCTGGCCGCCCACAGCTGCACCGTGATCGACCCCCACCAGGTCACGGCGAACACCGCGGCTCCGGCGAGCAGCACCGCCCACCATCCGTGCAGGTTGCGGATCTGCAGCAGCAGCAGCCCCAGCAGGACGACGGCGAGCCACAACGCCTCGCCGACGAGGTCCGCCTGCACCAGCGTCGCCGCGCCGAGCCCGAGCAGTGCGGGCCCGATGTAGCCGGCCAGCGCCGTGGCGATCATCCCCGGGCCGGTGGGACGCCCGCGGGAGACGGTGAGGCCCGATCCGTCGCGGTGGAGCCGGATGCCGGCCAGCCGTCGCCCGCACACGGCGGCGACGACGCCGTGTGCGCCCTCGTGGGCGATGGTCACCACGTGGCGGGTGATCCGCCACGACGCCGGGACCGTCACCGCGAGCAGCGCCAGCAAAGCAGCGAGGACCTGCTGCTGCAGCGGGGTCATCGGGCGGGTGTGGTGATCCGGTAGCGGACGAAGGCGGGCACCGCGAGGGTGGCCACCACGATGCCGACGACGACCAGCACGCCGCCGCCGGCCGCGGCTGCCGCCGTGCCGGCGCTGGCCGCCGCCGCCCCGTGCGCGACGTCGGCGATGCGGGGTCCGCCGGCGACGACGACGATGAAGATGCCCTGGAGCCGGCCGCGCACGGCGTCCGAGGCCGCCGACTGCAGCATGCTGGTGCGGAAGGCGGCCGAGGCCATGTCGGCCGCGCCGCCCACCACCAGGGCGAGCACGCTCAGCCACAGCATCAGGTGACGTACGGCCGACGAGCCGTCGACGGCGATGCCCACCGCCACGCCGAACCCGACCATCGCCAGCCCCCACACCACGATGCACACGATGACGGCGCGGCCCTGGGCGCTGACCCGCGAGACCCAGCCGGAGAAGACGCCGCCCACCACGGCGCCGGCCGGGATCGCGGCGAAGAGCAGCGCGAAGGCGAGACCGCCGTCCTGCGGACCGTGGAAGCTCTCGTGCGCGATCTGCGGGAACAGCGCCCGCGGCATCCCGAAGACCATCGCGATGATGTCGACCAGGAACGACATCAGCAGCACCGGCTGGCCGCGCAGGTAGGACAGGCCCTCGAGCACCGACCGCAGTCCGGGGGTGCCGGTCGGGGCACCCTGGATCGGCATCCGGGGCAGCTTCACCACCGCCCACAGCGTCGCGAACAGCGTGAGGGTGTCGATCAGGTACAGGTAGGAGTAGCCCAGCACCGGGATGAGCGCCCCGGCCACCAGCGGGCCGCCGATCGCGCCCGCCTGGGTGACGGTCATGCTCAGCGAGTTCGCGGCCGGGAGCAGCTCGGCGTCGAGCAGCCGCGGCAGGATCGCGCTCCGGGTGGGCTGGTTGATGGCGAAGAACGCCTGCTGCACGGCGAAGACGACCAGCAGCAGCCAGACGCTGCCGAGGTCCAGCGCGGCCTGCAGCCAGAACACCGCGCTGGTCGCGATCAGCCCGACGGTGCTGATCATCATCAGCGTGCGCCGGTCGAAGACGTCGGCCAGCGCACCACCCCACAGCCCGAAGACCACCAGCGGCACCAGGCCGAACACGCCGGTCAGGCCCACGTAGGCCGAGGATCCGGTGATCGCGTAGATCTGCGCCGGCACCGCCACGATGGTGAGCTGGGCGCCGATGACGGTGATGATCTGGGCGGTCCACAGTCGCCGGAAAGGTGCGTCCTGCAGTGGTCGCGTGTCGGCCACCAGGCCACGGATCCCCACCGTTTCACCCTACGGTCGCGACCTGTCCCGGCCGTCGACGGGCCACGATGTGAGGCACCCGCGTCGTCGGCTGCTCACAGCGGGTCGTTCAGCACCTGCCGCAGGCCCGGCACCAGCCCCACCGCCGGGGCGCACAGCCGCTCCACCTCGGTGGCACTCAGCCTGGCCCGGTGCACCACCGCGGCGGCCACCGCCCCCAGCCACACCTGGAGCTCGGGGTGCGCACGCTCTCGCAGGGGCAGGCTGCACGCCGAGCTCAGGGCGTGACCCTCCAGACGCCACAGCAGCATCTCGTAGGCCTCGTCGTCCTCTCGCGCAGCCAGGTGCCGCAGCATCAGGTGCCGCAGCCGCGGGGCGGCGACGTCGGCGACCAGCCCCTCCACCGCCGCGACCACCACCGGCGCAGCCGCCCACTCCGGCCCCGGCGGCGCCCCGTCGGGCAGCTCGGGGCGCAGCACCGGGCCCAGCGCGTGCAGCCGGACGGCCGGGGTTGCGTCGCGGCCGAGGAGCTCGGCGGCCAGCGCCGCGATCACGGCGTCGTGGAAGAGCCCGCGCAACGCCCGTCGGTACTCACGACTCAGCGTGTCCTGGCCCTGGGCGGGACCTTCGCAGAGCGCCACCGCGTCGCGCCACCGCTGAGCCAGCCGGCCGTCCTGCCCGAAGAGGGCCAGCACGTGGTGGGCATCGGCGTGGAGCTGGTGGAGCGCGTCCTCCAGACCGAGCGGACGGGCCAGCGCAGCGGCCACCGCGATCGGCCAGGTCAGCGAGCCGGTCTGCTCGACCGCGGCCGAGCGCGAGAGCACCGTGGCCAGCTGCACCGGGTCGAGGCTGCAGAGTCGGGCGGCGCGGGCGAGCACCAGCGGCGTCCGCGGGCCGTAACGCTGCGCGGGTTGGTACGACGCGCGGCGCGGCAGCCGCCAGGCGGGCGGCAGGTCGACCATCGGGTCGACCAGCTCCGCCAGCGCGCGGTAGCGCTGCTTGAGGTCGGCGTGCTCGTCGGGGTCCAGACGGCGCCGGGGCCCGCGCGGCGCCCGGCTCACCGACCACCGAACCGGCAGCACCTGCGCGTCGGGCTCGACCAGCCAGGCCTCCAGCTGATCGCGGTCGCCGGGTGGGTCGAGCCGCAGGCTCACCGTGGTCAGGCCGTCGTCGTAGCGAGCCAGCCACTCCGAGCCCACGGCGATGTCCCCGGCCACCAGCCGGGCCGCCGCCGCGTCGAGGAGCGCGCAGAGGTCGCGGGCACCGAACCGCCAGTCGGGTGCGGCGTCCTCGCCCAGACTGGGGTAGGCGTAGGCGTGCAGCTCGGGCAGGCCCCGCTCGACCAGGCCGACGGTGTAGGCGAAGTCGCGCCACGGCTCGTCGGGGTCGAAGACCACCTGGATCGCCCAGGTGGGCTCGTCGAACTGCTGCGGGGCCGGTGCGTGGCTCATGCCCCCAGCACACCCCGACGGCGGCGCCACCGCACCCGGTGACCGGCAGCCCGTGGAGAACCCGGCTTCGCCGCGCCCTGTGGACGCGAAACGACCCCCGACCGGGGGGATCAGGGGTGACCGGTGAGCACCAGGCCCAGCGCCGCGCGGTCGCTCTCGAGCCACGACACGGAGTCGAGCTGGTCGTAGCTCAACCAGCGCACCTGGTCGTGCGACTCCCCCGGCGTGGGCGTGCCGGCTACGACGACCGCGTAGAACAGCCGCAGCTCGTAGGCCCCCGAGATCGGCCAGGCATTGCCGTCGGGCGCAGCCAGCTCCGAGCCGACGGCGACCTCGATCGCCAGCTCCTCACCCAGCTCGCGCGCCAGCGCCTGCGGCGGCGTCTCTCCCGCCTCCACCTTGCCGCCGGGGAACTCCCACCGTCCCGCCAGCTCGGCCGGCCGGGTGCGACGCGCGGCCAGCACCCGCGTCGGTCGCTCGAGTGAGTCGACCAGCACGGCGCCGACCACCAGCCTCACGACGAGGCGGACGCTGCGGCGTCGCGAGCCGCTCGCTCGACGCGCGCGACGTGCGCCGGCCAGTCGTAGCCGGTCATCGAGTCCATGTTGGCGTCCGCCGGGAAGCGGCCCACGGCACCGTCGAGGCCCTCGCGGAGGATGTCGGCGTGCCCGGCGTGGCGTCCGGTCTCGGCCACCATGTGCACCAGCACCTGGTGCAGCGTCACCTCGTTGTCGTCACCCCACCACGGCACGTGCCCGACGGTGTCGAGGTCGAGGACCGCACAGGTCTCCTCGGCGTGCGCGATGGCCTTCGCGTACAGCCCGAGGATGTCGGCCCGGGTCTCCTCGGCCGTCGCGAAGAGGTCGGCGTTGGGGTCGGCCGACAAGACGTGCCACGGCAGCGCGATGCCGCTCGGACGGCCGAACGTGTCGCCGAAGTAGCCCAGCTCCACGCTCGCGAGATGCTTGACCAGCCCGAGCAGGTTGGTGCCGGTGCCGGTGAGCGGACGCCTGACGTCGTACTCGCTCAAGCCCTCGGTCTTGAACACCATCGCCCGGCGCGCACGGCCCAGGTAGTCCAGCAGGGTGCTCTTGGCGTCGGCGACCATGCGAGCAGCCTGCCACCCCGCCATCATGGGTTCGCGGCAGCCGCACCCGGACCGAAGGTGGCACACGATGAACGATGCACGAGACAGCCCCGACACCGTGACCGAGGTGCCCGACCAGGCCCCGCCGCCCCCGGACGAGGCGGACCGCGTCCGGCCGGGCGGCTTCCTGCTCGAGCTCGTCCCCATCCCGGTGAGCGACCTGGATCGCGCGAAGTCCTTCTACGCCGACAGCCTGGGCTTCCACGTGGACGTCGACGTGGCCCCCGCCGACGGCGTCCGCATCGTGCAGCTCACCCCCACCGGATCGGCGTGCTCCATCTTGTTGACCGAGGGCATCGCCGACCTCGACGGCGAGCCCGGCTCGATCCGCCGGCTCTACCTGGTGGTCCGTGACATCGAGGCCGCGCGCGCCGAGCTGGTGGGCCGCGGTGTCGAGGTGGCCGAGATCGTCGACGCGGGCGGCGGGATGCTGCTGGCCGGTTTCGCCGACCCCGATGGCAACACCTGGACGTTGCAGTACATGCCCTGGCGCTGAGGCGGGCGCAAGGACGTCATACGCCCCGGTCGCTGGAGCGACCGGGGCGTATGACGTTGTCGGCGTTCGAGACTCAGCTGCAGCCGGAGGTGCTGCCGCAGCCCTCGCAGACGTAGCAGCTGCCGGCCGGGCGCATCTTGGTGCCGCAGGTGAAGCACAGCGGGCTGTCGACGGCGGTGCCGGTGATCTGCTCCAGGAGCTCGGCCGAGGTGTGGGCGCCGGCCGGGGCGGGCTTGGCGACCGCCACCTCCTCGGCATCGGGGGCGTCGACCTCGACCGTGGGAGCGGCCTTGGCGTCGGGTGCCGAGAGGTCGCCGATCAGCTGGTCGCTGGTGCCGGTGTCCTCCACGGGCGGCTCGTAGGAGCCGGTCTCCAGGTGACGCTGACGCTCATCGGCGGAGTAGATGCCCAGGGCGGCGCGGTCCTCGAAGGACAGGTAGTCCAGCGCCAGGCGGCGGAAGACGTAGTCCATCAGCGACTGCGCCATCCGGACGTCCGCGTCGTCGGTGAGGCCGGCCGGCTCGAAGCGCAGGTTGGCGAACTTCGAGACGTAGGTCTCCAGCGGCACGCCGTACTGCAGGCCGATCGAGACCGCGATCGAGAACGCGTCCATCACGCCGGCCAGGGTGGAGCCCTGCTTGCCCAGCTTGAGGAAGATCTCGCCCAGGGTGCCGTCGTCGTGGGCGCCGGAGGTCATGTAGCCCTCGGCGCCGCCGACCGTGAAGCTCGTCGTGCGAGCCACCCGCGACTTCGGCAGCCGCTTGCGGGTGGGCTTGTAGACGACCTTCTCGACCTCGGTGACCGGCGTCTCGGCGGCAGTGTCGGCCTTCTTGGCCTTCGCGTCGGCCAGCGGCTGGCCCACCTTGCAGTTGTCGCGGTAGACCGCGGTGGCCTTCAGGCCCAGCTTCCACGACTGCAGGTAGATGTCCTCGATCTCGGCCACCGTCGCCGACTCCGGCAGGTTGACGGTCTTGGAGATCGCACCGGACAAGAACGGCTGGCAGGCCGCCATCATCCGCACGTGACCCATCGGCTTGAGCGCGCGGGCGCCCATGGCGCAGTCGAAGACCTCGTAGTGCTCGGGCTTGAGGCCCGGCGCGTCGACGACGTGGCCCTGCTCGGAGATGTACTCCACGATCGCCTCGACCTGCTCGGCCTGGTAGCCCAGCTTGGTCAGCGCGCGCGGCACCGTCTGGTTGACGATCTGCATCGAGCCGCCACCGACGAGCTTCTTGAACTTCACCAGCGAGAAGTCCGGCTCGATGCCGGTGGTGTCGCAGTCCATCATGAAGCCGATGGTGCCGGTGGGGGCGAGCACCGAGGCCTGGGCGTTGCGGAAGCCGTTGGTCTCCCCCAGCGTCTGCACCTGGGCCCAGGCCTGCGTGGCCAGCTCGTGCACGTCGCGGTCGGCGGCGTGCAGCGGACGCACGGCGTCGTTGGCGGCCTGGTGCTTGCGCATGACGCGACGGTGCGCATCGGCGTTGCGGGCGTAGCCGGCGTAGGGACCCACGACGGCGGCCAGCTCGGCACTGCGACGGTAGGAGGTACCGGTCATCAGCGAGGTGATGGCCGCAGCCATCGCGCGGCCACCGTCGGAGTCGTAGCCCAGGCCCATCGCCATCAGCAGCGCGCCGAGATTGGCGTAGCCGATGCCGAGCTGGCGGTAGTCGACGGTGGTCTTCCCGATCGCCTCGGTCGGGAAGTCGGCGAAGCAGATGGAGATGTCCATCGCGGTGATGATCACCTCGACCGCCTGCGCGAACAGCGCGGCGTCGAACGTGTCGTCGTCCTTGAGGAACTTCATCAGGTTCAGCGACGCCAGGTTGCACGAGGAGTTGTCCAGGCTCATGTACTCCGAGCACGGGTTGGACGCGGTGATCCGGCCGGTCTCGGGGTTGGTGTGCCAGTCGTTGATCGTGTCGTCGTACTGCAGGCCCGGGTCGGCGCACTCCCAGGCGGCCTTGCTGATCTTGGTGAACAGCTCGCGGGCGTCGACGGTCTCGATGACCTCGCCGGTCTTGCGCGAGCGCAGCCCGAAGCCCGTGCCGTCCTCGACCGCGCGCATGAACTCGTCGTTGACCCGGACGGAGTTGTTGGCGTTCTGGTACTGCACCGAGGTGATGTCGGCGCCGCCGAGGTCCATGTCGAAGCCGGCGTCGCGCAGCGCGCGGATCTTGTCCTCCTCGCGCGCCTTGGTCTCGACGAACTCCTCGATGTCGGGGTGGTCGACGTCGAGCACGACCATCTTCGCCGCACGGCGGGTGGCGCCGCCGGACTTGATGGTGCCGGCCGAGGCGTCGGCGCCGCGCATGAACGAGACCGGGCCCGAGGCCGTGCCACCCGAGGAGAGGAGCTCCTTGGAGGAGCGGATGCGCGAGAGGTTCAGCCCGGCGCCCGAGCCGCCCTTGAAGATGAACCCCTCCTCCTTGTACCAGTTGAGGATCGAGTCCATCGAGTCGTCGACGGAGAGGATGAAGCAGGCGCTGACCTGCTGCGGGCTCTGGGTACCGACGTTGAACCAGACCGGGGAGTTGAAGGAGAAGTACTGGTTGACCAGCAGCCAGGTCAGCTCGTGCTCGAACAGCTCGGCGTCGGCCGAGGTGGCGAAGTAGCCGTGGTCCTCGCCGCCCTTGCGGTAGGTGGAGACCACCCGGTCGATGAGCTGCTTGAGGCTCCACTCGCGGGCGTCGGTGCCGACCGCGCCGCGGAAGTACTTGGTGGTGACGATGGTGGAGGCGTTGAGCGACCAGCTCTCGGGGAACTCCACCCCGCGCTGCTCGAAGACGGTCTCGCCGCTCTTCCAGTTGGTCTGGACGACGTCGCGCCGCTCCCAGGTCAGCTCGTCGTAGGGGTGCACCCCCTCGGTGGAGAACACGCGCTCGATGCGCACGCCGTCGCCCTCGCTCGCGCTCGCCTGGTGGGCTCCGCTCACCGTCTCGGTCATGTGCCTCTCCTCGAGGGGGTTGATGGTGGTGCTGACTGTCCTGCTTGATGTGGGGCGCCCGGTGCACGCCGCTTCCCCACGACGTACACCGGGCAGACTGAGGTGGGGCTCAGCCCGTGGTCTCGGGCTCTCGCTCCAGTCGCATCAGCGCGATCTCGGCCTCGAAGTCGTCGGCGCTGGCGAAGTTCTTGTAGACGCTGCTGAACCGCAGGTAGGCCACCGGGTCGAGCTCGCGCAGCGGACCCAGGATGGCCAGCCCGATCTCGTGGGCGGGCACCTCGGCCCAGCCCTCGGCGCGCAAAGTGTCCTCGACGGCCTGCCCCAGCCGGGCCAGGTCGTCCTCGGAGACGGGCCGGCCCTTGCAGGCCTTGCGGACCCCGGCGACCGCCTTCTCCCGGGTGAAGGGCTCGGTGGCGCCGCTGCGCTTGGCCACCATGAGCTGCATCTGCTCGACCGTGGAGAACCGACGCTCGCACGAGGGGCAGACCCGGCGACGACGAATGGAGCCGCCGTCGTCGGCCACGCGGCTGTCGAGGACCCGGGTGTCCTCGGACTTGCAGAACGGGCAGTGCACGAACGCCTCCTCTCCGGTGGATCGACGGGGGCCTGCGGTGGACGGGCGGTGGATTCGCGGGCCGCTCCCTGTGGGAAACCGACCCATCCCTGTGGGACTAGATGTGGAAAACCACACCGGTGTAACTACTAGATCTAGTGGAACCGTACGCCGCCCACGGCCGGGACGCAACGTCTGCGGTGTGTCGAGCGCGTGTCGGTCGGTCGGCCGTCCGGACAGGGTCGTATCGGTGCAGGTCAGGGCCGTGCCGAAGGCCGTCGAGGACGCCGTGCGGGCCGGTCGGGACGTGCGTGTCGCGGTCGTACACTGTGACGCGTGGGACTGCAGCGACAGGCACCGGGCACGTTTCCACAGGGCCGCGCGCTGCTGCTCTCGACCGCGACCACCGTGACCGTCGTGGCCTGGGGTGTGCTGGTCTTCGCCGCCATCGACTTCGGACGCACGGCGCGCGACGGGCATCCCGGCGACTGGGGGCTGCTGGCCCTGGCCACGGTGGGCGCCGTGGCCTGCATGTTCTTGGCCATCGTGCTCGCCGCCCGGATGCAGGACATGATCCGGCTCAGCGCCCGCTCCTCGACCCGGCCGCTGCCGCGCTCGCTGCAGGAGCCCGAGGAGACCGAGGAGACCGAGGAGACCGGCGACCCCGGTGCGCTGGTGCCACCCCCGGTCGACGTCCGGACCGCGCCGGGACCCGCCCTCGAGGCGGCACCGGACCCGACCTCCCACCCGACACCCGCTCCTGCTCCCGACTCCGCTTCCACCTCTGGGCGCTCCGAGCGTCGCGGCCGGACCAGCGGCAAGCGGGCCGTGCGGCGCTAGCGCGTCCGGGCCCCACCCGCTCAAAACCCGTGGCGTGGGCGACGCCGACCTCCTAGGCTCGCCCTCGTGCTGATCTGACCCGTGTCCGAGCCCGTCGCCGGTGGAGCCCTCGTGGGCTCCCGGCACGACACGTGGGAGCACACCGTGACCCGCACCAGTCCCGCCCTGCACGCCGTGACCTGGGCCTGGCCCGACGGCACCGTCGCCTTCGACCGCCTCGACCTGCAGCTCCCGGCCGGGCGCACCGGCCTGGTCGGCGCCAACGGCAGCGGCAAGACCACCTTGTTGCGCCTGCTGGCCGGCGAGCTCACGCCGCAGGCAGGGCAGGTCAGCGGCGTCGAGGACGTCGCCCACCTGGCCCAGGACCTCGCCTTGGAGACCGAGCAGACGATCGCCGGCTTCATGGGCATCGACGGCGTGCGCACCTCGCTGCGACGCATCGAGGCCGGCTCGGTGGACCCGGCCGACTACGCGGCGGTCGGCGAGCGCTGGGACGTCGAGGACCGCGCCCGCGCCGAGCTCGCCCGTGCCGGGCTGCCGCGCACCGGCAACATCACCGGCACCAATGTGCTGGACCGGAGGCTGGGCGAGCTCTCCGGCGGTGAGGTCACCGCCCTCGGCCTGGCGCGGATCCTGCTGGCCCGGCCGGCGGTCGTGCTGCTGGACGAGCCGACCACCCACCTGGACCGGCAGGCCCGGGAGCGGCTGACCGAGACGCTGAGCACGCTGCGCGGCACCGTCGTCGTGGTCAGCCACGACCCCGAGCTGCTGGAGGGCTTGGACCAGATCGCGGAGCTGCGCGAGGGGCGGGTGCGTTGGTACGGCGGCGGTTGGTCGTCCTACGCGGCGCAGGTCCGGGCCGAGCAGGAGGCCGCCGAGCAGGCGCTCACCTCCGCCCGGGCCGACGTGCGCCGACAGCGCGCCGATCTGGTGGAGTCCGAGCAGGTGCTGGCCAGGCGTCGGCGCTACGCCCAGAAGATGTACGCCACCAAGCGCGAGCCGCGAGCGGTCATGAAGCTGCGCCAGCGGGCGGCCCAGCAGTCCGCTGCCGGCTACACCCGCACCCACCAGGACCGGTTGGACCGGGCCCGCGAGCGGCTGGCCGACGCCGAGCAGCAGGTCCGCGAGGATCGCGAGATCCGGGTGGACCTGCCCGACACGCAGGTGCCGGGCGCCCGGGTGGTGCTGCACACCGAGGGCCTGGTGCTGCGCACCGGGCGGGCGATCGAGCTGGAGCTGCGCGGTCCCGAACGGCTCGCCCTGCTCGGTGCGAACGGGTCGGGGAAGTCGACTCTGCTGCACACCGTGGCGGGACGGCTGGCGCCGCGATCGGGTCGCGTGGACGTGCGGGTGCCCGTGGGACTGCTGCCACAACGGCTGGACCTGCTCGATCCCGACCTCAGCATCGCCGCGAACCTGGCCCGGCGCGCCCCGGCGGCCGACGACAACCAGGTCCGGGCGCGTCTGGCCCGGTTCCTGTTCCGGGGCGACCGCGCGGACCAGCACGTCGCCTCGCTCTCGGGCGGGGAGCTGTTCCGGGCGACGCTGGCCGCCCTGCTGCTCGCCGATCCCGCCCCGCAGCTGCTGCTGCTCGACGAGCCGACCAACAGCCTGGACCTCGCTTCGAGGGAGGCGCTGGTCTCTGCCCTCGCCTGCTACGGCGGGGCGCTGGTGGTGGCCGGGCATGATCTCGCCTTCCTCGACCAGATCGGCGTGGAGCGGGCCGTCGAGCTGTGAACGCGGACCGGCGGCCCCGGGTCGAAGGGGGCCGCCGGGGATCGTGGGACTACCGCGGGATGGCGAGCTGCTGACCGACCTGCACCGTGGAGCCGGGCAGCGCGTTCAGCTCCTGGATCCGGTGCACCATGTCGGCGACCTGCCCGGGCCGCGCGACGCGGCCGGCGATGTCGTAGAGGGTGTCGCCGGGCTGGACGGTGACGACGCGCACCGCGTGGGTGTGGCCGCCGACCACGTCGTGGGTGGCGGCCGCCCAGCCACCGAGCGCCGTGGTGAGGACGAGGGCGGCGAGCAGGAAGCTCAGCACCACGACCACGCGACCCCGCCGGGTCAGCCGGGTCAGTCGGGCCGAGGCGGCTCGGCGACGCGGCCGGCGGCCGGGCTGGCGGTCGGGCTGGGCGGTGACGGTCGCGGGGGTGCGCACGAAGCTGGGCGAGAGGGAGAGGGTGCTCATCGAGGGCCTCCTGGGGGTCGGTGCTGGGAGCGGGGGAAGGGTGCTGACGGGCGACGGGTGAGCCGGTCCGCCGGAGGGGACGCGGCGCCTCGTGCTGGTCATGTCCGATGTCTACGCGGCCCCACCGACAGTTCTCGCCCAGACGCTGCGAGACCGCCACGCGAATCGAACACGCGTACGAGAATAGAGCACCTGTTCGAACGCCGCAAGGGGACCCGGCCCTCGCGGGCCACCTCGTCATGGTCCGTTCGAACTAGGCCGCCCCCGCCGAACCGCCTGAACTTCGCATTACGGCCCAAAACCCTCAAGTCGCCCCGCAATCTGTTCTCGGAAGCACTCGCCACATCGGGTGCACGGGGGATTCAACGGGGGATCCAATGCGCGTTGCAGCACGTTCTCGGGTGGCCACGATCGGCCTGCCTGCTCTGCTCCTGGCCGGGCTGCTGCCCGGCGTCGTCCCGGGTTCGACCGCCGCCGCCGTCGGCGCGCCGCTGGTCCGCAGCAGCGCCGTCGCCTCGCCCACCGGTCCGATCGACACCACGTCCGAGGCGGCCGTCCGCACCGCCTACCAGCAGCTGTGGGCCTCCGCCGCGAGCACGTCGATCGTGCCGACCGGCGGCTCCACCTCCAGCTGCACCACGTTCACCACCTCGGCCGCCGCCCAGAGCGCGACCCAGAACGCGATCAACTTCGCCCGCGGCCTGGCCGGGGAGAACGGCGTCAGCCTGCAGGCCGGGTACAACTCCGCCGCGGCGTCCTCGGCCCTCATCATGGCGGCCAGCGGCCGGCTCTCGCACAGCCCGGACAGCAGCTTCAGCTGCTGGACCCAGGCCGGCAAGGACGCCGCGGGCCGCTCCAACATCCTCATCGACAGCACGCACAACCCCTCGGCCGCACGCACGGCCAAGCTGTACCTCGACGACTCCGATGCCTCCAACACCGCCGTCGGCCACCGCCGCTGGCTGCTGCGCCCGGAGGCGACCACGATGGGCAGCGGCAACGCCCAGAGCGGCAGCTGGTTCGGCAACTCCATCTACGTCTTCACCTTCGGCGACGACAACGCGGCCGCGCCGGCCAAGGCGTTCTACGCCTGGCCCAGCGCCGGGTTCTTCCCGACCCAGCTCGAGCCGGCGGGTCGCTGGTCGCTCTCGACCAGCAGCGGCGGCAGCTTCGCCAACGCCCACGTCTCGGTGACCGGCCCCGGCGGCAACGCACTCGCCGTGCACCAGTACGCACCGGAGAACGGCTACGCCGACAACACCTTGACCTGGGACGTCTCGGGCGTCGCGGGCACCAGCTCGAGCAGCCCGTCGACCTACACCGTCACGGTCAGCGGCATCTCCGGCGCCGCCGCCTCCAGCTACACCTACTACGTGCGGCTCTTCGACCCCACCGCCGCACCCCAGGACCTGGTGCTGCCCGCCGACGGCGGCGTCGCCGGCCGCACGACCACCCGGACCGTGATCTCGGTCAGTCACCACAAGGTGCGCCGCCACCGCCACGTCGGCGTGCGCCTGGGCGCCGTGGCCAGCAACGGCCAGGCCGTCTCGGGACGCTTCGTGATCTACGTCGGGCGCCACAAGGTCCGCACCTTCGTGCTCCGGGCGAGCAGCCGGTCCACCCGCGTCCTGCGGCTGGCCTTCGACACGCCGGGCAACAAGCGGGTCCGCGCGGTCTTCAAGCCCTACGGGGCCTACGCCAGCAGCAGGTCGGCGGTGCGCATCCGGGTGCGGTGAGCCCCGGTCCGGCTGCGACACGCTCGAACACGTGTTTGAAGTAGCCGGCGACGTGGCCTAGGTTTGCCCTGCAACACCGAGGGAACCGCGAGAAAGGCCACCGATGCCCCCCACCACGCCCGGGACGAAGAAGTCGACGCGCAGCACCGGCCGGCGCAGCAAGGTCAGCGAGCTGCCCGACGCCCCGCCCGACGCCACCGGGCTCACGGCCCGCCAGCAGAAGGTGCTCGGCTACCTCAAGGAGTCGATCGAGAAGCGCGGCTACCCGCCGAGCATCCGCGAGATCGGCGAGAAAGTCGGGCTGGCCTCCTCCTCCTCGGTCGCCTACCAGCTGCGCGAGCTGGAGTCCAAGGGCTTCATCCGGCGCGACCCCAACCGTCCCCGCGCGGTCGAGGTGTTCATCCCCGAGCTGATGGCCGCCCGACGCGCCATCTCCGCGGCCGACCCCGACGAGTCGGTCGACGCCACCGACATCGGCAACACGATGCCCGCCCCGGCCCACGTGCCGCTGGTGGGCACCATCGCCGCCGGCGCCCCCATCCTGGCCGAGGAGCAGGTGCAGGAGGTCATGCCGCTGCCGCGCACGCTGGTCGGTGAGGGCACCTTGTTCATGTTGGAGGTCAAGGGCGACTCGATGGTCGATGCCGCCATCTGCGACGGCGACTACGTCGTGGTCCGCCAGGAGCAGACCGCCAGCAACGGCGAGATCATCGCGGCGATGATCGACGGCGAGGCCACGGTCAAGACGCTGCAGCGCAAGGACGGACACGTCTGGCTGCTGCCCCACAACTCCGACACCGAGCGCTACCAGCCCATCAACGGCGACCAGGCCACGGTGCTGGGCGTCGTCACGGCGGTGCTGCGCAAGGTGTAGAACCTCTCCCGTGGCGAGAAGCGCGGGCGCGGTCCTGGTCATCGGCGGGGCGAACCTCGACCGCCTGGCCCGTACCACCGGGCCGCTGCAGCAGGGCACGAGCAACCCGGGCACGGCGATGGAGACCGCCGGCGGCGTGGGGCGCAACGTGGCCGAGAACCTGGCCCGACTCGGTGCGCACACGCGGCTGGTCGCTGCGGTCGGCGACGACGCTGCCGGCGCCCGGATCCTCGACCTCACCCAGGCCGCCGGCGTGGAGACGGTCGAGGTGCCCTGGCGCGGCCCGACCGGCAGCTACACCGCGATCCTCGACCAGGACGGCAGCCTGCTGGCCGGCGTGGCCGACATGGCGGCCACCGAGTCCATCTCCCTCGACCACGTGCCGCGCCGCTGGCTGGCCGACTGCGCCTGGCTGGTGCTCGACGGCAACCTGACGGCCGCGACACTCGCCCACGCGCTACGGCTGGCGGAGTCCTGGCAGATCCCGGTCGTGCTCGACCCGGTCAGCGCGCCGAAGGCGGCGCTGGTGCGGCCGCTGCTCGGGCAGAGCCGGATCCATACCCTGACCCCCACACTCGACGAGCTCACCGCGCTGGCCGGCACCGACGGCACCGACGGCACCGACAACCCCGACGACCCCGACGCCGCCGCCGCGTGGCTGCTCGAGCGCGACGTCGAGGTGGTGTGGCTGCGACGCGGCGAGGCGGGCAGCACCCTGTACCGGCGCGGCCACGCGCCCGAGACGGTACGGCTGCCGCCGGTGAGCGCGGTCGACGTGACCGGGGCCGGCGACGCCATGCTCGCCGCCTACGTCGACGCACTGTGGCAGGGGGCCGACCTGGTGCACGCCGCGTGGAGCGGCGCCGCCGCGGCCGCGCTCACGGTGGCCTCACCGGTGACCGTACGACCCGACCTGTCCCGCGAGCTGATCGCGCTGACGCTGGAGGAGAGCCGTTGAACCCCCCGCCGAGCACCCCCGTGCGCACCAGTCCCGAGGTCGCCGACGCGCTGGCCGAGGGGCGTCCCGTGCTGGCGCTGGAGAGCACCATCATCAGCCACGGCATGCCCTATCCCGACAACGTGGCGATGGCGCGCGAGGTGGAGCAGATCGCCCGCGACCACGGCGTCGTGCCGGCCACCGTCGCGGTGCTCGACGGCGTCCCGCTGGCCGGGCTGGACGAGGCCCAGCTGGAGCTGCTGGCCTCCGACCCCGGGGTGCGCAAGGTGAGCATGCGCGACCTGGGCTACGTGGTCTCGCGCGGCGAGCACGGCGCGACCACGGTGGCCGCGACGATGCGGCTGGCCCACCTGGCCGGCATCGGCGTCTTCACCACGGGTGGCCTCGGCGGGGTGCACCGCGGCGCCAGCAGCAGCTACGACGTCAGCGCCGACCTCACCGAGCTCTCCCGGACCCCGGTGACGGTGGTCTGCGCCGGGGTGAAGTCCATCCTCGACATCGGGCTGACCCTGGAGATGCTGGAGACGCTCGGCGTGCCGGTGGTGGGACTGGGCGCCGAGGAGTTCCCGGCGTTCTACACCCGCCGCAGCGGTTTCTCGGTGCCGCTGCGGGTCGACTCGCCCGCCGAGGTCGCGGCGATGGCGCACGCCCAGCAGGCGCTGGGCATCACGGCGGGGATGGTGGTGGCCAACCCGGTGCCGGTGAGCGACGAGATCCCCGCCGAGCGCATCGACGCCGTCATCGACCAGGCGCTCGGCGACGCCGACCGGCTGGGGGTCCGCGGCAAGGACATCACGCCGTACCTGCTCGGCCGGATCGTGGAGATCACCGGCGGGGAGAGCCTGCGCACCAATGTCGCGCTGGTGCGCCACAACGCCCACGTGGGCGCGCAGGTGGCGGCCGAGCTCAGCCGGCTGCGAGGCGCCTGAGCGCCTTGCGGACCACCTCGGGGTCCTCGGTGGTCCACATCGGCGGCAGGCTGGAGCGCAGGAACGAGCCGTAGCGGGCGGTGGCCAGGCGTGGGTCGAGCACGGCCACCACGCCGCGGTCGGTGACCGAGCGGATCAACCGGCCGCTGCCCTGGGCCAGCAGGAGTGCGGCGTGGGTGGCCGCGACCTGCATGAAGCCGTTGCCGCCGGCGGCGTCGGCGGCCCGCTGCCGCGCCGACATCAGCGGGTCGTCGGGTCGTGGGAACGGGATCCGGTCGATGATCACCAGCTGGCAGGTGTCGCCGGGCACGTCGAGGCCCTGCCACAGCGACAAGGTGCCGAACAGGCAGGTGTGCGGGTCGCCGACGAACTGTCGCGCCAGCTCCGGCAGCTGGGCATCGCCCTGGGCCAGGGTCGTCAGGTGCGGCAGCCGCTCGCGGACGTGCTCGGCCGCGGCCTCGGCGGCTCGGCGCGACGAGAACAGTCCGAGAGTGCGGCCCTCGAGGGCGTCGACCAGGTCGACGATCTCGTCCAGCTGGGCCTGCCCCAGCCCGTCGCGGCTCGGCGGCGGCATCCTCCGCGCCAGGTAGAGGATGCCCTGGCTGCGGTAGTCGAAGGGCGAGCCCACGTCGAGCCCGGCCCACGGCAGCACGGACTCGGTGCGCTCGACCTCGGCCGAACCGTCCTCGCGCTCGGCGTGCTTGAGCCCGAGCGAGCTGGCGACGACGTCGAAGTCGCCGCCGAGCTTGAGCGTGGCCGAGGTCAGGACGGCGGTCTTGTCGGTGAGCAGGTGGTCGCGCATCTGCGCCCACACCGACAGCGGCGCCACGCACAGGTGGTTGCCGCCGCGCCGCTCGTCTCGTTGGGCGACCCACAAGACGTCGGCGTCGGAGCCCGCAGCCATGCGCTCGGCGGTGGCGAACACCTCCTGCGCCCAGCCCCGGACCTGGGTGAGGCCGGCGTCGTCGCTCTCCTTGGGCAGGGCCGAGACCAGCGCGCGAGCGGCGTCGCGCACCAAGACGAGCGCGTCGGCGAGGTCGTCTGGGACCCGGTCGAGCCGGCCCGCGGGGGCGGCATCGACGGCGGCGCGCAGGGCGTCACCGGCATCGGCCAGGTCCTCGCCCTGGGTCCCCTCGGCGTGGCGGACGCCGCGTCGCGCCACCCGGTCGACCTCGCCGGCCGAGAGCTCGTCGGTGGCGGCCTGGGTGACGCGCGCGACCAGCTCGTGGGCCTCGTCGACCACGACGGCGTCGTACTCGGGGATCATCGGGATGCCCTCGACGGCGTCGATGGCCAGCAGCGAGTGGTTGGTGACCACGACCTGCGAGCGCGCCGCGCGCTCCTTGGCCCGCTCGGCGAAGCACTCGGTGCCGTAGGGGCAGCGAGCAGCGCCCAGGCACTCACGGTGGGAGACCGAGACCTGCCGCCACACGCGGTCGGTGTGGCGCGGGGCGTGGTCGCGCTCGCCGGTGCCCTGAGCCTCGGCCTCGCCCTCCACCCACTCGCGCAGCGCGACGACCTCGGCGCCGATCGAGCCTTCGGGCAGGTCGACCAGCGTGCCCTGGTCGTCGGGCACGCCCTCGCGCACCCGGTGCAGGCAGGCGTAGTTCGAGCGGCCCTTCAAGACCGCGAACGACGGCGGCTCGGGCAGCACCTCGGTGGTGGCCTCGACCAGCGCGGGCAGGTCGCGCTCGACCAGCTGGTGCTGCAGCGCCAAGGTGGCGGTGGCAACCACCACCCGGTCGCGGTGCAGCAGTGCCGGCACCAGGTAGGCCAACGACTTGCCGGTGCCGGTGCCGGCCTGCACCAGGAGGTGCCGGCGTCGCTCGAAGGCCTCGGCGACCGCCTCGGCCATCTGCACCTGCCCCGGGCGCTCCTCGCCGCCCAGGGCGGCCACAGCCGCGGCGAGGACGTCGAGCAGCTCCGGCACGCAGGCGACGCTACTGGGTGGGCGGGGTCCCTCCGGACGCCGGCGGCTCGGCCTGTGGAGAACCCACCTGCGGCGCGGCCGGCGGCTGCTCGACCGCCGGGGGTGCGGCCGGCGTGGTGCCGACCTGTGGCGCCGGCGGGTCGAAGCTGACCTGCGGCGCGGCCTCGACGCCCTCGGGGGCCTTGTAGAACTCCCGCTTCGAGACGCCCGCGACGCCGGCGAAGAACATCGTCGGGATGGTCGAGACGGCGTTGTTGAGCTGCGTGACGGCGTCGTTGTAGTACTGCCGCGCGAAGGAGATCTGGTTCTCGGTGTCGGCCAGCTGCTTTTGCAGGTCGGCGAAGTTGGCGCTGGCCTTGAGGTCCGGGTACGCCTCGGCGACGGCCATGACGTTGACCAGCGCGTTGCTCAGCTGCTGGTCGGCGGCCGCCTTCTCGGGCACGTCGTTGCCCTTGGCCGCCTGGGCCACCCGCGCCCGGGCGGCCGTGACGGCCTCGAACACGCCGGCCTCGTGCGCGGCGTAGCCCTTCACCGTGTTGACCAGGTTCGGGATCAGGTCGGCGCGCCGCTGCAGCTGCACGTCGATCCCGCCGAGCGCCTCCTGGGCCGCGATGTCGGACTTGCGGAGCTTGTTGAAGCCGGAGACGCCGAACGCGACCAGCGCGACGACGATCACCACCACCACGATCAAGACGATCACTGCTGCACCCATCGGGAACCTTTCGTCGGACTCACCATGAACCACCACCGCCTCCGCCGCCGCCCCCGCCGCCGCTGAAGCCGCCGCCACCGAACCCGCCGCCACCCGACGAGCTGCTCTGGGTGGCCTCGTAGGAGGAGATCGCGGACTGCATCGAGCTGTTGAAGCTGTCGCTGAACGAGGCGCCGGAGAACCCGCCGGCGCTGCCGGCGTAGTAGCCGCCCAGGAAGTAGCCCGGCACCGGCGGGTCGGCCTGCATCTCCACCCGGTACTTCTCGGCCCACACGTCGGCGACGCCGAACGCGACGGCCCAGGGGATGTACTGGGTGTAGAGCTCCTTGCGCCCGGAGAAGTCGAAGCGCTGCTCGCTCGACGGGGTGCCGATCACACGACGGAAGCCGCCCACCTTCGACCAGACGTCGCGGCCCTCGGCGGTGCGGATCGTGGAGGCACCGGTGCGACGCAGCGGCGCCGCGGCCACCGCGAAGGCACCGAACGGCAGGCCGACCGCGGACATCTCGAAGGGGTTGGCGAAGCACATGAAGAGCAGCACCACGAAGGCGACGAGGCTCAGCACGGCACCGAGCTGCACCACGCCCCTGCGGACCATGAGCCCGTTGCTGATGGCCCAGCCGCTCACCGCGCCGTTGAACCCGCGGCGGGCCGCCTTGAGCGTCTCCCCGGCGTCGGTGTCCTTCTTGTGGGCGGTGAAGGTGGAGCCCTGCCCGGTGATGCCGAGCGCGCCGGCGACCTGCTGGGTGAGGACGTCGGCCTTCGACCAGTCGCCGCCCTTGGTGCCCGTGATGGTCCAACCGTCGTCGCGGCCGTCGAGACTGACCAGCCCCTTCTCACCCAGCTGCAGGATCGAGGCCGCGTACATGTCGTCGGTGACCTTCTCGGTCAGCAGGTAGGCGCCCTCGGCCGGACCGATGCCCTCCGGCGGGGCGTACATCAGCGGGAACGCCGGGTCGTCCTCGTGCGCCGTGCGACCCATCGCCAGCCCGGCCGCCAACGCTGCTGCGGCCAGCAGCAGCACGAGGACCAGCGCGACCACCGAGTGGCCGAGGACCGGCTCGAGCCGACGCGACCACGGCAGGGTGTCCTGCCCGGGCGGCGCCACGGCGACGGTGGTCTTGATCGTGACCGGGGTGTGCGGTGCGAGCGAGCTCGTCGTCACGCGCAGCGTCCGGCCGCTGACGGTGGCGGTGCATCCCTGCGACGCGCCCACGCCTCGCGCGCACTGCACCTGCTGGGGTGCGGCCGGCAGCGTCGCCGTGAGCTGGCTGGCGCCGATCGACATCTGCCAGCCGCTGGGGATCAGGTTCCAGTAGAACTGCGAGGCGTCGCCGTCGTCGGCCAGCACCTTCGGCACCTCGTAGGTGATGACGTAGGTGTGCTGACCGGTCAGCGTCTGGTCGGCGTCGCCGATCTTGGCCACGACGTAGCGACCGCCGTCCTCGTGGCTGAGCTCCAGGCCGTCGGCCTCGCCGTCGCGGGTGACGCGGATGTCGTGCGGCACCAGCCGGACGCGGTCGTTCGCGGCGTCGACGGTGTCGAAGAACCGGAAGATGCCGTGACGCGGGGTCGAGAAGTTGACCAGCAGGGTCTCGGTGGCCCGCAGCGTGCCGTCGCGGTCGACCTGGAACTGGGCCTGGTAGTTCGAGATCGTCGCCGGGTCCGTCGTGGAGGTGGCGTCGCTGCTGCCGCCGTCGGCGTTGAACAGCGCGGGCGCGATAACGAGCAGCACCACCACGGCGAGCCCCAGCACCGACCCGACCAGGCGCTTCATGGGCGCGACGCTACCGGTTCGTGGCGTCCCCCACACCCACGAACGCCGCCAGCGCCTGGGCCAGTCCCTCGTTCACGCGCGCGTGAACGAGGGTGCCGTCGGCGGTGTGGTCGAGCGAGAGCACCTCGCCGTGCTCGTGGATCCGGTTGACCAGGTCGCCGCGCGAGTACGGCACGAGCGCGGTCAGCTCGACCGCGGGACGGGGCAGGTCCGCCTCGATCGCGGCCAGCACCTTGTCGACGCCCTCGCCCGTGCGCGCACTGACCGGGACGCTGTGCGGCTCGCGGGAGAGCAGCCGCGAGACCACCAGCGGGTCGGCGGCGTCGGTCTTGTTGACCACGACCAGCTCCGGCACCTGCTGGGCCCCGATCTCGCCGAGCACCTCGCGCACGGCGGCGAGCTGGCCCTCGGGGTCGGGGTGGGAGCCGTCGACGACGTGCAGCACGAGGTCGGCGTCGGCCACCTCCTCCAGCGTCGAGCGGAAGGCCTCGACCAGCTGGTGGGGCAGGTGGCGCACGAACCCGACGGTGTCGGAGAGGGTGTAGACGCGCCCGTCGCCGGTGGTGGTGCGACGGGTGGTGGGGTCCAAGGTGGCGAACAGCGCGTCCTCGACCAGCACCCCGGCGTCGGTGAGCCGGTTGAGCAGCGAGGACTTGCCGGCGTTGGTGTAGCCGGCGATGGCGACGCTCGGGACGGCGTTGCGACGACGCTCCGAGCGCTGGGTCTGCCGGGTGGTCTTGAGGTGGGAGAGCTCGCGGCGCAGCTTGGCGATGCGGGTGTTGATGCGCCGCCGGTCGGTCTCGATCTTGGTCTCACCGGGCCCGCGGCCGCCGATGCCCGCGCCGCCGGCGACCCGGCCGCCGGCCTGGCGGGACAGGTTGCCGCCCCAGCCGCGCAGCCGCTGCTTCATGTAGTTCAGCTGCGCCAGCTCGACCTGCGCCTGGCCCTCCTTGGACTTCGCGTGCTGGGCGAAGATGTCGAGGATCAGCGCGGTGCGGTCGACGACCTTGACCTTGAGCCGGTCCTCCAGGTTGCGCAGCTGACCGGGGGCGAGCTCACCGTCGCAGATCACGGTGTCGGCGCCCGTGGCCGCCACCACCTCGCGCAGCCCCTCGACCTTGCCGCGACCGACGTAGGTGGCCGGGTCGGGACGGTCGCGACGCTGGTAGAGGGCGTCGAGCACCTCCGAGCCGGCGGTCTCGGCGAGCAGCGCGAGCTCGGCCATGGAGTTCTCCGCGTCCGCGATGCTGCCCTCGGTCCACACCCCGACGAGGACCACGCGCTCGAGCCGCAGCTGGCGGTACTCGACCTCGGTGATGTCCTGCAGCTCGGTGCGCAGGCCGGCCGCGCGGCGCAGCTCGTGGCGCTCGGCCAGGTCGAGCTCACCGGTGGTCAGGTCGGGCTGGTCGTCCCAGGCGTCGGTGGCGGCGAGCTCGGTGGCGAGGCTGAAGTCGTCGGGTGCGTTCGTCATACGTGAGCCAGCCTAGGCGGGCACGGCGGCGGAGCACAGTGATTTGCTGTGGGTATGAGCGATGACGAGCCCGAGGTGACCGAGCACCTCAGCGAGGACCTCTCCGGCGGCATGGGCACCAGCAGCGAGCGCGTGGGCAAGGTGCGTGGCTCCCAGGAGCCGGCGACGTCGGGAGAGGTCCCGACCTTCACCGACGACGCCCCCTCCCCCGACGCCGCGCCGGAGCAGTCCGCCGCACACACCCACCTCGACGAGAACCCGCCCGACCCGCCGAACAAGCGGCACGACAGCCGGCTGCACGGCTACCCCTCCGCGCCCGACGAGCGCGGCGAGGGTCGCAAGGGCACCTGATGCTCGCCCTCACCGGCGCCACCGGGGCGCTGGGCGGGCTGGTGGCGACGGCTCTGGGGCCCGAGGTCGACCGGCTCGTGGTGCGCGATGCCTCGCGGGCGCCGCGGCAGGGTGCCGAGGTGGTGGAGGCGACATACGGCGACCGCGAGGCGTGCCTGCGTGCCTTCGACGGGGTCGACGTGCTGCTGCTCGTCTCGGCGGCCGAGTCGGCCACTCGTCGCGAGGAGCACCGCACCGCCATCGAGGCGGCCGCCGGGGCGGGCGTGCGCCACGTCGTCTACACCAGCTTCGCCGGAGCGTCGCCCGACGCGCTGTTCACGCTCGGCCGCGACCACCACGACGCCGAGCAGGCCATCCGTGCCAGCGGGATGGAGTTCACCTTCCTGCGCGACAACTTCTACGCCGACGTGCTGCCGCTGTTCGCCACCGACGGAGTCATCGCCGGTCCCGCGGGCGGGGGCCGGGTGGCCGCCGTCGCCCGGGCCGACGTCGCCGACGTCGCGACCGTCGTCCTGCGCTCGCCCGCGGACCACGTCGGCGCGACGTACGAGCTCACCGGCCCGGAGGCGCTCACGCTGACCGAGGCGGCGCAGCGGCTCACCGAGGCGCTGGGCCGGCCGTTCTCGTTCCGCGACGAGAGCCTGACCGAGGCCTACGAGAGCCGCCGCCGCTGGTCGAGCGAGCAGTGGCAGCTCGACGCATGGGTGAGCACCTACACCGCCATCCGCGACGGCGAGGTGGCACGGGTGAGCGACGACGTCGAGCGGGTCGGCGGCCACCCGGCGCGGACGCTGGAGCAGGCCGTCCGCCCCTGACGCGTTCCTTCTAGCGGCCCTCGCCGCCGCGCGGAAGGCTGGCGGGCATGAGCGAGCTGACCGAGCAGTACCTGGCCACCTGCCGGCGGTTCACCGACGTCGTCGACGCGGTGACGGACTGGTCCGCGCCGAGCCCGTGCGAGGAGTGGACCGCCGCCGACGTCGTCGAGCACGTCGTGAGCGGTGAGCAGAAGTTCCTGCGCGAGCAAGGCGCCGACCTGGCGGAACTGCCCGGCGACGGACCGGCCGAGCGCTGGCACGCCCACGTCGAGCAGGCCGGCTCGGTGCTCGCCGACGAGGGCTTCGCACGCAGGGAGTACGACGGCTTCATGGGCCCCACGACGCCGGAGAAGCAGCTGGCCTCCTTCTACGGCTTCGACCAGGCCGTCCACCGCTGGGACCTGGGCCGCGCCGCGGGCCTCGACGTCGAGCTCACCGGCGCCGAGCTGGACAGCGTCGAGGCCAACTTGGACGCCCTCGGCGACATGCTCTACACCCAGGGCGCCTGCCACGACCCGCTCGAGGCCCCCGACGGCGCCGACCGGCAGACCAGGCTGCTGGCCCGGATGGGCCGCCGGGCTGGCTGAGAAGGTGCGCCAGCACCGTCTCGAAGCCAAGCCCCTGCCCGACCGTTCGCGGGTTTCGAGACGGTCGCTGCGGGACTTCCTCGGCCGGCCGCCCTAGCGGCGCTTGACCACCAGGGCGGAGCCGCCGCCTCGGCGGGTGGGTTCGGAGACGGCGATGAGGGTGCCGTTGGCTCGCAGCTCGACGGCGGTCGCGGCGCCGATCTCCGCGGCGCTGGTGCCGGGGGCGCCCGGCACCGCGAAGCTGTGGCCGAACGCGCCCAGGGCGGTGCCGTAGGTGTCGATGAACGCCTGCTCGGCCTGGGTCGAGGCGGTGTTGCGCTGCGAGGCGCGGGGCGCGGCCAGGGCCTTCTCGATCGGCATTCCGAAGTCGATCCGGTTCACCAGCGTCTGCAGCACGGTGGTGATGATCGTGGCACCGCCGGGCGAGCCCAGCGCGAGCCACGGCCGGCCCTTCTTCATCACGATGGTCGGCGAGATCGACGACCGGGGCCGCTTGCCGCCCTGGATGCGGTTCGGGTCGGTCGGGTCGTAGGCGTTGGTGAAGTCGGTCAGCTCGTTGTTGAGCAGGAACCCGCGCCCGGGCACGACGATGCCGGAGCCGCCGGTCTGCTCGATCGTGAGCGTGTACTCGGCGATGTTGCCGTGCCGGTCGACCGCGGTGAGGTTGGTGGTGTTGAGGTTCTCGGTGTCAGGAGCCGTGCGGCCGGTCGACGCGGTGCTGCAGCCGGTGGCGCCGAGGTCGCCGGCGGCGGTCGGGGTGGTGAAGGCCTTCGTCTGGTCGATCGCGCAGGCACGGGAGCGGCCGAACGAACGCGAGAGCAGCCGCTTGACCGGCACGTTCACGTAGCGCGGGTCGCCCACGTAGGCGCCGCGGTCGGCGAACGCCAGCGCGCTAGCCTCCAGGTAGTCGTGGAGCGCCTGGACGCGGGGTTCCTTGCCCAGGTCGAAGTTGCGCAGGATCTGCAGCGCCTCGCCGACCGTGGTGCCGCCCGACGTCGACGGCGGGGCGCCGTAGACGTCGAGTCCGCGGTACTTCACGTGCGTCGGCTTCTTGACCAGCACGCGGTAGCGCTTGAGGTCGCCGGCGCTCAGGTAGCCCTTCGGCACCGGCAGCGTGGTGTCGGCCCGCTTCGGCGGGTTCTGCGCGGTGCGGGCGATCTGCCGGGCCAGCGGGCCGCGGTAGAACGCCTCGACGCCCTTGCGGGCCAGCAGCCGGTAGGTGCGCGCCAGGTCGGGGTTCTTCTGGACCGCACCGACCGGGCGGGCGTCGCCGTTGGGCAGGTACAGCTCGCGAGTGGAGTCGAAGGCCGAGAAGCGCGCCTTGTTCTCCTCGGTCTGCTGGTGGAACGTCGAGTCGACGACGAACCCGCGACGCGCGAGCTTGATCGCCGGCCGCAGCGCCTGGCCGAAGCTGAGCGTGCCCCACTTGCGCAGCGCCGTGGCCCACGTGGCCGGCGTCCCGGGCGTGCCGACCGAGACGCCGCTGGTGACCAGCTCGGGGGTGAAGTTGTAGGGCTTGCCGGTGCTGGGGTCGACGAACGCGTCGGTCGGCATCGTGCGGGGCGCCGTCTCGCGACCGTCGATGACGTGGGTCTTCTTGTGCTTGGCGTCGTAGACCACCAGGTAGCCGCCGCCGCCGATGCCGGAGCTGTAGGGCTCGGTGACGCCGAGCGCTGCGGCCATCGCGATGATCGCGTCGGTGGCGTTGCCGCCCTGCCGCAGCACCTGGCGGCCGATCTTGGAGGCCTCCGGGTCGACCGAGCTGACCGCTCCCCCGGTGCCGACCTGCTTGGCCGTCTTGACGTTGTAGTGCGGGTGGTGACGCCGCTGCTGCCCGGATCGGTCGTGGGCATCGCCGAACGCCGGAGCCAGCGCGGCTCCGGAGACCGACAGCGTCAGCGCCAGCGCAGGGCCGACCACATGGCTGGTGGCAAGACGGGACATCAGGGTCTCCTCCCGAGTGAGAACTCTCCCGACCCTGTCGGTTTCTCAGGGGCAGCGCAACCCGTCCTGCGGGGGCGTGGCGTCCACTAGGTAGCGCGCGACCGCGTCGTCCACACACGCCTTCCCCTGGCCGAACACGGTGTGGCCGTCGCCGACGTTGGTGATCAGCACGCCCTGCGGCAGCCGGTTCGCGACCTTGACGCCGGCGGCGTAGGGCGTGGCCGGGTCGCCGGTGGTGCTGACGACGACGATGGGCGGCGATCCCGTCGCCGTCAGACGCGGCAGCGGCTGCGGCTTGACCGGCCACAGCGCGCACCGCACGTAGTCGTTGACCAGTCCCTCGCCGAGGACCGGGGCCTTCGCGGCGATCGCCTTGGCGTTGGCGAACACCGTCGACGGCTTCGTCGGCCAGGCGCTGTCGAGGCAGCTCACGGCGAAGTAGATGTCGAAGCCGTTGCCGTAGCTGCCGTCGGGCTGACGGTCGAGGTAGCTGTCGGCGAGCTCGACGAGACCGCTGCCGTCGCCCTGCATGCCGTCGTCGATCGCCTGGCTCAGGGTCGGCCAGGATCCCTTGCTGTACAGGGCTGCGCCGATGGCGAGCTGCACCACTCCGGGAGTGGCCGGCCGGTCCTCCGAGGCCGCCGGGATCGGCTGGGCCTCGGCCTTCGCGATGAGCTGGGTGACCGGCGAGGCGGGGTAGGAGCGCAGGTAGGCCTGCAGTGCGTCTTCGAAGCCGACCGCCTGGCCGTCGGCGGCCTGCAGACCGGTCTGCTGGGTGTCGACCACCCCGTCGAGCACCATCGTGCGGATACGGGTGGGGAACAGCTGGGCGTACATCTGGCCGATGACCGTGCCGTAGGAGTAGCCGAGGTAGTTCAGCCGCTTCTCCCCCAGCGCCTCGCGGATGCGGTCGAGGTCGCGGGCCACGTCGAGGGTGCCCAGGTGGGAGAGCAGTCCCTTCTCCTTGGTGGCGCACTCGTCGACGTAGGCCCGGCTCACCTCGAGGTAGTGGGCCCGGTCGGCGGCGTCCTCCATCGTCGGGTCGGCGTCGTACATCTGCTGCAGGTGGGAGTGGCAGTCCAGGGCCGGCTCGCTCTGCCCGACGCCGCGGGGGTCGAAGCCGACGATGTCGACGTGCTGGGTCACCGACGTCGGGAGGGTGACCGACTTGGCGAAGTCGACGCCCGAGGCGCCCGGACCGCCGGGGTCGACCAGCAGCGAGCCGGTGCGCGTGCCGGTGGCCGACCGCTTGAGCAACGCGAGCTTGATGCTGCGACCGCTCGGGTCGGCGTAGTCGAGCGGGACGGTGACCGTGCCGCACTGGTAGCCGCCGCAGGCGCGCCAGGCGACGGCTGGCGTGCCAGCGCTCGAGCTCGGCGTGCCGCTGGACGCGGACCGGCTAGGCGAGGAGCTCTCGGTGGCCCCCTGCTTGCTCCCGACCGAGCAGCCGGTCAGCAGCAGGACGGCGAGCAGGAGCGGGAGCGCCCGTCTCACAGCTCGGGTCTCACTTGGGCGGCATCCGGATGCCGCCGTCGACGCGGACGACC
>NZ_RDBE01000007.1:0-172841 GCF_003674065.1 Nocardioides mangrovicus
GGCGGCCTAACCAACTGTCACAGAATCGTGCAGCAGCCCCGTGCGTGTCTCCTGGGTGCTCGGCGGACCGGCACCTCGCCGGTCACCCAGGTCTGTTCGGCCGTCGAGCGCTCGACCTGAGGAGGCGGCGCCCAGCGCTGGGTCACAGCGCTGGGTCACATCGCTAGATCACGTCGACGACCGGCACGTCCACGGGCACGTACTTCACCAGCGCGCAGTTGCGCTTGAGCAGCTCCTCGCCGACCCGGTTGCCGGTGCGGCGGTCGATGACGTCGCGCCAGATCTCGTTGCTGCGGAAGACCTCGCCGTCGCGCCGGCGCAAGAACACCTCGTCGCGGGCGTGGACGGAGTAGGAGCGCCGCGGGGCGGTGTCGGTGCGCAGCTCGCCCTCGAGGTAGCGCCGGCCGATGCCGGTGCTGATGACGAAGGTCGTGTCGGTGTCGTTGCGCACGACCAGGTCGACGTAGTTCCACACGATCGAGCAGCCCACGCCCCAGGGCAGGACCCGTCCGTTGTCGGGGAAGGGGTCGAAGCTGTGCTCGGAACGCTCGACGATGGTGAGCTCGGAGTGCATGAACATCCAGACCAGCAGGTTGGCCAGCTGGCAGATGCCGCCGCCGACGCCGGCGTGGGCCTCGCCGTTGGAGAGCTTCATGCCGTCGACGAAGCCGCGGCGCTTGGTGCAGTTGCCCACGACCTTGTTGAACGAGAAGGTCTCGCCGGGGCGGATGACGACGCCGTCGACCAGCTCGGCGGCCAGGCGCAGGTTGGTCACCTTGTTGTGCTGCAGCCACATGTCGGCCTGGCCGAGCTGTCGCAGCAGCAGCGACTTGTGCTGCTTGACCCGGTAGGTGGTCTCCGGGGCCGGGCGCCGCGTCGCCCAGGCGGTGCCGGAGCGCAGCCAGGCGGCGCGACGGCGCGCCTGGTGGTAGCGCACCGCGACCGGGTAGAGCCACGGGTGCCGCTGGGTCAGCCGCGGCCGGGCGGCGACCCGCTCGGGCAGCCGCGGCGGCGACGTCCGCGGTGCGAACGTGGCGGCGTCGAGTGCGATCATGGCCATCTGTGCAGAACCCCCTGCGACCTACGTCCCCCGGTAGGTCTCAGTCCGAGACGGTAACGACGTTTCGTCGGTACATGTCCGGCAAGTGGGGTGGTGTGTCCGCGGTGTCCGAAAATGTCTGACCGAACGGACGAATTTCGGCCGGCCGCGTGGCGTCTGGCAGAATACGCAGGCGTCCTGACCTGCCGGTCCCTCTCAACCGGTCCGCGTCAGGCCCATCGAGCACGTCGAGGCCGGCCCCACCGGCCCACGCGTCGCTCATCATCTACGTGACACGCAAGGAGAGGTCCACACACGTGGCCGTCAAGATCCGTCTGAAGCGCATGGGCAAGATCCGTCAGCCGTACTTCCGGGTGGTCGTCGTCGACTCCCGCAAGAAGCGCGACGGCAGGGTGATCGAGGAGATCGGCAAGTACCACCCCAAGCAGGAGCCTTCGTTCATCGAGGTCGAGTCCGAGCGGGCGCAGTACTGGCTGGGCGTCGGCGCGCAGCCGAGCGAGGCCGTCGAGGCCATCCTCAAGATCACCGGCGACTGGCAGAAGTTCAAGGGCCTGCCCGGTGCCGAAGGCACGCTGCGGGTGGCTGAGCCCAAGCGCGACAAGGCCGAACTGTTCGGCGAGGCGCTCAAGGCCTCCGACGAGCCCAAGGCCGGCGCCACCACGGCGAAGAAGTCCGCGGCGAAGAAGGCCGAGGCGCCGGCGGAGACCGCCGCCGAGAAGGCCGCGACCGCCGAGGTCGAGGAGGCGGTCGAGGAGACCGGTCCCAACCCGGCCGACGCCGCCACCACCGAGGAGGCCGCCACCGAGTCCGGTGACGAGTCGTCCGACACCACCGCCGCCGAGGCGGCTGCCGACGAGAAGGCCGAGGCCTAGTGCCCATGCTCGCCGAGGCGCTGGAGCACCTGGTGCGGGGAGTCGTCGACAACCCTGACGAGGTCTCGGTCCGCGACAAGCGGCTGCGCCACGGCTCGCTGCTCGAGGTCCGGGTGCACCCCGACGACCTCGGCAAGGTGATCGGACGCGGCGGCCGCACGGCCACCGCGTTCCGCACCGTCGTCTCGGCGCTGGCCGGGCGCGACGGTGCCCGGATCGACTTCGTCGACGTCGACAAGGGTCGCTGAGCTGCCTCTCGAGGTGTGCGTCGGCCGGATCGGCCGACCCCATGGCGTCCGCGGCGAGCTCGCCGTGGAGGTACGCACCGACGAGCCGGAACGCCGGTTTCTGCCCGGCGTCCGGCTCGTCGTGCGTGGACGTCACCCCGGCCTGCCGCCGGCGCTGACGCTGGCGGCGGTGCGCCGCCACCAGGACCGGCTGCTGGTGGGCTTCGAGGAGGTCGCCGACCGCACCGCGGCCGAGCCGCTGCGCGGGGCGATGCTCTACGCCGAGGTGGGCGAGGAGACGCCCGAGGACCCCGAGGAGTTCTACGACCACCAGCTGGTCGGCCTCGACGTCGTCGGCACCGACGGCGAGCGGCTGGGCCGGCTCGACCAGGTGCTGCACCACGGCGCGCAGGACCTGCTCGTGGTCGCCACCGACGACGGCGAGGTGCTGGTGCCGTTCGTCGAGGCGCTGGTGCCCACGGTCGACGTGGCCGGCGGCCGCCTCGTCGTCGACGACCGGCCGGGACTCTTCTCGGCATGAGGATCGACGTCGTCACCGTCTTCCCCGACTACCTGCGCCCACTGGAGCTCTCGCTGCCCGGACGCGCCCGGGAGAAGGGCCTCATCGAGGTCGAGGTGCACGACCTGCGCACCTGGACCCACGACGTGCACCGCACCGTCGACGATGCCCCGTACGGCGGCGGGGCCGGCATGGTGATGAAGCCCGAACCGTGGGGTGAGGCGCTCGACGCCGTGGCGCCCGACGGCGCGACGCTGGTGGTCCCGACTCCGGCGGGGGAGCCGTTCCACCAGCGGCTGGCCGCCGAGCTCGCCACCCGGGAGCAGCTGGTGTTCGCCTGCGGCCGCTACGAGGGCATCGACGCCCGGGTGGCCGCCGACGCCGCCCGCCGGCTCGAGGTGCGCGAGGTCTCGCTGGGCGACTACGTCCTCAACGGGGGAGAGGTCGCCGCGCTGGCCGTGATCGAGGCGGTCGTACGGCTGCTGCCCGGTGTGCTGGGCAACGCGGCGTCGCTGGCCGAGGAGTCGCACGGCGAGGACGGTCTGCTGGAGTACCCGGTCTTTACCCGGCCGGTGGCCTGGCGCGACCTCGCGGTGCCCGACGTGCTGCTCTCCGGCGACCACGCCCGCATCGCCTCCTGGCGGGCCGAGGAGTCGCGGCGGCGGACGGTCGCGCGGCGCCCTGACCTGCTGACCGCCGACGTCGGCGGCTGGCGGATCGAGCCGGCCGCGCCGGCCGATGCCGCCGAGCTGCTGGTGCTCCAGCTGGCCTGCTGGGTGCCCGAGGCGCTGGTCAACGACGACCTCGGCATCCCGCCGCTGCACGAGGGACTGGCGCAGGTGCAGGCCGCGATCGCGACCGGTGGCGTCCGTGTGGTGCGCTCCGGCGGCCGTCTGGTCGGCTCGGTGCGCGGCCGCCTGGACGGCGAGACCTGGGAGATCGGCCGGCTCATGGTGGCCCCCGACCTGCGCGGTGTGGGCCTGGGACGGCTGCTGCTCGAGCACGCGGAGTCGCTCGCGCCGACGCAGGCCACCACGTACCGCCTCTTCACCGGCGTGGCCAGCGAGGCCAACCTGCGGCGCTACCGCCGCGCGGGCTACCGACGCCGCTCGGTGGGCACCGGCAGGTCCGGACCGGTCACGCTGGAGAAGCCGATTACCGCCCGGTGAGGCGGGTGTGGCAGACTTTTCCACTGGCCTGATCGGCCGAAATGGCCCCGTCCAGCGGGTGCCTGCGTCGGACTCCTGCCACAGGGGGTGTCTACGCCGCCGGCCACCTCGATCCGGTCCACATCTTCACAACCCCTACCGACGATTGACCTGTGGCAGTCGCCTGCGGAGACTCCCATGACCAACGTCATCGACGCGCTCAACGCCGACGCCATCCGTACCGACGTCCCCGCCTTCCGTGCGGGCGACACCGTCAAGGTCCACGTGAAGGTCGTCGAGGGCAACCGCTCCCGCGTCCAGGTCTTCCAGGGCGTCGTGATCCGCATCCACGGGTCCGGCATCGGCCGCACATTCACGGTGCGCAAGGTCTCCTTCGGCGTGGGGGTGGAGCGCACCTTCCCGCTGAACTCGCCGATCTTCGAGCAGATCGAGATCGTCACCCGCGGTGACGTGCGGCGCGCGAAGCTGTACTACCTGCGCAACCTGCGCGGCAAGGCTGCCAAGATCCGCGAGCGTCGCGAGGCCTGACCCACCCGGCGCGGGGCAGCACGTAGGCTCGCGGGCGTGGCGACGACGACGGGCCGATCACGGTCTGACTCCTCCGGTCGGGGACGCCGGGAGCGCAAGCAGCTCCCGCTGTGGCAGGAGACGATCCTGCTGCTGGTCATCGCCCTCGGGCTGGCGGTGCTCATCAAGGCCTTCTTCGTGCAGGCCTTCTACATCCCCTCTCCCTCGATGGAGCCGCAGTTCGTCAAGAACGACCGGATCCTGGTGCAGAAGGTCTCCTACTGGACCCACCCGCCGCGCCGCGGCGACATCATCGTCTTCAAGGACCCGCCGGACTCCCACTGGCTGGAGTCCAGCGACATCGGCCCCAGCACCGGTCTGAAGAAGGTCATGGAGGTCATCGGCCTCTACCCGGCCGGCGGCCACCTGGTCAAGCGCGTCATCGGCGTCGGCGGCGACGAGGTGAAGTGCTGCGACACCCAGGGCCGGGTCACCGTCAACGGTCACGCGCTGAACGAGAAGAACTACCTGCCCAAGGGCACCGTGCCCTCGCTGGACAAGTTCGACGTCAAGGTGCCCAAGGGACACCTCTGGGTGATGGGCGACAACCGCGGCGACTCGGCCGACTCGCGCGCCCACATGGGCCAGCCCGGCGGCGGGTTCATTGCCGACGACCTCGTGGTGGGCCGCGTCTTCGCGCTGGTGTGGCCGGCCAGCCGCTTCGAGATCATCCACCGGCCCCAGACGTTCGCCTCCGTCCCCAACCCATGACGACCCTGCCCAAGGGCGTCACCGTGCGGCGCGACGCCGGCCTCTACGGCTACGAGCGCGCGCTGCGACGGGTCGGGATGACCCACGTGGCGGGCGTCGACGAGGCCGGCCGCGGTGCCTGCGCCGGACCGCTGGTGGCCGGCGCGGTGATCCTGCCCGACGGCAAGGCCGGCCAGGTGCCGGGACTGGCCGACTCGAAGCTGCTCACCGCCAAGGCCCGCGAGCGCTGCTACGACCAGGTGGTGCGCCGTGCCCTGGCCTGGTCGGTGGTCGTCGTCGAGCCCGCCGAGTGCGACCGGCTCGGCATGCACGTGGCCAACATCGAGGCGCTGCGCCGAGCCCTCGCCCGCCTCGCGGTGCGCCCGTCGTACGTGCTCACCGACGGCTTCCCGGTCGACGGTCTCGAGGTGCCCGGCCTGGCGATGTGGAAGGGCGACAAGATGACCGCCTGCATCGCCGCGGCGTCGGTGGTCGCCAAGGTCACCCGCGACCGCATGATGCTGGCCGAGCACGAGCGCTGGCCCGCCTACGACTTCGACGTGCACAAGGGCTACTGCACCGACCTGCACCAGGCAGCGCTCGACGAGCACGGCCCCTGCCCGATCCACCGCTACCGGTTCGTCAACGTCCGTCGCGCGGCCGGGCTGCCGGAGCTGCCCGAGACCCTGACTCTGGAGGAGGTGCCCTCGTGAGTGCCGAGGACCTGGAGAAGTACGAGACCGAGATGGAGCTGACGCTCTACCGGGAGTACCGCGACGTCGTCGGCATCTTCAAGTACGTGGTCGAGACCGACCGCCGCTTCTACCTGTGCAACCAGGTCGACGTGAAGGCACGCACGGAGACCGGCGACGTCTTCTTCGAGGTGACCATGACCGACTGCTGGGTCTGGGACATGTACCGCCCGGCCCGGTTCGCCCGCGGGGTGAAGGTGCTGACCTTCAAGGACGTCAACGTCGAGGAGCTGGCGACGAGCGACTTCGAGCCGCCGAAGCCGTAGGGCCGCTCGCACCGCCAAAGTCCCGCACTTGCGCAGTTGTGCGCGGGGCATGTCGGACATGGGTGGTCGAGGTCCCGGCAAGTGTGGGATTTCGGCGGCCCCTCACAGGTCCGCCCGCACCGACCAACCCCCGCCACGAGGCCCGGCGACCAACGTCCCGCCGTGCTCCTCAACCCGTTCCCGCAGGCCCCGCAGACCCTGGCCGGTTCCCTGGATGCGGGTGGCGTCGCCGCGTGGGGGGTCGTTGAGCACCTCAACCTGCAGCCTCCGGCCGGCTCCGCACAGCAGCACGCGCACCGGCGCGCCGGGGGCATGGCGCAGTGCGTTGGTGAGCGACTCGCGCACCACTTGGAAGCCGAGGGCGGCCGCCGCCGCGGGCACGCCGTCGCGGTCGCCCTCGAACCGGCAGCTCACCTGCATCCCCATGCGGGCGGCGCGGGCGACGAGCTCCTCGACCAGGTCGAGGTCGGGGGCGACGACGGGCGCACCGCCGAGGAGGTCGACCAGCCGGTGCAGGTCGGCGCGACCCTGCTGCGCGGCGTCGTCGATGATGCCGAGCACCTCGCCGCCGGCGTCGGGGTCGAGCTGCACCAGCCGCTGCCCGGCGGCGGCCTGGACGACCATGACGCTGAGGGAGTGACCGATGATGTCGTGCAGCTCGGCGGCGATGCGAGCCCGCTCGTTGCGCACGGCGAGGTGGGCGAACAGCTCGCGCTCCTCCTCCAGCTCGCGCCCGCGCAGCTCCAGCTCCTCGGCGGTCTCGCGGCGCAGCCGGAAGGCGGTGCCGGCGAGGAAGCCGGGGATCGTCAGCATCGCCAGCCCGATGTCGTGCTCGTCGAGGATCAGGTACATCGAGGCCAGCCATGCCAGGCAGGCAGCACCTGCGGTCCAGGCCTCGCGGCCGCTGTAGCTGCTCGCGGCGAGTGCCACGAGCGCCGTGGCCGGCAGGATGGCGACGGTCGGCACGTCGGCGTCGAGCAGCGCGAGGGCGAGGTAGGCCGCGGCGCCGAGCAGCAGGGTCGCGAGGACCACCGGCCGGCGCCGCACGGGCTCAGGCTCCGACCGGCAGCTGCGCGACGACGCGGGCCCGCCCGCGGCCGAGCTTGACGGTGAGGTTGCCGTGCTGCAGACGGACGCGTTCCCGGGCCCGGGCCACCGCGGCGCGCACATCGGCACCCGCGACCAGCCGGCCGCTCACCGTCAGCTCCAGGGCGTCGGCCCCGAAGTGCAGTCCCACCTCGACCGGCGTGGTGGGGTCGTCGGCCAGCACGCCGAGCAGGTGCTCGACCACGCGGTAGGTCGACAGCTCGACGCTGGCGGGAAGGCTGCGCGGGGCGCCCACCACGACCAGGCGGCCGTGGCCGCGCGCGTGACGCGCCAAGAGGGCGTCGAGGCTGGCCACCGACGGCGCCGGCGCCAGCGCCACGACCTGGCCGTCGGGCGCGCCGCGCAGCCGGCCGACGATCTCCCGCATCTCGGCCAGCACCTGCCGGCTGCCCGTCTCGATGGTGGCGAGCCGTGCGGCGACGGCCTCGGATCCCTCGACCGGCTCGCGGGCGGCCTGCGAGAGCTGTCGCAGCCGCGTGTCGAGCAGTGCGTCGAGCTCGGCGGAGAGCCGGGCACGATCGCTGCTGACCTCGATCGAGGCCCGGGCGTCGCGCAGGTCGGCCAGCTCAGCGTTGCGCGCCTCCAGCTCCCGTGCGAGCCCGCTGCGCTGGTGCACGATGCGCCCGATGCCCCAGATGCCGACGCCGAGGAGCAGCACTACCGGGATCAGCGACGGACCCGCCGCGGAGTCGTGCGCCAGCACCAGGGCGCCGAGCACCTCGGCGCCGGCCAGCCCCGCCAACGAACGCCGCACGCCGTCGCGGGTGCCGACGAGGTAGCAGAACGTCCAGGCCAGCGGGAGGCCCGAGCCGCAGCGGGCGATCCAGCCGAACGCCAGGATGTGCAGCGCCATGACGGCCGCGGCCACCGTCGTCGCTAGCAGCGGCGAGCGACGCCAGACGAGCAGCGGTGCCACCACGGCGAGGGACGCCGGCAGCATCCACCAGGAGTGGCTGTCGACCCGGATGTCGCCGCCGGTGTCGTGGACGTTCTCCACCGCGAGCACCACGGCGAGGGCGGCGAGCACCAGCGTCAGGACGACGTCGGACCGGCGGATGCTGTCGGCGTTCCTGGCCATGTCGTTCTCCTCGGCGTCAGGCGCGGGTGCCGACGACCGCGGTGTCCTGCGCCGCCGCCGGCTCGACCGCGTCGAACCGGTGGGCGACGTAGACGCCGACGCACCACACCGCCACGCCGAGAACAGCGGTGACCGGCAGGACGCCGAGCCCTGCGGCGGAGTCTCGCACGAGGACGACGGCCTGGAGAACGGCTGTCAGGACCAGTGCGACCAGCGACTGCGCGCGGTTGCGGACCAGTCGGCCCGCGCTGTAGGCGAGCACCAGCGAGAGCGGCAGCCCCGCCCCGCAGCGCACCAGCCAGCCGAAGGCGAGCACGTGCACCGCCATGGCGACGATGCTGGTGAGCACCACCGCCGTCAGGTTGATCCGCCGAAACAGCACCGGCACGGTCGCCAGCAAGAACACCGGGACCAGCAGCCAGGAGGTCGAGTCGATCCTGGTCTTGTCGTCCGCCCCGCCCATGTTCTCGACCATCAGCCAGATCCCCAGGCCGCTGGTGATCACGGCCAGCACGGCATCGCTGGGACGGATCCTTCCGAGCACCTTCTCCATGTCTGTCTCCCTCATCCCCGACGAGGGCCAGCCCCTCGACGTGCCTCGACGCTAGGAACGCGGTGGGGTCGTCGACATCGTGCTGGAGTGCCGTTCCGGCGCGGCGGGATCCTTCTCGAGGAGGACCCCGGGCGGGCCGGAACGGCGGAGAATGACGCCGTGACCATCCGCGTGCTGATCGCCGACGACCAGCAGCTGCTGCGCACCGGCTTCCGCGCGATCCTCGACTTCGAGCCCGACATCGAGGTGGTCGGCGAGGCCGAGGACGGGCTCGACGTCGTGCGCCGGGCGGCGGCGCTACGGCCCGACGTGGTGCTGATGGACATCCGGATGCCGCACCTGGACGGGCTCGCGGCCACCGAGCAGATCCTGGCCACCGACGAACCGCCGCGAGTGGTCGTGCTGACCACCTTCGACCTCAACGAGTACGTCTACCGCGCCCTGCGAGCCGGGGCGAGCGGCTTCCTCCTGAAGGACGCGCCGTCCTCGCGGCTGCTGGCCGCGGTGCGCGCGGCGGCCGGCGGCGAGGAGCTGATCGAGCCCTCGATCACGCGCCGCCTGGTGGCCAGCTTCGCCCCGGCCGAGCCGGTCGCGCCGTGCGAGGACGCCGTCGACGTCCTCGGGCTGACCGACCGCGAGCTCGACGTGCTGCGGCTGGTCGCGCGCGGGCTCTCCAACGCCGAGATCGCCGCGGAGTTGGTGGTGGCCGAGACCACAGTCAAGACGCACGTCGGCCGGATCCTGATGAAGCTCGACGTCCGCGACCGCGTGCAGGCGGTCGTCATGGCCTACGAGACCGGCTTCGTGGCCCCCGGCTGAGGCAGTTTCGCGTCCACAGGCGCCCGAACGGCGCAGTTCTCCACAGCCGCCTCACTCGTTCTCGATCCGGCCGCGCCGCGCGACGAGCCTGTCCGCATGACCACTCACAACCGCCGGCTCGGCACCTACGGCGAGAACTGCGCGACGGCCCACCTGCTGCGGCTGGGCATGGAGGTGCTGGACCGCAACTGGCGGTGCGACCTGGGCGAGCTCGACCTGGTGCTGCGCGAGGGCGGCACCGCCGTCTTCTGCGAGGTCAAGACCCGCACCAGCACCGCCTTCGGCGACCCGCTCGAGGCGGTCACGCCGGTCAAGGCGCAGCGACTACGCCACCTGGCCGATCGCTGGCTGGAGGTGCACCACGTGCGCCCGCGCGACGTCCGCATCGACCTGGTGGGCGTGCTGCTCGGCCCGGCCGGCCGCACCACCATCGAGCACGTGAGGGGAGCCTGCTGATGGCCGTCGCCACCACGCACACGGTCACCCTCGACGGGGCCACGGGCTACGTCATCGACGTCCAGACCGACGTCGCCTCGGGCACCGTCTCCGTCGACGTCGTCGGCCGCCCCGACGTCGCCATCAACGAGGCAATCGCCCGGTGCCGCTCGGCGGTGCTCAACGACGACCTCGACTGGCCGAGCAGCCGCCGCGTGACGATCCTGCTCAGCCCCGCCGACCTGCCCAAGCGCGGACCGCACTTCGATCTCGCCATCGCCATCGGCGTGCTCGCCGCCAACCGCGCGATCAAGCCCGAGCACCTGGCCGACGTCGTGCTCATCGGCGAGCTCACCCTCGACGGCCGGCTGCGGGCGGTGCCCGGAGCGCTGCCGATGGTGATGGCTGCGAGCCGCCGCGGCATCCGGCGGGTCATCGTGCCCGAACCGCAGGCGGCAGAAGCCCAGATGGTGCCCGGCACCGAGGTCTACGGCGTGCGCTCGCTTCGCCAGGCCATCGCCGTACTCACTGGCGCGGCCGAGATCCCCGAGGCGCCCGAGGTCGATCCGCTGCCCGGGCAGGCGCTGCTGCGCTGGCGCGGCGAGGAGCGGCTCGAGGGCCTCGACCTGGCCGACGTCCGTGGCATGCCGGACGCGCGTTACGCACTCGAGGTCGCCGCCGCCGGGGGACACCACCTGCTGCTCACCGGTCCCAAGGGTGCGGGCAAGACGACGCTGGCCGAGCGGCTGCCGGGCCTGCTGCCCGACCTCGAGCTGGCCGAGTCGCTGGAGGTCACCGCGCTGCACTCGCTGGCCGGATCGCTCGCGCCGGGCGCGCCGATCATCGACCGACCACCGTTCATCGCACCGCACCACTCCGCCAGCAGGGCTAGCATCGTCGGTGGCGGCACCGGCCGGGTGCGCCCGGGTGAGGTGAGCAAGGCCCACCTCGGCATCCTCTTCCTGGACGAGTTCCCGCTGCTGAGCTCCGACATCGTCGAGTCGCTGCGCGAGCCGTTGGAGAGCGGCGACATCACCATCGCCCGCGGCGCAGAGTTCGCCGTCTTCCCGGCGCGCGCGATGGTGGTACTGGCGGCGAACCCGTGCCCCTGTGGCAACTACAGCGTCACCCACTCCACGAACCGGTGCACCTGCCCTCGACCCAAGCGCGACGCGTACCGGGCCAAGCTCGAGGGTCCGGTGGCCGACCGGATCGACATCCATCGCAAGATCATGCCGACGCGGACGGGCAGCGACGGCCGCAGCGAACCGACCGAACAGGTGAGGCGCCGCGTCATGCTGGCCCGCAGCCGGCAGTCCGCCCGCTACCTCGACACCCACTGGCGGCTCAACCGCGACGTCCCGGGACCGGCACTGACCGAGCGCTGGCCGCTCAGCCCGGCAGCGCGGCTGCGGCTCGACGAGCTCGTCTACACCCAGGGGACGATCACCCAGCGCGGCGCCGCTCGGGTGCACCGGCTCGCCTGGACGGTGGCCGACCTGCGAGGCGTCGAGCAGCCCGGCACCGAGGAGCTCGACGTGGCCCTCCGGCTGCGGACCGGCGAGCCGCTGCTGATGAGCTCGTTGCCGCGGCAGCGGCCCGTCCCGCTGGGAGAGGCCGCCGAGCCGTCGTTGGCGCTCGTCGACGGCGAGGCCTCGGCATGAGCGCGGGGAGCGCTCCGTCGCGGGCGGAGCGGTTGGCCCGGGTGGCGCTGTGCCGCCTGACGGAGCCGGCCAACCCGGAGCTCGCCCGCAGAGTGGCCGCCGGCGGGGCCGAGGCCCTCTACGAGGAGCTGCGCTCGCCGCGGGGGTCGTCGGCGCCGGAGGCCGCCGCCGACGTCGCCGCCCGGCTGGCCGACCTCGATCCGGCCGGCGACCTGCGTCGCGCCGAGCAGGTCGGCGCCCGGTTCGTGATCCCCGGCGACGACGAGTGGCCCGAGCAGCTCGACCCGCTGACCGCGGCCGAGCCGGTCGGCCACCAGGGCGGCGCACCGATCGGGCTGTGGGTGCGTGGGCGGCTGCACCTGGCCGAGACCATGGCACGGGCCGTCGCCGTCGTCGGGGCACGCAGTGCCACCACCTACGGCGGCGACGTCGCCGTCGAGATCGCCGCCGGCGTCAGCGAGGCCGGCTACACGGTGGTCTCGGGGGGTGCGTTCGGCATCGACCTGGCCGCGCACCGCGGAGCGCTGGCCAGCCATCGGCCCACGGTGGCGGTGATGGCCTGCGGCCCCGACCGCGTCTACCCGCTCGACCATCGCGAGCTGATCGACCACATCGCCCGGACCGGGCTCGTCGTCAGCGACCTGGCCCCGGGCTGCACCCCCACCAAGTGGCGGTTCCTGGCCCGCAACCGCATCATCGCCGGGTTGAGCCTGGGCACCGTGGTCGTGGAGGCGGCCACCCGCAGCGGCGCGGCGAACACGGCGAGCTGGACCGAGAGCCTGCACCGGCCGGTCATGGGGGTCCCCGGTCCGATCACCAGTGCGCAGTCCGAGGGGGTGCACCGGTTGATCCGCACCCGCGGCGCGCTGCTGGTCACCCGCGCGGCCGAGGTGCTCGAGGTGGTGGCGCCGATGGGGGAGCACCTGATGCCGGACGTGGTCGGCGAGGTCCGCCCCACCGACGGCCTGCGCCTGCTCGACCAGCAGGTGCTCGACGCCGTCCCGATCTCGGTCGCCGCCGACCTCGACCAGATCACCCGCCACGCCGGCCTGGCCGCCTCGTCGGTCGAGCTCGCACTGGGACGGCTGGCCGACCTGGGCCACGTACGTCTCGATCAGGGCCGCTGGCGCAAGGCGCCGCGGTGCAGGTCGGCGTGAGCCACGAGGAACGCCTCGGCGGGCGGGGTTGTCCACAGGTGGCGCTCGCAGGGTTACCAGCCACCCCTCCGGGTAGGTAGAACGTCATGGTGCGCACGACGGTCCTGGCCTCGGCGGCGGCAGCGGCCGTCACCACCGCCGCCCTGGCCGGCTGCGGCGGCGGCGACAGTCCGAAGCCCGCACCGTTCACGCCCTCGGCGGCCGCCTCCGCCTCGGCCTCCCCGAGCGGAGCACCGACGATGCCCGCCGAGGCGCAGGGCACCAGCCCGGAGTCGGCGGAGGCGTTCGTGCGGTACTACATGGCGATCTACAGCTACTCGGCCCGCACAGGCGATACCGCTCCGATGAAGCGGCTAGTAACGGACGAATGCCGATCGTGCTCTAACTCGATCGCTCTTATTGACAAGACCTATGCGTCGGGCGGGCACGCAGAGGGCCGCGGCTACTCCGTAAGCAAACTGACCGGGAAGAGATCTGGACCTGGATCCGTAATTCTCGAAGGGACTGTCACCCAGTACGGCCAGCAGTTCCTGGCCTCAGCGTCGGCGACCCCCACCAGCTTTCCCCGTGGCACCTTCCGGGCTCGATTTGAGTTGGCGAACACAGAGGATGTCTGGCACCTGAATGGACTGTTTTTGCTGTGAGATCTCTTCTAGTGGGCGTCATCGCCATTGCTTCTATTGGACTATTTCCGGGCAGCGCCGTTGCGCGCAGTTGTCATGGTCAATCGACCTCGAGCCACAATGGCTTCAACGTCGGCTATGTGTGCCAATCCTCGGGCTCGGGAAGCGGGGGCACCTCCACCCACCCCGTCGTCCACGAGGCTCCGGCCCAGCCCGACGCCGGGGCGGGAACGGGCGCCTGCGCGGCGGTCGAGACCGAGGTGGCCGACGCCTGCCAGGCCGATCCGCGCCACCGCAGGTGACCGCGCCGCTCGTGGGGGAGGCCTTCCAGCACGTGCCGGTGCCGCACCTGGCCTCGCTCACCCAGCCGACGGGCAAGACCCTGGTCAACTTCGCCACGATCTTCTACGTCCAGGCCGCCTCCTTCGACACCGCGCTGACCCTGCTCGGGCAGCAGGTGACCCTCCACGTGCGGCCGGTGTCCTACGCCTGGGACCACGGTGACGGCGTCGTGACCACCACGACCGGTCCGGGAGCGCCGTATCCGCGCAAGGACGTCGTGTACCGCTACCAGAAGGCGACGACCACGGTCCGCCACCACGTCAGCGTCACGTGGGCAGCCACGTTCCAGGTGAACGGGGGGCCGGCGGCCGACGTGCCGGGCACGGTCACCACCACGGGGCCGGACACGGCCTTGCGCGTCGTCGAGGCGACGCCGGTGCTGGTCGGCGACCAGTAGCGGCTCCCGCGATCGGTCGGTCCCTGTTACTACAGTGACGGATGTGACCGAGCAGCCGGAGGGCGTCGACCTGCCCGAGCCGATGGCGGCGGCCCTGGCCAGCTACGAACGGCATCTGGTCTCCGAACGCGACCTGACCCCCCACTCGGTCCGGGCCTATGTCGGCGACGTCCGGGCGATGCTGGAGCACGCGAGCGCCCTGGGCCACGCGGACCTGCGCGGCATCGACACCCGAGCCCTGCGCAGCTGGCTGGCCAAGCAGCAGACCCTGGGCAAGGCGCGCACGACGATCGCGCGACGGGCGACAGCGGTGCGGGTGTTCACCGCCTGGGCGCTGCGCACCGGGCTGATCGAGACCGACCCCGGTGCGCACCTGGGCACTCCGCGCGCTCACCGCACCCTGCCGCCGGCGCTGGACCAGCAGGAGGCGCGCAGCCTGCTGGAGAACGCGGCCACCGCTTGCGACGACGGCAGCGAGGTCGGCATCCGCGACGCCGCGATGCTCGAGCTGCTCTACGCCACCGGCATCCGGGTGGGGGAGCTGTGCGGGCTCGACGTCGACGACCTCGACCGGCACCGCAGGGTGGTGCGGGTGCTGGGCAAGGGACGCAAGGAGCGGACGGTTCCGTTCGGTCTGCCGGCCGACCGCGCGCTGGAGCACTGGCTGCTCGGCGGACGGCCCGGGCTGGCGGTGAGCGGCTCGGGTCCGGCGCTGTTCCTGGGCGCCCGCGGCCGCAGGATCGACCAGCGAGCGGTGCGGACGATGGTGCACCAGCGCCTGGCCGACGTGCCCGGGGCGCCCGACCTGGGTCCCCACGGGCTGCGCCACACCGCGGCCACGCACCTGCTCGAGGGTGGCGCGGACCTGCGCACGGTCCAGGAGCTGCTCGGCCACGCCTCGCTGTCGACGACGCAGATCTACACCCACGTCAGCAACGAGCGGTTGCGGGCGGCCTACCGGCTGGCTCACCCCCGGGCCTGATCGCGCTCCTGGTCCGGCGAGCGCAGCAGGTCGAGCACGAGGGCCAGCGGTGGCCACTGCTCGCGCCCGCGGCGCACCACGGTCCGCGCGCGCAGCTCGAGGTCCGGTTCGCGCACGGGGAGGACGGCGACCCGGTCGCCGTCGCGATCGAGCGGGAGCAGGCCCACGCCGAGTCCGGCGAGCACCATGTCGGCCACGAGGTCGAGGCTGTCGGCGCGGTGGGTGATGCGCGGGGCGAACCCGGCCAGCGAGCACGCGACCCGCAGCACCTCGTCGTCGGCGGTGTTGCGCGAGTTCACGATCCACTCGCTGTCCCGGAAGGCCGAGACGGTCGCGGCGGCATCGGTCGCCTGCGCGGCGACACCGGCGCGGTCGGCCGGCACCCCGAGCCCCCAGGGCGTCGCGTAGAGCGAGCCGGTGCTGGTGGTCGGGTCACTCGCCGCGGGCGCCAGGTTGTAGTCGTAGCCGATCACCAGGTCCACCTCGTCGGCGTCCAAGAGCGCCACGGCCTCGTTCGGCTCGTGCTCGCGCACCACCAGCCGCACGTCGGGATGCTCGTCGGCCAGCCGGGTCACCACCGGCAGCACCCGCCGTCGGATGGCCGAGGCGAACGCGGCCACGCGTACGACGCCGGCCGGTGCGGCGCGGGGGTCCAGGTCGGCCCGGGCCGCCTCCAGGGCGGCGAGCACCGTCACCGCGTGCTCGGCCAGGCGCCGGCCCGCCGGGGTGAGCCGGACCCGACGGCCGTCGGGCTCGAGCAGCTCGACGCCGGCTTCGCGGGCCAGCACGCCGAGCTGCTGGGAGATCGTCGAGGTGGTGGTGTGCATCGACGCGGCGACCTCGCGCATCGACCCCAGCCGCGACAGCTCGAGCAGCATCTCCAGGCGGCGCGGATCCACTCGCTCATTGTTCGCCGCACCTGGATGAATAGTCCAGTTTTCTCACGTGGACGCGGACGGTGTGATCCGAGCAGAATCATCGCCGTGAGCACCAGGTCGAGCCGCGTCGGCACCTCGATGGCGGTGGCCTCGATGTCGTGCGTGCAGCTCGGGCTTGCGCTGGCGGTGGGCCTGTTCGGCACGGTCGGTCCGCTCGGTGCGGCGTGGCTCCGGTTGGCCTGGGCCGGCCTGATCCTGCTGCTGGTCGTCCGGCCGCGCAGGAGCCGAGTGAGCCGGCGGGGGCTGCTGGTCGGCTCGGCGCTGGGGTGCGCGACCGCCGGCGTGACCACGCTGTTCATGGAGGCGGTCGCGAGGATCCCGCTGGGCACGGCGAGCGCGCTGGAGTTCCTCGGCCCCCTCGGGGTCGCGGTCGCCCGCAGTCGCGGTCGCGGCGCGCTGGCGTGGCCGGCCTCGGCGGCCGTCGGCGTCGTCCTGCTGACCGAGCCGTGGCGCGACCTGGCCGCGGGGTCGGGGGCCGACCTGGTCGGGGTCGGCTTCGCCCTCGCCGCGGCCGGGTGCTGGGCCGCGTACATCCTGCTCACCCAGGCGGTCGGCGACGAGCTGAGCGGCCTGACCGGCCTGGCCGTGTCGCTGCCGGTGGCCGGGGTCATCAGCACCCTGGTGGTCGCGGTGGCCGACCCGGGCCTCTGGTCGCACCTCGACGCGCGGGTGGTGCTGCTCGGCCTGGGCCTCGCGGTGCTCCTGCCCGTCGTGCCGTTCACGCTCGAGCTGCTGGCCCTGCGCCGGCTGACCACCTCGGCCTTCGGCACGCTGATGTGTCTCGAGCCGGCCATCGCGACCCTCGTCGGGCTGGTCGTCCTGCACCAGGTGCCCGGGCTGTGGCCCGCGGTGGGCGTGGCGTTCGTCGTCGCCGCCGGCCTCGGCGCCGAGCGTCACGGGGCGCGTGCGCCAGCGCCGACCGTGGCGCCCGCGGCAGCCGCGAGTCCTGCTCCCGTCGCGGTGGAGGACCCGCGCACGGGTGCCGCCCTGGTCGCCGACGTCGCGCCCGCCTGGAGCGGCAGCAGCCGCACGGGCTCGCCACCGACCAGCAGCAGCGGGTCGAGGTAGGTCGAGCCCTGCAGCAGGCCCCAGTGCAGGCACGCCCGCGGAGCGCAGTGCGAGGCCAGCAGCTGCAGGGTGCCGATCGGCTGACCGCGGGCCACGGTGTCGCCGACGTGCACCAGGGCGGTGACCGGCTCGTAGGTGGTGCGCACGGCGCCGTGGTCCACGACGACCACGCCGCGCCCGCCCAGCCCGCTGGCGAACGTGACGGTGCCGGCCAGCGACGTACGGACGGCCTGGCCGAGACGCCCCTGCAGGTCGACGCCGCGGTGACCGCGGCCGTAGGGGGAGTCCGGGGGATCGAAGCCGCGCACCACCGCCGGTCGCGGATCGAGCGGCCAGGCCCCCTGCCCCACGGGCACCGGACCCGGGCCGGGGGCGGCGGTGCTGGCGGTGGTGCTGGCGGTGGTGCTGGCGGCGGTGCTGGCGGCGGTGCTGGTGCTCAGCAGCAGGAGCACCAGAGGAAACAGTAGAGCGGCGAACGACATGGCGCCAGGCTCACCCGCGGGCGGCGGGGCCGCCAGCGCGGTACGCGGAACTGTGGACAACCCTGTGGGTAAGTGCGCCTGTGGACGATTGGTGACCCCGGGCCGCAGGGCCTAGACTGACCGCAGCAGCTCAGCGATGGGCTGACTTCGCACGTCCGTCTCCGCGCGCCACTGCACGCGGGCGACGACCCCGAGGTCCCAGACCAGCAGCACCGGTGTGGGCGGGGCCGCGTTCGGACGTCAGGGCAGGCCGGCACCCGCCGTCGCCTGCGACAACCGAAACCGGTGTGCCACCAGGCGCGCCACGAGAAGAAGGAACGACCCAGCTCATGGCAGTCGTCACCATGCGCCAGCTCCTCGAGAGCGGCGTCCACTTCGGGCACCAGACCCGTCGCTGGAACCCGAAGATGAAGCGCTTCATCATGACCGAGCGCAACGGCATCTACATCATCGACCTGCAGCAGTCGCTGTCCTACATCGACGCCGGCTTCGCCTTCGTCAAGGACACCGTCGCGCGCGGCGGCACGATCATGTTCGTCGGCACCAAGAAGCAGGCCCAGGAGGCGATCGCCGAGCAGGCGACGCGCGTGGGCATGCCCTTCGTCAACCAGCGCTGGCTGGGCGGCATGCTGACCAACTTCTCCACCGTGCACCAGCGGATCAACCGCCTCAAGGAGCTCGACGAGGTCGACTTCGACAACGTCGCCGGCTCGGGTCGCACGAAGAAGGAGCTCCTGCAGATGAAGCGGGAGCGCGACAAGCTCGACAAGACCCTGGGCGGCATCCGCGAGATGGCGCGCACGCCGTCGGCGGTGTGGGTGGTCGACACCAAGAAGGAGCACCTCGCCGTCGAGGAGGCCCGCAAGCTCCGGATCCCGATCATCGGCATCCTCGACACCAACTGCGACCCCGACGAGGTCGACTACCCGATCCCGGGCAACGACGACGCGATTCGCGCCGTCAGCCTGCTCACCCGCGTCGTCGCCGACGCCGTGGCCGAGGGCCTGATCGCCCGCTCGGGTGCGCGCTCCGGTGAGGGCGAGGCCGAGTCCGTGGGTGCCGGCGAGCCGCTGGCCGACTGGGAGCGCGACCTGCTCGGGGGCGAGGCCGAGAAGGCCGGCGCCGCCGCGACCGGCGACGCTGCCGCCGAGACCCCGGCGGCCGAGGCCACCGGTGCGTCCGCCGAGGCCACCGAGGCCCCTGCTGCTCCCGTCGAGGAGCCGGTGGCCACCGACGCCGCGGTCGAGGAGGAGGGCCCCTACGGCGCCGACTCCGCCAAGGCCGACGAGGACGGCAACGGTCCCGACGGGTTCGAGGTCAAGGGCAACGCCCAGTCCATGAAGTTCCACGCCCCCAGCAGCCCCTGGTACGACCGCACCAAGGCCGAGGTCTGGTTCAAGACCGCCGAGGCTGCCGAGGCCGCCGGGTTCGTGAACGCCGAAGCCAAGAAGGAGGACTGATCGATGGCGATCAGTGCAGCCGACGTCAAGCGGCTCCGCGACCAGACCGGCGCGGGGATGATGGACGCCAAGAAGGCGCTGGAGGAGGTCGACGGCGACTTCGAGAAGGCCGTCGAGGTCCTGCGCGTCAAGGGTGCGGCGAAGGCCGCCAAGCGCGGCGCCGAGCGCACCGCGTCCGCCGGGCTCGTCGCGCACGCCCCGGGCGTGCTGGTGCAGCTGAACTGCGAGACCGACTTCGTCGCCAAGGGCGATGACTTCGTCACGGCGGCGCAGCGCATCGCCGACGCCGCCTCGCAGGCCAAGCCCGCCGACCTCGAGGCCCTCAAGGCCGTGCAGGTCAGCGACGGCGCCGGTGACGACACGGTCGACCAGATCGTGCAGGAGCTCGCGGTGTCCATCGGGGAGAAGATCGAGCTGGGCGGCTACGTCCACTTCGACGGCCCCGCGGTGGCCTACATGCACAAGCGGGCCTCCGACCTGCCGCCGGCCGTCGGCGTACTCGTCGAGTACGACGGCGACTCCGCCGAGGCGGCACGCGCCGCGGCGATGCAGGTGGCGGCCATGCGGCCGACCTACCTCTCCCGCGACGAGGTCCCGGCCGACGTCGTGGCCAAGGAGCGCGAGATCGCCGAGGCCACCGCCCGTGAGGAGGGCAAGCCCGAGCAGGCGCTGCCCAAGATCATCGAGGGCCGGCTCAACGGCTTCTTCAAGGACGTCGCGCTGCTCGACCAGCCGTCGGTGCAGGACTCCAAGAAGTCCGTCAAGGCGGTGCTCGACGAGGCCGGCGTGACCGTGAAGCGGTTCGCCCGCTTCGAGGTGGGTGCCTGAGCCGGGTAGGTTTCACCCGACATGAACGACCGAGAGGGGCCGGTGATGACCGCAACGACATCACCGGCCCCTTTCGCATGCCGCGAGGGGGAGTGATGGTCGAGGCCACGACACAGCCAGGAGCCGGTTACCGGCGGGTGCTGCTCAAGCTGTCCGGTGAGGTGTTCGGCGGCGGGAGGGTCGGCGTCGACCCCGACGTCGTGCAGGCTGTGGCGCGCGAGATCGCCGCCGTGCAGCGCACCGGCGTGCAGGTCGCGGTGGTCACCGGCGGCGGCAACTTCTTCCGCGGCGCCGAGCTGCAGCAGCGCGGCATGGACCGTGCGCGGGCGGACTACATGGGCATGCTCGGCATCGTCATGAACTGCCTCGCGCTGCAGGACTTCTTGGAGAAGGAGGGCGTCGAGACGCGGGTGCAGACCGCGATCACGATGGGCCAGGTGGCCGAGCCCTACATCCCGCGGCGCGCGATCCGGCACCTGGAGAAGGGCCGCGTGGTGATCTTCGGCGCCGGCATGGGGCTGCCGTACTTCTCCACCGACACCGTCGCCGCCCAGCGTGCGCTGGAGAGCAGGTGCGAGGTGGTGCTGGTGGCCAAGAACGGCGTCGACGGCGTCTACACCGCCGACCCGCGCCAGGACCCCGACGCCGTCAAGCTCGACCACGTCACCTACGACGAGGCGATCGCCAAGGGCCTGCGGATCATGGACCAGACGGCGTTCGCGCTGTGCGGGGAGAACAACCTGCCGATGATCGTGTTCGGGATGGAGCCGGAGGGAACCATCCTCAAGGTCGTGCAGGGTGAGAAGATCGGGACGCTCGTCAGCGCCAGCTGAGGAGAGCGCTCGACCGTAGGCAAACCGAGGCGAAGGCAAGGAGAGACGTTGATCAACGACACGCTCAACGAGGCCGACCAGAAGATGAAGAAGTCGGTCGAGGCGACCCGCGAGGAGCTCGCCGCCATCCGTGCCGGCCGTGCGCACCCCAGCATGTTCGCCAAGATCACCGCCGAGTACTACGGCACGCCCACGCCGCTGCAGCAGCTGGCCGGGTTCACCGCTCCCGAGGCGCGCGTGATCTTGGTGCAGCCCTACGACGTCACTGCGATGCCGGCCATCGAGCGGGCGATCCGCGACTCCGACCTGGGCGTGAACCCCTCCAACGACGGCAAGCTGATCCGCTGCGTCTTCCCCGAGCTGACCGAGGAGCGACGCAAGGAGTACACCAAGATCGCCCGGGCAAAGGCCGAGGACGGCCGGGTCTCGGTGCGCAACATCCGTCGGACCGCCAAGCAGTCGCTGGAGAAGCTCGAGAAGGACGGCGAGGTCGGCAAGGACGACGTCACCGGCGCCGAGAAGCGCCTCGACGGCGTCACCAAGACTCACACCGACGAGATCGACGAGATGCTCAAGAACAAGGAAGCCGAGCTGCTCGAGGTCTGATGGCTGACACCAGCCCGCCGGTCGCCGCCCCGCCGCCCGCCAAGGACCCCGGCCGGGCCGGCCGCAACCTCCCCGCGGCGATCGCCTCGGGCGTCACCCTCGGCGTCTTGATCATCGTCTCCCTGGTGTTCTGGAAGCCGGGGTTCATGATCATCGTCGCGGCGGCGGTGGTCGTGGCGATCTGGGAGCTGCACCGCGGCCTGCTGGCCAAGCAGATCGACCTGCCGCGCGAGCCGCTGATGCTCGGCGGCGTCGTCATGGTCGTCGTCGCGTTCCTGTTCGGCACCGACCCGCTGGTCACCGCGACCGCCGTGACCGGCCTGGTCACGATGCTGCTGATCCTGCGCCGCGGGGTGGCGGGCTTCGTGGCCACCGCCTCGGCCTCGATCCTCACCTTGTTCTACGTGCCGTTCCTCGGCTCCTTCGTCGCCCTGCTGCTGGCCGAGGACGGCCACGACGGCTCCGACGGCGTCAAGGGCATCGTCACCTTCATCGTCGTCACCATCGCCTCCGACATCGGCGGCTACATCGCCGGCGTGCTGTTCGGCCGGCACCAGATGGCGCCGGTCATCTCGCCCAAGAAGTCCTGGGAGGGCTTCGCCGGCTCCACGATCGGCTGCATCGCGGCCGGCGTGCTGCTGGTGACGATCTACCTCGACGGCGAGGCGTGGGTCGGGGTGCTCCTCGGCATCGTCGCCGTCGTCATGGCGACGCTCGGCGACCTGGTCGAGTCGGTCATGAAGCGCGACCTCGGCATCAAGGACATGTCGCAGGTCATCCCCGGCCACGGCGGGCTGATGGACCGGCTGGACTCGCTGCTGGCCACCATCGCCCCGGTGTGGCTGATCCTGCACTACCTCGTGTTCCGGTGACCCCGGCTGATGGCTGAGCGGTACGTCCACCTGGTGCGGCACGGGCCGCCGCTGATCGACCACCAGACGGCGGCCTCGCAGTGGCACCTGGATCCTGACGGCGCCGAGGCGGTCCTCGAGCTGCGCAGGTCTGGGCGACTGCCCAAGCGGGCGGCCTGGTTCTGCTCACCGGAACCGAAGGCGCGTGAGACCGCGCGGCTGCTCACCGACGGAGCCGTCACCGTTGTCGACGACCTCCGCGAGCAGGTGCGTCTGCACGCGGGCTGGATCGAGGACATGGACGCGGTCCGCCGCCGCGCGTTCGAGGAGCCCGACAGCCCCGCGTACGAGGGCTGGGAGCCACTGGCGGTGACGCGACGCCGTGCGACCGCGGCGGTCCGTCGGCTGATGCGCGACCATCCCCAGGACGACCTGGTGATCGTCGGCCACGGCACCTGCCTGAGTCTGCTCGTCGCGGAGCTGACCGGTAGCACCCCGAACGCGTCCGCACCCGAGGCGATGGCCATGCCCGACGTCGTCACCGTGCGGCTGGAGTCCAGCGCCCAGCCCGGTCCGCTCACGCTGCCGGTGGTGCTGGTGGTGGCGCTGGTCGTCAGCCTGATCGACGTCGTGGTCTGGCTGGTCACCGGCCGCCCCGGCCTGGTCGTGGCGCCGGCCCTGGTCGTCGCCGGGCTGGTGGCCGCGCCACGCCAGACCCGCGACGTCGGGGTCTCGCTGGTGGTGGTCGTGCTGCTGGCGGCGTTCCTGGATCTGGGGTGGCTCAACTTCATCCCGAGGCTGCGTGGGTAAGAAGCTGGGTCTTTCGGGTCGTTGAGGCGTCGGGTTCCCGCGCGTGTGGGCCGGCGAGGCGTCTCGTTCCCCACGTTTCAGACCAACCCGCTGTGGTCGCGCGCCGCGGGTTCGTTGCGGTCAGTGGTGGTCTCGCCGAGGCGTCGCAAACCCGCAGTCCCGGGTGGCGCTTCGCGCGGCGCGCGCCTGCAGGTTTCCGACGCCTCGGCTCCTGTCCGCTTGGCTCGCAGGGCTCGCTTCAGCGGACCCAGTCGTACGTCCGCTCCACCGCTCGTTCCCAGTTCTCCCGCTCGCGGCGGCGCAGGTCGTCGGGCATGGCCGGCTCCCAGCGGGCGGCGCGGTGCCAGTTGTTCCGGAGCACCTCCAGGTCGGGCCAGTAGCCGACGGCCAGGCCCGCGGCGTAGGCGGCGCCCAGCGAGACCGACTCGAGCACGAGGGGTCGCTCGACGGGGACGTCGAGGACGTCGGCGACGAACTGCATGAGCAGGTGGTTGGCGGTCATGCCGCCGTCGACCTTCAGCCGCTGGATCGGCACCGGGGCCACCGCGGTCATGGCGTCGACGACCTCGGCGGTCTGCCAGCCGGTGGCCTCGAGCACGGCCCGCGCAAGGTGGCCCTTGGTGACGAACGAGGTGAGCCCGACGATGATCCCGCGGGCGTCGGGCTGCCAGCGCGGCGCGTAGAGCCCGGAGAAGGCGGGCACGATGTAGCAGCCGCCGTTGTCGGCCACGCTGCGCGCCAGGGTCTCGATCTCGGGCGCCGATCGGATCATCTCCAGGCTGTCGCGGAACCACTGCACCAGCGAGCCGGTCATGGCGATCGAGCCCTCGACGGCGTACGTCGGCGCCTCCTCGCCGATGGCGTAGGCGACGGTGGGCAGCAGCCCGTTCGACGGGGTGGGCCGCTGGGTGCCGGTGTTGAGCAGCAGGAACGACCCGGTGCCGTACGTGAACTTGGCCTCGCCCTCGGCGAAGCACGTCTGCCCGAACAGGGCCGCCTGCTGGTCGCCGAACGCGCCGCCGATGGGCACGCCGGGCGCGGCCGCGGTGCACTCGGCGTAGACCGCCACGTTGGGCCGGATCTCGGGCAGCAACGCGCGGGGGATGTCCAGGGCGGCGAGCAGCCGGTCGTCCCAGGCCAGCCGGTCGATGTCCATGAGCATGGTGCGGCTGGCGTTGGTGACGTCGGTGACGTGGACGCCGCCGATCGGGCCACCGGTCAGCTTCCAGATCAGCCAGGACTCCATCGTCCCGAACAAGACGTCCCCGGCCTCGGCCCGCTCCTGCAGCCCGGGCACGCGGTCCAGCAGCCACCGCAGCCGGGGGGCCGCGAAGTAGCCTGCCGGGCTGAGCCCGCAGACCTCCTCGAACAGCGCGGCGGTGGGACCGGCGTTGAGCTCGGCGACCAGGGGGGCGGTGCGGGTGTCCTGCCAGGTGATGGCCGGGTGGGCCGGCTCGCCCGTGCGACGGTCCCAGACCACGGCGGTCTCTCGCTGGTTGGCGATCCCGATCGCCGCGACGTCGGCCACCGCGAGACCGGCCGAGCGCAGCGCCTCGGGAACGACGCGCTCGACGTTGCGCCAGATCTCCAGGGCGTCGTGCTCGACCCAGCCCGGCTGGGGGTAGTGCTGACGGTGCTCGTGCTGGGCCACCGACACCATCCGCCCGGCGTGGTCGAAGAGCACGCAGCGGGTCGACGTGGTGCCCTGGTCGATGGCGGCGACCACCTTCACCGCGACGTCACCACCGGTGCGCCAGCTGCTGGCTGATCGCACGGCCCGCGGCGACGACCTGCTGCACCACCGCCGGCCGGGGAGCATGTGAGGTGTCGAGCAGCTGCTGCTGCGGGCCGACGACACCGACCGCCGCGACGACCACCCCGCCGACGTCGCGCACGGGCGCAGCCACACCGCCGATGCCCGGCTGGTGCTCGCCCGCCTCCACCGCCCAGCCGCGACGTCGGACCTCGCCCAGCTCGGCGGTGAGGGCCGCGGCCTCGACCAACGACGCCGAGGTGTAGGCCACCAAGGAGAGCGCCCGCACCGGCCCGACGCCAGGGGCCAGGGCCAACAAGACCTTGCCCAGGGCGGTGGCGTGCACCGGCTGGTGCTCGCCGATGCGTAGCGTCTGCGGGCTGTCGTCAGGACGGAAGACGTGGTCGAGCAGCACCAGGGCGTCGAAGCCGTCCGGCACGGCCAGGTGCACCTCCAGGCGTAGCCGGGCGGCCAGCCGGTCCGACCAGTTGGTGGCCAGCGAGCGCAGCTCGTGGCGGTCGAGCCCGTGCCCGACCCGTCCCAGCCGGTCGCCGACCGAGTAGCGCCCCGTGTCGGGGTCCTGCTGCACGAAACCGACGTCGACCAGGGTGCGCACCAGCCCGTGCACCGTCGGTTTCGGCAGGTCCATCGCGCGGGCGATCTCGGTCAGCCCCAGAGGAGCGGCATCGACCAGCTCGATGATCGCGGCCGCTCGCTCGACCGACTGGATGGGCACGAAAAGGACACTAGAACGCGGTGTTCGACATTGTCGACCGGTCGACGTTGCCGGAGGTGGCGTGGGTCACAAGGCTGCTGCCCAACGACGCAATGCGGCGTCTGGAAGGAGCAAGCGTGAAGAAGAACCCCCTGGTGGGTGAGCTCTGTGCGGAGTTCGCCGGCACCATGATCCTGATCCTGTTCGGTTGCGGCGTCGTGGCCCAGGTGGTGACCAACAAGGACGGCGCGCTCGGCGACCACGACTCCATCTCCTGGGCCTGGGGCCTGGCGGTGACGATGGGCATCTTCGTCTCGGCGCGCATCTCCGGTGCCCACCTCAACCCCGCGGTGACACTCGCGCTCGCGGCCTTCAAGGGCTTCGAGTGGCGCAAGGTGGCGCCGTACATGGCCGCCCAGACGGCCGGCGCCTTCATCGCCGCGCTGATCGTGCGCGTGGTCTACGCCGACCTGATCGGCGCCTACGACCCCGGTCACACCGTCAAGAGCCAGGGCATCTTCTCCACCCTGCCGGGCAACGGCGACGACATCGTCGGCATCCCCACCGCGTTCCTCGACCAGGTCGTGGGCACCGCGATCCTCGTCTTCGTCGTCTTCGCGCTGACCACGCCGTGGAACAACCCCCCACTGGCCAACGTGGGCCCCCTCTTCGTCGGGCTCCTGGTGGTGGCCATCGGCATGGCCTTCGGCGCCAACGCCGGCTACGCCATCAACCCGGCCCGCGACTTCGGACCCCGGCTGGCCTCCTTCATCACCGGCTACGGCAGTGCCTGGCAGGACCAGCGCGGCACGGTCTACTTCTGGCTACCCATCGTCGCTCCGCTCCTCGGCGGTCTGATCGGAGGCGGCCTGTTCAAGGTGCTCATCGAGAACCACCTGACCGACCCCGAGGCAGAGATCGACGACACCCGCGTCGCCGAGCCCATCGCCAACGACTGACCACCCCCGCCTCACCATCCGTCAAAGGAGACACCCATGGCCGACTACGTGGCCGCGATCGACCAAGGCACCACCAGCACCCGCTTCATGCTCTTCGACCACTCCGGAAGCGAGGTGGCCCGCCACCAGCTCGAGCACGAGCAGATCCTGCCGCAGGCCGGCTGGGTCGAGCACGACCCGGTGGAGATCTGGGAGCGCACCAGCTCGGTGATCCAGTCCGGCATGAACAAGGCGAACGTGTCCGCCGACGACATCGCCGCGCTGGGCATCACCAACCAGCGCGAGACGACGGTGGTCTGGGACAAGAACACCGGCAAGCCGGTCTACAACGCGATCGTCTGGCAGGACACGCGCACCGACAAGATCGCCAGCAAGCTGGAGCGTGACGGGCACGGTGACACCATCCGCACCAAGGCCGGCCTGCCACCGGCGACCTACTTCTCGGGCGGCAAGATCCAATGGATCCTCGAGAACGTCGACGGCGTGCGTGAGCGGGCCGAGGCCGGCGACGTCGTCTTCGGCAACACCGACAGCTGGCTGATCTGGAACCTGACGGGCGGCACCGACGGCGGGGTCCACGTCACCGACGTCACCAACGCGAGCCGCACCATGCTGATGGACCTCGAGACGCTCGAGTGGGACGACGAGCTGCTGGCGCTGTTCGACATCCCGCGCGCGATGCTGCCCGAGATCCGCTCCTCCAGCGATCCGGAGGGCTACGGCACGACGCTGCGCAACGGCCCGGCCAAGGGCGAGATCCCGCTCACCGGCATCCTCGGCGACCAGCAGGCCGCCACCGTCGGACAGGTCTGCTTCGACGTCGGCGAGGCCAAGAACACCTACGGCACCGGCAACTTCATGCTGCTCAACACCGGCACCGAGCTGGTGCGCTCGGAGGCGGGTCTGCTCAGCACGGTCTGCTACAAGTTCGGCGACGAGGACGTCGTCTACGCGCTCGAGGGCTCGATCGCGGTGACCGGCTCCGCCGTGCAGTGGCTGCGCGACCAGCTCGGCATCATCTCCGGAGCGGCGCAGAGCGAGTCGCTGGCCAAGCAGGTCGACGACAACGGCGGCGTGTACTTCGTGCCGGCCTTCTCCGGGCTGTTCGCGCCCTACTGGCGCTCCGACGCCCGCGGCGCCATCGTCGGTCTGTCGCGCTACAACACCAACGCCCACCTCGCGCGGGCCACGCTGGAGTCGATCTGCTACCAGAGCCGCGACGTCGCCGAGGCCATGGAGAAGGACTCCGGTGTGAAGCTCGAGGTGCTCAAGGTCGACGGGGGTGTCACCGCCAACGAGCTGTGCATGCAGATCCAGGCCGACGTGCTCGGTGTCGAGGTCAGCCGTCCGGTCGTGGCCGAGACCACCGCGCTCGGTGCGGCGTACGCGGCCGGCCTGGCGGTCGGCTTCTGGAACAACACCGACGAGCTGCGCGAGAACTGGAACGAGGCGAAGCGATGGTCGCCACAGTGGGATGACGAGCAGCGCGACGAGGGTTACGCCCAGTGGAAGAAGGCGGTCGAGCGGACCCTCGACTGGGTCGACGTCGACTGACCGAGATTCCGACCAGCCACATCTACGAGGAGGAAGTTCTCCCATGCAACCTGTCGCTCTCTCGCCTCAGTACCGCGACGAGGCGCTCGCAGCGATGGCCTCCGAGGAGCTCGACGTCCTCGTGGTCGGGGGCGGTGTCGTGGGCGCGGGCAGCGCCCTCGACGCCGCCACCCGGGGCCTGAAGGTCGGCCTGGTCGAGGCCCGTGACCTCGCCTCGGGCACCTCGAGCCGCTCCAGCAAGCTGGTCCACGGTGGCCTGCGCTACCTGGAGATGCTCGACTTCGGCCTGGTGGCCGAGGCGCTCAAGGAGCGGGGACTGCTGCTGCAGGAGCTCGCGCCGCACCTGGTGCGGCCGGTGCCGTTCCTCTACCCGCTGCAGCACCGGTTCTGGGAGCGCTTCTACGCCGGCAGCGGTGTCGCCCTCTACGACGTGCTCAGCCGCATGGCGGGCAAGACCGGGGTGCCGATGCACAAGCACCTGACGCGGCGCGGTGCGCTGAAGCTGGTGCCCTCGCTGCGCAAGGACGCGCTGGTCGGGGCCTTGCAGTACTACGACGCCCAGGTCGACGACGCCCGCCACACGATGTTCGTCGCGCGCACCGCGGCAGCGTACGGAGCGCACGTGGCCATCCGTGCCCGCGTCACCGAGCTGGTGCGCGAGGGTGAGCGCGTGGTCGGCGCGGTGGTGCACGACCTGGAGAACGACCGCACCTTCACCGTGCGGGCGCGCCAGGTGGTCAACGCCACCGGTGTGTGGACCGACGAGACCCAGGCGCTGGGCGGGCAGCGCGGTGAGTTCCACGTCCGCGCCAGCAAGGGCATCCACCTGGTGGTGCCCAAGGACCGCATCCGCAGCCGCGTCGGGCTGATCCTGCGCACCGAGAAGTCGGTGCTGTTCGTCATCCCGTGGGGCCGGCACTGGCTGATCGGCACCACCGACACCGACTGGACGCTGGACAAGGCGCACCCCGCCGCCAGCGAGGCCGACATCGACTACCTGCTCGAGCACGTCAACTCGGTGCTCGAGACCCCGCTCACGCGCGACGACGTCGAGGGCGTCTACGCCGGGCTGCGGCCGCTGCTGGAGGGGGAGTCCGAGGCCACCTCGAAGCTCTCCCGCGAGCACGCCGTCGGTCACCCCGCCCCCGGTCTGGTGGTGATCGCCGGCGGCAAGTACACGACGTACCGCGTGATGGCCAAGGACGCCATCGACGAGGCGGTGTTCGGCATGGAGACCCACGACCGCCGCTCGGTCCCGCGCTCGGTCACCGAGCACGTGCCGCTGCTCGGGGCCGAGGGCTACGCCGCGCTGACCAACCAGGTCGGGCTGCTGGCCGAGCGGTCGGGGCTGCACCCGGTGCGTATCGAGCACCTGCTCAACCGCTACGGCTCGCTCATCGACGAACTGCTGGCGCTGGTCGCCGCCGACCCCGACCTGGGCGAGCCGCTCTCCGACGGCTCGGACTACCTCAAGGTCGAGATCGTCTACGCCGCCTCCCACGAGGGCGCGCTCCACATCGACGACGCCCTCACTCGGCGCACCCGGCTCTCCATCGAGTCCTTCGACCGCGGCCTGAACTCCGTCGAGGAGGCGGCGCGGCTGATGGGCGGGGTGCTGGGCTGGAGCGAGGACCAGACCAAGGTCGAGATCGAGCACTACCGCAAGCGGGTCGAGGCCGAGCGGGAGAGCCAGCAGATGCCCGACGACGCCACCGCCGACGCCGCGCGGCTGGGAGCGCCGGACCTCGTGCCGCTGAGCTGAGGCCTCAGCTGGTGCGCACCCAGCGGCCGCGGTGCATGACGCGCTTGACGGCCAACGCGTCGTCGAGCACGACCAGGTCGGCCCGGAAGCCGGGTCGCAAGGCGCCCACGTGCTCGAGGCCCAGCATGGTGGCGGGAGTGAGGGTGGCCGCGCGGACGGCGTCCTCGAGCGTCAGCCCGGCCTCGGTGACGGCGTACTGCACGGCGCGGGCCAGGGTGAGCGTGGAGCCGGCGATCGTGCCGTCGGCCAGCCGGGCCTCGCCGTCGCGGACGGCCACCCGCATCGGGCCGAGCTCGTAGTCGCCGTCGGCCGCGGCTGCGGCGGCCATGGCGTCGGTGACCAGTGCGTAGCGGTGGGGCTTGGCGTTGGCGGCCAGCCGGATCACCGCCGGGTGCAGGTGGACGCCGTCGGCGATGAGCTCGACGTAGGTGTCGGGGTGCTCGAGCAGGGCGGCGACGGGCCCCGGGGAGCGGTGCTTGAGCCCGCGCATCGCGTTGAACAGGTGGGTGCCCACGCCGGCGCCGGCGTCCAGGGCGGCCCGGACCACCTCGTAGGAGGCGTCGGTGTGGCCGACGGCGGCGACCACGCCGGCCGCGGTGAGGCGGCGGACGGCGTCCAGCCCGCCGTCGAGCTCGGGGGCGAGGGTGACCATGCGGACGTGCCCGTCGCCGGCCTCGAGAACCGCGTCGACGTGGTCGGGCTTGGGCACCTCCAGCAGCGCCGGGTCGTGGGCGCCCGCGTGCTCGGGGCTCAGCCACGGCCCCTCGAGGTGGACGCCGGCCAGCCGGCCGCCGGCGCTGAGCGCGGCCAGCTCACGGACCGCGCGCAGGTGGGCCGCGGGCGCCATCGTGACGAGGCTGGCCACCATGGTCGTGGTGCCGTGCGCCAGGTGCGCGGCGACGACGCGCTCCGCCGCTTCGGCGGTGCCCTCGTCGAAGGAGGCGCCGCCGCCACCGTGCACGTGGACGTCGACGAACCCGGGCACCACCGTGGCGGCGGGCAGCTCGACGTCGGCCGGGCGCGGCGGGGCGCCCGCGCCGACGTCGACCAGCCGCTCGTCCTCCACGTGCACCCACCCCGGCGCGAAGACCCGCGCCGGGGTGACGATGCGACCTGCAGCCAGGATCATGCGGCGGCGATCACTGGTCGTTGACGTTGACGATCGCGCTCTCCTCGCCCTCGTCCTCCCGGCCGGGCGTCTTGAGGTTCCACCAACGGATGATGAACCGGAACGCGACGTAGTAGATGGCCGCGTAGACCAGCCCGATCACGATGAGCAGCAGCGGCTTCGTGGCGATGCCGAAGTTGAGCACGTAGTCGAACAGGCCGGCGGAGAAGGAGAATCCGTCGTGGATGCCGAGCGCGTTGCAGATCGCGATCGAGGTGCCGGTCAGCACCGCGTGCACGACGTAGAGCGGCCAGGCCACGAACATGAACGCGAACTCCAGCGGCTCGGTCACGCCGGTGAGGAACGAGGTCAGCGCGGCCGAGATCATGAGGCCGCCCACCAGCTTCTTCTGCGCTGGCTTCGCCTCGTGCCAGATCGCCATCGCGGCGGCCGGGAGGGCGAACATCATGATCGGGAAGAAGCCGGTCATGAAGATGCCCGCCGACGGGTCGCCCTGGAAGAACCGGGTTAGGTCGCCGTGGTAGAGGGTGCCGCCGTGGGTGTAGCTGCCGAGGTTGAACCACACGGTGGTGTTGATGATGTGGTGCAGGCCGAGCGGGATCAGCAGCCGGTTGAGGGTGCCATAGACGAAGCCGCCGATGACGTCGTTGTTCGCCACCCAGGTCGAGAGGTGGGTCAGCCCGGAGTTGAACGCCGGGTACACCAGGCTGAGCAGCACGCTGACGATCGTCATCACCACCGCGGTGATGATCGGCACGAACCGGCGCCCGCCGAAGAACGCCAGGTAGGGCGGCAGCTTGATGCGGTGGTACTTCTGCCACAGGAAGGCCGCCACCAGGCCGCTGACGATGCCGCCGAGGACGCCGTAGTCGATGAGCACGGGATCGCCCGTCGTGGGCTGGTCGAGCACCTGCAGCGACATCGCGTCGCCGACGGACTTGAACACCAGGTAGCCCACGACGCCGGCCAGGGCGGTGGAGCCGTCGGACTTCTTGGCCATGCCGATCGCGACGCCGAGGGCGAAGATCAGCGGCAGGTTGCTGAACACCGCGTTGCCGGCGGCGCCGATGACCGCGGCGACCCGGTCCCAGTGCAGGCCCTTCGGTCCGAGGAGGTCGTCCTGGCCCAGCCGCAGCAGCAGACCGGCGACGGGCAGGGCGGCGATCGGCAGCATCAGGCTGCGGCCGAACTTCTGGAGCGGTGCGAGGTTGAAGCGGGGCCCCCGGGTGGTTGCTTCTGCGGTTGCGGTCATGCTGTTCCTTCTTCCGAGTGGTGCTGGTCGGGCCGGGCGGCGTCGGTGCTGCCGAGCTCAGTGCTGCCGAGCGACATGTGCAGCTGGTAGCGGTCGCCCCGGTAGCGGGAGACGACGTACTCCAGCGGCGTTCCGGCCGCGCGGGAGACGCGGCGGAAGACCAGGAGGGGGGTGCCGACCGGGCAGTCCAGCCGGCGGGCGGTGGGGGAGTCGGCCGACTCGCCCCACAGCGTCTGCTCCGCGCCGTCGATGGGCAGCCCGTAGACCTCGCGGAACACCTCATAGAGCGAGCCGCCGAGCTGCTGGCGGTCCAGACCCGGCAGCAGGTGCACCGGGTACCAGCCGTTCTCCAGCGCGATGGGCTGGTCGTCGGCCAGCCGGACGCGGTCCAGCCGCCAGGCCAGGCCGTCACCGCCGAGGTCGAGGGCCTTGGCGACGTCGGTGGGCGGCCGGTCGGCCTCGACGCCGACCAGCTGCGTCGACGGCGTCAGCCCGCGGCGGCGCATGTCCTGGCTGAAGGAGGCCAGGTGCAGGTTGCTCTCCAGCCGCGGCCGGGAGACGAAGGTGCCCTTGCCGTGGATCCGGTGCAGCAGGCCGTCGGCCACGAGGCTCTCGATGGCCTTGCGGACGGTGGCGCGCGAGACGTCGTAGGCGCTCATCAGCTCGCGCTCGGACGGGATGGCGACGTCGGGTCCGAGCTCATGGGCCGCGAGCTCGGCGAGCACGTCGGAGAGCTGGGCGTGCTTGGGGCGCGGGCCGTCGGTGATGATCGTGCGCGAGACCGGGTCGACCACTGGCAGCCACCTCCACCCACTGGTAGGTTTCTCACTGGTACGGTCTGGTACGGACCAGTCAGAGCATGGTGTGAGGGAGAGCACGTGTCAAGCACCCGGTCGGCGACCCAGATGCTGCGCGAGATGGAGGAGCAGCCCGACGCCGTGCGTCGCACGCTCGAGGCCCTGCTGCCGTTGCGCAGCGAGGTGGCCGGTCTGTTCGCGGGCCGGCGGCGGGTGCTGTTCGTGGCTCGCGGCTCCAGCGACAACGCCGCGATCTACGGCCGCTACCTGCTCGAGACCCACGCCGGGGTGGTGGGCGGCCTGGCCGCGCCGAGCGTCGCGACGCACTACCGCAGCGAGCTCGACCTCACCGACACCCTGGTCGTCAGCGTCTCCCAGTCCGGGGCCACCGAGGAGATCGTGGCGACCCAGGACTGGGCGCGCAGCTGCGGCGGCGCCACGGTGGCGGTGGCCAACGTGGCCGACTCGCCCCTGGTGCGCGCCGCCGACCTGGCGCTGGTGACCGCCGCTGGTCCCGAGCTCGCCGTCCCGGCCACCAAGTCCTACCTGGCCCAGCTGGTCGCGATGGCCGTGGTCGCCACCGCCCTCGCGCCCGCACCGACCGCGCTCGACGGCGAGCTGGGCCTGGTCGCCGGCGAGGTCGAGCGGCTGCTGGAGCAGCGCTCGGGCGTCGAGGAGGCCGCCCGCCAGCTGGCCACGACGGCGTACACCGTCGTCTCCGGTCGCGGCCTGATGATGGGCACGGCGCTGGAGACCGCGCTGAAGCTCGAGGAGACCTGCCTACGCCCGGTGCGCGGCTACTCCTACGCCGACCTGCGCCACGGCCCGATCTCCGTGGTGACCGCCGGCATGACCGCCGTGCTCGTCGCCGCCCCCGACGGCCCGATGCTCGCGCCGATGACCGAGCTGGCCGGCGACCTCGCCGCGCGTGGCGCCACCACCATCGGCATCGGCGGCGACGCCGGGTTCGCCGGCGCGTGCTCCCTGGCGGTCGCCGGGCCGGACCTGCCCGAGGCCGTCGCGCCGATGGGCGCCATCGTCGCCTCGCAGCTCGTGGTCGAGGCCCTGGCCCGTGAGCTCGGGCTCGACCCCGACAACCCGCGGGGGTTGGCGAAGGTGACGACGACCGATCCCGCGAGCTGACCGCAATGTGAACGGAACCGAGGAGGACACCATGGCAACCAAGGCGGAGCAGATCCTGGCCGGGCTGGGCGGCGCGGACAACATCGTCGAGATCGAGCCGTGCATCACCCGGCTGCGCACCGAGGTGGAGGACGGCGCCAAGGTCGACGAGGCCGCGCTCAAGGCCGCCGGTGCTCACGGCGTCGTGCTGTCGGGCAACGTGGTGCAGGTCGTGGTCGGTCCCGAGGCCGACACGCTGGCCGAAGACATCGAGGACCTGATGTAGATGGACGTCCTCGCGCCCTGCCCGGGCCGGCTGCTGCCGCTCACGCAGACCCCCGACCCGGTCTTCGCCGGCGAGATGGTGGGTCCCGGCGTCGCGATCGACCCCGACCCCGGACCGACCACTGTCGTCTCGCCCATCGCCGGCCGGGTCGTGAAGATCCACCCGCACGCGTTCGTGGTGCTCGGCGAGGGCGGCGTCGGGGTGCTCGTGCACCTCGGCATCGACACCGTGAAGCTCGACGGCCAGGGCTTCGAAATGCTCGCTCAGCAGGGCGCGAACGTCGTCGCGGGCGAGCCGATGGTGCGCTGGGACCCCGCGACCATCACCGGCGACGGCATCTCCACGATGGTGCCGGTCGTCGTCATGGATCGGCCGAAGGGGTCGGTCCCGGCGCCCGACGAGCGGCACGTCGTGCCCGGAGATGTCCTGTTCGAGGTGGTCTGAGCGGCTAGACAGCCCGCCGGGCGGTGGGCAGGGTAGTCGGTCATGGCCAGCTACCACGGCGTCGACACGCCGGCGCTGCAGACTCGCACGCTGATCGGCGGTGCGCTCATCGGGCTGGTCGTCGGCATCGGCCTGGCCTTCCTGGCCGCCGTGCTCGGGGTCGCCTTCATCGTGGGGCACCCCCAGCTCTCGGCCTCGCAGCGCAACGTCGTGTTCCTGGCCCCGTTCGCCGGCGGCATGGTGCTCGCGCTGGTCACCCTCGTCGTGCCCGTCGTCCGCCGCTTGGGCGGCGGCGTGCTGGTCGGGGTGATGGTCGGCGCCGCCGCGACGGTCGCCGTCGTCGGCGGTGTGCTGGCCGGCACCGCCGCCCAGTCGCTCTGACTCACGCCGAGGCGCCACCAGGTGGGACAATCGGTCACGCGATGACCGATGCACCCAAGACCCTGCCCCTGGTGATGGAGGAGCCGCGCGGCCGCGGCAAGCCGCCGCGCCACCTGGCCGACCTCGACCTCGCCGGGCGACAGGCGCTGCTCGCCGAGCACGGCCTACCCGGCTTCCGAGCGAAGCAGCTCAGCCACCACTACTTCGCGCGGCTGGTCGACGACCCCGAGCAGATGACCGACCTCCCGGCGGGCGCCCGCAGCGAGCTGGCGGCCGCGCTGCTGCCGAGCCTGATGACGCCGCTGCGCACGCTGGAGGCCGACGCCGGCACCACCCGCAAGACGCTCTGGCGCCTCTTCGACGGCTCGCTCGTGGAGTCGGTGCTGATGCGCTACCCCGACCGGGCCACCATGTGCGTCTCCTCCCAGGCCGGCTGCGGCATGGCCTGCCCGTTCTGCGCGACCGGCCAGGGCGGGCTGCAGCGCAACATGTCCACCGCCGAGATCGTCGAGCAGGTCGTCGCCGGTGCGCGCGCGTTGGCCCGCGACGAGGTCCCCGGCGGCGTCGGGCGCGTCTCCAACGTCGTCTTCATGGGCATGGGCGAGCCGCTGGCCAACTACAAGGCGGTCGTCGGCGCCGTCCGCCGGCTCACCTCGCCCGCGCCGGAGGGCCTGGGCATGTCGGCGCGCGGCGTCACCGTCTCCACCGTCGGGCTGGTGCCGCGGATCCGGCAGCTGGCCGAGGAGGGCATCCCGGTCACGCTCGCGCTGAGCCTGCACGCCCCCGACGACGAGCTGCGCAACGAGCTCGTGCCGATCAACAACCGCTCCTCGGTGGCCGAGACCGTCGACGCGGCCCACCACTACTTCGCCACGACGAAGCGGCGGGTCTCGATCGAGTACGCCATGATGCGCGGCATCAACGACCAGGCCCACCGCGCCGACTTGCTCGCCGACGTGCTGCTCGCCCACGGGGCCGGCTGGGTGCACGTCAACCTGATCCCGCTCAACCCGACCCCCGGCTCCAGGTGGACCGCCTCGGACCCCGCCGACGAGCGGGAGTTCGTCCGCCGTCTCGAGGCCCGTGGCATCCCGACCACCGTCCGCGACACTCGCGGCCGCGAGATCGACGGCGCCTGCGGCCAGCTGGCGGCGACCGAGGGCTGATGCTCGGCTAGCGCCCCACGCCGCAGTCGAAGGCCTGCTGCACCACCACGACCAGGGGTAGCAGCTCGGCGGGCACGGGGGCGGCGTTGACGACGTCGCCGTGGGTGACGGTACGGCCGCTGAGCTCGGCCAGGACGGTCGCGGAGTCGACGTCGCGCTCGGCGAGCTCGCGTGCGGTCACCGGCGCGAGGGCGGTGGGGCCGTCGTCGGCCTCGGCGAGCCGGACACCGACGCGGCAGGCGGCCAGGGCCACGACCAGGCCCGTGGCCGAGCCGAGGTCGGGCAGCAGGATGCGGTCGCCGGGGGCCCAGCCGTGGCCCAGGAACGACTCCGCCACCCGAGCCGAACCGGCGTCGAGCGCGCCCAGGGTGATGTCGAGCCCGGGCAGCGTGATGGACGCCTGCGGCGCGAGGTCGGCGGCGGCGTCGAGGAGGTAGGGGACGGCCAGGCTCAACGGTTTCTCATCGGGGGTCTGCGACCAAGAGTTCCACGTTGCGGTCCGCGGCGGCACCCCGCCGGTTCGTGGTGCGCTCCTGCCAGTCGTTGGCGCCGAGCTCGCGGGAGAGCCCGGCCAGCCGCACCGGGTCGCCCAGCGAGCCCGCGTACGCCGACGGTGCGGTGAGCGGGCCGGCGTGGTCGAGCACGGTGGCGAAGATCGAGAGGGTGCCGTCGCGGTTGTCGGCCACCTCCAGCACTCGCGACTGCATCGGGAAGTCGATGTGCGAGGCGGTGTTGACCTCCCAGAAGCCACCGCCGCTGCCGGTGTGGGCGGTGACCGCGTTGACGTGGGTGTGGCCGTTGACCCAGGCCACGACGCTGCGGTGCGCGAGCAGCAGGTCGACCACCTGGGGTCCCAGCACGCGCGGCTGCAGGTCGCCCCCGGTGCCGACGAGCGGGTTCGACATCGTGGCGCTCGTGTGGTGGCTGGCGACCACGACGATGCGCCCGGCCGAGGCGGCGAGCACCTGGGTCAACCAGGCGAACTGGGTGGCGTCCAGAGAGCCGTCGGCCTCGCCGTTCGGGTTGACGGTGTCCAGGACCACGAACCGGAACGCTTCGTGGTCGAAGGTGTAGTAGCCCAGGCCGGTGGCGCGGTTGGTGCGGGTGAAGCCGTGCCCGACCGGGAGTCCCGTGGTGTGGAAGTGCTCCTCGATCCACTGCGCCCGCGAGAGCGTGCGGCGTTTCGGGTCGGGAGTGACGAGCTTCGCCCAGGGCCCGGGAACGACGGCGCCCAGCAGCGCCGAGGCATCGCCGGTCGCGGCCGCCCGCTCCAGGTCGGCCGGGCTGATGCCGGCCGGTGGCGAGATCACCTTCAGCGGACCCGTGGCCAGCGCACTGACCGGGACGGTGTGCGGGAAGTTGCCCTGGGTGAGCTGGTCGTGGTTGCCGAACGCCGCGTACCACGGCACGTCCAGCCCGTGGGCGGTGAACGGCCGGCGGGCTGCCGAGGTCAGCCCCGTCACGGTCGGGAAGCCGTACACCGTGTGCGCCTGGTCGGCGCTGTGGCCGGCGGGTGCGCCGTCGGGGTGCCAGTAGTGGACGTCGTAGGTCACCGGGTCGGAGTCCATGACGCCCTCGTAGCGGGTGAGGTCGCCCGAGTCGGGCCGTACGGTGCCGCCGTCGAGGACGTCGATGTTCCAGCGGATCTCGTTGTACTGGCTGTTGTCGGAGTTGTCGCCGGTCTGCAGCGCGAAGGCCACCGGCCGTCCGGTCACGGGGCCGGCGGACACCGCGTTGACCGCCCGCACCATCGCCTCGGTGACCTGGGCGCTCAGCAGCTCCTGCGGCCGGTGGGCGGAGCTGAAGATGCCGGTCGGGTCGTCGCCGTCGTCGTAGCGGTCCAGCCACTCCAGCCGGGCCGGGGACTGGTGGTCCACGACGTGCACGTCGCTGAGCTGCACGAAGGTCAGCAGCCCGCGCCGTCGCTTCGCGCGGCTCGTCGACGCGGCGGTGCCGAGGTCGGTGCGCACCAGGTGCGGCTCGCCGGGCCCCTGACGCAGCGGCGCGTAGCCGCCGACGCCGGGCACGCCGCGCAGGTAGGTGCGGTTCAGGGTCGTCTGCGCCGCTGCCGCCTCGGCCGCGGGCAGGCTCAGCCCACCGGCGACCGCGGCCGCCGAGAGCGCGCCGGCACCGGCGAGCAGGTGACGTCGAGAGAGGTCCACGACAGCATCCAACGACCGCGACGGGCCCCGGTCACGCTCCGGCCGATGAGTTCACCCGGCGTTCAGCAGATGGACCGCGAGCGCGAGTCCGGCCAGCCCGACGAGGATGCGCAGCGGGCGCTCAGGCAGCACCCGGACGGCGGCCGGGCCCAGCGCACCACCGAGCAGCGCGCCGACCGCCATCGGCAGCGCGGCGCCCCAGTGCACCGGTCCGAGGACCGCGTAGCCGATCGCGGCGACGCCGTTGGCCGCGCCCGTGCCGACGTTCTTCACCGCGTTGCTCACCGCGAGCGGCTCCACGGTGCTCAGCGAGACCACCGCCAGCAGGATCACGCCGACGCCGGCGCCGAAGTAGCCGCCGTAGACACCGACCACCGCCAGCAGCGGCAGCCACCACCACGTGGCCGGCCGCAGCTGCGAGCCCTCCCAGCGGGCCCAGCGCCGGATGGGGTCGCGCGCCATCAGCAGCACCGAGCCGAGCGCGACCAGCCAGGGCACCACCGCCTCGAAGGCCGACGCGGGGGTGGAGAGCAGGAGCAGCGCTCCGACCGCGCCGCCGACGGCGCTCGCGGCCGCGAGCTCGACCAGGCGCCGGCGTTGCCCGTGCAGCTCGCGGCGCCCGCCCCACATCGAGCCCGCGGTGGTGGCGGTCATGGCGACGGCGTTCGTGACGTTGGCGGCCAGCGGTCCGATCCCGGTGGCCAGGAGCGCGGGATAGCTGACCAGCGACGCCAGCCCGGCGGTGGAGCCGACCAGGCCGGCCCCGACGCCGGCCAACAGCAGCCACGCCCAGGTCATGCCCCGAGGAGCGCGACGGCCTCGTCCACGTCGTCGGTCACGTGCACGATCATCCGCGACTCCCGCGCCAGGGCCTGCAGCAGGGGCGCGACCGGCAGCCGCTGCGTCCAGTGCTCGACGCCGAGCAGCACCATCGGCGCGACGTCGTCGGCCGCGGCGTAGTAGTTCTCGCAGGCGTCCTGGAACACCTCCTGCACGGTGCCGGCCGAGCCGGGGAGGAAGACGATGCCGGCGTTGCAGATGCGCAGCAGCACGTCCTCGCGCACGGCGTTGTGGAAGTACTTCGCGATGGAGGTCGCGAAGACGTTCGGGGGCTCGTGGCCGTAGAACCAGGTCGGCACGCCGAGGTTCTCGCGGCCCTCGACGCGCTCCACGACGGCCAACCCCGAGCGTGCCCACGCGGTGACGTCGTCGTAGCCGGGGCAGGCGGCGAGCTCGGCCAGCGCGTCGTCGAGGTGGTCGGGCACGTAGGCGCCGAGGTTCGCCGCCTCCATCGCCCCCGGCCCGCCGCCGGTGGCGACGGTGAAGGCGGCCCCCAGCGCGTGCCCGAGCCGGGCCGCCGTGGCGTAGTCGGTCGAGCCGCGGGGCACGGCGTGCGCGCCCATCACCCCGGCGATGCGGCGACCGGCGACGTAGGCCTCGAGCGCGTCGTCGATGCCGTGGTCGTGAAGCGCTGCGGCCAGCGTCCGCTCGCGGGCGCGGTCGCCCTGGTCCCAGGCGTAGACGCGGGCGTCGGGGGTGGCGGGGTAGCCACCCCCGAGTCCGGCGTACAGCTCGGCGGGGGAGTACAGCGTCGTGCGCTCGGGGTCGAACGGCAGGTCGTGTGCCGCAGCGGTCGCCATAGCGGCCACTCCAGCACACGACCTCACCAGGCCGCGGCCAGGACCTCGCCGAAGAGGTCGTCCTCGCTCACCTCGAGCCCGCGCGCGGCGAACCAGGTGCAGACGTTGTGGCAGTCGCGCATCAAGAACTCCGACGCGGCGGGGTTGGCCACCAGGTCGACCACCTGCGGCAGGTCGATCACCACGAGCCGCTCACCGGCCGCGAGGACGTTGTACGGCGAGAGGTCGCCGTGCGCGATCTGCTGCGAGGCCATCACCAGCATCGCCTCGCGCAGCTGCTCGAACCACGACGCCAGGAGCGCCGGCGTCGGACGCTGACGGGCCAGGCGGGGCGCCGGGTCGCCGGTGTCCGGGTCGAGCACGAGCTCCATGAGGATCTCGGTGCCGTCGATCTGCACCGGGTAGGGCACCGGGACGCCGATGAGCCACAGCCGCTTGAGCGACTCCCACTCGGCGTTGGCCCACTGGCCGGCGGCCACCGCGCGTCCGTAAGCGGTTTTCTTGGCCATCGCGCGGGTGTCGCGGCTGCTGCGCACGCGGCGGCCCTCGGCGTAGGCCGACGACCGCTGGAAGTCGCGGTGGTCCTCGCCGCGGTAGCGCTTGGCGGCCATCACGGTGGCGCCGTCGGCGCCGGCCCGCTCGAGCAGGAAGACGTCGGCCTCCTTGCCGGTCTTGAGGACGCCGAGCTCCTCGTCGACGGCGGCGCGGTCGGTGACGACCCAGTCGGGCCGGGGCTCGGGACCGCGGCACAGCGGCTCGAGGTCCCAGTAGTTCGAGAGACGGACGTCGTCGTCGATGACGACCCAGTGCTGATCGAGAGGGGTGAGGGAGAACTGGTCAGGCAACGAAGGCTCCAGGAGAGAAGTCGGGGTGGGCGCGCAGGCCAAAGGCAGTCATGGCGATTACCCCTCCTCTCCTGGAACCGTGCAGACGTACGCGACGAGACTGACCCGGAGATCTGCCCCGCGCAACCGGATTACTGGTGACCCGAGACCGCGTGCGGAGCGTAGCCCTCGCTCAGTCGTGACAGCTCGTCATCGGTGAGCTCGAGGTCGACGGCGGCCACGGCATCGGTGAGGTGCTCGGGCTTGGTGACGCCGACGATGGGCGAGGTGACCGCCGGCTGGGCCAGCAGCCACGCCAGCGCCACCTGGGCCGGGGCGACCTCGCGCTCGGCGGCGACCTCGAGAAGCGTCTCGACCACGCCGCGGTCCTCGTCGCGGTAGAGGCTGCGGCCGAACTCGTCGGTCTCGCTGCGCGTGGTGGCGGCGTCCCACGGGCGGGTGAGCCTGCCGCGGGCGAGCGGGCTCCACGGGATCACCCCGACGCCCTGGTCGAGGCACAGCGGGAGCATCTCCCGCTCCTCCTCGCGGTAGATCAGGTTGTAGTGGTCCTGCATCGAGACGAACCTGGTCCAGCCGTTGACCTCGGCCACGTGCTGGGCCTTGGCGAACTGCCAGGCCCACATCGAGGAGGCGCCGATGTAGCGGGCGCGGCCGGAGGTGACGACGTCGTGCAGCGCCTCCATCGTCTCCTCGATCGGCGTCTCGTCGTCCCACCGGTGGATCTGGTAGAGGTCGACGAAGTCGGTGCCGAGGCGGTCCAGGCTGGCGTCGATCTCCTGCAGGATCGCCTTGCGCGAGAGCCCGGCACCGTTGGGACCCGGTCGCATGCGGCCGTTGACCTTGGTCGCCAGCACGACGTCGTCGCGGTCGGCGTGCTTCCACAGCGCGCGGCCGGTGTACTCCTCGCTGGTACCGGCGGAGTACACGTTCGCGGTGTCGAAAAAGGTGATGCCGGCCTCGAGCGCGGCGGCGATGGTCTCCTCGGCGAAGGCCTCGTCCTTGGCCCACTCGCGGCCCAGGGAGGCGTCGCCCCAGCTCATGCAGCCCAGCGTGATCCGCGAGACCTGCAGCCCGGTGTTGCCCAGTCGTGCGTACTTCACGCAGCGGCCTCCTTCTCGATGGCGGCGATCTCGTCGTCGGTCAGCTCGATGTCGGCGGCGGCCGTGTTGGCTTCGAGGTGGGCGACCTTCGAGGTGCCCGGGATCGGCAGCATCACCGGCGAGCGCTGCAGCAGCCAGGCGAGCGCGAGCTGGGACGGCGTGGCGTCGTGACGCTTCGCGGCCTCGGCCAGCACCCCGCCCAGCGAGCCGTCGGAGCCCAGCGGCGCCCACGGGATGAACGCGATGTCGTGCTGCTCGGTGTAGTCCAGCAGCGCCTCGGAGTCGCGCGCACCGATGTTGTAGCGGTTCTGCACCGAGACGATGGTGGCGCTCTGCTGGGCCTCCTCGAGCTCCTCGACGCTCACCTCGGAGAGCCCGATGTGGCGGATCTTGCCCTCGTCCTGCAGCGCCTTGAGCTCGCCGACCTGGTCGGCCAGCGGGTAGGTGTCGTCGATGCGGTGCAGCTGGAGCAGGTCGATGCGCTCCAGGCCCAGTCGGCGCAGGCTCATCTCCACCTCCTGGCGCAGGTACGCGGGGGCGCCCACCGGCGTCCAGCTGTTCGGCCCGCCGCGGACGAGGCCCGCCTTGGTGGCCACGACGACGTCGTCGGGGTAGGGGTGGATGGCCTCCTTGATGATCTCCTCGGAGACGTAGGGGCCGTAGGAGTCGGCGGTGTCGATGAAGGTGATGCCGAGCTCGAGGGCACGCCGGACCACGCGCAGGCACTCGTCGCGGTCGGCCGGCTCGCCCCAGATCCCATCGCCGGTCAGGCGCATCGCGCCGAAGCCGAGACGGACCACGGGCAGGTCGCCGCCGAGCTGGTAGGTGCCGGAGGCCGCTGCGTTCGTTGCTGAGGTCATGTCAGGCGCAAGTCACGGCGGCGTGGAGATGTTCCCTACGGTGGGGCCGTGCAGCTCACCGTCACCGCCACCAGCCGCGTCAGCCCCGATCTCGTCCGCGTGGAGTTCAGCGGCGACCTCGCCTCCTTCGCCGAGAGCACCTTCACCGACAGGTACGTGAAGCTGCAGTTCCCCGATGCCGTCCGTACCTACACCGCGCTCGATCCCGACGTCGAGGCCGGCACGGTGGCGGTCGAGTTCGTCGTGCACGGCGACACCGGTGTGGCCGGTCCGTGGGCCGCGGCCGCCCAGCCCGGCGACGTGCTGGAGGTCCGTGGGCCCGGTGGGGCCTACGCCCCGGATCCGGCCGCCGATTGGCACCTGCTGGTGGGCGACGAGTCCGCGCTGCCGGCCATCCGCGCGGCCCTGCAGGCGCTGCCCGCCGAGGCCACCGCCCGGGCCTACGTCGAGATCGAGGGCCCCGGGCACGAGGCCGAGCTGCCGCGCGAGGTCACCTGGGTGCACCGCGGCTCGGGCGCCGCGGCGGCCATGGCCGCCGCCGAGCAGACCGAGCCTGCGCTGCTGACCGCGGTGCGAGAGGGGGAGTGGCTGCCCGGCCGGGTGCAGTGCTTCGTGCACGGGGAGGCCCAGGTCGTGATGCACGCGCTGCGGCCCTTCCTGCTCGCCGAGAAGGGGCTGCCTCGCGAGGACGTCTCGGTCTCCGGCTACTGGCGCCGCGGCCGCACCGAGGAGGGCTTCCGGGACTGGAAGCGCGAGCTGCGGGAGGCTGAGGGGGCATGAGCGAGTGGGTCAACGCCTGCTACGTGCTGCTCGACCGGCCGGTGGTCGCCGGCCGGGCCGATGAGCCGGTGCTGGTCGAGGACCCGGTCAGCCACGCCCGGCTGCTCGAGGACGTCGCGGCAGTGGCCGGGGTCCTGCGGGCGCAGGGGGTCGGCGCCGGGGCACGGGCGATCGTCAGCGCCGACGGTCGTCGCGGTGTCACCGCCCTGCTGGCCGTGGCGCGGCTCGGGGGTGTGGTGGGCGAAGGGGTCCTGGTCGACGAGGACTCCGTGGGCGAGCTGGGGTGGGACGAGGCCCTGCGGCTCGGCCGCACCGACCCGGCCCCGGTCGCCGACCTGCCCCCGTCGGCCGACTGGGACGGCGTGCGCACAGCCGGCGACCTGGCCCGCGAGGTCGCGGCCCTGGTCACCCCGCTACCGGTGGCGAGCCTGCTGTCCGTGCTCCGCAGTAGCCTCCAGGTGTGAGCGAGCACCGCGTCCCCAACCTCATCGCCGGCGAGCGGGTCCACGGCGACCAGCCCCTCGAGGTCACCCACCCCTACGACGACTCCCCGGCGGGCACCACCACCTACGCCACCCCCGATCAGGTCGAGCGCGCCGTGGCCCACGCCGCCGGTCTGGCCGGCGAGGGCGCGCGGCTCCCTGTGCACGCCCGCGCCGACGCGCTGACCGCGATCAGCGAGGCGATCAAGGCCAACGCCGACGAGCTGGCCGAGCTCATCACGGCCGAGAACGGCAAGCCGATGATGTGGTCGCGCGCGGAGGTGGGGCGTGCGGTCTCGGTGTTCCGGTGGGCCGCGGAGGAGACGCGGCAGCAGGGCGGCGAGGTGATGCGGCTCGACACCGACGCCGCCGCCGAGGGCCGGCTCGCCTACGTGCGCCATGTGCCGATCGGGCCCGTGCTGGCCATCAGCCCGTTCAACTTCCCGCTCAACCTCGTGGCCCACAAGGTGGCACCGGCCATCGCCGTCGGGGCGCCGGTGGTGCTCAAGCCGGCCCCGAAGACGCCGCTGTCGGGTCTGCGGCTCGGCGAGCTCATCGCCGAGACCGACCTGCCGCCCGGCTTCGTGCAGGTGCTCAACGTGAAGAACGAGGAGGCCGGCTCGCTGGTCGACGACCCGCGCCTGCCCGTCGTCTCGTTCACCGGCTCGGGTCCGGTCGGCTACGCCATCCGCGACCAGGTGCCGGGCAAGCACGTCGTGCTCGAGCTGGGCGGCAACGCCGCGGTCTACGTCGCGAGCGACTACGCCTCGGAGGCCGACCTGGACTGGGCCTCGACCCGCATCGCGAACTTCTCCAACTACCAGGCCGGGCAGTCCTGCATCGGCGTCCAGCGGGTCTTCGCCGACGCCTCGCTCTACGAGGACCTCAAGGCCCGGGTGGTCGAGAAGGTCGCGGCCCTGGTCACCGGCGACCCACGCGATGAGAAGACGTTCGTCGGCCCGATGATCGAGGAGGCCGCCGCCGAGCGCGTGGAGCAGTGGGTCACCGCCGCGCAGGGGCTCGGCGCCAGCGTGCTCACCGGCGGGCACCGCGACTTCACGACGTACGCCCCGACGGTGCTCGAGGGCGTCCCGCACGAGGCGAAGGCCTCGTGCGAGGAGGTGTTCGGGCCGGTGCTGCTGCTCGAGAGCGTCGAGGGCGACGAGGCCGGGCTGGCGGCGATCAACGACTCGAAGTTCGGGCTGCAGGCAGGCGTGTTCACCCACGACCTGCAGCTGGCCTTCCGCGCCCAGCGCGAGCTGGAGGTCGGCGGCGTCATCATCGGCGACGCCCCCTCCTACCGCGCCGACCAGATGCCCTACGGCGGGGTGAAGGACTCCGGCGTCGGCCGCGAGGGCATCCGCTACACGATGACCGACTTCACCTACGAGCGGGTCATGGTGCTCACCGGCCTCGACCTGTGACACCGGCGTCCGCCGGGCGCCGCGACGTCGTCGTCCTCGGCTCGACCGGCTCGGTCGGCACGCAGGCCCTCGACGTCGTCCGGGCCCATCCCGACCGGTTCCGGGTGGTCGGGCTCACCGCCGGCGGGTCGCACCCCGAGCTGTTCGAGCAGCAGGTGGCCGAGTTCGCACCCGCCTTCTCCGGGCTGGGGGAGGAGGCCAGCGTCGAGGCCGCCGAGATGGAGTGCCACACGGTGCTCAACGCCATCACCGGCGCCGTCGGGCTGCGGCCGACCCTGGCCGCCCTGGACGCCGACAACGTGCTGGCGCTGGCCAACAAGGAGTCGCTGATCATCGGCGGGCCGCTCGTCCTCGAGCGGGCCGCGCCGGACCAGATTGTGCCGGTCGACTCCGAGCACAGCGCCCTGGCGCAGTGCCTGCGCGGCGGCCGGGCCGAGGAGGTCCGCCGGCTGGTGCTGACCGCCAGCGGCGGGCCGTTCCGCGGACGTACGCGCGCCGAGCTGGCCGACGTCACGCCGGAGCAGGCGCTGGCCCACCCGACCTGGGACATGGGCCCGGTGGTCACCATCAACTCCGCCACCTTGGTCAACAAGGGCCTGGAGGTGATCGAGGCGCACCTGCTCTTCGGGATCGCGATGGAGCGCATCGAGGTCGTCGTGCACCCCACCTCGGTCGTGCACTCGATGGTCGAGTTCACCGACGGCTCCACCCTGGCCCAGGCCTCGCCGCCGACCATGCTGATCCCCATCGCCCTCGGTCTGGCCTGGCCCGAGCGCCTCGACCCCGTCGCCCCGCCCGTGGACTGGTTGACCGCCCAGACCTGGGAGTTCTTCCCGCTCGACGACGAGGCGTTCCCCGCGGTGGCGCTGGCCCGCCGCGCAGGCACCCTCGGCGGCACGGCTCCGGCGGTCTACAACGCCGCCAACGAGGTCTGCGTATCAGCCTTTCGGTCAGACAATCTGGGCTTCGCCGACATCGTGGACACGGTCGCGCGCGTGCTCGGCGAGCACGACGTAGCCTCCGACGACAGCGTCACCGTGGAGGACGTCCTGCAGGCCGATGCCTGGGCGAGGGAGCGGACGGTGACCATCCTGGGGGGACACTCATGACCGTGCTGCTCTACATCCTTGGCGTCGTCGTCTTCGTCGTCGGCATCGCCGCCTCGATCGGGCTGCACGAGATGGGACACATGATCCCGGCGAAGCTGTTCGGGGTGAAGGTCACCCAGTACTTCGTCGGCTTCGGTCCGACGATCTGGTCGCGCCGCCGGGGTGAGACCGAGTACGGCTTCAAGTGGATCCCGCTCGGCGGCTACGTGAAGATGGTCGGGATGCTGCCCCCGGCCAAGGGCGACGACGAGCACGTGCTCCGCAAGACCAACACCGGCATGTTCACCCAGCTCATCTCCGACGCCCGCAGCGCCGAGTACGAGCTGGTCGAGCCGGGCGACGAGGAGCGGTTGTTCTACCGCAAGGCGTGGTGGAAGAAGCTGATCGTGATGTCCGGCGGTCCGCTGGTCAACGTGGCCATCGCCTTCATCCTCTTCGGCAGCGTGTTCGCGATCCGCGGGGTGCCCGAGGGCTTCACCCAGGACGTCGGCGGCGTCTCGGCCTGCTCGGCACAGCTGTGCGCCACCGGGCAGACCAGCACCCCCGCGCAGGCGGCCGGCTTCAAGGCCGGCGACCGGGTGGTCTCCTTCGACGGCACGAAGCTCTCCGGCTGGGACCAGCTGGTGCCCTTGATCAAGAAGTCGGCCGGCAAGACCGTCTCGATCGGCGTCGTGCGCGACGGGCGCTCGCTCACGCTCACCCCGACCATCGCCGCGCTGCCGGGTTCGAAGGACGTCGGCTTCCTCGGCCTCGCGCCCACCGCGCAGTACGTGCGTAAGGGTCCGATCTACACCGCCGACCAGATGGGCACCTACACCAAGGACACGGTCGTCGCCGTGCTGCACCTGCCGGTGCGCGTCTACGGCGTGGCCAAAACGGTGCTGGGCCTGCAGCCGCGCCAGGCCGACAGCCCGGTCAGCCTGGTCGGTGCCGGCCGGTGGGCCGGCGAGACCACCTCCGAGCACGGCATGGCGGTGGCCGACCGCATCCAGTTCCTGGTGCTCCTGCTGGCCTCGGTGAACCTGTTCCTCGGCATGTTCAACTTCGTGCCACTGCTGCCCCTGGACGGCGGCCACATCGCCGGCGCGCTCTACGAGGCGGCCCGCCGCGCCTGGGCCAAGCTCTTCCGGCGTCCCGACCCGGGCTTCTTCGACGTCGCGAAGCTGCTCCCGGTGGCCTACGGGGTGGCGGGGGTCTTCGTGCTGATGACGATCCTGCTGGTCTACGCCGACATCGTGGACCCGGTGCGGATCTGACAAGCCTGAGCCTGCGAAGGCTTGTCGATGGTGGTTGAGCAGCGACTGCGGCTGAGGGACGAAGCCGCAACGGAGCGTGCCGAAACGCGGTGAGGTGGGCGCCGACGCCCGGAAGGGCACACCAACCGTCGCGAAGTAACCTCGACACCATGACTTCCGTGTCCCTCGGGATGCCCAGCGCTCCGCCGCCGGTGCTGGCCCCGCGTCGCAAGAGCCGCCAGATCAAGGTCGGCAAGGTGATGGTCGGCGGCGACGCCCCGGTCTCGGTGCAGTCGATGTGCACCACCCTGACCGCCGACGTCAACACGACGCTGCAGCAGATCGCCGAGCTGACCGCGGCCGGGTGCGACATCGTCCGCGTGGCGTGCCCGTCGCAGGACGACGCCGACGCACTGGGTGAGATCGCCCAGCACAGCCAGATCCCGGTGATCGCCGACATCCACTTCCAGCCCAAGTACGTCTTCGCCGCGATCGAGGCCGGTTGCGCGGCCGTGCGCGTGAACCCGGGCAACATCCGCAAGTTCGACGACCAGGTCAAGGAGATCGCCCAGGCGGCCAAGGACCACGGCACGTCGATCCGCATCGGGGTCAACGCGGGCTCGCTGGACAAGCGGGTGATGGAGAAGTACGGCAAGGCCACGCCCGAGGCGCTGGTGGAGTCGGCGGTCTGGGAGGCCTCGTTGTTCGAGGAGCACGACTTCCACGACTTCAAGATCTCGGTGAAGCACAACGACCCCGTCGTCATGGTGCGCGCCTACCAGCTGCTGGCCGAGGCCGGCGACTGGCCCCTGCACCTCGGCGTCACCGAGGCCGGTCCCGCCTTCCAGGGCACGATCAAGTCCAGCGTCGCCTTCGGCGCACTGCTCTCCCAGGGCATCGGCGACACCATCCGCGTCTCCCTCTCCGCGCCCCCGGTGGAGGAGGTCAAGGTCGGGCTGCAGATCCTGGAGTCGCTCAACCTGCGCCCCCGCCGGCTCGAGATCGTCTCCTGCCCCTCCTGCGGTCGCGCGCAGGTCGACGTCTACAAGCTCGCCGACCAGGTCACCGCCGGCCTGGAGGGCATGGAGGTGCCCCTGCGCGTGGCCGTCATGGGCTGCGTCGTCAACGGCCCCGGCGAAGCCCGCGAGGCCGACCTCGGCGTCGCCTCCGGCAACGGCAAGGGCCAGATCTTCGTCAAGGGCGAGGTCATCAAGACCGTCCCCGAGAGCCAGATCGTGGAGACCCTCATCGAGGAGGCCATGCGCATCGCCGAAGGCATGGAGGAGGTCGAGGGCGGCTCGCCCTCGGTGTCGGTCAGCTGACTCAGGGGCCGGTGGACGCTGGCTGCGGAGGTCGCCCCGCGACCGTCTCGAAACCAAGCCCGGAACATTCTGGTCGGGTCGGTCGGCGCAGCTCGGCGGGAGGCTCCCGGGCTGCCGGTTGGTGGTGGTCGCGGTCCTTGGCTGGCTACGCCGGGTGGGGTCGGCGGGCCGCTGCGGTCGGCGTCCGGGTTGCGGGCGGCGCGCGGGGCGGTGGCTGGCGCTGGTGGTGGGGTGGTTTCGACGCGCCCGCTCGCAGGGCTCGTGGAGCTGCTCAACCACTGGGGCGGCGCTGGTTGAGGCGGTGCGCTAGCACCGTCTCGAAACCAAGCCCCACCCCGGATCGAAAGATTCACGAAACAAGCCTTGACCAGCACAAACACCGCTGTTGGCCCTTGCTCATGCGTTCGAACAGATGTACGATTCAAATATGAGCGCGGCCCCCGTCGAGACCCTTCCCGAGACCACCTCGGGCATCCTCGACCGCGCCCGGGCTGCTCACCAGACCGAACTCGCTGCCGCCGCGGACCTCCTCGCCGCCGCCGCAGCCTGGGGCGAGGCCCACCCCTGCCCCACCGGGACCCCGCCCGCCGGGTGGGGTGCGCCCGACCTGCACGGCGAAGGCCTCGTGCCCTTGGCCGGTGACGGCGCACCGCTGGTGGCGGAGTTCGCGCCCGCCGAGCTCGGCGCCCACCTGGGGCTGACCACCGACGCCGCCGCCCGCCTCATCGGCGAAGGCCTGGAACTCAAGCACCGGCTGACCCGGCTGTGGCAGCTCGTCACCGGCACCCACCACCTCAACGACCGCCTCGCCGGCGCCCGACGCCTGCCCGCGTGGCGGGCCCGCCGCGCCGCAGCCGCCACCATGGGCCTCGATGCCCACACCGCGAACCTGGTCGACCGGTGGCTGGCCCACCTCGCCGTGGTCAACCCGAACCGCCTCACGACGACCGCGATCGAACAGACCGTGGCCTGCTTCCGCGACCACGCCGACCCGGACCGGGCCGAGGCCAAAGCCCAAGCCGACGCCGAACACCGCCACGTCACGTTGACGCCGCGCCACCGCAACCCCGACTACGGGCAAGGCCCGGTGGGAGGGCACGTCACCGAAGTGGTGATGCTCCTCGACACCCCTGATGCGGTCCGGTTCGACAACACCGTCGCCCACCTGGCCACCAGCCTCGGCGTTCTCGGCGACACCAACCCCCTCGAGATCCGCCGCGCCACCGCCGTCGGCCTCCTCGCCGACCCCCAACACGCCCTCGACCTCCTCGCTGCCGCCTCCGGCGGACGCGACGCCGACACCCGGCCCAGAACAAGCGGCTCAGCGACCTTGTATCTGCACCTCGACGCCGCTGACCCCCGGCTCGTGGAGTCCGAACGTCACGGCACCCTCGCGATCAGCACCGTCCGCGACTGGCTCAATCGGCTCAACCTCGGCGGCGGCCGGGTCACGATCCGCCCCGTCATCGACCTCAGCAGCTCTAACCCCGCCAGCTCCGACCTCTACGCCCAAGCCGTCGACGCCCACGACCCACCGGAGTCGATGCGTGAGGCCGCCGTCCTACGCGACGCGTGCTGCCTGTTCCCCGGCTGCACCCGCGACTCCCGCCACGCCGACCTCGACCACCGCGTCCCCTACGTGCCAACCGACGCCGGTGGTCCACCCGGGCAAACCTCGCTGGACAACCTCGGCCCGCTGTGCCGACGCCACCACCGCCTCAAAACCCACCACCACTGGCACTGGCAACGCACCAACGACCACACCATCACCTGGACCACACCCGACGGCACCGTCATCCACACCCTCACCCAACGCCGACACCACTGAGCCCTGCGTCCGGCCGCACCAGGTGACGGTGCGAGCCCCGGTGGTCGGAGTCGCCTAGGGTTCAGGTGTGCTCCGGACCCAGTCCGGGTTGCGCGTGCTGGGCGCGCAGGATCTCCCCGAGGTCCTCGACCTGCTGGCCGCCGACCCGGTGCGCAACGTCTTCGTGGACTACCGCGCGCGTCTGACCCGGCTCGAGCCGCGGTGGCTGGGCGGTGAGATCTGGGGCTGGTTCCGCGACGGTCGGCTGGCCTCGGTGTGCCACGCCGCGGCGAACCTGGTGCCCGCGATGGCCGACGAGGAGGCGCTGGACGCCTTCGCCGGGCGGGCGCGCAAGCGGGGCCGGACGTGCTCGACGATCGTCGGCCCACGCGACCAGGTCGAGGTGCTCTGGGACCGGCTCAGTTCGCACTGGGGGCCCGCCCGGGAGCTGCGCTGGCAGCAGCCGCACCTGGAGATCAGCGGTTCGTCCGACGTCGAGGCCGACCCGCTGGTGCGGCGCTCGGAGGCCAGCGACATCGAGACGCTGTACCCGGCGTGCGTGGCGATGTACACCGAGGAGGTCGGCGTCTCCCCGGAGTGGGACGGCGGCCGCGACCTGTACCGCGCCCGCGTGGCGCAGCTGGTCAGCCGCGGCTGGTCGTTCGCACGCTACGAGGAGGGCCGGGTCGTGTTCAAGGCCGAGATCGCCTGCTCGACGCCGCACGCCTGCCAGGTGCAGGGCGTCTACGTCGCCCCCGACCGCCGTGGCGAGGGACTGGCCACCCGGGGCATGGCGGCCGTCGTGGAGCTGGCCCGCCGCGAGATCGCGCCGGTCGTCTCGTTGTACGTCAACGGTCACAACACCGCGGCGCGGACCGCCTACGACCGGGCCGGGTTCCGGCAGACCGAAACCTTCGCGACGGTGATGTTCTGATGCGCGAGGCACGCATCCTGGCCGCCATCCTGGGCGGTTCCGGCGTGATCCACCTGCTGCGACCGGAGACGTTCGAGCCGTTGATGCCGGACGTCGTGCCCGCCCACCGCGAGGTGATCCTCGGCTCCGGCGTGCTGGAGCTGGCCTGCGCCGCCGGTCTGCTGACCCGTCGGTTCCGCCGCCCGGCCGGGTGGGCGAGCGCGGCGCTGCTGGTCGGCGTCTTCCCCGCGAACCTCAAGATGGCCGACGACGCGCGCCGCAGCTCCAGCACCGGCTTCAAGGCCGCGGCGTACGGCCGGCTGCCGCTGCAGGTGCCGCTCATCCGGATGGCGCTGCGAGCCGCGCGGAGCTGAGCACGACACCGCGTCGAAAACGGGTACCCGCCGGCTACTAACCTCACCTGTCATGACGATCCTGCGGATGTCGACGCTGTTCGTCCGGACCCTGCGCGAGGACCCGGCCGACGCGGAGGTGCCCAGCCACCGGCTGCTGGTCCGCGCCGGCTACGTACGCCGCGCGGCGCCGGGCATCTACTCCTGGCTGCCGCTGGGGCTGCGGGTGGTGCGACGGATCGAGAACATCATCCGCGAGGAGATGGACGCGATGGGCGCCCAGGAGCTGCTGTTCCCGGCGCTGCTGCCCAAGGAGCCCTACGACGCATCGGGTCGCTGGACCTCCTACGGCGACGGCATCTTCCGGCTCAAGGACCGCAAGGGCAACGACCTGCTGCTCGGGCCCACCCACGAGGAGATGTTCACCCTCGCGGTGAAGGACATGTACTCCTCCTACAAGGACCTGCCCGTCCTGCTGTACCAGATCCAGACCAAGTACCGCGACGAGCCGCGGCCCCGTGCGGGCGTGCTGCGCGGGCGTGAGTTCGTGATGAAGGACGCCTACTCCTTCGACGTGGACGACGCCGGGCTCGAGGTCTCCTACCAGGCCTTCCGCGACGCCTACGTGCGCATCTTCGACCGGCTCGGCTTCGACTACGTCATCGTCAAGGCCCACAGCGGCGCCATGGGCGGCTCGGCGTCGGAGGAGTTCCTGGCCAAGGCGGCGGTGGGGGAGGACACCTACGTCCACTGCACCACCTGCGACTACGCCGCCAACGTCGAGGCGGTCACCGTGAGCCCGCCCGCAGCGGTGGCGTACGACGGGCTGCCCGCGGCGCACGTCGAGGAGACCCCCGACACCCCGACCATCGAGACGCTGGTCGACCATGCGAACGCCGCCCATCCGCGCACCGACGGCCGGGACTGGCGGGCCTCGGACACCCTGAAGAACATCGTGTTCTCCGTGCGCTACCCCGACGGCCGCTCGGAGGCGATCGCCTTCGGCGTGCCCGGCGACCGCGACGTCGACGTCGCCCGCGTGGAGGCGTTCCTCGGCGAGGGCGCGGTGTTCGAGCCCTACAGCGAGGAGGAGTTCGCGGCCCAGCCGAGCCTGGCGAAGGGCTACATCGGTCCGGGCGCGCTGGGCGCCGACGAGCCCGCCGGCATCCGCTACCTGCTGGACCCACGGGTGGCCGAGGGCACGGCCTGGGTGACCGGCGCCGACGAGCCCGGTCGGCACGTCTTCGACCTCGTGGCCGGTCGCGACTTCACCGGCGACGGCGTGGTCGAGGTGGCCGACGTGCGCGACGGCGACCCGTGCCCGGTCGACGGCGACGAGGGCGGCGTCCTGGTCTCCGCCCGCGGCATCGAGATGGGCCACATCTTCGCCCTCGGCCGCCTCTACGCCGAGGCGCTGGGCCTGCAGGTGCTCGACGAGAACGGCAAGCTCGTCACCGTCACGATGGGCTCCTACGGCATCGGCCCCACCCGGGCGGTGGCGGCCATCGCCGAGAACACCCTCGACGACCTCGGGCTGTGCTGGCCGCGCAACGTCGCGCCGGCCGACATCCACGTCGTCGCCACGGGCAAGGACGAAGCGGTGTTCGCCGCGGCAGAGGAGCTGGTCCGCGAGCTCCACGCCGCCGGCGTGGAGGTGCTCTACGACGACCGGCCCAAGGTCAGCCCCGGGGTGAAGTTCAAGGACGCCGAGCTGATCGGCGTGCCCACGATCGTCACCGTCGGCCGCGGCCTGGCCGAGGGCGTCGTCGAGTTGCGCGACCGAGCCTCCGACGAGCGGAGCCAGGTGCCGGTCGCCGAGGCGGCCGCGCACCTGGTCTCGCTCGTGCTGCGGTGAGGATCAGACGCAGCGGGGCCAGCAGCTGGGGCCGGGGCTGAGGCGGAAGTAGTAGACCGGCCCCAGGTCCTTGACGGCCGAGCGCGGGGGAGCGCCGTTGCGCCCGTCCTGAAGGGTCCACAGCTCCTTCTTGTTCTTGTCCAGGGCCGTCAGGTAGGCGCCACCGGTCTGGCTGTTGACCACGAGGTGGTCGCCGTTCTGGCCGTAGATCGGGTAGGTGCCGTACGCCTTCCACTTGTAGGTGATGCTGCTGCCCTGGCTGTTGGAGTAGACGCAGCCGTAGTACGTCGGGCAGGTCGCCGCGGCCTGCGCCGCCGACGTCAGGGCCGGCGCGGATAGCAGTCCGACCAGCGCGGTGAGCAGGGTCGTCGCGGTGATGAGGTGTCTCTTCATCGTTCCTCCGAGATCGGCCGGTGATCGGCACCGGCCTGGGTATGCAGACCACGATGGCCGGTGCCGGCGGGCGGCGGCGGAGGTTTCGGATCAGGCCGAACAGTCGGTGTGGGTCCCGTCGGCTCGCTGTGCCACGCTCTGCGCCGTGGAGCCGTTCGCCGACCTCGCCTTCGCCGAGACCGGCCGGTTCCGCGCCTTCGAGGTCGTCGCCCCCGGGTTTGCCGGCTGCTGGCCCGACGCCGCGGCGGCGCCCTTCGCCGGCATCGAGGCGCCGCCGGTCTCGGGGCGTACCGGGGTGGGCCGGGCGGTGGCCGACTGGGATCTGGAGTCCGGGACGGTGGTGCTGCGCGTGGGCGGTCGCCGACCACGGCGGCGCCGGTTCGACCCCGCGGGGGTGACCACGCTCGGGTTCGCGCTCTGCGAGCGGCAGGCCACGGCGCTGGTGCGACGTGCGGACGGCTGGCTGCCGCTGGTCACCCTGCGCGACCCGCAGCTGCCGGCGGACGAGCTGTCCTGGACGGCACCACCCGGCTCGGTGACTGGTCCGTTCGGGATGGCCGGGCGTCGCGACCCGCACCTGGTGCAGCACGCCGACGGCACCGCGTACGTCGAGGACGGGCGGGTGTTCATGACCTGGACCTGCGCCGGGCTGGGCTTCTTCGCCCAGGCGCACTGGGGCGTGTTCGCGCTCGACCCGGAGCGGCCCGGTGAGATGGAGCAGGTGGCGCAGGTCTACGGCCGCCGCGACGGCCGGGTGGTGGGCGACCACGCCGGGCAGCTGGTGCGCGACGGCGATCGATGGCTGGTGATGGTGTCCTCGTGGGGCGACTTCCCCGAGAGCGGCGTGCAGGTGCGCCACGCCGTCACCGACGCCGACCTGCTGCACGGCGTCCACGTGCTGGAGACGAGCCTGACGCCGCTGCCGACGTCGCTGGCGACCTGGGACCCCTGCTTCACCCGCACCGACGACGGCTGGCTGGTGGCCTACGTCGAGAGCCGCTCGCAGCGGCCCTTCCGCTTCCACCCGGTGCTCGCGCGCACCACCGCGGACCTGCCGTGGGAGGGGCTGCGCGAGGTCGGCGCGGCCGAGGAGCTCACCCAGTGCGAGGGTCCGGTGCTGGTGCGCCGCCACGACCGCCTCTGGCTGCTGGCGGCCGACGCGGCCGCGCGGACCTACCGGGTGTGGGACGACGCGATGCGCCCAGCGGGCACGCTCGACGCGCCGTTCGGCACCAACATCCCGCACCCCCAGCTGCTCGAGAGCGACGGCCGCTGGCGGCTGCTCACCTTCGACGGCAGCTCGACGGCAGGACAGCGTCGGCGCTCGGTGATGGGATACGGAGGGCACGGCGACGTCGTCGTGATGGAGGAGGGCCGATGAGCATCGAGGCGGTCGTCTTCGACTGGGGCGGCACGCTCACGCCCTGGCACGACATCGACTTCGAGGCCGAGGCGCAGGCGCTCGCACGGGCCGTGGTCGGCGGCGGTGACGACGCCGCCGGCCTGCTGCGCGCGGCGGCCGACACGGTGTGGGGCCGCTCGCGCGACCAGCAGCGCAGCGCGACGGTGGCCGACCTGTTCGTCGAGGCCGGCCTCGAGCACGACCCCGACCTGCTCGTCCACTACCGCGAGTTCTGGGAGCCGCACACGCTGACCGACCCCGAGGCGGCGCCGATGTTCCGCACCCTGCGCGAGCGCGGTCTCAAGGTCGGCGTGCTCTCCAACACCGTCTGGCCACGCGAGTGGCACGAGGCGTTCTTCGCCCGCGACGGGGTGCTCGACCTCATCGACGGCGCCGTCTACACCAGCGAGGTGCCGTGGACCAAGCCCGCGCCGGAGGCGTTCCGCGCGGCGCTCGACGCCATCGGCGTCGCCGACCCGGCCCGCTGCGTGTTCGTCGGCGACCGGCTCTTCGACGACGTCTGGGGCGCGCACCACGCCGGGTTGCGGGCCGTCCACATCCCGCACAGCACGATCCCGGCCAACCAGGTCGGTCACACCGAGGGCGAGCCCGATGCGGTCGCGCACTCGCTGGCGCAGATCCCCGACCTGGTGGAGCAGCTCTAGTCCGACGCCTTGGCGCCCAGGCCGCTCGTCCCGGGCCAGGTCTCCGGTCGGCCGCCGAAGGTGAGCTGCCGCACGGCGCAGGACTGCATCGCGACCACGGCCAGCCGCCGGTTCTCACCGGAGGTGCTGGCCACCAGCGTGCCGTAGGTGTCGGCGATGCGGCGCTCGATGGTCAGCGCGGCCCGGACGATCTGCTGCTGGTCGGCGGCGGCGTTGGGCAGCACGTACGAGGGGGAGGCGGCCACGGGCGTGGCGCCGGCGGCGGTGATGCGGGCGACGAGGTCGTCGCGCTGGGTGCGGTGCCAGGTGAAGGCGTCGTCGAGCTGGCCGAACAGCGTCGGTTGGGCGCCCTCGGAGGTCTGCGCGACCAGGACGGTGAACACGTAGCAGGCGGCGTGCTCGCCGGCCAGCGTGTCCTGCAGGGCCTGCGTGGTGTCGCTCGGGGAGTCAGCCACGGGGCAGCACCTCCAGCCGCTGGCCGTAGGCGCAGCCCATGCTGGCCAGCAGCCGGGCGAAGGCGCCGGACTCGGCGCGACCGGCGGCGTCGAGGCAGGCCTGCTGCAGGGCGGTGGTCTGCTGGCGCACCTGCGCCAGCGCGGCGGCGCGGTCGGCGCCCACGGTGGCCGGCGTGGGGCTCGCGGGCTGCAGCCGGTTGGCCGAGACCGCGCCACGCAGCGTCGTCAGGTGGCTGCGCTGCACCGCCAGCAGCGGCGCCAGCGGCAGACCCGCGAAGCTGCGCCGGGTGCGCACCAGCAGGTCGTCGACGGCGCGGAGCCGCGTGACGAGGTCGGAGACGATGGCCTCGTCGGTGTCCAGCGACGCCGTGGCCGACGGGCTCGACGACCCGGCCGGGGTCGTCGCCGGGGTCGTCGCCGAGGTCGCCGTCCGGGCCGTCGAGCACCCGGTGGCGCCGACCAGGACCGCCCCCGCCAGTGCCGTACGACGGGTCAGCGGCAGGGCAGGCACCCGGCGATCCTAGATCGGGAGAAACACCTACTAGGGTGGACGCACCGCAGCAACCACAACACAACAGCAGGAGGTCGGATCCTCATGGTCGGCCAGGAATCGACCCAGCCCCGGGACCGTCTGGTCGAGCTGTTGGGCGCGCCGCTGGCCGCCGCCGGGCTCGACCTGGAGGACGTGGGCCTCACCACCGCCGGGAAGCGGCGGGTGCTGCGGGTCGCGGTCGACAAGGACGGCGGCGTGAGCATGGACGAGGTGGCTGAGGCGACCCGCGAGGTCTCGCGCGTGCTGGACGAGTCCGACGCGATGGGCGAGTCGCCGTACACCCTCGAGGTGGGCTCGCCCGGCGTGGACCACCCGCTGACGCTGCCGCGCCATTGGCGGCGCAACCACGACAGGCTGGTCAAGCTCACCCTCGCCGACGGTGAGTCGCTCACCGGCCGGGTCCTGGCCAGCGACGAGCAGAGCGCGACCCTCGACGTCGGCGGCCAGGAGCGGGTGGTGGCGCTGCCCGAGGTGGCCAAGGCCCGGGTCCAGGTCGAGTTCAACCGCAAGAAGGAGTGAGGCGACGTGGACATCGACATGACGCTGCTGCGCAGTCTGGAGCGCGAGAAGGAGATCTCCTTCGACGTGCTGGTCGAGGCCATCGAGCAGGCCCTGCTCACCGCCTACCAGCGCACCCCCGGCGCGGCCGAGCAGGCCCGCGTGGTGCTGGACCGCAAGAGCGGACACGTCACGGTGCTGGCGGCGGAGACCGACGACGAGGGCACCCGGATCGGGGAGTACGAGGACACCCCCGACGGCTTCGGCCGCATCGCGGCCACCACCGCGAAGCAGATCATGCTGCAGCGGCTGCGCGACGCCGAGGACGAGCGCAAGTTCGGTGAGTTCTCCGGCAAGGAGGGCGACATCGTCTCCGGCGTGGTCCAGCAGGGCCGCAACCCCGACGACGTGCTGGTCGACCTCGGCACCCTCGAGGCGCTGCTGCCGGCCGGCGAGCGGGTGCCGGGGGAGGACTACTCCCACGGCACGCGGATCCGGGCGCTGGTGGTCACCGTGCGCAAGGGGCTGCGCGGGCCCCAGGTGATGCTCTCGCGTACCCACCCCAACCTGGTGCGCAAGCTGTTCGCGCTGGAGGTGCCCGAGATCGCCGACGGCACCGTCGAGATCGCGGCGGTGGCCCGCGAGGCCGGTCACCGCACCAAGATCGCGGTGCACTCGACCGTGCCCGGCGTCAACGCCAAGGGCGCCTGCATCGGTCCGATGGGCCAGCGGGTGCGGGCGGTGATGAACGAGCTCCACGGCGAGAAGATCGACATCATCGACTGGGCCGAGGAGCCGGCCGCGTTCGTCGGCAACGCGCTGAGCCCGGCGCGTGTCACCGAGGTACAGGTGGTCGACGCCGAGGCCCGGGCCGCGCGCGTGATCGTCCCGGACTTCCAGCTCTCGCTCGCCATCGGCAAGGAGGGCCAGAACGCCCGGCTCGCCGCCCGGTTGACCGGCTGGCGCATCGACATCCGTCCCGACGAGGAGCCGGAGGCGGCGCCGGGACCGGTCGCGTGAGCACCGGCGCGCTGGTCCTCTCCGGCTCCAGCGGCCGGGTCGAGGAGGAGCGGTGCGCGCTGCTGCGCCGCCACGGGGTCGAGGCGCGGTCGATGCGCTGGTTCGGGGGGCCAGGCCAGCCGCCCGGCATCTGCGAGGTGCCGCTGGAGACCTTCACGCCACAGCTCGACCAGCTCAGCCGCAGCTGCGACCGGCTCGTGGTGATGGGGGTGTCCAAGGGTGCGGAGGCGGCGCTGCTGCTGGCGCTGCGCGACCCGCGGATCGACGCCGTCGTCGCGTTCGCACCGACGTCGGTGGTGTGGGCCAACGTCGGGGCCGGTCTCGACGGCCAGGTGCGCCCGCAGCGCTCGTCGTGGACCTGGCAGGGCGAGCCGCTGCCGTTCGTGGCCTACGACGAGCAGGTCGAGCCCGGCTACGAGACACCCGGCGGGCTGCCCTCGTTCCGCCGGGTCTACGAGCAGAGCCTGCGCACCCACGCCGACGCCGCGCGGGCCGCGCGCATCCCGGTCGAGGACCTCGAGGCCGACCTGGTGCTCGTGGCCGGCGGCGACGACCGGATGTGGCCCTCGGTGGACTTCGCGCTGCAGCTGGTGGCCGCGGCACCGCACGCACGGCTGGTGACCGACGCCGACGCCGGGCACCGCACCGTCCTGCCCGGCGAGGTGCCGCCCCCGCCCAGCACGGTCAGCGACCACGGCGGCCGCCGCTGGGCCGACGTCCGGCTGGGGGAGCGGGCCTGGCCCGAGATCGCAGGCGTGCTCGAGATTCACAGCTCACCCACGTGAACCCGACCTTCCCCACCCGAGCTCCGGTGGGGGAGCGACGGTTCACCACGGCACCGTGAGGAACCGTCGCCGGCGCCGGTTCGGCCCACGACCGCCGACGCGTTAGAGTGGTCGGCGGTGGTCACGTCTGCTGTCGTCCGCACCTGTGTGGGTTGCCGTCGACGTGACTCCCGGCGTCAGCTGCTGCGGGTGGTCGCAGGAGCGGGGCCCGACGGCCGCCCGGCCGTCGTCCCCGATCCGCGTGGCACCGCACCTGGCCGAGGGGCGCACCTGCACCCCACGACCGACTGTCTGACGCTCGCCGAGCGCCGACGGGCGTTCCCCCGGGCCCTGCGAGTGGAGGGCGCGATGGACCTCGCGGCGCTGCGGATGTACCTCAACCGAGCAGAACCGACACAGAACTGGAGCACCAGCTCATGAGCCTGCGATGAGAACGTCGCGATGAGCGTGCAACCCGACTAATCGGTCCGTCGTCCCTCCTGGGCTTCGGACCAGGAGGAATCAGTGGCACCCAGCAAGATGCGAGTCTCCGAGCTCGCCAAGGAGTACGGCGTCAAGAGCGCCGAGGTCATCACCATGCTCACCGACATGGGTGAGTACGTGAAGGCCGCCTCGTCCAGCGTCGAGCCCCCCGTGGTCAAGCGCTTCCAGGACACCTACGGCGCCGAGCTGTCGGCCAAGATGGAGGCCGCCGCGGCCAAGAAGGCCGCGAAGAAGGCCCCGGCCAAGAAGGCCGCGCCCGCCGCCGACGCGTCGGCCGAGGCTGCGGCCCCCGCGCCCGCCGACACCCCCGCCGAGACCCCCGCCGAGGCGCCGGCACCCGCCGCCGAGGCGCCGTCGGAGGCTGCCGCCCCGGCGCCCGCCGCCAGCGCGTCCGGCCCGCGTCCGGGCCCGCGGCCCGGCCCGCGCGAGGAGACGGCCGCCGCCCAGCCCGCGGCCGAGCCGATCGCCGAGCCCGAGCCGGCGGCCCCTGCCGCCTCCGCCGCCCAGGCCGCCCAGGCGCCCGACGTCCCCGAGCAGCCCGCGGCCCGTGCGGCCTCGCCGGGCCCGCGCCCCTCGGCGCCGGGTCCGCGGCCGGTCGGCAAGCCCGGTGGCGCGAACCGTCCCGGCGCTCCGCGTCCGGGCAACAACCCGTTCTCCAGCACCCAGGGCATGGGACGTCGTCCCTCCGCGCCGGCCCCCGGCGGTCCGGGTGCGCCCGGCGGTGCCGGTGGCGCCGGCGGTGCCGGCAGCGACCAGCGCCCGCCCCGCCCGCAGGGCGGTCGCGACGGCATGCCGCGCCCGAACCCCGCGATGATGCCGAAGTCCCCGGCCGCCTTCGGTGGCGGTCCGGGCGGTCGAGCCGGTGGACCCGGTGGCCCGGGCCGCGGTGGCCCCGGTGGTGGCCCCGGTGGTGGCCCCGGTGGCAACCGTGGCGGTGCGCCCGGTCGTGGCGGTTTCGGCGGCCCTCCCGGTGGTGGCCTCGGTGGCCCCGGCGGCGGTCGCCCGGGCGGTCCGGGTCGTGGTCGTCCCGGTGGCCGCGGCACCACGCAGGGTGCCTTCGGCCGCCCCGGCGGTCCCTCGCGGCGTGGCCGCAAGTCCAAGCGGGCGCGTCGCCAGGAGTTCGAGGCCATGGAGGCCCCGACGATCGGCGGCGTGCGGGTCCGCAAGGGCTCCGGCGAGACCGTCCGGCTGGCCCGTGGCGCCTCGCTGACCGACTTCGCCGAGAAGATCGGCGTCGACGCCGCCTCGCTGGTGCAGATGCTGTTCAGCCTCGGCGAGATGGTCACGGCCACCGAGTCGGTCAACGACGAGACGCTGGAGCTGCTGGGCGAGGAGCTGAACTACATCGTCGAGGTCGTCTCCCCCGAGGACGAGGACCGCGAGCTGCTCGAGGGCTTCGACCTCGAGTTCGGCGCCGACGAGGGCGACGAGGAGGACCTGGAGGTGCGGCCGCCGGTCGTCACCGTCATGGGTCACGTCGACCACGGCAAGACCAAGCTCCTCGACGCGCTACGCGACGCCGACCAGGTGGCCTCCGAGGCCGGTGGCATCACCCAGCACATCGGCGCCTACCAGGTGCACACCGAGGTCGACGGCGACGACCGTCGCATCACCTTCATCGACACCCCCGGTCACGAGGCGTTCACCGCCATGCGTGCCCGCGGCTCGCAGTCCTCGGACATCGCGGTGCTGGTGGTCGCGGCCGACGACGGCGTCATGCCGCAGACGGTCGAGGCGCTCAACCACGCCAAGGCCGCCGGGGTGCCGATCGTGGTGGCGGTCAACAAGATCGACAAGCCCGACGCCGACCCGACGAAGGTGCGCGGCCAGCTCACCGAGTACGGCCTGGTGCCCGAGGAGTACGGCGGCGACGCGATGTTCGTCGACGTCTCGGCCAAGTCGGGGCTCAACCTCGACAAGCTGCTCGAGTCCATCGTGCTCACCGCCGACGCCTCGCTCGACCTTCGCGCCAACCCGCACCAGGACGCCCAGGGCCTCGTGGTCGAGGCGCACCTGGACCGCGGTCGCGGCCCGACGGCCACCGTGCTCATCCAGCGCGGCACGCTGCGCGTGGGCGACTCGATCGTCGCCGGCCCGGCCCACGGCCGGGTGCGGGCGATGCTCGACGAGTACGGCAACAACATCGAGGAGGCGACCCCGTCGCGTCCGGCGATGGTCCTCGGCCTCACCGCCGTCCCGGGCGCCGGTCAGAACCTGATCGTCGTCGAGGACGACCGGATGGCGCGCCAGATCGCGGAGAAGCGCGAGTCGCGCGAGCGGGCGGCCATGCAGGCCAAGCGCCGCGTGCGTCGCACGCTCGAGGACTTCATGGCCTCGATGGAGAAGGGTGCGAGCCAGGAGCTCAACTTGATCCTCAAGGGCGACGTGTCCGGCTCCGTGGAGGCGCTGGAGGACTCGCTGGCGAAGATCGACGTCGGCGACGAGGTCAGCATCCGCATCATCGACCGCGGCGTCGGTGCCATCACCGAGACCAACGTCGACCTGGCCGCGGCCTCCGACGCGATCATCATCGGCTTCAACGTCCGCCCGCAGGGCAAGGCGACCGAGATGGCCGACCGCGAGGGCGTCGAGATCCGCTACTACTCGGTGATCTACCAGGCCATCGAGGAGATCGAGGCGGCTCTGAAGGGCATGCTCAAGCCGGAGTTCGAGGAGTCGGTGCTGGGGCAGGCGGAGATCCGTGCGATCTTCCGCAGCTCCAAGATCGGCAACATCGCCGGCTGCATGGTCACCAGCGGCGTCATCCGGCGCAACGCGCAGGTGCGGCTCATCCGCGACGGTGCCGTCGTCGTGGAGAACACCGAGCTGTCCTCGCTGCGGCGGGAGAAGGACGACGCCTCCGAGGTCCGCGAGGGCTTCGAGTGCGGCCTGGTGCTCCGGGGCTACAACGACATCAAGGAAGGCGATGTCGTGGAGGCCTTCGAGCTCAAGGAGATCCCGCGCAGCTGATGAGCAGCCCTCGTGTCCGCAAGATCGCCGACCGGATCAAGGTGATCGTGGCGGAGATGCTCGAGCGGCGGATCAAGGATCCGCGGTTGGGCTTCGTCACGGTCACCGACGTCCGGGTCTCCGGCGACACCCAGCAGGCCTCGGTGTTCTACACGGTCCTCGGCGAGCAGGAGGACCTGGCGGGCACCGCGGCCGCGCTGGAGTCGGCCAAGGGGCTGATCCGCTCCGAGGTCGGCAAGCAGCTGGGCATGCGGCACGTGCCGACGCTGGAGTTCATCCACGACGCCCTGCCCGAGACCGCGCGCCACATCGACGAGGTGCTGGCGCGCGCCCGGGAGATCGACGACCAGGTCAGCGCCACCGCCACCGGAGCGGCGTACGCCGGCGAGGCCGACCCGTACCGCAAGCCGCGCGAGCCCGACGAGGCGGACGAGGAGGAGTGATGCCCGACGGGCTTGTGCTGGTCGACAAGCCCGGCGCCATGACCTCCCACGACGTCGTCGCCCGGGTGCGGCGGCTGCTGGGCACCCGCAAGGTCGGCCACGCCGGCACGCTGGACCCGATGGCCACCGGCGTGCTGCTGCTCGGCGCGGGCCGGGCCACCCGGCTGCTGGGGCACCTGATGCTCACCCAGAAGGCCTACGACGCCACGATCCGGCTCGGTGCCGCGACCACCACTGACGACGCCGAGGGTGAGGTGGTGGCCACCGCGCCGACCGACGGGCTGAGCGAGGACGCCGTACGGGCGGCCCTGGCCGGGTTCGTCGGCGAGATCGAGCAGGTGCCCTCGAGCGTCTCGGCGATCAAGGTCGAGGGGAAGCGGGCGTACGCACGGGTGCGGGCCGGTGAGGACGTCGTGCTCGAGCCGCGACGCGTCACCGTGCACGCCATCGACGTCACCGACGTCGATCTGCCCGAGGTCGAGATCTCGGTGCGCTGCTCCAGCGGCACCTACATCCGCGCCATCGCCCGCGACCTCGGATCCTCGCTCGGCGTGGGCGGTCACCTGACCGCCCTGCGCCGCACCGCCGTCGGCCCGTTCACGCTGGCCGACTGCCGCCCGCTTGAGCAGGGGCTTCCGGTGCTGGGCATCGACGAGGCGGCGCGTCGCTGCTTTCCCGGCGTCGACCTCGACGAGCAGCAGGCTGCCGACGTCCGGGTGGGACGCAAGCTGGCCACCGACCTCGGCGCGAGCGGACCGGTGGCGCTCTTCGCGCCGGGCGGGGAGTTCCTCGCGCTCTACGAGCAGCAGGGGCCGCAGGCCCGCGCGGTGGCGGTCTTCACCGGCTGAGCCCTCTCGTGAGGGGTGGCGTTCACCCGGCCCCGCTGGGATGAGGACGTGAAGACTCTCGGGATCCCTGCCGCCCTGCTCCTCCTCGTCGCGCTCTCGGCGCCGGCCGAGGCGAATGCGAACCTGAAGCCGGACTACGAGGTCAAGCTGTTGCTCGACCCGGCCGACGTGCTCACCTCCGGCCACGTGCCCACGACGGCGCTGACGTCCTACCTCGACCTGGGCGCGTCGGACACCCGCTCCTACCAGTACCTCGACACCGATCCGCTGGACCTGGACGCCGAGGGGTGGTCGGTGCGCGAGCGGGTGGTCGGCAGCGGCGACCTGCAGCTGGACTACAAGCACCGCTGGACGATCAGCGACGGCGACGTCGACGCCGCGCTCGACCAGGCGAACGACGACGGGTTCGACGCCGCGGACGACAACTACGACGCCGAGGTCGACTGGGGCTACGGCTCCGAGGTGCTCTCGGCCGCCGACGACAAGACCGAGGACGAGGACCTGCCCAGCGGCCAGGACGCCGTCGACGTCGCCGTGGCCGACATCCCCGGCAAGCTGGACGACTGGGGCACCAAGAACTGGGGATCGCAGGTGCTCGCCGAGTCGCGCGTGCACGGCCCGGTGACGACCCACCAGTACGAGGGCACGCTGGACGGTCACGACGTCGACCTCGAGGTGGTGCCGCTGCGGGCCGCTTCCGGAAGCGGTACCGACTACCTGGTGGAGCTCTCCTTCAAGGAGCAGAAGGAGTCCTCGGCCGCGAGCGCGCGGTCGGCAGCGATCAGCGAGCTCGACGACCAGGGTTGGCTGCTGCACCAGGACTCGCTCAAGACCTCGCTCATCCTCGACAGGTACTGACCCGCGTGCGCGAGACCAGCCGGGCCGCTCGATAGGCTCTCCTGGTGCAGATCTGGCGCTCCCTGGACGAGGTCCCGGACGACCTGGGACGCACCGTGGTCACCATCGGCAACTTCGACGGTGTGCACCGTGGTCACGTGAGCGTGGTGACGCGGGCGCGGCAGCTGGCCGACGAGCTCGGCGTCGACCACGTCGTGGCCGTCACCTTCGACCCTCACCCGATGGCCGTGCTGCGGCCCGAGCATGCGCCGCAGTCGCTCAGCGACGTCGAGATGCGCGCCGAGCTGCTGGGCGCGGTCGGCGTCGACGACGTGCTGGCGCTGCCGTTCTCGCTCGAGGTGGCCCGCTGGTCGCCGACCGAGTTCGTGGACCGGGTGGTGGTGGCCGCCCTGCACGCCAAGGGCGTGGTGGTGGGCGCCAACTTCCGCTTCGGCGCCAAGGCCGCCGGCGACGTCTCGACGCTGCGCGAGCTCGGCGCGCCCCACGACGTCACCGTCGAGGGGATCCAGCTCGACGGCGGTCCACAGGTCTGGTCCTCCACCTACGTCCGCACCTGCCTGGCCGCCGGCGACGTCGAGGGCGCCGCCGAGGCGCTGGGCCGCCCGTACGCCGTGCGCGGCGTGGTGGTACAGGGCGACCAGCGGGGCCGCGAGCTGGGCTACCCGACCGCCAACGTGCCGGCCGGCGACCGCGCGGTGCCCGCCGACGGCGTCTACGCCGGCTTCCTGCGCCGGGTCGACCGCGCCGGCAGCGCGCCGCTGCCGGCCGCGATCTCGGTCGGCACCAACCCGACCTTCGCCGGCGAGCGGGATCGCCGCGTGGAGGCCTACGTGCTCGACCGCACCGACCTCGAGCTCTACGGCGTCGAGGTGGAGGTCACCTTCGTCGCACGCATCCGCGGGATGGTCCGCTTCGACGGCGTCGACCCCCTGCTGGCGCAGATGGCCGACGACGTCGAGCGGACCCGCCAGCTGCTGTAGGTCGAGTCTCGGCACGCCGGTCACGGCCTCGCATGCTCGGCCGTGCGGCTCGCTCGACCACCATCAGGCGGTCCGCTGGCGCGGCCCGCCTATGCGTCGAGGTCCTTCTCGACCAGGTCGGCGATCGTGTTGACCGCGGCCTCGTCGTCGCCGGAGACCTCGACGGTGTCGCCGTTGCCGGCGCCCAGGGTCATGATCAGCAGCGAGGAGCTGGCGTCGACGCCCTCCTCACCGGGCAGCCCGATGGAGACCTCGGAGTCGAGGTCGCCGGCGGCCTCGGCGATCAGCGCGGCGGGACGGGCGTGCAGGCCGACGGCCGAGCCGACGGTGACGGTCCGATTAGGCATGGGGTGTGGCTCCTTCGTTGGAGGGGTGGGTCAGACGGTAGCGATGTCGACGGCCGCAGCCGAACGGGTGCTCTTCAGCGCCACCACGGCGAGTGCCGCGACGACGACGCCGATCGCCAGGGCGATGACGTAGCCCAGGATGTTGTGGACCGCGAACAGCACGAAAATGCCGCCGTGCGGAGCGCGCACCGAGACGCCGAAGGCCTCGGAGAGCGCACCGGTGACGGCACTGCCCAACATGATCGAGGGGATCACGCGCAGCGGGTCGGCCGCGGCGAACGGGATGGCGCCCTCGGTGATGAACGAGGCGCCCAGGGCCCAGCCCGCCTTGCCGTTCTCGCGTTCGGCGACCGTGAACAGCTTCGGGCGCACGACGGTGGCCAGGGCCAGCGCGATCGGCGGCACCATGCCGGCCAGCATGACCGCGGCCATGATCTTCAGCCGCGGGTCGGAGGCGGCGGCCGAGGCGGCCACGCCGACGCCGGCCGCGGCGAAGCTGTAGGCGACCTTGTTCAGCGGGCCGCCCATGTCGAAGGCCATCATGAGGCCGAGGATCGCGCCGAGGAGGACCGAGTTCGCCCCGCTCATGTTCGACAGGCCGTTCTCCAGGGCGTCGATGAGCTTGCCGATCGGCTTGCCCAGCACGACGATCATGATCAGCCCCGCGATGATCGAGGTCAGCAGCGGGATGACCAGCACCGGCATCAGGCCGCGGGCCCAGGCGGGCACCTTCCAGCCGGCGATCCAGTGCGCGATGAGCCCGGCGAGCACGCCGCCGAGGATGGCGCCGAGGAAGCCGGTGGCCGGCAGGCTGGTGGGGTCGCCGGCGCCGTCGTTGACGTTGAACACGTTAATGGCCAGGCCGCCCATCACGAAGCCGGGCGCGATGCCGGGCCGATCGGCGATGGCGTAGGCGATGTAACCGGCCAACGCGGGGACGAAGAAGATGAAGGCCGTCTTGCCGATGATGAAGAACAGCGCGCCGAGGTAGGCGAAGAGGCCGGACCCGAACAGCGCGTGGGGCAGGTCGAGCTTGTTCACGTCGGGCAGGTTGAACAGCGTGTTGTCGACGGCGATCTTGCCGTAGCTGTTGACGATCTCGTCGCCGCCGAAGAGGAAGCCGAGGGCGATGAGCAGGCCGCCGGCCGCGACGAACGGGATCATGTAGGAGACGCCGGTCATCAGTACGCGGCGCACGCGGCCGCCCCACGACTCGTTGCCCGACGCCGTGGCGCGGGCGCCACCGCCGCCGGCGGTGCCCTCGACCTTCGGGGCTTCGGCCGGGTCGGCGGCGTAGGCCAGGGCCTCGGCGATCATCTGGTCGCCCTCGTCGACCGGCCGCTTCACCCCGGAGGAGACGAGCGGCTTGCCGGCGAAGCGGGCGCGGTCGCGGACCCCGACGTCGACGGCGAAGATGACCGCGCCGGCGGCGTCGATGACCGCCGGGTCGAGCGGGGTGGAGCCGGCCGAGCCCTGGGTCTCGATGTGGATCTCGACCCCGGCCCGGGCGGCCGCGGCCTCGAGGGCCTCGGCGGCCATGTAGGTGTGGGCGATCCCGGTCGGGCAGGCGGTGACCGCGACCAGGGTCGGCTTCGCGGCGCCCGCCGCCGAGCCGGCCGGGGCCGGCTCGGTGGTGGCGGCCGGTGTCGACGGGGCAGCCGGGGCAGCCGGGGCCGAGGGCACCGTGTCGGTGGCGACGACGCCGCTGACCAGGTCCACGACCTCCTGGGCCGTCTCGGCCTGGCGCAGCCCGTTGACGAAGTCGGCCTTGACCAGCGCGCGGGCCAGCTGGGTGAGCAGCTTGAGGTGCGTGGCGTCGCCGCCGGCCGGGGCGGCGATGAGGAAGGCGAGGTCGGCGGGGCCGTCCTTGGCGCCGAAGTCCACGGTCGGGCTCAGCCGCGCGAAGGCCAGCGTCGGCTCGCTCACGCCCGCGGTGCGGCAGTGGGGGATGGCGATCCCGCCGGGCAGTCCGGTGGCGGCCTGGCCCTCACGGGCGGTCGCGTCGGCCACGAGCTGGTCGCGGCCGCCGTCGCCGTCGGCCCGGCCGGCCGCGGCGACCAGGTCGGCCAGCGACCCGATCACCCCCGCCTTGTCGGGGCCGAGGTCGGCGTCGAGCCGGACCAGGTCCGTGGTGATGAGGTCGGTCATAGGGTCACTTTCTCTTCTCTGTGCGCAGCAGTGGGGTCGAGCCGGTGGACGGTGACCAGGTCGGGCCGGGTCTGGTCCGGTCGGGGGATCGTGGTGCCGGGCAGCGACGCGGCGGCGCTGCCGTAGGCGACGGCCTGGGCCAGCCGCTCGGGCGGCGAGCCGTGCCGCAGGTCGGCCAGCAGGTAGCCGAACAGCGAGGAGTCGCCGGCCCCCACGGTGGAGACCACCGTGGTCGGCGGGGGAGTGGCGTGCCAGCAGCCCTCGGCGCTCACCAGCACGGCGCCGTTGGCGCCGAGGGTGGCCAGGACGGCGCCGACGCCGCGGTCCAGCAGCCGTCGGGCGGCGTCGGCGGCCGCGCGGGGGTCGGACTCGGTCAGCTCGGGGTCGGCGCCGGTCAGCGAGGCCAGCTCCGCGCCGTTCGGCTTCATCAGGTCAGGCGCCGAGCCGGGCAGCCGGGCGACCAGCTCGGCGAGCGGCCGGTCGCTGGTGTCGACGGCGACCTGTGCCGGCATGTCGTGCAGGGCGGCGACGAGCTCGGCGTACCACTGCGGCGGAGCGCCCGGCGGCAGCGAGCCGGCCAGCACGATCCAGCTGGCGGTGGCGGCGCGGCTGAGCAGGGCGTCGCCCAGCGCGTCGAGGCTGGCGGCCGTGGCGGTGGGCCCGGGGCTGTTGAGCTTGGTGGTGGTGCCGTCGGGCTCGGTGATCGTGACGTTGCCGCGGATCGGGCCCGAGGGCGGCTGCGGGCGGGTGTCGATGCCGTCGCGCAGCAGGTCGTGGACGAACGGGTCGTCGGGGTCGGCGGGCAGCACCGCGAGGGTGCGGACGCCCGCGGCCACCGCGGCACGGGAGATGTTGATGCCCTTGCCACCGGCCTGGGCGGTCTCGGCCGCGGCCCGCATCACGCCGCCGCGCTCGAGCGGTCCCGCGAGCTGGATGGTGCGGTCGGTGCTGGGGTTCGGGGTGAGGGTGACGATGAGTCCCGACGGACGCTGCGTGCCGCTCGCGCTCATGCCAGCACCACCTCGACGCCGGCGCGGCGGATGCGTTGCCGGTCGTCGTGGCCGATGCCGTGGTCGGTGATCAGCACGTCGACCTCCTGGGTGCGGGCGAAGCGGGTCATCGTCTCGACGCCGAGCTTGGAGGAGTCGGCGAGCACGACGACCCGCCGTGCGGCGTGGACCATCGCGCGCTTGGCGGCGGCCTCCTCGGCGTCGGGCGTGGTGAGGCCGTGCTCGGCGGTGAGGCCGTTGGTGCCGACGAAGCCGACGTCGGCGCGCAGCGAGCCGAGCGCGGCGACGGTCTCGGAGCCGACCGCGGCCTGCGTCGTGCGCCGGACGCGGCCGGGCAGCAGCCGTAGCTCCACCTGCGGCAGCCCGGCGACGCGGGCGGCGACCGGCACGGCGTTGGTGACCACCACCAGCTGCCGGTCGCGTGGCAGCAGCGCGGCCAGCCGAGTGGTGGTGGTGCCGGCGTCGAGCAGCACCGTGCCGTGGTCCTCGGGCAGCAGGGCCAGCGCCGCCGCGGCGATCCGGTCCTTCTCCATGGCGTGGGAGCTGTCGCGCTCGGCCACCGCCGCCTCGATCATGGCCAGCGACTCCGCCGGCACCACGCCGCCATGGACGCGGCGGACGACCCCGGCGCGCTCGAGGACGGTGAGGTCGCGGCGTACCGTCTCGGTGGTGACGTCGTAGTCGGCCGCCAGCTCGGTGACCGAGAGCCGGCCGCGGCGAGCCACCGACGCGGCGATCGCCTGCTGGCGCTCCTCGGCGTACATCGGGCCTCCCTCGTCGTCCTCGGTCGGGGTCCGGGCTGAACCGTTTCTGCGACTGTGTTGTTTTACCTTCGAACATGTTGACCCGTCAAGGGTCGGCGTGTTGACTACGCGACATGGCTCACACCTCGCTCTCCGGCACCCCCGTCGTCCCCGGACTGGCCCTCGGTCCGGTCCTGCGGGCGCGTACGGAGGTCGACCCGGACGCGATCGCGGCCTACGAAGGACCCGACTCCGCCGAGGACGCGCTGGCCGCCTTCGACGAGGCGGTGACCGCGGTGGCCGAGGGGTTCGGCGCCCGGGCCGGCAAGGCGTCGGGAGCCGCGGCGGAGGTGCTGACCGCCAGCGCCGGCCTGGCCCGCGACAAGGGGCTGCGCTCGACCGTCCGGAAGAACCTCAACGGCGGCGAGCCGCTGCTCAAGGCGGTCAACGAGTCGGTCGAGTTCTTCGCCGGGCTGTTCGCCCAGCAGGGCGGGCTGATGGCCGAGCGCGTCACCGACCTGCGCGACATCAACAAGCGGCTGGTCGCCCACCTGGTCGGCGAGCCCGAGCCGGGCGTCCCGACGCCCGAGGTGGCGTCGGTGCTGGTGGCCGAGGACCTCGCACCGTCCGACACCGCCGGCCTCGATCCCGAGCTGGTCGTCGCCCTGGTCACCGAGAAGGGAGGCTCCACCAGCCACACCGCGATCATCGCCCGGCAGCTGGGGATCCCGTGCCTGGTCGGCGTGAGCGACGCGCTCTCGGTGGCGCCGGGCACCCGCGTGCTGGTCGACGGCACCGCCGGCACGATGGAGATCGAGCCCGACGAGTCCGACGCCGAGGCGCGCGTGGCCCGCGACGCCGAGGAGCGGGAGGCGCTGGCCCGCTGGACCGGTCCGGCCGCCACCGCCGACGGCGTGCCGGTCAAGCTGCTCGCCAACGTGGCCGACGCCGAGTCCGCGCGCAAGGCCGCCGAGGCACCGGTCGAGGGCGTGGGGCTGTTCCGTACCGAGCTGAGCTTCCTCTCGACCAAGGACGAGCCGACCGCGGAGCAGCAGGCCGACGTCTACGCCGGGGTGCTGACGCCGTTCGCCGCGGCGTCGGGTGACGAGGGCCGCTACGTCGTCGTGCGCACCCTCGACGCCGGCTCCGACAAGCCCATCGCCTACGCCACCAAGGACCACGAGGAGAACCCCGCGCTCGGCGTACGCGGGCTGCGCCTGTCCTTCGACAACCCCGGCCTGCTGGACCGTCAGCTCGACGGCATCCAGCAGGCCGCCTCGGCCACCGGCGTCGAGACCTGGGTGATGGCGCCGATGGTGGCCACCGTCGCCGAGGCGCAGGCCTTCGCCGAGCAGGTCCGCGAGCGCGGCCTCAAGCCGGGCGTCATGGTGGAGATCCCCAGCGCCGCGATCTTGGCCCACCAGCTGCTCGAGGTCGTCGACTTCCTCTCCATCGGCACCAACGACCTCACCCAGTACACGATGGCCGCCGACCGGATGGCCACCGACCTGACCCACCTCACCGACGCCTGGCAGCCCGCCGTCCTGCATTTGATCGCCATCACCGCCGAGGCCGGCAAGCAGGCCGGCAAGCCCGTCGGCGTGTGCGGCGAGGCCGCCGCCGACCCGCTGCTCGCGCCCGCCCTGGTGGGCATGGGGATCACCTCGCTGTCGATGGCCACCGCCGCCGTCCGCCCGGTCGGTGCGCGGCTGGGTCAGGTCACCATGGACGCCTGCGAGGACGCCGCCGAGGCCGCGCTCGCCGCCCCCGACCCCACCTCCGCCCGCGAGGCGGTGCGCAAGGTGCTGGGGCTCTAGCGCCTTCGAGATCGGCTCAGACGTAGCGACCGCGCAGGTGTCCCAGCGCCTCGCCCTCACCCAGCTCGACCTGCTCGACGACGGCGGTGACCAGCAGCGGCCAGCCGACCTGCCGCGGCTCCTCGTGGCGCCGTGCGCCGAGCCAGCCGGCGGCGCCGTCGAGGGTCGGTCCCCACTCCGACTCGCGCCAGGTTCCCTGCCGGAACGGGCCGCCGGGGGAGGGGGCGGTGCCGGCGAAGGCGTCGGCCAGGTACGCGTGCGCCGGCGCGAGCAGGTTGACCACGAAGGTCTCGGGGAGGTCGTCGGCGAAGGTCGAGTCCTCATCGACCAGGCCCAGCACCCGGGCAGGGTCGCCGTCGGCGACGAGCACCGAGGAGACGGTCAACCCGACCCGGGCGACCCCGGTGCCGGCGGTCCACACGGTCACCGGCGACGGCATCCGTCCCCGGAAGCGGCGCAACGGGTCGCGGTCGCCGCGCTCGGGCAGGAACGGGTGCTCGTCGTGGATGGTCACGACTCCTAGCCTGACGCAGCTGAAGCCGGGCCGGCCCCGGTCGTTCCCCCACGACCGGAGCCGGAGCCCGCGCGGGTGCGCGACCCCTCCCACGGGCGGCGCGCACGCCGACACGAGCGCAGACACGGACGCCTAGCGCCCCCCGCCACTCGGCGGTCCGCCCGAGCCGCCACCCATGCCGCCGCCGCTCATCCCGCCACCGGGTCCGCCGCCCATCCCGCTGCGGGTGTTGACCGACGTACTGGCGCCCGTGATGGACGCCGAGAGGTCGGCCAGCACGACCCGGTCGCCGCTGGTGATCCCGCTCTTGACCTGGGTCCGCTTGGAGCCGACGGCCCCCAGCGTGACCTGCTTCGTCGAGATCGTGCCGTCGGCGGCGTAGACCTGCACCGTCGAGCGGGTGCCCGAGGTGCTGACAGCCGAGGACGGCACCGTGATCACGTTGCTGGCGGTGCTCGTGACGATCTGCAGCACCACCGAGGAACCGGAGGCGAGCATGCTCGAGGGCTTCTCGACCTGCACGGTCACCGGGTAGGCGACGGAGTCGGAGTCGGAGTCGGCCGTGACGCCGATCGCGCTCACCTCGCCGGTGCTCGAGGTCGACGACCCGGGCGTGGAGACGATGACCTTCTGGCCGACCGTGATGTCGCGGATCTTCGACTCGCTCACCGTCGTGTCGATCAGCAGCGACGATCCGCTGGTGATGACGGTGGCGGTGTCGCCGGAGGACACCGCGTCGCCCTTGGTCAGGTCCAGCGAGGCGATCTTCCCGGCCATCGGCGCGGTCACCGTGGTGGCGCTCAGCGAACGCTCGGCCTCGATCAGGGAGGCCTTCGCGGTGTCGATCGCCGCCTGGTCCTTGGCCAGCGTGGCGGCCGTGACCGTCTGCGTCTGGCCCCCCGAGGTGCTGCTGCTCGACGAGCTGTCGTCGGTGCTGGCCGTCGTGCTGGCCGTCGTGCTGGCCGTCGTGGTGCGGTAGGCGGTCAGCGACGCGGTCGTCTTCGAGGAGCTGCTGCTGGTCGAGGTGGCCTGCTGCAGTGCCGTGACCGCGTTGGTCAGCGTGGTGCTGAGGGCGTCGAGGGCCTCGGAGAGCGACTGCTCGGCGCTCTTCACGGCCTGCTGCTTGGTCTGCACGGTGTTCAGCGCGTCCTGGCAGGCCTGGCTGACTCCGGTCGAGCCGAACCCCGTGCCAGTGCCGGTGCCGGTGCCGGTGCCGGTGCCGGTGCCGGTGCCCGTCCCGCTGCCGCTGTTGCTGGAGCTCGAGCACGCCTGGGTCTGAGCGGTGAGCGCGTCGGCCGCGTCGGCCAGCGCCTGCGTGACGGCAGACTGCGCCGACGTCACCGCCTGCTGCTGGCTGCTGAGCTGGGCGAGCGCGGCGGTGACGGCCTGCGTGTTGGCGCCGGTCCCACTGCCGGTACCTGAGTTCGTCTTTGGCTTGGTGGTGGTCTTCGGCTTGGTGGTGGTCGAGGTCGAGGAGCTGACGGTGTCGTCCTGGGCTTCCTCGTCGGAGACCAGCTGCGCCTTCGCCTTGGCCAGCGTGGCCTCGGCGGAGGCGACGTCGGCCTGGGCATCCGTCGCGTCGAGCGTGGCGATCACCTGGCCGCGCTTGACGTGCTGGCCCAGCGTCACCTTGACCGTGGCCAGGGTGCCGCCGGTGCCGAACGTGACGTCGGCCCGGTGCTTGGTGTCGACGGTGCCGGCGCTGGTCAGCGTCTCCTCGACGTCGCCGCGGGTGGCGGTGGCCAGCCGGTAGGAGGTGTCGGAGTCGTCGCGGGTCTGGGCGTACGCGGTGGCGCCGCCGCCGACGAGCACGACCACGGCGACGCCCGCCACGATCACCCGGCGCCCGGGGATGCGTGCCCTCATGCCGCGCCCGCGGAGCTGCCGCCACCCGGCATCATGGCGCCACCGAAGCCGCCGGTGCAGCGGCCGCCGGTCTTGTCGGAGATGGTGATCGAGGTGGCGGTGAGGTTGCCGCTGCTGTCGTCACTGCCCTGAGCGCTGACGCACTTGCCGACCTTGACCGCCGCCGAGGTGGCGGTGGCGGTCTTGGTGATCGTGGTGCTCGACCCGGTGGTGACGCTGACGTTGCTCGTCGTCGACGAGCCGAACCCGGTGGCCGCGACGGTCAGCGTGGTGCCCTTCTTGGCGGTCACCTTGCCGAACACCATCTGACCCATCTGGCCGCCGCCGCGCGGGCTTCCGGAGGCGCCGCCCGAGGGCATCCCCGACGGGGCGCCGGAGGGGGCGCCGGACGGACGGGAGCCGCCCTGGCCGCCCTGGCCGCCCTGACCACCCTGGCCACCGCGACCGCTCATCGTGCACGAGCCGTTGCTGGCGGTGGTGAGGCGGATCGTGCCGGCGGCCAGCGTCGAGGGCACCGCGGTGGCGCCGGAGCTGCTGGCGGTGGAGCTGGTGACCGCGACGCAGGAGCCGACCGTGACGTCGGCCAGCGCGCCGGTGACCTGCTGGCTGAAGGTGGTCTTCGCGTTCCAGGTGACGGCGGTCTGGCCCGAGGCCTGGCCGCCCTGTCCCTGCGACTGCACCTGGGCGGTGCTGCCACTGACGTCGACCACCTCGCCGTTGGCGCCGGGCCGCTGGTTGCCGCCCGAGCCGCCCGAGCCGCCTGAACCGCTCTGTCCCTGGGAGGACGAGGCGCTGGACTGGCTGCCGGAGGACCCGGACGAGGAGGAGGAGCTGCCCGCTCCGCAGGCGGAGACGCTGAGGACGACGGCGGCCAGGGCGGCGCCGATCTTGAGGGAGTGCTGCAGGTACATCGGGTGGTGCTCCTTCTACTCGCTGCGCAGGGCTTGGATCGGGGTGAGGGCGGCGGCGCGGCTCGCGGGGTAGACCCCGAAGCCGACGCCGAGCCCCAGGGCGACACCGACGGCGGCGCCGAGGGCGACGGGGGAGACCGTCACGGACTGGGAGATCAGGCTGGGCAGGGCCATCGCGATGCCGACGCCCAACGCGGCGCCGATCATGCCGCCGAGCAGGCCGAGGATGGAGGCCTCGAGCAGGAACTGGCGCCGGATGGCCGACGGCGTGGCACCCAGCGCCTTGCGGAGCCCGATCTCCTTGATGCGCTCGGTGACCGAGACCAGCATGATGTTCATGACGCCGATCCCGCCCACCAGCAGCGAGATCGCGGCCACGCCGGCCAGCAGCACCGTCAACGTCTTGTTGGTCGAGTTCGCCGCCGAGAGCAGGGAGTCCTGCGTGGCGATCTGGAAGTCCGCGTCGGAGCTGCTGGTGATCGAGTGCAGGTTCAGCAGCAGGCTGTCGATCTCCTGGTAGGCCGCCGAGAGTGTCGCCGAGGACTTCGCCTCGACGTACACGGTGCTCAGTGCGGTCGAGGTGGTGCCGGAGATCCGCTGCTCGGTGGTGATCGGCACGACCGCCTGGTCGTCGTCGCTGCTGCCCGTGGACGAGGAGGAGGACGACGACCCGGTCAGCGACGAGGTCGAGCTGGTGCCGGAGGACTTCAGCACGCCGATGACGGTGAGCTGCTGACCGTCGACGGTCACGGTCTGGCCCACGGGGCTCTGCCCGCTGAACAGCTCGCTGACCGTGTCGGAGCCGAGCACGGTGACGTTGGCGCCGCTGGCCACCTCGGCGGCGGTGAAGAACCGACCCGCCGAGAGCGTCCGGTTGCGCACCTGCTGCCAGGCCGAGGTCGTGCCGACCAGCTGCGAGGTCCAGTTGGTGCTCCCGTTGACCAGGGACACCGAGGTGCTCGCCACCGGTGCCACCCGCTTGACGTCGGGCACCACCGAGGAGTCGGCGATGGAGTCGGCGTCGCTGAGCGTCAGTGTCGTGGAGGAGCCGAAGCCGCCCCGCGTACCGGTGGAGCTGGTCGAGCTGCCGGGGGAGACGATCAGCAGGTTGGATCCGAGCGAGGCGATCTCCTTGCGGACGTCGTCCTGGGCGCCCTGGCCCAGGCCGACGGTCACCACGACCGAGGAGATGCCGATGACGATGCCCAGCATGGTCAAGATCGAGCGCATGCGGTGGTTGCGGATGGCGTCGAGCGCCGTCCACAGGGTCTCGGTGAAGCCCATCAGGTGAGCTCCCCGTCCTTCATCACCAAGATGCGGTCGGCCTCCTCGGCCACCTCGTGCTCGTGGGTGATGAGCACGATCGTGCGGCCGGCGGCGTGCAGCTCGCGGAACAGGCCCAGCACGTCCTCGGTGGAGGAGGAGTCCAGGTTGCCGGTGGGCTCGTCGGCCAGGATCATCGCCGGCTCGGTGACCAGCGCACGGGCCACGGCGACGCGCTGCTGCTGACCGCCGGAGAGCTCGTTGGGCCGGTGGTCGGCCCGCTCGACGAGCCCCACCCGCTCGAGTGCCCGCAGCGACCGCTCGTGGCGCTCGTGGGCGGGGACGCCGGCGTAGACGAGGGGGAGCTCGACGTTGCGCTGGGCGCTCATCGTGGCCAGCAGGTGGAACTGCTGGAACACGAAGCCGATCTTGCGGTTGCGCACGTCGGCGAGCTGCGCCTCGTTCATGTGGCTGACGTCCTCGCCGTCGAGCAAGTACTGCCCGCCGGTGGGGATGTCCAGGCAGCCCAGCACGTTCATCAGCGTCGACTTGCCCGACCCGGAGGGGCCGATGACCGCGACGTACTCGCCCTCGTCGATGCGGGCGTCCACCCCGGCCAGTGCGTGCACCTCCTGGGTGCCCATCACATAGGTCTTGCGGACGTCGTGCAGCTCAATGGTCGGCCGGCCGAGCGCGGAGCGGTCGGGCGCCGCGAGGGTGGTGGTCACTGGCCACCGCCGAAGCCGCCGCCGGAGCCACCGGAGCCACCGGAGCCACCGCCGAAGCCACCGCCCGAGGGCGGGCTGCCGCCTCCGCCGAAGCCCTCGCCGCCGCCGCTGCTGTTGTTGCCGCGGCTGCCGCCCGAGCCGCTGGAGGTCGGTGCCCGGAAGCTGGCGACCAGCACCTTGTCGCCGGCGGTCAGGCCCTGGGTGACCACGGTCGAGGTGCCGTAGGTGTCGCCGACGGTGACGTAGGTCCGGACCTTCTTGCCGCCCTTGACCAGGGTCACGTAGGTCTTGCCGTTCTTGGTCGACAGCGCCTGCGTGGACACGGTCAGCGCGTTGGTGAGCTGCTTGACGGTGATGCTGACCGTCGCGCTGGAACCGGCGTAGATGCCCTTGGTCGAGCCCGTCACCTTGATGGTGACCGGGAACGACGCGCTGCTGGAGGTGGTCGACGAGCTGTCGGAGGAGGCGACGACGCCGATGCTGGAGACGACACCGTAGACCGAGCTGGTGCTTCCGGTGGGCGTGATGGTGGCCTGCTGACCCTTCTTCAGGTCGGCCAGGTCGGTGCTGTCGACGGTGGCGGCGACCTCGTAGGAGCCGGTGGAGATGACGGTGATGCCCGAGGTGGTCGTCGACGTGGAGCCGGTCGTCGAGGAGCCGGTGGTGGAGCCGGTGGTCGTGGCGCCGCTGCTGCTCGAGCCGGTGGAGTCGTCCACGTCGTAGCCCACCGAGCTGACCCGCCCGGAGAACGGTGCGGTCAAGGTGGCGTCGTCCACGTCGTCCTGGGCGCTGGACAGGTCGGACTTGGCCGAGACGATCTGCGCCTTGTCCGAGGCCAGCTGGGTGTCGTCGGCGTCGTCGTCCACGTCGTCGGAGTACTGCTCCTCGGCCGAGTCGAGCGTCGCCTGGGCGGCGTCGCGGGTGGCCTCGAGCGAGGAGGCGTCCATCCGGGCGAGCACCTGGCCCTTGGTCACCTTGTCGCCCTCGTCGACCAGCACCGAGGTGACCGTGCCGCCCGAGGGGAAGGTGAGCGTGTCGGTCTTGGTGGGATTGATGGTGCCGTCGGCGCTGATCGTCTGCTTGACCGTGCTCGACGAGACCGTCTGGGTGATGGTGCGCGTCTGCGCGGCGGCGTCGTCGGGACGCAGCACGAGCCACCCGCCCGCCCCGGCGACGACGACCAGCGCCACCACCGTCGAGACCAGCCAGTGCCGCCTGAGCGCATGAGCGCCCCGCCTCATCCTCGTCACGGGGCGAAACCCTGCGGGCCGGCGCTGAGGGAGTCCTTCGGCCCACATGTGAGCAACCTGTGAGAGGTCGCGTGTCGCGTCTAGCACTACTACGCACACCGCAGTACTGTGCGGACATGGATACCACCCAGCTCCTCAAGGGAGTGTTGGACGTCGCGGTGCTCGCGGTGGTCGCCGACGACGACGGCTACGGCTACGACGTGCTGCGGCGGCTGCGCACGCGCGGGCTGGACGACGTCGGCGACGCCTCGGTCTACGGCACGCTGCGGCGGCTCTACGCCGCGGGCGCGCTGACCTCCTACGTCGTCCCCTCCGACGAGGGCCCGCACCGCAAGTACTACGGCATCACCCCGGTCGGCCGCTCGCAGCTCAAGCAGCAGCGCGAGGACTGGGACCGCTTCGCCACGTCCGTCACCACCCTGCTGAACGGAGCCGACCGATGACCGACACCGAGGTGCTCTCGCCCGAGGTCCGCGACTTCGTCGAGCGGGTCCGTCACCACCTGCGCGACCTCGGCGAGGAGGAGCGCCAAGAGCTCACCGAGGGTCTCGAGGCCGACCTGGCCGAGCTCGTGGCCGAGCGGGGGACCGGGGTGCTGGGCGATCCGGCCGACTACGCCGAGGAGCTGCGGACGGCGGCGGGCCTGGGTGGTCGGCGTCGTCGGCGTCGCCCGACGGTCGGTGGCACCGATGGTTGGCTCGACGCCGCGCACGCGCGGTGGGACGCCGTCGTCTCGGCCGCGCCGGGGGGCGTGGCCGGGCTGCTGGAGTCGCTGCGTCCGGTGTGGTGGGTGCTGCGCGCCTGGGTCGCCGCCGAGGTCGTGGACCTGTGGCTGGGCGACTTCCCCTACAGCTGGGTGCCGAGCATGCTCGGCCCGCTGGGCTGGGCGGCCACCCTGGTCGCCGTCGTGATCAGCGTCCAGCTGGGCCGCGGCGTGCTGCCGCTGGGACCGCTGCGCGGGCTCGCCCGACGGCTCCTGCTCCTCGCGCTGAACGTGTTCGCCATCGTCATGCTGGTTCCCGCGACGGTGAACCTGCCGACGGGAACCGACGTCCAGGACGCCTATGGGGAGGCCGACGACTACGTCGTGCCGCATCTGGCCTTCAACGGCAACGGAGTGCAGAACGTGTATCCCTACGACGCCGCCGGGCGGCCGCTGACCGGGGTGCAGCTCGTCGACCAGGACGGCCGGCGGCTGTCCGTGGTCGGCAACCACTGCCAGACGTTCTGGACCAACGGGAAGAAGGACGTCTACAGCGCGTTCCCGGTGCCTTCGCGTGCTGAGAACCCGAACACCGCCCGCTGCACGGGGCCGACGACCGTCGACTTCCCCCTGGCCAGCCTGCCGCCGGTGACCCTGCCGGCGACGGTGGCCGCCGCCGTCGCCGGGGCGACCCCGAGCGCCGGCCAGAGCGTCGGCCCGAGTGTCGGCCAGAGTGTCGGCCCGGCCGCGCGCTGAGCCCGCGCGGTGGATCGGTCTCAGCCGACGATCCGGGCGACCCAGTCGTCGAGACGCGCGAGCGCGGCGGGGTCGGCGAACATCGGCTCCTGTCCGGGTGGGGGCAGGAAGCCGACGGCGTCCATGACCAGCCAGTAGTCCGCGAGCGGCTCGTCGGTCAGCGCTGCGTACGCCGTCAGGAACGCCCGCGCCCAGGACGCGTCGTGCCCGACGACCAGGTTCGTTGCCGCGTGGGCGGCGTCGAGCCAGACCGGTCCGGTGGAGGTCTCCACCCAGTCGACCACCCCCGTGACGAGGCCGCCGGTCCACAGCAGGTTGCGGTGGCCGTAGTCACGGTGCAGGAACGTCGGGCGGAAGCTCGGCGCCGGCCCGGCCAGGATCGAGAAGGCCGCGCGCCACGCCTGCGGGTGACGGGTCCAGGGCGGGACGACCCACTTCGCCTCCCAGGCCCAGGACTGGAACGGCCGGAACGGCTCGGGTGGCCGGTGCTGGTGGATGGTGCCCAGGAGGGCCGCCATCTGATCGACGGTCCCCTCGTCCACCTCGTCGGTGGGACGGCCGGGTACCCGCGTCATCAGGTGCGCCGACACGCCGGTGGTCGAGCCGTCGGCGTCGAGTGCGAGGCTGCGCGGGGCGGGCACGGGCCCCGCGGCGAGCGTCACCATGGCCGCGCGCTCGCGGCGCGCCAGGTCGGCGCCGTGGCGGCGCCAGGGCTCGCGGGTGATCAGGCGGAGCACCGCCTCCTCTCCGTCGAGCGTCGTCAGCGCCAGCATCGTCGAGGTCATGCCGCCGGCGAGCGGCTCGACGGAGCGCAGCGGCGAGCTCAGGTGGTCCGCCGCCCAGTCGATCGCCGCCTGGTGCATCTCGTCGAACCTAGCCACCGCCGCTACCTCCCATGGTGAACTGCCGCTTGCCACAGGTCCTACGTCGTGGGAGGTGGTCCTTCACCATGGTGGCATGGTGAACGGGGGAGGGGGCCGCGCGGATTTCGGGCCCGTGACGCCCCGCTGCTAGTCTTGACCACGGTCACATCGGTGGGCGATCGCCCGCCGCGACCGCATCTCATTCGCCGTGCAACGGCCGCGGATCCAGAGTGCCCGGGTGGACAGGCCCCGGCGCGCCGCGCAGCGAGACCAAGGAAAGGGAGTACCGCATGTCGATCGGAACCGACGCGGAGACCAAGAAGAAGATCATCGCCGAGTACGGCACCAACCCGAACGACTCCGGTTCGCCCGAGGTCCAGATCGCGCTGCTCAGCCACCGGATCAGCCACCTCACCGAGCACCTCAAGCAGCACAAGCACGACCACCACAGCCGTCGCGGGCTGCTGCTCCTGGTGGGTCAGCGCCGGCGGTTGCTCAACTACCTGCAGAAGACCGAGATCGAGCGGTACCGCTCGATCGTGCAGCGCCTCGGCCTGCGTCGGTGAATCACGAAGGTCGGCACCCGCTGGGTGCCGACCTTCTTCATAACTGAACACATCCCACACCGAGAGCGCGCGCCCCGGCGCCCCGGTCCTCGGTAGTGGCTCTCGGAAGGCGACTTCCGCGGGCCTCGATCGAAGACCGGCCTCTGATCGCTGCGCGACGTGTGCTCCACGAAGAGAAAGAGGTACCTCGTGAGCGAGGCTCCCGAGATCACGGCCGTCGAGACCGTGTTGGACAACGGCAAGTTCGGCCAGCGCACCGTCAAGTTCGAGACCGGGCTGCTGGCCCGCCAGGCGGCCGGTTCGGTCACCGCCTACCTCGACGACGAGACGATGCTGCTGTCGGCCACCACGGCCGGCAAGCACCCCAAGGACCAGTTCGACTTCTTCCCCCTGACGATCGACGTCGAGGAGCGGATGTACGCGGTCGGGCAGATCCCCGGCTCGTTCTTCCGCAGCGAGGGTCGCCCCGGCGAGGACGCGATCCTCACCTGCCGGCTGATCGACCGGCCGCTGCGTCCGACGTTCAAGAAGGGCCTGCGCAACGAGGTCCAGGTGGTCATCACCGTCCTCGCGCTCGACCCCAACCAGCCCTACGACGTGCTGGCGATCAACGCCGCGTCGGCCTCCACCCAGCTCTCCGGCCTGCCGTTCTCCGGCCCGGTCGGCGGCACCCGCGTCGCGCTCATCGAGGGCCAGTGGGTGGCGTTCCCGACCCACGAGCAGCTCGAGGGCGCCGTGTTCGACATGGTCGTGGCCGGTCGCGTCACCGAGACCGGCGACGTCGCCATCATGATGGTCGAGGCCGAGGCCACCGAGCAGACCTGGAACCTCGTGCAGTCCGGTGCGCAGGCGCCGACCGAGGAGATCGTGGCCAGCGGCCTGGACGCCGCGAAGCCCTTCATCCGCCAGCTGTGCGAGGCGCAGGCCGAGCTGGCCAAGCAGGCCGCCAAGCCCGTGCAGGACTTCCCGGTGTTCCTCGACTACGAGGACGACGTCTACGACGCCGTCGAGGCCGCCGCCACCGCCGACCTGACCCCGGCCCTGCAGATCGCCGGCAAGCAGGAGCGCGAAGAGCGCATCGACGAGGTCAAGGCCTCCCTGCTCGAGAGCCTCGGCGGCCAGTTCGAGGGTCGCGAGAAGGAGATCGGCGCCGCGTTCCGCTCGGTGCAGAAGAAGCTGGTTCGCGAGCGCGTGCTGCGCGACAAGGTCCGCATCGACGGTCGTGGCCTGACCGACATCCGCACCCTCTCGGCCGAGGTGGCCGTGATCCCGCGGGTGCACGGCTCGGCGCTGTTCGAGCGCGGCGAGACCCAGATCCTGGGCGTCACCACGTTGAACATGCTCACCATGGAGCAGCAGCTCGACACGCTCTCGCCGGAGAAGAAGCGCCGGTACATGCACAAGTACGTCTTCCCGCCGTTCTCCACCGGCGAGACCGGTCGCGTGGGCTCGCCCAAGCGCCGCGAGGTCGGCCACGGTGCGCTGGCTCGTCGTGCGGTGCTGCCCGTGCTGCCCACGCGCGAGGAGTTCCCCTACGCGATCCGGCAGCTCTCCGAGGCCATGGGCTCCAACGGCTCGACCTCGATGGGCTCGGTCTGCGCCTCGACGCTGTCGCTGCTGCAGGCCGGTGTGCCGCTGCGCGCGCCCGTGGCGGGCATCGCGATGGGGCTGATCTCCGGTGAGGTCGACGGCTCCACGCAGTACGTCGCGATCACCGACATCCTCGGCGCCGAGGACGCCTTCGGCGACATGGACTTCAAGGTCGCCGGCACGCGGGAGTTCGTCACCGCGCTGCAGCTGGACACCAAGCTCGACGGCATCCCCGCCGAGGTGCTGGCCGCCGCGCTGACCCAGGCGCGCGACGCCCGGTTCACCATCCTCGACGTCATGGCCGAGGCCATCGAGGCGCCGGAGGAGATGTCGGTCCACGCCCCGCGGATCATCACCATCCACATCCCGGTCGACAAGATCGGCGAGGTGATCGGCCCCAAGGGCAAGGTGATCAACCAGATCCAGGACGACACCGGCGCCTCGCTGACCATCGAGGACGACGGCACCATCTACATCGGTGCCACCAACGGTGAGGCCGCCGAGGCCGCCCGGTCCGCGGTGAACGCGATCGCCAACCCGACGATGCCCGAGGTCGGCGACCGCTACCTCGGCACCGTCGTCAAGACGACCAACTTCGGTGCGTTCGTCTCGCTCACGCCCGGCAAGGACGGCCTGCTGCACATCAGCAAGCTGCGCGCCCTGGCCGGCGGCAAGCGCGTCGACAACGTCGAGGACGTCGTCTCGGTCGGCCAGAAGATCTCCGTGGAGATCGCCGAGATCCAAGACCGCGGCAAGCTCTCGCTGGTGCCGGTCGTCGACGAGGACTCCGCGAGCGCCGAGCTCAGCGAGGACTCGGTCGAGGCCGCCGCCGAGGGCGAGTGACCCGCTCCGTCCCACCCGCGCACGAGCAGCGTCCGGGTTCCACCCGGACGCTGCTCAGCACGCGCGACGACGCCGGGCAGGTGGTGAGCCGCGTGCGGCGCACCGTGCTGCCCGGCGGTCTGCGCGTGGTCACCGAGGACCTGCCGGGCGTGCGCTCGGCGGCCGTCGGCGTCTTCGTGGGCGTCGGCTCGCGCGACGAGGCGCCCACGCTCTCGGGTGCCTCGCATTTCCTCGAGCACCTGCTCTTCAAGGGCACCCCCGAGCGCACGGCGATGGAGATCAGCGCCGCGCTCGACGCGGTGGGCGGTGAGTTCAACGCCTACACCGCCAAGGAGTACACCTGCTACCACGCGCGGGTCCTCGACGACGACCTGCCGATGGCGGTCGACGTGCTCGGCGACATGCTCACCTCCTCGCTGGTGAGCGCCGCCGACGTCGACGCCGAGCGCGAGGTCATCCTCGACGAGATCGCGATGCACGACGACGACCCCGAGGACGTCGTGCACAACCTCTTCGCCGAGCACGCCTGGGCCGGCGTGCCGCTGGGCAAGCCGATCGCCGGTCGCCCCGACACCATCCGGGCGCTCACCCGGGCCCAGGTGCAGCGCTACTACCGGCGTCACTACACCGCACCCCGCACGACCGTGGCCGTGGCCGGTCACCTCGACCACACCGAGGTGGTCCGGCTGGTGCGCAAGGCGTTCTCGCGCCACGGCTTCCTCGACGCCGCCGACGCTCGTCCCGAGGCGCCGCGGGTCGCCGGCTCGCCGCGGGCGCTGCGACCGGGCGAGGTGCGCGCGACGCGGGCCTCCGAGCAGGTCAACCTGGTGCTCGGGATGCGCGGGATCACCCGCTCCGACAGCCGTCGCTACGCCCTCGGCGTGCTCAATGCCACCCTGGGCGGCGGCACGTCGTCGCGGCTGTTCCAGGAGGTGCGCGAGCAGCGCGGCCTTGCCTACTCGGTCTACTCCTTCGCCTCGGCCTACTCCGACTCCGGCATGGTCGGCGTCGCGGCGGGTTGCCTGCCCGGCAAGGTGGCCGACGTCCTCGCCGTCTCGCGCGCGGAGCTGGCGAAGGTGGCCGAGTCCGGCATCACCGATGACGAGCTGGTCCGAGCCCGCGGTCAGCTGCGAGGCGGCCTGGTGCTGGGCCTGGAGGACACCGGCTCGCGGATGTCGCGGCTCGGCGAGGCCGAACTGTTCCACGAGCGGCTGCTCGGCGTCGACGAGGTGCTCGAGCGGATCGAGGGCGTCACCCTCGACGACGTCCGCACCGTGGCCGGTGAGCTGTTCTCCGGGCGCGAGACCCTGGCCCTGGTGGGACCCGCCTAGCTCGACTCGGCTCGGTGGCGCGACGGCCGGGGTGGTCGAGACCACCCCACCGCGACCGCCCCGGCCCGACGGCGCGTGGGCTCAGCTGCCCAGGCGCAGGGCGACCAGGGCGCAGGTGCCGGCCCAGAGCAGGCTGGCCAGGGTGCCGGCGATGAAGCGCTCGGCGGCGCCGCGCGCGGCGTCGGCGCTGCGCAGCTCGGGGTAGCGGCCCAGGCCCTTGACCGCGACGACGAGGGCGACGGCCTCCGGGTGGCCGCTCAGGACGCACACGAAGACGGCCGCCCGCTCGAGCAGCCCGATCCAGGCGCCGCCGCGCAGGACCTCGGCGGCGACGTCGCCGGGACGTTCGAGGGCCAGGAGCAGCCCGGCGGTGACCGGCCCGCCCGCCACGACAGCGGCGACGGCGAGCAGCGTGAGGGCCGAGTCGCGCACCGCCGGGGCGGTCTGCTCGCCGACGACGTAGAGCCCGCTCACCCAGAGACCGGCCAGCAGCAGTCCGCCGGCGGCGGCACCCAGCCGGTGCAGGCGGGGATCGGTGGGCCACCAGCACGGCGTGGTGAGCGCCAGCACGAAGATCGTGACGACCACGACCGCGTAGGTCATGCCGGCTCACCTCCCACGAGCTCGTCGATCATCTCGGCGGCCAGTGTTCCCCCCCGCACCGACAACGACACCGCGGCGGTGGCCGCTCGCTGGCTCACCGCCGACTGCGTCACCCCCAGCCGGTTGGCCACCTCGGGCTGGGTGAGGCCGCCGGCCAGGAGGTCGGCCACCTCCCATCCGGCCGCGGTGCGGCGGGTGAGCAGGTCGGCCCAGAGCAGCACCACTGTCTCCAGCCGCCCCGCCGCGACGTCGTCGTCGGCACGCACGGCCAGCCGGCCCGGCTGGGAGCGTGCCGCCTCCACGGCGTCGCGGGCGTGCAGGAACGCTGCGCCGCGTCCGGCCCGGGTGCTGCGTGGCAGGGGGTGCTCGACCTCGCCGACGCCGACACCGACGCGCCAGCCGCCGTGGCGCAGCAGCTGCTCCAGGACGGCGACCACGTCGTCGCCGTGACCGAGGACCCCCTGCACCTCGTCGCCCGCCGTGCGCTCGAAGCCGCGGTGCGGGGGAGAGGTCGGCACCGCGCGCAGCGCGTCGAGGATCGCCGGCACCCGGTCGGGCCCGCGACGGCTGTGCCGTTGGTCGGCCGTGACGACCACGAGCATGGCGGCCTCCTGCAGGTGAGGGCCTGATGTGAGCCCGTATTAGGTCAAAGCCTTGAATATCAGAGTATCAGGTTGAGATCTGATGTGGTCCGCCGTGATCGGACACTAGGGTCGGGTGACGTGAGCACTGGAAGCACTGGCAGCACTGGCAGCACTGGCAGCACGGTGCGGGTGGGCGTCCTGGGGGCGCGGGGCAAGGTCGGCCGCGAGGTGTGCACCGCGGTGTCGGCCGCCGACGACCTGACGCTGGTGGCGCAGGTCGACGTCGGGGACGAGCTCGAAGCGCTGGTCGAGGCGGGGGCGCAGGTGGTCGTCGACTTCACCCACCCCGACGCGGTGATGGAGAACCTCCGCTTCTGCATCGACCACGGCATCCACGCCGTCGTCGGCACGACCGGCTTCGACCAGGCGCGGCTGGCCCAGCTCGAGGACTGGCTCGACGGGTCCGGTGTCGGTGTGCTGGTGGCGCCGAACTTCTCGGTGGGTGCGATCTTGACGATGCGCTTCGCCGCCGAGGCCGCGCGCTACTACGAGTCGGTGGAGATCGTCGAGCTGCACCACCCCGACAAGGCCGACGCGCCGTCGGGGACGGCGCGCCGCACGGCCGAGCTGGTGGCGCGCGCCCGGGCCGAGGCGGGCCTGGCCGTCTCGCCCGACGCGACCAGCACGGGGCTGCCGGGGGCCCGCGGTGCGGAGGTCGACGGGGTGCGCGTCCACGCGGTCCGGCTGCGCGGGCTGGTGGCGCACCAAGAGGTGCTGCTGGGTGGCGTCGGCGAGACGCTGACCATCCGGCACGACTCCTTGGACCGGGTCTCCTTCACGCCCGGCGTCCTGCTGGCGCTGCGCCGGATCACGGCCGCGCCCGGGCTCACCGTGGGCCTCGAGGCCTTCCTCGACTAGCCCGACGGCGGCACCGCCCGTGCGGTGTACGGGTGTTTTGCAGGATTCTGCACGGCACAGACGTGAACCGGTTGCACCGTTCCGCATGCCGTGAGAGGTGCACGAGAGTTGGCGCAAGCGCCTCGTGCTCCCCGTGGCGCCCGGCCCAGGGGCCTTGCCCACCCTCGAAAAGGACGTCATGCCCACCACGCACACCCGACGACTCGCCGCCTCGGCCGCGGTCGTCGCCCTCGCCTCCGCCGGCGTCGGCCTCGAGCTGACCGGCTCCGCCTCCGCGGCGCCCTCCTCGCTGCAGGACCACCAGCGGGTGTCCTCGCGGCTGATCGCGGCCACCGGCGCCGACGCCCGCTCGGCGATCTCCGCCGCGCGCAGCCACGCCCGGGCGCTGCGCATCGGCGCCGGGGAGGGACTGCGCGTCAAGGACGCCACCCGCGACTCCGACGGTGCCACCCACGTGCACCTGAACCGGACGTACCACGGGCTGCGGGTGGTCGGCGGCGACCTGATCGTCCACCGCAGCGCATCGGGCCGAGTGCTCGGCGCCAGCCAGACGCTGCGCCGGGCCATCTCGCTCTCGACCAAGCCGCGAGTCACCGCGCACCAGGCCAAGGCGAAGTTCGCCAAGGCCGCCGGCAAGCCGCGGCTGGTCGTCGACGCGGCCGGTCACGCGCCGCGCCTGGCCTGGGTCGTCAAGACCGGTGGCACGCAGGCCGACGGCACCCCCAGCCGCATCGCGCACTACGTCGACGCCCGTACCGGCAAGCAGCTGCGCAGCGAGCAGCAGATCGAGACCGTCGACGGCAACGGCGTGACGCTCTACTCGGGCACCGTGCCGCTGGACCTGACCAAGTCCGGCTCCACCTACCAGCTCAAGAGCGCCAGCCGGGGCAACACCTACACCACCGACATGAAGAACGCCGAGGACTCCTACCTGTGCCAGGTGCTCGGCAGCGGGTGCAAGACCGGCACCCTGTTCACCAGCTCCACCACCACCTTCGGCAACGGGTCGAACAGCAACCGGGCCACCGCCGGAGCCGACGCGCAGTACGGCTCGGACAAGACCTGGGACTACTACAAGTCGACGTTCGGTCGTAACGGCATCTTCGGCACCGGCAAGGGTTCCTACAACCGGGTGCACTACGGCCAGGACTACGTCAACGCGTTCTGGGACGGCACGAAGATGACCTACGGCGACGGTGACGGCACCGACTACGGCCCGCTGGTCTCCCTCGACGTCGCCGGCCACGAGATGTCGCACGGTGTCACCGAGAACACGGCCGGGCTGACCTACTCCGGGGAGTCGGGCGGCCTCAACGAGGCCACCAGCGACATCTTCGGCACGATGGTGGAGTTCTACGCCAACAACGCCAAGGACCCGGGCGACTACCTCATCGGCGAGCAGTTCGACCTGACCAAGCATGTCGGCTTCCGCCGCATGGACAACCCGGCCTCCGACGGCAGCTCGCTGAACTGCTGGTCGGCGACGGCCGGCAGCGCCGACGTCCACTACTCCTCGGGTATCGGCAACCACTTCTTCTACCTGCTCAGCGAGGGGTCGGGGGCCAAGACGCTCAACGGCGTCAGCTACAACTCCCCGACCTGCAACGGCTCCGCCGTCTCCGGCATCGGCCGCACCGCGGCCGCCGCCATCTGGTACCGCGCGCTGACGACCTACTTCACCTCCAGCACGACCTACGCCCAGGCCCGCACGGCGACGCTGAGTGCGGCGAAGGACCTCTATGGCTCCGGCAGCACGCAGTACAACGGCGTCGCCGCTGCCTGGAGCGCGGTGAACGTCAGCTAACCGCCCACAGACATCTGCGCCCCCTGTGCGCAGATGATCAGGCGCGGAGCCCGTGCTGGGCACACGGGCTCCGTGCCGCCCGGTCGGTCAGCTGGTCGACCGGGCAAGGGATGCGGCGCCATCTCGGGGCGCCACAACCCGATGCAGCAGCCAGGCATCACCGCCCGACCCCGCGAAGGAACTCGACCGGCTCGCACCACGTCCCCGTGGTGGTGCGAGCCGGTCCTTGCGTCCTCAGCCCGCGATCGTGGTGTGCAGGCGCACCTGCTTGACGCGCACCTCGCCGTCGCCGCGCAGGTCCAGCTCGCGGTGGGCGCCGTCGGGGGCCCAGCCGGCGTCGACCAGGAACCGACGAAGGTCGTCGTCGCCGGTGCTCACCCAGCTCAGCGCGCGCACGAAGCCGTCGGCGATCAGGGTGTCGACGCAGGCCTGCACCAGCCGCGAGGCGTGGCCCTGGCCGCGGCGATCGGGGTCGATGGTCAGGTCGCCGATCTCGCCCTCGGCCACCGGGTCGGCGTCAGGATCGGTGGCGGGCATCGTCAGCGCGAACCCGGTGACCGTGTTGCGCTCCAGGGCCACGAGCACTCGCTGCCGGGCGTCGGCCGGGCGCACCAGCGCCGTGCGCCAGCCCTCGGCGAGCTCCTCGGGGTCGAGGGCGTCGAGCAGGTCGGCGGGCAGCAGCCCGGCGTAGGAGGTGCGCCAGGCGCGCGCCTGCACGGCGGCCACGGCGGGCGCGTCGTCGGCCCAGGCGATACGGCAGGAGACGTCGGCGCTCACGTCGTGGCCTCCACGGGTGGGTGCTGTAGCCGGCCCTCGAAGCCGCCGAGGTAGAGGGCGCCGGCCAGCGAGAGCAGCAGGCCGAGGACGACCGCCCACCAGGCCGGCACGTCGTCGCCCAGCAGTGCGATGCCGACCACGGTGGGCACGAGCGTCTCGGTGAGGATGAGCGGTGCGCTGGCAGCAGCGACGGAGATCCGCTGCATCGCGAAGGAGTAGAGCCAGTAGCCGGTGATACCGCAGCCGGCGATGAGCACGGCCAGCACGCCCCACGCCACGGCTCCGCCCGCGTCGCCCAGCAGCCGGGCGCCGAGCGCGGTGCCGCTGTAGCCCAGTCCGCCCAAGAAGCTGAGCACCAGGGCGGCGGTGCGACCCTGGCCGCGGTAGGCGGCCGCCGCGGTCACCAGGACCACGGCCAGACCGACGTAGAGCACGACCGTCAGCGGGGTCACCCGCGAGGTGCTGCCCACCGATCCGGCGTCGACGGCGAGCACCGCGATGCCGCCGAACGTGGCGGCCACCGCCGCCCAGTCGCGGGCGGTGAGCCGCTCGCGGACCCAGATCGCCGAGGTCAGCGCCGTGATGGGCAGGGCCGCCGCCACCCCGGCCTGGGAGACGTAGAGCGGGGCGTTCTCGATCGAGACCAGGTGGAGCAGGGCGCCGACCAGGTCGGCGACGACCGCCCCGACCAGCAGCGGGTCGCGTACCGCTCTCCCGGCCACCCGGCCCACGCCGTCCTCCAGCGCCGGCAGCCGGCGGGCCGCCACGGCCTGGGCCACGGCCGCGACACCGTAGAGCAGCGCCGCGAGCAGCGCGGCGCCGAGACCGAGGACCATACGACGACCCTAGAGTGGCTCCCATGCGGGCCTACCTCGACCTCCTCCGCCGGATCCTCGACGAGGGCGTGGAGAAGGGCGATCGCACCGGCACCGGGACGCTGAGCGTGTTCGGCCACCAGACGCGGTACGACCTGCGGCAGGGGTTCCCGCTGGTGACCACCAAGAAGGTCCACACCCGCTCGGTGTTCGCCGAGCTGCTGTGGTTCCTGCGCGGTGACACCAACGTCAAGTGGCTGCAGGACCGCGGGGTCACGATCTGGGACGAGTGGGCCGACGAGAACGGCGACCTGGGACCCGTCTACGGCTACCAGTGGCGCTCGTGGCCGACCCCCGACGGCCGCCACGTCGACCAGATCCGGTTGGTGCTCGACCAGCTGCGCCGCGACCCCGACTCGCGCCGGCACGTCGTCTCGGCCTGGAACGTCGCCGACATCCCGGAGATGGCGCTGGCGCCGTGCCACACGATGTTCCAGTTCTACGTGGCACCGCAGCCCGACGGCCCGGGGCGCCTGTCGTGCCAGCTGTACCAGCGCTCGGCCGACGTCTTCCTCGGCGTGCCGTTCAACATCGCCTCCTACGCGCTGCTGACGCACATGGTCGCCCAGGTGGCCGGGCTGGAGGTCGGCGACTTCGTCCACACCCTCGGCGACGCGCATCTCTACACCAACCACCTCGAGCAGTCGCGGCTGCAGCTCACCCGGGAGCCGCGGCCGCTGCCGAGCCTGTGGCTCGACCCGTCGGTGACCGAGATCGACGGCTTCGACCTCGAGCACGTCCGCGTCGACGGCTACGACCCGCACCCCGCGATCAAGGCCCCGATCGCGGTCTGAGCGGTGAGAGTCACACTCGTCGCCGCCGTGGCCGACAACGGTGTCATCGGCGACGGTCCTCGCATCCCGTGGCGCATCCCGGGAGAGCAGGCGGAGTTCAAGGCGTTGACGATGGGCCACACCCTGCTGATGGGGCGCACCACGTACGAGTCGATCGGCCGGCCGCTGCCGGGCCGCACCACGGTCGTGCTCACCCGCGACCCCGCCTGGGCCGCCGAGGGCGTGCTGGTGGCTCACTCGGTCGAGGAGGCGCTGGCCGTGGCCGCCGGCGACGTGATGGTGGCCGGCGGCGCCCAGGTCTACGCCGCCGCGATGCCGTTGGCCGACGCGCAGGTGCTCAGCCTCGTCCACCTCGCGCCGCCCGGCGACGTCCGCTACCCGGCGTACTCGGCCGAGGAGTGGCGCGAGGTCCGGCGCGAGGCCACGCGGCCCGAGTACGACCGGGTGTGGCTGGAGCGGGTGCGGTAGGTCCGCATCTAGGCCGCTCGGGCGGCGTCCTCGTGCAGTCGGATGTGCCACGGGCGGCCGGGCCCCGTGGGCAGCCGCGTGCCGCGGAACACCTCGAACCACGGGCCGGGATCGGCCAGGACGAGCCGCCGCCCTTGCAGTCCCACCAGATCCGCACCCAAGTAGACACAGCCGCCCACCGTGGCGATGAAGGCGAACGGTCCTCGGCTGCGATCGAGGTCGTAGCCCATCGCGAACATCGTCCAGAAGGAGACGTCGTCCCATCCCTCGCTGAGAGCGCTCAGCTGGTCGGCGCGCGTAGCGAGCCTGGCCGGCTCGCCGCGACGGGCCACGAACCAGCCGCGTGGGCACTCCCGGCGGAGGGTGGCGGCCCCGAGCACCGGGCGGCTTGCCAGCGCCGCCACGCGGTGGGTCTCGTAGAGCAGCGCGCGGCCCTGGCGGCGAGGGCTCCCGGCGAGGCCGCTGGCCAGCACCTCGCGGGCCTGCCGGTCCCCGAAGCCTGCTCGCCGCAGCCGGATCCTCGCCTCGCGTCCGCTGAGAGCCGGCGCGCGTGGCTCTGCTGCGTTCATGGCTGCGACCGTAGGGAGCCCCACCGACAGTCGACGAGGAGTAGCTGGGTCGGGTCCGGTGGAGCGGCTTCCGGCAGGAGGGACGTCCGCTGACTCGAGAGAGGGTCACATGGAGCCGGGTATGTGACCCTCTCTCGAGCCAGCGCCCGAACCCTCTGCAACCAAGGCAGGCAGGATGACCCGGGTGAGCGAACCCACCAGCACCCAACGGCCCGGGACCGAACCGGCCGGCGCTCAGCCAGCCAGGATCGTGGTGATGGGCGTCTCCGGCTCGGGGAAGACCACGGTGGGAAAGCAACTGGCGCGGGCGCTGCAGGCCGAGTTCGTCGAGGGCGACGACCTGCACCCCGCGGCCAACAAGGCCAAGATGAGCGCCGGCCACGCGCTCACCGACGAGGACCGCTGGCCCTGGCTGGACCTGGTCGCCCAGGCGATGCGGGACGCGCCCGGGCCGGTGGTGGCCAGCTGCTCGGCCCTCAAGCGGGCCTACCGCGACCGGATCCGGCGCACGGCCGACACCGCGTTCTTCGTGCACCTCGACGGCGACCCCGACCTGCTGCGGGCGCGTCAGGCCGGCCGGCAGCGGCATTTCATGCCGACGTCGCTGATGGACAGCCAGCTCGCGACGTTGGAGCCGCTGCAGGCCGACGAGGCCGGGGTGCGCCTCGACGTCGCCGACGGCCCCGAGGCGCTGGTGGCGCAGGCCGTCGCGGCGCTCACCCGATAGCCTGAGGCCCATGAGCCTGCCCGCCGCGCCGTACGGTCGCATGTTGACGGCGATGGCCACCGCGTTCGCCGCCGACGGGTCGGTCGACCTGGCCGGGACCGCCGCGATCGCCGACCATCTGCTGCGGCACGGTCACGACGGCGTCGTGGTCAGCGGCACCACCGGGGAGTCGCCGACCACCACGGTGCCCGAGGACGGCGAGATCCTGCGCGCGGTCAAGGACGCGGTGGGCGAGCGCGGCACGGTCGTGGCCGGCATCGGCACGAACTCCACCGCGCACTCGGTCGAGCTGGCGCTGCAGGCCGAGAAGGTCGGCGTCGACGCCGTGCTGCTGGTCGCGCCGTACTACAACAAGCCGGGCCCCGCGGGGATCCTGCACCACTTCACCGAGGTGGCCCGTGCCACCGACCTGCCGGTGATGCTCTACGACGTGCCCGGCCGCACCGGCCAGGCCATCCCGGCCTCGGTCTACGAGCAGGCCAGGCTCCTGGACACCGTCACCAGCGTCAAGCACGCCACGGGTGACCCGACCGCGACGATCGCCCTGCGCGAGCTGGGCTACGACGTCTACTCCGGCGACGACGGGCTGCTGCTGGGCTATCTCGCCCACGGCGCCTGCGGCCTGGTCTCGGTGGTCGGCCACGCCGCCGGCGAGCAGCTGCGCGAGGTCATCGCCCGCTTCGACGCCGACGAGCCGCAGGCGGCGCTGGCCGCCTTCACCGCGCTGGTGCCGGCGATGACGGCGATGATGGGGGTGGCCAACTACGGCGCCACCACCGCGAAGGCCGCCCTGCAGCTGCTCGGCGTCCTGGACAACCGCAACGTCCGCGGCCCGCTCGTCGCCCTCGACGAGGTCGAGGTGGCCGCACTCCGTGAATCCCTAGAGAAAGCGCAGCTTCTTTGAGCCACCCCCACCCAGAGCTCTCCGCACCGTCCCCGCTCGCCTCCGGCGGGCTCCGCGTCACCCCGCTCGGCGGTCTCGGCGAGGTCGGCCGCAACATGACCGTCTTCGAGTACGACGGCCGGCTGCTGATCGTCGACTGCGGCGTGCTGTTCCCCGAGGACCACCACCCCGGCGTCGACCTGATCCTGCCCGACTTCGAGTCGATCCGGGACCGGCTCGACGCCGTCGAGGCGGTGGTGCTCACGCACGGCCACGAGGACCACATCGGCGCGGTGCCCTACCTGCTGCGCGAGCGTGAGGACATCACCGTCGTCGGGTCCCAGCTGACCCTGGCGCTGGTGGAGGCCAAGCTGCGCGAGCACCGGCTCAAGAACACCGTGCGCGCGGTGGTCAGCGAGGGCGAGCAGATCACGTTCGGCCCCTTCGAGCTGGAGTTCGTGGCGGTCAACCACTCCATCCCGGACGCCTTGGCGGTGGTCATCCGCACCGGGGCCGGCGTGGTGCTCCACACCGGCGACTTCAAGATGGACCAGCTGCCGCTGGACCGCCGGATCACCGACCTGCGGGCGTTCGCGCGGCTGGGGGAGGCCGGGGTCGACCTGTTCCTGACCGACTCCACCAACGCCGAGGTGCCCGGCTTCACCACCTCCGAGCGCGACATCAAGCCGGTGCTGGACCGCGTGTTCGCCAAGAGCAAGCAGCGCATCATCGTGGCCTGCTTCGCCTCCCACGTGCACCGCGTGCAGCAGGTGATGGACGTGGCCGCGGCCAACGGCCGCAAGGTGGCCTACGTCGGACGCTCGATGGTCCGCAACATGGGCATCGCCCGCGACCTGGGCTACCTCGACGTGCCGCCGGGCCTGCTGGTCGACGCCAAGGAGCTGGCCGACATGCCGCCGGACCGGGTGGTGATGATCTCCACCGGGTCGCAGGGCGAGCCGCTCTCGGCGCTGGCCCGGATCGCCCAGCGCAGCCACAGCTTCGTGCACATCGAGCCCGGCGACACCGTCGTCCTGGCCTCCTCGCTGATCCCGGGCAACGAGAACGCGGTCTTCCGCGTCATCAACGGACTGACGCGGCTGGGGGCCGACGTCGTGCACAAGGGCAACGCCCTGGTCCACGTCAGCGGTCACGCGAGCGCCGGTGAGCTGCTCTACTGCTACAACATCGTGCAGCCCCGCAACGTGATGCCGGTGCACGGCGAGGTGCGCCACATGGTGGCCAACGCCAAGCTGGCCGAGCTCTCCGGTGTCCCGGCCGACAACATCGTGCTGGCCGAGGACGGCGTGGTGGTCGACCTGGTCGACGGGCGCGCGCGCATCGCCGGGGCCGTCGAGTGCGGCTACGTCTACGTCGACGGCTCCTCGGTGGGCGACATCACCGAGACCTCGCTGAAGGACCGGCGCATCCTGGGCGAGGAGGGCTTCATCTCCGTCATCGCCGTCGTCGACTCGGTCAACGGCAAGGTGGTCAGCGGCCCGGAGATCCACGCGCGCGGCTTCGCCGAGGATGACGAGACGTTCGGGGCGATCCGGCAGCCGATCATCGACGCGCTCACCCAGGCGGTGAGCGACGGTGTCACCGACCCCCACCAGCTGCAGCAGACCATCCGCCGCGTGGTGGGTCGCTGGGTGTCGAACACCCACCGCCGCCGGCCGATGATCGTGCCGGTGGTGCTGGAGGCGTAGGGCGTGGTCAGCGGAAGCTGAACCAGAGCCCCACCAGACCCGGCACCGGGCCGAGCAGCAGCCACCACGACAGCCACGGACGTCGGAAGACCAGCAGCGAGGAGACGACGGCGAAGACGCCGGTGAGCACGGCGGCGGCGTTGAGGCCGATCGCGGCGCCGCGATCGCCGGACAGGATGCCCGCCAGCGCCAGGCCGACGCAGAGGTGGAAGCAGGTCACCACCGTCAGCGCGACGATGATGATGCGGCGCACCTGCTCGATGGGCATGTGCTTGCGGCCGTCGTCGGGGCGGTCGGTGAGGTAGACGGTCTCACCGGTGGTGTCGAGGGTGCGGCCCTCGCGCAGCGCCTGCTGGCGCGCGGCCTCGGCGCGCTCGTAGTTGCGGCGCAGCACCTCGGGGTCCATCAGGTGACGCTGCCGCGGGCGCGTCGGCTCCGAGGACTGGCTCACCTCACCAGTCTCCCAGGTCGAAGACATGAAGAGGTGAAAAGATCCTCAGGTCATCCGGTGAGATGCGTCATGCCGCGGCGCGGTCCAGCGGCAACCAGGCCAGCACGCGCTGCACGGCGGCGTCCCAGTAGGACCAGACGTGCTCGCCGGGGGAGAAGTCGGTGGTGACGTCGAGCCCGCGCTCGGCCAGGTGCGCGGCGAATGCCTCGTTGCCCGGTAGCAGCCGCACGTCGTCGGTGCCGCAGCCGACGTAGAGCGCGGGCGCGTCCTGCACCCGGTCGGCCAGCGCGTAGAGGTCGTTGCCAGTCTGGGCGAGCGACCGGCCGGCGAGCACGGTCTCGAACAGCTCGACCCGGTCGCCCAGGGCGATCAGCTGTTCGAGGTCGAGGGCGCCCGACATGCTGGCGGCAGCCGCGAACCGCTGGGGCTGGTGCAGCGCCCACTTCACCGACCCGAACCCGCCCATCGACAGGCCCGCCACGAAGGTGTCCTCGCGCGCGGTGGAGACGCGGAAGAACCGCTCGACCAGCGCAGGTAGCTCCTCGGTGAGGAACGTCCAGTACCGGCCGTGGCCGTCGGCGAGGTCGGTGTAGAAGCTGCGGTGCACCTGCGGCATGACCACCGCGAGCCCCCGCTCCTCGGCGTAGCGCTCGATGCCGGTGTAGCGGGTCCAGGCGGTGTCGTCGTCGCTGAGCCCGTGGAGGAGGTAGAGCACCGGCGGCGCTCCGGTGCGCACCGTGGCCGACGTCCCGATCTGCTGCTCGGCTGGCTGCGGCAGCAGCACGGTCATCGAGGTCGAGAGCTCGAGGGAGTCGGCGAAGAAGTCGCAGCGGATCCGGGCCATGACGTCATTGTCGCGAGATCGAGCACCTGGTCCATCGCGGGCAGGCCGACGCCGTCGTGGCTGATCCAGAGCAGGGCCCGGTCGGTGGTGGCCGCCAGGACGTCGGAGATGACGGCGCGGGCCGTGGCGGTGTCGAGGTGGGCGGTGGGCTCGTCGAGGACTAGGACGTCGGCCTCGGCCAGCATCGCCCGGGCCAGGCCCAGGCGGGCCCGCTCGCCGCCGGAGACCTGGTGGTGGCCCTCGCCGAGCATGGTGACCGTGCCGCCCGGCAGCCCGGCCACCCAGTCGCCGAGGCCGGCGGTGACCAGGGCGTCGGCCACCTCGCGGTCGTCGGCGCCGGGGCGGGCCAGGCGGACGTTCTCGCCCAGCGTGGTGGCGAAGACGTACGGGTCGTCGTCGACGACGCCGACCCGGGCGCGGACGTCGTCGAGCGCGAGCCGTCGGACGTCGGTGCCGCCCAGCTCCACCAGCCCGGCCGTGGCGTCCAGGAAGCGGGGTGGGAGGGCGGCGAGGGTCGACTTGCCCGAGCCGGACGGGCCGACCACGCCGACCCGTCGGCCCCGGGACAGCTCGAGGCCGACGCCGCGCAGGACGGCCCGGCCGTCGCGGTCGACGTCGACCCCGGCCAGGCGCAGGTCGCCGCCGTGCGCCCTCGCCGGCGCGGTGGGGTCGACGACGGCCGCCGGGGTGCGCAGCAGCGCGTCGAGCCGCGCGGTGGCAGCGCGGGTCCGGACGGCCAGCGCCGCCGCATCGGGCAGGGGCAGCAGCGCGTCGACCAGGGCCAGCGGTACCAGGGCCAGCAGCGCGAGCACCGGACCGCCGACCGCGCGGTCGGGCACCAGCAGACCGACCAGCACAGGACCGGCTCCGCACGCCGCCACGACCAGCGCTCGCCCGGCGGCACTCGCCCGGGCGCTGCTCCGCGCGGCCTGGGCGAGGCGGCCCGAGGCGTCGTCGACGCCGGCCAGGGCCTCGCGGTGCGCGCCCCAGAGCACCAGCTGCGGCGCGGCGTCGAGCAGCGTGGTGACGCGGGTGGAGAGCTCCGCGCGGGCGGCCACCCAGCCTGGCTCGGTGCGGCGGGCGGCCAGGAACGACGCGGCGGCGGCCACCGCGGCAGCTCCCACCGGCAGGAGCACCGCGATCGCGGCCGCGGGGCGGACGGCGGCGACCACTCCCGCGGCGCCGAGCCCCACCAGGGCCGCGGTCAGCAGCGGCTGACGCACCCGGAGCCGCTCGTCGACGACGGCCTCGACGTCGTCGACCACGGCGGTCAGCAGGTCGCCGCGGCGACGTCCCAGCGCCCCCGGCACCAGCGGCACCAGCGCCTCGTAGACCTCGACCCGGCGCCGGGCGAGCAGGCGCAGCGCGACGTCGTGGGAGACCAGCCGCTCGGCGTAGCGCAGCACCGGCCGGGCCAGGCCGAAGAGCCGGACGCCGACGATGGCCACGGTCAGCACGAGCACCGGCGGGTGCGCCGCGGCGCGGGTGATCAGCCAGCCGGCGGTGGCGGTGAGCGCGACGCCCGAGGCCAGCGAGAGGGCGCCGAGCAGGGTGGCGGTGCGGGCGCCGAAGCGGGATGGGGTAGTGGGTTCGCCGACCACCGGCGCCGCCACGCCCGTCACTCGTTCACCAGGGTGCCATGGTGAACGAGTGGCGGGTGTGGCCGTGATGGGCGGCAGCTCCAGCACCTGATCGGCCGCCTCGACGACGGCCTCGCGGTGGGCCACGACCACGACGGTGGCGCGCTCGCCCAGCCGGCGCAGCACGCGCACGGTGACCGCCTCGGTGACCGGGTCGAGGTGGGCGGTGGGCTCGTCGAGCAGCACGACCGACCGGCCCGAGGCCGCGGCGCGGGCCAGTGCCAGCCGGGCGCGCTGGCCCGCGGAGAGGCCGGCACCGTCCTCGCCGAGCCGGGTCGCCACGCCCTCGGGCAGGGCCGCCACGGTGGCCCCCAGGTCGACCTCCTCCAGCGCCCACCAGACCTCGTGGTCGGTGAGTCCGGGCGCGCCGAGGCGCACGTTCTCGGCGATGGTGCCCTCGCTCAGCCACGGCCGCTGCGGCACGTACGCCACCGGGCCGGGGGAGGTCACGAGTCCGTCGAGCGGGGTCAGCCGACCGGCCAGTGCCGCCAGGAGCGTGGACTTGCCGCAGCCCGAGGGCCCGACGACCGCGGTGACGCCCGGCGCGAAGACGTGGTCCAGGTGGAGCAGGGGACGACCCTGGTAGCCGAGGGTGAGGTCGCGGGCCGCCAGCGGTCCGTCCTTGAGGGTGGGCGCCGTCGGCTCGGCCAGCACGGCGTCGGCGTCGGCGAACCCGGCCAGGCCCTCCGCGGCGGCGTGGAACTCCGCCCCCACGCGGCGCAGCGGCCAGTAGGCCTCCGGCGCGAGCAGCAGCACGATCATCGCGGTGCGCAGGTCGAGGTGTCCGGCGGCGAGCCGCACGCCGACCTCGACGGCCACCAACGCCACCGAGAGCGTGGCCACCAGCTCCAGCACGAACGAGGAGGCGAAGGCCAGCCGCAGCGTGTCGAGGGTGGCGCGGCGGTAGGCGTCGGTCACCGAGGCGATGGTGCGGGCCTGGGCCCGGGCGCGGCGGTGGGCCACCAGCGTCGGCAGTCCGCGCACGACGTCGAGGAAGTGGCCCGAGAGCGCGCCGAGGCGGCGCCACTGCCGCTCGGCGCGGTCGCGCGTCGCCATCCCGACCAGGGCGGCGAAGACCGGCACCAACGGCAGGGTCAGCAGCACGACCAGCCCGCTGAGCGGGTCGAGCCACCACACCGCGAGCAGGGTCGCCGGCGGCAGCAGGGCGGCGGTGACCAGGGCGGGCAGGTAGCGGGTGAGGTACGGCTCGACCGCGCTCACGCCGCGCGTGGCCAGCAGCCCGAGCGCGGCCGTCCCGCGCTCGGCCAGCCGCTCGGGCACCATCCGCAGGGCCGCGTGCAGCACCCGGCGCCGCAGGGCCGCGGCGACCCGGCCCGCCGCTGTGGCCGACGCCGTGTCGCCGGCGTACGCCGTCAGCGCGCGGAGCGCGACCACCGCCAGGAGCCACGCGGCTGCGGCGTGCCAGGCCTGCCCCTGCACCAGCCTCACCAGCAGCGTGCCCAGCGCGAAGGCCTGCGCGACCGCGAGCAGTCCGCCCGCCATGCCCGCGCCGACGGCGAGCGCCAGGGACCACCGCGCCGGCCGGAGGTGGGGAAGGACCGCGGGGTCGAGCGGTCTCATGCCGCGGCCGGGATGTGGTGCACCGCGATGCGGCGGCGGAACACCCAGTAGCTCCAGGCCTGGTAGAGCAGCACCAGCGGCGTGAAGATCACCGCCACCCAGGTCATCACGGTGAGCGTGTAGGGGGTGGCCGAGGCGTTGCTCGTGGTGAGTGAGTAGGCCACCGAGATGGAGCTGGGCATGACGTCGGGGAACAGCGCCAGGAACAGCCCGACCACCGCGAGACCGATGGTCACGAAGGTGCCGGTGAACGCCCAGCCCTCGCGACCGGCGGCCGCCGCGGCGAGCGCCGCCAGCAGCGCCAGTGCGGCCACCACGAACACGACCGCGGAGCCGGCGGTGCCGGTGCGCAGCTGCGTCCAGGCCAGGAACGCCACGGCCGCGACGGCGGCCACGACGCCGGTGCGCACGGCCAGCGCCCGGGCGCGGTGCCGGATGTCGCCGTCGGTCTTGAGCGCGGTGAACATCGCGCCGTGGGTGACGAACAGGAGCAGGGTCACCACGCCGCCGAGCAACCCGAACGGGTTGAGCAGCGTGAACAGCGAGCCGGTGTAGTTCTGGTGCCGGTCGATCGGGACCCCGGCCACCAGGTTGGCGAAGGCCACGCCCCACAGCAGCGCGGGAACGAAGGAGCCGACGATCAGTGCGGTGTCCCAGCCTCGGCGCCAGGCGTCGCTGTCGCGCTTGTGGCGGTACTCGAAGGCCAGGTTGCGCACGATGAGCGCGAGCAGGATCAGCAGCAGCGGCAGGTAGAACCCGCTGAACAGCGTGGCGTACCAGTTCGGGAACGCCGCGAAGGTGGCGCCGCCGGCGACCAGCAGCCAGACCTCGTTGCCGTCCCACACCGGGCCGATGGTGTTGTAGAGCACGCGACGCTCGGTGTCGTCGCGGGCGAGGACGGGCAGCAGCATGCCGACGCCGAAGTCGAAGCCCTCGAGGGTGAAGTAGCCGACCCAGAGCACGGCGATGAGGGCGAACCAGACGGTGGTGAGCTCCATGACGCAACCTCTCCTAGTAGGCGAACGCCAGCGGCGCGTCGTCGTCGGACGGACCCGACAGCGAGGGGTCGGGTGGCTCCTCGAAGGCGGGCACGCCGGCCTTGACGGTGCGGACCAGCAGGCCGATCTCGATGACGGCGAGCACGGCGTAGAGGCCGGTCAGCGAGATCACCGAGATCCACGCCTCGGTGGTGCTGACGCTGGGGGAGACCGCCTGGCTGGTGGTCATCAGCCCGAAGACGACCCAGGGCTGGCGGCCCATCTCGGTGAACAGCCAGCCGAAGGAGCTGGCCGCCACGACCAGCACCGGCATCGCGACCGCGAAGGCGGGCCATCGGCGAGCGAGCCGGCCGGCGGGCACCCGCCCGCGCCGCGTGACCCACAGCAGCAGCGCGGCGCCCAGCGCGGCGAGCGACCCCAGGCCGATCATGAACCGGAAGGACCAGTAGGTGACCGGGATGTAGGGCACGTAGCCCGAGGGGGAGTAGTACCTCGCGCCGGGGTCGGTGCCGTAGGTCTTCTCGTACTGGGCGCGCAGCTGGTTGACGCCCATGACCTTGCCGTCGAAGCTGCCGGTGGCCAGGAACGAGAGCAGGCGCGGCAGCTTGATCGCGAACTTCTCGTGGGTGCCGTCGGGAGTGCCGACGGTGAACACGGAGAAGGACGCGGGCTGCTCGGTGTCGTAGAGCGCCTCGGCCGCGGCCATCTTCATGGGCTGGACCTCGGTCATGACCTTGCCCTGCGCGTCGCCGGTGATCGCGACGCCGAGGCCCGCGACCAGCATCACGACGGCGCCGGCGCGCAGCGCGGTGCGGTGCACGCGGTCGCGGTCGCCGCCGGGGCGCAGCATCAGGTAGCCGGCGGCGCCGAGCACGAACGCGCCGGCGCTCATGTAGGCGGCCAGGATGACGTGGGGGAAGGTGACCAGCTGCACCTTGTTGAACATGACCGCCCAGAAGTCGACGAGCTCGGCGCGCCCGGACCTCGCGTTGTAGGCGTAGCCCACCGGGTGCTGCATCCAGGAGTTCGCGGCCAAGATGAAGTAGGCCGAGAACAAGGTGCCCACGTGGACGATCCACATCGTGGCGGCGTGGAGCGGGCGCGGCAGCCGGTCCCAGCCGAAGATCCACAGCCCCAGGAAGGTCGACTCCAAGAAGAAGGCGAGCAGGCCCTCGATGGCCAGCGGGGCGCCGAAGACGTCGCCGACGAAGCGGGAGTAGTCGCTCCAGCTCATGCCGAACTGGAACTCCTGCACGATGCCGGTCACCACACCGATGGCGAAGTTGATCAAGAACAGCTTGCCGACGAACTTCGTCAGCCGCAGGTACTCGGGCCGGTGCGTGCGCAGCCAGGCGGTCTCGAAGCCGGCGACCAGCGCCGAGAGGCCGATCGAGAGCGGCACGAACCAGAAGTGGTAGACGGTCGTGATGCCGAACTGCCAGCGCAGGATGTCGGTAACGTCCATTGAGCGATCTCCTACGAGACGTAGTAGTTACTACGGCTCGTAGTAAACACCTCCTACGCTGCGTAGTAAAGCCGGGTACGCTGGAGCCGTGCCCCACCGCAACCGCGCCGCGTTCGGCGACCTCGAGCGCGCTGTCCTCGACGTGATGTGGGGGTCCGAGGACGACCCCCGCCCGCAGGAGGACTGGCTGAGCGTCCGGGAGGTGCACGCCGCAGTGGAGGAGCACCGCACCGCGGCCTACACCACGGTGATGACGGTGCTGGACCGGCTCGCGGCCAAGGGCGTCATCGAGCGCTCCAAGGAGGGGCGCACCAACCGCTACCGCGCGAGCGATTCGCGCGGCGCGATGACGGCCGAGCTGATGCGCGACGCGATGGCCGACCTGGTCGACAGCGACCGCCGCTCGGCCCTGGTCGCCTTCGTCGGCGACGCCACCGACGAGGAGCGGACCGCGCTGCGCGAGGCGCTGGCCGAGCTGGACCGCCGAGAGGGGTAGCCGTGGCGACGCCGGCGGTGCTCGCGGTGCTGGCCCTCGTGCTGGCCGGCCCGGCGTCGTACGCCCTGGGGCTGCTGCCTGTGCTGCGGCGTACGCCGCGGGCGGCGATGGTGCTCTGGCAGGCGGTCGCGCTGGCGGCGGTGCTCGCCGCGCTGGGCGCCGGGCTCTCGCTGGGGACCGAGCGCGGCATGGGCGCGCACGGCGCCGGCTCCTACGCGGTGGCGCTCGTGGCGTTGCTGGCCACCGTGACCGTGCTGGCGCGGCTGCTGCTCTCCGGCCACCTGGTGGGCACCCGGCTGCGGCGGCTGCGCCGGCGCCACCGCGACCTGCTCGACCTGCTGGCCGACGTCGACTCGCGCTCGGAGGAGCTGCGGGTGCTCCACGCCGGCGCGCCGATGGCCTACTGCGTGCCGGCGGTCACGGGCTCGCGGGTGGTGGTCTCCGAGGCCACGCTGGGGCGACTCGGCGCCGTCGAGCTCGACGCCGTGATGGCTCACGAGCGCGCCCACCTGCGGGCTCGCCACGACCTGGTGCTCGAGGCGTTCACCGTGCTGCACGAGGCGTTTCCGGCGGTGGTCACCAGCCGGCGCGCGCTGGCCGAGGTGCGGCTGCTCGTCGAGGTGCTGGCCGACCGGGCCGCCCGGCACCGCGTCGGCACGCGTCCGCTGGTGCGCGCGCTGAGCGAGCTCGCCGGCGCCAGCCCGCCCGAGGCCGCCCTCGGTGCCACCCACGGGATCGGGGAGCGGCTCGCGGTGCTGCTCGACGAGCGCCCCCACCGGCTGCAGGCCGGTCTCGTGTTCGCGCTGGCCGCCGCGGTGCTGCTCGTGCCCACCGCGCTCGTGGTGGCGCCCTGGCTGGCGCAGGTCATGTGACTCCTGTTCGGCGTGTGGCGCGTGTGACTGGAGTGACGCTGTCGTAGATTCACAGGCATGCCGACCCGCACGTCCCCGGCGGGGTCGCGCAGTCGTACGCCCGCCAAGGGCGCAACGGCCACGCGCACCCAGTCGCCGGGCCAGAGCAGGCGCAAGCCTGCCCCGAAGAAGCCCGCGCCGAAGAAGTCGGCACCGAAGAGGTCTGCGGCCGCGAAGCGCCCGGCGCCCCGCGCCGTCCGCAGCGGACCGAGCCCGGTGACGCGGCTGCTGGGCGCCGTGCTCACCGCACTGGGACGGGTGTGGCTCGGGGTGGCGGGCCTGGTGGGCACCGGAGTGCGACGGGTCGGGTCCAGTGCGGGCGAGCTCGAGCCCGAGCAGCGTCGCGACGGCGCCGGGCTGTTCCTGCTCGGCATCGCCGTGGTGGTCGCCGCCTGCGTGTGGTGGCAGATCCCCGGCGGCTTCGGCAACGCCGTCCGCGCCATGGTGGCCGGCACGGTGGGCCTGGTGGCCTGGTTCGTGCCGCTGCTGCTGGCCTTCATCGCCTTCCGCAACCTGCGCGACCCCGAGCGCAACGGCCCGGCCGGCCGGCAGCTGGTCGGGTGGGGCGCGCTGGGGTTCGGCGTGCTCGGCATCGTGCAGATCGCCAACGGCTCCCCGAAGCCGGAGCTCGGCAACACCAAGCCGCTGCAGGAGGCCGGGGGAGCGGTCGGGTTCGTGGTGGCCAAGCTGCTCACCGACCTGCTGGGTAACGACGCCGTCGTGGTCTCGCTGCTGACCCTCCTGGCGCTGTTCGGGCTGCTGGTGGTGACCGCGACGCCGGTGCACCAGGTGCCGGCCCGCTTCCGCGAGGCCCGCGACCGGCTCTCCGGCCGCGCCCCCTTCGACGACGAGGACGGCGAGGAGGGCGTGGAGGACACCGCCGCACTGCCCCGGCAGCGCCAGCGCCGCAAGAAGGCCGACGAGCCCTTCGACGTCGAGGACGACCCGGCCTACGACACGCCCGTGCTCGAGGACCGCGAGGTGGCCAAACGGGCGCGCAAGAAGCCCGAGCAGGTGGTGGTGCACGAGCCCGCGGCCGACCTCGAGCCGCCGCCACACGACCCGCTGCCGGCCCGCGCCGAGCAGCTGATGCTGTCGGGCGACATCACCTACTCCCTGCCCGGCAGCGACGCGCTGAAGCCCGGCAGCGCCCACAAGCCGCGCACCAAGGCCTCCGACGACGTCGTCGAGCGGCTGACCACGGTGCTCGAGGAGTTCGCCATCGACGCCCAGGTGACCGGCTACACCCGTGGCCCGACGGTCACCCGCTACGAGGTCGAGCTCGGCCCGGCGGTGAAGGTCGAGCGCGTCACCCAGCTGAGCAAGAACATCGCCTACGCCGTCGCCAGCGCCGACGTGCGGATCCTCAGCCCGATCCCCGGCAAGTCCGCCATCGGCATCGAGATCCCCAACAGCGACAAGGAGATCGTGTCGCTGGGAGACGTGCTGCGCTCCAACACCGCGCGCAACGACCACCACCCGATGGTGGTCGGCCTCGGCAAGGACGTCGAGGGCGGCTTCGTGTGCGCCAACCTGGCCAAGATGCCGCACCTGCTGGTGGCCGGTGCCACCGGCTCCGGCAAGTCCAGCTTCATCAACTCGATGATCACCTCGATCCTGATGCGCTCCACGCCCGACGAGGTGCGGATGATCATGGTCGACCCCAAGCGGGTGGAGCTGAACGCCTACGAGGGCGTCCCGCACCTGATCACCCCGATCATCACGAACCCGAAGAAGGCCGCCGAGGCGCTGCAGTGGGTCGTGCGCGAGATGGACATGCGCTACGACGACCTGGCGGCGTTCGGGTTCCGCCACATCGACGACTTCAACAAGGCGGTCAAGGCCGGCAAGGTCACCCCGCCGCCGGGCAGCGAGCGGAAGCTGGCGCCGTACCCGTACCTGCTGGTCATCGTCGACGAGCTCGCCGACCTGATGATGGTCGCCCCCCGCGACGTCGAGGACTCGGTCGTCCGCATCACCCAGCTCGCCCGCGCGGCCGGCATCCACCTGGTGCTGGCCACCCAGCGGCCCAGCGTCGACGTCGTGACCGGCCTGATCAAGGCCAACGTGCCCTCGCGACTGGCCTTCGCGACCTCCAGCCTCGGCGACAGCCGCGTCATCCTCGACCAGCCGGGCGCGGAGAAGCTGGTCGGCCAAGGCGACGGGCTGTTCCTGCCGATGGGCGCGAGCAAGCCGGTGCGCGTGCAGGGCTCGTGGGTCACCGAGAACGAGATCCAGACCGTGGTCACGCACTGCACCGACCAGCTCAAGCCGACCTACCGCGAGGACGTCACCGTCCCGCAGCAGAGCAAGCGCGACCTCGACGACGACATCGGCGACGACCTCGAGCTCGTGGTGCAGGCCATCGAGCTGGTGGTCTCCACGCAGTTCGGGTCCACCTCGATGCTGCAGCGCAAGCTCCGCGTCGGCTTCGCCAAGGCCGGTCGCCTCATGGACATCCTCGAGAGCCGGGGCGTGGTCGGACCCAGCGAGGGGTCCAAGGCCCGCGACGTGCTCATCAAGCCCGACGACCTCGACGCCGTCATCGCCACCCTGCAAGGAGAAGCGGAATGACAACCAACGATCACCTGGTCGCGGACGACGTCACCGACGGCGAGTCCTACGAGGAGACCCGCGACGACGGGGTGGAGAGCCGTCACGACCTCGAGGTGCGGCGCAACGCCGTGCTCTCGGGCGTGCTCGGCGTCGTCGCCTGCGTGCTCGCGCTGGCCTGGCTGGTGCGCAGCATCGGCGACGGCGGTCTCGGCTCCTGGCTCTTCACGCTCGTGCTCGCCGGCATCGGCGCTACGCAGGTCGTCGCGTTCCTCGACGCCCGCGTGCCGCTGCTGGTGGCCGACTCCTTCGGCGTCCGGATCCGGCTGGGCCGTGAGTGGCGCGGGCTGCCGTGGTCCTCGCTGGAGCAGGTCGTGGTCGAGCAGCGCACCTCGCTGCTGCACGACGGTCGCCTGGTCGTGGCCCCGCGCTTCCTCGAGCGGGCCCTGGAGGGTCTCGACGACCGCGCCCGTCGCCAGGTCGCGATGTCGCAGAAGGTCTACGGCGCGCCGCTCGTGGTGCCGCTGGGCATGACCACGAAGGTCTCCGCGCCGCACCTGATCGACGCGCTGGCCGAGCTGGCCGGCGGCCGGACGGCCGTGGTCGAGCTGGCCGGGCACGTGGCCGAGCCGGTCATCCCGCTGGAGGAGGACCACCTGGAGCGGGTGGAGGCGAGCCGTCGGCTGATGGCGGGCCTCTCGCCGCGCGGCGGCGGTCACGGCCGTCCGGGCGGCGGTCCGGGCGGGGGTCCGGGCGGCGGTCCGGGTGGGGGGCAGCTGGTCGGCGCAGGCGCGTCGGGCCAGGTCTTCAGCAGCGACCACGAGCGAGGCCAGCGCGCCTTCGTGGGTCTCTCGATCTTCGACAAGCTCGGCTTCGACGAGTGGGGGCTGACCAAGGAGCGGATCGAGTCGGTCTCCGCCCCCGTCGCGACCTTCATCTCGCGGGCCGCCCACGGCCGCTCCCACGACGTCGACGTGAGCCCCTCGCTGCAGCGTCCGCCCGCCCCGACTGCCGCCCCGACTGCCGCCCCGACTGCCGCCCCGACCCCCGCTCCGATGTCGGCCCCGAGCGCCCCGGTGGGCCCGGCGGCACCGACCTGGTCGCCGGCCATCCCGCTGCGCAGCGCCAAGGCCGCCTCCCGGGTGGACGTGCAGCTGGAGACCCAGCCGGTCATCATCACCGCCACGGCGCCCAAGCTCGACCCGATCGAGACCGATACCTCGACCCTGCCCGAGGCCGGGATCCTGCACCACGGCGCGGACTGGGACACCGACACCCATACCGACTCCGAGGACGACACCTCCTACGACGTCCGCCCGATCGCCGTGCCCGGCGAGCCGGTGGACCGGGTCGTCATCGACGACTTCGAGCCCGAGGCGGCCCAGGCGCCGGTCATCGGACCCGAGGTGGCCGCCGCCCGCACACGACTGGGCCTCGACGTCGACGCGCTGAGCGAGCGCACCCGGATCCGCCCCCACGTCATCGAGGCGATCGAGGTCGACGACTTCGGTCCCTGCGGCGGCGACTTCTACGCCCGCGGTCACCTCCGCGCGCTGGCTCGCGTGCTGGGGATGGACGCCGAGGAGCTCGTCGCCACCTTCGACGAGCGCTACGCCTCCGCGCCGATCCAGGCCAGCCGGGTGTTCGAGGCCGAGCTGGCCACCAGCACCGGCGGTGGGCTGCGCGCCACCTTCGGCGGCCCGCGCTGGGGCCTGATGCTCGGGGTCGTGCTCGTGCTCGTGCTGGTCTGGGGCGTGGCGCGGCTCTTCGCCGACGACACCCCGCAGGCAGCGGCGCCGCCGTCGCTGAGCCAGTCCGCGGCCTCGGACCAGAAGCCGATCACCTCGGCCTTCGGCGCCCCGGTGCGGATCTCGGTGCGCGCGGTGCGTGGGGCCTCCGACATCGTGGTCCGCGACCACACCGGCCGGGTGCTGTGGAGCGGCCAGCTCGCCCAGGGTTCGCACCGCCAGATCGTGGGGGTCGCGCCGCTCACGGTGCGGGCCGGGAACCCCTCGGTGGTCGACGTCTGGCTGGCCGGGAAGCCGCAGGGTGCGGTGGGCTCGACGACGACCGCGGGGTCGCACACGTACAAGCCCTGAGGCGCCGCGCCCTATCCTGATCGCGGTATGTCTTCAGATCACACGGTCGCCCTGGTCACGCTGGGGTGCGCACGCAACGAGGTCGACTCCGAGGAGCTGGCCGGCCGACTGGCCGCCGACGGCTTCCGGCTGGTCGGCGACCCCGAGTCCGCCGAGACGGTCCTGGTGAACACCTGCGGCTTCGTGGAGGCGGCCAAGAAGGACAGCGTCGACACGCTGCTGGAGGCCGCCGACCTCAAGCAGGCGGGTACGACCCGCTCCGTGGTGGCGGTCGGCTGCCTGGCCGAGCGCTACGGCGAGCAGCTGGCCGACTCGCTGCCCGAGGCCGACGCGGTGCTGGGCTTCGACTCCTACGCCGACATCGGCGACCGGCTGCGCCGCATCCTGGCCGGCGACGCTCCCGCGCCCCACGTGCCCGCCGACCGGCGGCGGCTGCTGCCGATCAGCCCGGCCGACCGCGAGCCTGCGCCGGTCGCCCCGCGTACGCGACTGGAGTCCGGGCCCACCGCGTCGCTGAAGCTGGCCAGCGGCTGCGACCGGCGCTGCACCTTCTGCGCGATCCCCAGCTTCCGGGGCTCGTTCGTGTCCCGCCGCCCGACCGACGTGCTGGCCGAGGCGCGCTGGCTGGCCGGCGAGGGCGTGCGCGAGCTGTTCCTGGTCAGCGAGAACTCGACCTCCTACGGCAAGGACCTCGGCGACCTGCGGCTGCTGGAGCGGCTGCTGCCCGAGCTGGCCGCCGTCGACGGCGTCGAGCGGGTGCGGGTCTCCTACCTGCAGCCGGCCGAGATGCGTCCGGGGCTGCTCGAGGCCATCGCCGCCACCGACGGCGTGGCTCCGTACTTCGACCTGTCGTTCCAGCACGCCTCCGGGCCGGTGCTGCGACGGATGCGCCGGTTCGGCGACGCCGAGAGCTTCCTCGGCCTGCTCGACCAGGTGCGCGCGCACGCACCGCAGGCGGGCGCCCGCTCCAACGTCATCGTCGGGTTCCCCGGCGAGAGCGAGGCCGACCTGGAGGTGCTCTGCGAATTCCTGGTCGCGGCCCGCCTCGACGTGGTGGGGGTGTTCGGCTACTCCGACGAGGACGGCACCGAGGCGGCCGGCTTCGCCGACAAGCTCGACCCCGACGAGGTGGCCGACCGGGTCGCCCACGTCTCGCGGCTGGTCGAGGAGCTCACCGCCCAGCGCGCCGAGGAGCGCGTGGGGGAGCAGGTCGAGGTGCTGGTCGAGGAGGTGGCCGCGGACGAGCGGGCCGAGGGCCGCACCGCGTTCCAGGGCCCCGAGGTCGACGGCACCACCACGCTGACCGGCACGGGCTACGCCGTGGGCGACCTGGTGCCGGCCGTGGTGAAGGCCGCCGAGGGCGTCGACCTGATCGCGGCCCCCAGATGACGGCCGCGCGATGAACGAGAACGTCAACGTCCCCAACGCGCTCACCACGCTGCGCATCGTCATGGTGCCGTTCTTCGGGTGGGCGCTGCTGGTGCACGACGGTCACAGCACGGGTTGGCGCTGGGTGGCCTGGGTGCTGTTCGGACTGGCGATGATCACCGACAAGATCGACGGCGACCTGGCCCGCAAGCACGATCTGATCACCGACTTCGGCAAGATCGCCGACCCCATCGCCGACAAGGCGCTCACCGGCATGGCCTTCATCGGGCTCTCGATCATCGGTGCGCTGTGGTGGTGGGTCACGATCATCGTGCTGGTGCGCGAGTGGGCGGTGACCTTCGCCCGGCTCTCGATCGCCAAGCACGTCGTGATCCCGGCCAAGCAGAGCGGGAAGTACAAGACGTTCCTGCAGGCCATCGCGCTCGGCGGCTTCGTCGGCCCGTTCCGACCCGATGGCTTCTTCCCGGACTTCTCGGTGCTCTCCTCGGCCTGGGACTACGTGGGCGCCGCGATCTGGCTACTCTGCGCCGTCGCCATGGCCGGCGCGTTCGTGCTCACGCTGACCAGCGGCTACGACTTCGCCCGCGACGCGATCAAGCAGACCCGGCAGGCCCGCGCCGCGAAGGCCTGAGAGGCTCGATCTGCAGCGCCGGCAGCCCGTCGATGCTCTCGGCGTTCTTGGCCGCCCAGTAGGTCGCGAAGTACTCCTCGTCGCGGCGCTCCTGGGACAGGTCGAGCACGTCGCGGTCGGCGACGTACTGCATGACCGGGACGGACCAGCCGCAGGAGTCGGCGATACGGTCGCACTCGACGACGATGATCGAGCGCTGCCCGATCTGGCGGGACTTGGCGAAGCGTGGGCGCAGCTGCGCGAACTCCTCGTCCTCGGGCACCACCACGCGCCCGGTGCCCTGCAGCCGCACGATCCGGGGCGGCCCGTCGAACGCGTTGAACATCAAGGTGATCCGGCCGTTCTCGCGCAGGTGCGCGATCGTCTCGGCTCCGGACCCGGTGTAGTCGAGGTAGGCCACCGACGTCTCACCGAGCACGGTGAAGGTGCCGGCCATGCCCTTGGGCGAGGCGTTGACGTGCCCGCCCTCGGCCGGCGCGGTGGCCACGACGAACATCGGCTGCGCGAGCAGCCAGCCCCGCAGCCGCTCGTCGATGCCCTCGAAGACCTGCCCCATCACGCGATGGTCTCACTCCTCACCCACCGTCCTGGGGGCGTGCTGGAGTGCCATCGCGGCCTCGACGAGGGCGAGGTGGGAGAAGGCCTGGGGGAAGTTGCCGGTCATGCGATCGGCGGCGGGGTCGTACTCCTCGCTGAGCAGGCCGACGTCGTTGGCCAGGCCGACCAGGCGGCGCATCAGTCGCTGGGCGTCGTCGACACGGCCGGCGCGCGCGTAGGCGGCGACCAGCCAGAAGGAGCAGGCCAAGAAGGGGTTCTCGTCGCCCGCGAGGCCGTCGACGCCGGACTGGGTGCGATAGCGCAGCAGGAAGCCGTCGCGCATCAGGTCCTGCTCGACGGCGGCGATGGTGCCGAGCATGCGGGGGTCGCGGCCGTCGATGAAGCCGACGGAGGGCAGGACCAGGAGGGAGGCGTCGACCTCGGTGGTCTCGTCGTGCTGGACGAAGGTGTTGCGCTCGGGGTCGAAGCCGCGGCGCATCACCGTGTCGTGCACCTTTTCGCGCAGCGTGCGCCACCGCTCGACTGGTCCGTCGAGTCCGAACTCCTCCACGGCCTTCACCGCGCGGTCGAAGGCGCACCAGACCATGACGCCGCTGTGGGTGAAGTGTCGTTGCTTGCCGCGGATCTCCCACAGTCCGTGGTCGCGCCGGTCCCAGTGCTGGGCCAGCTCCTCGACCAGCGTGCGCTGCAGCGCCCAGCTGTCGGTGGTCTCCTGGATGCCGGCCCGGCGGGCGAGGTCCAAGGCGGTCATCACCTCGCCGAGCACATCGGACTGACGCTGGCGAACCGCGCCGTTGCCGATGCGCACCGGAGCGCTGCCGAGGTAGCCCGGCAGGTGGTCCAGGGTGCGCTCGGGCAGGTCGCGACCGCCGTCGACGGTGTACATGATCTGCAGGTCCTCGGGGTCGCCGGCCACGGCGCGCAGCAGCCAGTCGCGCCACAGCTCGGCGGCGCTGCGCCGGCCGGCGGAGAGCAGCGCGTGGAGGGTGAGGGAGGCATCGCGCAGCCAGACGTAGCGGTAGTCCCAGTTGCGCTCCCCGCCGATCTGCTCGGGAAGGCTGGTGGTGGGGGCGGCGACGATGCCGCCGGTCTCGGCGTGGGTGAGCATCCGCAGCGTCACCAGGCTGCGGATCACCGCGGGGCGGAACGGCCCGGTGTACTCGCACGCGTCGGCCCAGGCCTGCTCCTCGGCGATGGTCTGCTCGATCCGGTCGTCGAAGGTGAGCAGTCGCGGCACGGGCAGGTGCGAGGGCACCCAGGTCAGCGAGAACGTCAGCTCGTCGCCCTCGTTGACGGTGAACCGGTCGCGGTGCTCGGTCCCGTGGTCGCCCTCGGCGGCCACCGGCATCCGCGGGCCGCGGAGCACGATCTTGTTCGGGCCGGCGACGGCGATGATCAGCTCGCGGTCGCCGCGCCGCTCGCGGTGGACCCACGGCCGCACCCGGCCGTAGTCGAACCGCACGCTCCACACGTGGCGCATCGCCATGCTGCCGGCGACGCCGCGGATACGCCGGACGACGTCGGCCCGGTCGTCGTTGACGGGCATGACGTCGGTGACCACCACCGTGCCCGTGTCGCACCGGTAGGTGGTCTCCAAGACGCTGGTATCGCCGACGTAGCGGCGCTCGGTCTCGTGCTCGACGTCGGGGCCGAGCAGCCACCGGCCGTGGCGCTCGTCGCCGAGCAGCGCGGCCAGGCAGGCCTCGGAGTCGAAGCGGGGCAGGCACAGCCAGTCGACGGACCCGTCGCGGCCCACCAGGCAGGCGGTCTGACCGTCGCCGAGCATGGCGTAGTCCTCGATCGGCAGCGGCACGGAAGAAGCGTACGGCGCGCCTCGTCAGTCACACTGGTTAACACCCGTAACGTCACGGCGCGTGACTCGCCGTCTTCCCCGCGCTGCCGTGCCGGTCGTGCTGGTCGTCGCCGCCGTGGCCCTGGCGGTGGTGGGCACCCTGCTCGCCATCCCGGCCAACGCCACTCCCGCGACCGCCGGCCCGGTCAGCAGCCAGGGCACCTGGTCCCCGCGCGACAGCACGGTCTTCAACTACCCGCTCTCGCCGCGCAGGCGCGATCACTACCGGATCCGCAACACGATCATCCATGCCATCAAGAACTCCCCGGCGGGCTCCTCGATCAACCTGACCACGTTCACCTTCATCGACGACCACATCGCCGACGCGCTGCTGGCCGCGGTGCGTCGCGGCGTGAGCGTGCAGATGCTGGTCAACTCCAAGAACTCCGCGTTCTCCGAGCCGCTCAACCGCTACCGCGCCGGCCTGAAGAAGATCCGCAAGCACCTCAAGCGGTCCACCGGACGCGGTGGGCCCAGCTTCGTGCGGATCTGCCAGCACTCCTGCCGCGGCCGGTTCGGCAACCTGCACACGAAGATCTACCTGTTCAGCCAGGTGGCGACCGCCCAGTACGTGAGCATGGTCAGCTCGGCGAACCTCACCGACTTCGCCGCCGTGGGGCAGTGGAACCACCTCGACACCGTCGTCGACCAGGCCACCTACGCCCAGCTGCTCTCGGTCTTCGACGCGATGCGGCTGCGCAAGCCGCAGCCGTTCCGGGCGTTCCGCACCACCAAGCTCGACGCCTGGGTGTTCCCGCGCATGGGCACCACCGCCGCCACCGACCCGATGATCAAGCAGATCAAGCGGGTCGGCTGCACGCTCCCGGCGAGCACGCCCGGTGGTGCGCCGCGCCGCGCCGTCATCCGGATCGCCATGTACGCCTGGTTCGACACCCGCGGCATCGCGCTGGCCAAGGCGGTGCGTCAGAAGTGGAACCAGGGCTGCGGCATCAAGATCATCTACTCGATCATGAACTGGCAGTCGCTGCAGATCCTGCGCAACCCGGCCGGTCGCGGCATGATCCCGATGCGGCGCGACGTGACGCTCAACGGGCTCGGCGACGTCGTGGACTACAACCACAGCAAGTACGTCGCCCTCAACGGCACCTTCAACGGCCAGCCCGCGAAGGTGGTCTGGAGCGGGTCGATGAACTTCACCCAGCTGGGCATCCGCAGCGACGACATCATCGTCCGGATGTCGGGGCAGCGGGTGCTGCGCGACTACCTGACGAACTTCGGTCGGGTGTGGAACGGACCGGCGATCACCATGCCGCCGCATGTGAACGCGCCTGCGAAGACCACCAAGAAGCACAAGACGAAGAAGTCGTGACCGCTGCCGACGTCCACCGGCTGCTCGCCGAGCGCGGGCAGACGCTGGCGACGGCCGAGTCGCTGACCGGCGGTCGGCTCGCCTCGCTGCTCACCGACGTCGCGGGTGCCTCGGCCACGTACGTCGGGGGAGTGGTCAGCTACGCGACCTCGGTCAAGGAGCAGGTGCTCGCCGTGCCGGTCGAGGTGATCCGCGAGCACGGCGTGGTCAGCGCCGAGTGCGCCCGCGCCATGGCCGAGGGCGTACGCGGGCTGGTCGGCGCGGACCGCGCGGTGGCCACCACCGGCGTCGCCGGTCCCACCGAGCAGGAGGGCAAGCCGGTGGGCACCGTTTTCGTCGGGCTGGCCGGGCCGGAGGGCACGGAGGCGATCGCCCTGCACCTGTCCGGCGACCGCGAGGCGATCCGGCAGCAGACCTGCGAGGCGGCGCTGGAGGAGCTGGTGGCAGCGGTCAGTGGCCGCGGCCGCTGACCACGTCGGCGATGCGGGCCACCGGCGAGGTGGTGGTGCGGCCGGCCTGCTCGGCACGGTCGGCGTAGGAGTACGCGCGGTAGAGCCCCATGACGCCGAGGTAGCGCAGCGGCTCGGGCTCCCAGCGGCGCACCCGGTGGTTGACCCACGGCAGCGCGGTGAGCTCGGTGCGCCGGCCGAGCACCAGGTCGCGCAGGGTGCGCCCGGCCAGGTTGGTCGCCGTCACGCCGGTGCCGACGTAGCCGCCGGCCCAGCCCAGCCCGGTGCGCTCGTCCAGGCCCACGGTCGCGTGCCAGTCGCGGGGGACACCGAGCACGCCGGACCAGCTGTGCTCGATGCCGACCCCGGTGAGCACCGGGAAGAACGTCTCGAGGATGCGGCGCAGCTGGGCGACCGTGCGGTCGGGCGTCCGACCCGCGGCGTCGAAGCGGGAGGCGTAGCGGTAGGGCACGCCCCGTCCGCCGAGCGCGATGCGGTCGTCGGCCGTGCGCTGGGCGTACATGTAGGCGTGGGCGCCGTCGCCGAGCGTCTCGCGGCCCGCCCAGCCGATCTCCTCCCACGCCGACGCCGGGAGGGGCACGGTGACGATCATCGAGGAGTTGAGCGGCAGCCAGGTGCGCCGCAGCCCGCGTAGCCGGGGGGTGAACCCCTCGGTGGCGCGCAGCACGTGCCGCGCGGACACGACACCGTGGTCGGTGTGGGCGCGGCCGGGACGGATCTCCAGCACGCGGGTCTGCTCGTAGACCTCCGCGCCGCGGGCCGCCACCACCTCGGCCAGCCCGCGGACCAGCTTGGCCGGGTGCAGCCGCGCGCAGTGCGGGTGCCAGATCGCCCCCGAGGCACCCTGGACGCCGACCCGCGCGCGGGTGGCCTCGGCGTCGAGCCACTCGACGTCGGTGCCCGGCCGCGAGGACATCGAGCGGTGCAGGTCGTGCAGGCGGTGCAGCTGCGGCGTCCCGCGCGCGACGGTGAGCTCGCCGCCGAGGTGGATGTCGGCGTCGATGCCCTCCGCCGCGGCCGTCTCGACCACGGTGCGGACGGTGTCGTTCATCGCCGCCTGGAACGCCTCGACCGCCGCGTCGCCGTGCGTGCGGCGGTACTGCTCGACACCGCCGGTGATCTCGTTGGTCAGCCAGCCGCCGTTGCGCCCCGACGCCCCGAACCCGGCGTGGTGCTCCTCGACCACCGCCACCCGCAGGTCGGGCGCCGCCTCGCGCAGGTAGTAGGCCGTCCACAGCCCGGTGAGCCCGCCGCCGACGATGCAGACGTCCACCTCGAGGTCGCCGGGCAGCGGCGCGCGTGGCGCAGCGGCGCCCACCGAGCGCCACCAGTGCGAGAGGTTCACCGCGCGTCCCGGGAGTGGACGACCTCGCCGCCGACGAGGGTGTGGGCCACCTCGGTGAGGCCGACCTCGGCCAGCGGGTGCTCGAACGGGTCGCGGTCGAGCACGACGACGTCGGCGACCTTGCCGGCGACCAGCTCGCCGGAGTGCTCCTCGTCGTGGTTGAGGTAGGCGGTGCCGGCGGTGTGCGCGGTGATGGCGTCGGCCAGGCTGAGCGCCTGCTCGCCGAGGAAGGCCTCCGCGTAGCCGCCGTCGGCCTCGACCAGCGCCCGGTTGACCGCCACGTGGACGATGGCCAGCGGGTCGGCCGTGCTCACCGGCCAGTCGCTGCCCGAGGCCAGCCGCGCGCCGGAGCGGTGCAAGGCGCCGAAGGGGTACTGGTGCCGGGCGCGCTCCGCACCCAGGAACGGCACGGTGAGCTCGTCCATCTGCGGTTCGTGGCAGGCCCAGTAGGGCTGCAGGTTCGCCACCACGCCGAGCTCGGCGAACCGGGGCACGTCGTCGGGGTGCACCACCTGCAGGTGCGCCAGCGTGTGGCGGTGGTCGTGCTCGCCGTTCGCCGCGCGGGCCGCGGCGACCGCGTCGAGCGACTCGCGCACCGCGCGGTCGCCGAGGGCGTGGAAGTGCAGCTGGAAGCCCAGCGCGTCGAGCCGCACGCTGGCCTCGGCCAGCAGCTCGGGCGGGACGAAGCTCTTGCCGCTGTTGGCCGTGACGCAGCCGCAGCCGTCGAGGTAGGGCTCGAGCATCCCGGCGGTGAAGTTCTCCGCGACGCCGTCCTGCATGATCTTCACGGCCTCGGCCCGGAAGCCCGCCTCGGCCGCGCGGGCCCGCTTCTCCACCAGCTCCTCGATCTGCTCCAGGCCGCGGGTGCGGTCCCACCACAGCGCCCCGACGACGCGGGCGCGCAGCCGTCCGCTGCGGGCGAGCTCGAGGTAGGCGGGAAGGATGTCGGGCACGTCGTTGCTGGCGCCGACCATGGCGTCCTGCCAGCCGGTGACACCCCAGGCCAGCAGCCGGTCCTGCGCGAGGAGCAGGGCCTGCTCGACGTCGCCCTGGCTCGGCTTCTCGACCAGGTCGGCCACCAGTCGCATGGCGCCCTCCTGGAGGGTGCCGTCGGGCTCGCCGTCCGGGGTCCGCTCGATGCGTCCGTCGGTGGGGTCCGGGGTGTCCCGGGTGATGTCGGCGGCCCGCAGCGCGGCCGTGCTGACCCAGGCGGAGTGACCGTCGCGGCTGGGGAGGTAGACCGGCCGGCCGGGCGCGACGTCGTCGAGGTCGCCCGCCTGCGCGATGCCGCCGGGGAAGGCCTCCATCGACCAGCCGCCACCGGTGATCCACGCCGCGGCGGGGTGCTCCTCGGCGTACGCCCGGATCCGGGCCAGGTACTCCTCGCGGCTGCTCAGCCCGCCGAGGTCGCAGGCCAGCATCTCCAGGCCGGCGTGCACCGGGTGCACGTGACAGTCCTGGAAGCCGGGCACCACCAGGCCGCCCGCGGCGTCGATCACCGTGGCTCCCTCGCGCTCGGCGTCGGCCCCGCCGACGGCGACGATGCGGCCGGCCTCCAGCAGCAGCGTGTCGTGGACGATCCCCGCCGGGGTGAACAGGTGGCCGTCGACGATGGCGACGCGCGGGCTCCTCACGCCGCTCACGCTAGTGCCCGCGCCCGGGGGCCGCTCGCGCGCCGGTCACACGGCTGAGAGGCTGGGCCGGTGGAGCTGCAGGAGGTCGCCGAGGGGCTCTACGCCGGCCTGCCCGCGGACTTCACGCCGGCCCGCACCGCCGCGGAGAAGCAGGCGAAGGCCGAGGGCGACAAGGAGCTGGCGACGGCGCTGAAGGCGCTGCGCAAGCCGTCGGTGGGAGCGTGGGCGGTGAACCAGCTGGTGCGCCGGGAGGCCGACCAGCTCGACCAGGTGCTGGCCCTGGCCGAGCAGCTGCGGGCGGCGGCCGAGGCCCTCGACGGCGCCGAGCTGCGCGCGCTGACCAAGCAGCGTCGTCAGCTCACCAGCGCCCTGACGACCCGAGCCCGCCAGCTCGCGCTGGAGCAGGGCAGCCGGCTCACCCCGGCCGTCGCCGACCAGGTCGAGGCCACGCTCAACGCCGCGCTGCTCGACGCCACCGCGGCCGACGCCGTCCGCACCGGGCTGCTGGTCGCCACCCTCGCCGCCACCGGCGTTGACGACGCCGACCACGCCGCGGCCGTCGCCATCCCCGAGGCGATGGGCACCCGTGCCGCGCCCGCCGCGGCACCTGCGACGCCGCTGCGCGCGGTGCCCGACAACCTGGCCGTCAAGCGCGAGGCGGCCCAGGACGCCGTCGCGACCGCGCAGGCCGAGGTCGACGTCGCCGAGCGGGCCCGGGTCAAGCAGCAGCGTGCCGTCGAGAAGCTCCACGGCCGCCGGCTGCAGCTGCGCGGTGAGGTCGACGAGCTGCAGCGGCGCATCGACGACCTCGAGGAGCAGGCCGACGAGCTCGAGGACGAGATCGAGGTGGCCGAGCAGGACGCCGAGGACGCCGAGAGCGCCCTCGAGGACGCGCAGACCGAGCTGGCCGAGCGCGAGGCCGCCCTCAGTCGTCTGTGACCTGCTGCTCCTGCCGGTGCTCCTCGGCGATCGCCTCGTGGTGGCGTACCACCTCCGCGACCACGAAGGTCAGGTACTTCTCGGCGATGGCGGGGTCGAGGTGGGCCTGCGTGGAGAGCTGTCGCAGCCGGTCGATCTGACGCGCCTCCCGGGCCGGGTCGGCCGGGGGCAGGCCGTGCTGGGCCTTGTACTGCCCGACCGTGCGCGTGAGCTTGAACCGCTCGGCCAGCAGGTTGATGAGGGCGGCGTCGAGGTTGTCGATGCTGCCGCGCAACCGGTCCAGCTCCTCGGGCACGCCCGACGACGACGCGGTCATCGGGCCTCCCGCAGCAGCTCGAGGACGACCCGGTCGACCCAGCCGTCACCGACCCGCATCTCGTAGTTCGACGCACCCACCCAGGCGTCGAAGTCGTCGTAGCCCAGCGCCTGCGCGCGGTCGAGGAGCTCGTCGGCCAGCTCGGGGGTGACCGGTACCTTCTCCTCCTCGGTCGAGGCCGTCAGGTAGAGCGCGTGCAGGTCCACCAGCCGGGCCAGCTCGGGGATGGGCTCGGGGTGGTCGTCGACACGCAGGTCGACCGCGACGTCGTCGAGGCCGTCGTAGCCGGCGCCCTCGCGCACGACGAGCAGTGCGGCCGACTGCCGGCCGCGCCGGTCGCCACCGGCAGCGTCGCCGGCGGCGAGCGCCGCCAGCAGCCGGTGGACCAGCGCCTGACCGGTGCTGGCCTCGTAGGCCTCGCGCATCTGCTCCACGACCTCGGGGCCGGCCAGGATGTTGCCCTGCACGGCGAAGCCGCCACCCTCGGTGGAGCCGGAGAGCCCGCCCGCCCAGTCCAGGCAGTCGGCGCCGGTGAAGGTCGCGGCGTTGCCGTCGGAGTCGACGATGCCGGCCTGCCGGTGGGCGCGGCCCTCGTCGTCCTCCAGCAGCCGGTCGAGCGCGACCTGGGCGGTGGCACCCTCGTCGAGCATCGCCAGCCCCAGCGGCTTGTAGGTGACGTTGGCCGAGGCCTGGGTGGCGAGCGCGCCGATGCCGGCCACCGCGGCCGGCACCGCCGATCCCACGGCCAAGAACTTCGAGGCGACCGCGACGCCCCACTCCGGCTCACCGGTGGGTCCGTCGTCGGCCCTCGCCACGATCGAGAACGTCATGCCTGCAGAATCTAGCCGTCGGCCCCCGTCCGGTTCTGCACAGACCTGCGGCCCCGGTTGCACGCTTCCTCATGGTCTGGGCCGCGTTCACCTCCCAGACTGGACCGGTGCTCGACCGCCTGGGCTTCCCCGACGTCCGCCGCCACCGGCGGTTCGTCGCCGCGTTCGGCATCGACGCGCTCGGCAGCGGGGTCTGGCTGCCGATGTCGGTCCTGTACTTCGTGGCGGTGACGCCGCAGAGCCTCGCCCGGATCGGGTTGGCGCTGACCATCGCCAACGTCGTCACCATCCCGTTCGCGCTGCTCGTCGGGCAGCTGATCGACCGCTACGACGCCAAGCGCGTGCTGCAGGTCGGCAACCTGGTGCAGGCGCTGGGCTTCGCGGCGTACCCGCTGGCCCACAGCTGGTGGTCCATCGCGCTGGTGGTGACGGTGCCCTGCCTGGGCCGCACGATGTTCTGGGGCTCCTATTCCGCCCTGGTCGCGGCGGTCTCCGAGCCGGGGGAGCGGGAACGGTGGTTCGGCTTCCTCGGCGCGCTGCGCAACAGCGGGTTCGCGGTCGGAGGCCTCGTGGCGGGCGCGGTGATCACTGCGGACCATCCCGAGCTCTTCCACGCCGTCGCGCTGCTCAACGCGGCCAGCTACCTGCTCTCCTTCGTGCTGCTGGTGCCGCCGCTGCCGGATCGGGGCGTCGCCGCCGAGAAGGCGCCGGCCTCGCCCCACGGGTTCGCCGAGGTGCTGGGCGACCGCGGCTATCGCTGGCTCATCGGCGCCAATGCGGGCTACGCGCTCGGCTCGATGGCGCTCAACGTGGTGATGCCCGTCTACATCGTCGAGGTGCTGGGGCTGCCGGGCTGGGTCTCGGCGGGCGTCTACGTCCTCAACACCGTGCTGATCGGCGTCTTGCAGGGCATCGTGGTGCGCCGGATGACCGGCGCCCTGCGCTGGCGCGTCGTCAGCCTGGCCGCGGTGTTCATGGCGATCTCGTTCGTGCTGCTCTACGGCGCGGGCGAGCTCGCCCGGTGGCTCTCGATCCTGGTCGTGCTGGTGGCCGCCGTCGTCTACACGACCGGAGAGATGGTGGGCGGGCCCGTGCTCTCGACGCTGGCCGCCGAGTCGCCGCCCGAGCACCTGCGCGGGCGCTACCTGGCCACCTTCCAGCTCTCCTGGAACGGCGCCGGCGCGCTGGCGCCGGTGCTCTACCTCTGGCTGCTGGGCATCGACCGGCTGGCGGTCTGGTCGGCGCTGGTGGTGGTCGTGCTGCTGGGGGCACTGTGCGCGGCGCGGATGCGTCGCTGGCTGACCCTGGCCGACCTGCCGGTGGTGAACCGGATCGTGCTCCCCGCCTCCTCGTGATTCCCGCTAGTGTGACCGACGTCCCTTTGAACGATCCAACGAAGGAGCGAGGTCCATGCGCGTCGGAGTGCTCACCGGGGGCGGCGACTGCCCTGGCCTGAACGCCGTCATCCGGGCGGTCGTGCGCCGCGGCGTGAAGGAGTTCGGGTTCGAGTTCATCGGCTTCCGCGACGGCTGGAAGGGCCCCCTGGAGGGCGTCACCACCGAGCTGGGCATCGCCCAGGTGCGCGGCATCCTGCCCCGCGGCGGCACCATCCTCGGGTCCTCGCGCACCAACCCGTTCAAGGTCGAGGGCGGCGTCGAGCAGATCAAGGCCAACCTGGCCGAGGCCGGCGTCGACGCGCTGGTCGCCATCGGCGGCGAGGACACCCTGGGCGTCGCGACGAAGCTGGCCGAGCTCGGAGTCGACGTCGTGGGCGTGCCGAAGACGATCGACAACGACCTTTCGGCCACCGACTTCACCTTCGGCTTCGACACCGCGGTCAACATCGCGATGGAGGCCATCGACCGGCTCCACACCACCGCCGAGTCGCACCACCGGGTGCTCGTCGTGGAGGTGATGGGCCGCCACGCCGGCTGGATCGCGCTGCACGCGGGCATGGCCGGGGGCGCCAACGTCGTGCTGATCCCCGAGCAGCCGTTCGACATCGGCCGCGTCTGCGACTTCGTCGAGGAGCGGTTCAAGAGCCAGTACGCCCCGATCATCGTGGTCTCCGAGGGCGCGGTGCCGGTCGAGGGGGGCGACATGACGCTGGTCTCGGGGGAGCAGGACGCCTTCGGCCACGTCCGGCTGGGTGGCATCGGCGACCGGATCGCCGGCGAGATCGAGCAGCGCACCGGCAAGGAGTCCCGCGCGGTGGTGCTCGGCCACGTGCAGCGCGGCGGCACGCCGACCGCCTTCGACCGCTGGCTGGCCACCCGCTTCGGGCTGCACGCGATCGCCGCGGTGGCCGACGGCGACTTCGGCACGATGATGGCGCTGCGCGGCGCCGACATCGTCCGCGTGCCGCTCAAGGAGGGCACCGGCGAGCTGAAGCTGGTCAGCCCGGAGGAGTACGCCGAGGCCGCGGTCTTCTTCGGGTAGGCGAAGCGAGCGCCAGCGAGCGGACGTCGGCGGTTGGTCTGGACGTCCGGCAGAGGCCAGGATGCGACGTCTCGGCGGCCAGGACGCACGAGGATGCGACGCCTGAGCGGGGGTTGACGGGTCAGGGAGACTGACCCATGGCAACCACCCAGGAAGACGTCAACGGACCGACACCGGACCTCAAGCGGGTGATGGGCCCCGGCCTGCTGCTGCTGTTCATCGTCGGCGACATCCTCGGGGCGGGCGTGTACGCCGTCACCGGGCAGATGGCCACCGAGGTGGGCGGCATCGTGTGGCTGCCGTTCCTGGTGGCGTTCGCGGTGGCCACGCTGACCGCGTACTCCTACCTCGAGCTGGTCACCAAGTACCCGCGGGCGGCCGGTGCCGCGCTGTACACCCACCAGGCGTTCGGCGTGCACTTCGTGACCTTCCTGGTGGCGTTCGCGGTCATCTGCTCCGGTGTCACCAGTGCCTCGACGTCGTCGAACCTGCTCGCCACCAACCTGCTCGCCGGCCTCGACGGCATCGGCATGGGCGTGCCGATGGGGGAGAACGCCGTCACCGTGGTGGCGCTGCTGTTCATGCTGCTGCTGGCCGCCATCAACCTGCGCGGGGTGGGTGAGAGCGTGAAGTTCAACGTCGTGCTGACCCTGGTGGAGATGTCGGCGCTGGCCATCGTGATCGTCATCGGCTTCGTGGCCATGGGCCGGGGCAACGCCGACGTCGGGCGCATCGTCGCCTTCGAGTCCGGCGCCGATCGCGGCATCTTCCTGGCCGTCACGGTCGCCACGGCGGTGGCCTTCTTCTCGATGGTCGGCTTCGAGGACTCGGTCAACATGGTCGAGGAGACCAAGGACCCCGAGCGGGTCTTCCCGCGGATGATGCTCACCGGGCTCGGGATCGCGGTGATCATCTACGTGCTGGTGGCGATCAGCGTCATCGCGGTGATCCCCGAGGGCCGTATCGAGGAGGTCGTCGCCGAGGACGGCAAGGTGCTCCTCAACGTCGTCCAGATCGGCGCCCCGGGGCTGCCGGTGGACAAGATCTTCCCGTTCCTGACCGTCTTCGCGGTGGCCAACACCGCGCTGATCAACATGCTGATGGCCAGCCGGCTGCTCTACGGCATGGCCCACCAGGACGTGCTCCCGCGCGGGCTGGGCAAGGTGCTGCCCGGACGTCGGACGCCGTGGGCCGGGATCGCCTTCTCCACCGCGCTCGCGCTGGGCCTCATCGTGGTGGTCACCTACCTGTCGGGCACCACCGTCATCGGGGCGCTCTCGGGCACCACGGGTCTGCTGCTGCTGGTGGTGTTCGCGGTGGTCAACGTCGCGGTGCTGGTGCTGCGGCGCGACCCGACGCCGGACCTCGCGTTCCGCGCGCCGACCGCGGTGCCGCTGGTCGGCGCTGTCGCCTGCCTGTTCCTCGCGGGGCCCTGGGCCCGCGACCGCGACGACTGGGTCCAGTACCAGATCGCGGGCGGGATGCTGCTGCTCGGCGTCGTGCTGTGGGCCGTCACCTGGTTCACGAACCGGGCGATCCGGGCACAAGCCACCGGCTTCCGCGACATCGAGCACCTCGAGGAGTGAGCCGGGCCGCGGTCCAGGTGAACACTGGGTGAACCAGGGTTCCGACCCCTGCCGCTCGGGCCGCGCAAGCGCGAGGCTAGCGGCCGTGACGGAGATGATCATCCTGGTCCTGGTGGTAGTCACCGCCTTGGCCTTCGACTTCACCAACGGGTTCCACGACACCGGCAACGCGATGGCCACCTCCATCGCCACCGGCGCCTTGAAGCCCAAGATCGCCGTGGCCCTCTCCGCGGTGCTCAACGTGGTCGGTGCCTTCCTCTCGATCGCGGTGGCCGCCGCCATCGCCAAGGACCTGGTCGACCAGAGCGTCGTGACGCTCCCGCTCATCTTCTGCGGCCTCGTCGGCGGCATCACCTGGAACCTCCTGACCTGGCTGCTCGGTCTTCCGTCGAGCTCCTCCCACGCGCTGATCGGCGGCCTCATCGGGGCGGTGATCGCCGCCGTCGGCATGCACGGCGTGCTGTGGACGGGCGTGGCCAGCAAGGTCGTCATCCCGGCCGTGCTCTCGCCGGTGATCGCCGGCTCGGTGGCCGCGCTGGGCACCTGGCTGGTCTACCGCAGCACCCGGCGGGTGAGCGCCCGCAACCGCCAGGACGGCTTCCGCTGGGGCCAGGTGGCCTCGGCGTCCTTGGTCTCGCTGGCCCACGGCACCAACGACGCCCAGAAGACGATGGGCGTCATCTTCTTGGCCCTCATCGCCCACGGCAGCGTGAAGGGCTCCGACGACGTTCCGGTCTGGGTGATCCTCGCCTGCGGCCTGGCCATCGGGCTCGGGACCTACATCGGCGGCTGGCGTGTCATCCGCACGCTCGGCAAGGGCCTGGTCGAGATCGAGTCGCCCCAGGGCATGGCCGCCGAGGCCGCGTCCGCGGCGGTCATCTTGGCCTCCAGCCACTTCGGGTACTCGCTGTCCACCACCCACGTCGCCACCGGCTCGATCCTCGGCAGCGGGGTGGGCAAGCCGGGCGCCGCGGTGCGCTGGGGAGTGGCCGGCCGCATGGTCGTGGCCTGGCTGCTGACGCTGCCCTCGGCCGCGGTCGTCGGCGCCGTCACCTACGGCGTCGCGCACCTGATCGGCGGTGCCGCCGGCGTCGGTGTCGTCTTCGTCGGCATGCTCGCCCTGGCCGGCTTCATGGCCTACCGCGCGCGGGCCACGCTCGTGAACGCGGACAACGTCAACGAGGAGTGGGAGGGCGGTGTCGCTCCGGCGTCCGCCTCCGTCCACGCCGGCGTCTGAGAGGGGACACGACATGTCGGACTACATCGACCTCGCCACGGTCGGCAAGGTGATCGGCTTCGCGATCGTCGCCGGCGCCGGGCTGCCGCTCGTCTTCGCCCTGGGCCTGCGCTCACTCTCCGTCGGCACCGCCGAAGGGGACGAGCAGAGCTTCCAGGTCACCAAGAACCCCGCGGCCCTCGTGGGTGCCGTGGTGTGCTTCCTGCTGGTGGCCGCGGCGATCGTCTACGCCGTCTACCTCATCACCCACAAGTCCTGAGAGGGCGTACGCCTGTGTCGAACCCCGTCTCCAAGGTCCTGGACTGGCTGCGCGCCGGCTACCCCGACGGCGTCCCGCCCACCGACTACTTCCCGCTCCTGGCGCTGCTGCGCAAGACCCAGCTCAGCGACGAGGAGGTGCGCGAGGTCGCCCAGCACCTGGAGCAGCGTGCCAACGGCGAGCCGATCAGCACCATCGACATCGGCGAGCTGATCACCAAGGTCACCAACGAGCTGCCGCACCCCGACGACGTCAGCCGGGTGGGCGCGCGGCTGGTGGCCGGTGGCTGGCCGCTGGCCGACCCCCACATGGACTGAGGCGGGGTCCGTCCGCGCCCGCCCGTAGACTTCTGCGGTGCTCGACACCCCGGTTCCCACCCTCGCGCAGCTGAACGGCATCGGTGCCCTCCAGCAGCCGACGTACGACGACCCGCAGGCCGTCGACGACGTCGTGACGCGACTGCGCGGCCTGCCGCCGCTGGTGTTCGCCGGCGAGTGCGACGAGCTGACCGCCAAGCTCGGCGCCGTCGCCCGCGGCGAGGCGTTCCTCCTGCAGGGCGGCGACTGCGCGGAGACCTTCGCCGGCGTCACCGCCGACAACGTCCGCAACAAGCTGCGGGTGCTGCTGCAGATGGCGGTGGTGCTCACCTACGCCGCCAGCGTGCCGGTGGTGAAGCTGGGCCGGCTGGCCGGGCAGTACGCCAAGCCGCGCTCGTCGGACTCCGAGACCCGCGACGGCATCACGCTGCCGGCCTACCGCGGCGACGCGATCAACGGCTACGACTTCACCCCCGAGTCGCGGCGCCCCGACCCCGAGCGGCTGCTGGAGGTCTACCACTCCTCGGCGGCCACGCTGAACCTGGTCCGCGCCTTCGTCACCGGCGGCTACGCCGACCTGCGGCAGGTGCACACCTGGAACACCGACTTCGTCAAGGGCAGCGAGGTCGGCGGTCGCTACGAGTCGCTGGCCAAGGAGATCGACGCGGCGATGCGGTTCATGGCCGCCATCGGCGCCGACCCCGACGAGTTCCACCGGGTGGACTTCCACTCCAGCCACGAGGCGCTGCTGCTGCCCTACGAGCACGCCATGACCCGCATCGACTCGCGCACGCAGACGCCGTACAACGTCTCGGCGCACTTCGTGTGGATCGGCGAGCGCACCCGTCAGCTCGACGGCGCCCACGTCGAGTACTTCTCGCGGATCAAGAACCCGATCGGCTGCAAGCTGGGTCCGTCGGCCAGCGCCGACGACGCGCTCGCCCTGGCCGCCAAGCTCAACCCGGAGAACGTCCCGGGACGGCTCACCTTCATCACCCGCTTCGGGGCGGGCAAGATCCGCGACGGCCTGCCGCACCTGGTGGAGAAGGTCGCCGCGGCCGGCGTCGAGGTGGCCTGGGTGTGCGACCCGATGCACGGCAACACCTTCGAGTCCGACAACGGCTACAAGACCCGCCGGTTCGACGACGTGCTGGAGGAGGTGCAGGGCTTCTTCGACGTGCACCGGGCGGCCGGCACCTGGCCGGGCGGCATCCTGGTCGAGATGACCGGCGACGACGTCACCGAGTGCATCGGCGGCGGTGAGGACATCACCGCGGCCGACCTGGTGCATCGCTACGAGTCGGTGGTCGACCCGCGGCTGAACCGGGTGCAGAGCCTCGAGCTGGCGTTCCTGGTGGCCGAGATGCTGCGGCAGGCGTGACCTTGATCGATCTGCGCTCCGACACGCTCACCCGGCCGACGGCGTCGATGCGCCGTGCGATGGCCGAGGCTGAGGTGGGCGACGACGTCTACGACGAGGATCCGACCGCCCACGCGCTGCAGGAGCGGGTGGCCGAGCTCTTCGGCAAGCAGGCGGCGCTGTTCGCCCCCACCGGGTCGATGGCCAACCTGCTCGCGGTCGCCTCGCTGGTGGGGCCGGGGCAGGAGGTGCTGTGCGAGTCGCGCGCGCACATCCTGCGCGCCGAGCTGGGTGCCCACGGGGCGCTCATGGGCATCACCAGCCGCACCTGGTCGCACCCGCGCGGACAGCTCGACCTCGCCGCCGTCAAGGAGCTGTACGCCCCCGACATGGGTCCGTTCTTCGTCCGCACTACGGCGATCTCGGTGGAGAACACCCACAACTTCGCCGGGGGGTCGGTGCTCCCGCTGGCCGACCTGCAGGCGCTGCGGGCCTGGGCGACGTCGGTGGGTGTAGGCGTCCACATGGACGGCGCCCGGATCTGGAACGCTCACGTGGCCACGGGCACGCCGCTGGTGGAGTACGGCGCGGTCACCGACGCGCTGGCCGTCTGCCTGTCGAAGGGTCTCGGGGCGCCGGTGGGCTCCCTGTTCGTCGGCACGCACGAGCAGATCGAGGCGGCGCGGGTGCTGCGCAAGCGGATGGGCGGCGGCATGCGGCAGGTCGGCGTGCTCGCCGCGGCCGGGTTGCACGCTCTCGATCACCACGTCGAGCGGCTGGCCGAGGACCACGAGCACGCGGCGCTGATCGCCGAGCGGGTCGGCGTCGACCCGGCGACCGTGGAGACCAACATCGTCGTCATCGACGTCCCCGACGCGGCCGCCGTCGTCGCCCGCGCCGCGGAGGAGGGTGTCCGAGTCGGTGCCGTTGGTCCGCAGCGGGTGCGGCTGCTGACCCACCTCGACGTCACGCGCGCGGACGCCGAGCAGGCGGCGAAGGTGCTAGCCGGCCTGGTCTGAGGCCCGGCGCAGCGCCGCCGGGAGGAACCCGGCGCCGACACGACCCCGACGTCCCTCCGCGTCACCGGGGTTGGAGATCCCGCACCGCTGCAGCGACAGGCAGCCACAGCCGATGCAGGAGTCCAGACCATCGCGCAGCCGTTCCAGGGCGGCGATCTGCTCGTCGAGGCGGCCGCGCCAGTGGCGGGTGATGCGCTGCCAGTCGGCGCGCGTGGGGGTGCGGCCCGCCGGGAGCCGGGCGAGCTCGTCGCGGATCTCCTCCAGCGTGAGGCCGACGTTGCCGGCCGCGCGGATGAAGGCGAGCCGGCGCAGCACCCCGCGCTCGTAGCGACGCTGGTTGCCCGGGCTGCGGGAGGCCACGATGAGCCCCTGGCTCTCGTAGTAGCGCAGCGCCGAGGCGGCGAACCCGCTACGGCGGGCGACCTCGCTGACCGACAGGACGTCGTGGGAATCCATGCTTGACCTCAACCTCGCTTTAACTTGAACACTGACAGACATCAACCCACCGATCAAGGAGAAGGCGATGTCTGTCGCACTCATCACCGGAGGCTCCGCGGGGCTGGGGCGCGAGCTGGTGCTCGCCCTGGCCGAGGGGGGCTGGACGGTCATCACCGACGCGCGAGATGCGCCGCGGCTCGAGAGCGTGTGGCGGGAGGGAGTGGTCGTCGTGCCCGGCGACATCACCGACGCCGACCACCGCGCCGAGCTGAGGGAGGAGGTCGAGCGCCTGGGCGGGCTCGACCTGCTGGTGCACAACGCGAGCACGCTGGGCCCGATGCGGCGCCTGGATGAGGTCTCGATCCCCGAGCTGTCGCAGGTCTGGCGGACCAACGTCGGTGGTCCGCTGGTGCTGACCGGCGAGCTGCTGGATTGGCTGACCGCCTCGCGAGGAGTGCTGGTGGGCATCAGCTCCGACGCCGGTGTCGAGTACTACCCGACGTGGGGGCTCTACGGAGCCTCCAAGGCCGCGCTCGACCACGTCGTGCTCACGTTCGCCGCCGAGAACCCCGAGATCACGGCCTACGCCGTCGACCCCGGCGACATGCGTACCCAGATGCACCAGGACGCCTTCCCCGGCGAGGACATCTCCGACCGACCGCTCCCGGCCACCGTGGTGCCGCACCTGCTGGCGCTGCTCGAGCAGCGTCCGGAGTCGGGGCGCTACCAGGCAGCCGACATCGTGAAGGACACCGTGACGGACACCGCGGTGGAGGTGCTGGTCTGATGCGCACGCTCGAGACCCCGACCACGCGTTTCGCGGCAGCCAGCTTCGCGCCGTCGCCGCCGGCACGCCGCGACGACGTGCGCCTGCTGGTGGCGCGGCCCTCCGGCGTCGCGCACGCACGGTTCGCCGATCTGCCGGATCAGCTGCGGGCCGGAGACGTCGTCGTGGTCAACGACTCGGCCACGGTCAACGGCGAGATCGACGCCCGCTCTGCCCGCCACGGTCCGGTGGTCCTGCACGCGGCCACCCCGCTCGACGACGAGACCTGGGTGGTGGAGGTCCGCACCGCGCCGCACGCCGCGCGCGCCGTGCTCGACGCCGTACCGGGGGAGCGGTTCACGATAGGCCCGCACACCGTCGTGCTGCAGGCGCCCTACCCGGAGGAGGGCTCCTCGCCGACCGGGCAGGGCGACCGGCTGTGGCGGGCGTCCGTGAACGGCGACCTCGCGGCGTACCTGGCCGCGCACGGTCGCCCGATCGCCTACGGCTACCTCGACCGGCGCTATCCGCTGTCGGCCTACCAGACCGTCTTCGGGATCCGGGCGGGCAGCGCGGAGATGCCCTCGGCGGGGCGACCCTTCACGACCGCGTTGGTCACCTCGCTGGTCGCGCGAGGAGTCGCGGTCGCGCCGATCACGCTGCACACGGGCGTCTCCTCCCAGGAGGTGGGTGAGGGCCCGCAGCCCGAGCGGTTCTCGGTGCCGGACGCCACGGCTCGGCTGGTCAACGCGGTCCGCGCCGGCGGCGGCCGCGTCGTCGCGGTCGGCACCACGGTCACGCGGGCGCTGGAGTCGGCGGTGGCCGCCGACGGGCGGCTGGTCGCGGCGTCGGGCTGGACGACGCGCGTGGTGACGCCGGCCGAGCCGCCCCGGGTCGTCACCGGCCTGGTGACGGGATGGCACGACCCGCAGGCCTCGCACCTGCTGCTGGTCGAAGCCGTGGCCGGTGCCGAGCTGAGCCAGCTGGCCTACGACGCGGCAGTCTCGCAGCGGTACGCCTGGCACGAGTTCGGGGACAGCTGCCTGATGCTGCCGTAAGGGGTCCCTCAGGCTCCGATGCTCGCCGTCGGTGCCGGGTCGCTGCTGCGACCGCGGCGCCGGCGGGGGTGCCAGTCGCTGTGGCGGCACCAGGACTCCGTGAGGGTCAGGCCGTGGAGGTGTGGGTCACGTCGTGATGATGGCATCGGTGGCGGGCGAGCGGGAGTGGTGGACGGAACTGTCGGTGGGTGGTGCTGAGGTGGAGGCATGAGCACGACGAACGCCGACGACGTCCGCAGCTGGCTGCGCGCGCTGCCGTCCCTCGACGTCGCGGGTCTCAGTGATGCGGAGCGGGTGGACCTGCTCACGGCGTTGGAATCTTTGAAGGGCGGCGCGGCCGCTGCGCAGGCGCGGGTGATCGCGGAGCTGGACGCCTCTCAGCGCGCGAGCGCATCGACGCGTGAGGAGCACGCAGCGGTCTCTCGGTCGGTGGCGGCGATGGTCGGCCTGGCGCGGCACGAATCGCCGCACGCGGGCCGGAAGTACCTGGGACTGGCCACGGCGCTGGTGCACGAGATGCCGTGCACGATGGCCGCATTGAGTGCCGGTGAGATCAGTGAGTTCAAGGCCATCGTGATGGTCAAGGAGACCGCGGTGCTGACCCTCGAGCACCGCGCCGAGGTCGACCGCCGGCTGGCCGACAAGCTCGCCGTCTTCGGGGTCGGTCGGCTGGGCAAGGCAGCGCGGCTCGTCGGCTACGAGGTCGACCGCGAGTCGCCGCTGAAGCGGGTCCGCGGAGCGGAGTCCGACCGGCGCGTCACGATCCGCCCGGCGCCGGACACGATGACCTGGGTCGGCGCCTTCCTGCCGGTGGCGCAGGGCGTGGGCGTGTACGCGGCGTTGAAGGCCGCAGCCGCCTCCGCCCGGGCGGTGGGCGACCCGCGCAGCGAGGGCCAGGTCATGGCCGACACGCTGTTCGCCAGGGTCACCGGGCTCGACTCGGCCGCCGACATCGGTGTCGAGGTGAACGTGGTGATGGGCCAGGCCGCGCTGTTCGAGGGCAGCGATGAGCCGGCGTGGGTGGCCGGCTACGGCCCGGTGCCGGCGGTGTTGGCCCGGCGGCTCGTCCGCGAGGCGGACCGCGCCTGGGCCCGCCGGCTCTACGCGCATCCGGCCTCCGGTGAGCTGGTCACGATGGATGCGCGACGCCGCTCGTTCAGTGCCGGCGTCCGCAAGCTGGGCGTCCTGCGTGATGACATCTGTGCGACGCCGTGGTGCGACGCCCCGGCCAAGCACGCCGACCACATCACGGCCGCCGCCGACGGCGGACCCTCGACCAGCAGCAACGAGCAAGGACTGTGCGAGGCCTGCAACTACCGCAAGGAGCTCCCCGGCTGGAGCACCACCGGCAGTGCGAGCCGGGTCACCACGACCACCCCGACCGGACACGCCTACGAGTCACGACCACCGCCCTTGCCGGGAACCCAGCAGGTCAAGGTCATCCACATCGTCGGCCCGGCGCTCGAGGTGGACTGGGCGCCGACGGGCTAGCTCCGCACCAGCTCGGTGAGGAAACCCTGATCCACGTACCAGCGGATCGGACGGTCGAGCACGACCTGACCGCCACCGCCCGGCTGCCCGAACGACGGCGCGACCGTGCTCTCGCTCGGGCCTCGGGAATCGGAATGGGCGTCGGCGAACGGCCGGCGCACCTCGTAGACGCGGTGAGGCACGGCGGACCAGGTGTCCGGCAGCGAACGCTGACCGAACGGAGTGGCGGCGGGGTAGAGGTGGTGGGCCGTCTCGGGCTCGAGACTGTCCAGCAGGTCGCCCACCTCCAGCTCCGACGGGGCGGTGGCATTGCTGCGAGCCTCTGCCCGCCTCCGGATCGCTGCTGCTGTGACCTGTCCTCGGCGCTCGTAGTCGGGCGGGTCGTAGCGCAGCGGCTCGACCGAAGCGGGATGGCGGACCAGGTTGACCGCCAGCCGTGCGGCCGCCTCGACGCTGTCGACCACGGCGTAGGGGCGGAACACCCGTCGTGCCGAGGCGCCGACCGCGATGCCGACGTCGACCACGTCGGTGAGCACCCAAGGCCCGTCCATCGGGGGCGGCGCTCCCTCGACGGCGACACCGGTCCACAGCACCGCGTGTGCGGGCAGCTTCGCCTTGCGCAGCGCCTTCAGCAGCACCCGCGCCGGGTCGCTCACAGCAGGATCCGGTCGGGGTCGATCCGGGCGGCGTCCCACAGGACGTCGTTGCCGTCGATGACCCAGATCGTCTCGCCGAGGAGCTCTGCCAGCTGTCGAGTGAGGTTCGCGAAGAGGTCCTCCCAGCGGCATTCGACCGCGAGATGGTCGACGGCGCGCAGGTCGGGGATGCGCACCTGCTCGTCAGCGGTGACGAGGATTCCGTCGTCCTGCGGGTCCCATGGATCGAAGTACCCGACTCGAAAAACCGTGTACATACGGTTCTGGTCGTCGAAGTAGTTCACTGCCGATTCGGACGCGCGTGTCTCGTCGTCCCCGAGCTCGATCAGTGCCGTTCGCATTCGCGAGAACAGGTTGTCTCCTTCGATCATCACTTCTGCGCTCTTCACGCGAACTCCTTGATCAGGTTCAGGAGATCCTGCTTGGTGCGTGCGACGGCGAAGCCGTTGCGCAGAGCGTGAGCGTAGGCCCCGTCCGGCAGCGACGGCGCATACGCAAGTACATGTCGCCCGGAGCTGTCGCGGGTTCGGCTCATTTGCGCTAGTAGCCGGCGCGCGTTGCCGGACTTGACCTGGATGACCGTCGACCCGAGGTCGATGTCGACCTCGCGCAGCGTGCCGTCGTGCATCGGGATCCAGTTGTTGACGTGCTTCACCGTCCCCGGCCGCGTGCTGTCGAGCCAGTTGGCGAGGTCGCCAACGTGCGGGTCTTGCGATGACCACACGTGCGCGACGGTTGCCGCGCGTCGTGACGTCACTGCCTCCCGTACCACCTTCCCGACCTTCGTCGCCCCCTTGGCCCCGAATACCAGCTCGGCCAGGGCCTCGGTGCCCCGACCGACGGCACGGCCGTACTCGTGGTCCTTCCAGTCGTCGGTGTAGGGGTCGGTGAGGGCGTGGCGGGTGGCGTCGGAGGTGCGGATCGGGTGGGTGATGAGGGCGTTGACGAAGTGCAGGAGGCCGCTGGCGGCGTCGCCCGGGTGGCCGACGAGGTCGCGCAGGTCGTGGACGGTGCCGGTGACGCCGTCGCCGAGGCCCTCGAAGAAGCCCATGAGCTGGTAGGCCACCGAGGCCTGGTCGGCGCGGTGCGCCTGCTCGGCGATGGACTCGTAGGCACCACTGAGCTGGGTCCACGCCGCGGTCAGGGTGGTGTCGGCGCCGGCCAGGACGTTGCGGGAGCGAGGGGTGGGTGTGGTGGAGATGCGCAACCGCTCGGTGAGGTGCTCGATCCTGGCGGCGGCGCGATGGTCGCCGCACCGGTGGTCGTCGCGCAGGAAGTCGGCCTGGATCTCCAGGAGGGGACGACGGTCGGGCTCGCTGCGTGCCTGCTCTCGCAGCCGCTCGAGGTCGGCGGTGAGGTGCTGGAGCGCCGCGGCGCGGTCGCGGACGATGTCGGCGACCTCCTCGCCGGTGCGGCGCAGCAGCTCGACCTCGTGGTCGATGCCCCGGATGCCCTTGCGGAGCTCGTCGATACGCAACGCGCTGTTGGACTGCAGCAGCGCGACCTGCACCAGTCCCGCCCCTCGCTGCACCTGCGCGGTCTGGCCGGCCAGCGCGGCGGCACTCTCCCCGAGCTGCCGGCCACGGCTCGCGAGGGCGGCGGCGTCACCGGCCGGCGGGGCGAACGAGCTGGTCATGGGAGAGACCTACCCGGGTTGACGCCCCCGCCACACCCGGCCGAGCAGATCTGTGGACAACCGGTCAGGTCAGCGTGAGCGTGATCGTGCTGCCCTTGGGCGCCATCGTGCCCTGGTCGGGGGTGGAGGCCACGACGATGTTGAGGCCGACGTAGGTCGGTGCGTTGGTGGTGGCGACCTGGAACCCGCGCTTCTTCAGCCGCGCGGTGGCCCGCGCGATGTCGAGCCCGACGGTCTTCGGCACCAGCACCATCTGCGGTCCCTTGGACACCACGATCCCTACGGAGGCGCCCCGGAACAGCGTGCCACCCTGGGGCGTCTGCTTGCCGACGATGCCGGCCGGTACGGAGTCGGAGTAGACGTCCTTGCGGGAGACCTTGAACCCGGCCTGCTTCAGACCGGCGATCGCGGTGTCGACGTCCTGGCCGATGTAGTTCGGCACGTCGATCGGCTTCTTGCCCTTGCTGACCACGACGTCGACCGGTGAGCCGCCGCGCAGCTGGGTGCCCGGCACCGGGTTGGTCGTGATGACCTTCCCCTCGGCCACCTTCTGGCTGTACTGCTCGGTGGCGTTGCCATAGCTGAGCTTGGCGTCCTGCAGCATCTGCTGGGCCTTGTCCAGCGTCCGGCCGCGCACGTCGGGCACGGCGTGGGTCTCGGGTCCGCGCGAGATCGTCACCGCGACGGTGTGTCCCTTGAGGATGCGTGAGCCCGGGTCGGGGTTGGTGCTGACGACGGCACCTTGAGGTACGCCCGTGGAGTAGGCCTGCCCGCCGACCTTGAACTTCAGCCCGGCCTGGGTGATCTTGTCCTTCGCGTCGGCCTGCGCGAGGTTGATGACGCCCGGAGTGTTCGTGTAGCGGGCGATGCCGAAGTACCAGGCACCCACCCCGACCGCGAGCGCGGCCACCAGCAGCCCGATGAGCATGATCGGCCCGCGTCGCGAGCGCCGAGGTCGTGGTCGCTGCGGTCCGGGCGGGCGCTGAGGCGGCACCCGGGCCGGCTCCGGTGCCGGTGGCATGGCGACCGCCGCCGCGCCGTTGATGGCCGAGGTCGGCTCGGTGCCCGAGGAGTACGGCGCGAAGTCCTGGTAGCCCGAGCCGGCGTAGGCGTCGTCGATCGCGACGGCGTCGAACCCGTCGGAGTCCTCCAGCGGCGACCAGGAGGCGGTGTCCTGGGAGGGGTCGATGATGACGCGCGGCATCTGGTCGTCGGTGTCGACGAAGGGGTCGCGCCGGTGGGCGACCGGCAGCAGGTCCTCGACCAGGTCGGGGTCGTCCACGACACCGGCCGCCAGGGCGGAGTGCACGCGGTGCACCTGGTGCAGCAGGACGCCGGCGTCGCGCGGCCGCAACGAGGTGTCGCGCGCCGTCGCCCGTGCGACCAGCGCGTCGAGGTAGGCCGGGAGCCCGGGCACGCGCGCCGAGGGCGGCGGGATGTCCTCGTGCACGTGCTTGTAGGCCACCTGGATCGGCGTCTCGGCCTGGTGCGGCTTCTCGCCGGTGAGCATCTCGTAGAGCAGGACGCCGACGGCGTAGACGTCGGCGCGCGCGTCGGCCTCCCCGGCCACCACGAGCTCGGGGGAGAGGTAGGAGACGGTGCCGATGAGCACGCCGGTGCTGGTGTGCTGGGTCTCGGCGTTGATCGCTCGGGCCAGGCCGAAGTCGGCGACCTTGACGCGACCGTCGTCGGCCAGCAGGACGTTCTCCGGCTTGACGTCGCGATGGATCATGCCCGCCCGGTGGGCCGCGGCCAGCGCCTCGAGCACCGGCTCGACCACCATCAGCGTCTTCAGCGGCGCGATCGGCGCCTCGGCCCGGACCAGGTCGCGCAGGGTGATCCCCGGCACGTACTCCATGACCAGGTAGAGCGTGCCGTCGTCGTCGCCCTGGTCGAAGACCGCCACCACGTTCTGGTGCGCGAGCCGTGCCGCGGCCTGTGCCTCGCGGCGGAAGCGCTGGGAGAACTCCTCCTCCTGGCTCCCGCTCTGGCGCAGTCCCTCGTGCATGACCTTGACCGCGACCGCCCGGTCGAGTCGGGTGTCGACCGCCTCGTAGACCGTCGCCATCCCGCCCCGCGCGATGCGCTGGAGGATCCGGTAGCGGTCGTCGAGGGAGCGGCCGATGATCGGGTCGGCGACCCGGTCGGCTGTCGTGCGCTCCACGCGAAGAACCTCCACAGGATTCGCCCAGGCACGGTCCTGGACCGTCCCAGGCTAGTGGGTCGGGCGATCTGGGCCCGGTAGGTCGGGCTGCGGGCCTTTACGATCGGCGTCATGGACCTCGGTTCGCTGGTGGGCGAGTGGCTCGACCACAAGACCTGTGCGCAGCACCTGAACGTGCCCGTGAGCAAGATCAGCCAGTACGTGCGCGAGCATCAGCTGGCCGGTGCCGTCCCGCGCGACGGGGCGGGCCAGCAGGTGCCGGCCGCCCTCATCGCCGACGGCCAGGTCGTCAAGGGCGTCCCCGGCGTCCTGACGGTGCTCCACGACGGCGGCTACGACGACCGCGAGGCGCTGACCTGGCTGTTCACCGACGACGACACCCTGCCCGGCCGACCCATCGACGCACTGCGTGAGAACCGCGGCAGCGAGGTCAAGCGCCGCGCCCAGGCGATGGCGTTCTGATGGCCGAGAGCCGGGTCGCGAGCGTCCTCGAGCGCGTCGTGGTCGTGCTGCTGGTGGTGCTGGTGCTCGTCGGCGGCTGGACCTTCCTGCACTCGGGCAAGTCCCACGCCGACCCGGCGACGTCCTCCGACACGGGCTCGAGCTACGTCGCGGAGTCGGCGCTCTCGGGTGCCGCCCGCAGCGCGGTGAGCCGCATCGACGCTGGGGGCCCGTTCCCCAGCAGCACCGACGGCACCGTCTACCGCAACGACGCCCACCTCCTGCCCACCCAGCCGACCGGGTACTACCACCGCTACGGCGTCTCCGGCTCCGCGCTGATCGTCCAGGGGCAGGACGGCACGCTGTACTACTCCGCCGACGCCAAGCGGTTCGAGCAGATCAAGCGCTAAACGACGCGCTGCGTCGCGGCGTCGGCCAGCGCCCGTAGCTCCTCGCGGGCGCCGGCGTCGATCTCGGCCTCGTCCAGCCGCACGAGGGCGCGCCGGGTGAGCTCGCCGATCACGTCCTCTACCTGCGCCCGCGCGCCGCTGCGGTCGATCAGTCCGCGCAGCCGCTCGACCTCCTGGGCACCGAGCGGTTGTCCCAGGCTGCGGTCGAGATGGGCGGCGTCGCCGGGGGAGAGGGCGTCGAGCGCCAGGGCGACCAGCACGGTCCGCTTGCCCTCGGTCAGGTCGTCGCCGGCGGGCTTGCCGGTCACCTCGGGATCGCCGAAGACCCCCAGCAGGTCGTCGCGCAGCTGGAAGGCCTCACCCAGCGGCAGCCCGAAGCGGGTGAGCTGGCGGATCGTGTCGGGCTCGGCGCCGGCCAGGGCCGCGCCGATGTGGAGCGGCCGCTCGATGGAGTACTTGGCCGACTTGTAGCGCAGCACGTTCATCGCGGTGTCGACGTCGCCGGCCGCCCGGGCCTGCGCCGAGACGTCGAGGAACTGCCCGGTGACGACCTCGCTGCGGGTCAGGTCGAACCAGTGCTGGGCGGCACGGACCCGCTTGTGGGGCAGCCCGCAGGTGCGCAGCATCTCGTCGGCCCAGCTCAGCAGCAGGTCGCCCAGGAGCAGCGCGGCGGCCACGCCGTACTGGTCGGGGTCGCCGCGCCAGGCCTGGTGGCGGTGCAGGGCCGCGAAGTGGTGGTGGGTGGTGGGGTGCCCGCGGCGGACGTCGGAGGCGTCCATGACGTCGTCGTGCACCAGCGCGCTCGCGTGCAGCAGCTCCAGGGAGGCGCAGGCCCGCAGCAGCGCGGCCTCGTCGCTCGGGACGGCCACGGCACGGTGGCCCCAGTAGCAGAACATCGCCCGGAACCGCTTCCCGCCGCTGAGGCTGGTCCGCGCCGCTGCCATCATTCGTTCGGCGTCGGGACCGAGCCGGTCGAGCCAGACGGCGTGGTCCTCGACGAAGCCCATCAGCTGCTTCTCGACGTCGTCGCGGAAGGCGGAGACGTCCCATCCCCCGGGCCCATCGGTCACGACGGTCAGCGTAATGCCTAGCATTTCAGGCATGAATTCGATCGGCGACCGCCTCGACGGCCTGCTCCTCCGGGGTCGCCGATCGTTCTCGTTCGAGTTCTCCCCGCCCAAGGACGCCGAGGGCGAGGAGGTGCTGTGGCGCTCGATCAGCGAGCTCGAACCGCTGCGCCCGACGTTTGTCTCGGTCACCTACGGCGCCGGCGGCGGCAACCGCGACCGGGTCGTCGAGATCACCGGCCGCATCGCCCGCGAGACCTCGATGCTGCCGATGGCCCATCTGACCTGCGTCGGTCACACCACCGACGAGCTGGACGTCGTGCTGGGCCGGCTGCAGCAGGCCGGCGTCCGCAACGTGCTGGCGCTGCGCGGCGACCCGCAGGAGGGGCCGCGCGCGTCGTGGACCAGCACCCCGGGAGGGCTCGACTACGCCAGCGAGCTGGTCGCCTTCGTCCGCGACCACGCCGACGTCTGCATCGGCGTCGCAGCCTTCCCCGAGGGTCATGTGGGGGCGACCTCGCTGGAGCAGGACGCCGAGGTGCTGCGCGCCAAGCGCGACGCCGGGGCGTCGTTCGCCGTCACGGAGATGGTGCTCCGGGCCTCGGACTACCTCGGGCTGGTCGAGCGGGCCCGGGCCGCCGGCGTCGAGTTCCCGATCATCCCCGGCATCATGCCGATCCTGAACCTGCGCTCGATGGAGCGCATGGTCGAGCTCTCGGGCCGCGAGATGCCGGCCGAGGTGCTGGCCCGCCTCGAGCCCCTCAAGGACGACCCCGCCGCCGTCCGCGCCGAGGGCATCGCCATGGCCACCGAGCTGTGCGAGACGCTGCTGGCCGCCGGTGCCCCCGGCCTGCACTTCTACACGCTCAACCGCTCCAAGGCGACCCGGGAGATCTGGGCCTCGCTCGGATCGCTGACCGGCTAGTCCGCGCTCGTCAGTCGGCTGCCCCGACGGCCTGAGCGACCAGCGCCGCGGAGAGCCCGACGTGGTGCAGCCCGGCGCCCAGCGGGCCGTGGGCCCCGGCGGCGTGCACGCCGGTCAGCGGCGTCGTGGTGCCGAGCCGGTAGCGGCCCCGCCGGGCGAGCGTGCGCGGGTCCTGCCAGGCCACGCCGTAGGGCGATCCGTTCCACTGCGCCGCCAGGTCGCGCGGCGAGCGGTCCACGCGCACCTCGATGCGGCCGCGCAGGTCGGTCCCGCGAGCCGCCAGCGCCTCCACCAGGTCCTCGGTGCCCCGGCCGCGGCCCAGGATCGTCACGGCCGCTCCGCTCGCGCGCACCACGAGGTGCGGATCTCCGTGCAGGACGGTCTCGAACGGCAGGCCGGCGTCCTCGGTGAGACCGAGGTGGCACACCGCCGGCGGCAGGGTCGGGGTCGAGCGTGAGACCAGCGGCGCGAGCACGGGCAGCCGACGCGGGTCGGTGGCGACCACGGCCACCTCGCACGGCTCGTCGCCCGCGGCCGTCCGCACGGCTGCGACGCGGTCCTCGCGCACCACCAGGTCGAGGACCGTCGTGCCCAGGTGCACCGCGACGCCGCGGGTGGCCAGCCGGCCGGCGAGCACCTCGGCCAGCCGGCCCATCCCGCCGGGCAGGGTCCAGGTGCCGAACTTCTGCTCCAGGTAGCTGCGCACGCCGGTCCAGGCCGGCATCCGCGCCGCGTCCTGGCCCTCCAGCACCGTCCAGCCCAGCGCGAGCTCGCGCAGCCGGTCGTCGGGCAGCGCCGTGCGCACCAGCTTGGCCAGCGGGTAGCGGCTGGTCAGCAGCTGCCGGGCCCGCGCGGAGGCGTGGTCGGGCGACCACGGCTGCTCGAACCAGTCGCGTCGCAGGTCGGCCCAGGCGTCGTTGAACTCGTCGGTGTAGCGCAGCCAGGCGGCTCCGGCACCCGTGCCGTACGCCGCGTCCAGAGCGTGCAGCGACTCCGCGCGGCCCTCGGGCAGGTCGACGACGCTGCCGTCGGAGAGCACGTGACGTCGGGGCGGCGCCGGCTCCAGGTCGGGCACGTCCAGGCGGGCCAGCTCCTGCTCCAGCGCCCGGCCCGTCTTCCGGAACAGGTCGCGCACCACGGCGGGCAGCAGCGTGTGAGCAGGCCCGGTGTCCCAGCGGTACCCGTCGTGCTCGAGCGTGCCGAGCGCGCCGCCGAGCCGGTCGGCGGCCTCGTGGACGGTGACCTCGTGACCGAGCTTGGCCAGCCTGGCCGCGCAGGCCATGCCGGCGTACCCACCGCCGACGACGGCGACCCGGGCCACCGGCTAGGCCACGTCGATCTCGACCGCGCCGGTCAGCCGCAGCAGCTCCTCGACGGTCGTCGAGAACACCGCCGCCGGGTGACCGGCCGCCGCCCAGATCTCCTCGTGCCGGCGCATCCAGGGGTCCAGATAGGTGCGCACGGGGTGCGGGTGACCCAGCGGCGAGACCCCGCCGATGACCTGTCCGGTGTGCTCGCGGACGAACTCCGGCGTGGCGCGGCGCAGCTCGCCGACGCCGATCGCGGCGGCGGTCCGCTCGGTGTCCACCCGGTGCGCGCCGGAGGTGAGGACCAGCACGGGCTCAGAACTGTCGGTGGCGAACAGCAGGCTGTTGGCTATGGCCCCGACCTCGCACCCCAGCGCCGCCGCTGCGAGCGCCGCCGTGTGCACCGTGTCGGGCAGCACCACGATCCGCCCGGTGCCGCCGAGCTCCCTGAGCCGCTCACGGAAGCGGCCGACCGCCGCCGGCTCGGTCGCGCCTGCCTGCTCCTGCGCCATGGGCGCGAACCTACCCAAGAGCCTTGACCACCTCGTCCGGCTGGTGTCTACTGGACGTAGTCGAACAGACGTTCGAGGGGTCGAGCACCAGAGAGGACACCGACCATGACCTACCTCCCCGCGGCCACGCACTCCTACCTCGACCTCGCCGCCGCGTCGCTGGCCGAGGCCGCTGCCTGTCACGACGTCCCCACGCGCTACGCCACCGCCCACGTGGCAGCACTGCGGGCCACCGCCGCCCTGCTGGCGGCGCGGGCCGAGCCCACCGTCGAGCGGCGCCGTCCGCAGCGCAACGCCTGGGTGCTGCTGGCCCAGGTAGCCCCCGAGCTCGCCGAGTGGGCCACCCTCTTCGCCGCCGGCGCCGACAAGCGGGCGGCGGCCCAGGCCGGCTCGCGTCGTGCCGTCACCGCACGCGAGGCCGACGACCTGGTCCGCGAGGCCGACCGGTTCCTGGCCGTCGTTGAGCAGTCGCTGGGCGTGGTGCGCCACGCCGAGCCGGTGGCGAGCAGTCACGTTGCCTGAGCGGTCCGGCCTCCGCCTAGGCTCGGGCCCGTGGACCGTCCCCTCGAGCGACGCGCGGCGCTGCGCGCAGGTGTGGTGTGGGACGACGTGCGCGGGCTGCCGCTGCCCGAGCACGCCACGGTCGTCGACATCGGCGGTGGCACCGGGGGGTTCGCCGTCCGGCTCGCCGCCCTCGGCCACCAGGTCGTCGTGGTCGACCCCAGCCCCGACGCGCTGGCCGCGCTGGGCCGCCGGGCCCGCGAGGCCGACCTCGCCTCGTTGGTCACCGGCGTCCAGGGCGACCTCTCCGACCTGCCCGACCTCCCGGGCCTGCCCGGGCCGGCCGACCTGGTGCTGTGCCACGGCGTGCTGGGGCTGGTCGAGCGCCCCGAGCCGGCGCTCGCCGCGCTGCGGGACCTCCTACGGCCCGGCGGCACGCTCTCGCTCGTGGTCGCCCAGCGGCACGCCATGGTCCTGGCCCGCGCGATGGCCGGCCACTTCCAGCAGGCCCGGCTCGCCCTCGAGGCCACGGCGCCCGATCCTGCCCAGGAGGGCCGCTTCACCGCCGACGAGATCATCGCGCTCCTGGTCGAGGCCGGCTTCGGCGTCGCCGCCGTCCACGGGGTCCGGGTCTTCACCGACCTGGTCCCGGCCGGTCTGCTCGACCTCGAGCCCGGCGCCACCGAGGCGCTGCTCGAGCTGGAGCGGGCGGTGGCCGTGCGATCGGAGTACCTCGCCCTGGCGGCTGCGCTCCACGTGCTCGCCAGCGGCTGATCGGCGCGGGCGTGGCTGACCGCTCGGCGGGCTGCCACGTGCTGCACGTCGACATGGACGCCTTCTTCGCAGCCGTCAGCGTGCGCGACCGCCCCGAGCTCGCTGGCCGCCCGGTCATCGTCGGCGGTGGACCCACCCAGGGCGGTGGCATGCGCGGTGTGGTGCTCTCGGCCACCTACCCGGCCCGTCGCGCCGGGGTGCGCTCGGGCATGCCCGCCGCTCGGGCGCGCCGACTGTGCCCCGAGGCGGTGTTCCTGCGGTGCGACCACGAGAGCATCGAGCAGGTCTCGCGCTCGGTGATGGCGCTGTTTCGCGAGATCACCCCCACCGTGGAGGCGATCTCGGTCGACGAGGCGTTCCTCGACGTCTCCGGGTCGCTGCGCCGTCTCGGCTCGCCGCTGCAGGTGGCCGAGCACATCCGGGCCCGGGTGGCCGACGAGCAGCGCATCACCTGCTCGGTGGGTGTCGCCACCTCGGCCTCGGTGGCCAAGCTGGCCAGCCGCCGCGCCAAGCCCGACGGGGTGGTGGTGGTCCCGCGCGACCGGATGACCAGCTTCTTGCACCCGCTTGCCGTCGAGGAGCTGTGGGGAGTGGGGGAGAAGACCCGCGAGCGGCTCAACGCGGTCGGCCTGGTCACCGTCGGCGACGTCGCCCACGCGCCGATGGCCACGCTGCGCCGCGCCCTCGGCCCGCACGCCGGCGCCCACGTGCGCGCCCTGGCCTGGGGAGCCGACGGCCGCCGGGTGCGCGAGCGACGCGGCATCGACGTGCCCGACCGCAGCATCGGCGCCGAGGAGACGTTCGGCCACGACACCGGCGACCCGGCGACGGTGCAGCGCGAGCTCTTACGACTCTCGGCCAAGGTGGCCGCCCGGACGCGGGCCAACGGGCTGGCCGGACGCACGGTCTCCCTCAAGGTCCGCTGGTCGGACTTCACGACGCTGACCCGCTCCCACACGCTGGTCGACCCCACCGACGTCACCGAGGAGATCTACTCGGTCGTCGGCACGCTGTACGACGCCGTGAACCCCGCCCGACGCACCGTGCGGCTGGTCGGCGTGCGCGTCGAGGGGCTGGTGCCGTGCGAGGGCGTGCAACGCCAGCTGGTTCTCGGGGCTCGCGAGCGTGGGTGGCGCGAGGCAGATCAGGCCGTCGACCGGGCCACCTCCCGGTTCGGTCGCAGCGCCGTGCGCCCGGCCTCGCTGCTGGCCGGCGGACGTCCGTAGGCAGGACGGAAGGTGGAAATGTCGAGGTGTGGGTACCGACACAGAAAATGGCTGCCTACACTGGAGCGATGATGGGCCGCCGGGAGGTGTGAGGTGCTCTCTGACGAGGAGCAGCGACTGCTCGACCAGATGGAGCGCGCGCTCAGCGAGGACGACCCCAAGTTCGCCTCCACGCTGCGCGGCACCCGCTTCGCCCGCGCCACCCGCGCCCGGATCGTGCTCGCCGCGATCGTCTTCGCCGGCGGTGTCGCGCTGCTGCTCACCGGTGCCATCACCGGTGGCAGCCACTCCTCGCCCACGCCGGGCATCCTGATCGGTGTCGTCGGGTTCGTGCTGATGCTGGCCTCGGCCACCATCGGGCTGAGCGCTTGGAAGACCCGGCAGGCCGTGGCCGAGGGCGGCCAGCGGCCGGCGCCGGCCGAGGGGGACCACCCCGGTCTCAGCCTCATCCAGGGCGGTCGCAAGCAGCGCCGCCCCCGCGCTCCTCGCTCCGGCGGCAGCCGGGGCACGTTCCTGCAGCGCCTCGAGCAGCGCTGGCAGCGTCGCCGCGACCAGAACGGGTTCTGATCAGCCCCGCTTCCAGATCGAGCGGGGCCACCACCTTGCCCGGCGGGCTCGGCGCGGATCCACCGAGCGGCGTGCCTCCTCGGTCCAGGCCGCGACGTCGGCCTGCAGCCGCTCGCGCAGGTCGGCGGGCAGCTCGCGGGGTCCGGCGTAGCGGGTCAGCTCCACGAAGCTGACCACCTCGCGCAGCGCGTCGCGGGCGTCGATGGTGCCGACCACGTCGCGCTGCAACCGCTCGCCGTTGCCGCGCACGGTGGCGCCCTCGACCCAGCCCAGCTCGAGGTCGATCGCGGTGGCGCGGACCTCGGTCCACGCCGCATCGGCCACGGCGGCCGGCGACCGCGCAGCGGCCCACCGGCGTCGGGCGCCCGCGCGGCGCAGCAGCCGCGGCAGCAGGGCCAGTGCCACCAGGAGCAGCAGCACGAGCACCACGACCAGCAGCCGCCACGGGAACGAGGAATCGGCCTGGCCGCTCGCGTCGGAGTTGTTGGGCGCGATGCTCGGCTTGGCCTGGCTGGGGCGCGTCGTCGGGTTGGCGCTGGCGCTCTGGGTGGGCGCCTGCGTCGGCGCCGTCTGGTCGGCGGTGTAGTCCGGCGGGCTGCCGGTGCGCCCGCCGGGGGTGGGCTCGAACCGGATCCAGCCGACGCCGTTGAAGTACAGCTCGGGCCACGCGTGGAGGTCGTGGGTGCCGAAGGTCCAGGTCGAGGAGCCGGACTTGGTCGGTCGCAAGAAGCCGACCGAGACCCGGGAGGGGATCCCCAGGGTGCGGGCCATGAGCGCCATGGCGGTGGAGAACTGCTCGCAGTAGCCGACCTTGTCGGTGGTGATGAAGCGCTCCAGCGTGCCGGTGCCGGTGCCCGAGGAGGGCTTGGTGCTGTAGGTGAAGCCGCCGTCGGAGCGGAACCAGTTCTGGAGCGCCACGGCCTGGTCGTAGGAGTTCGTCGCCCCCGCGGTGACCTGCTGGGCCACCCGCTTGAAGATCAGCGGCAGGTCGGTCGGCAGGTCGGTCATCTTGCGCAGGATGGTCGCCGGCGGAGTCCCCGCGGCGCGGGCCTGCGAGGGGTCGACCAGCGGCTGGTAGGTGGTCAGCGAGTAGCTCAGCCCGGCGGCGGTGTCGTCGGTGCCGGAGATGACGTCGAGGGTGTCGGCGGAGTAGCGCCAGCTGCCCGAGATGTTCAGCACCGACGTCACGTAGGGCACCGGTAGCCAGCGGGTCGGGAAGGACCGCGACACGCTCAGCCGCCAGGTCGAGGCCGTGCCCTGGTTGAGCGGTGAGAGGCCGGCCGGCGGCGGGAGGCTGGTGGCCACCACGCTGGTGTTGTCGAAGGTGCGGTCGAAGGGCTGCCAGGCGTCGCCGGTGAAGTCGTCGAGCACGGTCAGCCGTAGGTAGGCCGGCTGCTCCTTCGCGCGCACCGTCACCAACGGCACGTCGGCGCTCTCGCGCAGGTTGCGGCGCATGTCGAGCATCGGGTTGCTCGTGGTGAGCGTGCCGTTGCCGTTGCCGGCGCCGAAGTCGCCCAGCTGGCGGCCCTGGGAGGTGATGCCGGCGGTCAGCAGCACCGCGGCGACGACGCCGAACGCGCCGATGCGGGCGGCGAGGCCTCCCATGCCGGCCAGCGCACCCAGCTCGACGCCGGGGTCTGCCGCGTCGGGCTGCTGGGACCGGGTGGACTCCCACGACGTCAGCCGACTGCTCTCCTGCAGCGAGATGAGGGCCAGCCAGCCGATGGCCACCAGCGCGAACACCAGCCAGCTCACCGGCGAGAGCAGCACGCTGGCCGAGACGGTGACGGCGAGCAGCAGGGGCAGCCCGGCCAGGGCGGCGTGCCGCACTCCGCAGGCGAGCAGGTCGACGGCCACCGCGATGCCGAGGCCGCCCAGCAGCAGCACGGCCGCGAACTCCGGGTGCTGGGTCGAGACCGGCGAGACGTAGCGCTGCCCGGCCAGGGCCCCGTCGACCAGCTCGTTCCACAGGTCGACGACGCCGCCGGGCGTCGGCAGGTAGCTGCCGGTGGCGCGGTGGACCATCACCACCAGCACCACGACCAGCTGGGCCAGCAGCGCCAGGCCGGCGTGCTGCCAGCGCCGGCGCACCGCCCAGCCGACCGTGACCAGGACGACGGTGGCGACCAGGAGCGGCACGAGGAAGCCCAGCGGCGCCTCGACCATCCCGTGCCAGGACACCACCGAGACCCAGGCGGTGAGTCCGCCGAGCAGCGCGAACGGCAGCCCACGCACCGCGGCCAGCAGGTGGGCCAGCGCCTCGGCGGGGTCGAGCTCGCGGGGCTCGCTCACCGGTCCAGCTCCCGCCAGGCGTCGACCAGGGCATCGCCCTTCGCCAGCGCTGCGGCGCGCCAGCCCTGCGCGGTCAGCCACGGCGTCGCCGGCTCGGCGGGGGTTCGCGCCGTCTCCTCGTCGGGTCGTTGCCCCCAGCTGTCGACGTCGAGGGCCAGCGCCAGCCCGGCCGCAGCCTGCCGCGGGAAGCGCGACCACCAGCCGCGCTCGCTGGTCGAGCCTCCGGCCACGACGGCGACGGTGACCCCGCCGGTCGTCTCCTCGTCGAGCGCGACGTCGGGCAGCTCGGTGGTGGCCACCAGGGGCAGCGTGGCCAGCCGTTCGAGCACCGGGAAGGGATCTTGGGGCCGGCCGGGCTCGTGGTAGGTGGCGACGCGTCCCGAGCAGGTCACCAGGCGCACCTGGTAGCCGAGCCCGGCCAGGTGCACCACCGCGGAGGCGGCGGCCACCACGGCGGCCTCGAGTGACGACCCGGGACCCACCCCGCGGTGCGAGCCGGCCCGGTTGTCGAGCAGCACCACCGCCCGGGCCTGCCACAGCTGCTCCTCGTTGCGCACCATCAGCTCACCGGTGCGGGCGGTGCTGCGCCAGTGGACGCGGCGCAGGTCGTCGCCGCGGCGGTACTCGCGCACGATGACGTCGGCGACGGTGCCCACCGAGAACGAGCGCGGGCTCTCCTCGCCGTTGGTGAACCGGCTGCCGCTCAGCCGCAGCGCGGGCAGCGGCAGCACCTGGGGGAGCACCAGCAGCGACGCCGACCCCGGCACCTCCTGGCGCCGCTCGACCATGCCGAACGGCTCGCGCTGGCGCACCAGCACCGGTCCGAGCCGGTGACGTCCGCGTGCGGTGGGGTGCACGACGTACTCCAGCAGCTCGCGGCCGTCGCGGCCCATCGGCGGCACCACGAAACGCGGCGGGGTGCCGAGCACGGGCTCGAGCTGTTCCTCCAGGAGCAGCACCCCGGTGGGCGCTCCGCTGTTCTCCAGCCGCACCCGCACCGTGGCGGGGGAGCCGGGCGGCACGTGGCCGGGGGAGACCTCGCGGTGCAGCCGCAGGTGGTGCGAGCGCGTGGCCACGTACACCGCCGCGACCAGCGGCAGCGCGACGCAGAGGATGCCGATGCGCACCAGGTCGCGCTCGAGCAGCACCAGGCCGCACACCACCGCGGTGATCCCGGCGGCCAGGAACGAGCGGCCGCGGACGGTCAGGGAGGCCCAGAACGCCAGCCCCCACCGTGATCGCCGCTCCGCGCCCACCGGCTCAGTCCCCGTGGATCGGGACCTGCGCGAGCAGGTCGGTGAGGATCTCGCGGGCACTGCGGCCACTGGCCGCCGCCTCCACGGTGGGCACCAGCCGGTGGGTGAGCACGTCGGGGGCCAGCCGCAGCAGGTCGTCGGGGATGACGAAGTCGCGTCCGTCGAGGGCCGCCGACGCCTTGGCCGCCCGCACCAGGTGCAGCGTGGCGCGCGGCGAGGCGCCCAGCCGCAGCTCGCGGGAGGTGCGGGTGGCATCGGAGATGCCGACGGCGTGGCGCTGCACCGCCTCGGAGACGTGGACCGTCATGACCGACTCGATGAGGCGGCGCACCTCCTCGGCGTCGGAGACCGGCTGGAGCTCCGCCAGCGGGTTGGTGGCGGTGTGGGAGGCCAGCATGGCGATCTCGGCGGACTTGACCGGGTAGCCCATGGAGACCCGCGCCATGAACCGGTCGCGCTGGGCTTCGGGCAGCGCGTAGGTGCCCTCCATCTCGATCGGGTTCTGCGTGGCGATGACCAGGAAGGGCGCGGCGAGGGCGTAGGTGGTGCCGTCGACGGTGACCTGCCGCTCCTCCATGCACTCCAACATCGCCGACTGGGTCTTGGGGGAGGCGCGGTTGATCTCGTCGCCGACCACGATGTTGGCGAACACCCCGCCGGGCCGGAACTCGAAGTCGCGGGTCTCCTGGTTGTAGACCGAGACGCCGGTGATGTCCGAGGGCAGCAGGTCGGGGGTGAACTGCACCCGCCGCACCGAGCAGTCGATGGCCCGCGCCAGCGCCTTGCTCAGCATCGTCTTGCCGACGCCGGGTACGTCCTCGATGAGCAGATGGCCCTCGGCCAGCAGCACCACCAGCGCCAGCCGGGCGACCTCGGGCTTGCCCTCGATGACCTGCTCGACGGCGTCCTGGATCCGCTTGGCGCCCTCGCCGACCTCGTTGATGCGCGCCGGGTCCGGGCCTGTGCCTGCATCGGGACCTACCGCCGCGTGGTGCGCGCTCGTCATCGGCTGCGTTCCCCATTCCGCCCCACCACGGCGTCGAGGGGGCCAGTCGTTGCGTGTGCGCACCAGTAAACGTCACCGGCCAACACGCCGTCACCGGCCGATCGCGGGGGTCTGGGTGGGGTGGTGGGGGGACATGGGCGGGAAAATGGTTGATTGTGGGGAGAGGTGGGGTACTGTGGGGCGCAGTGGGAGGCAAGGGCGTTCCTGGGGAGATCGGTGGTGAGCGGTGTTCTTCACCGGCCGCTTCACCCCGAGGCTCGACGACAAGGGGCGACTGACCCTCCCGGCCAAGTTCAGGGACGCGTTGACGGAGGACGTCGTGGTCGCACCGGGTCAGGAGCACTGCCTCCAGGTCTGGTCCGAGTCCGGCTTCGAGGCCTCCATCGCGGACCTGTCCCGCAAGAGCCAGACCGACAAGACGACCCGGCAGTACACGCGCTACCTGTTCTCCCACTCCTCCTCGGAGTCGCTGGACCGGCAGGGCCGCATCCCGCTCAACGCCGACCTGCGCCGCTACGCCGGCATCGCCGAGCGCGAGGTCGTCGTGGTCGGGGTGATGGACCACGTGGAGATCTGGGAGCCGCAGACCTGGGAGCGGCAGCAGGCCGGCGTGGAGGACAGCTTCGCCAACCTCGACGGCGCCTTCGGGTTCGTCGACGACTGACCGGCACCACCGAACTCAACTTCACAGCGGCACACGCAGGACGAGGCTCGCGCCCGCTCCTGGCCCGAGCGAACGGTCGTTTCCGGCTCTGGCACACCTTCCCCGGTGCCAGATCCGCGACTCCCGGCGCCGGAGCGGGCGGAGAACCTGGCCCTGCGTGTGCCCGTCGATGCGAGAGCACACCACCAGCAGCCACGAGGGTCGAGGTTTCGTGAAGGTCCATCAGCCACCCGTCCGACGGGTCCGGCACGAGGTCCGCGACGGGCTCTACGTCATGGGCTTCTCGCTGGCGGCGTCGCTGGCGCTGGCCCTGGCCCTGGCCGTCCTGCCCCGCATCGGCGGCTGACGTGGCGGCCCCCACCCACGAGCCGGTCCTGCTGCGGCGCGTGGTGGACCTGCTCGCCCCCGCGCTGGAGAACGACGGGGCCGTGCTCGTCGACGCCACGCTCGGTCTCGGCGGGCACACCGAGGCCGTGCTGACCCGGTTCCCCGGCGCCCGCGTGGTCGGCGTCGATCGCGATCCGCACGCCCTCGAGCTGAGCGGGCAGCGGCTGGCGCCGTTCGCCGACCGCCTTGACCTGGTCCACGCCCGCTACGACGACCTCCCCGACGCGCTCGCCGGGCTCGGGCTGGCGCGGGTCGACGCCGTGCTCTTCGACCTCGGCGTCTCCTCGATGCAGCTGGACCACCGCGACCGCGGGTTCGCCTACGCCGAGGACGCGCCGCTGGACATGCGGATGGACGACTCCGCCGACGTCGCCACCGCCGCCGACGTGCTCAACACCTACGACGAGCGGGGCCTGACCCGGGTGCTGCGCGAGTGGGGCGAGGAGCGCTTCGCCCGCCAGATCGCGCGGGCCGTCGTCCGCGAGCGCGAGCGCGAGCCGTTCGACCGCTCCGCGCGGCTGGTCGAGCTCCTGCGCGAGACCATCCCCGCACCGGCTCGGCGTACCGGTGGGCACCCGGCCAAGCGCACGTTCCAGGCGCTGCGCATCGAGGTCAACGACGAGCTGGGCACGCTGCGGCGCGCGCTGCCGGCCGCGCTGGACTGCATCGCCGTCGGCGGTCGCGTGGTGGTGATGAGCTACCACTCCCTGGAGGACCGGCTGGTCAAGCGGGCCTTCGTCGAGCGCACCCGCAGCCTGGTGCCCGACGACCTGCCGGTCGTCCCGGCCGGGTCCGAGCCGGTCATGCGGCTGGTCACCCGGGGCTCGGAGCAGGCGTCGGCGCAGGAGATCGAGGACAACCCGCGAGCCGCATCGGTGCGGCTGCGCGCGATCGAACGGGTCAGGGAGGACGCGGCGTGAGCATCCTAAAGAGCGAGATCCGGGTTCCTCGGTTCGCCGAGGAGACCCTGCGCCGCGCGCGGCTGAGCGTCGTGCCCGACCGCGTGGAGGAGGCCCGCCGGGCTCCCTTCGTGGCGCTGGTCGTGCTGCTGCTCGGCGGCGGCGTGGCCGGGCTGCTGGCCTTCAACACCTCGATGCAGCAGGCCTCCTTCCACGCCACCGCGCTGGAGAACCGCGCCGACGCGCTCACCGCGAAGAAGCAGGCGCTGTCCATGCAGCTGGCCGCCAAGCGCGACCCGCAGGCGCTCGCCGCCCGCGCGAAGGCACTGGGCATGGTCGTCCCGACCGATCCGGCGTTCATCCGGCTCACCGACGGCACCATCCTCGGCCAGCCCACCGCGGCCACCCCGGACGACTCGATGCGGATCAACCCGGCCCCGGCCGTCAAGCCCGAGGTGCTCGCTCCCAAGCCGCGGGTCGTCAAGGTCCCGGCCGCCACACCGGCCGCGGTTACGCCGTCCGCGAGCCCGAGCACGGTAGAGAAGAAGCCTCACCGTCAGAAGAAGGGGCACAGCATCCAGTGAGCGCTCGTCCCGCTCGCGACAGGAGCGCCGGCCGGCTGCGGATGTTCCTGCTCGTGGTGGCCATGGTGGTCTCGCTCTTCGGCGTGAGGCTGTTCCAGCTCCAGGGCCTCGATCCCAAGGCGTACGCCGCGAAGGCGCGCGAGCAGGGCGCGGTCACCGCGGTGCTGCCGGCCAAGCGCGGCGAGATCCTCGACCGCACCGGGTCGCCCCTGGCGCAGTCGGTGCAGGGCCGGATGCTCATCGCCGACCCGGCGCTGACCCGGCCCTACGCCGCGGTCATCGCGCGGGTGCTCGCCGACCGGCTCGACGTCGACTACTTCGACACCCTGGCCAAGCTGACCAAGAAGAACAGCCGCTTCCAGTACCTGGCCCGCCGGATCCCCTCCACCCAGGCCACCGCGGCGGTCACCGCCATCCAGGCCAAGATCAAGCCGCTGATCAAGGACAAGGAGAAGCGCGCGGTCCCGTTCGGGGGCGTCACGCTGATGTCCGACCCGCTGCGCAGCTACCCGGGCAAGGACGTCGCGGCCAACCTGCTCGGCTTCATCAACGCCAACGGCCAGCCCTCGGGTCTTGAGCTCTCCTTCGACAAGCTGCTCTCGGGCAAGGACGGCAAACAGACCTACGAGGTGGGCGGCGGCAATCGCATCCCGCTGGGCCAGAACACCACCGTCGAGCCGCGCAACGGCAAGGACCTCGAGCTGACCATCGACCGCGACACCCAGTGGTACGTCCAGCGCGTGCTGTGCAACGCCGTCGAGGGCTCCGGCGCCGAGTCGGGGTCGGCGGTGGTGATGCGTCCGGGCACCGGCGAGGTGCTCGCGCTGGCCGACTGCCCGACCTTCGACGCCAACGACCCGAGCACGGCGAAGAAGGGCACGCTGGGGGCGCCGTCGCTGCAGAACGTCTACGAGCCGGGCTCGGTGGAGAAGGTGCTCACCGTCAGCTCGCTGCTCGACGCCCACAAGGTCACCCCGCGCACCAAGATCACCGTGGCTCCCGAGCTGCACGTGGCCGACCGGACCATCCACGACTGGTTCACCCACCCAGTGCTGCACCTGACCATGACCGGCGTCATCGCTAAGTCCTCCAACATCGGTACCGCGGAGGCGGCCACCCAGCTGACCCACGAGCAGCTCTACGACAAGCTGCGCGAGTTCGGCCTGGGCAGCCGCACGGGCGTCGGGCTGGCCGGCGAGACCGCGGGCCTGGTGCCCGACTGGCACAGCTGGAGCGCGGTCAACCAGGCCACCATCGCCTTCGGCCAGGGCATCTCGGTCAACACGCTTCAGATGGCGGCGGCGATCAACACCATCGCCAACCACGGCGTCTACGTCAGCCCGAGCCTGGTCAAGGGCAGCGCCACCACCGACTCCGGCCAGCAGGTCGGCACCGACCACACCACCAAGCGCCGCGTGGTCTCCACCGAGGCCGCGACCAAGATGACGCGGATGATGGAGATGGTGCCCAACCCCGAGACCGGCACCGCCCCGGGCGCCCAGGTGGCCGGTTACCGGGTGGCCGGCAAGACGGGTACGGCCCAGGAGGTCGACCCGAAGTGCAAGTGCTACGGGAATGGCTTCACGGTCTCCTTCGCCGGCTTCGCGCCGGCCGACAAGCCGGCCTTCACCGTCTACGTCGTCATCAACAAGCCCACCAACGGTGGTGGCGGCGGCTCCATCGGCGGCCCGGCGTTCTCGAAGATCCAGAGCTTCCTGCTGCAGCGCTACGGCGTCACGCCGACCGGCACCAAGGCACCGAACCTGCCCATCTACTGGGGATCGGACCTTAGGTAGCGTCACCTCGATGCCCGATCTCCTGGTCCGCCCGGCCGCGCCGGTGCGGACGCCGCTCGCCGCCGTCGCCGGCTGGCTCGGCGTCGCGGCGCCGCAGGACGGCGACGGCGTCGTCGTCACCGGGCTGACGCTCAGCTCCCAGCGGGTGGCGCCCGGCGACCTCTACGCCGCCCTGCCGGGCAGCCGCGCCCACGGTGCCGACTACGCCGCGCAGGCGGTGGCGAACGGCGCCGTCGCCGTGCTCACCGACCCCGTCGGCGCGCGCGACCTCGGTGTCCCGACGCTGGTGGTGCCCGACCCGCGGGCCCGGCTGGGCGACCTCGCGGCCCGCGTCTACGGCGAACCGGCGCGCGACCTCACGCTGGTCGGCGTCACCGGCACGCAGGGCAAGACGACCGTCACCCGGCTGCTGGAGTCCGGGCTGCTCGGCGCGCACGTGCCCGCCGGCGTCGTCGGCACCATCGGCACCCGTATCGCCGGCCGCGACGTCAAGACCTCGCTCACCACGCCCGAGGCGCCCGACCTGCACGCCCTCTTCGCCGTGATGCGCGAGCAGGGCGTCACGGCCTGCGCGATGGAGGTCTCCAGCCACGCGCTGGTGATGGGCCGGGTCGACGGTGTGGTCTTCGACGTCGCCGTGTTCACCAACCTGGGCCGCGACCACCTCGACTTCCACCGCGACCTGGAGGAGTACTTCGCCGCCAAGGCCTCGCTGTTCACCCCGCAGCGGGCGCGGCGCGGGCTGGTGAACGTCGACGACGAGCACGGCCGGCGGCTGGTGGACGAGGCCGGCATCGCGATCACCACCTTCTCCACCGCCGGCGCCGACGCCGACTGGCGTGCGGTCGACGTCGAGCTGCGCCCCGACGGCGCCTCCTTCACCGTCGTCGGCCCCGACGGCTCCTTCGCGGCCGGCGTGCCGTTGCCGGGCACGTTCAACGTCGCCAACGCCCTGGCCGCCGTCGCTGCCGCGGGCGAGGCCGGGCTCGACGTCGAGGCCGTGGCCGCGGGCATCGCGGCCGGCGGCGGCGTCCCCGGGCGCCTGGAGCGGATCGACGCCGGGCAGGACTGGCTGGCGGTGGTCGACTACGCCCACAAGCCCGACGCGGTCGAGGCCGCGCTCGGCGCGCTGCTCCCGGTGACCCGCGGCCGACTCGTGGTGGTCATCGGAGCCGGCGGCGACCGCGACCCCGGCAAGCGTCCGCTGATGGGCGAGATCGCCGCGCGCCTGGCCGACGTCGTCATCGTCACCGACGACAACCCGCGCACCGAGGACCCCGCCGCGATCCGCCGCGCCGTCCTCGACGGCATCCCGCCGGACACCTCCGCCGAGGTGCACGAGGTCGACCGGCGACGCCAGGCCATCGCGCTGGCGGTCTCGCTGGCGCGGCCGGGCGACGTCGTGCTGGTGGCCGGCAAGGGCCACGAGACCGGGCAGGAGGTCGACGGGGTGGTGCATCCCTTCGACGACCGCGAGGTGCTGCGCGAGCTGATCGCACCATGATCGGGCTGCGGCTCGCCGAGATCGCCTCCATCGTGGGCGGCCGGCTCGAGGGCGACGACGTCGAGGTGGGTGGCGAGGCCTTCCTCGACAGCCGGTCGCCGGTGACCGGAGGGTTGTTCGTCGCGTTCGCGGGGGAGCGGGTCGACGGCCACGACTTCGCCGCCGCCGCGCTCGCGGGCGGTGCCGCCGGTGTGCTCGGCTCACGTCCGGTCGAGGGACCGACCGTGGTGGTCGACGACGTGCAGCGTGCGCTCGGCGACCTCGCTCGCGAGGTGCTCGCCCGGCGCCGCGCCGCCGGCGGGCTCACCGTCGTCGCGCTCACCGGCTCGCAGGGCAAGACCAGCACCAAGGACCTGCTGGCCCGCGTGCTGGCCGACGCCGGGCCGACGGTCGCGACGTACGGGTCCTTCAACAACGAGATCGGGTTCCCGCTCACCGTGCTGCGGGTCACCGACCAGACCCGGTTCCTGGTGCTGGAGATGGGCGCGCGCGGCATCGGCCACCTCGCCCGGCTGTGCGCCATCGCTCGCCCGGACATCTCGGTCGTGCTCAACGTCGGCCGCGCGCACATCGGCGAGTTCGGCAGCCAGGACGCCATCGCCCAGGCCAAGGGCGAGCTGGTGGAGGCACTCGACGCCACCGGCACGGCGGTGCTCAACGCCGACGACCCGCGGGTGCGGGCCATGGCCTCGCGCAGCGCCGGCCACGTGCTCACCTTCGGCACGGCCGAGGACGCCGACGTCCGCTTCGGCGACCTGCACCTCGACGAGCTCGGCCGCGCCCGCTTCGTGCTGACCCACGGCGCTCGGCACGAGGAGGTGGCACTGCGGCTGCTGGGCGAGCACCACGCGACGAACGCGGCGGCCGCCGCCACCGCCGCGCTCGCCGCCGGGCTGTCGCTGGCCGACGTCGCGGCGTCGCTGCGCGCGGTCGAGTCGCTCTCGAAGTGGCGCATGCAGCTGCTCGAGCGGGCCGACGGGCTGCGCGTGGTCAACGACGCCTACAACGCCAACCCCGACTCGATGCGCGCCGCGCTGCAGACGCTGGCCGCCATCGGCCGCAGCACCGGCGCCCGCACCGTGGCGGTGCTGGGGGAGATGCTCGAGCTCGGGGACTCCGCCGAGGTCGAGCACCGCGCGGTCGGAGCGCTGGTGGCCGAGCTCGGCATCGACCGGCTCGTCGTCGTCGGCGAGGGCGCCGCGGCGATCGCCGACGGCGCGGCCGCGATGTCGCGAACGCCACTCCGCACGCGTGACGTGCACGAGGCGACGCGCATCGTGGGGGAGACTGTGCAGGCCCCCGACGTCGTGCTGGTGAAGGCGTCGCGCGGCGCAGCACTGGAACGGGTGGCCGAGGCGCTGATGGAGGGCGAGGCATGAGGGGTGTCCTGCTCGCCGGCGGACTCTCGCTGATCTTCACCCTCATCGGCACCCGCGTGGCCATTACGGTGCTCGCCCGCCACGGCTTCGGCCAGCTCATCCGCGAGGACGGCCCGGTCAGCCACCAGACCAAGCGCGGCACGCCCACCATGGGTGGCCTGGTCATCGTCCTGGCCAGCACCATCGGCTACTTCCTGGCCAAGCTGCTCACCGGCAACGGCCCCACCTGGTCGGCGATCCTGCTGCTCTTCCTCTACGTGGGCCTGGGCACCGTCGGCTTCCTCGACGACTTCATCAAGATCTACAAGCAGCGCAACCTCGGGCTGCGCAGCAAGGCCAAGTTCATCGGCCAGACCGTCATCGCGGTCGTCTTCGGCTTCCTGGCGCTGTGGCCGCAGCTGGAGGACTCCCGCGGCATGACGCCGGGCAGCAGCGCGGTCTCGTTCATCCGCGACCTGGGCTGGCTGAACCTGCCGATGTGGCTCGGCGTGGTGTTCATCGTCGTCCTCATCGCCGGCGCCTCCAACGCCGTCAACCTCACCGACGGCCTCGACGGCCTCGCCACCGGCGCCTCGACCATGGTCTTCGGCGCCTACACGCTGGTGAACATCTGGCAGAACAACCAGTCCTGCGAGATCAAGCCGGGTCCGGCCTGCTACGAGGTGCGCGACCCGCTCGACCTGGCCGTCGTCGCCGCCGCCATCACCGGCGCCTGCTTCGGCTTCTTGTGGTGGAACGCCTCGCCCGCCCAGATCTTCATGGGCGACACCGGCTCGCTGGCCCTGGGCGGCGCGCTGGCCGGCTTCGCGATCCTCACCCGCACCGAGATCCTGCTCGCGCTGCTCGGCGGGCTCTTCGTGCTGCAGACGCTCTCGGTGATCTTGCAGGTCGGCTTCTTCAAGGCCACCAAGGGCCGCCGGCTCTTCCGGATGGCGCCGCTGCACCACCACTTCGAGCTGCTGGGCTGGGCCGAGGTGACGGTCACCATCCGCTTCTGGATCCTGGCCGGCCTGTTCGTCGCCACCGGACTGGGGGTCTTCTACGCCGAGTGGGTGGCGGGCACGTGAACCCCGACTCCCTCTCCCGCACCTCCGACTGGTCCGGGCTGCGCGTCGTGGTCGCCGGCTTCGGCGTGTCCGGCTACGCCGCGGCCGACAACCTGACCTTCCTCGGCGCGCAGGTCACGGCGCTCGACGAGAGCCTCACCGACCGCCGCCGCGAGCAGGCCGAGCTCCTGGAGAGCCTGGGCGCGACGGTGCGGCTGGGGGAGGGCGCCACCGCGACGCTGCCCGAGGACGTCGACCTCGTCGTCACCTCGCCGGGCTGGAAGCCGACGTCGCCGCTGCTGGCGCAGGCCGCCGCGCGCGACGTGGCGGTGTGGGGCGAGGTGGAGCTGGCCTGGCGGCTGCGCGAGGTCGACCCCAGGACCGGGCGGCCGGCGCCCTGGCTGGCCGTCACCGGCACCAACGGCAAGACCACCACCGTGCAGATGCTGGCCGCGATGCTGCGGGCGGCCGGGCTGCGCAGCGTCGCCGCGGGCAACGTGGGGCTGCCGCTCACCGAGGTGGTGATGGACCCCCGGACCCATGACCAGCCCTACGACGTGGTGGCCGTCGAGCTGTCCAGCTTCCAGCTGCACTACGTGCACAGCGTCGCGGTCGAGTCCGCAGCCGTGCTCAACGTGGCCGAGGACCACCTGGACTGGTACCCCTCGATGCGGGAGTACGCCGCCGACAAGGGCCGGATCTACGCCGGGGTGGAGCGGGCCTGCGTCTACAACGTCGCCGATCCGGTCACCGAGCAGCTGGTGCGCGACGCCGAGGTCACCGAGGGCGCCCGGGCCATCGGCTTCACCCTCGGCACCCCGGGGGTCGGGATGCTCGGGGTGGTCGACGACGTCTTGTGCGACCGGGCGTTCATCGACGAGCGGCAGACCAGCGCGCTGGAGCTGTGCACGCTGGGCGACCTGTACTCCCCGGCGCCCCACTACGTCGCCGACGCCCTGGCCGCGGCCGCGCTCGCCCGCTCCCACGGCGTCCCGGCCGAGGCGGTGCGCGAGGCGCTGCGGACCTTCCGCCCCGACGGCCACCGCATCGCCACCGTCGCCACGTACGACGACGTCGCCTGGGTCGACGACTCCAAGGCCACCAACCCGCCGGCCGCGCTGGCCTCGTTGCAGGCCTACGACCCGGTGGTGTGGGTCGCGGGCGGCCAGGCCAAGGGGGCGGGGTTCGACGACCTCGTCACGCGGGTCCGCGAACGGCTGCGCGGCGTGGTGCTCCTGGGCCAGGACGCCGCCGTGGTGCGCGAAGCCCTGCGGCGACACGCGCCGGATGTGCCGGTCATCGAGGTCGAGTCGGACGAGACTCCCCTGATGGAGGCCGTGGTGGCCGCTGCCGGCTCGCTCGCCCGACCCGGAGACACCGTGCTGCTGGCGCCGGGCTGTGCCTCCAAGGACCAGTTCGACGACTACGCCGCCCGCGGGGACGCCTTCGCCGCGGCGGTGCACCGCAGAGGAGGGGGCCGACCGTGACCACCCAGGCCGAGCCGCACGCTCCGCTGGGCGCGGTCGCCGGCGTCCGTGGGTGGCTCGGCTCCTGGACCGCCTCGGTCCGCGAGACCCTCGACAAGCCGCTCACCCCGTACTACCTGCTCGTCGGGGCGAGCGGGCTGCTGCTGGCCATCGGGCTGATGGAGGTGCTCAGCGCCTCCAGCGTCTCGGCCTTCAAGGCCTACGGCAACAGCTACCACTGGTTCATCCGTCAGGTGATCTGGGTGGCCATCGGGCTGCCGGTCGCGGTGCTGGTCATCCGGGTGCCGCACCACGTCGTACGCCGGTTCGCGTGGCTGGCCATCGTCGTCTCGCTCGCGCTGATCGCTGCGACCCAGAGCCCGCTCGGCGTCACCGTCAACGGCAACCGCAACTGGCTCAGCCTCGGCGGGCCGTTCCAGATCCAGCCGGCCGAGGTCGCCAAGTTCTCCTTGATCTTGTGGATCTCCCACATCTACGCCCGCAAGGACCGGCTGCTCGGCGACTGGCGCCACGTGATGGTGCCGGTCGTGCCGATGGTGGCCACCATCGTCGGGCTCGTGGTCGTGCTCGGCGGCGACCTCGGCACCGGCCTGGTGCTGTTCGCGATCACGCTCGGGCTGCTGTGGGTGGCCGGCGCCCCGATGAAGTTCTTCGTCGCCGCCGCGAGCACCGCCGGCGTCGTCTGCCTCACGCTCGCCGCCACCAGCCCCGTCCGCATGGCCCGGCTGACCAGCTTCGCCAACCCCTTCGAGGACTTCTCCGGCACCGGCTACCAGGCCGGTCACGGCATCCTCGGCATCGCCAGCGGCGGCATCTTCGGCAAGGGCATCGGGGCCTCGCAGCAGAAGTGGGGCACGCTGCCCTACCCCCACACCGACTTCATCTTCGCCGTCCTGGGCGAGGAGCTCGGCCTGGTCGGCACGCTGCTGGTGCTCTCGCTGTTCCTGGCCATCGCCTACGCCGGCATCAGGATCGCGCTGCAGGCCCAGGACCCGTTCGTGCGCTACATGGCCGCCGGCATCACGGTCTGGCTGACCGTGCAGATGATTATCAACATCGGCATGGTGCTGGCGCTGCTGCCGGTGATCGGCATCCCGCTGCCGCTGGTCTCCTACGGCGGCTCGTCGCTGGTGCCCGAGCTGGTGGGCATCGGGCTGCTGGTCTCCTTCGCCCGCCACGAGCCGGGCGCGGCGCAGGCACTGCAGCTGCGCCGACGCCGCCGGTCCCGCGCGCCGGGCGCCACGGCCAAGGCCCGCTGATGCGGGTGCTCCTGGCCGGCGGGGGCACGGCGGGGCACACCTCACCGCTGCTGGCCACCGCCGACGCGCTCGTCCGCCGCGACCCCTCGACCGAGGTCACCGCCCTCGGCACCCCGCGCGGGCTGGAGAACCGGGTGGTGCCGGCCGCCGGCTACCCCCTGGAGCTCGTGCCGCCCGTGCCGCTCTCGCGCAAGCTCGACGCCGACCTGCTGCGGACCCCGGCCCGGCTGCGGGCCACCGTCAAGGCGGCCCTGGAGGTGCTCGACCGCGTGCGCCCCGACGTCGTGGTCGGCTTCGGCGGCTACGTGTCGGTGCCCGCCTACCTGGCCGCGCGACGGCGCCGGCTGCCGATCGTCGTGCACGAGGGCAACGCCAAGCCGGGGCTGGCCAACCGGCTCGGCGCCCGCTTCACCCACCACGTCGCCACCAGCTTCCCCGGCACCGAGCTGCGCCACGGCGTCTACATCGGTCTCCCGGTGCGGCGGATGATCTCCACCCTCGACCGTGGCGACCTGCGCGAGGTGGCCCGCGCCCACTTCGGCCTCGACGCCGAGGCGCCGACGCTGCTGGTCACCGGCGGCTCGCAGGGCGCCCGGCGGCTCAACCAGGCGGTCCTGGGCGCGGCGGCGGCCTTCGCCTCCGCCGGCGTGCAGGTGCTCCACGTGGTCGGACCCAACAACGACGTGCCCGCACCCGGCAGCACGCCGCCCTACGTCGTCGAGCGCTACGTCGACCGGATGGACCTGGCCTACGCCGCGGCCGACGCGGTGCTGTGCCGGGCCGGGGCCAACACCGTCACCGAGGTCTCCGGCGTCGGACTGCCGGCGATCTACGTCCCGCTGCCGATCGGCAACGGCGAGCAGGCGCTCAACGCCGCCCCGGTGGTCGACGCCGGCGGCGGGCTGCTGGTGGCCGACGAGACGCTCACTCCGGAGTGGGTGGCCGACCACGTGCCGGCGCTGCTCACCGACCCGCGCCGGCTGGTGGCGATGTCGAAGGCCGCCGCCGACGTGATCCCGCTCGACGCCGACGAGCGGCTGGTCGACATGATCCTCGCGGCGGTGACCGCGTGAAGGCGCCGGTGCCCGACGTCCTGCTGCCGGCCGAGGAGCTGGGCCACGTGCACTTCGTCGGCATCGGCGGCGCCGGGCTGTCGGGCATCGCAAGGATCATGCTGGCTCGCGGGCTGACGGTCTCCGGCAGCGACGCCCGGGAGTCGGTCACCCTCGATGCCCTCCGGGCGCTCGGCGCTCGCGTGTTCGTCGGCCACGACGCCTCCCACGTGCACGGCGTCGACACGCTCGTGGTCTCCACCGCCGTGCGCGAGGACAACCCCGAGGTGGCCGAGGCCCGGCGGCTGGGCGTGCGCCTCCTGCCCCGCTCGGCCGCGCTGGAGTCGGTGATGCAGGGTCGCCGCTCGGTCGCCGTCGCCGGTACGCACGGCAAGACCACCACCACCTCGCTGCTCACCGTGGCCCTGCAGGCCTGCGGCGCCGACCCCTCCTTCGCCATCGGCGGCGACCTCAACGAGACCGGGTCCAACGCCCACGACGGCTCCGGCGACCTGTTCGTCGCCGAGGCCGACGAGAGCGACGGCGCCTTCCTGGTCTACTCCCCGTCGGCTGCGATCGTGACCAACGTCGAGGCCGACCACCTCGACAACTACGGCACCGAAGCGGCCTACCGGGCCGCCTTCGACACCTTCGTCGGCCGGATCGACCCCGGCGGCAGCGGCATCACGCTCTGCGTCGACGACCCGGGCGCGGCCGCCCTGGTCGGGGTCGCCCAGCAGGCGGGCGTCGTGGCGCGGACGGTCGGTGAGTCGCCTGCCGCGGCCGTGCGCGCCGTCGACGTCGTCTTCGCCGGCACCACCTCCCGCTTCGAGGTCGAGGTGGCCGGCCGGTCGGCCGGCACCGTCGAGCTGCAGATCCCCGGGCGCCACTACGTCCTCGACGCCCTGGCGGCGCTCGACTGCGGGCTCGGCCTGGGGTACGCCTTCGACGACCTGGCCCGTGGCCTGGCCTCCTTCACCGGCACCCGGCGGCGGATGGAGCACAAGGGCACGGTGCGCGGCGTCCGTGTCTACGACAGCTACGCCCACCACCCGCGCGAGATCGCCGGCGACCTGCAGGCCGCCCGCTCGATCGCGGGGGAGGGGCGGGTGGTCGTCGCCTTCCAGCCGCACCTGGTCTCGCGCACCAAGCACTTCGGCGTCCAGATGGGCGAGGCCCTCGGCGCGGCCGACGCGGTGGTCGTGCTGGACATCTACGTCGCGCGCGAGGACCCCGAGCCCGGCGTCAGTGGCGCGATGGTCGCCGAGGCGGTGCCGCTGCCGGACGAGGCGGTGCGCTTCGTGCCCCGGTTCGCCGACGTGCCGGGCGAGCTGGTGCGACGCGCGCGTCCCGGCGACGTCGTGCTGATCCTCGGGGCCGGCGACGTCACCCTGCTCGGACCCGAGGTGCTCGACCTGCTGCAGGACGGAGGAACGTCGTGACCGCTGTCCGTGACGACACCCAGGGCGATGTCGAGACCGACACCGAGGAGACCGTGCCGGTGCTCGCCCGTCGGCGACCGCGTCGACGCCCCCTGCGCCACGGTCTGCGCCGGCATCGCTGGTTGCGCTGGGTCGCCGGCGTCGTGGTGCTGGTGCTGCTGGCGGGCTCGGCCTACGCCGTGTGGTTCTCCGACCTGCTCACCGCGCGTCGCACGGTGGTCACCGGCAACTCCTACCTCTCGGGCGTCGCCGTCACCGGCCAGGCCCAGGTGCCGCTGGGCCGGCCCCTGGCCCGCGTCGACCTGGAGGCGATCCGGCAGCGGGTCGGGTCGATGCCGGCGGTGAGGTCGGTCCAGGTCAGCCGCGACTGGCCGCACGAGGTGCGGATCAAGATCACCGAGCGCACCGCGGTCGCCGTGGTGGAGGTCGCCGGCCACCTGCGGGGGCTCTCCTCCGACGGCGTGCTGTTCCGGCCCTACGACTCCCGCCCCGCCGGACTACCCGAGATCCGCGACAGCGGCGACGCCGACACCGCCGCACTGCGCGAGGTCGCCGACGTGGTGTCGTCCCTGCCTGCCGGCGTCCTGGCCAAGGTCGACCACGTCTCGGTCGCCACCGTCGACCAGATCACCCTCACCATGCGCAGCGGCCGCACCGTGGTGTGGGGGAGTGCGACGGACTCGGCCCAGAAGGCCGCCGTGCTGGCAGTGCTGCTCACGAGGGACAGCAAGCAGATCGACGTATCGGTGCCCGGCCGGCCTACAACGCGTTGAGTGAGCACCCGGTGCGCTCGCGCAGCGAGCTCACCGGGTAGGAGCCGAGGCGTCGGATCCCGTTGGTCCTGCCCGTCGGGCGAAGCCCGCATCCAGGGCCGGCGAGATGCGACACCTGGGCGAGACCACCAGCAGTCGTGATGTCCGCGCCATGAGCGGTAGGGCGGGGTTGGTCTGAGACCTCGGGCACGGGGTTCTGAACCAGGGGCACGGGGGTCTGAACCAGGGGCACGGGGGTCTGAAACCAGCGGCAATGCGACGCCTCACCACCCAAGACCAGCGGCAACGCGACGCCTCAGGACGCAAGACCAGCAAGAACCCGACGTCTCAGCACGACGTCCAAGAATTGTCGGGTCGTCCCCGCGTGTCCTCCCGGCCTGTGCGAGGGGGCTACCTACGTTGGTCCTGCGACCACAGGTTGACATAACTATAACCCTCTACTTGAAGGTTAAGGTTCATCGACGACCGGCGCGTCGCTCCCAGATTTCGACCCACATGACCGGGAGGCACCCCGTGGCAGCACCCCAGAACTACCTCGCCGTCATCAAGGTCGTCGGTATCGGCGGCGGCGGTGTGAACGCGGTCAACCGCATGATCGAGGTCGGGTTGAAGGGCGTGGAGTTCATCGCCATCAACACCGACGCCCAGGCCCTGCTGATGAGCGACGCCGACGTCAAGCTCGACATCGGCCGCGAGCTGACCCGCGGGCTCGGCGCCGGCGCCAACCCCGAGGTGGGGGGCAAGGCGGCCGAGGATCACGCCGAGGAGATCGAGGAGGTGCTCAAGGGCGCCGACATGGTCTTCGTGACCGCCGGCGAGGGCGGCGGCACCGGCACCGGTGGAGCCCCCGTCGTGGCCAAGATCGCCCGCTCGCTGGGCGCGCTGACCATCGGCGTCGTCACCCGCCCGTTCGCTTTCGAGGGCCGGCGTCGCGCGGGCTCGGCCGACGAGGGCATCGAGAAGCTCCGCGAGGAGGTCGACACCCTCATCGTCATCCCCAACGACAAGCTGCTCTCGATCTCCGATCGCAACGTCTCCATGCTCGACGCCTTCAAGCAGGCCGACCAGGTGCTCCTGCAGGGCGTCAGCGGCATCACCGACCTGATCACCACCCCGGGCCTGATCAACCTCGACTTCGCCGACGTGAAGTCGGTGATGTCCAACGCCGGCTCGGCGCTCATGGGCATCGGCTCCGCCCGCGGGGAGGACCGCGCGGTCTCGGCCGCCGAGATGGCGGTCTCCAGCCCGCTGCTGGAGGAGTCGGTCGACGGCGCCCACGGCGTCCTGCTCTCCATCGCCGGCGGCTCCGACCTCGGCCTGTTCGAGATCAACGAGGCCGCGGCCATGGTCTCCGAGGCCGTGCACCCCGACGCCAACATCATCTTCGGCGCCACCATCGACGACGCCCTGGGCGACGAGGTGCGCGTCACCGTCATCGCCGCCGGCTTCGACGGGGGCCGGCCCAAGCGCCGCGAGCCCGAGTCGGGGCGTCGGCTGGTGCCGCAGCAGACCCAGGCCGAGACCCGCGCCGCCGCGGCCGCGTTGCGCCGACCCGGCGAGGGCCAGGCCGACGCCGGTGCGAACAAGCCGCCGGCCCCGGCCGAGCTGGCCAAGCAGCGCGGCGAGGCCGAGCCGGAGCAGCGGACCGAGACCCCGGAGTCGCGTGAGCCGCGCGAGACCGTCAGCGTCGGCACCCGGCCCACGCGACCGGCGCCGTCGCAGCCCAGCGCCGCCGGCGAGGGCGACGACCTCGACGTCCCGGACTTCCTCAAGTAGGTCAGACTGGCGACGTGTTCGCCGCCCGTGACCGACTCGGCCGCGTCGAGGTGGCCTTCACCGACCGCCACGGCGGCGTCAGCCACGCGCCGTTCGACTCGTTGAACCTGGGCTTCGGCGGCGGGCCCGACCGTGACGAGCCGGCCGCGGTGGCCGAGAACCACCGGCGGGTCCTGGCGGCGTTCGCCCCCGGAGCCCGGTGGCTGGACCTCGACCAGGTGCACGGGGCGCACGTCGTGGTGGCCGAGGAGCACGCCGGACCCGGCCGCCCCCGTGGCGACGCGCTGGTCACCACCTCCCACGACGTCGTGCTGCTGGCCCGCGCTGCCGACTGCGTACCGGTGCTGCTGGCCGATCCCGACGCCGGGGTCGTGGCGGCCGTGCACTCCGGGCGGCCCGGCGTGGCCAAGGGCGTGGTGCCGGCCGCCGTCGCCCGGATGCGCGAGCTCGGCGCACGCGACATCACCGGCTGGGTCGGCCCGCACGTGTGCGGGGCCTGCTACGAGGTGCCCGCCGACCTCCAGGAGGAGGTGGCGACCCTCGAGCCGGCCACCCGGGCCACCACGAGCTGGGGCACGCCGGCCCTCGACATCGGCGCCGGCGTGCGCGCCCAGCTGGCCCGCGCCGACGTCGCGGTGGTCGACCTCTCGCGCTGCACCCGCGAGAGCGAGGACCTGTTCTCCTACCGCGGCGAGGGCCCGCGGTCGGGACGGCTGGCCGGGCTGATCCGGTTGGTGGCATGAGCGAGGCGATGCGGCGCGACGAGCTCGCCGCGAACCTGGCGGCGGTGCGGTCCCGGGTCGACGCCGCCGCGGCCGCCGCCGGCCGAGACGCGGCCGGCATCCGGCTGGTCGTGGTCACCAAGTTCTTCCCCGCCGCCGACGTGCGCACGCTGGCCGGGCTCGGTGTCGCCGAGGTGGCCGAGAGCCGTCATCAGGAGGCCTCGCAGAAGACCGCCGAGCTCGCCGACCTGGAGCTGGTCTGGCACTTCGTGGGCAACCTGCAGAGCAACAAGGCGGCCGCGGTCGCGGGCTACGCCGACGTCGTGCAGTCGGTCGACCGGCGCAAGCTGCTCGCCCCGCTCTCGCGCGGCGCGCACGAGCGAGGCCGGCCGCTGGAGGTGACCGTGCAGGTGCAGCTGGACGCCGAGCCCGACGCCGCTCGCGGCGGTGCGCGTCCCGAGGAGGTCGCCGCCCTGGCCGACGCCGTCGCCGCCACCGAGGGCCTGCAGCTGCGTGGCCTGATGGCCGTCGCGCCGCTGGGCGAGCCACCCGCACCCGCCTTCGACCGGTTGGCCCGGCTGGCGGCCCGACTGCGCGAGGACCACCCGGAGGCGACGTGGATCTCAGCCGGGATGAGCGGCGACCTGGAGCAGGCCGTGTCCGCGGGCGCGACACTCCTGCGTGTCGGGAGCGCGGTCCTCGGTCCGAGGCCCTCTGCTCGGTAGTGTCCTGGACAGGCAGGCAGTCCAGCGGAGGAGAGCTCGTCATGGCCGGCACGATGCGCAAGATGGGGGTCTACCTCGGCCTGCTCGAGGACGGTGACCCCTACTACGAGGGCTCCTACGACGACGAGTCGGCCCACGTCTCGCAGCAGCAGTCCGTCCAGCACACGTCGGCGTCGGCCGGCGTCCCCGAGGACAGCCGTGCGGTCTCGCGTCTCGACGAGCGGCGCCGACCGGTCAGCCCGGTGAGCGAGAGCGGCCCGGCGCCGTCGGCGCGCGTGGCGTCGATGTCGCGCATCACCACGCTGCACCCGCGGACCTACAACGAGGCGCGGGTGATCGGTGAGAACTTCCGCGACGGCGTGCCGGTGATCATGAACCTCTCGGAGATGTCCGACGGCGACGCCAAGCGGCTGGTGGACTTCGCCGCGGGTCTGGTCTTTGCCACCCGTGGCACCATCGAGCGTGTGACGAACAAGGTGTTCCTGCTCTCGCCCCCCAACGTCTCCGTGGCCGCCGAGGACAAGCAGCGGATCGCCGAGGGCGGCTTCTTCAACCAGAGCTGACGCCGATGGCCGTCATCGGGACCGTCCTCTCCTCGGTGGTCCTGCTCTTCATCCTGCTGCTCTTCGCGCGGTTCGTCATGGACTGGGTGCAGGTCTTCGCCCGCGACTGGGTGCCGCACGGCTTCTCGCTGGTGGTGCTCGAGGCGATCTACTCGGTCACCGACCCGCCGATCAAGGCGGTCCGCAAGGTGCTGCCGCCGATCCGGCTGGGCGCGATGGCCCTGGACCTCAGCCCGCTCATCGTGCTGCTGATCGCCTACATCCTGCTGCGACTGATCGGCGTCGTCTTCGGCTGAGCCGGGCCGCACGACGTCGTGGCCGATCGGGTACCCGCTGGGTCGTGGCCATTTGAGTCCGGTGTGATAGATGTGACGGAAGTTGCCCTACGGCACGACGAATATGGCTATTCTGATCATGAATCGGCCCTCATCAGGCCACGACTAAGCAGAGGTTGGGTGTTGTCATGCCGTTGACGCCTGAGGACGTGAGCAACAAGAGGTTCACGCCGGTGCGGCTGCGCGAGGGCTACGACATGGGGGAGGTCGACCAGTTCCTCGACGAGGTCGAGAACGAGCTGGACCGGCTGATCAAGGAGAACAACGACCTGCGCGAGAAGCTGCGCGTCGCGCAGGAGACCGCCTCGAGCGCCCCGGCCGCGACCGCGGCCCCGGCGGCACCGACCGTCGTCGAGCAGGCCCCCGAGCCCGAGCCGGTGGCCGCGGCCCCCGAGCCCGAGCCCGAGCCCGAACCGGAGCCCGAGCCGGAGCCCGAGCCCGTCGTGCAGGCCCCCGAGCCGGAGCCCGAGCCGGAGCCCGCTCCGGTGGTGGCCGCTGCTCCCGCGGCGCCGCAGGAGATCCGGGTGACCACGGCCGCCGAGGCCTCCACCGCCGCCGCGCGGCTGCTCGAGATCGCCACGAACAACGCCGACCAGATGCTCGCCGAGGCTCAGGCCGACGCCGAGCGCCTGGTCGAGGACGCCCGCAGCCAGGCCGAGCGCCTGGAGAGCGAGTCCAAGCTGCGCGCCGACCGGCTCGAGTCCGACGCCCGCACCCGCTCCCAGATGCTCGACTCCGAGACCGCTGAGCGGCGCAACCAGCTCTTCGGCGACCTGGAGAAGGAGAAGGGCCGCCTCGACACCGAGATCGAGAACCTGCGGGCCTTCGAGCGCGAGTACCGCAGCCGGCTGAAGTCCTACTTCACCCAGCAGCTCTCCTCGCTGGAGAACAACGACGCCAACGCGGCGCCGGCCGGTGTGTCCTCGCTCGACAGCGGGGGAGAGGCGCCCAAGCGGCTGCGCTCCCTGCTCGGCGACGACGAGTACTAGATCGACGTCTCGAGAGCGGGCCACCTGAGGAAATCAGGTGGCCCGCTCTCGTTACGCTGACTGGTGCGATGAGCTACCCCAAGGCCGCCACCGGCGACTCCACCTCCGTCCCCGCCAGCCCGCGCTTCCCCGACCTCGAGCGGGCCGTGCTGGCCTACTGGGAGGCCGACGACACCTTCCGCGCCAGCGTCGAGCAGCGCTCGGCCGGTGAGGACGGGGCCAACGAGTTCGTCTTCTACGACGGCCCGCCCTTCGCCAACGGTCTGCCGCATTACGGCCACCTGCTCACCGGCTACGTCAAGGACCTCGTCCCCCGCTACCAGACCATGCGCGGGCGGCGCGTCGAGCGGCGGTTCGGCTGGGACACCCACGGCCTGCCCGCCGAGCTCGAGGCGATGCGCCTGAACGGCATCAAGACCACCGACGAGATCCTCGAGCTGGGTATCGAGAAGTTCAACGACGCCTGTCGCGCCTCGGTGCTCAAGTACACCGACGAGTGGCGCGAGTACGTCACGCGTCAGGCGCGCTGGGTCGACTTCGACCACGACTACCGCACGCTCAACGCCGACTACATGGAGTCGGTGATCTGGGCCTTCTCCCAGCTGCACGAGAAGGGCTTCGTCTACGAGGGCTTCCGGGTGCTGCCCTACTGCTGGAACGACGAGACGCCGTTGTCGAACCACGAGCTGCGCATGGACGACGACGTCTACCAGATGCGCCAGGACCCGGCCGTCACCGTCGGCTTCGAGATCACCAGTGAGGGGCCGTTCGAGGGCGTCAAGGTGCTGGTGTGGACCACGACGCCGTGGACGCTGCCCTCCAACCTCGCGGTGATGGTGGGCGAGGACATCGACTACGTCGTCGTCGCGGTCGAGGGCACCCGCTACCTCCTCGCCGAGCCGCGGCTCTCGGCCTACGCCCGCGAGCTGGGCCAGGACCCCGAGGTCGTCTGGCGCGGCCGGGGCGCCGAGCTGCTCGGGCTGACCTACGACCCGCCGTTCTCCTACTACCGCGGTCGCAGCGGTGCGTTCCGGCTGGTACCGGCCGAGTTCGTCACCACCACCGACGGCACCGGGCTGGTGCACACCGCGGGCGCGTTCGGTGAGGACGACAAGGTGGTCACCGACCGCGAGGGCATCGAGCCGGTGATGCCGGTGGGCAAGGACGGCCGCTTCACCGCGCCGGTGGAGGAGTACGCCGGGATGCTGGTCTTCGACGCCAACCTCCACGTCATCGACGACCTCAAGAGCACCGGCGGCTCGGTCACGCCCGGCACCGTCCTGGTGCGCCGCGAGACCTACGACCACTCCTACCCGCACTGCTGGCGCTGCCGCGAACCCTTGATCTACAAGGGCGTCTCGTCGTGGTTCGTGGAGGTGACGGCGTTCAAGGACCGGATGGTCGAGCTCAACCAGGACATCCGCTGGGTGCCCGACCACATCCGCGACGGCCAGTTCGGCAAGTGGCTGGAGAACGCCCGCGACTGGTCCATCACCCGCAACCGGTTCTGGGCCACCCCGGTGCCGGTCTGGGTCAGCGACGACCCCGCGTACCCGCGCACCGACGTCTACGGCTCCTTCGCCCAGATCGAGGCCGACTTCGGCCGGCTGCCGCGCAACCGCGACGGAGAGGTCGACCTGCACCGGCCCTGGGTCGACGAGCTCACCCGGCCCAACCCCGACGACCCGACGGGCGCCAGCACCATGCGCCGGGTCAGCGACGTGCTCGACGTGTGGTTCGACTCCGGCTCGATGCCCTACGCCCAGGTGCACTACCCCTTCGAGAACGAGCAGTGGTTCACCCACCACTACCCGGGCGACTTCATCGTCGAGTACATCGGCCAGACCCGCGGCTGGTTCTACACCATGCACATCCTGGCCAGCGCGATCTTCGACCGTCCCGCCTTCGAGAACTGCCTCAGCCACGGCATCGTGCTGGGCTCCGACGGTCAGAAGATGTCGAAGTCGCTGCGCAACTACCCCGACGTCTCCGAGGTCTTCGACCGCGACGGCGCCGACGCGATGCGCTGGTTCTTGATGGCCAGCCCGATCCTGCGCGGCGGGAACCTCATCGTCACCGAGCAGGGCATCCGCGACGCCGTGCGCCAGGTGCTGATCCCGCTGTGGAACAGCTGGTACTTCTTCGCCCTGTACGCCAACGCGGCGGGCGTGGACGCGACGCCCGGCACGGACTCCGCCGACCCGCTGGACCGCTACCTGCTGGCCAAGGCCCGTCAGTACGTGTCCCAGATGACCCAACAGCTCGACGAATACGCCGTCGCCGACGCCTGCGAGACCACCCGCACCTTCGTCGACGTGCTCACCAACTGGTACATCCGTCGCTCCCGCGAGCGGTTCTGGTCGACCGACGGCGAGGCCGACGCCCGGTCCGGCGCCGCCGCGTTCGGCACTCTGGCCACGGTGCTCGACGTGGTGTGCCGGGCGGCCGCGCCCCTGCTGCCGCTGGTCACCGAGGAGATCTGGCGCGGGCTGACCGGCGAGCGGTCGGTGCACCTGACCGACTACCCGACTCCCGAGGAGCTGCCGGCCGACGACGCCCTGGTCGCGGCCATGGACCAGGTGCGCGAGGTGTGCTCGGCCGCCTCGGCGCTGCGCAAGGCGGGCGGGCTGCGCACCCGGCTGCCGCTGGGCTCGCTGACCGTCGTCGTGGCCGACCCCGACGCGCTGGCCGGCTTCGACGACATCGTCGAGGCCGAGGTCAACGTCAAGGCGGTCCGGCGTGTGGCCCTCGACAGCGACGAGGCTGCCGGCTACGGCGTCTCGCAGCGCCTCAGCGTCAACGCCCGCGCGGCCGGACCCCGGCTCGGCAAGGACGTGCAGGTCGCGATCCGGGGCGCCAAGTCCGGCGACTGGTCGCACGAACCCGACGGCTCGGTCGTGGCCGGCGGGCTGGCGCTGGTCGAGGGCGAGTACGAGCTGGAGACCGTGGCCGCCGGCGGCCAGGAGGGCGTCGCCACGGGCGTGCTGCCCGGAGGTGGCTTCGTCGTGCTGGACACCGTGGTCACCGACGAGCTCGCGGCCGAGGGCCTGGTCCGCGACCTGGTCCGCACCGTGCAGCAGGCTCGTCGCGACGCCGACCTGGACGTCTCGGACCGGATCGTGCTCAGCGTCGCGGCAGACCCGGAGCTGGCCGCCGCACTGACCGAGCGGACCGACCTGGCCGACCTGGTGCGTCGCGAGACGCTGGCCACGGAGCTGGTGGTCGAGCCGACCGGCTCGGGCGAGGCGACCGTGCAGGTCCGCAAAGTCGACTGAACTACGCCAGATCAGGCGCATCCGCGCAGGTCAGGCGGGCAGCTTTCGCCCCTCGGGGTGCGGTGCGGCGTGTTGTCCACCCGGACCCGGCGACATATCCTCATCCGCGTTTCCTGCGGGAGAGGGTGCGAGTGATGGCAAGGTCCACCACGAGGTCGCTGGCCAGTCGAGCCGGCTCCGTGGCGCGTCGGGTGGTCGGCAAGAAGGCGGCCGGCTCGGGTAACGGCGCTACGGCGAAGAAGGCGGCGCCGGCGAAGAAGGCCGCCGCGAAGAAGGCGGTACCGGCCAAGAAGACCGCCGCCAAGAAGACGGCACCGGCCAAGAAGACGGCCCCGGCCAAGAAGACGGCACCGGCTAAGAAGACGGCCCCGGCCAAGAAGACGGCCCCGGCCAAGAAGACCGCCGCGAAGAAGACGGCACCGGCCAAGAAGACGGCCCCGGCGAAGAAGACTGCCGCGAAGAAGGC
>NZ_RDBE01000007.1:172892-343844 GCF_003674065.1 Nocardioides mangrovicus
ACCGGCGAAGAAGACGGCACCGGCGAAGAAGACGGCACCGGCCAAGAAGACCGCCGCGACGAAGACCGCTCCCCCCACGACCACTCCCGCCACGACGGCGGCCCCGACGAAGAAGGCTGCCGTGAAGAAGCCCGCGCCCGCCACGACCGCGACGAAGCAGGCCGCGCCGGCTCCGAAGCCGCGCGGCAAGGGACCCGGCTCCCTGGTCGTGCTGCCCACCGAGAAGCCGTGGACCAAGTCCGAGCTCGACGAGGTCCGCCAGCACCTGCACGCCGACATCAAGCGGCTGGTCCCCGAGCTGGAGGAGGCCGACGAGGACCTCCACCGGCTGATGATCGACTCCGGCGACGGCGCGGGCAACGACCAGGCCGACGTCGGCTCGAGCACCTTCGAGCGCGACCACGAGATGACGATCGCCAACAACGCTCGCGACATGCTCCTGCAGAGCCGCCACGCCCTGGAGCGCATCGAGGATGGCAGCTACGGCGTCTGCGAGGGCTGCGGGGAGCCGATCGGCAAGATGCGCCTGCTGGCCTTCCCCCGTGCGACATTGTGTATGGCATGCAAGCAGCGCGAGGAGCGTCGCTGAGCGACCACCCGGCCGAGCGGGCCCACGACGTGACCGGGGGTCGGCCGCGCACGTCCGGGCGGCACGTCGGGCTGGTGCTGGGCATCGCCGTCGTGGCGTTCGTGGTCGACCAGGTCACCAAGTACCTCGCCGTCGAGCACCTGGCCGGCCGGCCGGCCAAGCCGCTGGTGGGCGAGCTGCTGCAGCTGACCTACACCCGCAACCCCGGCGCCGCGTTCAGCACCGGCACCGGGCTGACCCCGGTCATCACCGTGGTGGCGATCGTCGCTGCGGTCGTCGTGCTGTGGCTGACGCTGCGGCTGCGCTCGACCTTCTGGGCGGTCGGGTTCGGGTTCTTGCTGGCCGGCATCGTGGGCAACCTGGCCGACCGGCTGTTCCGGGAGCCGGGGCCCTTCCGCGGCCACGTCGTCGACTTCTTGATGCTGCCGCACTGGCCGGTCTTCAACGTGGCCGACGTGTGCATCAACGTCGCGGCCGTCGTCATCGTCGTCCAGGCGCTGCGAGGCGTCCGGCTCGACGGGCGGCGCTCCGATGCGGCGACGGAGTCGGGGGAGCGCGCGCGTGAGCAGTGAGCGGCGCACGCTCTACGTGCCCGAGGGACTCGCCGGCGAGCGCGTCGACACCGGCATCGCGCGGATGTTCGGCCTTTCCCGCAGCCGTGCCGCCGAGCTGGCCGCCGCCGGGCTGGTGGAGCTCGACGGCGAGGTCGTCGCCAAGTCCGACCGGCTGCCCGCAGGATCGGTGCTGGAGGTCGACGTCCCCTCGGTGGCCGACCCGCTCGAGGTGGTGGCCGAGGAGGTCGAGGGCATCGGCGTTTTGCACGAGGACGACGCGGTGGTGGTGATCGACAAGCCGGTCGGGGTCGCCGTGCACCCCTCGATGGGCTGGACCGGACCCACCGTCGTCGGTCACCTGCGCGCCGCGGGCGTGCGGATCGCCACCAGCGGCGCGCCCGAGCGGCAGGGCATCGTCCAGCGGCTCGACGTCGGCACCTCGGGCGTCATGGTGATCGCCAAGTCCGAGCACGCCTACTCGGTGCTCAAGCAGGCCTTCCGCGACCGGGAGATCGAGAAGACCTACCACGCGCTGGTCCAGGGGCACCCCGACCCGCTGCGCGGCACGGTCGACGCCCCAATCGGGCGTCACCCCGGCGCCGATTGGCGCTTCGCGGTGCGCGAGGACGGCAAGCCCAGCATCACCCACTACGAGACGCTCGAGGCGCACCGGTTCGCCAGCCTGCTCGAGGTGCACCTGGAGACCGGCCGCACCCACCAGATCCGGGTGCACATGTCGGCGCTCAAGCACCCCTGCGTGGGAGACCTCACCTACGGCGCCGACCCGACACTCGCGCAACGGCTCGGGCTGGAGCGGCAGTGGCTGCACGCGGTGCGGCTCGGCTTCGTCCACCCCGAAAGCGGGGAGCACGTCAGCTACGGATCGACCTATCCTGACGACCTGGCGGGGGCGTTGGAGGTCATCCGAGGTGCCGACTGAGCCCGCATCCGATCCTGGGCCCGATCCTGGGCCCGATCCTGGCGAGCAGCGCCGGGTCCGTCCGGGCACGGCCGAGGACGTGCCCACGCTGGCCCGCCTCCACCTGGCCGCGCGAGAGTCCGCCGCGGCCTCGCAACCGCAGGCGATGCCCCCGACGCTGCACAGCGAGAGCGAGACGGTGCAGTGGCTGATGGGCAACCTGCCGCGCACCGAGCTGTGGGTGGCCGAGATCCCCGACGAGGGCGGCGACGACGACCTGCTCGGCTACGCCGAGCTCGAGGACGGCTGGCTCAACGCGCTGTACGTCGATCCCGCCCACCAGCGTGGCGGCGTCGGCACCATGCTGCTCGACCTGGTCAAGGCGCGCCGACCGCAGGGGTTCGCGCTGTGGGTGTTCGAGACCAACCGGCCGGCCCGTGACTTCTACGCCGCCAGCGGCCTGGTGGAGCTCGACCACACCGACGGCAGCGGCAACGAGGAGCAGGCCCCCGACCTGCGGATGGCCTGGCTCGGGCTCGACCCGCTGGGCTACCTGACCGGTGAGCTCGCGGTCGTCGACCGCACCCTGCGCGAGCTGCACGAGCGGCGCCAGGCGCTGCTGAGCCGGCTGGCGAACCTGCCCGGCGGGGCGTCGACCCGCACCCGCTGAGCCGGCGGGGACGAGCTGTCTGATCGGGCACACTCGCGTGCCAGCCCGGGCCCGGCGGTGAGACGTTGGAGGCGATGACGGCCCTCGACGCGGAACGGCTCCACGCACCCGGCACTCCCGGCTACCGGCGTCTGAACCAGGCCATGCTGCTGGCCGGGCTCGCTGCGTTCGGGCTGCTCTACGCCACGCAGCCGGTACTGCCCGAGATCGGCGACAGCTTCGACGTCGGCGCCGGCACCGCGAGCCTCGCCGTGTCGGCCACGACCGGAGCGCTGGCGGTCGCCGTGGTGCCGGCCGCCGCGGTCGCGCTGCGGCTGGGACGGGTGCGGGTGATGCGCTCCGGGCTGGTGCTGGCCTCGGTGCTCACGGCGCTGGCCGGGCTGAGCCCGCGCTTCGGAGTGCTCATCGGGCTCCGGGCGGTGACCGGGGTCGTGCTGGCCGGCGTCGTCGCGGTGGCCATGGGACACGTCGGCGCGGAGGTGCACCCGCGCGGCCTCGCCTCGGCCATGGGCCTCTACGTCGCCGGCAACTCCCTCGGCGGGGTCGGGGGCCGGCTGGTCGCGTCGTTCGTCGGTGACGCCGCGTCGTGGCGGTGGGGGATCGTGGCGGTCGCCGGCGCCGCGCTGGTCGTCACGGCGTTGTTCTGGTGGCGGCTGCCCGAGCCGGTCGGCGTCACCTCGGTACCCGAGCCGGGCCGGCACGCCTTCGGCGAGCTGCTGCGGCGGCCGGGGATGCTCGCGCTGCTCGGCGTCCCGCTGCTGCTGATGGGTGCCTTCGTCGCGGTCTACAACTACCTCGGCTACCGGCTGGTGGCGCCGCCGTTCTCACTGCCGCTCGCGCTGGTGGGGCTGGTGTTCCTGGCCTACCTGGTCGGTGGCGCGGCCTCCGCGCTGGCCGGTCGCCTGGCCGACACCGTCGGCCGGCCTCCGGTGCTGCTGCTCGCCGTCGTGGTCATGGCGGCCGGCCTGGCGCTGACGCTGCCCGACAGCACGCCGTGGGTCGTCGCCGGCGTGGTCGTCTTCACCGGAGGTTTCTTCGGCGCCCACGGCACCGCGTCGGGCTGGGCACCGGTGGTGGCCGCCCCCTTCGGCACCCAGGGCAGCGCCCTCTACGTGTGCGCCTACTACGCCGGCTCCAGCATCTTCGGCACTGTCCTCGGCACCGCCTGGTCGGGCGGCGGCTGGCCGCTCCTGGCCCTGGCCGACGGCGTCCTCATCGCGCTCGGGCTGGTGGCCGCGCTGCTGGTGAGCCCAGACGTCATACGTCGTGGTCGTCCGCGCGACCACGACGTATGACGGCCGAGACTCAGACCTCGACCGCGATCTCCTCGCCCAGCCGGGCCCCGCGCAGCAGCTCGAGCTCGTCGCCGGACCAGAACCGGCCCGGGTCGTAGTAGTTGCTGGGTCGCTCGCGGCCGAGCAGGCCCATGTCGGCGTACGTCGTGGCGACCACCTCGGCGCAGTACGTCGTCGCGACGTCGGCCGGTCGCCGGACGCGGCCACGCGCCCAGCGTCCGATGAGGGCGGCGGTGGCCGGGAACGGCGTGCCGTCCATGCGGGCGATGGTGCGCAGGACGGCGTCCTCCTGGGCCCGGTCGGCCTCGGGCTCGAGCTGGCGCAGCCAGGCCTGCTGCTCGTAGCGGCCGCACCACTGGACCACCGCCTCGCCCAGGTCGTGGAGCTGGACGCCGCGGTGGTGGCCGTTGCGCCACACGTCGCGCAGGCCCTTGCCGAGCTCCGCGTGCCACATCAGCGGCGGCATGTCGTCGAGCACGACGGCCATGCCGACGTGGTTGACCGGGGAGTTGGTCAGCAGCCGGATCGCGTGGTCGGCGCCGGAGTGGCCCCGGAAGAGCCATACGTCGCCGGTGCGGGTGAGCTCGACGGCCTCGTCGAGGCCGAGACGAGATTCCATACGCTGTCCCTCGTGAAGCTGTGGAAGTGGCTGGGTCTGGCCGGGGTCGCCGGCGTCACGGCGACGGGGGTCATCATCGCCCGGAACCAGCGCCAGCGGACGCAGCTGACGCCTGAGGAGGTCCGCGACCGGCTGCAGCAGCGGCTGCGCGAGAGCGAGCAGCCCGCGGATGGATGACCCCCGCGAGGACCTCGCCGACCGGTACCTCCGCTTCGCCGAGGAGGCTCGCGAGGAGTCGCCGTGCTTCGTCGCCTGGGCCGAGGCGGTGGCCCACGACGCCGAGGTGCTGGCCTGGATCGCCGCGCTGCCCGCTCCCAAGCAGCAGCCCAACCTGGTGTTCGCCGCGGCCCGCTTCCACGGCGTCGCCGCCCCCGGGCCCTACGCCGGGCTGCGCGAGGCGCTGCTGGGCGACGACGGCACGATCCGGCGCACCATCGAGCAGCGCGCCACCCAGACCAACGAGGTCGGCCGGCTGGCGACGCTCGTGCCGGTCTTCGCGCGCTGGGAGGGCCCGTTGGCGCTGCTCGAGGTGGGCGCCAGCGGCGGGCTGTGCCTCTACCCGGACCGCTACGACTACGACTGGGGCTCCGCGAGGCTGAGCGGCAGCGGCGGGCCGACGCTGGTCGCGGCGGCCACCGGCCCGGTGCCGTACCCGGCCAGCCATCCCGACGTGGCCTGGCGCGGCGGTCTGGACCTCCACCCGCTCGACGTCACCGACGCCGACGCCGCGGGCTGGCTGGAGACGCTGGTCTGGCCCGAGGCCGACGAGCGCCGCGAGCGGCTCCGCGCCGCCATCGAGATCGCACGCGCCGACCCGCCCCGCCTCGTGCGCGGCGACGCGCTCACCGACCTGCCCGCCCTGCTCGGGCAGGCCGAGGAGCACGGCACGGTGGTCGTCTTCCACAGCGCTGTGGCGGCCTACCTCGACCCCGCCGGCCGCGAGGCCTTCGAGCAGACGATGCGCGCGCTGGTCGCGACGGGCCGCTGCCACTGGGTGAGCAACGAGGCGCCGGGCGTCGTGCCGGGCGTCGCGGTGCCCGAGCCGGTGCGCGCGACCCGGTTCCTGCTGGCCGTGGACGGCGAGCCGGTGGCCTGGACCCACGGCCACGGCGCCGACCTGGCCTGGCTCTGAGCCCGCTCCGGAGCTGCTCGGGCCCGCTGCGCGGAACACACCTCGGAACCTGTCGGAGCCGGGTGTCAGACTCACCTAGGCTGACGGTCTTCCCCCACAGGCAGACCCTCACAGGCCGGCGAGCGCCGTTGCGCGCCGGTGGTTCGTTGCACGCGCGGGAAGGTGACACCCACAGGACATGGCGGCTGACCGGCGAGAACCCAGGGCTGACTTCGCGCACCTCCACGTGCACACCGAGTACTCGATGCTCGACGGCGCCTCGCTGCTCGACGGGCTCTTCGCCCGGGTGCGCGACCTGGGCATGACCTCGATCGCCATGACCGACCACGGCAACCTGCACGGGGCCTACGACTTCTGGTCCAAGGCGAAGAAGTACGACGTGCGCCCCATCATCGGGATGGAGGCCTACCTCACCCCGCAGGTGCCCCGCGACCACCGCAAGCGAGTCCGGTGGGGTCGCGGCGACGCCTCGGAGGAGGGCGGCAAGGACGTCGCCGGCGGCGGCGCGTACACCCACATGACCATGTGGGCCGAGACCACCGAGGGCATGCACAACCTGTTCCGGCTGTCCTCGCGCTCCAGCCTCGAGGGCTTCTACTACAAGCCGCGCGCCGACCGAGAGCTTCTCCACTCCTACGCCAAGGGCCTCATCGCCACCACCGGCTGCCCCTCGGGGGAGGTGCAGACGCGGCTGCGGCTGGGCCAGTACGAGGAGGCGAAGCGCTCGGCGGCGGAGTTCCAGGAGATCTTCGGCAAGGACTCCTTCTTCCTCGAGCTGATGGACCACGACCTGACCATCGAGAAGGAGGTGCGCGCGGACCTCCTGCGGCTGGGCAAGGAGCTCGGCATCCCGCCGCTGGCCACCAACGACAGCCACTACAACAACCCCGAGGACGCCGACGCCCAGGACGCGCTGATCTGCATCGCCTCGGGCAAGCGGCTCTCCGACACCAACCGGCTCAAGTTCGACGGCGGCGGCTACTACATCAAGTCCGCGGCCGAGATGCGCGAGCTGTGGGCCGACAAGAACGGCATGCCCGAGGCGTGCGACAACACCCTGGCCATCGCGGAGCGGTGCTCGGTGGAGTTCACCGAGTCCACCGGCGGCTACATGGCCCGCGCCGACGTCCCGGCGGGGGAGACCGAGGAGTCCTGGTTCCGCAAGGAGGTCTGGCGCGGCATCGAGGACCGCTACCCGGGCGAGAAGCTGACCCAGGCCGTGCGCGACCGCGTCGAGATGGAGCTCGGGGTCGTCGCCGCGAAGGGGTACTGCGGCTACTACCTGGTGGTCGCCGACTTCATCGGCTGGTCCAAGGACAACGGCATCCGGGTCGGGCCTGGCCGTGGGTCCGGCGCCGGCTCCATCGCGGCCTACGCGCTGCGGATCACCGACCTGTGCCCCCTGGAGCACGGCCTGATCTTCGAGCGGTTCCTCAACCCCGAGCGTCCCTCGATGCCCGACTTCGACATCGACTTCGACGAGCGCCGGCGCGGCGAGGTCATCCGCTACGTCAGCGACAAGTACGGCTCCGACCGGGTGGCGATGATCGCCACCTTCGGCCGGCTCAAGGCCAAGGCCGCGGTCAAGGACGCCGCGCGGGTGCTCGACAAGGGCTTCGCGATGGGCGAGCGGATCACGAAGGCGATGCCCGCCGACGTGATGGGCAAGGGCGTCCCGCTCAAGGAGATGTTCAACCGCGACCACAAGCGCTACAACGACGCCGGGGAGTTCCGCGCCCTGCACGAGCAGGACCCCGAGGTGCGCCAGGTCTACGACGTCGCCGTCGGCCTGGAGGGTCAGATCCGGCAGTGGGGCGTGCACGCGGCCGGCGTCATCATGTCCAGCGAGCCGCTGGTCGACATCGTCCCGATCATGAAGCGCGAGCAGGACGGCGCGATCATCACCCAGTTCGACTACCCGATGTGCGAGTCGCTCGGGCTGGTCAAGATGGACTTCCTGGGCCTGCGCAACCTGACCGTCCTCGACGACGCGCTGGAGAACATCAAGGCCAACCGGGGCGAGGACGTCGTCTTGGAGGACCTGCCCTTCGACGACCCCGCCACCTACGAGCTGCTCTCCCGCGGCGACACCCTGGGCGTCTTCCAGCTCGACGGCGGCCCGATGCGCGCGCTGCTGCGCAGCATGCGTCCGGACAAGTTCGAGGACATCTCCGCGGTCGGCGCGCTGTACCGCCCCGGCCCGATGGGGGCCGACTCCCACAACAAGTACGCCCGCCGCAAGAACGGCCGCGAGCCGATCGAGCCGATCCACCCCGAGCTGGCCGAGGCGCTCGAGCCGGTGCTGGGGGAGACCTACGGCCTGATCGTCTACCAGGAGCAGGTCATGGCGATCGCGCAGGTGCTGGCCGGGTTCTCGCTCGGTCAGGCCGACAACCTGCGTCGCGCCATGGGCAAGAAGAAGAAGGAGGAGCTGGACAAGCAGTACGCCGGCTTCCAGCAGGGCATGCTCGAGCGCGGCTACGGCCAGGCGGCGATCACCACCTTGTGGGAGATCCTGCTGCCCTTCTCCGACTACGCCTTCAACAAGGCCCACTCCGCCGCCTACGGCGTCGTGTCCTACTGGACCGCCTACCTCAAGGCCAACTACCCGGCCGAGTACATGGCCGCGCTGCTGACCAGCGTGAAGGGCGACAAGGACAAGTCGGCGATCTACCTCAACGAGTGCCGCCGGATGCGGATCCAGGTGCTGCCGCCCGACGTCAACTCCTCGGCCCAGAACTTCACCCCGGTCGGCAACGACGTCCGCTTCGGGCTCACAGCGATCCGCAACGTCGGCCACAACGTGGTGGACAAGATCGTCGAGGCCCGCGAGGCCAAGGGTCGCTTCGAGGACTTCAACGACTTCATGGACAAGGTCGACGCCCAGGTCTGCAACAAGCGGCTGGTGGAGTCGCTGGTCAAGGCGGGCGCCTTCGACGACATGAAGCACCACCGTCGGGCGCTGATGATCGTCTTCGAGGAGGCCGTCGACCGCTACGCCACGCTCAAGCGCGACGCCGGGGTGGGCCAGGACTCGCTCTTCGACGACCTGATGTCCGGCGCCGAGCCGGTCTTCGACCTCGCCGTGGCGATTCCCGACGTCGACGAGTGGGACAAGATGACCCTCCTCGGCCACGAGCGGGAGATGCTCGGCCTCTACGTCTCCGACCACCCGCTCACCGGGCTCGAGCACGTGCTGGCCCAGGCCGCCGACGCCACGATCGGCTCCCTGCTCACCGACGAGGCCCGCAAGAGCGGCGACTTCGTCACCGTCGCCGGCCTGATCACCGCCATCCAGCGCAAGATGACCAAGCGCGGCGACCCCTGGGCCATCGTGACCGTCGAGGACCTCGAGGGCGCCATCGACGTGCTGTTCTTCCCCAAGGACTACCTGCTGGTCTCCACCATGCTGGTCGAGGACACCGTCGTGGTCGTCAAGGGCAGCCTGGACAAGGAGAAGGAGCAGCCCGAGCTCCGCGCGCGGGAGGTCAGCCAGCCGACGCTGGACGCCGGCGCGGCCGGCCCGGTCACCGTCAGCCTGCCGGCCACGCGCTGCACGCCGCCGGTGGTCGACCAGCTCAAGGAGGTGCTGCAGACCCACCCGGGCACCACCGAAGTACGGCTGCGGCTGCTGGCGCGCGAGGGCACGAAGGTGATGCGGCTCGACGACCGGCTGCGCGTCACCCCCTCCTCGGCGCTCTCGGCCGACCTCAAGCAGCTGCTGGGGCCCGGATGCCTGTCGTGAGATCAGTGCTGCGCGACCTGGCGTGGGTCGTCGGCACCCTGCTGGTGCTCGGCGTCGTCGCCGGGCTGGTGTGGTGGCGGGTCGCCGACCCTCCCTACTACGTCCGCACCTCGCAGGGCGCGGTGATGGACCAGGCCCAGCTGGCGCGCCGGGTGCACGCCGACGGCACCTTCATGGTGCTCGGCGCGGTGGCCGGGCTGCTCGCCGGCCTCGGGCTGACCCGGACCCGTCGCGAGGAGCCGCTGCTGACGCTGCTGCTGGGGGTCGTGGCCGCCGTCGGCGCCGGCTTCGTCGCGTTGTGGCTGGGCCGCACGCTGGGTCACGTCGACGTCCGCAGCGCCGTCCGCGCGGCGAAGGTGGGCGCCCACGTCACCGACACGCTGGGCGTCATCACCCCGGCCGTGGTGCTGATGTGGCCGATCGGCTACCTGATCGCCGCTGTGGGCCTGCTGTGGGGAACGAGCGACAAAACCCCCACGGACCCCGCGGCGTCCGTCACACTGTCGCCATGAGCGAGAGCGTCACCTACCCCGTTCCCGAGTCCTCCGACCAGCCTGGCGGGCAGCCCGGCGGCGGGCGTCGTACCGGGGTGATCGCGGGCATCACCGCGGCCACGCTCATCGTGGTCGGCGGCGGCGCGTTCGCCGCGGTGCACTTCCTCAGCGGGGGCGACGAGGCCGAGAAGGCGCTGCCCGCCTCGGCGCTGGCGGTGGCCAGCATCAACCTCGACCCGGGCGCCTCGCAGAAGGTCGCGGCGCTGCGGACGCTGCGCAAGTTCCCGGCGCTGCGCAAGCAGCTGGGCATCAGCTCCACCAGCGACCTGCGCAAGGCCCTCTTCGACGAGGCGGTCAAGGACAGCGACTGCAAGAACCTGACCTACGACGCCGACGTGAAGCCGTGGATCGGCGACAGCGCGGCCGTGGCGGCCGTCCCGTACGGCAAGCAGGTGGTGCCGGTCGTCGCGCTGGCCGTGACCGACCAGAAGAAGGCCGCCGCCGCCTTCGCCAAGCTCGGCGACTGCTCGACGAGCAAGGAGAAGGCCGCCTGGGCCTTCACCGACGGCTTCGCGCTGCTCTCGGACTCCCAGGCCCACGCCGACCAGGCCAAGAAGGACGCCGAGTCCACCCCGCTGGCCGACGACTCCGCCTACCAGGACTGGACCGGGCGGGCCGGCGACCGCGGCATCGTCGACTTCTACGTCTCCAAGAAGGTCGCCGACTACGCCGCGGACCGTGCCGGATCGGCCGCCGGGTCGCAGTCGGGCACGCTGAAGAAGCAGCTCGCCTCGTTCCAGGGTGCCGCCGGGGCGCTACGGTTCGCCGACGGCGGTCTGGAGCTGGAGGTCGTCGGCGGCGGCATCCCGCAGACCACGAGCTCGACCGTCGGCGGCGACCTGGCCGCCAAGCTCCCGAAGGACACCGCCGCGGCGATCGCGGTGGGGGTGCCCTCGGACTTCGCCTCGCAGCTGGTCAAGAACATCGAGGGCCTCCAGGTGCCGCTGCTGGGCGACGGCAGCCAGGTCATCGGCCAGCTCGAGACCCAGCTCGGCCTCTCGCTGCCCGAGGACCTGCAGACGGTGCTGGGCAAGGGCATCGCCCTCTCGTTGGGCGGCGCGGCGCCCAGCAGCCTGGCCGACCTGTCGAGCCCGGCCGACCTCCCGGCCGGTCTCTCGATCGCCGACGCCGACCTGAGCAAGGTCAAGGCGGTGGTCGGCAAGCTCGGCGGCTCCGACGACCTGGTCAAGCAGGGCGACGGCAAGGTCGTCTTCTCCTTCGACCCCGACTACACCGGTGACCTGACGTCCTCGGGCACCCTGGGCGAGCAGAAGCGCTTCACCGCCGTCGTCCCGCACGCCGACGAGGCGCAGCTGGTCGGGTACGTCGACTTCGACAGCGACTGGGCGAAGACCCTGGCCTCGAGCGACACCGACGCCAAGGACAACCTCGGCCCGCTGCAGGCCCTCGGCATCTCGGCCTGGCGCGACGGCAAGACCAGCCACCTGCTGCTGAAGGTGACTACGGACTAGCGTCCGATCGCGGACACCCTCGCTTCCAGCACCCGCACCAGATCCTCCGGCGCCACCTCGACGTCGGCACCTCGCCGCCCGGCGGAGACCAGGATGGTGTCGAACCCCGACGCGGCGGAGTCGAGCACGGTGGGCAGCGGCTTGCGCTGGCCGAACGGGGAGATCCCGCCGACCACGTAGCCGGTGGTGCGCTCGGCGAGCTTCGGGTCGGCCATCGAGGCGCGCTTGCCGCCCAGTGCGGCGGCCAGTGCCTTGAGGTCGAGCTGGCCCGAGACCGGCACGACGCCCACGGCGAGGCGGCCGTCGACCTCGACCAGCAGCGTCTTGAAGACCCGCTCCGGGTCGACGCCCAGGTCGTGACCCAGGGCGGCCGCCGCCTGCTCGCCGTACGAACCGCCGCCGCCGGGGTCGTCGGCGTCGAAGGTGTGGACGGTGAAGTCGACGCCGGCCCGGGTGAGCGCGAGGGTGGCGGGCGTCTGCATCAGTTGGGCGACCAGCCCATCCGCGAGATCCCGGTGGCCGGCAGCGACGGCACCACCTGCATCGCCTCCATCTCCTCGACCAGCGAGTGCCGCAGCAGTACCAGCCGGGTGAGGGTGTCGGGCGCCTCGAGGAGCTCTTGGCGCTGGGCCTGGGTGAGCAGGCAGGTGGCCGAGAGCGACCACGAGAGGTAGGTCGGGTCGCGCGGCAGCTGCCCGCTGAGCACCGGGCCGCCGCGCATCCGGCCGAGCCGGTCGCGGTAGCGCTCGAAGATGGCCAGCGTGCGCTCGGCCTCGACGCCGGTGACGTCGTCGGTGTCGGGCTCGGTGACCAGGTCGACCGCGCCCACGGCGTAGTCGCCCGAGCCGTCGACCTCGTGGAGCACGAACCGCTGCCGGCCGACGGTCTCGATGTCGAAGCGGCCGTCGTCGTAGGGCTCGACCCCGGTCAGCTGTACGACCGTGCCGGTGGTGCACAGCGACTGGCGGCCGTGCTCGACGGAGTCACCGGGGCCGGCGACCTCGAACCCCTCGCGGATCGCGGTGATGCCGAAGATCCGGTCGGCCGGGTCGGAGCGGCCGAGCAGGTCGCGCACCAGCGCGCGGTAGCGCTCCTCGAACACGTGCAGCGGGGTGGCGACGCCGGGGAAGACCACGCTGTTCAGCGGGAACAGCGGCAGCCGGGTGGTCACGACGCAAACCTAGTGGGGCCCCCGAGGGGACCAGCCATAAACTAGGGGCCATGTTGCGCAGGATCGACCTCCGGGGCAGCCGTCCCGCGGACTACAGCGCGGTCGTGCCGCGTGCCGAGTTCGACGTCGAGGCCGCGCTGCATGTCGTCGAGCCGATCTGCCACGACGTCAAGGAACGCGGCGTCGAGGCGGTGCTCGACTACTCCGAGAAGTTCGACGGCGTGCGTCCCGCCGACATCCGTGTCCCCGCGCAGGCGATCGCCGACGCGCTGGAGACGCTGGACCGGCGCGTCCGCGCCGCGCTGGAGGAGTCGATCCGCCGGCTGCGGCTCACCAGCGCAGCCGAGCTCGAGCACGACGTCGTCACCGATGTCGCCACCGGTGCCCGGGTCACCCACCGCAAGGTGCCGATCGGCCGGGTCGGGCTCTACGTGCCCGGCGGCATCGCACCGCTGGTGAGCAGCGTCGTCATGAACGTCGTGCCCGCGCAGACCGCCGGCGTCGGCTCGATCGCGCTGACCAGCTCACCGCAGAAAGAGTTCGGTGGGTTGCCCCACCCCACGATCCTGGCCGCGTGCGCGCTGCTGGGCGTCGAGGAGGTCTACGCCGTCGGCGGCGCCCAGGCGATCGCGATGCTGGCCTACGGCGCCGGTCCGTGCCGTCCGGTCGACCTGGTCACCGGCCCCGGCGCGATCTACACCGTGGCCGCCAAGCGGCTGCTGCGCGGTGTGGTGGGCGTCGACTCCGAGGCCGGGCCCACCGAGATCGCGGTGCTGGCCGACGACACCGCCGATGCCGCATTCGTGGCCGCCGACCTGCTCAGCCAGGCCGAGCACGACCCGATGGCCGGCTCGGTGCTGGTGACCGACTCGGTGCGGCTGGCCGACGACGTCGAGGCCGAGCTGGACAAGCAGGTGGCCGCCACCCGCCACGTCGAGCGGGTGCGTACGGCACTGACGGGCAGCCAGTCGGGCACCGTGCTGGTCGACGACATGGAGCAGGGGCTGGCCGTCGTCGACGCCTACGCCGCCGAGCACCTCGAGGTCCAGACCGCCGACGCCGCCGCGCTGGCCGCGCGGGTGCGCAACGCCGGGGCGATCTTCGTCGGCCCGTTCGCGCCGGTCTCGCTGGGCGACTACAGCGCCGGCTCCAACCACGTGCTGCCCACCGGCGGCTGCGCCTGCCACTCCTCGGGCCTGTCGGTGCGCGCGTTCCTGCGCTCGATGCACGTCGTGGAGTACGACCGCGACGCGCTGGACGAGGTGGCCGAGGGTGTGGTCGCGCTGGCCGAGGCCGAGGACCTGCCCGGCCATGGAGCCGCGGTGAGCGTGAGGTTCAGCCGACCATGAGCTGGCTGCCTCCGCTCCGAGAGGAGCTGCGGGGCATCGAGCCGTACGGCGCTCCGCAGCTGGACGTCCCCGTCCAGCTCAACGTCAACGAGAACCCGTACCCGCCCGACGCCGACTGCGCCGCCGACATCGCCGGTGCGGTGCTCGCCGCTGCCACGACCCTCAACCGCTACCCCGATCGCGAGTTCCGCGCGCTGCGGCAGGGGCTCTCGGAGTACCTGGCCGTCGAGTCCGGGGTGGCGGTGCCCTGGCAGCAGGTGTGGGCGGCCAACGGCTCCAACGAGGTGATGCTGCAGCTGCTGCAGGCCTTCGGCGGGCCCGGTCGCACGGCGGTCTCGTTCGCCCCGACGTACTCGATGTACCCCGAGTACGCCCGCGACACCGCCACCGGCTGGGTGGCGGGACGCCGCCGCGAGGACTTCGGCTTCGACCTCGAGCACGCCGAGGCGCTGCTGGGCGAGCACCGGCCCAGCGTCGTGCTGCTGCCCTCGCCCAACAACCCCACCGGCACGGCGCTGCCGCCGGAGGTGGTGGCCCCGCTGTGCGCGATGGCCGCGGCGATGGGCGGTGTCGTCGTCATCGACGAGGCGTACGCCGAGTTCCGCCGCGACGGCGTGCCGAGCGCGCTGGAGCTGCTCGCCGAGCACCCGAACCTGGTGGTCACCCGCACCATGAGCAAGGCCTTCGCGCTGGCCGGTGCCCGGCTGGGCTACCTGGCGGCCTCGCAGCCGATCGTCGACGCGATCCGCGTGGTGCGGCTGCCCTACCACCTCTCGGCGGTCACCCAGGCGGTCGCGAGCGCAGCGCTGCGCCACGCGCCGTCCCTGCTGGGCAAGGTGGCCGAGCTGCGCGCCGAGCGCGACCGTTGCGTCGAGCTGCTGCGCGGCGCCGGCTACGCGGTGGCCGACTCCGACGCCAACTTCGTGCTGTTCGGCCGCTTCGCCGACCGGCACGCCGTGTGGCAGGGGCTGCTCAACCGCGGGGTGCTGATCCGCGAGACCGGCCCGGACGGCTGGCTGCGGGTCTCGGTGGGCACGGCGTCCGAGATGGCGGCGTTTTCGACGGCGCTGGCCGATATCCGCGACAATGGGGTGGCCACGCCCCTTCTGGAAGGCAGTCAGTCATGAGCCGTACCGCTCGCGTCGAGCGTGCGACCAGCGAGTCCAAGGTCCTCGTCGAGGTCGACCTCGACGGCTCCGGCCGCGTCGACGTCTCCACCGGCGTCGGCTTCTACGACCACATGCTCACCGCGCTGGGCCGCCACGCGCTGCTCGACCTGACGGTGCAGACCGACGGCGACACCCACATCGACGCCCACCACACGGTGGAGGACACCGCCATCGCGCTGGGCCAGGCGCTGCGCGAGGCGCTGGGCGACAAGCGCGGCATCCGCCGCTTCGGCGACGCCACCGTGCCTCTCGACGAGGCGCTGGTGCAGGCCGTCGTCGACGTCTCCGGACGGCCCTACTGCGTGCACACCGGCGAGCCCGAGGGGCAGCAGTACGTGCAGCTCGGTGGGTCGGGCGTCAGCTACCTCGGCTCGCTGACCCAGCACGTCTTCGAGACGCTCGCCTTCCACGGTCACCTCGCCCTGCACGTGCGGGTGCTGGCCGGCCGCGAGCCGCACCACCTGGTCGAGGCGCAGTTCAAGGCCTTCGCCCGGGCGCTGCGCGACGCCGTCGCCCTCGACCCGCGCGAGACCGGCATCCCCAGCACCAAGGGCGCGCTCTGAGCCGCGTCACCGTCCTCGACTACGGCTCCGGCAACCTCCGCTCGGCCGTGCGCGCCCTGGAGCGCGCCGGCGCGGAGGTGACGCTGTCCGCCGATCGCGCGGAGGCGATGGACGCCGACGGCCTCGTCGTGCCCGGCGTCGGCGCGTTCCGCGCCTGCATGGACGGCATCAGGGCGGTCAAGGGCCACGAGGTGATCGGTCGCCGGCTGGCCGGCGGTCGCCCGGTGCTGGGCATCTGCGTGGGCATGCAGGTGCTGTTCGAGACCGGCATCGAGCACGGCGTCGTCACCGAGGGGTGCGGCGAGTGGCCCGGCGTCGTCGAGCGGCTGCAGGCGCCGGTGGTGCCCCACATGGGCTGGAACACCGTCGAGGCGCCCACGGGCACCACGCTCTTCGAGGGCGTCGAGGACGAGCGGTTCTACTTCGTGCACTCCTACGGCGTCCGCGGCTGGACGTTGGTGACCAACGACCGCACCAAGCCGCCGCTGGTCACCTGGACCGAGACCGGCCCCTCAGCACAGGGGGGTGACCGGTTCGTCGCCGCGGTCGAGAACGGGCCGCTCACCGCCACCCAGTTCCACCCCGAGAAGTCCGGCGACGCCGGAGCCCGACTGCTGAGGAACTGGGTGTCGTCACTATGAATCACCCCACCCGACCACTCGCTTCGCTCGCACTCGTGCGGGGGCCCCGATGAGCCGTCTGCAGCTGCTGCCCGCCGTCGACATCACCGAGGGCCGTGCGGTCCAGCTCGCCCAGGGCGTGGCCGGGTCGGAGCGGGTGTACGGCGACCCGCTGGCCGCCGCCCGGCGCTGGCAGGACGCCGGCGCCGAGTGGTTGCACCTGGTCGACCTCGACGCCGCCTTCGGCCGCGGCTCCAACCGCGAGCTGCAGGCCGAGATCGTCGCCGCCTTGGACCTCGACGTCGAGATGAGCGGCGGCATCCGCGACGACGAGTCGCTGGCCGCCGCGCTGGCCACCGGCTGTCGCCGGGTCAACATCGGCACCGCGGCGCTCGAGCAGCCGGAGTGGTGCGCCAAGATCATCGCCGAGCACGGCGACCGCGTCGCCATCGGACTCGACGTCCGCGGCCGCACCCTGGCCGCCCGCGGCTGGACCCGCGACGGCGGCGACCTCTACGAGGTGCTCGCCCGCCTCGACGCCGAGGGGTGCGCCCGCTACGTCGTCACCGACGTCAACAAGGACGGCATGCTGCAGGGCCCCAACCTGCAGCTGCTGCGCGACGTCTGCGCCGCCACCGACGCCCCGGTGGTCGCCTCGGGCGGCATCACGACGCTCGCGGACATCGAGGCGCTGATGACCCTGGTTCCCGACGGCGTCGAGGGCGCGATCATGGGCACCGCGCTCTACGAGGGCACCCTCGACTTCGGCGAGGCCCTCGCCGCCACGCGCGCATGAGCCTCGCCGTTCGCGTCATCCCGTGCCTCGACGTCGACGCCGGCCGCGTGGTGAAGGGCGTCAACTTCGAGAACCTGCGCGACGCCGGCGACCCCGTCGAGCTGGCCCGTCGCTACGACGCCGAGGGCGCCGACGAGCTGACCTTCCTCGACATCTCCGCCTCCCACGAGGGCCGCGCCACCACGATGGAGATCGTCTCGGCGACCGCCGAGCAGGTGTTCATCCCGCTCACCGTCGGCGGGGGAGTGGCCAGCGTGGAGGACGTCGACCGGCTGCTGCGCGCAGGCGCCGACAAGGTCGCCGTCAACACCGCCGCCATCCACCGCCCCGAGCTGGTGGCCGAGATCGCCGACCGGTTCGGCAACCAGGTGCTGGTGCTCTCCCTCGACGCCCGGCGAGCCTCCGGCACCGACTCCGGGTTCGAGGTCACCACCCACGGCGGCCGCAAGAGCGCCGGCCTGGACGCGATCGAGTGGGTCACCCGCGCCGCCGAGCTCGGCGCGGGGGAGATCCTGCTCAACGCCATGGACGCCGACGGCACCACCGACGGCTTCGACCTCGAGCTGATCGGCCTGGTCCGCGCCGCGGTCAGCGTGCCGGTCATCGCCAGCGGCGGAGCCGGCGCCGCCGAGCACTTCCCGCCCGCCGTCGACGCCGGCGCGGACGCCGTCCTGGCCGCCACCGTCTTCCACTTCGGCACCGTGGCGATCCCCGAGGTCAAGGACGCCCTCGCCGCGCAGGGTCACCCGGTGCGCTGACGTCGTCGGCCAGGGCGCTGATGTTCGGCACCGCTGCCCGTTGCTGATACCGGACGTTCTGGACACCGTCTGTACGAAACCCCGGCGGGAGGCGGCGTTTTCACCCGTTTTCGGCGGGGGTTTTGCCGGGCACCCGGCAAAACCCCCGCCGCTGACAAATGTCATCCCACCGTCATGACCGGCGTACGCGGCCCACCGCCCGCCCCGGGCCCATGCTCGTGACATGAGCCAACCACTGACCGCGGTCTCCCTCTCGGGAGTCACCAAGGACTTCGGACGCGTCCGCGCCGTGCGGGGCGTCGACCTGGAGCTGCAGCAGGGCGAGGTCGTCGCCTTCCTCGGCCCCAACGGCGCCGGCAAGACGACCACCATCGACATGATCCTGGGACTGTCGAAGCCGACCTCGGGCGAGGTGAGGGTGCTCGGCATCGAGCCGCGCGCCGCCATCGCCCGCGGGCTGGTCGCGGCGGTCATGCAGACCGGCGGTCTGCTCAAGGACCTGACCGTGCGCGAGACGGTCGAGTACACCCGCAGCCTGTTCGTCGACACCAAGCCGACGGACGAGGTGCTGGCCACGGCCGGCATCACCGAGATCGCCGACCGCAAGGTGGCGAAGTGTTCGGGGGGCGAGCAGCAGCGGCTCCGGTTCGCGATGGCACTGCTGTCGGATCCGGCGCTGCTGCTGCTCGACGAGCCCACCACGGGCATGGACGTCGAGGGCCGCCGCGCGTTCTGGCAGAGCATCCGCCAGGACGCGAAGAAGGGCCGCACGGTGCTCTTCGCGACGCACTACCTCGAGGAGGCCGACCAGTACGCCGACCGGATCGTGCTGGTCAGCCACGGCACGATCGTCGCCGACGGCACCGGCAGCCAGATCAAGTCGCTGGCCTCGGGCCGGGTGGTGCGGGTGACCTGGGAGAACGCCGACACCGAGGCGATCACGCGGCTCGGTGGCGTCGACGACGTCGAGGTGCGCGGCGACCAGGTCTACATCCACGCCAAGGACAGCGACACGGTGGCGAAGTACCTGCTCACCCAGACCAGCGCCCGCGACCTGGAGATCACTGCCAAGGGCCTCGAGGACGCCTTCCTCAGCCTGACCGGCACCACCGACAGCACCGACAGCACGCACAGCACCGAAGGAGCGCAGTCATGAGCACAGCCGTCTCCACCATCGACCCGACCGCCCGCCGGGTGCCGCCCCTGGGCGGCTTCAACCTCACGATGCTCGGCATCGAGATCAAGCGGATGCTGCGCAACCGGCGCACCATCGTGTTCGCGCTGATCTTCCCGACGGCGATGTTCTTCGTCTTCGGGTCCGGCAGCGGCGGCAACGAGCCCCTCGGGGGCGGTCTGAAGGGCAACGTCTCGGCCTACGTGATGGTCTCGATGGCGTTGTACGGCGGCGCTCTCATCGCAGCCTCGGGCGGGGCGATGGTGGCCACCGAGCGCGCCCTCGGCTGGTCGCGCCAGCTCCGGCTGACCCCGCTCAACCCGGTGGCCTACATCGTGGTCAAGGCGCTGGTCGCGCTGACGATGGCCGGTCTCGCCGTGGTGGTCGTCAACGTGGTCGGAGCCCTCAAGGGCACCCCGTCCATGCCGACCGACACCTGGATCTACTGCGCACTGCTCACCTTGCTGTGCACCATGACCTTCGCGGCCCTGGGCGTGTTCATCGGCTACCTGGTGCCCGGCGAGAACGTGATGCAGTTCCTCGGCCCCGGGCTCGCGCTGCTGTCCTTACTCGGCGGCCTGTTCATCCCGCTGACCCAGTACACCGACTCCATCCGGATGATCGCCTACTGGACCCCGATGTACGGCGTGGCCGAGGTCTCGCGTGCACCCCTGACCCACGAGCTGCCGTGGTACGCGGTGGTCAACGCCGTGGGCTGGCTGGCGATCTTCGTGCTCGGTGCCGCGTGGCGGATGAGCAAGGACACCCAACGCGTCTGAGCGCGCCACAATGAACCTCATGGAGCAGCAGGTCCGATCCGGCTGGGCCCCCGACCGAGGGCCCGGCCGGATCGGCACGTTCTGGATCGCGGTCTGGACCTTCTTCCTGGTCGAGCCGCTCTCGGCGGCCTGGGACCGTCGCGACACGGTGGCCGGCTGGGCGGGCATCGTGCTCACGATCGCGTTCGGGGTCTGGTACGTCGCGTTCTTCGGCTACCAGCGACGCAACGGGTTCGCGCGCAAGACGTTCCACCTGCAGGCGCCGAAGGCGGCGGCCGGCATCGCGCTGGCCCTGGTGCTCGCCGTCGCGGACTGCATCGCCATCGGGCAGGACGGCACCGCCACCGCGGTGTACCTGTGCGTGCTGTTCGTCATGGCGCTGCCGACCCCGCTGTCGGTGGTGCTGGCGCTGGTCAACGCCGCCGCCTGGTACGCCGCCGGCTCCGTGGTGCCCGGCTGGAACCTCGACAACAGCCTGCTGCTCTCGATGCTGACCGCCTCGGCCGCGGTGTTCGGCATCCAGCAGATGATCCTGGGCAACATCCGGCTGCGACGCGCCAACGAGGAGAACCAGCAGCTCGCGGTGGCCGACGAGCGCAACCGCTTCTCCCGCGACCTGCACGACATCCTGGGCCACTCGCTGACCGTCATCACCGTGAAGGCCGAGCTGGCCAACAAGCTGCTCGACGTCGACCCTGAGCGGGCCCGGGCCGAGGTGGCCGACCTCGAGCGGCTCTCGCGCGACGCCCTGGCCGACGTCCGTCGCGCGGTCGAGGGCTACCGGGAGCTGACCCTGCCCGGTGAGCTCACCCGGGCCCGCACAGCACTGAGGGCGGCCGAGATCGACGCCGACCTGCCCAACTCGACCGACGAGGTGCCCGGCGACCTGCGCGAGCTGTTCGCCTGGACCATCCGGGAGGGGGTCACCAACGTGATCCGTCACAGCGGCGCCCGCACCTGCACCGTACGGCTGACACCGCGCTCGGCCGAGGTGGTCGACGACGGCTGCGGGCCGGTGCGCGAGCGCGGGTCCGGCAACGGCCTGGTCGGCCTGCGCGAGCGGGCCGCGGCCGCCGGCGCCACCGTCGTCACCCGGCCGGCCCAGCCGAAGGGGTTCTCGTTGCAGGTGGTGGTGCCGGCATGACGATCCGGCTGCTGCTGGCCGACGACCAAGCCCTGGTCCGCGGCGCGTTGGCCGCGCTGCTCGACCTCGAGTCCGACCTGGAGGTCGTCGCCCAGGTGGGCCGTGGCGACGAGGTGGTCGCCGCCGTCCGCGAGCACACGCCCGACGTCGCCCTGCTCGACGTCGAGATGCCGGGCCTCGACGGCATCGCCGCGGCCGCCGCCGTCCGCGAGGCCGTACCCACCACCAAGGTGCTGATCGTGACCACCTTCGGCCGGCCGGGCTACCTGCGTCGTGCGCTGCAGGCGGGGGCCGGCGGGTTCGTGGTCAAGGACACCCCGGCGCCGCAGCTGGCCGACGCCGTACGCCGGATCGCGCAGGGGCTGCGCGTGGTGGACCCGGCGCTGGCCACCGACAGTCTGGTGGCGGGGGAGTCGCCGCTGACCCAGCGCGAGACCGACGTGCTGCAGGCCGCTCGCGACGGGTCGTCGGTGGCCGTGATCGCCAAGAAGCTCTTCCTCTCCGAGGGCACCGTGCGCAACCACCTCTCGGCGGCCATCGGCAAGACCGGCTCGGGCAACCGCGCCGAGGCGGTGCTGGTGGCCGACAACAACGGCTGGCTCTGAGCTGTCTTCGCTGGGCTGTCTTCGCTGGGCTATCCCTCCTGCGCCGCCAGGGCGGTGACGTAGCCCGCCTTGGCCTCGCCGAAGGCCTCCCGCCACTCCCCGCTCTCCACTCCGTCGAGGTACGCGGTCAGCGACTGCACGTAGGCCTGCCAGCCGGCGCCGTACTCGGCAGCGTTCGGCGCCGGCAGCCGGGAGTGGACGAGCCGCAGCACACTGCCGCCGTCGTCTGCCGACTCGACGCCGACCTCCACCAGGGAGGAGCCGTGCTCGTGGTGCCGCTCCCAGGTGGACGCGTGGGTGGGGGAGCAGCTGACGACGCGGCAGCGCGGCACGTCGCCGTCGTCGAAGTGGATCGTGAACTCCCCGCCCTCGCGCAGGTCGCCCTCGACCGGGGCGAACCAGCGCACCAGGCGCTCGGGGGAGGTGAGGGCGTCCCACAGGTCGGCGGGTGTGGTGGGGTAGCGCCGCTCGAACCTGACGGTGGCGTGCTCGTCGCCGTCGCGGGCGATCTCACCCAGTAGCTCGATCATCGTGTGCTCCTGTCGTCGTGGTGCGAGTGCGGGCGTGCGTTCCTCGCGCGACCTCGGTGGCCAGGGCGTCGAGGCGCTGCTCCCAGAAGGCGCTCACCTCGTGCCGCCAGGCGTCGATGGGCGCCAGCGCTTCTGGGCGCAGCCGGTAGACCCGCCGCTGCGCCTGCGGGTGCGCCTCGACCAGGCCGGCCTCGCGCAGGACGCGCAGGTGGCGCGAGACGCCGGGTCGGGCGATCTCGAACGCGCTGGCGATCTCCCCGGCCGTGAGGTCGCCGGCGGCCAGCCGCTGCACGATCTCGCGCCGGGTGGGGTCGACGAGCACGTCCCACACGCTGCTCGGCTCGCTCACGTGCGCTATGTAACGCCACGTGTACGTAACTGTCAAGGTACAAGGGGGTGGTAGGCCCTAGTCTCGGCCGTGCCATGGAGCAGACGAGCTGGGACGAGCTCTACGACGACGCGTCGCAGGAGCGCTGGGTGGAGGAGCCGGCCAAGCGGGTGCCGGCGCCCGAGCGCACGCCGTTCGAGCGCGACCGCGCCCGGGTGGTGCACTCCGCGGCGCTGCGGCGACTCGCCGCCAAGACCCAGGTGGTCGGGCCCGGCACCGACGACTTCGTCCGCAACCGGCTCACCCACAGCCTCGAGGTGGCCCAGGTGGCCCGCGACGTCGCGCACGTGCTCGGCTGCCACCCCGACCTGGCCGAGACCGCGGCGCTCGCCCACGATCTGGGGCACCCGCCCTTCGGCCACAACGGTGAGCGGGTGCTCGACGCGCTGGCTGCCGGCGCCGGCGGCTTCGAGGGCAACGCCCAGACGCTGCGCATCCTGACGCGGCTGGAGGCCAAGTCCACCGGTCCCGACGGCCGCTCGATCGGCCTCAACCTGACCCGCGCCACCCTCGACGCCTGCACGAAGTACCCGTGGCCGCGAGACGTCCCGGGCGGCAAGTTCGGCGTGTACGCCGACGACCGTCCGGTCTTCGACTGGCTCCGCGCCGGCGCGCCGGAGCGGCACCGGTGCGTCGAGGCGCAGGTGATGGACCTGGCCGACGACGTGGCCTACTCCGTGCACGACCTGGAGGACGGCATCGTCGCCGAGCGGATCGACCTGGCCCTGCTCGGCGACGCCGACGAGCGTCGCGCCGTCTGGGCGACGGTGCGCGACTGGTACCTGCCCGAGGCCGCCGACGACGAGCTTGATGCCGCTCATCGCCGGCTGGCGGCGGTGGCGGGCTGGCCGACGTCGGGCTACGACGGGTCGCGCGCCGCCCTGGCGGCGTTGAAGAACCTGACCTCCGACGTCATCGGCATCTTCTGCGGCAGCGTCCAGGAGGCCACCCGTCAGTCGTTCGGCGACCGGGCGCTGGTCCGCCACGAGGGCGACCTCGTGGTGCCCGACCACACCTGGACCGAGATCGCGGTGCTGAAGGGGATCGCGGCGCACTACGTCATGCAGGCCGCCGACCGGGTGGCGCTGATGGAGCGCCAGGCCACGCTGGTGGCCGAGCTCTTCGAGGCCCTGCGCGACGGCGACCCGCAGCTGCTGCACCGACCGTTCCGCGACGACCTCGCCTCAGCCGCGGACGATGCCGCCCGCGTGCGGGTCTACCTCGACCAGGTCGCCTCGCTCACCGACGCCAGCGCCGTGGCCTGGCACCGGCGCGTCACTGGTTGAGGAGGCGCGCTAGCGCCGTCTCGAAGCCTCCGCGCGCCACCACGCCACCGTCTCGGCCGCCACCTGCTCGGTAGGCGTCGGGGCGAACCCGAGCAGCTCCTGGCTGTGGGTGGAGTCGAGGACGAACGGGTTCTCGAACTGGTAGAGCATTTCCGCCACCTCGCGGGTGCCGGGGTGCACCAGGCCGATGCCGCGCATGACCCACGAGGGGATCAGGCCCGGCTCGGGGATCTGTACCCCGGCCGCGTCGGCGAAGGCGTGCACCATCTCGCGCTGGGTGCGCGGCGCCGCGGTGGGTGCGTGGAGCACCGAGTTCCACAGCTCCTCGCGTCGCGCGGCGGTGATCATGGCGCGGGCCAGGTCGGGCACGTACGTCCACGAGTGCGGCTGGTCCAGCGAGCCGAGGACACGCACCTTCTTGCCGGCGAGCACCGGCGGCACGATCCGCTCGCCCATGTGGCTGGTGGCCACCCGGGGTCCGACGAAGTCCGAGGCCACGACGCTCACCGTCGGTGTCGGGTGCTCCGCGCGGCCGTGCAGCAGCTCGGCGCGCACCGCGCTCTTGCCGCCCGGCCGGTTGCGCGGGTTGTCCTCGGTCATCGGCCGCGTGGAGTCGGTGTAGCTGTAGAGGCTCTCGGGGAACACCGCCACGGCGCCGGCCGCGCCTGCTGCGTCCATCACCACCCGGTCGGCCTTCGGCAGCTCCTCGCGCCACGTCCTCGCCGCGTAGGCGGTGCCGTGGATGCAGTGGAAGAGCGCTGCTGCTCCCGTCACTGCATCGCTCAGCGCCGCGGGGTCGCCGGCGTCCACCGCCAGCCGCTCGACGCCCTCGCGCTCGGGGCCGCTCCCGGAGCGGGTCAGCACCCGCACCCGGTGGCCGGCGTCGGCGAGCTGCTCGGTCACGGTCCAGCCGACCGGTCCTGCTCCTGTCACTACATATGTCTGGGTCATGGCGATGAGCCTGCACCGCACCTGTGGCAAAAGCAAGAGCACTGCTCTCTAAAGTTGCAAGAGCTCTCGAATGTGAGAGGCTGTGCCTATGGTCACTCCCCGTCAACGTGCCCGCGAGCAGACGCTGGTCGACATCACCCGCCTCGGTCGGGAGCAGCTCGCCACCGTCGGCGCCGCCCAGCTCTCCGTGCGCTCGATCGCTCGCGACCTCGGCGTCGTCTCCTCCGCCGTCTACCGCTACGTCAAGAGCCGCGACGACCTGCTCACCCTGCTCGTCGTCGACGCCTACGACGAGCTCGGCGAGGCCGCGGAGGCGGCCGAGCGTCGGCGCCGTCGCGCCGACCACATGGGTCGGTTGCGCGCGGTCGCCCACGGGGTGCGTGACTGGGCGCTGGCCGAGCCCGCCCGCTACGCGCTGCTCTTCGGCAGTCCCGTGCCTGACTACGAGGCGCCCGCGGAGCAGACCACCGGCCCGGGCCTGCGTGTGCCGATGCTGCTGGTGGGCGTCGTCGACGACGCCTGGCAGGCGGGCGCGCTCGTCGATCCCGCCACGCCGCTGTCGAAGGCGCTGGCCAAGGACATGGCCGGCGTCGCCGACGGCCTCGGCGTCGAGCTGTCGCCGGCCGTCATGGCGCGCAGCATGTTCGCCTGGACCTCGCTCTTCGGAGCGGTCAGCTTCGAGGTGTTCGGGCAGTACGGCCGCGACGCGAGCTACTCCCGCCGGCTCTTCGAGCACCACCTCGACCGGATCGCCGCCGAGGTCGGTCTCTAGCCTGGACCGGTGAGCGAACCCCTCGTCTGGCTACCGTTCGATCCCGCCGACCTGGGAGACGTGCCCGGCGGACTGCGCTACGAGGTTCAGGCCGAGCTCGGCGGTCCCGACTGGCAGCGGCCCGGGACGATAGACCAGGTCGAGCTGGTGGTGCCGCCCTACGCGATGGGCGACAAGGCCGCGCGGACCTTCCCCGACATGCCTCGGTTGCGCGTGGTGCAGACGCTGAGCGCCGGGGTGGACAACGTCCGCCCCTGGATCCCCGAGGGCGTCACACTGTGCAACGCCCGGGGCGTCCACGACGCCTCCACCGCCGAGCTGGCGGTCGCGCTCACCCTGGCCTCTCTGCGCGGGCTGCCGCAGTTCGTGCGCAACCAGGACCGCGGTCGCTGGCGTCGGCACGTGGGACCCGCGCTGGCCGACAAGCGGGTGCTCGTCGTCGGCTACGGCTCGATCGGGCGTGCCATCGAGGCGCGCATGCTGCCGTTCGAGACCGAGGTGGTGCGGGTGGCGCGCACGGCACGTCCGGACGACGACGTCCATGGCTTCGACGAGCTGGCCGACCTGCTGCCGGAGGCCGACGTCGTCGTCCTGGTCGTCCCGCTGACCGACCAGACGCAGGGCCTGGTCGACGCCGGCTTCCTCGCTGCGATGAAGGACGGCGCGCTGCTGGTCAACGTCGCGCGCGGACCGGTCGTCGACACCGACGCACTGCTGGCCGAGGGTGGTCGCGTGGCGGCCGCACTGGACGTCACCGACCCCGAGCCGCTGCCCGACGCTCATCCGCTGTGGTCGGCCCCGAACGTGCTCGTCAGCCCGCACGTCGGCGGCGCGACGAGCGCGATGTGGCCGCGGGCCCACCGTCTCGTGCGGGAGCAGCTGGAGCGCTTCGCCGCCGGTGAGGACCTCCTCAACGTGATGTCCGGGGAGTACTGAGCCCGCCCGGACCCGCTCGCCGTGTGACGACGTTCATGCTGCGAGATTGGGCCGATGGCCGTTTCGTGGACCGTCCTCCTCACGAGCCTCGCCTCCGGCCTCGGAGCTGCGGTGCTGGTGATGATCGTCGTGCACGTCGTCGCCCGGCTGGCCACGCGCCGGTGGCGCCACGGCCGGCAGCTGGTCGAGCGGGCCGAGAGGCCGTTTCGCGCCCTGGTGCTGGTGCTCGCGGTGGCGGGCGTCGTGGCGGCGGTGCGCGACGACGACCGCTGGTGGACCGCCGGCACGCTGGCGCTGCGGGTGCTGGCCATCGGGGCCGGGGCGTGGCTGGTGGGTGTGCTGCTGCTCTTCGTGGTCGACCAGGGCCTGCAGCGCACCGACATCGACGTTCCCGACAACCTGACCAAGCGCCGCCGCCGCACGCAGGTGCTCGTCATCCGGCGACTGACGGTCGCCGCGGTCGTGGTGGTGGGGCTGGCCGCGATGCTGCTCAGCTTCCCCGGCGTCCGTGGGGTCGGCGCCAGCCTGCTCGCCTCGGCCGGGCTGATCTCGGTGGTGGCCGCCGTCGCCGCGCAGTCGACGCTGGCCAACGTGTTCGCGGGACTGCAGATCGCCTTCAGTGACGCGGTGCGCATCGACGACGCCGTCATCGTCGAGGAGGAGTGGGGCTGGGTGGAGGAGGTGACGCTGAGCTACGTCGTGGTGCGGCTGTGGGACGACCGCCGGATGGTGCTGCCGTGCACCTACTTCACCACCACCCCCTTCCAGAACTGGACCCGTCACACCTCGCAGCTGCTGGGCTCGGTGGAGCTCGACCTGGACTGGCAGGTCGACACCGACCTGCTGCGCGAGGAGGTGGCCCGGATCATGCCCGAGGCGCAGGCGGCGGGGCTGTGGGACGGCCGCGTCTCCCACGTGCAGGTCACCGATGCGGTGAACGGGTGGGTCCGGGTGCGCGTGCTCGTCACCGCCCGCGACGCCCCGACGCTGTTCGACCTGCGCTGCCTGGTGCGCGAGCGGCTGATCGGCTGGCTGCGCACCAGTCACCCCGAGGGCCTGCCCCAGCAGCGGCTCCGGCTGGCCGGTCAGCTCGAGGGATCGCCCACCCGGTAGTCCACGCGCACGCGCTGCCCCTCGCGCGTCACCTCCTGGAGGCGTACGCGGGTCGAGGTCATCCGCCGCGGCAGCAGTGGCGCCCCGGCGCCGAGGAACACCGGGGTGAGGTCGAGGACGATCCGGTCGAGCAGACCGGCGTCGGCGTACTGCCCGACCAGGTCGCCGCCGCCGAGCAGCCAGACGTCGCGCCCGGCCGCCCCGGCCGCGACCGCCTCGTGGTGGTCGCTCACGGCGCCGGCGACGAAACGCAGGTCGACGCCCGGGATCGGCGGCAGCTCGCGGTGGCTGAACACCCAGGTGGGTCGCTCGCCGTAGCAGGCGTGCCACTTCTCCGGGTGCTCCAGGAGCCGCTCGTGGTCGAGCACCCACTCGTAGGTGGTGCGGCCCATCACGAGCGCGCCGACGTCGTCGAGGAAGCCGGCCATCGCCTCGGGGTCGCCGTCGGCCCCCGGCACCTCGAAGAGCCACTCCAAGGAGTTCTCCGCGTCGGCGATGAAGCCGTCGGCACTGGTGGCGGTGCGGTACACGACGTCCATGCCCGGCACGCTAGACACCCCCACCGACAACGCCGGCCCGGCTGTCGGCACCCGCCCGTAGACTCCGCGACGTGGCCGGTCGGATCCGTGAGGAGGACATCGCGGAGGTGCGCGAGAAGACGCGCATCGACGAGGTGATCAGCCAGTACGTGACCCTCCGCTCGGCCGGCGGCGGCTCGTCGAAGGGGCTGTGCCCCTTCCACGACGAGAAGACGCCGTCGTTCAACGTCAACCCGAGCCGGGGCTACTACCACTGCTTCGGCTGCGCCGAGGGCGGCGACGTCATCAGCTTCTTGATGAAGATCGACGGCCTCTCCTTCACCGAGACCGTCGAGCGGCTGGCCGACTCCGTCGGGGTGCAGCTGCGCTACGAGGAGGGCGGCCCCGAGCGTCCCACCGGTGGCCCTCGCCGGCCCCGGCTGCTGGAGGCCCACAAGCTCGCGCAGGCCTACTACGCCGACCTGCTGGCCGCGCCCGAGGCGCTGGCCGCGCGGCAGTTCCTGGCCTCCCGCGGCTTCGACCAGGCGGCGGCGGAGACCTTCGGCGTCGGCTTCTCCCCGCGCGGCGGTGAGGACCTGCACCGCCACCTGCGGCAGTACTCCTTCACCGACGAGGAGCTGGTCACGGCCGGGCTCGTCGGCCAGTCCCAGCGCGGCGGCCACTACGACCGGTTCCGCGGCCGGCTGATGTGGCCCATCCGCGACACCAGCGGCGCCACCATCGGCTTCGGCGCGCGCCGGATCTTCGACGACGACCGGATCGAGGCCAAGTACCTCAACACCCCCGAGACGCCGATCTACAAGAAGAGCCAGGTGCTCTACGGCGTCGACCTGGCCCGGCAGGCCATCTCGCGCACCAGCCAGGCCGTGGTCGTCGAGGGCTACACCGACGTGATGGCCTGCCACCTCTCCGGCGTGCAGACCGCCGTGGCCTCGTGCGGCACGGCCTTCGGTGAGGAGCACACGCGGCTGCTGCGCCGGCTGCTGCACGACCACGAGGAGTTCCGCGGCGAGGTGATCTTCACCTTCGACGGCGACCAGGCCGGCCAGGACGCCGCGATGAAGGCCTTCGGCGGCGACCAGCGCTTCGTGTCCCAGACCTACGTCGCGGTCGAGCCCGACGGCCTGGACCCCTGCGATCTGCGCCTGCAGAAGGGCGAGGAGGCCGTGCGCGAGCTCGTTGCCCGCCGCCAGCCGCTGTACCGCTTCGTGCTGGGCAACGTCGTGCGCCGCTTCGACCTCGACCGGGCCGACGGCCGGGTCGACGCGCTGCGCGAGGGCGCCAAGCTGGTCACCTCCATCCGCGACCGCTCCAAGGTCGACGCCTTCGTCCGCGAGCTGGCCGGCATGGTGGGCATCGACCCCGACGACGCCCGGCGCGAGGTCCGCCGCATCACCGACCGCCGCTCGCACCGCGGTCCCGGCGCCGACCTGCCCTCGCCGCGGCCCGCCTCCCGCCCCGACGACGGCGGGCTGCCCACGCCCGACCCGCGCGACCCGCGGCTCGCCATCGAGCGCGAGACCCTCAAGCTGCTGCTGCAGCACCCGCACCTGGTGGCGCCGGCGGCCGGCGACATCGACGCCGACGACTTCCGCCACCCGGCCCACCGCGCGCTGTGGGAGATCGTCACGCGGCTGGGCGGACCGGCGGCGGCCCGGCCCTCGTGGGTGGCCGACCTGGCCGCGGCCACCCAGGAGCCGGTGCTCCGCGGGCTGATCAGCTCCCTGGCGGTGGAGCCGATCAACGCCGCCCGTGAGCCCGACACGGGCTACGCCGCCCAGCACGTCTACCGCCTCCAGGAGCTCACCGTGCAGCGGCGGATCGCCGACCTGAAGTCGCGGCTGCAGCGCTCCACGCCCGGCGACGCGGAGTACAACCGCACCTTCGGTGAGCTCGTCGCGCTCGAGCAGCAGCGCCGCAGCCTGCGCGAGCTGGCGGTCGGCGGCGCCTGATGCGGTTGTCGCTACGAGCCGGCCACGCGCCGGAGGAGGTCCTCACCCGTCTGCAGCTGGCGCGCGGCGAGCGCGTGCTCGCCGCCGCCGAGGCCACCGCGGTGTGGCTGCTCGGCACCCGGCTGGCCCTCTACGTGGTCGCGCCGCACGAGGTGCAGCGGATCGGCTGGGAGCAGGTCGAGCACGCCGGCTGGGACGCCGAGGCCGACCTGCTGGTCGTCGCGGAGGTGGGGGAGTGGGGTCACCCGCGGCCGGTGCACCGGTTCGGTCTCGCCGAGCAGCAGGAGCGCCCGGGCCGGCTGCTCGACCTGCTGCGCGAGCGGGTCAGCGCCAGCGTCCTGCTGCAGCGGCGCGTCCCCATCGGCGAGAACGGCCTCGGCGTCACCCTGCACGCCCGTCGTGCGCCGGGCGACGGTCGGATCGGCTGGTTCGTCACCTACGACGACGGCCTGGACCCCGACGTCGTCCGCCCACAGGTCGAGGCTGCGCTGGCCGCGGCGAGGACCGACGTCGAGCCCTGAGGCGACCTGGGCGACACCGGTGCGCTGGTTTCGTCCCAGGCCGCCGGCCTTGCTACGCTTGCTGTCGCTTCGTGCGATCCCCTGTAGCTCAATTGGCAGAGCATTCGGCTGTTAACCGGAGGGTTGCTGGTTCGAGTCCAGCCGGGGGAGCTTCTCGTTCTCGGTGCCCTGATCGGGCTGCCCGCCCTGCTCGGGCTGCCCGCCCTGCTCGGGCTGCCCGCCCTGCTCGATCAGCCGCCGGTGCAGCTCCTGGGTGAGCCGCTGGATCTCCTGGGTGATCTCGGTGTTCGTGTGCAGCTCGGTCTCCTGCTCGCGGAACTCCCGCTCGGACTTGGCGTCGTCGAAGGCCGCCGAGCGGTTCTGGGCGATCATCACGAAGGTCGAGAGGAAGATCGCCTCCAGCGACACCACCAGCGTCAGCGTCGGCCACGGACTCTTCTCCACGACCAGCATCCACACCCCGAACAGCACGATGTGCAGGTACACGAACGCCATCGAGCCGGCGAACCTGGTGATCGCGTCGGCTACCCGGTTCTGGATGCTCTCGGCGCGCCGCTGGGCGAACTCGACGGCCACCGGCAGGTGCGAGTGCGAGGGTTTTCCGGGTGCGTCGGCCATGGCCGGAGCCTAGGCTCCGGCGGATGCGAGTGGACCCGACGCGCTGGTCGACGCCCGGCTTCGCCGAGGAGCTGCGCGGCTTCGTCGAGGCCGCCGTCGGACCCGTCGACCTGGAGCAGGTCAAGCTGCAGCCGTGGTCGTCGGTGTGGCGGGCCACCGCCTCCGACGGCGCGGTCTACTGGGCCAAGCAGAACTGCGGCTCCTCGGCCTTCGAGGGCGAGCTGCTCGTGCTCCTCGACCGGCTGGTGCCGGGGAGGGTGCTGCCGGTCGTCGCCGTCGACGAGGGCTCCGGACTGCTGCTGAGCCCTGACCAGGGCGACGTCCTCGGCTTCGAGCACGACGACCTCGACGTCTGGACCCGCATCGTGGGCGAGTGGGCGCAGCTGCAGCGCGACACCGCGCCCTTCGTCGGCGAGATCGCCACGGCCGGCGTCGAGGCCATGCCACTCGCCGAGACGCTCGCCTGGGTGCGCGAGAGCGTCGGCGTGCTCACCGGGCTCGCGGCCGACGACCCGCGACGGTTGGGGGATCGGGCAGCGGCTCGCATCCTGGAGTGCCTGCCCGCGGTGGCCGCGGCCGTCGACGTCGTCGGCGCCCTGGGGCTGCCGCCCTGCCTGGTGCACAACGACCTGCACGGCAACAACGTCTTCGCCACCATCGACGACCGCCCGCTGCGGTTCTTCGACCTCGGCGACGCCGTGGTCGCCTCACCCACCGTCGACCTGCTCGTCCCGCTCGGCGGCCTGGCCGACGTACTGACCTGCGAACGCGACGACCCCCGGCTTTGGCGCGTGGCGCAGGCCTGGATCGGGGCCTGGGACGACGTCGCCCCCGCCGCCGCCCTGCGCGCCGCGATGCCCGCCGCGATGCGGCTGGCCCGGCTGGGCCGCGTCGAAGCCTGGCTGCGCATGGTGCTGGCCGGCGGCGTCGTCGTCGACGACGAGATCGCCGGGCTCGGCGCCCAGTGGCTCGGCACGCTGCCCGACCCGCCGCTGCTGGACACTAGGCTGCCCGCGGGGCGGTAGCTCAGTCGGTTAGAGCAAGGGACTCATAATCCCTGGGTCGTGGGTTCAAGCCCCACCCGCCCTACCACTCGACGTCGCCGGCTACTCGGTGCGTCTGGTTGAGGGCGGTGAGGTCGCGTGAGCCCGGACGTTGAGACGCGTCGGCGCTGGGCGGCGCGGATGCTGGCTCGCTGCACTGTGCCGGCACCGACGTACGGCTCACGGGAGTTCAACAGCCTGCCGGACGGTGATGTGCGGCGGGTGGCTGCGGTGGTGCGTGCCGCGGAGGCGTGGGCGCGTTGCGGGGACGAGCTGGTGGAGTCGCTGCACGCCGAGCTCGAGCTCGCGCGTGAAGCTCACAAGCGCGCCGAGGACGCCGAGTATCTGGCCCGGGCGGCTGAGCACCGTGACAGCTGGCGCCACCTCGGTGTGGTGCGCGGCCAAGCGTTCGCCGATACCGAGGAGTTCATCTCTGGCCGGCAAAACCCCGACCAGGGGAGGCCGGCATGAGCGAGGCCATGAGCGAGATGAGCGAGTGGGCGCTGGGCGGTGCGTGGTCGGAGGACCTGGTGCCGGTGCGGGAGGAGCATCGCGGACAGCTGCGGTTCGCCGAGCGCTTCACCCGCGCCTATGACGGTCGGCTGCTGCACGTTCACGGGATCGCTGGCACAGCTGGGACGGATGCCGGTGGGCCGAGTGCGTCGACGGCGAGGAGCACCGAGCGGTCATCGGACTGGTCAAGGCCGCGCTGGGGGAGATGCCCAACCTTGGCCACGACGACCGCAAGGCACTGCTCCAGGACATTGGGAAGGTCGAGTCTGCGGCCGGTGTGAACGGGACCTTGGAGCTGGCCTCGACGATGCACCCCTGCACGCTGAGCGCAGCTCGGCTCGATGCCAACCCTTATCTGCTGAACACCGTCGACGGCACGGTCGACCTCAAGGACGGCTCGGTCCGCGATCCGTGGCCCGGTGACCACCTGTCGAAGGCGACGGTTGCTCGGTTCGACCCCCTGGCGCGCTCGGAGGAGTTCGACCGGTTCCTCGAGCAGACCCAGCCCGATCCTCAGATGCGGGCGTTCTTGGCCCGCTCGCTGGGCTCGGCGCTGCTGGGCGTGGTCCGCGACCACGTGTTGCTCATCTGGTTCGGTCGCGGCGCCAACGGCAAGGGCACGCTGAGAGACGCGGTCGCTCACGCGCTGGGGGAGTACGCGATCGAGGTGCCGGCCGACCTGCTTCTCCAGTCCAAGCACAACCCACACCGCTGGGCACCGGCAAAGGCATGACCCAACCCCGACCCGATGAGACGCGGGGATACCGGCGCAAGACGACTAGCCGGGTTCTTGGACCGTCTCCGGATCCAGTGTGAGCGGACACACTACCTCCGCAGGTCCCATGCCCCATGCGACCGATTGGCGTTCTGGCCCAAAGATCCAAGAAGCAAAGCCCATTCAGTCATCCTCTTATGTCGACGAACGTGGTGTCTTGAGCATCCACTGGCACGCGCAGAGCGGGACCGTCATCGTGCGACTCGAGGCCGGCGACCATTAAACCGTCCTACCATTGTGGCCGTGAGCGAGAAGGGATGGCGCACGGTCGAGGTCATCGCGACCCCGCTAGCGTCTCTCCTTTGGCTCGTCGTCTGCGTGGGAACCATCGGCCACGTGTCTGGTCCGCTTACTGCGCTGCTCTGGCTCTCCGGGCCGTTGTGGGTCACCTTCCCCGGAACAGTCATCCCCCGTGTTCGCTGGCGACTTGAGCCGCGACGGCAGGCGACGTGACACCGTTTCGAAACGCACGCCGCCTCGCTCGTCGTCGTGCGCGGCGCGGTCAGGGTCGGGCTGCCTGATGGCAGGTGCGCTCCCGCACCCCTCTGACCCGCGGGAGTGACCCAACCTGCCGAGTCAGCCGCGTCTTAGGCGCCAAGCCCGCAGCGTCGCCCAGATCGCCCCCACAATGAGCGCAAGCTCGATCACTATCTCGTCTGTGCCCATCGCGGCGCCGACGAGTTGCACCCACCCCACGGCCAGCACCCACAGCAACACTGCGACGAAGCCTGCACGCTTGCTAGCGGGCGCCACATAGGCGTTCCTAGCCATCGAAGCCTCCAGTGATTGAGGCCACAAGTGTCCTCAGTGATTGAGCAAACCGCCAACGACGGTCGCCGACGCGAAGTCTGACCACGACGGCACGTCGCGCAGCCTAGGCTGCCGCCATGCCCGACGAGCCCAACCCGCTCGCATTCCTAACCCTCGACGCCGTCGCCGAGAAGCTCGCTACCTCGCGCACCCAGGTCTACGCGCTGGTGCGTCGCGGTGAGGTGCGGTCGACGACGATGGGCGGTCGAGAACCCATTTGTGGTGTCGCAGGCGTCGAAGGAACGGGCCTTTGACCAAGGGTGACCCGTCGCCTTGGTGGGAGTTGCTGCCGTTTCACCCCGGCGATGACGACGTCCGGGTGGCACGCGGTCGCTGGGTCTTCTGGATTCGCGGCGTCCGAGCTCGGCAATCGCTGCGAGTGGACGTGCCGCTGGTCGGTCTAGGTCCGGTCGACGTCGTTGGTTATGTGCTCGCTCGCCTGGCTTCGAGGGGATGGCGCGCATCGAAGCCAGGGTGGAAGGTCGGGGTGCTACGGGGTCGGAACACCGTTTGGGGCGGGAGGCTTCGGGTGGTCCACGAGGAAGCGTTGCCGTCCAGGGAGCAGCTCAGCGCCGTCATCGACAACTTGGCTGGGCGCGTGCACCGAGGTGACTTCGACTGACCGTCGGGGTCAGTCGCCCCCAAGCCGCTGGGATCCCCGGCGTAGAAGGCTACCGTCGGAACCGTGCACACCTTGGGGACAGTGGCCTTGTGGGTCTTGTTCGTTGCCGTGTGTGCGTTCGCGAGTTGGACGCGCAGCCGGTTCGGGCCGGGCAAGATCGCGCCCCGTCGTGAGCGCGATGAGATCCGCAGGCGGCGGTTCCACGACGACCGTGGCGACGGCTAGACGGCCGTCCTCCGCACGTGAGCGGCGGTCTGGGCCAGATCAGCTCCCGCGGCCACCAGCCGGGACAGGTACTCCGGAGCGTCGGGCGCAGCTGCGCCGTGGCGTAAGAACAAGCCGAGGTAGTGCCCCGCCGCCGCGGCGAGCAAATCCCGCCGCCCGCCGGCCCGCTGCTGGAGCAGCTCGATCGACTCATCCCGTCCAATCCCGTCGTGCAGATCTCGGTCGACGGTGGCGATGAGCTCGATGACCAGCGCTCGGTCGGGGTCGAGACGCCGCGACGGGCTCACGCGCTGGTCACGTGCGGAAGACCGTTGGCGTCCTCGTAGTCCCACACCGCCCACGACCAGCCCTCCCAGAACGCGCCGGTCTGCTCGGCCTCGCGGACGGCCTGGTGGGCTCTGGCGGACTCCCGGCTTGTGGCCAGGCACATGGCGCGGCCGGCGTCGTAGCCGAGGGCGAAGTCGCGTTCAGGGGGTGCGTCGTCCATCCGCTTATAGAACACGCGTTCGACTTGGCTGGTCAACCCGTGGTCGGCCTACCGCCCCATCGCGACCAAGGCCAGCAGGATCGCTGCACCCACCATCGCGCCGGCAAGAGCAGCCAGCAGCACCTCCCGGCTCCGTGAACGACCGTGCACCCACTCAGGATCTCAGACCAGGTGGATGCAGGCAGCGCGGTCCTAGCTACCCGCTGAAACAGCGGCGATGTTGTATGTGACAAACCCAGGCGACGAGAGCAGCCCAGCCGTACCGTTGGGCCACAGCCTGCTCAACGCTTAGCGCTGGTACTGAGCGTCACTGAATCCAGGGATGACGGCACCGTTCGAGTCGGGCCAGGCCCCACGGAGTTCGCGTCAAGCGCGGACTCCGGAAACGTTGAAGCCCCCGTTGGTCGGCGGGGGCTTCGTCGTCTTCTCGGTTGTGCTGACGATGGTCTCCGCCGTGGTCGCCATCCTCGGCAGGCCCGTCGTCTGGATCAACGGCCAGCAGTGCGCGAAGGGCCTCCACTGGGTCAAGGCGGCGGAGGCTGGTGCGCAGATGCGGCGAGTGGCAACCGCTTCCGTTGCGCTGCCCGCGCCCGCTCCGACAGCTCGAGCAGATCGCGCCGCACTCACCGCCGTCCGTCGGAGATCTCGTAGGGCAGCCGGTCGCGCTTGAGCCGCACGTGCATGGCCTGTCGGGTCACGCCGGCCACCTCTGCGGCCTGGGGAACGGTCAGCCAGTAATGCTCGTCGTCGGGCGGGCCGGTGAGCCTGGGCTCCCTTTGCGCCTTGACCTCGGCCTGCTCGCGGCGCTGCTGGGCGAGCTGCTCGACCTGGGCGCGGTTCAACGACGGTAGGTACCGGGGTGCGTCACGGCTGGTCAGCAGGCCGCGGGCGGGCGGGTGAGCCAGGGTGGGGCTAGTGCCCACAGCGGGGCAGCGGCGGGCATGTGGAGCCCTCCGCTGGCCGGGTCTACTACTTGCGCATCTGAGGCTTTGCTGGGAACTCTTGACTCGCGAGTTCGCCGAGCCATCAGAAGTTGCGCCATGCTTGGCCGGTACTCTCCTCGTCCCGAAACCGAAGAAACTCTGTGGCGGCTCGGTAGAAGCGAGCGGTCGGTAGGCCCCATTCGAGCATGGCCACCTCTCGGCGGACGTAACCGAGCTTGATGTCGAGCGCGAACATGTCGAACATCGCGACGGCTCGGTTGCGCTGGCGTAGTCCTGTGGAGATTGGCGGCGGAGGTCAGCGACGTCGGCGACGGTCTGGCAACGTTCGTAGATGAGGCGTCGCCCTTCTTGGAGCTCTGGATCGAGCATGCGCTCATGCAGTTGTAGGAACGTGTCGCGACGATCCTGACGTCTTCCGTCTAGGAAGCTCAGGCTGTTGATACTGAGGGCGACGAGCGCGATGGCGAGCGAAATCCACGACAGGGTCGAATGCACAGGCTCAGCGTGCCTCTGCGTGTGTAGCGATGCTTCAGTTGACTTGTCTCGAGCTAGGCGGCTACCGCGCCCGCTGAGCCCCTACGCGAGTGCGGCCTCGGTCTGGGCAAAAGCCTGGCAGTTGGCGCAGTCCGCTTCTCGGTGCTCCCCGGAGCAGACGGCAGTGTGGCGGAACCCGTTACGGAACCGGCGACGAGAGTTGGCGATGTCCCCACGCTTGGCGAACCAGAGCAGCTCCTCGAGCGCGTCGCGATCAATCGTCACGGTCTCAGCCATGACTTGAGAGTAGGGCTTCGCAGGGACCGCTTCCTGGCCGCGAGCGTTGGTGATGGTCTCAATCGGGATTCCCCGATTGAGGTCGTCGCGGACAGTGCGCTCACTGACGCCACCGATGTCAGCGATCTGCTGGTGCCTGTGAACGGTCTTCTGGGTTACCGCTGCTCGATACTGGGGGGATGAGGTTCTCGCAGTCAGAAGTTGACCTTCTGCGTGACCTGCTTACTGCTCGCACTGATGGCGGGGGCGTCGAGGTGCCGCCGTCCATTTTGCTGGCCGTCTTGGCGTGCGCTGGCGGTCAAACCATTCGCGATGCGTGGGGGTCGGTGCAGGACTCTCGGGAAGGCGATGGCTGGCAGGTGTTGGCGGTCTGCGATGAGACCGTGGTTGAGGTCGTTGCGAACCCGTATGTCGACGAGGGTGACGGCAAGTGGCAGGAAGGCATTGATGCCGTCGTGCATCGGATTTCGGACATCAGCTCCGTGAATGTGGTCAGACCAGAGGGGTCGTGGAGCCCGGACCTTGAGGCATGGGTGAGTGAACCCGGTTGGGTCTTCAAGTTTCGCGACGGCACCGTGCTCAAGTTGTGGGGTAGGCACGTCGACGGAAAGTGGCAGAGGAGTCTTGCCTCGGATGTAGGTCAGGTTCTGCATCGCCGGTGGCTGGATCAGTGCAGCTGAGGGCGGAGCTGGCCGTCTACCGCGGCTCGGGGTAGTTCTTCGCCGTGAGCCCGCCCTTGGGCAGTTGCAGCTTCGAGCGGGTGCCCCCGGTCCGGTAGACGTTCCAGGCGACGATGGTGAGCGCGACGGCTTCGGTCTCGTTGAGGCGGTGGCCGCCGACGCGCAGTCGGACGATGCGGTCGCGGAGGAGTGCGATGGGGTCGTCGGCGGTGAGGCTGTCGCCGTCGGTGACGCGGGCCAGGAACCAGGAGGCGGCGTCGGAGTCGATAGCGCTGAACAGCCAGTGGCATAGGCCGACGATGCTGGCCGGCAGCAAGCTCTTGGAGGACAGGCCGGTGGCGACCTCGGCGGAGGTGCGCAGGCTGGGGTGTGTTTCCAGAAACGCGTTCATCTCCAGCGGCGTGGGGTAGACCGAGCCCGTCTTCACTCGGAAGCCGCGGTCCCACAGGATCGCCCGGCGGGTGACCGCAGCCAGGACGCTGGTGTTCTCCTCGCCCTGGAGCTTGAGGGCGTCGGCGTAGGTGCGTTTCGCTCCGGCGTCAACGGTAGCCATCACCGCAGCGGGCAGGCCGCGCACGACGATCATCGGCACGGTGGTCTCAGCAGCCACGACGGCTTGGCAGCGGTGCTGGCCGTCGAGCAGGGTGCCGTCGGTGGCGATCTTGATGGTCTCCCCGTTCAGTCGCCAGGAGCCGGCGATCATGTCGCGGGCGTAGGCGTCGACGACGTTCTTGCGCACGTTGCGGTTGTTGGGGTTCTTCGAGAGTCAGGTCTCGGCCATCTCGGGGGTGACGTCGAGGATCTCGACGGACGGAGCGGTCGGGGCGGTGGGCATGCGGGTCCGTTTTGGATGGTGGGCGACCTCAAGTTCAGAACTGAAAATGAGACATGGCGGAGCCCGCCACGTGGGCGGGCTGGCTTGGTGGGGAGCGGCCTGGGGGATAGGCGTGCATCAGTTCGCGACCAGGGAGAGATGACGGTTGTTCGATGTCGCCTCGGCCAGCTCGTACGCCTTGAGCAAGGCGTGGGCCAGACGTCGCGCGTCTGCGGCGGGCCCGTCGTGGCCATCACTGACCCAGACCGTCGCGTCGTCGGCGGCAATCACGGTTCCGTCGACGAACGTAGTGACTGAGAGTCCGACGCTGAACTCAGCGTCGATCAGGCCGTGATGGATGACGAGACCGTTCCAGTTGGATAGGTCGTCGACGTGCTCCTCCGCCGACACCTCACACCATGTCGGGCACACCACATATGGGGCTGCCGCGGGTGCGGTGGTCATGCGTCGTCGCCGCCGACGGGCTCCCGCTTGCCGTCTGCGACGTCGCAGACGTAGGTCAGAGCGGTGATCAGCTCGCGAGCATCTTCGACCCGCAGGCGGAGCTTTTCGACGAGCTTCAGCTCGCGGCCATCCGGCCAGTGCCTCGGACTCACGCGAATCATCGGCTCTCGAGTGCCGATCTGCTCGAGCTGGGTCTCGATTGAGCTCGTGACAACTTCTCGAGTGCCCACGCGATCTCCGGTGCCTGAGTACCAGGTGCCCGAGTACAGGCTGGCGACAGTCGTGGGCGTCGCGAGCAGATGATGATGCGCGCGCATCGGGTTGGACCAGCCCACCTCGTGGCCGTAGATCTCGTCGGTCTCGCGCGCTACCCAGCACCAGGTCGGGCAAGGATTGGGATCGGGATGCTCGCCCTTGCGCCCGTCAGAGAAGTAGTTGCTCGGCCGCACTCCTAGAGCGCGACGCAGGGCCAAGTCTGCGGGCTCTTCGGTCTCGTCGGCCGGGTCAATCGCTGGTGCTTGCGTCATCATGTCGGTCATGGCGGTCGCCTCTCATTGCTGGTCCCTCCAACAGAGGGGGATTGGCGTTGAGAAGGACGGCGTCCGCCGCGTAAATGACCTGGTGGCACAAGGGTTCTGAGGTTCAGTCCTCATAATCCCTGGGTCGTGGGTTCAAGCCCCACCCGCCCCACTCCGGTAAGCCACCTGGCTGCGGGCGAGCTTGCGCCGATAGCGGCGTCGGCCGGCGATCTGGACCAGGCAGGCGGCCACGACGCAGGCTCCCAACGAGAGCCACAGCGGCCGGTGGGTGGCGTCGAGAACGAGGAACGTGGCCAGGGCAGGTAGACAGGCCATCCGCCAGCGAATCCACCATGCTGCACTGCGGAGCAGGCTCATCGCCCGAGGATCGCAGGCGATCGCTGCGGTGGACAGAGGTGTGGCCATGGTGGGACGCCACCTGCTCCGGGATCCCCCCTCGTGAGTGCCGCCGAGTCGACGAAGGTCGCGCTCGACGGGTTGGACCGGCATGCTGGGATGGTCGGGTCGTGGTCGAGGAGAGGGTCTGTCATGTCCGAAACAACTGCCCGCCGCCGTCGCGGGTCGGGTCTGGGCGGGTTGATCACCCTCATCGTGGTGATCTGGCTGGTGATCGGCGCGCTGGCCGCGTTCCAGCGCGACTACTTCAAGGGCGGCAACGACAGCTGCGCCCACACCGGCACGGTGATCGTCACGATCATCGCGGGACCGCTGAACTACGTCGGCGCGAACCCGAAGGTGCACGACTGCAAGGTGCCGCAGCCGAGCAAGTAGCGTCGTCGCCATGAGCGCCGCGAACGACATCCTGCTCGACGCCTACGACCGGGTGGCGGAGTCGGTGCCGCAACTGCTCGACGGGCTGAGCACCGAGGCCGCGGCCTGGCGGCCCGCGCCCGGGGCGAACTCGATCGGGTGGCTGGTCTGGCACCTGACCCGGGTGCTCGACGACCACCTGGCCGACGTCGCCGGCGACCCGCAGGTCGCCGTGAGCCAGGGCTTCGAGGAGCGGCTGGGGTTGGACCTGCCCTCCGGCGACACCGGCTACGGCCACAGCAGCGACGACGTGGCGAAGGTGCGGTTCGACGATCTCGGGGTGCTGGCCGAGTACCACGCGGCCGTGCAGCAGCAGGTGGCCGGCTACCTGGCTCGGGCCGAGCACTTCGACCGCGTGGTGGACGAGCGCTGGGACCCGCCGGTGACGCTGTCGTCGCGGCTGGTCAGCGTTGCCGACGACATGGCCCGCCACATCGGTCAGGCCCAGTACGTCGCGGGGCTGTGGGAGCAGCAGGAGAACGGCTGAGGCAGAAACCCGGGGAGTGGCCCGTAACCCCTGTCCGGTTTGTCCGTTAGGTGTCATGTGACGGGAATCTCTCCCGTCGCCGACATCGAACGGGGGACCGACCATGCCCAGCTCCATCTCCACGGCGCCACACCACCCGCGCGAGCGACGGCGTCGCCGCGGGCTCGCCGCCCTCCTCGGCTTCGTCGTCGCGGTCGCGTTCCCGCTCCTGATCACGGCGCCGGCCAACGCCGACGGCGCGCCGGACCCCGATCCGGTCGGCCACCTGCTGGGCGACGTCACCGGGGCCGTCCAGGCCGCGACCGCTCCGGTCACGCAGGCGGCGAGTCCCCAGCACCAGGGCCAGAGCGGCGAGACCAGCCATGCCGGCTCCTCCTCGGCTCACGTCGAGACCCACCACGCTCCGCTCGCGCAGGTCTCGGGCAACGACGTCGGCTCCGACTCCTCGGGCCGGCCCCACGCACACGCCACCACCGTGGGCGTGGGCGGCACGACGGTGATCGGCTCCAGCGACGGGGGCCACTCCCAGGTCCCCGACAACCAGCTGTGCGCCAGCACGAGCGGCGCACTCTGCGTGCGGGCGCTCTACGGCGACTCCAGCACCCAGTCGGCCTCGGCGGCGACGTCGACCGGGCTGCTGGCGGCCTGCGTCGGCGGTGACGACGCCACCGGCGCCACCTGCTCGGGCCAGCAGCTCGGGCTCGCGCAGGGCTCCGCCCAGTACGACGAGACCGGCTCGCAGTCCTCGGCGAACGTGGCCGGTGCCTGCCTGCGCGCCGGCAGCGACGGCTGCGACGTCGGCCTCGACGCGCTGAGCTCGAGCTCGGGCTCCGGTGCCACTCAGCCCGACATCACGACGGTGACCCTCGGCGGCACGACGATCGCGCTGCCCCGCGACACCTCGCACCTCGACGCACCGAGCGGCTGCACGCCGCCCGACGCCCTCTGCTCGACGCTGAACCGGACCGACACCTCCTCCGACGGCGACTCGCGTGACGCCGTCGCGACCCAGGTGCTCACCGACCTGCTCGGCGTGGGCGCCGGGTCCAGCAGCAGCGACACCGCGCAACAGCCGGCGGGGGAGACGACGACCGACCCGGTCGACGGCGCCACGGCGCAGCTGGTGGACCTCGGGCTGGGCCAACCGGCCGGCGACCTGCCGCTGCTCGGCGTCTCGCAGAACTCCTCGACCGACGACGGCGAGCAGGCCTCGGCCGACGGCACGCTGCTCTCGGTGGCCGGTCAGCCGGTGATCTCCTCGCAGAGCACGTTACCGGGCGGCACCACCGGCACCTCCGCGCCGGACAACCCGCTGTGCGAGATGACGGGCGGCTCGCTGTGTGCGCAGCTGCTCTACGCCGACTCCGACGCCGACCACGGCGTCGACGGGGCCGACGCGAACTCGCAGACCGGTCTGGCCGCGACCTGCCTCGGCGGCGACGACCCGAGCGGCGCCTCCTGCGACGGCGTGGCCGTCGGGGTGGCGCAGGGGGAGTCGCACCTTCACCGCGGTGCCGACGGCACCCAGTCCTCCTCGTCGACGTCGGCGGCCGGCGTCTGCGTGGTGGGCACCACCGGGTGCACGCTGAGCGGCGACGTGCTCGCCTCGCACGGCTCGGCCTCGAGCACCGGGGCGCACGACTCGGGCGGCTCGATCGCCGATGTCGGCGTGGGCGGCACCTCGGCCGGCGCGCCGAGCGACCCGCTGACGCTCAGCGTGCCCGACGGCTGCACCGACGGCACGGTGGTCTGCACGCTGCTCGACCAGGGCACGGCCGGTGCCGGCACCACCTCGGGGGCCGGGACCAGTCAGACCGTCGCCCAGGTCGGTCTGCTCGGTGGGGTGGTCGGCCTCACCGGAGCCCACACCACGGCCGGTGCCACCGCGACGAGGCAGAACGTCGATGAGCCGCCGACCACCTCGCCCCAGGCGCCCACCACGCCCGGCACGGTGCTGGTCTCGGCGCCCGGCTCGGCCGGCGCGGGCAGCACCGCGGGCAGCCAGGGTCCCGACGCCTCGTCGTCGCTGGACGCCTTCGGGGCGCACGCCGCGATGCCCAACACCGGTGGTCCGTGGTCGGGCTCGCTGGCGCTGGCCGCCCTGCTGCTCGCCGCGGGGGTGACGATCCTGGCCCGCTGGCGTCGCGTCGGCTGAGGCGCACCGGACCAGCCGAGAGGCGCCGGGTCCCTCCCACGGTTGACCCCCGTGACCCGGCGCCCCTCGGTCGTCCCGATCGATCATTCTGGACAAACTTCGCGTTTGTTACTGGTGCGTAACCCTTTCTGGCCGGGCTCGTTGAGAGCGGCAGGGAAGGGAGACCCATGTCCACCATCAGACGTTCCGCACTCGTCAGCGCCGCCGCCGCGGTCCTGCTGCTCAGCACCGCCGGCGCGGCCGGCGCCGCCTCGGGCGACGGCAGCCCGACGGACCCGCTCGACGGCGTGGTCAAGCAGCTGACGAACACCGTCCACCAGGCCACCCAACAGGTGCAGCAGGCCGGTCAGCAGGCGCAGCAGACGCAGCAGAGTCAGCAGGCGAGCGTGCCCTCGCAGGACGCCCCGACGCCGCCGGCCAGCGACGACGACTCCTCGGGCAACGAGACCACCGACCCGAAGGCGCCCGACCACGCCTCCTCGCACGCGCTGCACGGCGAGCTGCTCCCGGGCCAGGCGACACCTACCCCGCTGACCGCCGAGGCCGGTTCGGGCACCTCGACGATCAACGACGACGGGTCCAGCAGTGCCGACGCCAGCGTCCTCGCGCTGGGCGGCATGACGCTCTACGGCTCGCAGGCCAGCTCCTCGGGAAGCAACGACGGACACGGCGCGACCGACCCGGTGTGCTCCGGCACCGACAACGCCGTGTGCCCGCTGCAGGCCGACTCCCACGCCACGCAGACCAGCACCGCCTCGGACTCCTCGACGAAGACCGCGGCCGCCAGCATCTGCCTCACCCCGCCCTCGCAGATGCCGATCACGCTGCCGGACCCGATCACGTTGCCGACGCTGCCGACCTCGAGCAGCACCGATTGCCCCAACGGCCTGGGGATCGACGCACTGCAGAGCAGCTCGACCATGCACCGCGACACCACCACCGGCGACACCAGCGGGTCGACGCAGTCCTCGGCGGCCGGGGTCTGCGTGCCGGGCGTGCCGACCAGCGACACCTGCATCGGGCTGCTCACCTCGCACGGCAGTGCCGACTCCGACGGCACCACCGACCGCGGATCGAGCGTGGCCGACATCTTCGGCAACAGCACCCCGCTGACCCAGCCGCAGGGCACCCCAGATCAGCTGTGCCACCCGACTGCGGACACCACCGGCCTGTGCGCCTACATCAACCAGGGTGAGACCTACCTTGCCTCCGGCGTGGCCGGCGTGGCGCAGAACGCCGCCACCGGCAACCTGCTCGGGCTGATCTCCTTCGACGCCGCCCACAGCGAGGTGCTGGTGCACAACGCCGGCGGCACCGCGGTCGTCTCACCGCCCACCACGGTCCCGCCGGCCGCCAACCCGCCGGTGGTCTCGGCGCCGGCGACCACCACGACCACGCACCACGCCTCGGTGGTCGACGACGTGGCCGCGGCGCTGCCGCACACCGGCGGCATCTGGTCGGGGTGGCTGGCCATCGGCCTGCTGTGCTTCTCGGCCGGGTGCGCACTCGCGGCGAAGGACCTGCGCCGGGTCCGCGTGACAGGCTGAGACCGTGCCGACACCACGACGCCCCGTCGTGGTGCTCGCGGGCATCGCGGCGCTGGCGGTCGTGCTGGCCGGGTACTTCGGCTGGTTGACCCTGTTCCGGCCCGCCGCGAAGCCGGTGCCGCCCACCACGGTGGTCAACACCGTCGGCGGCTACCGGCTCACCGTGCCGGAGGGCATGACCGCGACCCGCCGGGGCAAGATCACCTCCCTGGTCGACGCGTCGCGCTCGATCTCGGTCACCGTGACGACGACCGCCGGCGGCGCACCCCGCAGCACCAACGACGCGGTCGTGGCCACCCTGCGGCGCAGCTACCAGTCGCTGACGCTGCTCGGCTCGGCCGCGCGCACCGTCGATCGCCGGCCCGGCCGGGCCACCTACGGCGCGGTCGTCGACGCCGAGGGCCGCCGGATCCAGTTCGTGGTGATCACCGTCAAGGGCCGGGGCCGCAACTACGCGCTGAGCGCCTTCGCCCCGATCGGGGCCAAGGGCGTCACCGCCGTGCGGCACCGCTTCGACACCGTGGTCGAGGGGTTCCGCGTCGGCACCGGCTGAGCGGCTCAGCTGGTGTGCGAGGCGTCGCGGATCTCGCCGACCAGCTCCTCGATCACGTCCTCGAGCGTCACGATGCCCAGCACCGTGCCGGCGTCGTCGACCACCCGTGCCAGGTGCGAGCCCTTGGCCTGGATGACGGCCAGCGCGGTCTGCAGGGTGTCGGTCGGGCGGACGTTGGCGAAGGGGCGGATCCACTTGTCCTGCACCACCCGGGTGCGCCCGTGGGGGTCGGTCTCCAAGACGTCCTTGATGTGCAGGTAGCCCACCAGCGCGGGTCCCTCCGGGGTGTCGTCGACCACGGGGAAGCGGGAGTAGCCGGTCTCGGCGCAGATCCGCTCGACGTCGCCCACCCGCGCGCCGACCGGCACCGTCTCGAGCTCCTCCAGCGGCAGCAGCACCGAGGAGACCTCACGGGTGGTGAACCCGAGCGCGCCGGAGAGCCGCTCGTACTCGTCATCGGCCAGCAGGCCCTCGTCGCGCGACTCATCGACCAGCGCCTCGACCTCCTCCTTGGTGAAGGTGGAGGCCACGGCGCTGGCCGGCTCGAGCCGCACCAGCCGGACGACGCCGTCGGCGGCCGCGTTGAGCGCCACCACCACCGGCTTGAAGAGCGTCACGAACGCCATCATCGGCGTGCCCAGCACCATCGCCGCCCGCTCCGGTCCGGCCAGGGCGATGTTCTTGGGCACCATCTCGCCCAGCACGACGTGGAAGTAGGTGACCACGCCGAGCGCGATCGCGAAGGAGACCGGGTGCGCCATGCCCTCGGGCAGGTGCACGGCGTCGAAGAGCGGCTCGAGCACGTGGGAGAGGGCGGGCTCGGCGATCGCACCGAGCGCCAGCGAGGCCACCGTGATGCCCAGCTGCACCGCGGCCATCACCTGGGAGACGTTGTCCATCGCGCGCAAGGTGGTGCGCGCGAGCCGGTTGCCCGCCGCGGCCTTCGGCTCGATCTGCGTGCGCCGCGCGGAGACCAGGGCGAACTCGCCGGCGACGAAGAAGGCGTTGGTCAGCAGGAGCACGACGCCGACCAGCAGCGCCGTCTGGCTACTCATCGGTCGCCACCGAGACCGATGCGGGCGACCCCGGCGCGGGCTCCGCGCCCGAGGGCGGGTCCAGCTTCGTCACGGTGAGCCGGTCGACGCGCAGCCCGTCCATCCGCACCACGCGCAGCCGTGCCTGCTCGAGCACCGGGTCCTCGTCGTCGTCCTCCGGCACCACGACAGGCAGGTCGACCACCGCCTGGTCGCCGCGCTGCGGGATCCGGCCCAGCTGCTTGACCAGCAGCCCGGCGATGGTGTCGTAGTCGTCGTCCTCCGGCAGCGAGATGCCGGTCGCCTCCTCCAGCTCGTCGGGGCGCAGCAGCCCCGAGACGATCCAGCTGCCGTCGGGCCGGCGACGCAGCCGTGAGCCGTAGCGGTCGTGCTCGTCGGCGATGTCGCCGACGATCTCCTCCACGACGTCCTCCAAGGTCACGACCCCGGCGGTGCCGCCGTACTCGTCGGAGACGATGGCCATCTGGAAGCCCTCGCCGCGCAGCAGCCGCAGCAGCGGGTCGAGGCGCAGCGACTCCGGCACCACGGTCGCCGCGACCATCACCTCGCGCACCAGCGTCGAGGAGCGCTCCGAGCGGGGGACCGCCACGGCCTGCTTCACGTGCACCGACCCGACCACGTTGTCGCTGCTGCCGCGCACCACCGGGAACTTGGAGAACCCGGTCTGGGAGGAGAGCTCGATGACGTCGGCGACCGGGTCGGTGGCCTCCACGGCCGCCATCCGCACCCGCGGCGTCATGATCTCCCCGGCCGTGCGCGGCCCGAACGCGACCGAGCGCTGCACCAGGTGCGCGGTCTCGGTGTCCAGCTTGCCCTCCGACGCCGAGCGGCCGGCCAGCGAGGCGAGCTCGTCGGAGGAGCGCGCCGAGCGCAGCTCCTCCTGCGGCTGCACCCCGAACGCCCGGACCACCGCGTTGGCCGAGCCGTTCAGCACCCGGATCGGCAGCCGCACCACGCCGGTGAAGGTCCGCTGGAAGCGCTGGGTGGCGCGGGCGGTGGCCAGCGGCGTGGCCAGCGCGATCTTCTTGGGCACCAGCTCCCCGAAGAGCATGGTCGCGACGGTGGCCAGCACCAGCCCGAGCGCCACCGAGACCCCCGGTACCCAGGCGTCCGGCAGCCCGGCGGCCCGCAGCGGCGTCCGCAGCAGCGAGGCGACGGCCGGCTCGGCGAGGAAACCGATGGCCAGGTTGGTCAGCGTGACGCCGACCTGGGCGCCCGAGAGCTGGGTGGAGAGGGTGCGCAGGGCGTTGCGAACGCCGTCGGCGGAGCGGTCGCCGCCCTCGGCGGCCCGCTCCACCGCCGCCCGGTCGACGGTCACCAGGGAGTACTCGGCCGCTCCGAACAGCCCGCAGGTGAGCATGAGGAGCACGGAGATCCCGAGCAGCACCCAGTCCATAGTCCGACCAGTCTCTCAGGGCCGGGGGCGGGGACGAGCACAGACGGGGCACGGACCGGCACAGGTCGGCACAGGTTGGCACGGGCGGGCGAGGAGTGTCGGTGGGCTGTGCAACGGTTGAGAACGCACTCATCGGGGAACAAGACGTGACAAGCGGCACGTTCCCTCAGTACGACACACTCCGATTACGACATGATGTGGGCGAGCAGATGGGAGACGCCGATGCTGCGCTTCACCAGGGCTGGTAGCTCGCACGTCGGTCTCGTCCGCTCCGGCAACGAGGACTCCGGGTTCTCCGGAGCCAGCCTGCTGCTGGTCGCCGACGGTGTCGGCGGCAGCGCCGGGGGAGAGGTCGCCAGCGCCACGACCGCCTACGTCGTGGCCGCGGAGGCGATGTCGCGCGTCGGGCTCCGCCCGGCCGGCGTGCTCGAGCACGCCGTGGCCGCGGCCAACGTCCAGCTCGCGAGCGGCGTCGTCGCGCAGCCCGAGCTCACCGGCATGGCCACCACGCTCACCGCGGTGCTCACGGACGGTCAGCGCTTCGCGCTGGCGCACGTCGGCGACTCCCGCGGCTTCGTGCTGCGCGATCAGCAGCTCACCCGCGTCACCACCGACCACACCTGGGTGCAGAAGATGCAGGCCGAGGGCCACCTCGACCCCGCCGAGGTCCCGTTCCACCCCTGGCGCAACGTGGTGCTGCGCTCGGTGAACGGCGACCCGCTCTCGGTGCCCGACGTCGTCCCCCTCGCGCTGCGCGAGGGCGATCGGGTGCTGCTGGCCAGTGACGGGCTGACCGACCTGGTGCCCGAGGACCGGATCGAGGAGATCCTCCTGGCCACCGCCGACGACGAGGACGCCGCGGATGCCCTGGTCGAGGCGGCGCTGGCCGCGGGCGGGCACGACAATGTCACCGCCGTGCTCGGCACCGTCACCGAAGGTCCGGCCCAGGCGCCGGACGGGTTGCTGTTCGGTGCGCTGTGCGATCCGCGCAACGTGGTCGACCCGGCTGCGATCCGCAGCGACGCGACCGCGTAGGCACTTGTCCCCACCTCCGCTCCTGGGCCACAATGGCCCCACACACATCACCGTGCACTCCTGATCTCCCGCACCGAGACCGCTGGGGAAGGCGTCCCTCGACGTCGGAAGAGAAGGAGAGGTCCCGGTGACTCAAGCGACCCGTGGTGTCATCTACATCCACTCGGCGCCGGCCGCGCTGTGCCCGCACGTCGAGTGGGCGGTGGGCGGCGTGCTCGGCACGTCCGTCGGACTGGCCTGGACGCCGCAGCCGGCGCAGGTCCAGACGCTGCGCACCGAGTACTCCTGGGTGGGCCCGTCGGGCACCGCCGCCTCGATCGCCTCGGCGCTGCGGGGCTGGAACCACCTGCGCTTCGAGGTCACCGAGGAGCCGACGGCCTCGAGCGAGGGAGCCCGGTTCTCCTACACCCCCGACCTCGGCGTCTTCCACGCCGTCACCGGCCTGCACGGCGACATCATGATTCCCGAGGACCGGCTCAAGGCCGCGGTGGTCAAGGCCGCCCTGGGTGAGACGACGCTGATGCTCGAGGTCGACAAGCTCCTGGGCAAGCCCTGGGACGACGAGCTGGAGACGTTCCGGCACGCCGGCGACGGCGCCGCCGTGCGCTGGCTGCACCAGGTGGTCTGAGCCCGCTCCGCCCGGTCGTCTAGACCGACCGGAGGAATTCGGGGCGCCACGCCTCGCATCGCGCAGATCACAACGCAGAACCGTTTCAGCGGGCGCAGAATTGCGCTCGTGATCTCGGCACCGCGACGCTACCTGGCCCGCTGGGCCGTCGGCGTCCTCGTGCTCGCGGTGGGAGCGGTGCTGCTGGTGCCCGCCGTCTCGTCCGGCCGGACCGACGCCCGCTACGCGGTGGGCGCGGCCGACGACAACACCACCCCGTTCAACCTGGTCTCGATGCCGGCGCTCATCGCGCACCGCTACCGCGGCCACGGGTTCCGCCTGGAGCACCTGCAGGCCCAGAACCGGTACATGCGCCGCTGGGAGATCTCCTACCGCGGCGACGGGCTGCGGCTGACCGGCACGCTCTCGGTGCCGCGGACGCACCGCGCTCACCCGCTGGTCGTCGACACCCACGGCTGGATCCGGCCGATGATCTACCGCACCGGTGCCGGGCTGCAGCGTGAGGAGGCCCGGCTGACCCGGCTCGGCTTCGCCGTGCTGCACCCCGACTACCGCAACTACGGCGACTCCGCGTACGCCTCCACCAAGCCCGCCCACCAGCCGCTGGGCTACCCCGCCGACGTGCTCAACGCGATCGTCGCGCTGAAGCGGGCGAGGCTGCGTGGCATCGACCTGCACCGGATGGCGCTGTTCGGCCGCTCGATGGGCGGCGGCGTGGCGCTGCAGGTGGCCGAGGCACGGCCCACCTGGTTCAAGGCGCTGGTGATGTACTCCGCGGTCAGCTCCAGCGCCACGGAGAACTGGTCGCGGTGGGTGCGCTCGGACCGCACGCTGCGCCAGCGCGTCGCCCGCGCCTACGGCACGCCCACCTCGAACCCGACGTTCTGGGCCGAGGCCTCCTCACGCAACTACGTGAGCCGACTGGGCCGGATGCCCGTCATCCTCAACCACGGCACCGCCGACCACATGTGCCCGGAGTACTGGAGCCTGGAGACCTACGGCGCCCTGCGCAAGGCTGGCGTGCCCGCGCGCCTGTACACCTACAAGGGCGAGCACCACCGCTTCACCGCCGACTGGCCGGAGTTCATGCACCGCGTCGACGGGTTCTTGCTGCAGCACGCCTGAGGCGTCGCGTAGCCGCGCGTCTGGGGCGTCGAGGCGTCGTGTAGCCGCACGTGCGGGGCGCTGAGGCGTCGCGTCCCCGCGCCCCGGCTTCACGCCAACCCCGCGTGCCCCTTGTTGGTTCTACCTCGCGGTTGCCGGTTGTCTCGCCGAGGCGTCGCAACCTGACGGCTCTGAGACGCGCCCTTCGGGCGGCAGGCACAGCCATCAGGATGCGACGCCTCGGCTCCATCCCGCTTCCGCTCGCGGGGCTCGCTACAGCGGGATGTTCCCGTGCCCGCCGCGCTTGACCAGCCCCGCTCCGGCGATCGCGCGGGCGATGGCCGAGCGGGTGGCCGACGGTTCGACGACCTCGTCGACGACACCGATCTCGACGGCCTTCTCGATGCCGCCGGCGATCTTGGTGTGCTCCTCGGCCAGTTCCGCCTCCACGCGCGGGCGGACGTCGGGGGTCACCTCGGCCAGCTTGCGGCGGTGCAGGATGCGCACGGCGGCCACGGCACCCATGACGGCCACCTCGGCGCCGGGCCAGGCGAAGACCTTGGTGGCGCCCAGCGACTTGGCGTTCATGGCGATGTAGGCGCCGCCGTAGGTCTTGCGGGTCACCACCGTCACCCGCGGCACCACGCACTCGCCGAAGGCGTGCAGCAGCTTGGCGCCGCGGCGTACGACGCCGTCCCACTCCTGGCCGACGCCGGGCAGGTAGCCGGGCACGTCGACCAGCACGATCAGCGGCACCCCGAACGCGTCGCACATCCGCACGAACCGCGAGGCCTTCTCCGCCGAGGCGGAGTCCAGGCAACCGCCCAGGCGCAGCGGGTTGTTGGCGATGACGCCGGTGGTGCGGCCGCCGAAGCGACCGAGCGCCGTGACGACGTTGGGCGCCCACTTGGCGTGCAGCTCCTGCACGGAGCCCTCGTCGAGGACGTGCTCCACCAGCGGGTGCACGTCGTAGGCCCGCTTGACCGACTCGGGCAGGAACCCGGCCAGGTCGATGTCCTCGACCGCGTCGACGTCCAAGGTGCCCTGGGCGCCGAGCAGGAAGGCCAGCTCGCGGGCACGGTCCAGCGCCTCGGCCTCGGTGTCGGTGAGCACGTGGACCACGCCCGAGCGGCGGCCGTGCGGCTCGGGGCCGCCGAGCTTGAGCATGTCGACCTCCTCGCCGGTGACCGAGCGGACGACGTCGGGTCCGGTGACGAAGATCCGGCCCTCGGGCCCGAGGATGACGATGTCGGTCAGTGCCGGCCCGTACGCCGCACCGCCGGCGGCGGGGCCGAGCACCACCGAGAGCTGCGGGATGACGCCGGAGGCCTGCGTCATGGCGTGGAAGATCCGGCCCACGGCGTCGAGCGACAAGACGCCCTCGGCCAGCCGGGCCCCGCCGGAGTGCCACAGCCCGATGATCGGCACGCGGTCGGTCAGTGCGCGCTGGTAGGCAGCGACGACCACCCGGCAGCCCAGGTCGCCCATAGCGCCACCCATCACGGTGGGGTCGGAGCAGAACGCGACGACGCTCTTGCCGTTGACCCGGCCGAAGGCCGCGAGCATGCCGGAGTCGTCGACCGGCGTGATCGTCTCCAGCGTGCCCTCGTCGAGCAGCGCACCGAGCCGGTTCAGCGGGAACCGGGGGTCCTCCTCGCGGGGCGGCTTGGCCTTCGCGACGGTGGTCGCGGTCATGCCGAGTAGCTCGCGTAGGCGACGGCGACGTTGGCGCCGCCGAAGCCGAAGGAGTTGTTGAGCGCGACGATGTCGCCGGCCGGCAGCTCGCGCGGCGAGGTCGGGATGTCCAGGTCGACCGCCAGGTCCTTGTCGTCGAGGTTGATCGTGGGCGGGGAGACCCGCTCGACGATGGCCTTCACGGTGGCCACCGACTCCAGCGCGCCCGCTCCGCCGAGCAGGTGCCCGGTCATGGACTTGGTGGAGGTGACCACGACGTCGTCGACGTGCTTGCCGAGCACCGCGTGGAGCATCAGTCCCTCGGCGATGTCGCCCTGCGGGGTCGACGTCGCGTGGGCGTTGACGTGCTTGATGCTCGCCGGGTCGACATCGCCCTCCTCGAGTGCCCGCTTGATGGCGCGCGTGCCGCCACGGCCCTCGGGGTCGGGCTGGGCGATGTCGTGGGCGTCGGCGGTGATGCCGGCACCGAGCACCTCGGCGTAGATCGTGGCGCCGCGGGCCAGGGCGTGCTCGAGCTCCTCGAGCACCAGGCAGCCGGCGCCTTCACCGAGCACGAAGCCGTCGCGGCCGACGTCCCACGGCCGCGAGACCGTGGTCGGGTCACCGGCGTTCTTCGACAGCGCCATCATGTTGGCGAAGGCGGCCATCGGCAGCGGGTGGATCGCCGCCTCGGTGCCACCGGCCAGCACGACGTCGGCCCGGTTGAGCCGGATCTGGTCCAGCGCGAGCGAGACGCCCTCGTTGCCCGACGCGCAGGCCGAGACCGGGGTGTTGACCGCCGCCCGCGCCCCGACGTGCAGGCTGACCTGCGCCGCCGGGGCGTTCGGCATCAGCATCGGCACCGCGAGGGGGGAGACCCGTCGCGGTCCCTTCTCCTTCAAGGCGTCGTAGTTCGAGAGCAGTGTGATGACGCCACCGATGCCGGAGGCGAGCGCGACGCCGAGACGGTCGCCGTCGACGCTCTCGCCGCTGACCAGACCGGAGTCGGCCCAGGCCTCCTTCGCTGCCACCAGCGCGAGCTGGGAGCTGCGGTCCAGCCGCCGGGCGACGACCCGGTCGAGCACGTCGGTGGGGTCGACCGCCGCCCGGGCGGCGATCTTCACCGGCATCTCCTCGACCCAGTCCTCGGTGAGGTGCCGGACGCCGGACTTGCCGGCGAGCAGCGCCTCCCAGGTGCTGGCGACGTCGCCGCCCACGGGGCTGGTGGTGCCCAGACCGGTCACCACGACTCTTCTACGACTCATGCCTTCCTCTCCTGCGAGGGGTCAGGTTCAGGCGGACTGCTTCTCGATGTACCCGACGGCGTCGCCGACGGTCTTGAGGTTCTTGACCTCGTCGTCGGGGATCGTCACGCCGAACTTCTCCTCGGCGGCGACGACGATCTCGACCATCGACAGCGAGTCGACGTCGAGGTCCTCGGTGAACGACTTGTCCAGCTGGACCTCGTCGGCGTCGAGACCGGTGACCTCGTTGACGAGCTCGGCCAGTCCGGCGCGGATCTCCTCGGTGGATGCCATGGCGGCGGGGTTCCTCTCGGTGGATGGGTGTGACAACTCAAGGGGTGCCGTGAGGCTAGGGCACGCGGACGACCTGGGCGGCGTACGCCAGCCCGGCGCCGAAGGCGATCATCAGCGCCAGGTCGCCGCTGTGGGCCTCGCCGTCGTCGTACATGGCCTGCAGGGCCAGCGGGATCGAGGCCGCGGAGGTGTTGCCCTGACGGGCGATGTCGCGGGCGATCTTGACGTGAGCGGGCAGCTTGAGCGACTTGGCCATCGCGTCGGTGATGCGCATGTTGGCCTGGTGCGGGACGAACAGGTCGAGGTCGTCGACGGTGATGCCGCTGCGGTCGAGGGTCTCCGCGGCCACCTTGGCCATCTCGTAGACCGCCCAGCGGAACACCGCGCTGCCCTGCATCTGCAGGTGTGGCAGCTGCTGGTCGGCCTTCTCGGCCGCCAGCACCTCGCGCCAGTCCTGCCGCGAGCGGATCAGGTCGTACTGCGCACCGTCGCTGCCCCAGACCACCGGTCCGATGCCCTGCTCCTCGGTCGGGCCCACCACGACGGCGCCGGCGCCGTCGGCGAAGATGAAGGCGGTGCCACGGTCGGTGGGGTCGGTCTGCTCGGAGAGCCGCTCGACGCCGATGACCAGGGCGTACTTCGCCGAGCCGGCGCGCACCATGTCGGAGGCGAGCGCCAGGCCGTGGCAGAAGCCGGCGCAGGCCGCGGAGACGTCGAAGGCGGCCGCCTTGTCGGTGCCCAGCTCGTGCGCGATGAGGGTGGCCACCGCGGGCGTCTGCATCATGTGCGAGACCGTGGCCACGATGACGCAGTCGATCTGGGCCGCGGCGATGCCGGCGCGCTCGATCGCGTCGCGGGAGGCCGCGACCGACATCGACTGGACCGTCTCGTCCTCGGTGGCCCAGCGCCGCTCGACGATGCCGGAGCGCTGCTGTATCCACTCGTCGCTGGAGTCGATGCCCCCGACGACCTCGGAGTTCGGCACCACCCGGCTGGGCCGGTAGGAACCAAGACCGAGGATCCCGGAGTACCGGGTCTCGATCGGCTGTGCCGCCAGCCCGGCCATCAGACCGCCACCTGCGGGTGCAGCCGGACCAGCGGCTGGCCGGGGGCGACCAGGTCGCCGTCCTCCACCAGCCACTCGACGATGGTGCCGCCGTAGGGCGCCACCACCGGGGTCTCGTCGCGCAGGCTGCGGACGCTGCCGACGGCGGTGTTGGGGTCGAGCTCGAGCGCGTCGCCGGCCTCGGCGTCGCGGATGAAGGTGCCCTTGGTCGGTGAGACCAGCAGCCGCCAGGTGGGGGAGGTGTCGATCTCCGAGGCGGCGCCGTGCTTGTCGATGAACGCATGGGCGTCGTCGAGCTGGTCGGGCGACTTCAGCGCGAAGGTCTCGACGCCCTTGAGCGCCCGCTTGGCGATGCCGGTGAGGGTGCCGGCCGGGGGCACCTCGAGGATGCCGGTGACGCCGAGGTCGGACATGGTCTCCATGCACAGGTCCCAGCGGACCGGCAGCGCCACCTGCTTGACCAGCCGGCGCACCACGTCGCGCCCGTCGTGGACGACCTTGCCGTCGGCGTTGGAGATCATCGCCGTCCGCGGGTCGTGGGTGGAGACCGCGCGGGCCAGCCGGCCCATGACCGCCACGGCGGGCGCCATGTGCTCGGTGTGGAAGGCGCCGGCGACCGAGAGCGGGATCAGTCGCGCCTTGGCCGGCGGGTCGTCGGCCAGCGCCTGCAGCTGCTCGGCGGTGCCGGCGGCGACCACCTGGCCGGAGCCGTTCATGTTCGCGGGGGTCAGGCCGTGCCGCTCGAGCGCGGCCAGCACTTCCTCGGCGTCGCCGCCGAGCACGGCCGTCATCCCGGTGGGCGTCGCCTTCGCCGCCTCGGCCATCGCGCGACCGCGCTCGCGGACCAGGACCATGGCCTGCTCGGCGGTGATCGCCCGGGCTCCGGCCGCCGCGGTGAGCTCGCCGACGCTGTGCCCCGCCACCGCCGTCACCTTGCCGAACGCGTCGGTGGGGTGGGGGAAGAGCGTGAGCGCCGCGATGAGGCCGGTGGCCACCAGCAGCGGCTGGGCGATGGCGGTGTCGCGGATGGTCTCGGCGTCGGCCTTCGTGCCGTAGTGGGCGAGGTCGAGGTCGGCCACCGCGCCGAGCCAGTCGAGCCGCTCGGCGAAGGTCGGGTCCTCCAGCCACGGCTCGAGGAAGCCGGGCGACTGCGCGCCCTGGCCCGGAGCGACGATGATCAGCACGACGACCACTCTGCCAATCCGAAGGGCCGGGTTCGCCTCCCGCGGAGACGAAAACGACCGGTGGGTCTTTGTAGGAACCCTACAACCGGCGCGTCAGAGGCGGCCGAGGGTGAGCGCCACGCGCAGCGTGTAGGCGTCACGGGGGTCGGAGGGGTCCAGCCCGACGGTCTCGGACGCGCGCCGCAGCCGGTAGCGGACGGTGTTGGCGTGCACGAACAGCGCCCGCGCCGTCGCCTCGAGCGAGCCGCCACGGTCGAGGTAGGCGCCCAGCGTCTCCAGCACCACGGGGCCGGCCTGCGCCAGCGGTGCGTAGATCTGCTCGACCAGGTGGCTGCGCGCCGCAGTGTCGCCGTCGAGCGCGCGCTCGGGCAGCAGCTGGTCGGCCGCGACCGGGCGGGGGGCGCCCACCCAGCCGGCCGCGCAGCGGTACGCCGCCAGCGCCTCGGCCGCGCTGGGGGCCACGTCGGCCAGCTGGTCGGCCGGTGGGCCGACCACGACCGGCCCCTCGCCGAACACCTCGGCCAGCGCCGCGCCCGGCAGCTCGTGCTCGGTCGCGCCTCCGAGGATGACCACCAGCCGGTCGCCCTGCACGGCGCACAGCGTCCGCAGACCGGCGTCGTGGGCGATGCGGCGGACGTCGTCGGTGGCGGCGCGGGCGTCCGCGGGCACCGGCCCCACCACGGCGAACACGTGGCCGGCCACGCTCCACCCCAGCGCGCTGGCCCGCGACTCCACCGCGCCGTCGGTCTCGCCGCGCAGCACGGAGTCGACGACCAGCGCCTCCAACCGGGCGTCCCAGGCGCCGCGCATCTCGGCGGCGCGGGCGTAGATCTCGGCCGTCGCGAAGGCCAGTTCGCGGCCGTAGCGGGTGACCGCCTCGAGCACCGGCGGCGCATCGGTCTCGCCGAGCACGTCGACGACGTTCTCCTCGACCACCTCGATGGAGAGCCGCACCATCGCGACGGTGCGCTGCAGGCTGATCTGACCGGCGAACGCGCGCGGGGCGTTGCCGAACACCTCGGCGCGCAGCTCGGGGCTGCCGGCCATCGGGTCGCGGTACCAGTCCACGAAGCCCTTGATGCCGGCCTGGACGATCATGCCGATCCACGACCGCTCCTGCGGGTCGAGCTCGCGGAACCACGCCATGTCGCGGTCCATCCGCTGCAGCGCGTTGGTGGCGAGCCGCCCCACCGAGCGCTGCAGCTGCTGGGAGACCTGCGCGCGGCTGCGGGCGCGCGGGAGACGGGCGGCGGTCACCCGGGCAGGCTATGGCGCCCCGCGACCGATCAGAACCCGAACCCGTCGAAGAAGCCGCCACCGAGGTCCGGACCGTCGTGGGCCAGGTCGATCAGGCCGCCGTCGCCGAACCCGGTGTCGACGAGCCCGTCGAGCACCATCGAGCCGACGAAGGCGGCCGCGACCCCGCCGAGCAGGCCGGTCACCACGGACCGCTTGTCGAGCCCGCGACGCTCCAGGGCCCGCTCGACGCTGCCCGGACGCCGCATCTCCGCACGAGTGGCGGCCCGGGCCAGGGTCGCCGGCTCCTCGTCGAGCCGCGCGCGCTCGGCGGGCGTCGCCTCCTCGCGCAGCGCGGCGAGCACCTCGCGTCGCTGGGCCGGCGTGAGCCGGGCGAACGCCTCGCGGTGGGCCTCCTCGATCTCCTCGGGGGGCGCGGTCCGCAGCACGTAGCGGTAGCGCTCGATGGCCTGCTGGTCGGTCGTGGTCGTCATGGGTTCGAGCCTGGCGCGCCCGCGCATGAGGGCGCTGGAGCCGACCTGTACGTCTGCTGTGGCCCGATACTGCTGCGTATGGACCGACCGGCGGGCCGCGACCACGGCATCCTGCGCCCGCTGGACGCCGCGCGGCGGATCAGCCTCGGCCGCCAGGCGCCGCCCGAGTCGCTGGCCGGCCGGGTCGCCTACCTGTGGTGGGTGCGCTGGGACGTCGAGGAGCCCTACCGGCAGGACGTGCTGCCCGCACCCGTGGTGCACGTGAGCGTCGAGCAGTGGCAGAGCAGGGCGCGGATCCTGCTCACCGGTCCGCAGTCGCGACGCTTCGAGCAGCGGCTGGAGGGGCGCGGCCGCGTGGTGGCGGCCGCCTTCCGGCCGGGCTGCGTGCGGCCGTACCTGGGGGTCCCGGTCTCCGACCTCGCCGACCGGCGGGTGCCGCTGGCCGAGGTGGTCGCTGCGGACGGGGTGCTCGACGACACCGTCGTCGCCGAGCGCATCCTCGACCGCGATCCGCCCGACGAGGCCTCGCTGGCGCTGCTCACCGACTGGCTCGGGGCCCTGCCGTCCGCATCCGACCCACTCTGCGAGGACCTCGCCACGCTCGTCGAGCGGGCCGAGCAAGATCCATCGCTGACCCGGGCCGCGCAGCTGGCCGACCTGGCCGGCGTCACCCTGCGCACCCTGCAGCGCCAGTTCGCCGAGTACGTCGGAGTCGGGCCGAAGCAGGTGGTGCAGCGCTTCCGGCTGCTCGACGTCGCGGCCGTGGCCCACTCCGGCCAGGCCGTCGACTGGGCCGCGGTCGCGCTCGAGCTGGGCTACAGCGACCAGTCCCACCTGGTCAGGGCGTTCTCGCGGGTGGTGGGCGAGCCGCCGGCGACCTACACCCGCCGGGCCTCGACCCCTGTGACATCAGGGGTTAGGCCGCCGCGGGGCGCCGGTTCTGATTCACTGGCGTGATGCATCGCGTGCAGCGGCTGGTCATCCACGGCCACGAACGGGCGTTCGTCAAGGTCGGGACGGGACCGGTCCTGCTGCTGCTGCACGGGCTCGGCTGCGACCACCACACCTGGGACCCGATCATCGACCGGCTCGCGCGTCGCTACACGGTGGTCGCGCCCGACCTGCTCGGCCACGGAGCCTCGGACAAGCCGCGTGCGGACTACTCCATCGGCGGCTACGCCAACGGGATGCGCGACTTGCTGACCGTGCTGGGCATCGAGCGGGCGACCGTCGTGGGCCACAGCCTGGGCGGGGGAGTGGCGATGCAGTTCGCCTACCAGTTCCCCGAGCGCACCGAGCGGATGATCCTGCTGGCGCCGGGCGGCATCGGCCCCGAGGTGACGCCGCTGATCCGCGCGGTGACGCTGCCGGCGTTCACCTGGGCGATGAAGGTGGCCACCCTGCCCGGCCTGCGCCAGGCCAACGTCGCGGCACTGCAGCTCCTGGCCCGCAGCGGGATCCCCCAGACGCGCGACCTGGCCGAGGTGGCCGCGATCTACGACTCGTTCAAGGACCGCGCCACCCGCGCGGCCATCGCCCACGTCGTCCGCGCCTGCGTGGACTGGCGGGGCCAGGTCATCACCATGGCCGACCGCGCCTACCTGACCGCCGCCATGCCGATGTGCGTCATCTGGGGCACCGAGGACATGGTCATCCCCGCCTCGCACGCTGAGATCGTGCGACAGATCGCCCCCGGCGCCGAGGTGGACTACGTCGCCAACGCCGGCCACTTCCCGCACCGCGACCACCCCGACCGCGTGGTCAAGCTGATCAACGACTTCATCCGCACCACCGAGGCGCCCGAGTACCACCGCGACGACTGGCGCGACATGCTGCTCGGCGGCCCGGTCGGCCCGGTCACCCCCGCCCGCGCCGGCGACCGGCCACTGCGGCCGGTCCGCCGCCCGCTCCGGCGCCGCCGTCCCGCCTGAGACCTCCTGGGTCTCGACCGCCGCCGGGCGACGTCGTCGATCGGTGGGTGGTGGGGTGGTCTCGACGCGCCTGCTCGCAGGGCTCACAGTGCTGCTCGACCACCGTGGGGCGGCGTTGTCGACCGGCGTGAGGCTGTTGCGGTGGTCGAGCAGCGATGCGACGAAGGAGCGAGCGCGTCGAGACCACCCACGAGGCGACCTCCGGCAGGGGCGACCTCCGGCAGGGGGCCGGCGCCGCCTCAGGCGTCGCCGCCCTCCTGCTGGCGTCCCTGCACCGCGGTGGGATCGTCGATCCGGTAGCGGTCGAAGGCCTGCTGGACCGTCTCGGTCTTGATGTCACCGCGCTGGGCCAACGTCTGCAGCGCCGCGACGACGACCGACTCGGCGTCGACCTCGAAGAAACGGCGCGCTGCGGGCCGGGTGTCGGCGAAGCCGAAGCCGTCGGTGCCCAGCACGTGGTAGTCCGAGGGCACCCACTTGTCGATCTGCAGCGGCACCGCGCGCATGTAGTCGCTGACCGCGATGACCGGGCCGTCGGCCTCCTTGAGCTTGTCGGTGACGAACGGCAGCCGCGGGTCCTCCGAGGGGTGGTTCAGCGCCCACTTCTCGGTGTCGATGGCGTCGCGGGCCAGCTCGTTCCACGACGTCACCGACCAGGTATCGGCCGCGACGCCCCAGTCCTCGGCCAGCATCCGCTGGGCGTCGGCGATCCAGGGGAACGCGACGCCGGAGGCCAGCAGCTGGACGCGCGGGGCGTCGCCGTTGCCCGGCACCGCGGGTGCGACATCGACGTGGTGCAGGCCGCGCAGGATCCCCTCGACGTCGACGTCGTCGGGTTCCGCCGGCTGGTGCACCGGCTCGTTGTAGACGGTGAGGTAGAAGATCACGTCCTCGCCGTGCGGGTGCTGGTCGCTGGAGCCGTACATCCGCTGCAGGCCGCTCTGCATCACGTGAGCGACCTCGTAGGCGAACGCCGGGTCGTAATGCACGACCGCCGGGTTGGTCGCCGCGAGCAGCGGGCTGTGACCGTCGGCGTGCTGCAGGCCCTCACCGGTCAGCGTCGTACGCCCGGCCGTCGCGCCGATGAGGAAGCCGCGGGCGAGCTGGTCGGCCATCGCCCAGATCGAGTCGCCGGTGCGCTGGAAGCCGAACATCGAGTAGAAGATGTAGAAGGGGATCATGTGCTCGCCGTGCGTCGAGTACGCCGACCCCGCGGCCGTCGCCGAGGCCACGGCCCCCGCCTCGGAGATGCCCTCGTGGAGCATCTGCCCCTTCTCGGACTCCTTGTAGGAGAGCAGCAGCTTGCGGTCCACCGACTCGTACTGCTGCCCGCCGGGGTTGTAGACCTTGGCGCTCGGGAACATCGAGTCCATGCCGAAGGTGCGGTACTCGTCGGGCGCGATCGGGACGACCCGCTGGCCGATCTCGGGGTCCTTCATCCAGTCGCGCAGCTGACGCACGGCCGCCATGGTGGTGGCGATCTTGTTCTTGCCGCCGCCCTTCTTCAGCTCGGCGTACATCGCGTCGCCCGGCAGTGTGAGCTGCTTCGCGCGCACCGACCGGTGCGGGACCGGGCCACCGAGCTGGCGACGCCGCTCGAGCATGTACTCGATCTCCGGCGCCTCGGGCCCGGGGTGGAAGAAGGGTGCCGCGCCGGTGCTCTCGTAGACCTCGTCGAGCTCCTTGTCGCTGATCGGCAGGTAGAGCCGGTCGCGGAACTTCTTCAGGTCGTCGCGCGTCAGCTTCTTCATCTGGTGGGTGGCGTTCTTGCCCTCCAGCGCCTCGATGGTCCAGCCCTTGATGGTCTTGGCCAAGATCACCGTCGGCTGGCCGACGTGCTCGGTGGCGGCCTTGAACGCGGCGTAGACCTTGCGGTAGTCGTGGCCGCCACGCGGCAGCTTGCGGATCTGCTCGTCGCTCATCTGCTCGACCATCGCGCGCAGCCGCGGGTCGCCGCCGAAGAAGCTGTCGCGGATGTAGGAGCCGGACTCCACCGAGTACGTCTGGAACGCACCGTCGGGTGTGGTGTTCATCCGGTTGACCAGGACGCCGTCGACGTCGTGGGCCAGCAAGGTGTCCCACTCGCGGCCCCAGACGACCTTGATGACGTTCCACCCGGCGCCGCGGAAGGTCGACTCCAGCTCCTGGATGATCTTGCCGTTGCCGCGTACGGGCCCGTCGAGCTGCTGCAGGTTGCAGTTCACGACGAAGGTGAGGTTGTCGAGCTCCTCGCGCGCGGCCAGCCCGATGGCGCCCAGCGACTCCGGCTCGCCCATCTCGCCGTCGCCGAGGAAGGCCCACACGTGCTGGTCGGAGGTGTCCTTGACGCCGCGGTTGTGCAGGTAGCGGTTGAACCGCGCCTGGTAGATCGAGTTGAGCGCGGTGAGGCCCATCGAGACCGTCGGGAACTCCCAGAAGTCCGGCATCAGCCGCGGGTGCGGGTAGGAGGAGAGCCCCTGCCCGACGCCGTGCTGCACCTCCTGGCGGAAGTGCGAGAGCTGCTGCTCGCTGAGCCGGCCCTCGAGGAAGGCGCGGGCGTAGATGCCCGGGGAGCCGTGGCCCTGGATGTAGATCTGGTCGCCGCCGCCCGGGTGGTCCTTGCCGCGGAAGAAGTGGTTGAAGCCGACCTCGTACAGCGACGCGCTGGACTGGTAGGTGGCGATGTGGCCGCCGACCTCGAGGCCCTTGCGGTTGGCGTCGGAGACCATGACCGCGGCGTTCCAGCGGATGAACGCCCGGATCCGGCGCTCGATCTCCTCATCGCCCGGGAACCACGGCTCGCGCTCGGGCGGGATCGTGTTGATGTAGTCGGTGCTGCGCAGCGCGGGGACGCCGACCTGCTTCTCGCGGGCCGCCTCCAGCAGCCGCAGCATCACGTACCGCGCGCGCTCGCGTCCGCGGGTCTTGACCAGGTCGTCGAAGGAGTCGACCCACTCGCTGGTCTCTTCGGGGTCGATGTCGGGCAGCTGGGTGGGCAGACCCTCGTGGATCACCGGGGTGGTGGTGACCGGGGGCCGACCTGAGGAGTCGTTGGTGGCGCTCACCTGTTCATCGTCGCACTTCGCCGCAGCCCGGAAAATCTACCCACCGGTAGTGCCGTGGGTTGCGTACAGTCGCCGCCTCCGGTGGACTGACCCCCAACATGACGGGGACAGCCGAAGGAGCGGACATCACAGTGGGCGGCGCGACGGCCGGGGGTACCGGGTCTACGGACACCTCGTTGGGACAGCGGCTGGGGCTGACCAAGGGCATGGTCGTCCAGGAGCTGGGCTGGGACGAGGATGTCGACGACCAGGTGCGGGTGGCCATCGAGGACACCATCGACGCCGACATGGTCGACGGCGACCACGGTGACGTGGTGGACGCGGTCGTGCTGTGGTGGCGCGACGACGACGGCGACCTCGTCGACGCGCTCGTCGACTCGCTGACCGACCTGGTGGCGGGCGGTGCGATCTGGCTGCTCTCACCCAAGGTCGGCCGCGACCACGCCGTCGATCCCGCCGACGTCGCCGAGGCCGCGCCGGTGGCGGGCCTCTCCACGACCTCCACCTTCCCGGTCAGCCGGGACTGGTCGGCCACCAAGCTGGTCGCCCCTAAGGGCCGTTAGGCCAGGCGTGAACGACCTGCTCCTCGAACGCGCCGCCGAGCGCGCCCGGGTCCCCGTCGTCTGGCTCAAGGTGCTGGTCGAGTCCGGCATCGTCCAGCTGTACAACCCGCTGACGCTGGTCCGGCTGGGGCAGACGCTCGCGCGCTGGGGGCTCGGCATCGCCGGCGGCTTCAGCGCCGTGGCGGTGCGGTTCCCCGACCGCGTCGGGATCGTCGACGAGCTCGGGGAGCTGACCTACGGCGAGATCGACCGCCGCAGCAACGCCCTGGCCGATGCGCTCGCGGGCCTGGGCGTGGGGGAGAAGGACGCGGTCGCGATCTTGGTGCGCAACCACCGCGGCTTCCTCGACGCCGCCCTGGCCGCCGCCAAGCTGGGCGCCGACGCGCTGTACCTCAACACCGCCTTCGCCGCGCCGCAGCTCGGTGACGTCTGCGAGCGGGAGAACCCGGTCGTGGTCATCCACGACGAGGAGTTCGAGGAGCTGCTCGACAAGGCCGGCGTCGAGCAGCAGCGGGTGCTGGCGTGGACCGACAGCGACGCGCCCGAGCGGCCGACGCTGGAGAAGCTGATCGAGGAGGGCTCGCCCGAACCGCGGACGCCGCCGACACAGTCGGGGCGCTCGGTGATCCTCACCTCGGGCACCACCGGCACGCCCAAGGGCGCCCCGCGGGGCAACGCCCACATCGGTGCCGCGGTCGCGCTGCTCTCGCGGATGCCGCTCAAGGACGGCTGGCGCACGCACATCGCCGCGCCGCTGTTCCACACCTGGGGCTGGGCGCACCTGAACCTGGCCATGCTCCTGGGCAGCACCTGCGTCCTCACCCGCAAGTTCGAGCCCGAGAAGTGCCTGCAGGTGCTGCGCGACGAGCGCTGCGACTCCCTGGTCGTCATCCCGGTGATGATGCAGCGGATCCTCGGCCTGCCCGCCGAGACGCTCGACCGCTACAAGCTGCCGCGCCTCAAGGCCGTCGCGGCGTCGGGCTCGGCGCTGCCCGGCGACCTGGCCACCGACTGGATGGACCGCTTCGGCGAGACGCTCTACAACATCTACGGCTCCACCGAGGTGGCCTGGGTGAGCATCGCCCGCCCCGAGGACATGCGCGAGGCGCCCGGCACCGCCGGCAAGCCGCCGGTCGGTACGGAGGTCCGCCTCTACGACGACGACGGCCAGGAGGTGCCCCGCGGTGAGACCGGACGCATCTTCGTGGGCAACTCGATGCTGTTCGAGGGCTACAGCGGCGGTGGCGGTAAGGACACCATCGACGGGCTGATGAGCTCCGGCGACGTCGGCCGGTTCGACGAGGCCGGCCGGCTCTTCGTCGAGGGGCGCGACGACGAGATGATCGTCTCCGGCGGGGAGAACGTGTTCCCCCAGGAGGTCGAGGACGTCATCTCCCGTCACGAGGCGGTGAACGAGGTCGCGGCGATCGGCGTCGACGACGACGACTTCGGCAAGCGGCTGCGGGCGTTCGTGGTCCTCGTCGAGGGCAAGGACGCCAGCGAGGACGACATCAAGGCCCACGTGAAGGACAACCTGGCGCGCTACAAGGTGCCGCGCGAGGTGGTCTTCCTCGACGAGCTGCCGCGCAACGCCACCGGCAAGGTGCTCAAGCGCGAGCTGGTCGACCGCGACGACGACACGGCTGAAGACACGGCTGGAGACACCACCGAGAACACCGCCGACGACGAGAGCTCCGGCGAGGGCTGACGGCCCCACCCTCCCGGGCGCCCTGCCATCCTCTAGGGTCCGCGCTGTGGAGCTGCACATCGGCGACCGGGCGCCGGATCTCGACCTGCCCGACCAGCACCGCAGTCGGTTCACGCTCTCGCAGTTCCGCGGTGACAAGTCGGTCCTGGTGGTGTTCTACCCGTTCGCGTTCAGCGGCGTGTGCACCGGGGAGCTCAACGGCTTCCGCGACCGGCTGGGCGAGTTCGAGACCGACACCTCGACCCTGCTGACGATCTCCTGCGACCCGGTCTTCGCCCAGCGCGCGTTCGCCGACCGCGACGCGCTGTTCTTCCCGCTCCTCTCGGACTTCTGGCCGCACGGCGAGGTCAGCCGCGGGTTCGGCGTCTTCGACGAGGCGGCCGGGCGTCCGAACCGCTCCTCGTTCCTGGTCGACGCCGAGGGCATCGTGCGCTGGAGCGTGCACAGCGCGATGGGAACCGCCCGCGATCTCGACGCCCACGCGGAGGCTGTGCGGGCCCTGCAACCGGCCCTGGACTAGACATTTCGCGGCAGTTTGCGCGTTGCGCTTCTCCGCGGGCGGCGGGTGGTAGAAGATTCTTCTTGTCAGGACCGCTGGTGACCCGAGACGCCAGCGGTCCTGACAATTTTTTTGCCCTGATCCTGGTCTGGGTACTCTGCTCCCGCCCGGTCGCACTCTCCTCGCACCCGGGGCGCATAGCTCAGCGGTAGAGCGCTGCCCTTACAAGGCAGATGTCGCAGGTTCGAACCCTGCTGCGCCCACTGAGCTCGCGAAGCGAGCTCAGTGGGCAGGAGCCGAGGCGTCGCATCCCGACGTCTGTGCTCGACGCGCGGAGCGCGCACGCCGGAGGCGTCGAGATGCGACGCCTCGGCGAGACCACAGCGGCGCGCGAGTTCGGCGCGAGGTGGGGTACGGCGGGGTTGGTCTGAACGTTGGGCACGCGAAGATGCGACGCCTCGGCGGCACCCACGCGCAAAGATCGACGCCTCAGCCGCCCAGACGCGCGAGGACCCGACGCCTCAGCTGGCGAGCAGGGTGTGGTGCGTCGAGGCGATCAGACCCTCTCGGACGCGGTAGAGGCTCAGGCCCCGCATCGAGCCGCCGTCGGGCAGGGTGCCGGTCCACACCGCGGCCACCTCGTCGTCGTCGACCACCAGCGCGTCGATGACGTAGGCGACCAGGCCGCCGACCTTGGCGACCGCCTGGTCGTAGTCGGCCCGGACTCCCGCCGGACCGCGGCCCGGCGGGGTGTGCCCGTGGTCGGTGTAGTCCTCGCTCACGCAGCGCTCGAGGTCGTCGGGACGTCCTTCGAAGTAGCAGGCGTAGAACTCGCGCACGGCGGCCTCGGCGTCCAGGTCCGGGTTCTAGCACCGGTGTGTGACCCGGACGTGACGCGCATGACCTTTCGTCGTGGTGGTGTCTGTGACACGGTGTATCTATTACAGTGTGTCACAGGCTCGATCTGGAGGTGCTCCGATGACGACCACGGCCCAACGACTGCTCGACTCCAGCGCCCAGCTCTCTTACGACCCGGCCGTCGAGGTCGACTGGGAGACCCCTCTCGACCCGGCTGATCACGGCGCGAGCCCGGAGTGGTCGACGCTCTACGGCACGCGCTACTGGCAGGAGCTCAGCGAGGAGCAGCGCGTCGAGCTGACCCGGCAGGAGTCGGCCTGCGTGGCCAGCACCGGGATCTGGTTCGAGCTGATCTTGCAGCAGATGATGATCCGCGACATCTACGCCATGGACCGCACCTCGGCGGAGTTCCAGTGGTCGCTCACCGAGATCGCCGACGAGTGCCGGCACTCGATCATGTTCGCCCGCGGCGCGGAGAAGCTGAACGCGCCGGCCTACCTGCCGCGGCGGGCCGTCATGGAGCTGGGCCGCATCTTCAAGACGCTGGCCTGGGGCGAGACCGCGTACGCGGCGATCCTGGTCGCCGAGGAGGTCCTCGACGTCATGCAGCGCGACTGGATGCGCGATGAGCGGGTGGCGCCCTTCGTGCGCACCATCAACAACATCCACGTGGTCGAGGAGTCGCGCCACATGCGGTTCGCCCGCGACGAGGTGCTGCAGCGGATGGCGGGTGTCGGCGGCTTCCGCCGCCACACCAGCGCCGTCTCGATCGCGGCGGCGGCCTACTTCATCGTCACCAGCATGGTCAGCGACGAGGTGTACGCCCAGGCCGGCCTCGACGTCGAGCGGGCCAAGCGGGAGGCGTCGGCCAACGAGCACCACCACGCGCTGCTGCGTTCGAGCTGCCGCGGACTGATGGAGTTCCTCGACCGGGCCGGCCTGCTGACCCCGCCGGCGCGGCTGATCTACGCCGCCGCCCATCTGATCTGAGCCGCCCGATGGCGTACGTCATCACGCAGAACTGCTGCAAGGACGCCTCCTGCGTGGCGGCCTGCCCGGTCAACTGCATCCACCCGGTGCCCGACGAGGAGGGCTTCGCGGCCCAGCCGATGCTCTACGTCGACCCACGGGTCTGCATCGACTGCGGTGCCTGCGCCGACGCCTGCCCGGTGGACGCCGTCGTGCCCGCCGACGAGCTGGGACCGGCCGAGCAGGTCTACGCCGACCTCAACGCCGAGCACTTCGCCCAGCTGCCGCTGCAACCCGCGGCCACCCCGGTCACCACGCCGGCGCGCCCGACGTTCCGCGAGTGGGACCGCCCGACGTTCGACTGGTCGCTGCCCAGCGACTTCGGCGGCCTCGACGTCGCGGTCGTCGGCACCGGACCGGCCGGCATGTACGCCGCCGAGCACCTGCTGCTCCACACCCGCTCGCGGGTGACGCTCTACGACCGGCTGCCCGTGCCGGGCGGCCTGGTGCGCTGGGGCGTCGCGCCCGACCACCCGGGCACCAAGCGCATCGGTCGCACCTTCGCCCGGCTCCACGACCACCCGCGGCTGCGGTTGCGGCTGGGCGTCGAGGTGGGCCGCGACGTGACGACCGCCGGCCTCGCCGCCCGGCACGACGCGGTGGTCTACGCCGTGGGCGCGGCCGAGGGGCGGCGGCTCGGCGTGCCGGGGGAGGACCTGCCCGGCAGCCTCACCGCACCGGAGGTGGTGGGCTGGTACAACGACCACCCCGAGGCCGACCCTGACCTGGTCCGGCTCGATCACGAGCGGGCGGTGGTCGTCGGCACCGGCAACGTGGCGCTCGACGTCGCGCGGGTGCTCACCGCCGACCCGGACGCGCTGGCTGCCACCAGTGCGGCGGCGTACGCCGTGAGGGCCCTGCGCGAGGGCCGGCTGCGCGAGGTGGTGGTGCTGGGCCGTCGGGGCGAGGAGCACGCGGCGTGGACCCGCCCGGAGCGGCTCGCGCTGGACCACCTGCCCGAGCAGCGCATCCGGTTCCGGTTCCATGCGAGCATCGCGCGGATCCTCGGCGAGGAGCGGGTGAGCGGTGTGGAGCTGACCGACGGCACGCGGATCGACGCCGGGCTCGTGGTCACCTCGATCGGCTACCTCGGTCACCCGGTGCCGGGGCTGCCCTTCGACGCCGAGACCCGCCGGGTGCCCCACGACGCCGGGCGGGTGCGCGGCCTGCCCGGTGCGTACGTCGTCGGCTGGGCCAAGCGCGGCGCGCGCGGCGGCATCGGCGACAACCGGGCGGACGCCGCTGAGACGATCCGCACACTGCTGCAGGACGCCGTGGGTGGCATGAGGGGGGTCGGCCCGGGTACCGCCGCGGTATGACCACGACCGTTGCTGCCCTGTCCGTCCCCGAGGCCGGGGCGTCGTTCGAGTCCACCCAGCTCGAGCGGCGCGACCTGCGCCCCGACGACGTCCGCATCGACATCTCCTACGCCGGCGTCTGCCACTCCGACATCCACCAGGCGCGCGACGAGTGGGGCCAGGGCGTGTTCCCCATGACGCCGGGCCACGAGATCATCGGCACCGTGGCCGAGGTCGGCGACGAGGTGCACGACCACGCGGTCGGCGACACCGTGGGCGTCGGCTGCTTCGTGGACTCCTGCCTGGAGTGCGCGGCGTGCAAGGACGGCGAGGAGATGTTCTGCGAGAAGGGCGTGGTGCAGACCTACGCCTCGCAGGGCTACGACGGCGAGACCACCTACGGCGGCTACAGCCGGCAGATCGTCGTGCGCGACCACTTCGTGGTGAGGATCCCCGACGGCGTCGACCTGCCGGGCACCACGCCGCTGCTGTGCGCCGGCATCACCACCTACAACCCGCTCAAGCGCTACGGCGCCGGTCCCGGCGTCAAGGTCGGGGTCATCGGCATGGGCGGCCTGGGCCACGTCGCGGTCAAGATCGCCGCGGCGATGGGCGCCGAGGTCAGCGTGCTCTCGCGCACCGACGCCAAGGCCGAGGACGGGCAGACCTTCGGTGCCGCCCACTACTACGCCACCGGAGACGACGGCGTGCTCGACGACCTGGCCGGCACCTTCGACCTGCTGCTCAACACCGTCGGCGACGGCGTGGACCTCGACGCCTTCCTCGGCACGCTAGGCCGCGGCGGGGTCATGGTGAACCTGGGCGCGCCGAGCGACGACCTCGAGGTCGGGGCGTTCTCGCTGCTCACCCAGCGGCGCGCGGTGGCCGGCTCGATGGTGGGCGGCCTGGAGCAGACCCAGGAGATGCTCGACTTCTGCGCCGAGCACCACATCACCGCGACCATCGAGCTGATCGACGCCGACCAGGTCGACGACTACTACGACAAGGTGGTCGACGGCGACGTGCGCTACCGCGCCGTCATCGACGCCTCGACCATCTCTTGACGATTCGCCCGGTGAAATCTAGTTTCATCGGGTGACCCCGCAGACGCAAGAATTCGTCGCGCCGGTGCTGCCGCGGCTGCGTGCGGAGCTGGACCGGCTGCCGCTGCAGGCTGCGCGGGTGGCGCAGGTGATCCTCGCAGACCCGCACGCCGTGGCCAGGATGTCGATCGCCGACCTCGCCGAACGGGCCAGCACCAGCGAGGCTTCGGTGACCCGGCTGGCCCAGCGGCTGGGCCAGGGCGGCTTCCCCGAGCTGCGGATCGCGCTGGCCGCGGAGAGCGTCGGGGAGGCCGTACGGCCCACGATCACCGGCGACATCGACCTCGACGACGCCACCGCCACCGTCAAGGCCAAGGTGCTCGCCGACGTCGCGCGGTCGCTGCACGACACCGCCGCGGCCCTGGACGACGCCGCCGTCGACGCCGTCGCCGACGCGGTGGTGACCGCTCGGCGCACGCTGGTGCTGGGCATCGGCGCGTCGGGCACCGTGGCCACCGACCTGGCCCGCAAGCTCGAGCGCATCGGGCTGCCCGCGCTGGCGCTCACCGAGCACCACGACGCGATGACCACGTGTGTGGCGCTGACCTCGGCCGACGTCCTCGTCGCGGTCTCCCACTCCGGGGAGACGATCGACGTCGTCGGTCCCACCCAACGCGCCGCAGCCGCCGGTGCGGCCACGGTCGCGCTGACCTCGCGGCCCTCCTCGACCCTGGCCCGCGCCTGCGACCAGGTGCTGCTGAGCATCGCCGGCACCGAGACCGCCATGCGCCCGGCGGCGATGAGCAGTCGCGCCGCCCAGCTGTTCGTCGTCGACGTGCTGTTCGTGGCGGTCGTGCAGCGCGACTGGGAGCGGGCCGAGCCGCTGCTCTCGGCGTCGTGGGAGGCCGTGAGCGCGCGGCACCCGGACCGGAGGCGGGGATGACCGGGCTGCGCGAGTCGCTGGGCTCGCTGGCCACCGAGGCCGTCGACCCGGCGTTCGAGGCCCTCGACGCCGTCGACACCCTCGAGGCCGCCCGCATGATGAACCAGGCCGACGCCGGCGTGGCCGCGGCCGTCGAGCGGGTGCTGCCGCAGGTCGCCCGCGCGGTGGACGAGGTGACGTCGAGGATGCGGCGCGGCGGCCGGCTGGTCTACGCCGGCGCCGGCACCGCAGGGCGACTGGGCGTGCTGGATGCCAGCGAGTGCCCGCCGACCTTCGACACCGACCCGGCCTGCGTGGTCGGGCTCATCGCCGGTGGCGAGCGGGCGCTCACCACGGCCGTCGAGGGGGCCGAGGACAGCCGGGTCGAGGGGTTCCGCGTGGTCGACGAGCTCGCCGTCGACGAGCTCGACACGGTGGTGGGCATCTCGGCCAGCGGCCGCACGCCGTACGCGATCGGGGCGGTGGAGCGGGCTGCGGTGCGCGGCTGCTTCACGGTCGGGCTGGCCTGCAACGCCGGCTCCGACCTGGGCCGCGCGGCCGAGCTGGCGATCGAGGTGGTCGTCGGCCCCGAGGTGATCGCCGGCTCCACGAGGCTCAAGGCCGGCACCGCCCAGAAGCTGGTGCTCAACATGATCTCGACGCTGACCATGGTCCGGCTGGGCAAGACCTACCAGAACCTCATGGTCGACCTGCGGGCCACCAACGAGAAGCTCGCCGCCCGGTCCTGGCGGATCGTGCGCGAGGCCACCGGCGCCGCCGATGCGGACGTCGACCGTGCGCTGGCCGAGGCCGACGGCGAGGTCAAGACCGCGATCGCCGTGCTGCTCGGCGGCGTGGGGGCCGGCGAGGCGCGCCGGCGGCTGGACGCCCACGGGGGAGTGCTTCGAGACGCACTGACCGATCTCGGGACCCAAGGAGAACACCATGCCCACCACTGACCTCGGCCCTCGGCTGCTGGCTGCCCTCGGGGGCGCCGGCAACGTCCGGGAGGTGGAGAACTGCATCACCCGGCTGCGGGTGAGCGTCGTCGACGCCGACCGCGTCGACGTCCCCACCCTGGAGACGACCGACGGCGTGCTCGGCGTCGTCGCCGGCCCGACCACCCAGATCGTGCTGGGCCCGGGGCTGGTGGACCGCACCGCCGACCAGCTGGAGGCCGCGCTGGCCGGCTCCGCCTCGTCGGCCGACCGGCTGGCCGCGCAGGGTGCCGCCATCAAGGCCGACCGCGCCGCGCGGAACGACACCCCGGTCAAGAACGCGCTGCGCCGGATCGCCAACATCTTCGTGCCGCTGATCCCCGCGCTCATCGCCTGCGGCATCATCGCCGGGCTCAACGGCCTGATCACCAACCTGGTCGCCAGTGGCGACGTCACCTGGCTCAAGGGCGTGCCGCCGCTGCTGGCGCCCCTCTCGAGCGGGTTCCTCTCGCTGATCGCGGTGTTCGTCGGCATCAACACCGCCCGCGAGTTCGGCGGCACCCCGATCATCGGCGGCGCGGTCGCCGGGATCACCGTCTACGCCGGCGTCGTCGACGCGCACCCGTTCGGTCAGACGCTCGCGCCCGGGCAGGGCGGTGTCATCGGCGCGCTGATGGCCGCCCTGCTGGCGGTCTACCTGGAGCGCTGGATCCGCAGCTGGTGCCCCGACGCCCTCTCGATGCTGGTGGTGCCCACCCTGACCGTGCTCATCACCGGGCTGGTGGCGCTCGCGGTGCTGATGAGCCTGGCCGGCTGGATCTCCACCGAGATCGCCCACGGGGTCACCTGGCTGCTCGCCCACGGCGGCCCGTTCACCGGGCTCGTGCTGGCCGGGCTGTTCCTGCCGATGGTGATGCTCGGGCTGCACCAGGCGCTCACGCCGATCCACGCCACGCTGATCCAGCAGGACGGCTTCACCGTCCTGATCCCCATCCTGGCCATGGCCGGCGCCGCCCAGGTGGGTGCGGCGGTCGCGATCTACCTGCGCCTCAAGCACAACGCCTCGATCCGCAAGACGATCCGCTCCGCCGTGCCGGCCGGGCTCCTCGGCGTCGGCGAGCCGCTGATCTACGGCGTCACGCTGCCGCTGGGCCGCCCGTTCGTCACCGCGTGCGGCGGCGCCGCCGTGTCCGGTGCCTTCATGTCGACCATGAACTCCATCGGCGTCTCGGTCGGCTCCAAGGCCATCGGCCCCAGCGGCTGGGCGCTCTACCCGCTGCTCGACGGCAACCACGGCATCGGCACCTCCGTCCTGGTCTACGCGATCGGCGAGGTGATCGCCTACGCCGCGGGGTTCGCGCTGACCTACTTCTTCGGCTTCAGCCGCGACCGCCTGGCCGAGCTGAACCGCAACGACACGGGCGAGGGCGGCCTGGTCGAGGCCGACGACGTGCCGGCGCAGCCAGGAGCGCGGGAGCCGGCGAAGGTCTAGGACCGCGGCCGGCGGTGGGGTGGTCTCGACGCGCTCGCTCCTTCGTCGCGTCGCTGCTCGACCACCGCCGGACGCCGGCGGGTGGGGGTTGCGGTCGGTCTTCTTGGCCACCGAGCTGGATTCGGTGGTCGAGCAGCAGGCGAGGCCTGGCGAGCCGCGCGTCGAGACCACCCGGCCGCGGCGGTCCGGCAGGGGTCTTCTCGGCCGCCGCACGGGCTGCTGCAACCCCTCGCCAACGTCGGCTGGCTAGGGTGACTCGCGTCACCACGGCAGGAGGAAGCAACCCATGATCGTCCCGTTCTCCGTCAACGACTTCCTGGCTCGGGCACTGGCGGTGTACGCCGAGCGCACGGGCGTGATCGACGAGCCGAACCAGCCGGCGGCGTCGCTGGGCGACCTCAGCTACGCCCGGCTCGGTGAGCTGGCGCGGGCGCAGGCCGCGAAGCTGGACCAGCTCGGGTTGGGCGTCGGCGACCGGGTGGCGTACGTGTCGCACAACAGCGCGCGGCTGCTGGCGGCGTTCTGGGGCGTGTGCGGGTCGGGCCGGGTGCTGGTGCCGGTGAACTTCCGGCTCTCGGTCGACGAGGTGCGCTACATCATCGAGCACTCCGGCTCCTCGGTGGTCTACATCGATCCCGAGCTGAAGGACGCGCTGTCGGACCTGAAGGCCGACCACGTCTTCGTGCTCGGCGAGGACGACGACGACCTGTACGACTACGACCGCGAGCCGCGTCCGTGGGAGCCCGACGAGAACGCCACCGCCACGATCAACTACACCTCGGGCACCACCGCGCGGCCCAAGGGCGTGCAGATCACGCACCGCAACATCTGGACCAACGCGGTCACCTTTGCGCTGCACGCCGGCGTGACCGACCGCGACGTCTACCTCCACACGCTGCCGATGTTCCACGCCAACGGCTGGGGCATGCCCTTCGCCATGACCGGCATGGGCGTGCCGCACGTGGTGCTGCGCAAGGTCGACGGCGCGGAGATCCTGCGGCGCGTGGAGAAGCACGGCGTCACGGTGATGTGCGCGGCGCCGGCCGTGGTGGCCGCGGTGCTCGACGCCGCTCCCGACTGGGAGGGCGAGATCCCCGGCCGCGACACGGTGCGCATCATCGTGGCCGGCGCGCCGCCGCCGACCAAGACCGTGGCCCGGGTGGAGGCAGAGCTGGGCTGGGAGTTCATCCAGATCTACGGCCTCACCGAGACCTCGCCGCTGCTGACGGTGAACCGCCGCCGCCAGGAGTGGGACGACCTCGAGCCCGAGGAGCGCGCCCACAAGCTGGTGCGCGCCGGGACGCCGGCCATCGGCGTCACCGTGAAGATCGACGACGAGGGCGAGGTGCTCGCCCGCTCCAACGTCGTGCTCGAGGGCTACTGGGACCAGCCCGAGGAGTCCGCGGTGGCGCTGCGCGACGGCTGGTTCCACACCGGCGACGGCGGGGTGATCGACGACGAGGGCTACCTGGTGATCTCCGACCGCAAGAAGGACGTCATCATCACCGGCGGCGAGAACGTCTCCTCGATCGAGGTCGAGGACGTGATCTTCTCCCACCCCGACGTCGCCGAGGTGGCGGTCATCGGCGTGCCCGACGAGAAGTGGGGCGAGACCATCAAGGCGTTGGTGGTCAAGGCCGAGGGGTCCGAGCTCACCGAGCAGGAGCTCATCGACTACTGCAAGTCGAAGGTGGCGCGCTACAAGGCCCCCTCGAGCGTGGAGTTCCGCGACGTACTGGCCCGCACCGCTACCGGCAAGCTGCAGAAGTTCAAGCTGCGCGCACCGTTCTGGGAGGGCCGCGAGCGGCAGGTCAATTGAGGTTCACCCTGGTCCCCAGCCCGCTGCTCGGTCCGGCGGTCTGGGCCTCGACGGCCGCTGCGTTGCGTGATCTGGGGCACGAGGCGGGGGTGTGCACGGTGGAGGAGCTCCCCGGTGATGCCGGCGTGCTGGTGCCGCACTCCAACGCCGGCTACTGGGTGGCCGGTCGCGGTCCGACGGTGTTCGTCGACGCCGCCCTGCCGCCACCCGGCGCCGTCCGCACGCCGCTGGCCCCGCCCGGCCTGCGAACGTTCCTGGCGGGACTCGCCGACGACGACGGCCTGCTGCCGCCGTGGACCCGCTGGTGGGACGACGTCGACGCGCTGTTCCCCGACGCGCCCGCCCGGCGAGCCGTCGAGGCGGAGCAGCCCCGGCTGCCGCTGACCTGGTTCGACCAGGAGGTCGACGTTCCACCGGCGTGGGCCGAGGTGCCGTCGGCCTACCTGGCCTTCGGCGACACCTACGCCGAGGAGACCGCGCTCGCCCGGTCGTTGTCCTGGCCGGTGGTCGTGATCGACGGCGCCCACCTGCACATGCTGCACGACCCCGCGGGCGTCGCCGCCGCCATCGTTAGCCTCGCCCCATGACACCCCAGGGCACGACCGTCGGTGACGTCCTGGCCCTCATGGAGCGGTGGTACCCCGCCCGCTGGGCCGACGACTGGGACCGGGTGGGCCTGGTCTGCGGCGACCCCGCGGCCGAGGTCTCCCGGGTCGTGCTGGCGGTGGACCCGGTGGCCGCGGTGGTGGCCGAGACGGTCGAGGTCGAGGCGCAGCTGCTCATCACCCACCACCCGCTCTACCTCAAGGGCACCTCCAGCGTGGCCGCTACGACGCCCAAGGGCCGCGTGGTGCACACCCTGGTGAGCCACGGCTGCGCCCTGTTCGCGGCCCATACCAACGCCGACGCGCCGGCCGACGGCGTCTCCGAGGCGCTGGCACTGACGCTCGGCCTGGAGGACGTCCGCCCGCTCGATCCCGACGCCGCCGAGCCGCTGGACAAGCTCGTCGTCTACGTGCCCGCCGACCACGCCGAGCGGATCCGGCAGGTGCTGGCCGAGTGGGGCGCGGGCCGGATCGGCGACTACGACTCGGCCTCCTTCAGCAGCGACGGCGAGGGCCGGTTCCGGCCCCTGAGCGGTGCCCGCCCCGCGATCGGCACCATCGGCGAGCTCGAGACGGTCCCGGAGGTGCGCATCGAGGTGGTGCTGCCGCGCTTTCGGCGTCGCGACGTCGTCGAGGCGATGCTGGCCGCACATCCCTACGAGGAGCCGGCCTACGACGTCGTCGGGCTGGCCTCGCTCGACGAGCCGGCGCGCGGGTCGGGGCGGATCGGGGTGCTGCGCGACCCGATGTCGCTGCGGGAGTTCGCGGCCCTGGTCGACCAACGGCTGCGACCGACCGCGCACGGGGTGCGGGTGGCCGGCGAACCGGACCAGCCGGTGCGCACGGTGGCGCTGTGCGGGGGAGCGGGCGACTTCCTGCTCGACCGGGCCCGCGCGGCCGGCGCCGACGTCTACCTGACCTCCGACCTGCGCCACCACCCGGCCAGCGAGCTGCGCGAGCATGCCGTTGATGGGGACCCCAGCACCGCGCTGGTCGACGTCGCGCACTGGGCGGCGGAGTGGACCTGGCTGCCCGTGCTGCAGCGCAAGCTCGTCGACGAGCTGGGCGATACGGTGGAGGTCCTGGTCAGCACCGCCGTGACCGACCCCTGGACCTTCCGAGCGTAGGAGCCCCACCTGAAAGCCGATCCCGCCGCCCAGCGGACCCTGCTCGAGGTCCAGGAGCTCGACACCCGATCCGACGCGCTGCGCCACCAGATGCGCACGTTGGCCGAGAAGCAGCAGGTGGGCGAGGCCGAGCAGCAGCGCCAGGAGCTCGACGACCGCTCCCGCGACCTGCGGATCGCCGTCGACGACCTCAGCGCCGAGCAGAAGCGCGCCGACCGCGACGTCGAGCAGGTGCGCACCCGCCGCGAGCGCGACCAGGGTCGCATCGACGCCGGCCAGATCAGCGACCCCAAGGCGCTGGAGCGGATGACCCACGAGCTGGAGTCGCTGCACCGGCGCATCGCCACCCTCGAGGACGAGGAACTGGAGGTGATGGCCCGCCTGGAGGACGCCCAGCTGGACCTGCGGCAGGTGACCGAAGAGCTCGCCGGGGTCGACCAGCGGCTCGAGGGCCTGCGCGCCACCCGCGACGAGAAGCTGGCCGTGCTCGAGAACGACCTCACCGCGGTGCACAGCGAGCGGGAGGCCATCGCCGGCGGCCTGCCGGAGGACCTGCTCGGGCTCTACGCGAAGCTGCGCGAGTCCAAGGGCGGCGTCGGCGCCGCCGAGCTGCGGCGCGGGGAGTGCGGCGGCTGCCGGCTCTCCCTCAACGCCGCCGACCTGCGCGACATCGCCGGCGCCCCCGAGGACGACGTCGTGCGCTGCGAGGAGTGCCAGCGGATCCTGGTCAGGACGCCCGAGTCGGGTCTCTGAGCGCCACCACGACCCTCGCTGGTTGAGGAGGGCGCCCCGCGCCCGTCTCGACACCGAGGGGTTTTGGTCGCGCGGGTAGCGAAGTGGCTGGTGACGCGGGTAACGAGTGAGGTTGCTAGCGCAACCTCCTCAACCAGCGTCAGGACTGCGCGGCCTCCTCAACCAGCGTGAAGGTGGCGCGGCCTCCTCAACCAGCGTGAGGGTGGCGCAACCTCCCTAGCCAGCGCTGCTGGTGACGACCACGTCCAGCTGGGCGCCCGCGCCCTCCACCGTCCAGCCCAGGTCGCGCCAGGCCTCGGCGAGGGCGGCGGGGGTGCGGGGGTCGGCGCCGGCGGCGAGCAGGTCGCGCACCAGGAGGCCCTTGGTGGCCTTGTTGAAGTGGCTGACCACCGACCGCTTCCCGTCGGTCTCCTGCAGCACGCGCACCGTGGCGGTGCGCAGTCCCGTCGGCTTCCAGAACGCCGCGTAGGTGCTGGAGCGCAGGTCGACCAGCAATCCGCCGCCGACCATCTCGCGCAGCACCGGGTCCAGGTGGGCGCGCCAGTGCGCGGCCACACCGCCCAGGCCGGGCAGCGTGACGCCGCCGGAGAGCCGGTAGGCGGGGATCCGCTCGTCGGGGCGCACGACCCCGAACAGCGACGACGTCACGGCCAGCCGGCGAGTGGCGCGGCGCCGGGCGGTGGTGTCGAGGGTGGGCAGGTCGAGGTGCTCGTAGAGCACACCGGCGTAGACGCGGTCGGCGCGAGCGGTCGGTGCCGAGCGCAGCGAGGCGTTGCGGTCGACCTCGCCGGCCTGGCTCGGGCCCAGTCCGAGCACCTCGGCAGCCTCGGGTCGCTCGGCGCACAGCGAGACCAGCGCGTCGAGCACCTGCTCCCGCGGCGCGCGCAGCTGCTCGGGCCAGGACGCCGGGTCCAGCGGTCGTCCGCGGCTCGGGGCGGACTTGCCCTCCGACGGCGGCAACAGGACCAGCACGAGTCGAACCCTAGGGTGGCGGTGTGGACGAGCGAGTAATGCGGGTCGCGCCCGGCGCGGCCGGGGCCGACGGTGCCGACTCCGACGACATCCGCCGCGGCATCGCGGCGATCCAGGCCGAGCAGCACCTGACGCCGGACTTCCCGGCCGACGTGCAGGCCGAGGCCGAACGGGCGGCGGCCCGCCTCTCATCAGGTGCGGGCCTGCCCGACCAGGATCTCACCGACCTGCCCTTCGTCACGCTGGACCCGGCGTCCTCGACCGACCTGGACCAGGCGATGTTCCTCGAGCGCGACGGCGACGGCTTCGTCGTGCACTACGCCATCGCCGACCTCGCCGCGTTCGTCGAGCCCGGTGGCGCGCTCGACGCCGAGACGCACCGGCGCGGGGAGACCCTGTACGGCGCGGACTCGCGCATCCCGCTGCACCCGCCGGTGATCTCCGAGGGCGCGGCCTCGCTCCTGCCCGACCAGGTGCGACCCGCGCTGGTGTGGACCCTCGGCTTGGACGCCGCGGGGGCGCTCACCAGCACCTCGCTGGTGCGGGCCCGGGTGCGCTCGCGCCAGAAGCTGGCCTACGAGACCGGGCAGGTGCCGCTGCTGGAGGAGATCGGGACGCTGCGGCTGCAGCAGGAGGCCGCTCGCGGCGGCGTCTCGCTGCCGATGCCCGAGCAGGAGGTGGTGCGCGACGGCGACCGGTGGCGGCTGACCTACCGCCAGCCCGCGCCGTCGGAGGCCTGGAACGCCCAGATCTCGCTGCTCACCGGCATCGCCGCGGCCTCGCTGATGGTCGAGCACCGGATCGGCATCCTGCGCACGCTGCCGCCGGCGCCGGACCACGCCGTCCGCCGGCTGCGCCGCACCGCGAAGGCGCTGGACGTGCCGTGGCCCGACGGCCAGGACTACCCGAGCTTCGTCCGCACGCTCGACCCGTCGAAGCCGAACCAGGCGGCGATGGTGGTGGCCTGCACGTCGCTGCTGCGCGGCGCCGGCTACGCCGCGTTCGACGGCAACCTGCCCGAGCAGCCCGAGCACGCCGCACTGGCCACCACCTACGCCCACGTGACCGCCCCGCTGCGCCGGCTGGCCGACCGCTACGCGCTCGAGGTGTGCGTGTCGCTGTGCGCGGGCACCGACGTTCCGGAATGGGTGCGCACGGCGCTGCCCGAGCTGCCGAAGCAGATGGCCGACGCCGACCACCGGGCCCACGCCTACGAGCGGGCGGTGGTCGACCTGGTGGAGGCCGAGATCCTGCAGCCCGCGGTGGGTCGGAGCTTCACCGGGGTGGTGCTCGAGGCCGACCACGACGAGCCCACCAGGGGCGTGCTGCAGGTGGCCGAGCCGGCCGTCGAGGCACCGGTGAGCTCGACCCAGCCGCTGCCGGTGGGGGAGTCGGTGACGGCCACGCTGGCCAGCGCGGACCCGGCGACGCGCAAGGTCGCCTTCACCCTCCCCTGACGCTGGGGCCGGCTGACGCTGGGGCCTAGCGGTGCACCGCGCTGCGGCCAGGTGCCTCGCTGTAGCGGTCGTGCAGCCGCACCGGCTCGGCCCGGCGCTCCCGGTTGCGCCGCGCCAGCAGGTTGAGCGACTCGACCGCGATCGCGAAGGCGATCGGGCCGTAGATCAGCGGCTTCTCGATGTGGACGTCGAAGCCCTCGGCCACCAGCGTCGTGCCGATCAGCACCAGGAAGGCCAGCGCCAGCATCTTCACCGTGGGGTGGGTGTTGACGAAGTCGCTGATGCGCCCGGCCAGCACCATCATCAGCCCGATCGAGATCATCACGGCGGCGATCATGATGGCGAGCTCGTCGACCATGCCGACCGCCGTGATCACCGAGTCCAGCGAGAACACCGCGTCGATGAGCAGGATCTGGACGATCACGCGCGCGAACGTCGAGCGGGGGCCGGCCTCCTCGTTGTTCTCCTCCTCGCCCTCGAGCTTGCCGTGGATCTCCGTAACGGCCTTGTAGATCAAGAACAGCCCGCCCACGATGAGGATCAGGTCGCGCCCGGAGAGCTCCAGCGCCTTCGCCGAGCCCAGCGAGATCCAGGTGGCGGTGAGCCCGATGATCCACGAGGCCACCAGCAGCAAGATGATGCGCATCACCAGCGCGAGCGAGAGACCGACCAGGCGCGCCCGCTGCCGCTGGTGCTCGGGCAACCGGTTGGTCAGGATCGAGATGAACACGACGTTGTCGATGCCGAGCACGAGCTCCAGGGCGAACAGGGTCAAGAACGCGACCCACAGGTCAGGGCTCGTGAAGAAGTCCATGCCTGCTCAACGGCGACGGCGGCACAGCGGTTCCTCAGGCGGTGATGCGGGCGTCGAGGAGTCGGTCACGCAGCATCACCAGGTCGGCGACGGCGTCGAGGAAACGGTCGGTGCTGGCCCCCACGGCCAGGTCGTCGAAGTAGTGGCGTCGCACCGCCACCCGCGCCAGGTGGTGCTCGTCGTACTCCAGGCGCGAGGCGAACAGCGCGGTGAGCTCGGCGACGTCGCCGTGGTGCGAGGCGGTGTCGAGCACGTCGGCGCAACGGCTCAGCGGGATCTCGCGACGCAGCCGCTCGAGGTCGTGGTGGGGGTCGGTCAGGAAGATCGGCTGCTCGTTGCGCAGGTAGAGCCAGTCGGGACCGACCGAGGAGACGTCGGTGACCATCAGGTCGCAGCCGGGGAAGACGGCCAGGATGTCGCCGCCGGTGACGGCCACGTGGTCGGGTCCGGCCAGCATCTCGAGCACGTCGGCGTGGGCCCGCCGTACGCGCGGGGTGCGGCTGGTCACCACCTTCGGGTGCGGCTTGTAGACGACGCGGACGTCGGGCAGCGCCAGTGCGGCCCGAACGATGTCGCGGCCCAGCGTCGGCAGCGAGCCGTAGTCGTTGTAGTCGGCGTCGCCCTCCCAGGTCGGCGCGTAGAGCACCGTGCGGCGGGTGGTGGGCGGCAGCAGCGGAGCGGGATGCAGGTCGAGCTGGGGCCGCCCCACGCGTACCAGCCGGGAGGCGTCGAGCTCCATCAGCTCGGTGATGTAGCGCTCGACCGCGGCCGGCCCGGCGACGAAGACCCGGTCGTAGGCCTTGGCGCAGTTGCTGGCCATGCTCTGCTTGTCGCTCTCGCCGTGGTTGACGTGCACGTGCAGCATCCGGCTGCTGATCAGCGAGTTGAAGTTGAGCGGGGAGTTGTTGCAGTACAACGCGATCTTGGGGTCCAGCCGCTCGTAGAGCTCGGTGAGGTCGGTCAGCGACTCGGCCAGCAGCACCGGCAGCGACGTCCGGCCGCGCAGGATCTCCGCCGACGCCGGCTCGCGGGTCACCACCACCACCGGCCGGTGCTCGTGCAGCACCTCGAGCACCGGTAGCCAGGAGCTGAGCTGGTAGGTGCGCGTGGGGTCGTCGGCGAAGTACGCGACGACCTCGGCGGGCGGGATCACCGCAGGAGTGTACGAGCGGCGGATGACGTAGAAAGGAACGGTGCCTCGCGACCGGCTGCCGCTGACCCGTGCCGACCTGCCCGATGCGCTGACGCCGCAGACGCTGCGCGAGCTGCCGATGTCGACGCTGCGCCGGCTCGCCCGTCCCGACAACGGGATCCTCACACCCGAGGAGCAGACCGCGTTCGACGCGATGCTGCACGACGTGATGCGCCAGGCCGCGAGCCGGGTCTCGGACCGGATGCACCCGGAGTGGGCGACGGTGCGTGAGGCCAGCCGCCGCGGCGGGACCGGCCGCTCGCCCCGGGTCGACGCGCAGCTGCGCCGTCTGGCCCAGCGCATCGACGCCCAGGTCGACGCCGCCGAGGCGCTCGCGCCCGGAGTCGACTGGTCCTTCGCCGGGGGCGACGAGGAGCCGGACGCTCCCGCAGTGCCGGAGACGCCGGCGCAGCCGGCTCCCGACGACAACACCGACGACCACGCAGACGAGGACGCGGGCACCATCTCCGACCTGGAGGACCGGCTCACCGAGCAGGTCGAGCTGGTGCAGGTGATGTCGGAGATCGCCGACGTCAGCAAGCGCACGTACGCCCTGGAGCAGCAGCGCGACCTGCAGAGCACACGCACCGTCTTCTTCGGTTTCGTGGTCTCGGTGGCGGTGCTGGTGGCCGGCTGGGCGCCCATCGTCGCCGCCGACGACTGGACCGAGCGGTGGTGGGTGCTCGGGCTCACCCTGGCCACCTGCGTCGCCGCCGCACTGGTCTACGCCCTGGTGCGGCGCTGGCAGCAGCGTCACCCGGCTCCCGAGACCGACGAGTAACCAGAACGACCCCTACGGGTGCGGGTGGGGCTGGTGTGTCGGGTACGGGCCGATGATGAAGGCAGTCACCTGGCATGGCAAACGCGACGTCCGCGTGGAGGAGGTGCCCGACCCGCGCATCGAGCAGCCGACCGATGCGGTGGTGCGCATGACCTCCAGCGGCCTGTGCGGCTCCGACCTCCACCTCTACGAGACGCTCGGGCCATTCATGGGCGAGGGTGACGTGCTGGGCCACGAGCCGATGGGTGTGGTCGAGGAGGTAGGTCCCGACGCTGGCGATCTGGCGGTGGGCGACCGGGTGGTGCTGCCGTTCCAGATCTGCTGCGGCGCCTGCTGGATGTGCAACCAGGGTCTGTACACCCAGTGCGAGACCACGCAGGTGCGCGACCAGGGTATGGGGGCCGCGCTCTTCGGGTTCAGCAAGCTCTACGGCGAGGTGCCGGGAGCGCAGGCGGAGCTCCTGCGGGTGCCGCAGGCGCAGTTCATGCCCATCAAGGTGCCGCCGGGTCCGCCCGACGAGCGCTTCTTGTTCCTCTCCGACGTACTGCCGACCGCCTGGCAGTCGGTCGCCTACGCCGACGTGCCCGACGACGGCACCCTGCTCGTCCTGGGACTGGGGCCGATCGGGGAGATGGCCTGTCGCATCGCCTCGCACCAGGGCGCGCGGGTGCTGGCGGTCGACCTGGTGCCCGAGCGGCTGGCCCGGGCGCAGGCGTGGGGGGTGGAGACGATCGACCTGCAGCAGGTCGACGACGTCGGTGAGGAGGTCCGCTCGCGCACCCAGGGCCGTGGCGCCGACGCCGTCGTCGACGCGGTCGGCATGGAGGCGCACGGCTCGCGCATCGCCGAGCTCGGGCAGAAGCTCTTCAACGCACTGCCCTCGGCCATCAGCGCGCCGGTGATGGACAAGGTCGGGCTGGACCGGATGTCGGCGATCTACACCGCCATCGACGCCGTGCGCCGCGGCGGCACCGTGTCGCTGATCGGGGTCTACGGCGGTCAGAGCGACCCGATGCCGATCCTGACGATGTTCGACAAGCAGCTGCAGCTGCGGATGGGCCAGGCCAACGTCAAGCGCTGGGTCGACGACATCATGCCGCTGCTGCTCGACGACGCCGACCCGCTCGGCACCGAGCAGTTCGCCACCCACCGGGTGCCGCTCTCGCAGGCCCCTGAGGCCTACGAGGCGTTCCAGAAGAAGACCGACGGCACCATCAAGGTCGTCTTCGACCCGGCGGCCTGAGTGCGGCTCCCGACGCCGCGTGGCCCGCTGAGCGCGCACGCCGTCGACGTGCTGCGCGGATCCCTCGCGCCGCAACCGGACGTCCCCATGGCCGAGGTCACCGACGCCGACGCCCAGCTGGCCCTCTGGCTGCTCTACGAGGTGCACTACCGCGGTTTCGACGACGTCGACCCGGCGCGCGAGTGGGACCCGTCGGTGCTCGCCTTCCGAGCCCGGCTGGAGGCTCCGTTCGAGCAGGCGCTGCGCCGTCTCGCGGCAGCGGTCACCGGGGCGGGGTGCAACACCGGCGACGTCGCCGAGCAGCTGTTCGCGATGGCGGACGAGGTAGACGGGCCGTCGCTGGCGGGGTACCTGCACCGCCACGCGACCCGCGCAGGTGCTGCAGTTCCTGCGCACCCGGAGCATCTACCACCTCAAGGAGTCCGACCCGCAGGCCTTCGTGCTGCCGCGCCTCGAGGGCGCGGCCAAGGTGGCGCTCGCCGAGCTGCTCTACGACGAGTTCGGCGGCGGTCGGCCCTCGCAGCTGCACGCCGCCTTGTACGGCGACGCCCTGCAGGCCGCCGGCCTCGACCGCGAGTACGGCACCTACCTGGACGAGGTCTCCGCGCTCACGCTCGCCGTCAGCAACGCGATGTCGCTGTTCTGCCTGCATCGACGGCTGCGCGGGGCGGCGATGGGTCATCTGGCGATGTTCGAGATCACCAGCTCGGTGCCGTGCCGACGGATCGCGGCCGGGATCGAGCGCGTCGGCCTGCCCCCGGCAGCCTCCGCGTACTTCCACGAGCACGTGGAGGCCGATGCCGTGCACGAGCAGGTCGCGGCCCGCGACATCTGCGGGTCGCTGGTCGCGGCCGAGCCCGGCCAGCGCACCGAGGTGCTGCTCGGGGCGGCCACGTGCCTGGTGCTCGACGACCTGGCGGCGCGCGAGCAGCTGGGCACCTGGCTGGGCACGGAGACCGCCGCGTGAGCGCGCCCGACGTCAGCGGCGATCGCGTGGAGGTCCGGGCCTGTCCCAGGGGTCCGTGGCTGGTGCGCGGAGCGACGGTGGTGCGCGACGCCGCCGGCGTCGAGCACGTCCCGACGCGGCCGGTGGTGGCGGTGTGCCGCTGCCGGAAGACCTCGCGGGGCCCCTGGTGCGACGGCACGCACAAGTCGATCCCCGGCTACTGAGGCCGCGATGTCGACGATGGCGTTCGGCGCCCTGCAGATCGCGTTCGACGAGCACGTGCTGCGTCCCCGGCCGTGGACGCTGGCCCAGTCCCAGTGGGCACAGCAGCTGCTGGCCGCAGCGCCGACCGGCCCCGTGCTGGAGCTGTGCTGCGGTGCCGGCCAGATCGGCCTGGCCGCGGTGGCGGGCACCACCCGCTCGCTGGTGTGCGTCGACCTCGAGGCGACGGCCGTGGCGTTCTGCCGGGCCAACGCGGCCGCGGCCGGCCTGACCGACCGCGTCGAGGTGCGCCACGGCGCGATGGACGAGGTCGTCGGCGCCGAGGAGCGGTTCGCGCTCGTCATCGCCGACCCACCCTGGGTGCCCTCGACCCAGACCGCCCGCTTCCCCGAGGACCCGCTCCTGGCCATCGACGGTGGCGACGACGGCCTGGCCGTCGCTCGCACCTGCCTCCAGGTGGTCGGCACACATCTGGCGCCCGGTGGCAGCGCGGTGCTCCAGGTGGGCACCGAGGCGCAGCTGGACCTGCTGGACCTGCCGGCGGGGGAGGCGGGTCTGGCGCTGCTGGAGCGGCGGGTGCTCGACGGCGGGGTGCTGGGCCGCTTCGGCCTTCCGGGCTCAGGGTGACGGCTCGTTCACCATGGCACCATGGTGAACGGCCACTTCCCACGACGTAGGACCTGTGGGAAGCGGCAGTTCACCGTGGGAAGTCGGAGCCAGCTGTGGCGCGGGACGGAGGTGCGGTGAGGGTCGGTCTTCTGGTCACCTGCCTCAACGACGCGCTCTTCCCGGACGCCGGGAAGGCCGTGGTGACGCTGCTGCGCCGGCTCGGTGTCGACGTCGACTTCCCGCCGGGCCAGACGTGCTGCGGCCAGCCGATGGTCAATACCGGCTACCTCGACGAGGCCGTGCCCGCGGTGCGGGCCACCGTCGAGGCGTTCGCCGGCTACGACGCGGTGGTGGTGCCGTCGGGCTCGTGCGCGGGCTCGGTGCGTCACCAGCACGGGATCGTCGCGCGCCGGGCCGGTGATCCCGGGTTGGCCGTGCTGGCGGACCGGACCTACGAGCTGAGCGAGTTCCTGGTCGACGTCCTCGGGGTCACCGACGTCGGCGCCAGCTTCCCGCACCGCGTGACCTACCACCCCACCTGCCACTCGCTGCGGATGCTGGGCGTCGGCGACCGGCCACGGCGCCTGCTGGAGCAGGTGCGCGGGCTGACGCTGCTCGACCTGCCGGCCGCCGAGGAGTGCTGCGGGTTCGGCGGCACGTTCGCGGTCAAGAACGCCGACACCTCGGTGTCGATGGGAAGCGACAAGGTGCGCCACGTGCTCGGCACGGGCGCCGAGTACCTGGTGGCCGGCGACTCCTCGTGCCTGATGCACCTGGGTGGCCTGCTGCGGCGGCAACGGGCCGGCGTGCGGACGGCCCACCTGGCCGAGATCCTGGCCGCCACGTGAGCACGTTCCTCGGCACACCGCCGTTCCCGCAGGCCGCGCGGACGGCGCTGGCCGACCCCCAGCTGCGGCAGAACCTCGCCCACGCCACCCACACCATCCGCGACAAGCGCGCCCGCGTGGTGGCGGAGGTCGAGGACTGGGAGGCGCTGCGGCAGGCCGGTGCCGCGATCAAGGACCACACCCTCGCGCACCTGCCGGACTACCTCGAGCAGCTCGAGGCCGCGCTCACCGCCGCCGGTGCCGTCGTGCACTGGGCCCGCGACGCCGCCGAGGCCAACGCGGTGGTGGCCGCGGTCGCGAAGGCGCACGACGTCGACGAGGTGGTCAAGGTCAAGTCGATGGTCACCCAGGAGATCGGCCTGAACGAGGCCCTCGCCGCGGAGGGCATCGCGGCCTGGGAGACCGACCTGGCCGAGCTGATCGTCCAGCTCGGCGACGACCTGCCCAGCCACATCCTGGTGCCGGCCATCCACCGCAACCGGGCCGAGATCCGGCGTATCTTCGCCGACCGGATGGCCGCCGCAGGTCGTCCGGCCCCCGACGACCTGACCGACGAGCCGGCCGAGCTCGCGGCCGCCGCTCGGCTGCACCTGCGCGAGAAGTTCCTCCGCGCCAAGGTCGGCGTCTCGGGCGCGAACTTCGCGGTAGCCGAGTCCGGGACGCTGGTGGTGGTCGAGTCCGAGGGCAACGGCCGCATGTGCCTGACGCTGCCCGAGGTGCTGGTCAGCGTGGTCGGCATCGAGAAGGTGGTGCCGAGCTTCGCCGACCTCGACGTGCTCCTGCGCCTGCTGCCGCGCTCGTCGACGGGGGAGCGGATGAACCCCTACACCTCCATGTGGTCCGGCGTGCGGTCCGGTGACGGACCGCAGGAGGTGCACGTCGTGCTGCTCGACAACGGCCGCACGAACGCGCTGGCCGACGACGTCGGCCGCACGGCGCTGCGCTGCATCCGCTGCTCGGCCTGCCTGAACGCCTGCCCGGTCTACGAGCGCGTCGGCGGCCACGCCTACGGCTCGGTCTACCCCGGTCCGATCGGCGCGATCCTCAACCCGCTGATGCGCGGCGTCGGCACCGACCCGCAGGTGGACTCCCTTCCCTACGCCTCCTCGCTGTGCGGGCGGTGCGAGGAGGTCTGCCCGGTGGCGATCCCGATCCCGGAGATCCTGGTCGACCTGCGGGCCCAGGTCGTCGATGCGCACCGCGGATCGGTGACGCCGAAGCCCGAGGCGATCGCGATGAAGGGCGCCGCGAAGGCGTTCGGGTCCGGCCGTCGGCTGGGTCTGAGCGAACGGCTCACCGGCCTCGCCCTGGGCCTCGCGCGGCGGCTGCCGCTCGTCTCGGCCTGGACCGGCACTCGCGACCTGCCGCCGGCACCGCGGCAGTCCTTCCGGGAGTGGTGGCGCGATGACCGCCCGTGAGGAGGTGCTGGCACGCGTGCGGGCGGCGGTGCGTGACGCCGCGTCCGTCGAGCGGCCGACCCCGGTGCCCGGCGCGGCTGGTGGCGTCGAGCTGTTCTGCGAGCGGGTGGCCGACTACCGGGCCGTCGTCGAGCAGTGCACCGCCGACGAGCTGCCGGCCCGGGTCGCGGCGGCCCTGAGCGGGCTGACCTACGTCGTCCCCGACGGCCTGTGGCTCGACCTGCCCGACGGCGTCCGCGACGAGCCCACCCTCAGTGCCGCCGAGCTCGACGGCATCGACGCGGTGGTCACCGCCGCGGCGGTCGGCATCGCCGAGACCGGCACGATCGTGCTCGACCACGGTCCCGGCCAGGGTCGCCGCGCGCTCACGCTGGTGCCCGACCACCACCTGTGTCTCGTGCGCGCCGACCAGGTCGTGCCCGACGTACCCGACGCCGTCGCGCGCCTGGATCCATCGCGCCCGCTCACCTGGATCTCCGGCCCCAGCGCCACCAGCGACATCGAGCTGACCAGGGTGGAGGGGGTCCACGGACCCCGCCACCTCCACGTCGTCGTGGTCGGATAGCGGCTGCCAGGTCGCCGTTCTGCTCGAGGTTGGCCGGCTCTCATCCTCGAGCTGTTCGCGAAGGCGAGTGCTGCGACGGCTGGTGAGGGTGGCGTACGACTCCGGAAGGGCTCAATGCCGTCTACTCTTCGAGACGTGCGGGCCGGACCTGGGTACGCCACCTCCGTGGTGGCGGTGACGATCGGCACGATGCTGTCGACCGGGTGTGGTGCGACGCACGGGTCTGAGCCCGGTGGCGCGAGGACGTCGATAGCCGCTGTGACGCGCGAGTCCCAGCCACATGGTGCGACAGGACCGCGTGCCGCAGTCGCCGGCTTCCTGAAGGCCCTGGAGCGACACGATGTTGCTGGCATGCGCCAGCTGATGACCCCGATGGCGCAGCGCAACGAGTCGATCCCGGACGGCCTGCTCACCACCATGCCCACGCTCACCGCTTTTCGATTCTCCCATCACGTCGTCCACGAGAATCCTCGATCGAATGCCTCGCCTGCCGGATCGATCGCCTCGATCCGTTACACCACCGCGTTGACACCCTCGGCGGGCTTCGACAACGACAGCACCGACGGCGGGTCGTACGACATCCTCGTCTCGGAGACTCCTGGTCGACGATGGCTGGTCGCCGAGCTCGGCGGCTGCTGCTGACGCGACGGCATACCTCCGCGGATGGTGACGGGTGGAAATGCACCAGGGGGCCGCCGGCTCCCCGTGAGTGCGGACGGCCCGCAGGCCGAGAACGGTGCCCACCCTCGCACCCGTCGGCGTTGCCTCCGGGGCTCGGGCAGCCCGTCGCGGTGCGTCAGGGAATGCTGGTGATCCGGTCGGCTTCGATGGTGACCACGAGCCGCGTCTGCTCCCGGCCGCCGTACCACGCATACGGCTTCCCGGTGTACTTGTGCGCCAGCGCGTCGATCGACTCCTCGCCGCCCTCGCTGGTCATCTCCACCACACGGCCACGTACCTGGGTGTAGGCGACCGGATGAGCTGGGTCGGACACCGCGACGGCCACCCGTGTGTCCCGCTCCAGGTTGCGAGCCTTCTGCATCCCCTCGACGATGTTGATGACGAGGTTGCGGCCGTCCGTGTCGACCCAGGTCTGCGTGAGCTGCGGCGAGCCGTCGGGCATCACGGTGGCCACGTAGCAAAGCGCGGGGGTCCTCAGCAGGGCCACCAGTTCCTCGGACAGTTCCACGTCGACTGCTCCTCTCACCGCTCCCAGGGTCTCACCACGCTACTCAGCCTTGCCGAGATCGCGGCGTGCTCGCTCGCGACGTCGTCGCCCGGAGGGCGGCGGTGCAGCTACCGGGGTCGGCGGTCCAGTCCCAACCGGCCCCTGGTGGCCACGATGAGGACGCCGACTGCGGCGGTGGCGGCGACGAGGAGGACCAGTGACGTCTGGTGCTCGTCGTCGAGGGCGGGGAACACGCTCGGCCAGACCAGCGAGAACCGAGCGTCTGCCCGAGACCGGTGCCCTCGTGAGTCGCCACGACGACCTTCCCGACCGCGACGCCAGCTCCTGCACACGCGATCGAGGTCCGCACCCGACCCACGGTGTCGTCCACAACGACCCGGTACACCGCGACCATCACCGCGAGCGAGGTCACCCCCACGGCGTCGGCCAACCCCGCCAGCGCACCCACCGGCTCAGCCACGGCAATCAGTGCGGGGAGCCGACGAGACCGCAGCCGGGCCAACGCCGCAGCCTGGGCGAGCACCAACGCCAGTCCGGTGGCCCAGCCGAACGACCCGACGCCCGGTACCCGGGCGCCGGGCTCGCCGGTTGTGAGCACGGGAGCGACCAGCAGACCGAGCATGGCGGGCGCCGCGCACACCAGAGCGGATCTGGGTCTGCGAGTCACACCGCCGACCCGAGAGGTGCGACCGCTGGGCGGGGACGTCCGCCCGAGCCTGCCGCGGCAGCCGATCGAGTAGCTCTGTCCACCCGTGGTGCGGCGCGGGAGCGGTCGCGCCAGCCGCCCGTCGCCTCCGCCCAGAACCCCGGTCACCGCCGTGGCGGAGAGTCGGCTCGACCGTTGAGCGACAGGGGGTGAGCGGGTCACCCCAGCTTGTCGACCGCCTGCTTGAACTTCGAGTCCGCCTTGTGCTGGTACATCCGTCGGTCGGCGGCGTGGAGGAGGGCATCGCACCGGTCGCCGTCGTGGGGTGAGGTGCTGATGCCGATGCTGACCGAGACGTCGAACCTGCGAAGAGCGTTGCGCAGGTCGATGTCGAGCTGGTCGGCCAGATGTGTGGCTCGGGCGATCGCAGAGCTGCTCTCGAGGTCGTCGAGCACCAGGAGGAACTCGTCGCCACCGATGCGTGCGGCGGTGGCGCCGACGATCGACGAGAGCTCGTCGCCTACCAGTGCCAGCACGGTGTCGCCGGCGGTGTGACCGTGCTGATCGTTCACCTGCTTGAAGTCGTCGACGTCGAGGTAGAGCAGGGCGACGCTGCCATGCGAGTCCTGCGCTCGCTCGAGCATCTCCTCCAGGACGGCGAAAGCGCGACGCCGGTTCAGCAACCCGGTCATCGAGTCAGTGAACGCCAGCTTCTCGAGCTCGGCCGAGTAGGCGTCGGCGCGCAGCCGCTCCGCCTGCAGTGCGAGCTCGGCCTCCACCTTCGCGGTGACGTCGTTCTGGATGCCGATGTATTGGCAGACCCGACCGCTGTCGTCTCGGATGGGCGCGAAATGGATCTCGTTCCACCAGGGCTCATCCGATCCCGCTCGATAGTTCAGGATCGTCTCCTCGTACTGGCGACCCTGGGCGACGGCCTCGCTGATGCGTCTGACGGCCGCTCGATCGGTGGCAGGGCCTTGCATGAACCTGCAGTTCGTACCGAGTACCTGATCGGCCCGCCGGCCCGACAGGCGTTCGAATGCTGAGTTCACGTAGACGAGGGGGTGGTCCGGGCGGGTCATGTCGACGATGGACACCCCGTTGGTCGTGGCCTCGAGAGCCCGGCGAAGCTGTGGAAGAGCGATGAGCGGGTCATCGGTACGACGTGTGGGCGCTGCCTCCCGCTCTGGGTCGGCTGCGTCGACATCGTTCGTCGGGTCAGACCCCTCACCGCGACGATCACGGACGCCGCCTCCGGGGTGGTCGAGACGTGGGGAGGACGAGAGGCTGTCGTGCTCCGAGCGAGGCTCGACCGGCGACACGCGCGAGAGGAGCGCCTCCGCGGCCGAAGAGACGATCTCGCGGTCATAGCTCAACGCGAACTCGAATCGTCGCTCCGATTCGTCGCCGCTGTCGCCGAGGTCGCGAGCCAGGAGAGCCGCGGCGAAGTGTGGCGCGAGCACGACCACATCCCATTCCTCGGCCAGCGCGTCGTCGGCTCGCATGTCAGCACCGCGCACGCCCGGCGCGGGTTCGTGGGGGAGGTCTTGGCCGATCGCGGCGACGAACCCGAGCCTCTCCGCGAGAGCGCTGTAGCGCTGAGCGGTAGAAGGGGTGAACTGCCGGGCGTGCTGGAACGTAGCGACGACGACGCACGTCGACCCCCGCTGCAGTGCCTCCTGCTCGAGGTGCTTGCTGATCTCGACCAGGAGCGGTTTGGTCGACCGACGCAGCTGCGTGCCATCGGGCAGACATGCGAAGGGCGACTCTGCGGGGGCGGTGTTCGGTCGCGAACCCCACGTGATGGGAGCGGCGGGCAGACCGGGGTGAAGATCGGCCGCGGGTCGCCCGAACAGCCAGCCCTGGCCCAGGCGAGCCCCCAGGGCACGAGCGATGTGCAGGTGCTCCTCGTTCTCGATCCCCTCGGCCAGGATGATCGCACCCGTGCGCTGGGCGTAGGCGTTCACGGCGTTCATGATCCTCGCGATGGCCGGACCGGGCCGCCGCTGCACCAGGCTGAGGTCCAGCTTGATGATGTCGGGCTGCAGCAAGGGCATGAACGCCAGCGACATGTCGTCGGCACCGACATCGTCCAGCGCGATTCGCCAGCCCGCCTGCCGCAGCCTGCGCACGGATGCGAGCAGCTCGGCCGGCCGAGCACTGATCGCGCGTTCAGTGATCTCCAGGACGACGCGCAGCTCCCGCGGCGCGAAACGGGCCAGCGCGATCAGCTCATCCAGTGGCTCTGCCTCGAGAACGGCCGGTTCCACGTTGACGAAGAGAGCGACCCCCTCCGGCCAGTCCATCGATGCGGCCTGGCGCACGGCCGTGCTGCGGCAGAGCTGGTCCAAGCTCGCGAGCAGCCCATGCTCGGCGGCAGCCGCGAAGAGGACGTCAGGACGCTCGAGCGGCCCGGCAGGTCCTCGGCTCAAGGCCTCGTACGCGACCACCGCGCCATCGTCGAGATCGACGACCGGCTGGAACACGGTGTGGACCGATCGCGAGTCCACCACCGCTGCGATGTCGGGCTTGCTCGGCACCGGGAGGCCTCCGCGTGGGTACGTCGCGGCTCGCGACTGCACGCGAACCGACGACCCAGGACGAGTCGCTTTTGTCATAGTTCCATCGCTCGGGCAGCGAGGTTGACGGATTCGCGGACAGCAGCCTTTGGGGTGGGCCACGTCATGGCGGCGATCGGGTGCGCGCTATTGATCGCGAGAGGGAGGGCGTCGGCGATGAGGTGCACAACGTCTAGGGGAGTGACCCCCTCGACGCGGAAGGGGCTTTGCATCAGCACATGGCGCAGGATGCGTGCCGCAGCGGTGAATGGAACGCGTTTTCGCAGCTCAGAGCCGGTCAGTGCGGACGGGCTGGCCTGTAGGCCGGGAACGGTGCCCGCCTCAACAACCACCAACACCCATGACCACCACAACGCTCTGACCTGCGGAAACGCGGAATCGAGCGACGGTGGTCAACGGGCAGAAATGAAAAAGTTGTGCACAGTATGTGCGCAGTAGCCGCCCCAGTCTCGCTGTAGCTGACTCAAGCGGCCACCGCCGAAGACTTGGTGGCTGACGCCTTCGTCGTCGCGCTGCGCCGACTAGACGCGGTGCCCCTCCGGGAGGGTGACGCCCGGGCCTGGCTCATCGCCGCCGTGCGGCGGCTGGCCCAAATGGGCGGCGCCGTAACAGCACCCGTGAGGAGTATCGGCGCGCTGCCGTAGGCGATGAATGGCATGCCCGTGCAGGGGCGTCCGCCGAGGACATCGCCACCGAGCAAGACGCTTGGCCTTCGCGACCTCGCAACGTTGTCGGAGTCGTCTCGCGACGTGCTGCTGCAGGTGGCCTGGGAGGGACTCACCCCTGACCAGGCCGCACGGATGCTCGGTGTCAGCCGCAGCATGTCGGCGTGCGGCTGCACCGGGTCCGCCGCCCTCTCGAACAACTCTCCCGCCTCGACCGCCCCCTCACCGCTCTAGGGAGCCACCAATGACCGATCTGCTGACCCGCCTCACCGCCGCACAACCCACCGTCGCCGCGCTGCCAGACACCGCCGACGGTTCGCTCGCCTACCTCAACTCCTTGGTGCGCGGCTCCAGCTCCCACGCCGAGGCGATGTACAGCGCGCTGGTCGAGCTGGCCGCCTCGCACACCCTGCCAGCCCGGACACTGGCCGCGGCTTACGACGCCCTTGCGACCCTTGACCACGCCAGCACCGACGACGTCGACATCGACGGGCGCCCGGCAATAAAGGTCAGCTACGACCAGCAGTTGACGCGCAGCACCGATGTCTACGTCTTCGACCGAGCCACCGGACAGGAGCTCTCAACATACGACCACAGCCCGCAGGCTGACTTCGTCTCGACCACCACCCTGGCCGAAGTCGTCGACGCCGTACCGGCCCGCGTCATGGCCGAGTGCGTAGCAGCCTCTCGCCAGGGCGCCCACTGCGTCTTGTCTTGGGGACGGGCACTGCTGCGCACGCAGTCGGGCTGTCCAGATTGGACGGGCTGATCAGCGGGCCGGGTGGCGTCGTCTCCTACCTCACGTATCAGCGCAACTGGGAAAGGTGATGGTGGAAATGTTCGCGACCTGACCGTTAGTCGCTGACTAGTCCCGTCCGGTGAGCTGCTCGACGACACGCAGCAATCGCTGGTCTCCATCCCGAGCCGCGTTTGCCTGCAGGCGTTGCAAGCGGGTACGCACAAGCGACGCCTCGAACTCTTGAAACTCGGGGATCCCGATCAGCAGGTCGTAGGCGGCAGCGGCCGAAGCCCTGCTGGACTCAGCCCACGATGTTGAACCACCGACCGAGTTCAAGGCCGTGCTGGTCAAGAACTGATCCAGCACGAGAATCGCCGATCGCAGCTCGCCCATCAGGGCTTCATCTCGCCAGCGTTCAGCCACAGGGTGTCGCAAACATGGCATTCCCTCCCAATGGAGCCACAAGCCGACACCATACCTACGGAGCAACCCCCTCGATGTGTGACAAGCCTCCTCATTTCGCAATCAGAGGATGGTGTCTATGGTGGGCGATGAGACTGCCCCGCGGTGTCTGTGGCGGTGACGACGTGAGTGCGGTAGTTGGTGGACGCAGGCCGCAGTCTCGGCGACTGGGATGGCTTGATGAATAAGGTTTCTGCGGCGTTAGCCGGCGGTGTGGACCACTTGCGGTAACCCGGTGTGGTGCGCAGGTTCGCTGGGACGGCGTCTCTCGCGCGGCTGTCGTGCGACATCAGGACAGAGATGTGGTGTTCGATGGAGCGACTCGGCCTGGTCGAATTGCTTGACAGCAACTAGTCGTGGACATGTGGGTGGAGTGACTGTGCCTGCGAGGGCAAACGGCGGTGACTCGGGTATCCACCGTGTGGATGGCTGAGAGGAGCGAGGCCCCAGCCGCTTGGTGGGGGCTCCGCTTGTCAAGACCGCGGTGGCTCAACTTGGATCGTAAGCAGGCTTCCGGATCTCACCGCTGCTTTTGCGAGGTGCAATCGGTGACCACGACCTATACGCAGCGACGGTGCCGCGCTCGTTGGCGGCTGACCGAGCACCGCATCGTGACCGTAGCCGACGAGACAGATTCGGAATGTCTCGACTGCGGCAAGATCGTCACAGATCGCTCCACGCGCTAGAGCAGTGTGTGAACCGCTAGATGTCGAGCGGGCCGACGTCGGACCCACCACCGGTGTTGGTCTCGCAGCGTTGGTTGGTGCAGATCCGGCGATCGTGGACGGCGCGGTCCTGGTGTTGGACCGGGGCACCGGCGATGTGGCGCACCCGGACCTCGGACCCGCACACGCGGCAGGGCGGCTGATTGTCGCTCATCTCGCCAGTCTGACGGAGCCGACAAGCGTTCGATCCATTGAATGGCTGAGTACGTGCTCGATCGGCAGCACACGCTGCCGGCCGAGCACGTACTCAGCGTGAAGACACGTGATCGAACATCTCTGCGCCGCCGCTGCGACACCACCGGTCGGTGAGTACCTCAGCGTCGCCGTGGCTGGGCAGGTGACCAGAGTCGAGGCAAGTGCTCGAAGGGGGACGGTGGCGTCTTGGCCCAGCAGTACGCCTAGACGCCAAAGCCTTGGTAGTTCTGATGTGGAGTCCGCGCCGGGACGCGAACGAGAGAAGCGTTCTGGAGCGGCGGGCTTAGCTCGGTGCTACTGCAGGGTCGGCCAGGACCCAGAGCGGATGAAGGACGCGGTGGACCCACGGCGATCGGGGGCACCAAGAGTGAAGAAGTGCAGACCGTCGTGGGTGATGCGAACCCGCTGACCCTTTGCGGCTAACGCGGCAGCGCGTGATCGCCACGTGTCGTCCTCCGTGAGGCCGTCGAGGACGCTGGGGTTGTGAACCTCCAGGTCGATGTCGTCGCCGAGATGGCGCATGGTGGCACTGGAGCGTCGTCCGTCAGAGCGGTGAATCCACACATGGACCTCGACGCGCTCAGTGCATCGTGGCACTGACACGTCGTGGCGCGCATCGCTGGTCACGGCTGCATTCCCTCGAAGCGGGCATGGCGCCTGGGTGGCCGCTGGGGTTCGTGAAGGTCGGGGCGGAATCCGTTCTCGATCGCCCAGACAATGGCTTCGCTGCGCGTGTGTAGGCCTAGCTTGGCGTAGCCGTTACGGATCGCGGTCTTCACGGTGTTGACGGCAATGTGGAGCCGATTGGCGATCTCAATGTTGCTCAACGCGTGCGCAATCAGCCGTAACACGTCAGCTTCGCGGCGGGTGAGTCCCAGATCTCGGCCCGGCCAGTCGGCTCGGTGGGCGTCTTCCAGGGTTGGCTCCACATCAGCTCGGGACACGTCTGAAGCTGGGGCGCGGTAGCGGGACAGGTCGGCCAGGTAGGTCACCGGAAAGCACTCCAGCAGGTGGGGCATCCACAACAGGACGCTGGTGGCGAAACGCGTCGCCGGGCATGCGACGCGTGGTAAGAGATTCGATCTGCTTGAGAAGTGGCAAACCGATTCGAGACGCGTCGGCTTGGGAGACGAGGACAGCGTGGTGGCAAGAATCTAACGGGGGGCGGCAACATTCTGTGTCCCTCACCCCGACCCGGGCTAGACCGAGTCAAGTCTGTTGGTCTCAACAGAGTGCCTCAGCCGACCTGCCAGCAGGTTCGGTTATCGGCTCACAAGAGCATGAGAATCGCTCATCAGGGTGCCAGGGGTCGGCGCGCAGTCGAACCACCTGGGTGGGTCCCCGGCAGGCCAGCCGTGGCTCGCCAGGGAACCGGGTTGCTTATTGGCCCATACCCCCACCCCCGGAATCGAGCCTTGGACTCCAACGGCTCCTGTCAGCAACGGAGCCGGACCTCTCGCAGCACAGCGGACGATCGGACTCAAGACACTCCCGTTGCATCTGTACGGGTTACGTCTAAACAAGCCCGACCCCCGACGGACGGGCGTTCGCGTCAGAGGCTCGGCCCCGCCCACGCTCGCGGCGTCGATTGTCCGCGTCTTCACCCCCCCGGGGGGCAGCGGCTCAAAGTTGAGAGGCCGATCCGTGTCGCAATGTCGAGCGAAGTTCGCGGCGCCGATGGCGGGTCCGATCAAGACCGCAAACGCCGTGCGAGACCACCACTGCCCGGGCCGTCGTAGTCATGGCAGGTGTTCTGTCGACGTAGCGTGCGGGCGTGAGCTTTGCGCCGGACTGGTGGGAGTCGGAGAATCCCCGCTTCGAAGACGGTGCGGGCGGTTGTCTTTTGCGAGTAGTACGCGCTGAAGCTTGATGACCTCAACAGCGACTTTCGTGAGATCTGTGCAGAGGTCTACGAATGCCGCTCGGGAAGTTGGGCGCTTGTGGGGTATCAAGATGACGTTCGCTGGCCGAAGGTAGGTGAATCCGGTGGCGCAGGCTGGCAGCCCTATCGGATGTGGTCGTTCGGCCGCGAAGGACCTAACACGCCGGTCGCGCTGCGGTGGTGCGGTCGCGTCGACACTCTCGTCACCGATGTCGAGGGGTGGTGGTTGCTGGCGAGACCAGTACAGGAACCTCCGGATTTTGACGATTGGCCCATTCCGCAGTGGTAGACGGTTGGAGGCAAGAACCGGATACACCTCCTGGTCGACCACTGGTGAGGGGACGCGTCCTGGCGTGGTTCTGGATCGCGGGCTGGACGACGCTGAACTATCTGCTGTCGGTTCATGCGGTCTCGGGGGTTTGGGGGGTGGTTAGGTCTGCTGGTGTGGGCGGCAAACTTCCCGTGGTCGTCGGTGTGGAGCGCCGTCCCCGCTGTCTTGTTCTCAGTCGTTCCGGTCCTTGACGGCTACCCGGGAAGTTGGTTGTGGTGTTTGATGACAATCGTTCCGGCAGCGTTGTGCCAATCAGCGACAGTGGCGTGGATTTTTTGGGCTGTATCCCGCGCGAGACGATGGAGCCGACAGCCCGTCGCACGCAGCGTCAGGTCGGCTCGGCGTTAGTTCTGGGTCGTGTGCTGCCCTCGGCTAGCTGTAGTAGAGCGCTGCAATTAAGAGGGCATTTCGGTTCGGGATACGCATAGAGTCGGTCCCGCGGGCCGAGTGCTAGGCGGGTAATGATCGCCCAGCAATACACCTGCGGTTGCGGGTGCTGGCCGTGGCGCCAAGGGAGCGCCGCACCGGCCCGGCAGGGCCTGAGGTCAAACGTTGGGATGCCCGAATGCATGAGGGCAGGATGGACCCCGGACCCCCCGAAGACCCGCTTGTCGCCCCGATCGAAGCTTTGCTTGGTCGAGGTGCGGTTGCTATTGGGATGCGCGAGCTGCAGTTGAGGGGTCGTCTGGATGCTCGGTCTGCGGTAGCCATCTGCGCATGTATCAGTGACGGAGACGCCTGGCGCTGGGTGATCTACGAGTCCACCGACGGCGCTCTGGCGTGGTACCGATAGACGACACAGGTTGGCCCTCGAGAGCATCTGGCGACCGAGGTGGGAGGACCGCTGCTGGAACGGGATGTGGCGAGCTGCCGAACGACCTGTCGTCTCCGGGCGGGAGGGTGCGGTAGGAATGCGGGGTGGTCGGTGGGGCGCTTCCAATGGCCTGGTGAACGGTCCGAGCCAGCGTGCGCAGAGACGGTGGAGCTGCGCGGCTAGTGGTGTGTGGTGGCGAGCTTTGCGCCAAGAGCGAGGTAGCCGAGCGCGAAGGTGCGTCGGATCCGGCGCAGCAGACCGGGTTGACCGATGACGTGGGTGCGCATGGCGCTGGCGAACAGGCCGTAGGCGGTGAAGACGACGAAGGTCATGGCCATGAACGCAGCGCTCATGGCCAGCATCTGGGTGGTCGGCGATCCGTGGGCTCGATCCACGAATTGCGGTAGGAACGCGAAGAAGAACAAGGTCAGCTTGGGGTTGAGCAGGTTGGCCAGGACGGCGTTGCCGATGGTGCGCCAGGCGGGAGCCGGGTCGGTCGCCTCGAGGTCCAGTGCGCCGTTGTCGTGCCAGGTCGACCAGGCCATGTAGAGCAGGTACAGCAGCCCAGCGGCCTTCAACACGTCGAAGGCCAGACCACCGGCGCGCAGCATCGCTGCCGTGCCGGTCATCGCGGCCGCCAGGTGCGGCACGATGCCGAGCGTGCAGCCGAAGGCTGTGATGACCGACAGTCGGCGGCCACCGCGCAGCCCGGCTGCGATGGTTAGAACGGCTCCGGTGCCGGGCGTCGCGACGATGACGAACGAGGTCAGGAAGAACGCGACGCCCACAGGTGGATCCTGCTCCTGGTGCAACCGCCTCGGCGAGTACCCGTCTCACGGAGCCGACGTCGAGGCGCCGAGCGGGGTCGGGGCCGGAAGTCGGGGGTCGGGGTTCGGGGGTTGGGCCAGGTCTTCACCGTGGTGCGGTTTGCCTCGACGCGTCGCGACCGTGCCCGTGGTGGTGCCGAGGGCGCAGAGTGGAGATGATGCCAACGTGGGTATCCGCGACTGGCGTAGGAAGCGCAAGATGGCCGACCCCGTGCGTGGGGAGTTCCGTGTCAGCGGGTCCTACCATCCCCGGCACCAGGCGGACTCGAACTTCGCGGACATGCTGACCGGTGTGGTGGTCGCCGACGGTGTGCCGCCCACTGCGACCGAGCACATGGATCACCATGGTCTCGGCTATAGCAACCGGGTCCTCCCGGTCCTGGTCGACCGAGCCGATCCGAGCGTGTCGGTGGTGTTGTGGAAGGAGGTGCGTCCCGTGGACTTTCAAGCCCAGGCTCGACAAGCCGCTCGCAACCAAGCACAACGCATGGCCGGCGAGACACCGACGACATCACCCACGACGTCACCCACGACGCCCGGCTACCCTGAACCTGCGGTGACGGTGGTCAATAGCCTCCACGACCTACCTCCATGGCTCAGCGCGGCGGTCGAGAACGCGCTGGACGGACACGGCGACGGCCATGGCGACGAGGCGCAGAACGTGGAGATACACCTCGGCGACGTCGCGGGTGCGGTCTCACCAGCAGTCGGACGAGCGGCTCACTCGACGCTCATGGGCGTGACCGACGTGCCCGCACCCGCCTATGCCCTTCCGGGACCGACCGCATCGCTGACCGACCTCACCTTGCAGCTGCGAAGAGCCGACGGTTCGACCTACACCGCGCAGACTCGTATGGGGTTCCGCTCGGCGCAGCGTCGCGCCGAGCTGGCGGTCATCGGCTCCACCATCCCTGTGCTCGTCGATCCCGAGGACGAGCAGCACGTGAGCATCGACATCTCAGCCTGGACGTGAAGTAGTCAGCGCACCTGCGCAGGGACGGCCGACCTCCGGCTCGGAAGACGCGAGCGCGGCTGACGCATCGCCGATCTTCACTTCGCACTGCAGGTCTGATCGCAACAGACGCCGGACTTGAGCCGAGTCGCGATTGCGCCCCGAATCCTGGGAGACCGCCCCGGGCTAGCGCGCCCGGTCGGCTGACCAAAAGCGCAGCCAGGGCCCTGATCGAGACCATACGTGTGCGGATTGCCTGCGTGATCGAGGATGGCGTTCACCCTCGCGACCTGGTGGGACTCAGCCGGCGGCTCATCGACGTCGACCGCGAGCTGCGCGCGCTCGAGATGACAGTCGACGCGACTGCTTCCGCGTCCGCCGACGACGACGCGGCGTTCGACCCCAGGACGATCTCGAAGAGAAGCCGTAGCAGGGCGACGCTCCGCCTTTCGCCGCCACTCGAGCAGGGGTAGGTGTGTCACCTCCTACGCGGCGGCGACGTGAGCATCTTGAGGTGGCGGTATCGCGGCTCTCGAACTGTGGCGTCAGCCCCGGCGCGCGGATGGTCTGAACTGCCCGTCTGCTAGCCCCTAGTGGTCAACTTGCTGCGTTTTGGACCGGTGTGGGCGTTTCTCTGTCTTACTTCCCCTTAATCCACTCTTAGAGACATTGAGGAACTGTGAAGACGATCGTCTACCGAGCCGGGGTCGCTTCGTTCGGCGCGGCCCTGGTTCTGGCCGCGGGATCGGCCATCGTGCCCGCCGACGCTGCCGCACCGTATGGCGATGCCAACCTGGTGCTCGGAAGCGGCAACTCGCTGAGCACCGTGTCGGCAGCGGACGGCACGACGACGCAGGTCGCCACCGGCCTCTCAAGCTCGTACGGGGGTGTCGCTACCGACGCTGCCGGCAACCTCTACTACGCCGAGCCGACGGATGTCTTGAAGTTCCCCGTCGGTGGCGGAGCAGCCACCACCGTGGCGTCGGGATTCAGCGGCGTCAATGGCATCGCGGTCGACACCGCGGGCAACCTCTACGTCGCCGACTACTCCGCGAGTTCCTTGATCAAGGTGCCAGCCGACGGCTCGGCTCAGACCACGCTGATCACCGGGCAGTCGATTGCCGGCGTGGCCGTCGACTCGACCGCGGGGGTCGTGTACGCGGCGACCACCTCGGGCGCTTCGATCATCTCGGTGCCGGTCGCCGGTGGTGCGGCGTCGACGGTCGCCACCAACCTCGGTTTCACCACCGGTGTGGCACTGGCTCCCGACGGGAGCCTGTACGCCAGCGACTACTTTAATGGCCCCGTTTATCACGTCGTCAACGGAGTCGCGACCACGGTGGGCAGCTTCAACGACCCCCACAGCGTGGGGGTCGACGCTGCCGGCAACCTCTACGTCGTCGAGGAACAGAACAGCGATGTCGTCGAGGTCCCCGCCGACGGATCAGCGAACCGCATCGTTGCCACTGGGACGAACGGCGCTCGGGGGCTTGCGGTCAGCCACTCTCAGGCCGCTGCGACGACACCAACGACGCCCGTCACCCAGCCGACCCAGCTGCCGGCCAAGGTGTTCGGCATCTCCGCACACCACCGCGCTCACCACAAGCTGCGCGTCAAGGCTGCTGGACTGGCCGCCGGCGAGCAGTACCGGATCACCCTGGGCAAGCACCTCGTGGCCACCGGCACAGCCACCAGCTCGGGCGAGGTCAGCGTGAAGGTCAAGATCCCCGCCTGTACCTACCGCGGCCACCGCGTGCTGCGCATCACCGGCAGACAGACCAACCGCACGGCCACCGCGAAGGTGCGCGTCTCACGCCACCGCTCGGCCGCCTGCGGCAGCCCCCGCTACGGATACGGGGCCTAGCACCCTCGTCGTGCGGTGGGGGTCGACCGCACTCCCACCGCACGGCTGCGCACGCCATAATCCCGACGAACTCACGCACGTCATCGGACTCAAGCGCAACGCCAGCGGCGGCCAAGAAAAGCGCCGCGTCCACAAGCCCCGCCATCACGACGCACAGCCGCCCAGCCGCTGCGGGATGGTCCGTCGCGCTGTCGCCTCCGCCCGCATCTCAATCTCGACCGCGCAATCGGTCTCGGTGGCACGACACTCGCTTCAACGCGCAGCTACGCCAAGGCCCGTGGCTGGAAGATGGTCGGTGAGTTCACCGACGACGGCGTCTTCGCGACGCTTGCCTGCAACCAATGATACGCAAGTAGCGAGTCACGAGCGGTGCCGGGCAACGTTGATCACGTGTCCGTCAGGACTGCGTACGAAAAAGCGACGAATGCCCCACGGCTCGTCGGTGATCGGGTGCACGATCTCATAGCCGCGGCGGCGTGCCTCGTCGTAGGCAGCATCGACATCATCGACTTTTATGGTCATCACGGAGTCTTCGGGTGCCGTCTCATCTCGCGTCACCACCTGCACGCAAGCGCCTGAATCTTCGCAGACAAACCGCGCAACCCATCCTTGATTCATTTCTCGCTGAGCTAGCCCGAGGAACGCGAAGAATTCTCCGGCCCGTGCAGCGTCGTCGGTGTGCAGGTTGGGGATAACTTGCAGTGCTTTCATCGACAGAGTCTGACACCACAGGTGGTGCTGACGAGGGGGCTTTTGCGCACGTGCGCGTCGCCTCACGCAACCACGTTGCGGTGGTGACGTATGAATCTGTAGACCATGAAGTAGTCGCGGGGTTTAGCAGTGAGCGCGAAAGTGGACTCCTGGGCCCTCTGAACTGCGGGAACTCAAAGTCGCCGTAAGTAGTAGTCCACGGTCAAACACGGCTCGTCTGCTACATCAGTGGTACGGGAGCTTATGCCGGTCGGTGATGCTCTCGCGTGTTAGGCCGAGTTTGAACGCTTAGGTGGGCTCACCCAGATGAGGGTGGCTCGGATCGCCGGGCCATGCCTATCGCGCCCGAGTGCTGGCTGCACCGAGGATGGCCCGATGAACCGATTCCAGGAGGGTGAAGAGGCGTGGATCGAACGGCTGGGAGACCTGCGGAACTACGTTCGCCAGGAGTTGATTGCCCGCCAACTTGAGGAACACGTGGCGCGGAGCGCGAATGTGCTCGACATCGGATGCGGGCAAGGCACCCAGGCGATTAGGCTGGCGCAGCGCGACTGCGGGGTCGTGGGCGTAGATCCCTCACGCGAGTTGCTCGAACGACTCTCATCGGATGCCGCCATCAAGGGTGTTGACGTCGAGATCCACCAGGGCCGCCTCGAGGATTTGGGCCAAGTGATCGGAGACCGCACCTTCGATCTCGTCTGCGCCCACGGAGTCCTGATGTATCTTGACGACCCGCTCCAAGCGGTCGGACTTCTCGCCAAGCAGGTCGCTCCGGGTGGCCGGTTGTCGATTACATTTCGCAATGCAGGAGCCCTGGCCTTTCGGCCCGGCATGCGTGGCCAGTGGGCGGCGGCTCTCGCCGCTTTTGAGTCGGGGAATTACGTCAACGAGCTCGGGGTCCGTGCAGCAGCACAGCACCTCGACGAAGTCGTCACCGCTATCGAGCACCACGGGATGGGAGTCGAACGGTGGTACGGCGTGCGGGTGTTCACCGATCCACGCCCGGCCCGAGAGCCATTACCTGACGCGGTGGTGCTTGACGCCTTGCTCGCCGTCGAGCAACAGGCTGGCACACGAGACCCGTACCGCCAGCTGGCATCCCAGCTCCACGTCGTCGCCAAACGATGAGCGCCTCGCCATCGTTCCCGCGCCGATCGCGGTCGTGTTCGACAACGGGTCCTGCTTCCACGGCGAGACCTACCGGTCCGCGCTCACCGTCGAGAATCGACTCCTGCGCCTCGTCCGCACGCGTGTCCGATTACCCCACTCACGCCGTGCCGATGTCCGCGGGCTGATCGAGGCCAGCAACCTTCGAGCGAAGCGCTGCCTTCCGCCAGGCAAAAGACGCGCGAGAAGGATCGGCACGTATGCTACAAAGGTCTGTAGATAAAAGGCCGCCTTCGGGCGGTCTTTCTGCATTCTATGGGTCATTGACGGTTATTTATAGGTGGTCGCGGAAATGCATGGTGGGATGAAGGTGTACCGGGGGTCGGCGGCTGCGGCGCGCTCGTATGTGGAGGCGGATCGCTCGCGTGCGGATGACTACTACCTGGCTGAGGGCACCGGGCTGGCGGAGCGTTACGTCGCCACCGCTGGCGGCGCTGGCGCGGGTGTGAAGGTGCTGGTGGGGGAGGGGGAACCTTCGTCGGTGGGTGGGGGTAGGTCGGTTGTGCGGCGCCCGTCGATGGACGGGGATGCCTATGAGCGGTGGGTGGCCGGCTACGACGTCGACGCTGACGAGCTCGGTGTCGCGAAGGGTCGGCTGCGGGCTGATGGGCAGGGGGTTCGTTTCGTCGAGGTCGTGATTAACGGTCCGAAGACGTGGTCGCTGGCGGCGGCGGTGCACCCCGAGATCGCGGCCGCCTACGACGCCGCCCAGCAGCGTGCCGCGACCGAGCTGATCGGCTGGGTGACAGAGCACGCGACGACCCGGGTGGGTCCGCGGGGACGTCAGGTGCAGGTGCCGGTGGAGCAGCTGGAAGCGGTCGTGGTGCGGCATCACACCTCACGTGCTGGTGACCCGCACCGGCATCTGCATCTGCAGATCAACGCCCGCGTCTGGGCTGCTGGTGGCTGGCGCGGAATCCACACCGTCGGGGTCCGCGACAGCCTCGAGGCCATCAACGGCATCGGCCACGCCGCGGTCATGGCCGACCCACAGTTCCGGGCCGTCGTGGCCGCCCACGGCTACACCGTCGACACCGAGTCCGGAGAGATTGCTGAGCTGGCCCGTTACGTCGGGGCGTTCAGCGCCCGCACGGCGCAGATCGGCCGCAACGTCGACCGCTACGAAGCCGAGTGGCGCACCGACCACCCTGGTGAGGAACCCGGTGGGCGATTACGGCGGACGTGGGACGCCCGGGCGTGGGCTGACGCCCGCCCGGACAAGGTCGTTCCCCGCGACGGCTCCGAACTGGCGCAGCGGTGGGTTGAGGAGCTGACCGAGCTCGGGTTTGCTGTCCCGGAACGCTCCGGGAACGTTGTGGTCGGGGTTGCGTCGTCGCCGGTGGGTGCGCTCGATCGGGACGAGTTGGTCGATCGTGCGATCAGCCGGTTGGGGGCTCGGCGCTCGGCGTGGAACGCCGCCGACGTGCGCGGTGAGGTCGAGCAGCTCATCGCCCGATCCGGTGTCGTCGTCGACGGGGTGGTGCGGCGTGAGCTAGCCGAGGACCTCACCGCCCGCACGCTCCAACACTGCGTTCGGTTGTTGGATCGTGATGATGTTCCCGAGCACATCCGGTCTCTGACCTCGCCGCGGGTGCTGGCGGTCGAGACGGACATCGAGGCACGGCTCTCGGCTCGCACCCGCGCGAATGCGATCTGCGCCGACCTCGACACCATCCCCGAGGCGGCTGCCCTGGATCCGGCGCAGCGAGCGGCGGCGGCCGTGATCGCCGGCACCGACCGGCTCGTGGTCCTCGAGGGCGCAGCTGGTGCGGGCAAGACGGCCATGCTCGCCGCCGTCCGCACCCATCTCGACCAACAACGCCACCATCAGCGATCGGGTCGTCTGGGTCAGCATGGTCGGCTGGTGGTGGTGACCCCGACGCTGAAGGCCGCCCAGGTTGCGGACGCGGAGGTGGGTTGCGAGGCGTTCTCCGCAGCCTGGCTGATCCACCAGCACGGATACCGCTGGGACACCGACGGCCACTGGACCCGCCACCACGATGCCGAGCCCGCGCCCGGCGCGCGACTTAGGTGGGACGACGTGCTGGTGGTCGATGAGGCCGGGATGCTCGACCAAGACACCGCCCACGCGCTGCTCACCGTCGCCGACGACGCCCATTGCTCGATCGCGTTGGTAGGGGACCGTCATCAGCTGCCCGCGGTGGGGCGTGGGGGAGTGCTCGACCTGGCCGCCCGGTGGGCCGAACCCCGCACAGTCCTCACCCTCGACACCGTTCACCGCTTCGCCGATCCCGACTACGCCGCTCTCACGTTGTTGATGCGCACGGGGGAACGTTCAGGTGAGGTCTTCGCCCGGCTCCTCGAACGCGGCGACATTGTCATCCACGCCAGTGAGGCCGAGCGACGCCAAGCCCTCGCTGATATCGGTTCCAGCGCGAACGTTCTGCTGGTCGCTGACGGGCGTGAGCAGGTCGCCGAGCTCAACGCCTTGGTGCGCGCAGCCGCCGGTCGCATCCATACCGTCGACCCTGGCCTGCCCGGCGCGATGACTGGCACTGGTGAGCGGCTGACGGTGGGTGACCGTGTGGCGACCCGACGCAACGCCCCTGACCTCGGTGTCGCCAATCGCGACACCTGGACCATCACCGCCACCAGCCCCAACGGCGGCCTGACCGTCGAGTCCGGCCGACGCCGCGCAGTTCTCCCACCCGACTACGTCACCAAGCATGTCGAGCTGGCCTACGCTACTACCGTTTACGGAGCCCAAGGAACCACCGTCAACAGCGCACACTTCGCGCTCAGCGACCAGAGCGGCGCGGCGTCGGCCTACGTCGCCATGACCCGCGCCCGCCGCCACAACACCGCCCACCTGGTCGCCGACACCCTCGACGACGCGCGACAGCAATGGGTCGACGTCTTCAACCGCGACCGCGCCGACCTCGGCCCTGGTCGGGCCCGCACGGTCGCCCTCGATGGCCTCGACCGCTACGGACCCACCCGCGCGCTGCAGGCGCCACCCGGTGGCGCAACAGGCAGAACACGCCACCGCGCTGTTCCCGACCCGCCATGGCCACACCGACCGTCTATCGCCGGCCCTTCCCAATGACTCGATTTGATGGCTCTACACGTTCGAGTGGAGCAGGGGAGTGCGGTGGGTTATCGCGGGAATAGTCGAGTAGTGGGTACCTTGCGCTGGTCGACGTCGTGCGCGGTCGGATGGTGCCTTGTGTTCGCCTGCCTGCACCTCTATTGGGCAGTCGGTGGGTCCGTGGGTTTGTCTTCTTCGGCCGGCCAAGAGCTGGCAACGACGCGGCCCGTCGTGTTCGTCGTCGCGGGACTCTATGGAGTCGCGGTGCTTCTCGTCTGTGGTGGTGTTCTAGCGGTTGCCGTAGCTCGAGATTGCCTCGGAGCCCGCCGGCTACTCCTGCTCCAGACGCTGGCTGGACTCCTTGGTGCCGGGCTGCTCCTGCGCGGGGTTCTGTTGGAGGGCGTACTCCTTGCGGATCTCGGCGGGGTCCGGGAGCAGGTAGGACCGCTTGAGACGCGGTGGAGCCTCGCAATCTGGAATCCTTGGTTCGCTCTCGGCGGTGTCGTCTTCCTGACACACACATGGGTGTGCAGGCGCAAAGCGTTAATCAAACGCGTGTCTTAATCCCCGATAGCGGACCTCGGCATCGGCCTTAGCTGAGTCATAATCGCCACGGACGAAAAAGGGGACAACTAGTTCCGCTTGAACTGCGACTTCGAGTGGCCAAGAACCTAGAGGGCCGGCCTCACGACGTCGGCGGCGCTCCGAGGTCGCCGGCATGTAGGCCGAGTTCTTGCTCCGCCACGTCCACCGCCATCCGCATGACGCTGGCCGGAAAGCGTGGGTCGGCGTTGAGGTCGGCACTGAGGCCGTCGATGACGGCCAAGATCTTGAGCGACACCATCTGCGAGTCGCAGGCCCCAAACTCGTTGCTGCCCACTCCGTCATCGATGAGCTGAGCCACTGTGTCGCGCCAGTGATCGCCTTGAAGGATGACCCGATCACGCAGGGTGGGTCGGTATCGAGCCAGGTGTCGCGCGTTGAGCCATAGCCGGTTCACGTCGTGGAACTCCGGTGACAGAGCACGCGTCAGGAATCGGGCCATCCGCTCCAAGGCCGAACTGGTGTCGTCTGGCGGTATGAGGGTCAACAGCTCGGCCTCGGCGACCGTGCCGAAGGTCTCGGCCACGAGGTCTTCGGCGACAGGGAAGTAGTGACCGACGAGACCTGGTCTGACGTCGAGCAGATCCGCCACGCGACGCAGCGTGATGCACTCCAGTCCCTCAATGAGCGCGACCTTGGCTGCGGCCTCCACGATCTCCGCGCGGCGCTCTTGAGGAGCCTTGCGAACTCGGGGTCCAGCACCTCTTGACGCCATGCGTCGAGATGTTATTGGGTAAGCGACCAACAAGCAACGACGCTTGCTCCGTCGATCCGTGGAGGTCTCCATGAGCAGGCGCAACGTCGGCCGCATCGCATTGCGAACGCTGCGAGGTCACCGTTGATCGCACGCCCTTTGGACAGGCGCCAGGTGCTCCGATCAGCGTTAGCCCTCGGAGCCGGCTCGATGGCCGCACCGGGTCTCGCCGCCTGCGGCAGTCCGGCCGCCGAGGCTCGCTTTGCCTCGACGACCTCCTCGCCGCCGGCCTCCTCTCGACAGGGCGGTCTGCTACGGGTGGGACCACTGGGTGACGGCGGGAACTACGACCCCACGACCAACCTGTTCGACTACCCGCAGATGCCGCTCAGCTCGATCTTTGAGGGGCTCACGTCGTACCCCATCGGTCGCACCCAATGGCGGCCGCTGCCACAGCTGGCCACCGCCGTGGTCAAGAGCGCCGACCAGCTGACCTACCGCTTCCAGGTGCGCGAGGGAGTGCAGTTCCACGGCGGCTTCGGCGAGCTGACCGCCGCCGACGTGAAGTACTCCTTCGAGCGTGCCGCCGGGCTGATACCCCTGTACCCGGGCGCCCCGAAGGCCAGCGTGTCCTACTACGGCTCCGACTTCGCCGGTCTACAGGGCGTGACCACGACAGGCAGGTACACCGGTGAGATCCACTTCGCCGAGCCGTTCGTGCCGTTCGAGACGATCACGATGCCCTTCGCTACGAGTGGGTGGATCACCTCCGAGAAGGCGATCGCTGAGCACGGAGCGCAGGCGGGTCTGCATCCGATCGGCACCGGGCCGTATGAGGTGGTGAGCTACGAGGCCAACTCACACATGACCCTGCGACGGTTCGCGGGCTACCACGGCCACAACCGGATGCTCGGCGCGCGCAACGCCTTCGACGAGATCGAGCTGCTCCTCAGTCCCAGCAACGGACGCTCGACGGGCCAGGCCCTCACCGTTCCCATCGAGAGCGGCGAGGTCGACTTCACCGACACCCTGGGTGCCCTCGACGTCGGCCTGCTCGCCGGCGACCGGTCCTACACCGCCTACCGCGCCCAGCAGCCACTCAACTACTTCTTCCTCGCGATGGACGTCAGGCACCGGGGGCTGGAGGACGCACGGGTGCGCCGGGCGATCCGCACGGCGCTGGATGTCGACGAGATCAACCTGGCAAACCGGGTGCTGGCCTCGTCGCGGCTGCAGGCCCCGGTCCCGCCGCAGCTCGAAACCGGCTTCTGGGCTGCCGCCCCCACCCGTCGCCGCGACCTCGCAGCGGCTCGTGCCCTGCTGCGCGAGGCGCGGGCGGAGAGCCTGAGTCTCACCATCGCTACGCCCAACATCGCCTTCACCTCTGGCGATCCCACTGCGGTCATGCAGGTGATCCAGTCCAACCTGAAGGACGTCGGCATCGACGTCGAGGTCGTACAGACCGCTCCGGACAGCTTCGTCACCGACCCCGGACGCGGAGCGCTGCTGTGGGCCAACTTCGCCGGAGCGCCAGACCCCTATTACCAGCTCGAGTGGTTCGCCTGCGACCAGATTGGAGTGTGGAACTACGCCGCGTGGTGCGACAAGACCTACTCCTCGATGCTGCAGCAGCTCGGGACCACCACCGATCCGATCCGGCGGCAAACCATCGCCGAGCAGATGCAGTCGCGCATGGACGCATCATGCACGACGGTGTTCGCATCCGAGGCGGTCAACTTCGCGCTGAGCCGCGCTGGTGTCCACGCCGCGTTCGACGGCAACGGGAACGCCCAGCTCCACGGCTTCTACCGGACACGCTGATGCTGACCTACATCATCAAGCGGCTGGCGCTCGCCCTCCTGGTCCTCGTTCTGGTCACGGTCTTGCTGGTGATCCTCGTGCAGCTCGTGCCCGGGGATCCCGCCCGCGCCATCCTGGGCAACCACGCCACCCCGGACCTGATCGCCCAGGTGCGCGCGAACCTGGGGTTGGACCGGTCCGTGCCGCACCAGGCCTGGGACTTCCTGAGCCACGCCGTGCGCGGTGACCTGGGCGACGACTACCTGACGGGGCAGCCCGTGACCTCGGAGCTGGGTGCCTCGCTGGTCGACACGGCAGTGCTCACCCTCGCCAGTGTCGTGCTCGCGCTGGTGGTCGGAATTCCGGCGGGGATCGTGGCGGCCAACCGACCCGGCGGGATGGTCGACGCAGTGATTCGCGCCGTCTCCGTGGTGCTGCTGAGCATGCCCCCCTACGTGGTGGCGCTGCTGCTCCTGCTCTGGTTCGCCGTCGACAACCACGTCCTGCCCGCACTGGGTGCCGGGGACCTGTCGCAACCCGGCGACTACCTGCAGCACCTCGTGCTGCCGGCGATCGCGTTGGCCGTGTTCTGGTGGGCCTACCTGGCACGTTTGGTCCGCGCCAGCATGCTCGAGGTGCTGTCGCAGCCCTACGTGCGCACGGCGCGCGCCTACGGTCTGCCGCCCCGCGTAGTCACCCTGCGAGTCGCCCTGAAGAACGCGCTGATGCCGGTGACCGCGCTCACCGGGCTGCTGCTGGGCTACGTGCTGGCCGGGACGGTGTACGTCGAGGTCATCTTCAACCGGCCGGGGATCGGCAGCCTGGCAATCTCCGCGGTGGCGACCCGCGACTGGCCGGTGGTCAGGGCGATCATCCTCGTCTACGCGGCCGCCTTCGTGATCGGCGGCCTGCTCGCCGACCTCGCGTACCGGGTGCTCGATCCCCGGCTGCGGCTGGAGGACGGGTCGGGGGTGTTCGTCTGATGGCCGTCGTCCAACCCAGCGCCGTCGGCGGCGTGCCGGCAGCCGCCATCGCCGCGCCGGAGCGCCGCTGGCGAGACCTGCTGCGGCAGGTGATGGGCCGTCCCAGTGCGGCGGCCGCCGTCGTGGTCGTCCTCCTCCTTGTTGCGGCGGCGCTGTTGGCGCCCGTGCTGACCCCCTACGACCCCACGCACATCGACGTCTTCGCCCGACTGCAGGGACCCTCTATTCGCCACTGGCTCGGCACCGACTCGCTGGGTCGCGACAACCTCACCCGGACCCTGTACGGCACCCGGGTCGCCCTCGTCATCGCCGTGCCCTCGGTGGTCGGGGCCTTCGTCGTCGGCGGGGTGCTCGGCCTGCTCGGGGGCTACCTCGGTGGCTGGCTCGACCGGGTGCTGGTGGTGGTCTTCGACGCCTTGGTCTCCTTCCCTTCGGTCATCCTGGGCCTCGCGCTGCTGACCCTCCTCGGACCCTCGGTGGCCAGCGTCATCCTTGTGATCGCCACCGCGCTTGTGCCCTACTACGGGCGGCTCGTCCGAGCCCAGACGCTCGCCGAGCGTGAGGTGGGCTACGCCAGGACCGAGCGTGCGCTGGGTGCCTCCCGCACCCGGGTGCTCCTGCGCCACCTCGTGCCCAACGTCGTGCCGACGCTGCTCACGGTGGTGGCCATGGACGTGCCCGGCGCCGTGGTCGACGCCGCCGGCCTCGCCTTCCTCGGGCTGGGCGTGCAGGCACCCACCCCCGACTGGGGGGTCATGCTCAACGACGGCTTCACCAACATCGCCGGCTCGCCGTGGGGCGTGGTCGGACCGATCCTCGCGCTGGTGGTGATGACCAGCGCCTTCCTGGTGCTGGGCGAGTCGGTCCGCGCGGTGCTCGACCCGCGGGGGCCGGCCCCACGCCGCTCACGCCAGTGGACCTTCCGGAAGGCGAGCCGATGACCAGTACCACAGCCACAGTGGATCTCACGCTCAGCGTGAGCGACCTCTCCGTCCGCTACGACAGCGGCACATCCTCTCGCCTGGCCCTGGATCGGGTGAGCCTGGAGATCGGGGCCGGGGAGATCCTCGGGATCGTGGGGGAGTCCGGCAGCGGCAAGTCCACGCTGACCAGCGCCATCACGGGGTTGCTGCCCGCCAACGGCCAGGTGGTCGGTGGCTGCATCAGGCTGCAGGGCCGCGACCTGGGCGCGCTCGACCCCGACGAGCTCAGGTCCGTGCGCGGCTCGCAGGTGGCCGTCGTGTTCCAGGACCCGACGACGAGCCTCAACCCGCGGCTGCCCGTCGGCGCCCAGCTCGAGCAGGTGCTCGACGCCCACGGCGCGGCGCGCGGCGCCGACCGGACGTCGCTCCTGGCCTCGAGGCTCGCCGAGGTCGGCCTCGCCGACCCCGAGCGCGCCCTGACCCGCTACCCGCACGAGTTCTCCGGCGGCATGCGGCAGCGCGTCATGATCGCCATGGCGCTGCTGCTGGAGCCCGCGCTCGTCATCGCCGACGAGGCCACCTCGGCGCTCGACCTGACGCTCGAGGCCCAGATCCTTGAGCTCCTGCTCCGACTGCGGGACGAGCGCGGCACCTCGCTGATGTTCATCTCCCACGACCTCGGCGTGGTCTCACAGCTGTGCGACCGGGTAGCCGTCATGTACGCCGGACGTGTCATCGAGGAGACCTCCGGGACAGCGGTCCTGGCCAGCCCGGCGCATCCCTACACGCAGGCGCTCGACGCGGCCACACCCACGGCGAGCTCGCAGCGCCGACGCCTGGCCTCGGTACCGGGGCGCATGCCCGATCTGACCGCGCCGGCCACCTCCTGCAGCTTCGCCCCGCGCTGCCTGCACGCCGCCGAGGTCTGCGAGACCCTGTCTCCCGAGCTGCTGACCACCTCCACCGGTCGGGCGCGCTGCCTCGTCTACGACCCCGAGCACCAGTCGACCTGGAAGCGTGAGCCCGTCGTCGCGGATTGGCAGCCCACCGAGGCCGCGGCTGAACCCCGGGGTCCCGCCGTGTCGAGCGAGGAGCCCCCGCTGGTCCTGGTTGACGACCTGGCCGTGCACTTCGGTGGGACCAGGGGCCGGTGGCGCCGGCACCGGACCACGATCAGGGCCGTCGACGGCGTCTCGTTGCGGGTGCACCGTGGGCAGATCCTGGGAGTGGTGGGGGAGTCCGGGTCGGGCAAGACCACGCTGGGGCAGGCGATGGTGGACCTGCTGCGACCCACCCGCGGGTCGGTCGTGTTCGACGGCACCGCCACCAGCTCGCTCTCGGGTGCGGCCCGGCGAGGATTCCGGCGTCGGGTGCAGATGATCTTCCAGGACGCCTACGCCAGCCTCTCACCGCGCATGCGCGTGAGCGAGCAGGTGACCGAGCCCTACCTCATCCACCGCGTGCCGGGCTCGGAGCGTCGCTCGGCCGAGGAGCTACTGGCATCAGTCAACCTTCCTGCCTCGGTCGCGCGGCTGGTTCCGTCCGCGCTGTCCGGGGGGCAGGCCAGGAGGGTCGGCGTCGCCCGAGCCCTCGCCGGTGGTCCGGACCTGATCGTGGCCGACGAGCCCACCTCGGGGCTGGACCAGTCGGCAGCCTCGGCGGTGCTCAACCTTCTCACCGACCTCCGGGATCGCACCGGGGTCTCGGTGGTCCTCATCAGCCACAGCCTCCCGCAGGTCAAGGCGGTGGCCGACGCAATCTGTGTCATGTACTTCGGCCAGGTGGTGGAGCAGGGTCCGGTGGACGTGGTCACCCGCGATCCGGGTCATCCCTACACCCAGGCGCTGCTCGCCCTGGCCCCGGATCGCGAGCCTGGTCGGCGGTTGGCGCGGCGCCGCCTCCTCGTGGCGGGCGAGGTGCCCTCGTGGGGGGACCCACCAACCGGCTGCCGCTTCCACCCGCGCTGCGCCTTCGCCCGCGACGTGTGCCGAACCACCACGCCCCCGCAGGTCCAGCTGTCCGACGCAGGCCACACCGCGGCCTGCCACTTCGCCGACCTGGTCGCAGCCGGACAGCTGGAGCCGACGCGGCCGGCACCGGTCGCCGCAGGCACCGCCGCCACGCCCTGAGCGATCCCTCCCACCCGCGTCCCGCACGTCCCGTCCCCTCTTGGCATAGGAGCCCCATGTCCTCGGTCTGGACCCACCGCATCGAGCACGGTGTCCGCATCCCCATGCGCGACGGCACCCTGCTCTCCGCCGACCTCTACCTGCCCGACGGGGAGGGCCCGTGGCCGCTGGTGCTGGAGTACCAGCCCTACCGCAAGGACGAGGTCGACTCCGAGAAGCGCTTCTACACAGGCCTGCCGGAGCACGGGTATGTCGTCGCGCGCCTCGACGTCCGCGGCACCGGTGCCTCACCCGGGACGGTCAGCGATGAGTACGTCGAGCAGGAGCAGCAGGACGGGTACGACGCCGTCGAGTGGCTCGCCGAGCAGCCGTTCTGCGACGGCAATGTCAACATGATGGGCATCTCCTACGGGGGCTTCACCGCGCTGCAGGTCGCCGCCACCCAGCCGCCGCACCTGCGCTCGGTGATCCCCATGCACTTCACCGACGACCGCTACCGCGACGACTGCCACTACGTGGGCGGGCACCCCCGGATGTACTACGACATCGGCTTCTACGGCACCTTCATGGTCGCCTACAACGCACTCCCGCCCGACCCGTCCTGGGCCGAGGACTGGGCCGAGGTCTGGCAGCAGCACCTCGAGGGCGACGAGCCGTACCTGCTCACGTGGCTGAGCAACCAGACGGACGGTCCGTACTGGCGCCACGGCTCCGTCGGCGACATCGCGGAAGACATCCGCTGCCCGGTCTTCATGATCGGCGGCTGGGGCGACGGGTACCGCAACGCGCCGCTGCGCCTCTACGAGAAGCTGACCGTGCCGGCCCGGGTGCTGATGGGCCCCTGGAACCACGCCGTGCCGGACTCCGCCGTCCCGGGTCCGCGGATCGACCACCTGCACGAGGTGGTGCGCTGGCTCGACCACTGGTGCGGTCGCGAGGGCGGGGACGCCGGGCTCGACCCGGCGCCCGTCGTCGTCTACGAGCAGCACTTCGAGCCACCGGTGGACGCCGACCGCACCCTGCAGCCCGGCTGCTGGCGGGCTGAGCGCAGCTGGCCGCCGGCCGGTGCTGCGACGACCACGCTGCACCTGGGAGAGGACGGCACCCTGGCCGCGGACGCCCCCGACCCGGGGCAGGACACGCTTGTCTACGACGCGACCGTGGGCACCCACGGCGGACTCTGGTCGGCGGGGGTGGCGTTCGGACTGCCCGGCGACCAGCGGCCCGACGAGGCCCGCTCGGCGGTCTACACCACGGAGCCCCTGACCGAGGACCTCCACCTCCTGGGCCGGGCCACGCTCACCTTGCACGTCTCGACGAGCGCCACAGTGATCGGTTTCGTCGCCAACCTCAACGACGTTGCTCCCGACGGGTCGTCACAGCTGGTGGCCAAGGGAGTCCTAAACGCGACCCGGCGCGAGTCGCTCAGCACCCCGCAGCCACTCGAGCCCGGCCGGATCTACGAGTTACAGATCGAGATTGACACCACGTCGTGGCGCTTCCAGCGCGGTCACCGTCTTCGGATCGCCGTCGCCAACGCCGACTGGCCGAATATGTGGCCCACGCCCGAACCCGCCACCAGCCTCCTGCATTGCGGTACCGGACACCTCTCCCGTCTGGAGATCCCCACCGCGCCAGCCACGCCCGAGGTCGAAGCGCCCGTCTTCCGGGCGGCACCCGACGAGCCCGAGCCCCATCTCTCGCTCGCCCACGCACCGACGTGGCGCGTCGAGCGCGACGCGCTGAGCCGGCAGACGTGGGTGCGCTACCACTTCGACTACGCCGAGCGGGTCAACGCCCACACTGTCGTCGAGCGCAGCTACGACTTCGAGACCCACGTCGACCCCGACGACCCCGCCCGTGCGAGCGCACACGGCGCGCACACCAGCACCATCCGTCGAGAGGGCACGACGACCGTCGCGGTCGCCGGGACGACAATCACCGGCTCACCCACCCACTTCCACCTCACCACCCAAGTGCAGGTCCACGTCAACGGAGTTCATCGAGCTGCCCGCAACTGGACAATCTCTATCCCGCGAGAGCTGTGCTAACCCGAAGCCGCTTCACCGTTGTTGACAAGGCCAGGTGCGGACGGCGGGGTCACCACTCGCGCGTCTCGACGGCCACGACACGTCCAGGCTGATATGACGGGTCTGGCCAGACGGCTCCGAGATCAAGCAGGGCCGTTGCGCCGGCAGTCAGGCGGCGGTGAGCACGGACAACGTGATTTTCGTCTTCCGTCAGGACAGGCACTCTGCATCCGGGTGCTATCGCCGCACATTGGAGGCAACCGTGGACGTCACGACTTCGCGCACGCGCGACCTCGACCAGCACAGCGATGGTGAGCTGCTCACGCTGGCCGAAGTAGCCGACTTCCTGCGAGTTCCGGTCAACACCTTGCGCTACTGGCGACAGATCGGTCGCGGACCGCGCTTCTTCAAAATGGGTCGACACCTGGTCACGAGCGCGGCCGACCTGCGAACCTGGGTGCAGAGCCAGAAGGACGGGGCATCGCCGGTCGCGTGAGCATCGGCTGGGCCGACTGCGACGCGTCCATCGGCATCCTTGAGGAGAGTCATGGCCAGCATTCGCAAGCGCAGCGTCAGCTGGACTAACTCCAACGGGCGCGTACGAGGCGCCTCCCGCTACGAGGCGCATTTCCGTGACCGCGCCGGCCAGCAGCACCGGCGCATGTTCGCGCTCAAGAAGGAAGCGCAGCAGTGGCTGGATGAGCAGACAGCTGGGTTGGTCGTCGGACAGTGGGCCGATCCGCAGGCCGGCAAGGAGTCGTTGGCCGCGTTCGCGGAGCGCTGGCGCCAGCGACAGGTGCACGCGCCGACGACCGAGGCCGCGTTCGAGACCAGTCTTCGAAACCACATCTACCCGGTGCTCGGCCCAGTGCGGCTGGACTCCATCACCTCTGCCGACGTCCAGAGACTGGTCAAGCAGTGGAGCTTGACGGCTGCGCCGTCGACCGTTCGGCAGCGCTACACGGTGCTGTCCATAGTGCTCAGAGCAGCCGTACGGGAGCGGGTCATCGCCGTGACACCGTGCGAACGGATCAAGCTGCCCAAGGTGGCACCGGCCTCGAGCCTGGTGCCCATCTCTACAGCAACGGTCCTCGCCCTGCGTGGGGAGATCGCAGCTCGCTACAGCGCACTGATCACGGTCGGCGCCGGGACCGGAATGCGTCGGGGAGAGCTCCTCGGTCTGACGCTGGACCGGGTCTCGTTCGACTTTGCAACGATCCGGGTGGATCGCCAGCTGGTTCGAGCCTCAGTCGGTGACGAAGTCCGGTTCGCCTCACCCAAGACCGACGCCTCGGTCCGAACCATCCCCGTCGCGGACGTCGTCCTCGACGCCATCCGGGCGCACCTCGAGACGTTCGGCACTCACTCTTCGGGCCTGGTGTTCTCCTCTGCGATCGGCACGCCGCTTCGAACGAGCACCCTGTGGACCGCCTGGCGGGCGGCAGCGCGACGCGTCGGTACAACGGCCACCCCACACGACCTGCGTCACTACTACGCCTCCCTGCAGATCCAGGGCGGCACCTCCATCAAGGCGTTGCAGGCGCTACTGGGCCACAAATCGGCCGTCGAGACATGGGACACCTACGGCCACCTCATGGGCGACGAGGACACCCGATCGCGGACAGTGGTGCAGTCCGCCTTTGAGGGCCCCGCTGTCAGAGGCGTCGGTACGGAGCCCATCCCGTTACGACCTCCGAACCCTCGCTGAGACGGACATCGCCAACCGCTACGGCGGAGACGTCCGCGTGCGTCCGCAGACGTGCTCGCGAGGGCCGGGCGATGGGTCGGCGGCCGCCGACGCCGGGGCCGACGTGCCGCCTCTGGGACCCGCCGGAAACTGCCTGTTCGAGCCGGCTGGCGAGGGCACCGAGTGAAAAAGTTGTGCACAGTATGTGCACAGTAGAGGCCTCCGAAATGCGTTTGCCCAGGTCAGAGGCCTAAAAGCGGACGGGCTGGCCTGTAGGCCGGGTTCTGTCCCCGGGGCCGTTGCCGGCGCCCGGTGGGCGACCATCCATCTACGACGACCGTTGCCGGCCGCCTCCTGCAGTCCACCCGCGGACGATGAGGCGGGCCGCCTCGTCCGCGCGGACCCTCCGGGGAGGGTCCTTCTTGACCTTGCTCCAGGCGGGGTTTGCCGAGCCGCGACGGTCGCCCGCCGCGCTGGTGGTCTCTTACACCACCGTTTCACCCTGACCGCTGCCGTGAGGCAGTGGCGGTCTGTTCTCTGTGGCACTGTCCCGCGGGTTTCCCCGGGTGGGTGTTACCCACCGCCCTGCCCTGTGGAGCCCGGACCTTCCTCGACGTCCGCCCCCGTGGGGGTGTGCGCCGCGGTCGCCCGGCCAGCCCATCCGCACGAGCAGGATAGGCCCTTGAGAGGGTGGGTGCGTGCCTGACATCGCGGTGATCGGCGGCTCCGGCTTCTACACCTTCCTCGACGACCCCGACGACCTGCGCGTGGCGACGCCCTACGGCGAGGTCGCGGTCTCCGTGGGGAACGTGGCCGGGCGTGAGGTGGCCTTCCTGCCGCGCCACGGCGCGCACCACGAGTACCCGCCGCACGGGGTGAACTACCGCGGCAACCTGTGGGCGCTGGGTTCCCTCGGGGTCCGGCAGGTGCTCGGCCCGTGCGCCGTGGGCAGCCTGCGGCCCGAGCTGGGCCCCGGCACCCTGGTGCTACCCGACCAGCTGGTCGACCGCACCAGCGGCCGCGTCCAGACCTACATCGAGGCCGGGGCCTCGCACGCACCCTTCGCCGACCCGTACTGCCCACGGATCGCCGAGCACGTGCTGGCCGGTGAGCCGGAGGTGGTCGGTGGCGGCACGATGGTGGTGGTCGAGGGTCCTCGCTTCAGCACCCGCGCCGAGTCGCAGTGGTTCGCCGCCCAGGGCTGGTCGCTGGTGAACATGACCGGGCACCCCGAGGCCGTCCTGGCCCGCGAGCTCGGCCTCTGCTACTCCGCGCTGGCGCTGGTGACCGACCTCGACGCCGGCCTGGAGGTGGGCGAGGGCGTCGGCCAGGCCGAGGTCTTCCGGATCTTCGCCGAGAACATCGAGCGGCTCAAGGCGCTGCTGGGCCGTGTGATCGCCGACCTGCCCGACCCGGCCGGCTGCACCTGCTCGAGCTGGATGGACGGCGTCGAGCTCGCCTACGAGCTGCCCGCCGAGCTGCCGTCGTCGGAGCGCTCGTGAAGGTGCTGCTCACCGGCAGCGCCGGGTTCATCGGCGGCGCCGTCTCGCGTCGGCTGCTCGAGCGGGGCCACGAGGTGGTCGGCCTCGACGCGCTCATCCCCGAGGCGCACGGAGCCGGCGCCGTCGTGCCCGAGGGCACGGTCCTCGGCGATCTGCGCGAGCCGCGGGCCTGGGAGCACCTGCTCGACGACGTCGATGCGGTCTGCCACCAGGCGGCGATGGTGGGCGCCGGTGCGAGCGTGGCCGACCTACCCTCCTACGCCGACCACAACGACCACGGCACCGCGCAGCTGCTGGCGGCGATGAGTCGCCACGGGGTCTCCCGGATCGTCTTCGCCTCCTCGATGGTGGTCTACGGCGAGGGCCGCTACGCGTGCGAGGAGCACGGGCTGCGCAGCACCGGCGTCCGTCCGGTGGCCGACCTCGAGGCCGGCCGCTTCGACCACGCCTGCGACCTGTGCGGCCGGCCGCTGCAGTGGCGCACGGTGCCCGAGGACGCGCCGCTGGACCCGCGCAGCAGCTACGCCGCGAGCAAGCTCGCCACCGAGCACTACGCCCGCGCCTGGGTGCGGCAGGCGCCCGGGGATGCGACCGCGCTGCGTTACCACAACGTCTACGGCCCGGGCATGCCGCGCGACACCCCGTACTCCGGCGTCGCGGCGATCTTCCGCTCCGCGATGGAGCGCGGCGAGGCGCCCCGGGTCTTCGAGGACGGCGCCCAGCAGCGCGACTTCGTGCACGTCGACGACATCGCCCTGGCCAACGTGCTGGCCCTGGAGCAGCAGGGCGAGGGCTACCGCGCCTACAACGTCTGCTCGGGACGGCCGGTGACCATCGCCGAGGTGGCGCGCGTGCTCACCGGGCGGGAGCCGACGGTGACCGGGGAGTACCGCCTCGGCGACGTCCGCCACGTGGTCGCCTCCCCAGAGCTCGCCGCGAGGGAGCTGGGCTTCCGGGCGCAGGTGATGCCCGAGGACGGGCTCGAGGACTTCCGCACGGCCCCGCTCCGGGGGTAGTCCAGACCGAGTAGCACCGATGTCGACTTCCGGACCGGTGCTACTCGGTCTGGACTACCCGGGCTCTACCAGCCGGTCTGGAGGAGGTGCTGCACCAGGAGGGCGACGACCAGCTGGAGCACCAGGCCTCGTCGCCGCCAGGACTCGGGCAGGAGGGCCACCGAGAGCAGCAGCCAGGGCTCGAAGGGCAGCCAGATCCGCTCGACCTCGGCCCGGCTCATCTGCGAGAGGTCGACCAGCACCACCATGGCGACGCCGGCCAGGGCCAGGGTCGCCACCACCCGGGTCGCGGGGTCGCGCACCAGAGTGCGAGCGCGGGCCAGCAGCAGTCCCAGCCCGGCGCCTAGGAGCGGGCCGGCCGAGAACACCAGCGCGCCGAGGTTGGCCCACATCCAGTACGAGGGCGGGCGCCGCGAGGCGACCCCCTCGTAGTAGCGGATGTGGATCGCCTTCAGGGCTTGCAGGTAGTCGAAGCCGAGCAGGGCGAAGACCCCGACGACGCCGAGAGCCACGACGGCGGTGATCGGCAGCGGCCACCACGACCTCGCGAGCCACAGCACCGCCAGGCACAGCACGCCCATGACGGGCAGGCCGTAGGAGAGCATGACCAGCGCGCCGAGCAGCAGTCCGGCCACCACGGACCAGCCGGCCCGCGCAGCCCACGAGGTCCGCGTCGCCGCCACCGCGAGCGCGGCGACTCCCCACGCGGCGCAGGTGCCGAACAGCGCATCGGCCGAGACCGCCGACCACACCGCGGCCGGCCCGAACACCAGGAACGGCGCGGCCCGGCGTGCGGCGTCCTCGGCGTCGAGCACGCGCAGGGTGCACAGCACCGCCGCCGGCGTGGTGGCCACCAGCACCACCAGCACCCATCCGGCGCCGATCCCGGTGTCGAACCCCAGTCGTACCAACAGCCAGAAGAACAACGTCGCCCCGGGAGGATGGCCTGCCACGTGGACGGTCCAGTTGTGCGGGGTACGCGCGTAGGTGATCCGGCTGACCCAGTCGGGCAGTACCGCGGCGAAGTCGGGGTAGCGGCGGGCGGTGTTCATGTACTCGTAGTGGCTGTCGAGGATCGCGCCCATCCCGTGGGGACCGTCGACGTAGGCGAGCGCCACCATCCAGGCGAGCGCCGCCACGAAGGACCACGCCAGCAGCGCCCGCCACGAGGCCCGCTGGGCCAGGTCGACCGCACGCCACGAGGCCAGTGCGGCCAGGAGCAGGGCCGGCGCCGTGCCCGGTCCGAGGCGGGGCAGCCACTCGGCGTGCAGCGGCGGAAAGCTGTTCACGTGCACGTTCCAGCCGCTGACCGCGGGCACCAGCATGGCCGCCGCGGCGAGCAGGAACGCCACCACCAGACCGACGACTGGCAGCCGGTGGGAGCGGGTCACCGGGCGAGCGTAGGGGTGGCCCGCAAGGATTCTGTAACCGTTGAGGTGAGGTTGAAGGCTCGTCGTGTCTCTACCCTTACCTCTCGTGAGCAGCTGTGACGTGGTGATCCCTTGCCGAGACGAGGCCGGTGCCCTGCCGGCGCTGCTCTCCCAGGTACCCGAGGAGTTCGGGGTGGTCGTCGTCGACAACGGCTCCACCGACGGCACCGGCGAGGTCGCCTCGGCCCACGGTGCGCGCGTCGTGCGCGAGGAGCGGCCCGGCTACGGCGCCGCCGTCCACGCCGGTCTGGAGGCAGCCAGCGCCGACCTGGTGGCCGTGCTCGACGGCGACGGCTCGATGGACCCGCGTGAGCTGCCCGCGATGGTGCGCCGCGTCGAGAGCGGGGAGGCCGACCTGGTGTGCGGCCGGCGGCGTCCGGTCGGCCGGGGCGTGTGGCCCTGGCACGCCCGGGCCGGCAACGTCGCGGTGCTGTGGTGGCTGCGGCGTCGCACCGGTCTCGCGGTGCACGACATCGCCCCGATGCGCGTGGCCCGTCGCGCCGCGTTGCTCGAGCTCGGCGTCGAGGACCGGCGCTTCGGCTACCCGGTCGAGCTGTTGACCCGTGCCCAGCGCGCCGGTTGGCGCATGGTCGAGGTCGACGTCAGCTACCGGCCTCGGGCCGCCGGCACGCGCTCGAAGGTCTCCGGCTCGGTGCGAGGCAGTCTGCGGGCCGCCCGCGACTTCGCGCGGGTGCTGCCATGACCCCGCTGGTGCTGGCCAAGGCGCCGGTGCCCGGCCGGGTCAAGACACGCCTGGGGGCCGACGTCGGCGCCGACGTCGCCGCCGACCTTGCCGCCGCCGCCCTGCTCGACACCCTCGACCTGGTCGAGGACGCCCTGGGTCGTGGGGTGGTCGCGCTGGACGGAGAGCTCGCCGAGGCCAGCCGGGGCGAGGAGCTGACGGTAGCCCTGGCCGGGTGGCGGGTCGTCCCGCAGCGCGGCGACGAGCTGGGGGAGCGGATCGCCCACGCGCACGCCGACGTCGACGACGTCGTGGTGCAGGTGGGCATGGACACCCCGCACCTGAGCCCCGAGCAGCTGCGGGAGACCGCCGACCGGCTGCGGGAGGCCGACGCCGTCCTCGGCCCCGCCGAGGACGGCGGCTGGTGGGTGCTGGCGCTCAACGACCCCGGTCACGCCGCGCTGGTGCGCGACGTGCCGACCTCGCGGGTCGACACCGGCCGGCTCACCCTCGAGGCGCTCTCGCGCGAGATCGTCGTCGCGCTCGGGCCGCACAGCTACGACGTCGACACGATCGACGACGCCCGGCGCAGCGCCGACGACGCGCCGCACACCCGTTTCGCTCACACCTGGCGGTCGCGATGAACCGGTGCTCTCCGGGCGCGCTGTTCGCCGCCGCGCTGCGTGGTCACGACGTCGAGCTGCTGGAGGAGGCGGCCCCGAGCCGCCCGCTGGCCGCCTGGCGCTGGATGCACGCCACGGCCTCGGACCAGGTGGTGCTCGAGGCCTGCGAGGGCACCACGCTCGACGTGGGCTGCGGGCCGGGCCGGATGGCCGCGGAGCTCACCGGCCGAGGCGTGCCCGCGCTGGGCATCGACGTCGTGCCCGAGGCCGTGGCGCAGACGCGCGCCCGCGGCGCCACCGCGCTCGAGCGCGACGTCTTCGACCCCGTGCCGGGCAGCTGGCGCACCGTGCTGCTGGCCGACGGCAACATCGGCATCGGCGGCGACCCGGTCCGCCTCCTCGGACGCGCGGCCGACCTGCTCGAGCCCGGGGGCAAGGTGGTCGCCGACCTCGCCGCCGCAGGCCTGGCCAGCGGCGTCCGCACCCACTGGCTCTCGGGTCGCGGCATGGTCTCGACGCCGTTCACCTGGGCGGTCGTCGGCCCCGGGGAGATCGCGCTCCTGGCCCACCGGGTCGGGTTGTCGCTGGAGCGGATCGAGCGGTCCGGCGACCGCTGCTTCGCCGTGCTGAGGAAGTCCGATGATGGCGCTGCGTCCACCGCGTGAGTCCGACTTCACCTCGCACCTGCGCAGCCCGGCTGTCGCGGCGCGGGTCGGCACCGTGCTGGGGATCTGCTTCGGCCTGTGCTTCCTGACCGGACTGGTCAGCCACTGGAGCCAGGACCCGAACCCGTGGTTCTTCGTGCCCACCCGACCCACCTGGGGCTACCGCCTCACCCAGGGGCTGCACGTCGCCTCCGGCACGGCCGCGATCCCGCTGCTGCTGATCAAGCTCTGGACCGTCTACCCGAAGCTCTTTGCCGAGACCCCCTGGCGCGACCTGCGGCGACTGGTGCTGACCGGGCTGGAGCGTGCCTCGATCGGCGTGCTGGTGGCCGCCGGGGTCTTCGAGCTCGCGACCGGGCTGCTCAACACCACGCAGTGGTACCCGTGGCAGTTCCACTTCCGTGCCACCCACTACGCCGTCGGCTGGCTGGCCGTGGGGTCGTTGCTGGTGCACGTGGCGGTGAAGCTGCCGATCATCCGCGACGCGTGGCGCAGCGACGTGGAGTCGACCGCCCAGGACCGACCCACCACGGCCGTCGCGTCCAGCGGCATCACCCGCCGCGGCCTGGTGGTGACGGCCTACCTCAGCGCCGCGGTGGCGGTCGTGGCCAGCGCGGGCTCCACCGTGCCGCTGCTGCGCCGGGTCTCGGTCTTCGGCGTGCGGTCCGGCGGCGGGCCGCAGGGGGTGCCGATCAACAAGTCCGCCCGGGCGGCGCGGGTCACCGCCCTGGCCACCTCCGCCGACTACGCGCTGGAGCTGGTGAACGGCGACCGCACCGTCCGGCTGACGGTGGCCGAGCTGGTGGCGCTTCCGCGGCACACCTCGGGGCTGCCGATCGCCTGCGTGGAGGGCTGGAGCGCGCACGGCACCTGGGACGGCGTGCGCATGCGCGACCTGATGGACATGGTGGGAAGACCCGCGGGCGCCGACGTCGTCGTGCGGTCGCTGCAGCCCAGCGGCCCCTACCGCGCGACCCTGCTCCCACACTCCTTCGTCGAGGACGACCTCACGCTGCTGGCCACCCACCTCGACGGCGAGCGGTTGAGCCTCGACCACGGCTTCCCGTGCCGGGTCATCGCGCCCAACCGCCCCGGCGTCCTGCAGACCAAGTGGGTCCACCGGCTCGAGGTGCGCGCATGAGGTACGTCGTCGGCGCGGTCGGGGTCCTGGCGGGTCTGTACGGCGCCTGGGAGCTGCTGCGGGTCGGCCTCGCCAACCTGCTCGCCGCGGTCTGGTGGCTGGCCGGCGGGGTGATCGTCCACGACGGCTTCGTGGGCCCGGCACTGCTGGTGGCGGCGGTCGTGGTGATGGCGGTGGTGCCGTCGCGCGTGCGGGGCCCGGTCGTCGCGGGGCTGGTCGTGCTGGGCACGGTCACCGTCACCGCCGTCCCGGTGCTGACGCGCTTCGGTGCCCGGGCCGACAACCCCACGCTGCTCGACCGGAACTACACCGTGGGCTGGCTCGTGTTCGCGGTGCTCGTGGTCGCCGCCACCGGTGTCGGGGTGGCCCGGCGGCTGCGGGAGCCGGCCGCCGCCGACGGTGTCGACGTGGTGCGCGAGCCCCACGACGAGCGCTAGCCCAGCCGCGTCACCGAGACGTCGACGAACATGTGGCTCGAGGCGCTGCCGGAGTAGATGCCGCCCAGCGGCTTGACGTCGCCGTAGTCGCGGCCGGCGGCGACGACGACGTGGTAGTCGCCCACGTCGGCGTCGTTGGTGGGGTCGAAGCCGTGCCAGCCCTCGTCCCACCACGACACCCAGGCGTGCGACTCCCCGGCCACGGTCTCACCGACCGGGGCCTCGGGGTCCGGGTGGAGGTAGCCCGAGACGTAGCGGGCCGGGATGCCGACGCTGCGCAGCCCGCCGACCGCGAGGTGGACGAGGTCCTGGCACACCCCGCTGCGCCGGTTCCAGGCGTCGGCAGCGGTGGTGGCGACGTCGGTGGAGCCGGTCACGTAGCGCACCTCGTCGTGCACCAGGGCGCAGATCTCGCGGGCCACCTCGCCGGGCTGGCGACCCGAGGCGGCGAGATCGCGGCACTGCGCGGCCAGCTCGTCGGGCGGGGCGACGCGGGGCGAGACCTCGAGCAGCTCGACGAAGCGATCGGTGACGTCGTCGGAGCGCAGCTGCTCCCAGTCCAGGGCGGGGGGTAGCGAGGTGGCCCGGTCGGTGTGGACGGTGGCGGTGGCGGTGACGGTCAGCGAGTCGTGCGGGTCGAAGACCTCGAACGCGGTGACCTCGGTGCCCCAGTAGTCGCGGTAGGTGTAGGTCCACGGGCTCGGGGAGACCCCGACGCGGCTGTGCACGACGATCTGGTCGGTGGTGGTCTGCGGGGTCATCCGCGCCTCGTTGAAGGAGGCTGCGACCTTGCTGTCGTAGGCGAAGCCGGTGGTGTGCTGGATCCGGAGCTGAACCATCTAGGCCACGTCCCCTCGCCAGGCGGTGGCCTGGCCCTCGGCGAAGAACCGGCGCGAGACGGCGTCGGTGGCGAGCGCGCAGGTGCGCTGCAGCCGTTCCATCTCCACCGGCAGATCGGCCACGACGTCGGAGAGCGAGCGGTACTCCAGCTCCGCGCGCATCCGCCCGACCAGCCGCAGCGCCTCGTTGGTGAACCCGGCCCGGGCGTCGGCGCGCGAGCCGGCCTCCAGGTTGGTCAGGCACTGCTCGGCCCGGTTGAGGCTGAAGACCACCGATCGGGGGAAGAGCCGGTCGAGCAGCAGGAACTCCGCCGCGCCGCGCTCGGTCTCCAACCCCTTGTAGGTGCGCAGGAACGCCTCGTAGGCCCCGCACGCCTGCAGCGAGGTGCCCCAGGCGGCACCGGAGGCCAGCGAGGCCGCCGCCACCAGCCGGGCGGTCATGTCGGCCCGCTCGATGGAGCGACCGAGCACCAGGAACTGCCAGCCCTCGTCGCGGGTCATGGTCGCGTCGGCGATGCCGTTGATCTGCGCCGCCCGGTCGCGTACCCAGCGGAACGCGGTCGGCGGTCGCATCGAGCGGAACTGGCCCGAGGGGATCGCCCGCCACGTGGTGTTCACCGCCTCCCACATCGCGGTCGAGAGCGTCTCGCGGGCCCGGCGCGCGCTCTCGCGGGCGGCGCCAAGCGTGGCCGCGATCGACTCCGGGGAGGACCGGTCGTAGGCCAGCAGCTCCAGCAGCTGGGCACGGTCGGCCGGCCCGTCGCCGGCGGCCTCGTCCTCGATGCCCATCACCGACAAGACGCCGGCGACGGTGGCCGCCTCGTCGATGGCGGGGTCCTCGAGAATCAGCTGGGTCTGGACGTCGAGGATGCGCGCGATGTCCTCGGCGCGCTCGACGTAGCGTCCGATCCAGAACATCGACTCTGCGATCCGGCTCAGCATCACTGCTCCTGCTGCTGGTGGCTCGATCCCTGACCCTGCTGGTCCTGCTGCTGGTCCTGCTGCTGGGCCGGCGCCCGGCTGGCCGCCGGCTTGGCCACGACCTTCGGCGGGTGGCCGTGACCGGCCAGCACCCAGGTGTCCTTGGAGCCGCCGCCGCGCGAGGAGTTGACGATCAGCTCGCCCTCGCCGAGCGCCACCCGGGTCAGCCCGCCGGGCAGCACCCAGACCCGGTTGCCGTCGTTGACCGCGAAGGGGCGCAGGTCGACGTGGCGCGGCGAGAGCGCGCCGCCGACGTACGTCGGCACCGTGGAGAGCTGCACCACGGGCTGGGCGATCCACGAGCGTGGGTCGGCCAGGACCTTGCCGCGCAGCTCGTCGAGCTCCGCGGACGTGGCCTTGGGACCGATGACGATGCCCTTGCCGCCCGAACCGTCGACCGGCTTGAGGACCAGCTCGTCGAGGCGGTCCATGACCTCCTCGCGGGCGTCGGCGTCACCCATCCGCCAGGTGTCGACGTTGCGCAGGATCGGCTCCTCGCCGAGGTAGTAGCGCACCAGGTCGGGCATGTAGGTGTACGTCAGCTTGTCGTCGGCCACGCCGTTGCCCACCGCGTTGGCGATGGTGACGTTGCCGGCGCGGGCGGCGTTCATCAGGCCCGAGCACCCCAGGACCGAGTCGCTGCGGAAGTGCAGCGGGTCGAGGAACTCGTCGTCGACGCGGCGGTAGATCACGTGCACCGGCTCGAGGCCCTGGGTCGTCCGCATCATCACCCGGCCGCGGCGGCACTCCAGGTCGCGGCCCTCGACCAGCTCGACGCCCATGGTGCGAGCGAGCAGCGCGTGCTCGAAGTAGGCGCCGTTGAACACGCCCGGGGTCAGCACGACGACCGTCGGGTCGACCACGCCGGCCGGCGCGGCCGCCCGCAGCGCGGTGAGCAGCTTCTGCGGGTAGCCGGCCACCGGGCGGATCCGGTGACCTGCGAACGTCTCGGGGATCGCGGCGGCGATGGCGCGGCGGTTCGTCATCACGTAGGAGACGCCCGAGGGCACGCGGACGTTGTCCTCCAGCACCCGGAACTCGCCGTCGTTGTCGCGGATCAGGTCGATCCCGCTGACGTGCACCCGCACGCCGTTGGGCGGCTTGATGCCCGCGCTCTGCCGGTGGAAGTGCGAGGAGGTGGTGACCACCGAGCGGGGGATGACGCCGTCGTCGAAGACCTGGCCGGCGTCGTAGATGTCGGCCAGGAACGCCTCGAGCACCCGCACCCGCTGCTGGACGCCGGCCTCCACCCGCGCCCACTGCTCCATCTCGATGACCCGCGGCAAGATGTCGAGCGGGAAGGCACGCTCCTCCCCGCCGATGTCGAAGGTGACGCCCTGGTCGAGGTAGCTGCTGGCCAGCGCCTCGACGCGGGTCTCCAGCTCGCCGTGGGCCAGGTCGGCCAGCGACGTGCGCAGGTCGGAGTAGGACGAGCGCAGGTCCTGCCCGTCGTACATCTCGTCGAAGGCACCGTGGTTGAGCCGGTCCATCTCGGCCGGGTAGCCGCCGAACATCGGATCGGCGCCCGGCTCGGAACCAGTCTCGGTGTCGCTCTCGAGGCCGCTCATGGAGCCGACCCTATAGATCGGTCGGCGTTCGTCACGGAGGGCTCGTGACGAACAGGTTTCGCGTCCTCGACGAGCCGAGAGCGCGGTGAGCGCCGTCGTGGCAGCATCGACGCCGTGAGCACCTTCCGCCCCGTGCGATACCGGCGCCGCGGCCCCGACCTCGACCGCTCCGGCGGGTTCGTCGCGATGGCCGGGCTGGCGTGCGTGCTCTTCCTCGACGTCGCCTCGGTGCGCTTCTTGCCGTGGTGGGTCGTGACGCTGCTGCTGGTGCTGTGGGTGGTGCTGATGCTGCTGGGCACCGCGTGGTTCACCCCGCGGCCCCGCCGCGCGGTGGCGCTGCCGGTGGTCGGGGTGCTGGCCTGGCTGGCGGCCGTCGGGCTGGTGCTGGTGCTCTAGAACGAGTGCTCGTCGGCCGGGAAGGTGCCGGCGCGGACGTCGTCGCGGTAGGCGGTGGCGGCCTGGAGGAGGACGCCGTGCAGGTCGGCGTACTGCTTGACGAAGCGCGCCATGGTGCCGGTGCGCAGGCCGAAGGCGTCGGTCCACACCAGCACCTGGCCGTCGCAGTGCGCGCCGGCGCCGATGCCGATGGTGGGGATGCTCAGCTCGGTGGTGATCTGCGCGGCGATGTCGGCCGGCACCATCTCCATGACGACCGCGAAGGCGCCGGCGGCCTCGACCGCGCGGGCGGCGGCCATCACCTGCTCGGCGGCCTCGCCGCGGCCCTGCACGCGGTAGCCGCCCAGGGCGTGCTCGCTTTGCGGGGTGAACCCGATGTGGGCCATCACCGGGATCCCGCCGCGGGTGAGCAGCTCGATCTGGGGGGCCATCTCGGCGCCGCCCTCGAGCTTCACGCAGTCCGGCTCGGCCTCCTTCATGAACCGCACGGCGGTGTCGTAGGCCTGCTCGGCCGAGCGCTGGTAGGACCCGAACGGCAGGTCGGCGACCACCAGCGAGTGCGGCGCTGCCCTGGCCACGGCCCGGGCGAGCGGGATGAGCTCGTCGACGGTGACGGGCAGGGTGGTGGCGTTGCCGAGCACGTTGTTGGACGCGCTGTCGCCGACCAAGAGCACCTCGACGCCGGCCTCGTCGAAGATCGCGGCGGTGTACTGGTCGTAGGAGGTGAGCATGGAGAAACGCTCGCCGCGCTCCTTCATCTCCCGGAGGTGGCGCGTGCGCACGCGCCGTCGGCGGGGCGGGGCGTCGCCGGGACGGGGGGTCGTCGCGGCGGTTCCGGTGCCGTAGGGCGCGGTCTCTTCCGGGCTGCTGCTCACAGGCAGCAACCTACGAGGTCAGACCAGGGCGTGCTTGGGCACCCGACGGACGTCCCAGCCGCCGTAGGTGCCGCCGTGGCGCTGCGCGACGCCCTCGAAGAAGGCGCGGGCCTCGACGACCTCGGCCGCGGTGACGACGACGTCGCGACTGGCGCGCATCATCCAGCCGGGGTAGGGCTCGGGCTGCGCGGAGAGCCATTCCTCGGCCCAGCCGGCGGCCTCGATCTGCTCGGTGGCCTGGCGCGCGGTCGCCTCGTCGGCGAAGTAGAGGTGGTGGACCCAGCGCACGCGCGTGTCCTGCTCGCCGCGGTTGGCCATCGCCTCCAGCTGGATGGCGTCGGCCGGGTGCACGTCGCGCGTCTGCGACCGCTGCTTCATGAGCCTCATGTCGATCTCCCCCGTGTGTCGCGTCCCAGTGTGGCGCAGGACTCTCATCAGCCGCAGTGGTTTCAGCGGAATTGCGATACTTGTCCGACTCAGCCCATGGTACGCCGAGGTGGAACACTGGGGGAGTGCAGTTCCGCTCCGCCTACGCCCACGGCTTCGCGCGGGTGGCGGCGTGCACCGTCCCGGTGAGCGTCGCCGATCCCGAGCGCAACCTCGCCGCCGTCCTGGACTCCGCGCGCGCCTGCCACGACGACGACGTCGCCGTGGCGGTGTTCCCCGAGATGGGCCTGTCGGGCTACGCCATCGACGACCTGGTGCTGCAGGACCCGCTCCTCGACGCCGTCGACCGGGCGCTGGCCGACCTGGTCGCCGCCTCCGCCGACCTGCGTCCCGTGCTGGTGGTCGGCGCACCGTTGCGGCACGGCAACCGCCTGGTCAACGCGGCCGTGGTGGTGCACCGCGGCCGGGTGCTCGGCGTCGCGCCCAAGGCGTACCTGCCGAACTACCGCGAGTTCTACGACAAGCGCTACTTCGCCCCCGGCGACGACCTGCGCGGCACGACCATCGACGTCGCCGGCTCCCAGGTGCCGTGCGGGACCGACCTGCTCTTCGAGGCCACCGACGTGGCGGGTCTGGTGCTGCACGTCGAGGTCTGCGAGGACATGTGGGTGCCGGTGCCGCCGAGCTCGGAGGCCGCGCTGGCCGGCGCGACGGTGCTGGCGAACCTCTCCGGCAGTCCGATCACGGTGGGCCGCGAGGAGGACCGGCGGCTGCTGGTGCGCTCGGCCTCGATGCGCTGCCTGGCCGCGTACGTGTTCGCCGCCGCCGGACAGGGGGAGTCGAGCACCGACCTGAGCTGGGACGGCCAGACGATGGTCTACGAGGCCGGTGACCTGCTGGCCGAGTCCGAGCGGTTCCCCGACGGACCGCGGCGCTCGGTGGCCGACGTCGACCTCGACCGGCTGCGCCAGGACCGGCTCCGGCAGGGCAGCTTCGACGACAACCGGCGTACGCACGCCGGCCGGGTGGGCGGCTTTCGCACCGTGACCTTCGAGGTCGACCCGCCCGACCACGACACCGGGCTGCGGCGCGTCCTGCAGCGCTACCCGTTCGTGCCGCACGACCCGCAGCGGCTGGCCAAGGACTGCTACGAGGCCTACCACATCCAGGTCTCCGGGCTGGAGCAGCGACTGAGCGCCATCGGTCAGCCCCGGGTGGTCATCGGCGTCTCCGGCGGGCTGGACTCCACCCACGCGCTGATCGTGGCCGCGCGCACGATGGACGCCCTGGAGCGCCCGCGCAGCGAGATCCTGGCCTACACGATGCCCGGCTTCGCCACCGGCGAGGAGAGCAAGGACCGCGCGACCCGGCTGGCCAAGGCGCTGGGCGTGTCCTTCGAGGAGCTCGACATCCGCCCCGCGGCGCGCCAGCTGCTCGCCGACCTGGGCCACGCCGAGGACCACTACGACGTCACCTACGAGAACGTCCAGGCCGGGCTGCGCACCGACTACCTGTTCCGGCTGGCCAACCAGCGCGGCGGCATCGTGCTCGGCACCGGCGACCTCTCCGAGCTCGCGCTGGGGTGGTGCACCTACGGCGTCGGCGACCAGATGTCGCACTACGCGGTCAACGCCGGCGTGCCGAAGACGCTGATCCAGCACCTGATCCGCTGGGTCATCGCCGAGGAGGGGCTCGGGGCCGACGCGGAGGCGGTGCTGCAGGAGATCCTCGACGCCGAGATCACCCCCGAGCTGGTGCCCGACACCGACGACACGAAGGCGCTGACCACCGAGCAGCAGATCGGTCCCTACGCGCTGCAGGACTTCACGCTCTTCCACGTGCTGCGCTACGGCTTCCGGCCCTCGAAGATCGCCTTCCTGGCCCACCACGCCTGGGCCGACGACTACGACCTGGCCACCATCCGGCACTGGATGGAGGTCTTCGTCGACCGGTTCTTCGGCTTCAGCCAGTTCAAGCGCTCGGCGCTGCCCAACGGCCCGAAGGTCTCCTCCGGCGGCGCGCTCTCGCCCCGCGGCGACTGGCGCGCCCCCTCCGACGGCAACGCCCGCGCGTGGCGGGCCGACCTGGAGCAGGTCCCCGAGCGATGGTGAGGGTGCTCGTCGTGCAGTTCCAGGACGACGCGCCCCCGGCCTGGCTCGGCGACTGGCTGCTTGCCGCGGGCGCCGGCGTCGACGTCGTCGGCCCCACCGAGGCCGCCCTCGACCGCTACGACGCGATGGTCGTGCTGGGCGGCTCGCCGAGCGCGGACGACGACCGGCCCGACGTGCGTGCCGCGCAGGACCTGGTGCGGGAGGCCGCGCAGCGTCGACTGCCCACGTTGGGCATCTGCCTGGGCCACCAGGTCGCCGCCGTGGCGCTGGGCGGCACGGTGGCCCGCAACCCGGACGGCCAGCAGGTCGGGCTGACGCCCGTCGGCTGGCTCGACGCGGCCGCCGAGGACCCCCTGCTCGGCACGCTGACCGACGTCCGCCACGCGGTGCACTGGAACGGCGACGTCGTCGTGGAGCTGCCACCCTCGGGCACCCTGCTAGCCACGGCGTCCGGCGGCCGGGTGCAGGCCGCCCGGCTCGCCGAGACGGTCTGGGGCGTCCAGTGGCACCCCGAGGTGGACGACCGGGTGATCACCTCGTGGGCCGAGGAGGACCGGGCCGCACACCCGCCCGGGCGCGTCGACACCGTCGTCGCCGAGGTGCGTGCCGCCCGCGCGGAGCTCGAGCAGGGCTGGCGGGGACTCGCCACGTCGCTGCTGCGGCTCACGGCCTAGGCTGAGATCGCGATGGACCACGACCACATGCACATGGACGGGTCGGCCCTCCCGCCCGTGCACTGGTACCAGCTGCTGGGCCACTGGCGGCTCGAGGGCGGCTGGCTGCTGGCCTGCGTCCTGCTCGCCGCCGTCTACCTTCTCGGCGTCGGTCTCGCGCGGCGTCGCGGGCACGAGAGCGTCGGCCCGCTGCGGGCGGGCTGGTGGCTGCTCGGCCTCACGCTGACCTACGTCACCGTCGCCTCCGGCATCGGGATCTACGGCGAGGTGCTCTTCTGGGTGCACATGATCGAGCACCTGGCGCTGGTCATGGTCATCCCCACGCTGCTGGCGCTGGGCAGTCCGCTGAGGGTGCTGCGCGCGTCCCTGCGCGAGCCGGCCCGGTTCGACCGCGCGGTGCGGACGCCGGTGCTCCGCGTGCTCGGCCACCCGGGCTTCGGGTTCGCGGCCTACGCCGTGGTCATCGTCGCCACGCACCTGACCGGGTTCATGGACGCGATGATGACCAGCCCCGGACTGGTGCTGGTCGAGCGGCTGCTCTACCTGGTCGGCGGCTGGCTGCTGCTGGTGCACCTGGTGGGCGTCGAGCCGCTGCCGGCGCGGCTCTCGACCGGCATGAGGCTGTTCTTCTCGGTGGTGATGATGACCCCCGACACCGTGGTCGGCATCGTGCTGCTGCAGACCGGCACCAACCTGTTCCCGGCGATGGACGCGATGCGCCCGGCGTGGGCCGGGACCGGCCTGGACGCCGCGCTGCAGGACCTGCACACCGGCGGCGCGCTGATGTGGGCCGCCGGCGACAGCCTCATGATGTTCGTCTCCGTGGGGCTCATCGTCCGGCTGATCTCCGACCCGCAGCGCGACCGGTTGCTGGGCACCTGGCTCGACTCGGCCCGGGCAGGCACGTTCGAGCAGCGGGCCGGCGCCACCGCCGACGCCGACATCGACGACAGCGACGACGCGCTGGCGGCCTACAACCAGATGCTCGGGCGGCTCGACCGCGGGCACTAGGCGCGGGTCTCCTAGGCTTGGGCCATGGGCAAGCAGGAGGACTTCGTACTGCGCGCGCTCGAGGAGCGCGAGGTGCGGTTCGTGCGGTTGTGGTTCACCGACGTGCTGGGCTACCTCAAGTCGGTCGCGGTCGCTCCGGCCGAGCTGGAGGGGGCCTTCAGCGAGGGCATCGGATTCGACGGGTCGGCCATCGAGGGGCTGGCACGCGTCACCGAGTCCGACATGCTGCTGCAGCCCGACCCGGGCACGTTCCAGATACTGCCCTGGCGCGGTGAGGCGCCCGCCACGGCGCGCATGTTCTGCGACGTCGCGATGCCCGACGGCTCCGCGTCGTACGCCGACCCGCGGTTCGTGCTCAAGCGGACGCTCTCCAAGGCGGCCGAGCGCGGCTTCACCTTCTACACCCACCCCGAGATCGAGTTCTACCTGTTCCAGGGCAAGCCGGCGGCCGGCGACGAACCGGTGCCGGTCGACCGCAGCGGCTTCTTCGACCACACCGCCCAGAGCGCCGGCTCGGACTTCCGCCGCGAGGCGATCACGATGCTGGAGAACATGGGCATCTCGGTGGAGTTCAGCCACCACGAGGGCGGTCCGGGCCAGCAGGAGATCGACCTGCGCTACGCCGACGCGCTCAGCACCGCCGACAACGTCATGACCTTTCGCACCGTGGTCCGCGAGGTGGCGCTCAACCAGGGCATCTGGGCCTCGTTCATGCCCAAGCCGTTCACCACGCACCCGGGCTCGGGGATGCACACCCACGTCTCGCTCTTCGAGGGCGAGAACAACGCCTTCTTCGAGGCGGGCGCGGAGTACCAGCTCTCGCAGACCGCGCGGCACTTCATCGCCGGGATCCTGGTGCACGCCGCGGAGATCAGCGCCGTGACCAACCAGTGGGTGAACTCCTACAAGCGGCTGATCGGCGGCGACGAGGCGCCCTCGTACGTGTGCTGGGGCCACAACAACCGCTCGGCCATGGTGCGGGTGCCGATGTACAAGCCGACCAAGGACCAGTCCGCCCGCATCGAGATCCGCACCCTCGACGCCGCCTGCAACCCCTACCTCGCCTTCGCCGCCATCCTGGCCGCCGGGATGAAGGGGCTCGAGGAGGAGTACCCGCTGCCGCGCGAGACCGAGGACAACGTCTGGTCGCTGACGCCCGCCGAGCGGCGGGCGCTCGGGCTGACGATGCTGCCCAAGAACCTCAACGACGCGATCTCCGTCGCCGAGGACTCCGAGCTGCTGGCCGAGACCCTGGGCGAGCACGTGTACGAGTTCTTCCTGCGCAACAAGCGCGCCGAGTGGGAGGAGTACCGCGGCCAGGTCAGCGCCTTCGAGCGCGACCGGATGCTGCCGGTCATCTAGTGCCCCGCCACGGCTCGGTCATCACCCCCGCCAACCTGGTCCGCGCCGGCTTCCAGGACGGCGACCGCGCGGCCGCGCAGCTCGACCGGCTGGGGGAGTGCGCCCCCGGCGTGGCCGAGCCGCTGGGGCCGCTGCTCGCGCGAACGGCCGACCCCGACCAGGCGCTGGACCAGCTGGTGGGTCTGGGCGACGCCCTGGGCGAGGAGTGCGCGGCGATGCTGCGCGCGGTCGCCGACGACGAGGGCACCGCGATGCGGCTTCTCAGCGTCCTCGGCCTCAGCCAGGCGCTGGGCGCCCACCTGCGCCGCCACCCCGAGCACTGGCACGAGCTGACCGACCCGACCCTGGGCACCACCCGGCCCGCGGCGTACGCCGTGCGGGCCGGGCTGCTGGCGGCGGTGGCCGAGCGTCCCTACGCCGAGGCGGTCGACGCGCTGAGAGTGGAGTACAACCGGGTGCTGCTGCGGCTGGCCGCCCGCGACCTGGCCCACGACGTCGGGGTCGACGACGTCGCCGCGGAGCTCTCCGACCTCGCCGCCGGCACGCTGGAGGCGGCGCTGGCGGTCGCGCGGACCGAGACCGGTGCCGAGGCCCGGCTCGCTGTCGTGGCCATGGGCAAGTGCGGGGCACACGAGCTGAACTACGTCAGCGACGTCGACGTCATCTTCGCCGCCGAGCCGGCCGACTCCGGCGCGACCCGGCTGGCCTCGACGCTGATGGGAGTCTGCTCGGCCCACACCGGCGAGGGCACGATCTGGCCGGTCGACGCCAACCTGCGGCCCGAGGGCCGTCAGGGTCCGCTGGTGCGCACCCTGGAGAGCCACACCGGCTACTACGAGCGGTGGGCCCACACCTGGGAGTTCCAGGCGCTCCTCAAGGCCCGGCCGGTGGCCGGCGACGCCGAGCTGGGACGGCTCTACGCCGAACGCATCCAGCCCTTCGTCTGGTCGGCCTCGCAGCGCGAGGGGTTCGTCGAGGAGGTGCAGGCGATGCGCCGGCGCGTCGTCGACCACATCCCGGCGGCCGATGCCGACCGTCAGCTCAAGCTCGGCGTGGGCGGGCTGCGCGACGTCGAGTTCGCGGTGCAGCTGCTGCAGCTGGTGCACGGCCGAACCGATGAGTCGCTGCGCGTGCCCACCACGCTCAGCGCGCTGGCCCGGCTCATCGACGGCGGCTACGTGGGGCGCGACGACGGCCAGCAGATGCACGACGGCTACGCCTTCCTGCGCCGCCTGGAGCACCGCATCCAGCTCCAGCAGCTGCGGCGGACCCAGGTGGTGCCCGACGATCCCGCCTCGCTGCGGCGGCTGGGCCGCTCGCTGGGCTACCTCAAGGACTCCGGCGAGGAGCTGGAGAAGGAGTGGCGCCACCACCGGCTGAACGTGCGCCGGCTGCACGAGAAGCTCTTCTACCGCCCGCTGCTGGCCGCCGTCGCCCGATTGCCCGAGGATGGCGCCCGCCTCACGCCCGAAGCGGCCAGGGACCGGCTCGCCGCCCTCGGCTACGCCGACCCGACCGCCGCCCTGCGCCACCTGGAGGCGCTGACCACCGGCGTCTCGCGCAAGGCGGCCATCCAGCGCACGCTGCTGCCCGCAATGCTCGAGTGGTTCGCCGACGCCCCCGACCCCGATGCCGGGCTGTTCGGCTTCCGGCGCATCTCCGAGGCGCTGGGCCGCACGCCCTGGTACCTGGGCCTGCTGCGCGACGAGGGCAAGGTGGCCCAACGGATGGCGCAGGTGCTGGCCACCAGCCGCTACGCCACCGACCTGCTGCAGCGCGAGCCCCAGGGCGTTCGCATCCTCGGCGCCGTGCTGACGCCGCTGACGGTCGAGGCCATCCGGACCGAGATGGAGGCGGCCGCCTCGCGCCGCGACGACCCGCAGGAGGCGGTGCTCGCGGTGCGCGCGATCCGGCGTCGAGAGCTGCTGCGGATCAGCACCGCCGACCTGTGCGAGCCGTTCGGGGTGGCCGAGGTCGGCTACGCGCTGACCGACCTCACCGACGCCACCCTCGAGGTGGCGCTGGGCGAGGCCATCCGAGCCGTCGAGGCGGATCGCAAGGCGCCGCTGCCGACGACGATGGCCGTCGTGGCCATGGGCCGCTACGGCGGCGGTGAGCTCGGCTACGGCAGCGACGCCGACGTCATGTTCGTGCACGACCCGCTGCCCGACGCCGACGCGCACCAGGCCTCCTCGATGGCCAACGCGGTGGCCAACGAGCTGCGGCGGCTGCTCTCGCTACCCTCCACCGACCCGCCGCTCGACGTCGACGCCAACCTGCGCCCGGAGGGCAAGGGCGGGCCGCTGACCCGCACGCTGGCCGCCTACGCGGCCTACTACGCCAAGTGGTCGCACGTGTGGGAGAGCCAGGCGCTCCTGCGTGCCGACGCCGTGGTCGGCGACCGCGACCTGTGCCGCCGCTTCACCGAGATGATCGACCCGTTGCGCTACCCCGCGAGCGGGCTGAGCAGCGACGACATCGTCGAGATCCGACGCATCAAGGCCCGGGTGGACGGGGAGCGGCTGCCGCGCGGGGTCGACCCGGCCACCCACTTCAAGCTCGGCCGGGGCGGCATCGCCGACGTCGAGTGGACGGTGCAGCTGCTCCAGCTGCGACACGCCCACGAGGTCGACGGGCTGCGGACCCCCAAGACGTTGCCCGCGCTGGACGCCGCCGTCGCGGCCGGGCTGCTGGCCACCGGCGACGCCGAGGCGCTGCGCGCCGCGTGGCTGATGTCGAGCCGGGCCCGCAACGCCACCGTCCAGGTCCGTGGCCGCGCCTCCGACCAGCTGCCCCGCGACGCCCGCGAGCGCGCCGCGGTGGCCCAGCTGCTGCGCTACCCGGCCGGCGAGACCGACGCGATGGTCAACGACTACCAGCGTGTCTGCCGCCGGGCCGCCGCCGTCGTGGACCGGGTCTTCTGGCGCTGATGCCCCGGTGAAGCGAGTCTTGGTGGTCGGGATGTCCGGAGCGGGGAAGTCGACCGCCGCCCGTCGCCTCGCGCTCGCCGAGGGGATTCCCTTCCACGAGATGGACGCGCTCGCGATCGGGCCGGGTTGGTCGACGCCGACCCGCTTCGCCGAGGACGTCGCCGCGCTGGCCGCTGGTGACCGGTGGGTGGTGGACTCCTGGGCGCCGGCCGAGGTGCGCGGACTGCTGTGGTCGCGCGCTGACACGATCGTCTGGTTGGACTACCCGCAGTGGGTGGTGCTGCCCCGCCTGCTGCGGCGGAGCCTGCACCGCTCGTGGACGCGCGAACCGCTCTTCGGCGGCAACGTCGAGCGGTGGCGCGACTGGCTCTTGCCCGGTCACCCGTTCTGGCACGCGCTCACCACCTTCGGCCGGCGCCGGCTCGCGATCGCCGACCTGGCCGCCGCGGCCCCTCACGCTCGGCTGGTCCGGGTGCGTCGTCCCGCCGAGCTGCCGTGGTGACCGGGTCTTCTAGCGGTAGGGACGGTCGTGGTGGTCGCGGCCGTGCCCGTTCACCATGGTGGCATGGTGAACGGCCACCTCCCACGACGTAGGACCCGTGGGAAGTGGCACTTCGTCGTGGGAAGCATCGGCGTACTCCGGGTCGGTCGAGGGTTCGACGTGCGGGAAGACCCATCGCTGGTAGGCCCACAGCCGGAAGAGCGTGCCGAGCCCCAGCCCGACCACGTTCGAGGAGATGTTCTCCGCGACTGGGTCGCGCAGCCCGAGCACGTAGCTGCTCAGCCCCAGGCAGGCGAGGCTGATCAGGAGCCCGATCCCGTTGAACGCGAAGAACAGCACGTACTCGCGGGCCACGCGATGGCGCGTGCGGCCCTCGAACGTCCACGCCCGGTTCCCGAGGTAGGCGACGGTGGTGGCGACGATCACCGAGATGGTCTTGCTGGTCAGTGGCCCCGCACCGACCACCAGCCGCATCAGGTTGAACACACCAGTGTCGACGAGGAAGGCCAGGATGCCGACCGCCCCGAACCGGGCGACGAGGCGGGTCACCGCGACACCAGGGTCGCGAAGACCACCAGGTTGCTCTCGTAGCCGTCGCGCCCGAACACGCCGTCGCAGGTGATCAGCCGCAGCTGCGCATCGGGGGTCGGGCCGTACACCTGCGCGGTGGGGAAGTCGCGCTTGCTCGCCGTCAGTGTCCGGTCGACCCGGAAGACCTGCGTGGTGCCGTCGGCGCTGCGGACGCGGATCACGTCGCCACGCTCCAGCTCGGAGAGCCGGGCGAAGACGGCCGGGCCGCCGGGGGAGTCGACGTGACCGGCGATGACCGCCGGGCCGGCCGCTCCGGGCCGGGGGCCGCCGGCGTACCAGCCCGCGACCTGCCAGTGCGGCGGCTTCTCCAGCGTGCCGTCGGGTTCCAGGGCGAGGCGGTCCAGCGCGGTGTGGACGTCGATGCCGGGGATGGTGAGCTCGACCGGGGCCGCTACCGCGCTCTGCTGGGGCTCCTCCTCGGTCGTGGTGGTGGGCTGCGGGGTGGACTCGGCGGCTCGCTGGACCGCCTCGGCGTCCAGCGGGCGTGCGCCGTCGGTCCCCGACGCCGTCCCGGACGCCGACGTCGTGCCGTCCTCGGGACGGGAGACGGACGAGCGGTCGTGGCGCTCGGACGTCGCAGAGGCCGAGGTGCGCGCGCCGGCGAGCGCCAGGCCCACGGCCACCAGGGCGACGATCAGGCCGACGACGGCGAACGTTCTCGAGCGGTGCATCACGACTCCTTCGGTGCCAGAGGCGGGCAGCCGCCCAGCGTCCGGTCGGTCAGCATCAGCCGGCCCAGGACGCTCCAGGCGTCGCCGTAGTAGGTGGGAGTGCGCTGCCGGGCGCGGTCGGCGTCGGCGAGCAGTCGGGCGGTGGCGGCGCGCGAGCCGGCCACGGCGTCGCCGGCGGCGGCGGCCACCAGGGTCAACGGGCTCACGTCCTGCGTCTGCGGCGATCCACCGAGGTCGTAGACCGCCTTGGTGTCCGCGCCGGCCAGCAGGTCGGAGGTGCGACGGGCCAGCGCCCGGTCGCCTGCGGTGCACGACTCGGCGTTGCGCACCAGCGTGCGGGCGGCGTCGTAGCCGAAGACCACCGATCCGCCCGAGGGGCTCGACGTGGCGTGCACCGAGCCGTCCTGGTCGACCTGCGCCCAGTCCGGCGGCAGGTGGTCCTCGGGCGTCGCCGCCGTGAGCGCGGCGCGCGAGCCCTTCTCCAGCTCGGCCCAGCGGTCGTCACCGCTGGCACGGGACAGCAGCCGGGTGGCGGCCGGCGAGACGTAGCTGGGGTTGAAGGCGTACGGCGCAGACGTCGCCCAGCTGCCGGCCACCAGGATGCGCCCCAGTGGTGTCACCACGGTCTCGTGGTCCAAGATCGCGGTGCCCAGCCGCACGCCGGCGCGCGTCCAGGCGGCCTCGTCGAAGACCCGTCCGGCGACGACGAGCGCGCGCGCCGTGTCCAGGTCGGCGTCCGCGGCCGAGGTGGCGTCGACGACCGACCCGTTCTGCCAGTGCCAGCTGAGCAGACCGTCGTCGCGGTGCAGGTGCTGTCGGCTCCAGTCCCAGACCCGCTCGAAGGCGCTGCGGTCGCCGGCGGCGACGGCGATGAGCATGGCGTACGCCTGCCCCTCGCTGACCGTGTCACCCCCCTGGTCGCGGCGCACGACCCGGCCGTCGGCGAGCACGTAACGGTCCAGGAAGTGCCGGGGTGTCAGGGCGGAGCGGTCCGCCGGCAACGCCACCGACACCGCAGTCCTGGGCGGGTCGTCGGCGAACGGGCCCGCCTTGGTCACCACCAGGGCCAGCAGCAGGGCGACCGCGAGCGAGCAGGCTCCGACCGCCAGCAGGAGGCGGCGCGAGCGACGGTCCGCGACGCGGCGGGTCACGCCGTGCCGACGGTCCTGCCGACCGCCGTACCGACCGTGCTGGCGCCGCGCAGCGCCACCTCGGCCGAACGCGAGAGGTACCCGCCGCCGGTGTCGACACCGCCCGTGGGCATGGTCGCCGTACCGGCGCTGTCCACGGCCGGCACGACGCGCAACCCGCTGCCGTCGGTGCCGTCGAGCACCAGCAGCGTGTAGACGCCGCCGGCGGCGACGGTGACCCGGCGGGTGCTGGCCGGCACGCCGGAGCCGCTCGCGGCGCTCACCCGGATCGTCCAGCTCTGCGCGGGCACCTCGGCGTAGCCGCTGACCGAGCCGGCCGTGGCGTTCTGCGCCAGCTGCGGGCCGCCGACCACGGAGGCATCGACGGAGCGCACGTCGCCGGCCCCGGAGACCAGCCGGATCCGGGCCTGGCCGGACGCGGGCGGGGTGAGGTCGTCGGTGACGACCCGCGCGTTGACGTCCGAGGCGGTCCCGGTGGCGAAGACGGTCGAGGCCGTCCCGTCCTTGACCCGCACGCTCTGGCGCACCATGGCCTGGGACATGCTCTTCCCGGCGGGCACGACCGCGACCGTGTACAGGCCCGCCGGCACGCGCTCGTAGGCCGAGAGCGTGCCGTAGGAGACGTGCTGGAGGGTGCGGGTGCGTCCGCCGCGGAACGGCGAGATCTCGATGTCGGCCTCGCCGACACCCGAGGCCAGGTGGCCCGCACGGATCCAGCCCGCACGGCCGGCGGCGTCGGTGGCCGCCGTGGCCGGGACCTGCCCGAACGCCAGCAGGGCGGCGGCGAGCAGCGTGCTCAGGCCCGCTACGAGCGCGGAGCGGTGTCGGCGCCAGTGGAGGTGGGGGTGGGTGTGCATCGCGTTTCTCCTCTGCGGGTGAGGGATGGTCAGGAGGTGGGGGAGGGCAGCAGGTCGGCGGCCGACGTCAGCGCGAAGCCGAGGGTCAGCACGCCGTCGTGCTGCACCACTCGATCCGGTCGGAAGGGCTCGACCTGCGCCTCGGCAGCACGCAGGACGCTGCGGTCCGCGGTGAGCCGGACCGAGCGCGCCGGTCCGTACTCGCCGTCGACGGTGGGGAAGGAGGTGATCCGCAGTCGGTGGTCGGCCGACAGCGTGGCCAGCAGCGTGATCAGCCGCGAGTCCACGGCACCGGAGGCCAGCGCCTTGCGGGCCGCACCGGAGAGCTCGAGGCGCGGGTTGGCGGCGAGCGCCCGGCCGGCCGAGGGCCGGGCCGCGGCGTCGCGGTCGGCGATCTGGCTGGCGACCGAGGCACCCTCGGCGTGCACCTGGTACACCGCCACCTGCTGCTCGCCGGAGCCGTACTGCGCCACGCGCGTGGCGTTGCGCAGTGCGGTGTCGACGACGGGCATGGTGCCGGCCGAACGCCGCAGCGCCTGGGTGACCAGGATGTAGTCGTAGTCCTTCCAGCCGTTGGGCGAACGACGCTCGACGGCGGGGTCGGTATCGGCCTTGTAGTACCAGACCACGTTGGTGCGGGCGAAGCCGTCGCGCACGAGGTCCGTCCACGCGGCGTCGTCGACCAGCAGCCGCTGATCGTGCGGTACCTGGGTGTCGATGTAGTGCTCGGCCTGCGCCAGCGGACGGTCCAGGTCGGCGCGTAGCAGCCCGCGCAGCTGCGTCCCCCACAGCGGCACCGCGGCGACCGCCGCGGCCAGGGCCACGACCGCGGCGGTCAGTCGGGTGGCGCGCCGCCGGTCGCGGAACGCGGTGTCCGCGACACCGGCCACCAGCAGCGCCGCGAACGGGATGAGCGCGATCACGTAGGGGACGGGCAGGTAGCCCGGCTTGAGGACCACCAGGATCGAGAAGCCGACCAGGGCGGCCAGCGGGCGCAGCCGGCGCACGAATAGGCCGATCGCGACCGAGGCGATGGTGAGCCAGGGGAGCACCGAGTCCAACGTGAGCCAGACGCGCACCGAGCGCCCCGCCTGCGTGCTGGCCTCGAAGACGCTGCCGCTGCCCTGGCGCTGCAGCAGCTGGAAGGCGACCCCGCTGAGCAGGCTGACCCGGTTGCTGCCGGGCAGCACCTCGCCCTTGACCAGCGCGAAGGCGACGTAGCCGGCGACGATCAGGGCGAAGAGCGAGGCTGCGACCGACAGCGTGTACCGGCGGCTGCTCGGGTGGGCCGAGCGCCACAGCTGCCAGACCAGGAACGGGAGCAGCAGCGCGAACGTCTCCTTGCTCAGCACCGCGACGCCGAAGCAGAGCGCGGAGCCGGCGAAGGCCGCGAGCTGGTTGCGCCGGCTCATGGCGAGCACGAAGGAGCCCAGTGCCCACGGCACGGCCACGTTGTCGAGGTAGACCGTGCGCGAGAACTGCACCGAGAGCGGCGAGACGGCCATGATCAGCGTCGCGAGCCCGGCTGCCGGGCGACGCATCCCCAGCCGGCGGGCGAGGACCCAGACCAGGACCACCGAGACCAGGTGGGCCACGACCATCGCCTCGCGGCCGGCCGCGACCGCCGTGGAGTAGCGGTCGAAGCCCCCGGTCAGGCCGGTCCACGCCGCGATCTGGATCCAGCCCAGCGGCGGGTGGTCGTACCAGTAGGTGTAGTGGGTCAGCTCGTGCAGGTGCAGGATCGCCCAGGCCTGAGCGGTGTAGGTGCCTTCGTCGTCGATCCGCTGCGGAGCCCCGGTCATGTTGACCAGGCTCAGGACGGCGGCCAGCAGCGTGAGCGGACCGACCCAGCACAGCGTCCGCCGGTGACGGTGCCACCAGCTGCGCCACCAACCGGGCTGGGCGTCGTGCGGGTGGTCGGGCTGCTGCTCGACCATGACGGGTCGTTCGAGCTGGGCGGTCATCGCAGGGCCTCCTCCGGGGTGCGGGTGGTCAGCTGCTGGTGCGGGTCGGCGCCGACGACGTGGGCGCCGACGTGGTCGGTCTTCTCCCAGCTCCCGTCGCCGCGCACCTCCCGCCAGACCGCGCGCAGGGCGGCGAAGGCGAGCATCACCTGGTAGGGAAAGGTGCCGAGCACCAGCCGCACGTAGTCGCGCACCCGGATCCGCACGCCGTAGGCACGGCCGAACTCGCCGAGACCGGCGGCCTCGACGGCCAGGGTGACCAGGGTGGGCACCACCGGCAGGAAGGTGACCAGGGCGACGGCGGTCGGGACCTTCACGGCGAAGATCAAGAACAGCGAGACCGGGATCATCAGGCCGGTGAACGCCTGCAGGAACGGCATGGTGAGCGTGTAGCGGGCCAGCGCCCGCTGCCGCCACGACGGCAGCTCCTTCCAGGCCCCCTTGCGCAGCACCTGCAAGAAGCCCTGGCTCCACCGAGTCCGCTGCTTGACCAGGGATCGGAAGGTGCCGGGCGTCTCCTCGCGGGTGACGACCGCCGGGTCGTAGGCGACGGCCACCTTCGCTCCCTGGGTGGACAGCCGGACGCCGAGCTCGCAGTCCTCGGCCAGGCAGTCGCCGTCCCAGCCGCCGGCCGCTCGCAGCAGGTCGGTGCGCACGAAGACGGTGTTGCCGCCGAGCGGGATGAAGCGGGCCTCGGCGTGGAAGTGCAGCCGGCTGCGGAACCAGAAGTAGTACTCCAGGCAGTTGCGCAGCGACCACCAGCTGGTCGAGACGTTCATCAGCTGGACGCCGCCCTGCACGATGTCGGCGCCGGTGTCGCTGAAGCGCGCGTCGATCAGGCGCAGCAGGCCGGGGTGCACCTCGTCCTCGGCGTCGAACACCCCGACGATGTCGCCGGTGCACTCCGCCAGGGCGGTGTTCATCCCGCGCGGCTTGTTCTTGGGCACGCTGTGGTCGATCACCACGCGGACCAGGCCGGGGTGCCGTCGCTCCGCGGCGCGGGCGACCTCCTCGGTGCCGGGGTCGTCGTGCCCGATGATGACGATCACCTCGAAGTCGGGGTGGTCCTGGCGGGCCAGCTCGTCGAGGGTGTGCCCCAGCACCAGCTCCTCGTGCCGGGCCGGGACGAGCAGGGAGAACCGGCGGCGGGGTGCCTGCGGCGTGGGCGAGAAGCCGGTGGCCTGGAGCGAGGTCGTGCTGCGCCAGGCGTGCAGCATCCACCACAGCGTCGTGGCCGCGACCACGGTCAGCGCGAGCGAGACGGCCACGAGCAGCCCGAGCCCGCCGAGGGCGAGCGGTGAGCGGCCCTGGCTCGAGGCGGTGCCGGCCGACGAGCCGTCCTGGCCGACGCGCGGCGGCATCACCTGGGTCTGCTGTCTCGACTCCTGCTGGTCGGGGTCGGGGGGCAGCAGGCTGTCCTGCGTCGAGTCGGCCGGGGTCTGGCTGGACGACGGGCTGGAGGATGGGCTGGGAGACGGCGAATCGTCGGCCCGGGCTGGTGCGGCGAGCAGGGTGCTCGCGAGCAGGAAGCCGGTCAGCAGCAGGACGGGGAGGAGGGCGCGCCACGACGGACGCGCGGCAAGCATCGCCACGAGAGACTCCTGGTGGTCGAGTGGGCGGTCTACAGGCGGTCGTACAAGCGGTCAGGCGGCGCGCGGTGCCTCGCGCACCGGACGCGCCGCGGGGAGGCCGACGAGGTCGCTCGGCGTCCTTCGGCCCAGGCGCGACGCTGCGCCCCACACGGTGACGCGCCACAGCGCCTCCCGCACGATCGAGCCGCTCATCTTGCTGGTGCCGTACTGGCGTTCGCGGAAGGTGATCGGCACCTCGGCGACCCGCATGCCGGCGACCAGCGCCCGGCGCACCAGGTCGACCTGGAAGCAGTAGCCGTGGGAGGCGACGCCGGTCAGGTCGACCGCTCGTAGCGCCTGCGCACGGTAGGCGCGGAAGCCGCCGGTCGCGTCGTGCACATCCAGTCCGAGGGCCCGGCGCACGTACCAGTTGCCGCCGCGGGAGAGCAGCCGCCGCGAGAGCGGCCAGTCCACGACGCCGCCCTCGGCGATCCACCGCGAGCCCAGCACCACGTCGGCGGTGTCGAGCCGCCGCAGCAGGCGCGGCAGCTGCTCGGGGGAGTGGGAGCCGTCGGCGTCCATCTCGACCACGGCGTCGTAGCCGCGGTTCAGCGCCCACGAGAAGGCGTGGAGGTAGGCCGCTCCCAAGCCCTGCTTGCCGGTGCGGTGGAGCACGTGGACGCGCGGTGCGAGCTCGGCGGCCAAGCGGTCGGCGAGCTCGCCGGTGCCGTCGGGGCTGGCGTCGTCGACGACCAGCACGTCGGCCGAGGTGGCGGACAGGGTGCGTTGGACGATCGGGCGGAGATTGTCGATCTCGTTGTAGGTGGGGATGACGACGAGGGTCTGGGCAGGATTCTCGGTCACGGGTGGGGGTTCGCCCGGCTGCACCGAGCCGGATGGGGGTGGTGAGCGAAAAAGTTCTCGATCCGAACGATTCTCAGGATCATGTCCGATTTACGAGGTTCGAAGGGGGTTCGCAGGGGTGGGCTCTCTCAGGAGCCGGACACATGCTCGCAACACGGGGCGGTGTTGTTCACGTGGTGTGCACGCGCGAGGGGCCGGGTCGCACCCGCGACGTTCACGCTCGCCCCGGACGGTGTCACCATGCGCATCTGCGTGGTCACGGAGTCGTTCCTACCGCAGGTCAACGGAGTGGCGAACTCGGTCCGGCACGTCGTGGACCGGCTCGGCGCCACCGGCCACCAGGCGCTCGTGGTGGCCCCCGGGCCCGGCCCGCGGGAGTACGCCGGCGCCGAGGTGGTGCGGGTGCGCTCCCTGGCACTGCCCGGCTACCAGGAGTTCCCGCTGGGCCTGCCCGGCTCGGCGGTGGAGCGCGCGATGGCGCGCTTCGCCCCCGACGTCGTGCACCTGGCCTCGCCGGTCGCGCTCGGGGTGACCGGTCAGCGTGCTGCCCGCCGGCTGGGCGTACCGACGGTGGCGGTCTACCAGACCGATGTCGCCGGCTTCGCGCGCCACTACCCGCACGCGTTCATGACCGGGCACGCCGAGCGGGTGATGACGCGCTGGCTGGCGCGCATCCACCGGCGCGCCGACCGCAACCTGGTGCCGTCTCGTGCCTCCCACGACCAGCTGGCGGCCCTGGGCGTCACTGACCTGCACCTGTGGCGGCGAGGCGTGAGCCTGGACCTGTTCGACCCGCGTCGCCGCAGCCCGCAGCTGCGCCGCCGCTGGGCCGACGAGGGCCAGGTGCTGGTCGGCTACGTCGGCCGGCTGGCGGCGGAGAAGCAGGTGCACCGGCTCGCCGAGCTGGCCGACCTGCCCGGCGTTCGGCTGGTGGTCGTGGGTGACGGGCCGGTGCGCGGGCAGCTGCAACGGATGCTGCCCGGTGCGGTCTTCACCGGCATGCTGCGCGGTGAGGAGCTGGCCGCCGCGTTCGCCAGCCTCGACGTGTTCGTGCACACCGGCGAGAACGAGACGTTCTGCCAGACCGTGCAGGAGGCCCAGGCCAGCGGTGTCGCCGTGGTCGCACCCGGCGTGGGCGGCCCGGCCGACCTGGTCGAGCACGGGCGCACCGGCCTGCTCCACGACCCGGCCGAGCCGGACTCGCTGCGCGACCTGGTCTCCTGGGCCTCCCGCGAGCCCGCGCTGCGGATGCACCTGGCGGCCAATGCCCGGCAGGCGGTGGCCGGACGCACCTGGGCGGCGGTGGTCGACGAGCTGGTCGGGCACTACCGCGAGGTCTGCGGCCAGGACGTCGCTCGCGCCGCATGAGGCGGGTGCTCACGCTGGTCGCCGTCGCGGGTGCCAGCGGCGTCGTCGCCGGCCGCGAGCTGCTCCGGCTGCAGGCCCGCCAGGCCCGGCGCACCATCGGCAAGCCGCTGGGGGAGGAGGCGCTGGCCGCCGACCGCACCTGGAAGAAGAAGCAGGGCGACCGGCTCGAGCTGCTCATGCTCGGCGACTCGATCGCCGCCGGCTTGGGCGCCGAGCGGCGCAAGCACACCCTGGGCGCCCAGCTGGCCCGGCGCACCGCCCGGCGCAGCGGCCGCGCGGTGCGGCTGCACACCGGCGCCGTGGTCGGCGCGGAGAGCTCGGCCCTGCGCGCACAGCTGGCCGGCCTCCCCGCCGGCTACCGGCCCGACGTCGCCGTCGTGGTCGTCGGCGGCAACGACGTCACCCACCGGGTGCGCCAGGCCGACTCGGTGGCGCACCTGGTGGAGGCGGTGACCGCGTTGCGCGAGCGCGGCTGCGAGGTGGTCGTGGGCACCTGCCCCGACCTCGGCGCCCTCACCGCGGTGCCCCAGCCGCTGCGCGCCCTGGGCGGACGCGCCTCCCGGTCGCTGGCCGCGGCCCAGCGCGTAGCCGTGCTGCCCCTCGGCGCGCACGTGGTCGCGCTCGACGCGGTGGGACCGTTCTTCCTCAGCGAGCCCGACGCGATGTTCGCCGTCGACCGGTTCCACCCCTCGGGCGCGGGCTACAAGCGCATCGCCAAGGCGCTGCTGCCGGCCGTGCTGGGTGCGGTGGGGGTGCCTCAGCCGACGTTCTCGACGACGACGGCCAGCGCCTGACCGACGCCGATGCAGATGGCGGCGACGCCCCACCGGTCGCCGGACTCGCGCAGCCGGCCCAGCAGCGTGCCGAGGATGCGGCCGCCGGACGCTCCGAGCGGGTGCCCGATCGCGATGGCGCCGCCCTTGGCGTTGACGATCTCGGGGTCGACCTTCCAGGCGTCGACGCAGGCGATGGACTGCACCGCGAACGCCTCGTTGAGCTCGACCGCGGAGACGTCGGACCACTCGATGCCCGTCCGGGCCAGCGCCTGGTTGGCCGCCTCGACCGGGGCGAAACCGAAGTCCTGCGGGTCCAGCGCGTGCACACCCCGGCCGGCGATCCGGGCCAGGGGAGCCGTCCCGATCGCCTCCGCGGCGGCCTCGGAGCCCAGGAGCACCGCGGAGGCGCCGTCGTTGAGGGGCGAGGCGTTGCCGGCGGTGATGGTGCCGTCCTCGCGGAACGACGGCTTGAGGCCGGACAGCTTCTCGGCCGTGCTGCCGGGCCGGATGCCCTCGTCGCGGGCGAGGTCGACCTCCGGCACCGCCACGACGAGGTCGTCGTAGAAGCCCGCCTCCCAGGCGGCGTCGGCGAGGTTGTGGGAGCGGGCGGCGAACTCGTCCTGCCGCTCGCGGGAGATGCCGAACCGCTCCTGCAGCTGCTCGTTGCACTCGCCGAGCGAGATCGTCCACTCCGCGGGCATGTTGTCGTTCACCAGCCGCCAGCCCAGCGTGGTGGAGGGTGCCTCGAGGTTGCCGGCCGGGAACGGCCGGGCGGGCTTCGGCAGCACCCACGGGGCGCGCGTCATCGACTCCGAGCCGCCGGTGACCACGACGTCGGCGTCGCCGACCTCGATCTCGCGCGAGCCGATGATGGCGGCGTCGAGGCTGGAGCCGCAGAGCCGGTTGACCGTGGTCCCGGGCACCGACGTCGGCAGCCCGGCCAGCAGCGTGGCCATCCGGGCGACGTTGCGGTTGTCCTCACCGGCCTGGTTGGCCGCACCCCACACGACCTCGTCGACGGCGGCGCGCTCGAGGCCGGGCGCGCGGTCGAGCACGCCGGTGATCGCGACGGCGGCCAGGTCGTCGGGACGGACGCCGGCGAGCGCGCCGCCGAACCGGCCGAACGGGGTGCGGACTGCTGCGTAGACGAAAGCCTCGTTCACGATGCCCTCCTGGCGTCGAGGTCCTGGTACTCGGGGTGCTCGCCGATCCACCGCACCGCGAACGGGCAGATCGGGAGCACGCGCAGGCCCTGCGCCCGCGCGTCGTCCATGGCCTGCTGCACCAGCCGGCCGGCGAGGCCCTGGTGCTGGTGGGCGGGTTCGACCTCCACGTGCGGCAGCACGACGGAGTCGCCCTGGCGGGAGTAGGCGGCGAAGCCGATCACCTCGCCGTCCTGCTCGACCTCGTAGCGACTGCGCTCGGGGACGTCCACGACGCTGACCTGACCCATCACTCCTCCATCTCCCACACCAGGATCTCCGACGGCTCCAGAGCCGTGAGCAGCACGGCGCCGTCCTGCTCGCCGCGCACCCGTGCGGTGTCGCCCGGGCCCAGTGGCCCGGCGCTGTGGTCCAGCGAACCACGCACCACCGACACGTGCACGTAGTCGGCTTCCGGGAGCCGGAAGGTGTGACCCTTCTCGCCTCGCGCCACGTGCAGCCGCGCGCGCGAGGAGACCTGGAGGGTGGGCCCGTCGGGCTGGGCGTACGCCGGCGCGGCGGCCGGGTCGTCGGCCACGAGCCACATCTGCACGAACCGCAGCGGCCGGTCGCCCTCGTTGCGCTCGGCGTGCTCGACGCCGGAGCCGGCGCGCAGGAGCTGCAGCCGGCCCGCGGGGGTCACCGCCCGGTGTCCGGTGGAGTCGGTGTGGGTGAGCTCGCCCTCGACCACCCAGCTGACAATGTCCAGCCCGGCGTGGGCGTGGGCGTCGTATCCCGTGCCCGGCGGCAGCAGCTCCTGGTTGTGCGCGACCAGCGGTCCGAGGCCGGTGTGCGCGGGGTCGAAGTGCGTGCCGAAGGAGAACGCGTGGCGGGTGTGCACGCCGTCCTCGGTGGTGGTCACGAAGCAGTCGGCGGCTCTGCGCACCTCGAGGGACCGGCCCATCGGCTCAGCCTAGGGTGGCGCTCGTGGACATCGGTCTGCGCGAGGTGGTCGCGGGTGACGGCGAGGCGATCCAGCGGCTCATGGACGACCCGGACGTCCGGCAGTGGAACCCGATGCGCGGCGCCACCGCCCGCGAGTGGCTCGAGCTGCGCTCCCAGGACGACGCCGCCAGCCGCACCTGGGCGATCGCCGACGCCGGCCGCTTCGTCGGCACGATCAGCCTCACCGACATCGACCTTCGGCACCGCACCGCCGACGTCGGCTACCGGGTGCTGGCCACGGAGCGGGGCCGCGGTGTCGGCACCGCCGCGCTCGGACTGGTCACGGCCCACGCGTTCGACGTCCTCGGGCTGCGTCGGGTGCAGCTCTACCACGCGCTCGCCAACCCGGGCTCGTGCCGCGTGGCCGAGCGGTCCGGCTTCGCGCTGGAGGGCACCGTGCGGCAGGCCTACGTCTACGGCGACGGCCGGCCCTACGACGAGCACCTGCACGCTCGACTGGTCACCGACCGCTGACCACCCCATGGGGTGCGGATCGCCCCGCGGTGCGCGGGGCACCGAGGATGCGTGACCGACCTCGACGTCCTGGTGCTCAACTGCTCGCTCAAGCCGAGCCCCGCGCCCTCCAGCAGCGACCTGCTCGCCGGCCAGGTGGTCGAGGCGATGCGCGAGCACGCCACCATCACCGCCCACACGGTGCGGGTGGTCGACCACGACGTCCGACCGGGCGTCGAGGCCGACATGGGCGACGGCGACCAGTGGCCGGCGATCCGCGCGCAGGTGCACGCCGCCGACATCGTGGTGCTGGCCACGCCGACCTGGATGGGCCAGCAGTCCAGCGTGTGCCAGCGGGTGCTCGAGCGTCTCGACGCCGAGGTGGCCGAGACCGACGAGCAGGGTCGCCCCGTGCTCTACGGCAAGGTCGCCGTGGTGGCGGTCGTCGGCAACGAGGACGGCGCGCACCACATCTGCGGCGTCGCCTTCCAGTGCCTCAACGACGTCGGCTTCACCATCCCCGCGCAGGGCGGCACCTACTGGAACGGCGAGGCCATGGGCAGCACCGACTACAACGACCTCGACGAGACCCCCGAGGCTGTCGCCTCCACCACCGCGGGCGTGGCTGCGAACGCCGTCCACCTGGCTTCCCTGCTGAGCGGGCAGAACTATCCGGCCGGCTGAGCGTCCCTCGTCGGTGCCGCAGCCGCCGCCCGGCATGCTGACCACATGACCTACGACGTCGCCCGGATCCGCTCGCACTTCCCGGCGCTGGCTGCAGCTCCCGGCACCGGGGCCGCCCACTTCGACGGGCCGGGAGGCTCGCAGACTCCCGACGTCGTCGCGCAGGCCGTCTACGACACCCTCACCTCGCCGTTGGCCAACCGCGGCTCGGCCACCCCGGCCGAGCGCAACGCCGAGGCTGCCGTGGTCGCCGGGCGCCAGGCCATGGCCGACCTGCTGGCCGGCGACCCGGCCGGCGTGGTGTTCGGGCGCAGCATGACCCAGCTGACCATGGACCTCGCCCGTGCGCTCTCCGCGCAGTGGGAGCCCGGTGACGAGGTGCTGCTCTCGCGGCTGGACCACGACGCCAACGTGCGGCCGTGGGTCATCGCCGCGGGCCGCGTCGGAGCCGAGGTGCGCTGGATCGACGTCGACCCCGCCACCGGCGAGCTGGGCCCGGTGGAGGTCACCGGGCGCACCCGGTTGGTCGCCCTCACCGGCGCCTCCAACCTCATCGGCACCCGCCCCGACCTGCCCGCCGTCGCCGCTCTCGCCCACGAGGCGGGTGCGCTCTTCTACGTCGACGGTGTGCACCTCACCGCCCACGCCGGCGTCGACGTGGCTGGGCTGGGCGCGGACCTGTTCGCCTGCTCGCCCTACAAGTTCTTCGGCCCGCACTGCGGCGTCGTCCACGGCCGACCCGAGCTGCTGGAGCAGATCCATCCCGACAAGCTGCTGCCCTCGAGCGACGCCGTCCCCGAGCGCTTCGAGCTCGGCACGCTGCCCTACGAGCTGCTGGCGGGCACCACCGCCGCCGTCGACTTCTTGGCCGACCTGGTGCCCGGCGAGGGCACCCGGCGCGAGCGCCTGGTCGCCTCCTTCGCCGCGCTCGAGCAGCACGAGGACCGGCTGCGCGAGCGCGTCGAGCAGGGTCTGCTCGACCTCGGCGCCACCGTGTGGTCGCGCGCCGCCCGGCGCACGCCCACGCTGCTGGCCACCTGGAAGGGCCGCGACCCCCAGCAGATCCGGGCGCGCCTGGCCGAGCACGGCGTCAACGCCCCGGCCGGCACCTTCTACGCCTACGAACCCGCCCGCCGCCTCGGCCTCGAGGCGACCGGAGGGCTGCGCATCGGCCTGGCGCCGTACACCTCCGAGGAGGACGTGGACCGGCTCCTCACGGGCCTGGCCGACGCGCTGGCCGGCCGGCCCGCGTAGCAGCTAGAGGCGCACCAGCGGCACGCCGAGCGCCGGCGATCCGGCCTGCATGCACGCCCCGACGTAGATGGCCAGCTCGCGGGCGGGGTCCGCGTCGTCGGGCATCCACTCCGAGATCCAGGCCTGCGAGGCCAGGAGAGCCGGCGTCCCGCGACGATCCTCCGCGCTACGGACGATCTGGTGCACGGTGACGCGGCCGGGCCGGGCCAGCGTCGGCAACGTCTGGTCCGGCCCGGTCTCGACGAACACCTGGCCGTAGGTGGTCTCGGGCACGAGGGCGAGCAGTGCGCGTACGGCGTCGAGCTCCTCGTGCTCGACCACGACCAGCAAGTGGTCCAACGGCTCGGAGCAGCGGTGCGGCCTCATACCTCGAGTATAGGTAAGGCTTACCTCAGTTACGCAAGGTGTCGGCCACGAACGTCTGCAGGGGACTACTGGGCGACGTGGGCCTGCAGCAGCCAGCGGTCCTTGGTGAGGCCCCGCTCGATCTCGATGGCGACGTCTTGGCTGGAGAGGTCGACGGTGTCGAGCCCGGTGACGGCGGTGCGCACCGTGACCAGCGCGGCGTCGATCAGCGCGACCACCTCGGCGACGGTGTCGGGCCACTGCTGGAAGCCGTCGGACAGCGCCGGCAGCGTGGTCTTGGCCGCCACGGTGGCCAGGCGCGAGTCCAGCGGCAGGCCGAGCGCGACGACGCGCTCGGCCGCGGTGTCGGCGTACTCCTGCGCGTGCGTGACGAGGTCGTCGAGCAGCTCGTGGACACCGATGAAGCTGCCGCCGCGCACGTGCCAGTGCGCCTGCTTTCCGTTCACGACGAGCGCTTCGAGGTCGAGGACGACCGGGGTGAGGAACTGCGCGGCACCCGCCGCGATCTCCGGGGTGGTGGACAGGTCGGACGGGGTCTGCGTGGTGGGCACGAGGGCCACTCCTTCACGTCGGAGGAGACTTGAGTGGTTCAACTCTTGCCATTCGAGCCGCGGCGCGCAAGCAAGCCCAGGCTTGCCTTCGGCGCCCTGCGACCGCGGCTCAGGCGTCTGCTGCTGCAGGGACGACGCGGTGGGTATCACGGTGGCCGAGCACGGCGACCACGACCGTGATGAGGGCCGCGACGAGCACGCCGAGGCCGAGGTGCACCCGCAGCAGCAGGGCGCCGACGCACGCACCGGCGAGGATGAGCGCCACCGCCGACCCGCGCCGCCACGGCTGCGCGCCGCGCCCGTTGCCGAACCACGACTCGGCCGCGAGCCCGGCGAGGGTGGAGGTGACCACGACGGTGCTCACGTCGCGCACCCCGACCTGCCGGGCCGTCCCGGCCTGGGTGCCCATCGCGAGCCCGAGCAGACCCGTGACCGGCAGGGCCACCACGCGGGCGGGGTCGGGGTCGGCGAGCAGCAGCACCCCGACGACCAGCATCACCGTGGCCACCGCGAGCAGCAGCACCGTGGTCAGGCTCGACCAGCCCGCGCCGCGGCGACGCAGCGTCCGTCCGGCCAGCGCCGCGCCGACCAGGAAGCCGACCAGCGCCACCAGCGGCCCCAGCACGGGCAGTCCGTTGCCGCCGGCCAACCCCATGCCGAGCACGACGACGTTGCCGGTCATGTTGCCCGTGAACACGCGGTCGAGACCGAGGTAGCCGATGGCGTCGATGATCCCGGTGGAGAAGGTGAGCGCGAGCATCAAGGGGAGGTGGAGCGGGCTGTCGGGGCGTTCGCGCATGGGCGCAGAGTGTGCCACCCGGGTGTCGGATCCCCACCTCACCACCGGGTGCAACCACGTCGGTCGTGAGGAGCACGACGCGACGGTGGCGTTCGTGGCGCAGAATCCGTCTGTGACCTCCTCAGCGCCGAAGTGGCGAGAACGGTGAACGTCGCATCGGTGCTGGACGGTCTGCAGCGACGCAGGCCGTGGGTAGGGTTCCCCATCGCGGTCGTGTACAAGTACATCGACGACTCGGGCGGGTACCTGGCCGCGCTGATCACCTACTACGCGTTCGTCTCGCTGTTCCCGCTGCTGCTCGTCTTCGCGACCGTTCTCGGGTTCGTGCTGTCCGGCGACGTCGGCCTGCAGCACCGGATCGAGACCTCGGCGCTGAGCCAGTTCCCGGTGGTGGGTCCCGAGCTCGGGCGCCCTCGAGCCATCGGCGGCGGCGTGCTCGGCCTGGTGGTCGGCGTCCTCGGAGCGCTGTACGGCGGACTCGGCGTCGCCCAGGCGGCTCAGTACACGATGAACACAGCCTGGTCGGTGCCGCGCAACTCGCGGCCGGACCCGTTCAAGAGCCGCGGGCGCAGCCTGCTCCTGCTGCTGACCGTCGGCGTGGCCGTGCTGGTCACCACCGGTCTCTCAGCGCTGAGCGTCAGTGGTTCGAGTGCACTGGGAGTGGTCGCCCGGATCGGTGTCCTGGTGGTCTCCGTCCTCCTCAACGGCGTCGTGTTCGTCTTCGCGTTCCGGTTCTCGACCGCCCGGTCGCTGACCGTGCGCCAGCTCGTGCCTGGTGCTCTGAGTGCAGCCGTGGCGTGGCAGCTGCTGCAGACCTTCGGCGTGCGCTACGTCGGCCACGTGGTCAAGAACGCCAGCGCCACCAACAGCGTGTTCGCCGTGGTGCTGGGACTCCTGGCGTTCCTGTACCTGACCGCGGTCGCGATCGTGATCAGCGCGGAGATCAACGTCGTACGCGTCCGCCATCTCTACCCGCGCGCACTGCTCACCCCGTTCACCGACAACGTCGAGCTCACCCGGGGTGACGAGCGCGCCTACACCGAGCAGGCCGAGGCGCAACGAGCCAAGGGCTTCCAGAGCATCGAGGTCTCCTTCGACCCTGACCGGCCCGCGGAGCCGTCGGATCCTGCTGCGGGCGGTGAAGGGCACATCGACCGCTCTCGCGCCGACCGCTTCGAGTAGCGAGCCCTCGGTAGCGTCGACCAACCCTTTCCTCAGCCTCCTGTCCACGGCCGCCCGCCGCAGACAGGGGTCGTCTCCTGGTGGAACGACGTCGCGATGCAGACGCGAAAGGGCCCCTGACCTCGCCAAACGTCGATCGACATTCGGCAGGCCAGGGGCCGTTCACGTGAGAACGAGCTGGGCGCGAAGGCCCAGGGATCAGATGTCGTAGTACAGCTCGAACTCGTGCGGGTGCGGCCGCAGCTGGACCGGGGCGATCTCGGCGGTCCGCTTGAAGTCGACCCAGGTCTCGATCAGGTCCGGCGTGAAGACGTTGCCGGCCGTGAGGAAGCCGTGGTCGGCCTCGAGGGAGTCGAGGACGGCGCCGAGCGAGGTGGGGACCTGGTCGATCTCGGCCATCTCGTCCGGCGGGAGCTCGTAGATGTCCTTATCGATCGGGTCGGCGGGCTCGATCTTGTTCTGGATGCCGTCCAGGCCGGCCAGCAGCAGGGCCGAGAAGGCCAGGTACGGGTTGGCCGAGGGGTCGGGGAAGCGGGTCTCGATGCGCTTGGCCTTGGGGTTCGAGCCGGTGATGGGGATCCGGACCGACGCCGAGCGGTTGCGCGAGGAGTAGACCAGCGAGATCGGGGCCTCGAAGCCGGGGACCAGGCGGTGGTAGGAGTTCACCGTCGGGTTGGTGAAGGCCAGCAGCGACGGGGCGTGCTTGAGGATGCCGCCGATGTACCAGCGGGCCATGTCGGACAGGCCGCCGTAGCCGGTCTCGTCGTAGAACAGCGGCTCGCCGTCGTTCCAGATCGACTGGTGCACGTGCATGCCGGAGCCGTTGTCGCCGAAGATCGGCTTGGGCATGAAGGTCACGGTCTTACCGTTGCGCCAGGCCGTGTTCTTGATGATGTACTTGAACTTCATGACATCGTCGGCGGCCTTGAGCAGCGTGTCGAAGCGGTAGTTGATCTCCGCCTGGCCGGCGGTGCCGACCTCGTGGTGGGCGCGCTCGACCTGCAGGCCAACGCCCTCGAGGTTCTTGACCATCTCCGCGCGCAGGTCGGAGTAGTGGTCGTACGGCTCGACGGGGAAGTAGCCGCCCTTCAGCCGGGTCTTGTAGCCGAGGTTGTCGCCCTCGGCGCCGGAGTTCCACCAGCCCTCGATCGAGTCGATGTGGTAGTAGCCGGCGTTGACCTCGGTGGAGTACCGGACATTGTCGAAGATGTAGAACTCGGCCTCGGGGGCGAAGAACGCGGTGTCGCCGATGCCGGTGCTGGCCAGGTAGGCGAGCGCCTTCTTGGCGATGTTGCGCGGGTCGCGCGAGTACGCCTCGCCGGTGATCGGGTCGTGGATGAAGAAGTTCACGTTGAGGGTCTTGGCCTCACGGAACGGGTCGACGTAGGCCGTGGTCGGGTCCGGGTAGAGCTGCATGTCGGACTCGTTGATGGCCTGGAAGCCACGGATGGAGGACCCGTCGAAGCCCAGACCGTCGTCGAAGACCGCCTGGTCGAACGACGAGACCGGGACGGTGAAGTGCTGCATGACCCCGGGCAGGTCGCAGAACCGGACATCGACCATCTCGATGCCCTCGTCCTTGACGTACTTGAGCAGCTCCTCGCTGTTCTGGAACATCCGACCTCCGTTGAGTGGAAAGACTGGGTGAAAACACGCCGATGCGACGAGCAAGGCCCCCGGGCAGCCCGTGGTCGCGAACCTATGGAGGAGCCGTTACTCGACCGTATCGGCTTTGTTGCGGGCATGTAACGGCTGGCTGTGGGAGTGGATCAGGTCCTCATCGCTACGCTCGCCGCTGTGCAGACCACCGCCTCGTGGGGACGTCGGATCCTCGCGCTCCTGGTGGACTGGGCCGGCTGCTCGCTGGTGACGCTGCTCTTCGTCGGCCCCGACCACTGGTTCGACACCAGCACGAACTGGATCGTGCTCGGGGTCTTCTGGGTCGAGAGCGCGGTGGGTACCGCGCTGGCCGGCGGCTCGTTCGGGCAGCTGGCCACCCGGCTGCGGGTGCTGCACACCAACGGCCGGCGCGTGCCGCTGCTGCCGGCGCTGGCGCGGCAGCTGCTGGTCTGCCTGGTGATCCCGCCGCTGGTGTTCAAGCCCGACGGACGCGGTCTCCACGACCTGGCTGCCCGGACCGGCACGTACCGATTATCCGAATTGCCGGACTGAGGCGCCGCGCGACCGTACCGTCGTAGGCGCCATGAGGGACCACAACGCGGCGCTGGACGGAGTGCGCGCACTCGCCATCGTCACCGTCGTCGCGGGTCACTACGGCACCCCGCACATCGACGAGTTCCACGGGGTCACCGTCTTCTTCGTCCTCAGCGGCTACCTCATCACCACGCTGCTGATGCGCGAGCACGACCTGACCGGGCGGCTCGACCTGCGCGCCTTCTACCGCCGCCGGCTGGCGAGGTTGACGCCGGCGATGGTGCTGGCGGTCGTCGTCACCGCCGCGGTGCTGCTGCTGGTCGGTGTGCCGGTGAGCACCTGGGGGCTGGGAGCGGTCTCGACCCTGGGCTACGGCACCGAGGCGGTGCTGGGCCTGGCCGGCGGCGAGCACGTGAGCGGCTGGTTCGCGTGGAGCTGGTCGCTGGCGATCGAGGAGCAGTTCTACCTGCTCTGGCCGTGGCTGCTGCTGCCGTTGCTGCGCCGTGTGCCGGCGCGGCTGGTGGTGCCGCTGCTGCTCGCGTGCGTGGCCGTGGCGTGGGTGGTCCGCCACGCGGCGTACGTCGGGGGAGCGCGCTACGAGGCGTGGCTCTTCGGCCCGCAGACCCACGTCGACGCGCTGCTGTGCGGAGCCGTGGTGGCCTTCGTGCTGCACGCCGGCCGCGACCGCGTGGCCGGCTCGCCACTCACGCCGCTGGTCGGGGCGCTCGGGCTGACGATGCTGGTGGTGCTCGACCACATCGAGAGCGATGGGCTGCCGCTGCCGGCCCGCTACGACGTCACCGGCTTCGGGCAGACGGCGGTGGCCGCGGCCTGCGTGGTGCTGTGCGTGGCCGCGCTGCCCGCCGGCTTGCTCGGGCGGCTTCTCTCCGTGCGGCCGCTGCCCTACCTCGGGCGGATCTCCTACAGCCTCTACCTGGTCAACACCGGCGTCTTCACGGCGTTCACGACGCTGGTGCACCGCAACCCGATCCACTCCTCGTGGGGCTGGGTCACGCTGCCGATCGTGGTGCTGCTGGCGGCGGCGTCGTACCACTGGGTCGAGACGCCGCTGCGGCGCCGCTGGTCCTTGGCGCCGGTCAGCGACCTCGCAGGTTCCCCCGCATCCCCTTCATCGAGGTCGGCACCGGCCCCTTCGGCAGCGGGATGTTCGACCGGTTCGCGTCGAGCGCCTTCAGCCGGTTGAGGACGTCGGTCATCTCGGCCGGCTTGAGCGTGCGCTTCTGCTTGGAGACGTGCTTGACCAGCCGCTGCAGCGGCACCTGACCCTCACCGTCGCCGACGATGAGCTCCTGCACCGCGGTGCCGTCGGTGACCCGCTCGTGCTTGCGGCGCTCGGTGGCCAGCAGGGTGCGCAGCCGGGACGGGTTGCCCTCGCCCACCAGCACGATGCCGGGCGGGCCGACGACGCGGGTGACGACGTCCTGCTGCTTGGTGAACGCGATGCCCGGGTCGGTCTTCCAACCGCGCTTGAGCATGCCCAGGACGGCGGCCGCCGCCCCCGGCTTGCCCTCGATCTGGGCGATCGCCGAGCGCTGGCCACGACGGCCGAACACGATGAGCGCCACCAGCAGGCCCACCAGGACGCCGGTGATGATCGAGGTGACCAGGTGCCGGCCGAGGGAGAAGTAGACCGCGAGGAAGCCGACGACGCCCGTCGCGACGAACCAGGCCAGCAGCAGCCACCCGATGTTGGGGTCGGTGCGCTTGGTCAGCTCGTAGGTCTGCCGCATCTGCGCGATGCGGCCGGGCTTCTTGTTCGGGTCCTTCGCCTTGCGTGCCACGCCGGACAGTCTCTCAGACCGCTGCGCTCTCGCTGCGCCGCTCCATAGCCTGCTGGTAGAGCCGGCCCGCGCGGTAGGAGGAGCGCACCAGCGGTCCGGAGAGCACCCCGGCGAAGCCGATCTCCTCGGCCTCGGCGGCCAGCTCGACGAACTCCTGCGGCTTGACCCAACGCTCCACCGGGTGGTGGCGGGGGCTGGGGCGCAGGTACTGGGTGACCGTGACGAGCTCGCAGCCGGCCTCGTGGAGGTCGCGCAGCGCCTGCGAGACCTCCTCGCGGGTCTCGCCCATGCCTAGGATCAGGTTCGACTTGGTGACCAGCCCGAAAGCCCGCGCCTGGGTGAGGACGTCGAGCGAGCGCTCGTAGCGGAACGCGGGCCGGATCCGCTTGAAGATGCGCGGCACCGTCTCGACGTTGTGGGCCAGCACCTCGGGCCGCGACTCGAAGACCTCGGCGAGCAGCTCCGGCTTGCCGTTGAAGTCGGGGATGAGGTTCTCCACGCCGGTGCCCGGGTTCAGCTCGTGGATCTGGCGCACGGTCTCGGCGTAGAGCCACGCTCCGCCGTCGGCCAGGTCGTCGCGGGCGACGCCGGTGATGGTGGCGTAGCGCAGCTCCATCGTCCGCACCGACTCCGCCACGCGCCGCGGCTCGTCGACGTCGAGCGCCTGCGGCTTGCCGGTGTCGATCTGGCAGAAGTCGCAACGCCGGGTGCACTGGTCGCCGCCGATGAGGAACGTGGCCTCGCGGTCCTCCCAGCACTCGTAGATGTTGGGACAGCCCGCCTCCTGGCACACCGTGTGCAGGCCCTCGCGCTTCACCAGCCCCTGCAGCTCGGTGTACTCCGGGCCCATCCGGGCGCGGGTCTTGATCCACTCCGGCTTGCGCTCGATGGGGGTCTCGGCGTTGCGGACCTCGAGTCGGAGGAGCTTGCGGCCGTCAGGGTTGGCAGGAGCCTGTGTCACGCCCTCCACTGTACGAGGCGGGTCACGGCGTCGGGGTGTCCGAGGGGGTGGCCGCCGAGGCCGACGACGACGATGAGGACGACGCCGAGGGCGTCGCGCTGGGCGAGGGGTCGGCGCTCGACGTCGGGCTGGCCGTGGGGGAGGGGCAGCCGTCGACCGGCGTCGGCGTCGCGGTGGGGCTGGCGCTCGTGGTGGGGGTGTCCGTCGGGCAGTCCGGCGACGGTGAGCCCGACGGGGATCCGGACGGGGACGCCGACGGCGAGTCGGAGGCGGACGAGCCGGCCGAGGCCGAGGTGGTCGCGCTGGGCGCGGAGACGGCCGGCTTGCCCGGCTTCTTCGGCTTGACCACGACGCCCTGCGGCACGTCGGCGGCCGTGACGGTCGGGTCGCTGGCGGTCGCGAGCGGGTCCTCGGCGCTCACCGCCGTCAGGGCGCGAGCGGCCATCGACGGGGCGAGGGCCTGCTCGCTGAGCGCGTACCGGTGGGAGAGCGCCAGCACGAACAGCACGTAGGGCCGGGAGTGGTTGTAGCGGAACACCGCCGACTTCTTGCCCTGCCGGGTGCCCAGGTCGTCGTCGTTGCCGCAGAGGTAGACCGCAGCGCCCAGGGCGGCGTCGTCAAGGTCCTGCGGGTCGCGCTTGCCGTCGCCGTCGGCGTCGACGGCCACCTGCGACCACGTCGACGGCAGCAGCTGCATCGGGCCCACCGCTCGGTCGAAGCGCGGGTTGCCGTCGATCTGCCCGCCGTCGGTGTCGGGCACGGTGATCCGCCCGTTCCGGCCGTTCAGGACGGGCCCGAAGGCGCCGTAGCGGGCCTCGACGTCGCCCAGCGCGGCCAGCAGCGTCCAGGAGAGCCGGCAGCTCGGGTCGGCGGTGTCGATCACCTGGGCCGCGCGCTGGTAGGCGCTCAACGCCTGCTCGGAGACGTTCTCGTAGGCGGCGTTCTCGAACAGCGTGCGCTGGTGCTCCAGCGGCTGCCCGGCGGCGCCCTGGCGCGGCACGGCCGTCAGCGTCGGGACGCTGGGCTCGGCCGGCTCGCTCGCCGGCGCAGAGCTGCTGGCCGCGCTGCTGGGCGCTGCGGCCGGGCGGTGGTGGGAGGAAGCGACTCCGCAGGCGGTCAGGCTCGTCGCGGCCAGTGCCAGGGGGATGCCAGCACGCAGCAGTCCCCGCCCCGTCTTGCTCAGTGTCACTGCCTGCTCCCGCTGTACGTCCGAGATCGCCTGGTCGGCGGCAACATACCCGCCGGTAGGCCCGTCGACCGTGGCTGTCACCAGATGGTCCTCGACCGGTCTCGAAGCGTTCACGGACCGGTCCGGTCCTGGTCAGGGTACGTCGCGCCGCCGGAAGTCGGCCCACGAGAGCGCCATGACGACCGCGGTCACGACCGCCAGCACGGCTCCCGCCGGCCACATGTCGAGCACCCGGATCTTGCAGTCGGGTCCGCCGCAGCGCAGCGAGGCGTCGAAGTAGTGGGTGCTGCCCAGCAGCCACGCGAACACGTTGTGGCTGGGGGTGAGCCAGCCGGTCCCGCGCACCGGCAGCGGGCCCAGCAGCACCTCGGCGGCCAGGCTCACGCCGAACACCAGGCCGACCGCCCCGACGGTGCTGCGGAACAGCATGGCCAGCGCGTACGCCCCCACCGGTGCGACGGCGGCGAGCACCAGCGTCCGCACGATGTGCCACACCACCAGCGAGCCGGCGGTGACGCTCAGGCCGCGCTCGGCGGCGATGATGCGCAGCGGCACCCAGAACACCGCCAGCGCCAGCGCGGCGATCACCAGCGAGCCCAACGAGACCGCGGCCGCCTTGGCCAGCCACACCCGCGTACGCCGCGACTCGGCCAGCAGCTGGTTGCGCAGCGATCGCGAGGCCCAGTCCGAGCCCGCGAAGGCCGCACCGGCCACCACGAGCAGCACGAGCACGAGCACCGCCAGGTGCAGCCCGTTGTTCTGCATCACGACTCGCAGCCGCAGCGGCGCACGGGTGAGGAAGTCGGTGGTCTGCGGCACCAGGTCGGCTCGGCAGTCCGAGGCGGTGGCGCCGGGGCCGAGCATCGTCGCCGGGTCGGCCAGGCACTCCTTGACGTCGCCGCGCTTGGCCTCGGCGGCCATCGACGCCTGGGCGCGGGCGGTGGCCACCTCGGCCCGGGAGAACGGCCGGCTGTCGTAGGCCGTGCGGAACGCGAAGAGCCCGGCGGCCACCACGGCCACCACCAGCACGGCGAGCACGACGCGCGAGGAGCGGAAGCGGGCCAGCTCGACGCCCACCAGCCGCCTCACGAGGTGCCCTCGTGTCGCGAGCCCAGCAACGACTCCAGTTCCGAGGGCACCGCGGTCATCTCCATCCGGACCTCGCCCAGCACGTCGGTGACGCTGCCCGCGGCGACGGTGCGGCCCTCGTCGACCAGGTGCACGGAGTCGCAGACCTGGCGGACCAGGGCCGGGTCGTCGGTGGTGAGCAGGACGGTCCGGCCCGCGTCGCCGCGCTCGCGCAGCATCGTGACCACCTCCCGCGCGCCGGCGGGGTCCAGGTCGGCGGTGGGCTCGTCGAGCAGCAGCAGCTCGGGGTCCTTGAGCAGGGCGGCGGCCAGCGCGAGCCGCTGCCGCTCACCCACGGAGTAGCCGGCGAAGTGGTGGCGGGCCGCCTCGCTCAGGCCGAGGCGCTCGATGACGGCGTCGACCCGGTCGCGGCCCACGCCCGCAGCGCGGGCCAGCAGCAGCAGGTTGCGGCGCCCGCTGAACGACCCGGTGAACACCGGCTCCTCGACCATCGCGCCCACCCGCGGCATCACCTCGGGCAGCCGGGACGGCACCGGGACGCCGAGCAGCTCGATCGTGCCTGCCGTCGGCCGGCTCAGTCCCACCAGCAGCCGCAGCACCTCCGAGCGTCCCGCGCCCGGTGCGCCCAGCAGCGCGTGCACGCCGCCCGCGGGCACCTCCATGTCGAGTCCGTCGACCGCCACCCGACGCCCCCGCTGGGCACGAAGCACCTTGCGCAGGCCGACGGTCCTGATCGCAACGGCCATACCTCCAGCATGGCCGACGGGTCAGGACGGACGCAGCAGGCGCACCGGCTCCGGGCGCGCTTCGTAGCTCGGGGTGGGCTCGTAGGGACCCCAGGCGAGCAGGTCGCTCAGGTGCCGCTCGACGCTGGGCACCACCTCGTCGATGCTCACGTCGCGACCCAGCTCGGCCGAGAGGGAGGTGACCCCGGCGTCGTCGATGCCGCAGGGCACGAAGCGGGCGTACCAGTCCAGGTCGACGTCGCAGTTCAGCGCGAAGCCGTGCATCGTGACGCCGCGGCTCATCCGGATCCCCAGGGCGCCGACCTTGCGCTCGGGTCCGCGGTCGTCGGCGCGCAGCCAGACGCCGCTGCGGCCCGGCACGCGCGCGGTGACGACGCCGAAGTCCCGGCAGACCGCGATCAGCGCCTCCTCCACCCGGCGGACGTAGTCGACGACCTTGACGTGCTGCGGCAGCCGCGCGATCGGGTAGCCGACCAGCTGGCCGGGGCCGTGGAAGGTGATCTTGCCGCCGCGGTCGACGTCGATGATCTCGGCGCCGCCGGGGTCCAGCGGGCGCTCGTGGGCGTCGGTGCTCTTGCCGCAGGTGAAGACGGGCGGGTGCTCGAGCAGCAGCGTGCGGTCCTCGCCGCCCGCCACGACGGCCTGGTGCTCCTCGCGCTGCAGCTCCCAGGCGGTGCGGTAGTCGACCAGGCCGAGCGTGCTGAACCGCATGCTTACGAGTTTTCCACAGCGCCGAAACCGACCCTTGTGACGGCCTCGGCGGGCGCCGCAGGGTGGTCCTCGTGCGGATCAGAGTGCTCGTGCCCCTGCTGGCGGCGGTCGTCGCCGCCCTGGTGGCCGTCGTGACCCCGGCGGCCGTCCACGAGCCTCGCCCTGCACCGGTCGCGGCGGCTCTCGGTGCGCCGGCACCATCGTCGCCGGCGCTGGTGGCGCTGCACCGGTGGGACGCCGCCCGCGCCCGGGCCTGGGCCTCGGGTGAGCCGGCCGCACTGCGGCGGCTCTACGTCCCGGGCGCGGCCGCGGGCCGGGCCGATGTCGCGCTGCTGCGGCGCTACCTGGCCCGCGGCCTCGTCGTCACCGGGATGTCGCAGCAGGTGCTGGCGGTGCGGGTGACCCGGGCCGGCACGGACCGGCTGGTGCTGCGCGTGACCGATCGGCTGGTCGGGGCCGTCGCGGTCTCGGTGAGCGCACACCAGCCGCTGCCCGCCTCGGCGCCGCTCACCCGGCGCCTGGAGCTGCGGCGCGTGGGGGAGGAGTGGCGGATGGCCACCATCCGAGCGGTCAGGCCGACAGCCCCGCCCTGACCGCGGCGTCGATGTCGGGGTGGCGGAAGGCGTAGCCGGAGTCGAGCAGCGCTCGCGGCACGAGGCGGACCGAGCCCAGCAGCTCGGGGGCGAGGCCGCCCGCGAGCGGCCGGATCGCGAACGCCGGCACCCGCAGCACGGTCGGGCGGTGCACGGCCCGGCCCAGCGCCCGGGTGAAGCCGGCGTTGGTGGTGGGCTCGGCCAGGGTCAGGTTCACCGGGCCCGCCAGTGAGTCGTGCTCGGCGCAGTGCAGCACGCCGCCCACCCAGTCGGCCGTGGCGATGCACGGGTAGTACTGCCGGCCGTCGCCCAGTGGGCCGCCCAGCCCGGCCTTGAACAGCAGCGTCTGCAGGTGCAGCGGCTCGCTGCGCCGGTCCAGCACGGGGGAGGTGCGCAGGAACACCACCCGGGCGCCGGCGTCCACCGCGGGCTGCGCGGCTCGCTGCCAGGCGCGGCTCACCCGGGTCAGCAGGGCGTCGCCGCGGCTGTCGGAGGACTCCTCGAGCAGCTCCTCGCCGTGGTCGCCGTACCACCCGGTGGCGTTGCCGGCCAGGAACGCCGGCCGGCTCTCGGCTGCGGCGATGGCCTCGGCCAGGGTGCGCGTCGTGGCCACGCGGCTGCGCTGCAGCTCCTCGCGCCAACGCGCGGAGTGCGGGTTGCCGAAGGTGGGGCTGCCGGCCAGGTTCACCACGACGTCCACCCCGTCGAGGTGGCCGAGGTCGAGGGGCGCGGTGTAGGGGTCCCACTCCCGCTGGTCGGGACCCTCGGGCCGGTGCCGCACCAGCCGCAGCACCTCGTGCCCGGAGGTCAGCAGCGTGTCGCGCAGCCGGGTGCCGAGGAAGCCGGAGGAGCCGGCGAGGAGGAAGCGCATGTGCCCAACCTCGCACGCGCGGCGGGAAGCCACATCACCCCTACTACGCTGACTGGTCGTGAGCCACTTCGATGTCGTCGTCCTCGGTGCGGGCCCCGGTGGGTACGTCGCCGCCATCCGCGCCTCCCAGCTCGGCAAGAGCGTCGCGGTCGTGGAGAAGAAGTACTGGGGCGGGGTGTGCCTCAACGTCGGCTGCATCCCCTCCAAGGCGCTGCTGCGCAACGCCGAGCTCGCCCACGTCATCACCAAGGAGAAGGACGTCTTCGGCATCACCGGCGACGCCTCGATGGACTACGCGCCCACCCACGCGCGCAGCCGCAAGGTGAGCCAGGGCATCGTCAACGGCGTCCACTACCTGATGAAGAAGAACAAGATCACCGAGATCCACGGCTGGGCCACCTTCAAGGACCCCTCCACGCTGGTGGTCGACCTCGAGGACGGCGGTCAGGACGAGCTCACCTGGGGCGACCTCATCATCGCCACCGGCGCCACCACGCGGCTGGTGCCCGGTACCGAGCTGTCGGACAACGTGGTCACCTACGAGGAGCAGATCCTCGACGAGAACCTGCCCGGCTCCGTGGTGATCGCCGGGTCCGGCGCCATCGGCGTCGAGTTCGCCTACGTGATGGCCAACTTCGGGGTGAAGGTGACCATCGTGGAGTTCCTCGACCGGATGGTGCCCACCGAGGACGCCGAGGTCTCCAAGGAGCTCCTCAAGCACTACAAGAAGCTCGGCGTCGACGTCCGGCTCTCCACCAAGGTCGAGTCGATCGAGGACACCGGCTCGGGTGTGAAGGTCACCGTGAGCAAGGACGGCAGCACCGAGGTCATCGAGGCCGACAAGGTGCTCCAGGCCATCGGTTTCGCCCCCCGGCTCGACGGCTACGGCCTGGAGAACACCGGCGTCGAGACCACCGAGCGCGGCGCGATCGCCGTCGACGAACGCGGCCGCACCAACGTCGAGCACGTCTGGGCCATCGGCGACGTCACCGGCAAGCTGATGCTCGCCCACACCGCCGAGGCGATGGGCATCGTCGCCGCCGAGACCATCGCCGACGCCGAGACGGTCGAGATCGACTTCGACATGATCCCGCGGGCCACCTACTGCCAGCCGCAGATCGCCTCCTTCGGCTACTCCGAGGAGCAGGCCAAGGAGAAGGGCTACGACGTCAAGGTCGCCAAGTTCCCGTTCTCGGCCAACGGCAAGGCCGCCGGCCTCGGCGAGACCGCCGGGTTCGTCAAGATCATCGCCGACGCCAAGCACAACGAGATCATCGGCGCCGCGCTGATCGGCCCCGACGTCACCGAGCTCCTCCCGGCGCTGACCCTGGCCCAGAAGTGGGACCTCACCGCCGACGAGGTAGCCCGCAACGTCTTCGCCCACCCGACCCTGTCGGAGGCGGTCAAGGAAGCTGTTGAAGGGATTGCCGGGCATATGATCAACCTCTAGAAAAGTTGCCCTAGGCAACTTTTCCAAGAGGTTGATCATATGGAGCCGAGGCGTCGCAGGTCGATGGCTCCGTGTCTCGCGCGGAGCGCGCGTGGCGTAGCCGTCGGCGTGCGACGCCTCGGCGAGCCAACAACGGACGGCGACGAAGGCAACGGCCGAAGGCGAAGCGGGTTGGTCTGAAACCAGGGGCACGAGCCCAATAAGGTTGCGACGCCTCACCACCCCGGACGCGCGACAACACGACGCCTCACCGGGCCAGACGTGCAGGTTCCTGACGTCTCGCGAAGGGCCAGGTGATCAGCGCCCACACGCCCGCCACGATGGCGACCTCGGCCACGACGTACCAGGGCCAGGGGCCGAGCAGGTCGAGCGCGGAGTGCACGGCCGGCTTGCGGTTGAGGTAGCCGTAGTTGGTGCCGAGCACCGCGTTGAGCACCATGACGCCGCCCGCCCAGCCGGCGGTGACGAGCACCGAGAGTCGGTAGGTGCGCCAGTCGGGGCGCTGGCCGATGGCCAGCAGGTAGACCGCCGCCCACACGGGCAGGAAGTGCATCCCCCAGAACATGAAGAAGCGAGGGTCGGGGAACTCCTGCTGCAGCGACGGCGTGAGGATCGCCTGCGGCACGAGCGTCAGCGCCCAGAAGCAGAGCAGGGCGCACGCCCACGGCCGCCGGGTCCACAGCGCGTAGGCCGCCACCATCCAGGCCAGGTCGCACACCTGCAGCGGCAGCGAGGTACCGAGCCCGAAATCGCCCGGGAGGAGCTGCAGCACCTGCAGCGGCACGGTGAAGCAGCAGGTCGCCACCGCCATCGAGCGACGTAGCTCCCGGCGGTCGCCGGCGCGGCCCAGCAGCGCGAACACGACGCAGCCGGCCAGGCACAGCCCGATGAGCAGGTAGTGCTCGAAGGTGAACGCCTGGAACCGCACGCATTCATCGTCGCGGCCCGGCAGCCCGGACGCATGGGCCCAGGTACTCAGCCTCCGCCAGGTGCGTCCGACTTCCCACGACGAGCGGTCGCTTCCCACGGGTCCTTCATCGTGGGAGGCGACCGTTCACCATGGCACCATGGTGAACGGGGGGCTGGCCTGGGGTCCCTGCGCCCCCGCGCTACAGGTCGAAGACCCCGGACTCCAGGCGCTGCTTGACGTCGGTGAGGAACCGGGCGGCGTCGGCGCCGTCGACCAGCCGGTGGTCGTAGGTCAGTGCCAGGTAGACCATGTGGCGCACCGCGATCGTCTCGCCGAGGTTCGGGTCGTCGATCACCACCGGACGCTTCACCACCGAGCCGGTGCCGAGGATGGCCACCTGCGGCTGGTTGATGATCGGGGTGTCGAACAGCGCGCCGCGGCTGCCGGTGTTGGTCAGCGTGAACGTGCCTCCGGAGAGCTCGTCGGGGCTGATCTTGTTGGTCCGGGTGCGCTCGGCGACGTCGGCGATCTTGCGGGCCAGGCCGGCGATCGAGAGGTCGCCGGCCTCCTTGACCACCGGCGTGAGCAGGCCGCGCTCGGTGTCGACGGCGATGGCCAGGTTCTCCACGTCGTAGTAGGTGATCTCACCGGCCTCGGTGTCGATCCCGGCGTTGAGCGAGGGGTGCGTCTTCAAGGCGTCGACCGATGCCTTGGCGAAGAACGGCATGAAGGAGAGCTTCACGCCCTCGCGGGCCTCGAAGTCCTTCTTCGCGCCGTCGCGCAGCCGCGCGATGGCGGTGACGTCGACCTCGACGACCGTGGTCAGCTGGGCCGAGACCTGCAGCGACTCGACCATCCGCGAGGCGATCACCTTGCGCAGCCGCGTCATCTTCTCGGTCTTGCCGCGCAGCGGGCTCGGCGTCGGGGCCGCCGGTGCCGCGGGAGCGCTCGAGGAGCCGGCGGCCGGAGCAGCGGCTGGGGTCTCGGCGGCACCGGGCTGCGGCCGGCTGGCCCTCTTGGCCTCCTTGGCGTCCTCCGAGGCGGCGGCGAGCACGTCCTGCTTGCGGATCCGGCCGCCCACCCCGGTGCCCTGCACCGAGGCCAGGTCGACGCCGTACTCCGCGGCCATCTTGCGCACCAGCGGCGTGATGTAGGGGCCGTCCGACGACGACGACGACGACGCCGAGGCGGCCGGCTGGGCCGGTGCGGACTCCTGCTCCTTGGTCGGCGCCGGCGCCTCCTGGGCGGCGGGAGCGGCCTGCTCCTCCTCGGGCTCCGGCTCGGGCTCCGGCTCGGGCTCCGGCTCGGGCTCCGGCTCCTTCTCGGCCTCAGGCTCGGCCTCGGCAGGGGCCGCGCTCCCGTCGCCGACGACGGCGAGCTCGGCGCCGACCTCGACGGTCTCGTCCTCGGCCACCTTGATCTCCAGCAGCGTGCCGGCCACGGGGGAGGGGATCTCGGTGTCGACCTTGTCGGTGGAGACCTCCAGCAGCGGCTCGTCGACGGCGACCTCGTCGCCGACCTGCTTGAGCCACCGGGTGACGGTGCCCTCGGTGACCGACTCGCCCAGCGCGGGAAGCGTCACGGCCTGGCCCGAGCCGCCGCCACTGCCGCCGGCGGGCTTGGTCTCAGCGGCCGGCTGCTCCTGCTCCTCCTCGGGGCGTGCCTCGTCGGGCTGGTCCTGCTGCTCGTCGTCGTCGTCCTGGTCCTCGTCCTGGGCCGGCTCGGGCTCGGACTCCGATTCGGGCTCCGATTCGGGCTCCGGCTCGGCGGCGTCCTCCGCGGCGCTGTCGTCGGCGCTGTCGTCGGCGCTGTCGTCGGCG
>NZ_RDBE01000007.1:343856-373943 GCF_003674065.1 Nocardioides mangrovicus
CCTCGTCGGCGCCCTCGTCGGAGCTGCCGCTGCCCTCGCCCTCCTCGCCGACGACGCACAGCTCGGCGCCGACCTCGACGGTCTCGTCCTCCTCGGCCTTGATCTCCAGCAGGGTGCCGGCGACGGGGGAGGGGATCTCGGTGTCGACCTTGTCGGTGGAGACCTCCAGCAGCGGCTCGTCGACGGCGACGGTGTCGCCGACCTGCTTGAGCCACCGGGTGACGGTGCCCTCGGTGACCGACTCGCCGAGCGCAGGGAGGGTGACGGGGGTTGCCATGGGACTCATCCTTACCGATTCAGGAGTGGGCGTGCAGCGGCTTGCCGGCCAGGGCCAGGTGGGCCTCGCCGAGTGCCTCGTTCTGGGTGGGGTGTGCGTGGACCAGGGGTGCGACGTCGTCGGGGTGAGCCTCCCAGCCCACCACCAGCTGGGCCTCGCCGACCAGCTCCCCCACGCGGGCGCCGACCATGTGCACGCCGACGACGGGACCCTCGGTCCGACGCACCAGCTTCACGAAGCCTGCGGTGCGCAGGATCTGGCTCTTGCCGTTGCCGGCGAGGTCGTAGGTGAGGGTCTCGATCTCCTCGCCGTACTGCTCGCGGGCCTGCGCCTCGGTCAGACCTACCGAGGCCACCTCGGGCTCGCAGTAGGTGACCCTCGGGATGGTGACCTCCTCGACCGGGCGGGGTGCGAGCCCGGCGATGTCCTCGGCCACGAAGATCCCCTGCGCGAAGCCGCGGTGGGCCAGCTGCAGGCCGGGCACGATGTCGCCGACGGCGTAGACCTCAGGCACCGAGGTACGGCACCGCTCGTCGGTGGTGACGAAGCCGCGCTCCATGGCGACGCCCTGCTCGGCGTAGCCGAGCTTGTCGGTCACTGGGCCGCGGCCGACGGCCACCAGCAGCAGGTCGGCCTCGATGGTGTCGCCGCCGGCCACGGTGACCTGCACCGCGTCGTCGCCGACCTTGACGCTCTCGAACCGCGTGTCGGTGCGGAACGCGATGCCGCGCTTGCGGAAGGCACGCTCCAGCGCCTTGCTCGAGGCCTCGTCCTCCAGCGGCACCAGGTGCGGCAGCGCCTCGACGATGGTGACCTCGGCACCGAAGGAGCGCCACACGCTGGCGAACTCGCAGCCGATCACGCCGCCGCCGAGCACCACGACCGAGGCCGGCACCGAGTCCAGGCGCAGCGCCTGCTCGGAGGTCAGCACCCGCTCGCCGTCGACCTCCAGGCCGGGCAGCGATCGGGGATAGGAGCCGGTGGCGAGCACGACGTGGCGGCCGGTGTAAGTGGTGCCGGCGACGTCGACGGTGGTGGGCGAGGTGAGCCGTCCCGCACCCTCGACGACCTCGATGCCGCGGCCCTTCACCAGTCCGGTCAGGCCCTTGAAGAGGCGGCCGACGACGGCGTCCTTGTAGCCGTTGACGCCGGCCATGTCGATGCCCTCGAGCGTGGCGCGGACGCCGAACTGCTCGGACTCGCGGGCTGCGTCGGCCACCTCGGCGGCGTGCAGCAGCGCCTTGGTCGGGATGCAGCCCACGTGCAGGCAGGTGCCGCCGAGCCGGTCCTTCTCGATCAGCGCCACACTCAGCCCGAGCTCGGCCGCGCGGAGTGCGCACGCATAGCCGCCGGAACCGGCCCCCAGGACGACGACGTCGTAGGAATCCTTCGGCACCCGGTCATCCTTGCACGGCAATCTGCTGATGCCGCGCGCGGCGTCGGGCACACTCGTCGCCGTGGGACTCCTCGACCGACTCCGCCGCAGACGCCCTGGTCAGGTACGCCGCAGCGACCCGGCCGACGCCGCGCACCTGCGCGAGTGGACGGCGCAGCGACGCGGCGTGGAGGGGTTCGTCGAGCCGCCCACGATGACCCAGCCGGTGACCCTGCTGCTGGTGGCGCACGACGGCGAGTGGACCCGGCGCCGGGTGCCCTCGGTGAAGTGGGCCCACGACTTCTGCAACGGCCTGGGCCTACCCTCCTACGACGCCGCCGTGGTGGGCGTGCCCCACCGCATGCGCGAGTACAACCAGCGCCAGCGCGGGGCTAGCGGGCGCTGAGGTACTCCACCAGCGTGGCGACGCCGTAGCCGGTGGCCCCGGCGGGCACATGGCCCCAGGCGCCGCCCGTGTTGAACGCGGGACCGGCCATGTCGATGTGCGCGAACGGCTTGTCCCGCACGAACTCCTTGAGGAACGCCGCGGCCCACGACGCGCTGCCCCAGCGCACCCAGTTGTGCTGCAGCAGGTCGGCCACCGGCGACTCGGTGCGGACCTGCTCGCTGGTGAACTCGCTCATCGGCAGCCGCCACACCAGCTCGCCGGCGCGGTCGGCCGCAGCCTGCACGTCCGCCACGGCGCCGTCGTCGCCGAACAGCCCCGCGATGCGGTCGCCGAGCGCCACCACGCACGGCCCGGTGAGGGTGGAGATCTCGACCACCGCGTCGACGTCGCTGGCCGCCGCCATGCCCAGCGCGTCGGCCAGCACGAGCCGGCCCTCGGCGTCGGTGTTGCGGATCTCGACGGTCTGGCCGTCGAACATCGTCAGGACGTCGCCGGGCCGGTAGGCGCTGCCGGAGATCATGTTCTCCGCCAGCGGCGCGTACGCCGTCACGCGCACGGGCAGCCCGAGCTCGGCCGCGGCGTACGTCGCGGCCACGACCGAGGCCGCACCGGCCATGTCGTCCTTCATGTGGACCATGCCCGAGGCCGGCTTGATGGAGAGCCCGCCGGAGTCATAGGTGATGCCCTTGCCCACCAGGGCCACGTGGGAGGTGGCGTCGCGGGGGCGGTACTCCAGCTTGAGCAGCCGGGGCGGGTTGGCCGAACCGGCACCGACGCCCAGGATGCCGCCGCAGCCGAGCTCGGCCAGCGCGGCCTCGTCGAGCACCTCGGCGCTCACCTGGCGCGGCCGCGCGCCGGCCACGGCGTCGACGAAGCCCTGCGGGGTGAGCAGGTTGGCCGGGGTGTTGACCAGGTCGCGGGCGAGGTCGGCGAACCCGGCGAGGGTGCGGGCGCGGTCGAGGGCCTCGGTGGCCGACTTCTGGCGGGCGGCGGGGGAGAGGATCGCCACCTCGGAGACCCCGCCCTTGCTGCTGGGCTTCGACCTCACGCCGCGGTAGGAGTAGGAGCCGGACAAGAAGCCGTCGCAGACCGCGCGGACCTGCTCGGCGTCGGTGGCCGGGAGTGCCAGCGCCACGGACGCCGCGTTGCCCAGCGTGCGGGCGGCCACGCCGGCGGCGCGCCGCAGCCGCGCCTCGTCGAGGTCGCTCCTGCCGCCCAGGCCCACCAGCACCAGGACCGCGGCGCGCAGGGTGCCGTTCGTCGGCACGCGGACGGCCTCGCCGACCTGGCCGGTGACGCCCATCGACGACAGCAGCGGGGCGAATCGGCGGCCGTAGGCCTTCGCCACCGCCTCACCGCCCTCGGCCACGACGGGGCCCTTGCCGCCCTTGGTGCCTGTCGAGCCCTGGTGGATCCCGATGACCACGACGTCGGCCCGGGTCTTGTCCGGACTGCCCTGCCGGAGCGTGTAGGTGGTCATCGCTGCACAGACTATGTAGGGGGCGATAGTTTGCGGCGCATGGCCCTCCTGCACTCCCCGCTGCACGACCGGCACGTGGCACTGGGGGCCAAGCTCGCGGAGTTCGGCGGCTGGGAGATGCCGCTGGAGTACACCGGCGTGCTCAAGGAGCACGCAGCGGTGCGCGAGGCGGTCGGCGTCTTCGACGTCTCGCACCTGGGCACGGCGCTGGTCGTCGGCTCCGGGGCCGCCGCGTACGTGAACGCCACGCTGAGCAACGACCTCGGTCGCATCGGGCCGGGTCAGGCGCAGTACACGCTGTGCTGCGACGACGCCACCGGCGGGATCGTCGACGACCTGATCGTCTACTACGTCTCCGACGACCGGGTGCTGCTGGTGCCCAACGCGGCCAACTCGCCCGAGGTGGTCCGCCGGCTCGCGGCCCAGGCGCCGGCCGGGGTCAGCGTCAGCGATCACCACCGCGAGTACGCGATCTTCGCGGTGCAGGGGCCCGACTCCGACCGCGTCATGCGTGAGGCCGGGCTGCCCGCCGGCCACCCCTACATGTCGTTCGTGGCGGCCGACGGCTCGTTCGTCTGCCGCACCGGCTACACCGGCGAGCGCGGGTACGAGGTGGTGCTGCCGGCCGAGCGGGCCGGCGCGCTGTGGGACGCGGTCGTCGCGGCCGGGGCGACGCCGTGCGGCCTCGGCGCCCGCGACACGCTGCGCACCGAGATGGGCTACCCCCTGCACGGGCAGGACATCGGCCTGGAGACCACTCCCAACCAGGGCCGGGTGGGCTGGGCGGTGGGCTGGAAGAAACCGGCGTTCTGGGGCCGCGAGCCGATCGTGGCCGAGCGGGAGGCCGGCGTACGCCGGCGGCTCGTGGGGCTGCGGGCCACGGGACGCGGTATCGCCCGCCCGCACATGCGGGTGCTGCTGACTCCCGATCTGCCGGTGGGCGAGGTCACCTCCGGCACCTTCTCGCCCACGCTGCGCCAGGGCGTCGCGCTCGCGCTGCTCGACGCACAGATCGAGGACGGCGCCGAGGTGAGCGTCGACGTCCGTGGCCGGTCCGAGGTCTTCGTCGTCACCCGGCCGCCGTTCGTTCCCAGCCACGTCAAGGAGAGCTGAGATGCCCGAGGCAACCGCACCCGGAGTCTGGTGGTGGCGGCTCGAGGCCGCCGACGGCAGCGAGGTGGCGCCGCCCGAGGGCCGGCAGGAGTTCCCCACGCGCGGGGAGGCAGAGTCCTACGTCGGGGAGTTCTGGGCCGAGCTGGCCTCCCAGGGCGTCGCCGCGGTCACCCTCCTCGAGGACGACCGCGAGGTCTACGGCCCGATGCCGCTGAGCGCGTAGGCGGCGGCCAGGCAGGCCCTAGTACCTGTCGGGCAGCTTCTCGCGGACCTTGCGCTGCGGCTTGGGCATCCGCAGCACCCGCAGCTGGATCGAGCGCATGAGGGCGTAGAACCGCCAGCCGCGGGTGTCACCGTCGGGGAAGCGGCGCTTGATCTCGCGGCCCAGCCGGAAGTTGAGCAGCGCGACGTCGACGAGCAGCAGCACGATCGAGGCGGTCCACAGCCCGTTGGAGAGCTGCATCAGGCTCTGCACCCGCGTGAACTGCAACACCATGATGACGACCAGCACCGGCAGCAGGAACTCCATGAAGGAGAGCCGGCTGTCGACGTAGTCGCGCACGAAGCGCTTGACCGGTCCCTTGTCGCGCTCCATCAAGAAGCGCTCGTCGCCGCTGCGCATGCCCTGGCGCACCTTCTGCGAGTGGGCGGCGCGCGCGTCGCGGATCTGCTTGCGGTTGGCCTTCGGGTCCAGGCCGGTGCGGGCGCGCTGCTTGGCCGCCGCCTGGGCGTCCTTGCGCGTGGGCGTGGCGTGACCCTTGCCGCCCTCCTTGGTGTGGGTGGGCGAGACGTCCTCTGCTGCGCGCGTGCGACCGAACACGTGGCGGAGCCTACCCGCGGGAACGATGTGGGACCCCCGCCCGTTTTCCTCGTAGGTTGGGAGGCGACGTCACCGATATGAGAGGGGCCTCGACATGGGCCTGTGGCAGCGCTTCACGTTGATCTTCAAGGCCAAGGCGAGCCAGGCGCTCGACAAGGCGGAGGACCCGCGCCAGACCCTGGACTACAGCTACGAGCGACAGCTGGAGATGCTCACCAAGGTGCGCCGCGGCGTGGCCGACGTGGCCACGAGCCGCAAGCGCGTCGAGATGCAGCTGACCCAGCTCACCACCCAGCAGCAGAAGCTGTCGGAGCAGGCGCAGAAGGCCATCGACATGGGCCGCGAGGACCTCGCCCGCGAGGCGTTGACCCGCAAGTCCGGGCTGACCGCGCAGGTCACCGACCTGCAGGGCCAGGTGGCCCAGCTGCAGGGCGAGGAGGAGAAGCTCACCAACGCCGCGCGCCAGCTGCAGGCCAAGGTCGACGCCTTCCGCACGCGCAAGGAGACGATCAAGGCCACCTACACCGCGGCCGAGGCGCAGACCAAGATCAACGAGGCGTTCTCCGGTATCTCCACCGAGATGGGCGACGTCGGCCAGGCCATCCAGCGCGCCGAGGACAAGACCGCGCAGATGCAGGCCCGGGCCGGCGCCATCGACGAGCTGCTGGCCTCCGGGGCCCTCGACGAGCCGGGCGCGACCAACAACGGCGACGACATCGCCCGCGAACTGGCCGCGATGAGCACCGAGTCCGACGTCGAGAGCGAGCTGGCCCAGCTCAAGGCCAAGAGCACCGCCGGCGAGCTCCCGGCCGCCAGCACCGAGGCCGAGCAGCCCAGCAACGTCACCCAGCTCCCGGCCGACCAGCCCAAGCCCTCCGACTGACGCACACCTCCGAATCACGAAGGAGTACCACCACCATGGCCCGCACCCGGTTCGTCCACGACTCCGGCCTCACCGCCCGGATGACCACGGTGATGTTCGGACTCGGCGCGCTCTTCGTCGCGTTCATGGTGGTGCTGATCTACCTGGCCCAGGCCTTCGGCGGTCCCGGCCTGGCCTTCGTGGTCGGTCTCGCCGGCCTCGGCGTCGCCTGGTGGCAGTGGTACAACTCCGACAAGGTCGCCCTGCGGGCGATGCGGGCCCGGGTGGTCACCTCGGAGCAGGCCCCCGAGCTGCACGGCATGATCGACCGGCTCTGCACCCTGGCCGACATGCCCAAGCCGGTGGTCGCCATCTCCGATTCCGACGTGCCCAACGCCTTCGCCACGGGCCGCTCCCCGGAGCGCTCGGCGGTCTGCGTCACCACCGGCATCCTGCAGCTGCTCACCGCCGAGGAGCTCGAGGGCGTGCTGGCGCACGAGCTGTCCCACGTCGCCCACCGCGACGTGCTGGTCATGACCGTGGCCAGCTCGGCCGGCATCATCGCCGGGATGGTGAGCAACGGTGCCCAATACGGGTTCCTGTTCGGGATGGGCGGGCGTCGCGACAACGACGACGACGGGCCCAGCGCGGGCGTGGCGCTGATACTGGCGCTGGTGGTCAGCCTGGTGGTCTACGCGGTGAGCTTCCTGCTCACCCGCATGCTCTCGCGCTACCGCGAGCTGTGCGCCGACCGCAGCGGTGCCCTGCTCACCCAGCAGCCCCAGGCGCTGGCCTCGGCCCTGATGAAGATCTCCGGGCAAATGAACGCCGCCCCGCAGCGCGACCTGCGCGAGGTGAGCGCGATGAACGCGTTCTTCATCGCCCCCGCCATCCGCGGCGTCTCGCTCGACACGCTGACCTCCACCCACCCCTCGCTGGAGCAGCGGCTCGAGCAGCTCTCGAAGGTCGCCGCCGAACTGGGCCGGCCCTTCGACGGCGGGTTCCAGCAGCGGACGCAGTGAGGCCGGGCGAGCCGGCGTGAAGGGCTTCTGGTCGGTGCTCACCGGCCGCGACAAGCAGGTGCGACCCCAGCTGGACAGCCTGTTCGCGCTGCCCGGAGCCGCGGTGACGCTGCAGACGGCGATGGACGTCGTCGCCACCGGCGTCGGCGGGGTCTGCTACCGGCAGGCCGAGGGGCCGGCGTTCGTCGAGGCCGAGGCCGAGCTCGTGGCGTTCCTCGACTCCGACGAGGGCCCCGACGTCGAGCGCGTGCCCGACGGGTTCGGCTTCACCTGGCTGATCAGCCGGTGGCCGGCCGACGACGTCGGGTCGCTGGTCACCGACCTGCACGCGGTGAACACCTCCCTGCAGGACCAGGGATTCGCCCGGAGCCTGCTGGCCAGCGTGGTCGGCTTCCGCAGCGCCACCGGGCAGCCGCTCGGGCTCGTCTACCGCTACACCACCGGCACCTTCTACCCGTTCGCCCCGCTGCCCGGGAAGCGCGAGCGCGACGTGCTGCTGGAGCTCCAGGTCAAGACCCAGCTGCAGCACGAGATGCCGCTCGAGGCCGACCAGACCAAGCAGTTCCCGCTGTGGGACTGCCCGGTGCTGGCCTAGGTGCCGTCACGCAGCTGCCGGCGTCGCTCCCGCTGCCGCTGGTCGGCGACGCCGTAGAGCGCCAGGTTGCCCAGCGAGACGATGAGGCCGAGCACCACCAGTGCCCAGAACAGCCAACTCGGCCACTCGTGGCCCTCGACCAGCTCCCAGGTCTCCTTGGCCGCGATCAGCAGGCCGCCGAGGCCGACGAAGATCCAGCCGCGCGCCTTCTTCATAAAGCTGCTGAACGCCTCGTAGTCCTCGTCGCTGAGGTGGGCCAGCAGCTGCTCCATGAACTCCGCACGCCGCCGGTTGTGCTTGACCCACCACACCGGCGGCAGCAGCAGCCACCACCGCGAGACCGGTCCCGGCGGGGCCATCGAGAGCATCGTGTCGCGGATCCGGTCCTGCTCGAGCTCCTCGTCCTGCAGCTCCAGCAGGGCCTGGAACAGCGGGCCGACCACGAGCAGCCAGGCGCCGAGGAAGCCGGCCCACAAGACGAGTTCGTGCATGGGCGCAAGGTACCTACGATGGGCCGGTGACAGCAGTGCCCGCCGATCCGCCCCTCTCGCGGCGGGCGGTGGCGGTCTGGGTGGTCGGGCTGGCCACCTACCTGCTCGCGGTGTTCCACCGCTCCTCGCTGGCGGTGGCCGGTCTGGTGGCGGCGCAGCGCTTCGACATCGGCGCCGGCGCCCTGGCCACCTTCACGATGGTGCAGCTGCTGGTCTACGCCGGCATGCAGATCCCAGTGGGACTGCTGGTGGACCGCTACGGCCCGAAGGCCGTCTTGATGACCGGGGCGGCGGTGCTGACGCTGGCCCAGTCGGGGTTCGCGCTGGCCGAGAGCTACCCCGAGGCGCTGGCCGCGCGGGTGTTCGTCGGCATGGGTGACGCGATGACGTTCATCTGTGTGCTGCGCCTGGTCAACACCTGGTTCGCGCCGCGCCGGATCCCGATCATCACCCAGCTCACCGGCGTGGTCGGGCAGTCGGGCGCGATCCTCGCGGCGATCCCGATGACCTACGGGCTGGCCCACCTGGGCTGGACGCGCACCTACCTGATCAGCGCGTCGCTGGGGATCGTGATGTGCGTGGGTCTCGCGGTGCTCGTGCACGACGCCCCGGGCGTACGCCGCACGATCGGCCCGGCGATGTCGCTGAGTGCGATCCGGACGAGCCTGGCCGCGTCCTGGCGCCACCCCGGCACCCGGCTGGGCTTCTGGATGCACTTCTCCACCCAGTTCAGCGCCACCACCTTGTCGCTGCTGTGGGGCTACCCGTTCTTCGTGCGCGGCGAGCACGTCAGCTCCGCCACCGCCGGTGTGCTGCTGACGATCATGGTCCTGGCCGTGATGAGCGCCGGGCCCGTGCTCGGCTGGCGCATCACCGTGCAGCCGTGGCACCGCTCGACGCTGGTGCTCGCCATCATCGCGGCCATCGTCACGGTGTGGACCGTCGTCCTGGCCTGGCCCGGCGACGCGCCGCTGTGGCTGCTGGTCGTGCTGGTGGTGGTCTGCGGCGTCGGGGGACCCGCCTCGATGATCGGCTTCGACATGGGCCGCACCTCCAACCCTCCCGACCGGCTGGCCAGCGCCACCGGGATCATCAACCAGGGCGGCTTCCTGGCCAGCCTGGTGCTGGTGGTGGCCATCGGGCTGGTCCTCGACGCCCGGACGCCGGGGGACTCCACGGCCTACACCGCCGGGGCGTTCCGGTGGGCGATGAGCCTCCAGTACCTGCTCTGGGCGGTCGGGCTGGTGCAGATCTGGCGCTACCGGCGGCGCACCCGGGCGATGATCCTGCGCCACGACCCCGACCTCTCGCTGTTCCGGGCCGGGCAGCACATCACCTCCTGAGACCTCCTGAGACCTCTGGGCTAGAGCAGCGCGCCGTGGGGGAGGTAGGGCGCGGGCGGCTTGAGGTGGCGCAGTGCCAGGTACCCCTGCGAGTAGGCGGACAGGCGGGCGGCCAGGCCGACGTCGAGCGCCCAGTCGTTGGGCTGGGTGACGTGCGCGAGGACCACCCGCGTCCGGGGTGAGGAGGAGGCCAGCGCCTCCCACAGCAGCGCGGTGGCGGTCCGCCGGTTGGTCGCGGCCAGCACGGCGGGGGAGCCGTCGGCGCCGACGTAGCAGTAGCCCGAGCCGGCGGGCCGATCGGTCACGACCAGCCGGTTCTCGGCCAGCAGGACGGCGTGGTCGGGGCCGTGGGCGGCGCCGCGGGTACGCCGGTCCAGGGAGTCCAGCAGGTCGACGTCGCCGGCCGAGCCCTCGCGCACGTGCTCCACCACGGGCAGCGAGGCGCGGTCGACCGTTCCCCACAGCAGGTACTGCGGGTGCAGCGTGAAGCCGGCCAGCCGGTAGCGGCGCACAGCTGCGGGGTCGCCGGAGGAGGCCAGCATCGACCGCAGGCACCCCCGGCCGTACTCCTGCGCGACGCTCAGCAGCGCCGTGCCGACGCCGTGGCCCTGCAGCCGCCGCTCCACCACGAAGCTGGCCAGGATCCACATCAGCTCACGGCGGAACGAGATCGCGCAGCCGAGGATCTCGCCGTCCTGCTCGGCCACCCAGCACCCGCCCGGGTCCGTGGCCAGCACGTGGGCGGTGCGGGCGCGCCACCGGGTGCCTCGCTCGGGGCTGCGCTCGACCGGGTCGGGCCAGGCGCGCTGGTACAGGCGCGTGTCGGCCTCGTAGTAGGTGCGCGCCGTGAGCCGCTCGCAGGCGGCGACGTCGTCGGGGCGCATCGGCCGGATCCTGGCGTCCACAGGGTGACGTTAGTGTCGCCAGGCATGCGGGTCGTGGTCGCTCCGGACAAGTTCGCCGGCACGCTGACGGCGGTCGAGGCGGCCGAGGCGATCATCGACGGCTGGACGCGGCGTGCGCCGGACGACGAGCTGGTGGCGGTACCGATGTCCGATGGCGGTCCCGGCTTCGTCGACGTGCTCCACGCGGCGCTCGGCGGCGAGCTGCTGGCGGTGACGGTCTCGGGGCCCTACGAGGAGCCCGTGCCCGCGCTGGTGCTGCGGGTGGGGGAGACGGCCTACGTGGAGTCCGCCCAGGCCGCCGGGCTGCACCTGGTGCCGGCGCAGGAACGACGTCCCGAGCAGGCCACGAGCGCCGGAGTGGGCGAGCTGCTGCGCGAGGCGGTCGAGTCGGGCGCGACGCGGGTCGTGGTGGGGCTGGGCGGCTCGGGCACCAACGACGGCGGGGCCGGTGTGCTCGCGGCGCTGGGGGCGCTTCCGACCGGGGGAGTGCTCGACGCCGGTCCGGCCGGCCTGCACGGGCTCGCCGACGTCGAGCTCGGGCCCGCCCGCGAGCTGCTGGCCGGTGTCGAGCTGGTGGCCGCCAGCGACGTGGAGAACCAGCTCACCGGACTGCTCGGGGCCACCAAGAACTTCGGACCCCAGAAGGGCGTGGCCGAGGAGCGCCTGGTCGTGCTCGACGGCTGGCTCGAGGAGCTCGTCGCCGCGACCGGCCACGAGGGCAGACTCACCGCCGCCCAGAAGGGCGCCGGCGCGGCCGGTGGCATCGGGTTCGCGCTGCTGCTCCTCGGCGCCACCCGCGAGCCCGGCGTCGCGCTGGTGGCCGACGCGGTCGGCCTGGCCGAGCGGCTGCGCGGCGCCGACCTGGTGCTGACCGGGGAGGGGGCCTTCGACTTCTCCTCGCGCTCGGGCAAGGTGCCCTACGGCGTCGCCCAGCTCGCCGCCGAGGCGCTGGTGCCGTGCGTGGCCCTGGCCGGGGAGGTCCTGGTCGGCTCGCGCGAGATGCGCACGCTGGGGGTGGAGTCGGCCTACTCCCTGGTCGACCTGGTCGGCCGCGACGCCGCCTTCGCCGACCCGGCCGGCTCGCTGGCGCGGCTGGCCGAGCGCACCGCCCGCACCTGGGGCCGGCGACCCTGAGCCGGCGCGGAGTCTCGCAACATCGGTCGTCGGCGGCGGAAATAACCGGTGCTGTGGAAGACTTGCACCCAGCAGCAACCTCGATCCCCATGGGAGCAGCAGATGACTGAGCAGTCCGTCGACACCCAGCACCGCACCGACGGCATCAACCTCACCGGCGTCGCCGCCGGCAAGGTCAAGAGCCTGCTGGAGCAGGAGGGCAGGGACGACCTGCAGCTGCGCATCGCGGTGCAGCCGGGCGGCTGCTCCGGTCTGCGCTACCAGCTCTTCTTCGACGAGCGGAACCTCGACGGCGACGCCGTGACCGACTTCGACGGCGTGGCCGTGGTCGTCGACCGCATGAGCGTGCCCTACCTCAACGGGGCCACCATCGACTTCGTCGACACCATCGAGAAGCAGGGCTTCACGATCGACAACCCCAACGCGACGGGCTCGTGCGCCTGCGGGGACAGCTTCCACTGAGTCCCATCGATCCGGCGCTCTAGTACTGTCCCGGGCTTGTGTCGCTCCTCATCGCCGGATCCATCGCCACCGACCACCTGATGACCTTCGGCGGGCGGTTCGCCGACTCGCTGGTGGTCGAGCAGCTCGACAAGCTGTCGGTCTCCTTCCTCGTCGAGGATCTGGAGATCCGACGGGGCGGCTGCGGGCCGAACATCAGCTTCGGCTTGGCCGCACTGGGGGTGCGGCCGGTCCTGGTCGGCGCGGCCGGAGACGACTTCGCCGACTACCGCTCCTGGCTGGAGCGCCACGGTGTGGACTGCGACCACATCCGGATCTCGGATTCCCAACACACCGCCCGCTTCGTGTGCACCACCGACTCCACGATGGCCCAGTTCGCCTCGTTCTACCCCGGTGCGATGTCCGAGGCGCGGCTGCTGGAGCTGCGCCCGATCGTCGAGGCGGTCGGTGAGCCCTCCTACGTGCTGATCGGTCCCGACGACCCCGACGGCATGCGCCGTCACACCCGCGAGTGCCGTCAGCGCGGCTACCCCTTTGTCGCCGACCCCGGCCAGCAGCTGGCCTTCGGCGAGGGCGAGCTGATCCGCGACCTCGTCGACGGTGCGGCCATCCTCTTCAGCAACGAGTACGAGTCGCACCTGATCGCCCAGAAGACGGGCTGGACCGAGGATGAGGTGCTCTCGCGCGTCGAGGTCCAGGTGGTCACGCTGGGCAGGGACGGCGCCCGGGTGATGCGCAGCGGCCACGAACCGATCGAGGTGCCCGCCTGCCAGGTGGAGGCGGCCGAGCCCACCGGCGTCGGCGACGCCTTCCGGGCCGGTTTCCTGGCCGCCCTCTCGTGGCAGCTGGACCTCGAGCGGGCCGCCCAGGTCGGCTCGACGCTGGCCTCCTACGTCGTGGAGACCGTCGGCACCCAGGAGTACCGGCTCACCAGGGAGCACTTCGCGGCCCGGTTCGCCGCGGCCTACGGCGACGCCGCAGCGGCCGAGGTGCGCCCGCACCTGGGCGCGATCTAGCGAACCTCACCGGACACCCCTACCTGCGCCTCAGCGAGAACTCAGCCGGTAGTACGCTCGGTAATCGCACTGGTTCCTGGTGATCTCCTGGTGGTTTCGCCGACGAAAGGTCTCTGAGCTCGTGGGTCGTCACACCTCCCGGCGCTGGCGTCGTCCGCTCCTGGCGGCCGTCCTCGTCGGCGCCATGCTGGCCCTCAGCGGCTGTGCCGACGGCACCCGTTTCGAGCGGGTCGGCATGCCGGCGCCGAAGACGAAGCAAGCGCACTACATGCTCGACCTGTGGCAGTGGGCGTGGCTGGCCGCGATCATCGTCGGCGTCGTCGTCTGGGGCCTGATCTTCTACGCCGTCATCCGGTTCCGCCGCCGCAGCGACGACGAGATCCCGGTGCAGACCCGCTACAACCTGCCGATCGAGATCTTCTACACGATCGCGCCGGTCGTCATGGTCGTCGTGCTGTTCACCTTCACCGTCCGCGTGCAGGACAAGGTGCTGCCCAACGACCAGAACGCGCCGCGTCCGGACGCCAAGATCCTCGTCGTGGGCCAGAAGTGGTCGTGGACTTTCAACTACGTCGACGCCGCCGACGGGAAGACCGTCCACGAGGGCGGCACCCCGGCGCAGCCGCCGACGCTGTACCTGCCGATCAACAAGAACATCCGGTTCGACCTGTACTCACCCGATGTCATCCACTCGTTCTGGGTACCGGCCTTCTTGTTCAAGATGGACGTGGTGCCCGGGCGTGACAACCACTTCACGCTGACGCCCGACCGCACCGGCACGTTCGACGGCAAGTGCGCCGAGCTCTGCGGGACCTATCACTCCCGGATGCTGTTCCAGGTCAAGGTGGTCTCGGAGTCCGACTACGAGGCCCACATCGAGAAGCTGGCCGCCAACCCGGACAACCAGGGCGAGGCCAAGGGCACGAACTACGACAACGTCCAGCCCGGTCTGTCCCAGGAGAAGGGAAGCGAGGAATGACCGCGACCACCAGCGGCGACGGCTTCGCCGCACGGGTCGGCGTCCGGGGCGCCCCCTCGCGCACGCTCGGCCAGCAGGTCGTGCGGGTGCTCACCACCACCGACCACAAGCTCATCGGCAAGCTCTACCTGGGCACCTCGTTCGCCTGGTTCATCATCGGCGGCATCCTGGCCCTGCTGATCCGCTCCGAGCTGGCCTTCCCCGGCACCCAGATCGTCAACGACGAGCAGTACAACCAGCTCTTCACGATGCACGGCACGATCATGCTGCTGCTGTTCGCGACGCCCCTGTTCTTCGGGTTCGGCAACGTGATCATGCCGCTGCAGATCGGCTCGCCCGACGTCGCGTTCCCGCGGCTGAACATGTTCAGCTACTGGCTGTTCCTCTTCGGCGGCCTCATCACCGCCAGCGGCTTCATCGTGCCCGGCGGCGCCGCCGACTTCGGCTGGTTCGCCTACACGCCGCTGTCGAACCACGTGAACTCGCCCGGCGTCGGCGGCGACCTGTGGATCATGGGCCTGTGGATGGCCGGTCTGGGCACCATCCTCGGCGCGGTCAACTTCATCACCACGATCATCTGCATGCGCGCCCCCGGCATGACGATGTTCCGGATGCCGATCTTCTGCTGGAACGCCCTGGTCACCAGCCTGCTGGTGCTGATCGCGTTCCCGATCTTCGCCGGCGCCCTGCTCTCGCTGGAGGCCGACCGCAAGCTGGGCGCCCACGTCTTCGACGCCGTCCACGGCGGGCCGATCCTGTGGCAGCACCTGTTCTGGTTCTTCGGCCACCCCGAGGTCTACATCATCGCGTTGCCGTTCTTCGGCATCATCACCGAGATCCTGCCGGTGTTCAGCCGTAAGCCGCTGTTCGGCTACGTCGGCCTGGTCGCGGCGACGCTGGGCATCGCCATCCTCTCGGTGGCGGTCTGGGCGCACCACATGTTCGTTACCGGCGCGGTCAACCTGCCGTTCTTCTCCGGCATGACCTTCCTGATCGCCGTGCCGACAGGCGTCAAGTTCTTCAACTGGATCGGCACGATGTGGGGGGGATCCATATCCATGGACACCCCCATGCTCTGGTCGGTCGGGTTCCTCACCACCTTCTTGTTCGGTGGCCTGACCGGCGTCATCCTGGCCACCCCGCCGCTGGACTTCCACGTCTCGGACTCCTACTTCGTGGTGGCGCACTTCCACTACGTCGTCTTCGGCACGGTGGTGTTCGCGATGTTCGCGGGCTTCTACTTCTGGTGGCCCAAGATGACCGGCCGGATGCTCGACGAGCGGTTGGGCAAGATCCACTTCTGGCTGCTGTTCATCGGTTTCCACACCACCTTCTTGATCCAGCACTGGCTCGGTGTGATCGGCATGCCGCGCCGCTACGCCGACTACTCGCCCTCCGACGGCTGGACCGGGCTGAACCAGATCTCCACGATCGGCGCCTTCCTGCTGGCCAGCTCGACGCTGCCGTTCTTCTGGAACGTCTACAAGTCGCGCTTCTCCGCCCCGGTCGTCGTCGACGACCCGTGGGGCTGGGGCCGCTCGCTGGAGTGGGCGACCAGCTGCCCGCCGCCGCGGCACAACTTCGTCTCCATCCCGCGGATCCGCTCGGAGTCCCCGGCCTTCGACCTGCACCATCCCGAGATCGCCGCGCTCGAGCTCGGCGACAACGTCGAGATGGCCGTCGAGGAGGGCTTCCGCGACGCGCCGGACACCACCGGTCGCGCCGAGGTGCTCGCCGAGCGGATCGAGGAGCAGGGCAAGGAGATCCCCGACGTCAACCCCGGCCCCCAGGACGGTGAGCGGTGAAGGCTGAAGCCTGGATCTTCATCATCTGCACGATCTTCTTGGTGATCGTGACCCCCAGCTACTGGCTGGCGACCGACAACAGCCGCACCGGCGGCGACTGGACCGGCACCGCGGCCCTGACCATGACCGGGCTGCTCACGCTCATGGTCTCGGTGTACCTCGGCTTCCACGCCCGCACGATGGCGCCGCGTCCCGAGGACCGCAAGGACGCCGAGATCGCCGACGGCGCGGGGGAGCTGGGCTTCTTCCCGCCCTACAGCTGGTGGCCGCTGTGGTGCGGCGCGACGCTGGCCGTGTGCGTGCTCGGCGTCGTCTTCGGCTGGTGGCTGTTCATCATCGGAGCGGTGTTCGGGGCGATCGCCCTCTCGGGCTGGATCTTCGAGTACTACCGGGGTGTGCACGCTCACTGAGCGGTATGCAGAACGCATGGGTCCGGCTTGTTAGGGTGAAGGCGGGTTCCACTCAGGTGCCCGTGCCCTCGGCCTTCACGGAGCTCCTCACATGCGCATGTCCCGACGAACCTCGACGCTCGCGGTCGCGGCTCTCGCCCTGACGGTCGCCGGCTGCGGCGGCGGCTCCGGCTCCTCGGACGGCTCCGCCTCGTCGTCGAAGAGCTCGAGCTCGGGGGAGTCGTCGAAGGCGCCGCAGTCGAAGGTCTCGGTCTCCTCCAACATCAAGGCCGGCGCCACCGGGGTCCCGGTGAGCAAGCTGCTGCGCCTGACCGCCTCCGAGGGCACCTTCCGTACGGTGCAGCTGGCTACGCTCAAGGGCGTCGAGGTGCCGGGGCAGATGAACGCCGACCGCACCGGCTGGCACGCCACCAGCCGGCTCACCTCGGGCAAGAAGTACGTGGTCAAGGCGGTGGCCGCCGACGCCAGCGGCACCGCCCGCACCTGGACCGCCCGTTTCGACGCGGCCAGCCTGACCAAGGACGAGCAGACCTACCCCAGCGTCAATCCGCTGCCCGACGCCAACGTCGGTGTCGGCATGCCGATCATGGTGCACTTCGACCGGCCGGTGAAGAACAAGGCCGCCTTCGAGCGCAACATGCACGTCACCACCAGCGCCGGCCAGACCGGGTCCTGGTACTGGATCGACGACAACACCGCCCACTACCGCCCGCAGACGTACTGGCAGGGCGGCAGCACGGTGAACGTCGACCTCGACCTCGCCTCGGTCGACGCGGGCAATGGCATCTACGGCCAGGTCGACCGCAAGTACAGCTTCAAGGTCGGCCGCAGCCAGGTGCTCAAGGTCAGCGCGACGACCCACCAGATGAAGGTCATCCGCGACGGCAAGCAGATCCGCCAGATCCCGATCACCACCGGCATGGCCGGCTTCACCACCCGCTCGGGCACGAAGGTGATCGTGGAGAAGGATCTCAGCCACGACATGAACTCCGAGACCATCGGCATCGACCCCAACGGCCCCCTGGGCTACAACCTCAAGGGCGTCAAGTACGCGATGCGGCTCACCTTCTCCGGTGAGTTCATCCACGCCGCCCCGTGGTCGGTCAGCTCGCAGGGCCACGCCAACGTCAGCCACGGCTGCACCGGCCTGAGCAACGAGAACGCCGCCTGGCTGTTCAACAACAGCATGATCGGCGACCCGGTGGAGTACACCGGCACCGATAAGCCCATGACCCTCACCAACGGCTACGGCGACTGGAACATGTCGTGGGCGGACTGGCAGCAGGGTTCTGCGCTGACGTAGTCGGCGGCCGCGCCCGGCGGGGAGTTTTGCCGGGTGCCCGGCAAAACCCCCGGAAATTCGCTCCAGAAACGGTCGCTGCGACGAGGTTCAGTCAGGGCTCGCCCGATGTGCGCAGATTACGCCGCACGCCGCTGAGCTGCCTGGTAGATGCGCCGCAGGCACTCCTCGGGGCGCCCCATGTCCCACCAGTCGAACCTGACGGGCTCGAGGCCCTCCTTCTCGCGGACGAGGATCTCGCGGCGTCGCTCGCGCCGGACGGTGTCGACGATGGATTCGCCCGGTCGCCGGTACTTGACGTACTTCTCCTTGCCGTCGGTCTCGACCCACACGCCGAGCTTCGGGATGGCGAAGTCCAAGAAGAAGAGCTCGCCCATGACGACGACCGGATACTGCGGGATGACGCCGCGCAGGCCGTGTCGGTGGAACATGTACCAGCACCTCGATTCGAGCACGGACCCGAGCCGTGGGTCTGCGAGTGCCAGAGCGGGAGTGAGCACGAGCCCACCGCGGTGATGGAGGGCGGTGGTGTGAGCGTCTCGGAGCTCGTCGCTGTTCACCTGCTTGGTGCGCAGGAAGTGGCTGCCCAGTACGACGCCGAGCTCGACCGAGTCCGCTCTGATAGTCGTCTCCACCACCGTGCGCGCCACGGAGGTGACGGACCCGCCTCCGGGGAGGTGGAGGTCGGTGGGGTGGGCCACGCCCCGGTGGTGGACGATCCGCGCCTGGGTGCGTCCGGTCCCATCGGGGCGGGTGAGGTGAAGATGCTCCAGGTCGAGTCCCCAGTCCGGACCGCCGTGCAGGACGACGGCGCTGTCGTGGGAAATGAGACCGCCGCCGTACATCCGGATCACGGCCGTCTTAAGCAGCAGAAGCCGTTCTTGCGCCGGCAGCCGGTCCCACACCCGGCGATCGGCGTAGGCGCCCTGACGGACCCGGACCAGGGCCCCCTCCCGCACGGCCTTGGTGAGGTCGTCATCGTCGACGCCGAAGTCGAGCGCCTCGCGGCGCAGGAGGACGCCGTCGACGAGCAGCGGAAGGGGGTCACGAGCCATGCCGTGGATCCTGCGGCGTCGCGCAGGTGTTGCCAACCACGGCTTCGTCCGGCTGTGGATAACGCGAGATCGACGTCAATCAGACACCGACCTACCAGAACTCGTCAGATCGACCGCTTCTGACGCCAATTTCCGGGGGTTTTGCCGGGTGCCCGGCAAAACCCCCGCCGCGGCGGCTCAGTCCTTGTGGTGCGCCAAGTCGTCGCCCTCGGTCCCGTGGCGGCCGTCGAACTGGTGGCCGTCGGCGCGCTGGCCGACCAGGGGAGCGTCGTGGGCGGCCTCGTCCGCGGCGTGGTGGTGGGCCGCTTCCAGCTCGGCCCGGGTGGGCTTCTGCTGGTTGTTGCGGTACCACCACGACGACAGGCTCGCGCGCAGCCGCTCCTTGCGGGTGCCGGGGGCCTGGACGCCGTTCTCGTCGGTGGCGGACTCGATCTGGTAAATCTCGTCGCGGTCGCGAGCGGTGAGGGTGTACTGGTCGGCCACCGGGAGGGGCAGGTGCTTCTCGGTGTAGCCGCCCGAGGCGTCGCGCATGATGACGCCCGTCTCGTAGCCGTGCAGCAGCGTCTCGTTGTCGTGCCGCTGCAGCGAGATGCACCAGCGCCTGGTGATGATGAAGGCGATGATCGGCCCGAGGAAGACCGCGACGCGGTTGAAGTAGGTGATCGAGTTGATGCTCAGGTGGAAGACGATGGCGATGATGTCGTTGCCGCCGGCCATCCAGGAGATGCCGTAGAAGGTCATCAGCGCGACCATGAGCGCGGTCCGCGTCGGGGCGTTGCGGGGGCGTTGCAGCAGGTGGTGGTCCCGCTTGTCACCGGTGATCCACGACTCGATGAAGGGCAGCATCAACAAGATCGTGAACATGACGCCCGGCATGATGATGATCGGGACGAGCACGTTCCAGCCGATGGTGACGCCCCAGAAGTTGCTCTCCCAGCCGGGCATGATGCGCAGCAGCCCGTCGGGCCAGCCCATGTACCAGTCCGGCTGCGAGCCGGCGGTCACCTCGGAGGGGTTGTAGGGGCCGTAGCGCCAGATCGGGTTGATCGAGAGGAACCCGCCCAGCAGCGCGGTGACACCGAAGACGATGAAGAAGAACCCGCCGGCCTTGGCGGCGTACACCGGGAGCATCGGGTAGCCCACGACGTTCTCGTTCGTACGGCCGGGGCCGGGCCACTGCGTGTGCTTGTGGTAGACGAGCAGGAGCATGTGGGCGGCGATGAGGCCGAGCAGCACGCCGGGGATCAGGAGGACGTGGACGGTGTAGAGCCGCGGGATGATCGAGTCGCCCGGGAACTCCCCACCGAAGAGGAAGAACGAGATGTAGGTGCCCACCACCGGCATCGACTTGATGAAGCCGTCGGCGGCGCGGATGCCGGTGCCCGAGAGCAGGTCGTCGGGCAGCGAGTAGCCGGTGAAGCCCTCAAGGGTGCCGAGCAGCAGCAGCAGGCAGCCGATGACCCAGTTCAGCTCGCGGGGCTTGCGGAAGGCGCCGGTGAAGTACACGCGCAGCAGGTGCACCATCATGCCGGCGATGAAGAGCATCGCGGCCCAGTGGTGCATCTGGCGCATCAGCAGCCCGGCGCGCACGTCGAAGGAGATGTTGAGCGTGGAGGAGTAGGCCTCCGACATCTCCAGGCCGTTCAGCTGTTGGAAGGAGCCGTGGTAGACGGTCTCGCCCATGCTCGGGCGATACCACAGCGTCAAGAACGTGCCGGTCAGCAGCAGGACCACGAAGCTCCACAGCGCGATCTCGCCGAGCATGAAGGACCAGTGGTCGGGGAAGACCTTGCGCAGGTTCTTCTTCATGGCCGTCGCCAGGCCCAGGCGGGAGTCCGCCCAGTCCGCGACCGCGCCCGCCTTGCTGGGCTTGGCCGCATTGGAGGCCTTGGTGCCGTTGGTGTTGACCGGAGTGCTGGTGCTCATCTGGTGATCACCCTCGTTCCCAGAAGCTCGGTCCGACCGGTTCGGTGAAGTCGCTCTGTGCCACCAGGTACCCATCCTCGTCGACCTTGATCGGCAGCTGCGGCAGCGCGTGGCCGGCGGGGCCGAAGATCACCTTGCCGTTGTCGGCCAGGTCGAAGGTGGACTGGTGGCAGGGGCAGAGCAGGTGGTGGGTCTGCTGCTCCCACAGCGAGATCGGGCAGCCCACGTGGGTGCAGATCTTGGAGAAGACCAGGATGCCGTTGACGCCCCAGTCGGCGCGGCCCTTGGCCGGCGTGATGGCGTCGGGGTCCATCCGGACGACCACGATCGCGGCCTTGGCGCGGTCCTCCTGCGCCGTGACGCCCTCGGGCACCTCGACCGTGGTGCCGCCGCCGGGCGGGGTGAACGCGTCGTAGAAGACACCCGGCTCGGCGTTGACCAGCTGGCCCACCTGCATGTCGGAGGCCTTGATCTTGGTGCCGGTGACGTCCTGGACGATCGGCATGTCCTCGGTCCACACGGTGTGGAAGAGCTTCTTGCCGGGCAGCGGGCCCAGGTCGCGCAGCGCGACGATGGCGGGCAACCCGAGGGCGCCCATGGCCGCCAGCATCGAGTTGCGGATCAGCGGGCGCCGGGCGATGCCCGACTCCTCGGTGCCCAGGCTCAGTGCCGAGAGCGCCTCCTCGCGGTCCTCGTCGGAGGAGCGGGCCGGGTGACGCATCTCCATGATCTCGTGGTCGCCCATGAGCTTGCGGGCCCACAGGATCGCGCCGGTGCCGATGAGCAGAAGCGCGATGCCCAGGCAGCCGCCGAGCGCGACGTTGGAGGCGCCCCAGCCGAAGATGTGCGGCGGGTCGGTGCGGCCCTTGATCTTGATGGCGAAGTAGGCCACGCAGAAGCCGAGGGTGAACAGCACCGAGAGGCCGAACAGCGTGGCAACCTGGCGCTCCGCGCGCCGCTCGGCGATCGGGTCGACGTCGGTCGGCCGGGGGAGGTGCTCCTCCATGCCCGGGTCGGGCACGGGATCGGGCTCGGCGGCCACCAGCTCCGAGCCGGTGCGCTGCTCGTGGTCGATGCTCATGACGTTCCCTCCTCACGCTTCCTGACGCGAGCGGTGTGGGAGGCGATCCATACCGCGAAGCCCACCAGTACTCCGATACCCGCGAGCCAGGCGAACATGCCCTCCGAGACCGGACCCAGTGCGCCCATCGAGAACCCGCCGTAGCCCTGGGTGCGCTCGTTCTTCTTCAGGTAGCTGATGATGTCGCGCTTGTCCTGCGGGGTGAGCACGTCGTTGGAGAAGACCGGCATCTGCTGCGGACCGGTCAGCAGCGCCTCGTAGATGTGCTTGCTGGAGACGCCCACCAGCTTCGGGGCGTACTTGCCACCCGGCAGCGCACCGCCGGAGCCGGCGAAGTTGTGGCACGCGGTGCAGTTGGTGCGGAACAGCTCGCCGCCGCGCCGGATCGACTCGGTGCCGTAGCCGCTGGTGTCGTAGTCGGACTTGCTGGGCACCGACTCACCAGGGCCGAGCGAGGCCACGTACGCGGCCAGCTGGGAGATCTCGGTCTTGGAGTAGGTGACCTTCTTCTCCGGGGCCTGCGGACCGGGCGCGGCCATCGGCATGCGTCCGGTGCCGACCTGGAAGTCGACGGCCGCCCCGCCGACCCCGATCAGCGAGGGGCCGTAGTTCTTGCCGCGCTTGGTCACGATGCCCTCGCCGTTCTGCCCGTGGCAGGAGGCGCAGCCGACCAGGAACAGGTTGCGGCCCTTGGCCACGGCGTCGGTGCTGCTGTCGCTGCCGCTCGCGCTGGCCGGGCTCACGGCGTAGTAGGTCGCGCCGGTGGCCAGCAGGCCGATGAGCAGCACGGCGGGCGCCGCGAAGCGGCTGCGCCGACGTCGCGACACGGCGCCGGCGACGCGGGAGGCGGTGCTCTTCAGGCGGAGTCTCACGGTGCTTGTGTTCCTCGATCCGTCGGCTACTTGATGAGGTAGATCGTGGCGAACAGGCCGATCCACACGACGTCGACGAAGTGCCAGTAGTAGGACACGACGATCGCGCTGACGGCCTGCTCGTGGGTGAACTTGCGGGCCAAGAAGGTGCGTCCGAGCACCAGCAGGAAGGCGATGAGGCCACCGGTGACGTGGATCCCGTGGAAGCCGGTGGTCAGGTAGAACATCGTGCCGTAGGAGGACGCCGGGATCGTGATGCCCTCGTGGACGAGGGTCACGTACTCGAAGGCCTGCCCGGCGACGAAGATCGCGCCCATGAAGTAGGTGAGCACGAACCACTCGCGCAGCCCCCACGAGCCGCCCCAGAACCGCCACAGCGGGCCGCTGCGACCGACCTGACCGCGCTCGGCGGCGAAGACGCCGGCCTGGCAGGTGACCGAGGACAGCACCAGGATCGTGGTGTTGGTGGCCGCGTAGGGCACGTCGAGTCCGGCGGTGCTCTGCGCCCACAGCTCGGGGCTGACCGCGCGGATCGTGTAGTAGGAGGCGAACAGCGCCGCGAAGAACATCAGTTCGCTGGACAACCACACGATCGTGCCCACGCTGACCATGCTCGGACGGTCGTGGTGCCCGTGCAGCCGGGACGCGGGGATCGCCTGTGCTGATGCCACGAAAGCATTATGTGCCCCCCGCAGGTCGGCGAGCACCCCGACCCCCCGGCGACGCCGCTCGGTCTAGAGTTTCGGCTGTGAGCAGCCCGTCGCTGAAGGTTCTCGTCTACTCCGACGACGCCAACGTGCGCCGTCAGGTGCTGCTGGCACTGGGCCGGCGGCTGCACCCGGACCTGCCCGAGATGGAGTACGTCGAGGTGGCCACCGAGCCCGTCGTGCTGCAGCAGATGGACGCCGGCGGCATCGATCTGGTGGTGCTCGACGGCGAGGCGGTCCCGGCCGGCGGCATGGGCATCGCCAAGCAGCTCAAGGACGAGATCTACCAGTGCCCGCCCGTGCTGGTGCTGGTCGGCCGCCCGCAGGACGCCTGGCTGGCCACGTGGTCGCGGGCCGAGGCGGTCGCCCCGCACCCGATCGACCCGCTGCAGCTGGCCGAGGTCGCGCTGCGGCTGCTGCGGCCGCTGACCTCACCGACCGCCGGCTGATGCCCACCTGGCCGGAGGTCCTCACCGGCCTCGTCGCCGGCCGGGACCTCGACACCGAGCAGACCGCCTGGGCGATGGGGGAGATCCTGGCCGGCGCGGCCACCCCGGTGCAGATCGCGGGCTTCGCCGTGGCGCTGCGGGCCAAGGGCGAGACGGTCGACGAGGTCCAGGGGCTGGTCGACGCCCTCTACGAGCGCGCCGTGCCGCTGAGCATCCCCGGCCGCACGCTCGACGTCGTCGGCACCGGCGGCGACCGGTCGTTCTCGGTCAACATCTCCACGATGTCGGCCATCGTCGCCGCCGGGGCGGGCGCGAGGGTCGTCAAGCACGGCAACCGCTCGGCCTCCTCGAAGGCCGGCACCGCCGACGTGCTGGAGCGGCTCGGGGTGAGGCTCGACCTCCCACCCGCCGACGTCGCCCGCGTCGCGGCCGAGGCCGGCATCACGTTCTGCTTCGCCAACGCCTTCCACGCGGCGCTGCGTCACGCGGCCGTCGCGCGCGGTGAGCTGGCCATCGCCACGACCTTCAACCTGCTCGGGCCCCTGGCCAACCCGGCGAAGCCTGCCGCCCAGGCCATCGGCTGCGCCTTCGAGGGGGCGCCGCCGCTGATGGCCGCGGTGTTCGCCCGGCGCGGCGTCGACGCGTGGGTCTTTCGCGGCGACGACGGCCTCGACGAGCTGACCACGACCACCACCTCCCGCATCTGGGAGGCCCGCGACGGCGAGGTCGTCGAGCACCGGCTGGACCCGGCCGAGCTGGGTGTTGCGCGCGGCACCGCCGAGGCGCTGCGCGGCGGCGACGCCGACCACAACGCCGACGTGGTCCGTCGCGTGCTGGCCGGCGAGACCGGTCCGGTGCGCGACGCCGTGCTGCTCAACGCCGGCGCGGCGCTCGCGGTGCACGCCGCCGAGGACGGCCCGCTGCCCGACCGGCTCCGGCACGGCATGGTGCGCGCGACGGCCTCGATCGACGAGGGCGCCGCGGCCGCCACGCTGAAGCGCTGGGTGACGGCCTCGTCCTGAACCGGGCTGAGCCGGATCGGGGGACTAGTCGAGCCCGAGCGAGAACGCGGCCTCGAGGTCGTGCTGGGAGTAGGTGCGGAACGCGATGTGGGTCTCGGTGGAGAGGATGCCGGGCACCTTGTTCAGCTCGTCGGCCACGACCGCGGCGATGTCGTCGTGGTGTCGCACGCGGATCATCGCGATCAGGTCGACGCCGCCGGTCACCGAGTAGACCTCGCTGACGCCCTCGAGCGCGGCGATCGCCTCGGCCGTCTCCGGGATGCGGGCGACGTCGGCCTTCACGAAGACGATGGCGGTGATCATGGGGGCAATCTACCGAGCCGGCTACCGGGCCGGCTGGTGGACGATCGGCAGCGATCGCCGCTCGTCGAAGGGCACGAGGCTCTCGCGCGAGGTCTGCGCGGCGTCGTGGCGTGCGACATGGCGGCCGGCGCCTCGGATGGGGCAGGCCCACTCGCCCTCGAGGCTGACCAGCCGCACGCCGGGCGACTCCAGCCAGCGCAGGATCTTCTCCGACTCCTCGGCGCTGGCCGCCGGCGTGGGGCCGGGGCCGGGCAGCACCGTCTCGGCGCTGGCGCGCAGCTGGTCGACCCAGGCGCCGGCATGGGCCTGGGTGGGGATGAGCCCGGCGGCGGCGAGCCGGCCGTAGCGCACGACGTGCACCTCCCACCGCCCGTCGTCGCGCCGGCGGGCGGCCACCAGCTCGGCGCAGCGCGAGAGTCCGCCCAGCCGCTGGGTGCGGGTGGCCGCGCGGACGAAGGCGGCCAGCCGGTCGCGCAGCCGGCCGGCGTCCTCGAAGCGCTGGTCGGCGGCGAGGTCGTCCATGCGCGCGGTCATGGTGGCCACCACCTCGTCGGCGTGGTGGAGCAGGCTCGCGCGCAGGTCGGCGACCACCGCGGCGTAGGCGTCGGCCGACGCGCTGCCGTCGCAGGGGGACAAGCAGCGGTGCAGCTCGGCCAGGACGCACGGCGAGCGCTGGGCGTGACGGGCCAGCCGTCCCGAGCACTGCCGCACCGGGAAGGTCTCGTGCAACGCGGCCAGGCACCGGTCGGCGGCCTTGCGGGAACCGAACGGGCCCAGGTAGTCGGCGTCGTCGTCGAGCACCTGCCGCACCAGTGACAGGCGCGGCCAGGGCTCGTCGGTGAGCTTGATCCAGTGCACCTTCTCCGGGAAGCGGCTGCGCCGGTTGTAGCCGGGCTTGTGGGCGGCGATGAGCCGCAGCTCGCGCACCTCGGCCTCCAGCACCGTGGCGCACTCGACGGCCGACACGCGCGCGGCCAGGCCCACCATCTCGCCGATCCGCGAGCGGGTCTCCGAGGCGGTGAAGTAGCTGCGGACGCGGGTGCGCAGGTCGCGGGAGGTGCCGACGTAGAGCACACGGTCGCGCTCGTCGCGGAACAGGTAGACACCGGGGGCGTGGGGGAGCGACTCGGCCAGGTGGCGCTTGCGGCGCTGGGCGGCGGAGACCTTGGCCGAGAAGGTCTGCAGCTCCTCCAGGGTGTGGACGCCGAGTCCGCCGAGGCGCTCCATCAGCCCGTGCAGCACGTCGACGGTGGCCCGCGCGTCGGCCAGCGCCCGGTGGTTGGGCGCGGTGGTGGCGTGGAAGACCTGGGCCAGCGAGCTGAGCTTGCAGTTGGGCGCGTCGTCGCGGGTGATGACGCGGCGGGCGACCTTGGCGGTGTCGACGACGTCGTAGGCCGGCCAGGCCAGGCCCTGCGCGGTGGCGAAGTGGCGCAGGAAACCGACGTCGAACGGCGCGTTGTGGGCCACCAGCACGCAACCTCGGGAGAACTCCAAGAACGCCGGCAGGGCCTGCTCGATGCTCGGCGCGTCGGCGACCATGGAGTCGGTGATGCCGGTGAGCACCGCGATGAAGGGCGGGATCGCGGCGTGCGGGTTGACCAGGGTCTGGAACTCCCCGAGCACCTCGCCGGCGCACACCTTCACCGCGCCGATCTCGGTGATCATCGAGCCGCCCTCGGCCGAGCCGCCGGTGGTCTCGAGGTCGACGACGCAGAACGTCAGCCCGCGCAGCGGCCGGCCGATCTCGTCGAAGCTCAGCTGCGCGCCGTGCCTCGAGGCGGCGGTGGCGCCGGCTGCCCTGGTCGAACCCATGTCCGAACACGCTAGGCACGCCCGCCGACAGTTCCGTCCACCGACGCGCCGTGGGGCGGCCGCCGTGCTCTCCTCCGCCGGAACTGTCGGTGGGCGCTGCCAGGCTCCTGGTGTCCCGCTTCCCCGCGAGAAACCGGAGCCTTCGAAGATGAGCAGCATCCACGTCGACTGCGACCTGTGCCTGGCCCGCGGCCCGGCCTGCCACGACTGTGTGGTCACCGTCCTGCTGGGTCCGCCCACCGAGCACCTGGCCGAGGACGAGCGCGACGCCCTCGCCGTGCTGGCCGGGTCGGGCCTGGTCCCGCCGCTGCGGCTGGTGACGCCGGTGTCCGGGCCCGAGGTCGAGTCGGCCTGAGGCGCTCGCCGCGCCGCGCCCGACACGCCCGACACGCCCGGGCTCGCGCGCACCTCGACCCGAACTCGACGTGAGGAGGTCGGGCGCGGTTCCACTGGTCTGGACGGCTCGGCGCGAATTTCGGCGGAATCTGACCCGTCTGGTGGGGCCGGTGTGACCCATGGTGACTATGTCGGAAATAGACGTCCGGCCAGGCCCGAAACTTCCGTCCCACGAGTCTCCACAGGGTGGCCAGGATGGGTTTGTACGCGGTTCGGGGCTCTACTAATGTGCCCTTCGGCATCCGACCCAGCTCGCCGACCGGGCGAGCTCGGAGGCCACGCTGAGTCGGGGTCCGAGACATCGGGCGCCGAGCCGGGGAACCAAGTACGTGGGGTGAATCCGGACCCTCCCCAGAGGGACCGGTAGGGCAATCGTGAGCCCGAATCCGTCAGCTCACCTGGTAAGCGTCGACACGAAAGGGACCGACCGCGTTGAGGTTCGGCCGTATCCGCAGCTCTGCCCTCATGACCACCCTGCTCGTGGGTGGCCTGCTCGGGTTGCACGCTGCCGCCCCCGCTGCCGCCGACCCGGGTTCTCCGGACACCCCGACGGCCGCGACGTCGCCGCTCGCCGAGCCGCGCATCGACAAGGTCAAGAAGAAGGTCGACCGGCTCTACGCCCAGGCCGAGGAGGCCTCCGAGCGCTACAACGCCGCGCGGATCCAGCTGCACGCCTCGCGGGTGCGGCTCACCGCGCTGCAGTCGGCGCTGAGCCAGCAGCAGAAGGTCGTCGACCGGCTGCGCAACGACGTCGCCGCGCTGGTCGTGCAGCAGTACCAGGGCAACTCGCTCTCCACCGCCTCGCAGGTCGTGTTCTCCTCCGACTCGCGGGCCTTCATCGACAACCTCAACGCCGCGTCCTCCTACAACTCCCAGCGCGGCCAGGTCATCGCCGGCTACCAGGTGCAGCTCAAGCAGCTCAAGCTGCGCCGCCAGGCCGCCGACGACCAGGTCACCTCGCTGACCCGGACCCGCTCGACGCTGCGCACCCAGAAGCAGGTCATCGACAAGAAGGCCGCCGCGGCGAAGGCCGTGCTCTCGGACCTGCAGGAAAAGCAGCGGCTGGCCATGATGGCCGGCGTCGACCCCTCGCAGTACCAGAACCTCGGCTACACCGGGGCCGCCGGCACGGCGGTCAAGTACGCGCTGGCCCAGGTCGGCAAGCCCTACGTGTGGGGCGCCGCCGGGCCGAGCTCCTTCGACTGCTCCGGACTCATGATGGCCGCCTGGGGCCAGGCGGGTGTCGGTCTGCCGCACTCCTCGAGCGCCCAGATGGGCTCGGGCACGCCGGTCTCCGAGGCCGACCTGCAGCCCGGTGACCTGGTCTTCTACTACTCCCCGGTGCACCACGTCGGCATGTACATCGGCAACGGCCTGATCGTGAACGCCGAGAACCCCAGCGTGGGCGTCCGCGTCACCGGTCTGCACGCCATGCCGTACTCCGGCGCCGTCCGACCCGGCTGACGCAGGGCCCGACCACGCGCCGCTCCCTGCTGTTCCTGCTCGCCGGGCTGCTGCTGACGCTGCCCTGGCTGGCGGGTTGCGGCGGGTCGGAGATCAAGCCGCCCCAGGCGCCGGGTGACGACTCCGCGTCGCGCAACAGCGCCGCCGCCACGCTCCTGCGCCGGCTGGCCCACGGGCTGGACGGGCGCGACCGCTCGGCGGTGACCGCGCTGGCGGCACCAGGGCACGGCACGGCGGTGAAGGCCGTCTACGACAACGCCGCGGCCCTGGACCTGACCGGGATCTCGTTCCGTTTCGTGGCGCCCACCGCCGCCGACGATGCCGCCACCTGGCACGCCGTGGTGAGCGTGCGGTGGCGGTTGCCCGAGGACGACCACGCCAGCGAGCTCGACAGCCGCGCCACCTTCCACACCAGCGCGGGTCGTACCACGCTGGTCGGCTTCGACGGCGGCGACGAGCGCTCGGCGCTGTGGCTGACCGGGCCGCTCACCGTGCGCCGCTCGGCGGACACGCTGGTGATGGACGCCCACGGCTCGGGCAGTGCCGTGGCCACCGACGATCTGCTCGCCCGCCGCGCGGTCGGCGCCGTGCGCCGGGTGCTGCCGAGCTGGCGGGGTCGGCTGGTGGTGGAGGTGCCTGCGTCGCAGGCGGCCCTGGAGTCGCTGCTGCACGCCAGGTCGGGGGAGTACCGCCAGATCGCGGCCGTGACGACGACGGTTGACGGCTCCGAGGACCAGGACACGCCGGTGCACGTGTTCCTCAACCCGGCCGTCTTCGACCAGCTGGGCCCGCGGGGCTCGCAGGTGGTGCTCAGCCACGAGACCACGCACGTCGCGACCGGTGCGACCTTCACCACCGCCATGCCGACCTGGCTGCTGGAGGGCTTCGCCGACTACGTCGCGCTGGTGCACGCCGACATCCCGGTCGCGACGGCGGCCGGCCAGATCCTGGCCCGGGTGCGCCAGCGGGGTGCGCCGCGGCACCTGCCGAGCGCCTCGGACCTCTCGCCCTCGGCCACGGGGCTTGGCGCCACCTACGAGGAGGCGTGGACCGTCTGCCGGCTGATCGGCCGCACCTACGGCGAGCAGCAGATGGTGGCCTTCTACGACGCGGTCAAGGCCGGGACGCCGGTGGCCACGGCCTTCAAGACGGTGCTGGGCACGACGCAACCGGCGTTCGTGTCCTCCTGGCGCGCCGACCTG